>CAVRZD010000006.1:0-1997497 GCA_963725645.1 uncultured Actinomycetes bacterium
AGCAGGCAGGTCGCGCGGGCGAACGCCGCCTCGACCTCGTCGGCATCGACGAACCCCGGCGCGTCGACGACGTCCTCGAGGCCGAGGCGCGCGATCTCGGCGAGCACCGCCGGGCGCTCGGGCCCGTCGCCGAGGATCAGGCCCTGCAGCTCGGGGAGCGTTCGGCGCGCCTCGGCCACGGCCGCCGGGACCAGCTCCGGCCGCTTCTCGCGGATGTGGCGTCCGGCGAAGACGGCGAGCGGCGGGGCCGGCGGGTCGAGGCGGGCGTGCCCGTCGGTCGGACCGGCGTACAGGCCCGCGAGTCGCACGGGCTCGGAGCGCAGCCCCTCGGCGCGCAGGCGCTCCGCGTGCAGGTCGGAGAACGCGAAGGCCAGCGGCGTGAGCCGGACGCAGGCGCGCTGCACGGCGTGCCCGACGCGCCCGCCGGCCGATCCGAGGTAGGAGCGCCAGTACGCCGCGCTCCAGATCTCGAACCAGTCGATGCCGACGAGCGTCGGCCGGCCGGCGAGCGCCGCGCGCGCGCCCGAGCAGCGAGAAGAACGGGAACGCGCACGAGTGCACCACGTCGTAGTCGCGCCGGTGGCGCGTGAGGTGCGCGAACACGCCGAGCCCGAACCGCAGCGGTGGCCCGATGCTGCGGCGGCCGTCCTCGGTGTAGAGCGGGCCGCCGGGCGACACGCCGACGACCCGCACGCCGGGTAGCTCGGGCGGCTCGTCCGGCGGCCACTGCCGGCGGGTCAGATAGGTCACCTCGTGACCAGCCGCGACGAGCTCGGCGGCGAGGTTGCGATACCAGCGCTCCGCCCCTCCGACGGTGTACGGGAACAGGCAGTCGTAGACGAGGCAGATCCGCATCGGGCCGCCGCAGGTTCGCACACGCGTTCGCTACCATCGGCGCGCCACGCGCGGCCGCGCGGCTCTTGGCCGCGACTTCCATCGCCGGCGTGCGTTGGAATGTGGCAGGGAACCCCCCGCGGCTGCTGCCATGAGCACGCTCCAGCAGACACCTGCCTCGCCCGGCCTCCGGGCGCCCGCACCCGACGGCGTCCGCGTGTCGGTCGTGATCCCGTGCCTCAACGAGGCCGAGAACATCGAGCAGTGCGTCGCCGCCGCCCGCGAGGCACTCGAGACGGCTGGCCTCGACGGCGAGGTGATCGTCGCCGACAACGGCTCCGAGGACGACAGCGCCGAGCTCGCCGCGCGCGGCCGGCGCCCGCGTCGTGCACGAGCCGCGGCGCGGCTACGGCAGCGCCTACCTCGCCGGCTTCGCCGCCGCGCAGCGGCGAGTACATCGTGATGGCCGACGCCGACCTCACCTACGACTTCAACGACGATCCCGCGCTTCGTCGCGCGAGCTGCGAGGACGGCGCCGACCTCGTGATCGGCGACCGGATGGACAACATCCAGCCGGGCGCGATGCCGTGGCTGCACCGCTACGTCGGCAACCCGGTCCTGACCGGCGTGCTCAACCTCTTCTTCCGCACCGGCGTCAACGACGCCCACTGCGGCATGCGCGCGCTGCGCCGCGACGTGCTCCCGCGCGCTCGACCTGCGCACGACCGGGATGGAGTTCGCCTCCGAGATGGTGATCCGGGCGGCGAAGGAGAACCTCGACATCCGCCAGTTCCCGATCGAGTACCACCCGCGCGGCGGCGAGTCCAAGCTCGTCGAGCTTCCGCGACGGCTGGCGCCACCTGCGCTTCCTGCTCGTGCACAGCCCGACCCACCTGTTCGTGATCCCGGGCGCGGTGATGGCCGCGCTCGGCGCGCTCGTCGTCGCTGACGGTGCTCGCGCAGCGTCGAGCCTGCTCGGCCGCGAGTGGGACCTGCACGCGATGATCGCCGGCGCGCTGCTGATGATCGTCGGCGACGCAGGTCGCTCGCGCTCGGCCTCTGCGCCCACGCCTACGGCACGTACTTCATGGGCGAGCGGGACCCGTGGTTCGACCGCATGCGCGCGCGCTTCCGGCTCGAGCACGGCCTCGCGCTCGGCGGCGCGTTCGATCGCTGGCCGGGGATCGTGTCGCGGCGGTGATCGTCGGTCATGGATCGACCGCGGCTTCGGCGCGCTCTCCGAGGAGCGCCTCGCGGTCCTCGCGGCGACGCTGATGATCGTCGGCATCCAGATCTTCTTCTCGTCCTTCCTGCTCTCCATCCTCGGCCTGCGCCGCCGCCGCTAACCCCCGCGCGCGAGCCCGGGCGTCCTCCAGGTGGTTCCTCCGGTGAGTCCGTGCGCGGTTGGACGCGCTTCGGGGACCGGTACTCAAGGACGCAGGGAGGGTGCAATGGCAGCGCCATTGCCCCGACCGAGGACGCCGCGGAGCGGTCATCCGAAGCCGTCCAACCGGGTGCGGACTTGCTGGAGGGGCCACTAGATGGCCATCGCGTGGCTGGTGTTCCCGCTCGTCCTGCTGGCCGTGAGCGTCGGCTGCGGTCTGCTGGTCGAGAGGATCGCCGGCTGGCGGCTGCCGGGCGCGCTGCTCCCGTCGGTCGGGCTCGGCCTGGTGATCGTCGTGGCGGAGCTGGCGACCGACAACCGGTCCACCGTGTGGCTCGCAACGCCCGTCGTGGTGGTGCTGGCCGTGGCGGGACTCGCGCTGTCGCTCCCCCGCGCGCGGGCGCTCCGGCCGGACGGGTGGACGGCCGCTGCAGCGCTCGGCGCCTTCCTCGCGCTGGCAGCTCCGGTCGTCCTCTCCGGCAAGGCAACGTTCCTCGGGTACTTCGTCGACAACGACACGGCCGTCCACCTCGCGCTGATCGACCAGCTCTTCGACCACGCTCGATCGCTGGCGGGCGTGCCGGCCAGCTCGGGGTCCTACATCGTCGGCGGGTATCTCGCCGCGAACTACCCGCTCGGTGCTCACGCCGGCCTGGGCGTCCTGCGCCCGCTCGTCGGCCAGGACGTGGCCTGGGTCTACCAGCCCTACCTCGCCGCGCTGCTGGCGCTCGGCGTCGCCGCGCTCTACGAGCTCGTGGGACCGGTCGTTCGCTCGCCGGCCCTTCGGGCCACGTGCGCCTTCGCCGCCGGGCAGGCCGCCCTTGTCTACGCCTTCTACGCCCAGGGGAGCATCAAGGAGGTCGGGACCGTCTGGATCCTCGCCGTGGTGGTCGCCCTGGCCTTCGCCACGCTGCGCGAGCGGCCTGGCATTCGCCGAATCGTGCCGCTCGCCGTGGCCGCGGCTGCCGCGCTGGACGTGCTCAACCTGGCGATCGCCCCGTGGCTGGCGCCACCCCTCGCCGCCTTCGGCCTGGGGCTGATCTGGCTGCGCCGTCGCGACGGCGTGCGCGCCTGGCTGGCGCCGCTGGCGGTGTTGGGGGGCGCCGCCGCGGTGCTCGCCTACCCGGCCGTCAAGGGCGCGAGCACCTTCTCGCAGGTCGCGGGCGCCCTCGCCTCCGCGTCGGCCGACCTCGGCAACCTCGTCGCTCCGCTCCAGTGGTGGCAGATCGTGGGCATCTGGCCGAGCGGCGACTTCCGCTTCCCGCCCTACTCGCACCAGCAGGTGACCTTCGCGCTGCTCGGCGTGGCGCTGGCCTCGGGCGGCCTCGGCGTCGTGTGGATGGTGCGGCGCCGGGCGCTGGCGCCACTGCTCTTCGTCGCCACCGCGGTGGTGGCGGCGTTCTACGCTCACAGGCAGGGCTCGCCCTATGTGACCGCCAAGGCGATGATGGTCTCGACGTCCGGTATCGCCCTGGCCGCGATGCTCGGCGCGGCCGCGCTGTGGGACGCGGGCCGGCGCCTGGAGGGGTGGCTGCTGGCGGCGGTGATCACCGGCGGCATCCTGTGGACGAACGGACTCGCGTATCACGACGCCAACCTCGCGCCGCGGGATCGCCTCGCGGAGCTCGCCTCGATCGACGCCCGCTACGCCGGGCGCGGGCCGACGCTCTACAACCAGGTCGACAGTCTCGTGTTCCACTTCCTGCGCCGCGCCGCCGGGCAGATGCCCGGGTCCGGGCCCCCCGATCGAGCTGCGTCCGGGCGTGGCGCAGCGGTCGCTGGCGCTCGGGAAGTACCCCTTCGACGTCAACGACTTCTCGCTGCGCTACGTGGAGTCGTTCCCGCTCATCGTCCTCGGGCGCTCGCCGCTGACCTCGCGGCCGCCGGCCAACTACCGGCTGGCCCGGCGCGGCGCCTACTACGAGGTCTGGCAGCGCGGCGGCGCCCCCGACGTGCTGGAGCACATTCCGTTCGGTGAGACGGCCGCCGGCTACCGCTACCCGACGATCCAGGCCGGCGGCGCGGCGAGCTGCAGCGTCCTCGCCGGCGCGGCCCAGCGAGCGCAGCGCAGCGGCGCCCGCCTGGCCTACGTGGAGCGCGAGGCGCTTCCCGTGTTCGTCCCTGGCCGGGGCAAGCGTCCGCCGGACTGGGGCCTGGTGTTCGGCGATCCCTACTCGCTCTATCCGCGCGGCCCGGGCGGCGCCGCGACCGGGCGTGTGACCGTGCCGCGCGCCGGCCGCTACACGGTGTGGGCGGAGGGGTCGTTCGACCGGGCCTACCCGATCTGGATCGACGGGCGGCGGGTCGGCGAGGCCGGGCCGCGCCAGCTCGGGCCGCCCGCGCAGTTCGTCCGCGCCGGCGAGGTGACGCTGCGGGCCGGGAGCCTGCCGGTACGGCTGGTGCGCCCGGGCGACAACCTCGCGCCCGGCGACGGCGGTACCCAGCGCCAGCTCGGCCCGGTGTTCCTGCAGCCCTCCGCCGACGATCGTGCCGTGCGCACCACCGCGCCGCGCGACTACCGCACGCTGTGCGGCCGGCGCCTGGACTGGGTCGAGATCGTTCGCTGAGGGGGCCCGGTGACGTTCGCCTCCCGATCGCGCGCGGTGTCGGACGCCGCTCGCCGGCGCCAGCGGCTCGACGACCCCGCCGAGCGCTGGACCCTCGTCGCGCTGCTGGTCCTGCTCGCCGCCGCGGTCGGCCTGCGCGTGTGGTTCCTCGCCGCCTACCGGCCGACGCTGCTGGGGTTACGGCGACTCCTACTCGTATCTGCTCTCGGCGGCGCAGGACCTGTTCCGCGACGCGCAGCGGCCGGCCGGCTATCCGTTGTTCCTGCGCCTGGCGTCCGACGTGACCGACCGGCTGACGGCGGTGATCGCGCTCCAGCACGCCTTGGGGCTCGCGACCGGCGTGCTGCTGTGGCGCGCGGTGCGCCGGGTGGGCGGCCCGCCGTGGCTGGGACTCGTGCCGGCGGCGGTCGTGTTCTTCGGCGGCACCGAGCTGTTCCTCGAGCACGCGGTCGTCACCGAGGCGCTGTTCACGTTCCTCCAGGCCTGCGTGCTGTACGCCGCGGTCCGCGCGATGTCGTCGGGGAACGTGGCGTGGCCGCTGCTCGCCGGGGCGATCGCCGCCGCCGACGTCGCCGTGCGCACCGTGGCGATCTCGACGGTCGTCCTGCTCGTCGTCTTGCTGCTCGTCGCTCCGCCGGGATCGTGGCGGCGCCGCGCGACGCCATGCCGGTCTGGCCGCGCTGGCATGCGCAGTGGTGCTCGGCGCCTACGTCGTCGCCCAGCACGATTCCACCGGGTACACCGGCCTGAACCGTGCCGGGGCGTGGCCGCTGTACGGCAGCATCGCCACGTTCGCCGACTGCTCGAAGTTCACTCCGCCGAAGGGCACCGCGCTCCTGTGCCTGACCGATCCCGTCAGCAAGCGCAAGCCGCCCAACTTCTTCGTGTTCGGCGGGAGCTACTCCCCCGCCATACGGGCGTTCGGCTCCCCTCAGACCGCCTCGCAGGCCGACAACGACCGGATCGCTCGGTTCAACCGGGCGGTGATCGTGCACCAGCCCTTCGACTACGCCTCCGCCATCCTCACGCGCCTGGAGAGCTACGTCTTCCCGAGCTTCAGCGGCGGGGGGCTGACGCCCGAGGCCCTGCGCCTCACGCTGATGGACCGCGCCGAGGAGCGGACCGTCCAGCCGGCGGTCACGCTGGCGTTCCCGCACACGAACGGCTACGTCCGCCATCAGGGCGCGATCGACGCGTTGACCGAGTACGAGCGCGAGACGCGGATCTCGGGCGTCCCGATGATCCTCCTTCTCCTGCTTGCCGTCGCCGCGCCCTTCCTGCTCTTCGCACGGTCCGAGCGCGCCGCCGCGGCGCTGTTCACCCTCACCGCGCTGCTGTCGATCACCGCCGCCGTCGCCGGGATCAGCTACGACCCCCGTTTCGCGGCGCCGACCTTCGGCCCGCTGGCGGCGGCCGCCGCGCTGGGCGGCTGGGCACTGTTCGTCCGCCTCCGGTCGCTGGTCGGCGGGGCAAGCCGCCATGCGATGACCGCGCCCGCCCGGCGCTAGCCTGACGCCCGTGCACGTCTGCACCATCATCGCCTGCAACTACGTCGCCTACGCGCGCGTGCTCGCCGAGACCTTCCGCGCGCATCACCCCGACGGGACGTGCTGGGTGCTCGTGATCGACGCGCTCGATGGGCGCATCGACCCGGCCGCCGAGCCGTTCGAGGTCGTCACGCCCGCCGACCTCCGGATCGAGCGCTTCGAGCAGATGGCGGCCCTGTACTCCGTGCTCGAGCTGTCCACCGCGGTCAAGCCGTGGCTGTTGCGCCACCTGCTCAACGAGCGCGGGGTCGAGCGGATCACCTACCTCGACCCGGACATCGAGGTGCGCGACTCGCTCGAGGAGGTGGACGCGCTGCTGCGCGAGCACCACCTGGTCCTCAATCCCCATCTGACCTCGCCGATGCCGCGCGACGGCGCCAAGCCGAGCGAGTCCGACATCCTGATCGCGGGCTCCTTCAACCTCGGCTTCGTCGGGCTGGCCGCCGGACGAGGACACCGATTTCCTGCTCGACTGGTGGGCGGAGCGGCTGGAGACCGACTGCCGCGTCGACCCCGAGCGCGGCTACTTCGTCGACCAGCGCTGGATGGACTTCGCCCCCGGCCTCGTGCCCTCGCTCGAGGTCCTGCGCGACCCGGGCTACAACGTCGCCTACTGGAACCTGCCCGGCCGCGCGCTGGGCGCGCCGGCGACGGCTCGTACACCGCCGGCGGCCGGCCGCTGCGCTTCATGCACTACAGCGGCTTCGACCCGGCCACGCCGGACGTGCTGTCCAAGCACCAGACCCGCGTGCGCGTGGCCGACGACCCCGTGCTGGCCGGAGCTGTGCCGCGGTTACGCGCAGCGCTTGCGCGCCGCCGGGCACGACGAGGCGCGCGCGTGGGCCTACACGTACGACGTCGCTGCCCGACGGCACGCGGATCGACGAGCACATGCGCGCGGTCTACCGGGAGGCGGTCCAGGAGGAGGGGCGCTGCCGCGTTCGGTCTTCACCGAGGAGGGCGACGGCCGAGTTCGAGGCCTACCTGCGCGGGCCGGCGGCGACGGCGGGCGACACGGCGTCACGCGCTACCTGGCCGCGGTGCGCGAGGCGCGGGCCGAGCTGCGCGACGCCTTCCCGTCATTGGACGGGCGGCCGCGCGCTCGAGCTGGCCGGCTGGGCCGACGCCTTCGGCCGCCACGAGGTGCCCAACCCGACAGTTCCTGTTCCCGGATCGAGGCCGGCGCGGCGGTCACCAACGGCGCGGCCCCGCGCGCTGGCGGGGGTCAACGTCGCCGGCTACTTCTCCTCGGTGCTCGGCGTGGGCGAGGCGGCGCGCCAGGTGATCGGCGCGCTGGGCGCGGCCGGCCTCGAGGTCGCGCCGGTCGCGGGTCGCGCGAGCAGGGCGATGCGGGCAATCGCGTGGACCCCGAGCTGGCCGTGCCCGACGGCGAGCCGCGCTTCCCCGTGAACCTCGTCTGCGTCAACGCCGACATGCTGCCCGTGTTCGCCGACGACGTCGGCCCGGCGTTCTTCGAGGGCCGCTACACGATCGGCCTGTGGTGGTGGGAGGTGTCCGCCTTCCCCGAGCGCTGGCTCGGCGTCGTTCGACCACGTCGACGAGGTGTGGGCCGGCTCGCGGCACGTCGTCGACGCGCTGGCGGCGGTCGCGCCGGTGCCGGTCGTGCACGTCGACGGTGCCGGTGACCGTGCCGCCGTTCGCGCCGCGCTCGCGCGCCGAGCTCGGGCCTGCCCGGAGGACTTCCTGTTCCTGTTCTCCTTCGACCACAACAGCGTGTTCGCGCGCAAGAACCCGCTCGGGCTGATCGACGCCTTCACGGCGCGCGTTCGAGCCGGGCGAGGGCGCCTCCCTGGCGATCAAGGCCATCAACGGCGAGCAGCACCCGGAGCACCACCGGCGCTGGTCGAGGTGGCCGGCGAGCATCCCGACGTGCACCTGATCGACCGCTACGTCTCCCGCGCGGACAAGGACGCGATGATCGACGCGTGCGACGTGTACGTCTCGCTGCACCGCGCCGAGGGGTTCGGCTTCCCGCTGGCCGAGGCGATGTGGCTCGGCAAGCCGGTGATCGCCACCGGCTACTCGGGCAACCTCGACTTCATGACGCGCGCAGAACTCGTGGCTCGTGGACCACGAGCTGGTGCCGATCGGCGAGGGCGCCGACCCCTATCCGCCGGCGGGCGAGTGGGCCGAGCCCGACCTCGACCACGCGGCCGCGCTGATGCGCGAGGCGTTCGCCGACCCCGAGGCGGCGCGGGGGCGCGGCGAGCGCGGGCAGGCCGACGTGCGCGACGCGCTACTCCCCGGAGGCCGCCGGCGGGCGATGGCCGAGCGCCTCGCGCACCTGCCGCGGCTCGGCGGCGGGCTCTCGCCGCGCGGCGCGGCCCGCGCCGAGGGCTACGCCGCGCAGATCGCCCGGCGTGTGCGCTCCGGCCCCGTGCCGCCGCGCGAGCCGCGCTTCGGACGCTCGCAGCGCTTCGCCCGCCGGACGCTGTTGCGTTTGATCAAGCCATTCACCGCACATCAGAAGATGGTGGACGAGGACCTGCTGCGCTACGGCGTGTCCGCGCATGCGCGGCTCGACGACCTCGCCGGCCAGGTCGACGTGCTCCGCGGGCAGCTCGACCTGTTCGGCGCCCAGCTCGACCAGGGCTCGCGGTTCATGGCGTCGTTCGGCCTCGGCGGCGCGCGGCCGGAGACGATCGAGCGGGCGCACGACGGGCTCCCGGTCGCGCCGGAGGAACCCTGGAGCCACGCCTACAACGACGCCCATCGCGACTTCGTCGCCCGCGTGCTCGACGACCCGCGGGTGCTCGCGCGCTTCCGTCGCGGCGAGCGGCTCGACGCGGGGTACGGCATCGGCTTCGACGAGCGCGTGGTCGAGCTGCCCTGGCTGTTCACGCGCGATCTCTCGGGGCGGGTGCTCGACGCGGGGTCCACGCTCAACCATCCCCACGTGCTCGCTCGCCTGCTGCCGCGGGTGGACGATGTGGCCGTGGTGACGCTCGCGCCCGAGGCCGAGGCGCATCCCTACCTCGGCGTCTCCTACATGTACGCCGACCTGCGCGACCTGCCGCTGCGCGACGGCTCCTACGAGCACGTCGTGTCGCTGTCCACGCTCGAGCACGTCGGCATGGACACGACGCACTTCGGCGCGGTGACCGAGCGAGCGGAGGATCCCGATGCGGAGCTCGCTCACGCGCTCGACGAGCTGCGGCGCGTGCTGGCGCCGAGCGGCAGCCTGCTGCTGACGGTGCCCTGCGGCGCGTCGGAGGACTTCGGCTGGCTGCGCGTGTTCTCGCCGCCGGAGCTCGAACGCGCACTGCACGCGTTCGGCCCGGCCGACGCCCGCATCTCCTACTACGCCTACGACGCCGGCGGCTGGCAGGTCGCCGACGCGGCGGCCGCGGCGCAGGCGCGCTACCGCGATCCCTTCACGCAGCCGGTGGGGGAGGATCGCGCCGTCGCGGCGCGCGCCGTGGCGTGTGTCGAGCTGCGGACCGCGTAGGAGTCGCCCGGCCCGTGCCCGCGCTGCTCGACCGTCTGGCCGCCCGCCGCCGCGCCGCGCGCGACCGCGACCGCTACTCGGCGTTCATCGAGGGGGTGGAGCCGGACCTGGCCGCGCGCCCGCGCGTCCACCGGTTCGCCGCGCCGCCGGTCGTCGGCGACGCCGGACTGCTGGCCGAGCCGATCGCGGTCTGCGTCGAGCCGTCGGAAGCCGGGGATGTGACGATCACGCGCGCGGCGCTCGAGCGCCAGACGGTCGCGCCGGCCGCGGTCGCGGAGGGCTCGCCGGCGGACGTGTTGCACGAACTGCGCATCGAGCGGGTGCTCCTCGTGGCCGCCGGCGACAGGCTCGCGCCGCGTGCACTCGAGCGTCTCGGACAGGCGGCCACGCTGGCGCCGGACGCGGTCCTGATCACGTGCGACGAGGATCGGCTCGACGGCGATGGCGAGCGCCGCGACCCGGTGATCCGCCCCGGCCCCTCGCCCGACGCGCTGGCCGAGCGCGACGTCGCGGGGAGCGCGTTCGTCGTGGCCCGGGAGGCCGCGCTCGCCGCGGATGCCGGGGGCGACCGCCGCGCGCTGGCCGGCGCGCTTGCCGGGGGCGACGGCGCCGGGCAGGCTCACGTGCCGCTGGTCCTGCGTCACGCGGCGCGCCCCCCGGCCCTGGCGGCGCCGGTTCCCGCCCGGCCGGCACTGCGCGGCGAGCCGACCGTCGAGGTGATCGTGTGCTTCCGCGACCGTCCCGATCTGCTCCGCAGGTCCGTGGGCTCCCTGCTCGACGTCACCGACTGGGAGCGCCTGCGGGTCCGGCTCGTGGACAACGGGAGCGAGAGCCCGGCGACCGCGCGGCTCGTGGAGGAGCTCGCGAGCGACGAGCGGGTTGCCGCGACGAGCGACCCGCGCGCCTTCGACTTCGGGGCGCTCAACAACGCCGCCGCGTCCGGGTCGGACGCCGACGCGCTCGTGTTCCTCAACAACGACACCGAGGTGATCGAGCCTGAGTGGCTCGAGGTGCTGCTCGAGCACGCGCTGCGGCCCGAGGTCGGCGCGGTCGCGCCGCTGCTCGTGCGCCCCGACGGGCGCGTCCAGCACGCCGGCGCCGCGCTCGGCCTGCACGGCTACGCCGGCCACCCGTTCGCGGGCCTGCGGCCCGATCATCCGACGCCGTTCGGCACGGCCGCCGACGGCACGCGCAATTGGCTCGCCGTCACGGCCGCGTGCCTGGTGATCGAACGGGCGAAGTTCGCGGCGGTCGGCGGGTTCGACGAGGGCTTCACCGTCGCCGGCCAGGACGTGGACCTGGGGCTGCGCCTGACGGCGTCCGGCCGGCGGTCGCTGTGCGTGACGCACGCCCGCGTCGTGCACGACGAGTCGGCTTCGCGCGACCCGGAGGACATCCCGGAGGGCGACTTCGCGCGCTCGCGCGAGCGCTACGGGGCCTTCCGCACCGCCGGCGACCCCTTCTACAGCCCGGCGCTGACCCTGGCCGCGACCGACTGCGCGCTGCGCTCGCCCGACGTGGAGGGGGCCGCGTGAGCCGTCCCGGCCGGCGCCGGCTCGTCTACGTCGCGGGAATCCTGCGCCGAGGCCCCACCGAGGCGGGCTACGCCTTCTTTCGCGCGCGGCGCCGCGCGCGCAACGTGGCCGACGAGGACGGCGTGCTGAGCCGCCTGGACCGGCTGATCCTGGACGGCGAGCTCGATCTCCGCGAGGACGAGCGGGCGGCGAACGCGAAGACGCTCGCGGCCTACGCCGGGGCGGTCGAGCTCGAGCTGCACACGCTCCAGTGGTTCCTCCCCTGGTTCCATAACCCCCACGGCGGGGGCGTGCGCACGATCCTCCGCGTCGCCGACCACCTTCAACGCGAGCACGGTGTGGAGAGCCGGTTCCACGTGTACGACCGCACCGAGAAAGACGCACGCGACATCCCAGCCAAGCTCGGTGCCGCCTTTCCCGCGCTCCGCGACGCCGCGGTCACGGCCGCTCGGCCCGGCGACCGAGCGAGCTCCCACCTCCCGCCCTGCGGCGCCGCGGTGGCGACGACCTGGCAGAGCGCTTTCTCAGTGGCGCGCTTCGGCGGCGCGCGGGCGAAGTTCTTCTTCGTACAGGACTACGAGCCCGCCTTCTATCCCGCCGGCGCCGCCTCCGCGGTGCTCGAGGAGGCGGCGCGGCTCGGCCTGCCGGGGATCGTCAACACGCCCGGGTTGGCCGACGTCTACCGTGGCTACGGCAGCCCGGCGATCGACTTCGTGCCGGCGGTGGACGCCGAGCGCTACCACCCGCCGGCCGGCGCGCGGCCGGACGCGCCCGTGCAGATCGTCTTCTACGGCCGGCCGTCGACGGCGCGCAACGCGTTCGCGCTCGGGCTCGCCGCGCTGACCGACGTCAAGCGCCGCTTCGGCGACCGCGTCCGGATCGTGGCGGCCGGCGAGGACTGGCGGCCCGGCCAGTTCGGAGCCGCGGGCGTGGTCGAGAACCGGGGCGCGCTCGAGGACCTCGACGCGGTCGCGGACCTGTACCGGGCGAGCCACGTCGGCCTCGCGCTCCAGCTCACGCCGCATCCCTCCTACCAGCCGCTGGAGTTCGCCGCCTGCGGCGTTGCGACCGTCGCCAGTCGCAACCCGCACACCGCCTGGCTGTTGCGCGACGGCGAGACCGCCCTGGTCGCCGACGCGCTGCCGAGCGCGATCGCCGCGGCGCTCGGGCGGCTGGTCGAGGACGCGGAGCTGCGCGGGCGCCTGGCGGCCGCCGCCCGCGAGCAGGTGCTCGCGGTGCGCTGGGAGGACCAGATCGAACGCATCCACGCCGCCATGACCAAGCGCGGCGAGGCCTTCGTCTGAGCGCGACTTCGCGCGGCGCTGCGAAAAGGCAGTCATCGAGGAGGGGTCCGGGGGCGGCGCGGCGGGACGATTTCTCGGTGGGACGAGAAGGCATCACAGTGAGGCATGTTCCGTCTTACCCGGTGACCCCGGGGTTGCGGCACTGGCCGAGTGCCAGCACGGCGTCGTGTCGACGAGACAGCTCCACGCCCGCCGGGCTGGCGCGGGGGCGCGATTGAGCGGCGGGTCCGGCGCGGCCGCCTGCACCGCGTTCACCACGGGGTTACGAGGTCGACTTTCTCTGGCGCGAGCAGGCTCTCATCGCGGAGACGGACGGCGCTGCCGCGCACCTCACCGCCACGGCCCTCGAGGACGACCGCCGGCGCGATGCCGCGCTGCTAATCGCCGGCTTTCGGGTGGTCCGCTTCACCTGGCGCCAGGTCACCAAGGACCCGCGCAGCGTCACCCACTCGCTGAGCGCGCTCGTTTAGAGCGCCTCCGCGATCCGCGGCGCCTCGCGGTCGAACACCCAGAACCCGAGCACGCACACGGCGATGAAGACGCCGATCCCCACCAGGGCGAGGGGAAAACCGCCGGCGGCGTCGATCCAGCTCGGCGCGGTGGGGTCGATGATCCACTGCCGCGCCTGCGTGAGGATGCAGGCCAGCGGATTGAACATGTAGACGTGCTCGAGCTGCGGGTCGCCGATGCTCTGAACCGTGTAGAGCACCGGCGAGCCGTAGAAGAGCAGCGACGACATCACCGACCAGATCGGCTGCACGTCGCGGTAGCGGACATAGAGGGACGACAGCAGCATCGAGACGCCGGCGGTGAAGAGCAGCAGCGGCGCGAGCAGGACCGGGAGCAGCAGCCAGGTCGCCTGGACCGGTACGCCGTAGATCAGGATGAAGGCGAACACCGCGATGAGGTTCACCCCGAGGTTCAGGGACGCGGTGACGACCGTGGCGAACGGGATGACCATGCGCGGGAAGTGCATCTTGCGCACGAGGTTCTCCCGGTTGACGACCGCCGTGACCGCGTCGCCCGTCGCCTCCTGGAAGAAGCTGATCAGCACGATGTTGAACAGCAGGAGGACCGGGTAGTAGGGGATCGTCGCGCCGAAGTTCGCGATCTCGGCGAACACGAGGTAGAGCACGCCGAAGAACAGCAGTGGCCGCATCAGCGACCACAGATAGCCGAGCACGGACCCGAAGTACGAGAGCCGGAACTCGGTCACGGCGATCAGCCACGTGAGGTTGAGGAAGCGCCGCCAGTCGCCGCCCAGCGCCGAAGGGCCGCGGATGTCGCGGGGCTCGGTACCGGCCACGGCGCCGGCGTGCGCGCTCATTGCGGGGCCCGCTCCAGGCCGCGCTCCAGCTCGACCTCATGCTCGACCGAGAGGAGACCGAGGTCGGCGTCGCCGACGATCGTGAAGTCGCCGACGTGGGGTTCGGCGAACAGCACGTCGGCGTGCTCGCCGGTCCGGTTCAGCGCTGCGCCGATGAAGTAGCGCCCGGCGCGCAGCGCGGTCTCGGCGCGAACGCGCAGGTGGACGCGCTCGCCGGCCTCGAACGCGTCGGGCCGCTGGCCCATGCGCGCGGTGCTCGTGTAGAACAGCCGGGTCCCGTCGCGCATCTGCAGCCAGATCGCGAGGTCGGGCGACTCGACGCGCTCGCGCACGTCGACGTCCAGGTTGAGCACGAGCGGCTCGCCCGCGGCTACGGTGTCGATGCGCTGTCCTTCGGCGTCGGAGATCCACGCGGCGGTGGGGCGCGCCACCGTCGCGCGCGAGCCGCCCGACTCGCTCTCGATGTGCGCGAGGTTGAGGTCCATGTAGCGGCGCGCGACGTCGCCGGGGTCGCCGATCGCGTCGATCACGCCGTTGTGGAGCAGCATCGCGCGGTGCGAGAACTGCTCGACCATCGGCATCTGGTGGGTGACGAGCACGATCGTGCGTCCCTCATCTCGCAGCCGGTAGAAGGCGTCGAAGCACTTCTGCTGGAACGCGGCGTCTCCGACCGCCAGCACCTCGTCGATCAGCAGCACGTCGGCGTCCACCTGCAACATCACCGAGAAGGCCAGGCGCACCTGCATCCCCGAGGAGTAGTTCTTCAGCTTCATGTCGAGGAAGCCCTCGAGCTCCGCGAACGCCATCACCGCGTCGAAGCGATCGCGGGCCTCCTTTGGGCTCAGGCCCATCATCACGGCGTTGAGCACGACGTTGTCGAGCGCCGTCAGGTCGGGGTTGAAGCCGACGCCGAGCTCGATGAAGGGGGCCAGCCGGCCGGCCACCCGGATCTTTCCGCTGTCGGCCCGGTAGATCCCGGCCATGCACTTCAGCAGCGTGCTCTTGCCCGAGCCGTTGCGGCCAACGATGCCGAAGAATTCTCCCGCGCCGATGTCGAACGACACGCCGCGGAGGACGTCGTAGACGTCGACGTCCGTGCGCCGGAACGGATGCAGCGCGCGTTCCTTGATCGTATGGATGTGTTGCTTGGGGACGCGGAACGTCTTGTCGAGATCCTCGACCTCGATCGCCGCCTGGCGCTGGATCATCCGGCGGAAGGGTACCGGCGACCTGTCACGCTCCCGCTCCCATGATCCAGTTCGTGCTGGGATCGCGGCCCTCCGGCGGGCTCGACGCCGCGCCGGCCGCGGATGCGCTCGCGGGCGTCCTCGCGCGCGAGGGCTTCCTCGACCCGGCTGGGCTGCGGCGGTGGCGCGCGCCGGATGGCCACGCCGCGCTCGCATGGGCGGCGCACGATCCGGCGCAACTCGGCGGGGTCGAGTACGTGCACGCCGAGGAGCGCCGGCTCGCGCTGTTCGCGGGCCGTCCGGTCCGCTGGGACGCGGGCGGGCGCGAGGCCGACGGCGCGGGGCCGCTGGACCCGAGCCTGTACCTCGAGCCCTCGACCGCCTGGCGCGACGCACTCGACGGCCGCTGGGCGGCCGCCCGCTACGACGACGACGCCCGCGAGCTCGAGGTCGGCGCGGATGCGCTCGGCGCCTACCCGCTCTTCACGGCCGATGTGCACGGCGCGCGCTGGTTCTCGAACGCCCCGGCCGCGCTGGCCGCCCTCGCCGGCGCGCGCGAGCTCGACCCGCTCGCGCTCGCGGGACTGCTCGGCGGCGGCTGGTCGCTGTCCGGCGACCCGCTCTGGGCCGCGGTACGCCGGCTGCCCCGCGGGACGATGGTGCGCCGGCGCGCCGGCGGCGAGGAGGAGCGAGCCGACCTGCTCGGCGACGAGGACGTCGTGGCCCTGCTCGGCGGCGGCTTCGACGCGGGCACGGCGGCCGACACCCTCGTCGCGGGCCTGCGCGCCCTGGCGGACTGGCCGGGCCGCCCGAGCGTCGTGCCGGTGACCGGCGGGCGCGACTCGCGGCTGATCCTCGCGGCGGCCCTGCGCGGCGGCTTCCCGTTCACGACCACCACCGGCGGGGCGCTCGGTGAGCCCGACGTCGACGCCGGCGCCGCGCTCGCCCGCGCGGCCGGGGTCGAGCACGAGCTGCTCGGCGCGGACCCGCACGGCGACATGTACAGCGCGCCCGAGCGCGCGGCGGAGCTGGTCGCGCTGCTGTCGGCCGGTACCGCGTGCCTCGCCGATGCCGCCGGCTTCCCGCTCGGGCCCGTCGACGGACCCCTGACGCTGTGGCACAGCGGGCAGGGCGGCGAGATCGCCCGCGGCTACTACGGGCCGGTCCGCAGCATGGGCCGGCGCTCGCCGCGCGGCGAGCTGGTCGAGCGCATGTACGCGGCCTTCACCGGTCGTCGCCCGGGGCGCGAGGCGCCGCTGAACCCGACCGGCGCGCGGCTCGTGCGCGAGCACCTGCACGACTGGGTGGAGCAGCAGCTCGACGCCGGCGCGGCGCCCGGCGACGTCCCGGACCTCTTCTACCTCGAGCGGCGCATGGCCACCTGGGCGGGGCCGAGCCACGGCTGCGTCGAGCCGGTCAAGGACACGACCTCGGCGCTGTGGAGCCGCCGGCTGCTCGCCCACGAGCTGGGGGCGAGCACCGCCGAGCGCGCCCACGAGCTGTTCGCGCTGCGCGTGCTCGAGCGCCTCGCCCCTCAGCTCGTCGACATCCCGTTCGCCGACGGGCGCCCGTGGCCCGCGCGCCAGGGCCGGCTGACCCGCCGCGCCCGCCGTGCGCGTGTGCTCGCGGGCAAGGCCGCGGCCGAGCTGGCGCGCCGCGCGCGGCCGCGCGACGCCACCGCCGCGGCGGGGGTGCCCGCCGACCGCTTCGGCGCCGTCCACGGGCTTGTCCGCGAGCGCGTGCTCGGCCAGCCTCACCATCCGGCCTGGGCGGTGCTCGACCGCCCGCAGGTGGAGCGGCTGCTCGGCGCGGCACCGGGCGCGCTCGACGTCATGCGGCGCTACTACGTGTGGCGGCTTGCCGGCGTGTTCCTCGTGGACGAGTACGCGGCGGCGGTGGTGGACCCCGACCGCCCCGGCGCGCCGCCGCCGGCCACGGTCGGCAATCATTGACGCCTCAGCCGCCCATGCGCGACCGCCTGCCGACGATCTCCCCCCGCACCTACGCCCGCGTGAGCCTCGTGGCGCTCGCGGCGCTTTCGCTGATCGTGCTCACCGGGGCGGGCGTCCGCCTCACCGGCTCCGGGCTGGGCTGTCCGGACTGGCCGAAGTGCTACGGCCAGGCGGTCGCGCCGCTCGAGACCCACGCGATCATCGAGTACGGAAACCGCCTGCTGTCGGGCCTCGTCGGCCTGGCCGCGGTCGCGGCCGGCCTGCTCGCCTTCCGGCGGCGTCCGTTCCGGCGTGACCTCGCGATCCTCGGTGTGCTGCTCCCGTTCGGGGTGGTGTGCCAGGCGGTGCTCGGGGGCTTCACCGTGCGCAACCACCTCGCCCCGGGCTTCGTGATGGGTCACTTCGGGCTGTCGATGCTGATCCTGATCGCCGCCGTCGCCCTGGCCTGGCGCGCGCACCACGAACCCGGCTGGCGCCCGCGCTCGACCGACCGGATCGCCGTCTGGTCGGTGCGCGCGCTGCTGCCCCTGGGGGCGGTCACGATCTTCGCCGGCACCGCCGCCACGGCGGCGGGTCCGCACGCCGGCGGACGTCCGCACGAGCGCATCCACCGCCTCGACTTCTACGGCAGCGACACGCTGAACTGGGCCGTGCACCAGCACGGCACGATCGCCGCCATCTTCGGCGTGACGGCGGTGCTCGTGTTCCTGCTGCTGCGCCGCCGGGGCGCCGACCCGCAGGTGCGCCGCGCAGTCGGCGCGACGGTCGTGCTGCTCGCGGCCCAGGGCGCCGTGGGCGCGCTCCAGTTCGCGCTTGAGCTGCCCGCCGAGATCGTGTGGGTCCACGTAGCGCTGGCCTGCGCGACCTGGCTGGCGGTGCTGTGGGCGACCGCGGCCGCCGGGCGGCTCGTGGCCCGCGAGGCGGCAAAGCCCGCCGAGCCCGCCGCGGATCCCGACCGCGCGTTAGCGGCGCGTTAGGGGGCGCCGCCAGCGCAACACGGGCGCTTCGCGCGTGTTACATGGCCCTGCGGGTGGGGGTCCGTCCCGACTCCAGGAGAACCATGCGCCTCAAGACTGGCCTCGCGGCCGCGCTCGCAGTGATGATCGCGGCCCTTGCTCCCGCTGCCGCACAGGCGGCCAAGCCGAAGTACTACCTCGCCCTCGGGGACTCGCTGTCCGTGGGCGTCCAGCCCAACTCGGCCGGCATCTCGGTCGAGACCAAGAAGGGCTACGCCAACCAGCTCTTCACTCTCAAGCGCCGCTCGATCCCGGGCCTCCGGCTCTACAACCTCGGCTGCGGCGGCGAGGACACCGCCAGCATGCTCGGCACCGGCCCCAAGAGCCACTGCCAGTACCAGGGCGAACGCCGGATCGGCATCAGCACCCACCGCAAGGGGTCGCAGATCGCGGCCGCCGAAGCGTTCCTGCGCGCCCATCGCGGCCAGGTGGCGTTCGTGACGATCGACATCGGTGCCAACGACGTCGACGGCTGCGCGACCGGCGGCAAGATCAACGTCCCGTGCCTCACGGCCGGCATCGCCGCGATCAAGAAGAACATCCCCAAGATCTCCAAGCGGCTGCGCGCCGCGGCCGGTCGCGGGGTCATCATCGTGGGCATGACGCTGTACGACCCGTTCCTCGAGTTGCACTTCAGCAGCGACCCGGGCACTCGTGGGCTCGCCCAGGTCTCGGTCGGGCTGGCCAAGCAGGTCAACCAGAGCATCACCGACGGCCACAAGCGCAACGGCGTCACGCGGGTCGCAGACGTGTTCACGGCGTTCCGGAGCACCGACACGAGCCTCGTGTCGTACACCGGGCCGCTGACCAACAACCAGCCGCAGCAGGTCCCGCGCAACGTCGAGCGGATCTGCAAGCTGACCTGGATGTGCGTGCCCCGCCCGGTGGGGCCGAACATCCACGCGAACACCACCGGCTACGGCGTGATCGCGAACACGTTCAGGCCGCTGGTGTGAGCCGTCGCGGGCGCGGATGGCGGCTTGCAAGCGCCATCCGCGGCCGCCGGCCGCCCGCTAGCGCCGTCGCGCCCGGAACGGCGCCAGCGGCCGGGCGAGCACCGGGATGCTCACGCCGGGCACCGTCCCCGGCAGCTCGCGCACGGGGAGCTCGATCGTCAGGCCCGAGACGACGACGGAGAACGACCCGTTGCTCGCCCGCTGATAGGGCGCGTCGTTGCCCAGCAGCTCGAGCTTGGCCGTGTGCCCGCGCTCGAAGCGCCAGCCGCTCCCGCGCAGCTGGAAGTACACGGTGCCCCGCTGGTCCGTGGTGAGGCGGTACTCGCCGCGACCCACCAGCGTCTGGCGCCCGTTGGGCGACACGTCCCACAACCGCGACTCGAGCTGCCCGAACGGCCCGGATGTGCGGACGGTGGCCCGCACGGTGGGACGGCCGATGAGCGTGTAGGCCCGGACGGTGGGGCGCTGGTACACCGCCGTGCCGGGCGCGATCTCGCGCGGCACCGTGGTGCAACTGCTGCTCGTGCCGAAGTTCGGGTTGAACGCGTTCCCGGTGGCCGGGTTCCCGCCGGTCGAGGTGACGAGGCGTGCGGCGGCGCCGCCGAAGCGCACCGCGCCCGGGTGCACGGCGGACCAGCTCGGGCCGTTGAACGGCCCGCCGGCGCTGCGCGTGACCGGGCAGGTCTGCGTGAACGTCGTGACGCTCCCGGGTGCCAGTGCGCGGCCGCGGCGGCGCAGCCAGAAGTCGAAGAAGCGCAGCGCCTGGTCGTTGAAGTAGCGCTGCTGGCCGATCCGGTTGTTGCCGGCCGACCCGCGGGCGTGCCCGAGGTCGGCGAACTGCAGCGACACGTTCGCGCCGGCGCCGGGCCGGCGGGCGCGCAGGGCGTTGTACACGCGCAGGGCCTGGCCGGGGGAGAACAGGTCGTCGGTCCAGCCGTCCTGCATCAGCAGCGGCGCCGGCGTGCGCGACAGCATCCGCGAGACGCCGTGGAAGTCGAGCAGCTGGTTGGCGATCGTCCGCACGTCCGAGCCGTAGGGCTCGCCGCGTCCGACGATCGCCTGCCACCCGACGAGGTCGGCGCCCGCGTCGGTGCCCAGCGGCGCGACGAAGCCCTTGGTCTGGCCGAACAGGAGCAGTCCGTTGACGTAGCTCTGGTTCTCGACGCCGATCGGCGCGAGGCTGGAGGCGGCCGGCACGCGGAAGTCGAGGTAGCGGCCGTTGGGAAGGAGGGCGTCGAGCAGATCGGAGCCCATCCACCGCGGGAAGGTCGCCGTGATGCTGAGCCGGCGCCCGCGCGGGCTGCGCCAGGTGGCGAAGCCGCCGCCGGGCGTGCGGATCTGGTTGCGCAGGAAGGCGAGCTCGAGGCTCTGGATCCCGCCCGAGGAGATCCCGGTCGTGCCGAGCGCGCCGATCCTGGCCAGCCCGGCGTCGACGAGCTGTCCGAGCAGGACCTGGGTATCGCGGACCTCGAAGCGCTGGTCGAACACCTTGGTCCAGCCGCGGTCGCAGCCGCCCGCCGTGCGTGATGCGGGGCTGCCGCACGAGTTGCCGAACCCGCGGGCGCTGTAGTTGACGACCAGGTACCCGCGGCGGGCGTAGAAGACGTTGTTCCAGTGGTAGGTGCTGCCGTCGCCCGGGTTGCCGCTGTCGCTCGTCGCCTCGGCGTCGGTCTTCTCGCCGCCGAACCCGTGCAGGAACACGATCGTCGGGAACGGGCCGTTCCCGCGCGTCGGCAGCGTGACGTCGACGTCCAGCGGCACGCCGTCGAAGGTCGCGACGCGCTGGTTGAGCCCGCCGTTGGGGCAGAAGCGCACGCCGTGCTGCGCGGTGCAGGTGAGGCCGAAGGGCCGCGGGGCGGCGGCGGCGCCGTCGGCGAGCGCGAGCCCGGCGGCCAGGGTGACGGCGATGGCGGCGGCCCGTCGAGCCATTGGATCCCTCCTCTGGTGGACCCGCCGACCGTACCGGGTTCAGTTCACGCGTAGTGGACTTCGTCCGCGGCGGCCCGCTCGTCGTCGACGGGCCGCTCGCACGTCGGGCAGTACCAGCGTGCCTCGAGCCGGGTTCCGCAGGCTTCGTGCCGCGGCGGGTCGGCGTCGCGGTGCCGCGCGCCCCAGTCGGCCAGCAGCCGGAGCGCGCCGGCGAGGTCGGCGCCGGAGCTGGTCAGCTCGTAGACGTAGCGCGGCGGCCGCTTGGAGTAGGGCTGCGCGACGACGAGCCGCTGCTCGTCGAGGTGGCGCAGCCGACCGCTGAGAACGTTTGGAGCGATGCCGGGCAGGGCCCGCTGCAGGTCGCCGAAGCGGCGCGGCCCGTCGAGCAGGGCGGCGACGACGAGCAGCGTCCAGCGATCGCCGACGCTCGCGAGGGCCTCCTCGAGCGGCCCGGGCGGCGCCACGCCGGTGTCCGCGGTCGGGTCCGCCGGTTCGTTCACGCGGTCAAGGGTAGCCGCGTTCGATGCTGTAGGGTAGTCACTTGCAATCAGCTAGTAACTAGGGAGGAGCGGACCCATGGCAGCCACACAGGACTTCTCCGCGGCCATCCGCGCCGCCGCCGAGGGTGTCGGCCCGGCGGTCGTGGGCCTCGGCCGGGGCTGGGGGCTCGGCAGCGGCGTCGTGGTCGGCGACGGCCGCGTGCTGACCAACGCCCACAACCTGCGACGCGACGAGCCCACCGTCGTCTTCGCCGACGACCGCCGCGAGACCGCGAGCATCCTCGCTGCCGATCGCGACCTCGACCTCGCCGTGCTCGAGGTCGATACCGGTGACGCCTCTCCGGTCGCCTGGGCCGACGCCGGCGAGCCGCCGATCGGCACGCCGGTGCTCGCGCTCGCCAACCCCGGCGGCCGCGGCCTGCGCGTCACCCCGGGCTATGTCTCGGCCGCCGCCCGCACCTTCCGCGGCCCGCGCGGCCGGCGCGTCGCCGGCGCGATCGAGCACACCGCGCCGCTTCCGCGCGGCTCGGCCGGCGGCCCGCTCGTCGACCTCGACGGCGCGCTGCTCGGCCTCAACGCCGTCCGGCTGTCCGGCGGGCTGATCCTCGCGCTGCCGGCCGCCGCGCTGCGCGACCGCATCGACGCGCTGGCCCGCGGCGAGGCGACCTCGTCGCGGCGCCTCGGCGTCGCGGTCGCGCCGCCGCGTGTGGCGCGGCGCCTGCGGGGCGCTGTGGGCCTCCCCGAGCGCGAGGGCGTGCTGGTGCGCGCCGTCGAGGACGGCAGCCCCGCCGACCGCGCGGGCCTCGAGCGCGGCGACCTGATCGTCGCGGCCGCTGGCCGACCGGTCGAGGACGTCGACACCCTGTACGCCGCGCTCGACGCCGCGGCCGCGACGCTCGCCCTGACCGTCCTGCGGGGGACGGAGGAGACCGAGCTGACCGTCGCCTTCGACGGCGAGACCGCGGAGGTGTGACATGGCCGCCGCCACCGAGATCCCCTTCCAGCAACCCGAGCCGGCCGACGCCGAGGCCGAGCGCGCCGCGCTCGACGCGTACTCGCGCACGGTGGTCGGCGTCGCGGAGGCGCTTTCGCCGTCGGTCGCCAACCTGCGCGTTACCCGCCGCGGGCGCGGCGGCCAGGTTCCGGCGGGAGCCGGCAGCGGTGTCGTGCTCACGCCCGACGGCTTCCTGCTCACCTCCGCCCACGTCGTGAGCGGGCGCTCGCCGCGACGGGGCCGCGCCACGTTCGTGGACGGCCGCGACTTCAGCTTCGAGATCGTCGGCACCGACCCGCTGTCGGACCTGGCGGTGCTGCGCGCGGACGCGTCGGACCTGGCGCCCGCGATGCTCGGGGACGCCGAGCCCCTGCGCCCGGGCCAGCTCGTCGTGGCGATCGGCAACCCGAACGGGCTCGCCGGGTCCGTCACCGCCGGCGTCGTGTCCGCGCTGGGGCGCTCGCTCCCGGCGCGCGCCGGCCGCGCGGTGCGCGTGATCGACAACGTGATCCAGACCGACGCGGCGCTCAACCCCGGCAACTCCGGCGGCGCGCTGGCCGACAGCGCGGGGCGGGTGGTCGGCGTGAACACGGCCGTGGCGGGCGTCGGGCTCGGGCTCGCGGTCCCCATCAACGCCGCCACGCGGCGCGTGATCGGTCAGCTGATGTCGGGCGGGCGCGTCCGCCGCGCCTACCTCGGCATCGCCGGCGGCTCGCGGCCGCTCCCGCCCGGCGGGCGCCGGCGCTTCGGGGAGCGCACCGGCGTCGAGGTGGTCGAGGTCGTGGTCGACAGCCCGGCCCAGCGCGCCGACCTGCGCGCCGAGGACCTGATCGTCGAGGTGGACGGGCGCGCCGTCACCGGCGTGGACGACCTTCAGCGCCTGATGGTGGCCGAGCGCATCGGCGCGACCGTCGCGGTCACGCTGCTGCGCGGGGCGCGGACGGTCACGCTCGAGCTGGTTCCGGCGGAGCTCGAGACCCGCTGACGCTCGCGAGATCCTGGCTGGCGCCGACGAGCGCGCCGCCGGGGCACTCCTCGCACGGCACGACGCGGCGGGGGTTGACGATCCCCGCCAAAGAGATCGCCCCGCCGAAGGCGACGAGGAACGCGGAGAGGATGATGCCGACGTCGAAGGCGTGCTCGGAGGACGCCGTGAACGCGCGCACGAGCACGCGGCGCTCGCCGGGCGGCACCCCGGTGACGGTGGCGCCCCCGAGCGGTCGCTTCTTGGCCTCGGCGACCGCGGCCCGGGCGGGCGGGCTCAGCCGACCCACCGGCACGCGCTGGTCCAGCCGCGAGGCGAAGCTCGCCGAGGCGACCGCTCCGATCACCGCCACGGCCAGCAGGCCCGCGACGCGCGCGAGCGCGTTGTTGACCCCCGAGGCGACTCCGGCGCGATCCCTGTTGACCGCCCCGAGCACGGTGGAGGTCAGCGGCGCCACGGTCATCGACAGGCCGAGGCCGAAGACGACGAGGCCCGGCAGCACCTGGCTGGCGTAGTCGGCCGAGGCGTCGATCCGCAGCAGCAGCAGCGTGCCGGCGGCCGCCACGAGCGGCCCGAAGCCCATGAGCAGGCGCGGGCCGATGCGGTCGGCGAGGCCTCCGAAGCGCCGCGAGAGGAAGAACATGAGGGCGGTGATCGGGAGCAGCGCCAGCCCGGCCTGGACCGGCGTGTAGTTCGCGACCTGCTGGAGGAAGAGCGGCAGCAGGAAGGTCATCGCCCCGAGCCCCATGTAGGTGGTGAGCGTGGCGAGGTTGCCGATCGAGAAGTTGCGGTTCCGGAAGAGCTCGAGGGGCATCATCGGGGCCGGAGAGCGGCGCTCTTGGAGGATGAAGAGCACGGCGGCGACGACGCCGACGGCGATCGAGCCGAGGACCACCGTGTCCCACCCGCGAACCGGCTGCTCCGTGAGGCCGAAGACGGGACCGGCGAGAGCGATCGCCCCGAGCGCAGCGCCCAGCCAGTCGATCTGGCGGTGCGAGGGCATGTCGGCGGACGCGGGCACCCCCTCGGCGATGAGCCACAGCGTGACCAGGACGACCGGGATGTTGATCGCGAAGATGAGTCGCCACGACGCCGCCTCGATGAGCAGGCCACCGAGCAGCGGGCCCAGCACGCCGGCGATGGCCCCGAACGCGGTCCACGTGCCGATCGCGCTGCCGCGCTCGTCCTCGGGGAAGACGTGCGTGATGATCGCCAGCGTGCTCGGCGTGAGCAGCGCCGCGAAGACGCCCTGCACCGCGCGAAACGCGCAGAGGAACTCGATCGACGGGGCCACGGCGCACAGCACCGAGCTGACGCCGAAGCCGATGACGCCAATGAAGAAGACCCGGCGCTGCCCGAAGATGTCGCCGAGCGAGCCGCCGATGAGCAGCAACGCCGACAGCGTGAGCAGGTAGGCCTCCACCACCCACTGCTGGCCCGTCATCCCGCCGCCGAGGTCGCCGCGAATCGCCGGCAGCGCGATGTTGACCACCGTCGAGTCGAGGAAGACGATTCCCGTCCCGAGGATGGCGGCCACCAGCGTGATCCGCTTCTCCCGGGCGGTGGCCATTGACCGACGCTAGCGAAGCGCGCAAGCGCGCCCCGGCTCAGGTGGCCGTCGGGGCGAGCACCGCGACGACGAGCACGGCGACGACGAGCAGCGAGAGGCCGAGCGCCGCGAGGTCGCGCGCGCGACGGCGGCGATGCGCGCGGGCTCGGTCGCGTCCGCGCCCCCAGGCCCGCTCACGCCGGGTGAGCGTGCTGGTGTAGATGTGAACCGGGGGAGTCCTGACGGCCATCGACGAGGAAAGGCGGCCCGTCGTTCGTGACGAAACGCATCCAAGACGGACGGTAGCGTGGGGTCAAGACGGCCCGCGCCAAGTTCCTGCACCGTCCGTGGTTTTGTGAGAGGGTCGGCGGCCCGCGGATGCCGTCCCGCCGAACCCCAGTCGTCGCCCTCGCCGTCGCTTTCACGCTGGCCGCGCTGTTGGCCGCCGGCTGCGGCGACAGCAAGCCGTCGTACTGCTCCAAGGTCGACGACCTCGAGCTCGCGGTCCAGGACCTCAAGGAGGTCGATCTCTCGAAGGGCCTTTCCGGGGTGAGCTCGGCCATATCCAAGGTAGGGACCAGCGCGACCGCCGCGCTCGACGCGGCCAAGGCGGACTTCCCCACCGAGACCGGCCGGATCGACTCGTCGGTCTCGACGCTGAAGACCACCGTCGACCAGCTTCCGAGCTCGCCGTCGGCGACGCAGATCGCGACGCTCGCCCTCGCGGTCAGGTCGGTGGTCACCGCGGTCGACGGCTTCGTCAGCCAGACCAAGAAGAAGTGTGGCTAGCTTAGCTAGAGCGCCGCGATCGCCTCGGCGATCGGCGTCTCGCCCTCGAGCACCTCGAAGGTGCGCCCGATCGCCGACGGCGTATCCAGCACGGCCAGCAGGACGGCGGCGGTGTCGCCGCGGGTGATCGACCCGCGGCGGCCCAGGCTCGCCGCGGCCTCGACCAGCCCCGTGGCCGGGTCGTCGGTCAGCCGGCCCGGCCGCACGATCGTGAAGTCCAACCCGCTGTCGCGCAGGGCGGCGTCCGCGTCGGCCTTCGCCTGCAGGTACGCGCGCATCGGGCTCGCGCCCGCGTCCGGGTCCCCTGCGCCCATCGAGCTCACCATCACGTAGCGGGTCACGCGGTTGGCCTGGGCGGCGTCGATCAGGCTGACCGCGCCGCCGTAGTCGACCGTCCGCTTGCGCGCCGGACCGCTGCCCGGCCCGGCGCCGGCGGCCATCACGACCGCGTCGGCTCCGGCGACCAGCGACGTGATGCTCCCGCTCTCGACGTCGCCCACCAGCGCCTCGGCGCCGACCGCGCGGAGGTCGTCGGCGTGGTCGGGGTTGCGCACGATGCCGCGCGCGCGGTCGCCCCGTGCCGCGAGCAGCCCGAGCAGCCGCAACGCAACCTGACCATGTCCTCCGAGTACGACGACGTCCATCGGAGTAGAGGGTCGCATACGGGTGGTTAGTTGCGCGTACAAGCGTCGTGGCGCTATAATGCGTGCGCGCGCATATAACTGCGCGCAGCAAATCCTTGACGGCAACACCCCTCTCCAGGAGGTGGACCATGAATATCGGACTTCTCATCGTTCGGATCGTCGTCGGCCTGTACTTCGTCGGGCACGGCGCGCAGAAGCTGTTCGGCGTGGCGGGAGGGCACGGCCTGAACGGGACCGGGCAGTTCTTCGAGGGCATGGGAATGCGCCCCGGCCGGTGGAACGCCTTCGCCGCCGGCGCGGCCGAGCTGACCGCCGGCATCCTGCTGGCGCTCGGACTGCTGACCCCGCTCGCCGCGGCGCTCGTGACGGCCGTGATGATCGTCGCGATCGCGACCGTGCACCTGAGCAAGGGCCCGTGGAACAGCGACGGTGGCTTCGAGCTCAACCTCGTCTACATCGCGATCGTGTTCGCCCTCGCGGGCGTTGGCGCCGGCGAGTGGTCGCTCGACAACGCGCTCGGGCTCGACGTCGCCGGGACCGACTGGGCGATCGGGGCGCTGGGCATCGGGATCCTCGGTGCGATCGGCCCGCTCGCCCACCGGGCGCTCGGGCAGCGCTCGGCCGGGCACCCCGCCTCGACCACCCCTGCCTGAGCGGCGCGGCTCCCGAACACACGACGGGCCCGGCGCGATTGCCGGGCCCGTCGTGCGCGTTTCGGGGGAGGAGTTGGTGTGGCGCTCAGCCGGTGGTGTGCCGCCGGGCGGCCAGCGGCCGCGGCCGGGTGCTGCGGCGGCCGGTCGCGCGGGCCGCGACGTCCAGCTGGGCGGCGCGCATACGCAGCAGGCGCACGATGCCCGCCGACGGCCGGAACGGATCGGCGATCGCGAGGTTCGAGGAGATGGACACCGCGGCCCAGAGCTGGCCGTCGACCTCGGCCACGAGCAGCTCGCCCGCGGGGAGCCGCCGGCAGTCGAGCGCGGCCAGCCGCGCCAGGGCGGCGGCGTCGTCGGGATAGGCACGCCGGATGGTGACCTGGTCGGGTGTGCCGCCTGGCTCGATCGTATGATGTCTAGTGGGAAACAATCTCATAACACTTGCCCATCAGAGCCGATTTGTGCGACACTCAGCTCCGACATCGGGCACAGTATCGGCCAACAAACACCTGTCAATGTCATACAAACTTGATTTGTCTGCACTCGCTGAGCTCGACCGGTCCGAGCACGGCGGCGTGACCCGCAACCTCGTGGACTTCTTCGTCCAGGCGATCGAGGGAGGTCGTCTTGAACCGGGCGACCAGCTCCCGCCGACGCGCGAGCTGGCTGCCGCCGCCGGGGTCAACCACCTGACGGCCGCGCGCGCGTACCGGCGCCTCGCGGAGCTGGGCTACGTGACCGCCAGCGTCGGCCGCGGAACGTTCGTGTCGGCGCGCGCCGCGGCCGCCGCCGAAACCGGCGACGGCGAGTGGCAGGCCTACGTGCTGCCCGAGCGGCGCCTGTCCTACTCCGCGCAGATCCTGCAGGACCAGTTCCGCACGGCCGACCAGGACGGCATCATCTCGCTGGCGGTCGGCTGGCCGACCGCCAAGCTCTACCCCGTCCGCGAGCTGCGCGCGATCACCGACGAGGTATTCGCGGAGGCGGGCGGCCACGCGCTCGGGTACCTCAGCGCGGAGGGGCTGCCCGAGCTGCGCGAGGAGCTGGCACGGCGCGGAGCGGCCGCCGGGTTCGCGAGCTCGCCCGAGGAGATCATCGTCACCTCCGGCGCCCGCCAGGGCCTCGATCTGGTGGCGCGGGCCGTGCTCGGGCCCGACGACGTGGCCGTGGTCGAGTCGCCGACGTTCACCGGTCTGCTGACCTCGCTCGAGGACACGGGCGCGCGCGTCATCGGCATCCCGGTGGACGAGGACGGCTTCGACGTCGATGCGCTCGAGCGCGTCCTCGCGCGCCACGAGGTGAAGCTGTGCGCGCTCCAGCCGGCGTGCCAGAACCCGACGGGGCGTGACCTCGGCGTCCCGCGCCGCGAGCGCCTGCTCGAGCTCGCCCAGGAGCGGTCGTTCTTCGTGCTCGAGGACGCCGTCTACGCGACCCTGCGCTACGAGGGCACCGAGCCGCCGCGCCTGCGCGACGGCGCGCCCGCCCATGTGGTCTACGTCGACTCGCTCTCCAAGACGGTCGGGGGCGGCCTGCGCATCGGGTGGATCGCCGCCCGCGGACCGATCCTTGGGCGCCTCGCCGCGCTGAAGATGGCCACCGACGTCCACACCAGCTCGCTGGACCAGCACATCGCGGCGCGCTATCTCGCGGCGGGCCACCACGAGCGCCAGCTCGAGCGCGCGCTGCCGTACTACCGAGAGCGCCGCGACGCGCTCACCTCTGCCCTGGAGCGCCATCTCGCCGGCGAGTACCGTGCCACGAGGCCGGCCGGTGGACACCACGTGTGGGTCACGCTCAACCGGCCGGTCCCGGAGCGCGCCCTCTACAACGAGGCGCTTCGGCAGGGGGTAACGTTCACGCCCGGAGGCGCAGCGATGGTCGAGCCGGGACCCCACACCTCGTTGCGGCTCTCGTTCGGTTTGCTGGACCCGGAGGAGCTGGACGAGGGCGTCCGGCGGCTCGCGGCGGCGCTGCGGGCGGTGCGCCGCTACGACCGGCTCGGGGCGACGGCCCCGCTCTCCTGAGCGCCCGCGCGTCAGTCCGCTGACACCGGGTACGACACCCCTCTGGGACCCCTGGCTGCCCGGCCACGGTAGTTGACAAGGCAACTAACAGCCCGTACAATCCCTATTGCGATAGTAGGATTTCTGTCAGGAAAGTAGGAAGTAGACATCTTGAACGCGATCGATAACCCCACCGCGATCCTCGATTCCGAGGATTCCCAGGAGCGCGAGCTTCGCCCGGAGCGGGTCGAGCTGCATTCCGGCGCCGCCGTTGACGCGGCGACCGAGGTCAGCCAGGACTCCGTCTCGCAGCTGCTCGCCGAGTCGCGGCGGTGGCCTCTGCTCACCGCCGACGAGGAGGTCGAGCTCTCGCAGCGCTTCGAGCGCGGCGAGTTCGAGGCCAAGGAGCGCATGATCAACTCCAACCTGCGGCTGGTCGTTTCCAACGCCCGCCGCTACCAGGGTCAGGGCCTGCCGTTCCCGGACCTCGTCCAGGAGGGCATGCTCGGCCTGATCCGCGCCGTCGAGAAGTTCGACTGGCGTCGCGGGTACCGCTTCTCCACCTACGCCACGCTGTGGATCCGCCAGGCGATGCAGCGTGGGCTCGAGAACAGCGGCCGCACGATCCGCCTGCCCGTGCACGTGGGCCAGCGGGCGCGCAAGGTCGCACGCATCGAGCGCGAGCTGACGACCCGGCTGGGCCGCGAGCCCAGCGAGGAGGAGATCGCCGAGGAGGCGGAGCTGACGCTGGAGCAGGTCATCGAGGTCAAGTCCGCGAGCCGCTCGGTCACCTCCCTGGACCAGACGGTCGGCGACGGC
Organism: uncultured Actinomycetes bacterium; assembly: GCA_963725645.1. Lineage (GTDB taxonomy): Bacteria > Actinomycetota > Thermoleophilia > Solirubrobacterales > Solirubrobacteraceae > JALYZC01. The sequence goes on from CAVRZD010000006.1 coordinate 29,944, forward strand.
GACACGTCGCTGGGCGCGCTGATCCCGGCGGAGGACGGTGGTCCCGAGGACACGGCCGAGGACGCCTCCCGGCGCGACGCCGTCGAGCGCGCCCTGGCCACGCTGCCGGAGCGCGAGCGCAACGTCATCGAGCTGCGCTTCGGCACCGGCGATGAGGCCCCGCAGTCGCTCGCCGAGGCCGGCAAGCGGCTCGGCATCTCGCGCCAGCGCACGCAGCAGCTGGAGGCCCAGGCGCTCCAGCGTCTGGCCGGTCGGCCGGAGCTCGCCGCCCTGCGCGAGGCGGCCTGACGCGCGGCGTCAGGCCGTCCGCCGGCGCGGGCGCTCGGCACCGTCGTCGGAGTCCTGCGTGGCGCGGCCGGCGACTGGCCGCCCGCCGCGCCACCAGTAGACGCAGAACCACACGTACAGGACCAGCAGCGTCGCGACGATGATCGCCCAGCCGGCGCCGATTCCGAAGATCGTGAAGGCCTCGAGGGACTGCATCCGACCAGTCAGCATGCCCGCGTCAGCTAAAGCCATGCTCAGCGGCAGCTATACGCTGCGTTGTGGTGGCGGATGTCGAACACGAGAAGCGCGTGGCGGCCGAGGCGGCCGCCGCGCTCGTCGAGGCCTCGTCCATGGTGGGCCTGGGGACGGGGTCGACGGTCGCCTATCTGCTGCCGGCACTCGCCGGGCGCGGTCTGCAGATCCGCTGCGTGGCGACGTCCCCGGGGACCGAGGCGGCCGCCCGGGGGCTGGGGATCGCCGTGCAGCCCTTCGAGGGCGTGGAGCGCCTGGACATCACGATCGACGGCGCCGATCAGGTCGCGCCAGACGGCTGGCTGGTGAAGGGCGGGGGGGCCGCTCACACGCGCGAGAAGATCGTCGCCGCGGCGGCGGAGCGCTTCGTGGTCATCGCCTCCTCGAACAAGGCCGTGGATGCGCTGGAGCCGCCGATCCCGCTCGAGCTGCTCGCCTTCGGCCTTGACGCCACCCTCGCCGAGCTCGGCCACGTCGCGGTCCGCGACGCGCCCCGCAGCCCCGACGGCGGCGTGATCGCCGACTACCACGGCGCGGTCGCGGACCCGGTGGCACTCGCCGCCCGGTTCGACGCTTCGCCCGGAGTCGTGTCGCACGGCCTGTTCCCGCCGGGGATGACGGCGGACGTGCTGATCGCGCGCGGCGACGAGGTCGAGCACCGCATCGTCGCGACGCCCTCGTCGTAGATCGAGCCGCTACCCTCGAAGGCCCACCCGAAGGAGGAACGCGCATGCGTCTGGAAGGCATCCACCACGTCACGGCGATCACCGGCGACGCGCCGCGGAACGTCGACTTCTACACGCGTGTGCTCGGGCTGCGGCTCGTCGCCAAGACGGTCAACCAGGACGACCCGAGCGTCTACCACCTCTTCTACGCGAGCGAGACCGGCAAGCCGGGCTCCGAGCTCACCTTCTTCGAGTACCCCGGCGCGGTGCGGGGCCGCGCGGGGGCCGGCATGGTCCACCGCATCTCCTCCCGCGTCGGCTCCGCCGAGGCGCTCGACTTCTGGGCGCGGCGCCTCGAGGACGAGGGCATCGCGGTGCAGCGCGACGGCGACCGGCTGCGCTTCGACGACTTCGAGGGTCTGGGGCACGAGCTGGTCGTCTCCGACGCGGACGAGCCGCTCACGGCCGAGCACCCCGAGGTCCCGCAGGAATTCGCGCTGCGGGGGTTCGACGGCGTGCGCGCCTACACGGCCGACCCGGCGCAGTCGGGGCGGCTGCTGCAGGGCGTGCTTGGCGCCGAGGCGGCGGGCGACGCGGCATGGGAGCTGCGCGGCGACCGGCGCGGCGCGACGATCTCCTATGACCCGGCGCCGGCCGAACCCGGCCACCAGAGCGCCGGCACCGTCCATCACGTGGCCTGGGGCACGACGGTCGCGGAGCATCCGAGGTGGCTCGAACAGCTCGGCGAGGCGGGCGTGCGCTCCACGCCGATCATCGATCGCTTCTACTTCCACTCGATCTACTTCCGCGAGCCCAGCGGCGTGCTGTTCGAGATCGCCGACGACGGGCCCGGCTTCACGGTCGACGGCCCGGTCGCGGAGCTCGGCTCGAAGATCATCCTGCCGCCGTTCCTCGAGGACCGCCGCGAGGAGATCGAGGCCAGGCTGACGCCGCTGCCGGACCCGCGCGGCGAAGCCGTGTCCTAGCCGCGCAGTCGATCGATGAGCCTGCGCCACGGGCTCGGACCGCGCGGCTGGGTCTTCGCCCACTCGTCGCGGGTCGGCAGCCGGCCGGCCCCGCGCGCCGCGAGAACGCACGCCGTGTGCGCGTGCCGCCGGCGCGATGCGTCGCCCTCGGGCGCGATCAGCACGTGCTCGCTGAGCGCCGGGAGAAATCCCCCGCAGAGCGGGCAGCGGTACGTCGCCGGCTTGCGATTCTGCGCCCGCCGGACCGACCACCACGCGGCCTGCTCGAGCCTTGCCACGCTCAGCGCAGCAGCGCGATCAGGACGAGGACGATGACGACGATCCCGATGCCGGCGGCCGTCAGGCTCACCGGGCGCTGCCGCCACCAGAACTCGGGCTTGGCCCGGTCGCGGGTGTAGCGGCCCTCGGGCGGCGTGCCCACCCAGTCCTCGTCGTCGTGGCCGGCCATCGCTCGTGAAGCTACTCCGAACGGCCGGGGCCGGCGCTTGCGCACCGGCCCCGGGAAGCCGCACCTTCATCCATTAGGCGCGCATCCGCTCTCGGAGTTGTTCCCGGCCGGGCCATACGCCTAACCGCGGTGCGCTGCGCTCGGGCGTGGCCAGGCCTGCATGGGATCACCGGCAAAGCGCTCCCGGCAGCGTTGCGAACAGAAGTAGTAGGTGTGGCCCTGGTGCTCCGCGGTCAGGGCCTTCGCGCGGTCGACCTTCATTCCACACACCGGGTCCGTGACGCCGCGGCGCATGGTCAGCCAGAAGAGGACGGCGAAAACGACCGCGCCGAACAGGTTGAGGAACAGCTTGTAGTCGACCTGGATCGAGCCGAAGATGTCGCCGCGGCTCGGCCGGGTGCCGGAGGGAACGAGCCCGAAGAGGTTGAACAGGCCGTCGACGGCCAGGGCCGCCAGGACCATGGTCACGAACATCAGCGCGGTGATGCGAAGGGCGAAGGCCCAGCCGTAGTACTTGCGGTAGATGGCGATGATCGGCAGCACGATCAGGTCGGCGAAGATGAAGGCCATCACGCCGGCGAAGCTGATGCCGCCGGACCACAGCACCGCGGCCAGCGGGACGTTGCCCACCGAGCACACGAAGCTGAGGACGGCGATGATCGGTCCGACGATCACGTTCTCGATCGCGTTGACGAGCGGCGGCGCATCCGTGATGAAGAGCCCGTTGAAGAAGTCGTCGCCGAGCTGTGCGATGAACCCGGCGAGGAGAAAGCCGAGGGTGATCTCCTTCCACAGCATTTGCCAGTCGCCGCGGAAGTTGTGGGCGACGTCGGACCACGCGGAGGCCGAGGTCAGGCGCTGGCGCCAGCTCGCCTCGGCGGCGACGGCCGTCTGGTGCTGATGCCCGCTGTCGGCCTCCCGCGCGTGCTCGCGGGCCTGCTCCTCGAGCCTGCGCGAGACGAAGAAGCGCAACAGCCCCCACATCAGGGCGATCATCACGAGGCCCCCGACGTACTCGGCGAGGGCGAACTGCCAGCCGATGAGCACCCAGAGCACGAGGCCGAGCTCCCACACGAGGTTGGTGGAGGCGAACTGGAAGGCCAGCGCCGAGGCCGCCGATGCGCCCTTCTGGAACAGCGACTTGGCGATGGCGATGGCCGCGTAGGAGCAGGACGACGAGGCCGCGCCGAGGCCCGTGGCCTTGGCGATCGGCGCGATCCCGTTGCCGGACAGCGCGGCCTCGATGCGCTGGCGCGGGACCCAGGCCTGGACGATGGCGGAGATCGCGAAGCCGAGGACGAGCGCCCACCACACCTCCCAGGCCATCAGGAACGCGTCCTTGAGGCCGTCGCCGACGACCGAGAGCACGTCCGCCACGGTCAGGGCCCCCTACGCCGCGCAGCCACCGGGCTCGCGGGCCGGCGGCACCGGGATGGCGGACCAGTCCTGCGCGTGCGCCCAGTCGTCGAATCGATGCCAGTGGCCCCGGCGACGAGGACGATCTTCCGAGCAGACACCGAACCCAACCTCCAAGTCGCGTGAACCGCCGTACCGAGAGGCTATCAACATACCCACCCAGGGTATGGGTAGACTGAGCGTCATGCCACCCACGGAGACATCCACACCCACCCGCGGCTATACCGCGACCAAGGAACAGCTGCTCAAGCGCCTGCACCGCATCGAGGGGCAGGTCCGCGGCATCGAGGGCATGGTTCAAGACGACCGCTACTGCATCGACGTCCTCACGCAGATCAGCGCGGTGCAGGCCGCGCTGGACAAGGTTGCGCTTGGACTGCTCGACGATCACGCCCACCACTGCGTGGTCGGCGCCGACGCCACGGACCAGCACGAGCGCACCGAGGAGCTGATGGGCGCGGTCGGGCGCCTCATGCGTCGCGGCTGAGGACGCCGGCCGCAACCAGCACCGCGTCGACCGTCGTACTTCACGTCGGCGAGCAGTACCGCGGCAGCGAGAAGCTGGTGGTCGAGGAGGCCCTGCGCTCGCGGCCGGGGGTGCTCGAGGTGGAGGCCAATCCGGCGGCGCAGACGGCGACCGTCGCCTATGACCCGGAGGTCACCTCCGTCGAGGCGCTGCGGCGCGCCGTCGAGGCGTGCGGCGCTGGCCCAGGCCGACGTCGGCATCGCGATCGGCGCCGGCACCGATGTGGCGGTCGAGACCGCCGACGTGGTGCTGATGCGCTCCGACCCCCTGGACGTCGCGACCGCGATCCAGATCAGCCGCGGGACCGTGCGCAAGATGCACCAGAACCTCGCCTGGGCGGTCGGCTACAACAGCCTCGCGATCCCGATCGCCGCCGGCATCCTCGAGCCGGAGGGGTTCACCCTGAGCCCCGCGCTGGCGGCCCTGAGCATGTCGGGCTCGAGCATCATCGTGGCGGTCAACGCGATCGCCCTGAAGCGCCTCCGCCTGCTGCCCGCGGCGGGCGACGGCGGAAGCGCCTAGGCGCCCCGGGGCTCAGAGCCCCGCCACGACGTCGCGCGCGTCCTCGAAGCTGGCGCCGGTCAGGCCCCGGTACTGCTTGATGGCCTCGATCGTGTTCCCGGCGCGGGCGAGCTCGACCACCTCGGGAGGCACCGTCGCGGCCGGATCCTCGTAGGGCACCCCCACCTTCTCCGACAGGAGCGCGAGCTGCGCCTCGACGCGCTCGAAGCGTTGGCGGATCTGATCGAAGTGCCGCTCGAGCGAGCTGGCGTCGTAGTGGGCTGGGGACACGGGTCGATCCTCTCTGGGGCGGGCGGTCAGCAGTTTGTGCGCTGCATCATCCCGGTATATCTAGGCGGCACCAGCCGCCCCCTTCACACGCCGAGATGTCCCAACCTGCTTCAGCCCGACACCGCGTCGTGATCATCGGCGGCGGTTTCGGCGGCCTGCAGGCGACCAAGAAGCTCAGCCGCGCGCCGGTGGATGTGACGCTCATCGATCGCCGGAACTTCCACCTGTTCCAGCCGCTGGCCTACCAGGTGGCCACGGGGGCGCTCTCACCCAGCGAGATCTGCTACCCGCTGCGCAGCATCTTCCGGACGCGCCGTAACGTCCGGGTGCTGATGGCCCAGGTCACCGGCTTCGACCTCGACGGCCGTCGGGTGGACGTCGAGCCGATCGGCCGGCACGTCCCGACGTCGATTCCCTACGACACCCTGATCGTCTCCGGCGGCTCGCGCTACTCCTACTTCGGCCACGACGACTGGCAGGCGGCCGCGCCCGAGCTCAAGAGCCTGGAGGGCGCGCTGGAGCTGCGGCGGCGCATCCTGCGCGCCTTCGAGGCGGCGGAGGCCGAGCCGGATCCCGAGCTGCGCGCCGCCTGGCTGACCTTCGTCGTGGTCGGTGGTGGTCCAACCGGTGTGGAGATGGCCGGGCAGATCGGCGAGATCGCGCGCGACAGCCGCCCGGACTTCCGGGTGGCGGATTCCTCCCAGGCGCGAATCCTGTTGCTCGAGACCACCGATCGTCTCCTGGGCACCTTCCCGCCGTCGCTGTCCGCGAAGGCCGCCCGCTCGCTGGAGCGTCTCGGGGTGACGCCCCGGCTGGGCGAGACGGCGGTCGCGATCGACGAACACCAGGTGGGGCTCCGCGGCGAGGACGGCAGCGTCGAGTCGATCCCGACCCGGACCGTGATCTGGGCGGCCGGAGTGACCGCCTCGGACCTCGCCGGCACGCTGGGCCGGCTGGCTGGCGCCGAGACGGATCGCGCCGGGCGGGTGACGGTCGAGCCGGACCTGTCCCTCCCGGGGCATCCCGAGGTGCTGGCGCTCGGCGACATGGTGCGCATCCGCTCCGGCGACGGCGAGCCGGTGGTGCTGCCCGGACTGGCGCCGGTGGCAATGCAGGAGGGCCGCTACGCCGCGAAGGTCGTCCGCCGGCGCCTCGCCGGGCGCGAGCCCGCGCCGTTCCGCTACCACGACAAGGGCAACCTGGCGACGATCGGCCGGGCCAGGGCCGTGGCCGACGTGAAGGGGGTCAGGCTGAGCGGGTTCATCGCTTGGGTGACCTGGCTGCTGGTGCACCTCTGGTACCTGATCGGCTTTCAGAACCGGCTGCTGGTGCTGATCCGGTGGTCGTTCAGCTTCTTCACCCATGGGCGCGGCGCTCGCCTCATCACCAACGAGCCGGAGGCCGTGCGCGAGGAGCAGCGCTCTCGTTAGCGGGCGCGACGGCGGAGCCACAACGACCGGGGCCGGCGCTTTCGCACCGGCCCCGTCCAAAGCCACATCTCCGTCCTTAGGCGCTCAAACTCAACTCAACCGCACCCGGTGTTGTTCCCGCAGGACGAGCACGTGTAACACGAGCCCGTGCGCTGCATCATCCCGCCGCATTGCGAGCAGGCCGGGCCGAGCTCGAGCGACCCGGACAGCTTCGCGGGCTGCACCGGCGGCGTGTCGGTCAGCGCGGAGGCCGCGGGCTTGGTGCCGCCGTTGCCGCCGCCGTTCTCGGGGCCGGCGGTGTCCGAGCGCGCGGCCATCGCGGTGTCCTCGGCCATCTTGCGCGCGCGGACTTCGGGGGTGAGGATCCCGAGCTCCTCCTGGGTGTCGGTGTCCAGGAAGCGCGAGGCCAGCCAGCGCATGATGTAGTCGGGCATCGACTTCGCGAACGGGATCTCCGGGTTGTTCGTGATCCCCTCGGGGTCGAAGCGCATGTAGGAGAACTTGCGCACGAGGGTCTCGAGCGGCACGCCGTACTGCAGCGCGATCGAGATCGACGTCGCGAACGCGTTCATCATGCCGCGCAGCGTCGAGCCCTCCTTGCCGATGTCGGTGAGGAAGATCTCCCCGACGGTGCCGTCCTCGTACATGCCGGCCGTGATGTAGCCCTCGTGGCCGGCGATCGAGAACTTGTGCGTGATCGACATGCGCTCCTGCGGCATCCGGCGGCGCTGCGGGCGGGCCTCCTCGGCCGGCGCCGGCGCCTCGGTCTTCTTCTCCTTCTGCGCGTCGGTGCGCAGCGCCTGCGCGGTCTTCGAGCCGTCGCGGTAGATCGCGAGCGCCTTGACGCCGAGGTGCCACGCCTGCAGGTAGGCGTCGGCGATGTCCTCGACGCTCGCGCTCTCCGGCAGGTTGACGGTCTTGGAGATCGCCCCGGAGATGAACGGCTGGACCGCGCCCATCATGCGGATGTGGCCCATGTGGGAGATCGCGCGCTCGCCGACGGCGACGTCGAACACCGGCAGGTGCTCGTCGGCCAGTCCGGGCGCTCCCACGATCGTCGCCTGCTCGTTGACGTGCGCCTCGATCTGCTCGATCTGCTCGTCGGTGTAGCCGAGCGTGCGCAGCGCCAGCGGGACGGTCTGGTTGACGATCGTCATCTGGCCGCCGCCGACGAGCTCCTTGAACTTGACCAGCGAGAAGTCCGGCTCGATCCCGGTCGTGTCGCAGTCCATCAGGAAGGAGATCGTTCCCGTCGGCGCGAGCACCGTCGCCTGCGCGTTGCGGTACCCGTGCGCCTCGCCGGCGTCCACCGCTTCGTCCCAGGCCCGGCGGGCCGCCGACAGCAGCGCGATGTCCGCGCAGCTGGAGTCGGGGATCGCGTGCGCGGCGTCGCGGTGCATGCGCATGACGGCGTTGTGCGGCTCGCGGTTGCGCTCGTACTCGGCGTACGGCCCCATCGCCGCGGCGGTGCGCGCGGACTCGCGGTACCCGCGGCCGGTCATCAGCGCGGTGATGGCGGCCGCCACGCCCCGGCCCTCGTCGGAGTCGTAGGGCAGGCCGTTGCTCATCAGGTACGCGCCGAGGTTGGCGTAGCCGAGCCCGAGCTGGCGCATCGCACGCGCGTTGTCGCCGATCTCCTCGGTCGGGTAGCTCGAGGGCGAGACGACGATCTCCTGGGCCAGGAACATGATGTCGACGGCGTGCTCGAAGGACTCGACGTCAAGGCTGCCGTCCGCGCGGCGGAACTTCATGAGGTTCAGCGACGCGAGGTTGCAGGCCGAGTCGTCGACGTGCATGTACTCGCTGCACGGGTTCGACGCGTTGATCCGACCGGTCTCGGGGCAGGTGTGCCAGCGGTTGATCGTGGTGTCGTACTGCACGCCTGGGTCCGCGCAGCGCCAGGCGGCCTCGGAGATCTCGCGCATCAGCTCGCGCGCGGGAATCGGATCGCCGATCGGCTCGCCCGTGGCGCGTGAGGTCGTGCGCCAGTCGGCGCCCTCCTCGACGGCACGCATGAACTCGTCGGTGACGCGCACCGAGTTGTTCGCGTTCTGGTACTGGATCGAGTGGAAGCCCTCGCCGTCGATCGCCATGTCGAAGCCGGCGTCGCGCAGCGCGGCGGCCTTCTCCTCCTCGTCCGCCTTGCACCAGATGAACTTGCGGATGTCGGGATGGTCGACGTCGAGCACGACCATCTTCGCCGCGCGGCGGGTCTTGCCGCCCGACTTGATCGTGCCAGCCCATGCGTCCGCCCCGCGCATGAAGGAGACCGGCCCGGACGCCGTACCGCCCTTGGCGAGCGGCTCCATCGAGCCGCGGATGTTCGAGAGGTTGATCCCGGAGCCGGACCCGCCGCGGAAGATCATGCCCTCCTTGGTGTTCCAGTCGAGGATCGACTCCATCGTGTCCTGCACGGACAGGATGAAGCAGGCCGAGCACTGCGGGCTCTCCTCGAAGCCGACGTTGAACCAGACCGGCGAGTTGAACGCGGCCATCTGGTGAAGCAGGATGTGGGTCAGCTCGGTCTCGAAGGCGTCGGCGTCCTCGTCGGTGGCGAAGTAGCCTCGCTCGCGGCCCCAGCCGGCGATCGTGCCGGCCACGCGCGAGATCATCCGCTTGACCGAGCTCTCCCGCTCAGGTGTGCCGAGCTGGCCGCGAAAGTACTTCTGGGCGACGATGTTGGTGGCGTTCTGCGACCAGCCGGCCGGGAACTCGACGTCGGTCTGCTCGAAGGCGACCTTGTCGCCCTGGCCGATGCGGGCGTCGCGCCGCTCCCACTCGATCGCGTCGAACGGGTGTTGGCCGGGCGTCGTGAAGCGCCGCGCGATGCGCAGACCCTCGCCGGCGACGGCGTCCTTGACCGGTGTGCTTTCGGGGGTCTGCTGCTGCTCCATCACTCGGCTCCTCTCCAATTATGGCCGCTCTGTCCGGGCTTTCGGCGCTATTGCGGCGGTGCTCTGGGGGTAACTCCGCATCATCCGCAATGAGTCGGACGGAACCGCCTCTCCGGGACGCCTGGGCGGCGGCGCGGCCGAGCGGTCGCGCGCCAGGTGGGGTGTGGTCAGGCGCCTGACGTGCCGCGCGCGCGAGCCCAGTCGGCGACGCCGGTGACCGCCGCGCCGGTGCGCATGCCGGCCTCGCCGAGCGCGTGCCGCCCCGGCGCGGTCCAGGCGGTGCCCCACCCGAGCAGACGCGCGCCGATCGCCACCAGCGTGGCGAGCAGCACGATCGCCGCCAGGATGGCCAGCGCCAGCACCGGGCCCGGGGTTGTCCCGATGCCGGAGGCCGAGGGGGTGACGTTGCGCGGGATGCTGAGCGCCGGACCGATCGGCTTGACCGTCGCCACCTTCGGCGGGCCGGGCGGCCTGCCGTTTCCGCCACCGCCCGCGACGACGCCCACGCCCGACGCCGACTGGTCGTTGCCGCCGCCGCCGCCGCTGCTGCCGCCGCCTCCGCTGCTGCAGCCGCGCGCGCGGTCGCGCGCCGCCGCCTGGAGCTGGGACAGGAACTCCGGGGCGTACTGGGCGACGTCGTTGGGGACGTCGCCCTGGAGCTGGCCCGCGTTGTACTTGCACGGCGTGATGTGGCCGGTCTGCTGGTACTCGTCCAGCGGGGAGGCCGCCGCGGTGGCCGGCAGCACGAGGCACGCGCACGCGGCGAGCGCAGCGAGCTGCACGTTTCCGGACCGGCGCCTCATCGTCGCGAGATGGTAGCGTCGCCGGCCTCCGGATGGCCGCCACAGCGAAGATGACCGCCACCCGCGTGCGGGGCGAACGGGCGAAGGAGCCGGCGGCCGTTGGGGCGCGAACCTGGACCGCGCGGCCGGCCGCCGCGCTGGTGGCGTTCCTCGTGCTCCTGGCCGGCTATGCGGCCTTCGCGCACGGTTCCACCTCGCTCCAGGGCCAGGCCCGGATCCAGGTGGCGGTGGCGGCGGTGCTCGTGCTCGCCGCGGTCGCGTGGCTGTGGCACGGCGCCCTGCCGCTGTCGGCCTCGCGCACCGCCTGGGTCGGCCTCGGCCTGCTCGGGCTGTTCGCGCTCTGGAGCGGTCTCAGCCTGACCTGGAGCGTGGCCGGCGACCGGACCTGGCTCGAGCTCAATCGCGCGATCACGTATGCGCTGGTCGTGCTGATCGCGCTCGCCGCCGGGTCGTGGTGGCGACGGGCGGCCGATCACCTCGCGGTCGGCTACCTCGCCGTCGCGGTGCTCGTCGCGCTGTATTCGCTCGGCGGCAAGCTCGCCCCCGGCCTGCACATCGCGGGGCTGATCGACCTCAACCACACCCACCTGATCCCGCGCCTGCGTGCGCCGCTCGACTACTGGAACGCGCTCGCGCTGGTGGAGCTGATGGCCGTCCCGGTCGCCGTCGCGCTCGCCATCGACCGGGGGCGCTCGGGGCGGGTGCGGCTGGCCGCGCTGGCGAGCCTCGCCCTCGTGTTCGTCGCGCTCGGCCTCACCTACTCCCGCGGCGGCGTGCTCGCCCTCGTCGTCGCGCTGATCGCCTTCGCGGTACTCGCGCGGGCGGGCCTGCGCACGCTGGCGATCGTCGCGCTCGGGCTCGTCGGCGCGGCGCCGTCGCTCGTCGTCGCGTTCTCCACCCATTCGCTGACCGCCGTGGGTCAGCCGCTGAGCGCGCGCGAGACCGACGGCGCGCTGCTCGCGGTCGTCCTCGTGATATCGCTCGTCGTCCTGGTACTCGCGGGCCGGGCGCTGCTCGGGGTCGAGGAGCGCGCCGCCGTGCCCCCATCCCAGGTCCGCAGGATCGGGCTCGCGCTCGCCGGTGTTCTGGCCCTCGGCCTGCTCGCCGGCGGCGTCGCGCTCGCCGCGTCCAAACGCGGCTTCGGCGGAACCATCTCGCATGAGTGGAAGTCGTTCCGCAAGCCGCAGTTCGACCCGCTCTTCTCTCCCAACCACCTGGTCACGACGAACTCGGGCAACCGCTGGGTGTGGTGGAGCGAGGCGGCGGGGGCGTGGTCGGACCGTCCGCTGCAGGGATGGGGCGCCGGCTCGTTCCCGGTGCTGCACCTCCAGTACCGGACCAACGACCTCAACGTGCTCCAGCCCCACAGCGTGCCGCTGCAGCTGCTGGCCGAGACGGGGCTGGTGGGCGCCCTGTTCGCGCTCGGCGGGCTCGTGGCGCTCGCCGTCGCGGCGGTCCGGCGCGTGCTGGCGCTGCCCGCCGCACCGGCGCGCGCCGGGCCGCGTGCGGGTTCCACGCCCGCCGGCGAACCGTCGCGCCTGCTGGCCGCGGCGCTCACCGCCGCCGCGGTCGCGTGGCTCCTGCACGGCGCCTACGACTGGGACCTCGACATCCCGGGCGCGTCCATTCCCGCCCTCGCGTTCCTCGGCGTGCTCGCCGGGCGGGCGCGTCCCCACGGCCGGGTGCCGCGCGTCACCCCCGAGGTTCGCGCTGGAGCGCTCGCGCTCGCGACGCTGGCCGGATGCGGGGTCGCGCTGTCGGGAATTCTCCCCTCCTGGGCCGACTCCAAGACCAAGCACGCGCTCGCCGTCGCCGACGCCCATCGCGGCCGTGCCGCGCTCCAGAAGGCGGCCGCGGACGCCGAGCTGGCGGCGCGCCTGGACCCGGTCTCCGAGCAGCCCCTGCTGGCGCTGGCCGCGATCGACCAGGCGCGCGGACAACCGCTCGTCGCCCGCGCGGCGGTGCTGCGTGCGATCCGCCGCACGCCGACCTCGGCCGAGGCCTGGGCGGAGCTCGTTCAGATCGAGCTGCGGTTGCGCGACCTGGGCGGCACGACGAAGGCGTTGGTTCGGGCGATGACCCTCGACCCGCGGAACGTCCGCGTCCGCCAGGCGGTGACGCTGCTGATCCTCCTTCGCTACCCGCCCAACGCCTCGGCGACGGCGGCGGGCACGCCGCTGCCCAAGGAGGGCTTCCAGACGATTGGTGGAGCCGGGCTGCCGGCGTTCGCCGCGCCGAACACCGGAGCGCCGGGGGCGACCGGCACATCCGGGGCACCGGGGACGCCGGGCGCGCCCTAGATCCAGCTCACGGGATCAGGTCGATCCGCACCAGGCCGGTCACGAACGCCAGCAGGAGGACGATCGCGACGATCAGGACGATCCCGCCGACGAGCAGCTGGGACGAGCTGCGCTTGCGCGCCGGCCGCTCGCGGCGGCGTGCGGCGCGGGCGCGCGTGCGCGCGGCGCCGCGGCCCTGACGTAGCTCGGCCGGGCGCGGGCGCGGGACGTCGGATGCCGCCGGGGCGGCCTCCGACGGTGCGGGCTCGACGAACCGGCGAACGCGCACCTCACCGGGCGCCGGCCCGAGGCCGAGCGCCGCGAGCTGCGCCTCGAGGTCCGTGCGCTCCTGCGCCTCGGCGGCCAGCTGCGCCAGCGCGTCCTGGTGAGCCTGCGCGAGCCCCGCGACCTCGCTGAGCGCCTCGTCGCGTGCGGTCGCGACGACCTCGGCCTGGGCGAGTGCGGCGTCGCGCTCGCGGGTGAGCGCGGCCAGGCGCGCCTCGGCCTGCGGGTCCCGCGTGGCCGCGGCCGCGGGCGCTGACGCTGGCGCACGGCTTGCGGCGCCCTCGAGCGCCGCGGCGAGGCGGTCCCGGTCCTGGGCCAGGTCGCGCAGGCGCCGCTCCACGTCGTCATGCGTGGCGGCTTCCCGGTCCAGGCGCTCGGCCGCGGCGACCGCGTCGGCGTGCGCGCGGACGACGGCCTCGGCGAGCTCCTCGGCGCGCGCCTCGGCCGCTCCAGCGGCCTCGCGCGCGGCGTACAGGTCGCGGCCGCGCGCCGCGCGCTCGTCCAGCGCCTCCTGGGCGATGCGCTCGGCCGACACGCGCGCCTCGGCCTCCTCGTCGCGCTCGGCGCGAGCGCGCTCGGCCTCGGCGCGGAGCGATTCCAGCTCGGCGGGCGTCGCACCGGCCTCGGCCGCCCGGCGTTCGACCTCGCGTGCCTCGGCCGCCAGCTCCTCGACGCGGGCGGCCAGCCGGTCGCGCTCCTCCTCGGCCGCCGCGGCGCGACGGTCGGCCTCCTCGCGCGCGTGCGCCTCGTCCTCATAGGCGCCCGCGCCCTCCCGCTGCCGGTGCAGCTCGGCCTCGAGCTCGACCACGCGGTCGGCCTCGGCGCGCGCCTCCGCGCGCTCGCGCTCGAGCCGTTCGGCCCGCTGGTCGATCTCGGCGCGCGCGGCGGCGCTGCGCTCCAGCTCGACCTCCAGATCCCCGATGCGCGCCTGCGCCTCGCCGTGGACCCGCTCGAGCTCGGCCCGTTGCTCCTCGAGCAGCCGGGTGTCGGCCGCCGCCGCCCGCTGCTCGAGCGCAGCCGCCTCGACGCGGCCCGCGAGCTCGTCGCGCGCGCGCTCGGCCTCGCGCGCGCGCTCGTCGGCCTGGGCGGCGCCCGCCTCGGCCTCGCGCGCCTCGCGCTCCAGCACCGCGCGGGCGGCATCGCCGTCGGCCTCGCGCCGCTCGAGCTCGTTGATGCGCGCCTCCAGCTCGGCGCGCGCGCGCGCGAAGTCCTCGCTGCCGCGCTCGGCGTCCTCGGCGCGCTGTGCGAGCCGGACCGCGGTCGCGTCCGCGTCGCCGCGCAGGCGCTCGGCCTCGGCGCGCAGCCGCTCGACCTCGTGCTCGCGCTCGGCGCGCGCGGCCTCCGCCTCGGCCGCCCTGGCCTCCAGCGCGACCTCGCGGTTGCGGGCGTCGAGCGCCGCCTGCTCGAGGCCGGCGGCGGTCTGGGCGGCGTCGGCGGCCTGCACCTCCAGCGCGGCCGCGCGGCGCTCGAGGTCGCCGGCCGTCGACTGGAGGCTCTCGGCGCGGGCCACCCGTCGGCCGGCGCGCTCGACCTCGTCGCGCGCCTCGGCCAGCCTGGCCTCGAGCGTCGTCGCGCGGGCTGCGCCGGCCTCGGCCTTCACCAGCAGGGCCTCGAGCTCGGCGATCCGCGCCGCGAGCGCGTCCGTCTCGGCGCGGGCCCGCTCGAGCTCGTTGCTCGCCGCGTCGCCGCGCGCTGTGGCGGCGGAGGCCTCGACGGCGAGGCGCGCGCGGGCATCGTCGAGCTGACGGTCGAGCTCGGCGATCCGGGCGTCGGCGCGCTCGGCCGCGCCCGCGGCCTCGGTGCGAGCGCGGGCCAGGTCGGCCTGCAGCGCCTCGCGGCGGGCGTCGGCCTGGGCGGCGATCCCGGTCAGGCGGTCGACCTCGGCCTGCGAGCCCGCGAGCGCCGTGCGGTTCTGCTCCTCGAGCTCCGTGCGGGCCTGTTCGAGCATCGCCGCGCGCTCGGCGCGCATCTCGGTCAGGGCGCTGTCGCGAGCGGCGCGCTCGGCCTGCGCGCGGTCGTTGGCTGCGGCGGCCTGCGCCAGCGCCTCCTCGAGCCGGGCCTCGAGCGCGGCGCGGGCCTCGTCTCCCGCCTCTGCCTGGGCGGTCGCGGCCTCCAGCTTGGACTCGGCCTCGCGCCGGGCCGCCTCCGCGGCGTCGGCGCCGTCGCGCGCGTCTGCTGCGGCCGCCTCGGCCGCACGGGCGACGTCCTGCGCGCGCTCCACGCGCGCCGCCGCCTCGGCGAGCGCCTCGCTGCGGGTCGACTCGACGGTGCGTTCCAGGTCCGCCGCGCGGCTCTCCGCCGCCTCGCGCGCGCTGTTCGCCGCCTCGGCGGCCTGCTCGGCGCGGCGCGCCGCCTCGGTCTGCTCCTGCGATCCGGCGACGGCCAGGGCCGCACGCTCATCGGCCTCGCGGCGCGCGGTGCGCGCCTCCTCGACCGCGGCGTGCGCCGCCTTGGCCTGACGCTCGAGCTCGTGCAGCGCCGCCGCCTGCGCCTCGGCCGCCCCGGTCGCCAGCTCGGTCTGGTCGCCCAGGTCCCGGGCCGCCTGCTCGGCGGCCTCCGCGCGCGTGCGCAGTTCGTCTCGCTCGCGCTCGAGCTGGGCACGCACCGTCGCGAGCTCCTCGGTGGCGGCGGCGTGGCGCTCGCGCTCGCGCCCGCTGTCCTCGCGCAGCTGCGACAGCTCGCGGTCGGCTTCCTCGGCGGCGCGTGTGCCCTCGGCGCGCAGCTCGCCGATCGACGTCTCCAGTTCCTGCACGCGGCGCTCGAGGCCGGTCGCCTCACGGCGCGAGGTCGCCTCGCGCTCGCCCGACTCGCGGATCGTCCGCTCCAGCTCGCCCCGCTGGGCCTGCGCGCGCTCGTCGGCCTGCGCACGGGCGGCGCGCGCCTCGGCGAGCCGCTCGTCCGCCTCGCGCTGCGCGGCGTCCTGCGCCTCCCGCGCGGCCGCGAGCTCCGCCGCCAGCTCCTTCGCCCGGCGCGCCTCCGCCTCCCGCTCGCGCGCGGACGCCTCGCGCTCGCGCTCGGACGCCTCGCGCCGCTCCTCCGCCGCCGTGCGGGCCTGCTCGAGGTCGCGCTCGGCGGCCTCGCGCCGCTCCTCCGCCGCCGTGCGGGCCTGCTCGAGGTCGCGCTCGGCGGTGGCCACGGCGGCGCGCTCGCGTTCGAGCGCCTGCTCCTGCTCGGCCGCCGCGCTGCGCGCCGCCTCGGCCTCGGCCTCGGCGCGCTCGGCGCGCGCCCGCTCCTCGCCCGCCCGGCGCTCGGCGTCGTCGGCGCGGGCGAGGTCCGCCTGCGCGGTCTCGGCCGCCGCCTGCGCCGCTGCGCGCTCGCGCTCGATGCGGTCCTCCAGCTCGGCGGTGGCCCGGGCCACCTCGGCGCGGGCCTCGCTCGCCGTACGATCGGCCGCCTCACGGGCTGCGTGGACCTCCGCGAGCCGGTCGCGAAACTCCTCCGCGCCCGCGTGCTGCTGGGCGGCCGCCGCCTCGGCGCGCGCGCGGGCGTCGGCCTCGGCCTGGACACCGCGCTCGGCGTCGGCCCGCGCCCCGCGCTCGGCCTCGAGCCGGCGCTCGAGCTCGGCCATCGCCTGGCGGCGGGCCTCAGCCGTGCGCTCGGCGTCCGTACGCCGGCGCTTCTCCTCGCGCAGCTCGCGCTCGATCCGCTGGTCGGCGACGGCAGCCGGTGGCGACGATGGCGGCGCCGCGCGGCGCGCCGACCGCAGCCCGCCGCGGTCGGCGGGCTTGGGGAGGTCCACGACGGTCCCCGCCCCGGCATCCAGGGCAAAGGCCGTGCGCCGGTCCGCGAGCACCTCGGCGGGAACGGAGAACGCGGCCCGCCACGAGCGGCCGGCGACGGGCGCGTCGAGGTCCGGGCCGGGAAGCGGGTCGAGCCGGTGCCGCCGCCGGCCGTCGTCCACGATCAGCGTAGGCGCATCGAGACGCGCCCCGCGGCCGCCCTGCCAGCGACCGAAGACGCGCAGCAGCGCGACCCCCGGCGCAGCCGACACGCGCTCGAAGCCCTCCACCTCGAAGTCGACCTGGCCGGTCGTCACGACCGGCCGATTCTAGGCGTGGCGGAGGTCGGTCTGCTCGTCGACCGATCGAGGAAGCGCGGGAATCCGCCGCGCCACGGCACCCCGGCGACGGTCCATGGTCCTGTTATATACGCCGCTCCATGGCCCGGATCCTCGTCACCGGCGGCGCCGGCTACATCGGGAGCGTGTGTGCGGCAGAGCTGGTCCGCGACGGCCACGAGGTGGTGGTGGTCGACAATCTCGCGCGCGGCCATCGCAGCGCAATCCCGGCCGGGGCCGAGCACGCCGATGTGGACCTCCTCGACGCCCCGGCTCTCGCCGCCGCGGTCGCCGACGCGCGTCCCGAGGCCGTCATGCACTTCGCCGCGCTCGCGCTGGTGGGGGAGTCCGTCCGGCACCCCGAGCACTACTGGCGCACGAACGTCGGCGGCACCCTCAACCTGCTCGACGCGATGCGCGCGGCGGGCGTGGAGCGGCTCGTGTTCTCGTCCACGTGCGCGTGCTACGGCGTACCCGACGAGGTCCCGATCTCCGAGGACGCGCCGACGCGCCCCGCCAACCCGTATGGCGCGAGCAAGCTGGCGGTGGACCAGATGATCGGCGAGCACTGCGCCGCCCACGGCCTCAGCGCGATCTCGCTGCGCTACTTCAACGTCGCCGGCGCGAGCGGCGAGCAGGGCGAGGACCACGACCCCGAGACCCACCTGATCCCCAACGTGCTCCGCGCCGCGCTCGGAGTGCTGGAGCACGTCGAGGTGTTCGGCGCCGACTACGGGACGCCCGACGGCACGGCCGTCCGCGACTACATCCACGTCGAGGACCTCGCGCAGGCGCACCTCCTCGCCCTGAACGCGGCGCGGGGAGGCGAGCACCGGATCCTCAACCTCGGGAACGGCAACGGGTTCTCGGTGCGCGAGGTCGTCGAGGCTGGGCGCCGTGTGACCGGGCTCGAGATCGCCGCGCGAGACGCGCCGCGGCGCCCGGGGGACCCGCCCGTCCTGGTGGCCGCGTCCCAGCGCATCCGCGACGAGCTCGGATGGGAGCCGCGCAAGCCTGAGCTCGACACGATGATCGCCGACGCCTGGACGTGGGCGCAGGCGCACCCCGACGGGTACGGGGACTAGACCCCGCCCACGATCAGGTCCTCGAGCGCGGCCAGCGCGGCGGCCAGCACGGCGTCCGGCTCCGCGCGCGCGTCGAGCACGCGGATGCGGTCCGGGTCGGCCTCGGCCAGGCGGTCGTAGGCCGAGGCGATCGCGCGGAAGAACACCTCGTCCTCGAGCTCCAGGCGGTCGGGCGCCTCGCCGCGTTCCGCGAGCCGGGCGCGGCCGGCCGCCGGGTCGATCCGCAGCAGCAGGGTGCGGTCCGGCCGCAGGCCGCCGGTGCCGAAGTCGTTGATCGCGCGCACGGCGTCGACGCCCAGCTCGCGGCCCGCGCCCTGGTAGGCCAGCGACGAGTCCACGAAGCGGTCGAGGAGCACCCACACGCCGCTGTCGAGCAGGGGCGCCAGCGCCTCCTCGACGAGCTGCGCGCGCGCGGCCGCGTACAGCAGCGCCTCGGCGCGCGCCCCGACGCGCAGCTCCGGGTCCTTCACCAGCGCGCGCACGCGCTCGGCCAGGTCGACGCCGCCGGGCTCCCGCAGGACGCGCACCGCGCCGACCCGCCCGCCCAGTGCGCGCTCCAGCTCCGCGGCCAGCGTCGTCTTGCCCGCGCCGTCGAGGCCCTCGATCGTGATCAACCGCCCGCGCGCCATGCGCCGCGAGCGTATCTACGATGGGGGACCGCCATGCCCGACGCGCCGCTCCTGGGAACCGAGCACCACCCGCACGCCGCCGCCGTGCTGGGCGCCGCCCTGCCCCCGCAGGGCCGCCCGAGCCACGCGTACCTCTTCGGCGGTCCGGCCGGCGCGGGCAAGCGCACGGTGGCGCGCGCGTTCGCGGCGGCGCTGCTGGCCGAGGGCGCGGCCGAGCCCGACGCGGTCCGCGGGCGGGTGGAGCGCGGCTCGCACCCCGATCTGACCTGGGTCAGGCCCTCGGGCGCGCACGAGCTGCTCGTCGGCGACATCGACACGGCGGTCGTCGGCGCCGCCGCGCGCACGCCGTTCGAGGCGCGGCGGCGGGTGTTCGTGATCGAGCGCGCCGACACGATGATCGAGCAGGCGGCCAACAAGATGCTCAAGACGCTCGAGGAGCCGCCGCCGTTCGCGCACCTGATCCTGCTGAGCGACCGCCCCGGCGAGGTGCTCCCTACGATCGCGTCACGCTGCCAGCAGGTCCGCTTCGAGGCGCTCCCCGAGGACGAGGTCGTCGCCCGGTTGGGCCGCGAGGGCGTCGAGCCGCGCCCCGCCCGCGCGGCCGCTCGCCTGGCGCGCGGTGACGCCCGCCTGGCGCGCGAGCTGGCGACCGGCGAGGGCCCGAAGCTGCGCGGCGCGGCCCAGCGCTTCGCCCGGGCCGCTCCGGCGGCCGCGATGGGCGAGCGCCCCTGGCGCGAGCTGCTGGTGCAGGCCCGCGCGCGCGCCGACGCCGCGGTCGCCGAGCTCGACGAGCGCCACGCCGCCTCGCTCGATCTGCTGGCCAAGCGCGATCGCCGCCGCGCCGAGACCGAGCACGCCGAGCGCTCCCGGCGACTCGGCCGACGGGTCCACACGCAGGCGCTCGACCTGCAGCTGGCCCTCGCGGGCCTGTGGTACCGCGATCTGCTGTGCGTCGCGCTCGACGCCCCCGACCTGGCCGCCAACGTCGACCGCGAGGCCGAGCTGGCTGCGGACGCCGCCGGTCGCGACCCGGCCGCGCTGCGCCGCGCGCTGGAGCTGGTGGACGACACCCGCCAGCGGCTGCCGCTGAACGTCACCGAGGAGCTCGCCTGCGAGGCCCTCGGCTACCGCCTCGAGCGGCTGCTCGCCGAGTAGCGAACTACTTCGCGCAGATCAGGCCGACCTCGTAACGCGCCGAGCTGTCGCCCAGGTTGGAGACGCCGACCAGCCAGGTCCGCGACGACTCCCGCGTGGCCGGGTCGGGCCGCGCCGCGCCCAGCACGACCTTGTCCGAGCCGCTGTCGAAGAAGGCCGAGATCGGGTGCGGCTTGCTGCGCGGACAGGTGCCCTTGGCGCCCGAGAAGGCGCCGGCCGCGACGGTCCCGGTCGTGCTCAGGTAGGTGAGCTTGACCCCGGGCGTGGTGGCGGCCATGTGGCCCACCGCCCCGGTCGCGTGGGCCGTCGCGCTGGGGTGCCCGCCGCGGCCGAACCCGGTTGCGGCGAACGTTGCGAGTCCTGCGGCGAACGCGAGCACGACGATCAGGCCGCCGCGAAGGTGCCTGCTTGCACGCATGCTGCTCCTCCTCCTGTGGACCGTTGCGTTGCGGCGACGCTAACCGATCGCCCCGCCCGCGACCAGGGCCAGCACGAGCGTGCCGAGCGCCACGCGATACACGACGAACACGAGCAGGGAGTGCGTCACGAGATAGCGCAGGAGGAAGGCGATCGACCAGTAGCCCACGACGAACGCGAGCACGGTCGCGATGATCAGCGAGCCCGCGCCGGTGTCCCCGCCGCCGGCCTTGCGCAGCTCGAAGAGCCCGGAGAGCACGACGGCGGGCACGGAGAGCAGGAACGAGAACCGGGCCGCCGCCTCGCGGTTGAGCCCGCGGAGCAGCCCGCCGGTGATCGTCGCCCCCGAGCGAGACACGCCCGGGATCAGCGCGAGCGCCTGGGCGAACCCCACCGTGCCCGCGTCCCGCGCGTCGATGTCCTCCTCGCCGCGGTTCTTGGGGCCGTAGCGGTCGGCCGCGTACAGGATGAGCCCGAACAGAATCAGGGTCGTGCCGATCAGCGACAGGTCGCGCGCCCCGGTCTCGATCTGGTCCTTGAAGATGAGGCCGAAGATCCCGATCGGGATGGTGCCGAGGATCAGGTACCAGCCCATCCGGTACTCGGGCGCGCGACGCGGCAGGGTGCCGCGCAGACCCCCGATCCACCCGCGCGCGATGTTCCGCAGGTCGTCGCGGAAGTACAGGAGCACCGCGGCCATCGTCCCGAGCTGGATCACGGCGGTGAACGCGGCGCCGGGATCCTTCCACCCGAGGAAGGCGGGGACGACGCGCAGGTGCGCGGTGCTGGAGATGGGGAGAAACTCCGTGAGCCCCTGCACGATCCCCAGCACGATCGACTGGAGGACGCTCATGGAGCCGCGGAAGGTTAGTCCTCTCTAAGCTCCCGCGGCCGTGATCAGCTACTTCCAAGCCGTGGTGCTCGGACTGCTCCAGGGATTCTCCGAGCTCTTCCCGATCTCCAGCCTCGGACACAGCGTCGTGCTGCCCAAGATGCTGGGTTGGGACATCCAGCAGTCCGACAAGTTCTTCCTCAACTTCCTCGTGGCCACGCACCTGGCCACCGCACTCGTGCTGCTCGGGTTCTTCCGCCGCGACTGGGTGCGGATCGTCAAGGGCATCGGCCGCTCGCTGCGCGACCGGGAGATCAGAGGCGACGACTCCGACGCGAAGCTGGGCTGGCTCATCGTCGTGGGCACGATCCCGGCCGGCCTCCTGGGCCTGCTCCTCGAGGGCTCGCTGCGCGACCTGTTCAAGTCGGCCGAGTCGGCGGCGGCGTTCCTGATCGCCAACGGGCTGATGCTCTACGGCGCCGAGCGGCTGCGACGACGGCCACCCCGCCCGGACGACTGGAAGGGCGACTCCGACGCGCGTATCGCAAAGCTGAGCTGGCGCCAGGCCATCGCGGTGGGCACGGCGCAGGCGGTTGCGCTGATCCCCGGCTTCTCCCGGTCGGGCGCCGCCATGGGCGGGGGCCTCCTCGTCGGCCTCTCCAACGAGGACGCGGCGCGCTACTCCTTCCTGCTGGCCACGCCGATCATCGGCGCCGCCGCCGTCCTCAAGCTCCCAGAGCTCGTCGGCAAGAGCGGCCACGTGATCGGCACCGCGCTCGTCGGCGCCGCGTGCGCGGCGCTCACCGCCTACCTGTCGGTGAAGTTCCTGCTCAAGTACTTCGAGACGAACACGCTGACCCCATTCGCGATCTACTGCGTCGCGGCCGGCACGCTGCTCACCATCGGCTTCGCGCTGAGCTGAGAGGACTAAGCCGACGAAGCGCCGCCGGAGCGCGGTCCCGTCGCGAACCACGCCACGACGAAGCAGCCGACCCCGAGGAGCAGCGCGGCGATCCCGTGCTTGACGTGAGTGGTCGTGGAATGCGCGTCGTGGCCGGGGAAGAACGAGGGCAACGACTTGGCCGGCTCGGCGAAGTACACGACGGCGATGACGATCAGCACGACGCCGGCGATCACCGCCGCGACGATCAGTCCACGGGACCTGGCCATGCCGGGGATCCTACGGGGCACGCGTTAGGGTCGAGTTAGCGATGGCGGTCCTCCACGTCCTGCGCGTGTTCACGGGCGACGACGGCGCCGGCGGCAACCCGCTCGGCGTCTTCCTCGACGGCGGCGCGATCGCGCCCGACCGGCGCCAGGACGTGGCCGCCGACCTCGGCTTCTCGGAGACCGTGTTCGTGGACGACGCGCGCCTGGGCCGCGTCGCCGTCTTCACCCCCACGGTGGAGCTCGAGTTCGCCGGGCACCCGCTGGTCGGAACGGCGTGGCTGCTCGCGTCGGAGGGCAGGCCGGTGAGCCACCTTCGCCCGCCGGCCGGGGAGGTCCCGACGCGCCAGGAGAACGAGCTGTCGTTCATCGCCGCGCGGCCCGAGTGGGCGCCGCCGTTCGAGCACTACAAGCTCGACGCGCCCGCGGAGGTGGACGCCCTCGACGGCCCGCCCGAGGGCCACGACCTGGTCGGCTGCTGGGCGTGGGAGGACGAGGCCGGGGGCATCGTGCGCTGCCGTGTCTTCCCGGTCGCGCTCGGCATCGCCGAGGACGAGGCGACGGGCGCACACGCGGTCAAGCTCGCAGGCGCGCTGCGCCGGCCGCTGGTGATCCACCAGGGCGCGGGCTCGACGCTGCTGGCGCGCCCGCTCGACGACGGGTTCGTCGAGGTCGGCGGCCGGGTTGCGCTCGTCGTCCGGCGCGACTACGGTGCCTGACCGCCTAGCTCCAGCCGGGCGCGATCGGCCCGAGCACCGGCTCGCGGCCGTACAGCTCGAAGGCGAGGAAGCGGTCGAAGTGCTCGTGGCCGGGCCCGTGGAAGTCGGCCGACCCGGTCTGGAGCAACCCGTCGCGCGCGCAGCGCTCGGCCAGCAGCGCGACCTGCTCCTCGGAGTGCGTGGCGTAGAACACCTCCACGCCGTCGATCCCGAGCGCCGCGAAGCGGTCCAGCGTGGCCAGGACCTCCGCGGGGTCGGACACGTCCCAGAACGGGTGCGCCCACACGGCCACCCCGCCGGCCGCGTGGATGACGGCGATCGCCTCCGCGACGCTGGGAGTGGTGCGGGGCACGAAGGCGGGTGCGCCCGGGACCAGATACCGCTCGAAGAACCCGTCGGGACGGTCGCGCACCGCCGCCGCCAGATGGGGGCGGCCGACGGGCTCGCCGGCGGCGCGGCGGGCGTCGAGCTCGGTGCGGTCGAGCTCGAAGCCGAGCTCCTCGAGCCGGTCGGCCATGCGCTCGATGCGCAGCGCGCGGTCGGCCTTCCAGCCCTCGAGCGCGGCCGCCAGTCCCGGCGCACGCGGGTCGACGCGGTAGCCGAGCACGTGCACGTCGGCCCCGATGCCGTCCTGGACCGCCGACACCTCGATCGCCGGGACGACCTCGACGCCGCGCTCCCGCCCTGCGGCGAGCGCCTCCTCGACCCCGTCCACGGTGTCGTGGTCGGTCAGGGCGAGCAGCCGGACGCCCGCCGCGGCGGCCGCCGCGACCACCGCGGCGGGCTCGAGCGCGCCGTCGGAGCGGGTCGAATGTGCCTGTAAGTCGAACTCCGGCGTGGACATTCATCCGAACCTAACGCGCCGCGGGCGTGTTGCGTACATAGACTCCGCTCGCACACCTCCGGGGGAAGGATCTCGATGTCCCATTGTTCGCTCCGCCGTCTGGCGCCGCTCGCCACCGCCGCCGCGCTCCTGCTGGTCGCCGTCGCTCCGGCACAGGCCCGCGTCCTCGACGTGACCAAGCGTCGCGTCGTCTTCCCGCACTTCACGACCATCCAGCGCGCCGTCAACGCCGCGCGCTCGGGCGACTGGATCGTGATCGACCGGGGCGTGTACCCCGAGAACGTGCTGATCCGCAAGTCCAACCTGCACCTGCGCGGGCTGGACCGCAACCGGGTGATCGTCGACGGCCGGCACCGCAGGAACGTCAACGGGATCGAGATCTTCAAGGCCAGCAACGTCTGGGTCGAGAACCTCACCGTCCGCAACTTCGACCGCAACAAGCGCGACGGCGAGAACGGCAACCAGATTTGGTGGAACGGCGGCGACGGCTCGGGAAGGATCGGCGCTCGTGGCTGGTACGGCCAGTACCTGACGACCTACGACACCGGACTGATCGGGGGCTACGGGCTCTTCGCCTCGAACTCCGTCAACGGTTTCCTCAAGCACGTCTATGCGTCGGGCTTCAACGACTCCGGCCTCTACATCGGGGCGTGCCGGGACTGCAACGCGCTCGTCGACGACGCGCTCGTCGAGCGCAACGGTCTGGGCTACTCCGGTACCAACTCGGGCGGCCGCATCACCGTGCGCAATTCGACCTTCCGCAACAACAGCAACGGCGTCGGCCCCAACTCGCTCAACAACGACGACAAGCCGCCGCCGCAGGACGGAGCCTGCAACTCGGGTTCCAACCGCTCGCCAACCCCGACCTTCAGCTCGACCAACATCGCGCGCTGCACGGTCTTCACCAACAACCGGATCGAGAACAACGGCAACCTGACCACCCCGGCCAACGCCACGATCCTGTCGGTGCCATGGGGCAACGGTGTGATCCTGGTCGGCACCTACGCCGACCTGGTCCAGAGGAACACGATCCGGGGGAACCCGAACTTCGGGCTGCTGGGCTTCGAGAACCCGGATCCCTTCCCGCCCACGCCGCAGACGGTCTACTTCCAGCTGACCGGCAACAAGGTCGCCAGCAACCGCTTCTCGAACAACGGGTCGCGGCCCAACGGCGCGGACATCGGCATCGCTGACCTGGGCCCCCCGCCGAGCGGTCCCGGCTCGCTGAACAACTGCTTCGCCGGCAACTCGTTCTCGACGTCGAGCCCGGCGAACATCGAGGGCACGTGGGGCTGCCAGAACACGACGACGCCCGCGCCCGGACCCGGCCTCCTCGGCACGATCCTCACGCTGCAGGGCGAGTCGCAGGCGCGGCACTCGGTTCCGCAACCGGCGCCGGGGCGCCAGCCGACGATGCCGCGGGCGTGCCGCGGCGCGCCGAGCGCCGGCAACCTGTGCTGATCCGCTAGACGTGGCGGACCGTGGTGGCGCTGCAGCGCCGCCACGGTCGCCCGGGCCTACGGCCCGCCGTCAGCCGATCCGGAAGTACTGCTTCTCGCTGCGCGGCTTGTCGCCGCCCTCGAGCTGCGCGCGCGCGTAGTAGTAGCCCTTCTCGGCGATCGGGATCGCGCCGTCGTAGCGGCCGCTGGACTGGCCGACGAGCTTCTGCGAGGTGACGTCGACGAACTTGCCGCCTGAGCACTGCTTGATCTTGACCTTGACCTTCCAGCGGCCGTCGGGCGCGGGCTTGACCTGGCCCGTGAACCGAATCTGCGCGGGCCCGCCGTAGAGGAAGAACGCCGCCTGCTTGGCGCAGGCCGTGAAGTTCTGGTTCCCGGTCGCGCCGGTGAGCTCGAGGGTGACAGCCTTCTTGGAGGATCCACCGCCGCACCCCGCCACGAGCGGGACGGCGGCCAGCAGCGCGATCAGCCGGCGGGGGACCACGGATTGTGAGCCTATAGGTTGCCCAGGGCATGGTCCCGGCGCTCCCGCACCGCATGCTCTATGCGGCCTTCGACCGCTTTCCCTCGCGCAAGGGCAGCGCCGTGCACATCGACCGCTTTGCGCGCGCGGGGTTCGAGCGCTTCGGCGGCGGGCTGCTGTACGTGCTCGGCGGGGAGGGCCTGCCGCCCTACCAGCGCGAGGACGGCGACGTCGAGATCGTCCGCTTCTCGCACGACGAGCCGCACTTCCTGCCGCGCGCGCTGCACTACGGTGCGCGGCTCGACGCGCTGCTCGACACGCTCGCGGGCTCGCTGGAGCTGTGCCACTTCCGCGACCCGTGGAGCGGGCTGCCGATCGTGGAGCGGACCGGCGCGGGCTACGCGACCGTGTACGAGGTCAACGGGCTCCCCTCGATCGAGCTGCCGTTCCTGTACCCGGCGATCCCGCCGGCGACGCTGGAGCGCGTGGCCGAGCTCGAGCAGCGCTGCCTCGACCGCGCCGACGCGGTCGTGGTCCCGGCCCACACGATCGCGCGGGCCCTGCGCGCCCGCGGCGTGCCCGAGGAGCGCCTGCACGTGATCCCCAACGGCGCCGACCTTCCCGCGCCGGTGCCGCCCCCGCCCGACGCGCCCGGCCGCTACCTCCTGTACTTCGGCGCGCTGCAGCCGTGGCAGGGGGTGGACACCGCCGTGCGCGCGCTCGCGCGGCTGCGGGACCTCGAGGACCTCGAGCTGGTCGTGTGCAGCTCCGTGCACCGCCGCCGCGCCAAGCCCTACCGCAAGCTGGCCGAGAAGCTCGAGGTCGCCGACCGCGTGCGCTGGCACTTCGCCCTCTCGGAGGAGGAGCTGGCGCCGTGGCGCGAGCACGCCGCGCTGTCGCTGGCGCCGCTGCGCGACTGCACCCGCAACACCGCCCAGGGCTGCGCGCCGCTGAAGCTGTTGGAGTCGATGGCGTCGGGGACCCCCGTGGTGGCCTCCGACCTGCCGGCGGTCCGCGAGCTCGTGACGGACGGCGAGCACGGCCGCCTGGTCCACCCCGACCGCCCGGGCGAGCTCGCGCGCGCGATCCGGGTGCTCCTCGACTACCCCGACCGGCTCGCGGCGATCGGCCCGGCGGCGCGGGCGCACGTCGGCGGCCGGTTCACCTGGGCGGCGGCCACCCGCATGTTGCAGGATCTCTACAACACGCTGAGCCCAGAACGTGATCGAATGCGCACCGTGAGCGCCACGTGAGCAGCTACGGCTCCCTCACCGCCGACCACAAGGCGGTGGTCCGCGACAAGGTCGTCGAGGGCGACCGCTCGGCCGAGGGGTGGCTGGAGCTGCTGGCCCCGCTGGCCGCGTTCGACGCGGAGACCGACGCCGCGCGCAGCCGCGCCGGCGGCTGGCTGGCGGCCGTGGTCATCATCGGGCTGATCCTCGCGATCGTCGGCCTCGCGATCGAGCCGATCGCCGGCGCTGCGATCGCGGTCGCCGCGATCGTCCTCAGCATCGTGCTCTGGAGCGTCTACCGCCGGACGAAGAAGATGGACCTGGCCAACGGGCCGCTCGCCTTCACAGTCCCGCTGATGCCGATCCTGCGCGAGGACGTCGATCCCGAGGAGCCCGTCCACCTGCGCCTCGACCTCGGCGGCTACCAGACGCACGGCAAGGAGAAGGGCAAGAGCGAGCCCTACAAGAAGGGCCGGTACTACAAGATCGTCGACACCTACTACGAGGACCCCTGGCTGGCCGGCCACGCGCGCTTTGTCGACGGCACCGACCTGCAGTTCAACGCCACCGACCAGGTGACCTCGCAGCGCAAGACCAAGAAGAACCCGCGCGGAAAGATCAAGACGAAGACCAAGATCAAGAAGCGGACGACCATCCAGCTCGTCGCCGCCTTCCCGGCCAAGAACTACAAGCAGGGCGCGGCGCAGGCGGCCGCGCCCGAGGGCGTGCGCAAGGAGAAGGTCCAGCCCGGCGAGGCCCGCACCACGGTGCGGCTGGCGAGCGTGGCGAAATTGACTGGCGACGCCGGCGCCGACCCGCGAATGTTCATCGATCTCGTCGCCCGCGCCTACCAGCAGATCGCGCCGGCGCGGAGGAAGAAGCTGTAGTGGAAGCCGCCGCTCCAGCCCCCGGGGCCGGCCTGGACACCTGCGCCTGCAAGCGCGGCTTCTTCACCCTGCGCGACTGCGAGAACCCGGCGACGGCGACGTGCGAGATCTGCTCGCGCCGCATCTGCGCCAAGCACCTGGCGCCGCGCGTGGGCGCGAGCGTCTGCGTCGAGTGTGCGGCCAAGCAGGAGGAGGAGGGCGTGGTGACGCCGCAGGGCGGCAAGCCGTCGGGCAAGCAGCCGGCCGCCCAGCCGATGGAGACCGAGGATGACGTGACCTATCAGGCCGCGCGGTACCGCTCGCGCTACTACCGCTCCTACGGCTACGAGCCCATGTGGTGGGGAACGTACGACCCGTACTGGTCGGGCTACGGGTACCGCTGGTACGACGACCCCTACGACGACGACGATGACGGTGGCGGGTTCGGCGACTCCTAGCCCCGATTCGCCGCGTCCGCTCTGGCTCACCGAGACGTATCCGCCCTCCCGCGGGGGCATGGCCCACTCGTGCGACCGGATCGTTCGCGGGCTGCGCGCGGCCGGCGCGGCGGTGGACGTCGTGCACTTCATGCCTCGCCCGCGCGGGGGCGACCGCCCGTGGACCGTCGAGGCCCAGGCCGGTGGACGCTACCTCGCCTGCCCGGTCGAGGACGACCCCGCGCACGCGCTCAACCGCGCCTGGAGCGCGCTTGGCGCCGACGACGCCCGCGACGACATCACCCATGTCGTGGCGTTCGGCGGCTCGCGCCCGTTGGTGGCGGGGCCGGTGTTCGCGGCCTGGCTCGGCGTGCCGCTGGTCACCCTGATCCGCGGCAACGACTTCGACGCGGCGGTCTTCTCGACCCGGCGCCGGCCGGTCCTCGACGACGCGCTGGGCCGCTCTGCGATGGTGTGCGCGGTTTCGCAGGACAAGGTCGAGAAGATCGCGGCGCTGTACCCCGGCGTGCCGGCGCGGCGCATTCCCAATGGCATCGACCTGGCCGACTGGACGCTTTCGCCGTCCGACCGCGAGCGCGCGGCGGCCTGGCGCGCGACGGAGGTCGCGCCCGGGCGCCGCGTGATCGGGCTGTTCGGCCAGCTCAAGGCGAAGAAGGGCGGCACCTTCCTGCTCGACGCGCTGCGGCGCTCGGGACGCGCCGACGACCTGCACGTCCTGCTCGCCGGCTGGCTCGAGCCCGACCTCGAGGAATGGCTGCGGCAGCGCGGCGGCGAGATCGCCTGGACGCACCTCCCGTTCCTCGATCGCTACGAGCTGCTGCCGTGGTTCGCGGCCTGCGACTGGATCGCGATCCCGTCGTTCTACGACGGCCTCCCCAACGTGCTCGTCGAGGCGGCCGCGCTCGGCATCCCGCTGATCGCCGCGCGCACCGGCGGCATGGCCGACGTGCTCGGCGACGGCGATACCGCGCTGCTGTTCGAGCCGGGCGACGTGGCCGGCTGCTGCTGGGCGCTCGAGCGCGCCGTCCGGGTGGACCCGGCGCCGCTGGGCGACGCCTGCCGGGCGCTGGCCGCGGCGGAGCTCGACGCGCGGCTGGAGACCCGGCGCTACCTCGACGCGCTCGCCGACGCGGCCGCCACGCCGGCGGCGGTCCGGCCGCTGAGGGCCGCGGACGCGCCGTGATCGCGCACTACGCGCTCGGCGGCGGGCTCGGGCACCTCGTCCGCGCCCACGCGGTGGCCGAGGCGCTCGGGCAGGAGGAGCAGACGGTGCTGCTCACGGCCTCGCCGTTCGCCGGCGACGAGCGCGTCACCGGCGGCCTGCCGGTCGAGCGCGTTCCCGATTCGCTGGAGCGGGACCCGGCCGCGCTGCGCGGCTGGATCGAGGACCTCGCACCCGACGAGCTCGTCGTGGACGCGTTCCCGGGCGGGATTCTCGGCGAGCTCTGCGGCTTCGACGCCGCGCCCTGCCGGCACGTCGCCAGGCTGCTGCGCTGGGAGCGCTACGAGCGCCGGCTCGACGGCTCGCTCCCGCGCTTCGAGGAGACCTTCGTGCTCGAACCGCTCGCCGACGTCCACGCGCGCGCGCTGGAGGGCGCGAGCGACCGGCTCGCCCCGCTCGAGCTTCCCCCGGCTCCGGCCTCGCCCCGGTTGTCGGCGGTGGATGAGCCGCACTGGCTCGTCGTCCACGCCGGTCCCGAGGAGGAGGTCGCGGAGCTTGTCCTCTACGCGCGCGACCGGATGGCCGCCGAGGGCGCGACCGCCCGTCTCGTCGTGATCTCCCCGGTCCGGCCCCCGGCGCTGCCGGCCGGGGCGTGGTGGCTCGATGCCCATCCCGCCGTGCCCTACTTCGCGGCCGCCGAGCGCATCGTCACGGCCGCGGGGTTCAACGCCATGCGCGAGGGGGCGCCGTACGCCTCCAAGCACCATCCCGTGCCGCTCCCGCGGCCGCTCGACGACCAGTACACGCGCGCGGCCCGGGCGCAGGGTGTCCGCGGCCAGCTCGCCCGAGCGCTGACGCAGGCGTAGCCGCGACAGCGGCCAGGGGTTCGAGGCGGTCATGTCGGCGGTGTGCG
This sequence comes from uncultured Actinomycetes bacterium, assembly GCA_963725645.1. Classification (GTDB taxonomy): domain Bacteria; phylum Actinomycetota; class Thermoleophilia; order Solirubrobacterales; family Solirubrobacteraceae; genus JALYZC01. The sequence goes on from CAVRZD010000006.1 coordinate 60,446, forward strand.
CGTTCCGCCAGGGGAAGGTCGTGCAGATCCGGTGGTTCTGGGACCGCGCCGACGCGCTCGCTGCCGTCGGCCGGGCGGCTGACTGGCTAGCGCCCGAGCAGCCCGCGGCGCTTCTTGGGCCCGAACGCGCCCGCCAGCAACTCCGGCTCGAACCCGCCGACGGCATGGTCCTGCGTGGCGAACTCGAACAGCGCCACGCGGAAGATCGACTGGAGCGTGTTCGCGATCACGACGCCCACCAGCAGGACGACCGCCGCGACGCCGATCAGCAGCCCGCCCGCGGCCGGGGCCGAGTCGACGAGCGCGACGCCGCCCGCGCCGATCGCGATCGCGGGGAGCATCACGATCAGGAACACCACGCCGGACACGGACACCGTGCCGACGACGCCCTCGCCCCAGCGCGCCTTGAGCACCGAGACGGAGCGCTTGAACGCGTCCCGCGGGCCGGCGCCCTCGAGCGCCAGTATGGGAACGACGAAGAACGTGGCGGCGGCCCAGGCGAAATCGAGCAGGCCGGCGAAGATCTGGCCGAGGAGGTTGTCGCTGAGCGCCTCCCGGATCGCGGTGAGCACGAGCCCGACGGTCGCCTGCACGATCGCCCACTGGGTGATCACGCCGACGCGCTGCCGGGCGACCGCGAAGCCGTCGTTCATCGTCGTGTCCTGCCCGGAGAGCGACTTCGACGCCGCGGCGGCGAGCGCCGTGTTGAAGAACACGGCGATCCAGGTCAGCACGAACGCGCCGATGACGGCGGCGACGACGATCACGACCTCCGAGGAGCCGGACGACGAGTAGATCGCGGCGGCGGGACCGAAGATGAGCGCCGCGGCGCCGATGGTGGCGAGCCCCGACACGACCGGGAACCAGGCGAGCGAGCGATCCGCGCGCAGCACCGCCCACGAGCGCTTCGCCAGGGCCCAGCCTCTCGAGATGCGTCCACCCTGCATGCCGGCTCCTTTCCTCGACGGGGAGATCCTACGCGGCGGTCCCGACCGTCAGCCGTCGCAGCGCCCCGGCCTCGTGCATCGCCAGCGCGGTCGCGCGCGTCGCCATCCTTCCCTCGGCGTATCGGCGCCCGACGCCCGTGGCTGTAGGCGGGGCGACCCGGCTTTTGCGGGTCAGGTGGTCCCAGCGGTGACCAGGCACTACGATGCCGCGCGCATGGCTCCGCTGGACGGCCTGGACCTGTACGCGCTCAAGCGGCGCTTCGCGCAGGCGAACGAGTGGATCGACGCGGCCGGCGCGCTGCGCGACCTGCGGTTCCTCTCGCACGCCCGGCGGGCGCTGCTGCCGCTGCCGCTGGTGGACCGCCACGACGAGGGCCCGGTCGACGGCGACGCCGTGTTCCCGCCCTTCCAATCTCGCCCCGCGCCCGGGCTGGCCGGCAAGCGCGTGGCGGTCGTCGGCTCGGGCGGCGGCGGCGCCTGCGTGGCCGTCGTCGGCGTGGCGCGCGCGTTCGAGGAGGCGGGATTGCAGCCGCAGCTGATCACGGCCTGCTCGGGCAGCGCGATCTGGGGCTCGATGTGGGCGGCCGGGATGAGCGCCGCCGAGATGGCGTCCTTCTCGCTCGGCTGGCGCCCCGAGGACTATCTCGACGTGCAGTGGTCGCGGCTGCCGGCGTTCCTCGTCTCGGCGCTGCGCGGCTTCAGCGGCCTCGCCAAAGGCGAGGCGATCGAGCGGCTGGTCGAGGGACGGCTCGACGGGCTGACCGCGGGGGAGACGGAGATCCCGCTCGAGACCGTCGTCTACAACCTCGACCGCGGCGTGGTCGAGTACTTCGGGACAACGCTGACGCCGGACGTGCGTATCAGCGAGCTGATGCGGATCGCGATCGCACTGCCGCTGTTCATCGAGGCCGTGCGCGTGCACGACCACCTGTACGTGGACGGCGGCGTCGTCGAGCTGTTCCCGGCGCGCCCGGTGATCGACGACGGGGGCTTCGACGAGGTGTTCGGCCTGAACTTCATGCTCCCGCACGGGTTCGAGCCCGAGGAGATCACGGGCTGGGACTCGCGGGCGATGGGCCTGATGACGGCCAGCCGGCAGATCCAGCAGGGTGCATTCCTCGAGCTCGCGCGGCGCCAGCGCGACGAGCTCGGGGAGAAGCTGACCCTGCTGACCCCGGTCGACCCGGCGCTGTTGCACGGCGTGTCGTTCTACGACCTGTTCATCGACCGGTCCCGGTGGCCCGAGATGATGCGCGCCGGCTACGACGCCGCGAGCGCGGCGCTGGATCGCTGGCGCTCCGAGGCCGGTCGTGCCGCGGCGTACGACGCGCGTTAGGGTCGGCGGCACGAGCAAGCGGAATGGGAGGGAGAGATGGCCATTGGTCTACGGCTGAAGTTCGCGGACGGGACGCAGGAGCAGTACGAGGCGGTCCACGGGCACATGAACGTCGAGAGCGACCCGCCGGAGGGGTTGATGTTCCACATGGCCGGCCCGATCGAGGACGGTTGGGGGGTCATCGACTGTTGGGAGTCCCGCGAGCACTTCGACAGCTTCTACCGAAACCGCCTGGGCCCCGCGGTCGCTGAGCTCGGCGACGCGGCGCCGCCGAACCAGCCCGACATCAAGCAGTTCGAGGTGTTCAACTACACCAAGCCGTAGCGGAGGCCGGCCCGGGCCGCGAAGCTAGGCCGCGGCCCGGGCCGGCGCCCGCGGTACGCGCACCAGGCGGTGCGCGAAGTCGAAGCCCGAGGTCAGCGCCCTGTGGACGGGGCACTTGCGGGCGACGACCATGAGCCGCTCGTGCTGGGCGTCGGTGAGGTCGTCGGGGAGGTGGACGGCGACTTCGAAGCGCCGCGGCGAGGCGCTGTGGTCGTAGTCGACCTCGACTGTGACGGCACCGACGTCCCAGCCCTTGCGTGCCGCGTAGATCTCGATCGTGGTCGCGACGCAGGCGGCCAGGCTCGCGGGAAGGAGCTCGTGGGGAGAGGGCGCGGTGTCGCTACCGCCGAGCTCGCGCGGCTCGTCGCTGTAGACGACGTGCCGGCCGCTGCCGATGACGATGTCATGGCGCAGGGTTCCGACGATCCGATGGGCGGTGGCGTGGAGCGGCATGGAACAGCACCGTAGGCCCGGTGGCGCCGCCGCGCATCGGTAGCCCGCCGTGGGCGCGCCGGGGAAAATCCCCTATCGGAGTCAGCCGGCGCCGATGCGCTCGAGCAGCCGGTCGACGAAGGGGGCCTGTGCGGGGACGAGCTTCCGGCGCGCCTCAGCTGGAGCGAACCACTCCGCCCGATCGACCTCGGGGACGTGCTGCGTGCGCCCCGACCGCGGAGGCCACTCCAGTTCGAACGTGTTGCTGCGAATGGCGGAGGCATCGAGGTCGCCCGCGACGGCGTACGCGATCACGACCTTGCCCGCGCGCTGCTTGATCTCGCCGAGCTCGAGCATGCCGTCCGCATCGCCGGGCGGCGCGGTGCCCAGCTCCTCCTCGAACTCGCGGACTGCCGCGGCGCGCGGATCCTCGTCCTCCGCGTACTCGCCCTTGGGGATCGACCACACGCCGAGGTCCTTCCTCGCCCAGAACGGCCCACCGGGATGGACGAGCAGGACCTCGGGCCCACCGGCCGTGGTGCGGTAGAGGAGGATGCCACCGCTGCGCTTCGCCATGGAGAACACCCAGGCTAGGGGAGCTAGGATGGCCTCGTTCCGCCGACGTAGCTCAGCTGGTAGAGCACTTCACTCGTAATGAAGGGGTCCCCGGTTCGAGTCCGGGCGTCGGCTTTGGTTTAGTCCAGTACACCGGCACTTTTCGCGCCAATCATGCTGGGCCGGGATACGAATGTGTCCCCAATATGTCCCGAAAGCGGCGTAGACTGCCCGCCATGGGCATGCCATCGACGCCCGCGCGACTTCCCTCGGGACACGTCTTCCGCGTGGAGCGCAAACGTGGGCCGCAGTGGTACGCCAAGTACCGGCTGCCCGACGGCCGCCAGGTGCAGCGGCGGATCGGCCCGGCGTGGACCGAGCGCGGCCGCCCGCCCGCCGGTTACTTCACGAAGCGGACCGCCGAAGCGTGGCTCGTCGAGCTGCTCCACGAGGCCCGCCGAGGGACGCTCGCGGGGATGGCGCAGACCGGCGCGACCTTTGCCGACGCGGCGGCCGAGTGGTTGCGGTACATCGAGCACGACCGCGACCGCAAGCCCTCGACGGTCGCCGGCTACCGCGCGATCCTGCGCTCTCAGCTGCTTCCCGCGTTCGGCGACGCGCCGATCGAGGCGATCACAACGCCAATGATCGAGTCGTGGATCGCCGGCGTCGACCGCTCGCCGGCCACGCGTACCAAGGCTCTGGTCCTGATGCACGGTGTGTTCCAGCGCGCGCGGAGGATGTACGGCCTGCCAATGAACCCGGTCGCCGACGTCGAGAAGCCTCCGACGCGTCGCAGCGGCGACATCGACGTCTTCTCGCCGGAGGAGGTCATGGCGCTCGTCCGCGCGGCGGCGTCCGAGCAGGACGCCGCGATCTACCTGACGGCAGCGTTCACCGGGCTGCGCCGCGGCGAGCTGATCGCGCTGCGCTGGCGCGATGCCGACTTCGCCGGCCAGGTCATCAGAGTGCGCGCGAGCTACGCGGAGGGCCAGCTCACTACTCCGAAGTCCGGTAAGGTGCGGTCGGTCCCGATGGCGCCCGATGTCGGCAGGGCTCTGGCCAAGCTCGGCCAGCGGGAGGACAGCACCAGCGACGACGACCTCGTGTTCCTCGGCGACTGGGGCGGCTACGTCGATGGCTCGGCGCTGCGCCGGCGGTACGACGCCGCGCTCAAGCGAGCCGGCCTACGGCGGCTCCGCTTCCACGACCTGCGCCACACGTTCGGCACGCGGATGATCGCCAAGGCCGACATCAGGCGGGTGCAGGAATGGATGGGCCACGCCGACGTGCAGACCACGATGAAGTACCTGCACTACGCGCCGCGGGAAGAGGACGCGGCACTGGTGGCCGAGGCGTTCATGCTCGAGGAGCCACTCGCCTCGTCCTCAGAGCCGTCGACGGAGCGTCCTTGACCGAAGACCCGCAGGTCCGCGATCCCGATGGCCGCCTTGTCGTGTTCGACGCCGGGACTCAGCAGCACCTCGCGCTCGGCCGCCCCGACCTTCTCGATCACGTCGATGCCATCCTCGCCACCGTGGCGAGCCCAGATCACCGCGATGACGATCCGCGGCCCGGCCGGGAGCGGTTCTACCGCCGCGACCTTGATCCCAGGCGATGGCTGAGGGTCGTCGTAGACTTCAACGACACGCCCGCGTGGATCGTGACGGCACTCGTCCAGGAGAACCCACCGCGGGGTTGGAGCTCATGAACATCACCGTCGCCGGGATCACGTTCGACCACCACCACTACGACGCGCGTGGCGACATCCTCTACTTGAACGTTGGGCCACCTCGTCCGGCCGCCCACGGACTGGAGACGCCCGAGGGTCATTCCGTGCACTACGACGAGAACTGGGCGCCCATCGGCCTCACGCTCCTCAACGTTCGCTGGACCCTCGAGCGCGAGGGAGAGCTGACTCTCACCTGGCCGCCAGCGCGCCTGCCGGCCCACCAGCTCGACGCTGCGCTCGCGGCCGTCTAACCGCAGTCACCTTGAGCGGGCGTCGACGACGACCCGGTCCCGCCGGGGCTCATCGGTCAGCCTGCCGGCGCCGGATCGCACCGGCTCGCAAGGTCCGCTCGGGGGCTGTTTCGTGGTGGGTGCGTTGGCGGTCGAGCCACGCTTCGAGGTCGGCGCGCAGGAAGCGGATAGCGCGGCCGACTTTCACGGCCGGTAGGCGGCCAGCGCGTGTGAGCTCATAGACGGTGCTGGGCTTGACGCCGAGCAGTCCGGCGACGTCGTGGGCGGTGAGCAGCGGCTCGTCAAGCCGCGCTCGCGCGGAACGTTGCATGGGTTGCTCGTGAAGGCTCAGCTGACGATTGGGCATCGGCTCGCTCGGTCGTGGCGGTTGCGTCGTTGTGCCGGTACAGACACAGGCGATTGAGGCCGCCACTGCACCCCCCTGACCCGATCGAGGGGTGCGGTGGCGGCCGCCCGGCGCCCCCCATCCGTATACGGCGTTGCAGTTGGTGCACCAGGTGCCACTATGTGCCGTCCTGCTGTTGCGGTCTGTGCTCCGTGGTCGTTGGAGCTGAGCGCGGGGCGGCTGAGGCAGCGCGAGTGTGGTCGAGCATGCGAGATGGGTTGAGTCTGGCGGTGTGCTGCCATGCAGGCGCAGGATCGAATGGCGGATGCGCGTGAGGACATGCAAAATCCCTGAGGTGGTGGCGCCGAGCGACGAAAACGAAGACGCCGTCGCCCGCATCAACGGCGCGCCAGCGCGGATGTTGGAGCTCGAGACCGCGCGCGTCTACGTGGGGACGGGGATCGATACGCCGCAGCTGCCAAGTAGCGAGCCGTTTGGGGAGGCTGTCGCTGACTTCACGAGCTGTCGTGTCCGGGTGCGCCAGTCGTTTGGCCCCCGGCGGCTGGCGACCGAGTGGCCGATCAAGGGGAAGCGGCGCGCCTGGTCACCAGCTCAACGCGCCGTGCGGGCGATCATCAGCCGCGTGGTGCGCCCGGGAGACTTCATCTATGACGGCATCGATGCATTCCGGCGAAGACGGGACGGGTCATGGATCGAGTTTTCGCCGTCATGGTGCGCGCCGGGAGTCGATCGCCACGGACCGCGCCGGCCTGACGATCCGACCTGGTTGCTCGACGCCTTGAGAGCGACCCACCGCGACGTCACACTCGTCGACCAGGAGACCGTGCGCGGTGCTGGGACGACTCATTACCGCTTTGTTGTCGATCTCGTGGCTGCAGCAGCCGAGTTGCCTGCCGGTTTGACGCTCCCCGAGCCGGTGAGCGCGGGCAAGGCGTCGTGGCTGATGCCGGTCGAGCTGTGGCTCGGCGAACAGGGCGAGATCAGACGGATGAGCTACCGCGAGCCCTCCGAATACGCTGAGACGCCGTTCTGGAGGACCACAGAATTCAGCGACTTTGGCATCGCGGTCGAGATCGCCGTGCCCGAGGATGCGATTCGCCTGAACGCTTGCGCCGTGTCCCGCAAGTAGCGGACAGCCGGCGGGGTGAGGCGCGGCCGTCAGGGCACCGCCAGCGCCGTTGGGGGCACGCTGCGTGCCGGTTCCATGGCAGAGAAGGCGTCGCTCCGCGGGTTTGGGGCGCGACCTCTTCCTTCCCAGCGACCTCTCGCGTGTGAAGCACAACGGGCCCGACGGCCGCCGTCGCCGAAGGAGCGGCTCAGAGGTGGGCCGGTGAGGCAGCGGGTCGACGCCCCCGGTGGCCTCGGCTCCGAAGCTGGCCAGGAGCCCGGCTGACGCAGCCCGGTCGTCACGCACGAACTCCCGCGACGCCCGACAGGCCTTCGCCGCTTCGCTCACGCTCAACGGCAAACGACACCCGCTGTCGCGCGAACCGTCCTGAACTCAGCTCTGACGTCCTGGCACTTCAGATCGCACGACAGGGACGGCACACACTGGCATTGGATGCACCGATCCGACGGCGCGGCGTGGGTGCCGTTCCTCGGACAAGACGAGTTAACGGCCCGTGGCCCAGGGCCACGGCACGCGTGCGCAGTTACCCGCGCCCGCGGTACCTTTGCGCTCATGCCCGGGACCGAGCGGGGCGGAGAAGAGCAGGAGCGTCGGCCGGCGATCGCCGCCAGCCGCCCGGCCGACACCAAGGCCGAGCGTCGCGCCGCGCGAGCTCGCGTTGGCAGATACCACGAGGTCAAGCTCGCAGAGCTCATCGAGCACGTCCGCGAATCGCTCGCTCGATACGACGCAGGTGAGATCGACGCCTTCGACCTCGACGACGTCATCCACCAATACAAGCGTGCGGCGCGCGAGCTGTGGAAGTTCTGCACCGGTACCGGCTCGGACGCCCTGTTCGCCGCGCGCACCCTCGATCTCTGGGAGGCAGAGGGAGAACTCCCCAACTGGTGGGAGGCCGGAGCGCCGAGGCGGCGACGCTGAGTACCACACCGGGCCCACGTTCGGGCCTCTGCCCGGCGCCCGGAACGAAGCGGCGCGCGCATTCCCAGCGACGAATTCCCTGCTACCGCCAGCCCTCGTTCATCGAGGTGAAGAGGTTGCGTCCTAACGGCGGGTGTCCCGAGCGATGTCCCCGACTCGGCATCTCTGACCCGATCTAACCTGATCCAGGCAGCACGAACCTGCTGCAAATCGAGCCAATCGAACCTCGATTAGCGCCCTCGTAATGCCATCAAGCACGCGCCGACTTAGCTCAGTTGGTAGAGCACCACTCTCGTAAAGTGGGGGGTCCCGGGTTCGAGTCCGGAGTCGGCTTTCAACCGCTACGGCGACAGCTGCTGGCCGGGACTCGGCAGCGGTGCAGAGCCGATTGCGTAGTTCATGGTTCGGTAGGCCTTCGCGCGCTTGGCGAACATGCGGCGCAGGACCGGGACGTTGGCGTCGACGTAGTCGTAGATCCGGGCCTCGGACTTGCCGGGGTGTGGGCGATGGAGCCTGCCGGCGTACTGGACGACGGTGCCCTTCCATGCGATCGGCATGGCCAGCAGCAGGGTGTCGAGCCGTGGATCGTCGAACCCCTCGCCGATGAATCGCCCGGTGGCCAGCACCAGCCGTGGTTCGTTGCCGGAGAGCTGGTCCAAGCGGGCAAGAGCATCGCGGCGGCGGCGTGGGGTTACATCGCCGTGGAGCGCGACGAGCTCTGGTACGTGCGCGGTGAGGCGCTCTACGAGGCGGTCGAGGTGGTCGCGGCGCTCGGTGAGCACAATCGGCGCGCGACCGTCCTCGAGCAATGCGAGTGTGTCGGCGGCTATGAGATCGAGCCGCTGGTCGTCGATGGCAAGCGCAGAGTAGATCTCTTGGATGCCCGGGTCCGAGGGCAACCCGGCCGGGTCGAACGCGGTGTCACGGCGGATAACGCGCAGCGCGAGCGAGTCGGCCGATGGCGCGTCCATCGTGTGGCGAATCGGCCCGCATTGCATCGCGATGATCGGCTGGTGCCCGTAGCGTCGGTACGGCGTCGCGGTCAACCCGGTCACGTAGCGCGCAGGGCAGGAGCCGAGCAGCCGCTCGATCGAGACCGCAGGGACGTGATGGCACTCGTCGAGGACGACATGCCCGTATTGCTCCAGCTCCGATGACTTCGGAGCAGCGCGGCCAAGACCCTGGACGGTGGCGACGTCGATCAGGCCAGAGGGCTTGGTTCGACCGCCGCCGATCGTGCCGATCGCCCGCGGATCGACATCGAGATACTCGTCGAGGCGCGCGAGCCACTGCTCGACGAGCGGCTTGCGGTGTACAAGGATCAGCGTCGAGCGACCGCGGGCGGCGATCAGGCTGACGCCCATCACGGTCTTTCCAGCACCGGGTGGCGCGCACAGCACGCCAGTCTCGTGAGCAACGACCCCGGCGACGGCGCGCTCCTGTGCCTTGCTCAGGTCGCCTGTGAAAGTCGCCTCGAGGGCCACTCCGTCTGAGCGCTCGTCATCGAGGACGAGCTCGATCCCGAGCTCGTTGAGCAGCGACCGCGCGTCGTCCACGGAGCCGCGCGGCAGCGCGAGGTGCCGCGCGAGGTCCTCGAAGCACGCGATCACCCGCGGCGTCAAGCCCGTGGACAGCCGCATCGCCTGACGTTCCACAAAGACCGGGTTGGCGAACACGGCCAGCCGCCGAAGCGCGTCCAGCAGCGCGGCCGGAAGCCCATCGCGCTCGACGAACAGGCGCTGCGCGAGCGTCGCTGACACGGAGGCCGGCAGCTTCGCGTCAGCGAGTCGGTTGCGCAATGGTTTCGTCGGTCGCCATGGCGCGCGCTCCTCGGCTTCCCAGTCCGCGACCCCAAACGGGTTCTCCGTGCTCCGCGCGTCGGCCAGGACTTCTTCGAGCCGCTCGCGCGCGATGCGCGGCACCGACGCGAGGAACGCCCACTGGTCGGGGTAAGGGTCGAGGTGTTCGTCCACGAACAGGGTGTTCTCGCGCTGCCGGGCCGCGAGCTGCAACGGCAGGGCGATGAGGTTTCCGAAACCACCGGCTGGGAGCGTGTCCTGGCTCGGGATCAGCCGGTCGTAGGAGTTCATGCGCAGCGATGGGCAGCGCGCCATTGCCCGCGTGAGCACTAGCTCGCCGAGCGCGCGAGCTTGGGGGGCCGGCACTGGCGACGCGAAGAAGAACCACAGGTGTGCTCCTGCGCCCGATCGTGAGCGCTCCACCGCGGGTGTGAGTCCGAGGTCGGCGGACGCTTGCCGCAGCGCCATCACGTCGTCCGGCCATGTGTCGCCGTCGAGGTCGATCGCAAGCAGCCAGCAGGTCTCATCGGCGAGCAGTGGATAGATCCCCACCACCTGCCGACCCTGCAGATGCGCGAGCACCTCCGTCGCGCCGGCGGGCACGAATGCTTGGTTCGGGCAGGCCCCGCAGCGCACACGCGGCTTTTCGCAGACCCCACGCTTCCACTCGTTAGCGCAGCGCGGCGCGTAGCCGGATCGCTGCTTGGCCGGGTTCTCCCAACGAACGGCGAACACGTCGTCGCGCCCGCGAAAGAGCGACCTGAACAGCTCGACCTTGCGCGACGCGGGCCAGTCGGTCGGCGCACGATCAGGTGCCCCGCCTGAGTCGGGGGTGCGCTGTTGGCGCAGGGCGGTCAGGCGTCCGGCTGCCGCGGCGCGCTGAGCATCGAGATCGGCGAGCTCCGCCTCGGCCGCCGCGATCGCTTCAGCGAGGTTCTCGATGGCCATCGCCCGCATTCTGAAAGGGCCGCCGGCGCGAACGCGAATCCCCGTCAGGCTGCGTCCTCTTCGTCCGTGTAGTCTGGGTATTGCAGCGGGGTGTCGCCGACGGATTCGAGCAGGCGCGGGTAATCGCCGCCATCGTCGGCGGTGATCTGTCGCAGCGTCAACCGCACCCGCCACTCGTCGCCAAAATCGAACACGTAGGCGATCCGCTGCCGCCTGGTCAGCCGCAGACGGTCGAGACGCCGCTCCGCGCTCTTGCGACCGGGCTTGGCGATCGGCAAATCCCACCCCGCGAACGGGTCGCTCTCGAGCGCGAACGGGTGGGTGTGCTCGGTGCCATCCCCCGCCCAGAACTCTCCGCTGAGCCAGAACGAGTAGAGGTGGTCGTCGTCCCAGCCGAACGCTGCCTGCAGCGCGCCGTGAAGGTCTACGAGGGTCTGGTCACTGCGCACTGCGATCGTTCGCCGCACCCCTCGAAAGCCATCCAACTGGGCGTTGAACACGTATGCCTGCTTCGCCATGGCGCTCCTCTCGCGCTCGGGTCTCGGACGCTACGCGCCGGACACGACGGAACGACTGGCTGCTGCCGGCGCCGTGAACCGGCGGCTCCGGCTATCAGTCGAGCGGCGGCTCGAATGTCGCGCGGTCGAGCTTCAGGCCCGACGCGAACCAGACGAGCTTGCTGTGGAGCTGGCGGGCGCCCTCGGCGGCGAGCTGCGTGATGCGTTGGCCGATCAGGAACTCGTGGTGGATCGTGACCGGCATGTAGAGGAAGGCCACGCTCTCCGGTAGCCCCAGCTCGTCGTTGGCAGGGAGGTACATGTAGTTGATGAGCGCATCGCGCTTGCGCGCGAGGCCCGCCCTCGAAACGTCGAGGATCCCGGCATCGATGAGCTCTTCAAAGGGCCGGACGGGAACCAGCGTGCGAACCGGATGCGCGTACCGATCAGGCGCTCCTTGGGCACGCATGGAGCACGTCGGCGTTGTCAGCATCGCCAGCCCGACATCGAACGGGCCTGACAGGAACCGGCGACTTCCGGCCGACTCTTCATCGTCTGGCAGCGCGATCGCGTCCGCGGTACTCGGATACGCAAGCGGGACGTCGCGGAAGATGTCGCCCTGGCTGAACAGCTCCAAGCGGGTCTCGTAGTAGAGATCGTCGCCGGGCCGTTCGTCGGGCATGCCCGCAAGCTAACGCCGCGAGCGGCGCGAACTCAGCCGTCGTCGCCGTGGACGATCCGGCCCCTCACCGGCCGCCGCGGCTTCACGACGGGGCCAGTATCCGCCGGTGCCAGCTGCGTGAGCATCTCCTGGCGCAGACGCTCTACGTCCTCGATACTGAAGCGCCGAAAGCCAGAGCCCGGGAGGCGCATCGCGCGAAGCAGTCCGCGCTTCTGCCAGTTGCGGACCGTGTTCTCGTGTACGCCCAGCCTCCTCGCGGTCTCGCGAACGCTGAGCATCGTGGCCGACGCCATCGAGCTGCTCCTTGGTCGGGTGGACGAACTCTACGCCGCCCTGTGGACTTTGTCTACTTTGTGGACGACACCTTGTGTCCCAATCGGTGTCCCCGACTCGGCAGATCTGACCCGATCTAACCTGATCCAGGCAGCACGAACCTGCTGCAAGTCGAGCCAATCGGACCTCGATTAGCGCCCTCGTAATGAAGGGGTCCCCGGTTCGAGTCCGGGCGTCGGCTTCACCGGCACCGAAGGGGTCCCCGGGTGCGAGTCAGAGCCTCCGCATCGCGGTCACGGCCGCATGAGGCAACGGCGCGTCACCCCGCGGCCGCCGCACATGGGATCGGGTGGTTGGCCCGGAAGAGGTCGTCCGGGTCGTAGTGCGCCTTCACCTCTTGGAGCCGATCGAAGGTCTCCGGCGGATAGCACTCGCGCGTGTCTGTCGGGACATCGATGAAGTTGGCGTACTTGACGCCGGAGTCCCATGGCGCGAGGGCCTCGGCGACCGTGTCTAGCTGTCGGTTGACCGCGCTCCCCATCTCCGGGTTCATGACCATGCCCACGCCGAAGGCCAGGTAGGCCTGGTCCAGGCTGGCGAGAGCTCCCGGATCCGGCGGGGGTTCGGTCAGCGCGCCGCCGAGCAGGCGCAGCTCGAGTGACAGGAGCGGCGAGCCAGAGCCCGGGCCGGCCGTCTCGACGATGGTGTCGATCGCCGCCGACGGGAGCTCGTCCAGCAGTTGACCGCTCCCCGTGAACGGCACTGGATCCTCGGGATCCATGTGCAGCTGACCGAGCGCCGCGGGGGGGACCGCCGCGAAGGTGTCGAGCTCCGGGCCGAGGTCGCGCAGCGGCCCGAGCAGCTCGGCGCCGGCATCCTCCCCGCCGAAGTAGGCGGACTCCACGACCACCAACTGGCGCCCGCGGACGGGCTCGGGGACGTCGGGCAGCGGGGGGACCTGAAGGATGCGCGCCCACGAGGCCATCTCGTCGGGCAGGCCGAGGGCCCACTCGCGCCACGCGTGAAGGACCTCCGCGCTGCGCTCCCACGGCCATGCGAGCATCCCGGCATAGAGCTCGGGTACTGGGTAGAGCTCGAACTCGAGCGCGGTCACGGCGCCGAAGTTCCCGCCGCCGCCGCGCAGCGCCCAGAAGAGGTCCGGCTCGTTCTCCCGGTCCGCGCGCACAAGCTTTCCGTCTGCCGTGACGAGCTCGGCCGCGAGCACGCTGTTGCAGGCCAGGCCGTGCTTGCGGGCGAGCCAGCCGTGTCCGCCACCCAGCGTGTACCCCACGACCCCGACCTCGGCCGAGGAGCCCGACAGAGCGGCGAGCCCCTGCGGCGAGGCCAGCGCGCTCACGTCCCGCCACTTGGCGGCCGCACTGACCCGCGCGCGGCGCTTCTCAGCGTCGATCTCGGCCCCCGTCATGCGCCCCGTCTTGAGGAGAAGCGTGTCCGCGCCGAGCCCGGCCAGCGGGCCCGCGCTGTGGCCCTCGGCCTGCACGGCCACGCGCAAGCCGTTCTCGCGAGCGAAGTTCACGACCGCAGCGACCTCCTCTGCGTTGCCAGGCTCCGCCACCATGGCCGGGCCCTGGTCAACGGCCAGGTTCCAGGCCGCGCGCGCGGAATCCCAGCGCTCCTCGCCGGGCTTGACGAGCTGTGCTCCGTTCAGCATTGGAGTCCCCTTGTTCGCTGTGGGTCTCGGCCGTGGGCAGGCGGCCGCTGGTCTGCGGCCGACACTATGGAACCTCGCCCGCCAGCGCCAGTGAAGGATCAGCCCACCGGCCGGAAGTCATAGCGCGAGGAGCGGCCGCTGTTCGCGGACAACCGCCGCACCCAGATGCGCAGGGCTCTCGGCCTCCGCGTACCGGAGCGGCGACGCTGTTTCATCGGCACGCCCCGGTCGCGCGGCCGACCATGACCCCTTCAACGCGCATGAAGTCGCGACTCCTTCACCGGCACCTCTGAAGTCGCGCCGATCGACCGCGAAGGGCCAAGAAGGCTCCTCCGTCGGGCAGCGATAGACCAAGCTGTGGCGCAGGGCGGGCCAGCCGGGGATACTGGGCGGGCGATGTCGCAGGAGAACGTGGAGATCGTGCGGGAGGCCTGGAAGGCCTACGACGGGCGAGGCATCGATGGCTATCTTGACTACGTCGCGGAAGACTGTGTCTGTGAGGATTTCCCGGAGCTGCCCGACCGCGCGACGTATACGGGGAGAGAAGGGCAGCGCGAGCGATACTGGCACTTCGTGGGGATCTGGGGAGAGTTCGTCATGGATCCGGTCGAGTTCATAGACGCGGGCGACGATGTGGTGGTCGCGGTGGTCGCGATGACCGGTCGTGGTGAAGGGAGTGGTGCTCCGCTCGATGCCCCGGCTGTCTTTGTCTACGAGCTGCGCGACGGCCTGGTCGTCCGCGATCGTCCATTCACGTCGAGGAGCCAAGCCCTCGAAGCCGCTGGGCTGCGTGAGTAGGCGATGTCGCAGGAGAACGTGGAGATCATGCGTCGAGCCTGGAAGGCCTACGTGGACCACGGTGGCATCGACGATGCTGTACTCGCCGACTACTTCGCGGAGGACTGCGTTGTCGAGGATTTCCCAGAAATGCCGGACCGTGCCAGGTATGTGGGCAAACAAGGGGTGCGGGAGAGGGACCGGCACTTCGCCGAGATCTGGGGGGATTTCGTTATCGAGCCGGTGGAGTTCATCGACGGCGGCGACGATGTGGTGGTCGTGACGGTTGCGATTCGCGGCCACGGCAAAGCCAGCGGTGCGCCCATTGACGCTCCGACTGCATTCGTCTCTGAACTGCGCGACGGCAAGATCGTCCGGGATCGCGCCTTCACGTCCAAGAGCCAAGCCCTCGAAGCCGTGGGGCTGCGGGAGTAGGCGACCGCTCACGTCGGCACCGGGACCCGCAATGGCGGGATCGGAACCGCCGAGACAAAGTGGGTCGTAGAGGAAGCTGAAGGCCCGTCCGTGGCACTGCGCGGGCTAGGCCGCGATACTGGGCGCGCGATGTCGCCGGAGAATGTGGAGACGATGCGTCTCGCTTACGAGCGGCTTAACAGCGACGACATCGATGGCTTCCTCCAACTCTGCGCGACGGACTACGAATTGCATGACCTGCCAGCACTTCCGGGGGCGGGCGTGCACATCGGCCACGACGCCGCCCGTGCTTGGTGGGCCCAGATGCGTCAAACCTTCGAAGACCTGCGTTTTGAACCGGACGAGATGATCGACGCGGGCGGTGGCCGCGTCGTCGTGGTGTGCCGTGCCGTAGGTCGGGGCAAGGTCAGCGGAGCCGACCTCGACCTTCCCACCTTCAACGTCTGGACGGTGAGCAACGGAACGATCCTGAGCTGCATGACCTACAACGAGCACGCCGAAGCTCTCGAAGCCGTGGGACTGCGGGAGTAAGCGACGACTCACGCCGGTACCGGGACCCGCAGCGGCGGGATCGGAACCGCCGAGCCGAAGTGGGTCGTAGAGGAAGGTGAAGCTGTGGCGCTGGGGCGGGCCAGCCGGGGATACTTGGCGTCGATGTCGCAGGAGAACGTCGAGCTCGTCCGTAGCGTCTTCGACGGTTGGGCGCACGGAGATTTCAACGCTGGGTTGGACCTGCTGGCGCCGGAGTTCGAGTGGCGTCAGCAGCGTGAGGCCGTCGAGCCGGGCTCGCATCGAGGAGCTGACATCGGGCGCGCACTGAGCAGCATTTTCGAGATCTACGAGAACTTCCGTATCGAGGCCGATAGGTACATCGACGCGGGCGATAGGGTCGTCGTGTTCGGGCGCAGCCGCGGCACGGCCAGAGGGAGCGGTGTGGTGGCGGGCCAGAGCTTCGCGTTCGTCTGGACCGTAGAGGGCGCCAGGCTCGCGCGCCTCGAGGTGTACGCCGATCGGGACGAGGCCCTCGAAGCCGTGGGGCTGCGGGAGTAGGCGCCCGCTCACGTCGGCACCGGGACCCGCAGCGGCGGGACCGGAATACCCGCGCCAAAGTGGGACCTAGAGGAATGTCTTACGTCAAGTCGTACCCCAGGCTCGCCGTGTCTGCTTTCGCGCAAAGCGGGTGAATTCAGGCATACGCGATACTGCGAAGCATGTCGAAGGAGAGCGTGGAGCTCATCCGGCGCAACTACGAACTGTTCCAGGCGACGGGTGACTTCCCCTCGGAGCTGATCGCTCCCGAGTTCGTGTGGGACATGTCGAACTTCCGTGGCTGGCCGGAGAAGAAGCTCTACCTCGGGATCGACGGTGCCCGGGAGTTCTTGCGGGAGTGGCTCGAGGCGTGGGATGACTGGGAGCTCGCCTTGGAGTCGCTTCATGACGGGGGCGACAGGGTGGTTGCGATCGTTCGCCAGCACGGCAAGTCGAAGTCGACCGGATTGCCGATCGACCTTCATGGCAGTCCTAAGCGGGAGTATCCGCCTGCAGTTGGGACCACCGTCCACGCCCCGGTTGCCGGGCGACAAACCGTCGGGTAGCGTCGAGTCATGCCGCGATCGATCCTCACGGCCCTGGTGGTCGCCGCCATGACGTCGCTCGGCGCAGGCGAGGCCGCGTCGGCCGCGTCCAACCTAGGCACGTCCGGCGTGCCGGTCAACGCCGTCGAGGGCAACGGCTTCAGCGGCGTCGTGGCGCATTTCGTCCTCTCGACCGGGGTGCCGAGCGGGGCGACGATCAACTGGGGCGACGGACAGCCGACGTCGGTGGGCACCGTCGCGCAGACCGGCACCAACTCCTACGACGTCGCCGGCACGCACACCTACGCCGAGGAGGGCGGCTTCCCGGTGGCGGTGACGCTCCACACGAGCGAAGGGGACGTCACCGCGAACGGCGGCGCCGCCGTCGCCGACGCCCCGCTCACCGCCGCCGGGATTCCCGTCGACGTGGTGCGCGGGACCCCGCTGACCAATCAGCGGCTCGCCACCTTCACCGACGCCGACCCCGGCGGGACGCTCACCGACTACTCGGCCACGATCAACTGGGGTGACGGGAACACGACCGCGGGCACGGTCGTGGCGAACCAGGACGGCGGGTTCGCGGTGAACGGCAGCCACAGCTATGCCGCGGCGACGACGTACGGCGTCGCGATCACCGTCCACGACGTCGGCGGCGCCACGGCGACGACGTTCACCACCGTCGCCGTCTCGCTCCCCGGCGGGAACCTCGCCTTCGCGAGCACCCGCAGCGGCAAGTCGGAGATCTGGACGATGCGCGCGGACGGCACGGCGCAGTCGCAGCTCACGCCCAACAGCGCCGGCGAGTTCTTCTCCCCCTCCTGGGCGCCCGACGGGGCTCGGCTCGCCGCCGGCGCGACCGTGCTCGGGCGCCAGCGGCCCGTGGCGCTCGCGAGCCTCGTGTTCCCCGGGGACGTGCTGCTGACCGTCGCCGAGCCGGGCGTGTGGGTCCTCAACCCGGACGGCACCGGGCTCTCGCGCCTGGCGGTCGTCCAGCAGCCCGCCACGGCCACTCCGGCCTGGTCACGCGACACGCGGCGCATCGCCTACGTGGACCGCTCACCGGCGCCGGACATCTTCGCCGTGCCGACGAGCAGCGTCCAGTTCCCCACGATGCTGACGCAGACCAAGCGCAGCAGCGGGCCGGACTGGTCGCCCAAGGGCGATCGGATCGCATACTCGTTCAAGCCGGGCGGGCTCGGCCAGATCTGGACCATGGACCCCGACGGCCACCATCAGACGCCGCTGTTCGCCGACGCGCGCTCCAACACCTCGCCGACCTACTCGCCGGACCTCACGCGGCTCGCCTATGTCGGCACGCTGCCGGGCGACGTCTCCCACATCTTCATCGCCAGCGCGTCCGGCCTGAACCCGAGGATGCTCACCTCGACCGTCGGCATCGACCCGTCGTGGTCGCCCGACGGAACGAAGATCGCCTTCACCGCTCTCACGTCGACCGGCCGCGGCCAGATCCACGTCATCAACGCCGACGGGACCGGCGAGCGGACGCTCACCCACAGCGGCGACAACCGCCACCCGACCTGGCGCCGGAACACCTGCACGAACATCCTCTTCTGCGTCGGCAACGTGGTCGCCTGCGCGGCCTGCCCGACACTCGCGACCTACAGCCTGCGGGTGCCGGTCTTCCACGTCGGTCCGCGTCCGACCGCGCTGATCGCCCGCGCCGTTCCCACTGGCACGGCCTTCCGCTACACCCTCTCCACCAAGGCACGGGTGCAGATCGCGATCTCGCGCGTGCGCACCGGGCACCGGGTGGGTCGGCGATGCAAGCTCGGCAAGACGCCCCGCGGCGCGCTGCCCTGCCTGCTCTCGACGCGTGCCGGGTTGCTGCGCCGGCGCGGGCACAAGGGCGCCAACACGACGGCGTTCAGCGGCCGCCTCGGCCGCCGCGCGCTGGCCCTCGGCCACTACCAGGCCGCGATTGTGGCGATCGACGCCCGGGGCCGGCGATCGGTGCCGCGGCTGCTGGACTTCGACGTCGTCTGACGCGCCGACTTCGCCTACCCGCCGAGTGCGGCGGCCGCCTCCGACGCGTCAGTGGTGACCGGCAGCGGGCGGCTGATCGGCTTCGCGCGGCCTCTGACCGCGCGACCGCTTCACCGGCGCTGAAGAGCCAGCAAGGATTTGCGTGGGTTGCGGCGGAGGTCGCCGCGCGTTCAGCGACCCAGAGCTTGGCGGCGTTACATGGCTTTGGCAACACTGGCCGGGCAGGACCCGCCCCTCTCCGCCGGCGTCGTGGTTCGCGTGGCCGCGGGCGGGCACCGCGCGCCCGCCGTACTACCCGGTCGCGACCTCCGGGAACACGTCCAGCCACACCCGCACGCCGCGGGGCGTGAAGTACCCGCGCGTGTTGCGGTCCGGCCGAGCCTGCGGGCGGCCGGACAGCGACATCCAATGGGCCGGGTGGACGGTGCCGCGGCCCTGCACCCAAACGGCGACGGCTGGGCCGGCGGGGTGGAAGGTCTGATCGACGTTGCACTTGAGCTCGGGTGATCCAAGCGGGTCGCGCGACCGCGCGCCGCCGGGCAGCACGTAGCGGCCGACCACGACCTGCTCGGGTGCGCCGTTCATGCCGTCGAGCAGGTGCACGAGCGCGTCGCCGACGAGGTTGGAGGTCTGGGAGCTGGCCGCCTCGGAGTCATCGGAGTGACCGCAGCCGAAGCGGTCGGTCGAGGATGGATCGAGGCCGTTGCCGCGCTCGCCCGGCACGCCGACGCCGTTGCCGACGGGGAAGATGTATCCGGTCATGTCGTCGGCCAAGCCGTTGACGAAGCGGAAGGGCGCGTGCATGTGCGGGATTGGCCAGGCGGGCAACGGGTCGTCGGGGAACGGCATGTCCTGGGGGCCGAGGAAGCCGCGCAGGAACGTGAACGGAAACACCTCGCCGGGTATCGAGATGAATTCTCCGTCGCCGATCCGGAACGCTGAGGCCGAGGTCTCCAGCTCATCTCCCGGCGAGCCGGGCGGCACCTGAGTGCGGCAGCCGTCCGCGAACAGCGGCCGCGGGCCGAAGATCCCGAACTGGCCGCCGAGCTGGAACAGCAGGTTGCTCACGGGCAGGCAGATGTCCTGCCGCGCTCCGCGGACCTCTCCCGACACCGAGCGCTGTGCATGCCGGAGGGCCGAAGCCACCGCGCCCGCGAGCCCCTGACCCAACGCGCGGGTCTCCTGGAAATATCCCGTCGGCATCGGGGTCCCCGCGCCCTCGAACAGGGTCCGGCACCCCGCGGGATGGCTCTCGGAGATGAACCGCTGGGGGGTGCGCGAGATCGGCGAACCGAAGATCTCGGGCGTCTCCACGCTGCCTACCGATCCCGCCATCTCGACCGCGACCCCGCCGTAGCGGCGCTCGAGCTCCTGGCGCATGAAGGCCGGCCAATCCGAGCTGAGCCACGTGCGCTGGGGGTCAGAGGCATCGCCATTGAAGCCGAGCGTCTCGGCGTGCTGCGACACATCGGCCAGCGTGGCGATCACCTGGTGGTGTCCGTCCACCGCCTGCAGCACGGGCATCAGCTGGTCGTCGACGAACGGATAGGACGACCAGCACTGACGTAGGTTCGCTGGCTCGATCGCTTCGGCGTAGCGGATCGAGGCCGGGCGAAGCGACCGGTACGCCTGCACGATCGCCGCCGCCGAGCGCTTCACCAGGAAGTCGGCGAAGTAGGAGTTGACCCCCGAGGTGAACGGATCGACCCCGGATAGGCCCAGCGTGTCGGGCGCCGACTCGTCGTGTGTGGCGGAGATGAACACACCATCCAGATGAACACCAGCCTGCTCCACCAGCGCGCGGATCTGGTGCTGGTAGATGTTGAACAGGCCCTCCTGATCGACGACCTCCACGGCGATCGTGCGCTGGCCATTGGAGACGACGATGGCGCGCGCGCCGACCGGGTCGGCCACGCGGGTGAAGAAGCGCGGCGTGTCGGCGCCGCCACCGAGCAGGTTGCCCTCCCATCGGCCATTGCCGTTGCAATCGAGATAGGGATCGCCGGGATCGAAGTGGCCGGAGTGCTGGAGGTCCTGATAGGGCTCCATGAAGGCGAACGCGCGCGCCCCGTCATACTGCGCCCGCTGCGCCGGCGTGGTCGCGCAGTCGGAGGAATCCTGAGCGAGGCGACCGGCCTCCGGAGGCGTGAAGTCGCCGACCGCGGCTCCCGCCCGGAAGTAGGCCGGTCGGCCACCATGCGACTCAGGGCTGTGCGGCGCGGGGCCGCCAGCCGAGGCCGGCGACACACAGACGCAAGTCACCCCCAGCACGACGGCAACTACGCCAACAGCGCGTCCTCTCGACATCCCGAAACCATCGTAGCTCGCAGGCAGAGAGCCGTGACCGCTGTAGCCAACGCACCTGGAACTACGGTCCGATCGCGGACAAGCAAATCGTTGCTGACCCTCTTGGCGGCGGCTCCGTTGGACACGCCCCGTGGGTTGCGGAAGGGTCGGACATGCACTCAACCCTCCGGGGTGCGGGACCCGAGGTCAGCGTCGGCCGTCAGCGGCCCGACGCTCCTTCGAGATCTTGGAAGGCGGCGCGCTACGTCGCAGTCGGCGGTCCGAACCAGGTGGTGAGCGCGTCGGGGAGCCCCGGGTGGGTGAGGTCTCCCACCCAGCCGACATATCCGTCGGGCCGGATCAACACGGCAGTGGGAGCAGTGACCGCGCCAAGTACCGGAAGCTCCCACGGACCAACATATTTGGCGTCGATCGACTGAACCCGATCCGCCCATGGAGTGATGTCGACGCCGCCCGGCTCACCGAGGTTGACCAGCGCCGGCCGGGCATCGTGCAGCAGGGTGAAGACTCGCAGCGGGCCGTCGGCGGTGACCAGGTCGAGATCGGGCATGCGCCGTCCGAGCAGCGGGTGTCCCTCGCCGAGGTCGTAATGAATGTCCAGACCGAACATCATCGCGGCGAAGCGTCTGCGAGGCTCGTCCGCCCTGAGGAGCTCGGCAACGGTGTCGCGCAGGGCCTCCGTGCGTTCGTCTGGGCGGCGGAGCGCGACGTGCGCCATCGTGGTGCGCAGCACGCGGGCAGCGACCGGGTGACGCTCGGCGTGGTAGGTATCCAGGAGGCTTTCCGGCGACGTCCGGTTGACCACCTGGGCCAGCTTCCATCCCAGATTCACTGCATCCTGCACGCCGATCTGGAGGCCCTGTCCACCATCCGGGGAATGCACGTGTGCGGCGTCGCCGGCCAGCAGGACCCGTCTGTCGCGGTAGGCCGCGGCCTGCCGGGTCATATCGGTGAACCTGGAGATCCACGTGGGACTGTGGATCCCGTAATCGGTCCCGTATACGGCGATCAGCGCCTTGCTGAGATCGCGCAGGGTGGGTTCGCTCGCGGGTCCGATATGCCCTTCGGTCACCATGACCCGTACCGGCCCGCTATCCGCGTAGACCACCTCGCCGTCGCGGATCTCGTACTCCACCCTGCCGAGGGCATGGGTGCCGAGGGCGTCCTGGCGGATGCCCAATTCCGGCTCTTCGGCCAGCTCGACCTCGGCGATCAGACTGCTCGTTGTCGGATCCCACCCTGGGAACTCGATGCCGGCTGCTTTACGGACCAGACTGCGTCCTCCGTCGCACCCGGCGAGATATTCCGCCCGCAGCGGCTGGCCGTCGGACAGCTCGACGTCGACGCCGGTTTCGTCCTGCGCGAAACCCGTCACCTCACGTCCGCGATAGAAGGTCACCGCCAGCTCGCCGACCCAGCCGGCCAGTATGCGCTCGATGTGGTTCTGCCAGAGCCCGAGCGAGTAGGGATGCCGGGTGGGAAAGTCGCTGATGTCCAAAGGGACCCCGGAGAACTGCCCGACCTGGGCCACCTGTCCCTCCGAGAGGAACCGATCGGCGATTCCGCGCTGATCGAGGATCTCGATGGTGCGTGAGTGCAGACCACCTGCGCGCGAGCCGGCGAGGTCCTGGCTGGCGCGCCGCTCGACAATGGCAACGTCCACGCCCGCCAACGCCAACTCGCCCGCCAACATCAGCCCCGTCGGACCTCCTCCGGCGATCACCACCGCATGCTGCACCGCCATTTCGCGCCTCCCATTTCGGTTCGGTTCTGACCTGCGGCCGGCGATTATGCGGCACGACCCGGGGCTTGCCGCAAGCCCCCCTGTCGGGTATAGATTGGAAGTGGAGAGGAGCGGGTGAGCGGTGGCCAGCGGTTCACAGCGGCGAGTGGCAAGCAGACCGCCAGCGCTTACTACAGTGCAGTTGCGGCGAGCGTCCTCGTCGGCTTATGGCACGAGCACGAGTTTTCCCGTCGCCGCCGTGCGCTCCAAGAGTTCGTGCGCGCGGCGCGCATCAGTGAACGGCAGGCGCTCCGCGACGACCGGGTGGATCTCGCCACGACGGAGCAGCTCGAGCAGCGCGAGGAAGTCTTCCCGGAACCAATCCTGGTGGGGGATGCGCAGTTTCTGGATCCGGTAGGCGAGTACCCGCCGGCGGGGCGAGAGCAGGCCCCAGAGCGCGACGGTCGCGGTCGTCGCGTACCACTCGATCACCGCCGGCCAGTTCTTGCGTCCGTGCGCGAGCGTTTCCTGGCGGCCGTACACGACAAGCCTTCCGCCGGGCCGCAGCGCGCGGAAGGAGCGAAGCGACACCGCGCCACCGATCCCGTCGAGCGCGACGTCCACTCCGTCGCCGGTCAGCTCACGGACCCGAGCCAGGAAGTCCTCGTTGCGGTAGTCGATCGCCACCGCGCCGAGCCGTTCGACCGCGGCGCGGTCGCGAGCTGAGGCGGTCCCGTAGAGGCGAAGTCCGGCCAGCGCTCCGAGCTCGAGGACCGCGGTGCCCACCCTGCCGGCCGCGCCGTGCACGAGCACGGTCTCCCCGCTCGTCGCCATCGCCGCGCGGTGAAGCAGCTGGTAGGAGGTCATGTAGGTGAAGACGAGGCTCACGACCTCCGCCGGGTCGAGGTCCTCGGGCACCTCGACCGCGTAGGTCTCCGGCACGCAGACGCGCTCCGCGTCGGCGCCCCACTGCGTAAGCGCGCCGATGCGGTCTCCCTCTCGCAGCCTCTCGCAGCCCGGGCCCAGCTCCTCGACGACGCCGACGAGCTCGTAGCCGGGCGTGAACGGTGGCTTCGGTCCGCCGAGATAGGTGCCTGCGCGCATCTGGGCATCGCTGAGCGACACGCCCGCGGCCAGAACCCTCACGCGGACCTCGCCCGGACCCGGTCGGGGATCGTCTTCCTCCACCACGCTCACGACCTCGGGCCCGCCGAAATGATCGATGACGACACGCTTCATGGCTCAGCCTTTTACGCCGGGCGCACCGTCCGGGCATCCGATCAATCGCGCAGTTTCGATCAGTACAAGACCGCAAGGGACTGACACGGTCGGGCGCGTTGACCGAGGCCAATGGCCGACAGCGTTGACGGGCTTCAGCCCGGGCGCCACGCGCGCGGGGCGATCAGCTCGTCTGCTGCGCGTGGTCCCCAGGTCCCGGCGGCGTAGGGATGCACGGTCCCGGAAGCGTCAAGTACGGGAGCCACGATCTCCCATGACCGCTCGACCGCGTCCTCGCGCAGGAAGAGTGTCTGATCGCCTGCCATCGCGTCGTGCAGGAGCCGCTCGTAGGCTTCCGTCGGCCGGGTCCTGAACGAGCCCCCGTAGGAGAAGTCCATCGTCACGGCGTCGAGCGCCATCCCGGGACCGGGCTCCTTGGCCCTGAACACCAGCGAGATGGCCTCGTCGGGCTGGATGCGGAGCGCCAGGTGGTGTGCCGGCAGGCGCGCGATGCCTGCGCCCTCGAACAGCCGGCGCTCTGACTCGCGCAGAACGATCGCGACCTCCGTCGCCCGATGGGGCAGGCGCTTGCCCGTTCGCAGGAAGAAGGGAACGTCCTTCCAGCGTGCGTTGTCGATCCGGGCGCGCAGCGCCACGAACGTCTCGGCGGTCGACTCCGGCGCGACCCGTTCCTCGTCCCCGTACCCGGGCACTTCGTGTCCCTCGACCACGCCAGCTACGTACTGACCCCTGACGAGCTCGTCCGCGGAGAACGGGCGCACGGCCGCGAGCAGCTCCGCCTTCCGGTCGCGAACGTCCTCCGGGGCGAGCGAGTCGGGCGGCTCCATCGCTACGAACGAGAGCACCTGGAGCAGGTGGTTCTGGACCATGTCGCGCAGCGCGCCGGCCTCCTCGTAGTAGCGGCCGCGCCGCTCGATGCCGGCGGACTCGGCGACCGTGATCTGGACGTGGTCGACCGCCTCGCCGCACCAGGCCCGCTCGACCATCGAGTTGGCGAACCGGAAGACGAGGATGTTCTGCACTGCCTCCTTGCCGAGGTAATGGTCGATGCGGAAGACCTGCGGCTCGTCGAAGACCTCGCGCACGATGCGGCCGAACTCGAGCGCGCTTGCCAGGTCGTGCCCGATCGGCTTCTCGAGCACGATCCGTGCGTTTTCCCTGAGGCGCCCCTCGCCGATCCGCCGGACGATCGTCGGGAAGGCCGAGGGAGGCGTGCCGCAATAGAAGAGCCGCCGACCCTCGGCGCCAAGCTCGGCGTCGAGCGTCAAGAGGCGCTCGCGAAGAGGGCCGAAGGCGTCTGGGTCGTCGAGCGGCGCGGAGACGTAGGAGAGCCCTTGCGCGAACGCCTGCCAGCGTCCCTCATCCAGTCGGTGGCGGGAGAACTCCTCGACCGCCACCCGGGCGCGCTCGCGGAAGCCCGCGTCGTCGAGGCGGCTTCCGCCCGAGCCGACGATCGCGTAGCGCGTCGGCAGGAGGCCCTCGTAGGCCAGGTCGTACAGTGCCGGAAGCAGCTTGCGGCGGGCCAGATCGCCGGACGCGCCAAAGACGACCAGCGTCTGGGGTGGCGGCGAGGCGAGCGCCATGGCGCTCCATGATCCCGTAGCGACCGCTGGCGGGTCGGCTGAGTAGGGGGGCGCCTCCAGATCACACGGGGGACCGGCACGTCCAGCGCGGCGCGCCCAAGGTCCAGGCGCTGACACGGCTTCCCACGCGGGCTTGACCCGCGGTGGTAGGCTCGCGCCCGGAATGGGGGATGGGATGCGCCGCGACCTTCGATCCCGCGCACGGCGCGGTGTGATCGGGCTGCTCGGCGCGATGGCGCTCCTGGCCGTGGCGCCCGCGGCCTCCCACGCGACCGTCAACTTCAACGTCACGGGCAAGTGGGTCTGCAACAACCGCGGGACCGTGTCCCCGATTGCCGGCGCGCGCGTCGAGCTGTGGCATTCGATCGACTACTGGTTCGACGACAAGCTCGGCTCCACGCACGCCGCCAGCGACGGATCGTTCAACTTCGGCGTCCGGGCCGACAGCAACTTCGACCTGTACGCGAAGGTCGTGCTCAACGACGACAACGGGGTCTCGCTGGGCAACTGGTACTCGTTCTCCGACTGGGACATCGAGACCAGCACGGTCGGCAGCCACTCGGGAACCGTGAACCTCGGGACCTGGCAGCTCTCCAAGGACAACGGCAGCGGCACGCCCAGGTGTGCGGTCTGGCAAGGAGCCCACAACGCCTACGCCGACTACCGCCAGGTGGTCGGCAGCCGGCCGCCCGATTCGCATTACTCGATCAGCGCGGACTTCCCGTGCTGCGGCACGCCGTTCACCACGACCGACACGACGCGCTGGCCGGGCGGCTACCAGACCGGGCAGGGCAGCAGCGATCCCGCGAAGGCGCCCTACTCGGTGAACTTCCACGAGTTCGCCCATTCCGTCCGGCACAGCTTCGACGGGAACACCGCGCACTTCCTCTTCGACGCGGGGAGGTTCTCCTACCCGCAGACCCACAGCTTGTGCCAGAACACCAACAACGGCTTCGCCTTCAACGAGGGCTGGGCGGAGAACTGGGCCGGCACGCTCAGCAGCACCTGCGGCGGCGACCCGACCAACTTCAACTACGAGGGGAACGTCGCCACCGCGCTCAACGGACTCGAGCAGTGCGTCGGGCGCAAGACGATGGTGCAGGTGCTTCAGCAGAACCCGGCGGGCGTCGTCGGCGGTATCCACAGCTTCTCGGAGTTCCGCGCCAAGCTCGCGAGCATCAGGAACCTGAACTTCTGCAACATCAGGGTCATCATCGGCGGCGCGTCCGAGCTCCCGCTCAGCGTCGCGCAGCAGACGTCGGCCATCAATGGCCAGATCGGTGCCGAGAACAGGCTGATCGCCAACCTGTCGCGCCGACTGACCAGCTCCAGGCGCGGCGCGCGCAGTCCCGGCCTCTGCCGCCTCGCGCGCACGTGTCTGCCCGCACTGCGGAAGCTGGTCGATCCCGCCGTGGTCAACGCCCAGCTCCAGCAGGCCAAGCTCGTCCTCGCGCGCCTGCAGGCCGGTCTGGCCGACGCGCGAAAGTCGAGGTTCGTGCCGTCCGCGCTCCAGCCGAAGTACCTCACCGACGACAGTGCGCTCGACGCGTCCCGCAGGAGCTTCGAGCAGGCCAGCCAGACGATCCTGATCAACGGCCTGAAGTCGAGCGTCGCGACGATCAAGTCCCAGTCCGGATTCGGGCCGGCGCAGTCCACGGCCGAATTCCGCCGGATCAACCAGCGGCTCTCGCTGCTGACCCGCACGCGCAAGCGCCACGCCGAGACGCCGGACGCGCTCGACACGCTGCTCTCGGCGCCGACGGCGCCGACCGACGGCGTCAAGCGCCTCCGTTAGCCGAGCGGGGCGAGACCGTGCGTCGGACGGGGCGCGCCCGCGTTGGCATCCTTCCCGTCGCGATCGCGATGCCCGCATAGGCCCAATGAAGGGGTCCCGGTTCGAGTCCGGGCGTCGGCTTCGTTTCGAAGTTCACGGGACGTCCGCCGCGGCGTCCGCTTGGCC
Source organism: uncultured Actinomycetes bacterium (assembly GCA_963725645.1). Classification (GTDB taxonomy): domain Bacteria; phylum Actinomycetota; class Thermoleophilia; order Solirubrobacterales; family Solirubrobacteraceae; genus JALYZC01. The sequence continues at coordinate 87,892 of CAVRZD010000006.1, forward strand.
GGCGCTTCTTGCCGGCGATGGGGCGTGAGAAGCGGCGAGGGCCTCGGCCCGGCGCGCGATGCCGAGCAGCATCTTTCGCTCCATCGCGAACCACGGAAGGTCAATGAGGGGACCGAGCAGCAGCAGGAGAGCACGCGACCCGACGCGGACCCGCACCCGCGAGATCAGCCGCGTGTGCGAGCGGTCCACAGCGTCCAGTACCCAGCACCACGTGACGTCTGCACCCGCCGGTTGGACAACGAGCGCGTGCTCGGGATCGGCGATGGAAACCGGCCAATCGGGCCCGTTGGCGAGCGGGATGACGTCCCCAGCGGCGAGGTTCTGATACTCGGGCAGGATGACGTCGGAGCTTGGCTCGGCGAGGTAACCGAACAGCATGTCGAGGCGGTCGTAGCTGTAGAGGCCCCCGCGGCCGTTGCCGATCTGCACGAGCCAAGGCCATACGTCGCTTGGTGGGGCAGCTATCGAGACAGCGCGCGTCGAAATGACGAACGGATCCCGGACGCGATCGTCGCCGGGCAGGGTTCGGTCGACTTCCTCCTCGGTAGCACCCCAGCGCAGCAGCCGCGGCCGCACGAGCGTGTGGTAGATCGTGATGAGGGCGGCCAACGAGGCGGCGGCCAGAGCAGCCGCGCGCCGGCGGCCGCTCGGGCGCGCCCGGCATCGGTTCCCCTCGCGTAAGCGCGTCGCCTCGTGACCACTATCTCGGTGCTCGTAGCGCCTGGGCGATGCCGTCGGCCCAGGCCTCGATGTCGGGCCAGTCGCGGTTGTCGCCGAGGCGGCCGCCGAGCGCGTAATAGAACAAGCGCGAGAAGAAAGGCCACTGGTGTCGGTCGATGACACCGGCGAAGACGCGGTAATCGCGCGGGCGGATGGTCTGGGCGATTTCGCGGATGCCCTTGGGCTCCCGCTTCATCAGGGCGCCGATCACGCGCTTGCGGTCGCCGAATGTTCCGACGCTGAACAACCAGACAGGACAGCCGCAAAGTGCGCCGAGCTGGCTGCGCACGAACTCCTCGCCTTCGGGCATCCATCGTTGGTTGAAGACAGCACTTCCGAAGACGACCGCGTCATAGGACTCCAGGCCGTCGACCCTGTCGACCGCACAAAGCTCGACGCGGTTGCCGCGCTTGTGAAGCTGGGCCGCGATGCGCTCCGCGACCTCCTTCGTGGACCCGTACCTGCTCGCGTAGGCGACGAGCACGCACGGCTCGTCCGGCCCATCGACGCGCGGGTGCGATCCCGCCAGATCTCGCGTCTCGGCCAAATCAGGAGGTCGATCCCGGGGCACTGCCGGCCGGCGAAGCCGAGGGTGCGCTCGGCCCGGCAGCCGCCCCGACGCCCGCACGGGCGCGCCAGAGGGCAACGAGCAGAGCGCCGAGGCCGATGACGGTCGTGGCGAACCAGATGACGATGCCGAGGTACGGGACCAGCGCGAGGACGCGAAGGACCCCGAGACCCGCGAGCCCGGCGATCAACCAGCCCTGCTTCGGGCCGACGATCAGGCGGCCGATGATCGAACCGGTGGTGACGTATCCGACGGCGCCGAGAGGCACCAGCGCCAACAGGAGGCCGATCCCGAACGGAATACCCACGAGGGTGATCAGAGCGATCACCGCGAGGGCAGGCAGCCCGAAGAACAGTCCGAGGCCCCAGCCGATCGCCGCACCCGTCTGTTGCTGGAACGACGCGCGGGCCGCGTCCATCACTCCTGGCAGGAGCCACCACACCAGCACCCCGAAGGCGAGCAGTGAGAGGGAGCCGGCGAGCCAGAGGACGAGATATGCCACCACCCCGAATCCGGGCCGGGTGATGTCCGTCCAGCCTTCGTTGCTGATCTTTCCGGTGACGGTGGCACTGGGAGCGATGCTCGGCCGCGAGCCGCCGTAGAGAAGGTCGCCATGGATCCGCGCTGTCGGCCCTAGGACCGCCCTCTTGGAGACCGCGGTCACGGTGCCGTCGACGAAACCCGAGATCCGAACCACGCCGTGCACCGCGACCACGTGCCCCTTGACCGTGCCCGCGACGTTGACCGGTCCGTCGATGACGACGACGTTGCCGACCGTTCGACCCGCGGGCACGTCGACTGAACCGGTGATCACGACCTGGTCCTTCGGGGCTGCCTGGGCCGCGCTTGGAACCATGGCGACCGCACCAAGGAGAATCGCGACGACGAGGGCGCGCCGAAGACCGGTCATGGTTGGTCCTTCCGACGAGTGACGGTGACCACATCGTCCGCCACACCGGTCTGATCAGCATCCGCATAACCCGTCATGTCCGAACTCGGGAAACCACGGAGGCCAAACACGAGATCACCCGTCGCGTCGGGGCCAGCCGAGGGACGCGAGCTCATCGGCGTGTGAGTTCCCCGCGACGGCGGCCATCTGCGGCCGCGGATCCCCGCAGATCCGATTCTCTCCACGGGGTCGGGCGATGACCGGCAGTATCTCGGGCTCGGCTGACGGCGGAATCAGACTGCCCCAACCTGCGCTTGCTCGTCGCCCCGGGCGACGCCGACGCGTGCTGGAGGCCTACGCTGGCGGGCTGAGCTGGCGCTCGAGCTTGACCTCGCACATGTCGACGGACGCGCGCGTGCCCGGCGTTTCGGAGGCATCCATCGCGCTGAACGCCTGGGCGCCTGCGCTCATGTCCTCCGCCGTCTCGAAGTACTGGAGGACCACCGCCGTTCCCTGAGCTTCGTCGAACAGCACCTTGAGGCTGGTGATGGGCGCACCACGAGGCGGCCCGTCGGACTCCTCGATGCGGGCGACAAGCTCCTCGACCCGCTCGGCGCTCACGTCGGTGAACCTGACGACACGTACATGCATGGCAGAAGCCCCCTGGCTCGCGGAGACACGACCATACATCCCTTGCGGGCTTCAAGGAAAGGAGTCCATCTCCCTGGGTTTCGCATCGGCGGCGCTGGAGCAGCGCGGCCGCACCGGACGGCGATCCCGTGTGTTAGGGGCTGTGAACCTCCCCCCGGCCTTCCCCTGGTCGGCCCACCTCCGAGACCCAGGAAAGCGAACGGATTTGCCTATGCTGCGCAGCGTGACGTCCTCCTCCCCGCCGTCTGAAGGCACGAACCGCCGGCGGCTTCATCTGATCTTGGCCGCAGTCGTCGTTGTCGCTGCGCTCTTGGCCGTTCCGGCCGGCGCGGCGGCCAAGCCGGGGAGGGCCTCGGTCATGACACGCAACGTCTACCTGGGCGCCGACCTGACCGCCGGCGTCAACGCCGGCAGCCTGCAGGGGCTGGTCGACGCGGCGGGCGGGATCCTGCACCAGGTCGACCAGAACAAGTTCCAGGTCCGCGCCAAGGGGCTCGCGGCGGAGATCGTGGGCAAGAACCCGGACCTGGTGGGCCTGCAGGAGGTGGCGCTCTGGCGCACCGCCCCGTGCACCGGGTCGCCGATCCCGCCGAAGGCGACGCATGTCCGCTACGACTACCTCAAGCTGCTGCTCGCGCAGCTCAACCGGGGCGGGCAGCGCTATCGCGTCGTCGTCTCACAGCCCGAGTTCGACTTCGAGGTCTGGGCCAACACCGACGGCAAGTCATCCACCTCGGCCCCCGGCTGCCCGCTCGGCAGCGAGATCAACGGCCGGCTGACGATGCGCGACGTCATCCTCGCCCGTGTCGGGCGCGTCCGAACCTCGAACGCCCGTGCCAGCCACTTCCGCACGCAGCTCCAGGTGCGCCCCGCGGGGGTCGCGATCAACGTGACGCGGGGCTGGACGCGCGTCGACGCCAGGGTGCCCGGCGCGCCGAGCTTCCGCTTCGTCAACACTCACCTCGAGGCGTTCGACAACGCGGCGACCAACCACACCAACAACGACGGCGACGTCGGCAACGGCCAGGTGCGCGCGGCTCAGGCCAAGGAGCTCTTCGCCGCCGGCGGCCCGGCCACGGGAAGGCTTCCGGTGATCCTGGTCGGCGACCTCAACTCCGACAAGAGGACTGAGGTCAAGCCGGGCGACGCCCTGGCCTACAAGGCGCTGCTGAGTGCCGGCTTCGTGGAGCGAAGCACGAGCAGCCCCCTCGGCTGCTGCCTCAACGCCAACGTGCTCACGACGCGCGGGGGCGGACGGCTGCGCGATTTCGACCACAAGGTGGACCACGTGATGACCAACGCGCCGAGGAAGGTGACGCTCGTCAACTCCTCGGTGACGGGTCGCCAGCCGGTCAACGGCTTCTGGGACTCCGATCACGCCGGGCTGTTCAGCACGCTGAGCGTGGGCTGAGCAGAGGTCCTGAGCAACGGATCGCGGCTTAAGCACGAGCTTCACCGAAGTCTCGCGAAGCTTCCGCTCTCGCGTGAAAGGAGGCGCTCCGCCTCCGGCTGCGAGACGCTCGAAAGGACGAAGAGCGAGGGCGAGCTGGCCGACCCCCAGGTGGCGCCAGATCAACTGGTGGCGCTCGCCCCCGACGCTGGCCTGAGCAGAACCACGCTGGCGGCCAAGATCCACAGGAGCGATGCCAGCGGCCCGATGAATCCGAACGCGCCGCCGATCGCGAAGAACCCGCTCTTGGCGAACAGCTCGATACCTCCGAGAATGTTGTCGGCCACAGGGTCAAGATCGAGGCCCAGATCGGAGCCGTCAAGCAGTCGGACTGATCGGGCCACCAGGGACAAGTCGCGCCAACTCGCGATCCGCCGGACCACGACCGTCTGCTCAGCGTCCCGGGCGCTCCGCAGACGCAGCGGGCCGGGTCGGGTTATGGTCCCGACCGGACACAAGGCGAAACGAAGGTGCACTCAATGGCCCTGCAGATTGGCGACACCGCGCCCGATTTCGAGGGCGACACGACGGAGGGCAGGATCAACTTCCACGACTGGATCGGCGACTCGTGGGCGGTCCTCTTCTCCCACCCCAAGGACTTCACCCCGGTCTGCACGACCGAGCTCGGCTACATGGCGAGCATCAAGCCGGAGTTCGACAAGCGGAACACGAAGATCATCGGGCTGTCCGTCGACTCGACCGGGGACCACGAGGGCTGGGCGAATGACATCGAGGAGACGCAGGGCACGGCGCCCAACTACCCGATCATCGGCGACAACGACTTCAACGTCTCCAAGCTCTACGGGATGCTGCCCTCCGAGGTGTCCGGCGATCCGAAGGAGCGCACGCCGGCCGACAACCAGACGGTGCGCAACGTCTTCGTGATCGGACCGGACAAGAAGGTCAAGCTGATCCTCGTCTATCCGATGACGACGGGCCGCAACTTCGACGAGGTGCTGCGCGTGATCGACTCGCTGCAGCTGACCGCGAAGAACAAGGTCTCGACGCCGGTCAACTGGCAGCAGGGCGACGACGTGATCATCGCCGGCTCGGTCTCAGACGAGCAGGCCAAGGAGATGTGGCCGGACGGCTGGGAGTCGCCGAGGCCCTACATCCGGATCGTTCCGCAGCCGGACTGACGGGGCTGAGCCACTCGGACCACAGGCCGAGGTTGCCGGTGCGGGCCGAGGAGAAGACGATCAGCTGGTCGTCGGGCGAGAAGACCGGCTCGGTGGCACGAACGTCCGGCGTCTCACGAGTTCGCCGAGGCTCGATTGTCGGGCTGGGCGTTCCGTGTCACCGCTCCTTGCGATCACGTCGCCACTGGTCGAGAGCGGCCGCTGCCATCGCGAACGCGATGAAGGCGAAACCTCCGAGGATGACCGACATGTCGCCCGAGGCCCCAACGGCGTGGGCACCGACGGCGACCGCCACTGGAATGGCCAACCAGAGCGCCGCGAATACGGCTACCACCTGCCACGAGGAGCCTTTTCGGGGCGGCATCGGGCTCAGTGTCGCTCATCGGGGTGCTTGAAATCCATTAGTCGGCGCCAGTTTGGTCTAGGTCGCCCACGCGCCTAGTTCGGCGGGTCGCTCTCGCTCCTGCGTTTGCCGGATCGAGTCCGGAATGACCACGCGATGCTCCCGTCGGAACGACTACATACGTAGTCTTCCTCGGCCGGGTCGTCGCCGGATTACCGATGTGAGCGGCACGCGCGGCGCCTAGCTTGCGCTCGTGAGCATCCGTCGACGGAATAGTGCGGCGGCCTCACCGTCTACGCGCCTGAGACGGGTTTCGAGGATTGCCATCGCGGTCGGCTTCTCGCTCGCCGTCGCTAGCTGCGGGTCTGGCAAGTCGACCTCGCCGCGCGCCGCGCCGGCCGCGGCGCCGCCGCCTCCGCCGGGCGGAGCGCCACCCGGCGGGGGGCCTGGTCAGACCTGTACGCCGACGCCGACCGGCAGGTACACGCTGCGCGGCGGCAAGGTGACCGTGTCGGACAGGACGATCAGCGCGAGCGCCGCCAATCAGTCGGGCGTGCTGGTGACGGGCGGGGGCGTTCTGCGGCTCGTGCGCTCGAAGGTCCGCACGAGCGGGAACTCCAGTTCGAGCGATCAGAGCAGCTTCTGCGGTTTGACCGCCGGCGTGCTGGCGAACTCGAAGGGCCGGGTGACGATCTCGGGCGGCTCGGTGGTCACCTCGGGGGCGGGCGCGAACGGCGTCTTCGCCTACGGTTCGGGCGCTTCGGCGACCGTCTCGAACGCCACGATCAACGCCACCGGCCAGTTCGCGCACGGCGCAATGACGGCGGGCGGCGGCGGCTCGGTCGCGCTCAAGAAGGTGAACATCTCGACCGCCGGCGGCAGCTCGGCTCCGCTTGCAACCGATCGCGGCGGCGGCACCGTCACGGCGAACGGCGGGGCGATGCGAAGCACGGGCGCCACCTCGCCAGCGATCTACTCGACGGGGGTGATCTCCGTCACGGGCGCCAAGATGACCGCCACCGGCTCTGAAGGGGCGGTGGTCGAGGGCGCCAACTCGATCACCGTGACGAACTCGACGCTGAGCGGTGCGGTGAAACGTGGCGTGATGCTCTACAGCAGCATGTCCGGCGACGCGCGTGCGGGCACCGGCCACTTCACGATGAACGGCGGGGCGCTGACCGCCAAGGTCGGTCCCGCGTTCTACATCACCAACACGCGCGCGATCATCCGTCTCACGGGCGGCGTCAAGGTCAAGGCGATGTCCGGCACGCTTATCCGCGCCGATAACGCGGGCACCGGGTCGGGCAACACAGGCGCCGGCAAGGCGATCTTCAGCGCCGGCTACGAGACACTGACCGGCAACCTGATCGCAGCAGGTACGGGAACCATCACCGCTTCGTTCACGCACAGCAAGCTGACCGGCATGGTCAACAAGGCCGCCCTGAGGCTCGACTCGAGCAGCACATGAGTCGTGACCGTTCGCACGCGCTCGACCATGTCGTTCTCGTGCTGTTCGAGAACCGGTCGCTCGACAACCTGCTGGGTCACCTCTATGGCCCTGAGGACGGCAAGACCTTCGAGGGCGTAATCGGCAAGAACCTCAGCAACCCGATCCCCGAGTGGGCCGAGCACGGCGCTGAGCGCAAGACGGTGCCCTACACGGTGGCCACCGACATGGATGCCCCGAACCCGGACTCCGGCGAGGAGTACTACCACACCAACACCCAGCTCTATAACGCCCTCGACGAGCACAACCGCTTCAAGATCGGCGAGGCGGTGACCGCCCCGTGGAACGTGCCGCCGCCCAGGAGCGAGCCGACGATGGACGGGTTCGTCACCGACTACATCAGCACGTTCACCGCCGAGGTGGGACGCCAGCCCACCTACGAGGAGTACGCGCAGATCATGACCGGCTACACGCCCGAGCAGGTGCCGGTGCTCAACGGGATCGCCAGGGCCTTCGGCGTGTTCGACCACTGGTTCAGCGAGGTTCCCTCGCAGACGTTCATGAACCGCTCGTTCTGGACCGCCGGAACCTCATCAGGGTTCGTGACAAACACGCCGGCGAAGAAGTGGACGACGGAGAACACCGCCGAGACGCTCTTCGACCGCCTGGAGACCCACGGGCGCTCTTGGAAGGTGTACGTGGCCGAGCCGATGCAGGTCTCGTTCACAGGCTGGATTCACATGCCGCAGCTCAAGGACCGGCTGGCTACGCACTTCGTGCCCTTCTCGGAGTTCGAGCGCGACACGGCCAACGGGACGCTGCCGGACTTCAGCCTGATCGAGCCCAACCTGATCGCCGGACACGGCGACTACCACCCGGCGTGCGGGCGCTCTTTCATCGGCGGCGACGTGGACGTGGCGGTCGATCCGCCGTCGTCGATCGTCGCTGGCGAGAACTTCCTGGCGCGCATCTACAAGGCGATCAAGGCAGCCGACAGCGCCGAGGGCTCCAACGCCTACAACACGACGTTCTTCATCGGCTGGGACGAGCCCGGTGGCACCTACGACCACGTGCCGCCCGGACCAGCCGCGCCGCCGGACTCAGGCGCCCCCAAGGGGCAGTGCGACTTCAGCTTCGACCGCTCGGGCTATCGCGTGCCAGCGGTCATCGTCTCCCCGTGGGTCGACGAGGGCATCGTGATCAACGAGGAGCACCGACACACCTCGCTACTCGCCACACTTCGCAAGGTCTGGGACCTCGGCGATCCCTTCACCGACCGCGACGCAGCCGCCCGCTCCTTCGAGCATGTGCTCTCCCGAGAAATCCCGAGAGACCCGGCCACCTGGCCGGAGATGCACCCACCGCCCCTACCCGACTGGCAACTGACCAAGGTCGCGTACGGCGAGGCGATCAGCACCCTGGGCAAGGCCGTCGGCCCCGGCTTCATTGAGCATGCGCGGCAGTCCGGGCGTCCGATACCCGCCGAGCTGACCGACCCCGATCACCCGCCCACCCCGGAGCAGCTCGTCGACTTCGTCAGGAGCATCGCCGCGGCCTACTTCCCCGGCCTCGTCCCCGAGGACCCCGGCGAGCCGTCCACCTAAACGACGACGGGACACGGTCCGCCTCAACCTCGGGCAGCCGACCATCTGTGCACCATCTCCGGCCTGACGAAGTGGCGGATGGCCTCCAAAACGGCGGGCGACCGCTCGGGACGACGAGCGAGCGTCTCGTCGGGATGATGGAGACGCTCGCATCGGACTGCCATGAAGGAGGGCCTCCTCTGGTGACACGCTCGGCTGTTCACCGACAAACGAGCACCGAGGAGGCCCGTCTAGACATGTTGCACGCTGGCTTGGATCTGAGCCGCAGGAAGCTCGACGTCTGTCTGCTCTCTGAGGCGGGAGAGCACTTGGATCAGCTGGTCTCGCCGCCTGATGCCGACGCGTTGAGGGGCCTCGCGCGGCGGATCGAGGAGACTCATCGGGAGCCCGTGTGCGCGGTGGTCGAGTCGATGACCGGAGCTCGACTTCGTCCACGACACGCTCGAGCAGGAAGGCTGGAACGTCGAGATCGCCGACGCCCAGAAGGTCAAGGGCCTCGCTCCGCTGGCCTGCAAGACCGACAAGATCGACTCCGAGGTCCTTGCCGTGCTCTCGCACCGGGACCTGGTGCCGGCGATCTGGTTGCCGGACCCGCGGGTCCGAGAGGAGCGCGAGCTGGCCCGTTTCCGGTTGCACCTGGTCAGGCACAAGTCGGCGCTGAAATGCCGGATCCACTCGACGTTGATCAACCTTCGGCAAGCCCTGCCCGGTCACTGACCTGTTCGGGGTCGAAGGCAGGCGGCTGCTTGCACGTCTGCAGGTGCCCGAGCCCTGGCAGGGCAATGTCACCGCGAGCGTCGAGCTGATCGACGACCTCGAGCGCCAGATCGCCGAGATCAACCGCCGCCTCAAGGAGGGCCACGCCGGCCACCCCTACATTCCGCTGCTGATGAGCGCACCGGGGATCGGCTGGGTGCTGGCCTTCACGATCGCCGGCGAGATCGGCGAGATCGAGCGGTTTGCCTCACCGCAGAAGCTCACCGGCTACACGGGTCTGTGCCCCCGCGTCAACCAGTCAGGAGACAAGGATCGCCGCGGGCCGCTGACCAAGCACGGCCCCACCTACCTGCGCTGGGCGATGCTCGAAGCGACCATGCACGCCCTCAAACACCCGGCCTACTCGCGAGCGCTACCAACGCAACAAGCGCCGGCTGGGAAAGCAACGCGGCGCCAAGGTCGCCCAGATCGACATCGCCCGCCGGCTCACCCACGCGATCTGGCACATGCTTTCTCGCAAACAGAAGTTCGCTCCGCGAGGCGCCGCTTTTCGTCTGGCGGCCTGACCGCCCCTTTTCGGACTTGCGCCCGAGAGCGAAGCATCCAATCTCGCCTGATCCTCCCGCCGAGGAGGCCATAGAGACATGAGCAGCGCTCCACACCCCCAACCGCGAGAGGACCCCAACCACGAACTACAGACCGCCACTTGACAGCCAGCCCTCCTTCATAGAGACGAGAAGCGGTAGCGCGCTGCACCGGAACGCTCACGTCGGCACCGGGACGCGCAGCGGCGGGATCGGAACCGCCGAGACAAAGTGGGTCGTAGAGGAACGTCTTACGTCAAGTTGTACCCCGCGAGGAGCAGCGGCGCGGGCTCGAGGACGACGCTCCAACCGAAGACCTGACCCGCTGGCTTAGGATGCTCCTCGAATGAACCAGGTTGTCGAATCGCGAGCCGGCGCGCCAAACTCGGATACCGCGGGCATCCGCGTTCCCCCGCCCGTCTATTACATCGCCGCGTTTCTCGTCGGGGTCGCGCTCGAGCTCATTTTTCCAACAAGCTGGCCACCCTTCGGCGTCCGGCTCGCAGTCGCGCTGATCGGCGGCGGGGCCTGGCTCGCGCTCGATGGCGCGGCCACGGTGCTCTTCCGCCGAGCTGGGACGAGCATGGTGCCGATGAACACGACCACGGCTCTGGTTACTTCTGGCCCCTACCGCTTGACTCGCAACCCGATGTATGTCGGGATGGCCTGTCTCTATATCGCGCTCGCGTTCGCTTTCGGAGTCATCTGGGCGCTGGTGTTTCTCCCTGCCGTGATCGTTGTCATCGACAGATTCGTGATCGCCCGCGAGGAGCCATACCTAGAGCGGAAGTTCGGGCAGGCTTATCGCGACTACAAAGCGCGAGTGCGCCGTTGGCTTTAGCTTCTGCTCTGCGCGAGAAGCGGTAGCCGCCGTACGGTCAGACAAGAGTGCTCGTTACCCATGAAAGCGAGAGTCTCCGCGAGGCGTCTCGGTAGGGACGACAAGCGGCAGCGAATCGCAGCTGGATGTCCGAGGACGCCGGCCGGCGCGCGGCAGACCAAGGTGAAGCTGTGGCCCCGTGCGGGCCAGTCGGAGATACTGGGCGGGCGATGTCGCAGGGCCAGCGGCATGGACCCAAACGATGGATCGGAGGAGACATGCTGAAGGCGATTCGCTCGCGTCTGACCTATGCGAACGTCGTGGCCACGGGGGCAAGCCGCGAAAGGCCACGCAGCGATTACTTGCGGACGCGGAACCGGACGATGGTGACGGTGCCCGACCGCGTGGTGCTGACCGGTTCCAGGTCGATCCGGGGGAGGCCCGGGGGCGAGAAGCGGATGCCGTCGCCGAGCAGCACCGGCAGTACGTACACCAGGATCTCGTCGACAAGGCCCCGCTGCAGGCACTGGGCGGCCACGTCGGCGCCGAGGATCTCCAGGCTCTTGCCGCGCGCGGCGCTGCGCGCCGTGGCGACCGCTTCCCCGATGTCACCGGTGAGGTACGTGATGTCCGGATCCGGTGGCTCCGGTGGCCGATGGGTGAGGACGAACACGGGTCCGGAAAAGGGGTAGTCGACGCTGCCCGGCTTCTTGGCCTCCATCCTGTCGCCGACGTCGGCGGTCCGCCGGCCGACGAGCATGGCGCCGGTGGCCGCCGCGATCTCGTGGAACTCGTCCGGCCCGACGAAGTCGGCGAGCTGGCGACCAGCGCCCCAGTCCATCACATGGCCGGCAGCGGCGATGAAGCCGTCAAGCGACATACACCTGTTCACGACGACCTTGCTGTTTCCGGTGCTCGTATCGTTCATCGCGTTCCTCCGAAGGACCTTGGGAGTTGTCCAGGATGATCGCGAGCCGCCGGTGCTCGGGGTGCAGCGATTCTCGTTGCCGATCGGCCTGACCTGAACCCGCTCAGCCACCGAATCTCCTCGCGACGCTCGGTCGCGAGGAGATTCGGTATCGATATCAACGATTCCTGCCGGCAACAGGGCAAACGTTGCCGGTTACGGCACTAGCTCGCCATCCGGCCCTCGAACCCGTGGGGCTGCGGGAATAGGCGACGACTCACGTCGGCAAGGGAGGAAGGTGTGGCGCTGCGCGGGCTAAGCCACGATACTGGGCGTGCCATGTCGCAGGAGAACGTCGAGATCGTGCGTGCTTTCTTGGCAGCGTTCTCGGACCGGGGCTTGGATGCCCTCGCGGAGTTCGTGGACCCAGACGTCATCAACTGGCGGGCGGTCGAGGGCGCCGTCGATGACGCTGGGGAAATGCAGGGACTGGCCGCCGTGCGCGCCTACGTGGCGGACTGGCTCGACACGTTCGAGAACCTCGCCGTCGAGCCAGAGGAACTCATCGACGCAGGAAGCGATCACGTTCTGGCGGTCCTTCGCCTGAGAGGCCGCGCGAAAGCGAGCGGCATCGAGACGGAGCTCCAGTACGCCGTGGTTACACCCTGCGGGACGGAAAGATGGTGCGCGGCAGGGAGTACGAGAGCCGCGACGGGGCCCTCGAAGCCGTGGGGCTGCGGGAGTAGGCGACGGCTCACGTCGGCACCGGGACGCGCAGCGGCGGGATCGGACTCCGCCAAAGTGGGTCGTAGAGGAAGGTGAAGCTGTGGCGCTGCGCGGGCCAGCCGGGGATACTGGGCGGGCGATGTCGCAGGAGAACGTGGAGGCTTCTCGTCGGGTGTGGGATCGGTTCCTGGCCGGTGATATCCCAGGCACGCTCGCCTTCATGGATCCCGAGATCGAGGTCCACGACGTTCCGCAAATGCCGGATGCGAGCGTCTACCGCGGCCACGCCGGGTGGCAGGAGCAGATCGCCAAGTTCAACGAGGCGTTCACGGACCTCACCTACGAGCTGCGTGAGTCCGTCGACTGCGGGGAGAACGTGGTCAGCGTGATCCACGCCAGCGGTATCGCGACCTCCGGCGGCATTCCCGGTGACGTCGCCTACGCCCAGGTCGAGACCTGGCGAGATGGAACGATCGTGTCCATTCGGTATTTCATGAGCAGGGAGGACGCCCTCGAGGCCGTGCGGCTGCGCGAGTAGGCGACCACTCACGTCGGCACTAGGACCCGCAGCGGCGGGATCGGAACCGCCGAGCCAACAGTGGGTCGTAGAGGAAGGTGTAGCGGAGGCGCCCCGTCCGACCGGCTCGTCGTGGTCGGCCTCCCCGAGTTGTGCGAGGCGGGCGCTAGGCGGTTGCCGAGGCGAGCAGCACCACGTTCGAGAAGCTCAGCGGCTTCGAGCCACCCCCCGCATCCACTGCGGCCTGCGTGATCGCGTCCCAGGCCTCTTCCTGGGCCTCGCCTGCGTGCTGCTCGATCATCGCCCGGATCGGGGCGGAGATCGCCCTGATGTAGGCGGTGAAGTGCTCCGGGGAGTCGAACTCGAAGGTGACCTCGTCCTGCTCCACGGCGACCTTCGAGAACCCACCTCCTTCGAGCAACCCGCCGATGGCAGCGGGGGTGGGCCGGGAGAGGGGCCCGGGCGTTCCGGCCGGGGGCGGGGGCACGTCCAGCCGCTTCATCGTCGTCCTCATCGGAATCGAGAGGAAGGGGACCTGATCGGGCTCGCCCCACGAGCTGATCGCCATCCGCGCGCCCGGCTTGAGGAAGCCTCGGATGCGCCCCGCGGCGGCCTCCGCGTCAGGCTCGAAGATGATTCCCCAGCGCGAGACAGCGGCGTCGAAGCTCGCGTGCGGAAAATCGAGGCTGGAGGCGTCCGACTCCATGAACTCGACGTTGCCCAAGCCGGCCGCCGCCGCGCGTTCACGCCCGAACGCGAGCATCTCGGCGGAGATGTCCGTGGCCACAACGCGGCCCTCCGGGCCGGCCTTACGCGCGGCGGTGAGCGCCGGCTCGCCATAGCCGGCGGCGACGTCCAGGACCCGGCTTCCCGACTGCACGTTAGCGAGCTCCACCAGTCGCTCGCTGATGTGCCCGTCTGCGCTGTCATTGAACTCGCTCCACTCCTTCCATCCCACCGCAGCAGAGTCCCAGTGCTTGTGCTGCGCCTCGCGGAAGTCGACCGGGTCGATCGCCTTGGATTCCATGCTCGCTGCTCCTTACCACCCCATTGCAGTGCACGGCGACGCTAACCGATCCACCGGACCCGCAGCGGCGGGATCGGAACCGCCGAGCCGAAGTGGGTCGTAGAGGAAGGTGAAGGTCCGCCACTCGGCTATGCATGGTGGCTGTTGCACAAACCACCCCAAACGCCGGTGCATCGATTGGTCGTGGGACACCACCATGCATCGGGCCTTTCGGCACGGCCCACCATGGGAGAGCAGCCTCGTGTGATACCGCGTCCAGCGTCGATTATCCCACCACCGACCGGGCCGGCGAATCTGGGCGCTTTGTGCAACAGCCTCCATGGAAAGCAGCACCTGCCGCGAGATACTGTGCGGGCGATGTCGCAGGAGAACGTCGAGCTCGTCCGTAGCGTCTTCGACGGTTGGGCGCACGGAGATTTCAACGCTGGGTTGGACCTGCTGGCGCCGGAGTTCGAGTGGCGTCAGCAGCGTGAGGCCGTCGAGCCGGGCTCGCATCGAGGAGCTGACATCGGGCGCGCACTGAGCAGCATTTTCGAGATCTACGAGAACTTCCGTATCGAGGCCGATAGGTACATCGACGCGGGCAATAGGGTCGTCGTGTTCGGGCGCACCCGCGGCACGGCCAGAGGGAGCGGCGTGGCGGCGGGCCAGAGCTTCGCGTTCGTCTGGACCGTAGAGGGCGCCAGGCTCGCGCGCCTCGAGGTGTACGCCGATCGGGACGAGGCCCTCGAAGCCGTGGGGCTGCGGGAGTAGGCGCCCGCTCACGTCGGCACCGGGACCCGCAGCGGCGGGATCGGAACCGCCGAGCCAAAGTGGGACTTAGAGGAAGCTGAAGGTCCGTCCGAAGCGTGGTCGTCGAGCAGGGAGAGTGGGGCGCTCCACGTCCGCGGGGGTGCGCCCGCGCGACGGGCACCCCGCTGCGCGTCGTCTGAAGCGCTCACTTCACCCGTTTCGTGTGATGCGGGGCGCTCGACGGTTGTAGTGTCATTCAGGCTGAGAGAGGTCCGAACCGGAGGAGGCGGGAGTTGGCCGCGCGACAAGGCATGCACACGACCGGGCTTCGCCGGCGGCGCGGCCGGATCTCGCTGATGGTGGCGTTTTTGGCGCTCGTCGCGCTGATCGCGCTCGGGTTCCCGGGCGCGGCGGATGCCCGCGTGTTACTCGTCGGTTCGTGGCACGGGCACCGCGGCTCGTTTAGCTCCATTCAGGCCGCGGTCGACGTCGCGCGGCGGGGCGATTGGGTCCTGGTCGGCCCTGGCGATTACCACGAGCGCGGCGACCGCGACCGGCGTTACCGTTCGCTCGCCGAGCACGGCGCCGGGGTCATGATCACGACCGCCGGCATCCATGTGAGGGGAATGGATCGCAACCGCGTCGTGGTCGACGGGACCAAGCCCGGTGCGCCACGGTGCAGCCGCGCGACAACGAACCAGGACTTCGGGCCGCCGGGGGCCGGCGGCAAGCCCAACGGACGCAACGGGGTGGAGGTCTTCAAGGCGACGGGCGTGAGCGTGGAGAACCTGACGGCCTGCAACTTCCTCGAGGGCGCGGGCAGCGGCGGCAATGAGATCTGGTTCAACTTCGGCGACGGTAGCGGCCGAAGCATTCACGGCCCCTTCGTCGGCACGTACCTCAACGCGACCTCGACGTTTTACGCGACGGGCAAACCGGCCGCTTCCTACGGGATCTTTTCGAGCAACAGCCGGGGCCCGGGCACGTTCGCGCACACCTACGCGAGCAACATGAACGATTCGAGCTACTACATCGGTGCGTGCAGCGACTGCAACCAGGTGCTCACCGACGGGCATGCGCAGTACAGCGCCCTCGGTTACTCGGGTACCAACGCCGGCGGCCACCTGCAGATCCAGAATTCCGAATGGGACCACAACCAGTCGGGAATCGTCACCAACAGCCAGAACAACGACGATGCGCCCTCGCCGCAGCTCGGCCTCTGCCCGGGCAGCACGAGCCGATCCTGCACGTTCTTCCGCAACAACTACGTTCACGACAACAACAACCCGAACGTGCCCAGCAAGGGCAGCGCCGCACTGGGCCCGGTCGGCTCGGGGATCATCGTGGCGGGCGGGCGCTACGACACCGTGACTCGAAACCGGGTCGTCAACAATGGGTCGTGGGGAGTCATGCTCGTGCCGTTTCCCGATTTGGGCACGCCGCCGCCGATCGCGCACTGCCAGGGCGGAGTCACCAACGGCCCGCTTCCCGGCTGCTACTACGACGACTGGGCCAACACCGTCTCCCACAACACGTTCACCCACAACGGGTTCTTCGGCAACCCGACCAACGGCGACGCCGCGGAGATCAGCGGGCAGAACACGCCGGGCAACTGCTGGTTCGGTAACACCAACACGAACGGGATGCCGATCACCAGCGAGCCGCCCAACATCCAGACCACGCACGGCACCTGCGGCGTACCCAACCAGGGCGCGGGACCGACGAGCACGTTGGCGCTCCAGTTGATCTGCGCGAACCAGCTCCTGGGGCCGTGCCCGCCCGCGCCTGGGATGGTCTACCCACGGACCACACGGATCGTGATGCCACCCCTTCCGCGCGGCCTGCGCTCCATGCCCGACCCGTGCCGCGGAGTGCCTACGAACGCATTCTGCGCGCGCAGCACGCGCCAGCCCAGCTTCACCGGCTGAGCATCCCCGGCAGGGTTGCCGCCGAGTGGACCTCGAACGACCGCAGTCGCAGCGCTGGGACAAACTGGACGGTTGACCAAGGTGAATGGCCGCGGCGCGCTACCTGCTCGTGCTGGAGGGCTCGTCGAGAGCGGAGCGCACCCAGTCGTGCTTGCTGCCGGGATCGAGGTCGGCCAGGAACTCCGTGAGCGAGCCGTCCCAGCTGTCGCTCGCGCGGTCGGCCGCTCGTGCGGCGACCGCCTGCCGGGTGTCTGGATCCTTGCAGCGAACCAGTGCGATGGCTGCACTCGGGCCGGCCTTAGCGAGGATCGCGTGGGCTGCATGCTCATCCGACCCTACGCGCGACTCACGTTTGTGGGCGCCGTGGACGGTGGTCTTGGCGCCCTTGAACGCCGAGAGCGTTCCTAGCAGCCCGGCTAGCGTGGCGACGGTGACGCCGATGACGGCGGCCCCGAGACCGCTCGCCGTCACGACGCGGGACTGGGTGACCTTCAGCGAACCATCCTTGTTGCCGCTGACCACCAGAGCAGCCGCGTCCCCCTGGCGGGCCTTCTTGCGGAACTCGTGCCCGAGTGACGCCAGCATTCGCTCGGCGGCATGGCGATTCTCGAAGGCGGCGAGGACCACCGATTCTTGCCCGGACGCCCCGGAGCCACCGCCTTTGGACACCACGCCAGGCATCCTGCCCAGCAGGGCCATCGAAAGCAAGACGGTTGAGTAGACGACCGCGGGCGGGAAGCCATGCGAGTCATGACGCATCTCCGACCTGGACCCGCAGCGGCGGGATCGGAACCGCCGAGCCAAAGTGGTCGTAGAGGAAGCTGAAGGGCCGTCCGTCGCGTGGTCGTCGAGCAGGGCAATCGGCGCTCCATCGGCGTGGGTCGCTTGCTTGGGCAGAGACGGCGGCGGGATACTGGGCGGGCGATGTCGCAGGAGAACGTGGCGCCCTTGAAGGCGGTGTACGCCAAGTGGGCCGAGGGCGACTTCTGGACGCCGGACATCTTCGATCCCGGCGTTGAGGTGGTGTGGGCGGAGCAGATGCCCGACGCCACGAGGAGCGCCCGAGGTCTCTCTGAACTCGAGAGGGGCATTCGAAACTGGCTGGCCCCCTGGGACGAGTGCCGATGGGCAGCCGATGAGTTCATCCCGGTCAAGGAAGGGGTCCTGGTGCTTTTCACTGCGCGAGGTCGGGGTAAGGGCAGCACCGTGGAGGTCGAGGCGCACGGGCGCATCTGTGGACGTTCCGCGAGGGGAAGGCGACGCGCGTGGAGGGGTTCATCGACCGGGCGGAGGCCCTTGAAGCCGTGGGGCTGCCCACTGAGTAGCGCCCGAAAGGGACCTGGCTATGGTTCGGACCTCTTCCCAGAAGACCTCCGGCGTGTTAGATGCTGGCGGACCAACGAACCTGCCACGCTGTGCGACACGTACGTCGGGGACGGGCCTCGGCTCGGGCGTTCCCTTCTCTCTGCACTCCCGCCAGCTTGTCTCCCAGAACGCGGTTCGGCCCGGTCGGAGATGGGTATGAGAGGCCGTTTTTGTGCAGCTTCTCGGTCGCCGGCGTCTTCGCTGAGCGGAACCGCCCCCTGTCGCAGTACATCCCCAAGGAGGGAGAATGCGCAAAGTCGTATCTCGGTGTGGCCGTGCTCGGCGGCGTGCTCGCTTGGGCGAGCGCTGCGCCTACGCGGCGAACACATTCAAGTCGACGAGCAAGATCACGCCCTCGAGGGCCGGCACGCCCTCGAAGCCGACGCCCGTGTCGGCCAGCCTCACGTTCAAGGTCGGTTCCACGGATACCGAGCGTGCGGCCCTCGCCGCTAAGCGTTTCTCGATCGGGCTCGGTCCTGGCGTGGTGCCCAACAACACCCTGTTCGGCGGCTGCTCGTTCAACCAGGCAAACGCGACCACCTTGCCGACCACCTGTACGAAGAGCGTCATCGGCAGCGGACTCCGTCGACGCGCTCGCCGGTCCTACGAGTTCCCCGACGGTAATGCTCCCGTGTCACCTAGCCGTGAGGCTCATCAACCAGGTCAAGAAGAACCACTTAAGCATCCGGGTTGATGGCGGCCCGACTCTCTCGCCGCCCTGCGTCGTCGCCCAGCATGCATCGATCGACGCGACGTTCGTGAAGACCGGGCGGGTCGCCGGGGCGCACGGAGGGAGGCTCGACGTCTGGGCGATCAAGTTCACGGTGCCCCCGGCCCTGCTGCACTCGATCCCGGGCTTCGATACGTCAGTCACGAGCAACGTGTCCAACGTCACGAGGCTGGCTACGAGGACCAAGGTCCGCGGCAAGACTGTCACCCGCGGCTACCTGGAAAGTGTGGGCTGCCCCAAGAACCCAAAGGGCAAGCGAGTCTCGACGGTGATCTTCACGCCCGAGAGTGGGCAGAGCTCGATCTCCGAGTCGACGTCCGCCTGCAGCTAGTTACTTGCCCCGGATAAACGCGGGTAAATGAGAACGGCCGCGCCTCGGGTGGGGCGCGGCCGTTCGGGTGTCGTGGTGCTCGGGTGGTCGAGCCCGGTGGCGATCCTGTCAGGCGGCTGCGGATGGCGAGGGTGTCGAGGTTGTAGGCGAGGATCGCCCAGCCGGTCCAGGTGCGCTGGCCCTGGTGGCCCCTGAGGCGGATCGTCGCAGGCCGTAGCCGCGCTTGAGGTGGCTGATGCGCCCCTCGATGCCGACGCGGTAGCGCGCCAGGCGTTGTCGGGTGCGCCGCGAGCCGGGCTCTGGCGGCCGGCGATGAAGATGCGGTCGGTTCGTCGGGGCGAGCTGCTCGGCGGACGAGGTCTGGCCAGAAGCCGCCGTCGAGCGCGAGCTCGCGCGGCGTGAGCGCCAAGCGCCCGAGCTCGGCGGCGGTGTCCGGGCAGCAGGGTGTTCTCGCCCGGGTTCCCGGCGCCGGTCGCGGCGGGCAGGATGCAGGCCGCGCGCGCCGCGACGGGTGTTCTCGCGTCACCTCGGCGAGCTGGACGACGTAGCCGAACTCGGTCGGCTGCCGCAGCTTGCCCTTGCGGATCGGCCGCGCGTCGGGGTCGGCGAGCGAGACGAGCCGGTCGGTGATCTTCTCGCCGGCCAGGCGCTGCGGATCTGTCGGCGACGCGCTGGCGCGCTCGGCGAGCTCCTCGAGCGCCGCGCGGCCGCCGCAGCTTGGCCTGGGCGCCGCGGCCGCGGGCGCGCGCGCGCGGCCGGTCGGCCAGCCGGCGCGCCTCGCGGATCGAGCGCGCCACCAGCGCGCCCGGCCTCGCCGGTCGAGCGCGAGCACCTCGCTCCGCGCCTCGCCGGTGCGCCGCGCGAGCGTCCGTGGAGATCGCGCCGGCGGCCGGCCGATCGCCCGGGAGCGGTCGCCACCCGGACGCCTGGCGCGCCGAGGCGGCGCGCGAGCCTGCGGCCCTCGCGCGCCAGCGCCCGTCGCGCCTGCAGGCCAGCACCGCAGTCGGACGGGATAGCGCACGTCGGCCTCGACCACGGTCGAGTCGATCCGCGCCGCGCGCGCACGAAGCGCCGCTCGCCGCTGTCGCCTTGGCGATCACCTCCCGGCTGATCTCCTCGACGACCTCCGCGCCCAGCCGCCGCGTCAGCTTCCGCACCGTCGACTCGTCCGGCACCCGCTCGGTCAGCGCGATCAGGCAGAAGCGCCGCAGGTGCAGCGAGTCCGAGACCTCCCGCACCAGCGTCTCATAGCCCCAGCCGGTGCGCTGCTTGATGACCATCAAGCCGCACGTAGCCGGCCATCGGCGATCGTCGGCCGCCCATGATCACGCGCGGCCCGCGCCCAGGAGCGCCCGATCGGCGCAAGCAGCGCCGCGTCCGCCAGCAGCCGTCCAGCGCGCGCCAGATCCTCCGGCAACTCGCGCACCTCCACCGGCAGCACCTGGTCGAACAGCGACTCGACCTGACCGCCCGCCAACCGCAGCATCTCCACCCCCGGAAATCGCCCGATTTGCAGGACAAATTCTCGCCCCGACGGCGGACGGAAGCCGCCCACAACCCGCGACTATTTCCGGGGCAAGTAGTTAGCTAGTTGGTCAGCGACGCCACTGCGCGTTGGCTGTGAACCGGGCGGCCCCCGGGCCGCCCCGTTCACAGCAGTGGGCCCGGTGTATCGAGGAGGGTCGGATTGCGCCCCGTCAGGAGCTATGTCCGGCCCGCCGAGGCCCTCGAAGCCGTGGGGCTGCGGGAGCAGCGACCGCTCACCCGCACACCGGGACCCGCAATGGCGGGATCGGAACCGCCGTGCCAAAGTGGGACGTAGAGGAAGGTGAAGCTGTGGCGCCGGGCGGGCCAGCCGGGGATACTGGGCGGGCGATGCCGCAGGAGCGCGTCGAAAGCTTCCAAGGCTTGGCGGTTGCGCTCCGTGTCCCCGAGGAGGGCGTGATGGATATCAGTCGAGAGGATGCGGCCGCGTTTGTAGAGGCTTATGGACGCACCTGGGAACGTTGGGACTATTCGGGCTTTGTCGATCTGTTTAGTGATGAGGTCGTCTACGTCGCGCACGCGACGCAGGAAACGGTCGTGGGAAGAACGGCGCTGGCAAGCTACATTCGGAAGGAGGCGGCCGAGCAGGGTGAGGTGAGTGTTCGCATGGGATCGCCGGTGATCGAAGGCGATCGCGTGGCTGCCGAGTTTTGGGTCACGGCGACGAGCGGGAGCGATACCGCGACGATCGCTGGCTGCTTCGTCGTTCGACTGGCGCAGGACGGGCGCTGCAGCGACTTCCGCGAATACTGGTTCGATGTAGACGGCCACGCCAGCGCGTACGAGGGGTGGGGCGAATAGCCGTGGGGCTGCGGGAGTAGAGGTGTCGCTCACCCGCACACCGGG
This sequence comes from uncultured Actinomycetes bacterium, assembly GCA_963725645.1. Lineage (GTDB taxonomy): Bacteria > Actinomycetota > Thermoleophilia > Solirubrobacterales > Solirubrobacteraceae > JALYZC01. The sequence continues at coordinate 109,478 of CAVRZD010000006.1, forward strand.
ACCCGCAATGGCGGGATCGGAACCGCCGAGCCAAAGTGGGACTTAGAGGAAGGTCCGTGTGCCGGTTGTTCCCTCGGCTCGAGCGGGGGCGCGGGGGGCGTTAGGCTGCGTTGACGACTTCTGCCGCGACCCTTGTCATGTGGTTTTCCCTGCGCTCGCCGGAGCTTGCAGAGGACTTTGAGCGCCTGATGGCGGATGATCGGGACATCGTCCGCGGGTCGCTGGACACGGTGTCGGATTGGCGCCTGACGCGGCCGCTAGACGTGCCCGGACAGTCAAGCGAAGCTGCCGACTACGTCCTGATTGCGGAAATCGTCGAAATCAAGCGCTGGCAGGAACAGGCGAACGAGCTGGTCCAGCACCTGGCGGACGACCTGGGGCATCTGGTCTCGAGTCGGGGGATGCTCGTCGTGGGGCACGTCCTTTGATCGCCAAGGCCTCCAAGGGCCGCTAAGCGACCCCGGAAGCCGCGGGTCGGGCGGCCGGTACGGCGACTGGCGGCGATTCGCGCTGCGCCGCCAGCCACGCCAGATCGGCGTCGAGCGCGTCGAGCACGGCCTGTAGCCGGAGCTGGGTCACGACGCCACCGGGACCCGCAGCGGCGGGATCGGAATACCCGCGCCAAGTGGGACCTAGAGGAAGCTGTGGCGCTGGGCGGGCCAGATGCCGACCGATGAGATCGGTGGTGCGGCGCGGTCTCAACCTACGACGACGGAAGCAAAAAGAAGGGACCGGACCATGAAGCTGACGACCACGACACAACTCTCACTCGACGGGGTGATGCAGGGACCCGGAGGTCCGGACGAAGACCGCAGCGACGGCTTCGAACGCGGCGGATGGGCGACGCCGTTCTTCGACAACGAGGCCAGGGCGTTCTTGGTCGGGGTATACGGGCGCGCCGACGCGTTCCTGTTCGGCCGGAAGACCTACGACATCTTCGCCGGCTACTGGGGAGTGATGGATCCGAGCGAGAACGCCTTCGGCGAGGCTCTGAACACGAAGCCCAAGTACGTGGCGTCGAGCACGCTCACCGAGCCCAAGTGGGACGACACGACGGTGCTGTCCGATGACGTCGCGGCCGCGGTCGGCGAGCTGAAGGCCAAGCCGGGGGGCGAGCTGCAGGTGCACGGCAGCGGCGCCCTAATCCGGTGGCTCATGGACCACGACCTCGTCGACGAGATCAACCTGATCACCTGTCCCGTGGTCGTCGGCCAGGGCACGCGCCTGTTCCCCGACACCGGCCCGGACAGAGCATTCGAACTGATCGAATCGCAAACCACGCCGGGCGGGGTGATCGTCCAGGTCTACCGGCCGGCCGGGCGCCCGGAGTACGGAACTGCCGGCTGACCTGCCGCGCGGCGCTTCAACCCGCCCCCATCGGTCGTGAACGGATGCGCCTGCGTCCACCTGTGCGGATCGGCGGCGGTGCGCCGCTACATCCAGGACTGGTCGACATGTTCGACGATGTCGTGATCGTTTCCGCTGGAACTGCGAGGCATCGGGGATGACCGCGTCGTCGCTGCCCAGCACATGACTGGACGCGCGACGATCAGCGGCGTCCAGACGGAGTTGCGCTACGCCGTTGTCTATACCGTCCGCGACGGGAAGATCGTGCGCGGGTGGGAGTACGAGAACCTCGACGAGGCCCTCGAAGCCGGAGGGCTGCGGGAGTAGGCGACGGCTCACGTCGGCACCGGGACCGGCAGCGGCGGGATCGGAATACCCGCGCCAAAGTGGGACTTAGAGGAAGCTGAAGGACCGCCCCACAAGCCTGCCCTGGCCGTACCAACGAAGAGCATCTGAGGCCCAGATGCCTCCGGCGGCGACATCGCTTGCCTGGCTGGCAACGGCGGCGGGATACTGGGCGGTCACTGTCGCAGGAGAACGTTGAGATTGCGTGGCAAGCGTCGTGGGCATGGAACGACGGCAGCGTGGACGCCTTGCTTCAGTACCTCGACGCCGATGTCGAATGGCGCCCTCCGGGTGAGTCGATGGAGCCGGGCATCTATCGTGGCCACGACGGCGTGCGCGACTACGTTGGTCGGCTGGCGGAAATCTTCGATGCGCGCGTCGAACCCCTCGAAGTCATCGATGTGGACGACGAACACGTCATCTCGGTTATCCGCGTAACCGGGCGGAGCGAGAGCTCTGGGATGGAGATCAACGCCGACTGGGCTTGGCTGATCGCCATCGGCGCGAACAAGAAGGGCATTCGCGTCGAGACCTTCACCGACAGAGCTCAGGCCCTCGAAGCCGTGGGGCTGCGGGAGTAGGCGATGTCGCAGGAGAACTTGGATGTCGTCCGTCGCTGGATTGCGGCCACGAGCGCAGGGCCCCAGGGAGCACGGGCGGCCATTGCGGAACTCTGGGACGCCGACGCCGACTACTACCCGGCCCGCAAATTTCCGGAGGCGCAGCCCTGCCACGGCGCGGGGGAGGTCTCGCAGTTCTTCTCCCGCTGGCTGGAAACGTGGTCTCGCTTGGACTGGACGGTTCAGGACCTGATCGACATGGGCGATGATCGCGTCCTGGCCTGCCTCAACATGCACGCCGAGGGTCGCGGGAGTGGGATGAAGCTCGAGGCCGATCTCTACCTGTGCGCGTGGTTGCGGCGCGGGCGCCTAATTCGGCAAGAGGACCACTTGACCTTAGGGGAGCCCTTCACGCGCTGGGATTTGAGGGTGGAACCCTCGAAGCCGTGGGACTGCGGGAGTAGGCGACCGCTCACGTCGGCACCGGGACCCGCAGCGGCGGGATCGGAACCGCCGCGACAAAGTGGGACTTAGAGGAAGCTGTGGCGCTGCGCGGGCCAGCCGGGGATACTGGGCGGGCGATGTCGCAGGAGAACGTCGAGTTTCTCCGTCGCGCCTACGATGCGTTCAACGAGGGAGACCCGTCGGTCTTCTTGGATCACTACGACCCGGACATCGTGCTTTGGGTATCGCCTGACCGTCCCGAGAGCGGATGCTTCCTTGGCAGGCAGGCTGTGGAGCGGTGGTTCGCGGAGTTCTTCGCGCCGTTCGGTCGCAGCGTTCGAGTCGAGCCTGAGGAGTTCATCGAGGTGGGGGATTCGGTGGTCGTGCTCACCACCGAGCGGGCCGAAGGCCGCCAGAGCGGCGCCGAGGTCAGCAGCCAGCAGCATCCCCTCATCTACACGCGGCGTGCGGGCAAGATCATCCGCATCGATGTCCGTGCCGGGCGTACCGACGCCCTCGCAGCCGTGGGGCTGCGGGAGTAGGCGACCGCTCACCCGCACACCGGGACCCGCAGCCGCGGGATCGGAACCGCCGAGCCAAAGTGGGTCGTAGAGGAATGTCTTACGTCAAGTTGTACCCCGCAGTTTGCGGGCTTTGGGGCCGGCGTCCCGGATCGAGGCAGCTGCTGGTCTGCGTGGGAGCAGCAGCGACGGCGTCCCCTGGTGCTTTCCCACCTATGCCTGCGCGGCCCGGCGGTGCGTGCCGCTTTCGTTCGGGGCGGAAGACCGGTGCGGCGGTTGGCGCGGCCAGCCCGAGGGCTCCTGCTCTCCGCGCGAAGCGCGGGAAGCCTGGAGTAATGAAGCCGCGCCTGCGGTCATCGAGCGCGGCCTTCAGAATCGCCAGCGGCTCGCTCCGTCAGGCTCGCGCAGCCCGACGCCGAACACGGTCTCGACGTTGACGCGAGAGGTGCCACGGAGGCGGCCCGGCGCTCTGCGCGCTGTACGGGGCCGTGATCGCGTCACCGTCCCTTTCCGAGCCTGGTCGAGGAACTCGCCCCGCGGCGTAGGGGCTGCCCGTGGACTACTAGGTCTGGACCGGCTGGAGCAACCGGTGCGGCTTGCGCAGAGCGATCGCGACGGGATCATCTCGGAGCTTGCCACGGCCACGGCGGGGCTCCGTGAGGATGTCCTCCGGGCCGGGCGTCACGCCGCATTGGGCGCAGAAGCCCCTGTCGTCCAGCCTGGTGCCGCATGCGGCGTGCCTGAACAAGCGGCTGTTCGGATGGCGATTGTGGCCGCCCCACACCAGAAGTGCATGTAGCGCGGGCCAAAGGCCACGACCGGCGGCCGTCAGCTCGTAGAGGTGGCGGCCAGCGTGTTCCGGATCGGGCCGGCGCTCGAGGATGCCATCTTCGACCAGCCCACTCAGCCGGTCCGAGAGCACGGCCTTCGGGATGTCCAGATGCGCCTGGAAGTCATTGAAGCGGCGCACACCGTAGAAGGCGTCGCGAACGATCAGCAAGGTCCAACGCTCTCCGACGACCTCTAGCGCGCGGGCAAGCGAGCAGTCCTGGCGTGCGTAGTCATTGCCGAGCATCATGGCGATTATAGCGAGGCACGGTTCGATCATTGAACTTCTATGCTAACGTGCGACCGGTTCTATCACTGAACTCGTCGAAGGAGGCTCAATGGCAGCGAAGCAAGCACCGATCAGAGACAGAGCCGTGCTCATGCTGCCGCGGATGGCGTGGGTGCCGGTAGCGGCGGTGCTGCTGGCCACGGGCTGGGGCTCCAATCAGTTCACCCCGATGCTGCTGGTCTATAGCCATACGCTCGGCCTGGGCACCGGAACCCTGCAGGCGATGTTCGGCTTCTACGCGCTCGGTCTGATCCCGGGACTTCTGCTCGCGGGACCGTTGTCGGACGCCCGCGGACGGCGCACTGTCGTCGTGCCCGCCGCCGTGATCTCGCTCGCGGCCAGCGTGTTTCTCCTCGCGGGCGCAAACGGTGTCGCGCTGCTATTTGTCGGGCGCCTGCTCGCGGGCGTGAGTAGCGGCGCCGTCTTCGGTGCTGGCACGGCCTGGCTGCGCGAAGTTTCCCGGCCGCCCTTGGGAGGGGCGAGCGATCAGGCGGCGGCGCGGCGAGTGGTGGTCGCCATGACGGCCGGGTTTGCCCTGGGGCCGCTGGTGGCGGGGCTGCTCGCGCAGTGGGCGCCGGCTCCGAGGATCGTGCCGTATCTGCCTCACGTAGCGCTGATGGCCGTCGTGCTCGTGTCGCTCCGAACCACCCCCGAGACGGTGACCTCCAGCGTCCGACGCGTGAGCTTCTCTCTTCCCGGCGTCCTCAGCGCGCGGTTCCGCGGAGTGGTGGGGCCGATGGCGCCGTGGGTGTTCGCAGCGCCGGCGATCGCCTTCGCCCTGCTGCCGAGCGTCGTCGGTGCCGAGGACGCAACCGACGGCATCGCCCTGACGGCCGGGATCACCGCACTGTGTGCCTTGGCGGGCGTGCTGATTCAGCCGCTGGCGCGCCGCCTGGACGCCGGCCCCGAGAACAACCGTGCCGCGACGACTGGACTGCTGGTGTTGGTTGCAGGCCTGGCGCTCGGCGCTTTCACGGCAGAGGTGGGCCAGACCTGGATGCTGGTGCCCTGCGCGGTCGTGCTCGGCAGCGCGTACGGCCTTTGCCTGGTCGCCGGTCTGATCGAGATCCAGCGCCTTGCCGACCCGCGCGCGCTCGCCAGCCTGACCGCGGCGTACTACGCGCTGACCTACCTGGGGTTCGCCGCTCCATATCTGCTCACGCTGGCCGCTCACCTGACCAGCTACTCGACGCTGCTGATGATTGCCGCGGCCCTCGCACTCGGTACCGCTGTGCTGATCACCCGGTGGAAGTCGACGATGTCCTCGCTGCCCCGGACGGGCGCGTCGTGAGCCTGATCCATCACCGGGGGAAGGGTCGGGAGAGCGGCCTGTCGTTGGACATACAGATGGCTCAGATCGCGACGCTCTGCGACGGCAAGATCACATGGCTCGACAACTACGATGACCGCGCCGAGGCCCTCGAAGTCGTGGGGCTGCGGGAGTAGGCGACCGCTCACGCCGGCACCGGGACCCGCAGCGGCGGGATCGGAACCGCCGCGCCAAAGTGGGTCGTAGAGGAAGCTGAAGGTTCGTCCGTTGCATCGTCGAGCAGGGAAGTGGACGCGCTCTGTCGGCGCGGGGTAAGCGGCCTTCCGAGCCGCGCTGGGTTCGACTCGTCGTCGCGCGGCTCGAGTTGGCGTTTCGCGGGTCTAAGGCCGCGGCCAGCCTTGTAGCGTGTCGGTTGTGGTTGACCGTGCCTCGTCGAGCGATGTCAGTGCGCGGCGGTGCGGCATGGCCGTCGCGGCGGTGTGCCTGTTGGTCTGGCTCCTCGCCGCGGCGCCGGCGGGTGCCCGGACGACGGCGCTGCGGGTCGAGGCTACGGGCGCGCCGAAGTACGTCCGCGGTAGCGACGGGCGCGAGCACATCGAATACGACTTGGTCATCACCAACGCGTTCTCCGCCGAGGCGACGCTCAAGTCGCTCGAGGTGCGCGGCGACGGGAAGCGGCTGCTCACGCTCAAGGGCGATGCGCTCACGGCCGCGACGCTCCGGTTGTTCAGCTCGACGCCGACCGTGAGCATCGCTGCCGCCTCGACCGCAGTGACCTATGTCGACGTGGTGCTGCCGCGCTCGGCTGGTCGTAGGGTGCCTCGGCGCTTGACGAACCGACTTCGGTACGCGATCCCGGCGGACGCGCCGCTGCGGTCGGTGATCGGAAGCACGACCGTCGATGCGCCTGACCTGCGCACCGACCGACGCGCTCCGATCGTGATCGCTTCACCGTTGCGGGGCTCCGGCTGGTTGAACGCCAACGGGTGCTGTGGCGATTTCACCTCGCCCCATCGGAATACCGTGCTGTCGTCGAACGGGTCCTACGTCACGTTTGAGCTCTTCGCGGTCGACTGGGTCCGCCTCGTCGACGGCCTGCTCTACACGGGCGATGGCAGGCAGAACCGCGACTGGCCGGCCTACGGCGCCGCGCTCTACGCCGTGGCTGATGGCACCGTGGTCTCAACCGTCAACAACAAGCCAGACATCCCGCCGCGCGCGAATCCAGACCTCAAGTCACCCGAGGACTACGGGGGCAACAACGTGATCATCAAGATCGGGACGGGCCGGTACGCGACCTATGCGCACCTGCAGCCCGGTTCGGTCCGCGTCAAGCGCGGCCAGCGCGTGCGCACCGGGCAGCAGATCGGCCGGCTCGGAAACAGCGGCAACACGGACGCGCCGCACCTGCACTTCGGAATCCAGAACGGTCCCAGTTTCTTCTCCGACAGCCTGCCGTTCGAGATCGACCACTTCACGCTGGAGGGAACCGCCGACCCGGCCTCGACACCGCCGAGGGTCACCGTGATCGGCACGCCGCACCGGGAACGCCGGGCGCACCCGCTCATCGGCTCGGTGATCAAACGTTGAGCTGCCCACTTTCGGGACCGGGTTCGTGCGAGGTGTAGTGTCGTCATGCCGGTAAGGAGCCCTGATTTCAACCACCGGCGACGCAACTCCATGATGCAGCGAGCGCCTACGCCTGCAGATCAGGCCCCGAGGCGCGGTTAGCGAACGATCGTGAAGCTGGCGGTGGCGGCTCGGCCGGTCTTGCCGTTGGCCTTCGGGGTGGCGACGAGCAGGTACTTGCCGGGGGCGAGGCGCTTGCCGTTGAGGCGGCCGGTGAAGCGGAACTTGTTCGTGCCCGCCACCCCGGTGCGGGTGAAGCTGCCCCTCAGCGTGACGACCCGCGTGCACTTCCTACTCCTTGCGTTCTTCTTGGTCTGCGGGTCGCAGGTGGTCTTCTTGCCGTGCTTGACCTTCCTGCCGGCTTGGGCCTGCTGCACGGTGAAGCGCACGCTGGCCGCCTCGTTGAGCGTGTAGGTGACCTTCGTCCCGTAGCGGCGCTTGGCGGCGAGGGCACTGGGCCCGCTCGGTGCTGCCGGAAACGTATTGGGCGAAAGCGTCTCTCGGCTGACCGCTGCCACTGCGACCCCTCCGCCGCCGCCTCCGCCGGACCCCGGACCCGACCCGGGGCCGGCGGGGGGCATCCACGTCAGCACAATCCCCGGCGCGGCGCCGGGGGCAGCCGTCTGCAGGTTCCCGCCGGAGGGCGCGAGCGACGAGCCGCCGCCGCCACCTCCACCACCGGCGTACGCCTGAAAGGAGCCGTCCGACCCGGAGTTCCCCGAGCCGCCCCCGCCACCTCCGAAGACACCGCCGCCGCCGCCACCACCGCCTTCGTGCTGATTGAAGGAGCCGGTGTGATTGCCGCCGGCGCCGCCGGTCGGGCTGCTCCCATTGTCACCCGCGTCGAATCCGGATCCGCCGGTTCCGCCGGCGCCGGCCGTGCCGGGCTGCCCGCCGCTCCCACCGCTGACGGGGGTGTCCGATGTGCCATCGGTGCCGCGCGCGCCGGCGCCGCCGCCGGGCCCGCCTGCCAGTCTCGGGAAGGTGGTGCCATTGGAGACGAAGCCATCCGCTCCCGCGCCGCCGCCGCCCGCTGCGATGACAGCAACCGGGCACAGGACCCCCTGGCAGGCCAATACCCGCGTCGCGCCGCCACCGCCGCCGGCCGAGTAGCCGCCGGTGCCACCATCGGGTGCGCCGCCCCCGCCGTTGGTACCGGCGGTCGCATTCGCTCTCCCGCCGTTGGCTGCGACGGTGAGCTGCAGCTGTTCGCCTGGGAACACCGCGACCGTGCCGGTCACCAGCGCGCCGCGACCGCCTGCGACGAGAGTCGTACCGGTGCCGTTGGTGAGGTCTCCGCCCGCGCCCGCGGTCGCGCTCACGCTCAGCGAGCTGACGCCAGCAGGGACCGCGAAGGCGATCGTCCCCGGCGTCGTGTCGACGAACGAATCCGCGCTTGCAGCCGGAGCCATCGCGCCCAACGCGACGACCGGCAGGAGCGTCGCCAGCGAAAGACGCATCACACCCAGTGTCGCAGGTCCCCGCATCAATGCCGGGTGGCCATCGCGCGCAGGCGTGACCTGGCCGCCGGCGGGGTCCCCGGTTCGAGTCCGGGCGTCGGCCTTGCCGCAGCGTCGCGCCGCTCGAGGCCGGAAAACGTCGTCAGCTCGCCGCGTCCAGCGCGGCCTGCAGAGCCGCGAGGTCGGCCGCGCCGAAGACCACACGATCTCGGGTGGCGACGTAGACGAGATCGAGGTCGACCCCGGCCCGGGCGATCTTGCGGGTGAGGTCGGCCAGGACCCCGGGGCGGTCCTCCACATCGACCACCACGACCTCGCGCTCGCGGGTGACCGCGAGCTGGGAGATGGCCAACGCATGCTTCGCAGCCTCGGCGTGCGGGACGAGGATGTGGAGCTCAGCCCGTTCGCCCGGGCCGACGCACGTGGCCGCGGCGATGTTCACGCCGGCATCGCTGATCGCGGCCGCGACCCGGGCCAGCGCCCCGGGGGTGTTCTCCACGTCGATGACCAGGTCGACTGCCATGTGGCCTGCGGCGTCAGCCTACCTAGCCGGCATTCGCCGGTCAGACGATCCGCCGAATGACGCCACGTAGACTCCGGCCATGCCGCTGCTGAGCGCCAACCCCATGTGGGAGAAGTTCGCGACGCGGACGCTGTTCTCGGCGTCCTACGGCGGGGCCGACTTCGGCGAGTGCCAGGCGACGATGGCGCGGATCGGCGACGACGGCGACGCCGACGCCTGGTACCGCGAGTGGCTCGCAACCGCCGACCAGCTCGCGGAGACGGCCGCGACGAGCGAGGCCGGCGGCCACGCCGTCAGCGCCCGCGAGGCATACGTGCGCGCGGCCGGCTACTACCGCACGGCCTTCCAGCCGCTCTTCGGCGCGCCCGTCGATCCGCGGCTGCGCGCTGCCTTCGACAAGGAGTCGGACGTGCTGGCGGCGGCGGCCCGCCTGGCCGACCCGCCGGTCGAGATGGTCGAGATCCCCTTCGAGGACGGGAGCCTGCCCGGCATGCTCACGCAGCCGGCGGGCAACGGGCCGGTGCGGGGCACGATCGTGCACACCAACGGCTACGACTCCGACCTGAGCGAGATGTACGTCGCGCACGTCCCGGCGGCGATCGAGCGCGGCTACCGGATCCTGCTCTTCGACGGCCCCGGCCAGGGCCGCAACCTCATCCGCGACGGCAAGCCGATCCGGCACGATTGGGAGGCCGTCGTCGGTCCCGTCATCGACTGGGTCGTCGAGCAGCCGGGCGTCGACCCCGATCGCATCGTGCTCGCCGGCTGGAGCTTCGGCGGCTTCCTTGCGCCGCGCGCCGCCGCCTTCCAGCCCCGGCTGGCCGCCCTGATCGCCGACCCCGGCCAGTGGGATCAGCGCGATGCGATGGTCCCGATGCTTCCGCTCACCGATGAACAGAAGAAGGACTTCCCGGACATCGACCCACATGCGCTGGACGAGATGGACGAATGGCTGTCCGGACCCGAAGGCGATCCGATGCTCCGCTGGAGCTTGCTCCACCGGGGCCCGTGGGTGCACGACAAGCCCACGCTGTTCGCGACGCTCGCCGAGCTCGCCCGCTTCCGCGTGTCCGACGTGGCTGACCGGATCGCCTGCCCGACCCTGCTGACCCAGGCCGAGGACGACCCCGTCAGCAAGTCCGCCGCGAAGCTCTACGACGCGCTGACCGTCGAGCGCAAGACGCTGATCAAGTTCACCGAAGCCGAGGGCGCCGGAGACCACTGCGAGGCCAGCGGACGCCGCCGCTTCCACCAGCGCGCTTACGACTGGCTCGACGAGACGCTGGCCTCCTAGCCCGTAGCGACCGCGTCGTGCTGGCGCTCCTGGCCTCAGCCGGCGAGGCCGCCCCACGTCACCGCGGGGCAGGAGTAGGAGCCGTCCGCTTTGCGGTACTCCCGGACGTTCTCGAGGATCGCGTCGTGCGTATCCTGCCGCTCGTTGTCCGGCAGCGCGTTGACCACCCGCGCGAGCGGGCCCGCCAGCCGCACGATTGCGTCCCAGAAGTCGTCGTCGTCGGCGTAGCGGAACTCGAAGGCGACCTCCTCGAGCTCCGGTTCGCCAAAGCCGGCGCCGGTCACGAGCTCGCGGATGCGGTCGGGGTCGGCCAGGCCGAAGATCCCGGGCGCTCCGGGCTCGGGCGCCGGCATGTGACCACGCTGGACGACCGTCATCCCCGGGATGGCAGCCCACGGGTTCCGGTCCGCGGCGGCCCAGACCGCAAAGGCGAGCCGGCCGCCGTCCCGCAATACCCGCCTCGTCTCCTTCAGCGCGGCCGCCGGATCCGCCATGAGCATGTATCCCCAGCGGCAGGCGACGCCGTTCACACTGTTGTCGGCGAGGTCCATCCGCTCCGCGTCCATCACGCGGTACTCGACGTTGCTCAGGCTGCGGCCCTCACCGTTGCGCCTCGCGACCTCGACCATGTGCTCCGCGAAATCGGCAGAGATCACGCGACCCTCGTCGCCGACGCGCTCCGCGATCATGAGGCCCAGGTCGCCCGTGCCGGCCGCCAGGTCCAGGATGGTCTGCCCCGGCTCGGGGGCCAGCTTCTCCACCAGCCAGTCGTTCACGCGTGCGGTGACGCCCATGAGCCATTCGCGCCGCTGCTCCCAGCCGGAGGCCATCGCATCCCAGGCCTCGCGGCTCTGCTCCCGGTACTCGTCCAGGTTCACCATCGTTCCACTCCCTCCGTCGCCTGCGATGCCGACGCTAACGCTCGGGCGGGCGGAAGCCAAGGGCGTCGGCGTCGCCAGGTCGCGGTAGCAGGCCGTCGATCCACCGCGCCTGGTTAGCATCCTCGCCGAGCGCGCCGATGTCTGCCGCCACTGCCTACGCCGCGGTGCCCGCGCCGGTCGAGCGATCACGTCTGCGCGTGATCTTCGCCGGGCTGATGTTGGTCATGCTGCTGGCGGCGCTGGACCAGACGATCGTGACCACCGCCCTTCCGACGATCGTCGGAGATCTCGGCGGACTCGATCGCCTGGCGTGGGTCACGAGCGCGTTCTTGCTCGCGCAGACGGCCGTCACGCCTGTGTACGGGAAGCTCGGCGACCTCTACGGGCGCAAGCGGATTCTGCAGAGCTCGGTGATCCTGTTCCTGATCGGCTCGGCGCTCTGCGGGCTGGCCAACGGAATGACGGAGTTGATCGCCTTTCGCGCCGTGCAGGGTCTCGGCGCCGGCGGACTGATCGTGCTGACGCAGGCGGTGATCGGCGACGTCGTCTCGCCCCGGGAGCGCGGCAAGTACCAGGGTCTCTTCGGCGGCGTGTACGGCGTCGCCAGCGTCGCCGGACCGCTGCTCGGCGGCGTGATCGTCCAGGCGGTCTCCTGGCGTTGGATCTTCTACGTCAACCTGCCGCTCGGGCTCGTTGCGCTGGCCGTCCTCGCCGCGACGCTGCCGACCGTCCAGGGGCGCGAGCGGCCGGTCATCGACTATCTCGGCGCCGGGCTCCTGGCGGCCAGCTTGAGCGCGATCGTGCTGGTCACGAGCCTGGGCGGCACGACCTGGGCCTGGGGCTCGGCGCAGGTGGTCCTCGTCGCGGCGCTCGGCGTGATGCTGCTCGTCTTCTTCCTGGCGGTCGAGCGCCGGGCGCGCGAGCCGGTGCTCCCGCTGTCCCTGCTGCGCGACCGCGTCTTCGCCGTCGCCGGCGCGCTGTCGCTGATCGTCGGCTTCGCCATGTTCGGCTCGGTCACCTTCCTGCCGCTCTTCTTCCAGACGGTCAACGGGGCGACGCCGACCGAGGCGGGCCTTCGACTGGCCCCGCTGATGGCCGGTGTGCTGGTGATGTCGATCCTCTCGGGTCAGGTCATCACCCGCACCGGGCGCTACCGCGTGTTTCCGATCGCCGGGACGGCCGTGATGGCCCTCGGGCTGCTGCTGCTCTCCCGCCTCGACGCGGGCACGAGCACGGCGGCCTCGGCGGTCTACCTCCTGGTGCTCGGGCTCGGCCTGGGGTCGGTGATGCAGGTGCTCGTGCTGGCGGTCCAGAACGCCGTTCCCTATGCCGTGCTGGGAGCGGCGACCTCGGGCGTGACGCTGTTTCGCGGGATCGGCGGGTCGCTGGGGGCAGCCGCGTTCGGGGCGATCTTCACCTCGCGACTGAGCTCGGAGCTCCAGGGCGTCCTCCCCGCCTCCCTCGCCCACGAGGTCTCCTCGGGTGGAAGGCTCAGCAGCGCGCAGCTGTCCCAGCTGTCGACGTCCACCCGCTCGGGCTACGAACAGGCCTACGTGCACGCGCTCAGCCCTGTCTTCGTCGCGGCCGCCGGCGTGGCGCTGCTCGGATTCGCGCTCAGCTGGCTGCTGCAGGAGCGCCCATTGCGAGAGACCGCGGCGACCAGCGCCGGCCTGGATGACAGCCTGGCCGCGCCGCGATCCCCCGACTCGCTCGCCGAGATCGAGCGAGCGCTCAGCCGCGCAACCACGTCTGAGCAACGTCAGCGGTTCCGCGAGCGACTGGCTGCGCGCGCCGGCATCGATCTCAGCACGGGGGCGACCTGGGCACTCGTGCGCATCGACGCCCACGGGTTCGCCGAGGCGCGCGCGCTCGCGGAGCACGACGGCGTCGCCCCCGAGCGCATCGCAGCCGTCCTCGACGAACTGCGCCAGCGTGGACTCGTCGCCGGCGAGGACGGCGGTCCCACGCTCACCTCGGCCGGCCACAGCCTCGCGGGCCGCGCCCTGGCGGCCCGGCGCGAGCTCCTGACCGAGGCGCTCGCGGACGACACCGCCGACCGCGACCCGGCGGTGAACGACCTCCTGCGCCGGCTTGCCCGGGAGCTCACGGGCGATCGGCCGTAGGTAGCGGGCCCGGCGTTGCTCTGGCACCGGGGCCGACGCGATACTGGGTGGATGTCAGACGGCCCGGAGAGACGCCCAGAGGCCGATGAAGCGTGGCTGCGGTCCGCCCGAAACCAGACCAGCCATACGGGGATCGATGCGGGCGACCTGGTGGAGCTCTGGCGCCAGACCGCCGCGACGTGGCGCGGGTTGCGGCTCTCGTTCGACTATCTCGGGCAGAGCGCACCGCCCGCCCCACCAGAGTTCGCGTCCGACTTCGTGCGCCGCTATGCCCAGCTGCGGGGCTTCCGCTCGGCGCTGGACCCGTACGCCGTGGCGCCGACCTTCGTCGGCGGGATCGCGGCCGAGCACCGATTCGATCGCGTCGTGGTCCTGGCACCAGACGAGGAGACCGTGCGCCAGGGCCGCCGTATCGCCCCCGGCGCCGACTGGATTGCCGGCGACCCCGAGCGGCAGTTGGCCTCGGTCGACGGAGTCTTCGATCTGGTTGTCAGCTCACCACCGATGGGCGAGCGCCGGCCGGCCGGCCGGGCCGGCCGCGGATCCACGGAGCTGGCCTTCGAGTTGGTCCTCGACACCGCCGAGTACGTGGCTCCCGGCGGAGCAGCGGTCTTCCTCCTCAGCGACGCGTTCTTCTTCCGACGCGACGCCGTTCGGATTCGAAAGCAGCTGGCCGATGTCGGATTGCATGCCGAGGCGGCCATCTCGGTGGAAGGCGCGCTTCGACCACACACCGACGTCGCCGCAAACCTCGTCTTCTTCACGCGCGGACCGGCGACGGGCGAGCTGTTCATCGGTCGCCTGACGTCGGCAACCGACCAAGCCGCGCTCGTCGACAACCTGATCGGGCGTCGAGGAGGCAAGACCCTCCAGCTTGGTTCCCTCCAGCCGACCGCGACCTACCGCGGCTGGCGGGCGGTCTCGGCGCAGCGGGACGTGCTCGAAGCGCTGGGTGACGCCGACCTCCCGATCGTCGAGTTGCGAGACATCGCGCTCTCGATCGGCCGGGCTGATTCCGAAGCGCCTTCCACCAACGCGATCTACATTCCGCCGCAGGGCGGTGCGGTCACGACTGACTTTGGCGAGCGTCACGGGACCGCGGTCAAGCGCCTGGTCGAGGTCGTCCTCGATCCCGACCGAGCCGCTGCTCCCTACCTCGCATCCTGGTTCAACGAGCCGCTCGGGCGGATGGCGCGCGAGGCGGTCGCCCGCGGCACAACCGTTCCGTCGATCTCCATCGCCGATGCCGGGCGCATTCTCGTTGCCCTTCCGCCGGCGGAGGACCAAGACGGCATTCTCGCCGCCGACCAGGAGTTGCGCCTGATCACCCGCGAGCTCAGAGAGCTCAGAGACCGGGTCTGGTTGGGACAGCTTCCTCCAACGGCCGCACACGACGCCGTCGAGCGGCTACAGCCTGCTCGGACGTCCACCGACGAGGGCAACCCACCGTCCCTGCAGGACTGGATCGAGCACTTCCCGTTTCCGCTGGCGTCCGTGGGGCAACGCTATCTGGCACGCGTCGAGGACAGAGACAAGGTCGAGTCGCTCCAGCACTTCTTCGAGGCGGCCGCCATCTTCCTGGCCGACGTCCTTCTCAGCGCGGTCCACCGCGATGCCGCCACGTATGAGGAGGCGCTCGAGAAGCTGCGCCGCGCGGGCCAGGGTCAGGTGCTGTTGGAACGAGCCAACTACAACACCTGGATCAACCTCGGGCGCACGCTGTGCAAACGAGTGCGCAAGCGACTCGATGACGACAAGATCGGCGACGCCCTCCCGTCGCTGTTCGGGAACGTCTCGCAGGAGTTCGCCGCGCGGCTGACCGACGGCGACCTTTGGGAGGCGCTCGACAGCGGACGCGAGGTGCGCAACGAGCGGGCGCACGCAGGCATCGAGCCGGCGCGAGTGTGGACGTTGAGGCGCCAACGGCTGGAGACCGCCCTCGGCGAGCTCCGCGGTCTGACGAGCAGGCTCTTCTCGGATGTGGAGCTGATTCGCCCGGGCGCCAGTGAGCAGGACGATGACGGCGTCTTCGTCTTCAACCGGGCACACGCACTGATGACGTCGCACCCGGCATTCGTGGAGCACCGGATTCGTGCGACCGTGCCGATGCGCGCGCGGCGGATCTACCTGGTCACCACCTCCGGGCTGGTCGACCATCCCCTGGAGCTCCTCCCGCTGGTGAAGCTCTCCGAGCAGCCGGAGGGCGTGCAGAACGCCGCGTTCTTCTACAGCCGCCGGGTCACTGCCGAAGAGGGTCAGGGCTTTCGCTTCGTCTCCTACGGTTTCGAGGCCGAATCCGAGGTGGTGTCCGACCCGTCGCTCGAGGCGCTCCTGGACGATCTCCGCCCGGTCGGCTAGGCCTTGGTCCTTCCCGGCGACCGCGGCCGGTTAGAGTCACGCCCGTGCGCTACCGCAGGCTCGGTGACTCGGACCTCGAGGTCTCGGAGATCTCGCTCGGATCGTGGCTGACCTACGGCGAAGGGGTCGAGCGCGAGCACACCGAGGCCTGCACGCGGGCGGCCTTCGACGCGGGGATCACGCTGTTCGACACCTCGAACGCCTACGGGCGCGGCACCGCCGAGGAGGCCTGGGGAGAGGTCCTCTCGGATTTCGAGCGCGAGTCGTTCGTGCTCGCCACCAAGGTGTTCTTCCCGATGAGCGACGAGGACCGGGGCCTCTCGCGCGCGCAGATCCACAAGCAGCTCGACGCCTCGCTCGCGCGCCTGCAGACCGACTACGTCGATCTGTACCAGTGCCACCGCCCGGACCCGGAGACGCCGATCGAGGAGACGATGGAGGCGCTCACCGAGGTCTGCGAGGCGGGGAAGGTGCGCGAGATCGGCTTCAGCGAGTGGACGATCGAGCAGATCGAGGCGGGGCTCGAGGTCCCCGGCGCCAGGAGGTGGGTCTCCTCGCAGCCGCAGTACAACATGATCTGGCGGGCGCCCGAGGCCGAGCTGATCCCCTTCTGCGCCGAGCACGGCATCTCGCAGATCGTCTGGTCCCCGCTCGCGCAGGGGGTGCTGACCGGGAAGTACCGGCCGGGTCAGCCGCACCCCTCCGATTCGCGCGCGGCGAGCGACGCGATGGGCTGGGCGATGGATCGCTACCTCTCCGACGAGCTGCTCGGCGCGGTGCAGCGGTTGGTGCCGATCGCCGCGGGCGCCGGGCTCAGCCTGCCGCAGATGGCGCTCGCCTGGGTGCTCCGCGAGGACAACGTCGCGTCGGCGATCGTCGGCGCGTCGCGGCCCGAGCAGGTCCACGCCAATGCCGCGGCCGCGGGCGTCGAGCTGTCGCAGGACGTCCTGGACGCGATCGACGACGCGCTGGGCGATGTCGTGATCCGCGGCCCGGCACTGGCCGCGTTCGTCCAGGAGGGCGTCAAGCACCGCTAGGCGACGATTGGACGAGCGACTGGATGAGCCGCGACCGGCGCCGCCGCAGGTCAGCGACGAGATCGAGCGCTGGCTGGGCGGCCACGGCGCGAAGACCCTCGGCAGCCTCGTCGAGCTCTTCGGTCCGAAGAGCTTCGCGATCCTGTTCGTGCTGCTGCTGGGCGTCCCCGCGCTTCCGCTGCCGACCGGCGGCGCGACGCACGTGTTCGAGATCATCGCGATGCTGCTGGCGCTTCAGCTGATCGTCGGCCGCGAAACGATCTGGCTCCCGCAGCGCTGGTGCGACCTCGAGCTGGCGGGTGCCGCGCAGCAGCGGTTCATCGCCGGGCTGATGCGGATGATCCGCCGGCTCGAGCGCTTCTCCCAGCCCCGGCTGCGCTTCCTGTTCGGCCATCGTGTGAGCAACGTCGCCTTCGGGCTGCTCGTGATCGGTGGATCGCTCGGCGCCTTCCTCGCCCCGCCGTTCACGGGGCTCGATACGTTGCCGGCGCTCGGCGTCGTCCTGCTGTCGCTCGGCGTGCTGCTCGAGGACTCCATCGTGGTCGTCGCGGGGCTCGTCGTCGGCGTGGCGGGCGTCGTGCTCGAGATCGTGCTCGGCCGCGCGGCGATCAGCGGGATCGAGCGGCTCTTCTAGGGGATCACCGCCGCCGCTGCGCCCGCGCCCGGGCGAGGACCCGCCGCGCGGCGTCGATGACGAGCTGCGGCTGCTCGACCTGGATGTAGTGCCCGCTGGCGGCGGCGATGATGTGCGGCGTGCGGGGGAGGAGCGAGGCGAGGTAGCGCTGGCCCCGGCGCCAGGGGCGATCGACGACGGCTCCGAGCGGTGGTGGGATCCCGAACGAGCGGCCCTTGGACAGGACGGTCAGTGGGATCCGGCGCGGCGGCCGCACGACGCGCCGCGTCTGGGCGAAGCTCGCGACGAAGTCGAAGACCTCGAGGTCGGCGTAGCCGGCGAACTCCGGCGGCGGCGCGATGAGATAGCGGCTGTCGTAGGCGTTCCACTGCGAGATCGTCATGAAGCTCGGAAGCACCTCGGGGATCGCGTCGACGAGGACGAGCCCGACGACGTCCCGGGGATACGTGCCGGTGTACAGGCGGACGAGCAGGCCGCCCGTCGAATGGCCCACGAGCAGGTACGGCCCCGGGATGCGCGCGGCGCGTACGAGGGCGTGCAGGTCGGCGACGGCGTCGCGCGCCGTGCGGGGCATCCGGACCGGGTCGCTGCGGCTGGTCGCGGTGGCACCGAGCGTCGTGCCGGGGCGGTCGTATGCGCACACGTGCGTCAGCCGGGCGAGCGCGGGGAACACGGTCCGCTGGCGCTGGTTGGGCACGAGCGGCTCGCTCCAGATGTCCGCGCGGTTGCGCAACCCGGCTTCGAGGATGATCGTCGGACGGCCACGCCCGCGGCACTCCAGGTAGATCCTCCGGCCGTTCGGCAGCGCCACCCGGCCGGCGAAACCGGCCCGGGCCCCCGGCGAGGTACCGGACGCTGACGGCACCTCGACGCCGACCGCCAACCAGGCCATCACCAGCACGCCCAGCGCGAGCGCGGTCGAGCGTGCCGGTATCGGACGCACCGGCGTAGGGTAGAACCCGACAGTGGCCGAGTCGCGCACCTCCCAGCTGACATCCCTGCCGCTGGCGGCGGCCGGGACGCTCGCGCGCGCGGTCCGCCGCGGCGGGCGCCGTCTCCCGCTGCTCGGGCCCTCGCTCGAGCAGGCCGTGCGCGGCCGTGGCGTGCTCGTGACCGGAGCGTCGTCCGGGATCGGCCGCGCGACTGCGCTGCAGATCGGCGAGGCGGGCGCCACGGTGCTGCTCGTCGCGCGGCGCATGGAGAAGCTCGAGGAGGTCAGGCGCGAGATCGAGCGCGCCGGCGGCGTCGCGCACGTGCACGCGTGCGACCTGTCCGACGAGGCCGACATCGACCGGATGGTGGACGAGGTGCTGGCGGCGCACGAGCACGTCGACGTCCTGATCAACAACGCGGGGCGTTCGATCCGCCGCTCGGTGGCGCGGTCGTACGACCGGATGCACGACTACCGCCGGACGATGGAGCTCAACTACTTCGGGCCGGTCAAGCTCATCCTCCGCCTGCTGCCGGGCATGCGCGAGCGCGGCCGGGGGCAGGTCGTCAACGTCTCGACGCTCGGCGTGCAGACGAACACGCCCCGGTTCTCCGCCTACGTGGCGTCCAAGTCGGCGCTCGATGCCTTCTCGCGCTGCGTGGCCTCGGAGGTGGTGGACGACGGCGTGCACTTCTCGACCGTCTACATGCCGCTCGTCCGGACGCCGATGATCGCCCCGACCGGCCACTACCGGAACTTCCCCGCGAAGTCGCCCGAGGAGGCGGCGCACATGATCTGCAACGCGATCACCGGGCGCCAGAAGCGCGTCTCGACCCAGTTCGGACGCTTCTCGGAGGTCACCTACGCGACGGTGCCGGCGTTCCAGGACGCGATCGTCAACGCCGGCTACCGGCTCTTTCCCGAGGGCGAGGGCGAGCGGGCGCGCGCCGAGGGTGCCGAGGGTGCCGAGGGGGATTCGGAAGAGCTCACTCCCGAGCAGCGCGCCTTCGAGCGGGCGACCCGGGGCGCGTACTGGTAGGTCGCAGCGGCGCGGTGCGCTGCTGTGTCGGGCGCCTGACCGCAACCAATGGAGGGGTTTCGTGTCGGGACGGGTAACTGACCCAGGAACCTGCATCGACTCGGAGGAAGATCACATGCTCAAGAGAGCAGGAGGATTCGCGCGGCGGAACGCGATCGCGATCGTGGCGCTGTTCGTGGCGCTGGGCGGCACGTCCTATGCCGCGTTCGGCGTCCCGAACAACAGCGTCGGCAGCGCGCAGATCCGCAACGGCGCGATCCCGAGCGCCAAGCTGACCGTCGGCAACAAGAACTACCTGCGGACCGGCCTGGGCGCGCCCGCCGCGGCGATCCTGGCCAAGCCCGTGCTCGCCGGATCGACGAACGTCAGCCCGAACGCCAGCCCCGGAGCCACGCTGAACGTCAACAGCAACACGTGGACCCAGGGGGCGAACACGTCGGACATCGCGTTCGGCGTGGCCTCGGTGACCGTGCCGTCCGCGTGCACCTCGGCCAGCGTCGACGCGTACGTCGGCAACGAGCTGGTGGCCTCCGGCAAGGTCACGAGCGGCAACAGCGGCAACGCGCAGACGATCGGGCTGCGGCCCGAGGGCGGCATCCTGACGGGCGGGCAGACCGCGCAGACCGTGACGGTCAAGGCCGTCAACGGCTGTGCGAGCGACATGACGGTCGCGTCGCTGAACCTCTCGATCGCCGGCTTCAAGTAGGCCGAAGCCGGCCTCCGTCTGACCGAGGAGCCGCCCTTCGGGGCGGCTCCTCTTCGTCGCCTTGCGCCCGCGCATAGCATGGCGACCGTGGAGCACCGCACGCTCGGCCGCACGGGAGTCAAGGTCAGCCCGCTCTGCCTCGGCGCGATGATGTTCGGCGCCTGGGGCAACACCGACCACGACGAGTCGATCCGCATCATCCACCGCGCGCTCGACGCCGGGATCAACTTCGTCGACACCGCCGACGTCTATTCCCGAGGCGAGTCCGAGGAGATCGTCGGCAAGGCGCTGGCGGGTGGAAAGCGCGACCACGTCGTGCTCGCCACCAAGGTCCACGGGACGATGGGCGACGACCCCAACGAGTTCGGCAACTCGCGGCGCTGGATCATGCAGGAGGTCGACAACAGCCTGCGGCGGCTGGGCACCGACTGGATCGACCTCTACCAGATCCACCGCCTCGAGCCGGACACCGATCTCGACGAGACGCTCGGCGCGCTGACGGACCTCGTGCGCGCCGGGAAGATCCGCTACTTCGGCTCCTCCACGTTCCCCGCGTCCACCATCGTCGAGGCCCAGTGGGTGGCCGAGCGGCGCGGACGGGAGCGCTTCGTCTGCGAGCAGCCGCCGTATTCGATCCTCGTGCGCGGGATCGAGGCCGACGTGCTTCCGACCTGCGAGCGCCACGGGATGGGCGTGATCCCCTGGAGCCCGCTGGCGGGAGGCTGGCTCACCGGCCGCTATCGCAAGGACCAGGAGCTGCCGACCAGCCGCCGCGCGGCGCTCGTGCCGCACCGCTACGACATGTCGCTGCCGGGCAACCAGCTCAAGCTGGAGGCCGCCGAGCAGCTCGCGCAGCTCGCCGAGCAGGCGGGGGTCTCGCTGATCCACCTCGCCCTGGCCTTCGTCATTCGCCATCCCGCGATCACCGCCGCGATCATCGGCCCGCGCACGATGGAGCAGCTCGAGAGCCAGCTCGGCGCCGAGGAGGTCGAGCTCTCCGAGGAGGTGCTCGACCGCATCGACGAGATCGTGCCCCCGGGCACCAACCCCAACCCGCCCGACGCGGGCTGGGAGAACCCGGCGCTGGCGCCGGCGGCTAGGCGCCGGCCGGCGTAGCCGAGGCGCCGACCGTGCGGTCGCGGCCGGCGTGCTTGGCCGAGTACAGCGCGCGGTCGGCGCGTCCCAGCAGCTCCTCGGGCCCTTCGCTGCCGTCCCAGCTCGCCACGCCGGCCGAGCAGGTCTGGCCGCCGGGCGTCGCCGAGCGCAGGCTCTCCACGAGCGCCAGGGCGTCCTCGAGGCCGCAGCCGGGGAGCGCGAGCGCGAACTCCTCGCCGCCGTAGCGCGCGATCACGTCGATGACCCGCAGCCGGCCCGCCCAGGCGGACGCGGCCTGCTTGAGCAGCCGATCGCCGGCCTGGTGCCCGCGGTCGTCGTTGAAGCGCTTGAAGTGGTCCAGGTCGAGCATCGCGACCGACAGCGGGCCGCCGTCGCGCTCGGCGCGCGCCAGCTCGCGTGGCAGCTCTTCCTC
Organism: uncultured Actinomycetes bacterium; assembly: GCA_963725645.1. Classification (GTDB taxonomy): domain Bacteria; phylum Actinomycetota; class Thermoleophilia; order Solirubrobacterales; family Solirubrobacteraceae; genus JALYZC01. Next base: position 131,225 of record CAVRZD010000006.1, read on the forward strand.
CCACGCCCGGCGGTTGCGCAGGCCGGTGAGGTCGTCGGTGCGCGCGACCGCCTCGAGGCGCGACAGCAGGTGCGCGCGCTCCATCGCCGCGCCGGCCTCGCCGGCGAGCAGCGCCAGCACGGCGGCGACGCTCTCGGACAGGGCCCCGACCTTCCGTGTCCATCCGATGGCCAGGACCGCCGTCGGCTCGTCGTTGCGCAGCACCGGCTCCCACAGACACGAGCGGGTGGCCGGATCGGCCGCGCTGCGCGCCATGTCGGGAGCGGCGTCGACGTCGGCGACGAAGACGGATTCGCCGGAGGAGAACGCCTTCGTCGGGCCCGACCGGCCGGCGACGAAATGCACGAGGTCCACCTCGGGCCGGCCGCCGACGCTCGCCGTCACCGCGAGGCCGCTGCTCTCGGCGGTCGGCTCCCACAGCGCCGCGCTGCTGCCCTCGGCGATCGAGCGCGCCGCCTCGCAGATCGCGCGCCGGGTGGCGTCGACGTCGGTCTCGCCCGAGAGGCGGTGCGCCACCTGCGCGACGGCGCCCAGGTTGGCGGCGTCCCGCGCGGAGTCCGCGGCCTGCTGGCGGACCCGGCGCACGAGGACCGAGATGAACACGCCGGCCACGATCAGCGTCGTGACCGTCGTGACCCAGCGGGCGGTCCCGCTGTCGCCGGGATTGTTGATCAGGACCGCGGCGTAGCAGAGGGCGATCAGCGAGATGTGCGCCGCGGCCTGTGCGCGGCTGAAGAAGAAGAACGAGTACAGCCCCACCCACACGTACCACGTCGCGTAGTAGGTGCCGGGGTCGTCGCTGAGGTAGATGGCGCGGGTGATGATCAGCGTTCCCGCGGCGAGGGCGACGCTGAAGCACCAGCGCGGCAGTCGCTGGCCCCAGAGCAGCAGGCCGGCCGCGCCGACGTAGGCGATCGCGATGTTGCTCCACAGCCCGACGTCGTCGGCGCCGGCGGCGTGGGGGAGCAGGACCGAGATCGCGCCGACTGTCGCTCCGCAGAGGAACAGCAGCCCGGCGGCGCGCGCCATTACGCGGCCGCCGTCGGAGGCGCCCGGAGAGCTTCGGACGGGGTCTGGACCTGGGACCGCGGCCACATCCGTCTCATCGGCCGTTCCAGGCAAATCCCTAACTCTGAAACCCGCAAATTCGGCCGTTTGCGTTGGCGGCGTGTCACAACGGCGACGGGCGGGACGCGATCGCGCCCCGCCCGCCCTCGTTCCTGCGTGCGGCTCTGGGTCAGGAACTGCCGAGACCGATGAACCCGCTGATGCCGGCCTACCGTTCCCTGACGCGATCGGCTCCTGGAACTGCTGGCCCGACCCGAAAATCGGAGGGTCGCAACGCTAACAAGTAGAGCGTGAGCGCGAAGTCGAACCGGCGCATTTCTCGAGGAACCTCTGCAGGATTTCCGCTGGGAGGAGCTAGGGGAGGATCGATGCGCAGGGAATCGCTCGCAACCGTCTCCGTCGGCGACGGATCATGAGGCGCAAGTTGATTGCGGCGCTCGTTGGCGCCGCCGGACTCGCGACCGCGTTCACACCCGGGACGAGCCCGGCGCCGGCGCTGACCGTCGGGCCGGTCACGACGCCGACTGTCTCGGTGCCGAACCTTCCGATTCCAACGCCGCCCGTTCCGGTGCCCTCGACGCCGGTGACCCCGTCGCCGCCGCCCTCGTCACCGCCGTCCGGCGGCTCTCAACCGCCGTCGACCTCGAGCCCGGCCGCGCCGGCGCCGTCCACACAGACCGGGCAGGGGGGGACCCGGCGCGGCTCGTCCGGTTCTCCGGTGCGGGGGTCGGAGCAGCCGGCGTCGCGGCCGAAGGGCGGGTCGCGCGGCGGCGCCGCACCGCACGGAGGCGGGTCGCCCTCCTCGGACCTGTTCACCAACCCGGACGGGAGCCCGACGCCGCAGAACCCGACCTTCTCGCTCGCCAGCCCCGGTCCGGCGCCGCTCGGCGTGCCGAACTTCTTCATCGAGAAGTTTCGAATCCCGCCGTTCCTGCTGCCGATCTACCAGGCTGCCGGGACGCAGTACGGGATCCCCTGGCAGGTGCTGGCCGCGATCAACGAGATCGAGACCGACTACGGCCGCAACCTGTCGGTGTCCAGCGCGGGGGCGCTGGGGTGGATGCAGTTCATGCCGTCCTCGTGGGCCGCGTACGGCGTCGACGCCAACGGCGACGGCAAGCGGGACCCCTTCAACCCGGTCGACGCGATCTTCGCGGCCGCGCGCTACCTGCGCGCGGCGGGCGGCAACAAGCACATCAACCAGGCGATCTTCGCCTACAACCACGCCGACTGGTACGTGCAGTCCGTGCTGCTGCGCGCCAAGCTCATCGGCGGCATGCCGGCCGACCTCGTCGGGTCGCTCACGGGGTTGACGCAGGGACACTTCCCGGTGGCCGCGAACGCCACCTACGCGGACGCGCTCAACTCGAAGAAGGCCACGAGCCGGGTGCAGTCGGGGAACGCCGCCGTCGCCGACGCGGGGACGTCGGCCCGCCGCTCGATCGACATCTTCTCCCGCGCGGGTGCTCCGGTGGTCGCCGTCAACGACGGGATGATCCGAGCTGTTGGCTCCAACGACAAGCTCGGCCGCTACGTGGTCCTGCAGGACGTGTACGGCAACACCTACACGTACTCGCACCTGGGCAAGATCTCCGCCACCTATCCGGCGCCCAAGCAACAGCAGCCGGCCACCCCGGTCAAGAGCGACGTCGCGACGCCGCCGACCGACGCCCGTCCCTCGGCGCCGGCGTCGGCCGGTCGGCAGGCCCGCGTCCCCGCCGCGCCGACGTCGGCCCACGGCGGCGGCACGGCGGGCTTCGCGCGGCCGGTCAAGGTCCGGCTGTTCGCGCACCCGTCCCGCGCGGCGTCGTATGCGGCGGGGGGCGACCAGCAGGTCGTCGGCCAGGCGGGTCCGGTCGCGGGGTACGGCAGCTTCGACAGCTACGTGAGCAAGGTGCTCGGGCTCCACAGCCAGGACGTCGTGCTCAAGCCGCTGAAGCCCGGCGCGCAGGTGATCGCCGGCACCATCCTCGGCGGCGTCGATCAGACCGATCCGCAGGTCGCGCCGCACGTGACCTTTGCCGTCAGGCCCGCGGGTCGCGGCGCTCCGGCGATCGACCCCAAGCCGATCCTCGACGGCTGGAAGCTGCTCGAGGCGACCGCGATCTACCGCGCCGCGGGAAAGAACCCCTTCTGGGGCAAGGACGCGAGGAACCCGACGATCGGCCAGATCCTGCTGATGAGCAAGAGCCAGCTCGAGCAGCGGGTGCTCTCCGACCCCCACATCCAGATCTACGACTGCGGGCGTCGCGACATCGAGACCCACGTCATCGACCGCCGCGTGCTCGCGCTGCTGGAGTTCCTCAGCGCCTCCGGCCTGCGCCCGTACGTCTCCACGCTGAAGTGCGGGCACAGCTTCTACGTCGCCGGCGGCGGCATGGTGTCCGAGCACACCTATGGCGACGCCGCCGACATCGCGATGGTCAACGGCATTCCGATCGTCGGCCACCAGGGGCCGGGCTCGATCACGGACATCACCGAGCGCCGGATCATGACCCTGCAGGGCTCGATGCAGCCCAACCAGCTGATCTCGCTCATGAGCTACCCGGGCGTGTCCTACGCGTGGGCGCAGGGTGACCACGCGGATCACATCCACGTCGGCTTCCAGCCGATGTTCGGCGACAGCGCCAAGCTCGCCGCGCAGTACTCGAGCGCGCTCAAGCCGGCCCAGTGGGTGAAGCTCATCGACCGCATCAACCAGATCGACGAGCCGGTGGTCCCGACGAAGCCGTCGCGCTACGCGCTGCCGGCCGTGCGCGGGCGCTGAGCGCACTCCCGGCCGGTTACAGCGCGCGCAGGATCTCGCGCATCACCACGCGGTCGTCGAACGGGCGCGGCACGCCCTTGGGGTCCGGTGTCATCTCGGTCAGCGCGCCGCGTCCCAGCACGACCACGGCGTCGCCGGGCGTGGCCGCCCGCAGCGCCCGCTCCATCGCGCGGCGCCGGTCCAGCACGACCTCGAGCTGCGCTCCCGCGGCGGCTCGCGCGCCTCGCAGGTGGTACTGCAGCGCTGGAACCGCCGGGTCGCCGCGGTATCCCGACGTGGTCAGGACCAGGTGGTCCGAGCGGGTCCGGAGCACTCGGCCGATGCCTCGCATCTTGGCGCTGGAGGAGCGTCCGGCCACCCCGTAGACGGCGCGCAGGCGCCCGTCGGGGCTCATCCCCGCGCGGACCGCGTCCAGGAACTGCCCGACGCCGTCGGGGGTGTGGGCGAAGTCCACGATCGCGGCGAAGCGCTGGCCCTCGTCGACGTGCTCGAAGCGCCCGGGCGTCCCCGGATCCACCGCCACGGTCCGGGCGGCGACGGCGGGCTCGATCGCCAACGCGTCGGCGATCGCGAGCGCCGCCGCGACGTTGCGGGCGTTGTGCTTCCCGGGCAGGCGCGTCGCGAGCTCGACCTCGCCGCGCGGCGTCTCGACCCGGAGCGAAGCCCGGTGCAGATCCCACGCCGCCGACAGGATCCGGTAGTCGGCATCGGCCGAGAACCCGACGCGGACAGCGGCCCCGCCACGCGCCTCCACGTCCATCGCCAGCTGGCGGCCGAAGCGATCGTCCACGTCGACGATCGCTCGCGGGACGGCGGCATCGCCGCGCACGAACATCCGGCGCTTCATCTCGCCGTAGCGCCGCATGGTGCGGTGCCGGTGCAGGTGCTCGTGCGTCAGGTTCGTGAAGACGGCGAGATCGGGCAGGAGCGACGGGCAGGCCTCCAGCTGGTAGCTCGAGACCTCGCACACGATCCAGTCCAGCGGCTCCGCCGCCACGGTCGAGAGCGGCTCGCCGAACTCGGTGTTCCCGGCCAGCCGCACGCGGTGCCCACTCGCCGCCAGCAGGGACGTGGCCAAGCCCGCCACCGTCGACTTGCCGTTGGTCCCGGTGACCGCGAGGATCGGCGCGCGGCTCAGCCGCCAGCCCAGCTCCAGCTCGTCGATCACCTCGAGCGCGTGCTCACGCGCCTCGCGGACCGGCCGGCTGCGGAAGCTGATCCCCGGGCTCCGGATCATGGTCCTGGCCGGCCCCGGCTCGGCAATCAGCGGCAGCTCCGGGCCCAGGTGGACGTCGACGCCGCGGGCGCGCAGCGTCCGGGCAAGCCGCCGCGACTGCAGCGTGACGGAGCGCTCCCAGGCGACGACGGCGCCCGGGCCCGCGAGCCGCGAGAGCGCGCCGACGGCGGCCTGGCCCGCGCGGCCCAGGCCGGCCACGAGGTAGGGGCCGGGCGGCGGCGCCGGGCGCACGGGCGACGGGGCGGGTGGCGCGATTGTCAGCTGCGGTCGACCCATGGCTCCGCGGCTAGGTCGCGACCAGCCGGGGCGGGCTCGCCGCCCATTCGCTCGACGCCGCGCCGCGGTCCTCGAGCGCGGCCTCGAGCTGCAGCAGGGCCGTGTAGGTCGGCAGGGCCACGAGCGACCCCGGCGCCTGCGCGACCGCCCGATCGAAGGAACGCGAGAGGTCCTCGTCGACGTCCGCCGGCTCGATCGGCCACCCGGCGTACCTGAGTCGCAGCGCGAGCTCGGGCGCCCGCCGGCCGGTGCACGTCACGCGCCGGACGCGTGCGGCGACCGACTCGAAGTCGACGTCCCAGATCCACGAGACGTCGCGGCCGTCCGGTTCGAGGTCGTTGAGGGCGATCCACAGATCGATGCGCCGCCGCGGGCGCTCGCGCCCGAGCGTGTCCAGGATCGCGTTGGCCCCGACCGGGTTCTTCATCAGCGAGACCTGGACGGCGGTGTCCCCGACCACGACGGTCTCGGCGCGGCCGAACGGGATCTCCATCGCGTCGAGCCCCTCGCCGAGCGCGGCCGGGGCCACGCCGAGGTGCACGGCGGCTGCGATCGCCGCCAGCGCGTTGTAGACGTTGTGGAGCCCGGGCAATCCGACGTGCACCTCGAACGGCCCCGCCGGCGTGCGCACCGACACCTGCGAGCCGGCCGTCCCCTCGACGCGCACCGTCGTGGCCGCGACCTCGGGCCGCGGGCGCCGTGCGCCGCATGCGGCACAGGCGAAGTGCCCGAGATGGCCGACGAACGCCCGGGCGTAGGACTGTTCGGCGCCGCAACTCGGGCAGGTCCGGCCGTCGCGCGGATGCTGGGGCTCGGCGCGCGCCACCGACCGGTCGTCGATCCCGAAGTGCGTGACCCCCGCTCCCGCCTCGGCGCCGCGGGCGCGGGCGAGCGCGACCAGCCGCGGGTCGTCGGCGTTGACGACCAGCCGGGCCTGCGGATGGGCGCTCACCAGGCCGCGCCACAGCGTGTGGATGCGCTCGACCTCGCCGTAGGAGTCGAGACGATCGCGGGACAGGTTGCACAGCACGAGCAGGCGCGGGCGAACCTGCGCGGCGATCAGCGGAAGCCAGGCCTCGTCGAGCTCGAAGACGCCCTGCTCGCCCGCCTGGTCGACCAGCGCCGTCGCGACGCCCCAGTGCGTGTTCGCGCCCGCATGGTTGTGCACGATCGTGCGCCCGCCCGCGCGCAGCATCGCGACGAGCATCCGTGCGGTGGTCGTCTTCCCGTTCGTGCCGCCGACCAGGATCGAACCCTGCGGCAGCCGGTCGGTCAGACGGCCGATGGCGTCCGGGACCATGCGCAGGAGCAGGCGACCGGGCGCCGCGGTCCCGGCGCCGCGCCGGCCGGCGCGGCTCACGCGGCCCGCGGCTCGGGCCACGTCCAGCTTGGTGTAGGACAGGCGGCGCTCGGCGGATGCCGGCAGGAAGGCGCGCGGCGCGAACGGGTGCTCGTCGAAGCGGTAGACCGCGTCGAGGTTGTCGCCGAGCCGCGCCTGCAGCCACACCTCCTCGTAGAGGCCGCGAGGGGCGACCGCCGCCGGCGCGCCCGCCGCGCGGACGCCGGACCGATGCGCCGCATCCTCACCGGCGTCCCGCAGCGGTGGAAGCTCGCCGACCTCGATCCCGAGCGCCGCCGCGATCAGCCAGTCGGCGAACCAGGCGTTCTTGGCGAGCAGCGGCCCGTGCAGGTAGGTGCCGACGACGTTGCCGCGGCGCACGCCCTCCCCGCCGTCGCGCCCGTTGCTGCCGTGGCCGTGCAGCACGCGACCGAGCGGGCGCTCCAGCGGTCCGAGGTACGTGCGCCCGCCGTGGTTCTCGAAGCCCGCCAGCACCCGCCGCGCGCCGTCGAGCTCGACCTCGACCGACACGGGCCCGATGAGCCTCGGGCCGGGCGGCCGCTCGGTCCGGGCGTCGACGAGCCCGACGCCCGCCAGGCGCCGGCCGTCCACCTCGTAGGACGTGCCGAGCATCTGGTAGCCGCCGCAGATCCCGAGGACCACCGCGCCGCGCGCGGCGGCGTCGTGGATGCCCTCGCCCTTGGTCTCCACGAGATCGAGTCCGGCCACGCGCTGGTCGCGGTCCTGCCCGCCGCCGATGTAGAGGAGGTCGTGGGCGTCGGGATCGATCGCGTCGCCGACGTCGGCCGCCTGGAGCTCGATGCCGATGCCACGCCACGCGCAGCGCCGCGCGAGCACCATCAGGTTTCCGCGGTCCCCGTAGACGTTGAGGCGATCGGGGTACAGCGAGCAGATCCGCAGCACAGGGCGCGGCCGCGCCATGACGGGAGCCTAGCGGCGCGCCGCGCGCCGGCAGGCTTACGATCCTGCCGTGAAGCTCGTCCTCAGCGCGTTCCGCATGGGCGCCGTCGGCGGCAGCGAGACCTACGCGGTCACGACGGCCGAGCACCTCCAGGCCCTCGGGCACCACGTCACCGTGCACGCGACCGAGATGGGCGAGGCGGCGGGCATCGCGCGGGAGCGGGGGCTGCGGGTCGTCGCCGACGACCAGCTGCCCGAGACCTGCGACGGGGTGCTCGTGCAGGACGGCGTCCACGCCCTCCGCATGGCGGAGCGCTACCCCACGGCCCCGCGCGTCTTCATCGCCCACACCATCCACGTGAACATCCAGCGCCCGCCGCAGGTGCCCGACGTCGTCAACGCCATCGTCGTGCTGAACGACCGCATCGCCCACCGGTTCGCGGCGATGGCCAGCGAAACGGACTTGGTGCGCCTGCGCCAGCCGCTCGACCTGGTCCGGTTCAGCCCGCGCGGAAAGCTGAACACCGGCCCGAAGACCGCCCTGCTGCTGGGCAACTACGTGCGCGGCGACCAGCGGGACATGATCGTGAGGGCGTGCGCCGATCGGGGCGTCGCGGTCGCCGAGGTCGGCGCCCACGGGACGGTCTCGCACCATCCCGAGGTGGCGATCTGCGAGGCCGACGTGGTGTTCGGCTACGGCCGCGCGATCCTCGAGGCGATGTCCTGCGGGCGGGCCGCGTACGTGATCGGCGACAGCGGCGGCGACGGTTGGGTGACGGCGGCCTCGTATCCGGGCCTGGAGGCGGACGGCTTCGGCGGGTCGGCCACGCCGTCCATCATCGACGGCGCCGCGCCTGGCCCGCGATCTCGACGACTACGAGGTCGAGATGGGCGCGGTCAACCGCCACACGGTGTCGGCCGGCCACGGCGCCTTCGCGCACGCCGCCGATCTGGTCGCGCTGCTGCGCCGGCTGGCGCCGCGGGCGCCGGCCGACGCGTCGCTCGCGGAGGTCGAGCGGCTGACACGCCTGCAATGGGCGACGGAATCCCGCGCCCTGCTGCTGAGCCTCGAGAACGAGGCGCTGCGCGACCGGCTGCAGGAGGAGCGCGCGAACATCGAGGACGAGCGGGGCCGGATTCGCGATCACTGGGCCGCGCTCGACTCGTTCAAGCGCACCCGGCGCTACCGCCTGGCGCGGCTGCTCGGCAGGCCGCTGGACCTGGTGCGCCGCCGGCGATAGGAGGAACCATGGAGAACGACCAGACCGCCCGAGACGCCGCGTTGAAGCGTCTCGAGCCGTTCGTCGCACGTTCAGCGACGACGGCGACACCATCGCGGGCCGGTGGGAGACGTCCGACGACGGCTCGGCCTGGCAGCTCGACTTCGAGGTGACCTATACGAGGGCCGGCTAGGTGGCGCGCTTGAGCCGGAACGCGTAGCTCTTCACGGCGCCGTTGCGGCCGTCGGCGGTCGGCGCCGCGCTGAGGCGATAGGGCCCCGCGACGCGGCCGAGGCGGCGCGCGGTCAGCGCGTAGCGGTTGGCGCCGGCCGCGCCGGCGACGATCACGCTCGTGAGGACGCGGGAGTAGCGCGTGCAGCGGCGGCCTCGGCGGTTGCCGCGGCGCGGCGCGGCGCAGCGCCGCCCGACGCGGCGCCCGCTCAGCGCGCGACGCAGGGTGAGCGTGACGAAGGCGGCGCGGTCGAGCTGGAACCGGACCGTCGCGGCTCGGCCGATCCGCACGCTGCGCGGCGAGACGCGCAGCCGCGACAGCGCCGGCGCCCTGAGCGCGGTCCGGCTTGGCCGCGGCCGGCGCAGCACCTTGATCGCCGAGCGCCCCATGCTCGCCTCGCCCAGCGCGTTGGGATGCAGCGGGAACGCGGGCTGGGTGGGGACGAGGCCCTCGAACCAGCGGTCCGGCGGGAGCTTGCAGACGTCGTGGCCGCCGCTGTCGGCGTAGGTGTCGATGTACTCGGCGTCGTTGGTCGCGGCCCGGCCGGCGATCATCGCGTTGATGCGGACGATCAGCTCGTCGAGGTAGCGGATGTCGTCGGAGCTCAGCGGCACCATCGGGTAGCAGTTGCCGCTCTTGGGCAGGGGGTCGGGGTAGCCGACGATCGCCACGCGGGCATTCGGGCTGCGCTGGTGGATCCCCTGGAGCACCGCCGCGATCTTCGCCTTCGTCGCCTCGATCTTCGCCGCCACAGTGTCGTGCCCGCCGGGCGCGTAGTGGTCGCGGCAGGCGTGCCCGGTCGGCTGGGTCGCGCCGAGCTGCGCGCACTCCTCGGCGACGCCGACGAGCCCCGCGTCGTTGCCGCCGATCCCGACCGTCACCAGTGTCGCGTCCGGGCGCAGCGCGTTGAACTGCGGCGGGTTGGTGCCGCCGAGCGGCAGGCCGGTCTGCGGCCCGGTCATGTCCTTGGTCTCGGCGCTGCCGCAGCTCACGTCGACGAAGGTCGCGGGCGCGAGTGACTGCGCGACGAGCGAGGGATAGTTGTGGTCCGAGCGCCCGCAGTCGATCGGGTCGCCGTGCTGGTTGGGGATCAGCGGTCCCGAGGTGTAGGAGTCGCCGAGCGCGATGTAGATGCCGCCGGGCGCCGCGTGGGTTGTGCCGGCGGCGATGAGTCCGGAGGCCGCGAGGAGCAGCGCCGTGCTCAGCGCGAGGGCGACCTTGGGGCGCGGGCGGATCCTTGCCACGCCTACACCCTACAAACTTGAGTGAGCGCCCGTGCCGGTCTGGGAGCCGACGACGGCCCAATCGGCCGGCGCGTTGGCGCGGCCGTCGAGCCGGAGGACGTGCGGAACGTTACGGGTGAGCTGCCGGACTTGGTTCCGGCGGGCAGAAGCTGGCGGCGCACCGAGCCTCGAGCTCATTGAGCGCTTGGCAAAGCGGCTCGGCGTCCCCCCGAGCTACTTCCTCGAGGTGCGGCGTGCCGGCACCATCGCCGTGCTCGAGCAGGAGCCCCAGCTCGTCAATCGCCTCCACCAGGAGCTGTGCAACAGGTAACAGATTCGACATCACATTTGATATATTCAGCGCATGACGGCCGGTCAGCTCCTGCGTGAGACCCGTCGCCGCCACGGGGTCGACCAGCGTGCGCTGGCGCGTCGCGCCGGCACCAGCCAGGCGCAGATCAGCCGCATCGAGCGCGGGAAGATCTCCCCGAGCGTCGGTACGCTCGCCCACCTCCTGGCGGCGATGGGCGAGCGCCTCGGAATCGATTCGAAAGCGGGGCCGCGGGGCAACCGCTCGACCGCCGAGCTGCGCGAAGACTACGAGCGCTTGACCGCCGGCCAGCGCGTTGTCGAGGCCGGGAAGCTAAGCGAGGCGCTCACCACGATCGCGGCGAGAAAGCCGGCTAGGTGAGCGCGCCCGAAGCGCCGCTGCGCCCGCTCGATCTGCTCGGCGCGCTGCTGGAGCATGGCGTCGAGTTTGTGGTGATCGGCGGGTTCTCGCTCGCCGCGCACGGCGTGGTCCGCGGCACCAAGGACATCGACATCATCCCGGCGCCCGGCACCGAAAACCTCGCCCGGCTGGCCGGCGCGCTGAAGGAGCTCGAAGCGACGGTGATGCTGGCCGAGGACTTTGACCCGGACGAGCTCGGTATCGAGCCCGACGTCGACGGCCTCTCCCGCGGTGGCAACTGGGCCCTTCGCACCGCACTCGGGCGCCTCGACGTGATGCAGGACGTCGCAGGAGTGAAGAGCTACGACGAACTACACCGCGGGGCGGTTGCTCACGAGCTCCCGGGCCTCGACCGGGCGCCGCTGTTCGCCGGACTCGATGACCTGATCGCAATGAAGCTCGCCGCGGGCCGCGACCAAGACCGCTTGGACATCGCCGAGCTCGAGCGGGCGCGCGGCGCAGCGGAGTGACATTGACGGCATGTCGGCTGCCTACGACTGCGAGCGATGCCTGCCGTGCATCGTAGGGCTGATGAGATCAGAGGCAATGAAAGGGTCCCCGGTTCGAGTCCGGGCGTCGGTTTCAACGGGCATGAACTAGTGGGCGTGTCGCCTCGTGTCCGTTGCGCGGCGGCATCCCGCTTGCCCAGCTGCTCACAACCCGCGAGCAGGACGCGGGTTCCGACCGGTCGACTTGGGGCGAGAGGGCTCAGCCGGTGAGCGACTCGAAGTAGCGCTCAACTGCTTCCGACTCGGTGCCGTCGTGGCGCAGGCCGACGTAGCGGTCGGGCCGGATCGCGAGCACCGTCACGCCATCGATCCCGAGTCGCTCGGCGACCTCCTCCTCGATCCGGCCGAGCGGGTCCCCATCGGGCCGCGTGCTGAATCCGAAGACAGCCTCGACCGTCGACGAACCGCCATGTGTGGCCTCGAGCCCCTCGACCAGCTCGGCGACCGCGCCGGGATCCGCAGCGGGGCCGCCGACGACCATCACGGTGTGCCCTGGGCGATGGGCAAGCTGATACAGGGGAGCTGACCCGGTCGCCGGATGGTCGACCGGCGCGGTGTCGGGCAGAAGTCTCCCCGCGGCGAGTCCCTCCGACGACTCGCCGCTGACGATCGGTGAGCCTGCGTAGGAGCGATCGAGCTCTGCCGCGGCGGCCGCCTCGTGATGGGAGGTCTCTGGATCGCCGAACATCAGCCGCACGCCGGCGTCGCGCTCCGCTCGTGCCGCCGCGTCGGTGAGCGCCTGACCCGCCTCGGCATCGACCCCTGAGGCGACGATCCGCTCGGCGACCGGGCGGCGTTCCGTCTCATAGGTGTCGAGCAGGCTCTCGCCCGCCGCTCCGCGACAGACCAGCGCCAGCTTCCAGCCAAGGTTGAAAGCGTCCTGAAGGCCCGTGTTCATCCCGTGCCCCTCGGCGGGCGAGCAGACATGGGCGGCATCCCCGGCCAACAACACGCGGCCCGACCGGTAGGTCCGCGCCACACGGGCGTGGCAGCGAAAACGGGTCGGGTTCTCGATCTCCGTGAACTCGGCGTCGGGCACGTAACGGTGGAGCACCTTGCTCGCCTCGGCGACCAGATCATCCTCGTCGGCCGTCGGGCGCATGTAGACACGCCAGCGCCGACCCGGCAGCGGCGTCAGGATCACCGTGGGCGTCTCCAGGAAGGCCGCGGCAACGTCGAACTCCCGGTCCCAGCCCGCGATGGTGGCGTCGAACACCGCCCAGGGTGCCTCGACGTCGCTGCCGGGGAACTCGATCCCACTCTGCTCGCGAACGACGCTGTGGAGCCCGTCGCAGCCGACCAGCCACTCGGCCTCGACCTCGAAGCTCGCACCGTCGCGCTGGAGGTTGGCGGTGACACCCTCCGCACGCTGGACGAATCCGGCCAGCCGCGTGGAGCGCGTGACGGACCCGGCGACGGACTCGAGGTAGCCGGTCAGCAGTCGCTCGGTGACCTCCTCCGAGAGACCGAGGTCGAAGCCGTAGCGGCTGTCGGCGAGCTCGAGATCGAGCTCGCCGAGTACCTCGCCGTCGGACTGAAACCGCGCCGCCCTCGTCCTCACGCCCGCGTCGAGGAACTGCTTGGCGAGGCCGAGCGCCTCGAAGATCTCCATCGAGCGCGGATGGATCACCGTGGCACGGTCCCACCCCCGCGGGGAATCGAGCTCGTCGATGAGCAGGCAGTCGACGCCGCGGCGCTGCAACTCGGCCGCCAGCAGCAGGCCGGTCGGCCCGGCTCCGCTGATCAGCACCTGCGTCTTGGTGTCTTTGCCGTTTGCGGCGTGATCCATCGCACGCTCTCACTGCGCCCGCCGGTCGTGAGGGCGGATCCTAACGCTCGACTTCGACCATCGACTGCCAGGCCGACCCCTTCATCGGCACTTCGTTCGGCAGTCGGCCTCGCGCGATCAGCTCTTGGGCGGCTCTTGGTAGCACGCTGCACTACAGTGCGCTACCATGCATCTATGACCAAGCCGTTCAGCCTTCGCCTTCATGAAATGACCCTCCAGCGCCTCGCTAGGCGCTCTGATCGCGCGCATCTGCCGCCGCGCAGTCTCGCTCAGCGCTACGTCGAGGAAGGGCTGCGCCAGGACGAGCATCCCCTGGTCCGTTTCGTCGACGGCCCGGCGGGCCGGCGCGCGGCGTTGCTGGGAACGGGCCTCGACGTGTGGGAGGTCATCGACACGGTGCGCGACAACGACGGTGATGTCGCTGAGGCGTCCGCCTACCTGCACATCCCCAGCCACGTTGTCGACGCTGCCGTCACCTACTACGGGGCCTTCCCCGGCGAAATAGACGCATGGATCGAGGCCAACGAGCAGGAGGCAACGGACGCTCGTGAGGCGTGGCTCGCGGGCCGCCGGGCGCTCTCCAAGTGAAGCTTCTGCTCGACGAGCACCTTTCCCCCGACATAGCCGAGGGCCTCAGGGATCGGGGCCACGATGTCGTCGCAGTCAAAGAACGCGACGAGTGGATCCAGCTCTCTGACGATGAGGTAATTGCGGTCGCGGTCAGCGAGCGCCGCGCGGTTGTGACAAACAACTTGCGTGATTATCGGCCGCGCGCGGCAGAGCTGATCATCGCCGGCGGTGGCCACTACGGGATGGTCTACGTGCCCGCTAACTTCCGTCGGACTCGCCAGGACGTTGGCCGGATCATTGCCGCACTTGAAGAGATCCTCAACAACTCTCCGGCTGACGACGCACTACGCAACGGCGAGGCATGGCTCGGATGAGACATCGCGTGGCTGAGGCTCGCGATCAGTCCCCGCCGACATTCCCTGACGCTAGCCCATCCACCGTTCCGTCGTCCGGTGCCGGAGACTCACGCGCTCAAGATCGTTGCATCACTTCAAGGTGACCGCGGAATCGGCCATGACCTTGCAACCCCTTCACTGGCACTGCAACAGTCGAAGGTCAGCTGCAGGTGCAATGGGGGCCGATCGCACACCTAGGGGCACCGGGATCTGGTCTGCCATCAACCTGCCGTAGGCCACGTTGACGTCGCCTGTCGTCGCGTACCTGGTCTCGGGAGCCAGGCAGCCCGCCCTACCTACCCGCCAACCCTACCGCCGCGTTGCCGCCACACCACGGACAGCTAAGTCCACCGGGTCCACCTGGCGGTTACACGCAGCGCCACCGGTATCGGACCGGACGTCCCGTCGGTCGGCAACTGAACTGGACCATCCGGCTTGAGCAATGCGGCTCAGGTGCCTCGGCACTCGTGCGACATCGCGGAGGCAGCGTGACCACCGGCTGCGCGGGCGTACCTACTTGCTCTCCGTACAGAAGCGATGGTTGTCAACCTTCACTTCAACCTGCGGCTTGCTACCGATCTGCACGCAGGCGATCGCGTTCGGTTTGCTCTGATCGCTGACGAGCTTCTGGGTCGCGCTGGCCGAGCTGCAGCTGACAACGTGCTTCTGAGCATCGATACAGTCGCCCACCTTTGGCGAGCTGCCTCCGCAGGCGCCGATGGCGAGCGCCACCACCGCCACGTTGATCAACATCACTGTGGGTCGGTATCGGGAAACCCGCATCGGAACCTCCCATCGTCGTTGCTCTAGCCCGCGGGTGTCAGCGGCACCCATCTGCACGCTCGATCCGACCGTCACGGTAGCGGCCGATCGTGCGAGTTGCAGGGTGCGATCTGTGCTTCGACGCGGACAGGAGAAGCACTTTCCGGGTCTTGTTCGTCTTCGCCTAGCGAATCCGCACCCGGGCGATGACGTTCGCCGGGCGGGGCGGTCTCATCTTGTGATCCCATAGCTACTAACTACGCCGATTCGGGTCGGTCGAACCGTTGAGCCCGGGGGGGAGGAGATGAGATGCCCGAGCACAAGATCGGAACCTCTGAGGAGTGGCAGGCTGCTCGCGACGAGCTTTCCCAGCTCGAGGCTGAGCAGGCCGACCGCAACGAGGAGATCAAGCGCAGGCGGCGCGAGCTTCCGTGGGTCCCGGTGGAGAAGGAATATGAGTTCGAGACCGAGGGCGGGAAGAAGACGCTCGCCGAGCTGTTCGACGGTCGCTCGCAGCTGCTCGCCTACAACATCATGTTCGGGCCCGACTACGAGAACGGTGCCTGCCCCGGGTGCACGAACCTCGCCGACGGGTTCGAGGGAACACTGCTTCACCTGAGCAAGCGCGACCTGACCGTGATCTGCCTCTCGCGAGCGCCGATCGATCGGCTTGTCGCCTACAAGGAGCGGATGGGCTGGCAGTTCCCGTACGTGTCGACCTACGGAACCGATTTCCCGTTCGACTTCGGGCTTGCGCTCACCGAGGACCAGGCCGAGCAGATCCCCGAGGTCAAGGAGATGGTCGACCACCCGCCGGCATGGCTGCAGTTCTGGTCGAAGCAGGTCGGTGCCGAGCTCAAGGACGGGCTGCGCGAGGCGCCCGGCTACATCGCGTTCGCCCGCGAGAACGGCACCGTCTACCACACGTACACGGTCACGGCACCGGACCCGTTCGTCGCCCCGTATTTCAACTCTCTGCTCGACCGGACGCCGAGGCCCCAACCAGACGAGCCGCTCAACTACCGCAAGGACGAGTACCCGGATTGAGGCTCAGCCCGCGCCCATCTCGAGTGCTGCCTTTGAGGGCCGGAGCGCGGCGCGTTCGGCGAGTAGGGCGCCTATGTGGGGAGCGGCCCCCAGCGCGAACAAGCCAGCGAGAGTGAGGCTGAGAACGGGATAGCCGCCGGCCGCCAGGGCCGCGCCGCCGGCGCTCGCTCCCAGGAGGTAGCCGAGCTGAGCCGTCGAGGCTCTCAGGCCCATTACGGCGAGCCTCCGTTCGGGGGTCACGAAGAGCGCGAACGTGGTGCCCGCGACCGTGCGGGTGCAGGCGACAAGCACCAGGAAGGTGAAGATCGCCGTGCTCACGCCGAGTCCCGGTCGCACGATGCCGAAGACGGCCGTGATCGCTGCCGCGGTGACCCCCAGGACGACCAGCAGCCCGCGCGCGGAGCCGGCCAGCCAGCGGCGGGCCAGAAAGTTGCCGGGGAAGGCGGCGATCGCCGCCGCACCCAGCACCAGGCCAACCGTGCCGGGGGCCGTGTCGTAGGACTCGACCAGGAGCGAGCCTGCGTACACGAGCGTCCCACCCCAGCCTGCGTAGCTGAGCAGCTCCCCGACCGTCCAGCCGACGAGCTTCGCGTCCCAGCGGAGCGAGTAGGCGCGCCCTGTGGACGCGCTGGCCCGCTGATCGCGAGGCCGGGAGCCGACCGCCGCGAGCCCAGCCACTGCGGCCGCGAGCGGGACCCCCAGCCAGGCGTAGCGCCAGCCGAGATCCGCAGACACCCCGATGAGTGGCATGCCGGCGACCCAGGACGTCGGCTGCCCGAGCGAGGCCCACGCCAGCGTCCCGGCCCGGCGCTCCGAAGGCGCCCAGGCGGCCGCGGCGGCGAGGCCACCCGAGATCAGCAGCCCCGTGGCCGCGCCGACCGCCACCTGGGCCGTGGCGAGCGCGATCAGGCTGGGAGCGGCCGCGCTGGCCGCGGAGCCGAGGGCGAGGAGCCCATTCCCGGCCAGCAGCAGCCTCCG
The DNA here is from genome assembly GCA_963725645.1 of uncultured Actinomycetes bacterium. Taxonomy (GTDB): domain Bacteria; phylum Actinomycetota; class Thermoleophilia; order Solirubrobacterales; family Solirubrobacteraceae; genus JALYZC01. Next base: position 148,288 of record CAVRZD010000006.1, read on the forward strand.
AAGTCCGACTCGCCGGCCGACGAGCACGACCGCGACCGCGGCGACGGCGCCGGAGAGCCCGGCCAGCGTTCGCAGCTGGCCGGCGGCGGCCGTCGAGACGCCGAAGTCGCGTGCCACGCTCGGCAGAATCGGGCTCAGCGTCAGCAGGCCCGCTTGTGCCGCGAACAGGCAGACGAATCCAACATTGCCTGGCGATGCCGACCAGCGCGTCGAGTCCATCCGAGCCTCCTTCATGAGCATGGCCCGAAAGTTAGGCCGGGCACGCCGCCTCGGCATCGGCGCCACCACCCAACTTGCGGGCTACGTGGTGGCGGGATTCACGTACGCGAGAAGCGGGCGGCCGCCGCCGCGCGAGCTGCCTTCCCCGAGACCCGGAGCTTCGCGTAGATGTTCGAAAGGTGGCGCTCGACGGTACGGACGCTGAGCACCAGCCGCTCGGCGATCTCCTCATTGCTGAGTCCGTCCGCCACCAGCTCGAGCACCTCCCGCTCGCGCTCACTCAGCCCCTCGAGCTCGGTCGCCGGCTGCGGTTCGTCCGTGCCCAGGAACGCACGCACCTCGGAAAGGAACTTGGCCCAGGCCGGCTCGCTCTCTTGGAGAATGTGGTTCGCGCTCTCGAGCGTCACCAGCCGCGCGTTCGGGATCAGCGAGGCGAGCCGTCGCCCCTCCTCGAAGGGGACGCTGCCGTCGTCGCGCGCGTGCAGGACCAGCGTCGGCGTCGAGACCCTGCGCGCTACATCGGAGACATCGAGCTGCGCCCGCGCGTTCACAAGCCTCGCCGCGTTCTCACCTGTGGTGGTCTCACGCTGGAGGTCCTCCCACCAGCGCAGCTGGTCCTGGCTCGCCCCTGGCGCCCACATCGACATGAAGAGGCGACGCAGCGCCGGAACGTCCTGGCCCCAGCCGAGCCGAATCAGCGAGATCACCGCCTCGGACTGCTGGCGCTGAAGCTCGTCCCGCCGGAGGCGCCCACGCGCATAGCCGCCGTAGATGACCAGGTGGCTGAGCCGCTCCGGGTGCCGCGTCGCGTAGGTCACGGCCGCCGTCGCCCCGCCGGAGATTGATAGGAGTGCGAAGCGGTCGGGCGCGGCGGCATCGATGACGGCCTCGAGGTCGCCGACGAAGGTCTCGAGCGTCGGGGTAGCGGGCAGGTCGCGCTGGGACAGGCCGCAGCCCCGGTCGTCGTAGCGGATCATCGTGTTCGTGGCCCCGAGGTCGCGCAGCCAATGCCGCCAGATCGGGCTCTCCCAGTCGTACTCGAGGTGCGTCAGCCAGTTGCCCGCCTTCACGAGCGCAGGGCCGGACCCGTGCGTGGCATATGCGAGCCGCGCGCCATCGGGCGCGCTGCAGAAGCGGATCTCCTGCTTCACCTGCGTGCCATGGTAGGCCCACAGCCTGCGGGACTGGCCTGACGTTGCGTCGCGCCTCTGAAGGCCGTGCGGCGGGACCGTGGGCGAGGGGCTGGCGCTAGCCGGCGTCCGGGGTGCGCGCGGCGCGCTCGAGGCGGTCGCGGATCGCGCGGCGAGCCAGGTCGAACGCCTTGCGATCCCCGTAGAGCACGAACACCGTGTTGGCGTGGGCGAGCATCGCGTTGAGCTCGAAGGTGAGCTGATCGATGCCGACGTGGGGGTCGAGTTCGCCCCTGCCCTGGGCCGCGAGTAGGCCTGAGGCAACGAGCTCCGCCCAGTTGGACTGGACGGCGGCGATGCGGTCGCGTACCGGACCCGGCCGCGTGTCGAGCTCGGCCCCAACGGAGGCGAAGAAGCAGCCACCGGGGAACACGCCGCGCTCGACGTGCGAGAGGAAGCGCTCGCAGAGCGCCTCCACGCGGGAAAGGCCATCGCCGGCCTCGAGGGCGGGGTTGACGACGTCGGAGTCGAAGATCTCCTGGGCGGCGGCGATGGTCGCGAGCTGAAGCTCCTCCTTCGAACCGAAGTGGGCGTAGAGGCCGCTCTTGCTCATGCCGATGGCCTTGGCGAGGCCGCCGATCGACAGCCCGTCGATGCCCTCCACGGTTGCAAGGCGGGCGGCCGCGTCGAGGATGGCGCGCCTACTGCGCTGGCCATCGGAGCGTTTCCGGCGCTCACCCGACGTCTCGACTTGGGGTGTGGTCGACGTCACAGTTGACAAGATAGCACGAACGATCGTACTATCGCCTTCGAGAACGAACGGTCGTGCTATCTAGGAGGCCAAAGTGACCACGTCCGGCAACACATCATCTGACCGATCTGTCGGCCGGCTCGGTCGTCTCGGCCGCTGGGCAGCCGTCCACCGCCGCGCGGTCGTGCTCGCCTGGGTCGCCGTTGCGCTGTGCCTCGGCGCGCTCGCTCCGCGCGCCGAGCACGCGCTCTCCGGCGGCGGCTGGCAGGCTGACGGCTCGGAGTCCGTGCATGCCCGCCAACTGATCGACCGGCGCTTCGACGGGCAGGGCAGCTATGCGCTCCTCGTGGTCGTCAGCTCGCAGACGCGCCATAGCACCAGCCCGGCCTTCCGGGCAACGGTGGGCCGAGTGGCCGCCCTGCTGCGGCGCGACCCCGCAGTCGGAGTCGTGCGCCTCCCCAGGGGCGGCGAGTCGATCGCGCCGAACCGACGAGTGGTCATCGTGCGCGGCGGCGCGACCGCCGGCATTGCGGAGATGGTGCGGGCGGCGAGTCGCCTGCGCGGCCGACTGCGGGCGGCCGCCGGACCGGGCATCGAGGTATCGCTCACCGGCTCCGCGGGCCTGTGGTCGGAGTTCAACGAGCAGAACAAGGCCGCGATGCTGCGCTCCGAGGTGATGTCGTGGCCGGCCACCCTGGCCGTGCTCGCCATCGCCTTCGGCTCGCTCGTCGCCGCCGGGATACCACTCATCCTCGCGATCCTGGGTCTCGTCGCCACCGCCGGCGCGCTCTGGATCGGGACGCAGGTCACCGGCATCACCATCTGGGCAATGAACTTCGCGCTGATGTTCGCGCTCGCGGTGGGGATCGACTACGCGCTCTTCGTCGTGGTTCGCTTCCGGGCAGCCTTGCGAGCGGGCCGGCCCCCGAATGACGCCGTCGCCGAGACGATGGACAGCGCGGGCAAAGCCGTGCTCGTCAGCGGCGCGGCCGTGCTGGCGTCGCTGGCCACCGTCATGATCGTGCCGAGCCAGCCCTTCCGCACGAGCGCGCTCGGGATCCTGCTCGCCGTAGGGTTCGTACTCGCTGCTTCGCTGACCCTGCTGCCGGCACTGCTCGCCCACCTCGGCCCGCGCATCAACCGCCTCGCGCTGCCCTGGGCGGGCGCCGTGCAGCACCGCAGCGAGGCATTTGCGCGCTGGGGACGGCTGATCTGGCGCCGTCCGCTGGTGCTCGGAGGACTCGCGCTCGCCGTGCTCGTCCCGCTCGCCGTGACGGGGCTCGGCCTGCGCACAGCGATGCCGACGATCGGGGTCCTTCCGGCCGACGCGAGCGCACGAGCCGGTGCCCAGCAACTGCAGGCTGCCTTCGGAGCCGGTGCGGCGGCCGAGCTGCAGGTGGTGGCTCCGGCGGGCGAGTCCGGGCGCGTGCTGGCCGCGCTCCGTCGCAGTCCCGTGGTGGCGGCCACGCCGCCGGAGCGGCGTGGCCGCTACGTGCTGACCCGCGTGCGTCCCGCCTCCGGGCGCGGCGACGTCGTCGATCGCATCCGCTCGCGGCTGCCGGATCGCGCGCTCGTCGGCGGGACGATCGCCGAGGGCCGTGATCTCGAGCACGCCCTCGCCGGCCGGCTGCCGCTCGTCTACGGTCTGGTGGTCGTGGTGGGCTTTGCGCTGCTGCTGCTCGTCGTGCGCGCACCGATTGCCGCAGCGGCGGCGGTGCTGATGAACCTGGTTGCCACCGCGGCAGCGTTCGGCGTGGCGAAGCTGATCTTCCAGGACGGGCACTTGGAAAGCCTGCTCGGCTTCGCCTCCCAGGGCTTCGTCGACGCCTGGGCACCCATCTTCTTCTTCGCCCTGATCTTCGCGCTGGCCATGGATTACACGGTCTTCCTCCTGAGCTCCGTCAGGTCCGAACTCGGGCGACATGGCGATCCACGCGCGGCGCTCGTCGAGGGACTCGCCAGCTCAGGGAGGGTGATCAACGCAGCCGGCGGCGTGATGGTTGTCGTGTTCTTCACCTTCGCCCTCTCCGGGCCGCTCGCGCCGAAGGAGATGGGCGTGATCCTGGGCGTCGCGGTGCTGCTCGACACGCTCCTCGTTCGCCTACTGCTGCTCCCGGCCATCCTGCGCGTGATCGGCCGGGCCGCGTGGTGGACGCCGCGCCTGCTGGACCGCCTGCCACAGGGATTGCGGCTCCGCGATGCCGGATCCCCGCGCCCGCCTGCCGCGCAGCCGGCGATCGAACGATGAGCGAGGCGCCGAGCGCCGATGACCGCGCCTGGCCTGGCGCCGGGCTGCGGCGTCATCCGACGAAGTCGCGCAGTGCTATGTGCCCAAGGGCTCAGGGAAGCGGCAGACCAGTAGCACGCGGGCGGTGCTGCACCGCTGATCCACGAGAGCTCGCCTTCGGCCGCGGCGAACGTCGGTGCGCACTCCCTCGGTGTCTCGCGACTCAGGTGCCGCAAGCCGGGCCGAGCGAGTTCAGCTCAGGGCTGGAGCAGCGCGGCCGCGAGCTGGTCGGCGACCCACGCCCGCGAGCCCGACTGGTTCGAGCACCGGATGTGCGACGACGAGCACGAGACGGCGAACCTCCACATCTTCTCGGCCGGATGCCCGGAGACCGACAGGATGACCCTCTAGCGCACGTGGCTAAGGAGCAACCCCGCCGATCGCGATCTGTACGCCCACGCCAAGCGAGAGCTGGCCGCGCGCGACTGGACCTACGTCCAGCAGTACGCCGACGCAAAGAGCGAGGTGATCGCAACGATCATGGCTCGGGCGCGGTTGTCGACACCGCCGTCCCCGGAGCGCTGACGGCTCGGGCCACCGACAAACCGAAATCGAGCTGGTGCGTGTCTACGCCCTCTGGTCTGTGGCCGCGGCTATTGCCTGTAGCTGCACCAGGAGGTCGCGTAGTTGCGCGAACTTGCGGGGCCCAAGCTGCTGTTCCCAGTCGGCTTCGACCTCTCGGACGATTTCGCGGATCGCTTTGATGGCGGCTTGCCCTCGGCGGGTGAGGTGGATGCGCTTGGAGCGTTGGTCGCTGTCATCCCCTTGGCGGGTGAGGTATCCGAGTTGTTCCAGTTGTCCGAGAAGGTAGTTGAGCGCCTGTTTGGTCATGCGGGTCCGGGTGGCGAGCTCCGAGGGGCGCTGGTTCTCGGGGCCGGGGTACTGGAGCACGTTTAGGTGCGCGGCGATCAGATCGGTGTATCCCCGTTCGTGCAGGCCGGCGAGCATGCGGTCGCGCACCGTCTCGAACGGCATACGCAGCAGCGCACCGATCAACGGCGGCGGCGGACGGGCGGTGACCCCCTTGGCCGGCTGAGTAAAGTCGCTTGACAACATCGCCCGCCCAGTATACAGTCGTCAAGTCGTTTTACTCAAGTGCGCTCTGCGCGAAGGAGACCCCACATGAATCAGGCCACGGAAGAGACCATCACCGTTGGTGCGCTCGGCGTCCGCTTCCTGGTTGAGGCCGCTGAGTCGAACGGGACCGCATCGGTGTTCGAGTGCTATGTCCCCGCGAATGCGAGGATGCCGGCGCCGCACAGCCACGACAGCTTTGAGGAGACGATCTACGGTCTCGCGGGCGTCACGACCTGGACGATCGACGGCGAGACGGTCGAGATCGGACCCGGCGAGGCGGTGTGCGTACCGCGCGGCGAGATCCACGGGTTCGAGAACCACGGCACTGTCGACGCCAAGTTCCTCGCGATCGCGACCCCCGCCGTGTTCGGCCCCGACTACTTCCGCGAGGTCGGTGAGGTCCTCGCCGGCGCCCGCGGTGGCCCGCCGGATCTGGCCGCGATGGGCGAGGTGATGCGCCGCCACGGCCTTACCCCCGCCCCGCCGAGCGGTGCCTAACAACCCCTCGTGATCGCCGCCATGCCGACGACCGCGCTCGGCGCTCTTTCGCCTGGGACGAAGAAGCGCCAGCGCGTCGCGGTCCAGCTTGAGGTATGGCTAGGAGCCGTCCAACGAGCTTCGCCGTCTGCTGCCCGGGGTCGAGGGGCGCTATGCGCCCCAGCAGTTGAACGGCTCCAGCCCATCCACCCGCGGACGGGCTGGGGCCTTCCTGGGTCACTGGATCTGCTGCACGCCGAACGTGCAGCTCGTCTTGGAGGCGGCGTGTGTCTCGTCGCCGGGGTACTTCGCGTCGATCGTCTCCGTCCCCGGCGGGCTCCCTGAGAACGCGGTGTCGAAGAACGTTCCCGATGAGCTGGTCGAGACGGTGTGGGTCACCGGGGTCGTTCCGGACGCCGACGACCGGTAGGTGAGGGTGACCGGTGCGCCGCCGAGTGCCGGCGAGAGGGTGCCGCTGATCGTGTAGCGCTGGTGGGCGTTCACCGTGCCCGGACAGGTCAGCGTCAGCGTCGTGGGCTGGGCGATCGGTCCGATCGGCGGGGACGGCGTGACGGGGGGTGTGATGAAGCGCGTCGTGCACTTCACGCCGATTCGGGAGAAGACGGTGAACACCGGGTAGCCGACGTTCGTGCCCTGGTTGACCGCGCCGGCCGCGACCAGGCAGTTGCCCTGGGGCGGCGGTTCGGGTCGCACGGTCTGATAGTCGCCGGCCGGGTCTCCCTTCTGCGTGGGGTCGGAATTCCCCAGCGCGACCGTCTGGTCGACAAGGCCACCGCTGAGGAACCCGACGGCGTGGTTGAGGTACTGGGTGCCGCCGCCCCAGTCGAACACGATCGCGACTTCGCCGGCGGCGGTCGTCGCGAGGTCGGGCATCGCCAGCGCGTAGTTGACGTTCCAGTACGACCACCGGTGCTTGGATGCAATCACCGGGGGCTGGCCGGTCTGCGGATGCGCCACGGAGAGCACGGCGACCGCGATGTGCGGCTGCGTGGGTTGCCCGACGGGCGTGACGACGTTGCCCTTGCGATCCACCACGCCGCGGCCCTGGGACCACGCGGCCCAGAGGGTCCCGTCGCCGTCCTGCGTGACGCCCGTGATCTGCGTCGCCTGCGAGGCGGCCTGGCGGGCCATCATGTCGTCGCCGCCGGGCGTCGTCATCGCCCAGTTGTGGTCGGCCACGGTGGGCTCGGGGATGTCCTGGGTGAGGATGACGTTCGAGTTGTCGTCGATCGACGCCACCCGCAGGGTGCTCGTGTTCTCGTGCCCGACGAAGTACTCGGTCGGGCCGACGACGTTCTGCGCCACGCGCAGCGACCAGGGATCGAGCAGCGCGTAGCCGTATCCGCCCGGGCCGCCCGCGTTCGCGAACCCGGCGCGCGGGATGCGCACGATCACGGTCTTGTGCACCTTGGTGTCGGCCTGGTTGATGTTCATGTAGAGGTAGCGGTCCGTGAGGCCGAGGCGCGGCTGGTCGAGCGAGAAGCCGGCTCCGGCCAGCGTGCGTGAGGACAGGTCGAACCAGGACCACGCCTTCGAGCCGTACCTGGCGAGGTTGGCCGGGCTCGTGTAGGCCACGCGGATGACGTTCTCGCCGCTGCTGTTGTTGTCGTACTGGAGCACCCAGATGAAGCGGTTCGAGACGCGGTCGTAGATGACCACCTGGTCGCAGCAGAAGCCGCCGTTGGTGGCCGGGAAGGTGGTGTGGGGGTCGATCTCGGTGAAGGTCTGGCCGCCGTCCACCGAGTAGCCGGCGTCCCAGTTCATCGTGTAGAGCACGATCCGGCCGGCGCTCGCCACGCTCGGTTCCTGGGCGGCGTGGACGCCCGTCGGGTTCCAGACGCTGGCCGGGAAGCTCGAGGGCGGGAGCAGACGGGTCGCCTGCTCGGAGACGCCCGTCCCGGCCGCGTGCGCGACCGCCGCGGCGGCCGAGCCGCCGGGGAGCGCCACGCTGGTCGGGCCCTGGAGCGCGCGGCGGAAGGGGCCCACCGGCAGCCGTCGGGCCTCGCCCGTGTCGGTCTCGGACTGACGCCGGAGCGGCGGAGGGAAGCCGCCGCTGCCACGGTGAAGGGAGAGCCTGCGCCTACCGACCGGCCGCGACGTCGCGCAGACCCTGACCCGACGGGTCGTGCGCCGGTGGCCCCTGCGGGCGGTCGGTACCTTCACGACCTTGCAGACGCGGTGCACGGGGGTGCGGTGGCGGATGGCGCCGCCCGCCGGCGCCGGCCACCACGCGACGACCAGCGCCAATGCGCCGACCACCACCACCATGCGATGCATGGCGTCCAGTATCGCGGCGGGTAGGTGGCGCGGTCAACGGCGAGACCGCTACGTAGAGCACTTCACTGGGACGACTGAGGTAGCACGGATTCGCTTGGTGAGCGGCCTGCACGGACCCTGCCTGCTCGTGCTCATTGCCGACCCTGGACAACGTCATCGTCCAGTGTCGCGAGACCAACTACCAGGCCAGCCGGATCGTCCAAATCTCCTGAGCCGCGCCGCGCCGCGCGAGCGTCGCGGTCAATCGGACCGCACCCATGCGGCGATTCGCGCAACTCCCGGATCCGTCGTAATGGCAGGATGTCGTTCATGTGGCGCCCGGCGCTAGTCACGTCGGTCACCGGTATCCCCAGCGCGCGAATCTTCCGGGGCAGATCCAGGTGCAGCCATCGGGACATGCGGCTCGGGCGCATCGAGATGATCACCTCGTCGAAGCCAACGAGGTTGAGCGCGTCCTGGACCGCGGCGAACGGCTCGTGAGAGCCGACCACTCCGACGATCGGCTCTCCCGCTGCGTCGGAGAGGAGCGGCAGCGCGACCGCCAGGCGAGCTTCGGCTTCCGCATGGCCATGGTCCTCCGGGTCGACGACTCGGTGAAGGCCGTGCGCCACGGCGGGCACGAGCAGCGTGAACGTGCAGGGCCCCTCATTGGCGCGTCGTGCGACCGCTTCGACGAGCTGGGGGCTGTCGGCGTCTTGATGGGCCGCGATGAGAACACGGGTTGGGGCAGTGGAACGCGTACTGCTGTCCTCTCGTGCTTTGCCGAGAGCGGCGGGCCAATTGGCCCGCCGCGTTACTGATCTCGGCGCTCTACTGGCTGCCATCGCCGTCGTCGGGGCCGCCGCTGTTGTCGGCATCCCCGTCTCCGCCCCCGCCCTGCGGAATCCCGGAGCTGGGAGTGCCAGCTTGGGGGGCGGCGGGCTGAGGGGATGTGGTCTTCGGCGCGGGCGCCGGCCGATGCCTCGGCGTTGGCTTCGGCGCGGTTGTGGCTGGTGTGGAAGTGGTCGCGGGCGTCTTTGCTTGCTTGGTTGAGTAGGACGGTCCGCAGCCAGCAGCGATCAAGGCCGCGACGAGCGCGCCCCCAACCAACCACAAGCGCGCCCGAAGGAGTCGCTTGGTCATATGAAACGCCTTTCGGAGTCCGACACCAATCTGGAAGGTGAGACTCCGTTGTAGGTGAGTGTTACAACCAAGGACTCCGAAGATCCCGAAAACCTTCCCGGGAAGCCGGGACGTAGTCACTAAGGCAAACGGCACCAGCCGGGCGCGTGCGTGCGTCGCGTCTCGGATTGGGCGCTCGACTGTGTCGTCGGCACTGACTGCGACCGCTTCACTGGAACCTAGGCAGTCGTGCTGAGGCGGGGGCGGTTGAGGGATGGGAGCGCAGCGCGGAGGGTCGATCGTCCCGTCGAATCGCATGGCCTGATTACCGCACTACCTGGAACACCCAGGCAATGGCGACCTCGATCGAGCAAGTCGTTGAGGCGCCCGGCGTGTTTAGGGCGCATTCCCGTCAACCCCGAACAGGCGATCCCTCTGATCGGCTGATCATGCCGGCCAGATTCCGAGCACGGACCGCTCGCCGCAGGCTCCGAGGGTCTGCCAAGGCAGCTTCCGCGGCTGCGATCCTGGGTGTGGCGGTCGTGATGGCGACCGCGGTCGGAGCCCCGGCGGCCGGGAGCACCCCGGCGAGCCCGCAAAGCTGCCAGGCCCTGGCCGTCTCCCACCTGCGCTGTCCCGATCTCGTGATCCTGCGGCCCTACGACGTCTACGTCGAGCACGCCGCGGGGCGCACGCTCCTCCATACCGCGAGCTCGATCGTCAACTTCGGGTCGGGGCCGGCCGAGCTCGACGGCACGCGCGACGGCGGATCCACGATGTCCGCTCGCCAACGGATCTACCGCGCCGGCGGTGGCTCGATCCTGCTGCCACCCCGCGCGCGGTTGCGCTTCAGGCACGTGCCCGGCTACGGCGACTTCTGGAAGCTCAAGCACGCCGCCCGCTTCGAGCTGTGGAGCGTGGACCGGCGAGGACGGCCGTCGCGGCGCCTCCGGGTCGGGTCCAAGATCTTCTACTGCCTACGCGACCTCACCTACCGCGGCGGGGTGCCCAATGCTCCCAGGCACCGGATCTACCCGGCCTGCAGCCAGGACCACAGCCGCCGCAGTGTCGTACTGGGAACCTCCCCGGGCTGGTCCGACGACTACCCGACGGACTACGACGCGCAATTCGTCGACGTGACCGGCCTGCACGGGCGCTTCCTGCTCGTGCTGGTCGCCGACCCCGACAACGTCATCCTCGAAAGTCGCGAGAACAACAACCAGGCCAGCCGCGCCGTCCAGATCCCCTGAGCTCGCGCGGGCCTCAGCGGCGGCTACGCACCCGCCCGCCGACGTAGCTCCGCCGGTAGAGCACTTCATTCGTACTGATGCGGATGACCCATCTGGGGTGAGCTGGGACGAGATTGGCTCGTCGACGCGGGTCACGGCCACAGAGGCGTCGGCGAACGCGGCTGCATGACGACCCATGCTGACGTCAGGCATTGGCACTCGCAGGCGACCAGACTGGCGCGCGTAGGTGCGAGGCGGTCCGGCAAGACCGCCCGCCCGTGCCCTGACCGTCGTCAGATCCGTCCGCCGCGGCACGACTACAAGAAGAGATCCATCAAGAGCGGCAGAGGGACCCGGCCCGATGACGCCGCGGCAACCGGCCTCGAGGCACGGTGCCAACGCCGGGATCGATGGAAGGAGAACAAATGACGAGCAACTCACCTGGCACGCCGGACTACCGCGCGATCGTCGCCGATGGCCGGCTGACTTTGACCGGTTGGCACCCCGGGCTGTATTGGGGCGGGCCGATGCAGGAGTTCCTGCGCGCGCGGGATCGCGACGGCGTCACGATCGCGGACCTGACCGTGGTCGGAGACGACGAGCGATCGCGCGAGCTGATCGTGGGCGTGGTCGCCGACGGCGCGGATCGCCGACGCGCTGAGGAGCTGATCGTCCGCTGGGCGGCCGCGGTCGGACAGCGGCGCGTGTGGCTCGAGGACGCCGTCGTCGAGATCGGCGACTCAACGCCCAGCCTGGGCACGGCGACTGTCGTGTGCCCGACGTGTCGTCATGAGTGGACCGACGCCCAGCCGGGCTTCTGGCTACGCGTCCGCGAGGCCGGCGTGTTCCCCACGACGTGCCCGATCTGCAATGGGCTGATGCCGCAGTGGTCGGTCGCCGAGGGAGAGGTCGAGACGAGCGTCGTGAAGTCGCCGGGGCTGGGCGATCCCAATGCGGCGGCCCGGGAGGCGCGGTCATGACGGTCGATCGGCCACTCCTCCTCCTGGACGTCGATGGGGTGCTGTGCCCCTTCGGACCCGACTGCCCTGACGGCTACCGGCTGGTCGAGGACGGTCCTCGCGTATGGGTCTCGGAGCGCAACGCGCGTTGGGTGCGCGAGCTGTCGCAGCACTTCGAGCTCGTGTGGGCGACGATGTGGGAGCACCGCGCCAACGCCGTGATCGGGCCGTTGCACGGGCTCCCCAAGCTGCCGGTGATCGAGTTCGACCTGCTCGGCGGTCAGACGTTCAAGCTCCCAGCCGTGGAGAGCTACGTCGGTGACCGCTCGTTCGCGTGGATCGACGATGACCTCTACCTCGATGCCTACGTGTGGGCCGAGCGGCGACCCACGCCGACGCTGCTGCTGCGCACCGACCCCTTGAAGGGCCTCACGGAGCGGGCCGTGCGGCAGGCCGAGCGCTTCGCACGGTCGCTGGACGGCCTCGACGCCAGCGGACGGAAGGAGCGTCGAACGTGACGCCGACGGGGATCGTCGAGTACCCGTCAGCGGACCACCACGGCTGACGACCTCCTCAGCGAGGGCACTACCGAGGAGGCGCGATGGAGGACTACTTCGAGGCCAAGCGGCGCTGGGAGCGTGAGCATCCTGGCGAGGTCTATACGACCGCAATGCACTATCGCGCGGGGCCGGCTGCGCGAGTGCTCGAGAACTACTGGACCCAGTTCGACGAAGCGGCGCCGCTCGAATGCACGAGCTGCAGCTGGGAGGGCGCGACGGGTGACGGCTCGATGGCGTTGCACGACGAGCTGTTCGACGTGTCCTGCCCGAGCTGCGACAAGATGCTCCTCATCGTCAGCTACCCCACGGTCGAGCAGACCCGGGAGGCGGCTGCGGCCGGGAATGCCGCGGCACAGGCCGAGCTTCGGCGAATCGAACGGGGAGGACGCTAGTCGTCCGGGTCCCAGACCCGGGAGTAGACGGCGGCTCGATCGCCTCCCTGCACCCGCTTGACCTCGCTCTTGAAGTTCTCGTAGTCGATCTCCGCAACGAGCTCGCCGACCGCCCGAGCCCAGGCGTCGCGGGAGACCTCGGCGCGCCAGCGGTAACCCGCCGCCGGCGTCTCGGTCGGCTCGAGGTCGGGGAGTTGGCGGGCAGCGTTGGGTCGCGGGCAGTCGGCATCGCCTGACACGTCAGCTCGGCCCCCCGCCTGACGACCTCCCCACCATGGGTTGGGTCTCCTATCTGCGCTCCGGGTCGGCGCAGCGCAAGGGCCGCGTCGCCCTGCATTCGGTCGAGCAGCTCGCTGTGGCCATCGAAGCGATCGGCCAGGCTCTCGACGCCCAGACCGCAGCCATCGAGGAGCTCGAGCAGCGGGTCGCAGAGCTGGAGGCCAGGAGCTGACGGTGCCGAACTGGTGCGACAACAGGCTCGCGATCGCCGGCCCGCCGGACGTCGTCATGGAGCTCGTTCGCCTCGTCGACGGGGACGAGCAGCAGCTCGACTTCGAGCGCCTGTTGCCGATGCCGCAGGACCTGCTCGACGGCGCCGACGACGACGCTCCGGCCAGCATCGCAGACGGCTTCCCGGGGTGGTATCTGTGGCGGCAAGAGCATTGGGGCGTGAAGTGGAACGCGTCCGACGTCACCCGCCGCGGCTACGGGCGCACGGGCCGGGTCCGTTACCGCTTCTTCACGCCGTATGGCCCGCCGGCTGAGTTCCTCGACGACCTGGCCGCGCTCATGCCCGAGGTGTCCATGCAGCTGAGCTTCGAGGTGGAGCTGCTGGGCGACGGGCGCGCGGCGTGGCGGGACGGACACCGCGTCGAGCACGAAGAGCGGGTTCCCGGCTTCTGATGCCCACGCACAAGGACCTCCCGCCCGAGCCCGAGCCCAAGCGGTCCATGCCGACCGCTGCGCACCGCGGCGAGGACGCACGGAACATCATGCTTGCGATCGGCGTGATGGGAACCTTGCTGTTCGGCTTGCTCGTGCCGCCCCTCGGAGGAGTCTTCTTCATATTCACGATCGTGGTCCTGATCCTGAAATCCGCCGCCGGCGACAGCTAGGCACGGAGCCGCAGGCTGAACGCTGGCGTCGCCGGTCGTCCTTTCAGAGCTGGTTGACGGCCGAGTCTCGAAGGAGCTTCGAGAGCCGCCCCTGCTGATCGGCGACCCACAGACGCAGTACTAGCGGCAAGAGCTCCCTGCGCTCCCGGGGATGGCTGTGCAGCAGCTTCCTGAGGCGACGTCGGACGGAGACCGTCAGCCCGCACAGCGCGGCGTCGAGGCCGAAATCCCTGCTCCAGGCACCAAGCGCCGGCAGGTCGCAGGTCCAGTCGTCATCGGGTGGGTGGTCGCGAATCCGCACCTCGACGGCCACGGCCTCGGTGAGTCGAGCCAGGTCGTCAAGACCGACGAGGACGCCGGCATCGCGCCGCCGGCGAACCAGGACGGGCTCTCCGCTCCAGTCGAGATTCTCGACGTGGATCGGCGCCTGCGCGACGACGCGGCCAAGCGACCATCCCAGCGGCCATACGGGCTCCCACGGCCCATGGATGACGGTGACTTCAACCTCTCGGACGATGAGGCCGTCGGGCTCGGCGGACTGCGGCGGGGACGGGATGTCGCACAGCTCGGATCCGCAGAATCGGCAGTGCGTGACGCCGTGGTCGGGCTCCATTGAGAAGACCTCGAAGGCGGCTCCACAGTCGATCGCATCAATGCAGTAGAGCGTCGCGGCGTACACACCGCGACGGTCGCGCGCTCGTTGCAGAAGCTGACGCTCTGTGTCGCGGTCGCCCGACCTGAGCTACTCGGACCGCGGCACGACCGCGTGCAGGCGCCGGCCCATTGCCGCACCGGAGGCCCCGAACTTGTCGCAGAACGCGGGGAAGTCCATGCCGGCCCGATAGTGCTCGCGGACCAGCCAGGCCGGCATCAGCATCGCTGCGGCGAAGACCTGCGCCTCCTCCTCGATCTCCGGCGTCCCGGGCGGCTCGGCCTCGCCTTCCCGCGGCGGCTCGACCGTGGTCGAGCGGCAGAACAGTGAGCTGTGGCCGAACCGATGCATGCACCAGTGCCCGAGCTCGTGGCAGATGGTGAAGCGGCGGCGGCCGGGCCATTGCCGTCCCTCGTCGGCGTTGACCCAGATCTCGCCGCGGTCCGCGAGCAGCAGTCCCGACAGCGACTGGCCGGCGTCGAGCTCGGGGGCGCCGGGCGCGGTCGTCAGATCGTCGACGTCGCGCACGAGCAGCCCGTACTGCGAGTCCACGATGTCCTCGACCGGCACGGGCAGACGCTCGCCGTCCCAGATCCAGGATGGGACGCCGGCCAGGACCTGCTCGGCGCGCCGCTCGATCTCCTCCATTCCAGCAGCGATGCTAGCCGCGTCCTCCGTTCAATCCCAGACGCTCGACCAGCCCGCGATAGGTCCGCCGGGCGAGCGGTGACGGAGTCGGCGATCGTCGCCGGTGCGCGGCACGCAGCTCTAGGTCCGCGCGGTCGCTCAGGCTTCGATCGCGACTCAGCGCGCGGACGAGTGCGTTGGCGAGCTCGGCGTCTCCCGTTCGTAGCGCGAGACGCAGGAGACGGATGGGGTCGTGGCGGGGAGGCATCGGTACTACCTGTAGCCCGGGGGTCGTGCGCGGGCGGGCGCGGCTGACGGGCTACGGTCCGCCGGTAAACAAACGGTCGACCTCGTCAGGCTCTTCGCCTCGGCGCTCAGCGTCCGCTGGCGCGCCGGCCGCCAGATCGGCCAACTCCACGTCTACGCGCGTGGTGCGCGCGAATACCGCTGGGGCCCCGGGCGCCGCTGCGCCGGGTTCCGCGGCCGCCTGGCCAGCGCGTCGCAGCGCGGCTGCGCTGACACCTACGAGCTTCCCGAGCGCATCGAGCACGCGGTCGGACACGCCGCTCGCGGGCAGCGTCCCTTGTTCCATGCGGTGGTAGTAGTCGGCGACCTTCTCCTCGCGGCCGCTCACGCCCAGCGCGGCAGCGAGCCGCGCGACGAGGTCGGCGCGCTTCAGCTGCGCGCGCTCGCGCAGACTTGGAAGCGCAGCGGGCCACAACCCGGCGACGCCGTCCAGCGACTTCTCCAGCGACTCGGCCATTGCTTCGGCCGCCGAGCCCTGGAAGGCCTCGGCGTTCCATCTTCGGCGCGGAGCGCGAGCGAGGTACCCGTCGATCAGGGACTCGAGCTCTGCGCGCTCGGTGCCCTCGAGGCGTTGGACGTACTCGACCGGGTCGGCCGTGCCGCCGGACCGGTGTTCCTCGATGTACTCGCTCAGTAGGCGATCGACGTCGCTCATGGGGACCTAGGAAGTATTGCCTTCGTCCTCGAGGGCCTTGATCAGGTCCTGGCGGAAGCGGGAGTAGATCTTGTGCACGTTGTCCTTCGTCATGGGCGGATTCGGCGAGAGTTCCGCGTTCACCTGGTTCGCGGTGTCCTGCGCCTCCTCGTCGTCGAACGCGTAGACCTCGACGACGCGGCGGTGGACCTCGCTCAGCTTGGCGAGCACCTGCTCGATCACCGCGGCGGCCTCGACGGCGCCGGCCTCGTCCTCGACGCGCGGCATCTTGCCCCAGATCTCCTCGTCGCCCTCGTGCTCGCTGGCCAGCGGCACCTCGTCGGGGCGGTTCTTGCGGCGGTGGTAATCGGCGATGCGGCGATCGACGATCTTGTTCAGCCATCCGCGGAACTCGCCGTAGGACTCGCCACGCAGACGGCCCACGAACGCGCTCAGGAACGCCTTGCCGGTCACCTCGTCGACGGCGCCCGGCGGAACCTTCAGCGCCACGCGCTTCTCGATCAGGTCGATGTGCCCGAACACGAGCATCTGGAGCGCGAGCTTGGCGTCATCGTGCTCGCCGGCGGCGCGCGCGCGGATCATGTAGTCGAACAGCTCGTCGTCTGAGAGCTGGTTGAGCTGCTGCTCGTTGAGGTGTCGGAAAGCGCCCAAGGGTGCTGCGGGTCAGTCGCGCGCCGGGCCCGGAACCTGACGAGGCCGATTTCGACGCGAACTTCGCAATCTAGCGCGCCGAGTGGACGGAACTTCGCCACTCCTGATGGGAAGGGCGATCCGGCGCGCTATCCTCACACTCGACTTGTACAAGTTGTGGTACCAAAGGAGATCAGCTCATGGCGAGAGGCTCGCAACGCGGCAGCGCGAAGGCGATCAGCACCAGTGATGCGCGCCGGTCGCTGCCGAAGCTGGCCAAGCAGGCCGCGAAGCGGACCAAGCCGGCCGAGTCGCTGCTCGACAACGCCGTCGAGATCCACCCGCGTGGGGAGTCGCGCAGCGCCTTCCTGATCCCCGAGGTCGACGTCGAGGCCGCTCGCATCCGGATCGAGGAGCTCGAGGAAGAGCTCGAGGACGTCGCGCTTCTGCGCTTCGTGGAGGAGCGGGTCGCGCGCAGCGCGGGCAAGACCACGGCGATCGAGGACCTCGCACGCGAGTTGGGCCATGAGGATCTGCTCGAGGACGAGAGCGCTGCGTAGGTGGGCGAACCGCCGGTCCGCGTCGAGGTCCTAGACGCCGCCAAGCAGGATCTGCACGAGGTGAAGGAGAGGCGGGTCGTCCGCGAGGCTCTGCGACTGGCGCTCGCGCTCCGCGAGCAGCCCTACCTCGGCGACACGCTGCGCGAGAAGAGCAACCTCAAGCCGCTCGCCGCTGCGGACTGCCGCAAGATCAAGTTCGATCGGCCCGATCGCCGCGCGTCGGCGAAGCCGCGGCATCGCTATCGCATCGTCTACCGGATCGAGCCGCACGAGCGGTCGCCGGCGCTCATCGTGATCATGGCGATCGGCGTCAAGCCGACGGTCTATCGCACCGCCACCGCTCGCGCAGCTCGGCGGCTTCGCGACCAGGCGCGTCGTCGGCGCCGAGCCTGACGTCGCCGCCGCGATGTCAGGTCCGGAGGCGCTCGCGCGACCTGGCACCCATGACCACCATCATCGAAGGATTCCATCTGGGCGAGCCGCAAACCGCGGGGCCGCTTGCCGTCTTCCCGGTCTTCGGGCCGGACCCGCGACTGCAGTACCGCGCCTTCTCGGAGGCCATGGGCCTCGGCGCGCTCGTCAAGGAGCTCGACTCGGGCGCGTCGGTGCGCGAGCTGATCGTCGAGAACCCGACTGACCAGCCGGTGCTGGTCTTCGAGGGCGAGGAGGTCCTCGGGGCGCAGCAGAACCGCACGTTCGACGTCTCGGTGCTCGTGGGCGCGGGCGATCGCGTGCGCGTTCCCGTGAGTTGCGTCGAGGCCGGCCGGTGGGACGGCACCCGCCACGCCGAGCATTTCGCGCCCGCGCCCCAGACGGCCGACCCCAGCCTGAGGCGCGTCAAGCGCCTGCGCAGCAACCTCGCCGCCGCTTCGGGCCTGCCCGCGGTCGCGGACCAGGGCGAGGTGTGGGATCAGGTCGGGCGACAACTTGCCGACCACGACGTCGACTCCGACAGCTCGGCGATGGCCGACCTCTACGAGGCAAAGCGCGACGACCTCGCGGCCCTGGCCGGCGCGGTCAAGCCCGTCGACGGGCAGATCGGGGCGGTCGCGCAGATCGCCGGCCGTCCCATCGCGCTCGACCTCGTCAGCCGCCCGGACGTGTTCGGCGCCCTCCTGCCGCGGCTGGCGCAGGGCTACGCCCTCGATGCGCTCGGCGTCGATGCCGAGGACGCCAACCCGCGCGCGGCCGAGGGGTTCCTGCACTCGGCGCTCGAGGCACCGCGTCAGGAGATCGACACGCCGGGCCTCGGTTGCGGTCTCGTGATCTCCACGACGGGTATCGAAGGTGCGGGACTCGAGCACGAGCCCGAGCCCGAGCTGATCCAGCTCTCGGCCTTCCCCGCCGGCGAGCGCGGCCCCGACCCGCAGCCGCAGTTCGTGGAGACTGGTCGCTCGATCACCCGCCCTTCTCGGCGTCGGCGCCCGTAGGACGCCTCCACGTGGTCGACGGAATCACCGGCGCATTCGATCGCATCGACGACTTCCTTGCCGTGCAGTCGGGCGTGCCGTTCTCCGAACACGTCCGGGGCGTGAAGCGCCTGCAGGAGGCCGTGGGGATCGACGATGCCGGGCGCGCCGTGATACGCGAGCGCCTGGAATCGCTCGACCAGTTGGACCACGCTGGCGGCGTCCTGCTCGGCCTGATCCTCGGGCTGTTCGCGGCCGAGGCGGGCGTTCCGTCAGCGTCGCCGGTTGACGGCGAGAGACCATAGGGGTTCACACAAAAAACCGGGGTACCCGGGGGCGCATACTACGGATGTTTCCCGCGCCCCAGCTTCCTACCGTGCGCAAGGACAGAGGCTGTGGCGCTTGACTGCGCCGGCCTAGACAACTTGGCGAGCACGGCGCCGTGGGCTTTGCAGGGTCTGCGAGCACGGACGCGCCTTCGGAGAAAAGGGAGCTTCACATGCGCCGTATGTTTGGCATCGTCGCGGCCACGTCACTGCTCATGCTCGCGGCCCTCGCGGCGAGCGGAGTGGCGGCAGCCAGCACCCCCGCGCCGTTCTTCAACGGCTTTGAGACCGATACCCACGGCTGGGACGTGTTTGGCGGACAGTACGACGCGACCCGCGTCGTGTCGGGAACCCACGGCGTTGCTTCGCGCACCGGCTCGTGGCACGCCGAGGCCGGTCAATACGACCTCGATAACCAGGGCGGCAGCGCCGCCACCGATTGGGGCGGATCAACCAGCGATTTTCCCGCCAACGGGTACACGACCTCGGTGGACGTCTATCTGAACACCGCCGGCGGCGCAGCGAACGACACGCGCTTTGATTGGGATTCTGCGATCAGCGACACGTCCGGCGGCTTCCGTCGGGACTTCCTGTTCAACGGCGGCTTCTACAACGACAGCGACTCGACCGGCAGCGGACCTCGGTTCGTGTTCACGGCCAGCAACAACGCGGGCCGCGGAAGCTCCTTCCCCAAGAATCCCGGCCGGGATCCGTTCTCGATCACAACGACGGGCTGGTACACGTTCCAGCATCACTTCTACGACAACGGGACCGGCGTGCTGGCCGTGGACCTGAGCATCCTCGACGCCGCCGGGAACGTGTTGCACACCTGGACGCTCAGCGATCCGACCGACATCATCGGCACGACGGTCGGGGGTGACCAGTACGGCTGGTTCGCCTCGCAGGAGTTCCCGTTCCTCGCATTCGACAACTCCCGGCTGTCGGTGCAGGTCGGCCCGCCGACGAGCAAGGACCAGTGCAAGAAGGACGGCTGGAAGACGTTCAACAACCCGGCGTTCAAGAACCAGGGCGACTGCGTGAGCTACGTCGCCACCGGCGGTCGGAACCCCGGCAACGGCTAGGCCCGCCGCGAGCAAAGTCCGCGATTCCCTGGAGAGGCTCCCGCGCGAGGCGGGAGCCTCTCCGCTTTCCGGCCGGCCGCTCAGCCGGGAGGGGCCGGCGCCACGATCACGCAGTGGTTCTTCGCGCGCGACAACCCGACGTACAACTGCTGGTCGATCGTCTCATCGTCGAGGTCCTCGAGCTCGCAAAGGATCACCACCGGTGACTCCAGCCCCTTGAACCCGCGGATCGACGAGAACTGGACGAAGTCGCCGAGCTTGCCGGGGTCCTTCACGAGCCGGTAGCGGCCGGGAAGCTCTTTCGCGACCTTCGAGTTCTCCCAGCCGTGTGACGACAACACGACCACGTCCTGGGGCGGGACCTCCTCCTGGCCGCAGAGGCGCTCGAGCTGGGCGGCGACCGCGGCCGGTTGGTCCGAGGCCGCGACGTAATCGGGGTCGCGCCCCTCCGGGCCCATCGCCTCGGGCACGACGTCGCCGCTGTACTTCTGCACGACGAGGCGGTGGATCGCCTGCGTGTTGCGGCAGTTGACGGTCAAGTCGTATTTCACGAAGTCCCGCGGGACCTCGAGCTGGACGTCGTAGACGTTCTGGTTGTCATCCATGAACAGCCACACGGGCGCGTGCTCCTCGTCGCGCAGCGTCAGCAGGAGGTCCTCCAACCACTCGGTGTGGAGGTCCTGCGCCTCGTCGACGATCAGTGCGTCGTATCGCTCGCCGAGAACCTCGATCGCCGCGACGAGCGCATCCGGCAGCTCCTTCTCCCAGAACTGCTGCGGCGTCTCGTCCTCGGGGTACTCAGGCAGCTTGATCCCGGCCTTCCCCGCCAAGGCGCGGCAGAGCCGGTGGAAATGGGAGAAGTGGATCCGGTCGTTGCGCTCGCGCGCCCTGAGGAAGTCGGCGAGTCGCCTGTTGAAGCAGACGAACACGACCTCCTTTCCCTCTGTGGCCAGGCGCTTGGCGTGCTCGACCGCGAGCAGCGTCTTGCCCGAACCGGCGCAGCCGCGGATCTCCATCCGTGGATTGCGCGCCATCTTTCGCAGCGCCAGCGACTGCTCGTTCGTGAGCAGGATCAGCTGCTCCTCCTCCGCGACGATCTCCTCCGCCATCGGCACGTGGATCTGGATCCGTGGCACGAGCAGGTCGCGCAGCATCTCCGCGCCCTCGGGGCCGGGCGCCTTGCGCTTCTCGCGGGCGCCGCGGTGGTGCTTGAGCACCCGGTCGATCGCGGACGCGACGTCCTTGAGGTCGTTGCGGTCGATGAGGATCTCGCGCGGTGCGTCGGGTGCGAGCGCGAGCTGGTGGATTGTGATGAACGGGAACGCCAGCCCGTGCGTGATGAACAGCTCTTTGCCCTTCCAGCCCTTGACCTTGCTGATCTGGCGCTCGAGCGCGTAGCGGTGGTCGAGCGCCTGCTTGAACGGATCCTTCATGTGCTTGTCCGGCTCGCCTCTTTGGGTCCGGAACCACTCGCCGTGGCGGCACTCGATTCCCCCGCCCTTGACCTCGAGGCACAGGATCCCCTTGTCGGGATGGCAGAGGACGAAGTCGATCTCGCCGTCCTTCGAGGCCCTCGACCGGGTCGCGGCCGACCCAGCTCGCGGAATGGAACACCTCCCACTCGTCCGGCAGACCGTCGCGCAGGGCCTCGAACACCTTGGGTTCGGCGTCGCTCTCCACGTCGCCGACGGCGAGCTCGCGCGGATACATCACGGCCATGTGCGGTTCCTACACGGCTGGACGCTCCGGATGCAAGCGCGTCAGGTCATGCGGCTCCGCGCGCGACCTCATTGTTGATGCCGCTGGAACACCGTCCCGACACCATCCGCATGATCCGCAGCTTCAAGGCCACGCGGGTCCCGCTGCACCTCACGGTCAATCCGTTCAACGACTTCCTGAGCGCCGTCGAGTTCGGCGCCGTGTCCGACCTCAAGCCCGCCGACGAGACGGTCGAGATCGGCGAGGACTTCCGCTTCCTCACCCGCTCGCGCGGCGGGCCGATCAACGGCTTCGAGGTCCGGGAACTCGCCGAATTCGACCCGGACGCCGAGGGCGACGTGTTGTGGGCGGGCCCCAAGTTCGGCGTGCCGGCGTTGGGGTTGCGGCAGGCGACGCCCGCCGAGATCATCCTCGCGGCTCGCGCCACGTTCACCAAGCTCCCGACGGCCGACGAGTGCTTCTTCTGGTCCGCCGTGACCGCGGCGGAGGAGGGCGACCGCGAGCAGGCCGCCGACCACTGGCTCTCGTGCATCGAGGCCGGCGGCATGCGGGGACATTTCGGGCTCGGCTACACGCTGTGCGAGCTGGACCGTCCGCGCGAGGGCTACGCGCACCTGCGCTTCTACACCGAGATCGCGCCCCGCAACCCGTGGGCCTGGGCCTGGCGCGGCGTCGCCTGCGAGGGGATGGACGAGGTGGCCGAAGCGCGGCGGTGCTACCGCCGCGCGATGCGGCTGCAGTTCGAGGCCGGGCTCGAGACGTTCGCCGAGGAGCGACTGGAGCAGCTCGATGCCTCGTCGTGACGCTGCAGGGTGCTCATGCTGCGGTACGGGCTGCTGGATCGTGCTCGTGCCCATGATGATCGGGTTGTCTTTACGGCTCCGCAGACGGGCTCGCGCTCAATCAGCGACACGCACCTGCCAGTAGGTCAGAACGTGCGAGGGGTGCGCGCGCTGACATGAGGCGGCCGTCCAGGGCGCAGTGGCGCGGTGGCATTCGCCGTCGCCGACTGTCCGGTCTGGACCTGAACGAGCTCGCGAATCGACTCGCCGCTTTCGAGATTCCTCGCCGCCCCGGCGCTCAGCTTCTCGACTCGCCGTCTTCGACCGCCGAACATCGATGTGAGTCTAGGCCAGGGCTGATCCATCGGAGTACCCTCGAGGAAGACTTTGTCCCGATCGCGGTCGCTGCCCGTGCCGGAATTCGACGTCGAATCGGAGATCTACCAGTCCCTCTACGGTGCGCCGCGCCGCGAGCGGCGTGAGTCCGGCCCGGGTCGAGGCCGGATCGTGATCGTCGACGGCGCACTCAGCGTCGCGCCTCGCGACATCGCTCCGGCCGCGGCCGTGCCGCCGAGCCAGCGCGAAGCCACATCGGCGCGCCCGGCCGACCGCCTCGCGGACGGCCTCGTCGCCGGCATCGCGGCACTGCGAGACCGCCCCGAGGCGATGGCGCTCATCGCCGCGCTGGTCGTCGTGCCGGTCCTGGCCCTGGTGCTTGCCAGCGCGGGGCGGTCCACGACCGTGCGAGGCCACCTGGCCCCCGCGCCGTCGCGGCTCGGTGGGCCGGCGTTCGCCGCTGCCGCGCCGCCGGCTCCGGCGTCGCGGCACACCGCTCCGCGGGTGACGCCCTCGGCTTCCGCGAGCGCTGTTCCGGCGAGTGGCGCCGCGAGCGTCGTTGCCACCGCATCGAACCCGCGACGGCTCTCGGGACTCCCATGGCCGCGCCCACCACACGCGAACCACGGGTCGGCCCAAGCGCGTCGTCGCGCGGCCACCGCCTCCGCCGCCGATCCGCCGGCCCGCCGCCCACGAGCGGCCGGCGCCCCGTCCTCCGGCCACGACCGCCCCGGGGTCGGGCACGGAACCGCCGTCGGGTCAGGATGGCGGGCTCCCGAGCCTCACCGGGGGCCAGCCCGCACCTCCCGGCTGAGTCGCCGCGCGACCGAACTCGGCGCCGGTCACTACGGTGCCTGATGCAGCTGCGCTCGGACGTTGCATCCCGCGACCGGGCGCCCGTCCTTGTGAGGGGCCATGCGAGGCGATCAGGTGTCATCGGCATGCCCAGGCCTCCAACCCTCACCTCGCACCAGCCGCCGCGGCGGCGCCGGCTTCGGCGCGGCATCGTCATCGCGCTCCTGGTCGGCGGGGTGGGTGCCGTCACCGCCGCGCTGTTCCTGCTGGTCTTCGGCGGGCGGCTGGCCTCCGATGCCGTCCGCTCGGCGACCCGATCACAGGTCCATCGCGTGTCCGCTCCTCCGCAGCTGGTGGCGCGCGCCGTCGGGAGCCTGGGCTCACCCGTCGAGGCCGCCGCCGCGGCCTCGGTGGACCCCCATCGAACGGTCCTGCTCGGAGGCCTGAACCCGACCGGCTCGTCCCGCAGCGAGATCACGTTCCTGCGCGACGGAGCGGTCGCGGGCCACGGCGCACTGCCGGCCGCGCTGCACGATGCCGCGGCCGGGGCGCTGGGCGGTCGGGTGTACCTCTTCGGTGGCGGTGACGTCGCCTCGACCGACCGGATACTGCGAGTCGGTGGCTCGGGCGCCATCGCGTCCCCCGCGGGGCGTCTTCCCCAGCCGCGATCGGACCTCGCGAGCGCGGTGGTCGGCGACACCGCCTACCTCGTGGGTGGCTTCACGGGCGCCCGTGCGCTCGCCACGATCCTGGCGTGGCGGCCGGGGACGCCGGCGCGCGTCGTGGCCCGGCTGCCGCGGCCCCTGCGCTACAGCGTGGCGTCGGCGATCGGGCGTCGCGTCGTCATCGCGGGCGGAACGGACGGCCGGCGCAGCAGTCGCGACGTCTACGTGTTCGATACGCACAGCCGCGCGGTGCGACGGCTGGGCCGCCTTCCCCTGGCGCTGAGCCACGCGGCCGCCGCGAGCTACGCAGGCTACGTGTACGTGATCGGGGGGCGCACGGGCGGTGGGGAGACAAGCCGAGAGATCCTGGCCATCGACGCGAACAGCGGTCGGGTCTACCACGCGGGGACGCTGCCCGACGGGCTCGCCGACCCGGCGGCGGTGGGACGTCGGTTGGACATCCTCGTCGCCGGCGGGCACGGCGCCCAGGGAGCCCGTCGCGACGTCCTCTCGCTCGCGACCCGACGCGGCGGGTCCCACTCGCCGGCGGGCGTGCTGCGGCCGGGCTCCGATCCGCGCGTCCTGCCGGGCAACGTGCTCATCGCCGATCGCGACAACAACCGACTGCTCGAGGTGAGTCCTCGGGGCGCGATCGTCTGGCGGTTCCCGCGTCCCGGGGATCTGCGCCACGGCGAGCACTTCCGCGTGCCCGACGACGCGTTCTTCAGCCGAGACGGTCGCCTCGTCTACGCGACGCAGGAGGACGACTTCACGATCAGCGTGATCGACGTGGCTCGGCACCGAATCGTGTTTCGCTACGGCAGGTCGGGAGACCCCGGCGCCGGCGCCGATCGGCTGCACAACCCGGACGATGCGCTGCCGCTCCCCGACGGCTCCATCCTCGCCGCCGACATCAAGAACTGCCGCGTGGTCAGGATCAACCCGCATCGCCATCGGGCGCGGGCACAGGCGGGCGGCGTCGGCGGGTGCGAGCACGCGCCGCCGAGCGCGTTGGGAAGCCCGAACGGAGCCTTCCCGCTGCGCGACGGCGGCACGGTGATCACGGAGATCACGGGCGACTGGGCCGACGTGTTCGATCGGAACGGGCATCTGCGGGCCGCTGTCCATCCGCCCGGTTTCACCTATCCCTCCGACACGAACGAGATCATCCGGGGCCGCTATCTCAGCGCGGACTACACGATCCCCGGCGCGATCGAGGCGTTCGACCGGCGCGGAACCCTGCGCTGGCGGTTCGCCCCGACAGGCCGGGATGCGCTTGCGCAGCCGTCGCTCGCCCTACCGCTCCCGAACGGTGATGTCCTCGCCAACGACGACGCGAACCATCGGGTGATCGTCGTCGACCCGCGCCGCCGCCGCATCGTCTGGCAGTACGGGCGCACCGGCAAGCGGGGGCGGGGACCCGGACTCCTCGACACGCCCGACGGCGTCGATCTCGCGCCACCGCATCAGCTCACCCACATCGCCGGCCGCTGGCGGGCGCCCTGATCGGGATGTCCCGCCGCGTGCAGCTCGAGACCACGCGTCTGCGGGACCGCCTCGAGCGCGGCGACCCGTACTGGCCGGCACAGCTCGCCGTCGCGGCGGCGATCGCGCTCCATCTCACGCTGTCGCACAAGCTCGTCATCGGGCCGAAGTGGCTCGTACCCGGTGTCGAAGGGCTGCTGCTGCTGGTGCTCGTCGTGATGGCTCCGGCGCGCGCCACCACGCGTTCCGTCGGTCAGCGACGGTTCGCCCTGGGCGTCATCGGCCTGGTGACGCTCACCAACGTCGTGTCGCTCACCCTGTTGGTCCACTACCTGATCAACGGCGGCAAGGCCGGCGGCCACAGCCTGGTCCTGTCGGGCGTGGTCCTGTGGGCCACGAACGTGCTCCTCTTCGCCGTCTTCTACTGGGAGATGGACCGCGGGGGACCCGTGGTGCGGTTCCAGCGTCCCGAGGCGCTGCCCGACTTCCAGTTCCCCCAGATGGAGAACCCGAAGCTCGCCCCGCACGGCTGGCTGCCGGGGTTCATCGACTACCTCTACACCTCGCTGACCAACGCCACCGCGTTCAGTCCGACCGACACGATGCCGCTGACGCCGACCGCCAAGATCCTGATGGGCGTCCAGGCGGTGGCCGCGCTGGTCACCGTCGGGCTGGTCGTCGCGCGCGCCGTCAACATCCTCGGCTGAGCTTCGCGCACGCACACGAGCGCCGCCATGGCCATCACGTCAGAGGAGATCGCCCGCGAGAAGAAGCGCCTGCCGCGAGGATGGGGGCGGTTCGGCAAGTCGCTCGACCGGCTGGCGGAGATCTCGGGACCCGACGAGTCACTGCTCTCTTCCGCGGTGGGCCTCAATCCGAGCTTCCACCACCGCACGATCTCGCTTCCCGGGGGCATCTGGGAGATGACGAAGACCACGAATGTCGTCCTCGCCATCACCAACGAGCGGCTGATCGTGGTCGCGACGGGATTCGGTGGCGCTCCACGAGACCACGGCGCGATACCGCTCGAGGGACTGGAGATCGCCTCGCAGGCCGAGAAGGAGTTCGTCGTCCGATGGCCGGAGGGCGAGATGCGAATCCGCGGCGCCGCCAAGCAGCAGGTTCCCGACTTCCTCGCCACCCTCGCCGCCCAGGCACGTCCCTCCAGCACCGACGCCGGGGAATGAACCGGTACACCCGCGCGCTGCCTTGAAGCGCGCGGGTGCTGTGAGACACTGGCCTCGCCGTAGATCGGGGCCGCCGCTGCGTGCCCTAGTACCCAGCGGCTCGACCGCGGGTCGGGGGCCGCCACCCCTGGCGGCCCCCAGCCCTGCGGCCGTCAGTCCTGGATGAGGATGTTGTTGCCGGGGCCGCCGTCGAGGACATCCTGCCCCGGGCCGCCGATCAGCACGTCGTCGCCCGCGCCGCCCAGCAGCGTGTCGGAGCCGGCGCCGCCGATCACCACGTCGGCCCCGTCACCGCCGTCGGCGTGCAGCTGGATGGCGTCTGCCGCGAGGCCGGAGCCGTCGACGACGTCGTCTCCGGCGAGCGCGTTGATCGCCAGCACATCCTGCGCCGCCTGGGCGTGGGTGATGTCCACCCGGGCCGCCAGGCCGGTCACGCTGACGTTGCCGGCGCTGCCCGCCGCCTTGATCGCGTCGGCGCCGCTGGTGCCGTTGACGATCACCTGGTCGGCGCTGCCGTCGCCGGCGGTGCCGCCCAGTGTGCCGGCGAGGTCGGTCTTGATCGCCGTCAGGCCGGTGCCGGAGACGTCGTTGACGGTCAGCTGGTCGGCACCGCCCAGCGCGTTCGTGTCGACCTCCTCGACGCCGTTGAGGTCCATCGTGATGTTCCCGACGTTGCGGAAGAAGCGCACGCGGCTTCCGTTGGCGGACACGTCGAACTGCTCGGCGATGTTCGCCCCGTTGAACGTCATGGCGTCATGGCCGGCCTGGCCCTCGACGACGTCGCTGCCGTCGCCCGGGTCCCAGGTGAAGCGGTCGTCGCCCGTGCCCAGGAGCGCGACGTCGGCGCCCTGGTTGCCGTCGACGGTGTCGTTGCCGCGCGCCGCCGATCAGGCGCTCGGCGCCGCTGCCACCGACGAGATTGTCGTTGCCGTCGCCGCCGTAGAGCGTGTCGGCACCGCTCCCACCGACGAGCGTGTCATTGCCACGCTGGCCGTTGAGCTGGGTCGGCGTCGTCGTGGTGAAGGCGCCGTTGGCCTCGTCGATGCGCACGTCGTCGTCACCGCGTCCGGCGTCGACGCGGATGCGGTTGAACCGGTTGCGCGCGACCTCGAAGTCGGCGGAGCCGTTCTCGCCGACGTCGACCTGGAGCGTCTGCGGTGCGCCTGCGCGCAGCCGCAGCGCGATCCGGTCGCCGGCCTTGGTACCGGTGACGATCAGCGTTTGGTGCTTGACCTTGACCTTGACGCGGTGGGCGGCGTCGGCCGCCTGCGCGCTCAGCGCGAGGCCGGCGGTGAGCAGCCCGGTCGTGAGCGCGGTCTTGACGAGCCAGGGCTTGGAGCTGCCGGAGCGGCGGCCCGCGAGTGGTGCGGTGAGAAGGTGCATTGGACGACGTTCCTCCATCTGTGGGTGGTTGGGTGTGAGCCCTTTAGACGCCGCCCTGCTGAGCGTTCTTCCCTGACCTTGGCGGGCGGAGAGCGTGGTGTGTCGGAGCTCACAGAAGAGCGCCGGCACAGCTACCCGACGAACGCGGAGATCGCGTGCTCGAGGACCGGGGCCTCGCGCGGCCAGAGCTCGGGCGTCGCTGCGGCCACGACGACCGTGGCGCGGCTGGGACCGGCGACGAGGCAGGCGATCTCCCGGTAGGTGCGAGCCGACGTCCGGTACTGGTCGATCACGCACGATCCGGGACCGGACCTGAATCGAAGGCCGTGGGCGGCGGCGAGTGTGCGAACGTCGCGCGACCCCTCCTGCGCGTTGTGATGGACGCGGAAGCTCGGCCAGTTGGCGAGCGTCTCCGCTCCCTGACGAGGCGTCGCGTTGAGGTAGGCGACGATGGCGCCGCTCGACGCCAGCACGGCGAACGACTTCGTGCCGGGATCCGTGCGCACCGGCCGCCAGCCGGGCGGCTGGGCCAGCGCGGCTC
The DNA here is from genome assembly GCA_963725645.1 of uncultured Actinomycetes bacterium. Lineage (GTDB taxonomy): Bacteria > Actinomycetota > Thermoleophilia > Solirubrobacterales > Solirubrobacteraceae > JALYZC01. The sequence goes on from CAVRZD010000006.1 coordinate 177,023, forward strand.
CCGAGGGAAGGGCGGCCTCCCTCCAGGCCGGGCCGGCCGGCCCAGGCGCGAGCCATGCGAAGGGCGGAGCGCTCGTCGTCCGCGCCGGGCTCGCGGTGGCCGAGACCCCGGCGGAGCGACCGCCCCCGCAGCCGGCCAGCGCGAGCGCGGCGGCGAGTCCGGCGGTCGCCACCAGCCCGATCGGATTTCGGTTCCGCAGGTTCATGCCCTCGGGCTCTACGGACGCCGGACTGCGATCGGGTCTTCCCGGGGCTCGAGTTTCCCTTGGAGGGAAGTTCTGCCGGGCCGCGTGCGTCTTCATTGCCACGGGTCGTGCGCCCTGGGCCGAGCGGCGACACGACGAAGCTCAACTCGAGGACACGACCATGTTCAGATTCGCCCACGCCCGCCGCGGCGGGTGGTTGATTACCCCATGCCTGATGTTCGCCATCGCCCTCGTCGTCGCGGGGTGCGGTGGCGGGAGCGACAGCACGAAGGCAAGCGCCGGTGACGCCACGGCCGCCGCGCCGCCAGTCGCGAAGCCCGTCGGCGCGCCCGGCGCCACGGTCCGCTTCCTCACCCCACGTGCCGCATCGACGGTGACCGGCTCAACGGTCCACGTCCGCGTCCGCGTCACCGGGTTCACGCTGGACCCGCGCGACGTCGGGCAGCCGGCCCGGCAGGGGTTCGGCCACCTACATTTCTCGCTCGACGGAGGCCGCTACGACACGCCCCGGTATTCGGGCGCCAACGGTGCGCAGGCCACGAGGCTCGGCGTCCAGGGCAAGTACTCGCCGTCGGTGACGCCGACGATCACCTATCGACATGTGCGTCCGGGCCGGCACACGATCGTCGTGTACCTGGCCAACAACGACCACAGCCTCACCGGCGTCACGCGCAGAATCACCTTCACGGTGCGCAAGCCGCCGCCCCCGCCTCCGCCCGCGCCGGTCTCGACGTCTGCTCAGACCGACACCCAGGCGGCACCGCCCACGGACACGCAGTCGGCTCCGAGTGCGACGCCGGCGCCGCAGTCCACGCCCTCGCCGCCGTCCAGCGGTGGCGGTGGGTCCGGGGTCCCGCAGAGCGGCGGCGACGGAGACGCCGACAACAACGGCGGACCCGACGACGGCGACGGCAATCAGTAGCTGGTCAAGGATCGGGGTCGGCGCTCAAAGCGCCGGCCCCGGCTTTGACTCCATGGGGGCGGTGCTGGAGTCGGTTGCCTGGCGAGGAATTTCGACGGGCAGTGGGGCACGCTTCGGGTCGTCCTCGCAAGTCCGACCCAATCGGACTGCGGCTCCCGCCCGAGGCCGCTGTTCCTCGCAGCAGACGTCCTGCTGCCAGCGCCGGGCGCGCCCGCTCGTGGGCTCATCTTTCGGGTGTAGCATGGCTTCGGGTCCTCGCGTCGGGGCGGGTCCCTAGTCGATGCCCGCCGTCGAGACAGTCACCGTTCTCATGACCGACCTGGTCGGATCGACGGGCCTCGCATCGCGCCTCGGTCCGGCGGCCGCCGATGAGCTGCGGCGCGAGCACTTCGGGGTGCTGCGCGAGGCGATCGGCGGCTCGTCGGGCAAGGAGATCAAGAGCACTGGGGACGGCTTGATGGTCGTGTTCCAGGGCGCCGCCGACGCTGTGGCATGCGCGATCTCGATTCAGCAGCGGATGGAGCGGCGTAACCGGGGCGCCGAGGAGCAGCTGGCGATCCGCGTCGGAATCGCGGTTGGCGACGCCACCTGCGAGGAAGGCGACTACTTCGGCATTCCGGTGGTCGAGGCCGCCCGCCTGTGCGATCACGCAAGCGGTGGCCAGATTCTGGCTACCGAGCTGGTGCGGACGATCGGAGGGCGCGACGGCCACGCATTCAGCCCGGTGGGACCGCTCGAGCTCCGGGGCCTCCCTGAGCCGGTTTCGACCTACGAGGTGGGCTGGGAGCCCGGGGGCGGATGGAACGGGGACTTCCCTCTCCCGCCACGGCTGCGCGGCGTGCCACCGGTCGGTTACGTGGGAAGGCTGCATGAGCGCGAACGCGTGAGAACGCGCTGGAACGCCGCAAGAGACGGCCTCCGGCAGGCGCTGCTGGTGTCCGGGGAGCCGGGCATCGGCAAGACGCGCTTCACCACCCATGCCGCGCTCGACTTCCACAGGGACGGCGCGGTCATCCTCTACGGGCATTGCGCGGATGAGCTCGGGGCGCCTTACGGCCCCTGGATCCAGGCACTTTCCCACCTGGTCGAACACGCCCCGGATCGCGTCCTGCAGTCGTATGTCGAGAAGCACGGCGGCGAGTTGGTCCGGCTCGTGCCCGCGCTCGCCCGCCGGGTGCCGCAGGCTCCGCCGCCCACGGAAACGGACCCCGAAACCGAGCGCTACCTGCTCTTCTCCGCGGTGGTCGGGCTGCTGGCGCAGGCGAGCGCAGAGTTCCCCGTGGTGCTCGTGCTGGACGACCTGCACTGGGCGGACACGCCGACGCTCGCGTTGCTCAGCCACGCGCTTGCGGAGACGCACGGCTTGCGCCTGCTCCTGCTCGGCACGTACCGTGACAGCGACCTCCCACGCGACCATCCGCTCATCGGCGTGCTCGCGGACCTCCGACGCGAGGAGGGGATCGAGCGGCTGACGCTGCGTGGGCTGAGCGAGGACGAGGTGGTCGAGATCATGGAGGCAGCGGCCGGTCACGAGATGGAAGCCCCAGGCCGGGCGCTGGCGCAGGAGATCACGGCCGAGACCGACGGGAACCCGTTCTTCGTCGCCGAGATGCTTCGCCATCTGTCGGAGTCCGGAGCCCTCGTCCAAGCGGCCGACGGTCGCTGGGAGTTGGTGCAGAAGCTCGACGAGCTCGGTCTCCCGCAGAGCGTGCGTGAGGTCGTCGGCCGACGGGTGGAGCGGCTCGGCGAGAACTGTCGTGGCGTCTTGACGTGTGCCGCGGTCATCGGCCGCGACTTCGACCTCGAGCTGCTCCTCTGCATCGTGCGCGAGGACGAGGATGAACTCATCGACCTGCTGGATGTCGCCGTCGAGGCATCGCTGCTCCAGGAGCGTGCGGAGCGAACGGGCTCGTTCTCGTTCGCGCACAACCTGATCTACCACACGCTCTACGACGCTTTGGGAGGGATACGCCGGGCGCGCATGCACCGGCGGGTCGCCGAAGCGCTCGAGGAGCTGTGCGGCGACGACCCTGGGTCGCGGATCGCGGAGCTGGCGCGTCACTGGACTGCCGCGACGGCCCCGGTCGACGCCGGGAAGGCTGTCACCTACAGCAGGCAGGCTGGCGAACAGGCACTGGACAAGCTGGCCCCGGACGAAGCGGCGCGGTGGTTCGCACAGGGCCTCAAGCTGCTGGAGGAGGCGCCCGAACGCGATCCAGCGGAACGCTGTGAGCTGACGATCGGCCTCGGCGAGGCCCAGCGGCAGGTCGGGCAGCCGGAGTTCCGCGCGACGCTGCTGCGCGCCACTCGGCTCGCGGAAGAGCTGCGCGACACGGACCGAATGGCGCGCGCGGCGCTCGCGAACAACCGCGGCTTCGCCAGCGCCTTCGGCGCGGTCGACGAGGAGCGCGTTGCGGCGCTCGAGCGCGTCATCGAGCTGGACCGCTCCTCCAACCCGGCCCGTCGCGCGCGGCTGCTCGCGCTGCAGTCGATGGAGCTGCAGTTCGAGCCCGGCCACGAGCGTCGGCGCGCGTTGGCCGACAAGGCGCTGGGACTCGCGCGCGATTCGGATGACGTTCGCATCCTGCCCTACGTGCTGCGCGATCACTTCCATGCCACCTGGTCAGTGGACACGGCTGAGGCTCGCCGGGGCACGGCGGCGGAGATGACGGATCTCGCCGGTCGTCTCGATGACCCGCTGGCACGGATCTGGGCGCTGGACCGCACGGTTCACGCTGCGGCCGAATGCGGCAAGCTCGCCCAGGCAGCAGAGGCGTCCGCCCACCTACTGGCGCTCACGCAGGAGCTGGGCCAGCCGGGCCTGCGCTGGCATGCCACGTACTACGCGTCGGGCCTGGCCCAGATGAGGGGCGAGCTCGACGACGCCGCCACACTGGCGGAAGCGGCGGCCCGTCTGGGGGAGCAGGGCGGGGAACCGGACACGATGATCATCTACCTCGGCCAGATGGCCGGCGTGAGAGTCGGGCAGGGTCGGACGAAGGAGATCGTCGACACCCTCGAGCAGGCGAGCCAGGCCAATCCCGGGATCCACGCGTTCGAGGCCGGCCTTGCCACCGCCCTCTGCGACCTGGGACGCGAGGTCGAGGCAGCGCCAAGGCTGCAGCGAGCCGCCGACGACCGGTTCGCGAGTGTCCCGCACGACCAGGTCTACTCGACCACTCTCGCGCTGTGGGCCACGACGGCTGCGGACGTCGAATCGGAGCGGGCCGCTGGGCTCCTGTACGACCTGGTTGAACCGTGGCGCGACCGGCTGGTGTGGAACGGGGCGACTGGGTACGGCTCCGCGGAGCTGTACCTCGGCATGCTCGCGGCGACACTGGGATCGCACGAGCGGGCGGGCGAGCACTTCGCGACAGCCTCGCGCGTCCATCACGGCCAAGGCATCAAGGGGTGGGAGGCCCAGAACCTCTGCTACTGGGCGCGCTCGCTGCTCGCCGCCGGCGCTGCCCAGGAGGCCCGCTCGGCTGCCGCCCGGGCGCTCGCCCTGGCCCGCGAGAACGGTTACGGATCGAGCGCCCGCCAGGCGGAGGCGTTTCTCCAGATGGCCCCCACCGCATAGCGGCCTGCGTGGAATCGAAGAGCGCCACCCCCGATCCGCTCGCCGGCATTCCCAGCAGCGTCGAGGACCTCGACTGCTACTCGCATCTGTACTCCACACGGGCGCGGGTTCTCGCTCCGAAGGATCAAGAGCAACTACGCCGCATCTTCGCCCACGCCCGCGAGAACGAGCGTCGCGTGACCCTCCGCGCGGGCGGGCATTCGTTCGACGCGCAGGCGCTCGGCGACGACCTCGTGGTCTCGATGATGGGCTTCGATGGGATCGAGGTACGCGCAAGCGAGCAACGGGTGCGCGTGGGGCCGGGGGCCCCTTGGGGCTGCATCCTCGCCGAGCTCAAACGCGACTGCCTCATGCCGGCGATCACGGTCACGACCGAGCACGCCACGGCGGGCGGCACGCTCTCGGGCGATTGCCTTTCGCGGTTCTCTCCGGCGTACGGAAAGGAGGGCACCTGGGTCGAGAGCTTCGAGCTGCTGACGACCGAGGGAGAGCTCGTGGTCTGCACGCCCCCACGGCCGGACGTCGCGCGGTCGCAGTGGAGCGACGAGGAGCGCGCGTTCTGCGGCGTCATCGGAGGGCTCGGCTACCTCGGTGCCGTCGTGGCGATCACCTACAAGGTGCTCCCCGTCGGGGAGTGCCACGGACGGATCGGCATGCACACGACAGTCCGCAAGCGCGAGACGTTCAAGGACCTTGCCAAGGAACTCGTGCCCATCACCAAGGACACGCACCTCGAGCTCTCCGACCCCCGCGACCCGACGAAGCTCGACGCCATCTACTCGGCGATCGCCATCGGCCGTGACGGCAAGGAGTCGACGCTGCTCTTCACCTCGGCCGTCACGACCACGCCCGAGCGCCGCCGCATGGCGCTCTATCGGCCGAAGCTCGCGATGCGCGTCCTCGTCGAATGGCTGATGCGAGTGCCGTTCTTCTGCGCGCTGATCTGGCGTTTCGCCTTCCGGTTCCTCTACCACGACAACGCGGAGTACGTCGACGACCTCGAGGGCTTCACGTTCTTCATGGATGGCAACGCGCGCGCCAAGCGGATCGGCAAGCGGCTCGGGTTCAAGATGCGCACGGTCCAGCAGACGTTCGTCGTCCCGAGCGACGCCGGCGCCGAGGGCGGATGGGACCGAGCGCGGGACGACCTCGTCGAGTGGCTCGAGCACACGCACGACTTCCTCGTTGAGCGCCGACTGACGCCGACGCTCCACGACGTCCTCTACCTGCCCAAGGACCTGCCCTTCCTCTTGTCTGCGAGCGCCGATCGCGCTGGCTTCGCTGTGAGCTACGCGTTCGAGACATCGAACGAGGACACCATCGCGCGCGCGAAAGCGGCCTTCAGCGAGCTGGCGGACGTTCTCTGGAAGAGGTTCCGAGGCCGTGTCTACCTCGTCAAGAACGTCTTCGCCAAGGAGGCAACGCTCGCGGAGATGTACGGGGAGCATGCCGTCGAGTTCTTCCGCCTGAAGCGCGAGTTGGATCCCGGCGGGATCCTGCGCAACGACTTTCTCGAGCGCACGTTCGGGCAGGTCGTGGGGGGCGGCCGCGGAGGAGCCGAGCAGGGCAACTGAGCCGTCCCGGACCTACGTAGACATCCAGCGCGGCTGAGCTTGCGATCCCTCACGCTCCACGTGGTGCTCGACAACTCCTCGACGCACAAGACCCCGTCGATCCAGCGCTGGCTGCTGCGCCACCCGCGCTTCAATCTGCACTTCACGCCGACCTACAGCTCTTGGCTGAACCTCGTCGAGCGCTGGTTCGCCGAGCTGACCAGCAAATGGATCAAACGCTCAGCCCACCGCTCGGTCCGCGACCTGGTCGCCTCGATCCGCACCTGGATCACCAACTGGAACGAAGACCCCAAGCCCTACGTCTGGCACAAGACCGCAGACCAGATCCTCGACAGCCTCGCCGCCTACTGCCAACGAATCTCTGACTCAGGTCACTAGCTCGGCACGGGCTTCGGGCCCGCCACCACACCGCTGTCGTACAGGCGCGCGATTTCGCTCTCGCCGAGCCCGAGCACCTCGGCCAGCAGCTCCTCGGTGTGTTCACCCAGCAGCGGCGCGCGCGCGGGGGAGAGCCGCTCCGCGTTCGAGAAGTCGAGCGGCGAGCGCGGCATGCGGTAGGTGCCGATCCCCGGCTGCTCGATCTCCTCGAACATCGGGTTCTCGATCGATGCCCGCGGGTCCTTCTCGACCAGCTCGGTGAACGTTTGGTACGGGCCCCAGGCGACGCCGGTGCCGTCGAAGGCCTCGCGCAGGTCCTCGAGCGTGCGCTGCAGCACCCATGGCTTGAGCGTCGCTGCGATCACCTCGCGCGCGGTGAAGCGGCCGCCTTCCTCGTGGAGGTCGACGTCCATCAGCTTGGCGATCATGTCGAAGCCCTCGCCCAGTCCGGTCGCCTCGACCAGCGCCTGCCACTGGCGCAGCGTCAGCGCCACGATCATCACGCGGTGGCCGTCCTTGGTCGCGAAGTCGCGACCGAAGGCCCCGTAGAGGTAGTTGCCGTCCTTGGGTCGCTCGTGCCGGTTGATCTGGACCTCGGCGATCTTGCCCAGGTTGGCGACCATCCAGAAGGCCACGTCGGAGAGCGCCAGCTTCACGCACTGGCCCTCGCCGGTGCGCGCTCGGCGGCGCTCCGCCGCGAGCAGGCTGGTCGTGGCCATCATGCCGGTGATTGCGTCCCAGGCCGGCAGCAGGTGATTGAACGGCACCGCCAGATTGCGCGGCCCGGTCGCCCACGGGAAGCCCGTGGCGGGGTTGACGGTGTAGTCGACGGCGGACGAACCGTCGTGATTGCCGACGACGTTGACCATGATCAGGTCGCGCTCGGCGCGCGCTCAGGGCGTCGTAGTCGAGAAAGCCGCGGGCCGGGAAGTTGGTCAGGAACAGGCCGGCGTCGGAGCCCGGCGCGGTGATCAGCGCTGCGATCAGCTCGCGGCCCTGGTCGGACTTCAGGTCGACCTGGATCGAGCGCTTGCCCTTGTTCAGGCCGGCCCAGAACAGGCTCTTGCCGTCGGCGGTCACCGGCCAGCGCCTCGAGTCGAGGCCGCCGCCGATCGGGTCGAAGCGGATCACGTCGGCGCCGAGCTGCGCCATCGCCATGCCGCCCAGCGGAATGGCCACGAACGCGGAGCCTTCGACGATCCGCATGCCAGCCAGGATGCCGCCCATCTCGCCTCCCATCGTCAGGCCACCACGGCCACGAAGGCCCAGTCGAGCACCGGTTGCGGCTCGTCGGCACCGTCTCTCACGGCCGAGACGACCGCCCGCAGGCCGGCCAGCCCGCCGCCCGTGTCAAGCGGCGTCGTCTGCTCGACGCTCAGCTCGGTGCGCAGCACGTCGCACTCGAACACAGGGCCCAGGTGATCTGCGCGCTCCCAGGCCACGATCGTCGCGATCCCCTCGATCGCACGGGCCGCGTGTGCCGCCGCAACCGAGATCGTGTGGCCGCCGTAGACGAGTCGGCGCCCGCGCGTGCCGCTGGTCGCGTCCGTGTGCGCCATCGCCAGGTTGAGCGTGAGTCGGGCCAGCTCCGGTGCCGCCGTCACGGTCTCGCCGGCCTCGACGGAGAACTCGTCACCCGTTGAGAGGTCGGCGAAGTGGGGGCCCGCGACGGTCGCGCGCAGCGGGTCCAGCCGCCAGCCGGTCGGCGTGGCGCGCTCGACTCGCCCGGCGTCGAGCGCCGCGGGGATGTCCGAGAAGTCGTCGGCCTGGCCGGTCTCCGCCGCGCCGTCGCGCAGCGGGAGCATCGGGCAGCGCCAGTAGTCGAGCACCGGGCGCTCCGCCTGGTCCACGGTGCGGATGCGCAGCACCACGAGGCCCGTCGCCTTCGCTTCCGGCTTGCGCCGGTTCTCCTTGAGCGCGACCACCTCGGTGCGCGTCCGCAGGGTGTCGCCGATGTACACCTGGCGCTCGAGCACGAGGCCCCGGTAGAAGAGGTTGCCGAGCACCCGCTGGGTCGGCCCGGTCGACTGGCCGATGGTGACGTCGCAGACGAGATTGGGATGGGCGAGCGGGGTGTCCCGCCCCGTCACCGCGGCGCACAGCGGGGCGTCGAGCGCCAGCCTGAGCCGGTCGCCACAGATCGCCTGGTGCAGCGCGGCGTGACCCTCGGTGAGGGTCAGCGCCGGCGCCTCGAAGCTCTGGCCGCGCTCGAAGTCCTCGAACCAAGGGCCACCCACTTTCGTCGGCGCGCGCTCGGGCGTGCTCATCCGGAGGCCGCCTCGCTGGTGCTCGACAGCCCAGCGGCGCGCCCGCGCGCGACGACCTGGGCCGCCAGCTTGCGGCTGGCCTCGTCGATCATCTCGCCGTCGAGCTCCAGCGCTCCGCTGCCATCGGCTCCCTCGAGCGCCGCGACGATCGCGCTCGCGCGCGCGAACTCCTCGGGCCGAGGGGTAAAGGCGTTGCTGATGATCGTGAGCTGCTCGGGATGCACGGCCCACTTGCCGTCGAAGCCCAGCTGCGCGCACGTGCTCGACGCGCCGACGCAGCCCCTCCTGATCCCGTATCACGAGGTAGGGCCCGTCGATGGCCTGCAACCCGGCGGCGCGAGCGGCGACCAGCACCGTCTCCTGCGCGTGGAGCCAGCCCTCGCGGGCCGGGGTCCCGGGGCCGGCCGAGCGAGGCGCTGAGGTCCGCGTAGCCGAGGATCAGGGCGTCGAGGCGCTGCGAGGCATCGGCGATCTCCCCTGCGTGCAGCAGGCCAGCGGCGGTCTCGATCAACGCCTGGGTGCGAAGCGCGGCCGCCGGCTTGCCGAGGCCGTCGAGCAGACCGTCGACCGCCTCCAGGTCCGCGGCGGTCTCTATCTTGGGAAGGACGAGCGAGTCGATCGCTGCGCCGGCCCGCTCGACGAGCACCGTTACGTCGTCGCGGAACCAGCGGCTGTTGAGGGCGTTTACCCGCACGGCCAGCGCCTGCGTTTCGGGCCGCGTCGACAGGAAGGCGGCCAGCGCTTCCCGCGCCTCGGCCTTGGCGGCGGGCGCCACGGAGTCCTCGAGGTCGAGTACGAGCTCGTCGGCGCCCAGCCCCGGCGCCTTGGCCAGCATCTTCTCGGAAGACGCCGGAACCGACAGCGACGCGCGCCGGGCGAACACAGCGTCACCCTACCTGCAGCCAGTCGCAGCATCCACAGCCCGCCGCCGGCCACTAGGTCACCCAAGAGCTAACGCGGGGCTGGTGGCGACCCGGGTCCTAAGGCCTCGGCCCCAGCAGCGGCGATAGCGCCCCCCAGTTGGCGTCTTGGTCTCGGCCAAGAGTCAGTCTCCACACACGCGCGCGCGTGAGACCGGCCGCGCAGCAGGCCGCGCGGGTGCGGGCGATCCCGAGGTTTCCGAGCACGTCGCGCATTCCGCGCTGGAGCACGAACTCCATGCCCTGGTAGACGCCGACGCCTATGACGGCCTCGCGCAGCAACGGGCCGAGCGCGGCGGAGCGGGAGACCGGCTCCAGGCTCGCCTCGCGCCCGAGCGAACGCCGCCCGATCACCAGATGGCCCAGCGGGCGGGGCTCGGGCTCGATCCGGTCGGCGAAGGCGCCGACCTCGAGCACAAGCTTGGGATGGAACTCCATGCGCTCGAGTTCGCGCACGGAGCCCTCGGGGAGCTTCTCCGCGTCGGTTGGGTTCACGCCGATGCGCAGCGGGAACGGGTGCAGCCGCCCGCGGCGGTCGAGCAGCGGCGTGTCCTCCGACAGCAGCTTGACCCCGTCCTCGCGCAGTGCCCGCAGCGCCAGCGTCGTCTTCCCGCCGCCCGACGGGAGCATGACCGCGACCGCACTCTGCCCGCCGACGAGCCCGAGTGCGTGGATGCGCGGCAGCCCGCGCCGATCGAGGTGCTCGCCGAACCGCGAGAGCAGGAAGTGGTACGCCGCCTCGTGAACGAGGTGCTTGTCCTCGCCCTGGACGACCAGTCGGGTCCCGGCCCTGTCCAGCACCGACACCGCGCGTCCGAAGTAGTCGACCACCCGCCGGTTGCCGTCCTGGTAGACGACGTTGCGCGGGGTGACGTAGGCGGCGACGAGCTCGCCGAACCGGTCGTAGTCGGGCGGGCGGCGCTGCACCTCGATCTCAACATCCGCGTCTCCGCCGGCATCGGCAGACGGAAACCAGCCGAAGTCGAGACCCAGCTCCTCCACGACCTCCGGCCAGTCGCCGTGCAGATCGATGCGGAGCCCGTACACCGCGAGCGTCGTGCGGGTCGGCGCGGGCGCCAACGTCTGGGTGGGCGCTCTGGCGGGCATCCAGCGGATGCTAATCGGCTACGGTCAGCGCGAACCGGACGCCATGCCGAGGATCGAACCCGAAGAGAGGCCGAGGGCGCGACCTCGCCTGGTCAGCGTCGTCGTGCCCGTCCGCGACGCGGCCGAGCATCTCCCCGCTCAGATCGAGGCGCTGGCGCGCCAGGACCACGGCGGCGCGTGGGAGATCGTGATCGCCGACAACGGATCGCGCGACGGCAGCGTCGCCGCCGCGTTGGGCCAGCTCGACCGCCTGCCGTGGGCTCGTTTGGTCCACGCGACCTCCCGGCGTGGGCCGAGCCACGCCCGCAACGCGGGCTCCGCCGCCGCACGCGGCGATTTCCTGGCCTTCTGCGACGCCGACGACGTGGCTTCCCCGGGCTGGGTCCGTGGCATGGCGGAGGCCGCCGCCCAGGGCGACCTGGTGGCCGGCGGCGTCGGGGCGGAGGAGGTCAACGACGACCTCACCCGCGCCTGGCACGACATCCCCCCCCGCGACCGGGCGCTGCAGGGCATGCGCTTCCTGGCGCACGCCAGCGGCACAAGCACCGGGGTGTGGAGGGACGTGTTCGAGGCACTGGGCGGCTTCGACGAGGCGGTGGCGGTCGGTGAGGACATCGAGTTCTCCTGGCGGGCCCAGATCGCGGGCTATCGCCTCGTGCAGGCTCCGGACGCCATCGTCCACGAGCGCTACCGGCGGCGGATTCGCGACCTCGCGCTCCAGCACGTCCGCTACGGCGCGGCGGGCCCGCTGCTCTACCGGCGCTTCGCGCGCGAGGGGATGCCGCCTTCGTCGCTCACCGGCGCCGCGCGCGGCTGGGCGTCTGTGGTCGCCCGGATACCCACGCTGCCGCGGTCGGCCGAGGCCCGCGGACGCTGGGTCATCGATGCGGCGCTGCGCCTCGGCCACCTCAGCGGCAGCCTACGCCACCGGGTCCTCTATCCGTGACCTCCGGCCGGCCGCTGCACGTCCTCGAGGTCGGCCTGCGGTGGCCTCCGGAGACGTTCCTGCAGTGGCGGTTCCGCGGGCTTGCCGCGCGCGGCCTTCGCATCACGGTCGCCTCGAGCGACTGGCCGGCGCCGCCACCGGACGTCGAGGGCGCGACCCTGCTCCCGCTGCCGGACTGGGACGAGCCGCGGCGCGCGATCGTCGCCGGCATCGCCGAGGGCGCGCTTCGACTGCTCGCGACGTCGCCGCGACGGCTGGTCCGGCTGCTCGTTGCCTCGCGCGCAGCCTGGCGCTCGGACCGCTGGACGTCGACTTCGCAGCAGCGGCGCTGGAAGGCGCTCGCGCGCCTGCGCGGGTTCCTGCCGCTCGCACGGCTGCGACCCGACGTTGTGCACTTCGAATGGGAGTCGTCCGCCGTCGCCCACCTGCCGCTGCTCGACGTTTGGCGCTGCCCGATGGTCATCAGCTGCCACGGCACGCTCCAGGTCTGGTCGCACACGTCCACGCACTCCGAGACGATCGACGAGTTGCCCCGCGCCTTCGCCGCCGCGGCGGCGGTTCACTGCGTTTCCGCGGCGGTCCGCGCCGAGCTGCCTCGCTACGGCCTCGACCCGGCCCGGGTGCGCCTTATTCCCACGGCGGTGGACCCAAACGTGTTCCGGCCCGCGGCGCGCGCCGACCCGCGGGACGGGCCGCTGCGGATCGTCGGGATCGGATGGATGAAGTGGCTCAAGGGCTTCGGGTACGCCGTCGAGGCCGTCGCCGAGCTGCGGCGGGCCGGCGTCACCGCGACGCTCGACGTGCTCGGCGGGGCGCCGGCCCACTCGTCGGGGGAATCGAGCGACCGGCCGCAGGTCCTGCACACGATCGACGAGCTGGGGCTCGGTCCCCACGTCCGCCTCCACGGCCACGTGTCCTCGTCCGAGGTGCTGGCGCAGCTCCGGCGCGCCGACGTCCTCCTGCATACCAGCCTCAGCGAGGGGCTTCCCACCGTCGTGTTGGAGGCCATGGCCTGCGAGGTCCCGGTGGTCGTGACGGACTGCGGGGGCGTGCGCGAGCTCGTGACCGATGGCGTGGAGGGCTTCGTCGTTCCGCCTCGCGGGCCGGGGCGGACGGCGGCGGCGCTCGCGGAACTGTCGCGGGACGCCGAACTGCGCCGGCGGATGGGGAGGGCGGGACGCGCGCGCGTGCTCGAGGCCTTCACGCTCGATCGGCAGATCAACGCGTTCATCGATCTCTACGACGAGCTCACGCCCGGCGGCCGGGGGGTTCCGGCCTCCGAGCCCGCCGCGACAGCGCTCCCGACCACAGTCCAAGGCTCCGCGCTGCGTCGGTGAGGCCGCGCGTGCAGCCGGCGCACGCAGCGTGCCCGAGCGCGCGCGTCGCATCGCCCAGAGCTCCGCCGGGCGAGCGGGAGGCGTCGCGAGCGCCGACGACCCGGCCCCGCCGGTAGTGCTCGATCAGCAGGCCGACCATGCCGAGGTCGGACGCCAGCCGTCGGTGCCACACCCACGCCTCGGGGACGTAGGCGATCCGCCCCCGGGACGCGCGGAGCCGGCGGCCCCAGTCCCAGTCCTCGGCGACGGCGAGCTGCTCGTCGAAGCCCCCGGTCGCGGCGACCGCCGAGCGTCGCAGCGCCATGTTGCATCCCCACACCTCGTCCACCTCGACGTCGTGCCGACCGTGGTCCAGCCGGGCGCCGGCCAGCTCGTGCGAGGTGCAGGTGCGCGGAGGCGGGCGCTCGAAGCGCGGCCGCACCGCGCCGCCCAGGAGCCCGGCGCCGGGGTGGCGGTCGGCCGCGTTCACGAGCGCCGCCAGCCACCGATCGGGCGCCAGGGCGTCGTCGTCGAGGAAGCAGATGAGCTCGGCGCGCGCCAGCTCGAGTCCGGCGTTGCGCGCGGCGCCGGCCCCGCGCCGGGATTGACGGAGGTAGCGGACGGCAGGCTCGGAGTCCCCGGCCGCCAGGCTTCGGACGACCTCGGGCGTGCCGTCGCGCGACCCGTCGTCGACCACGATCACCTCGTAACGGTCGGCGGGATAGGTCTGTCGGAGCAGATGCTCGAGGCAGTCGACGAGCACGGCGCAGCGGTCCGCGGTCGGAACCACCACGGAGACGAACGGCCGGGCCTTAACCGGCATAGGCGGGCAGGGCGCGCACCTGCGCGTCGAGGGCGCCGACGAGAGCGCCGTCGGGTGTGGCCCAGTCGTCGGCGAAGGTACGGTAGGCCGCGAGCGCAGCCTCGGCGGCGTCGCGGGCTCCGGGCGCGCGCCGGGTCAGGGCTCGCACCGTCGCCGCCGCGGTGAGCGCGAGCTCCGGGCGCGACTCGTCGATGCTCTCGAGGAACAGCGCTGCGCGGCCGGCGCCGAAGAGCCGTCCCAGATACTCGCCTGACGGCTCCGGTGGGAGCGGCTCCTGGGCCAGCCACGCGCCGTACTCGGCGACCGCGCGGCGCGCCGTGTCGCGCGCGGACCAGCCGAGCACGTCGGGGAAGGCGGCAACGCCGAGTCCGTTCGCAAGGGCGAAGGAGACCGGGTCGGTGACCGCGCATTGAACGGCGCGCAGCCGCGCTCGTCCGCCGTGGAACGGCCGGACCTGGAGGCGCGGGTACGCGAGCGTCGGGTAGGGCCCCTTGCTCGCGAGCCGCGCGGTGCGGGCGAGCTGGTCCGGGTCGCCGGGGTCGCCGGGGAGAAGTGCGAACGCCTCGTCGGGCAGGGTCGGGCAGGCGATCGCGCGCCAGTCCGCGAGGGGAAGAAGGTGCGTTGCCTGGGACCCAGGGAGTGGACCGTGGGGCAGGATCAGCTCGTCCTCGTCACCGCCGAGCAGTGCGACCTGGGTCGTCCCCGCTTCCTCGATGTCCGTGGCGATGAACGCGGCGAGGCGGGCCGAGAGCTGGAGGAACGCAGCGAGGGATTCCGCCAGCGGCGGGTCGGGGGAGGCGGCGATCGCGCGCTGCAGTTCCAGCGCGCGGCCCAGCGCCGGCGCCTCGTCGGGCATCCGCGTGAGCGCGGCGGTCAGGGTCTCCTCGCGGCCCCGCGTCGGCAGTCCCTCGGCCAGCCAAAGCAACATGCGCGCGGGCTCGGCGACCAGCTTGACGCACATGCTGGCGGCGCCGGGGCGAGTGGGGTTGAGGCACAGCTCGACCGCGAGCCGCCAGAGGAACTGCAGCTCGAGCCAGGCGGCGATCCGCCGGCGCTGGGCGTCGCGGCCGGGGTCGGGCGGCCGGCGCTCGGGGCCCGCGACCCGGCGCCACGCCGCCGTGGCGCCGTAGAGCTCCGGTCGCTCCAGGAGGCGGACCACGTCGTCATCGGTGGACGAGCCCTCGTAGACGGCCGCAGCCGTGTCGGGCGGGCCGAGCCCGTAGCTGATCGTGGAGTCGCGCAGCGCGTCCCGCAGTTGCACGTCGTCGTAGACGCAGCAGTCGACCATGTCCTCGACGAAGGGCACCGCTCGGGTCAGGCGGTCCCAGCGCTCGCGCACCCGCGCGGCGCCGGATACCGCGCCGTTGCCGGGCACCACGACCGCGATGTCGAGGTCCGCGAGGCCGTAGACGGGCTCGCCCGTTCCCAGGCTTCCCCCGACGTAGGCCGCCGACTGCGGTTCGCCCGCGCGGAGGTAGGCGCTGAATGCCCGGACCGCGGCGGCGTATCCCAGCCTCCAGAGCGGGCGCATCCGGCCGCCCTGCGTCCGTAGCAGGGCCCGATGAATCCGCAGTAGTCTGCCCGCCTCGATGGCGGAGCCAGGCCCGGAGACAAACGCGGATCTCTTCGTGGCTTCAGGCAATGGTCGCGGCCCCGTCGATCCACCGGGGCCGAGGCCGGCGCCGGAGCTGGTCAGCGTGATCGTTCCGGTGCTCAACGAGGAACGCTATCTCGGAGCGCAGCTCGCGGCGCTCGCGGGCCAGACCTACGTGGGAGCGTGGGAGGTCGTGATCGTCGACAACGGTTGCACCGACCGGAGCCTCGAGGTGGTGGAGCGGTGGCGGTCGGCGCTGCCGGAGCTGGTGATCGTGGACGCGTCGGCGCGGCGTGGCCTCAACTGGGCCCGCAACGCCGGGGCTTCGGTGGCCCGCGGGGACTTCCTCGCCTTCTGCGACGCCGACGACGTGGTCGAGCCGAGGTGGCTCGAGGCCATCGTCGCGGCCGCGCGCGGCGCGGACGTCGTCGGCGGCACGCTCGAGCACCACTCGCTCAACGACGGACCGCTGCTGGCCTGGCGCCCCACCGAGCGAATCAGCGGGTTCTCCGTCTACCACGACTTCCTTCCCAGCGTGCCCGGCGGAAACTGCGGCGTGTGGGCGACCGTCGCCCAGCGGGTGGGATGGGACCCAGGCTACGCCTTCGGCGGCTCGGACATCGAGTTCTCGTGGCGCGCGCAGGTCGCGGGGTATCGCGTCGTCCACGCTCCCGAGGCGGTGGTGAGCGTTCGCTTCCGGCGCCACCTCCACCAGCACGCCTGGCAGTGGTTTCGCTACGGGGCGGCCGGTCCGCGGCTCTTCCGCCAGTTCTGCGGCTCCGGGATGGCCCGGTCGGACACCCGCGAGGCGCTGGCCGACTGGTGCTGGAACCTGTGGCACATCGCCTACCTCCTCGGGCCGTCGGAGCGCCGCGGCTACTGGGTGCGCAACGCGGCATGGCGGCTCGGAGCGCTCGCCGGCTGCCTCCGCTATCGCGTCCTCTTCCTCTGATGTTCCACCTGCTGGAGGTCGGGCTGCGCTGGCCGCCCGAGACGTTCATCCAGCACAAGCTCCGGCGGTTGGCCGCGCGGGGCGTGCGGGTGACGGTGGCGTCGAGCATGCCCGCGCGGGCGCCGCGGCCGTCGATCGATGGGCTCGCGCTGGTACGCATGCCCGACTGGGAGCAGCCGCCCGCCGTCCAGGCTGTCGGGGCGATCTGGGAGGGGCTGCGTCTGGTGGCCCGCCGTCCGCGGCGGCTGCGTGTGGCGCTGGCCGCCGCCCGGGGCCCCCTCGCGCCGCCGAGCCTGCAGCGCGGGCCGGGCCGGTGGTGGCTGCTGCGCACGCTGCTGGCGCTCGCGCGCCTCGATCCCGACGTTGTGCACTTCGAGTGGGAGTCGGCGGCGGCGCGGCTGCTCCCGCTGGCCGACGTGTTCGACTGTCCGGTCGCAATGAGCTGCCGGGGCGCTGACATCGACATCTATCCCCACTCGCCGGCCGAGCGCTCGTGGATCGGGCAGCTCCCGCTGGCCTTCGAGACGGCCAGCGCCGTGCACTGCGTGTCGGAGGCCACGCTCGCCGCCGCGACCGGCCAGGGTCTCTCCCGAGCGAAGGCCGCGGTGATCACGCCCGCCGTCGACCCGGACTACTTCTCCCCGACCGGCGAGCCCGGGGGCGACGGAGCGGTCCTGCGTTTGGTCGACGTCGGCTGGCTGCGCTGGCGCAAGGGCTGGGAGTACGCGCTGCGGGCCGTGGCCGAGCTGGCCGCCGAGGGGGCCGCCGTGCGGTTCGACATCCTCGGCGACGACCCGCCGCTCGATCACGCGGAGGCCACCGAGCGCTGGCGCATCGCCCACACCGTCGACGACTTGGGCCTCGCCGACGTGGTCCACGTCCACGGCGCGGTCCCCCCGTCCGAGGTCCGCGAGCACCTTCGCGGCGCGGACGCGCTGCTCCACGCCAGCCTGGCCGAGGGGATCCCCAACGTCGTGCTCGAGGCCATGGCCTGCGCCCGCCCGGTGGTGGTCGCCGACGCGGGGGGCACGCGCGAGGCTGTGCGCGACGGCGTCGAGGGGTTCGTGGTCCCGCCGCGCGACACGAGCGCGCTGGTCGTCGCGCTGCGCACGCTGGCGCGCGACCCCGGCCTGCGCCGCCGGATGGGCGAGGCGGGCCGTGCGCGCGTCGAGGCCGAGTTCACCCTCGCCCGCCAGTCGGACCGGTTCGCCGACTTCTATCGCCGCGTGCGCAACGGCTCCGCGTACACGTGACAGCGACCGCCGGGCGGATCGCGCTGGTCACCGACGGCGACGGCGAGGCGCGGTCGACCGCCCGCGACGATCTGCGCGGCCTGCGCGACCGGGGTTGGGACGCCCGGCTCATCACGCCCGCCGACTGCGCGCGGCGCGCCCCGCGCCTGAGCGCCGCGCTTGCTCTGGCGCGAGCCGGCGCCCGCCGGCGCGGCGCGGCGCGGCGCTCGCTCGGTGCGATGCGAACCTGGTGCGGGCGAGAGCTCGCCGGTCGGGTCATCGCGTTCGGACCTCGGCTCGTCCACTTCGACTCGGGCCGCGTCGCCGCCGACTGGCGGGCGGTGACGGATGGCCTGGGCCGCCCGGTCGTCGTCGCCGTGACGGCGCAGGACCTCTACGCGGCGGGGAGCGAGCCGTTCCCCGGCGCGGATGCCGTCTGGGCGCGCGCCGCCGCCTTCCACTTCGACGACGAGGCGCTCGAGCTCCGGGCGCTGCAGCGGGGCTTGCCCGAGCGCATCCCGCGCGCTGTGATCGCGCCCTCGGTGGATACCGACTTCTTCTCTCCGCCCGAGGACCGTCCGCCCGCGTCGGGAACGCTACGGATCGTGAGCTCGGGCGCGCTGGACTGGAAGCAGGGACTCGAGCACGCCATTCACGCGCTACGGCTGCTGCGCGACGCGGGCGTCACCGCCGAGTACACGATCCTCGGCGAAGGCGAGCACCTCGCGGCGCTCACCTTCGCCCGTCACCAGCTCGGAGTCGAGGACGAGGTCGAGTTCGCCGGCGCGGTCGCGGCGGACGAGCTGCGCCGGCAACTGCGCCGGGCCGACGTGTTCGTGAGCGCCGCGGTGGTTGACGGAGTGCCCCGTCCCGCGCTGCAGGCGCTGGCCTGCGGCACGCCGGCGGTCATCTCGGATCCGAGTCTGCGCGGAGACGCGGAGATCGACGCGCGGGCGGCCCTGGTCGTTCCCCGGCGGGATCCCGAGGCCCTCGCTGACGCGCTGGCGAGCCTCGCCGGCGACGAGGGCAGGAGGCGGGACATGGGGCGCGCAGCGCGGGCGTGGGCGGTGGATCACGTCCCCCGGGCGCAACGACTAGCCGGCCTCGACCGCCTATTTCGCGACGCGCTAGCGCAGTGAGGTCGCCCACGGCCGGCGGCGACGCCCGGCGGCGATTGCGCTCAGCGAGCCGACGGCCCGCGTCGCGTCGGTCAGGCCGCGCGTGCAGCCATGCCCGACGGCGTGGGCCAGCGAATGCAGCGCCGTCCGCAGCGCGTGGCCCGGCGGGAGCCGCTGGCCGAGCGCGACCACGGCGTAGCCCAGCCGGAAGTTGTCTCGGACGAGGCTCCACGGCGTGACGTCGGAGGTGAGCCGGCGGTGCCACAGCCAGGCATCGGGGAGGTAGACGATCGTCCCGCCCGCCTTCGCGAGCCGCGCCTCCCATTCGGATTCGTGCACGACCGACAATCCCTCGCGCAGTGGCCCGACGCGATCGAGCGCGGCGCGCCGGATCGCCATGTTGCAGCTCCACACTTCGTCGATCGGCACGTCGCGGCCGCCGACGTCGAGCCGCGCTCCGGCGAGCTCATGGCGCGCGCAAGTGCGCGGCTCGCGCGCCTCGAAGCGGGGCCGCACGGCGCCGCCCAGGCAGCCCGCCGACGGATGTCGCAGCCCGCCCTGGACCACGGCGCGCAGCCAGCCGGGCGGCACGAGGACGTCGTCGTCGATCAGGCAGATCGGGTCGCCTCGGGCCGCCCGCAGCCCGGCGTTGCGTGCCGCGTTGGCGTCGCGCCGCTCGATCCGCAGCCGGCGGACGGCGGGCGGCCCCGGACCGTGGTTGAGGTGCGCCGGCTGCTTCGGCCCGTTGTGGGCGACGATCACCTCGTAGCAGTCGGCCGGGTAATCCTGGGCGAGCAGCGTCCGCAGGCAATCGGCGAGCACGGCATCCCGGCCCCCGGTCGGCACCACGATCGAGACGAAGGGGGTCGGCTCAGGCAGCAGGGGAGAGGAACAGCTCGGCGGCGACTTCGTCCAGCGTCCGCAGCTGCCCCAGCGCCGCGAGCCGGCTGATCAGCTCGGGGTAGTGGGGGAGCCAGTGGTCGGCGTAGCAGTCGTGCAGCCCGATGGCGGTGAACGGGCGGCGACCGGCGGCGCCGAGCACGTCGGCCTCCCACTCCTCGTAGGTCAGCTGCCCGCTGTGGAGTGCGAAGTCGTCCCCCGCCACGGGCAGCTTGGCGACGCGGTTGGGCAGCGCCGGCTCATCGGTTCCGAGCGACGCGGCCGAGCTGGCGAGCCATTCGAAGTTGTGGAACGCGAGCCGCTCGTCCGCGAGGTCGTCCGAGACCAGCGATCGCGGCGGCCGGTAGCCCTTGATCCGGTAGTCGATGCCCCGGCACTCGGCGAGCTGATCGCCCTTGGGTGGGACCGAGTGGTCGTAGGAGTGAAACGCGACGCTGTGCCCGGCGTCGCGGAGCTGCGGCTCGACCTCGGCCATGAGCAGCCCGACGACCTGGTAGGTCGCCGCCACGCCCGCGTCCGCCTCGACGGCGAGCATTCTCTCCAGGCTTGCCGCGGACTTCGCGTCGGCCCGGCGGGCGAACGCCGCGTCGACGTCGCGGTGGCCGTGACCCCGCTCGATGTCGTGGCAGATGCACACCGTGCGGCCGTTGGGCCGCGCCTCGCTGCGGATCGACGGCTCGACCACGCGGGCGGCGTTGCGCTCGAGGTCGATCACCCACCAGCCGTCGCGACGCTCCGGCGCGAAGCGCTCCACGGGGCGGTCGTACACGCGGTCGAACAGATCGCGCCCGACCTCGCGCGCGGGATCGGTGTGGCGCCGCGCGAGGTCGGCCGTCGGGGTGTGCAGCCGCACGGCGCCCCGCTCCCGGGCGAAGGCCAGCAGCCCGTTGAGCAGCATGTGCGGCCAGCCCTTGAACCGGTTCTCGACCCGGCTGCGGTGAGTGGGGAGCCGGGCGATGCGCTGGACGAGGTCGGACTGGTGCACGAGCGAGCGGGCGACATCGCCTTCGAAGAAGACCGTCGCGCTCGCCACCTGCCCGGCGATGCCGAGCTGCTGGCGATGCCACATGACGTTGTCGTCGGAGAACACCTCCGGCGGGAACTCGGCCGCCAGGGCGGGGTCGGCGTAGAGCAGGAGCTGCCAGTGCGCGGAGAGGTCCACGTGACCGCAGGCCGCCGCGGCGAGCTTGTAGCCGTCGGGTCCGCACTTGGGGAGCTGATATAGCCTGTGGGCGAAGACGTGGCGTGGCCTGTATCCCCTGCTGACGAACTCCGGCTCGCGTCCGCGTGCGATCTCTCTGAAGGCGGAATGGGCCACGTCGCGGGCGATTCTACGGCAGCCTCCGCGGACGTCACCGTGCTGCTGCCCGTGAAGCGCTTCCACGCCGGCTATCTTCGGCAGGCCGTCGCCTCCGTGCTCGGCCAGACGTCCGGCGCCTGGCGGCTCGTCGTGGTGACCGAGCGCCGGGTGGCCGGCGCGCTCGTGGCGGCCCTTGGGCCGACGCTCGACGATCGGCGGATCGGCGTCGTCCTGAACGAGGGACGCAGGATGGCGGGCGCCCTCAATACCGGCATGCGCCACGCGGAGACGGACTTCGTGGCGATCCTCCTCGGGGACGATCTCTGGGCGCCGGAGGCCGTCGAGGTCTTGGGCAGGCGGCTGGCCGCCTCGCCGAAGGCCGACTTCCTCCACTCGTCCCGGCGCTATGTCGACGACCACGGCCGGCCGATCAGCGGTGTCGTCCCCGGCCGCGACGCGGTGCGCCTCGAGGACTTCGCCGCCGGCACGCCGGTCAAGCACCTCCTGTGCTGGCGCCGGGAGCTCGCGCTGTCCTTCGGCGGCATGGACGAGTCGCTCGAGATCGGCCCGGACGACCTCGACTTCCCCTGGACGATGGCCGAGCACGGAGCCAGTTTCGCGGCCGTGCCCGAATGCCTGTACGTGTACCGCGACCACCGCAGCGCCTACCGCCTGACCACGCACCTCCCCCGGCGGCGGCAGACCCGGCAGCTGGCCCGCATCCTGCGCAAGCACGGCCTCGACGAGGCGACGCTCCGGCGCCGGGTGCGCGACGCGCAGCGCTCCTACCTGCGCCAGGCGCTGTACGCGACGTCGCTGGAGCGCTCCCTCAGGCGCGTCACCGGCGCCGACCCGCGGCGCGCCTGGCGCGAGACGTACCGGTAAGGCCTCAGAGGTTCTCCGCCACGAGTGGGCTCTCGCGGCGGAAGATCCAGAACCCCGCAGCGAACACCACGGTTACGGCGGCCAGCGGGATCAGCAGGCGGATCGCGCCCCCGCTCGCGGCGGCCGCCGAGGGCGCGCTCGGGTCGATCAGGGCGTGGCGCACCTCGGTGAACGCGGCGGTGAGGGGATTGGCCATCGCCGGGCGCTGGAGGTCGGTGGGCAGCGAGGCCACGACGTAGAAGATCGCCGAGCCGTAGAAGAGCCCCTGCCGGACCAGGACCCAGATTTGGTCGACGTCGCGGTGGCGCACGAAGGAGGCGGACAGCGCCAGCGCTGTCCCGGTGGTCAGGAGCGCGAGCAGCAGCACGATGACGGGAAGCTCGAGCCAGCTCACCCGCGGTTCGATGCCGGCCGCAAGCACGAAGACGAAGACCACGATCAGGTTCGCCAGCAGGTCGAAGGCCGCGACGAGGATCACCGACATCGGGATCGTGACGTGCGGCAGCGGGAGCTTTCGCAGCAGCCCCTCCTGCTTGACCAGGCAGTTCACCGCTGTGGTGGTCCCGCTGGCGAAGAAGGTCCACAGCACCAGCGAGGTCAGCAGGTAGAGCGGGTAGTGCGCGACGCCGTGGTCGAAGGCGCCGACGTTGGTGAATACGAGATAGAGGATCGCGAAGAAGATCAGCGGTCCCGCCATCACCCACAGATAGCTGAGCAGCGAGTCGAAGTAGCGGACCCGGAACTCGGCCACCGCCAGCGCCCGCGCCACGGTGGCCACCCGGCGCAAGTCGCGGCCGAACATCGGCGGGGCGGCGCCGCGGCCACGCGGCGGCCGCCGGGAGGTTGACCGCGCGCTCCCGCTGTCACCCGGCCGCCCGGCCGCCGGGGCGCGCTCGTTGAGTTCCTCGTACTCGTGCGCGATCCGCTCAGGGTCGCCGACGTCGCGCAGGCGGCCGGAGTCGAGCAGCAGCGCGCGGTCGCAGAAGCGCTGGACGGTCTCCATGTCGTGCGTCACCAGCAGCACCGTGTGCCCGGCGTCGCGCAGCTCCTCGAGCCGGTCGAGGCACTTGCGCTGGAAGCCGGCGTCGCCGACGGCCAGGACCTCGTCGAACAGGAGCACGTCCGCGTCGACCTGGGTCGTCACCGCGAAGGCCAGCCGCATGTGCATGCCCGAGGAGAAGTTCTTGAGCTTGAGGTCCACGAACCGCTCGAGCTCGGCGAACGCGATGACGTCGGGCAGGCGCTCGCGGGCCTGGCGGCGGTCGAGTCCCAGGAGGATCGCGTTGAGGACGGCGTTGTCGGCGGCGGTCATGTCCGCGTTGAAGCCGACTCCCAGCTCTACGAACGGCGCCAGGCGTCCCTCGATTCGGATGTCGCCGGCATCGGCGCGATAGATCCGCGACAGGCACTTCAGCAGGGTGCTCTTGCCGCTCCCGTTGCGCCCGACGATGCCGACGAACTCCCCCCGGCGGGCCTCGAAACTCACGTCGTCGAGCGCGGTGAGCGCCTCGTAGCTGCGGTGGCGCAGCGGATGGGTCACCCGCTCCTTCAGGCTCGTGTAATGCTCGTGGGGAAGCCGGAACGACTTGGTGACCGCGCGGGCCGAGACGACGACGGGCGTCCCGGCGGCGGCCCCGGGCGGACGATCGGGTGCGCGGGCCGCGGTGCTCATCAGTCGGGGACCGGACCGAGGTCGCGGGCGGGGTTCCCGGCCACGATGCGGTCGGCGGGGACGTCGCGCGTGATCACGGCCCCGAAGCCGACCACCGCGTTGGGGCCGATCGAGACGCCCTTGAGGACGGCCGCGCCACCGGCGATCCAGACGTTCTCGGCGATCGCGACCGGTTGCACGGCGGCCTCCAGGGAGCGGTCGGCGGACCTGCGCCGGCTGACCGGGTGGTGGTCGGTGTCGTAGATACGGGCATCGCCGAGGATCGCGTCACGTCCGACGCGGATCGACCGGGCGCAGCTGAAGCCGGTCCCGTTTACGTACGAGCGGTCGCCGATCTCGATTCTGGCCTCGCGGGTGAGGGTCCAGGGCCGGGCGTGCGAGGCCACGACGACGTCGTCGCCGAGCACGACCTCGCCGGGCCCGCGAAGGGTCAGCCTCCCCTGGAGCGAGAAGCCCCGCCCGATGCGAATGCGCGGTCCGCCCGTCAGGGCCCGGAGCGCCCAGCGTGGGCGCATGGCCCATCCCTTCAGCCAGCCGAGGATCCAGCGCCGCCCCCGTCGGGCGGGCGGCGCCACGACCGGCTCCGGCACGGGTGCGCGCGGCTGGCTAGAAGTCTCGGTGGTGGTCCCAGTCACGCTCGTCGGTCCCGATCTTGAGCAGGAGGGCCAGCCCGTCGTCGGCGGAGATCGTCTTGTAGGCCCGGTTGGTCCGGACGTAGTCCAGCACCTTGCCGACGGCGGCGATCCACGGGTCGTGGAAGGCCACGATCCCGCCCTCGACCAGCATGCGGTCGGCGTAGAAGAAGTCGATCAGCACGAAGTCGAACAGGTGATGGCCGTCGATGAAGGCGAAGTCGAAGGCCTCGCCGTCGGCGGCCATGCGGGGCAGCGCCGCGTCGGAGCTCGCCTCGACCACGGTCACGAAGGGGGCGATCCCGGCCCGGCGGACGTGCGCGCGCCCGAGGGATCGCCACTTGGTCGACTGGATCGGGTCGATGGCCAGGTGGTGTCCGGATCCGCGGGCCGCATGCACGCCGGCGACGGCCAGGGTCGAGAGGCCGTAGGCCATGCCGGTCTCCACGGTCCGCGTGAAGCCGCGGTCGTGCACCGTGTCGGCCAGCCGAGCCGCGTGCTCCATCGGGATCGAGGTGGGGAACACCTCGAGCGGCGCACCCGTCGGGTCGTCGGGGTCGGGGAGGCGCGGGCGGGAGTAGATCTCCTCGAGCACGGCGCGGGCGCCGGCGCTGACCGGGATCGCGTGTTTCGCGCCCAGGCTCATGAGCTCGTCTGCACCCCCGCCGGGACGACCGAGCTGCGGCGGCGCTCGCGCACCCGCTCGGTCAGCGCCCAGCCCCCGAGTGCCCCGGCGGCCGCGAGGGCTCCCAGGCCGGGGATGGCGAAGCGCCACTCGTACAGGACGGTGGCGACCGGGAACACGAGCAGGTAGGCCCCGAGCCCGACGAGCAGCACCAGGGCCCAGCGGACGCGCTCTCGGGCGGCCCAGAGACCGGCGAGCCCGAGCGCGATGAGCAGCAGGAGCAACGGGCCGTGGACCCTGACCGCGCGCTGGTAGTCCGACAGCAGATGCGCGCCGTCGCCGGTCCGCGGAGTAAAGCCCGCGTAGTAGGCGTGCGCCTCGCGCACCACCTCCGAATCCAGCCGGGGGCGCTCGCGCAGGAACGTGATCGCGTCGGCGTCGGCGCCGCCGCCGAGCCGCGTGACGCTGGCCGCCGGGTCGAAGTAGCGCCGGAGGTCGTCCCCGACCGTGTGGAGGTAGTCGAGCGGCTGGTGCAGGATCGCCGCGCGCGCGAAGGCGGCGAGCTTGGCGTCGTGCTTCGGCGGGTCGCCGAACGCCCGCCGGGCCGGGCCCCCGAGCCACTCGTAGTAGAGCTGGCCGGGGCGGCTCGCGGGCCGCGAGGTCTCGCACAGAACCCGGGTGCCCCGCGGAGGATTGAACTTGGAGCAGTCGGCGAACTGTGCGACCCGCGAGTAGAGGATCCAGCCGCTCCCGTCGGCCACCGGCGCCCAGCGGCTGGTGACGTCGTGGCGCACGACGGCGTAGCCGGCCACGACGACCAGCGCGGCCGCGCCGGCCGCCAGCGCACCGCGCAGCCATGGGCGGGCGGTGCGCCAGAGGGCCAGGGCGAGCCAGGCGACCACCAGCGGGGCGAGCAACAAGCCCACCGAGCGCACCGTCAGCAGACCGCCCGCCAGCGCGCCGGTCACGGCCGGCCAGAGCCAGGGCCGGCCCGGTGTCGCGTCGAGGCAGCGAACCGACGAGTAGACGAGCGCGGAGAGCAGGAACGTGAACAGCGACTCGTTGAGCAGCGTGTGCTCGAGGAAGACCTGGTCGCCGTTGAACCAAACCACCGCCGCGGGGATCAGGCCGAGCCAGCGCGGGCCGCCCAACCGGCGCACGGCGAGATAGACGAGCACCCCGCTGGCCAGGCCGAGGACGTGCTGCAGCGCCACCGTGAAGACGAGCTGCGAGCTGACCGCGTGCGCCAGCCGGAGGAACAGCGGGTAGCCCGAAGGGTCGAGCGTGTCCAGGCCGAGCCCGTCGCGAGCGGCCCGGATGTAGGCGGCGCTGTCGCGCTTGCCAAGGGTGGCCGGCCAGTAGGCGAGGACGGCGAAGAGGCGCAGACCTACCGCCGCCGTCAGGAGCACGCCCAGAAGGGCACCGATGCCGAACCGGATCCGACCGCGTGTCAAGTGCGACAGGCTATCTTGCCGCCGACGATGTGCGGAATTGCCGGCAAGGTCTCGCCCGACGGCGTCGCGCCGGAGCTGATCGAGCGGATGTGTGAGGCCTTGGAGCACCGCGGCCCGGACTCGCGGGGTGCGTTCTTCGACGAGACCGCGGGCATCGGCGTGCAGCGGCTCGCGATCATCGACCTGCACACGGGCGACCAGCCGGTGTTCAACGAGGACCGTTCGGTGGTGGTCGCGCTCAACGGCGAGATCTACAACTACCGCGAGCTGCGCGCCGAGCTGCGCGAGCGGGGCCACCGCTTCGCGACCGAGGGCGACACCGAGGTGATCGCGCATCTCTACGAGGAGCGAGGCGAGGGCTGCGTCGAGGCCCTGCACGGGATGTTCGCCCTCGCCGTCTGGGACCGGCGCCGGCGCCGGCTGCTCCTCGCGCGGGACCGGATCGGCAAGAAGCCGCTGCTCTACGCGCAGCGCAACGGCTCGCTGGTGTTCGGGTCGGAGGTGCGGGCGGTGCTCCAGGACCCGGACGTCCCGCGCGACGTCGACCCCGACGCGCTGGATTGCTATCTCTCCTACCAGTACGTCCCCGGCCCGTTGAGCGCTTTCGCTGCGCTGCGCAAGCTCCCGCCGGCGCACCGGCTGACCTGGGACGGTGGAGAGACGAGCATCGAGCGCTACTGGCGGCTCTCGTTCGAGGATCGCCCGCCCGCGCCCGCCGCTGAGCTCCACGAGATCGTCCGCGAGGCGCTGCTCGAGGCCACGCGCCTCCGTCTGCGCAGCGACGTCCCGCTCGGCGCGTTCCTGTCCGGCGGCGTCGACTCCAGCGCGGTGGTCGCGGCGATTGCGCGCCAGACGTCCCAGCCCGTCAAGACGTTCTCCATCGGCTTCGACATCCCCGGCTATGACGAGACTCGCTACGCGCGCCAGGTGGCGCGCCGCTACGGGACCGACCATCACGAGTTTCGCCTCGAGGCGCGCGCCACCGAGGGGATCGGCCGGCTGGCCTGGCACTACGGCGAGCCCTTCGCCGACCCGTCGGCTATCCCGAGCTTCGAGCTGGCCCGGCTGGCGCGCCGGCACGTAAAGGTGGCGCTCAATGGGGACGGCGGCGACGAGAACTTCGCGGGCTACCCGCGATACGCCGCGAACGTGACGGCCGCGAGGATCGGGCGGCTGCCGCGGGCGCTGACGGGCATCGCCGGGCGCGCGCTGGACCGCCTCGAGGCCTCGTCGCGCGGAAACGGCTTGGCCGGGCGGCTAGCGCCCATGGTCCGGACGGCCCACCTGCCCGACTGGGAGCGCTATCCGTTGTGGTTCTCGTTCTTCACCGAGGCGGAGAAGGAGCGGCTCTACACGCCGGAGCTGTGGTCCTCGCTCTCAGATCGCACCGCGCCCACCGTGGTCCGCGACCCGTATGTCGCCTCCGGCGCGACCACCGTGACCGAGCGCCTGCTCGACGTGGACACGCAGACCTACCTGCCCGATGACCTGCTCGTGAAGATGGACATCGCGACCATGGCGCATTCCCTGGAGGCCCGCTCGCCGCTGCTCGACCAGGCCTTCATGCGGCTGGCCGCCTCGCTGCCGTTGGAAGAGAAGCTCTCGGGGCGCTCCACCAAGCGACTCTTCAAGGAAGCGCTGCGCGACTGGTTGCCCGCCGAGGTCGTCGACCGGCCGAAGATGGGCTTCTCGGTCCCGCTGGCCGCCTGGTTCCGGGGCGAGCTGCGCGACCTCCCCGGCGAGGTCCTGCTCGATCCCCGAGCCACCGAGCGGGGTTTCTTCCGGACGCCGGAGGTGGAGCGCATGATCGACGTGCACCAGCGCGACCCGGCGAAGGACTACTCCAACCACCTCTGGGCCCTGGTCCAGCTCGAGATGTGGTTTCGGACCTATATCGACCCGCCGGAGCCGCGGCCGCCGCTTTGATCGGCGGCCAGCGTCTCGCCGCACGCGGGCTCGCGGTGCTGGCCGGCGTCGCGCCCGCGCCCGCGCTCCACGTCGCCGGCAATCACTTCGCCGACGCCGCCGGCCACCGGACGCGCGTGTTCGCCGCGCACCTCCCCACCGGCGAGTTCACCTGCGTCGAGCCGATCCACGACCCCTCGCGCCGCGGCGGCGTCTTCGCGGTGCCCACCTCGATGTCGGTCATCGCGCGCGTGCGCTCCTGGCGCTTCAACGCGCTTCGCATCTCCCTCAACGAGCAGTGCTGGCTCGGTGTCAACCCGCTGCTCCGCGGCGAGCCGCCCGGCTACGGCATCCAGCCGCTGCGCGGGCCCGCGGCGAGCGCGGCCGGGGCGAGCCTGCAGGCGCGGTACCGGTCGGCCGTGCGCCGCGTGGTCGCCCGCGCCCACCGCGCCGGCCTCGCGGTGATCTTCGACCTGCACTGGTCGGCGGCCGGCGACGCGATCGCCTTCGCCCAGTGGCCGCTGCCCGACCGCGACCACTCGATCCCCTTCTGGCGCTCGATCGCGCGCAGCTTCCGTACCGACCCCGCCGTGATGTTCGAGCTGTTCAACGAGCCGACGCGGATACCGCGGTCCGCGCTGAGCTGGCGCTGCCTGCATGACGGCTGCCGCCTCCCCAACTCCTGCGCGGACTGCCTCGAGGGGGTTACGAGCAACACACTCGGCTGCGGGCGGCGCTGCCCGACGCGGGCTCGTCCGCTGGGCAGCTACCGGTCGGCGGGCACGCAGGAGCTCGTCGACACGATCCGCGCGACCGGCGCGCGGCAGCCGATCCTCGTCCCGGGGCGGTTTTACGACAACGACCTCAGGGGCTGGCTCCGCTACGCGCCGCGCGACCCTCGCGGCCAGCTCGCCGCGACGTTCCACGTCTACGCCAACCTGCCGTGCGCCGACGCGGCGTGCTGGACGGGTGAGCTGGCTCCCGTCGCTGCGCGCGTGCCGGTCGTGGCCACGGAGTTCGGCGCCATCAACACGGGCCTGAGCGAGCCGTGCGCCGCCGCTGCAGCGTTCGACGAGAGGTTCATGAGCTGGGCGGATGCCCACGGCGTCTCCTACGGGGCCTTTCGCTGGGCCGCCGACTTCATGCACTTCCCGCGGCCCGAGTGCTCCTACGACCTCCTCGCGGACTGGGACGGAGCTCCGCGCTACGGACACGGAGTCGCGATCCACGATCACCTGGCGCGGGTGGCGCCTTAGTTCGCCGAGTCCCCCTCGCCGAGCACCGGGGGGCACAGCTGGCCGCGGCACGGCTCGGGGAGAACGCCGTCCCGGAATGACGCGCGGAGCTCCTGCATCTGCTCGGAGTTCCAGATCTCCTGAATCGAGCGCTCGTCGAGATTGCCGATCTTCATCCTCAGGTAGCAGGGGCAGAACGTCACGTCGCGATTGGTCTCGACGCTGAAGATGCCCGTCCAGGGCTCGGTGCAGAAGACCTTCCGGTCCGGCTGCCCGCTGTCAGAGGTAGTGGACTTCATGGGTGAGACCCTCTCGCTCGCAGGTGGCGGAGGCCTGGCTCATCACGGCGTTGTACTCCGCACGGATGGACAGGCAGGACTGCTCGCCGCCGTCGAAAGTCCAGCCCGTGCCGTTCTCAACGTGCCAGTTCTCGACGTGGCGGACGGGATCGAACTCGATGCGGTGTGGGTCCAGCGTCTTGGCGAAGTCGACGAACGGCAGCACCTCGTGCAGGTTCTCGCGCATGACGACGTAGTGGGGGATCATGCGAATCCGCGGGCGCCCGCGCTTGAGCTCGGCGAAGTTCGCCATGTTCGCGGTGACGCGCTCGAAGTGATCGCGACCGTGGATGCGGCGGTACGTGTCGCGCGTCGCCGCGTCGATCGAGCACTTGAGGTGGAGCTCGTGCAGGTTCAGGAGGCGTGGGATGACGCGCTCGTTGAGCATGAACGAGTTGGTGTGGATCGTGACCGCGATCGGGTGTTTCGCCAGCAACTCCAGCGCCTCGTTGATCCACGGGTACATGAACGTCTCGCCGCCGATCAGCGTTACGTGCTCGGCGTAGGGCCGGAACTGCTCGAACAGCGCGACGAAGTTCTCGAACGGCAGCACGTCCCGCCGGTGCTGGAAGTTCGGGACGCACATGATGCAGCGTTGGTTGCACGGCATGTTGAGGACCACGTGGTAGTAGAACGGGACGTGGTCGACCGTCAACCGCCTCGACGCACAGTCCTCGAGGATGCCCTCCTTGTTGAGGGCGATGCCGGCGCTCATCGGGCGACACTAGCACCGGCCGTCAGCCGGTAGACGACGACGCCACCGCCGGTCCGGCGCATCAGCGGCAAACCGGTCACGGGCCGCGTCGCCGCGTTGGCCCATGGGGTCCCGGCGACGAGGTCCGGGTGCAGCACCACGACCCGGATACCCAGGTCGTGCAGGCGCGCCACCGAGCGGCGGTCCGGGAACCCCATCATCTCCTCCTTCAGGCGCCGGTAGGACCGCGGTTCGTAGGCGCCGATTCCCGTCGTCACCTTGGCGAAGCCGTCGGTGGACCACAGGACGACTCGTGGTGAGGACGCCTCGCCGGTCTGCAGCGGCAGGTGCATCTGCGGGCCTGGGAGCCCTCGCTGGCCCGGGGGGATGCGGGGAACGGTCGGATGGGGTGGCCCGCCGAACCAGGTTGGGGCGTCGGCGCCGAGGTGGATCAGCGATCCCTCGCGGCCGATGTGAAAGCCCGAGCCCTCGACCAGCACCACGCCCACCAGCGCGGCGGCGGCCGCCGCCGTCCAGCGTCCGGGGCGTACCCGCCGGAGCAGCGTCGCCGCTCCGCCTCCCGCGAGCAGGGCGAGCGCGAGCGTCGTGAGGACGAAGATCCGCTCGGGCACACGGGCGCTGTCCCACCCGGGCGCGTAGTCGTAGAGAAGGCGGTACGGCCACAGCAGCCAGCCTCCGTGGGCGGAGAACCCCAGGCACAGCCAGGCGGTGGCCAGCGCCCCGCCCGCGAGCCACAGCCGCAGCCTCCGCGGGTAGGTTCCGGCGACCGCTCCGACCGCCGCCAGCAGGAGGATCGCGACGCCCGGGAACAGCGTCTGCTCCTGCTCCCAGTCGAGCCTGCTGCGCACGCCCGCCGCGGCGCGCCCCCAGAGCAGGTTCGCGCGAGGCGCGGCCAGGAACGCGCGCGGGCCGGTGGAGTAGAAGTCGACCTCCTCGGGTGGGCGGGGCCCGAACTGCTGGCTGACCTGCAGGTAGGGGCGGGCGATCACGCCGTCCACGAGCGCCATCGCCGCGGCGCCGGCCACGGTCGCCACCACGAGCGGCCGCGGCAGCGGCCAGCGCCGCCGGGCCCAGGACCAGGCGGCGAGCGCCCCGAGCCCGGCGACTAGATAGAGGAACGAGAGGCCCAGGTTCAGGCTCAGCGTCACCTGCCAGGCTGCCACCAGCCAGCCGGCGAGCACCAGGCCCGGCCGCCGCGTGCGGTAGCCGCGCAGGCCCAGGAACAAAGCAAGCGGGATCCCCCCACTCGAGAGGATGTTGAGCTCGGCGTCGTGCTCGAGTCGGTAGGGCGCGTAGGCGAACGCGGCGCCCGCCACGGCGGCGCCGACGCGCCCGCCGCCGAGCTCGCGCGCGAGAAGGTAGCCGCCGACGAATGCCAACGCGTACGCGAAGAGGAACAGAACGTTGTGGCGGGCGATGGCCGCGGCGGGCCCGGTCCCGATCAGCCCGGCCGGCGCGTAGCCGACCAGCCCGTCCACGTAGGCGAGTGTGTCGTGCGCCGGGTAGAACTGGTTGGACTGGAAGAAGTGCAGCGGCTGATGGAGCAGCGCGTGTCCGCCCCAGGCCAGCTGCCATGCCTCGGCGAGCGGATCGCCCAGATCCTTGGGGACGTCGCGCGCCAGGTGCAGGGGAAGAGGAGCGTGCATCACCAGCGCGAGCAGGCATGCGGCGAGCACCACGAGCGCGATCTCGCGCCTACCCAGGCGCGGGGAGGCGCTCCACCACGAGGGGTGCGGCTCGTCGCTCACCGTGCGATCCAGTCCACGTAGCGTCCGCAGGCGCGCGCCGCCGGAACGATGCGCTCTGTCCACGGCACCGGTGTCGCCGCCAGGTCGTCCACCTCGGCGCTGCGTGTTATCGAGAAGCGCGGCGCGGAGGCCGCTCGCACCGTGACGCGAACCGGGCCGCCGCTGCTGTGGACGGTGCCGGCCACCCGGAACTGCGTTGGCGGCTCGGTGATCGCCGGCAACCGTGTGTTCAGGTTGCCGGCGGTAAGCGCAAGGGCAACGGGGCTCGCGTAGCGCAGGGACAGGGTCCAGGCCCCGGCGGGGAGGTCGACGGTCTGCGACATCGCCCCGCCCGCCGGCAGCGGCGCCGGGCCGCCGCCCCCCGACGGCGGCGCCGCCCCGGGGATGCGCCAGGCCGAGACCGAACCGAGCGACGGGAACGCGCGTACCGCCGCGACTCCGCGTGGGAGGGGACGCCCGGCGGGGCACGCGAGCACAGCACCGGGACGATCGCGTTCGACCAGGGTCTGGCGCGCCGGAGTCGCGCCGTGGCGCTCCCAAACGTCGAACGACGGCAGTCGCCGCCGCAGGCGCCAGTTCGCCGGCGGCGCGCTGGCGTAGGGCCCGCGCACCGTCACGGCGTAACGGAAGCGGTCGAGCACGCGTGAAGGCACCGAGTCGAAGTCGAACGTGACCAGCGACTTGCCTGGGCGGAGGGATACGCGGACCTCGCGCCCATAGCCGTAGGCGGCCGGGCTGCTCAGCGTGACGCCGAGCAGCTCCCAGCGCGCGTAGCGGTCGTCGAAGAGCAAGAGCGTCGGGCCGTGGCGCAG
Organism: uncultured Actinomycetes bacterium; assembly: GCA_963725645.1. Taxonomy (GTDB): domain Bacteria; phylum Actinomycetota; class Thermoleophilia; order Solirubrobacterales; family Solirubrobacteraceae; genus JALYZC01. The sequence continues at coordinate 210,178 of CAVRZD010000006.1, forward strand.
CAGCGACCGCTGGGCGATGAGCTGATTCGCGTGGGACGTGGCCGAGACGGAGGCGCCGCGCAGAGCAGTGAGGCTCGACCAGGCGATCACGGCCCCGAAGGCCAGCGCGACCACGGCCCGGGCCCAGCGCCACCGGGAATCCGCCGGCAGGCGGAAGACGGCGCGCGCGATGCCGAGGGTGAGCAGCGGCGCCACGACCACCAGCGCCTTGTTCGACAGGTACTCGCTGCTGACCGCAGCCGAGATCGCGTACACGATCGCGCTCGCACCCGCCGCTGCCAGAATCAGCCAGTCGCGCCGGCGCCGGGAGAGGAAGAGCGCAACGGCGAGTGCGACGACGACGACGGAGGTCGCGGCGACCGCCTTGAGGGTCGAATCCGGAGGCACGCGGAAGTCCGGGACCGGCCAGCCGCCTAGCCCGACGAACGGGGACACCGTGCTGATGAAGTTGCCCCCCAGGGCGGAGGGCTGCCGGTAGGTCCCGAGATCGGTCAGGACGGAGACGGGGGAGGCGCCGAGCGCCGCCGCGGTGACGAGCGCCACTACGAGTACGGCGGTGAGCGCGGCAAGCGCCGGCAAGTACTCGCGCAGCGGGCGCCCGAGCGAGGCACGGGCCGGCAGGACCCTCACGACGCCCCACGCCGCGAGCACGGCTCCCGGCCATACGAGGCCCCGAATCCCAAAGGTCAGCGCGCATCCGATCGCGAGCACCGCGAGCGGCAGCAGCGCCCGAGCGCGCGGCCGCGCCGGGAGGTCGAGGAGCACGACCGCGAACGCCAGGACGAGAACGGCGACGGCGGGCTCCTTGAACGACCCCTCGGCGAAGTAGGAGACCGCGAGATACGGCAGCCCGGTCAGCACGGCACCGGCGACGCGCCAGCCGGCGCCGCGGCCGCGCAGCGCGCCCAGGGCGGTGAGCGCCGTGAGCACAGGAACCACCATGAGGAATCCGGTGAACGCCGGGAGGACGCCGAACGGTCCGACGAGGCCGGCGACCAGGCTGTGCGGGCCGATCGGGTACCCCGGTTGAATGCGATCGATGAGCGTGAACGCGCCGTGGCCGGTGGAGAGTGCGTCCGCCCAGGCGAGGTGGAACCCGAGGTCGTCGTCGACGTGCGCGCCGAGGAGCCCGACGTGCCCGTTCAGGATGAACGGCAGCGAGACGGCGGCGGTGACGATTACGGCTACCAGCGCACCCGTCGCCGGCCGCCGCGGATCGCGTCGCACCTCGGGCCAGACCAGCACCGCCCCCGCGGCGGCCGCCGTGGTCAGCACGCCGAGGACCGTCCACCCGTGGCCGGGAAGCCGGACCGCGACCTCGCTCAGGCACAGCGCCGCGGCGAGTCCCACGCCGGGCGCCGCCCAGGTCCAGCCCCGCGATCCCGCGAGCCGGCACACCGCGTGGCCGATGAGCAGCGATAGCCAGCCGATGCCGGCGACGCACGCATAGACGGACAGCACGGCGGGAGCCTAGTCGGGTGCGCTCCGGGCGCGCCGGTGCCGGCGGGCGGCGTGGGTGACCGCTCCCGCGGGGACGGCGGCGATGCCGACCAGGTGATGCGTGGCGTGCAATCCGATCCCGAGCAGCGCCTCGCCCGCTCCCCGTCGGCGAGCCAGCAGGCCGTAGAAGTCGCGGTTGAGCCAGAGGAAGCCGGCCAGCGCCCCCGCCGCGGCGGGCCGACGGCCGGCGAGGATCGCGGCGAGACCGGCGAGGACGGCGACGGCGCTGGCACGATGGCGCCAACCGAGGTTCAGCGCACGGCGCGGTGCGCCGCGGTCCCGCGTCTCGAGCAGGAGCTCGACCCACGGGACACCGCGACGGGTGAAGTCGGTGGCGATCATCGAGCGCAGCGTCCAGGCCTTGAGGTGCGTGCCGCGGATCTCCGGGTCGAGCACCAGCCGTCCGCCGCCGGCGGCCAGCCGAAGGCCGAGCTCGATGTCCTCGATCGAGGAGCGCCGGTAGCGGTCGGCGTCGAACCCGCCAGCGGCGAGGAACGCGTCCCGGCGTACGGCGCCGAGCCCGGCCCAGAACGTGACGGCGTCCCCGGCAGCACCGGCGTGGACGTGGTGGTGCAGGAGGTTGCGGAATCCCGACACCGCGCCGGCCGCCGTGGGCGCGTCGTCGTAGGCGCCGAACACCGCGCTCAGGCCTGGATCGGACGCGAAGGCGGCGCGCACCCTGGCGAAGGCATCGGGATGCACGGCCACATCGGCGTCGATGAAGCACAGCACGTCGCCGCCCGCGCGCCGGGCGCCGAGGTTGCGCGCCGCCGCGGGAGCAGCGCCGGCCGGCTCCGTCACGACCACCACCTCCTCGGGCGGCTCGGCCGCGGAGGCGATCGCCGTGCGGCAGCGCGACAGGGCAGCGGGAGTATCCGTCGCCGGGACGATGGCACTGACGGTCGGCATCGTTGAGTGCATACTGCCTTCTCCTGAATGAACGAGCGACCGACCATCCTCGGCGCCGGGCCCGCGGGGCTGACCGCCGCCTACTTCCTCGCGGAGCAGGGCCGCGCTCCGCTGGTGCTCGAGGCGCTGCCGGTGGTCGGGGGCCTGGCGCGGACGGAGGTTCGCGACGGCTTCCGCTTCGACATCGGCGGGCATCGGTTCTTCACCAAGGCACCCGAGGTGCGCGAGCTGTGGGAGGAGGTGCTCGGCGAAGAGCTCCTCCTGCGACAGCGTCTCTCGCGGATCTACTACCGGGGCCGTTTCCTCGACTACCCCCTGCGCGCCGGTGACCTGGTGCGCAAGCTCGGCGTCGGCGAACTGGCGCTCGCGCTGTCGAGCTACACGGCGGCGGTGGCTCGCCGCGGCCGGCACGACGAGACGTTCGAGGACTGGGTCACGCACCGCTTCGGGCGGCGCCTGTACGAGATGTTCTTTCGCTCCTACACGGAGAAGGTCTGGGGTGTCCCCTGCACGGAGCTGCGCGCCGCCTGGGCGGCGCAGCGAAATCCACGGCCTGTCGTTGGCGACGGCCGCCCGGGGCGCCCTGCTCGGCAATCGCCGAAACGGCGTGCGCTCGCTTCATCGGTGAGTTCCACTACCCGCGGCTCGGCCCCGGTCAGATGTGGGAGACGATGGCCGAGCGCGCGGGAGATGGCCGGGGGCGAGGTGCGCACGAGCTCGCCCGTGAGCACCTGCGCCTCGACCGGGGGCGCCTCGTCGCGATCGAGGCGGGTGGGGACGGGCTCGAGGGTGGGCCCGGTGATCTCGTCGCTTCCCCTCCGGACCGTCGTCGACCTCGCCGCGCCGAAGGCGCCGACCGACGTGAGGCAGGCGGCCGCGGGCCTGCGCTACCGCGATTTCGTCTGCGTGGCGCTCGTGCTGGATGGTCCCGAGCTCTTCCCGGACAACTGGATCTACGTGCATGAGCCCGGCGTACGGTGGCGCGCGTGCAGAACTTCCGCGCCTGGAGTCCATGGATGGTCCCCGACGCCGATCGCTCCTGTGTCGGGATGGAGTACTTCTGCTTCGAGGGCGACGAGCTTTGGGAACGCGCGGACGAGGATCTCGTCGAGCTGGCGGCGGACGACTTCGCCGCAATCGGGCTGGGCGACCGGTCGCGGGTCCGGACCGGGTACGTCGTACGCGCACCGAAGGCGTATCCGATCTACGACGCGGCGTACGGGCGGCGCGTGGCGGCGATCCGTAGGTGGCTCGACGGAATTGAGGGCCTCCAACAGGTGGGGCGCAACGGCCTGCACCGCTACAACAACTCCGACCACTCGATGCTCACCGCGATGCGCGCCGTCGAGAACCTCGAAGGCGCCGGCCACGACGTGTGGGCGGTCAACGCCGAGTCCTGGTACCACGAAACCGAGGTGCCCGAGGAGCGGCCCTACCGCGGCGCCACCCGGGTGCCGGCTGGGGCCACCGCCACCTTCCACGTGGTCGCTAGCGGCCGCGACGGCCCGCGAACCTAGAGCCCGCGCTCCCGAATTACCCAAGGGGCATGAAGCAGGCAGGTCGGGCGGGCTGCCGCTGTGCCTGCAGCGCAGTGCTACGGGCTTCACTGGCGCTTTCGTCTCTATGAAGGGGGGGGCTGCTGTCGAGTAGGGGCGGTCGGTAGTTCGCGGTCAGGGTCCTCTCGCGGTTGGGGGTGTGGAGCGGTGCTCATGTCTCTATGGCCTCTTCGTTGGGAGGATTAGGCGAAATTGGATGCTTCGCTCCGGGGCGCAAGTCCAAAGGGGGCGGGGTCACGTCCCTAGCGTGGTGTAGGAGCGGGTCGGACGGATCGTTGTGGTTCCGGCCACCGCGGCGCCCATGATCGTCGGACCTGCGAAGTTCGACGAGGGGAGCACCACGATGGCCGAGGCGAAGAGGATGACGGTCGAGGAGGTCGTTCGCGATGTGCTTAGCGACGAGCACGCCGACGTGGTCCGCGAGGCGCTGCGTTGGCTCGTCAGGCGCTGATGGAGGGCGAGGTGTCCGAGCTGATCGGCGCCGCGCTCGGCGAGCGCACCGAGGATCGCGCGACGCATCGCAACGGGTATCGGGCGCGGCGGTGGGACACGCGCGCCGGCGAGATCGAGCTGCAGATCCCGAAGATGCGTCAGGGCAGCTACTTCCCGTCGTTTCTTGGAGCCGCGCCGTCGCTCGGAGCAGGCGCTCGTCGCGGTCGTGCAGCAGGCCTATGTCTGCGGCGTCTCGACCCGCACGCGTCGACCAGCTGGTGGAGTAGCTGGGGCTGCGGATCACCAAGCTCGGAGGTCAGCCGGGTCTGCCAGGCGCTCGACGAGCAGGTCGAGGCGTTCCGGCAGCGCCCGCTTGGAGGGCGACTACCCGTATCTGTGGCTCGACGCCAAGGTCGAGAAGGTCCGCGACGGCGGCCGCGTCGTCTCCAAGGCGCTGGTCGTCGCGCATGGCGTGCACGAGTCCGGCCGCCGGGAGATCCTCGGCCTGGACGTCGGCGAGGCCGAGACCGAGGCGTTCTGGACCGAGTTCCTGCGCGGCCTGGTCGCGCGCGGCCTGATCGGCGTGCAGCTGGCCATCTCCGACGCAGCACGCCGGGCCTGAAGGCCGCGATCGCCAAGGTGCTCGGCTGCGCCTGGCAGCGCTGCACGGTGCACTTCCTCCGCGACTGCCTCGGGCACGCCGCCGGACCAACACGGCCTGCTGGCGGCCGCTGATCCGGCCGATCTTCAACGCCGAGGACCGACGAGCAGGCGCGCGACCGGCTCTCGGCAGGCCGTCGCGCAGCTCGACGGGCGCGCTGCCCAAGGTCGCGACGCTGCTCGAGGACGCCGAGGACGACATCCTGGCCTTCTACGCGTTCCCGCGCCGAGCACTGGACCAAGCTCCGCTCGACCAATCCGCTGGAGCGCTTCAACAAGGAGATCGGCCGCCGCACCGACGTCGTCGGGATCTTCCCCGACGACGCCGTCGCTGATCCGCCTCGCCGGGATGCTCTGCATCGAGCAGAACGACGAATGGCTGGTCGGCCGCCGCTACCTCTCAGCGCCGAGTCGATGGAGCCGCTTCTCGAGAAGCGGCTCCATCGCGACAACGACCGAAGGAGGTGACCCCGAGCTCCAAGCGGCCTGAGCAGCCAACGCCTTCACCGACGATCATGAGCGCCGCACTCCTACACCACCTCCCGGGACTTGACTGGGGGCGGTCAGGCCGCCAGACGAAAGCGGCGCCTCTGGGAGCGAAGGGTTGTTTGCGGGAAAGCATGTGCCAGATCGCGTGGGTGAGCTGCATGGAAAGCGGTAGCCCAGCTGGTTGCGCGATACTGGGCGAGAGATGTCGCAGGAGAACGTGGAGAGGATCAAGGCGGGCTTCGCGGCGCACAACCGTGGCGACCTCGATGCCTTGGTCGAGGTCTACGACCCGGAGGTGGTGTTCGAGACGCTGCTTCTGGGAACCCACCAGGGCAACGAGGCCATACGGCTGATCTACGAGGAGAACCAGAAGACCCTGTCCGGCTACGACGTCGTCCCCGTGGAGCTGATCGACGCTGGGGACAAGGTGGTGGCGGTCGCTCAGGCAGTGGGAGCCGGTCCCGCCAGCGAGATCGCCGTGGACGAGCCGTTCGCCTTCGTGTTCACGTTCAAGGGTGAGCGGGTGGTTCGATGCAAGGCCTTCCGAAACCGGGAGGAAGCCCTCGAAGCCGCCGGACTGCCAGCGTAGCCAGAGCTAACGCTTCGGACTGCCAAGCAGGCGCAGCGACGACCGCACTCAACGCTCGCTGATGTTAGGCCGCGCCGACTCCCGGCTCACCGGCTCTGCGCAGCGCCGCGACTGCCAGGCCGATGCTGGCTTCGCCACAGTGGAGGCTGCGGTTGATGCCGAACGCTGGTAGGCAGGTCGCTCCGGCCGCGAGCAGGCGTCGCCCGGTCTCCTCCAGTGCCCCGTCCAGCCGCTCGTTGTGGGCGGCGCGCAGAACCCGGCCGGGGTCGAGGCTGGCGGCTGCGGCCGCCTCGGCAAGAACCGCAGGGTGGTCGACGTCGTATCCGCCGCAGAAGGCGAGACGGGCGGCCGCCAGCGCGAACTGGGCAATGCGATCGTGTTCGATGGCGTGCAGGGCAACTCGCATGGCGTGGCGCGGTGAGCGGGCGTTGGTGGTTGGCCAGATCAGGGGCAGGGCGAGTTCGCGAGCGCGGCGTTCTGCCGTCGCGCGGGCGTACTCGTCGGCCCAGGGGTCGGTGGCGCGGAGGTCTTCGGTGAGGGTGGGGCGCCAGCGCACGCCGGGGAGGAGCCGGTCCACCCGTTCGAGCGCGAGGTAGCTGTAGGGACACCCCAGGTCGAAATAGAAGACTGGAGAAGCTCTGTGTCGGGGTGGGGACCGTTGTGCGCGGCGCCGGGCACGGAACTCGGCCAACGTGATCAGCTCGCCCATGGCTCCCCCTCCTCCGGGGCCGTTGTCTCGTCCTTGGGACTCGGAAAGTCGGTGGCAGGGAAGGCTGGTGTCGCGCTCGAGGTCGGCCGCGACCAGGCACGCGTCGCGGTTCGAGAGCCACTCGATGAGCGCCCCCAGCTCCGTGCTTGAGGTGCTGAGGTGTTCGAGCTTCGCCACCACCAGGTCTCCGGCCTCGCCGGCAGCGACGCGCTCGAGCGCGTAGTCGAGGCCGGGGCGCTCCAGTTCCTTAGCGTTTCGAGGCGCGCGCTCACCCACTAGCTCCAGCAGTGCAAGCCCGCGGCGCTCACACTCGTGCGCGATCAACACTCCGCCTGCTCGTTGAGCTCCCGGCCACTTGTGCGGCCGGCCGAGCCGGAGACAGTTGCGTGACCGACCACGACGGTCGGATTCGGAGCCATGGTGAGAGTCCGTTCTCGGAGGCGATGCGACAGCCGCAGTCAGAGTTACCAGAGCGGCTCGGAAACTTCGCCCCGCCGCGTAGGCAAACCTACTCAAGCCCGTGCAAAACCCACCACGGATTGCTTTCCTCACCACCATCGACACTCAAACGGCTAGGCCTTACCTCGGGCGCAGCCGGCACCGACGCGCGTCCAAGTGAGTCGGCGCTCTCGCAGCTGCTAGGGCGTGCGCGGCTCGGAAGCCCCGAGCAGGTCGTCGGCCCAGCGTGGACGCCGGGTTCTCGGGATGCGTGCAGCCGCGATCGCGTCACGCAGTTCTCCGTCACCGAGACCGGGCCGTTCGGGTGGCGACGGCCCACCCGCCGCTCCCGCACGGACCGACGCTAGTTCGTGCAGCAGTTCGCGCTCTCGCACCGTCCAGGCCGCCTGCTCGGCCTCGCGCGCTTGCACGCGTCGCACGAGCTCCGCGCGCTGCGATTCGCTCTCGACCAGGTCATGGCGCAACGCGCCGAGCAGATTCAAGAGCTCGTCGGCCAGGCGCTTTGCCTGCTCAAGGGCCGAACGGTGTCGTGTCATGGACCAACGCGGACTGTCGCGTTGGGCTAGGCGTTCGGTACGCGCCTCACGTTTCCTGCCGTCGGCGTGCTCGTCGGGCGTTGTCGTCGAGGTCCGCTCAGGTCCGCCGTGCGCGCCTGCGCGAGATCCGAGCGGCGGCAAGGGCGTGCTGTGTCGGTTCTCACAGAAGATTGCCGGCGCCTCGGGCGTCTGGATGGGCATGGCCAATGCACCCGCCCTGATGCAGCTGCGCGACGGGACCGTTCTGGACGTGCGCCCGGTGGAACCCGAGGACAGGGACCTGATCCGGCGTGGCTTCGAGCGGCTCAGCCCGGAGTCGCGCTACCGGCGATTCCTCGTCCCGCTGCCCCAGCTCCACGATCGGATGCTTGCGTTCCTGACCGAGGTCGACCATCGCGACCACGAGGCGCTGCTCTCGCTCGACGCCGCCACCGGCGAGGCGGTCGGAGTCGCGCGCTTCGTCCGTCTCGAATCCGACCCGGCGTCCGCCGAGGTGGCCGTGACGGTCGTGGACGACTGGCAGGGGCGGGGGCTCGGCACGGCGCTGCTCGATGCGCTGGCCGACCGCGCACGGGAGGAGAGCGTCACGCGGTTCACGGGAGTGGCGCTGGCCGAGAACCGCGACGTGCTCGGGCTGCTCGGCAAGCTCGGCGCCGCCCGCGTCGTCGGTCACGGGCCGGGAACCGTTGAGCTCGCCGTTGACCTGCCAGCTGAGCGCGTCGCCTGAGAGCGGATCGAAGCACGCACCGGGCGGTCGGGGTCGCCATCGCGGCCTCGGGCTCGGCGCAATCCGAGCCCGAGGCCGGGCCGGCAGAGGCTGCAGCTCAGCCGACGACCATCAGGGAGTTGCCGTCCGGATCACGGAACCAGAACAGCGGCGGGACCGGGTCGCCCATGCGGCTGACCTCGGCGTCGACGTCGACGCCACGGTCCCTGAGGTCTGCGTGGTCGGCATCGATGTCCTCGGTGTGGAGGCCGATGCCGGTCTCGACGTTGCCGGTCGGCTTGCCAGGGGGCGGGGGAACGATGGCGATCGTGGTAACTGCGTCCTCCGGCGCCACCTCGACCCAGCGGTAGCCGTTGCCGAAGGGCACATCGGTGCGCTTCTCGAAGCCGAGCGTCTCGACGTAGAACTCGATGGCGCGGTCCTGGTCGGAGACCGGGACGACGACCGTGCTGAGCTTGCTGATGCGAGTCTTGGTCTTGCTCACGACATCCTCCTAGGGTTGGTGACGTCTACTGAGACCGCTGAGCGCGGGGAAACTCATCGGACGTCAAATCGACCGGGGAGTCCTCGGCGCCGCGCGGCAGCACGAGCACCGAGGGATGCTGCGCGCCGTGAAGCACGTCCACGTCGACCGCCCGCAGCGTCGTCGCGGTGGCGAGGTCCTCGCCGGTGCCGGGGTTGCGCGCGTAGCGCGGATGGGCGCCGGAGGAGACCTGGAGGCGGATGCGGTGGCCGGCGGCGAAGCGGTGGCCCATCGGCCACAGGTCGAAGGGACGCGCCAGCTGCCGTCGGCGGCCTGCTCGAAGCGGCCGGGTGCGACGCGCGCCAGCGCGTCGCACACGTTCCACGACGCGCCTGCGCCGTCGACGTCGCACACGCGCGCGAACATGTCGAAGTACGGCGAGCTCGCACGCACCCAGAGCTCGACGCGCACGGGGCCGATCGCCTCGACGCCTCGACGGCAGGGCGGCGGTCGTGTAGGTGAGCACGTCGGACCGCGCCTCGAGCGGGCGGTTGTCGAGCACGGGCTCGCGGGCGAGCAGCACGGGTCCGCCGAGCGACGGCGTGGGGTCGGCGGGGTCGTAGCGGTAGCGGTCGCCGGTTGCGGGCGCGTCCGCCGGTTCGGTCTCCTGCAGGCGCCCGCTCGCCGGCCAGCCACAGCCGCCGCTCGCCGGTGCCCGGCGGTGGCCAGCTCGGCAGCTCGCGCCAGCCGCCGCCGGTGCGCTCGCCGGTGACCAGCACCCGCACCGTCGCGGGCCGCACGCAGCCGGTCGTCGCCCAGCAGGTGGGCGCGCAGCCACGCCAGCCCCTCGCGCATGCCGCGGGCCAGCAGCCCCGGCGCTGTGTGCGTCCACGGACCGATGACGAGCTGCGGCGTCGCGCCCGGCCGCCTGCAGGGCGGCGAAGTCCTCGAGCATCCACGGCAGGAAGATGTCGTACCAGCCGCCGATGAGCTGCACCGGCGCGCGTGACCTTGCTCGACGCCGGCGGCGAAGTCGCGCGCGACCCAGTAGGCGTCCTCGCGCTGCGGGCTGGCCAGCGCCTCGCGAAACCACGGCGACCTCGGCGCCGGTCGCTCGCGCGTCGAGCTCGCCGATCGGCAGCTCGGCGAACAGCGCGGGCAGGCGACGGAGCGCCGCGGGCCATCGCCAGCGGCGCGAGCCGGCGCTCCTGCGCGGCGACGAGGACCAGCCACGACGCCGCCGACTCGAGCGAGAGGCTTCCGCCCGCGTATGCCTGGCCGTGAAACTGCGACGCGCTCACCTGGATCGCCAGCGCGGCCAGGTCGTCCCCGGCCTCCGGCGCGACCGCCCACTGCACCAGCCCCAGGTAGCTGGGGCCGATCATGCCGATCCGCTCGGCGTGCCACGGCTGCTCGCGGATCCAGCGCAGCGTGGCCAGACCGTCGACGCGCTCGTCGAACGGGCTGAACCGGCCCTCCGAGCCGAATGTCCCCCGCACGCTCTGCACGACGACCTGCAGCCCCCGCTCGGCCAGGATCCGTCCGAAGATCAGGCCGAACGAGCTGGCGCCGTCCGTAGGGCGAGCGCACCAGCACGGTCGGCTGCGGCCGGTCGCGCGCGTCGCGCGTGCCACCCAGCGGTCGGCCAGCAGCACCGCGCCGTCGTCCATCGCGACGCGCAGGTCGCGCTCGCAGACGACGTCGCGGGTCTGCGCGCGCGGCAGCCGCATGCGCCGGGCGAGGACCGCACTCCCGAGGCTCACGGCCGACGATCATATGCCCCATTCGCGCGCGGCTCGCGCGACGAGGGCCGCCGTTCTCTTGACGAGGAGCTCACCCGCCGGGCTGAGCTTCGGCGCGTTGTGTCGCGATGGCAAGGGGCTCGCTGTCGATCCGGCGCTCGAACGCCGAGATGAGCGGCTGCACGAGCCGAAGCCCTCGGCGGGCAGCCAAGTCGATCGCGGCGATGTGGACCTGGCTGACGAGTGCCGCTCGATTTCGGCCGGCCGGCTCCACCCAGTGCGCGAAGAGAACTCGCACGGTGCCCGGCGTGTCCCAGTCGACGAACGCGGCGGGCCCGTCCAGGCTGGGGTAGTCACGCCGCAAGGTCCAGATGTGTCCGCACAGGCCCGACAGCGAGGAGCGCTCGGTTTCCTCGAGGAGCACGAACGGGTCGGTGCGGAACAGTTCGTGGTAGGTCACGTCAGCGGGCAGACCCGGGATGCGCCAGCGCACGAGACGTCCGAGCACACGACAGTCGGCCAGTGCCACGGTGCCCGCCGCGCTCCATAGCGCCGCTGGGCCTACGTCGGCCTCGCGCCGGTGGATGCTTTGCAGGATCGGATCGGGGAGCCAGCGCGCGAGATCCGGGGTGGCGGAGGAAGTGGACGGTATCTCGATCCGACGGGTCACCTCGACCGGCATCTTGGCCGCTTGTCGCCTGCGTTGCCAGCACCACGCTGCTTCCCTTCGTGCTCAGCCAACGTTCTCGGGCGCGGGCTCCGCAATTCATCCTTGTCCGCGTCCGGAGATTGCCCGGATGGCGACTGGGCGGCCGTGCGTCAGGATGGATGATTCGAATGGCAGCGCTGGAGCCCAAGACCACGGTCCTCCACGGCCGGCCGGTGACCTACGTCGAGGCGGGCACCGGCCCCGTCCTGCTCCTGATCCACGGCATGGCGGGCACGCTCGAGAACTGGCAGCAGGTGATCGAGCCGCTGGCGCAACACCATACGGTCGTCGCACCCGACCTGCCCGGGCACGGGGGGTCGGCGCCGGGCGGCGGTGACTACTCCCTCGGGGCGCTCGCCACCGGTCTGCGTGATCTGCTCGTCGCGCTCGGCCACGAGCGTGCGACGCTCGTCGGGCACTCGCTCGGCGGCGGGATCGCGATGCAGTTCGCGTACCAGTTCCCCGAGATCACCGAACGCCTGGTGCTCGTCTCAAGTGGCGGCCTGGGTCCGGAGGTGAGCCTGGTCCTGCGTGCGGCGGCGCTTCCGGGCGCGGATCTGTTCGTCGCGGCGACCGCCGGCGTGGGGCGTACGGTTGGAGCCACGATCGGGCGCGGCCTGGCGGTCGTCGGACTGCGACCGAACGCGGACATCGCCGAGGTCGCCCGCGGCTACGCCTCACTCGCCGACCCCGACCGCCGAGGTGCCTTCCTCGCCGCGCTGCGTTCGGTCGTGGGCACCGGCGGCCAGCGCGTTCATGCCGGCGACCGCTTCTACCTCGCCGAGGGCATGCCCGTCCTGATCGTTTGGGGCGCGCGCGATCCGATCATTCCCGCCCATCACGGCGAGCGCGCCCACGAGGCCATCCCCGGCAGCCGTCTCGAGGTCTTCGACGCGGTCGGCCATCTGCCGCAGCTCGAGGCGCCGGCGCGCTTCGTGTCGGTACTCGAACGGTTCCTCGAGGAGACCGAGCCGGCGCAGTTCGACGCCAGGGAGTGGCGCGCCCGATTCCGGACCACAGCCAACGAGGTCTAGGAGCGCGGATGTCGCGCGGAGAAGCGATCACGCGGAGCCACCCCCACGCGCAATAATCGGCTTGCCATCAGTCCCGATCACAGGACACCTGCGATGTCTGACCCGAAGAGGGACGGCGTCGACGGCCCGACCGAGCCGCCGCGGGACGTAACGGCGCTGCCCGATCTGCTGCACGGGCATTCGCGCGCCGGACCGGCCCGGGAGCGTCGCCCGGTCTACGTCGACCTCTTGCCCCCGTGCAATGCCGGCTGCCCGGCCGGGGAGAACATCCAGGCATGGCTGGCGCACATGCAGGACGGTCGCCACGAGCAGGCGTGGCGTGAGCTGGTGGCCGACAATCCGTTCCCGGCGATTCACGGGCGGGTCTGTTACCACCCGTGCGAGAGCGTCTGCAACCGTGCCAACCTCGACAGCGCCGTCTCGATCCACGCGGTCGAGCGGTTCCTGGGCGACCTGGCGCTGGAGCGGGGGTGGGCGCTCGACCCGCCGCCGGTCCGCAGCGGCAAGCGGGTGCTGGTCATCGGTGCCGGGCCGAGCGGGCTGTCGGCCGCCTACCACCTGGGCCGGCTGGGCCACGAGGTCGAGATCCGGGACGCCGGCGCCGAGCCGGCGGGATGATGCGCTATGGCATCCCGGCCTATCGGATGCCCCGCGACGTCCTGGGCGGCGAGGTGGACCGGATAGCGGCGCTGGGGGTGCGGATGACCTCCGAGCACCGGGTCGACGACCTCGCGGCCGAGCGGGAGGAGGGCGACTTCGACGCGGTCTTCGTCGCGGTGGGGGCCCACCTGTCCAAGCGTGTCGACATCCCGGCCCGGGACACCGGCCGGATCGTGGACGCGGTGTCGTTCCTGCGCAGCGTCGCCTCCGGCGAGCGACCGGTGATCGGGCGCCGCGTGGCGGTCTACGGGGGCGGCAACACGGCGATGGACGCGGCCCGGGTGGCCCGTCGGATGGGCGCGGACGAGGCGCTGATCGTGTACCGCCGCACGCGCGGGCAGATGCCGGCCCACGAGGAGGAGGCCGAGGACGCCGAGCGGGAGGGAGTGCGGATCAACTGGCTGCGCACGATCAAGGCGTTCGACGGGCCCGAGCTGAAGGTCGAGGTGATGGAGCTCGACGAGACGGGGTTCCCGCAGCCGACCGGGCGCTTCGAGACGCTGGCGGCGGACAACGTGATCCTGGCGCTCGGTCAGGAGAGCGACACCGAGTTCCTGCGCGCGGTGCCCGGGGTGGAGTTCGAGCCGGATGGCACGGTGATCGTGTCCAAGTCTCTGATGACGGGATGTCCGGGCGTGTTCGCGGGCGGGGACATGGTGCCTGCCGAGCGCACCGTGACCGTCGGGGTGGGGCACGGCAAAAAGGCCGCGCGCCACATCGACGCCTGGCTGCGCGGCGCGGAGGCCGCGAGCCGGCCGAAGCACGAGCTGGCGACGTTCGACAAGCTGCACCTGTGGTTCTTCGGCGATGCCGCCCGTCGGCAGCAGCCCGAGCTCGCACCGGAGGAGCGCGTCGCGGGCTTTGGCGAGGTGACCGGGGGGCTGTCAGTCGAGCAGGCGACCTATGAGTCGCGCCGGTGCCTGTCGTGCGGCAACTGCTGCGAGTGCGATGGCTGCCTGGGCGCGTGCCCGGAGGACGCGGTGATCAAGCTGGGTGTCGGGCACGGCTACCGGTTCGACTACGACCGCTGCACCGGCTGCGGGGCGTGCTTCGAGCAGTGCCCGGTGCACTCGATCGAGATGTTCCCGGAGCCGGAGTGATGCGCGCGACGGTCGACGGCAATGAGGCGGCGGCGTCGGTCGCCTACCGACTCAACGAGCTCTGCTGCATCTACCCGATCACGCCGTCGTCGCCGATGGCCGAGCTGGCGGACGAATGGGCGAGCAAGGGGCGGCCCAACGTGTGGGGCTCCGTGCCCACCGTCGTGGAGATGCAGAGCGAGGGCGGGGCGGCGGGGGCGCTGCACGGCGCCCTGCAGAGCGGGGCGCTGTCGACGACGTTCACCGCTTCGCAGGGCCTGCTGCTGATGATCCCGAACATGTACAAGATCGCCGGGGAGCTGACGGCGGCGGTGCTGCACGTGGCCGCCCGGTCGCTGGCGGCGCAGGGACTGTCCATCTTCGGCGACCACTCCGACGTGATGGCGGTGCGGCAGACGGGATTCGCGATGCTCGCCTCGGCGTCGGTCCAGGAGGCCCACGACCAGGCGCTGGTGGCGCAGGCCGCCACCCTGGCGACGCGCGTGCCGTTCGTGCACTTCTTCGACGGCTTCCGCACCTCGCACGAGCTGAACACGATCGAGACGCTCTCCGACGACGACCTGCGGGCCCTGGTGCCCGAGGAGCTGGTCCGGGCGCATCGCGGCCGGGCGCTGTCGCCGGAGCGGCCCTTCATCCGCGGCACCGCGCAGAACCCCGACGTCTACTTCCAGGCTCGCGAGACGGTGAACCCCTTCTACGCGCGCATCCCGGGCGCCGTGCAGGACGCGATGGCGCGCCTCGGCGAGCGCACCGGCCGCCGCCTCCAGCTGGTCGACTACACCGGGGACCCGGAGGCTGACCGGGCGCTGGTCGTGATGGGCTCGGGCGCGGAGACCGTTCGGGAGACCGTGGCCTCGCTGACCGCACAGGGTGAGCGGGTCGGCGTGGCACAGGTTCGGCTGTACCGGCCGTTCCCGGCCCGGGCGCTGGTCGAGGCGCTGCCCGCGAGCGTGCGCCGGGTCGCCGTGCTGGACCGCACCAAGGAGCCCGGCTCGGCGGGCGAGCCGCTGTTCCTCGACGTGGTCGCCGCGCTGACCGAGTCCCACGAGGACGGTGAGCGCGAGGTCATGCCGCGGGTGGCCGGTGGCCGCTACGGCCTGTCGTCGAAGGAGTTCACCCCCGGCATGGTCGCCGGCGTGTTCGAGGAGCTCGCGCGCGAGCGGCCGCGTCGCCGGTTCACGGTCGGCATCGTCGACGACGTCTCCGGGACGAGCCTGGACTACGACGCGTCACTGGACATCGAGCCGCCCGACACGGTCCGCGCGGTCTTCTTCGGGCGGGGGGCCGACGGAACGGTCGGCGCGAACAAGAACACGATCAAGATCCTGGGGTCCGAGGAGGACCTGCACGCCCAGGGCTACTTCGTCTATGACTCGAAGAAGTCGGGCTCGCAGACCGTGTCGCACCTGCGCTTCGGGCCGCAACCGATCCGGGCGCCCTACCTGGTGGCGCACGCGAGCTTCGTCGGCTGCCACCACTTCGGGCTGCTCGAGCAGGTCGACGTGCTCGGCCGCGCGGCGCCCGGCGCGACGCTGCTGCTCAACTGCAAGTACCCGCCGGGCGAGGTCTGGGATGCGCTGCCGCGGCCGGTCCAGGAGCAGATCCTCGCCAAGCGCATCGACGTGTACGCGATCGATGCCGGCCGGATCGCCCGTGACGTCGGGCTCGCCGGGCGGATCAACGTCGTCCTGCAGACCTGCTTCTTCGCCATCTCCGGCGTGCTGCCGCGCGACGAGGCCATCGCTCGGATCAAGGAGGCGATCACCAAGACCTACGGCCGGCGCGGCGCCGAGGTGGTCGAGCGCAACCAGGCGGCGGTCGACCGCGCGCTGGAGGAGCTGCACCGGATCGACGTCCCCGACCGGGTGACGGCCACGCGCGAGCTGCCGCCGCCGGTGCCGGCGGAGGCGCCGGAGTTCGTCCGCACCGTCACCGCGGAGATGATGGCCGGCCGCGGCGACGAGCTGCCGGTCAGCGCGCTGCCCGTGGACGGCACCTACCCGAGCGGCACGACGGCATACGAGAAGCGCAACATCTCGGAGGTGGTCGCGGTCTGGGACCACGACCTGTGCATCCAATGCGGGAACTGCAGCTTCGTCTGCCCGCACACCGTGATCCGCTCGAGGTACTACGACCCGTCGCACCTGGAGGGCGCACCGGAAGGGTTCCGGTCGGCTCCGCTGGAGGCCCCCGGGCTCCCGGACAGCCGGTACACGCTGCAGGTCTACGTCGAGGACTGCACCGGATGCGGGCTGTGCGTCGAGGCGTGCCCGGCCGTGGCGCCGGGCGACCCTGTCCGCAAGGCGATCAACCTCGCCGCCCGCGAGCCGCTGGTCGCCGCCGAGCGCGACAACATCGCGTTCTTCGAGACGCTGCCGGCGAGCGACCGCTCCCGGGTGGACTTCGGCACGGTGCGCGGCACCCAGTTCCTGGAGCCGCTGTTCGAGTTCTCCGGTGCCTGCGAGGGCTGCGGCGAGACGCCCTACCTCAAGCTGCTCTCGCAGCTGTTCGGCGACCGGCTGATGGTCGCCAACGCGACCGGGTGCTCGTCGATCTACGGCGGGAACCTGCCCACCACGCCCTGGACGACCGACGCCGACGGCCGCGGCCCGGCCTGGTCGAACTCCCTCTTCGAGGACAACGCCGAGTTCGGGCTCGGCTTCCGGCTCGCCGCCGACGGGCAGACCGCCCTGGCGCGCCGGCGGCTCGCCGAGCTGCGCGACGAGGTGGGCGCCGAACTCGCGGACGACATCCTCGAGGCACCACAACTGCGCGAGTCGGAGCTGCGCGCGCAGCGCGAACGGGTGGCCGAGCTGATGCGGCGGCTCGACGGGCTGGAGGGCCCCGCCGTGACCGACCTGGTCAGCGTCGTGGATCACCTGGTCCGGCACAGCGTGTGGATCGTCGGCGGCGACGGCTGGGCCTACGACATCGGGTCCGGCGGACTCGACCACGTCCTGGCCAGCGGGCGCAACGTGAACGTGCTGGTGCTCGACACCGAGGTCTACTCCAACACCGGCGGGCAGATGTCCAAGGCGACGCCGCTCGGCGCCGTCGCCAAGTTCGCCGCCGCCGGCAAGACCGTGCCGAAGAAGGACCTCGCCCTGCAGGCGATCGCCTATGGCAACGTGTACGTCGCGCGGGTTGCCATGGGCTCCGATCCCCAGCAGACGCTGGAGGCGTTCCGCGAGGCCGAGGCCTACGACGGCCCCTCGCTGGTGATCGCCTACAGCCACTGCATCGCGCACGGCATCGAGATGCGAAACGGACTCGACCAGCAGTACCGCGCCGTGGCCAGCGGGTACTGGCCACTGATCCGCTACGACCCGATGGCGCGCGCGGCCGGCGGCAACCCGTTCCTGCTGGACTCGCCGCGCCCACGCATACCGCTGGCCGACTACACCAACCGCGAGCTGCGCTACCGCACGCTCGCGAACACCCACCCGGCCGAGGCCGAACGGCTGCACGGCCTGGCCGAGCAGGCCGTCGCTCAGCGCTGGGAGGTCTACGAGGAGATGGCCACCCGCGGCGCGAAGCGGTTCCCGGCCGACGCCCGCAGGGATCGCTGATGGACCTCTCCACCGACTACATGGGCCTCGCGCTGCGCAACCCGCTCGTCGCGTCGGCGTCCCCGCTCTCCCAGACGGTGGACGGCGTTCGCCGCCTGGTCGATGCCGGCGTGGGCGCGGTGGTGCTCTACTCGCTGTTCGAGGAGCAGCTGCGCCGCGAGGCGGCGCTGAATGCCCAGCTGGCCGACGCCGGCACCGAGAGCTTCGCCGAGTCGCTGTCCTACTTCCCGGAGGCCGCCGAGGACGAGCCCGGCCCGCGGCGCTATCTGAGCCTGCTCGAACGCGCCGCCGCCGCCGTCGAGGTCCCGGTGATCGCCAGCCTCAACGGCGTCACGCCGGGCGGCTGGGGGGGCTACGCCCGGTCGATGCAGGATGCCGGGGCCGCCGCGATCGAGCTGAACATCTACTACCTCCCCGGCGACCCGCACATCAGCGGCCGCGATGTCGAGCAGCGCCACATCGACGTCCTGACGCGGGTCAAGGACGCGGTGACCGTGCCGGTGGCGATCAAGCTCGGCCCCCATTTCAGCTCCACCGGCGAGATGGCGCTGCGGCTCGACGATGCCGGCGCCGACGGGCTCGTGCTCTTCAACCGGTTCCTGCAGCCCGACATCGACCCCGACACTCTCGCCGTGGTGCCCACGGTGGGCCTGTCCAGCCCCGCCGAGGGCCGGCTGCCGCGCACGTGGATCGCGCTCCTGCGCGGACGCGTGCGCGCCGCACTCGCGGCGACCACCGGCGTCGAGGACCCGGCTGACGTCGCCAAGTACCTCCTGGCCGGCGCGGACGTCGTGATGACCACGTCGGCGCTGCTGCGGCACGGCCCCGAGCACGCGGGCGTGCTGCTCGATGGCCTGTCCGGCTGGATGGCGCGCAAGGGATTCGCGGCACTCGACGACGTGCGCGGGATCCTCGCGGTGCCGTCCGACGCCGACGAGGCGGAAACCGAACGCGCGGGCTACGTCGACGCGATGCAAAGAGCCAACAGCAACGTCTACGGTCCCTGGTGACCGTGCGATCCACAGGCCTTCACCGGATGACCGGGCGCGGGTAGTACTTCGAGCCCGACCGGCTGCTTCGATCCCTGCGAGCGGCGACGCGCTCGGCCCCACGCAGGCGACGGCGCTCGGTGCGGCCGGCCCGGTTCCCGGGTCCGCGCCCGTCGGGCGGGCGAGGCGGGTCGGGGCCGGGGTCCGGACCCGGGCCGCGGCGACCGCTTTGCGCGGCCTCGGTGTCGGTGTGCAGGGCGAAGACGAGCACGCCAACGAAGATCAACGCCCAAACCAGGTTGATGCCGCCGATCCACAGCATCGCCCACCCCTCCGGTGTCATGCCCATCAGGCTAGCGCGATGTTCAGGGCCGGCGTGGCACGGGGTACCGCCGCCGCGAGGTCCGCCGGTAGACTGGCTGGGTGGCACACCTCGGCGGCAGCGTCAAGAGAGCGCTGACGGCCCTGCCGGCGCCGGCCCTGCTCCTCGCCGTCCTCCTGCTCGCGCCGGCGGGCCCCGCGCAGGCCCGCGTCGTCCAGTCGCAGGACGTCCTTCCGGCCGGGCAGAGCGGCTTCCTGTCGGCCGCGGGGCCCGGGTCGCCGCACCTCTACGACCAGCTCCCACTGTTCACCACCTTCGCCTACAAGCCCGCCGACCTCAACGGCGGCGGCCCCGGCGGGGAGACGCCGCACACAGGCGTGCGGATCGCGCGTGACGGCTTCGGGGTCCCGACGGTCACCGGGACGACCGAGGACAACCTGTGGTGGGGAGCCGGCTACGCGGTCGCCCAGGATCGGCTGGCCGAGCTCGAGCTGTTCCGCCGCCGCGGGGCGGGGACGCTGGCCGAGATCCTCGGCAAGGACTCGCTCGCCGACGACGTCGTCGCGCGCCGCGACTACTACACCGCCGCCGAGCTGCGGCGAATGCTCGCGCGCCTCCCGCGCGCCATCCGCGCGCGCTTCAACGCGTACGCGGCCGGCGTCAACGCCTGGATCGCCCACGTCCGTCAGACGCCGGCCGACCTTCCGCTGGAGTACAGGGTCATCAACATCCCGCTGCGGTCGTGGAGCGTGGTCGACTCCGCGCGCATCGGCGTGCTGCTGGCGCGCACGATCCCCACGGGCGACGGGAACGAGCTCGACAACGTGGCCGCGCTGCGCGCGTTCGGCGCTCGCCGCTTCGACTCGATCCTGCCGCTGCGCGTGCCCGGGCAGATCACCTCGATCCCCACGCGCGACGGGACGTTCCCGTCCCAGCCCGGGCGCACGCGCCGCCAGGAGCAGGCCGCGTTCGCCCGCTCGCTGGTCTTCGCGCGTTCGCTGCCGCTCGTGCCCGTGCACGCCACTCCGGCGCGGGTGCCGACCGGCCTCGACCGACCCGCGCACGCGATCGACGTGGCGCTCGGACGCATCGGCGGATCGTTCATGTGGGCGGTGCGCCGTCCGAGCGACCGGCACACGTTCCTCGTCAACGGCCCGCAGCTCGGCTACCAGGCGCCGTCGACCTTCGTCGAGCTCAACCTGCACGGGCCGAGCACGAACGTCCGCGGCGGCACCGCCCCCGGCGTGCCGATCATGGGCCCCGGACAGAACGCCCATGTCGCGTGGGGGTTCACCAGCGGCCTCTCCGATGACAACGACCTCTACGCCGAGCGCCTCAGCGCCGCCGGCTCGCAGCGCTATCGCTTCGGCGGCCGCGTGCTGCGAATGTCCTGCCGGCGCGAGGTCTTCCGCTACCGCGACGCCGGCCGGACCAAGTCGCAGACCCAATCCCTCTGCCGCACCGTGCACGGGCCGGTCCAGGCCCGCGCCGGGCGGGTCGCCTACGCACGGCGCTACGCGCTCTGGGGTCGCGAGACCGAGACCATCACCGGCCTCGCCGCGCTGAACGACGCGCGCAACCTCGGCGAGGTGGACCGCGGCCTGCGCCAGGTGAGCTGGAACGAGAACATCATCGCCGCCGACGACGGCGGCCACATCGGCTACTGGCATCCGGGCCTGCACCCGCTGCGGCCGCTCGGCTGGGATGAGCGGTTGCCCTACCCGGGCACCGGCGAGGCCGAGTGGCGCGGGCTGCTGCCGCGCTCGCGCGATCCGCACGTGATCGACCCGCGCGGCCGCAACTGGCTCGTGAACTGGAACAACGTCCCGGCGGGGAACTGGACCTCCGGCGACGCGCCCGCGCGCGAGCGCGAGAACGGGCCGTTCCACCGGATCGCCGAGCTCCAGGCGCTGGTGCGCGCCGCGGCCGCCGCGCCGACCTTCGCCTCGGTCGGCGTTGGCGTCATCCGCTCCAACGCCGTGACGGCCACGCAGCGCCCGACCGCGACCGCGCGGCTGCGGGCCGCCGCGCAGGGCGCGACGGGGCCGGCGGCCGACGTCCTCAACACCCTGCTGGCCTGGGACGGCAACTACGACCGCACCGGCCCGGACGGCACGGTCGAGCCGGGCGTCGCGACCTGGCGCGCGTTCAAGGCGGCCTGCCAGCGCGTGGCGCTCGGTGCGCCGACCGCGGCCAGGCGCGCGCTGGTGGGGACTCCCGGCTCCGAGGGCTTCGTGGAGTCCTCGCTCGGCGAGACCTACGCGCTGCGCACACTGGGCGCCGCCGCGCTCCGGAGCGCCGCGACCGGGGCCGCCGCCGAGCTGACCGTCCGCTTCGGCAGCGCCGACCCGGCCCGCTGGCGCGAGCCGCGCAGCACGGTGTCGGCGACCGCGCAGGGACTCGCCAGCCCGCCTGCGATTCCGCTGCTCAACCGGGGCTCGTTCGAGCAGATCGTCGAGCTCGGCTGAACCGACCCCTGTCGTCCGGCTGACGGCCGTTGTCAGCGCCCACGCCGCCGGAGTAGGGTTGATCGACCGCCGTTGCGAACGCCTGTCCGAGGAGGGGCCATGCTGGAAACCATCGCCGTGGGCACCGATGGGTCCGCGACGGCTTCGAAGGCAGTGGACTTCGCCCTCGACCTC
Source organism: uncultured Actinomycetes bacterium (assembly GCA_963725645.1). Lineage (GTDB taxonomy): Bacteria > Actinomycetota > Thermoleophilia > Solirubrobacterales > Solirubrobacteraceae > JALYZC01. The sequence goes on from CAVRZD010000006.1 coordinate 231,974, forward strand.
GCAAAGCGCTACGACGCCCGCGTGGTGTTCATCAGCTCATATCGCCCCGTCAGCGAGAGCCGGCTGCGCCAGGAGCAGAAGGAGGCGCCCCAAGAGCTCCAGTGGTCGATCAACCCCGCCGAGGACGTCGAGTCCACGCTCCGGGACGTGGAGGAGCTGGCCGACAAGCGGGGCCTGAAGTGGACCAGCGAGGCGCGCGAGGGCGATCCCGCCGATGTGTTGGTGGACCTCGCCGAGGAGCACAACGCCGACGTGCTGGTGATCGGCAACAAGGGCATGCACCGCCGGGTCCTCGGGAGCGTGCCGAACAGCGTTTCGCACAAGGCGAACTGCTCGGTCATGATCGTGAAGACGACCTAGCTCATGGGACGCAATCCCATTCAGGTGATCGTGGTCGCGCTGATCTGCGCGGGCTGCATCTACGTGGTCTTCAAGGTGGCGGCGAACTGGGCCGACTGGGTCGTCTTCGGGATGATCGTGGTGACGGCCTTCGGCGCCGCGATCGCCCTCTACCCGCGCCGCTACCCGACGCGCAAGCGCGCGTACACACGCCAGTCCGAGGACAAGTACCGGCGCCCGTAGCCTTGCCGTCTCGGCTGCCGGCTCCCAGATTGCCTGCCACCGTGCCCCAGCCGGACCTCGGCCTCTCGTCGCCTCGCAAGCAGCACGCGCTCGAGCTCTTCGCCGGCCTGCCGCGGCACTACGACGCCGCCGGTGCGGTGCTCAGCTTCGGGCAGGACCCGCGCTGGCGGCGGGCGCTCGTCGCCGCGGTGCGAGCCGAGCCCGGCCAGCGCGTCCTCGACGTCGCAACCGGCACCGGAATGGTCGCTCGGGCGCTCGTGCGTGCCAGTGGGTGTCAGGTCGTCGGGGTGGATCAGAGTCGGCAGATGCTCGCGCGGGCTGCGGAGGCCGGCGCCGGGGATCCGTCGTTGGCCGGCAAGATCACGCTCCGGGAGGCGTACGCTGAACGGCTTCCCTTCGCCGAGGCCGAGTTCGACCATGTCACGTTCACCTACCTGCTCCGCTACGTCGACGATCCGGGCGCGACCTTGCGAGAACTGGCGCGCGTCCTCAAGCCCGGGGGCCGGCTCGGGTCGGTGGAATTCGGGGTCCCGGCCCGCGCGCTGCCCCGGGTGCTGTGGCGCGCCTACACGAGGGTTGGGCTGCCGGCGCTGGGTCGGCTCGTCTCGCGCGACTGGTATGAGGTCGGACGGTTCCTGGGGCCGAGCATCGGGGCCTTCGACACCGACTACCCGCTTGCGGTGCAGCGCCAGCTCTGGGAGCAGGCGGGTCTGCGCTCGGTGGAGATACGGCGCATGAGCTTCGGAGCGGGCGTGGTCATGTCTGCGACGCGCGATGGCGATCCAGCCTCACCTTGACCGACCCGCCTTCTATGCGCTGCGGCGCGGGGGCTTCCGTGACCTGGTCACGCTGCTGCACCCGCCCTACACCGTTTGGCACCTGAGCTACGTCGCGCTGGGTGCCGCCGCGGCTCCCGTGGTCCACGTCGACCGGCTGCTGGCCGCTCTCGCCGCGTTCTTCCTGGCGGTCGGCATCGCCGCACATGCTCTCGACGAGCTGCAAGGTAGGCCTCTGCGCACCGGCGTCTCCGATCGGGTCCTGGTGTCGCTGGCCGTCGTCGGTCTCCTCGGAGGGGTGGGCATCGGAATCGCGGGCGCCGTGACGATCTCCGCCACGCTGCTTCCGTTCGTGGCCGTCGGCGGCTTCCTCGTCGTCGCGTACAACCTCGAGTTGTTCGGCGGGCGCTTCCACGGGGACCGTTGGTTCGCCCTGGCGTGGGGGGCCTTCCCGGCGCTGACCGGCTACTGGGTCAACGCGCTCTCGCTCGACGCGGCGGGGGTGCTCGTCGCCGCGGGCTGCTGCGCCCTCAGCGTCGCGCAGCGGCGCCTGAGCGCGCCGGTCCGCGAGTTGCGGCGACGCACGGTGAGCGTCGATGGCCGCCAACGGCTCACTGACGGGAGCGTCGTGGAGATCTCCGCCGCGACGCTGGCCGAGCCGCTCGACGGCGCGCTCCGGGCTCTGTCGCTCGCCGTGCCTCTGCTCGCCGCCGGGGTGCTCGCGATCCGATTGTGAGACAGCCCTCCGCGCGTGAAGCTCAGCCGGCGTCGCCGACCGGCGTTCACTTCGGTCTGCGCGGGGGCTCGTGGCCGCGTGCGCGCATGTCGCGCTCGATGAACTCGATGGTGGTCTCGATGACCTTCACGCGGGCGTAGCGCTTGGACTCAGCCTCGACGAGCTGCCAGGGGGCGGCGGCGTGGTCGGTGCGGGCGAGCATGTCCTCGATCGCCTCTTCGTAGGCCTCCCAGTGCCCGCGGTTGCGCCAGTCCTCGTCGCTGAGCTTCCAGTGGCGCAGCTCATCGCGCTGGCGCTGACGGAATCGCCTGAGCTGCTCGTCGGGCGAGATCTGCAGCCAGAACTTCACCAGGATCGTCCCCGAGTGGGCGAGGATCTGCTCGAACTGCACGATCTCCTCGTAGGCCAGCGTCCAGTCCTCGGGTGTCACGAGCTCCTCGACGCGTTCGACGAGCACGCGGCCATACCACGAGCGGTCCAGCACGGTCATGCCCCCCCAGCCGGGAAGGGCCGGGATGAACCGCCAGAGGAAGTGATGGCGCTTCTCATCCACCGCCGGAACGCCGAAGGTGGCCACACGGAAGTGCCGCGGGTCCAGCGGAGCGACGAGCCGCTTGATCGCGCCGCCCTTGCCCGACGCATCCCAGCCCTCGAACAGCACGCACAGACCCGGCCCGAGCTCACCGGATCCCAGCCTGCCCCCGAGGTGCAGGCGCAGGGCGAGGAGGTGGCGCTGTGCCGTCTCCAGGCGGTCCCGCTCCTCCTCCTTGGACAGCTTGAGCTTCAGGTCGAGCTCGCGAAGACGCGCGCGTTGCCGCTTGTCCGCCATCGCGTGTTCATACCAGGTTCGACGTCGATCCCGATTCGGGCCGTCCGTGGCTGGCTGCCGTGTCGGCGAGACAGCGGTAGAGCGCGCGGCGCAGCGCGTATTCGCGCGGGTCGTCGCGGAGGTGGAAGCCGAGCCGATTCATCACGTAGGCGAAGGCGACCTCGCGCTCCGGGTCGGCGAAGGCGAACGAGCCGCCGGCGCCGGGGTGCCCGAACGCGCGCGGGCTCGAGCCGAACCTGAACGAGCCAAGCGGTCGCGCGAAGCCGAGCGAGAAGGCGGTGTCGACCTTGAGCACCGTCGTCGTGCCAGCCTCGTGACGGCGGACGGGGAAAGCGGGTCAGCTGCTCCAGTGTCGCGGGGCTGAGACCCAGGCCGGGCTCGGCGCGCGGCGAAGGCCGCGTACGCGCGGGCGATGTCGCGCGCGCCGCCCACCGCCCCGCCCGCGGGGAACTCGACGCGCCGGTACTCGCGGCGGTCGAGGTCGGCCGGGCGTGCGCAGGCGCGGGTTGGCGAAGGTGCGGAACGTGACGGACCGGGGGTTGGCCAGCGCGAGCGCCATCCGCGGCGGCAGGTGGCGCAGCCCCGACAGCGCTCGCCCGGCCGTGCTGCGCTCGATCCGCGCGAGGCGCTCGTCGCCCACGCTGGCCGGGAGCCCGAAGTGCACGTCGAGCCCGAGCGGCGCCGCGATCTCCTCGGCGAAGACCCGGCCGAGACTGCGCCCGGCCGGATCGAGTCGTCGGATCAGCTCGCCCTCGTACCAGCCGAGGCTGACCCCGTGATAGCCGTGACGGGTACCCGGCTCCCACAGCGGGCGCTGTCGAGCGATCACCGCAGCGAGGCGGTCGAAGTCCTGCAGCAGTTCCACGTCGAGCGGCTCGTCGATGACGGGAAGGCCCGCCTCGTGACCGAGCAGCTGGCGCACGGTCACGCCGCCCTTGCCCGCCTGCGCGAACTCCGGCCAGTAGGCGGCGACGCGCTCGTCGTAATCGAGGCGACCGCGTGAGTGCGCCAGCGCCAGCGTCATCGCCGCCAGGCCCTTGGACGTCGAGTAGACCAGGACGAGCGTGTCCTGCGCCCACGGCGCGCCCGTGCGAGCGTCACGCACGCCGCCCCACAGGTCGACCACCTTCTCGCCGCCCCGGTACGCCGCGCAGGCCGCGCCCAGCTCGCCGCGCTCGGCGAAGTTGCGCTCGAACTCCGCCCGCACGCGCTCGAACCCGGGCGCGACGAAGCCGTCGATCATGGGCGACTCACCTTAGTCCGCCCGCCCAGGAGGCGATCACCCGGGCGAACTCGACCCCGGCGAGCGCGACGAGGTCGTTGTGGCCGAGGCCGGGGAAGACGTGTATGCGCTTCGGCTCCGGGGCGGCCTCGAACAGGGCCCTGCCCTGCGACAGCGGCACGATGTCGTCATCGTCGCCGTGGAGGACCAGGAGCGGCGCGCGCAGCTCGCGGATGCGGCGAACGGTGGGGTAGGCGTCGGGAATCAGGGGAGCCGGGACGAACGGGTAGTGCAGACGGCCGAGCTCGCGGACGCCGGTGAACGCCGAGAGCAGCACGAGACCTGCGGGCGGGCGCTCGAGCGCGAGGTCCAGCGCGACGGCGCCGCCGAGCGACTCGCCGAGGTAGAAGACGCGCGCGGGGTCCACCCCGGGTTGTTCGAGCAGGGAGGCCAGCGCCGCGCGGGCGTCGCGGTAGGTGCCCTGCTCGCTCGGCCTGCCGCTGCTGCGACCGTACCCGCGGTAGTCGAACAGCAGCACGTCGAATCCGATGGCCGTCAACAGGGCCGCGTGGAGGATGCGGTCGCCGATGTTGCCGGCGTTGCCGTGGCAGAGCAGCAGATGGCCCAGGGAATCCGTCCCGGCGCCGATCCACCAGCCGTGCAGCCGCTCGCCGTCGTCGGTCTGCAGCTCGAGCTCGCGGTGGTTCAGTCCCGCCCGGTCCGGCGTGTCGATGATCTCGCGGGAGGGGAAGTAGAGCAGCGCGTTGAGCAGCGGGCCGATCACCGCGGGTCGTGGCCCGCCGAGCGGTTGCGGTTCCACTCCACCCAGGCGACGCCGGCGCGCCCGTCGGCGGCGACCACGCGGCACATCGCGCGCGGGAACTCGGAGATGCGGCCGTCGGGCGCCTCGAGACGCAGCGGCCCGAACGCCAGCGGCGCGACGGTCAGCGCGAGCTCGTCGCCGTAGCCGATCTCCGCCGCGGTGATCAGCCCGTCGGGGCCGACCTCCTCGGACGCCGTGACGTGGTCGAGCTCGACGAGGCCGGCGTCCGGCGGATGGAGGTAGCCGACGCCGATCCGCGGCGCGTCGGGCAGCCGGAACTCGACTCCGTGGAACCGGGTGCCGTCATCGAGGTGGCCGGCGGACCACATCCATTCCGCCGACCACCAGTCGCGGGGGCCCCAGGAGTGGTCGCGCTGGCCGACGCCGCGCAGCTCGAGCTCCTCGCCGCCGACGCGCACCGTGCCCGTGACGCGACACGCGATCTCATACCGCGTCGTCACGCGGTAGGCGTAGGGCTCGCCGCACGTCTCCCAGACGAGGTCCAGGGCGACGGGCGTGGGCGCCCCGGCTTCACCGCGCAGCAGTGCCGAGGCGTCGTCGTGGGCCTCGCCGGTCGCGTCGATCCGGACTGCAAAGCGCTCGAGCGGCGCCTCGCAGCGGTGCTCGGCGCGCAGCTCGCCGGTGTCCACCGTGAGCTCGTCGTCGGGCGGTAGCGGCGCGGCGAAGTCGAGGACCGCCACGGTCGGGCGGTCCGGTCCGCAGACGATCGCCGTGATCCACGCGACGCCCAGGTTCGGGTACAGGCCGAGGCGGGCGTAGGCGCCGGTCGCATGGTCGTCGGAGACCGCGTCGAAGTACCAGCTCTCGTTCCACAGCTCCTCGGGCCCCGCGGCGTGCCGCTCCTCGTCGGCGGGCTCGGGCCGCAGCGGCGCCGGACGTCCCGACCCGGCGGCCGGCAGCAGCTCGAGGGCGTCGAGGTCGAGCACCTGCTGGGCGTAGCGGGCGAGGGACGTCAGGAACATCTCGTCGCCGCGCGCGGTGCGCTCGACGATCATCGCCGGGGCGACCGTCATGAGCACGCCGAGGAACGCCTGCCGGCGGTAGCCCGTCCAGCAGTCCTCCCACGAGAAGCCGCGAACCCCGTGCGTCTGCAGGGCGCCGTGGTACTCGTGCACCAGCACCTCCTCGTGCGCGCGGCGGTCCTCGACGGAGAGGGAGCCGCCGAGGAAGTAGGAGGCGTCGGTCATGACCGGCCCCCAGCCGACGGTCTGCCAGTCGACGACGACGAACCGCCGCGGGGCCGCGGGCGCGCCGAAGAGCATGTTGTCGAGCCGGTAGTCGCCGTGGACGAGTCCCAGCGGCGGGTGGCGGTCGGCGACCCAGCCGTCGAGGCTCGACACGAACCGCTCGCAGACCTGCTGGTGCTCGGGTGCGACGTGGTCGCCGTAGCGCTCGAGGAAGGCCGCCAGGAGCTGGGTCACGAGCGCCTGGTTCAGCGGCGTCTCCTGGTTGAGCCACGGCGTGGCGCCGAGCTGCGAGTCCCCGAACAGCGGCGCGTGGATCTTCGCCAGCTCGTGAAGGGCCAGGCGCGCGTGCTCGACGTCGCAGCCCGCGATCTGGTCACCCTGCTCAGCCGGTGCGACGTCCTCGAGCACGAGCGTGAACCAGCCCTCCTCGGCGTCGATCATCGCGAGGTGGCACTCCGCCAGGGGGCCGCCGACCCGCGGCGCCAGCTCGCGGTAGAAGCGGACCTCGCGCTCGTAGATGCCCAGCCCGACCCCCGTCGCCCGGCTCGTCGGGTCGCTCGCCGCGATCTTCACGACCACGCTGGCCGGGCCGGCGTCCGCGCCGGCGGCGTATTCGATCGTCACGCGATGGCTCTCGCTCATCTGCCCGGTGCCGATCGGCTCGGCGGAACACCGCTCGATTGGACCGGTGCCCAGGACGAGCTCGAGCCATGTGCTGGTGAGCTGCTCCGGCCGTCGAAGGACCGCGATCTCTCCTGCTCTCACACTGCACAGTTCATCAGGCGCGTGGCTCGCAACCGCGCGAGCCTCCTACGTTGCTCTTACGCGGCTTTCGGACTGCGCTTATGGGCGATCGCTTTCCTCGGAGCCCTGGGTCGGCTCTCTTGGCGGCCCAGGACGAAAGGAGAAGTACGTGTTCAATCGACGCTACGCAGTGGTCCTCGCGTCGGCCGCGGTCGCAGCCGCGGCCGGGACCGGGGTCGCAGCCGCCGCCGGTGGTGGCGGCTCGACGTCCGGCTCCACGACGCCGAGCACCACATCGACCCAGTCACAGACGCAGCCGCGCACAACCACCACCCCACACGGGAACAGGACCCCGAACGGGCGGCACCCGTGCCGACACCACGGTTCGAACGGGGCGAGCTCCACGCCTTCGCCCGGCGGGCCGAACGCGGCCGCGAGCTGACAGCCTGGGCCCGAGCTCGCCCTGCGGGCTCGGGCCCACGCCCTTCCCTTCTTGCTCGGGCGTCAGGTCGCGGCGCCGACCGTCTCCGCGGCAATCAGCTCGTGGAAGAGCTCGAAGTACTGACCGAGGTGGCGGGGGCCGAGAAAGTCGTCGCGTGCCCGGCGTTGAGCGGCCTCGCCCATGCGGTGGGCCGCCTCCGGGTCCTGCACGAGGCCGACGATCGCCTCGCCGGCCGCCTCGAGGTCGCGCGGGTTGGCCAGCAGGATTCCGCTCTCCCCGTCGACGATCTGGTCCTGGATGCCGCCCACTCGGCTGGCCACGACCGGCCGCCCCTTCCACATCGCCTCCGCGACGGTGAGCCCGAATCCTTCGGCCAGGCTCTTCTGCACGACCACGCTCGCGTGGCGCTGGAGGGCGTTGACGATCGCCGCGTTCTCGTCCGTGTCGTACATCGGCACCATGGCCAGGCGCACGCGGCGTCGGATCTCGTCGGACAGCGCCCGGCGGGCCTCCCTGACCTCGTGGAAGACCTCGAGCCCCTCCGGGTCGTCGCTGACCGCGTCGACCGCCGGCCCGGCGAGAATCAGGTGGGCGTCGCAGGCCGAGGCGACGTGCAACTCGAAGGCCCGCATCAGGCCGAGCGGATCCTTGAGGCGGTCCCAGCGTGAGAGCTGAAGGACGACGGGGTCATCAGGGCCCAGCGGCGGCCCGTCCGCGACGATTTCCGCGGTGCGGTCGACGCGGCCGGGGCTGCCGTCCGAGCGCACGAACGTGGGATCTCCGCCGCCGTCCGTGATGAACCCGGCGGCATGCAGGATGCCCAGGACCTGATCCACCGACAGCGGCTCGTTCTTCGGCGAGAAGGCGTCGATCGACGGCGGGATGATCGACACCTTCTCGCGCGGCAGGCCGGTCCAGACGAAGGCGTCGCGTGAGAAGACGAAGGCGTCCGCGCCGAGCACGTAGCTGCGCAGGAAGTTCCAGGCCTCGCGCGCAATGTGGTTGGGATGGTCGCGCCCGACGTGCGCGCGCCAGATCACGTGGGCACCGGTGGCCTTGACGGCGTCCACCAGGCCGGCGGTCTGCGGATCGTGCAGGAGCACGATGTCTCGGGACTGGACGAGCTCGGCCAGGCGCTCGCCGTTCGGGGCCAGCGTGGCCTCGTAGACGGCCTGCTCCTTGTCGCTCAGGGTGCCGCCGTCGCCGTCGTATCCGTGGAGGCGGTTGTGCAGGCGCTTGGTGACGCGGAAGAAGTCCTCGTCGCCGCGGATGACCATCCAGCGTGCGTCCACGCCCACGCCTCGCGCATAGCCGAGCAGCGAGCGAAGCAGCTCCACCACCCCGCCACCGCGCGCGGTGGAGTTGACGTTCCAGATCACCCGGCCGTGCAGGGCGGGCACTGCCCGCTCGATGAGCCCCTGCAGCGAGGCGTAGGCGGCCTCGTCCAGGACCTCGGCGAACCGACTCGGCGACAGGGCCGGCACGGCGACCTGCTTGAGTCGAAAGGTCATGGGGGCGGAGCCTGCCTTCCGGTTGAGGCGCCGGTCTCGTAGAGGCCAGCGAACACGTCGGCGAACCGCTCGTACACCACGTTGCGCTTGATCTTGAGGGTGGGCGTGAGCTCGCCGGTGGCCTGCGTGACATCGCGGTCGAGGATCGCGAAGCGCTTGATCTGCTCGATGCGGGCGAAGTCGGCGTTGACCTCCTGGACGACCTTCTCCAGCTCGCTGCGCACGCGCTCGTCGCCTGCCATGGCGGCGAGGTCGGACGGCGTGCCGAGACGCTCGGCGAGCTTCGGGGCCTCGTCCGGCTCGAGGGTCAGGATCGCCACGAGGTACGGCCGGTTGTCGCCGTACACGACGGCCTGGGAGATCCAGCGACTCTCCCTGAGACGGTTCTCGATGTTGGACGGGGTGATGTTCTTGCCGCTCGACGTGATGATGAGGTCCTTCTTGCGGCCCGTGATCGAGACGAAGCCGTCGTCGTCGATCGCGCCGAGATCGCCGGTGGCGAACCAGCCGTCGACGAACGCCTCGTCCGTGGCCCGCTCGTCCTTGAAGTAGCCGCTGAAGACCGAGGGGCCGCGCATGAGCAGCTCGCTGTCGGCGGCCAGGCGGACCTCGGTCGCCGGGAGCGGCCTGCCCGCCGTGCCGAACTTCAGCTCGCGGGCGGTGTTGATGGTGCCGGCGCCGCAGGTCTCGGTCAGGCCCCAGCCCTCGAGCACGAGGATGCCGCACGCGTCGAAGAACTCGAGGATCTCCGGGGCGATCGGCGCCGCCCCGGTCGCGGCGAGGACGAGGTTGCCGCCGAAGAGCTCGCGCACCTTGGCCAGCACGAGCCGGTCGGCGATGCGGTGGCCGACGGCCAGGCCGGGTGGGATGCGCCGGCCGCGGCGCTGGAACCGGCGGACCCGGCCTCCGGCGGCGACGGCGAGGTCGAACGCTTTGCGCTGCAGCGGCGACTTCTCCGCGATCCCGCTCTCGGCCGCGGCGTAGATCTTCTCGAAGACGCGCGGGACGGAAGGGAGATGGGTGGGCTGGGCCTCGCGCAGGTCCGCCAGCAGCCGTCGCGAGTCGCGCTGCCAGTACACGAGCGTGCCGCCGATGCCGATCACGGCCATCTGGGTGATGCGCGCCAGCGAGTGCGCGAGCGGCAGGAAGAGGTAGAAGACGATCGGCGTGTCGCCGAGCCCCGCGAGCTCGAGCCGATCCTGGTAGGCCCGCGTGGCCGAGAGGAAGTTCTCGTGGGTGAGCATGCAGCCCTTTGGCGGCCCCGTCGTGCCGGAGGTGTAGATGAGCGTGGCGAGCTCGTCGGGCACGCGGGTGGCGGTGCGCTCGCGGACCGCCTCGTCGGCGATGTCGCTCCCGAGCCCGCGCAGCTGGTCGAGCGAGATGGAGTCGGGCCCGGCGTCCTCGAAGGCGATGACGTGGGCCAGCTGCGGGCAGTCGGCCCGGATCGCCTCGATCTTGTCGAGCTGGGCGCGGTTCTCGCAGAACACGACGCGCGCCTCGGAGTGAGTCAGGACGTATTGGCACTCCCGCGGCGAGTTCGTCTGGTAGATGGGCGCCACCACAGTGCCCGCGCACAGCGCGCCGAGGTCGGCCAGCGTCCACTCCGGCCGCGTCTCGGAGAGGATCGACACCCGCTCTCCCGGCTCGATGCCGAGCGCCATCAGGCCCTTGGCGATCTCGCGCGCGGCGCGACCGAGCTCTGCGTAGGAGATCTCTTCCCACTGCGATCCACGCCGGAAGCGCAGCGCGGGGCCAGCGTGAATCGCGCTCGCCTCCAGGACCATCTCGCCGAGGGTCCGCGCGCTCAACGAGCGACCGTCCGCGACCGTCCGGATGGCCGGCGCTGCGGTCGGCATCGGCGTCGTATCGCTGACCTTGGTCATCCTCTCCCAGGGGTGTGGTCCCGACACTCTCCACCCGACCGGCGCTGTGTGCATCGGCGCGGACCACGGCCAGGCGTAGGGGCGTTTTACGGACAGCGGATGTAGCGTCCGGGGCGATGTCGACCGTTCGACTCGTGATCGCCGCGTGACGATCGACCCGCGCACGCCCGTGATCGTCGGTGCCGGCCAGGTGCTGCGCCGCGCCACGCCCGGCGAGGATCCGCCCGAACCGATCTCGTTGATCGTCGAGGCACTGCGTCACGCGGGTGAGGACAGCGGGACCGGCGAGCGGCTCCTGCGCCGCGCCGACTCGGTGCGCTGCGTGCCGGTCATCGCGTGGCGCTACCCGGACGCCGCGGCGCTCGTCGCCGAGGACCTCGGCGCGCATCCCAGGGAGACGGTGCAGAGCGCCTGGATCGGTGGCGACGGCTCGCAGCGGCTGCTCAACGACACCGCTGCGGGGATCGCCGCGGGCCAGCTGGATGTCGCGCTCGTCGGCGGTGGCGAGACGGTGGCGAGCGTGCGGGCGGCCGAGCTCTCCGGGGGCGCGGTCCCCTGGCGCCAGCAGGACGAGCGCGCGCGCCCCACGCGCATCGTCGGCGAAGACCGCGATCCGGTCAACGACGTCGAGGGGGAGGCGGGATTGCTGGCGCCGGTGTTCATGTACGCGCTGCTGGAGAGCGCGGTGCGCACGGCGTCGAGCAGGGATCCGGCCACTCATCTGATCGCGATCGCCCGGCTGTGGTCGCGCTTCTCACAGGTCGCGTGCGAGAACCCGCACGCGTGGATCAGGCGCGCGTTCACGCCCGAGGAGATCGCCACCCCAACCGCGGAGAACCGGCTGGTGTCGGCGCCGTACACGAAGCTCCTGACGGCCAACATGCAGGTCAACCTCGCGAGTGGCCTGATCGTCTGCAGCGCGCGGGCGGCCGAGCAGGCCGGGGTGCCCAGAGACCGCTGGGTGTTCGTGCACGCCGGCGCGCAGGCGCATGACGAGTGGCACGTGAGCGAGCGCGCGCAACTCGCCGCCTCGCCCGCGATCCGCGCGGTGGGCCGCGCCGCCCTCGGCCACGCGGGCGTCACGATCGACGAGGTGGCCCACGTCGACCTGTACTCCTGCTTCCCCTCCGCGGTGCAGATCGCCGCGCGCGAGCTGGACTTCGGGCTCGACGACCCGGCGCGGCCGCCGACGGTGACCGGCGGGCTGACGTTCGCGGGCGGGCCCGGCAACAACTACTCCGGTCATGCGATCGCCGCCCTCGTCGGCCGGCTGCGGGACGACCCCGGGGCGTACGGCCTCGCCACCGCCGTGGGCTGGTACGTGACCAAGCACGCCGCCGGCGTGTACTCGGCGCGCCCTCCGCGCCGGCGGTTCGCGAGCCTCGACGCCCAACCGGAACAGCCGCCGGCGCGCCGCGTTCGGACCGAGTACGAAGGCCCGGCGACCATCGAGGCCTGCACCGTCGCCTACCAGCGCGATGGCAGCCCCGACGGCGCCATCGTCAGCGCGCTCACGCCCGCGGGCGAGCGGGTGCTCGTCCGCACCCCGGACCAGGAGCTGATCGACGCCGTACGGAGCGCCGGCCCGGTCGGCTGGCGCGTCGACGTCGCCGGGGGCTCGCGCCTGCACATCGAGGACGCCACGCCCGGGCCGCTGACCTCGGGGGCCCCCCGATGAGCGCGCTCGGCGTCGTGCTCTCGCTGCCCACCATCGACGAGACCGTCGAGGCGGCGCGCCTGGCCGAGCAGGCGGGGCTCGAGTCGGTCTGGACGACCGAGTTTCCCGACCACTCCGCGACGGTGGGACTGGCCGCGGTCGCCCTGGCGACCGAGCGCGTCACCGTCGGCAGCGCGATCGCCTACGCGTTCGGGCGCACGCCGCTCGTGCTGGCGGCCGAGGCGCGCGATCTGGACTCCCTGTCGGACGGGCGGCTGATCCTCGGACTGGGGACGGGCACGCGGCGGATGCAGCGGGACTGGCACGGCCTCGACGGCGAGCATCCCGCGCCGCGCATGGAGGAGCTCGTGCCGCTGCTGCGGAGGCTGCTGCGCCTGCACGAGGGCCCGCTCGAGCACGAGGGGCGGTTCTACCGCACGGTCGTCCATCCCACCGCCCCGGTACCGCCGCCACTGCGAGTCGACCTGCCGATCTACATGGGCGGCGTCAACGTCCGCATGGTCGAGGCCGCCGGCGCCGTCGCCGACGGCCTGGTCGGCCACCCGCTGTTCACGCCCGAGTACACCCGGGACGTCGTCCGCCCGGCGCTGGCCCGCGGCGCCGAGCGCGCCGGGCGGGCAGCGCCCGTGCCGATCGCCGGCTATGTCACCTGCTCGGTGGACGAGGACGGCGAGGCGGCGCGCCGGGCGGCGCGAGCGATCGTCGCGTTCAACTCCACCGTCAAGACCTACCGGCCGATCCTCAGCCATCACGGCTTCGACGCTGCGGCCGACCAGATCCGCGAGGCATGGCAGCGCGGCGACTTCGAGGGTATGGCGGCCGCGGTGTCCGACGAGATGGTCGACACGATCGCCCTCGCCGGTACGCCCGCGCAGGTTCGCGCCGCCTACGAGGCGCGCCGCGCCGACCTGTTCGAGCGCACGCTGCTCTGGTCGCCGTTCGGCGGGCTCGCCGGGGTGCGCGCTGCGATCGAGACGTTCGCCGCCTAGATGAGTGATTCCACGACCCCGCGCGCATGGATGACGCGCGGTTAGCTGCGCTGGATCGGGGTCATCGGGCTCAAGCCAATACCTCGGGTATTGGCTTCGCCCGCTTTCCCCGCCCAGCTTGCTCCCGCGCGCCCCCACGCACACGCGGCCATGGAATCAATCATCTAGCCCGGACTAACCCCGAGTTCTCGCAACACCTGCGAGATCGATAGGGCCTTGAAGTCAGACGCCCCCGGCCATGGCCGGGGGCGTCTGCGCGCTCGCTCACGCTCCTCGGTGCCAACCAAAGAAGCAACGAAGGGAGCACGACGTGACTGAGGATGACGTGTTGTTCGGATTTCGTCTGCGCTGCCTGACCTTGGCCGAGGAGCTGGGCAACGTCTCAGAGGCCTGCAGGGCGATGGGGATAGAGCGCTCGACCTACTACCGCTGGAAGGCAAAGGTCGACCGCTGGGGAATGGAGGCTCTGCGGGTGCGCGAGCGCCGGCGCCCGCGGATGCCCAACCAGATCGGCCCCCACCTCGAGCAGCGGATCCTCGCCTTCGCCCTGGCGCGCCCGGGCCTCGGACCCCGGCGGATCTCCTCCGAGCTTCGCCGGCCCAAATGGGGCGGGATCCGGATCTCCGAGCACGGCGTCTGGCGGGTCTTGCGGCGCTTCAATCTCAACACTCGCGCCAAGCGCCTGGCGCTCGTCGCGCGGCACGCCGAGCCCTATGAGCGGCGCCCCGAGATTCCCCCTGCTCCCAGGCATATCGAGGCCTCCGAGCCCGGCGAGAAGGTGCAGTTCGACTGCTTCTTCGTCGGGCGGCTCTCCGGCTCGAAGGGGACGGTCTGGCAATACACCGCCTCAGACGTCGCCTCGGGATTCATCTGGTCCGAGCTTCACTCCTCGGAGCGCAACCCGAGGGCACGCTGGACCGCCGAGCTCGTCCACCGGGTCGCCCGCGAGCTTCGGGCCGCCGGCTGGGGGCTGCAGGAAGTGACCACAGACAACGGCTCCGAGTTCCGCTCCCAGCGGTTCCGCGCAGCCATCGAGACACTCGGCGCAGGCAGTGGCTCATCAAGGCCGGCAACCCCAACTCCAACGGCTGCGTCGAGCGCGCCCAGCTCACCATCCTCGAGGAGTGCTGGCGACCGGCGTTTGCCCGCTCGCTGGCGCCCAAGATCACCGCCCTTCGTCGCGACCTGGAGGAATACCTCGACGAGTTCAACTTCGACCGCGCCCACAACGGGCGGTTGACCAAAGGGCGAGTGCCCGCAGATATCGTCTTCGGCGCCCGCAAGATGGGGAACACAAGATGAACCCGAGCTGTCGCAACTACTCGGGGTTAGGACGATCTAGCCCGCCGTCCCGGCCGGACGGAGACCCCGGTCCGCGGCGCGGGATCAGAGCTTGGCCAGCACCTCGCGGGCGGCGCGCTCGCCGGAGCGTACGGCGCCGTCCATGTACCCGTACCAGAACGTCGAGGTCTCGCTGCCCGCCCAGTGCACGCGGCCGATGCGTGCGCGGATCGCCGGCCCGAAGTCCGACAGCACGCCGGGCGGCAGCACCGCGGTCGGGCAACCGCGGATCCACGGCTCGTCGGCGGCCGAGTCGTCCTCGATGTAAGACCGGGGGCGGCGCGCGCGATCGCCGAAGTACGTGGCGAAGTTCTCGAGCACCGCCGCCCGTCGCGCGCGCGCGGAGCGCTGCATCCACACGCGGGCGTCGTGGCCGCCGATGAAGCCGAACAGCACGCCGGGCCGCCCGTCCGGGGGCGAGTTGTCGAACGTCGTCCTGGCCGGCCCCGTGTCGGACAGCGCCTGGCCGCTGAGCCCGGAGTCTCGCCAGAACGGCCGGTCGTAGAGCGCCTCCGCCTTGATCAGCGTCCCGTGGGGCATGCGCTGGATCAGCTGGGCCCGCGGCCCCGGGAGCGCGGGGCTGAAGTCGATCGCGGCCGTCAGCGCCGGCAGGATCGTCACGATCGCCCGGCGCGCGCGCACGGTGACGCGGTCTGACTCCACCGTCACCCCCCGGCCGTCCTGGGTGATCCCCCGGACAGGAGAGTCGACGACGACACGGGGGGATCCGAGCTGGCGCGCCACGCGCAGGGAGATGAGCTGGGAGCCGCCCACGAAGCGGGTCTCCTGCGCTCCGCCCCCGGTGGAGATGAGCCGCGCGAAGTTGCCCGGAGTGCGCTCGTTTCCCGCCACGCGCGCGTACCACAGGGCGAACAGCAACGAGAGGTCCCGGGGCTCCGATCCCCAGATGGCCTGGACGGCGGCGGCGAAGAGCTTGCGCACGGCGTCGCTGGAGATGTTCGCCTGCACCCACGTCTCGAGCGTCTGAGAGTCCCACTCCGCGGCGCGCGCCGCCCGCCACGGGGCGTCGACGGGCACCTGCGCGACCATCGCGTCGATCTCGCCGATCGCCGCCACGGCCGGATTCAGGATCGCCGGGTCGGTGGGGAGGCCGACGGCGGCCGGGTAGGTCGAGCGACTCCCGTTGAGGAACAGGACGCTCTCACCCTGGTTGTAGGTCTTGAAGGTGCGCACGCCGACGTCGCGGGCCAGCTTGAGCACGCGGTCCTGGGTCGGCCCGATGTACTCGCCCATCAGCTCGCTGATCTCCCCGCCGCCGATCGAATGGTTCTCGGTTCGCCCGCCCACCCGGCCGTCGGCCTCCAGAACCACCACCGACCGCCTGGCCCGGACGAGCGCCCGGGCGGCCGTGAGGCCGGCCAGCCCCGCGCCGACGATCGCGACGTCGACGCGTCGTGTTGCCAGTCGCGGTGACGACCGAGCCCGCGCGGCCGACGGCAGCGCGGAGACCACGCCCGCCGCCGTGGCGCCGCCGATCAACTGGCGGCGCGTGATCGATCGCTTGCCCATGGCCCGCGAGGCTCCCACCCCGGGCCCATCGCGCCATCCGGGGAACCCGGCGCACCGGCTGCGCGCCGCTACCAACCGCGAGCCGTAGTTTGGTCGGATGGCGGCAGCCGCGCCGGGAGGGAAGCTTGTTTGCTGTTTCAGAGAGGAGGAGGAGCGATGTCCGAGACACCGGTGCTCGTCGTCGGAGCGACCGGTCGCACCGGCCGCCTCCTGGTTGACCGCCTGCTCGAAGGCGGCATTTCCGTCGCGGCGCTGGTCCGCGATCCCGCCAAGGCTCGCGAGGTTCTCCCTGCGGAGGTACCGCAGTTCGTCGGCGACGTTCGTCACGGCGACACGCTGACGGAGCCGTTGACCGGCGTGCGGGCCATGATCGTCGCGACCTGCGGCGGCCCGGAGCGCGAGAACGACTCGGAGGTCGTCGACTACCACGGCACGCGCAGCCTCATCGCGCGGGCGGCCGCGGCGGAGGTCGAGCTCGTGGTGTTCGTCTCCACGATCCACGCCAGCCGCCCGGAGCACTACCAGGATGTGGAGCCGACGAGCCTGGGGTGGAAGGCGAGGGCCGAGGAGGTCATACGGAGCGCCGGCATTCCCTACTGCATCGTCCGCTCCGGTTGGCTCACGGACGGAGCCGGCGGCGAGCCGCTGGCCGTGTCGCAGGGCGACAGGATCGAAGGCCGCATCTCGCGGGCGGACCTCGCCGACGTCTGCAGCCAACTGCTGGCCTTGCCGGAGGCACGCGGCAAGACGTTCGAGGTGGTCGCGGCGCACGCGGGGCCGCGGTCGAACCTTGCATCCGAGATCGCCGCCCTGGCGCCCGACAGCGAGCTCGAACCTGCCCTGCACCGCGGGACCTGAACCTAGGCCGACTCCCCTCCGCCCCGCTTCGCCGCCCAGTCCCGCTTCGCCTCGCGCTCCATGAGATCGAGGCGCGCGTAGTAGTCGGGGAACTCCTTCATGTGCGCGAGCGCGATCTTGCCGGTGACGATCGGGTCGTCGCCGGTCACGTCCGTCTGGGGATCGTGGCTGCCGTGCTCGAACTCGACGTCCATGCCCGCCCGGAACTGCTCGAGGTCGAAGCGATCCCAGTCGACCCCGATCTCGTCACCGACGCGCTTGGCTTCCTCGGGGGTGGTGCGGCGCGGTTCGCCCATGTCCCGTCAGCCTACTCGCGAATCCCGGACGCGTCAGCCCGCGAGCAGCGCGCGGGACACGACCAGCCGCTGGATCTCGTTGGTCCCCTCCCAGATCTGGTAGAGCTTGGCGTCGCGGTACCACTTCTCGACCGGATGGTCGCGCACGTAGCCGTGGCCCCCGAGGATCTGGATCGCCTCGGTACAGCAGCGCACCGCGACGTCGGCGGTGAGGCACTTGGCCATCGAGCCCTCGGCCAGGCTCAGCGGGCGTCCCGTCGTGGCCAGCCACCCGGCGCGCCAGAGGAGCGCTCGCGCCGCCTCGATCTCGATCGCCATGTCGGCGAGCTTGAAGGCGACCGCCTGATGGCGGGCGATCGGTACGCCGAACGTTCGGCGCTCCCGCGCGTAGTCGCGTGCGTACTCGAAGGCGGCGCGCGCGATCCCGAGCGCCGCGGCGGCGAACGTCATCCGCGAGTACTGCAGCAGCGTCAGCGCCTGCGCTGCGCCCGACAGCTCCTCGTCGCGCCCGCCTCGCAGGGCCGGCGCCGTGGGCGTCGCGGCGAGGCGGTTCTCGAGCGGCACGCGGCAGCCGTCGAGCACGACCTCGGCGGTGTGCGACGCGCGCATGCCGAGCTTGCGCTCCTTGCGGCCCATCGACAGCCCTGGCGTGTCGCGCTCGACGATGAAGGCCGCCATCCCGGTCTCCTGTTCGGCGCGCGCGAAGACGATGTGCACCTCGGCGATCCCGCCGTTGGTGATGAACTGCTTGCGGCCGTCGAGCACCCACTCGTCGCCGTCGCGGCGCGCCGTGGTCGCGATCGCGGCGATGTCCGAGCCCGCCTCGGGCTCGGTCAGGCAGAGCGCGCCGAGCCGCACCTCGTCGGGGTCGCAGAACCTCGGCAGGTGACGGCGGCGCTGTTCCTCGGTGCCGAAGGCGAGGATCGGCCCGGCGGCGTAGGTGCTCGACGTGATCTCGGTGGCGATCGCCGCGCACCCCCAGGCCAGCTCCTCGGTCACCACGAAGTTCGTGATCCCCACGATCCCGTCCGCGACGCCGCCGCCCCCGTACTCCTCCGGCAGGCCGTAGCTGAGCAGACCGATCTCGGCCGCCTTGCGCAACACCGGCCACGCCATCTCCTCACGCTCGTCGTAGCCGGCCGCGACCGGGCGGATCTCGCGCCGTGCGAAATCCCGCGCCAGCTGTTGGATCTCGCGCTGCTCGTCGGTCAGCGAGAAGTCGACCGCCACGGCGGGACCGTACTGGTCGGCGCCGGCGGCGCGGCACCGTGAGGGCTACTGACGCCGGTGGGAGAGTCTGCGGATGCGCGCCGTGCACCGCCGGACTACGGTCCAGGGGTGGAGGTAACGACATGAGCAAGCAGTTGATGGGCAGCGCCGACGCGGCCTGGCTGCACATGGACCGGCCGACCAACCTGATGGTCGTCAATGGCCTTCTGTGGTTCGACGAGCCGCTTGACCACGAGCGGGCCGCGGACACCATTCGCGAGCGCATGGTCGAGCGGTTCCCGCGCTTCCGCCAGCGCGTCGTCGAACCGCGCCTGGGCGTGGGCGTCCCCTACTGGGAGGACCACGAGGCGTTCGACCTCGACCTCCACCTGCACCATCTCGCCCTCCCGGCGCCGGGCGATCGCGAGGCGCTGCAGCGCCTGGCCAGCGAGCTGGTCATCACGCCGCTGGATCCGTCGCGGCCGCTCTGGGACATGTACATCGTGGACGGCTACGGCTCGGGCAGCGCACTGATCGCGCGGATGCACCACTGCATCGCCGACGGCATTGCCCTGGCCCGCGTTCTTCTGTCCCTGACCGACGAGGAGCCCGGCGCGGAGCTGGCGGCTCCCGAGCACCGCGCGGGCCGCGGGATCGTGGATCGCGTGACCGCCCCGGTCGCCTCGGCGGCCCACCTGGCGGGCGCCGCGCTGCACGAGGGCCTCGAGCTGGTGGCGCATCCTCGCTCGGAGCTGTCCGGGCGCGTCGGCGACGCCGTCGCCAACGGCCGCGCGCTCCAGAAGCTGCTCCTGACCCAGCCGGACACGCACACGCCGTTGAAGGGCGAGCCGGGCGTCGCGCGCCGCCTGGCGTGGTCCGACGACATCTCGCTCGACGAGGTCAAGCGCCTGGGCCACGCGACGGGGACGACGGTGAACGACGTCCTCGTGACGGCCATGGCGGGCGCCCTGCGCGGCTACCTCATGCGCCACGACAGCCTGGTCGACGAGATCCGGGTCATGGTCCCGTTCAACCTGCGCCCGCTCGACCAGCCCCTCCCGCGCGAGCTCGGCAACCGGTTCGGTCTCGTCGAGCTCGACCTGCCGGTGGGCATCGCCAGTCGCCGGGAGCGCCTCGCGGAGGTGCACCGCCGCATGGACGAGATCAAGCACTCGCCGGAGGGGGCCGTGTCGTACGGGGTCCTTGGCCTGATCGGGCTGGCGCCGCGGGCGGTCGAGCGGCGCTTCGTCAACGCGATGTCCAACGTGGAGACCGCGGTGTTGACCAACGTCCCGGGCCCGCGCCGGCCCGTCTACTTCGCCGACACGAAGGTCGCCGGCGTGCTGGCGTGGGTTCCCACGGGCGGTCGCATCGGCATCGGCATCAGCATCTTCAGCTACGACGGCACGGTCACCGTCGGACTGCAGGCGGCCGCCAGCCTCGTCCCGGATCCCGACGCGATCATCGCGGGCTTCGGCAGGGAGCTGAAGGCGCTCGGGCGGCTCAAGCAGAGCGCCCGTGCGCGTCCGTGACCGCGCGCCCTTCCGCCGCCGACTCCAACACCGCGGCCAGCCGGCCGGCGATGGACCCCCACTGGAAGCGCTCCAGGACGCTCTGGCGTGCCCGCTCGCCCCGGCGGGCGCGCTCCGCGGGCCGGTTGACGGCCTCCACGATCGCCTCGGCGAGCGCCGACTCGTCGTCGGGCGGCACCAGCCAGCCGGTCTCGCCGTCCTGCACGATCCTGGCTGGGCCGAACGCGTCGACGGCGATGGCCGGCAGGCCGCACGCCATCCCCTCGACGAGCACCTGGCCGAACTGCTCGCACACCGACGGGAGCACGACCACGTCCGCGCCGGAGAGCAGCTGGGCGAGCTCCGGCTGGTTCTGCCAGCCGGCGAGGAACACGTCGGGTACCCGCTCGGACTCGACGGTCTCGATCGGGTGCTCGCCCTCCCACTCGCCGGGGTGGCCGCCGACGATCACGAGCGGGCTGCGCGCCCGCAGGCGCGGCCGCGCGCTGGCGTAGGCGCGGATCAGCAGGCCGAGCCGCTTGACCTCGGTGAAGCGGCCGGCGTAGAGCAGGACTGGACCGTCGGCGAAGGCCGCGAGGTCCTCCTCGCGATACCGGACGCTGCCGGGCGGCCGCCCCGGTCGCCATCCGCGCGGCGCCTCGACGAGGTGCCGTCGCCAGAGCGCGACCCGGTCGAGCTCCACGCGCCTGAACACACTCGGGTCCAGGCCGTTGGGCAGCTCCACGAGCCGGTCCTCCTCGACGCCCAGCGCCGTCACCACGCGTTGCGTGCTGCCCGGCGAGACGAGCAGTCGCCTGCACCTCGCCGCCCACCCGCGCATCCGCTCCGCCCATCGCTCGGCGTGCGTCCACTCCGCCGGCGCGCCGGAGGCGATCCGCTCGAGCATCAGGAGCTCGGTGCCGTGCAGATGGCCGACCACGGGCACCTCGGGCGCCACCCGGGACGCCGCCTCGTGAAGCGGTGTGAGGTGGTGGAGCCAGAGCACGTCGGCCGACGCCGCGGACGCGCGCTCCAGTGCCGCGCCCCAGGCGCGAACCTGGCGCTCGTAGGCGAGGTCGTCCAGCTCGGCGAACACCGGGTCCGGCGCTCCCGGCCGACTCTCGAACGAGGGCTGCATCGGTGCCGTGCCCTCCGGACCGTCGAATCGCAGCGGGTCTCCACTCCGGAGGGCCGGCGTGAAGTCGACCGCCTCGACGTCGAGGCCCGCGTAGAACTCCCGCGCGTCACCGTCGGGGCCGAGGTCGCTGCGAGAGCCCGACACGATCGTGACGACCCAGTCACGGCCGACGAGCTCGTGCGCCAGCGCGCGGGTCACGTGGGCGGACCCGCCACGAGGGAAGAACAACGTGCCGCTGACCACGCGGCGGTGCGGAGAAGCCACCCGTCCAGACTAGTGCAGGTAACCGCCCGCGCGGCTCCGGCGGGGCTCGAAGGCCAGCGCGGTGGCGACCGGGCGGCCGCCGAGCAGCTCGATGCCGTGCTCCTCGCGAGGTCGGTTGACGAGCCGGCCGTCGCAGACGAGCGACGCCGAGCCGCCTCCGTCGAGGTTGATCGCCGACTCGGCCCCGAGGTCCGCCAGCGCGCGGGCGAACTCCCCGAGCGTCAGGCCGGCTTCGTCCTCGGCGCGTCCCTCGCAGACGGCGGCCAGCAGCCGGTCCCCGGCGATTGCCAACGCCGCGCGCGGGTAGCGCCCGATCGTGATGTCGGAGTCGAACTGGCGCGCGCCGGCGGAGAAGCCCTCGCGGTCGCTGTCGTCCACCGCGCTTGCGCCGCCCGCGACCAGCAGCGGCCCGGCCTGAAGCAGGTCCCCCGGCGGAGCGTCCGCGATCTCGTCTCGACGGGCGATGCGCGCCTCGTCGCCGGCAAGGTGCACGCAGGCGCGACGGGCGTCCCAGGGGGCGTCGAACGGCACCGACGGCTGCGGCCGGCCACCGACGCGCACCTCACCGAGCGGCGTGTCGTCCCGGCGGATGAAGAAGCCGCCCACGATCGCGTCCTCCACACCCTCGGCCCGGCACCAGCCGGCCAGCCGGGCCGCGCCCGGCAGCACGACCACGCGCGGCCGGATCCGGGCGCGGTCGTAGGCCGCGAGGTGCAGCGTCGTCCGCGCGCCGTCCTCGAGCTCGAGCGGGATTCGCTCGACGGTCCGCGCGGGCGGCGCAAGCGGCAGCGGAAGACGATCGATCAGGCGCATGTGGGCTGGTTGAAGGCCAGTGAGAGGGCGCCGCCTGTACGGGGGCGGCGCGGGGGAGATGGCCGAACTACACCACCCCCGGCGGAGGGTTGCGTGAAGAGGCGGTTACCGGCCCGCTGACGGCAGCGGTGGCGCGACCGTTGCGGTTTCCTCGAGGACGACCGCGAGTCGCTCGTGGAGCCGTCGCCGCTCCCGCTCCGCATCCGGCGTCCGGCCGCTGCCCGTCTGCTTGTCGACGAGGTTGTGGGCCTCGCCTGGGTCGGCCTCGAGGTCGTAGCACTCGTACTCCGGCTGCGCGCGGCCCGACGGGTCGAGGTAGACCGCGTACTTCCAGCGCCGGTCGCGGATGCAGCGGATCCGGTTGGGTTGGCCGGGGGCTTCCTGGAAGGCCGTGGCGGCCTGGTGGTCGTCGTACGTGAACAGGATGTCGTCGCGGACCGCGTCTGTCGGGGCGCCGGCGTCGGTGACCGGTCCGAACCCCGCAGGCACCTGCGAGACGGCCTCGATGTCGGGGGCGGCGTGGCGGGCCAGGACGGGCACGAGATCCTGTCCGTCGAGCGTCGCTCCGCCGGGATCGGCGCCCGCCAGCGACAGCAGCGTCGGGACAAGATCTACGAGCGACGCCGGTCCCTGGCTCGTCGCGCCTTCGGGGAACAGCACCGGATTGGAGATCACGAGCGGCACGCGCAGCGTCTCCTCGTAGGCGTTGAACATCTTCTGGCGCAGGCCGCCGTGGGACAGCCCCAGCTCCCCGTGGTCGGAGAAGCGCGCGATGACCGTCCGGGACCGGAGCGACCCCGGGTCGGAGGCATCGCCCAGTGCGCCGACCACGCGCCCGAGCTTCTCGTCGACCAGCCGGTGCAGGTACGCATAGAAGTTCACGTAGTCCAGCCGCGCGCGCTCGTCGCGCAGCGCGCCCATGTACGCCACCTGCCCGAGCGAAGCCAGCGACTGCACGCCCGGCTTGTCGCGCAGGCTCTCGTCGACCGTCGGCGGCAGGCCGACTCCCAGCTCACGGAACTCGGCCGCGTCGTATCCGCCCGCCTCGTACTGCGCGGGGTAGCCCAGCACGTCGTGCGGGTTGACCAGCGACACGATCAAGCAGAAGGGCTCCGGCAACTCCGCCTGCCCGAGCCATGCCTCGGCCTGGCGGGTGTAGTCCTCGTCCCAGCCCTCGCCCGACGTTCCCGCGTTGCCGCCGCCGAAGTGCTTGGCCTTCGCATCGCCTCCGGCATCCGGTGGCTCCCAGCCGGCGAATCCGTAGTCGCGCTGGAGGCGCTCGCCGTCCGCGGGGCCGAACTCTCCGCCCGACACCGCCTTCGACAAATGCCATTTCCCCTTCAGGACCACCTCGTAGCCCCGGGCGCGCAGCATCCGCGCGATCGTCGGCACTCCCGGCGCGAGCTCGGGCTCGTGTCCGCTCTTCGGCCCCAGTCGCAACGTGCTGCGAGCAAACGCCCGCGCCAGGCGCCCGCGCGGCGCACCCCCACTCCTCATCAGGTCCCCGGCGGTCCGCAGGACGTCCGGCACGTTGTGGGGGTCCGGCCAGAGGTCACCGAGGGTCAGCGTCAGCGTCACGCCGTGGCGCGAGGGGAACGTGCCCGTGAAGAACGACGCGCGGCTCGGGGAGCACATGCACGTCGCGACGAAGGCCTGCTCGAAGCTCACCCCGGTCCGCCGCAGCTCGGCGTCGGTCGGCATCAGGGCATCGAGCCATCCCGGCTCGGTCGGCCAGTGCATCGGTGCGCGCTGTTGATCTGTGATCAGCAGCAGCAGGTTGGGAGGACGAGGGGGTCCGGTCACCGGGGACGCACGCTACGTCAATGCGTCGCGAAGCCGTCGAGCGACAGCCTGCCGTTCTGGCCGTCGAGCGTGTTGTGGTCGTGTGCGCGCAGGTCGCCGCTCGTGATCCCGCGGTAGGCGCCCGTGCCGCTGGTGAACCTCGCGGTCCCGACGAAGTCGATCTCGTTCCCGCTGATCGTGTACGGCATCGAGAACGTGCCCGAGGCCGACCCCCGCGGGAACACGAGCCTGAACGTACCCGTGGCGCGACCGCCCGTGAGCGTGACCACCAGTCCCACGGTCCCGGCACCGAACCCCGCCCCGAAGATCGTGCCGCGGTCCTCGATGGTGCCGGGCGTCGTCGGCGTCGCAATCGAACGGGTCTGCCCCGACAGGTGCACGGCATGCCGCGCCCGCCGGCCCGCCGGCCGCGTCGTGGTCGCGAGCTGGTAGGTGTCCTGCAGCTCGTCCTGGAGGATCGTCGCGCTGCCGCGCGCGGTCAGGACCAGATCCCGTGGAAGCCGGCGCGTGCGGTAGCGCCAGCCGGTCGGCGGCTTCAACCGTCGGCCGAGCGAGCGCAGCTTGGCCAGCGTCAGCGTCGGATCCTTGATCTGCGCGTAGCTCTGCATCACGTAGACATCTCCGCCCGGCGCGACGAGCTCGAACACCGTGCGCCCCCGCTTCCAGGTCCACGTGTTCCTGCGCGCGATCGTGCGGTCCGTGTACGGCGTCTGCACCAGATCGGCGGCGGTGCGGATCGGAATCGTCGCGACCTTCGTCAGCCGCCGGCCGTGGAACGAGCGCCGGCCGCCGGTCTCGGCGCTCGCGGCGTCCATCAGGAAATGCCGCGGCCCGTTGAGCACGACCGCCGTGTCGCCGAGCTCGCGGGCCAGCGCGCCCGCGTTGAAGGCGTTCCACCACGCCGGCGGGCAGCGGTTCTGCCCGATCGTGTTCCAGACCGTCGCAACCGCGGTGGGCGGGACGCCCTTGAGCTCGATGATCTCGCAGTAGCGCGCGTCGTGGAGGCCCGTGACCGCTCGCGGCGCCGCTCCCGCCGCGGCGGGAGACGCTGCGGCGACAAACGACGCGAGGACGGCGACCGCCGGCCTCACGGCGCCACGGTGCACGCGCGGACGCCCTTGCAGCGATCGAGCTTCACGAGCTCCGCCGCGAGCCGCGCCTTGACACGCGCGTACGCCGGGTCCGCCGCCACGTTGCGCAGCTGGTACGGATCCGACCGGCGGTCGTAGAGCTCCTGCTCGCCGGTCTCCTTGTACACGACGTAGGTGTAGCGATCCGTGCGCACGCCCTTGTAGGGCCGGTCCCACGCGTTCTGCGGGATGTCGCCCTCGAACAGCGGCGCCGGCGCCTCGATCTCGATCGCCGTGTTCGGGCGCAGCCGGGGGTTGCGCACCGTCGGCATGAGCGACACGCCGTCCTGGATGCGGCCGGGCCGCGCCCGCGCGATGTCCAGGAGGGTGGGGGCGAAGTCGACGTTGGAGACCTGCCCGCGCACCGTCCGTCCGGCCGGCACGCCCGGACCGCGCAGGATGAACGGCACCCGCACCGATTCCTCGTAGGGCAGGAACTTGTCGCCGGGGATGCGGTGCTGTCCCTGCAGCCAGCCGTTGTCGGAGACGAAGACGACCACCGTGTTCTTGAGCTGGTTCGTGGAGGTCAGGACCTTCATGAGCTGCTTGACGTGGTCGTCGACCGCCAGCAGCGAGCCGATGCGGCCCTCGTAGTCCAGTTGGAGCTGGTGGATCTGGTCACCGGTGAGCGAGGGCGCCTTGTTGCGCATGTTGGACGGCTTGTCGGAGAAGTCGGCCTCGTTGAAGCTCGGCCCCACCGGCAGGGTGAAGCTCGCGCTGCGGCGCTCGTAGCGCGGGGCCGGCCGGGGGTCGCGCCCGGGGCGGTGCATCAGGGTCACCGCGACGTCCTCGCGGTGCGGGGCCGCCGGCGCCCACCAGATGAAGAACGGCTTCTTCGAGCTGCGCTGCGAGCGAACGAGATCCTCGGTGATCTTGCCCGTCACGTCCGGCGAGTAGTCAGCCGGTCGTTGCGCTCCCCAGTAGTGGTAGGGCTCCGGGCCGAAGACCGAGTGGAGCTTGCCCAGGACCCCGGCGAGACCGCCCGGGTTGGGGATCACCTCGATGTTCGCGAACTCGACGAGCTTGCGCGCGAAGTCTCCGTCGCCCCACGACCGCAGCTTGCCGTTCAGGTTCATCACGAAGTTGTAGTAGTCGTAGGCCGAGACGTCGAGGAGCCCGCGCCAGATGTCGAAGCCCGCCGGGACCTCGCCGTGGGCATCGCGCGCGCCGTAGCCGTTGAGCCACTTGCCGACCAGCGCGGTGCGGTAGCCGACCCGCTTGAGCCACACCGGCAGGACGTTCTCTCGGTGCTTCATCCCGTACCAGCCGTACGGGTAGAAGTTGCCCGCCACGCCGTGGTTGTGGGCGTACTGCCCGGTGATGAAGGTCGCCCGCGACGGGCAGCACAGGGGGAAGGAGTCGACCGCGTCGGCGAACGTCGTGCCCTGCGGCGGCGAGCAGCCGGCGGACGTTGGGCATCTTCGCGACGTCGGCCAGCGTCTGGTCGTCGGTCATGACGACGAGGATGTTTGGGCGCCCGTCCTTCGCCGCCGAGGCGGGGCGGCCCTGAGCGCTGATCGGCAGCGCGAGCAGCGCGAGCGCCGCGAGCGCGGCCGGAATCCATGCGGAGCGTCGTCCCTTCAACCCGCCAGCGAAACTACACCGTGTGTCACACGGTGTCAACTTTCGGGTATTGTGCCGTCCATGACAACGCATAGGGCCGTGGTCCGCCAGTCCCGTAAACAAAGTCGGGAGCAGATCGTTGCGGCGGCGGCGGAACTCGTTCGCCGCACGTCGTATGCCGAGCTCAGCGTCGACGAGGTCATGCGCGAGGCCGGGATCGGCCGCACGATCTTCTACCGGCATTTCGACGACCTCGCCGACCTGCTCATGCGCGCGGGCCGCGAGGCGATCGACGAGCTGTTCGAGGCGCAGCGCGCGCTGGCCGAGGCCCAGCTCGGCGACGGGCCCGAGGTCGTCCGCCAGGTGGTCGAGACGGCCGTCGCCGTCTACGAGCGCCACGGGCCGCTGCTGCGGGCGATCGCCGAGGCCGCCGCCAGCGACGAGCAGGTGGCCGCGGGCCAGGAGGCGATGCGCGAGCGCTTCGACGAGCTGCTCGCGGACGCGCTGCGCGAGATGCCGCACATCGCCGAGCACCCGCCGGCCGACGTCGCCGAAACCGCCCGCGCCCTCAACGGCCTGAACGTGAGCTACCTGCTCGATGCGTACGGCCGCGAGCCCCGCGTGTCCGCCGAAACGGCGACGCAGACGCTGACCGAGATCTGGGTCGCAATGATCCACCGAACCGCCTCCACCCCGACGACGAAAGGCCTGGCCTGATGGACGTCTTCCGCACCCCCGACGAGCGCTTCGAGAACCTCCCCGGCTACCCCTACGAGCCCCACTACGTCGAGGTCGACGGCCTGCGCCTGCACCACCTCGACGAGGGCTCGGGGCGCACGGTCGTGTGCTTCCACGGCGAGCCGGACTGGAGCTACCTGTACCGGCACATGCTCGACGCGCTGGTCGCGAGCGGTCACCGGGTCGTGTGCACGGACCTGCCGGGCTTCGGCAGGTCCGACAAGCCCACCGACCAGGAGTGGTACACGTACGAGCGCCACGTCGAGTACGTCACCCAGCACCTCGACCAGCTCGACCTCGACGACGTCACCGTGGTCGTGCAGGACTGGGGCGGGCCGATCGGGCTGCGCTGGGCGGTCGAGCACGCCGACCAGGTCGGCCGGCTGGTGATCCTGAACACCGGCCTGTTCCTGGGGCGGGTGAGCAAGGGGTTCATGGCGTGGCGCAACTTCGCCGAACGCACGCCCGACCTTCCGATCGGGATGATCATGCAGGGCGCGACCACCACCGACCTGCCCCCGGAGATCGTCGCCGCCTACGAGGCCCCGTTCCCGACGCCGGAGAGCAAGGCCGGCGCGCAGCGCTTTCCGCTGCTCGTGCCGCTGACGCCCGACGAGCCGATCGTCGCGGACCAGCTCGCGGTGAAGGATGCGCTGTCGAAGTGGGACAAGCCGGCGCTGGTGGCGTTCTCTGACAGCGACCCGGTCTTCCCCTACCCGAAGGCCGGCGACGTGTTCACGGACCTGATCCCGACGGCGGGCGAGCAGGTGCGGATCGAGGGCGCCGCGCACTTCCTGCAGGAGGACCGCGGCCCCGAGATCGTCGAGGCGATGCTGGCCGCGTTCGGCGCGCCGGCCTGAGGGGTCGGCGATGCCGATCGAACCCGACCAGCGGCAGTTCGCCGAGGTCGCAGCGCTCGCCGGCGGCGAGGCGGACGGACCGGTGGTGATGTTGAACCTCAATCGGTATCGCGAACGCGCCGCCTACGAGGAGGACGTGCCCGGCGGAGCGCCGGCCGACGTGTCCGGCCACGAGGCCTATCTGCGCTACGGCGCCGCCGCAAGCGCCGTGCTCGACCGCCTGGGCGGACGGATCCTCTGGCACGCGGAGTGCAAGCGCACGGTGATCGGTGACGACACCGACCGCTACGACGAGGTGATCGCCGTCTGGTACCCGAGCCTGGCGGCCTTCAAGGCGCTGGCGACCGACCCCCACCTGCTGGCGGCGCGGCCGCATCGCGTCGCGGCGCTCGAACGCGCCGCGCTGATCTGCTGTGAGTCCGGCGCCGACGCGGTCCTCAGCGGCGCCTGACGCCCGGCGCCTGGGTCGTCGAGCCGAAGACGAGCGCGCGGGCGTAGGCCTCCAGGTCCGAGATCAACGACGCCGTTCCTGCGCCTCGAGCCAGGGTGCGGATCGGGCCGCCCATCGCGAGGCCGACACCCAGTCCCGCGGCGCCGCCGACGAACGCGCGTCGAGTGAGACCGCGATGGTCCGGCCCCTGCGTCACCACCGTCAGTCGATCAGCCAGATTGCGCCGTCGCGGACCTCGACCGGGAAGGTCCTCAGCGCTCGGGCGCCGGTCGTCGCCTTGACGGCGCCCGCCAGCGGCTTGAACGCGCCCTGCGGACCCCGCACCATCCTGCCGTTGGCGACGTCGTAACGCGCGCCGTGCCATGGGCACTCCAGGCATCCGTCGTCGGTCACGCGTCCCTCGCCCAGGGAGGCGAGGAGGTGGCGGCAGCGGTTGGAGACCGCGAACGGCTCGCCGGCGCTGATGCCCACGGCCAGGGCGCCGTGCGGTGTCCCCTCCACGACGGAAACCTGTGAGGCACCGAGGTCGTCGATGGCCACGAGGCGGATGGCGGATGGCTCGCGGCTGGTCACCCGCGGACTATCTCACGAGCCACAGAGCGCATGCCTTGCCTTCCGCAGCCGGCCGCAAGTACGATCGCCGCAGCGGGCGGCGCTGCGAACAGAGAGGAGCCAGTCCATGCCGGATGACGTGAAGAGCCTGCTCCGCCGCTTCTATGCCGAGGTGAGCGCGGGCAATCTCGCTGTGATCGACGAGCTGGTCGCCGACGACGTCGTCGAGCACGAGGAGTTCCCGGGGCTCGAGCCCAACAAGGAAGGCGTCAAGCAGTTCTTCGCCCTGTTCCGCGCCGCGTTTCCCGACGTCCGCATGGAGCCCCACGAGATGGTCGCCGAGGGCGACCTGGTGTCCGCCCGGGTCACCATCACGGGGACGCACCAGGGCGAGTTCATGGGGATCCCGCCGAGCGGCAAGCGCATCGAGGTGGAGACCTTCGACCTGCTTCGCATCCGTGACGGGCAGGCCGCAGAGCACTGGGGCCTGATCGACGCGATGACGATGATGCAGCAGCTGGGCGCGATGCCGGAGCAGGCTCCGGCGTAAGCGTGCACCGACGCTCGTCGCGACTCTACGGGCTCGGTGCGAGCACGCCGAGCCATTCTCGCGGAAGAAACGACGGGACCGGCTCGGGAAAATCCGGGAACAGCTCGCGGGCGGCTTGAGCAGACGGGTGGGTGACCACGTGCTCGTGGAGGTCGGCGAAGGCATCGAGTGAGCGGACGCTGCACAGGACCTGAAGCGTCGCCGCGTTGGGCGGATCGGTACTGAGCGTGCCGTCGGCGAGCAGGGCGTCGGCGCGGTCGAGCAGCTTTGGCAACTGGGCGAGGTCGCCCCGGACCGTCGCCTCATCTGCACTGACCGCACGGGCGTAGTAGCGCGCGTTCATTCCGCTGGTGCGCGCAGCGACCGCCGGCGCCGGCACGTTCGATGCCTCCGCCAGCCAGCGCCGGAGACCCATATCACGCACCAGTCCCCAGCGGATGATCCGCCGCGGCACGCCCTGAAGCTCCTCCTCGCCCCAGCGCTCGGCCTCCTCGACGCGCGCTCGCAGCTTTGGCTCAGCCGGGAAGAGTGGCGGCTCGGGCTCGAGCTGCTCCACGGCACGAGCGATCTGGCGTGAGCCCTGGATGCGACGCCCGGCCAGCTTCAGGGCCGGCACGGTGCCGCCGCGAAACCCGACCAGCCGCAGGTGGATGCGCTGCATGCCGGGCAGGACGCTGACCAGCTGGAACTCGATGCCCTTGAGTTCCAGCATCTTCCGCACCGCGTGCGTGGGGTGCGACGGCGGAAACCAATAGAGCTTTGCGCTCACCGATCTGACACTACATCCACTCCGACCGACAGGTCCCAGGACCGCCGATGAGTTTCCCGCGCGCCGCCGGTCTCTCAGCCAAAGGGAAAGGAGGACAGACGTGAAGCGACCATCACCGTCCAATTGGAGGAGCGGATGGAAAGCTGAAGTCGAGCGGCCTACCGCCCGAGTGTCCGCACGAGCTCGCGGGCCTGCTCGCGGCGACCGTCGAGGAGCTCCCGCACCTCGGTGAGACCCGCGCGCAGCTCCGCATCGCCGACCTCGACCGGCAACATCGAATCCTGGAGCGCGGCGAGGGCGCGGTCCGCTTCATCGGCGGCATCGATGGCACCGCCGATGAAGCCCTTCGCGCCGGTCGACGGAAGGCCGGGCGATGGTGCCTCGAAGGTGCGACCCGGTAGACCGTGCCGGACGGCGAACTCCGCGTACGTGCGCTTCGCTCGGCCGTAGGCGACCTGAACCGGCCCGAAGAGCTCCGCCTCGAGCCTGTCGGCGGTGGGCTCGTCGAGCTGCTCGTAGGCGGCGCCCAGCGCCGCGAGCGCGAACCCGATGCGCTCGATTGCCTTCGCGAGGCCGTCGAGGAGTTGCTGCCGCGCCTCCACGGTGGTGTACGCCATGGCGCCAGCCTAGTTCCTTGACAGCCGGCAACGCCGGCGAAGAGAATCGCCGGCGACGTGGTGGAGGGCCGGCCGGCGTGGCCGTCGCGCCGGGATCCACCCAACCGGGGAGTGCGCTTGGCCGTTGCGCTGTTGATGAGGACGACTCTGGCGCTGGCCGTGGCGGTGCTGGTCGCCTGCACCGCTCCCGCGGCCCGCGCCGACACGTTCGTGATCGGGAGCCTCACGCTTCCCGAGGGCGGCACGCATCAGATCTGCGGCGGCAATCCGTGCACCGTGATGCAGGGTGCGGTCGCGCCCGCGTCCGCCGGCACGTACACGCTGCGCTCACCCGTCGACGGCACGATCGTCTCCTGGAGCTACCGCAACGGCAACTACCCGCCCGGCAACCAATTGGCCCTGCGGGTACTCCGGCCCACGAACGCGCAGGAGACCCAGTTCACCGCGGTCGGGACGAACGCCGCGCCGTTTCCTCCCGATGGGTCGGACGTGGTTCGTGGTCCGTTCCCGGTGTCCATCGCGGTGAAGGCCGGCGACCGGATCGGGCTGCACGGGCTCGGCCCGGACGCCGACGGCCTGGATGTACCGGTCGGACCCGGGGTCGCCGGCGACGGGGTGCGCTACTTCGTCTCGCCGGACATCGCCGACGGCGGACCGCCGAGAACCTTCGCCAACCCGGGCGACAACGGCCAGCAGGTGCTCGTCCAGGCAACCGTCCAGACGGGCCCGCCGCCGCCGTTCGTGCCGCCGCCGCCTCCGCCGGCGCCCGACTTCGGCGTGGCCTTCTCGACGCCGCGCGGCAAGATCCCGTTCGCGATGGCGCGCGACGGCGGCCCGGTGGACATCCCGCTGATCGTGCGACGGCTCAACGGCTCGCGCGGGCCGATCGCGCTCAGGGTGACGAAGCTGCCCAAGGGGCTGAAGGCCACGGTGTCCTCGCCCACGGTCGACGGGGTCTTCGACACGCCGATCTTCGTGCGGCTCGAACGCCGCTCGGCCACCGCGCACGCGAAGCCCGGCTCCTACCGCCTGAACGTGATCGGCACGCCGTCGAGCGCGGCCGCGGGACCGGCGGCGCGAACGCTGCCGGTCAACCTCAACGTGCTCGGCGCGGTCGCCGTGAAGGTGGAGGGGATCGAGGTCAACCAGTCGGTGCAGACGTTCGAGCAGCCCTACGGCGGGGCGTACTACGGCCTGCCGCTGATGGACGGCAAGAAGACGATCGCCCGGGTGTTCGCCGACTTCGAGGGGGTCACGGGGAAGATCAAGGGACGCGCGCGCCTGCCCACGTTCGGGATGGCGCTCTACGGCTATGACTCGAGCGGCCACCAGCTTCCGCTCAGCCCGCTGGTGCCCGACTGGTCGCCGTCGAGCGGGCTGTCGATCAACGACGACGGGCTCACGACCGCCGAGCGGATCAGCGCCACCAGCGCGTTCACGTTCGAGCTGCCCGCGTCGTGGACGATTCGGGGGCGGAAGATCAGGCTGACGGCGGTCGCGCTGGGCTCGGACATCAACCTGTCGGCGGCCTCGCTGTGCGTGGCGACGTCCTGCGGCGCGAGCCCGACGACCACGCTGCCCGGCGTGACGTTCCAGCGGGCACCCGCCCCGAAGGTGGTCAACGCGGTGGGCGTGCTCGCCTACGACCCCGAGATCAACAGGTTCGGCTCGTTCCCCGACGTGTCGCAGTTCGCCCGGCTGCAGGCCATGTCGCCGATCCCGATCCAGTTCATGGGCGCCGACAACCGCCGGAGCCCGATCCCGCGCTACCGCGCCCAGATCGTCGCGCCGGCCGGCCGGATCTGGGAGACCACACGCGACTACGACGACGCGGTCGGCCACCCCGGCGACTACACGGTCGCGGCGTTCCACTTCCCGCGTGGCGGGGGCGGCGGCATCGCGCCGGGGCCCCGCACCGCCGTCGGCGAGGACACCCCGAGCCGCGTGATCGTCGCGCACGAGACGTTCCATCTGCTCGGGTTCCGCCACGCCGACTCCGTCTGCGGAGGTGGCGGCGGCGGGTTCCCCGAGCCGCAGGGACGCATGCGGTCGGTGGGGCTGGACACGGCCGGCTCGCCGCCCTTCCCGGTCATCCCGGACACGGTCACGACCCCCGGGTTCGACCTGATGTCCTACTGCGCCGGCAACGACAACAGCTGGATCTCGGCGCTGAACTGGAGGCGGGCGATCGACCCGTCGCTGCCGCGGACGCGACCGGCCACGCCGAGACTGCGCAAACTCCCCCGGGCCGCCGGGCCAATGCTCGATGTCCAGGCGCGGCTCGACAGCGGCGTGGGGCGGATCCTGTCCGTCGGCCCCGCGATCGGTGCGGTGCC
Organism: uncultured Actinomycetes bacterium; assembly: GCA_963725645.1. Lineage (GTDB taxonomy): Bacteria > Actinomycetota > Thermoleophilia > Solirubrobacterales > Solirubrobacteraceae > JALYZC01. The sequence continues at coordinate 265,726 of CAVRZD010000006.1, forward strand.
CGCCCCGACACCGGGTACGTCCTTCGTGCTGGTGGCCCGCAATGCGGCCGGCGCCGTCGTCTCGTCCACGCCGATGGCGACCGAGGTCAGCCACGTCGACGGCACGCTCGGGGCTGCCATCCTGCTCGACGGCGCCGTCCCGGCGACGGGCGTCTCGCGCGTGGAGGTGCTCGCGGGTGGCGCCCTGGTGGCGGCGCGCGACCGGACGCCGAACGCGCCCCAGGTGGCGCTCGCTTCGCCCAAGGGGGGCGCCCGCGTGGGCGGCCGCGGGTCCGTCACGGTGACGTGGCGCACGTCGGACGCCGACGCAGGGCAGCGCGAGGCCGCCCTGGACTACTCGGCGAACGGCGGCCGCACCTTCCTCCACCTCTTCTCCGGTCCCGACACCGGAAGCGCGCGGCTGCCCGCCGCGATGCTCACCGCGTCGAGCAACGCGCGCCTGCGCGTGCGCGTGAACGACGGCTTCAACGAGGGCCAGGCGAGCTCGGCGCGCTTCACCGTCGTCGGCCGGCCACCGCAGGTGACGATCATCGAGCCGGCGAGCCGCGAGACCATCCGCCCCGGCTCGATCGTCAACCTGACGGGCGGCGCGCAGGACGACCACGGACGGACGGTCAGCGGCAGGCGCCTGCGCTGGTTCGCCGGCCGGCGCCTCCTTGGACGCGGGGAGCGGGTCACGACGACGCTCGCGGCCGGGACGCGCGCGGTCCGCCTGGTCGCGGTCGATCGCGCGGGCCGTGTCGGCGCGCGCGCCGTGAGGGTCAGGGTGCCCGGCAGCACGCCCTACTTCCTCCAGCTCAGGGCCCCCACGCGGCTCTCGCGCCGGGCCCGGCTGCTCGTGCTGGCGGTCGCGGCGACGCAGCCGGGCACGCTGAGGATCGGCGGCCGCCGCTTCAACGTGGGCCGCTCGCCGCGCCGGATCCGCCTCGGCGTCGCGGCCGGCCGGGCCACATTGAGGCTGACGCTCACGCTCACCGCAGGCGGGGGCCGCAACCGGCAGCGCGTCGTGATACCTCGCCGCTGACGCCAACCCTGCTACCGTCGCGACATCAGCGCCGGCCATATGGCCGGTGAAGTAGTGCAAGCGCCCGCAGTCGTCGCTCTTTAGCAACCTCCGCGTTCGCAGCACATGACCCGGAGGTAATACATGCCTACTGGAACCGTGAAGTGGTTCAACGACGACAAGGGGTTCGGCTTCATCACGCCGGAGGACGGTGGGAAGGATCTCTTCGTCCACCACAGCGGCATCGCCGGCGACGGCTTCAAGTCGCTCGCCGAGGGCGCCAAGGTCTCCTTTGACGCCGAGGCCGGCGACAAGGGCCCGAAGGCCGTCAACGTCCAGCCGATCTAGGCGGGCGTACCCCAGCCAGGAGGATGGCCGGGGGCTCGCTCCACGAGCTGGCCCTCGGTCGTTCTCCGGTCCCCACCCGCGTCAGGGGTGCGCGCGCACGTATGCCGCACCCTGCCCGCGGACGAGCTCGACCAGGTTGCCGAGCGCGATGTTCGCGTCCATCAGGTGCAACCCCCACGTCGGGTCCGGGCTCGCCTTCGGCGTCGGCGCGCCGCGCAGTGCGCTGACCTGCAGCACGTTCGCGCCGCCGGCTGACGAGCAGCGCGCACGGTAGCTACCCGGCGCCGAGATCCACGTCGTCGGCGCCGTCGGGAGCGTGACCCCCAGCAGCGCGATCCCGACCGACAGCGTGCTCCCCGGGGCGAACGGCTCGCTCGGGAAGATCGGGTCGAGGACCCCCGACCCGCCGCCGAGCGCCGCCGGGTTCGTGCAGAGGACCTGCCGGCCCGCCGCCGTGGTCCGCCCGAACAGGCTGTTGGACGGCACCGCGGCGTTGAAGGTCGAGAAGGCCACAACGCAGCCGAGCTGTGTCTTGGAGTGGCACGCCGGCACGTGCTTGAAGTCGCCGCCGACGTCGCGGCCCCTGCGCACGGTCACGTTGCCGCCCAACAGCAGCGCCGAGATCAGCCGGCTGCGGAGCGCGGGCTTGGGGTCGATCTCCGAGGTGACCAGCTGCCGCAGGACGAAGGAGCCCTGGGAGTGGCCGATGAGCACGACCCCGCGGCCCTTGTTGTACCTCTGGAGGTAGTTCCTCCAGCTCTTGAGGAGGTCCGTGTACGCCGCGCGGATGGCCGCCGTCCGCAGCGCCGGGGAGCCGATCGCGCTGAGCGTGGCCTGCCGGTACATCGGCGCGAACACCCGGCAGACCTGCGAGTACCTCGCCGCCTGGTAGAGCGCGATCGAGCGTTCCACCGGGTCGATGTGCAGATTCGCCTGGACCGTCTTCTGGTCGCTGACCGTCGGATAGACGTAGAAGCAGTCGAACTTCGGGTTCCGCACAGCGCGCACGGTCTCGCGGCCCAGGCTGCGGCCCGAGGGCGAAAAGCGCGTGGTGCTCAGGCCCGGCGTGCAGGGGTTGGCGCGCAGGCCCGGCTTGCACAACCACACCGGCCCCGGCGCCGCGCCGGCCGCGCTCGGCACCGCGGCGAGGGCGCCAAACACCAGTAAGCCGACCAATGGGGGACAGCGGCGAGCCACGATCCCACGATAGCTCGGCGCCAGGTACGGTGTCCGGTATGGCGCGAATCGCCCCTCGCGCTGATCGAGTTCCCGGCGGACGACGCCGAGCGCGCGCGGCGGTTCTGGTCCGGCCTGCTGGGCGTCGCCCTGGAGTCCCGCGCGACGGATGCGGGCGAGGGCTGGCAGAGCAGCGCCCCCGGTCCCGCGATCGGAGTCCACGCCCGCGGACGGGGCCCCGGCGACTCGTTCTCGCTGCCCTACTTCGAGGTCGGCGACCTCGCGACCGCCCTCGAGCGGGTGCAGGCGCTCGGCGGCACCGTGATCCATCCCGGCGAGCGCTGGGCCGTCTGCAAGGACTCCGAGGGCAGCCCGTTCGGGCTGGCGGGGCGCGCATGAAGCGCACTCTTTCCGTGCTCGTGGTGGCGGCGCTGGCCTGCGCGGCGGGCGCGGCCCTGACGAGCGCCGCGCCGCGGACCGTGCACCTGCGCGGCACGGCGTACGAGTTCAACAACGCGCGCCACAGGCTGGGGAACGCGACGATCCGCGTCGCGGAGTTCCCGCGGATCAAGGTCAAGACGCGGGCCAACGGCAGCTATGACCTCGTGGTGCCCAACCGCGCGAAGGTGACGCCCTACATCCAGGCCGCGGGATTCCACACGATCTACCTCCAGACCTTCACCACCGCCGGCGCGAACCTCGCCAACGTCAACTTCCAGACCCCGTCGACGGTCGTCTACAAGTTGCTCGCCGTCGCGCTCAAGGTTCCGCTTGACCGGGCCGGCAACCCGAGGCGCTGCGCGGTCGTCTCGACGTTCAGCACCAAGAACGTGCGGAACCTGACCTTCGCGCAGTTCATCGCCTACGGCGCGCACGGTGTCGCCGGCGCGACGGCGTCGGCCCGCCCGTCGCTTCCCAAGCCGATCTACTTCAACGAGAACGTCGTCCCGGACACGACGCAGCGGGCCTCGTCCAAGGACGGCGGCGTGGTCTGGACCGACGTCCGAACGGGGGTCTACACGATCGCCGGGCACCACCCGACCACCCGGTTCGCGAGCTTCGTCGCGACCTGCAAGCCCGGGCGGATCGTCAACGCGAACCCACCGTGGGGGCTCTACGAGCTGGGCCGGTCGTCGCGGTGACATCGCGCCGCCGGCGGGCGCCCGATAGGTCAGGTCGATTCGCCCCCGCCAGCGGCGGCGGAGGCAGAATCGTACGGCGTCCGCGAGGCTGCTACGAGGTTGCGCCAGCCGCCGCGGGCACCACGCCCAGCTGCTGCATCAGCGCGGCCGCGTTCCAGTAGTTGCCGCCGCGGTGGATCAGCCCGTCGTCGCCGAATTCGGCCGTCCCGCAACCGTAGGTGGTCGCGCTCTTGCCGGTCGGCGGTAGGCCCGCGAGCTCGCCGTCGTGCGTCCCGGTGACCTTCCACTCCTGCGCCGCCCGGTTGCCCGAGACGATCGGCTCGCCAAGGTCCTCGGCGCGGAAGTCCGAGAAGGCGGCAAGGTATCCGGCCACCGACTCGCGGATTGCCGCGCGCCCGCGCAGAGGCTCGGGTACCCCGACGTCATAGAGCACGGCGTCCTCGGCGTAGAAGGCGGCGACGCCATCGGCGTCGTGTGCGTTCCAGGCCTCGGTGGTGCGCTTGAGCACCTGGGTGATGTCAGTGCTTCCCATGTGAACCCTCGTTTCTCTAGGCTCAGAACACTAGCAATCTTTTTCTAGATTTGTATTTCAGGTGTTTACTCGCACTCGCATGGCTTGGCAGCAAGGAGCGCGAGCTGCTCGGCCGTCGACGCGAGCTGGTGGTCCTGCTCTCCCGCACCCGTCGCCAGGCGGGGGTCGAGCGGGCTGGCATGTCGGTAGCCACGATTCCCCATCTCGGTCACCTGGGCCTCGTGGCGCGCGTACAGCGCGGCGAGCTTGCCTTGCCAGCGGAGCACCTCCGGGTGGTTCGCGTATCCGCGTCTCCCCTCGGTGAGGATCGTCCAGACGGCGTGCAGCTCGCGATGCTCTCCCAGGAGGTGGGAGCGACAGAGCGCCGCCGGTTCGACGTCCCAGATCCGCATGCCCTCACGGTAGCGGCGGCCGGAGCCGCCGGAGCGATGACAGCCACCCCAACGGCACGATTCCCCGCCGGTTAGGGTCGGGGCGTGGAGCGCGCCTACGACGCAGTGATCGTCGGCTCGGGCTTCGGTGGCGGCATCACCGCCTGTCGCCTGGCGGAGCAGGGCTGGCGCGTGTGCGTGCTCGAGCGCGGCCGGCGCTTTGGGCCCGGCGACTTCCCGGATCGTCCCGAGCAGGCGCCGTTCGCGTTCTGGCATCACGTCCTCAACCCAGGCGGCATGTTCGACCTGCGGCTAATGCGGGACCTCACGGTGCTGACGGCGGCGGGCGTCGGCGGTGGCTCGCTCGTCTACGCCAACGTTCAGCTCCGCGCCCCGGCCGACGTGTTCGAGGATCCCGACTGGCCGGCGGCGATCGACCGCCCCGGCCTCGACGGCTACTACGACCGCACCGAGGACGCGCTCCAGCCGCGCGAGACGCCCGCGGATCCCGACCTTCCGAAGATCCGGGCATTCGACGCGATGGCGCGCCGCGCCGGGCGCGAGCCGAGCCGCCTGCCGCTGGCCGTCCACTTCGGCGAGGACCGCCGCCACCCGTTCAGCGGCGTCCACCAGCAGGGATGCGACAACCTCGGCCGCTGCGACATCGGCTGCCCGCTGTCAGCCAAGAACACGGTCGACATCACCTACATCGCGCGCGCCGAGGCCCATGGAGCCGAGGTGTTTCCGCTGCACGAGGTGCTCGGCATCAACCCGCCGCCACGCGCGGGCGGCAACTGGCGAGTCGGCTTCCGCGACCTCCAGTACCGGGTCCGCGGCGAGGTGGAGGCGCCCGTACTCGTTCTCGCGGCGGGCACGCTCGGGTCCAGCCGGCTGCTGCTGAAGAACCGGCGGCGCCTCGACCGGCTCTCCCCGGCGCTCGGCACGCGGTTCTCCGGCAACGGCGACGCGCTGGGGCTGGCCCTCGACCCCGCCGCAGACGACGTCGCCGGCGCGCGCACCGAGTACGGCCCGTCGATGACGAGCCGGGTCGACTACACCGCCGAGCGCGGCTTCATGGTCGCCGACGGCGGCCTCCCCGAGAACTTCGGCGGGCTGCTCGAGATCATCCGCGGCGTCAACGCGCTGACCGGGTGGGGACGCGTCGTCCTTCACGTCAAGAGCGCCGCGGCGCGTCTCGGCTTCAGCGACCGTCACGTGACGCACCGCAACGTGAAGCTCAGGCGCGACCATCCGATCGGCGACTCGCTCGTCTTCCTGATGATCGGGCGCGACGCCGCCAACGGGCGGATGCGCCTGACCCCGCTCCTGCGCTGCTTCGACATCCGCTGGAGCAAGGCGGAGAGCGAAGAGCTCTTCGACGGCATGCGCCAGGCCGCCGGCGAGCTGGCGGAGGCCGCCGGCGCCAAGTCATTCTTCGCCCTCGACGCGGGCCCGCTGGGCAAGTTCATCACCGTGCATCCCCTCGGCGGCTGCCCGATGGCCGACGACCCGGCGAGCGGGGTGGTGGACGACGGCGGCAGGGTGCACGGGTACGAGGGTCTCTACGTGCTCGACGGCTCGATCGTCCCGACCGCGCTCGGAGTCAACCCCTCAAAGACGATCGCGGCGCTCGCCGAGCGCGGGGTCGAGCACCTGCTCGCGGAGCGCAGCGCGTGAGCCCGGCGGATCTGTCCTACGACCTCCGCACGACCTGGGAGAACCACCTCGGCAACCAGGCGGTCGACCCGCTGCGGATCTACGAGCCCGAGACGATCGACCAGGTGGCCGCGATCGTGCGCGAGGCCGAGGGGGCCGGGGCGACGGTCCGCGCCGTCGGGTCGGGCCACTCGTGGTCCGACGTCGCGCTCACGACCGGCTTCCTGCTGAAGACCGACCGCCTCTCCACCGTGCCCGCGCGCGAGCCCGACTTCCTGCGCCCCGAGTGGACCGAGCGGCGCCTGATCCGCGCCGAGGCCGGCATTCGCATCAGGGAGCTCAACGTCCACCTCGACCGCGAGCGCCTCGCCCTCACCAACATGGGGGGCTACGACCACCAGACCGTCGCCGGCGTCATCTCCACCTCGACCCACGGCTCCGGTATTGCGTTCGGCCCGCTCAACGACTTCGTGCGCTCGCTGGACCTGGTGGCGAGCGGCGGCGACGTCTACCGCATCGAGCGCGCCGACGGGCCCACCGACCCGGCCGCGTTCGCGGCGCAGCACGGCGAGCGGCGGACGCTGGTCCAGTCCGACGACTGGTTCGACGCCGCGGTCGTCGGGATGGGGTGCCTGGGCGTCGTCTGCACCGCCATGCTCGAGGTCGAGCCGGCGTACTTCCTCCGGGAGGTCCGCGAGTTCCACCCCTGGGAGAAGGTCCGCGCGGACCTCGAGGCCGGCGCTGTGCTCGCGGACAACCGCCACTACGAGGTCCTCTTAAGCCCCTATCAGCGAAAGCACGCCTACCCCTGCCTCGTGACCACGCGCAACTACGTGGACGATCCAGCGCGGAGGTGGTGGAGCAAGCGGACGCGCAACTGGCTCGTTGAGGCCCTCTCGGCCTTCCCGCTGACGCCGCACATCATCAACCTGATCGTCGGGCTGCGGCCGAGCCTGTCCCCGTTCCTGCTCGAGAACGCCATCCGCGCGCTCATCAAGGACGACTACGAGGAGGTCAGCCACAAGGTGCTGAACATCGGCGCCGCCAACGTGCTGCCCGCCTACTCGGCCGAGATCGGCGTGCCGATGGACGGGCGCCACATCGAGGCGGTCGAGCGGATCATCGAGGTCGCCGCCCAGCGTCGGCGCCTGGGCGAGGTCTACCAGAGCTCGCCGATCTCGCTGCGGTTCGTCCGGGCCTCACCCGCGTACATGTCGATGATGAACGGCCGCGACACGATGATGATCGAGCTCATCCAGCTCACCCGCACCGAGGGGGGCTACGAGCTGCTGGCGGCCTACGAGGAGGCCCTGTACGAGCTGGGCGGGCGCCCGCACTGGGGCCAGGTCAACACCCTCACGGGCAGCCATGGGTTCGTCGCCGCGATGTACCCGCGCTACGCGGACTGGCTCGACGTGCACGCCCGGCTCAACGCCAGCGGCGTCTTCGACAGCCCGTTCAGCCGTCGGATCGGGATCGCGGGGGAGGCGTTCGGAACGTGAGCGCCCAGCCCGACCGCTCGGCCCTGCTCCACCGCTTCCAGCCGTGCCTGCGCTACGACTCGCTGGAGGGGTACTTCGCGGACTCCGCCGAGGAGTGGACCGCCAACGCGGGCAACCGGCTGTGCCGGAAGGACGGGACGGTGATCGCGACCGCGGGCGACGGGCTCTCGCTGGCCTTCCTCGACGCGGGGCGGTATCCGAACGGCGAGGAGGTGCGATCCGACGACTACATCGAGGCGGCGGACGACGAGTACGGCCGCCACTACGCCGCCCTGCGCGGCGCGCATCCCGACTTTCGCAACGTCATCTACGGGCGCAGCGTCGACTCGCACACCGGGCTGTGGCTGCAGTACTGGTTCTGGTACTTCCTCAACGACTACCAGCTCGCGTGGGGCGTCGACGTCCACGAGGGCGATTGGGAGATGGTCCAACTGCGGCTGCCGCACGGCCAGTCCGAGCCCGAGGTGGCCGTCTACGCCCAGCACACGTTCTGCGAGATCCGGCCGTGGTCGGACGTCCGGCGGTTGGCCCAGGAGCAGGAGGCCGCGGGACAGCCGGGCGCGCCGGCCGACGCCGACCGGCCGCTCGTCTACGCCGGGCGCGGCTCGCACGCCTCGTTCTTCGAGCCCGGGTATCACCCGACGGACTTCTACGACGTGACCGACGGGCTGCGCAGCTCACGGACGGGGGCGCGCCTGCAGATCGTCGACGACGAGCCGTCGTGGCTGCGCTGGCCGGGGCGCTGGGGCGGCAAGCGGACCGGGTACGCCGGGCCGTCGGCGCCCTGCGAGCACCCCCAGTGGAGCCATCCCGAGGCGCTGCTGAAGGACGCGCGGGTGCACAGCCGGGAGCCGGCGCCCGATGCGCCGCGCATCTGGGTGCGGCGGCGGCGAAACAAGCTGCTGCTCGACTTCGACTACTCGAGGATGGCCGACCTGCCCAAGCGGCTCGTGGCGACGGTCAACTCCGCGGACGAGAAGGACACCCCGCCGTACGTCTACCGCTTCGCGCTGAAGCGCGTGCTGCTCGGCAGCCTGCAGACAAGCATCCCGCTCGAGCCGGCCAAGCACTACGACGTCCGCACGGCCGTCATCGACGTCCGCGACCGCCCCACGGCCGCGCAGGTGTTCCTGTTCGCACCCAGCACCGGCTTCCGCGGCCTGCTCGGGCGTGTCGGAGCCGCCTTCGGGCGCCTCGTACATCTGGTGCGGCTGGTCTTCGGGGCCCGGGAATAGCTACGGCGTCGGGGCGGGCGGGATCACCCCGAGGTCGTGCGCGGTCTGGGTGCGGCGCTCGGCGGTGTCCAACGCTGCCTTGGCCGTCTGCGGGTCGACGCGAGCGGCGAGCTCCTGGACCTTGACGGCCTCGGCGTCCCGTGCGGCCTCTGCCCGCTCGCGCCCGGCCGCTCCCACCTTCACGCCGAAGTAGGCGCCGACGATCGTGCCAAGCACCGTGAGGGCCGCGGTGACGACGGCGGCCCCCTGGTCCTTGGGCAGGGTTCCCAGCGCGACAACGGCGATGATGAAGACGAAGGTCAACCCCAGGCCGACCACGATGATGGCGCCGGCGGTGGAAACGACGTCGAGGGCTCTGGACGCCCTGTCGGGCGCCGGCGGTCGTGCCTCCGTGTTGTTCGCGGGCATTGCGGTCTCCTTACTTCCCTCGGACACGCGAGCGCCACGGCGACCCAAGCACCCGGGGATCGGCGGATCAAGGCCGCGTCAACGCTTGTACGAGCCCGCGGGGAGAACCCGCGCGATGCATGTCAGGCCGACGCACGCCACCCGCCCGGTTAGGGTCGGGCCGCCATGCCCACCGCGGCCTGTCCACTCGTCCTCGATCACCCCGACCGCGTGGCGCTGCTCGCCGCCGAGCTCGTCGCCAATCGCGTGCGGGCCCGAGGTCGGTCGCGCCTGCTGCTCCCGACCGGGCGAACGCCGGTGGGGATGTACGCCGCGCTGCGCGCGCACGCGGCGGACGGCGGGCTTCCCACCGAGGGTGCCACGGTCTTCCAGCTCGACGAGTATCTCGGCGTCGCGCCGCAGGACCCGCGCAGCTTCGCGGCGGAGCTGCAGAGCGAGCTCGCCGGAATCCCGTTCGCCGCCGTCCACGGTTTGGACGGCAGCGCCGCCGACCCGGACGCGCTGGCCGCGCGTCATCAGGCGCTGCTGGACGAGGCTCCCGTCGACATGGCGGTCCTGGGCCTCGGCCGGGACGGCCACGTCGCCTTCGACGAGCCCGGCTCGCCTGTCGACAGCGGCGTGCGCCGGGTCGCGCTGGCGGACGTCACCCGCCAGGACGCGGCCGAGACGTGGGGCGGGATCGACCACGTGCCCACGGAAGCGCTCACCGTCGGCCTGCGCACGATCCTCGCCGCGAGACGCGTGGTGGTGCTGGTGACCGGATTGGGCAAGGCCCGTGCGCTGCAGGCGATGCTCGAGGGGCCGCGCAGCCCCGCGTGCCCGGCCTCGCTGCTGCGCGACCACCCCCGGATCACGGTCGTCTGCGACCGGGCCGCCGCGTCGCTCCTGCGTCCGCGCGCGGGTTGGGCGAGCGACCGGGCGCTGGTCGTCCTCGGGCATCGCGAGCCGGGGATCAGTCGCGAGCACCGCGCCTCCGCCGAGTCCTTCGCTCGCCTGCGCCATGCGGTGACCGTGGCCGAGCGCACGCCGGCGCGCGCGGCGATCCTGACCGGGTGGACGCGCACCGGCGGTCTGTCGGAGGCCGAACAGATGCTGACGGCGTGGAACGCGCCCGACACCCCCGCGCTGCTCGAGGTCGCCGGACGCAACACCGCGGAGAACGCCTCGCGCTCCCTGCCACTGCTCCTCGCGATGGCTGACGTGCGGCGGGTGACGGTCGTCACGTCGGCCTGGCATGTTCGGGCGCCCTGGTTCTTCGCGGCCTACGCGCGCTTCGGCCTCGCGGTCTCCTACCGGCCGGTCTTCGCCCGCGGCAACTGGCTGCGGGGACTGGCCGAAGAGGTGCGCCAGATTCCCAACGCCCGTGGCGAACGACGCGCGGCGATGGCCGCGGTCCGCCTGCCACCCGACCCGCCGGAATAGGATCCGCCGGCGTGCCCGACCTGACCTACCCCGCGCCGTCGATGGAGCTGCGCGCCTATCTGGCGCTCCCGACCGGCGAGGGCCCGTGGCCCGGCGTCGTCGTGATCCAGGACGCCGTGGGCCTGAGCGACGACATTCGCGAGCAGGCCGATCGGCTCGCCGCCGCCGGCTATCTGGCGCTGGCGCCGGATCTGTACTCGGGCCGGGGGCTGCGCTGCGTGCTCGCCACGCTGGCCGCGTCGCGCTCCGGCGAGGGTGCGGCGTACGACGACATCGAGGCCGCGCGGCGCTGGCTGATCGGTCGCGCGGACTGCACCGGCCGGGTCGGCGTCATCGGCTTCTGCATGGGCGGCGGCTTCGCGCTGCTCAGCGCCGCGCGCTCGGACTTCGGCGCGGCCTCCGTCAACTACGGCGAGGTGCCCAAGGACGCCAGGACGCGCCTGCTCGGCGCGTGCCCGATCGTCGCGAGCTACGGCGCCCGCGACCGGACGCTGCCGGGCCGCGCCGCCCGGTTGGAACGCGCGCTGACGGAGCTCGGGATCGCGCACGACGTGAAGGAGTACCCCGATGCGGGTCACAGCTTCCTCAACCGGATCAACGCCGGGCCGCTCCTCGGGCAGGTCCTGACGGTCACCGGTTTCAACCACCACCATCCCTCGGCGGAGGACGCGTGGCGGCGGATCCTCACGTTCTTCGACGAGCACCTGCGCACGGAGCCCGGCCCGCCGGTGGAGTGACGCGGGTCTACGGCGCCCGCAGCGGCACGCTGAGCGTCGACGCGGGCCCGGTGCCGAGCAGGCCGCCCGCCGCCGGCGCGAACGGCTTGTAGAAGCCCATCTCGCCCGCGAGCACCCAGGCGACGAGGCGGTGACCGGGGCGGATCAGCTGGCTGAAGGTCTTGGCCGGCACCGTCACGGTCTGCGCGGCGCCGGGCGTCGCGCCGCGCACGCCCGTCACGCCGCGGGTGACCAGCGACATCGTGCCGTCGGGCGCGCGGTCGAAGACCTCGAGCACGAGCTGGGTGTCGGGCGCGAGCGGAGTCCAGGCCAGCCGCGCCTCGGGCGCGCCGGCCAGCTCGCGCGCGGCCGGGAACGGGTCCGTCGAGAACGCGGCCACGAGGCCGGGCGCATTCGACGCGGGAATCGCGGACGGGATCGGCGATGTCCCGAGCGGCGTGGACGACAGCGCGGACAGCGCGACCGGGTCGTTGGCCTCGTCCTCGCCGGGTGCCGCGAGCGCGGTCGCCCCCGCGGCCGCGCCGGCCGGCACGGCGCGCCCGTCGGCGCCGAGCTGGTAGCGCACGGTTCGCGTTCCCGGCGGCGGCCACGACGGCGCGGTGCGCCGGTACCACGCGCCCGCCGGGTATGCGTACGCATCCGACGGCACGGCGACGGCCGGGTCGCGCACCCAGTAGGTCACCGCCGGCAGGCGCAGGCGCGTGCCGCGCATCGCGTGGTCCAGGAACGCGGTCTGCGCCGCGAAGCGGTCGGCCTCCACCGCGGCCGGGGCCGCGGGAGCGGCGTGGCCGCCCATGCTCAGATAGAGCCGGTGGCGGCTGCGCCCCGGCGCGCGGCGCCACATCGCGATCGCCATGTCCGGTGTGAAGAGCGCGTCGTCGAACGCCTGCGCCCACAGCCATGGAAGGCCCATTCGCGACGCGCGGCAGCCCGGCGAGCGCCAGGCCAGGTCCTGCTTCATCGTCGCCGTCGGCGTGTCGTGCCCGGCCGAGTCGCACGGCGCGCCGCCGTACAGCGACGGCTGGTCGGCCGCCGCCGTCGCGATCCACCGGTAGACCTCGGGAGCGATGTGCGCCTTCGCACCGACGAGGTACGTCTCGATCAGGCCGACTCCGAACGACAACTTGACCACCCCGCGATCGACGAGCGCCTCGAACGTCTCGTCGGGGGTGTTGCCCGGCTCGAGCGCGCGCACGCGAAGGCCGTACGGATTCACGGACCTGTCCCCGCTCCAGACCTGGCCGAGGTTGGTGTGGAGGCCACCCTGCGAGTAGCCCGAGAAGGCGAGGCGCGCGCGGTCGAGGCGGAAGTCCGGATGCGCCGGGTCGTTGCGGCCGCCGAGGCGCAACGCCCAGGCGGCGACGTCGAAGATGTCGCGCACCTCCTTGGGCCCGATGACGGTCGTCTGGCCGTCCGAGGTGCCGTGCCCGCGGGCGGAGTACAGGATCACCCCGTAGCCGTGGTCGGCGAGGGCGGCCGCATGCGCGCTGTCGTAGGGATTCGCCTTGTCCGACCCGCCGCCGTGGAACAGCATCACGAGCGGGTGGCCCGACCGTGGGGGCGACGCCGACGGCAGATAGACGTCGGTGTCGAGCGCCACGGGCTGGCCGGCCTCGTCGGGCTGGGTGACGGGCACGCGGAAGGTCGAGACGGTGTGGCCCGCGGCCCGCGCCGCGGCCGGCGCAGCCGCGACCACGGTGCACGCTGCCAGCGCACCAACGAGAACCCGCCGCCGCTCCCCCACCAAGAATCGGAGCATCGCCCGGAGGGTACCGGCGCCGCTGCGCGCACGCGCCGCTTGCCTGATACAAGGAACGCGACCGCGCACGCCGCGGGCCATCCCAGAGGAGAGAACATCCAATGTCCGAACGGAGTCGCACCCCCGTCCTCGAGCTCGCCGACGCGCTGCGCGACAAGGAGCTCTCCGCCACCGAACTGCTCGACGACTGCCTCGCCGAGGTCGACCGCCTCAACGACGAGCTCAACGCCGTCGTGTGGCGCGACGACAACGCCGCTCGCGACGCCGCCCGCGAGGCCGACGAGCGCCTGGCCGCCGGCGATGACGCGCCCTTCCTCGGCGTGCCGCTGCCGATCAAGGACCTGACCGAGGTGCACGGCTGGCCGCTCTCCTACGGCTCGCGCGGCCGCACCGACGAGCCCTGGGAGGGCCCGAACGAGGTGTGCGTCGACGCCTTCCAGCGCGCCGGATTCGTGCTGTCGTGCAAGACCAACACGCCGGAGTTCGGCCACATCACCGCCACCGAGAACCTCCGCTTCGGCCCGTCGCGCAACCCGTGGGACCCGCAGCGCACGCCGGGCGGGTCGAGCGGGGGCGCCGCGGCGGCCACCGCCGGCGGGATGTTCCCGGCTGCGCATGCCAACGACGGCGGCGGGTCGATCCGCATCCCCGCATCCTGCTGCGGTCTCGTCGGCCTGAAGCCGAGCCGGGGGCGTGTCCCGCGTCTGAATCAGAGCTGGCTCGGCGCCATCGTCGAGGGCGCCGTGACCCGCACCGTCGCGGACGCCGCCGCCATCCTCGACGTGCTCTCCACCCCCGATCCGCTGGCCTGGTACAACGCGCCGCCCGCCGACCGGCCCTTCCGCGAGGAGGTCGGCGCCGACGCCGGACGGCTGCGGGTGGGGCTGATGGACCACGGCCCCAACGGCATGCCCGTCGACCCGGCGTGCACCGAGGCTGCGCAGCGTGCGGCCAAGGCGCTCGAGGAGCTCGGCCACAGTGTCGAGCCGGTCGAGATCACCACGATCTCCGAGGAGCTGGTCGAGCCGTTCACGCTGATGATCGCGGCGTCGCTCGGCGAGCACCTCGACGAGGTGGACTGGGAGAAGGTCGAGCCGCACATCGCCTACCAGCACGGCGTCGCCAACGAGGTCCCGGCCTTCCAGTACGTGTACGCGATGAAGCAGCTCGAGCGGATGAGCCGCGAGCTGCTCACACCCTGGGGGCGCGACTTCGACGTCCTCGTGACCCCGACGATGGCGATCACGCCGCCCCCCGTGGGCGCCCTGCTGGAGGCATCGCACGCGAATCCCGACGAGCCGGCCGAGGCGGTGATCGGGATGGTGGCGTTCACCGCGTTCGGGAACATCACCGGACAGCCCGCCGTCTCGCTGCCGGTCCACTGGACCGACGACGGCATTCCCGTCGGCGCCCAGCTCGTCGGCGGCCCGTGGGACGAGGCGACGATCCTGCGGCTCGCGGGCGCGGTCGAGCAGGCGCTGCCGTGGGCCGACCGCGAGCCGGCGCTGGCCGCCGGGTAGCGCGCGCGATCAGCCAGGCTGTCCGCGATCGCGGTGCAGCGCCCGCGCGAGGCGCACCGCACTGGCGGCGCGCTCCGCGGCCGGGTCGAGCTCGGGGTCGGCCGTCGCGCCCCGTGCGCGGGCGGCGAATTCGCGCGTGCTCTCCTCGCCGCCCTGGAGCCCCGCCGCCACGTCGTCCACGACCTCGCCGCGATCCAACTCGATCACGTGGCGGCGCAGCTTCGCGACCAGCGCGCGGTCGCGCGTCGCGACCACGACGGTGGTCCCGGCCCGGTTGATGCGGTAGAGCAACCGCAGGATCCCGATGCCGGTCTCGTGGTCGAGCCCCAGCGTCGGGTCATCGGCGAGCAGGAGAGGCGGGCGGCTCGCGAAGGCCCGGGCGATGCACACGCGGCGGTGCTCGCCGGGCCCGAGCTGCTCGGGAAGGTTGCCGGCGCGGCTCGACAGCCCGGTGAGCCGCAGGATCTCGCTTGCCCAGCCCCCGCGCTCGCTGCGGGACGCGCGGGTGACGCGCAGCGCGTCGACGATCTGCTCCTGGACGTTGCGGTCGGCCATCAGCGTGGAGTCGTGCCGGACCAGGCCCAGGTTTCGCCGGTAGGCCAACAGACCGTCGCGCGCGATCAAGCTGAGGTCGTGGCCGGCCACCCAGACTGAGCCGCCCGACGGCGAGAGCTCTCTCGTGAGGAGGCGCATGACGGTGGACTTGCCGGCTCCCGCGGGTCCGGCGAGGAACGCGAGCTCGCCGCGGGTGACCGTGAACGTCGCGCGATCCAATCCGAGGGCACCGCTGCGATGGACCAGCGAGACCCGACGGAAGTCGACCACGGGCGGAGCCGGACTCGCCGCCACTGGCGGCGCGGGCGGTGTGGGAATGGCGGCAGGCGGAATCGTCCGCCCCCGCCGGAAGCGATGCTTACGCTCGGGCACAGGCGTCAACCGAGCGGGAGCTTATCGCGACAGGCGGTCGACGTTGCCCACGCAAATGCCCTGCATCGGCGAGGATCCATAACTAGCGACAGCGGCGCAACCGCCGCGTCGCCGTCACCCGGCGTCCGTCGTGCAGCAGCACGGCGATCCTCACCCGTCCGACCCGGCGCACGAGGGACCGGAACGGCGCAGCGCGGTCGCGCGCCACGCGGCGCCCGCCGATCAGCACGTCGAGGCGCTTGACGAGTCGCCGGTCGTGGCCGGTCACCGACACCCGCACGCCGCGCCGCGTGCAGTAGGCGTGCAGGCGCAGCCGCGGGCGCCGGGGCCTCGCGGCTGCGGTCGTCGACCTCAGGTAGGCGGCCGCCTGCTGGCGGACGAGATCCACGAGGTCGCCGAGTGGGAGATTCGCGTCGGCGAGGTGCAGCCCCCAGTCGGGTGTCGGGGAGGCGTTGAGCCTGCGCGCCCGCCCGATCGGCTGGACCATCAGCGCGTTCGCCCCGTTGCTCTGCTCGCACCGGCCGGTGTAGCGGTCGCTGGGCTGTAGCCACGGGGTTGGCGCCGAAGGCGGCGGGCCGCCGTACATCACGATCAGCGCGACGCCGATGGTCCCCGGGAACGGCTCGCTGCGCAGGAGCGTCGACAGCGGCCGGCGCTCGTTGGCGCCCAGCGAGACCGGGTTGGTGCAGAGCACCTCGTAGTCGGGTCCCGACGGCAGGCCCGCCCCGGTGATGTCCGTCGGTGGGGACCTGCCGAAGCGCGTGTTGTCCGGCGGCGGGTCGTCGAAGGTCGAGTAGGCGATGACGCAGCCGAGCTGGTTCGGCGCGGCGCAGGCGGCGATGTTCTGGAAGTCGCCGCCGATCCTGCTGCCGTTGCGCACGAGGACGTTGCCGCCCAGCAGGATCGCCGAGATCAGGTGTCGGCGGACGTCGCGGTTGGGATCGACCTCCTCGCGGATGAGCTGACGCAGCATGCTTGCGCCCTGCGAGTGGCCGATGAGCACGACGCCGCGTCCGTGGTTGTCCTGCGCGAGATACTGCCGCCACGCCTCGCGCACGTCGCCGTAGGCGATCTTCCGGCCGGCGGCGCGCTGCTCGGCGCTGCCGGTGTAGATCGAGGCGAGGGTCAGCTGGCGGTAGATCGGCGCGAACACCCGGCACTGCTGCGAGTACCGCGCCGCCTGGTAGCGCGCGATCTCGATCTGCTCCTGGTCCTTGGACTTGTCCGCGTTCGTCCCCTGCTGCCCGCTGACCGTCGGGTAGACGTAGAAGCAGTCGATCGGCGGGTTGGCCGGGAGCGCCGGGTCGTCCACGCGGCTGGAGCCGTCCTCGGCCTGGATCGTCGTCGCGAGGCTCTCGTGGCACGGGTCCGGCTCGACGCCGGGCTTGCACAGCCAGACGACGTCCGCCCGCGCCGGCGCCGCAACGGCCAGTCCCGTCGCCGCCACCACACCGCTCGCCAGCATCGCGATCGCCGCGCACGGCGCGGCGAGCCTCCTCGACCCCAACACGGGCGCCTCCCGACACCTCGATGAGGCCGGCATGTTGACAGAGCGCCTCGGCCGATGCGCCGAACTCGGGTCCATCGGGCGACGGACGAGGACGGGGCGGGGCGCTCGGTTGAGCCGACGCTCGGTTAGGCGTCCGCCACCTGGAGCACCAGCTTGCCGTTGTTCTCGCCGCTGAAGAGCCTGAGCAGCGTCTCCGGGAACGTCTCGAGGCCCTCGACGACGTCTTCGCGGGAGATGATCTTGCCGGCCGCGAACCAGCCGCCCAGCTCGGCCGCCCCCTCGGCGAAGCGGGCGCCGTAGTCCGAGACGACGAAGCCCGTCATGGTCGCGTGGTTGACGAGCAGCGACATGTAGTTCGACGGCCCGTCCATCGGACCGGTGTTGTTGTACTGGGAGACCGCGCCGCAGATGACGACCCGCGCCTCGCGGGCAAGGTGTGCGAGCGCCGTGTTCAGGATCTCCCCGCCGACGTTGTCGAAGTAGACGTCGATGCCGTCGGGACAGCGCTCCGAGAGCGCCGCGTCGAGGTCCTCCGACTTGTAGTCGATGGCCGCGTCGAAGCCGAGCTCGTCGACGAGGTACGCGCACTTCTCGGCGCCGCCCGCGATCCCGACCGCGCGGGCCTCCTTGATCTTCGCGATCTGCCCGACGACGCTGCCGACCGCGCCCGCCGCGGCCGAGACGACGACGGTCTGCCCCGGCTGCGGCTTGCCGATGTCGATCAGGCCGAAGTAGGCCGTCATGCCGGTCATGCCGAGCGCGCTGAGCCAGACCGGCAGCGGCGCCACCGCGGGGTCCACCTTCAGGACGGCGGCCCCGTTGGCGACCGCGTACTCCTGGACGCCGAACAGTCCCGTGACGTGGTCGCCGACGGCGACGTCCGGGTGGTTGGACGCCTCCACGCGCCCGGCGGCGATGGCCCGCATCACGTCGCCGATCCCGACCGCCGGGATGTAGGAGCGCGTGTCGTTCATCCACCCGCGCATTGCCGGGTCGAGCGAGATGTCGAGCACCTTGACGAGGACCTCGCCCTCGCCGGGCTCGTCCACGGAACCCTCGGTGTAGTCCCAGGCCTCGCGCGTCGGCAGCCCGACGGGGCGCGCGGCGAGGCGGAAGGCGTGGTTGACGTCGGAGTTGGGCATGGTCCCTCCCTTTCGTTCGTTAGCGGGGCTCGAGCACGAAGACCCGGATCGGCCGCGCCGTCCGCTCGCGGTACTCGTCGAAGCCGCCGTACTGGTCGTTCGCCCTGCGCCAGAGGTCCGCGCGCTCCTCGCCCTCGGCGATCCGCGCGCGCACGCTTCGGCGCTGCCCCCGGACCTCGATCTCGGCGTCCGGGTTCGCCTCGAGGTTGAGCGACCACGCCGGCGGCCGCGCGTTGCCGGCGTTGGAGCCGATCACGACGAGGCCCGGCCCGTCCGCGAGGTAGAGCACCGGCGCCGTGCGCGGCTCGCCCGATTTCCGACCCGTCGTCGTGAGCAGCAGCACCGGCGCGCGGCCGACCTTCCCGAGCAGCCGCCCGCGGCTGAGGCGGTAGATCGGGACGTTGAGCTTTCCCATGACCCGTAGGCCCGCCGTCCCCAATCCGGTGGAGAGGCGCGCCCAGGCATGATCGCTCGGCATGGCCAGAGCATCGCACAGCGCGCGTCTGCAATCCGACGCCCGGCGCAGGAACCCGGCCGCCCACCGGGAAGGCTGTTCGTTCTGCAGCCAGCAGGAAGGAGCCGAACATGAGCCACAGCGAAACGATCGGCGGCGAGCGCCCGGCCGACGGCCACTCGGACGGCCTCGGTGCGCGGCTTGCGCGGTTGTTCTCGCCCACGAAGCAGGCCGAGGACGGGTTGGGCGAGACCGTCGAGTTCATCCCGGAGGGGGTCGAGGCCGAGAACGGCGACGCCTGGGCGCCCCGCTTCGCGACCGTCTGGCGCGGCTACGACCGCGAAGCCGTCGACGAGTACATCGGCGCGCTCGAGGACGAGCTCGCCGCCGCCCGCGCCGAGCACACCTCCGAGCACGCCATCCGCGAGGAGATCGACCGGATCGGCGACGACACCGCCGCGATCCTGCGCGTGGCCCACGAGAAGGCCGACGCGATCGCCACCCGGGCGCACGCGCAGGCCGACCTCCTCGTGGCCGAGGCGCAGTCGCAGGCCGCGGCAACGACGCGGGACGCCGAGGCGCGGCGCCGCAGCCTCGACGCCGACGCCGACCTCATCTGGCGCGAGCGCACGCGGTTGATCGACGACACGCGCAAGCTGGCCGACTGCATGCTCTCGGTGGCCGACGACGCTGTGGAGCGCTTCCCGCCGGAGACGACCGATCCCGTCACCGACGCGCCGCCCGTCGCCGTCCCCGAGCCGCCCGCGGACCCCGGTCTCGTGCCGCCGCCGCCGCCGCCCCCCGAGCTAGGCCGGGGGCCCGGGGAGACTCAGCAGCTGGACGACTGAGACGACCAGCAGGACGGAGGCGAGCGCGATCAGGCCATAGCGCCCGGAGTGCCGCGGGAAGTGGGTGCTGATACCGACCAGGAACAGCACGGTCGCGAGGAAGACCGTGATGCGTATGTACTTGTCCGAGGTGCTCCCGGCCGACTGGCCCTCCCTGAAGAGGCCGTCGGCCTCGCGGTCGAGCGCCTTGGCCTGCTCGGCCTGCGGGATCCGGTACTGCGGCATGTACGCCGGGCCGGGCGGCGCGTTGGGGTTCGTCTCGGGATGCGTCGCCACCCAGGCGTCGAAGGCCGGGCGGTAGCCCGGGCGCAGGCGCTTGACGGCGACCGCGTACGCCTTCGAATCGTGCGCGATGAGGGCACTGAAGGCGGCGTTGAACGACACCGAGTCCAGCGTGCGGACCTGGATCGCCTCGATGTCGGCACGGTTCGCCTTCGTTCGCGTGGCCGCGGCCTTGGCCAGCTTGACCGAGGACTCCGTGCTCCACTTGGCCGCCGAGTAGCCGGACCACGCCGCGATCACTGCGACGACCGAGAGCATCACGGCCTCGATGATCGAGAGCAGCCGGTCCCGGCCGGCGTGGCTCGCCGACGCGTGCTTGCCGTGCTCGGCGATCTCCTTGCCGACCTCGGACGGGGACAGCCCCTCGGGCACCGGGCTATTGACCCTCCGCCCCGTCGAGCGCCTCGCGGATCTCGTCGATTGCGGCGCGCTCCGCGTCGCTGACGGCGCTCTCGCCGCCCTCGCGGTGCGCGTTGGCGACCTTCTCCGCCAGCGTCACCACGAAGCGCCGGTACTCGTCCAGCTCCTCCGGTGTCGCCTTGGCCGCGACCTGCGCGACGCCGTCGCGCACGCGCTGCAGGCCCGCCTGCCGCAGCTCCTCGGGCGAGCCATAGCGCGTGTGGTCGACGTGCGGCTTGGCCGAGACGATCTCGTCGAGCAGCTCGCTGGCGCCGTGGTTCTGGCGTGCCTCGGCGTAGGCCTTCGCCATCGAGATCGTCTCGCGGAAGGTGCCGCCGCGCTGGGCGGTGATGACGATCAGACCGGCGCTCGGCGGGCCCTCCAGGACGGCCTTCCACTCATCGGGGGTGAAGTCGGCACTGCTGGTCATCTCGTCTCCTGTCTGTCGGTGTGCGATCCCTATCTTCACGCACCGGCGCCTACCCTCAGTGCCGTGCCCCGCCGCACCGACATCCGGAACGTGGCCATCATCGCCCACGTCGACCACGGCAAGACGACGCTCGTGGACGCCATGCTGCGCCAATCCGGCGTTTTCTCCGCGCACGAGGAGGTCGCCGACCGGGTGATGGACTCGATGGACCAGGAGCGCGAGCGCGGCATCACCATCCTGGCCAAGAACGCCGCCGTGTCCTATCCGCCCGCCGACGGGTCCGACCCGGTGAAGCTCAACATCGTCGACACGCCGGGCCACGCCGACTTCGGCGGCGAGGTCGAGCGCGGGCTGACGATGGTGGACGGGGTGCTGCTGCTGGTCGACGCCTCCGAGGGCCCCCTGCCGCAGACGCGCTTCGTGCTGCGCAAGGCGCTGGAGCGGCGCCTGCCGGTCATCCTCGTGGTCAACAAGGTCGACCGCCCGGATGCCCGCATCGCCGACGTCGTCGACGAGGTCTACGAGCTGTTCCTGGACCTCGACGCGGCGGACGCGCAGATCGACTTCCCGATCGTCTACACCAACGCGAAGGCCGGGTGGGCGTCGCTGGAGGAGCGCGTCGAGGGAGCGGACCTGCGCCCCCTCTTCGAGCTCCTCCTGGAGCGCATTCCGCCCCCCGAGTTCGACGACGCGGCGGCGCTCCAGGCGCTGGTCACCAACCTCGACGCCGATCCCTACGTCGGCAGGCTCGCGC
Organism: uncultured Actinomycetes bacterium; assembly: GCA_963725645.1. GTDB lineage: Bacteria > Actinomycetota > Thermoleophilia > Solirubrobacterales > Solirubrobacteraceae > JALYZC01. The sequence continues at coordinate 287,283 of CAVRZD010000006.1, forward strand.
TCTGCCGCGTGCACAACGGCACCGTGCGCCGGGGCGCGGAGGTCGCCTGGTGCCGGCACGAGCGCGCCGAGGTGCAGGCGGTGAAGGTCGCCGAGCTCTACGTGACCGAAGGGCTGGCGCGCGTGGAGGCCGCGGAGGCCGGACCCGGCGAGATCATCGCGATCGCCGGCATCCCCGAGATCACGATCGGCGACACCATCGCCGACACGGCCGATCCGCGGCCGCTGCGGCCGGTGTCCGTGGAGGAGCCGGCGCTGGCGATGACGATCGGTATCAACACGTCGCCGCTCGCCGGCCGCTCGGGATCGCGGTTGACCGCCCGCCAGGTCTTCGACCGCCTCCAGGCCGAGCTCGTCGGCAACGTCGCCATCCGCGTGGAGGAGACCGAGCGGCCCGACACCTGGGAGGTCCAGGGCCGCGGCGAGCTCCAGCTCGCGGTGCTGGTCGAGACGATGCGCCGCGAGGGCTTCGAGCTCACGGTCGGCAAGCCCCAGGTGGTCACGCGTGAGGTCAACGGGAGCGTGCACGAGCCGATGGACCGCCTGGCGATCGACGTTCCCGAGGACTTCCTCGGTGCGACCACCCAGCTGCTGGCCCTGCGGAAGGGCCGCATGGAGGAGATGGTCAACCACGGAAACGGCTGGGCCCGGCTGGAGTACGTGGTGCCCGCGCGCGGCCTGATCGGCTTTCGCACGGAGTTCCTCACCGAGACGCGGGGCTCGGGCATCCTGCACTCGGTGTTCGAGGGCTACGCGCCGTGGCAGGGCGAGATCAAGACGCGCCCGACCGGGAGCCTCGTCGCCGACCGCACCGGTCAGACCGGTCACTTCGCCCTGATGAAGCTCCAGGAGCGCGGGCAGCTGTTCGTCGGCCCCGGCGAGGACGTCTACGAGGGGATGGTGGTGGGCGAGAACGCCCGCGCCGAGGACCTCGACGTCAACGCCGTGCGGGAGAAGAAGCAGACCAACGTGCGCGCGGCCGGGTCCGACGACACGGTACGCCTCGTGCCGCACCACCAGCTCTCGCTCGACCGCGCGCTGGAGTTCATCCGCACCGACGAGTGCGTCGAGGTCACGCCCGACGCGGTGCGTCTGCGCAAGCTGGAGCTCGGCGCCACCGCGCGCCAGAAGCTCGCTCGCGCCGGCAAGCGCGCGGACTGACGCGAGGTCGCGTTCATGCGCCCGCGGGGCTAGGCTGCGTCTCGTGGTGCGCGCCCTGTCCCGAGTCGTGTGTGCGCTGCTTGCCGGCGCCCTGATCTTCGCCGCCGCCGCTTCGGCGCGAAGCTCGGCCCAGCCAACCTCTCCCGACCAGCCGCTCCGCGACGGCTGCCAGCGGGCGGTCATCAACCAACTCTTCCTCAAGAGCCCGGAGTGGGTGTACGTGTACCGGGACCCGTCGATCCGCGTGGCCGAGGGCATCGCCCTCATCACCCACGCGGCCAAGGACGACGCCCCGGGTGAGCACCGGTGGTACGACTTCAACTCCAACCTCGTGCCCGACCCGCAGTACCGCTACCTGCTCGGAGGCAGCGCCGCCCTGGGCACGAGCAACTTCTCGCGCGACGCGGACGCGCCCGGTGAGGAGTTCCGCCGGCTGCACTTCGAATGGGAGAGCGGCACGCTGCCGTTCTTCGCCTGGCCGACGGAGGGCGACCGGGTGAAGCTGTGGGGCTCGTGGATCTGGGACTGCGGGCACTTCACGACCGGCGACCGGACGACCGGCGAGCACACCGAGTTCCACCCGCTCAACGGGATCGCGGTCACACGCCGCGCGCCGTACCGGACCCGGGGCAACGAGAGCCAGACCGACGTCTTCATCTCCAACGACGGCAACATCGCGCACGCCGTCGAGGAGTGCGCGCGGACGCATCAGCCGATCGCCCCCGACGTATTCGGGCCCGACCTGCGGACCTGCATACAGACCCCCTCCAACATCCGGCAGCCGCTGAGCGGCCGGTACAGCTTCTTCGTGCCCGCGCCGCCCAAGCCCTCTCGGAGCGCGCGCCTCACCTACAGGACGACGAGGATGGTGAGCGGGAGCGCCGCGTCCGAGCGCGTCCGCGTCCTGGGCAATGGCCTGGCGGTGACCGTGTCGGCTCGGGGCGGGAACGCCGCCGCGCGGCGCTACGGCAAGAGCTTCTACGTGGGCTGGTCGGGCCGGCAGCGCCCCGCGCCGACCCGACTGAAGATCACACTCGGCACCCTGGTCGTCAACCACGCCGACCCGCTGCCCATGGGCACCGCACCCCGGCCCGGCCTGTGGAACCTCTACGTGGACATCAACGGGTACTGGAAGCTGCTCAACGACTGGGCGCCGGGGCTGGCCTCGGTCAGCGACGGCCAGCGCCTGCGGCTCAACCGCACGGTGACGATCGAGGTGCCGCGCGGGCGGGGAGTGAGCCTCCTCGTCCACGGCCGCGAGTGCGACGAGCCCAGCCAGCAGGTCGTCAACGGGGAGGTCGTCCCGATCGTCCGGCCCTGCCCGGTCAACCGCGAAGAGTTCCAGCTCGCCAACGACGACACCGGCACGATCCTCGACAACTACCGCTCCGCGAGCGCGGCTCTCGGAACCCACACCAGCCGCGCGGTCGCCACGACGCGCGGGTTCGCGGGCTCGGGGCCGATCACCTTCGGGGACGGGGTGCAGGGCAACGACGGTTACCGCTTGACGTACACCGTACGCAGGGGTTAACGGACGCCGCCTGCTACCGTGCTGGCCACGGGCGGCTCGCTCGTCCGTGAGGTTCTTTGTTCTGAGTGTGCGCTCCTGCGCGGTTCGGGCCAGTCGAATCTCCCGTTCCCCCGCGGCCTGACGCCGCGAAAAAGGAGTCACAACACAGATGTCCCAAACGTTCGCCGATCTCGGCGTATCCAAGCCCGTGTGCGAGGCGCTCGCCTCCCGCGGCTTCACCACCCCCTTCGCCATCCAGCGCCTCGTCATCGGCGACGTGCTGGCCGGCCGCGACGTCCTCGCCAAGTCCCCCACGGGCTCCGGCAAGACGCTCGCCTTCGCCGTTCCCATCGCCGACCGCGTCGAGGCCGACGAGCCCCGTCCGGCCGCGCTCGTCCTCGCTCCCACGCGTGAGCTCGCCTCGCAGATCGTCGAGGAGTCGCGCGCCGTGGCCCACGCCCGCGCGCTCTCGGTGGCCGCGGTGTACGGCGGCGTCGGCCTCGAGAAGCAGGCCCGCAACGCCCGCCGCGCCCACATCGTCGTGGCCACCCCGGGCCGCCTCATCGACCTGCTCGACCGCGGCGCCCTGACGCTCGACCGCGTGCGGATCCTGGTGCTCGACGAGGCCGACCGCATGCTCGACATGGGCTTCCGCCCCGCCGTCGACCGGATCGTCGCCGCGACGCCGCGCAAGCGCCAGACGCTCTTCTTCTCGGCCACCCTCCACGGCGAGGTCGGCCGCATCGCGGACGTCTACACGCGCGACGCCCGCCGCCACGAGCACGCGCCGCCGCCCGAGCGCGCCCCCGACATCGAGCATCGCTTCGTCGCCGTTGAGCACACGGCCAAGCTCGACCGCCTCGTGCGCGAGCTCGACGGCTCCGACGACGCCCGCACGCTGGTGTTCGTCCGCACCAAACGCGGGGCCGACCGCCTCGTCAAGCGCCTCCGTGGCCGCAAGGTCGAGGCGGCCGCGATGCACGGCAACAAGTCCCAGGCGCAGCGCGAGAAGGCCCTCGCCCGCTTCGAGGCGGGGCGGATCGACACGCTCGTGGCCACCGACGTCGCCGCGCGCGGCATCGACGTCGAGGGCATCACCCACGTCATCAACTTCGACGCCCCGGCGGACGACGACGGCTACACCCACCGCGTGGGCCGCACCGGCCGCGCCGGCCGCGCCGGGGTGGGCATCACCTTCGTGCTGCCGGACGAGGCCCGCGACGCCGCGCGGATGGCCGTCGCGCTCGGGCTCAAGCGCGAGTTCGAGCGCTCCGGGCTCGCGATCGACCGCGCGGATCACACCGGCCCGCGCTCCAACGGCGGCGGTTCGCGGCGGCCGCAGCGGCCGCAGCAGCCGCAGCGGTCGCGCCGCCGGCGCAGGCGCTGAACCGGGGGGCCGATCCGGTCAGGGTCGTCCCAGTCCAGCGAGAGGAGTTCTAGAAGTCCATCGGCCAGACGTGGCCGGCGTGCAGGGCCGCGATGAAGCGGTCGAAGTCCTCCTCGACGTTGGCGCGTGTCACCGCGCCGAGGTCGTGGATGACCGCGCGCTCGCCGCGATCCAGCTCCTCGTCGAGGCGCTGGACCGTCTCCCAGTCGTGCGTGCAGACCTCGGTCCACTCGCAGTTGGGGCAGCGCAGGGTCAGCACGTAGGCGCGGTCGCCGGCGTCGTCCCAGTCCGTGGGGTAGACGAGGTCCGACGCGCAACGGGGGCAGCGGTGCAGATCGAGCGCGGGCGCGGAAGGTCCGCGTCGCCGGCGCGTCGCCGGGTCGGCGCTGAAGTAGGACACCTCGATCGTCTTCCCGGTCGGCAGCTCGAGGATCCGGGGGGAACGGCGCTGGTCGGGCCGCGGCGTCATGTCGACGGCAACCCTCCCCGGCGCCGGGATGTGTTCCGGCCGGACCCGGTATGCGTTCGGTAGGAGCCGGCGCGAGTGTCCCGCAGCGCGCGCTAGCGTCCACGGCCGTGCGGTGTGCTCGCGCAACTGGAGTCCTCACCGTGGCCGTCGGGCTGGCGGCGGTCGGTTGCGGGCAGGCCGGCACGGTCGACGACGTCAGCCGCGCGCAGCCTCCAGCGGCCACCGTTGCGGCGGCGCACTCGCCCACGACGTCGATCCCGACCGCGGCGACACGTCCGACACGACAAGCTGAAAGCCCGCCGCGCCCGCGCATCGTCGACTGGTGGATTCCGTTCCCCCAGCGGCGCAAGAACGAGATGGCGGCGTACGCGCGGCGCCACTACGGCCTGTCGACCTATCGGCTGGTCAACCCGCGCGTGATCATCGAGCACTACACCGACGAGCCGACCGCGCGCGCCACCTACCGGATCTTCGCGGTCGACCGGCCCGACTCCGAGCTGCACGAGCTCCCGCGGACGTGCGCGCACTTCCTCGTGGACTCCGACGGGACGATCTACCAGTTCGTGCCGCTCGACCTCATGTGCCGTCACGTCGTCGGCATGAACTACACGTCGATCGGGATCGAGCACACCGGCTCCAGCGACCGCGACGTGGTCGGCAATGCGCGCGAGCTGCGCGCGTCCCTGGCGCTCACCGCCTGGCTGCGCTGCCGGTACGGCATTTCCATCGCCAACGTCATCGGCCACGCCGAGGCGCTGTCGTCGCCGTATCACCACGAGCGCGTCCGGCGCCTGCGTCGCCAGGTCCACGACGACATGCGGCCGCGCACAATGCGGGGCTACCGCGCGCGGCTGGCCGCGCTTCCCTGCCGGTAGCCGGGGCGCCCTATGCTTGACCGATGGCGATCGGCGACGGGCCGTTCAAGAAGGGCCAGCCCATCTGGGTGATGCAGGCCGACGGGTCGGCCCGCGAGGGCGTGTACGTCGGCGAGGGCGAGACCTCGGCCTGGTTCGGCGGCCCGCCGACCGTGTACGTCGTCTATCCGGACAGCGAGTCCGGCGAGGCCGTCGCCTTCGATCGCATCACCGCGCGCGACGGCTAGGCGGCGGCAGCGGCGCGAACCCAAAGCGCCGGCGGCCACATGCCACGTGCCAGGGGCGTCAGAGGGGGTACACCCGAACCTCGGCAGTCCTACGACAGGAGGGAACCATGGGACGACCCGAAGGCACCGACGGCAAGCCGGGCCCCGAGGACGAGACCACGCAGCTGCCGCCCGTGAGCACCGAGACGGCGGAGTTCATCGCGCTCGATCCGAGCGAGGACCCGGTCGCGGAGATCGGCAGTCCGTCCTTCCCGGGGGCGTTCCGCGGGTACGACCGCCGCTCGGTCGACGACTACGTCCGCCGCGTGACGGAGATCGTCGCCGAGCTGCACGCGTCGCGTTCGCCGCGGGCCGCGGTCAAGCGCGCGCTGGACCGCGTCGGGCGGAGACGGCCGGCATCCTCCAGAACGCCCGCGAGACCGCCGACGAGATCACCCTGCAGTCGCGCACGCGCGCGGAGGAGCGCCGGAAGGAGGCCGAGCGCGAGGCCGCCCGCCTGCGCTCCGAGGCCGACGCGCACGTGCGCGCGCTGGACGCGGCGACGGACGAGATCTGGGTCGAGCGCCGCCGGATCGTGGAGAGCACGCTCAAGCTCGGGGAGCGACTTCAGGCCATCTCCGAGGAGGCGGCGGCGGACTTCCCGGCCGACGGCGAGGGGGACGCCGAGGCCCGCCGGGGGGCGAGCGTCTCAGCCTTTGACGATCGTGAAGGTCAAGGAGCGGGAAACGGAACGAAGCCCTGAGGCCGTCGCGGTGACCGACACGGTGTAGGCGCCCGGCTTCAGCCGCTTCGTCCGCGACAGGCGGCCCTGGAAGCGGACCCGGTTCGTCCCCGAATGACCGGCGAGGCTCAGCGTGCCCGCGGCGATCGTGCGCGTGCACCTGGGCTTCCGCCGGTTGCCGCGGGTTTGCGCGACGCAGCGCCGGCCCACCCTGCGGCCCGTCGTGCGCTGCGCGAAGTCCAGCCGCACAGACGCGGCCTCGTTGAGCTTGAACGAGAAGGTCGTGCCCACGGGCGGCTTGGCCTTCGTCAGCTTGGCGAGCGCGCTGCCGAGCCGCCACCGGGAGGCCGATTGGGTCAGGGCCGTCACCGCCGGCTTCAGCGGGGCCGGCGGGGCCACCTTGGCCGGGGGCGGTGCCTCGACCACGCGGCAGGCGGAGAATTCCGAGGTGCCCGCGGGGCCGGTCGCGGTGGCGGTCACGGGCTGGCCTAGCGACGTCGCCGCCGGGAGCGTGACGTCGAAGCTCGCGTTGCCGGCCGCGTCGGTGGTGACGGTGGCAGCGCCGAGCGGAGTCTTCCCCTCACCGAACCCCGAGGGGTCGCAGTCCGGGCTGGAGGAGAACCGCAGCGTGACGGCGCTGTTGGCGGTGCTCGCGACGGTGCCGCGAACGATGGTCTGGCCGCCGGACGCAAGCGCGGCCGTCAGGGCGGGGAGCGGCTGAGGCGTCCCGGTCGTGACCCCGGCCGGGTCGAAGTCGATCCCCAACCCACCGTTGGAGAAGAGCGAGTTCTCGGCGACGACGATGGTGCTCTGCTCCACGCGGATCCCCGGCCCGAGGTTGAAGGCCACGATGTTGGCTGCACCGCCGGGGCCGCCGATCGTCGCATTGACCTGATCGGCGTCGATGCCCTCCTGGCCGTTGGGGATGGCGCCGGTCCGGGCGGCGTTGAGGCCGACCACGTTGCCCAGCACGCTGGAGGTGCCGTTGGCGGCCACCTGGATTCCCTCGCGGAGATTGCCCGACACGAGATTGCCCTCGCCGGGACCCGAGCCGCCGATGATGTTGCTGCCCTCGGCCGTGATGCCCGCCTCGTTGGGGAGCGCGAGCGTCCCCGCCGCGTTCGTGCCGATGCGGTTGCCCTGGATGACGTTGTTGCTGGACGGGGTGTTCTCGAGGTCGATGCCGTTGCCGAGGTTGCTCGCGATCACGTTGCCGGCGCCCGGCGCCGAGCCGCCGATGACGTTGCCGGGCGAGCTGTTGACGTTGATGCCGTTGCCGTCGTTCGGGCGCAGTTCCGCGCCGTCGGAATCGGTGCCGATGCGGTTGCCGAGGATGCGGTTCCCGGTGGCCCCGTTCGACATGAAGATGGCGTCGTTGCCGTTCGCCGAGATCGTGTTGCCCTCACCGGACGCGGATCCGCCGATGACGGTGTTGTCGGCGTCGTTGATCCGGATGCCGCCGCCCGCGTTGCCGACCCCGCGGCTCCCAAAGATGTCGAGGCCGATCATGTTGGACTTGATCGTGGTGCCGCCGGCGGAGGGACCGGTGATGCGTACGCCGAAGCCGCCGTTGCCCGCGATCGAGTTGCTCGCGCCCGGGGTGGGATCCCCGATGACGTTGGACGGTCCCGTCAGGTCGACGCCGTCGCCGCCGTTGCCCACCACGACGTTGGTGGGGTTCCTCAGCCCGATCGTGTCGCCAAAGATGGCCGTGGGGGTGCTGGTCGCGTCGACGTTGATCCCGTCGCCGCCGTTGCCGGCGATCAGGTTGCCACCCGGGGACACGACGTCGCCGACGCGCGTGCCCGTGGCGGCGGCGTGAATCGTGATCCCGTTGCCGCCGTTGCCCAGCCCGGTGTCCCCGTTGGAGGTCGTGCCGATGTTCAGGCCGCCGAGGCGCACGTTGTCGGCGCCGCTGATGTCGATGCCGGACCCCTTGAAGCCGGTGATCGTCAGGGCGGAGATGGTGCTGGCGCTGGCGCCCGCTGAGAGCTGCAGCCCGTCGACGCCCGCGCCGGCGACCGCGCCATCGAGCCGGGTCGAGAACCCCGAGATCGATGTCGGGCCGCTGATCGGCGGCAGCTGGCCGGACACGGCGATCGTGGACCCGGGGGAGCTGAAGCCGATCGTGTCCACCTCACTCAGAACGTTCACGGTGGCGTTCGCGCTGTTGATCGCCTGGCGCAGCGAGGCGCAGGTCGACGGCGTCGGGCAGGTTCCGCCCGTGTCAGCGTTCGACGTGACCGTGAAGTTCCCGAACGCGGCGCGGGCGCTCCCGGGGACCAGGCACAGCAGGAGCACGACCGCTGCCGCGGCCATCATGGCGTATCGGGTGCGTCCGTGACCCATGACGCGTATTGGAGTCTAAGGGTCTCACGAAATGCTCACGGCGGTCGACGACTATGCTCGCCGGCCCGTGGCGCGCAAGGAATTCCTCGTCTTCGGCAGCCCGCTGATCGAGCAGGCGGAGATCGACGAGGTGGTCGACTCGCTGCGCTCGGGCTGGATCGGCACGGGGCCGAAGGTCGCGCGCTTCGAGCGCATGCTCGAGGGCTACGTCGGCGTCGAGCACGTGCGCTGCGTCTCCTCCTGCACGGCGGCGCTGCTGCTGACGCTGCGCGCGCTGGACGTCGGCCCCGGCGACGAGGTGCTGGTGCCCACGATGACGTTCGCCGCCTCGGCCGCGGCCGTCGAGCTCGCCGGCGCACGCCCCGTCCTCGTCGACAGCGAGCCGGCCACCGGCCTGATCGACCTCGATGCGGCCGAGCGGGCGATCACCGACGCGACGCGGGCGCTGGTGGTCGTGCACCTCGCCGGCCGCCCGGTCGACCTGGGCCGCGTGAACGCGCTGCGGGACGAGCACGGACTCGCCGTCGTAGAGGACGCCGCGCACGCGCTGGGGGCGGAGTGGGAGGGGCGCAGGATCGGAACCCACGGCAACCCGACGTGCTTCTCCTTCCACGCGACGAAGAACGTCACGACCGGGGAGGGTGGGGCGCTCGCCACCGATGACCCGGCGCTCGCGGCGCGGGTCGAGCGCCTGGCGATGCACGGCCTGAGCGCGGGAGCCTGGGAGCGCTTCGCGGACGAAGGGTTCCGCCACTACACCGTCGAGGAGCCGGGCTTCAAGCTCAACCTGACGGATCTGCAGGCGGCGATCGGGCTGCACCAGCTGCCGCGCCTGGACGGCTGGATCGACCGCCGGGCTGAGCTCTGGGAGCGCTACGACGCTCTGCTGGCGGGGCTGCCGCTCGCGACGCCCGCGCCGTGGCCGGCCCACGTGCGGCACGCGCGGCACCTGTACTCGGTCCTGCTCGACCCCGACGCGACGCTCGCGCGCGACGAGCTGCTCGAGGCGATGACGCGGCGGCGAATCGGCGTCGGTGTGCACTACGTGGCGCTGCACCTGCACCCGCATTACCGCGACAGCTGTGGCGTCGATCCGGCCGACCTCCCGGTGGCCGGCGACATCTCGCGGCGGACGCTGAGCCTGCCGCTCTCGCCGAAGGTCACGCCCGCCGATCAGGACGGCGTCGTGGAGGCGCTGCGCGGCGCGCTGGCGGGCGAGCGCGCGGTCAGCGCCCGTGCACGCCGGTCTTGACCTCGCGCGCCGGGACGCCCGCGACCTGCACGTTGTCCGGGACGTCCCGGGTGACGACCGCGCCCGCCGCGACGACCGCGCCGGCGCCGATCGTGATGCGGTCGATGACGGTCGCGCCGATGCCGATCCACGATGCCGACCCGATGGTGACGAGGCCGGCCACGTTTGCGCCCGGCGCGATCGTCACGTAGTCGCCGACCGTCGTGTGGTGCCCGATCGATGCTCCCCGATTGACGATCACGTGCTCGCCGACGCGCGCCCGCGCCGCGAGCACGCTGTTGACGCCGAGGATCCCACCGGGCCCGATCTCGGCGGTCGGCGCGACGTGCGCCCGCGGGTGGTGCACGGTCACGAAGCCCATCCCGAGTCGCGCGACCTGGTCGACGTACTCGCTGCGCCGGTTCGTGCCGATGCCGCACACGGCGCCGTGGGTCGTGGCCAGCTCGGCGATCTCGTCGACCCAGAGGACGGGCCGATCGGCGATGCGCCGCCCGCAGCGCTCGCGGTCGAGGTTCTCGACGAAGCCGGCGAGCTCGAGGTCGGGGCAGTCGGCGACGAGGTCCGCGACCTCCTCGGCGAACACGCCGCTTCCGAGGATCAGGACCCGTCGGCTCACCGGGCCGCGTCCAGGACCGCACGCGGGATCGAGGTCGCGTTGTCAGGTTCCGCATGGACCCAGTCGAGATACCCCGACGTGTCGGGCCCGGGAACCGCGGGGAAGGCGGCGCGCAGGTCCTCCCGCGCCCCCCAGAGCGCGCGCAGGTAGGGCGACACCCCCGCGCGCCGGCCGTTCGGTGCGGCCAGCCAGGCCAGGAACGCCGCCTCTTCACCGGGCCAGAACGGGTTCGGCGGCTCGGGGAGGCCGCCGCGCTCCGCCTCGATCAGGGCGTGCCGGTAGGCGGCTCGCGCGATGGCGTCGATCTCCGTGCCGTCCGCAAGGGTCGCGTAGCCGTGCGGCGTCGCCATCGCCTCGTCGTACCCCGCCGCCAGCAGGCGCTGGGCGTAGCGATCGCAGAGCCGGCGCACAGCGCCGGTGGCCGCGAGGTCCATCCACGGCACGTCCGGCCGGGCCGCGAGCCGGTCGGGCCGGTGCGGGTCGAAGCCGCCGCAGAAGTGGAAGAAGCGCAGCGGGACGCCATCGACGAGATAGCCCCCGCCGGTCCACTCGACGTCGCGCTGGTGGAGGTTCCAACTCATGACGTTGCACCCCGGGTCGCGCAGCACGTGGTGGTCGAACAGCCCGGGGACGAAGTCGAGCCAGCGCTGCCCGAAGACGAGCCCCTCCTCGGGGGCGAGGATGCAGTCCCGCGCCACCCGGCTCGTGAGCCAATCCAGAAACGGCCGCGCGCCCGCGCCGACCGCGAGGAACCCGCCGTTGTAGATGCCGTGATCGAGGAACGCGCGCTCGTAGTCCGGGGGCGCCGGGCGGGTGACGTGAGGGGTGAGGACGACTCGACCGTCGCGCGCCGGCGCGGCGGCGCGCTCGAGCGTGTCGAACACCTCGATGTCGGCGTCGAGATGGATTGCCGTCTGCGCGCCGCGGTCCAGCAGGTGCCGCAGCGCCGCCGAGCGCATCGCGCTGACGAGGCCGCCCGGCTCGTACATCGCCGCCATGCGCCGGTGCTCGCGCCGGTCCATCCCGATCGCGTCGGGGTCCAGGAGCGCGAAGGTCTCGGTCGCCGGATCGACCCCGTCGTCGACGTGGTCGACCACCAACGCGCTGAAGGCCGCGCCGGGATGGTGCTCGCGAAACGACTCCGCCAGCACGCGCGCGTGCGCGAGGTAGCGCCGCGTCACCACCGTGCATGCATGCAGGAGCGCGCCGGTCAACGCGCGGCCCAGACTACGGGAGCGCGGGCTCAACCGTTGCGCTGACGCCGTCGATCCCTACTGTGATCGACGATGCGGCGTTCACGGATCATCTGCGCCGCGGCGTGCGCGCTGTGCCCGCTTGCGCTCCCGGCGTTGGCCGCGGGCAAGTGGGCGCGCACCGTGCACCGTCCGCAGACGCGCATCACCGCCGGCCCGGCGACCCGGGTCATGGTCGCGGCGGGCGCGCGCGTCCGTTTCTCGTTCGCCGCCAGCGTGCGGCGGGCCCGGTTCCAGTGCTCGCTGGACGGCCGCCGCTTCCGCGGCTGTCGCTCGCCCATCGTCTACCGCGGGCTGAATGCCGGACGACACCGGTTCGCCGTGCGCGCGATCGATCGGCGCGGCCGCGCGGATCGCACCCCCGCGCGGCGCGCGTTCACGGTGGCGGCGCGCGGGTCCGGGCCGGCCGGCCCGCAGACGACCTGGGCGCCGGTGCGCGCCGCGCCGCTGTCCGACGCCGCGGCGGCGGCGCTCGTCACCCACCGCCCGGAGCTCCGCGCGGCCAATGCCGCCGCCGATGCCTACGTCCCCTCGGACGCGGAACTGGCGCCCTTCCACGCCGCGCACAACAGCTACGGCGAGGCCGAGTCGTACTTCAACCCGCTGCGGCGCTACGTCACGGGCCGCTCCAGGCTCGCCAACCCGTCCACCGACGACCTCATCCAGTGGACGGCGCACAAGTGGGGGATCCCCGAGGATGTCGTCCGCGCGCAGATGGCGGTCGAGTCGTGGTGGCGCCAGAGCGCGATGGGAGACCTGACGCCGCAGTCCGACCCCGGCGCGTTCCCCGCCTTCTCCTGCCCCGGCGGCGGCCCGCGCTGCTACGAGTCGCTCGGCCTCGCCCAGGATCGTTGGCGGCCCGACGGCTCGCTCAACCCGGGCTCCGAGCCGCTGCGCTGGAAGTCCACCACCTTCAACCTCGACCTCTACGGGGCCAACATCCGCTTCTACTACGACGGCTACGCGGCGCAGTGGGGCCCGGGCATGACCGCCAACGGCTACACCGCCGGCCAGGACTGGATGTCCATCGGCGCGCACTTCAACCCGTATCCCTGGAACAACCAGGGCCAGCGCGACTACATCGTCAAGGTCAAGGACTACCTCTCCAAGCGCATCTGGACGACGCCCGACTTCGTGTCGGGGTAGCCCTACGCGCGCTCGGGCAGGTCCAGCGGCGACACCGCGGGATCCGACGGGTCGCCGCCCGCGACCAGCTCGTACACCAGGTCGCTGACGGCGACGGCCGCGAGCAGCACCACGGTCGTCCAGGGCGGGATCGCCGCGCCCAGGAACGCGATCGCCACCGCGGCCGCGGCGGCGATGCAGCGCGCGGCGATCCGCCGGCGCCCGCTTGGCGAGCGGCGCGTCGGCGCGGCGACGAGACACAGCCCCAGGAGGTACAGCGCGGTCCCTCCGCACAGCGCGGCCCGCGCGCCGGCGGGAAGCGCCGAGTCGTTGGCCGCCTCGATCGCCAGCAGCGTGCCCGGCCCGACGGCGGCCAGCCCGAGATAGACGACGAAGTGGGCGTAGACGTAAGGTGGCGTGCCGCTCCCCCGGCTCGCGCTCGACCGAGCGCAGTTGCGGCGGGTTGACCCAGCGGCGGCCGGCCATCGCTGCGAGCGTATCCACGGCACGGTGACGGGGGCCACCCGCAGGCGGCCCCCGTCATCCGTGAACCCCTCCCGGGTACGTCAGGAGGAAAGGCCGGCCGCTCGGCGCGCGGCCGCGCGCCGAGCGCGAGCGCGGGCCCGACGGGCGGCGCGTGCACGCGCGGACGCGCTGGCGCTCGTGGTCGTGCCCGTGGTCGTCGTGCCGGTGGTGGTCGTGCCGGTCTGCGTCCCCGACGGGTTGTTGCCGCCGGTGCAGGCCCAGGCGGCGCCCGCGCCGCCGATCGCGAGCGCCAGCGACGCCACGATCACGGTGAGCGACTTCCGTGCGTTCGCCATCTCGAGTCTCCTTCGGTTGGGTGACATGGCGCGGGTGAAGACCGGGACCCGCGGGATTTGTCACGCAGCGCCGCCCTCGGGCGCGCGTGCGTGGAGGTCGCCCGTCGGGCCGGCGGGGGAGCTCGTGCTGCTCGTGGCTGTGGCGATGGCGCCGCCGGCGTCCCGAGCGTCCGCCGATCGCGCCGCGGGCGCAGAGCCGGCCGGCCGGCTCCGCTGCCCATAGCCCGCCGTGCCGGTGCGCGTCGGCGGGCCGTCTCCGTCGCTCCCGCCGCTGCGATCGGGCCGGCGGCTCCCGGAATCGCGCGGCCCGCCGGCACGGTCGGCGCGCCCGTCGAAGCGTGGCGCTCGGTCGGGCGCCGCGCCCGCGGGCAGGGCGAGGCGGACGCGGCGACCCGACGGCGCCACCGCGGCGCCGATCCGGCCCGGCGTCACGGTGGGGTCGCGCACCGGCGCGGCGGGGGAGGGGCGCGCGGGTGTACGGGGATGGGAATGCGAGAGCAGGCTCGTGCCGGTGACCGTGGCGCCCGTGATGCCGACGAGGGCGACCGCCTGGGTCGCCGCGGCGGCGAGCCCGGCACCGCAGCGGGCCTCGGCCAGCCGCGACACCGCCGGCGACTCGAGGAGGTTCGCGAGCCAGCCGCGCAGCGGGACGGGCACCAGCGCGCCGGCGGCCGCGCGAAGGTGCGAGCGCGCGCGGTGGACCATCATGCGCAGGGCGCCCTCGCTCACGCCGAGCGTGCGCGCAGCCTCGCGGCCGCTGCGGCCCTCGATCGCGGTCAGCGTGATCGCGCGGCGCTGGGTGCCCGGAAGGCCCGCGACGGCGGCCAGCGCGCGCCGGACCTCGAAGCGCTGGATCGCGCGCTCCTGGGTCGGCACGCCCTCGCCAACAGCCTCGGTGAGCTGGGCCTCGTCGCCGCGGCGATTCGCCAGCGCGTCCAGTGCCGCGTTGTGGACGATGCGGTGCAGCCACGCCCGCACGTCGGACACTTCGGCGCCGGCGCGCAGCGAGGCCCATGCCTTGAGCATCGCCTGCTGCACGACGTCGTCGCTCTGCTGACATCCCACGAGGCGGCGGGCATGCGCTCGCAGCTCGCGCTCGTGGCGCTCGAAGATCGCGGAGAAGGCGGGCGCGGTGGCGAGTGGGCTGATGCGGCGCAGCGTCGTGGGCGGTCGTAAGACGAACCGTGGAGTCGTCTAAGGCGATCGTAAGAACGGGCGTGTCGCCCATCTGACCGGGATCGAAGCGTTGCGCGACGCCCCGTGTTGTGGGCTGATGTTGCGGGGGCCGATGCGGCCGCCGGTAATGCGTCCGTTCGGCGGGGCGTTTGTCAAGCAAGCAGACGGGCAGCCGAACCTCTGTACAGGCGACCTCATGTTCAGTCCACTCGACATCCTGCTCGGAGCCGCCGGCGTCCTGATCGCCGTCGGCATCAGCGCGCCCTTCCTGCTGCTGCGCCGACGCCCGGCGCGCGCCGCGCGCCCCACGCCCACCCACGCGCCCGTCCCGGGCGAGCTGCAGAAGGCCTCCTGATCGCGCTCGCGGCGCTGGCCGCGAGCCACCTGTGTCGGGCCGCACACCCGCGGCCGACGCGAGCGCATAGGCTGCGCCGTGAGGGACCGTGTCATCCGCGCCAGCGACACTGCCGCCCGGGCCGCGCCAGCCGAAGTCGATCCAGACGCTCGGCTGGTGGGCGCGGCCGATCTCGTTCCTGGAAGGGGCCCGCGCCCGCTACGGCAGCCGGTTCACGGTCCGCCTCCTCGGCCAGGTGCCGTTCGTGATGCTGGCGGACCCGGACGACGTCAAGGAGATGTTCACAGCCCCGCCCGACGTGCTCCATCCGGGCGAGGGCGCGCGGATCCTCGAGCCGGTGCTCGGGCGCAACTCGGTGATCCTGCTCGACGAGGGCGAGCACCTCGAGCAGCGCAAGCTCATGCTGCCCGCGTTCCACGGCGAGAAGATGCAGCGCCTGTCCGACCTGATGGAGGAGGTGTCGCGGCGCGAGGCCGAGTCGTGGCCGCTGGACGCGCCGGTCGCGCTGCACCCGCGGCTGCAGTCGCTGACGCTCGAGGTGATCCTGCGCGCGGTCTTCGGGCTGGACCCCGGGCCGCGGCTCGACCTCCTGCGCGAGCGGCTGACGAGGATCCTCTCGCTCGGCACGAAGCCGTTCTCGCTGCTGCCGGCCCAGAAGGGCCTCGGCGGCGACCGCGGGCCGTGGGCGCGCCTGATGGCGCTGCGCGCGGAGGCCGATGCCCTGATCTTCGAGCTGATCGACGAGCGCCGCGAGGACCCAGGCGACCGCGACGACGTGCTCGCGATGCTGCTCGAGGCACGCCACGAGGACGGCTCGCCGATGTCGCGCCAGGAGCTGCGCGACGAGCTCATGACGCTGCTCGTGGCCGGCCACGAGACCACGGCGTCACAGCTCGCCTGGACCTTCGAGCGGCTCGTCCGCACCCCCGCGGTGCTGGACCGTCTCGCCGACGAGGTCCGCGACGGCGACGAAGACGACTACCTCACCGCGACGATCCACGAGTCGCTACGGCGGCGGCCGGTGCTCGGCAACGCCGCCCCGCGGTACGTCAGGCAGCCCGTCAAGATCGGCGGCTGGGACTACCCGGAGGACGTGTGCCTGGTCGCCAACGCGTACCTGATCCACCACGACCCGGCGATCTACCCCGACCCCTACGCCTTCCGCCCCGAGCGCTTCCTGGACGAGCCACCCGGGACCTACACCTGGATCCCGTTCGGCGGCGGGCGCCGGCGCTGCCTCGGCGCGAGCTTCGCTCTGCTCGAGATGAAGATCGTGCTGCGCGCCGTCCTCGCCCAGCACGACCTGGCCGCGACGGCCGGGGCCGCCGAGCCGACGCGCCGGCGCAGCATCACGTTCAGCCCGGGCGACGGGGCGGTGGCCGTGCTCAGGGCGCGGACGCGCCAGCCGGTCGCGGCGTAGCCGGGCCGCCGCCCGCTGTGCCGGACTCGCCGAGCGGGACCGCCGCGCCGCCACGCTCCTGTTGCAGCCGGCGTTCCTCGCGCTCCATGAAGCGCACGCTGATCAGCAGCGCGACGCAGATCAGGAAGCCCCACGTGGCGATGAACGAATGGTCGATGTAGGCGAAGACCTGGCCGACGAAGATCTCGACGAGCAGCGAGCGGTCGAACCACCGGTAGGCCTCGAGCGTGCGGCCCTGGCGCAGGCGCACGAGGCCGGCGATCACCAAACCGCCCGCCACGAAGTCCGACACGGTTTCGCCGACCTGGTCCACGGTGGAGCCAAGCTCGAGCGTGACGTCGGCCCCGGCGAGGTACAACGCCCCGGCGAGCACGACGATCAGGATGCCCAGAGCCTGGAGCGCCGCAAACGCGGCCATCGTCCCGATCACAACCCGCCGGAACCAGCGCTGGCCGCACCAGCGCTCGTAGCGCCGGCGCGCACCGTCCGCGAACCGCGCGAACCGGGACGGCGGGAGTTCCGGGCCGACCGGTGCGCGGGCGATCAGATCTCGCAGCGGCGCGACGAGCGGGTGGTCGCCGGCATGCTCGAGGAGGTCCAGTCCCTGGCGCTTCTCGCGCTCGTTGAAGCTGCGCACCGTCGCGTCGGTGAAGACGTCGAGCGCGCCGGCGACGTACTCCTCCTCGGTGAAGCCCCGGCGCTCGCGCGTCCAGCGGGCGAGGAAGTACAGGCAGATGAAGATGATGTAGATGATCGCCGCCGACGGCTTGAAGAAGTAGTCGTTGTCCGAGGTGACGAACTTGCCGACCTCGTCGATGAAGAAGCCGAATCCCGCGCCGCCGAGCACCGCCGCGGGCTGGCGCCAGCGCCGCCCGATCAGCGTGAACAGCATCCCGAGGGCGATCATCATCAGCAGGCCGCCCCAGAGCAGGTGCGCGATGTGCAGCTTGCCGCCCCCGAGCGAGGGGTAGTTCGTCAGGAACAGCTGCAGGCGGATGATCAGGATCATCCCGACGGCCGAGATCAGGAAGGTGTCCTGGAGCTCGCCCAGCTGGACGTAGCGGGCGAGCGGCGTGCGACCTCGCCTGCGCGCCGGGAGCCTCACGCCTCGCCTCCGTTCGCCAGCGCGCCCTCACCCCGGCCGCTCAACTGGAAGTAGGCGATCGCGATCACGAGGCCGGCCCAGGGGGCGATCAGCAGGTCGCCGATGGCGTCCCCGAGCGCGCCCCCGATCGTCTCGTGGCTGAAGACCTGTGCGCCGAGGTGGTCGAAGACCGTCGAGACGATCTGCTCGACGACGAACATCACCACCGCGGTGAGCAGGACGAACCGGAAGTGCCCGCGGGTGAGCTCGCGCGAGCGCCGCATCGCCCGGCGCGGCCAGACGCGTTCGAAGGAGGCGATTGGTGCGACCAGCGCCCAGCGCACGACCAGCAGGATCGGCACCGCCAGCAGGAGCACGAAGAGCGCGACCACCAGCACCACCATCACCGTTGCGGTGGACAGCGCGAGCAGGAAGGCGGGGATGGCCGTGACGAGCAGGCTGAGCGCGACGAGCGCCTCGACGACCACCGTCACCGTGATGAGCTTCAACACCACGCGGCGGGTGTCGGCCAGCGCGGCGCGGACGGACACGGCCCCCTCCCGCGCCTGATCGGCAACCTCCTCGCAGTAGCCGTAGTAGACGAACGACGAGACCCATCCCATCGTCTGTGCCCCGGAGGAGAGCAGCAGGGCGGCGACGCCGTCGTTGGTCGTCGTGTCGCTGAGCAACGCCGAGGGCACGCCGAACAGTGCGAACAGCACCGCTCCCGGCACCAGCAGCGCGGCCGGGTGAGCCCGGTAGGTCCGCCACGCCTCCTGATAGACGCGGCCGACTCTCGTGCCCAGGGCAGGACTCGCGGTGCGCACGGCCATCGTCCAACTATCTCACCGGGCGCGGCGGGCTGGGGCTTTGCTACGGTCGGCGGGCCTTCGGATCTGTCCCCGGGGAAGGAGCCCTTCGTATGACCCGCATTCGCGTCCTCGTCGTCGTCGTTACCGCACTTGCGTCGATCGCGCTCGCCGCCGCGCCCGCCGTCGCCGCGCCGAGCTGCAACGGCGTTCCCAAGCGCGGGTGCCTGCTGCCGTTTCCCAACGACTTCGCGCTGACGAAGGCCGACCGCTCGAGCGCGACCGGCCGCCGCGTCGCCTTCCAGCGCTCGGCGATGCCGGCGAACAAGAGCGGCAAGCGCATCGACCCGCGCGAGTGGAACCGCAACGACGGCTTCAGCCCCGGCCAGCCCATCATCGTCCACGTTCCCTCGCTGACGACGCAGGCGCGCTTCCGCAGCTCGGGCATCGTCCCGGTCAACGACCTCGCCCGGTACACCAAGCCGAGGCAGCCGCTGCTGCTGCTCGACGAGGCGACCGGCCGGCGCCAGATCGTGTGGGGCGAGCTGGACGCCAACAAGGTGACGACGAAGAGCCGCAACCTGATCATCCACCCGGCGAAGAACCTCGTGCCGGGTCGTCGCTACGTGGTCGTCCTGCGCTTCCTGCGCGACCGCCAGCCACGCGGTCTCTGGCAGACGACCTCGCCGGCGCTGCGTCGCGCCTCTGAGCAGAGCCGGCGTCTCGCAGGCCAGCGTGTACCTGACCTGGGACTTCACCGTCGCCAGCGACCGGTCGCTGACGGCGCGGCTGCTGAGCATCCGCAACAACGCGTTCCGCCAGCTCGGCGACACGAATCTGGCCGACGGCGTCATCCAGGGCCGCGCGCCGAGCTTCACGGTCACCGGTGTGCAGGACTTCACGGTCGCGGAGAACCCGAAGATCGCACGCACGATCACCGGCACGTTCGCGGTCCCGTGCTACCTCGACCGGACCGGCTGCCCGACGGGCTCGCGCTACCACTACTCCTCCACCCGGCCCGACGCGCTGCCGACGCAGATCCCCGGCAACGTCCAGCAGGCTGTCTTCCAGTGCAACGTCCCTCGTGCGGCCTTCACGTCGCCCTCGCGGATCTCGCTCTACGGCCACGGCCTGCTCGGCTCGCACACGCAGATCAACGAGACCAACATCCAGGACATGAGCGCGGAGCACGACTTCACGTTCTGTGCCACCGACTGGAGCGGGATGGCGAGCGAGGACGTCCCGAACGCGATCGCGATCCTCGGCGAGTTCTCGCGCTTCCCCTCGCTCGCCGACCGGCTGCAGCAGGGCATCCTCAACACGCTCTACCTCGGCCGCCTGCTCGCCCACCCGCAGGGGTTCGCCGCCAACACCGCGTTCCAGGGCCCGGGCGGGCAGGCGCTGCTCAACACCTCGAACCTCTACTTCGACTCGAACTCGCAGGGCGCGATCCTCGGCGGCCTCGCAACGGCGGTGGCACCGGACTGGCGCCGCGCCGTGCTTGGCGTCGCCACGATGGACTACGGCGCGCTGCTGCCGCGCTCGACCGACTTCGACACCTACAACGTGGTCTTCGCCCCGGCGTACAAGGACGAGGGCGCCCGCCTGCTGATCATCTCGATCGCCCAGATGCTGTGGGATCGCGGCGAGACCGACGGCTGGGCCTATCACGTCACGACGAGCCCGCCGGCCGGAACGCCGCGCCACACGGTGCTGATGCACGTGGCGGTCGGCGACCACCAGGTCGCCAACGCGATGTCGGACGTCGAGGCGCGCACCATCGGGGCGCGCGCCTACCGGCCGGCGGTCGCGGCCGGGCGCACGTTCGACGTGACGCCGCTGTTCGGGATCCCGACGATCGGCGGCTACCCATTCGGCGGGTCTGCGATCGTCTACTGGGACGGCGGGCCCCAGACGGCGCCCACGCCGCCGTTCAACATCCCGCCGCGCGGCGGGGCCGACCCGCACTCCTTCGCGCGGAACACGGTTGCCGCGCGCAACCAGAAGTCGGCCTTCCTGTCGCCGAACGGTGCGGTGATCAACGTGTGCGGCGCCGCCCCGTGTCGCACCGACAACTTCCACTGAGGCGGGGCCGCGGTCAGGCCGCGGCGCCGCCGCGCTCGAGCGCTGTCGCGATCCGCAGCACGATCGCCTCGGCGCCCGGGCGCGCGGCGACCTGGGCGCCGAAGGGCATGCCGTCGTGCGCGCCCGCGGGCACGACCGCAGCCGGACCGCCCAGCAGGCTGATGGGCGCCGTCATCGACAGCAGCGCGGCGCGCACCGGGACCTCGCGATCGCCGATCGTGACCGTGGCGGCGTCGCGTCGCGGCGCCGTCGTCGGGGTGGCCGGGGCCAGGAGCGCGTCGAGCCGGTGCTCGCGCACCGTGCGGGCGACCTCGTCCACGAGCAGGCGCCGCGCCTGTTGGCCGGCCACGTAGGCGTCGGCCGGGAGCAGGCGCCCGCACTCGAGCAGGTCGCGCACCCGCGGCGCGTAGCGCTCGCGCTGGCGGTTGAACCACTTCGCGTGCGCGCGCGCGGCCTCGACGAGCTGGATCGTGCGGAAGACGGCGGGCGCGAGGTGCAGGTCGCGCGGGCGAACCTCCACGACCTGCGCTCCGTGCGCGCGCAGGACGTCGGCCGCGCGCTCCAGCCCGGCGGCCACGTGGGCTTCCGAGTAATCGGAGAGGAGCTCCGCCAGCAGGCCGACGCGCAGGCCGGCGGGCGAGGGGTCGGGCGGCGCCGCCGGCCGACCCTGGAGCACGTCGAGCAGCAGGCCGCAATCCTCGGCGGTGCGCGCGACCGGCCCGGCGACGTCGAACGACCAGGCCAGCGGGACCACGCCGGCGAGCGGCACGCTGCCGAGCGTGGGCCGGAACCCCGCGATGCCGCACAGCGACGACGGCACGCGCAGCGACCCGCCGGTGTCGGTGCCGAGGCCCGCGAGCGCGAGGCCCCCGGCGACCGCGGCGGCGGGTCCCGACGTCGAGCCTCCGGTGATCCGCTCGGGATCGTGGGGATTGCAGGCGTCCCCCCAGTGCGGGTTGTGGCCGTCGATCCCGTAGGCGAACTCGTTCGTGTTGCCCTTGCCGACGATCACCGCGCCCGCGGCGCGCAGCCGCGCGACGCTGACCGCGTCGTCGGCCGGATCGCGGCGCCAGTGGTCGGCGCCGGCGGTGGTCGGCATGTCGGCCACGTCCACGATGTCCTTTACGCAGATGGGGATGCCGCGCAGCGGCAGCTCGGAAGACGGACCCACGGCCTCGGCCGCGCGCGCCTGGGTGCGGGCGCCCTCCTCGTCCACGTACAGGTAGGCGTTGAGCTCGCGGTTGCGCTCGGCGATCCGCTCGAGCACGGCCTCGGTCAGCTCGACCGGCGAGAGCCCGCCGTCCGCGATCTCGGCGCGCGCCCGCGCGATCGTCAGCTCGGTCGCGTCTACGGCCATTGCGGAGGGCCGAGCTGGGGTTCGATCCCCTCGAGCGGCAGCCGCTCGATCACGTCGAGGTCGGCGAGCACCTCGCGCAGCAGGTTGAGCACGGCGTTGCGCCGCTCGCCCTCGAGCTCACGGGCCACGGCGAACAGCAGGCGCTCGGCGAGGTCCTCGGCCACGCCCGGCCCGCCTAGGGTCGCCGCGGCTCGAGTATGACCAGCGGGATCTCGCGGTCCGTGCGCTCCTGGTATCCGCGGTAGCCCCCGTACGTGGCCTCGGCCTTCGGCCACAGGCGCGCGCGCTCCTCGGGTTCCGCCACCCGGGCGTGCACCGCGCGCCGCTCGGTGCCGACCTGGATCGTCGTGTCGGGGTTCGCGCGCAGGTTGTGGTACCAGGACGGATGGCGCGGGTGGCCGCCCTTGGAGGCGACGATCACGACGTTCTGGCCGTCCCTGAAGTAGACGAGCGGCGTCGTGCGCACGGTCCCGCTCTTCGCGCCGATGTGGTCGAGCAGCAGCATCGGCGGGGCGCCAGGGAAGCGGTGGCCGATGTGGCCGCCGCTGGCGCGGTAGATGATGGCGTGCCCCTCCATCAGGCGGTTGAGGACGGGCCACATCCGGTCGGCGGCGCGCAGGTGGAGGTCCATCGCCGCCGGAGGCTAATCGATCTGCGGCGCGGTGGATCGCTCGCACGCCGGACCCGCACGCTTGACAGACGCGTGCCCGGGCCGGTAGACCCGCCCGGCACGGATGGAAGAGGGGATCCACAGCGCGGCGGCACCGAGCGGCGGGGAGGACGCGCGGCTGCGCCGCATCCTCCTCGCGGTCTCGCTGGCGATGTTCCTCGTGCAGCTTGACTTCTTCGCGCTCAACCTCGCGCTGCCGCAGATGGCGCACGAGTTGGACGTCACGACCACCGACATGCAGTGGGCCATCTCCGGGTACATGCTGGCGGTCGGCGCGTTGATGATCCCCGGTGGCCGGCTCGGCGACATCCTCGGGCGCAAGCGCGTGCTCCTCGCCGGGGTGGCGCTGTTCGGCGCGACCTCGCTCGCGGCGGGCCTGTCGGACTCCGCGGGCATGGTGATCGCCTTCCGCGTGCTCCAAGGCGCGGGGGCCGCGATGAGCTTCCCGGTCGGCATCGCCGCGCTCACGAACGCGTTCCCGGAGGAGCGGCGCCAGGCGGCGATCGGCAACGCCTACGGGATCGCCGCGGCGGGCACCGCCATCGGGCCGTTCGTCGGCGGGGCCCTGAGCGAGCTGAGCTGGCGCTGGGTCCTGATCTTCAACGTACCCCTGGCGCTCGCGGCGCTGCTGCTCGGTCTGACATCGATGGAGGAGTCGCGGGACCCGACGGTGCCGCGGACGATCGATGTGAAGGGCGTCGCGGCCGTCGCGCTGGGCATCGCGGCGCTGACATTCGCCGTCGACCGCGGCGACACCTGGGGCTGGACGTCGGCGGCGACGCTCGGGACGTTCGCCCTCGGCGCGCTGATGCTCGTGGTCTTCGTCGCGATCGAGCGGAGCGTGCGTTTCCCGCTGGTCGAGCTCTCGCTGTTCCGCAACACGCCGTACGTCGTCATCACGCTGGCGGGCATGGTCTCCAACATCGCCTTCTGCGTGACGACGTTCGCGATCACCATCTACCTCCAGCAGGTCAGGGGCCTGAGCCCGATCACGGCCGGCGTCGTGTTCCTCGCACCGTCGCTGACGCTCGCCGTGATGGGCCCGCTCTCGGGCCGCCTCGGCCCGCGCTTCCGGCCGATCGGGCTGATGGCGACCGCGATCGGCGCCGGCTCGGTGGGGCTCCTGATCCTCTCCGGCGCGCAGGCCTGGGCCCTCTTCGTGCCGGCCTTCGCCCTCTTCGGCGCCGGCCTCGGCTTCGGCTGGTCGTTCGTGTCCGTGGCGACCCAGTCCGTGGTCAAGCCCGAGCGGGCCGGCGAGGCGTCCGGGGTGACGCTGACGATCGTGGTGGCGGTCGCCGGCCTCTGCGTCGCCACCGCGGCGACCGTGCTCGAGGTGCTGGAGGCCGGTGGCGCGACCGCGGGCGAGGCCAACGAGCAGCTGCTGCGGTGGCTCGCCATCGGGGCGCTCGCCGTGTCCGCCGCGCTGTTCGCCTTCCAGTGGCGCCGCGCGCCGCGCGCGGCCGAGGCGACGGCGTGAGCGCCTTTACGCAGGCTTGACCGAACCGTTATGGCGACTTGGCGGTCGACCGCCATGCTGGACGCCGGTGGAGGCACCACCGGGAAAGGAACCGCAGTGCTCGAATCGCTAGAGATCGCTTTCGGCGCCGTTGTCGCCGTCCTCGCCCTCGCGGTGTTCGCCGTGATGATCTGGGCCAACCGCCGCGTCGACGGCGGCCCCCGCCTGCTGCGCCGCTAGCCCGGCCAGGGGCGCGCATATATCGCTGTGACGGTCCGAGCGCTCGGGAGCGCGCGCTCGCCTCTCTCGTCCGGCGCGGGCATCTGGCCGGCGGGGCCGCGTAGGCCCGCCGGGCCGGCTGGCATGCGCTCAGGCGTCGGCGCTCAGGCTGGCCCCGTGCAGCAGCGGCGTGAGCGGCTTGGCTTGGCCTGACACCGTGATGTGGATGACGCCGGGGCGGCGCTCCCAGGCGATCACGTCGAGCGCCTGGAGGCGGTCGAGCATCGCCTGGAAGGCTTCGGCCTGGGCCGGGCTGGCGTACCGGCGCTCGATGTCGAAGCTGTAGCCGGTCGTGGCGACCGCGTAGCCCGGCTTGGCGAGGTGGCGGGCCACCAGCGCCTGCTGCGCGACGCCGTCGCGCACGGTCGCGCCCACCACCAGCGGACTCTTGCCGTGGCTGATGGCGTGGACCCGATTGGCCAGGTAGTACAGGAGCGCGAGCGCCTGCGGCCGCAGCGCGGCCGGCGCCGCCGTCGCGGGGTCAAGCGCGAAGTGGCGCTGCTGAGGCTGGTTGGGCACCTTCTTCAACTTGTTGCGATTCAGTGCCTGCTTGACCGCCGCGGCATTGGCGAACACCGGCGTGCTGCCCGGCGGGCGCAGCACGGCCTCGGCCGACCCGTAGCCGGTCTCCAGCCGGTTGAGCCGGTCGAGCTCCGTCGGGTTCTGCCGGTAGAGGCGCATGATCTCCCGCGCCGCCAGCACACGCCAGTAGTAGGTGTTGGAGTTGTCGCCCAGATCGGCGAGCCGACGGTAGGCGGTCTGGTGGCGAAACGGGCTGCTGTCGAAGTACAGCTGGGCGTAGGTGAGCTTGCGTTGGCGCACGATCTGGACGGCCAGCCGTTTCTCCTTTGGCCCCACGTAGCCGCGGATGGCGTCGGCGAGATTGCCGACGCCCATGTGGTAGGAGGCGACCGCGAAATCGCCGCGGCCGAAGCGCGGCAGGGCGAACGCGAGGTAGCGACCCGTGGCAGCGATCGCCTTGTTCGGGTCGAAGCGGTCGTCCACGCGCCGCCGCTGCGCCTGCAGCCGCGCAACGCCGGCGGCGTCGTGGCGCTTCTGCGCGGCCGCGATCTGCTTCGTCAACCTGCGGCTCGCGCGCAGGTCGATGTGCATGGCCAGCAGGGTCCGGCCGGTCTCGGCGACGATCTGCGTCACGCCGGCGGCCGCGCTCGGGTCCGGGCCGGCGACCACGTCCGGGCGACCGCCGCTCTCCAGGAACACCATTGCCTCGAGCAGCCCGGGGTCGACGTGGGCGGTGGCGGCGGCGGCCTGGATCGGGGCCTGCAGGGCGGCGACGCGCCGGGCGGTCGCCGGCACCCCGCCGGGACTGTTGGCATACAGCAGATGGCTCTCACCCACGGCCGCGCGAGTCTCGAACTGCGCGCGCTTGCCGGCGTGGTAGGCGAACGGGTCGATGGTCCAGCCGCCGGTCACGAGCAGGACGACGACGACCGCCGCCGCCACCCCGAGTGCGCCGACCAGCACCCACAGCAGCGAGGAACGGCGCCCCCGTCGCGTCGCTGCGGTTTGCCGAGCCACGGGCACAACCTACCCGCCGGGCCGTCGTCAGCTGCGGACCCCGAAGGAGCCGGGCGACGTCGACCCGTCGAGGCCTCCGGAACGTAGCCGGCGGCCAGCGCGCCGGCCGCGATCTCAGCTCGCCGCGGCTGCGAGCGCCCGGACCTCGTCGTCGTCGAGGCGCACCCGCGCGGTCGCGACGTTCTCCTCCAGGTGGGCGACCGACGCGGTACCCGGGATCGGGAGCAGCACGGGCGACCGCGCCAGCAGCCAGGCCAGCGCGATCTGGCCCGGCGTCGCGTCGTGGGCCCGCGCCGCCTCGTCGAGGGGTCCGCCAGGTTGCGCGAGCGAGCCGGTGGCGAGCGGGAACCAGGGGATGAAGCCGATCCCGCGTTCGGTGCACGCGTCGAGCACGTCCTCGGCGCTGCGGTCGGCGAGGTTGTAGCGGTTCTGGACGGTGACGACCTCCGTCAGCGCCAGCGCCTGCTCGAGCTGGGCGACGGTGACGTTCGAGATCCCGATGTGCGCGATCTTGCCCGCCTCGCGCAGCTCGATCAGCGCTCCCAGGGACTCCTCGTAGGGCACGTCAGGGTCCGGCGCGTGCAGTTGGTAGAGCTCGATCCGCTCGAGCCGCAGCCGCCGCAGGCTGCGCTCGCAGGCCTCGCGCAGGTGCTCCGGCCGACCGTCGCGCGGCCACCGCCCGGGCCCCGTGCGGGTCAGGCCGCCCTTGGTGGCGATCACCAGGTCCTCGGGGTAGGGGTGGAGCGCCTCGGCGATCAGCCGCTCGGAGACCTCGGGGCCGTACGAGTCGGCGGTGTCGATGAGGTTGACGCCCAGCTCAACGGTGCGGCGCAGCACGCGCCGGCAAGCCTCGGGATCGTCCGGCTCGCCCCAGATCCCCCGCCCGGTGATCCGCATGGCCCCGAACCCGAGACGCCGCACGGCTGGTCCATCGCCGATGCGGAACGTCCCGGCGGCCTCGTCGGTCAGCGGCTCGACGGTCAGGGGCATGTTCCCGTCTTACCCCCACCGGCAAGGTCAGACGCCTAACCGCCGGGCTTCTCGTGGTGGCCACCGAACTCGAAGCGCATCGCCGACATGATCTTGCCGGCGTAGTCGCCCTCGTCCCGCGACTCGAAGCGCTCGAACAGCGAGTTCGTGAGGATGTAGGCGGGCACGCCCTCGTCGATTGCGGCGATCGCCGTCCAGCGGCCCTCGCCGGAGTCCGACACCCGGCCGGTGAAGTTCGAGAGCTCGGGGTCGCGCTTGAGCGCGATCGCAACGAGATCGAGGAGCCACGAGGCTATGACCGAGCCGCGCCGCCAGACCTCGGCGACCTCGGTCGTGTCGATGTCGTACTGGTAGAGCTCCGGGTGGCGGAGCGGCGTCGTCTCCGCGTCGGCCTCCTGCGCCTGGTTGCCGACGTTGGCGTGCTTGATGATGTTGAGGCCCTCGCCGTAGGCGGCCATGATCCCGTACTCGATCCCGTTGTGGACCATCTTCACGAAGTGGCCGGCCCCGTTCGGCCCGCAGTGGAGATACCCCATCTCAGCGGGTGAGGGATCGCCGCTGCGGCCCTCGGTGCGGTCGATGTCGCCGATCCCGGGCGCGAGCGACTTGAAGATCGGGTCCAGCCGCTGCACGGCCTCGTCGTCGCCGCCGATCATCTGGCAGTAGCCGCGTTCCAGTCCCCATACCCCGCCGCTGACGCCCACGTCGACGTAGTGGATCCCCTTCGGGCGCAGCTCGCCGGCGCGGCGGATGTCGTCGTGGTAGTAGGAGTTGCCGCCGTCGATCAGGGTGTCGCCCTCGTCCATGCGGTCCGAGAGCTCCTTGGCGGTGCTGTCGACGAAGGCGGCCGGAACCATGAGCCACGCGTTGCGGGGCTTGACCAGCTTGGCCACGAAGTCGTCCCACGAATCGGTCCCGGTCGCGCCCTCTCCGGCCAGCTCCTTCACGGCGTCGGCGTTCACGTCGTAGACCACGCAGTCGTGGCCGTCCTTCATCAGGCGCCGCACCATGTTGGCCCCCATGCGGCCGAGGCCGACCATTCCCAATTGCATCGTCGCGCTCCTTTCGTGTCCGGACGCCGATCCTATTCGCGCCGGGGTCCGCGGCGATAGGGTGCGCGCCGATGCCCGCGCTCAAGCCCGCCGACGCGCTGGTCCTCTTCGGGGCGACGGGCGACCTCGCCCACAAGCAGATCTGGCCGGCGCTGCACGCCATGGCCCAGCGCGGCGCCCTGACCGTCCCGGTCGTGGGGGTGGCGTTCTCGAAATGGGACCGTGACAGGGCGCTCGACTACGCCCGCACGGCGGTCAAGGACTCCGGCGCCTCGACCGAGGACGCGGCCTGGAAGCGGATCGAGGATTCCTTCCGGTACGTCGACGGCGACTACCGCGACACGAAGACCTTCGAGGCGCTGGCCCAGGCGGTCGGCGACGCGACGTCGCCGATGCACTACCTCGCGATCCCGCCATCCCTGTTCGGGGAGGTGGTCCAGGCACTCGGCGCGGCCGGCCTCGCCGACGACGGGCGCGTGGTGGTCGAGAAGCCCTTCGGCCACGACCTCAAGACCGCGCGCGCGCTCAACGCTGCGCTGCACGCCGTCTTCCCGGAGGAGCGGATCTTCCGCATCGACCACTACCTCGGCAAGGAGCCGGTCGAGAACCTGACCTACTTCCGCTTCGCCAACGCGTTCCTCGAGCCGGTGTGGAACCGCAACTACGTCCAGGCGGTCCAGATCACGATGGCCGAGGACTTCGGCGTGTCCGATCGCGGGCGCTTCTACGACGAGACGGGCGCGATCCGCGACGTGATCCAGAATCACATGCTCCAGATCCTCGCCGTGCTGACCATGGAGCCGCCCGTCGGGCACGACGCGGACGCGACCCGCGACGAGAAGGCCAAGGCCCTGCGGGCGGTGCGCCCGCTCGACGCGCGGAACATCGTGCGCGGGCAGTTCCGCGGGTACCACGACGTGGACGGCGTGGCCGGCGACTCGACGGTCGAGACCTATGCGGCCGTGCGCCTGCACATCGACTCCTGGCGCTGGGAGGACGTCACGTTCGTGATCCGCGCCGGCAAGTGCCTGCCGCTGACCGTCGCCGAGGCGCTGGTGGAGTTCCGCCGGCCGCCGGCGCGCGTGTTCGGCGAGGCCGAGCACATCGGCGCGAACTACGTGCGCTTCCGGATCCAGCCGCAGGTGGCGATCGCCGTCGGCGCGCGCACCAAGACGCCGGGCGAGCAGATGGTGGGCGAGGACGTCGAGCTGTCCGTCTCCAACCTCGACCCCGACGCGATGGCGCCGTACGACCGGCTGCTCGGCGACGCGCTCGCCGGCGACCCGGGGCTGTTCGCGCGCGAGGACACGGTCGAGGCGGCGTGGGAGGTCGTGAACCCGATCCTCGGGAACGTCGTCCCGACCCAGGAGTACGACCCGGGCACGTGGGGCCCGGCCGACGCCGACCGCCTGGTCGAGCGCATCGGCGGCTGGCACGTTCCGGTGGCCTAGCGACCCCCCCGAGACCCCACGCACCGGGGAGACCACGGACGCAGAGCGGGGTCATTCCCGGATCCCAGGCGGCCCGCATCGGCGTAGCGTCGGACGGGCATGCAACGCCTCAAGCCGCTCGACGAGTCCTTCCTCCACCTCGAGACCGACTGCAACCTCATGCACGTCGGCGCCCTCGCCGTGTTCGAGGGCCCGCCGCCGCGGTTCGAGGACGTCGCCGCCCTGGTCACGGGCAAGCTCCCGCGCATTCCGCGCTACCGCCAGCGCGTGCGCTTCGTCCCACTCGCGCTCGGGCGCCCGCGCTGGGTGGACGACCGCCACTTCAACCTCGGCTACCACCTCCGGCACACCGCACTCCCCGCGCCCGGCGGGCCCGATCAGCTGCGCAACCTCGTCGGCCGGGTGATGTCCCAGCGCCTGGACCGCGCGCGTCCGCTGTGGGAGATGTGGATGATCGAGGGCCTCGAGGGCGGGAGGTGGGCGCTCCTCTACAAGCTTCACCACGCGATGGTCGACGGCGTGTCCGGGACCGACCTCCTGATCGTCGTGCTCGATCGCAAGCGCGACGCGCCCGCGCTCGCACCCGAGCCGTGGGAACCGCAGGCCGAGCCCGGCGGGCTCGAGCTCGTCGGCCGCGCGCTGCTCGAGCGCCCGGCCGAGCTTGCCGATCGCGCGGTGGCGGCCGCGCGCGCGCCGCGCCGGCTTGCCGCCGGGGCCCGTGACACCGCCCGTGGGCTCGGCGCCATGAGCGCGCTGCTGCGTCCGGGGAGGGGATCATCGCTCAACGGGCCGGTGGGGCCGCATCGTGCCTGGACCTGGTCGCGCGCCCGCCTCGCGGACGTCAAGGTGGTCCGGCGCGCGCTCGGAGGCACCGTCAACGACGTGCTCCTGACCATGGCCACCGCGGGGCTGCGTGAGCTGATGCTGTCGCGGGGCGAGCCCGTGGAGCGCCGCAGCACCGTCCGCTCGCTGGTGCCGGTGTCGCTGCGGAGCGCGGAAGAGCACGAGACCTACGACAACCGGGTGTCGGCCATGTTCGCCGAGCTGCCAGTGGGCATCGAGGACCCGACGCGGCGGCTGCGCGCCGTCCGCTTCGAGATGGGCCGGCTGAAGGGCTCGCACGAGGCGGCGGCGGCAGGGACGCTGACCTCGCTGACGGGCCTCGTGCCACCGATGGTCCTCGCCGCCGCCGAGCGGGTGCTCACACACGTGCCCCAGCACACGGTCAACACCGTCACCACCAACGTGCCGGGGCCGCAGTTCCCGCTCTACGCCGTCGGGCGCCGCATGCTCGAGGCCTTCCCCTACGTCCCCGTCGCCGGCCACGTCCGCGTGGGCATGGCGATCTTCTCCTACGACGGACAGGTCAACGTCGGGATCACCGGCGACTGGGAGGACGCGGACGACCTCGAGATCCTCGCCCGCGGCATCGAGAACGGCCTCGGCGAGCTGCTGGCGGCCGCCGCGAAGGACGACCGGCGGTCCGAGGCGCGGGCCGCGGCGGCGGCTATCCGCAGATCCGCAGCCGGAACGACTCCGTCCGCAGCCGGTTGAGCCGTACTCCTAGCGGCGGGCCTCCGGCCGTGCGCGGTCCCGCCGCGGGAAGATCGAGTAGCTACCGACGGCGGTCGCGATCAGCCTGCCGTCCTCGTGGTGGACCTCGCTGCGCAGGACGGCGATGCGGCGGTTGCGGCGGTCGACGGTGGAGCGGCAGACGACGTCGCCCTCGGTGGCGGTCTGGATGTAGTTGATCGCGATGTTGATGGTCGCGATCCCCTCCTCGTCCGTCGTCTGGGCCCAGAGCGCGGACCCCATCGAGTAGTCGACCAGCGCGTAGGTCACGACGCCCGAGAGCATCCCTCCGGCGTTGATCAGCTCCGGGCGGATCGTGAGGCGCACGGTCTCGACGTCGTCCCAGTGCACGCCCATGAACGTCGTGACGCCGTCCAGCGAGCGGGGGTTCGGCCGTGGCTCCGCCATGCGGCGGCGCAGGCTATCCGAGCAGGCTGATCGCCCGCGAGACCACGACGCCGATCGTGATGAGCGCGGCGAAGCCCTGGAACATCATCAGCAGCTTCATGCTCGCCCGCACCGGCATCGTGTCGGTGGGGCTGAACGCCGTGCAGTTGGTGAACGACAGGTACAGGTAGTCCACGAACATCGGGCGCCAGTCCTTCCAGCCGACGTCGACCCACTGCGGGAACGAGAATGACCACGGAGGCGGGTGCTCGCCCGCCGCCCGCGCCGTCGGGCCGTCCCCGTCGAGCTCCCAGTAGATGACCGCGAAGATCAGCACCGCGGTGATCCAAATCTCGGCGCCGGAGAGGACCAGCTCGTAGCCCCCGGCCTTCCCGCCCTTGACCACGAAGTGGATGAGCAGGCCGAGGGCAACCGAGTTGGCAACCGCGACCAGGATGCTCAGGATCATCGCCAGCCTCCGCCGCCACGGGTGCGGCTGCGAGCGCCGGCGCCACGGCGACGCCCACACCAGGCCGGCGAGCAGCAGCGCCTCGGCCGTCGGGAGCAGCCAGTCCGGCCCCAGCGTGAGCTTGTCCGGCAGCGCGATGTAGAGGATCAGCGCGGTCAGGACGGCGACCTGCGCGGGCCAGAAGGGGTCGGCGGCCGCGAGCTCCGCCTGGGCGCGCTCGACGTTCGCTTCGATGTCGGCCTCGGGGCCATTCATTTTCGCTTGCGCATCCGTTTGGGACGCCGTCGACCGGAGTACTTCTGTGACGGGCGCGGAATTCCGGCTCCGAAGGCCGGTCTACAACCAACTTCGGTGGCCGCTACGCCAGCGCAGCCACGCGCTCGGCGATGGCGGGTGCCTGGTCCTCCTGGAGGAAGTGCTTGGCCGGCACGGTGTGGATCTCGGCCAGGCCGGCGGCGCGGCGCGCCTGCTCGCCGTGGACTGCGAGCTTCAGCGCGGGATCCGCGGCGCCCCAGACGATCTGGACCGGGTAGGGCACGTCGCGCAGCGCGCCGCGGTACAGCGCCGCCTTCTCCGCGGTGCGCTCGAATCCGCGCATGATCCGCAGGAAGTGGCGCCCGCCGTCCTCGCGCTTGAGCAGGTCGACGTAGGCGTCGAGCTCCTCCCTCGGGACCGCCGCCATGTTCGCGATGCCCTGGAGCGCCATCAGCCGGCGGAACGCGAACTTGGTCATCGTGGCCAGGTACAGCTCGCCCACGCCGCGGCGCGCGAACGGCTCCATGGACCACGGACGCTTGAAGCCGTCGACCTCGACCAACGTGTTGAGCACCGTGAGCGAGCGGACGCGGTCGGGTGCCGCGGCGGCCAGCTCGAACCCGACCGGGCCGCCGATGTCGTGCACGACGAGGTGGAAGCGATCGAGCCCGAGCGCTTCGACCGCAGCGCCCGCAAAACGGCCGAGCCCGGTCCACGTGTAGTCGAAGTCGTCCGGCCGTGCGGCGAGCCCGAGGCCCGGCAGGTCGAACGCGACGCCGCGCCGGCCCCGCGCGGCCAGCTCGTCGAGCACCTTGCGGTAGAGGAACGACGAGGACGGCACGCCGTGGACGCACACCACCGCGTCTCCGTCGCCCGCCTCGCGCACGAAGGACCGCACGCCGCCCGCCATGAATTCCCTGCCCGCGGCGCGGTGGCGTTCGACGACCTCGGCGCTCGTCACGCCATTCAGGTTAGAGATGGAAGCGACGGTGGTGCATGTGGTGGCGGACGTCCGCCGGATGCACCTCCGGCGGCGCGCGCGCGTCGCTCACGAACACCCAGGTGAGCACCGTGCCGACGAACGCCAGCACGACCATCACCCACATCGCGTTGGCCAGCGCGTAGGAGAACGTGTCGCGGGCGACGTTCTCCACCAGCGCGTGCGCATGGGAGGGCAGGTGCGCCACCACGGCGCGTGCGCGTTCCGAGCCGGCGAGCAGCCCGTCGAGGTCGTGACGATCCGACGCGCTCAGGCTCGCGCCCCGCGCGGTGAGCTCGTCCTGCAGCTTGTTCACCTGAAGGTGCGAGAACAGCGCGCCGAGCAGCGCGAGGCCGAGCGACGCGGCGAGGATGCGGTTCATGGCCAGGACGCCCGCGGCGATCCCCGCCTTCTCCCGCGGCATCGCCGTCATCGCGGCGGTGGACATCGGCGCGTAGACGAGCCCGATCGCGATGCCCAGGATCAGGTAGGCGACGAACAGCAGGCCGTAGCCCGTGCTCGCCGTGATGCGCGTCTGGAGGAACACGCCGACGACCGCGAGCGCCATCCCGAACGTCATCAGGTTGCGCGCGCCGAAACGCGCGATCAGCCGCCCCGACTGCGGCGAGATCACGATCATCGGCACCGTCACCGGCAGGATCAGCACCCCGGCCGCCAGCGGCGTGTGGTCGAGGACGTCCTGGAGGTACTGCGGCTGGAGGAACATCGTGGCCCAGTAGCAGCTGACGAGCGCGAACGCCGCGGCGTTGGCCCCGAAGTACGGCCGGTTGCGGAACAGCGGGAAGTCGACGATCGGCTGCGCCACGCGGTGCTCGACGAACCAGAACGCGACGAGCAGCGCGACCCCCGCCGCGAACAATCCGAGGGTCGTCGGGGAGCTCCAGCCCCAGCCCTTGCCCTCGATCAGGGCCAGCACGACCGCGGTCAGCCCGCCGCTGAAGGTGATCAGGCCCGGGACGTCGATCCGGTGGCCGGCCGTCTCGTCGCGCGACTCGCGCGTCGCGACCAGGGTCACGACGAACCCCAGCACCGCGAAGGGCAGGTTGATCCAGAAGATCCAGCGCCAGCTCAGGCTGGTCAGCAGCTCGCCGCCGACGAGCGGGCCGAGCCCGAGCGCCAATGCCGAGACGCCCGCCCAGATCCCCAGCGCGCGCGGGCGCTCGTCGTCTCCAAAGGCGTCGCTGACGATCGCGAGCGACAGGCCGAGCAGCGCGGCGCCGCCGACGCCCTGGATCACCCGGCCGAGGATCAGCACGTCCGGGTCGCCGGCGAGCGCGGCGAGCACCGAGCCGCCGGCGAAGGTCGCCACGCCGGCGAGGAACACGCGCTTGCGCCCGAACATGTCGCCGAAGCGCCCGAGCGTGACCACCAGCACCGTGACCGCGAGCAGGTAGGCGTTGACCATCCACTGGAGGTCGGCCGTGGACGCGTCCAGCTCGCGCTGGATCGAGGGCAGCGCGATGGTGACCACCGTCGAGTCGAGCATGAGCAGGAACAGCCCCATGCAGGCGCCGAACAGCGTCCACCAGCGCCGGTTCGCCTCGGTGATCCGCGGCATGGTGCGCGGCGACCCTACCGGGAGGCCCGGCGCCGCCCGACGCGGGGCCGCGGCGCGCCGTACGCTGCCTGGCGATGTCCGGGGCCCCGGCCGACCTCGAGCCGACGAGCCGCGCGGCGTGGGACCGCTTCGCCCGCCGCGACGCGCGCTTCTACGTCGACCCGAACCCGGGCGACGAGGCCGAGTTCCTCGCCGCCGGCCGGCGCAACGTGGCGCGCGTGATGGAGTGGTTGGGGGACGACGCGGGCCGCCGGCGGATGCTCGAGATCGGCTGCGGGCCGGGGCGTACGGCCGAGGCCTTCGCGGCCGAATTCGAGCGGGTCGACGGCATCGACGTCTCGCCCGAGATGCTCCGCCGGGCACGCGCGAGGTCGCTGCCGCCCAACCTCGTGCTGACCGCGACCTCGGGGGCCGACCTCGCGCCCTTCGAGGACGGCGCGTTCGACTTCGTCTTCTCCCATCTCGTGTTCCAGCACATCGCCGACGAGGCGGTCGTGGCGTCGTACCTGCGCGAGGTGGCCCGGGTGCTCGCGCCGGCGGGCCTCGCCCTGCTGCAGTTCGACACGCGGCCGGCCTCGCGGCTCGCCGCCGCCGTGGCGGCGATGCCCGATCCGCTGCTGCCCCGCAGCCGGCGCCGCCACATGCGTCGCCACCGCCGCGACCCTGCCCGCCTGCGGGCGCTCGTCCGCGCCGCCGGCCTCGAGCCCGTGCGCGAGCGCGGCGGGCCCGGGCCCGAGCACTGGTTCTTCCTGCGCCGGTCGCGGCCCTAGGTGACGGGCTCGGCGCGCAGCGCCAGCACGGCCAGCTCGCCGGCGTCGATCAGCTCGGCGAGCGCGTCCACGATCCGCGCGTCGAACTGCGTGCCGGCGCAGCGCTTGAGCTCGGCCAGCGCCTCGGCGACGTCCATGCCCGCGCGGTAGGGCCGGTCCGAGGTCATCGCCTCGAAGGAGTCGGCGACGAAGATGATCCGCGCCTCGAGCGGGATCTGCTCGCCGACGAGCTGGTCGGGATACCCGTTGCCGTCGATCCGCTCGTGGTGGTGGCGGATCCAGCGCGACTCCTCGGTCAGCCCCGCGTGCGCGAGCATCGTGGCGCCGACGGTCGGGTGCCGGTGGATCTGCGTCCACTCGTGCGGATCGAGCCGGCCCGGCTTGGAGAGGATGTTCGCGGCGACGGTGATCTTTCCGATGTCGTGCAGGAGCGCGGCCCGGCGCAGGCCCATGATGCGGTCGCGCTCCAGGCCCAGCGCCTGGCCGATGGCGACCGCGTAGGCGGCGACGTTCTCGGAGTGGTCACGCGTGGCGAGCTCGCGAGCGTCGATGGCGGCCACCATCGCGTACAGGTGGGCGATCATCCCGTCGCTCTCGCCCGGGCTCCCGTCGGGCCGGATGACCTCGCTGGCGACCGCGCAGAGGTCCTTGCCATTGCGCTTGGCCCAGTACAGCGCGGCGTCGGCCTTCTTCTGGAGCTCCTCGCGGCTGACCGCATCCTGGGGGCACGAGGACACGCCGCCCGACAGCGTCACACGGCGGTCGGGCAGCATGGTGCTGCGCCCGATCGCCGTGCGCACGCGCTCGGCGACCAGGAGGGCGTCGAGCTGCTGCGTCTCGGGCAGCAGCAGCGCGAACTCCTCGCCGCCGATGCGGGCGAACGAGTCGGTGGGCCGCAGCAGGCCCTGGCCGATGCGCGCGATCTTGCGCAGCACGTCGTCGCCGGCCGCGTGGCCGTGGCGGTCGTTGATCTGCTTGAAGTCGTCCACGTCGAAGATCACGAGCGAGGCGCACGAGCCGTAGCGCTC
The DNA here is from genome assembly GCA_963725645.1 of uncultured Actinomycetes bacterium. Classification (GTDB taxonomy): domain Bacteria; phylum Actinomycetota; class Thermoleophilia; order Solirubrobacterales; family Solirubrobacteraceae; genus JALYZC01. The sequence continues at coordinate 323,810 of CAVRZD010000006.1, forward strand.
CTGGCGGCCGATCTCCTTGTCCAGCGCCTCGAAGAAGAAGCGGCGGTTGTAGAGGCCGGTGAGCGGGTCGCGGATCGCCTGCTCGAGCTTGTCGCGATAGTCGCGCGCGTTCTGCACCGCCACGGCCATCTCGTCGACGAGCAGCCGCAGCAGCCGCACGCCCTCGTCGGTGAGGGCGTCGCCGGCGGGGCGCACCAGCGTGACGGTGCCGATCGTGTGGCCCCGCGCGGTGAGCTGGAAGCGCGCGATGCTGCGCCGGCCGCGGGTGCCGATCTCGACCGGTTGGGCGTCCGCGGCCGGCACGCCGACCCACGGCTCGTCGTCCTGCCAGTCGCCGGTCGTGGCCAGCAGCTCGTGGCCGTTGGGCCCCGTCCCGTGCAGCGCGCTGCTCGAGGCCCGGGCCGCGAGGTGCAGCACGCCGAGGGCCTGCTCGATGATCGGCGACTCCTCGAGGGTCTGCGTCATGGTCGTGGCCAGGCCCGTGAGCGCCTCGAGCTCGGCGTTGCGGGACATGACCTCGCGCCTCAGGCGACGCTCGCGCGTCACCGCGCGGCGGTTGTCGAGGAGCAGGTAGGCCTGCCGGCCGAAGGCGACGACGAGCGCGAAGACGAAGAACGCGCCGAAGAACGCGAGCTGCCAGGTCTCGAGCCGGCCCTCGCCGAGCCAGACGGCGAGGCCCAGCGCGGGGAAGAAGACGACGGCGGTCAGCGGCAGCAGCACGCGACCCATCAGCCAGCGCGCGCCCGTGGGCTCCTCCGCCGGCTCCGACGGGTCGGCGTCGGCGGCCTCGTGCTCGGCGGCGGTGGCGGCGCCGAAGCCCGCGGCCGCCCACAGCACCGCGGCGACCCCGGAGAGGGTCGGCAGCCAGCCGGCGGAGTCCATCGCCACGAGTCCGTCGCCCACGGCCGCGGTCGCGGTGGCGCCGACCAGCCACCAGCCGATGTGGCGGTGCTCGGGCTCGCGCTGCACGATCACCGCGAGCGTGAACACGACGACGGCGGCGAGATCGATGAGGAAGACGGAGGTCAGCACGGTGTCGCCGTCCGCGAACCCGGGGATCGCGACGAAGTACGTGCCAAGCGCTGCGATGACGGCGCACCACAGCAGGGCGTCCACCACCCGCTCGAGCCGCGCGCCGCGAAGCGTGCTCCAGGCCAGCAGCGCAGAGGCCACGAGCAGGCCGATCGAACCGAGCGTGCCGAGATAGAACGCCGCCACGAGCGTGCCGCCGCTCACCGCCGATGCGAGCGCGAGCGCGGACGCCGCCGCAGCGGACGCGCAACCCGCTGCCAGTGCGCGCCACATGCCACGCCGGCGCACGGAGCGGGTCGACGCCTGCGCGCAACGCACAGTGGCGAACAGCAGCATGACCAGCGGGACGGCGAACGCGATGTCGCTGATGTGCACGCCGAACAGGGGAAGCAGGAACGGCAATGAGACCAGGCAGGCGAACACCGCGGTGGTGTCCGTGCGGCGGTGGATCGGCACCGCGGTCTCGCGCAGGCTGGGCGCGATGCGCTGGAACGCCTCACGCCGGTCGGCGCGCAGCGCGCAGCCGCAGCGCTCGCAGCGCGGGGACAGCATCGTCAGCGACGACGCCTCCCGGTTCCAACTGCAGTACACGCAATAGTGGACGTACTCCACGAGGTGCTCATCGGCACGCACCGCCGGTGCCTGAATGGCGGATACCGCATTGCGGGCAGTCGGGTCTGTCCTAGTGCGGACCGGTGTAGCCGTGCGCGTAGCAGGGCCCGCCGCTGCAGACGTCGATCACGCCCCCGTCGGGCGCGAGGAACGCGGACTTCTGGGCCCGTGCCTTCGGATCCGAGCGGGGATGGCTGTGGGGATCCTCGCCGGTCTGCGGCGACGTGTTCGTGATCGGCGGCGTCGGCGAGCCCGAGTCCCACACGACCAGGGCAGATCCCGTGCCCGGCAGCGTCGGGAAGGCGGGGATCCCGTCGTAGGGGTCGACGTCGGCGTGGCGCCCGGGGTCGAGCATCGGCTTGCGCAGGATGTGGGCGCCGATCGTGCGCGCCTCGACCTCGGTGGTGACGTTCGCGACCTGGTGGTCGCCGAACGCCGCGTGGAGGAGCACCTCGTGGGCCGGCGTCCCAGGTAGGGGGTCCGAAGTCATGTGCCACGCGTAGCCGTCCGGCTCGGCGCGGTCCCACAGCTGCTGGATCAGCCCGAACAGCAGCGGGCGCTCGAGCTGGTTGGGGTAGCTGGTGTAGAGCGGCCAGGCGTAGCTGACGTCGGTGTTGTCGATGTTCCCGAGGTCGTTGGGGTCCGGATGCGGGCTGGGCGTGTGGCCGTCCCCGAAGTCGGTCGAGCGCGTCAGCAGTGTCGAGTAGTTCATCCCGGGCACGCCGAGCACGGCCCGGGTGTAATCGGGCGCGACCGCGGTCAGCGCTCCGCCGATGATCCCGCCCTGGCTGTTGCCGTCGTAGTACAGGTGCGAGGTGTCGATCAGCGGGTGGCCGCCGAGCCGGAAGGCCGGGTCGGCCGCGAGGCCCTGCGGGTGGATCATCAGCCGGCCGAGGTAGAGGAAGTCGAGCATCCCCTGCTGCACGCGGTCGGCGAGCGTGGGGAAGTTGGAGAGGTCGGTGAGGATCGTGGCGACGTTGGGCACGTCGATCGTCGCCATGCCGGCCCAGTCCGCCGCGCAGAAGACGAAGTCGTGCTCGTCGGCCATCGCGCCGACGTTCCCCGCCTCGACCTCGCCGTAGCCGCCGAAGAGCCCGTGGCCGTACAGCGAGGGCCGCGCGGGATGGGCGGTGCCGCCGGCGACGGCGGCGCGCGGGATCCGGCACTCGAAGTCGGCCGACATCGTGTTGGCGGCGGGCGTCCCGGCGCCGAGCTGGAGCGGCATCCCGCTCTGTGGGTCGAGCACGAACTGGGAGTGCGCCGGCGCGCACGCGGGCGTGCTCAGGTAGCAGGGGACCGTGACGGTGCCCTTGATCGTGCGGGCGATCGGCCCGTCGGCCGAGTCCGCGACGCTCGAGATGGAGTAGGCGGGCGCGTGGCCCGCGACCCTGAGGTCGGAGAGGTTGTCGTCGCCGAGTTGCGCGAAGGCGTCGTTGCGGATGTGAAGCATGCGCCCGGCGAGCGAGTCGGCGCTGCCGACGGTGAAGTCCCAGGTCAGATACAGGCCCTTCCGCGCGATGCCCGCGGCGCCGAGGGTGGCGAACAGGTCGTCGTAGTGGGCGCGGCGCTGCTCGAGGAGGGGGTTGAGCGTCGGCGTGCCGTCGCGCAGCGCCTTGAAATCGGCGCCCGGCTGAATCGCGTTGCCGTCCCGGTCGCGCAGGTCGCGCAGGGCGACGATGTAGCGGTGCTTCTCCTGCCAGTTGACGGCCGGGCGGATGATCAGGGCCGCGTCCGCCGGATCGGACGCGTTGGAGTCGATCTCCGACCAGATCGGGTGACGTTCGTGCGTGGTGGCGTCGATCACGACGATCGGCGCCGCGGGATCGAACGCGCGGGCCTCGTCGGTGATCGGCACCGCGCCGGTGCGCCGCATCGCCTCGGGATTGTCGAGGCCCGGGACCTTCGTGATCAGCGGCGACCCGGGCGAGAACCCGTCAAGGCGGTTCCAATCGGTCGGGTCGATCGGCTTGCCGGCCACGTTGCGGGGCACGGCCAGCGGCGAGAGATTGACCCGCCGGCCGGTCGCCGACGTCGGGTCGGATCTGGTGAAGTAGTCGTTGGGGAAGGGGTACAGGCATACCGCTGGGTCGAGCGAGTCGCACCCGAGCGCGTCGGGCAGCTGGGTCTGCGCGCCCTGCCCGCCGGACGGCGGCGTGCCGCCCGCGCTCCCGCCCGCCCCCGGGTCGCCGCCGCCCGCCCGGCCGGCGCCGGTCACCGAGCAGCGGCGCGCGCCGAACGTCCGTGCGGCGCGCGCGCCCTGCGCGCCGATCGTCACGCGCACGCGCGTGCAGCCGCGCAGCGCCCGCCGCCCCGCCGCCGTCAGCCGCAGCGCGACGACCTGGCTCCCGCGCCGCAGCCGCACCGTGCGGACGCGCAGCCCCGTGCCGCGCAACCGAACCCGCAGCGCTCGCGTCGCGCTCGCCCGCACCCGCACGGCGCCCGCCGTCAGGGCGGCGTCACGGGTCGGCGTCAGCACGGCAAGGCGCAGGGGCGGCCGGGCGTGCCCGCCCGAGCCCGCCGCCCCTGCGCTTCCCGCCCAGGCAAGAAGCCCAACGGCCAGCGCGACGACCCACACCCGCGATCCCTGCCTCCCCATTCCACGATCTCAAACGCTCGCGCACCGACAAACTTGCGCGCGTAAGCTCGGCCTGCCGTGACGCACGACGAGCCCCGCCGCCCCCGCACGTCCGACGAGGAGATCCTCCAGGCCGAGACGCCCGACGTCCTCTCGCTGCGCACGGACGACGAGCGCGCCGATCGCATCCACGACGAGGCGCTGGCGGGGTTCAACACGCTCGCGGGCGTCGGTCCGGCGGTGTCGGTGTTCGGGTCCGCGCGCACGGGCGAGGACCACCCCGACTACGCGCTCGCACGCGACGTCGCCGCGCGGCTCGGGCGAGCAGGCTTCGGCGTGATCACCGGCGGCGGGTCGGGCATCATGGAGGCGGCGAACCGCGGCGCGCGCGACGCGCGCGCGACCTCGGTGGGTCTCAACATCGAGCTGGCCCACGAGCAGGGGATGAACCGGTACGTGGACGTCGGGATGACGTTCCACTACTTCTTCATCCGCAAGCTGATGTTCGTGCGCTACGCATCCGCGTTCGTCGTCTTCCCCGGCGGCTACGGCACGCTCGACGAGCTGTTCGAGGCCCTGACGCTGATCCAGACGGGCAAGGTCGACCGGTTCCCGGTCGTGCTCGCCGGCTGCGGCTACTGGGCCGACCTGCACGAGTTCCTCGGCGCCCACGCGCTGCCGACCGGCAAGATCACCCAGCAGGATTTCGACGAGTTCAGCGTCACGCACGACCCGGCGGAGATCGTGTCGCGGATCGTCGGCGTGGTGCCCGTCCGACCGGCACCGGCCTGATGCGCGCCAAGCGCGTGGCGCTGGTGTGCGCCTTGAGCCGGTACCAGCGCAGTGGGCGCGGCCAGATACACGCCGACGCGTAAGCTCCGCGCGTGCCCGACCAGACGATCGCGACGGCCGGCCCCGACGACGTCGAGCAGGTCGAGTGGGACCTGGCTCCGCTCGTCGACGACGACGCCGAGGCCGGCGCCCTCCGGCTGCTCGACGACGCCGACCGGCGCGCCACCGCGTTCGCCGAGGCGTGCGCGGGCAAGGTGGCCGAATTCGACGCTGATGCGCTCCGGGACGCGATGCGCGAGCTCGGGACCATCGCGGAGCTGGCCGGCCGCGCCGGCACCTACGCGATGCTGCGCTTCGCGGTCGACACCGCCGATCCCGAACGCGGCGCGCTGCTTCAGCGCGTCCAGGAGCGGGGGACGGCGATCGAGACGAAGCTGCTGTTCTTCGACCTCGAGTGGGCGAAGCTCGCCGACGCGCGCGCCGAGGAGCTGCTGACCGCCGAGGGCCTGGACTTCTGCCGGCACCACCTGCGCAACCTGCGCCGCTACCGCCCGCACCTGCTCTCGGAGCCCGAGGAGAAGGTGCTGACCGAGAAGGCGATCACCGGGCGCAGCGCCTGGTCGCGCCTGTTCGCCGAGGTGACGTCGGCGATCGAGGTCACGGTGGAGGGGGAGGGCGGCCCGGTGCCGCTCGACGCCGCCCTCGCGCGGCTCGCCTCGCCCGATCGCGACGAGCGCCGGCGCGTCGCCGAGGCGGTGACCGAGGCGCTGGAGCCGGGGCTGCGCACCCGCGGCTTCGTCCTCAACACGCTGCTGCACGACAAGGCCGTCGACGACCGCCTGCGCTCCTACGATCACTGGCTCGCCTCGCGCAACCTCTCCAACGAGGCCAGCGACGAGTCGGTGGAGGCGCTGGTCGAGGCCGTCCGCGCCCGCTACGACATCCCGCAGCGCTGGTACCGGCTCAAGGCGCAGCTGCTCGGCCTCGACCGCCTGGCCGACTACGACCGCGCGGCCGCCGTCACCGAGGCCGACCCGCAGATCCCCTGGCCCGAGGCCCGCGACCTCGTCCTCGATTCCTACGCCGGCTTCGATCCGCGCATCGGCGATGTGGTCCAGCGCTTCTTCGCGGAGCACTGGATCGACGCGCCGGTGCGGCCGAGCAAGCGCGGCGGCGCCTTCTGCGCGTACGCCGTGCCGTCGGTGCACCCCTACGTGATGCTCAACTACACCGCCAAGCGCCGCGACGTGCTGATCCTCGCGCACGAGCTGGGTCACGGCGTGCACGCCGCGCTGGCCGCGCCGCAGGGCGTCTTCCACCAGCACACGCCGCTCACGCTGTCGGAGACCGCGTCGGTGTTCGGCGAGGCGATCGTGTTCGGGCGGCTGCTGGAGCGGGCCGACTCGCCCGAGTCGCGCCTGGCCCTGGTGACCGAGAGCCTCGAGGGCTCGATCGCGACCGTGTTCCGCCAGGTCGCCATGAACCGCTTCGAGGATCTCGCCCACACCGGCCGACGCGACGAGGGGGAGCTTTCGGTCGAGCGGATCGGCGAGCTGTGGGCCGAGAGCCAGGAGGAGATGTTCGGCGACGCCGTCGAGGTCACGGACGGGTACCGCTCGTGGTGGTCCTACGTGCCCCACTTCATCTCCACGCCCGGATACGTCTACGCCTACGCGTACGGGCAGCTGCTCGCGCTGTCGGTGTACCGGCGCTACCGCGAGGCCGGCGCGGACTTCGTCGACAGCTACGTCGAGATGCTCTCCGCGGGCGGGTCCAAGCCCCCGGAGGAACTGGCGAAGATCGTGGATGTTGACTTGATCGATCCCGGTTTCTGGGACTCCGGGCTCGACCTCGTGGCCGAGCAGCTCGAGACCGCCGAGGCCGCGGCCCGCGAGGCCGGCCGCGTCCCCGCCTGACGACGATGCCGTCGGCCGAGCTGCGCGTGCGCCTGCAGCCGCGTGCCAGCCGCGAGTCGATCGGCCCCGAACGCGCCGGCGTCGTGCGCATCGGCGTCACCGCGCCGCCGGTCGACGGCGCCGCCAACCAGGCGCTGTGCAGGCTGATCGCCAAGCGCGCCGGGGTGGCGCGAGGGCGGGTCGCGGTGGTCCGGGGAGTGCGCGCGCGGGACAAGGTCGTCCGGGTCGAGGGGATCGGCCTGCGGGCTCTCCGTGAGGCCCTCGGTCTGGATCGCTACTCTGCGCGCGAATGAACGGGAAGACGCTGCAGAACCGCCTCGTGATCGCCACGGGGATGTGGCGCGACGCCACCGACGAGCCGCTGCCGAAGCTCGCGCCGGGAGAGCCCGCGGAGCAGATCCAGGAGTTCGAGCTGCGCCTCGTGGACATGCTCTGCCGCGACGCGACGCCCGGGAACGCGCGCGACGTGGCGGATCGCACCTGGGACCTCGTCCAGGACCGCGCCGACGACGATCCGGTGAAGCGCAAGGTGGTCGAGGCCCACGAGACGCTGGCCAAGCTCTCGGCCGGCACGTTCGGCGGTCCGGGCGAGTGAGCCGCCGCCGTCCGACGATGCCGGGCCGCGACTTCGCGCCGTCGGCGGCGTTGTAGAGGGTCGATGCGATCTCGTAGGCGCCTCGGGCAGATCATGGTCGCGTGCGCGCTCGCGACCGCCGGGCTGACGGCGGCCGCGGCGCCGGCCGCGGCCGCGCCGACGCAGGAGTCGATGTTCCAGGACGACTACCTGCTCGTGTTCAAATCCCCGTCGAGCGTGGCGAACACGATGGACACGCTGCACTACCTCGGCGTCGACCGCATTCGCGTGACCGTGTTCTGGAACCTGATCGCGCCGAACCCGGCGTCGCGCAACAGGCCGCGCTTCGACGCGACCGACCCCGCCGCCTATCCGCCCGGATCGTGGCGCACCTACGACACGATCGTGCGCCTCGCCGCGGCCCGGGGCATCGGCGTGAACTTCAACGTCTGGGGGGCGGTGCCGGTCTGGGCGGGCGGCAGGACCACGTACCCGCCGTTCGTGGGCCACTTCCGGCCGTCGGCGGACGAGTTCGGCCGGTTCATGACCGCGCTGGGCCGCCGCTACGACGGGACCTACCCCGGTGACGACGGGCGCGTGCTGCCGCGGGTGTCCTTCTGGTCCTTCTGGAACGAGCCCGACGGGATCCATTTCCTGGCGCCGGTGTGGCAACGCCACGGCGGCACCTGGGTCGAGACCGGCGCGGTCATCTACCGCTCGCTGGTGGATGCGGGCTGGAGTGCGCTGAGCGCGACCGGGCACGTGCCCCGCGACACGATCCTGGTCGGCGAGACGGCGCCGAAGGCCAAGGCGGATCCGGCGGCCTCGCGGTCGATGCGCCCGCTGCGCTTCATCCGCGCGCTCTACTGCGTGGACGGCGGCCTGCGCCCCCTGCGCGGCCGCGCGGCGAGCCTCCGCGGGTGCCCGACGCGCGACCAGGCGCGCGCCTTCCCGGCCGCCCACCCCGGGCTCTTCGCGGCCACGGGCTATGCCCACCACCCCTACCAGCTGCTGCTGTCGCCGACGCTCCCGTCCGAGCCCGATTCCGTCACGACCGCGGACATCCCGCGGCTGACCGGCACGCTGGACGGCATCTTCCGCGCGTACCGCCGGGCCCGCCGGCTCCCGATCTACAACACCGAGTTCGGCTACGAGAGCCGCCCTCCGAGTGCGTTCGGCGTCCCGCTCTTCACCCAGGCGGCCTACCTGAACCAGTCCGAGTTCATGGGCTATCGCAACCCGCGCCTCGTCTCGTTCTCGCAGTTCCTGCTCGCGGACTCCAGCAGCGCGCAGCAGTTCCAGACGGGACTGATCCAGCGCAACGGCCGGCTCAAGCCCGCCTACGGCGCCTACCGCACGCCGATCTGGGTCTCGAACCCGTTCTCGCGGCGCGGCCGCTTCCGCGTCTGGGGGTTGTTCCGCCCCGGGCGGCGCGAGGGTGTCCGGACGGCCTCGATCCAGTTCGCGCCCTTCGGCGGGCCCTTCGCGACGGTGGCGACCGCGTCGGCGGCGCGCGCCCGGGGCTACGTCGACCGGACGATCACGGTTCCGCGCTCGGGCTTCGTGCGCCTGGCGTGGCGGGACCCCGTGGCCCGCGCCACGGTCTTCAGCCGGCCCGTCGCGGTGTACCGCTGATCCGCTGCGAGGACTCGCGCGCGCACGTTCACGCGGCGTCCGCCGAGGCTGCCGCGTAGCCAGCCGCGCCTGCAAGACCGCTTGCACTGTGACCCCCGTCACAGAGCGGCGAACTGCTGTTCCCCTACCCTGAGGTTCGCCTCGCGCTCATGCGCCCGCTCGCCGGGCGCCCGCGGGGCACCCGGGCGGCCACTCCGCCCGCCGCGTCGCCCGCGACGCGTGCCGACCGACAGGAGGCGCAGCCGCCCGTGCCGTTCGAGTTCCGTCGTGCCCATCTGTTCGCCGTCGTCGTCGTGATCACCGCGCTCGCGGCCGGTCTCGGGCTGGCCGAGTCCTCCGCCGACGTCGGCCGCGCCGCGCTGCCGACCCGGCTCGTCCCCGGCACCGCACCGGCGCTCGTGATTCCGCGCGCGGCCCGGCCCCCGGGGGTCGCCCACGTCCATCCGGTCGAGGGTCGGGTCGACTACGGCGAGGCGGCGGCGCGCTTCGGCAACAACCGCGGTGACCACGTGCACGAGGGTCAGGACGTCTTCGCGCCCATCGGCACCCCGGTGGTGGCGGTCGCCGACGGCGTCGTGCTCGAGTCGGGCGGCGGCGACGCGCGCGGCAACTACGTCGCGATCTACGAGCCACGCGCGCGGCGCACGTACGTCTATCTCCACATGGAGGCGGCCCCGCTCGTCAAGCCCGGCCAGCGCGTCCGCGCCGGACAGCGAGTCGGACGGCTGGGTTGCACCGGCTCCTGCTTCGGCCCGCACCTGCACTTCGAGGTGCGCCGCGGGCGCGGATCGCAGCGCCACGCGATCGACCCGCTGCCGCTGCTGCGCCGCTGGCCCCGCGCGTAGCGCCGCTCGCCGGCGCTACTCGACGTCGCTGACCCGCGTGCCGGCCGAGAACGCGACGACGCGGCTCGGCCCGAGCCGCCGCGCGGCGGTGACCGCCTGGTCCGCGCCGTGGCGAAGCTCCTCGACGGTTGAGGCCTGCTCCGGGAAGGAGGCCACGCCGACGGCGACCTCGACCTCGTGGCCCGCGGGCGCCGGGCCGACCGCCCCCAGGACCTCGGCCTGGATGCGCTCGGCGAGCACGTAGGCGCCGTGGTCGGAGACGTAGGGGACGATCACGGCGAAGGTGCGGTCTCCCGTGCGAGCCGCGACGTCGATGCGGCGGACGGCGCGGCGCACGGCCGCTCCCGTCCCCTCGAGGGCGCGGTCGACGCGGATCGGGTCGCCGCCGTTGTCGGGCCAGTACAGGTGGATTGCGATCAGGCCGACGTTGACGTGGCCGCGGCGCGCGCGCTCGAGCTCCATCTCGAGCGTGTCCACGAAGGCGCGGCGGTTGAGCAGCCCGGTGATCGTGTCGGTGCGGGAGGCCTCGCCGAGCGCGCGGATCAGCCGGTCGACGCGGTCCTTGAGCAGACCGATCATCGCGCCGGCGACGACGAGCGCGCTCGTCGTCACGGCCCAGCGCACGACCGACGGGCTGGGGGCGTCGGGGATCACGGCCAGGACCGCGGCGTAGGAGCAGGCGATGAACGCGAGCTGGAGCACCGCCATGCGCCGCGAGAAGAAGTAGAAGGCATAGATCGCGATCCAGAAATAGAACATCGCGAACGCGCTGGTGCTCTCGCCGCTCGAGTAGATCGTCCACTCGATCAGCATCGTGCCGCAGGCCAGGAACACCGGGAACGTCCAGCCGGGGAGGCGGTCGTAGCCGGCGAGCAGCACGAACGCGATCCCGAAGCCGCTCCCGGCCGTGGCGATCATGCGCGGCTCGTCGGCCGGCGCGTGCCCGACGACCAGCGCGAGCAACGAGATGGACGCACCGGCGAAGAACAGGAACATCAGCGAACGCGCCATCAGCCCCCGGTCGCCCTGGCGGTAGCGGAGGGGCCGGGGGTCCGGTGCGAGTCCGAGGCGCTGGCGGAGCGGCGGCGTCACATGGTCTGTATCGGCAGAACGGGTGAGTCTGCTGTCCCCGGTTTGGAGGAATTGCACGCGTGGGCGTGGTAGACACGGGCCGAATGGAGTCGTCGTCTCGCTCCAACGCGCCATTCCCGGTCATGCCGCTGGTCGCCATGGGCCTCGGGGTGCTGATCCTGGCCAACGACTTCTCGGCGCTCAACGTCGCGCTGCCGCAGATCGAGAGGGACTTCGACGCGCAGGTCTCGACCGTCCAGTGGGTGGTCAACGGCTATGCGCTCGTCTTCGGCGTGCTGATCGTGTCCGGCGGGCGCCTCGCGGACCTCTTCGGCCGCCGGCGCATGTTCTTCGTCGGCACCGCGATCTTCACCGCCTTCTCGATTCTCGGCGGCGCCGCGCAGGACGTCGACTGGCTGATCGCCGCCCGCTGCCTGATGGGCATCGGCGGCGCGCTGATGTGGCCGGCCATCCTCGGCATGACCTACGCCGCGCTGCCCGAGGAGAAGGCCGGGCTCGCCGGTGGGTTGATCCTCGGCGCGGCCGGGGTGGGCAACGCCGTCGGCCCACTGGTCGGCGGCGTGCTCACGGACCTGCTCAGCTGGCGCTGGATCTTCTTCGCCAATGTGCCGATCGCCGCATTCGCGGTGCTCGTGACCCTGGCGAAGATGCACCAGCCGCGCGCGGAGACCGAGGGCGAGAAGATCGACTACGCCGGCAGCGCCGTGCTGTCGGTCGCGCTCGTCGCGCTGCTCGTGGCGCTCGATCAGGCGACCGACTGGGGCTGGGGCGACCCGAGGGTCATCACGCTGCTGGCGGTCTTCGTGGTCCTGATCCCGGTGTTCGTGCTGATCGAGCGCCGGATGGGTCGTAACGCGCTCGTACCGCCCGATGTCATGCGCAACGCCAGCTTCTCGATGGCGTGCCTGGCGATCCTGATGATGTCGGCCACCTTCTTCGCGTCGCTGCTGTACCTGCCGCAGCTGATGATCAAGCTCTTCGACTACTCCCCGATCCAGGCGGGGCTCGGGCTGCTGCCGCTGATGGGCATGTTCGCCATCGTCTCGTTCCTGGCCGGGCCGCTGTACAACCGCCTCGGGCCCAAGCTCATCATCAGCCTCGGTGCGGCCTGCATCACCGTCGGTCCGTTCCTGCTGTCGTTCGCGCATTCCGACTCGAGCTACGGGTCGCTCGTGCCCGGGATGGTTGTGCTCGGAATCGGGCTCGGGCTGTTCTACGCCTCGGCGACCACGGCCGGGGTCACCGCCGTCCCACCCGAGCGCACGAGCCTGGCCGGCGGCATCGTGTACATGTTCCAGATCGCCGGCGGGTCGGTCGGGCTGGGCCTGACCACCACCGTGTTCACGGCGGCGATCCACACGAGCCTGGCCGACGACGTCGGGCCGAGCGTGCCGGACCGCTCGCAGAACGCGATCCACGGGATCCTCGCGGGAACCGACTCGGCCAAGCAGGCGCTGGCCGACTTCTCGACGAAGGCGATGGACCAGGTCGTCCAGATCGTGCGCGAGGCGTTCGCAGCCGGGTTCCACAGCGCGCTCCTCCTCGACGCGGCGCTGGCGTTCGTCGGCTTCCTGGTTGCGCTGTTCTTCGTCGGCGGCCGGCTGCGGCTGCGGCGACGCCCCGCGGCGGCCGAGCCGGCCGCAGCGCGAGAGTCAGAGCCCGCCTGACCCCATGGAGTACCCTCCTTGAGGGGAGGCGCCGGTGCACTCACGTGACCGCAAGCGCCCGCATCGCGCTGGCCGCCGCCCTGCTCGCAGGGGCGCTTGCGCTGCCCGCGGGAGCGCAGGCCTCCGACGTCCAGCACCTCCACTACCGCTTCGGGCCGCTCACGATCACGCCCGGAACGAACGTGAACACCGTCGGGCCGATCTCCGAGAAGCCCAACGTCGACGGCTACATCACGAAGTTCACGCCGAACCTGCGCCGGCTCGACGGCACGGTTCCGCGCGTCGACGTGCTGCACCTCCACCACGGAGTCTGGCTGAACATCTCGCAGTCGCCGATCAACACGCCCTTCGCCGGCTTCCAGGTGCAGCCGTTCGCCGCGGCGGGCGAGGAGAAGACGAAGCTGCAGTTCCCCAGCCCGTACGGGTACTTCAACCACGGCACGGACCGCTGGCTCATGAACTACATGATCCACAACCTCACGCCGAACCCGGACAGGGTCTACCTCACCTACGACGTCGACTTCGTCCCCGCGAACTCCGCCCTGGGCCGTCGCATGATCCCGGTCCGGCCGGTGTGGATGGACGTCCAGGCGGGCCACGCGTACCCGGTGTTCGACGTCAAGAAGGGCGCCGGTCGCAACAACCTCTTCACCTACCCGGACCAGGCGCGCGATCCCTACGGCGGCGGGCCGAAGCTCAACGAGTGGCGCGTCGACCGCGCCGGCACGCTGGTGTCGACCGCGGGCCACGTGCATCCCGGCGGCCTGTACACCGACCTCGATCTCGTGCGGCCCGGAGCCACGGCGGCGCGCGCGCGACGCGGCCGCGCGGGGCCGGTCCGGGGCCGGGTCGCCCACTCCGTACGTCTCTTCCGCTCGCTCGCGAGGTACTGGGATCCCCGCGGGCCGATCTCCTGGGACATGGCCATGACCGCCACGCCGTCGAACTGGCGGGTGCGGGTGCGGCCCGGCGACACCCTGCGGGTCAGTGCGACGTACGAGAGCAAGCGCGCCGCCTGGTACGAGGCGATGGGGATCATGATCGTCTACATGGCCTACGACCAGCGCGGCGTGGACCCGTTCACGCGTGCGCTGCCGCTCAACGGGTACGTCACCCACGGTCACCTGGCCGAGAACAACCACCACGGCGGCACGGGCCCCCCGCTGATCGATCCGCGCACGCTGCCGAACGGCCCGGCTCCGCCCAACAACACGGTCAACATCGGCGACTTCCGCTACCGCGCCGGTGACCTCAGCCTGCCCGGCGCGGGCCGCGATCCGCCCACGATCCGCCGTGGCCAGAGCCTGCGCTTCGTCAACGCCGACGCCGGCCAGACGATCTGGCACTCGATCACCGCGTGCCGCGCGCCGTGCAACCTGACGACGGGGATCTCGTACCCGCTGGCCGACGGCAGCGCCGGGTTCGACTCCGGCCAGCTCGGGTTCGCCCCGCGCGGCGCCCTGCCAGCCTCCAACCCCGCAGCGGGTCGCAAGGCATGGAACACCCCGGCGAACCTGGCACCCGCGACGTACACGTACTTCTGCCGCGTGCACCCGTTCATGCGGGGCTCGTTCCGCGTGGTGCGGTACGCCACCAGCGCGGTGAGCCCGACCGCCCTTACCGCGAAGCGGTACTGACTGCCCCGCGCAGCGGAGGGTCTGCTGTTTGCAGACCCGGAGCTGCCGGGGCCCGGAGGGACGGCGAAGCCGTCCCGGTCACATCGCCGGGGCAGGCGGAGGCTCGTTGTTTACGAGCCGGAGCCAGCGCGGCCAAATGCGAAGCCAAGAGGGCGGCGAAGCCGCCCGGTCACCCCGAGCCCACGCTCGCCGCCTAAGGCCCACTGGCGCGACCATGCGCGACCGCCCACTCGATCGTGCCGAGGCCGGGGAAGCCGAGCCGCTCGGCGGTCGCGCCGGTGAGGTCCCATTCGCGGCCGGCGATGTAGGGGCCGCGGTCGATCACGGGCACCGTGATCTGGCGGCCGTTGTAGCGGAACGTGATCAGCGTGCCGCAGGGCGCGGTCTTGTGGGCGACGCCGAGCTGGCCCCGGTGCAGCACGCCGCCGCAGGCGATCCCCAGGCCGTAGTCGGTGTACACCGACGCGACGCTCTGGTGGAAGCCCGACGTGGCCGCGCGATCCTCGAACGAGCCGAGCTGGAGGGTCTCGAGCTGGGCCAGCTCGGCACGCGCCTCCTTGTCGGAGGGCGGGATCTCCCGCGGCGCCGACGGGCTGCCCTCGAGCTGGGCGGGATCGACGCCGGGCTGCTCGTCGGCGGTCACGCCGGCCTGGGGTTCGACGACGTGCGGGCGCGGCGGAGGGAGCGGCGGCTCTTCGGCGACGGGGATCGGAGCCGGGCCTGAGCCGGGGAGGCTTGCATCCGGCGAGCGGTTCGCCGCGAGCGCGAGCGCAACCCCGGGGACGGCAACCGCGGCGACGACCAGGACGGCCACCCCGGCGCGCCAGCCTTGGAGCTTCCTCGCCACGCGCACGGCGGGAGTATGGCCGCTCCGCGGCCGGAAATGAGCCGGATGGATCTCCGAGTCCCGATCCAGCGCTATTCTCAAAGCTCGGGAATCGGACTCCCGCTCAGGTTGATGGCGCGCCACCGAACCGCGGTTGGTCGGGCCCACGGCGCTCGTCGGCGCGCGTGGCGCGTTGCGCTGTCGATGCTGACGGTGACCGCCGCTGCCACAGTGGCGCCGGCCGCCGTCGCGGCTGCGCCGCAGCACAACCCGAAGGGCCGATTCCTCGGCGTGGTCAAGTCCACGCGTGCGTCGGCCAGGGCCGCCCCGCAGGCGCAGTCCCAGGCCCAGTTGGCGGCGGGCGACCTCAGGTACCACGGGGGACCCGTGATGCACAGCAATCGCACGCACGCGATCTATTGGGAGCCGTCCGGGTTCTCGACGACGGCGACGTACAAGTCGCTGATCAACGCCTTCCTCACCAGCGTCGCCGCGGACAGCGGGAAGCACAGCAACGTCTACGCGAGCGACGCCCAGTACACCGACGGCAGCGGCAATGCGGCGTACAGCTCGACGTTCGCCGGCTCGCTCGTCGTCCACGACCCATATCCGGCGAGCGGCTGCACCGATCCGGGCACGACCATCTGCCTCACCGACCTCCAGATCCAGGCCGAGGTCAACCAGGTGATCGCGGCGAACGGCCTTCCGCGAGGGCTCGGCGACATCTACTTCGTGATCACGCCGCAGGGCGTCGGCGGCTGCTTCGACGCCAACCCCGCGGACGGATGCGCGTACGTCGACTACTGCGCGTACCACAGCAGCTTCGGCTCGGGGTCAGGCGAAACGCTGTACGCCAATCAGCCCTACGGGGAGGTCTCCGGCTGCGACTCGGGCGAGCAGCCAAACGGCGACGCCGCCGACTCGACGATCAACCTGATCAGCCACGAGCACAACGAGACCATCACCGACCCGCGCGGGGACGCGTGGTTCGCCACCAACGGCGACGAGAACGGGGACAAGTGCGTCTGGGACTTCGGCACGGCGCTGGGCTCGACCGGGAGCGGCCAGTACAACCAGCTCATCAGCGGCGCGCACTACTACCTCCAGCGGGAGTGGAGCAACGACCCGAGCGCGCACGGCTGCGTGCTGACGATGCCCAACCACGCCCCGACGGCTTCGTTCACGTCCACCCCGCCATCCCCCACCACCGGGCAGGCGGTGTCGTTCAACGGAAGCGCGTCGAGTGACTCCGACGGCACGATCGCGGCCTACGGCTGGGACTACGGGGACGGCGCAACCGCAACCGGCGCGACGCCCTCGCACACCTACGCGACGGCCGGCACGTACGCGGTCAAGCTCACCGTCACCGACAACGACGGCTCGAAGTCGAGCGTCACCCACAACGTCGTGGTGGCCGACCGGCCACCCGTGGCGTCGTTCACGTTCACGCCCGGGTCGCCGACCACCGGGCAGGCCGTGTCGTTCGACGGAGGCGGGTCGAGCGACCCAGACGGGACCGTCACCGGCTACAGCTGGGACTACGGGGACGGGGCATCGGGAACCGGCGCAACGCCGTCGCACACCTACGCGACGGCTGGCACCTACACGGTCACCCTCACGGTCACCGACAACAACGGAAAGACCGGGGCGAGCAGCCAGCAGGTGATCGTGGCCGACCGACCCCCGGTCGCCGCATTCACGTTCGGTCCTCCCAACCCGACGACCGGCCAGGGCGTCTCGTTCGACGGGTCCACGTCGAGCGATCCCGACGGCACGGTGACCGGCTACAGCTGGGACTTCGGCGACGGTGCGACCGGGACCGGCGCGACGCCGTCGCCGCACCCCTACGCGAGCGCCGGGACCTACACCGTCACGCTGACCGTCACGGACAACAACGGCAAGACGGCGCAGACGAGCCGGTCGGTCGTGGTGTCCGCCAATGCAGCGCCGTCGGCCGCGTTCGGCTTCAAGCCGGCGTCGCCGACGACCGGCCAGGCCGTGGCGTTCGACGGCACCGCTTCCAGCGATTCCGACGGGACGGTGAACGGGTACGCGTGGAGCTTCGGTGACGGCGCCACCGACAACAGCAGCGGCGCGACGGCCTCGCACACCTACGCCCACGCGGGCACGTACACCGTCACGTTGACAGTGACCGACAGCGACGGCGGCACGGGCAGCGCGACCCAGCAGGTGACGGTCACCGATCGGCCGCCGGTGGCGGCCTTCGACTTCTCGCCCGCCAGCCCCGGAACGGGCCAGCCCGTGGCGTTCGACGCGTCGGGGTCGAACGACGTCGACGGCACCGTCACCGGGTACAGCTGGGACTTCGGCGACGGCGCCACCGACTCCACCACCGGCGCGAAGCCGTCGCACAGCTATGCGACGCCCGGGACCAAGACCGTGAAGCTCGTGGTGACCGACGACAGCGGCAGCACCGACACGATCACGCATGACGTCGTGGTGGCGCAGTCGACCGGCAGTGCCCCGCCGGCGGGCGGCGGCACGACCGGCGGCGGTCAGGCACCCATCGGCGCCGGCTCGCAGGTCCTGGGCTCACCGCCGACGTCGATGCTCGGCGCGCTTCCCGCGCCGGGCGCGCGCCTGGTCATTCCCGCGCAGCAACTCAGCCTCTCGTCGACCCGCTCGACCGGCGTCCTCGTTCGGTGCGGCGCGGGTCGACGCTGCTCCGGCACGCTGACGCTCACGGCGACCGTGCTGGTGCCGGCCGGTCGCGGGACCCGCGTCCGCACCGTGGTCCTGGGCCGGGCACGGTTCTCCGTGGCCGCCCTCCACTCCGTGACCGTGCGCTTCCACCTCGCCCGGCTCGCGTCGACACTGCTGAACGGTCACCGGCGGATTCGCGTGCGCGCCGCGGCGGTCGTGACCAACGCCGTGGCCGGTCGCGCATCCATGTCGCGGTCCGCGTGGCTGACGCGTGCCTCGACGGCGAGACGGTGAGGCAAACCCTCGCCCCGGTCATCGCGACGATCGCACTGCTCGGAGTGATGGCCGCCGGTTGTGACTCCGGCGGGGCGTCGACCACGGGATCGGCGAGCACCGCGCCGCCGCGACAGCGGTCGACTCCGGCCATCAGGCTGCAGGTGACGTACTTCCCGCGCGGCTCGACGGCCGCGGCCCGCAACCGGTGGACCCTGACGTGCTCGCCTTCGGGGGGCGATCACCCGCGACGGGCGCTGGCGTGCGCCGAGCTCGCCGCGCATCCGCATGCGCTCAACCCGCCGAGCCGCGCGTGTCGCTTCGCCGCCGTCCGCGGGGCGCCGCAGGCGCTGGTGTCGGGCACGGATCGCGGCGCAGTCGTGCGCCGCCTGTTCCGGCCGGCCTGTGACCCGGACTGGACGTCGCTGCACGCGCTGCTGCGTGGGCGTTGAGACACGCTACGGCCGCGGACCGCGCGCCTTCGGCCCCGCCGCCAGGTCGTGGCGGATCAGCTCGTGCGCGCGGGCGGCCCAGTCGCACAGCAGCGGGCGCGTGTCGCGCGGGTCGATGATCTCCTCGACCGAGAAGCGCTCGGCGGTGCGGAAGGGCGAGAGGACCGCGCTGAGGCGGCGCTCGATGTCCGCGCGCAGCGCCACCGGGTCGTCGGCGGCCTCCAGCTCGCGCTTGTACGCCGCCTCGAGCCCACCGGCGATCGGCAGCGAGCCCCAGGCGCCCGAGGGCCAGGCGTAGCGCAGGTTCAGGCGCGATCCGTCGCCATGGCCCGCGCCGGCGATCCCATAGACCTTGCGCACGAGCACGGACACCCAGGGCACGGTCGCCTGGTACACGGCGAACAGCGCCCGCGAGCCGCGCCGGATCGTGCCGGCGCGCTCGGCCTCGGTCCCGATCACGAAGCCGGGCACGTCGACGAAGTTGGCGACGGGCAGGTGGAACTGGTCGCAGGTGTCGACGAAGCGCGCCAGCTTGTCCGAGGCATCGCCGGTGAGCCCGCCGCCGTAGTGCTTGGGGTCCGAGGCGAGCACGCCGACCGGGCGGCCGTCGAGCCGCGCCAGCGCGGTGATGGTCGGGCGCCCGTAGCGGGCGCCGAGCTCGAACAGCGATCCACGATCCATCACGGCCTCGAGCACGTCGCGCATGGCGTACGGGCGGCGCTCGTCGCGCGGCACGATCGACAACAGCGATTCCTCGCGGCGGTCCGGCCGGTCGGTGGAGGCGGCGATCGGCGGCGCCTCCCAGGCGTTGTCGGGCAGGTAGGAGAGGAACCGCCGGAGCTGGTCCAGCGCGTCGTCCTCGTCGCCCGCGTCGTTGTCGACGGCTCCGGCTCGAGTCTGGGCACGCGCGCCTCCGAGCGCCTCCTTGTCTGGCGACTCGCCCATCGCCGCGGCCACGACGGGCGGCCCGGCGACGAACAGCTGCGCCGTGTCGCGAACGATCACGGAGAAGTGGCTACACACGACCCGCGCGGCGCCCAGCCCGGCGACCGGACCGAGCGCGGCCGCGACGACCGGCACCCGGTTCATGTTCTCGACGACCAGCTCGAAGCCGGGAAGCGGCGGGACGTAGGAGAAGCCGGTCTGCTCGAGCGTCCGGACGCTGCCCCCACCGCCCGTCCCGTCCACCAGCCGGACGAGCGGCAGCCGCAGGTCGTGCGCGGCGCGCTCGGGCCACACCATCTTCTGCCAGATGGCGGCGTCGGCCGCCCCGCCGCGAACCGTGAAGTCGTCGGCCTGCACGACGCGCCGGCGGCCCTCGATCCGGCCGGTGCCGACCACCATGTTCGCCGGGGTGAAGGACTCCAGCTCGCCGTCCGCTCCGTAGCTTCCGCTGCCGGCCAGCGCGCCGGTCTCGTGGAACGTGTCAGGGTCGAACAGCCGCTCGATGCGCTCGCGCACGGTCAGGCGCCCGCTCGCGCGCTGGCGCTCGACGCGTTCGGGCCCGCCGAGCTCGCGCGCCAGCGCCTCGCGGCGGCGCAGCTCCTCCAGCTCGCGCTCCCACGTCATGGCCGCGGAGCATACGGGCGCGCGGGTGGGTGGAGCTCAGGCGGCCCGCAACGTGAAGCGCCGCGTCACGGTCGCGCGGTTCGCGGTCAGCGTGAGCGACGCGTTGAGCTTGCGGTATCGCCGCAGCAGCCGGCGCGCGGTCGCGGACAGCGGCACGCGCAGCTCGGTCGACTCGCCCCGGCGCAGTGAGAACGCGACGCGCCCGAGGCTGGCCGTGTGCCGCACGCCGCGGCCGCGCAGCACGTAGACCGAGACCGAGCCGCGGCAGACGCTGGGGCAGACCGCGCGGCCGACGCGGAGGGTGGGGCGCGGGTTTCGAAGGCGCACCGCCACGCGCGCGGCGGCGCGCAGCAGCCCGACCGCGCGCGCCAGCGTCGACGCGGTGAAGGCGACGGTGGCGGGCGGGTTCTGCGCGCTGGGCGCCGGGTTCACCACGGTCGTCGGGGGCGGCGCCGGGGAGGTGGGCCCGCCGCCACCGCCGATCGAACCGGTCCCGCAGGTTCCGGCGTCGCACAGGAAGACCGAGTTGAACAGGTTCCAGTGCGTGGCCAGGTAGCTGCCCGGCGCCGGGCTCGGGTTGAAGAAGTCGTCGAGGTTGCAGTCGTAGACCTCGTGCGTGCTGTCGGCGCACGACTGCACGACCGAGCCGCCCGAGCCGAAGTAGCTGCCGCCGTCGTTGTAGCACTCGACGTCGGACTCGTCGTAGCAGTGGCCGGCCTGCGTGCTGTGGGGCGCGGAGAACTGCACGGCGCCGAGATTGTGCGAGATCTCGTGCAGCGGCACCTCGTCGCCGAATGCCTGGCTGTTGGAGGTGAAGTAGGTGCGCCCGTAGCCGAAGGCGACCGCGACCAGGCCGCCCGCGTTGTGCGGGTTGCCGGAGCCCGGCTGGTCGGACACGCCCAGCGGGCTCGCGATCAGCTCGGCCTGCCCGGAGGCGCCGAACGAGGTCCCGTTGAGGTTGTTCGCGCCGAGGTAGTCCGCGTACACGAGCGCGTTGCGCCGCTGCGGGGACGAGCCCAGCGCCGGGGAGACGTCGTTGACGATCACGTCGAAGCGCGAGGTGGCGCCGCCGACGGAGTAGCCACGGTAGTAGTCGAGCGTGTGCGGGAGCTGCACGCTCTGGATGTCGACGTAAGCTCCGCCGCACGGCGTCCCGAGGTCGAAGCGCAGCGACTTGAGCTGGCCGCTGGTGGCGTACACCAGCCCGCTGACCGTCTTGATCTGCTCCTGGATGACCGACTTGTAGGTGTTGAAGCGATCGGGCTGGTCGGACGGATACGCATAGACGACCTTGATCACCGCCGAGGTCGGGTCGACCGCGTGTGCGGTGTCGTTCGTGCTCGTCTCCGTCCCGCACCACGCGTCCGCGAGCCAGGGCGCGGGCAGGCTGCCGGCCGGTCCACCGAGCGACGGGATGTCGGCGGGCACGCCGAGCTCCCGGCCGGGGTCGTTGCCCGCCGGCGCGGCCTGCGCGAGCTCCGCGTGCGTGTCCGCGTGCGTGAAGACCGTCACGGTGTGGCCGGAGACCCGCTCGGTGCGGACGACCTGCTCGTCGCTGTGGGCGAGCGCCGGCGCGGCGCCGACCGCGCACGCTGCCGCGAGCGCCCCGAGGGCGGCGGACAGGCAGGGGGTGTGCTTGCCAAAGGGCACGCTCATCTATCGGCACCGACGCCCGCGTCCGCCACCCTAAGCCCGGGCGACTGGCCGGGAGGTCGCCGTCCCGATGTACTAGGCTCGCGCGCGCAATGAGCCTGGCCGACCTCCACGCGCTCGTCCCGGTGCTGGCCGCAGCGGGCGAGAAGAGCAAGACCCCCTTCTACATCGCGGGCGGCGTGCTCGCCGCATGGGCGGTCGTCGTGTCGGTCGTCGGCGTCAAGCGACCCGGCTTCCCGGGCGGCACGAACGGCGAGCGCGGCGTGATCGCCGTCAGCGTCCTGCTCGTCGGCCTGACCATCACGATGGCCGTGGTGACCGCCTCCACGCCGCCGAAGGAGAACGAGGCGAAGGCGTCCGCCGGCGGCGTGCCGACGCAGCCGCTCGCTGGCTCGCAGGCCAAGGGCGGCGCGCAGGCGCTCGCGCTCGCCGCCGACTCAAGCGGACAGCTCGCCTACGACAAGAAGTCGCTCTCCGCCAAGGCGGGCGCGGTCAGGATCGACTTCACCAACGGCTCGCCCGTCGCCCACAACGTCACCATCCAGCAGGGCAGCAAGAACATCACGGCGACCGCCACGATCACCCAGTCCAAGGCGTCCGTGACCGCCCAGCTCAAGCCGGGCACGTACACGTTCTACTGCTCGGTCGACGCCCACCGCCAGGCCGGCATGGTCGGCACGCTGAAGGTCAGCTAGCAGTTGCGGAAGCTGCGGGTGCGCGTCACGCGCCCGCCGCCGACGAGTCGGATCCGTGCGCGCACCGTGTAGCGCGTGTCGTGCCGGAGCTTCCGCCGCAGGACCACCGCCCGGAACGGCGCGCGGCGGTCGCTGAGCAGCAGCCGCCGCCCGAGCGAGAAGTCCACCCGGCGCACATAGCGGCGGTCGCGGCCGCCGACCACGGCACGGGGCGACGTCCGGGCGCACGCCCGGCGGCGGCGGCCGCGGGTCCGGCCCTTGCGGGAGTGCAGTGCCAGGCTCAGGCGCGGCCGGCGCGCGCCGGGGCCGCTGCCCGGAGGAAGCGTTGGGCGCACGCGGTCGCGGATCATGACCAGGCCTCCGAGCACCCCGAGGTACATGTTGCTGTCGGGCCCGATCGTGATCGGGGCGTAGTTGTTGTTGTGGCCCAGGCCCTCGCCGCCGAGGCGCTTCCACAACGTCCTTCCGGTGCGGAACGAGAGGGCTGTGAAGTACCACGCGTCGGCGCCGTCCGCCCTCGGCTCCTTCGTGTAGGTGTAGACGAGCCCGGTGCCCAGCGACAGCTTTGGCACGACCGACGGGGCGTGCTCCTGGGTGTTCGTCCACACCGTGTGGCAGCCGTGGCCGTCGGCGTCGATGTCGACGCGCGCCAGCCCGGGCGTCGTCGTCCCGCCGTTCTGCGTGGCGGCCGGGCCCGAGTAGCCGTAGTTGTTCTCCACCACCATCGACGTGTCGGTGCCGATCAGCGACTGGTCGGTGTCGCTCGCGCCCTTGCCGAACACGGGCTGCGTGCACACCAGCCGGCCGCCGCTGACGCTGCGTGCGCGCTTGAACACGACGACGTCCATCGGGTCGGCGTTGTCCGTGATCGCGACGTAGTCCCTGCCCATCAGCGTCGGCGTCGAGCCCGAGCCCCTCTCCGTCTGGCCGGGCTTGACGATGCCGACGTTGGCGTAGGTCGCGCGCCAGGTCACCGTCGGGGCGCCGTCGGCCGCCGCGTCGAAGCGGTACATCGCGGCGTCCGAGACGATGTAGACCCCGCCGGTCTCGTCCACCGCGAACGAGTTCCCGATCGGCTCGTTCGTGGCAACCGCCTTTACGACGCCGGTGCCGGGGTCGACCGTCCCGACGAACCCCTTGGCCGACGCGAACCACAGCCGGCCCGACCAGTCGGGCAGGGCGGACAGGATCGAGTCTCCCGACCCCACCACGCCGCTCACGTCGTAGTCGTGCTCCAGCGCGAAGCCGGCGCCGGACGTCTCACCCACGACGAGGATGTGATGCGAGGTGGTGGGGATCACGGCCCGGTCGCGGTCGTCGAGGTAGAAGTAGCCGCCTCCGCCGAAGGAGGTGAAGAGGTTGGCGAGGGTCGAGGGGTCGCGCGGCGGCAGCGCGTAGGTGGCGAGCACGTCGAGTGTCGCGGGATCGATCATCGCCAGCGTCGGCCCGGCCACCGACACGCACACGGTCACGATCCGCCCGCGCCGGTCGAAGGTGATCGACGCGCACTCGCCCATGGCAAGGAAGGTGTCCTGCTTGAGCACGTCGCGGCCGAGGGGGCCGAGCGTGCGGTAGGCGTCGGTCTGGTAGGCGTCGTCGTGCAGGTTGGAGCGCTCGTTCGGCGCCATGAAGGGGTGCCGGGGCGGCTGGCTGGCGCCCACCGGCTCGGCCGTGGCCGGCGCGCCGGAGTAGACGGGCAGGCTGCCGGCGTCCGGACCCTCCGGGATCGGGACGGCCAACGCGGCCGGAGCGGCGACCAGCAGCGTCGCGGCGGCCAACGTCGCGCCACCCCCACCGAACGAGAACGTTCATCGGACGGGTGATATCAGGATCCGGCAGCGCGGGCGCCGGGTCCGAGGCGCTACCCCGCGGGCGCGGGCGCCAGGTCGATCTCGCGGCGCTCCACGCCCATCTCGAGAATCGCCGGGTCGCCGCCGAGCGCGTCCCAGCCGTCGATCGCGCTTCCGTGGAACGCGTCGAGGAAGTCGTCGGTGTGCAGCGGGTCGTGGTGGAACAGCAGCAGCCGCTCGGCCTCCACGCGGTGCGCGAACGTGAGTGTGTCGGTCAGTCGCGAGTGCCCCCAGCCGACGTGGTCGGGGTACTCGCCGTCGGAGTACTGGCAGTCGTGGATCAGCAGCGAGGCGCCGTGCGCGAGCTCGTACCCGGAGATCCAGTCGGGCTCGAGGTCCTCGAGCGACGTGCCGAGCGCGGGCTCGTGATCCGGGATGTAGCACAGCGACGTGTCGCCCTCGGTGATGCGGTAGCCCAGCGTGGGTCCGCGGTGGGTGACCGACGCGGCGCGGATCCGCGCCGGGCCGATGTCCCACTCCACGTGCGGCGCGTCCATGAACTCGACGTGGCAGGGCAGCTCGCGGATCTCGACCGGCGACAGCGGCGCGGAGATGTAGCGGGCGATCCGGTCCCGCAGTGACGCCTCGGGCGCCTCGGGGCCCCAGATGGACAGGTCCGACTGGGGGCGGAACGCCGGGGCGAAGAACATCAGGCCCTGGATGTGGTCCAGGTGCAGGTGGGTGAGCAGGATGTTGGTGCGCGACGGCGCCCCGGCCAGCGCCAGGCCGAGGTTGCGGATCCCGGTGCCGGCGTCCAGCACGATCGTCGTGCCCTCCGACAGGGTCACCTGCACGCACGAGGTGTTGCCGCCGTAGCGCAGGGTCTCGGGCCCCGGCGAGGGCACCGAGCCGCGGGCGCCCCAGAGCTTGACCTTCATGCCGGCGGCTCCTCCTCGTGGATCGGCCAGAAGATCGCCAGCGCGCCGCGGAAGCCGCCGGCGTTCGCGACGAGCGGAAGTGCCGCGACCTCGATCTCGTGGCGGTCGCCCGTGAGCGACTGCACGTAGAGGCGCGCATGGGAGGGGCGGTTGTGGCGCAGCGCGATCACCAGCGGCAGCTGCTCGACGGCGATCGGGTCGCCCTCGTCGTCGAAGGGACCGAACATCGCGCTCCACTCCTCGACCGGCAGGCGGCCCACCTCCTCGAAGCGCTTCCCCAACAGCGCCGCGGCGGCGTCGTTGTAGAACACGAGCTCGTTGTGCTCGTCGACGAGGAATCCCGGGGTGGAGATGCTCGACAGGAGGTTGCGAGCGAGGATCAGCTCGAGCGGCTTCTGCTCGTCGTTCACGTTCGGCAACGATAACGGGCGGCCTCATACGCCCCGCATACGAACTTGCGACCGGCGGCATCCGCGCGACCTGCATCCTGCGCCGCGCAGGTTCGTTGACACGACGGCGTCCGGCCCGGCACACCGCCTCCATCAGTTGGGTCTGGCGTCGTCTTGTCTACGAAGGCGCGCGGTAGCGGTACCCGAACCCGCGCACGGTCTCGATCGGCTCGGCGTCCGTCGCATCCCGCAGCTTGCGCCGCAGGTAGCCCACGTAGAGCTTGACCTGGTCGCGTGAGGTGGCGTATGCGTCGCCCCACACGAGCTCGAGCAGCTGGTCGTGCGAGAGGACCTGCCCGGCGTGGCGCACGAACGCCGCCAGCAGCCGGAACTCCTGCGGCGTGAGGCGCAGCTCGTGCCCCGCCGCCTCGACGGTGCGCTGGGCGAAGTCGATGCGCAGCAGCTCGTCCGCGTAGCCCTCGGGCGCGTCCTTGCGGCCGGCGGTGCGCCGCAGCAGCGCGTCGACGCGCGCGAGCAGCTCGGCGCGGCCGAAGGGCTTCGTCACGTAGTCGTCCGCGCCGCCGCGCAGGCCGCGGACCTTGTCCATCTCGGTGTCGCGCGCCGTCAGCATCAACACCGGCACGTCGGACAGGTCGCGGATGCGCTCCAGCGTCTGGAAGCCGTCGAGCTCCGGCATCGCCACGTCGAGGATCACCAGGTCCGGCCGAACGTCGTACAGCGCCCGCAGCGCCTCCTGGCCGTCGCGCGCCTCAGACGCGTCGTGGCCGGCGCGGCGCAGGATCGTGCACACCAGCTCGCGCACGTCGGCGTCGTCCTCGGCGACCAGCACCCTGGCGTGCGTCATGCCGCTTTCATACCAGCTTCTCCCGCGCGCCCGTCACCTTGATCGCATGCACCGGCAGCTGCGCGATGAGGAGTTGGTCGTGCTCGCCGCGCGGGCGCGCGCCTACCTCCTCACGCGCCGGGCGCCGCCCCCGCCCGAGGAGCAGCCGGCGCATCCGTCGGCATCGGCGGTCGCAGCGGAAGCTCGATGGAGAAGGTGGCGCCCCCGTCCGGCGGGCTGGCGGCGGAGATCCCGCCGCCGTGGCCCTTCACGATCGCCTCGACGATCGTGAGGCCCAGCCCGATGCCGGGGATCGCGCGCTCGGTCGCGCTGGACGCGCGGAAGAACCGCTCGAACAGGCGCCCCTCGTCACCCGCCGGGATCCCGATGCCGGTGTCGGACACCTCGAGCAGCGCGTGGTCGCCCTCCGCGCGCAGGCGCACCTCGACACGGCCGCCCGCCGGCGTGAACTTGATCGCGTTGGAGAGCAGGTTGTCGAGCGCCTGAGCGAGGCGGTCGCGGTCGCCGCGGCAGGACCGGACGTTCTCGGCGCGCAGGCTCAGCGTCACGCCGGCCTCCTCGGCCGCCGGCCGGGCGGCCTCGACCGCCTCGCGCGCCACGGCGGCGAGGTCCACGTCGGCAAGCGCAATGCTCGGCGCCCCCGCCTGGACCTGGGCGACGAACAACAGGTCGCCCACCAGGCGCAGCAGCCGCCGGGCGTTGCGCCCGACGACCTCCAGCGAGCGGCGGTCATCGCCGTCCGCCGGAGCCTCCGCGAGCAGCAGCTCGACGTGGCCGATGATCGCCGTCAGCGGCGTGCGCAGCTCGTGCGAGACGAGCGCGAAGAACTCGTCCTTCATCCGCTCGCTCTCGCGCTCGGCGGTGACGTCGCGCAGCACGACCAGGCGCCCGATCGCCGCGCCACCCGCGTCGTGGACCGGCGCCGCGTAGCGTAGGAAGGCGCGGTTGGAGCCCGCCCGCCCGACCTCGACCTCGTCGCGCACCTCCGACTCGACGCCCGAGCCGCGCGCGCCGGCCAGCAACGCCTCGCCGTCGCGCTCGCGCAGCGCGTGCATCGGCGCGTTCTCGACCACCGCCGCGCCCTGCGCGTCGAAGAGCCCGATCGCGTCCGGCGTGGCATCGAGCACCGCGGTCTTCACCCGCTGCTCCGCGGAGAGCTCGGCGGACCGGCGCTCCAATGCCGCCGCCATCGCGTTGAACGCCGCCGCCACCTCGCGCGCCTCGCCGCGGCCGGTCGGCGGCACGCGTGCGTCGAGCTCGCCGCGGCCCATGCGGCCGGCCGCGGCGGCGAGCCGGCGCAGCGGCAGGACGACGGAGCGCGTCTCGTACAGCGCCCAGAGCGCGATCAGCAGCATCGCCACGCCGGCGGCCACCAGGCCGACGGTGATCGTTCGTCCCGCGTCGTCGCGCGCCCGGCGCGACTGGGCGGCGGCGCGCGCCCGCGCGGCCGCCACCAGCCGCCCGAGGTCGCGATCGAGCGTCTGCAGGCGGGCGGTGCTCTCGTTGTCGAGGGCCACCTCGGCCGCCGGAGTCGGCTCGGCGCGGGCGGCGCGGATCGCGCGCGGCGCGAAGTCGCGCAGGTAGGACTCGAGGTCGCGCCCCGCTGCCGTCAGCGCGTCGCGCTCGTCCGCGCCGGTGACGGCGTCGCTGAGGGCGCGCCGGGCTCCCGGCAGCGCACCGCGCGCGCCGTCGAACGGGGTCAGGAAGCGCGGCTCGTTGCCCAGCACGTAGCCGCGCAGCGCGGCGTCGAGCCGGTTCGTCAGCTCGGCCAACGCGACCGCGCTGACCGTCACGGCCTGGGCGCGCTGGGCGGCGTCCGACGAGCGCCGGGACTCCCGCGCGCTGGCCGCCACGACCACGAAGGCCGCGGCGACGAGGACCGCCACGAGCGCCCCGAGCGCGATGGTGCGGGTGGTCAGCGGCGATCGCACAGGGCCATTCTCGTACAGTGTGACCCGTCTCCGGCCCCGGCCGGGGCCCGGACGCGGGCCTCGCCGCGCGGGGCCCGTTCGCCATGAGCACGCCAGAGGCCCAGGTTCACAGCGCCCGCCAGTCGTGGTCGCCCCGGTCAGTTCTGCGGGGGCGCTGGCTCACGGTGCTCAGCTTCGGCCTGTTCGTCCTGGTCACCGTCGTCCTGATCGCGGTCAACGGGCTGTTCCTCTCGCGCGACCTGCTGTTCCTCTGGGTCCTGGTCGGGCTGCTGGCGCTGTCGGTGTCCGACCTCAAGCGATGGGTGCGCGGCCTGATCTTCGACTGGCTGCCGTTCGCCGCGTGGTTGGTCCTGTACGACCTCTCCCGGTTCTTCTCGCAGCAGCTCGGCACGGTCCCGCACGTCTCGCCGCAGATCCGCGCGGACCAGATCCTGTTCGGCAACCCGGTCCCGACGGTCCGCCTGCAGGCGGCGCTCAACACGGCGGGCCAGGTGGCGTGGTTCGACTACCTGGTGTGGGCGGTCTACATGACCCACTACTTCGCGACGCTGACGATCGCCGCGATCCTGTGGCGCTTCGCCTACCCGCGCTTCCGCGAGTTCCGGCGCATGGTGCTGATGCTCGCGACGTTCGGCTTCATCACCTACGTCGCCTTCCCCGCCGTACCCCCGTGGATGGCCGCGAAGCTGCACGACCTCGAGCCGGTCCGCCGGATCGTCAACGTGGACGTGTGGAACGCGCTCGGCGTGAAGGTGGCCAACTCGCTGGTCGAGAACGGCTCGGGCTTCTTCAACCAGGTCGCAGCCGTCCCGTCGCTGCACGCCGCCTACCCGATGCTGTTCCTGCTGTTCTTCTGGGCCGGCGCGCGCTGGTACTGGCGCGTGGTCCTCGTCGCCTATCCCCTTGCGATGTCCTTCACGCTCGTCTATTCGGGCGAGCACTACGTGTTCGACATCCTGCTCGGCTGGGTGTATGCGGTGACGGCGTTCCTGCTCGTCAAGGCGTGGGACCGCTGGCGCGCGGCCCGCCGGGCAGCGCGGGAGCCCGCCGAGCCGGTGGGCGCGAGGGCTCCGGCGCCGGCCACCCTGACCGCGGCCGTCGAGCGAGAGTAGGCCGTGCCCTCCTGGCCGTCCTGGCCTCGCGCGCGCGGCAGCGACGGAGCGCTGGTGGCCTCGGCCACGGTCGCCGAGCGCGAGCCGGCGGTCGCCCCGCCCGGCCTGCCGGAGGTCCACCCGCCCGAGGCATCGCCGCCCGGCGCCTCGGACGGCCCGCTGCGCTGGTACCAGCGGCGGGGGCCGGTCCTCGCCGCGCTCGCGCTCACCGTCCTGGCCTCGCTCGCGATCGTGATCGTGGCGGCGGCGCACCCGTCGTCGTTGGTGCCGCCGGCGAAGGGCGGCTTCGGGACCTGGATGGTCGGCCCCTTCCGCGGGGCCGCCGGCGGGCTGACGCGCGACCACGACACGCTCGCCTCCCTGTTCAGCGTCCTGATCCTGCTGATGGCCGGCTGCTACGCGCTGCTGGTCGCCGCCGGCCGGCACGTGCCGCTGCGCTGGGCGGTCGGCGCGATCGTGGCAACCCACGTCGTGTTCGTGCTCGGGCCGCCACTGCTGCTCACCGACGTCTTCAACTACCTCGACTACGCGCGGATGGGGACCCTGCACGGCCTCAACCCCTTCACCGCGGTGCCCGGCGACGCGGGCGGCGACCCCACCTACCACTACGCGACCTGGCACCACCTCGCCAGTCCCTACGGCCCGTTGTTCACGTTCATCACCTACGCGCTCGTGCCGCTCGACTTCAAGCCGAGCTACTGGACGCTGAAGCTGCTGCTGATGGCGGCATCGCTCGGCAGCCTGTACCTGGTGTGGCGCACGGCGCTGCGCCTGCGGCGGCCGGCCGTGCCCGCGCTCGTGTTCGTCGCGTTCAATCCGCTGCTGCTCGTGTTCGGGCTCGGCGGCTTCCACAACGACTTCCTGATCATGCTCGCGGTGCTCGGCGGGATCCTGCTGCTGCTCAGCGGCCGGCCGGGGCGGGGCGCCGCGGCGATGGTCGCGGCGGCGGGAATGAAGGCGACCGCCGTGGTGATCCTGCCGTTCGCCGTGCTCGGAAGCTCGGACCGGCGCCGCGCGCTGGTGGGCGCGATCGTCACCGGGGCCGCGCTGGTCGCCGTCAGCGTCGTGGTGTTCGGGACGGTGGTGCCCTCGCTGGGCCCGCAGACCACGCTCGTGTCGCCGCTGGGCGCACTGAACCTGCTCGGCCTCGCGCTCGGGTTCGGCGGCGCGACGGCCGGGATGCAGGTGATCGCGCAGGTCGTGCTCGTCGCGGTGATCGCCTACCTGCTGTGGCGGACCTGGCGCGGCGCGGACTGGATGGACATGGCCGGCTGGGCCGTGTTCGCGCTCCTGCTGTCGCTCTCCTGGGTCGTGCCGTGGTACGTGATGTGGCTGCTGCCGCTCGCCGCGCTGAGCGCCGGGCGATCGCTGCGGCGCGCGACGCTGGCCGTGACCGCGCTGCTGTTCGTGACCTCCCTGCCGGCCACTGCGCTGCTGCTGGCCGACGAGGTCGGCTGGTACCCGGATCACACGAAGCTGGGCAAGAAGCACTCCGACGAGATCCAGCGGTACCTCAAGTAGCCCGAGTAGCCGGTAACGCGACGCCGTAGCATCCGCCGGGTGAAGGCACGCACCGCCGTCATCGTCCTGGCCGTCGCGGCGGTCCTGATCGCGATCGTCGTCACCGCCGGCGGCGGCGGTGGGAGCAAGGGCAAGGGCGGCGGGGGCGGCGGATCGCCGACCAAGCCGGCGAGCGACGCCATCCGCGTCTCGTTCGTGTACTCGCCCGAGAAGCAGAAGCTGATCCAGCCGCTGATCGAGAAGTTCAACTCCGAGCGCCACGAGTCCGACGGCAAGCCCGTCTTCATCGAGGGCCAGGTGGTCTCCTCCGGAGACGCCGAGACGAAGATCGCCAAGCGCCAGCTGCAGCCGGTGCTGTGGTCGCCGGCCTCCTCGCTGTGGGGCCGGCTGCTGAACTTCGAGGGCGACCGCTCGTGGGTTCCGGACTCCAATCCGTCGATCGTGCGTACGCCGCTGCTGATCGCGATGTGGGAGCCGCTCGCCCGCGCGCTCGGGTGGCCGCGCAAGCCGATCGGCTTCGCCGACGTGCTCAAGCTCGCGCTCGACCGGCGCGGGCTGGGGGCCTACGGCCACCCCGAGTACGGCCGGTTCAAGCTCGGCCACACCAACCCGGACTTCTCCACGTCCGGGCTCTCGGCGGTCGCGGCGGAGTACTCCGCAGTGACCGGTAAGAAGGAGGGGCTCACCCTCGCCGACGTGCAGCGCCCCGACGTGCGCCGCAAGATCCAGGCCATCGAGCGCTCGATCGTGCACTACGGCGACACCACCTTGTTCTTCGCCGACCAGCTGCGCCGCTACGGGCCGGCCTACGCGTCGGCGGTCGCGATGGAGGAGGCGACTCTGATCGACTTCAACCAGAAGCGCGGTGGGTCGGGCACCAAGCTCGTCGGCATCTACCCGGCCGAGGGCACCTACTACTCCGACAACCCCCTCATCACGCTGCAGGCGCCGTGGGTCACCGACCGGCAGAAGGCCGCTGCCAAGGTGTTCGCCGACTGGCTCGGCGACCACATCAGCCCCAGCCTGGCGGCGAGCCAGGGCTTCCGCCCTCGTGAGGGCGCCGGCAAGGCGGCGGCGCCGATCGATGCCGCCCACGGCGCCGACCTCAGCCAGCCCACACGACTGCTCTCCCTACCCGAACCGCGGGTGCTGGCGAAGGTAAAGCAGACCTGGCGCGCCGACCGCAAGCCGGCGAACATCGCGCTCGTCGTGGACACCTCCGGGTCGATGAGCGAGGAGAACAAGCTCGATCAGGCCAAGCAGGGCCTGCGGGTGTTCCTGTCGCAGCTCTCGCCGAACGACCGCGTCGGCCTGATCACGTTCAACGACAAGGTCTTCCGCATCGACCCGATCAATCGCTTCGGCAGCTCGCGGGCGAAGCTGCTCTCCGACGTCAACGGCCTGTTCCCTGACGGCCAGACCGCGGTCTACGACGCCACCGCCGCGGGTGTGCGGGAGGTCCAGAAGCTCAAGGACGCCAGCCGGATCAATGCCGTGGTGGTGCTCACCGACGGCGAGGACAACCAGAGCCAGAGCAGTTCCAATGACCTTGTGGCCGCGCTCCAGCGCCAGGCGACCAGCGAGGGCATGGCGATCCGCGTCTACACGATCGCGTACGGGTCGGCGGCCAACCAGGACGTGCTGACCCAGATCGCCAACGCGTCCGGCGGGAAGGAATACGCGGGCGACCCGAAGCAGATCGAATCCGTGTACCGCTCCATCTCTTCGTTCTTCTGATGGCCGACGAACGCCAGCTCGTCACCCGGACCGACCTGCGGCGCGGCCTCGTCGTCAACGCGCTGACCAAGCCGATCAACGTCGTCGTGCCGGCCGCCGTGGCCGTGGCGGCGCTGCTGATCGGCGTCACGTGGCTGATCGCCGTGGCCGTGGTGGTGTACGCCGTGCTGGCCGTCCTGACGTTCTTCGACGAGGGCGAGGCCGAGAAGGTGGGCAAGCGCGTCTACGGCGACCGCGGCGGCGGATCGAAGGAGAAGCGCCTCGACGTGCGCACGCTGGCGCCGCCGATCGCCCGCCAGGTCCAGTCCGCGCGCGACTGCGAGGTGCGGATCCAGGACACCATCCAGCGGTCCGACCTCGCGTTCGCCGAGGTCGACGGCGAGGTGGACTCGCTCGTGCGCGCGGTGGAGCTGATCGCCCAGCGCGCGCAACGCATCTACGACTATCTCGCGACGCAGGACCTCAACGCGATCGACGGCCGCCTCGCGCAGCTCCAGGGTTCCACGGACACCGCCGCCCAGGCGATCGTCAAGGCCCTGACCGAGCAGCGGACGGCGCTCACCGAGCTGCAGGGCCAGCTCACCAGCTTCTACTCGCGGATCGAGCAGCTCGTGGCCTCGCTCGGGACGGTCAACTCCCAGCTCGTGCGCATGAGCGTCGCCTCCGAGGACGAGGACCAGACCGAGCTGGCCGAGCAGGTCCGCGGCCTGCGCGAGCAGGTCGACGCGCTCTCGGCCGGGATGAAGGAGGCCTACGGCCGCGCGCCCGAGACGCCGGAGGTCGCGGCGCCGCCGAGCTGAGCGGGCCCCGCGCGGCGCAGGAGCGCGAGCGCGGTGCCCGGGAAGATCATCACCGAGAGCAGGCCCGCGCCGATCAGCGCGGCGGCCGTGGCCGAGCTGATCAGGTCCAGGCGCTGGCCCACGTGGGCGGCGACGACGACGAAGGTCAGCGAGGTGGCCTGCAGCAGTCCCGCGGCGAGCGTGGGGCGCCCACCGACGAAGCGGCGGTACAGCAGGGCCGGCAGCGCCCGCACAACCAGGATGGCGAGCAGGAACGCGGGAACGCGCAGGGCCGTCGACGCGCTCGAGAACAGCGCGTCGATGTCGACCTGCATGCCGCTCACGATGAAGAAGAAGGGGATGAAGATCCCGAACGACGCGCTCTCCAGCTGGCTCTGCACGCGCGGCGCCCGGCGGTCGCGCCACAGCCCGCGGATCACGCCGGCGGTGAACGCGGCGAGGATGGCCTCGAGCCCGAGCAGCCAGGCCAGCCACACCGCGGCGGCCACCAGCGCGAAGTCGGCACGCACGCGGATCTGGGCGGTCGTCCCCTCGAGCGTGTCGAGGATCGCCGCCAGCGGCCCGCCACGCATGCCGCCGCGCGCCACGTCGGCCGCGAACAGCACCGCCAGGAGGGCGAACAGCCCGACGTGCAGCAGTCCCGTACCGATGCCCTCGTGCTGGTTCGAGAAGAACAGCGAGAGCAGCACGAGCGCGCCGAACTCCGCCACCGACGCGGCCGCGATCACGAGCTGCCCGAAGTCCGTCGCGGTCTCGCCGGCGTCCTTGAGCGGCACGATGATCACGCTCAGCGATGTCGCCACCACGATCACGGCGATCAACACGGGCGACTCCGACAAGCCGGCGGCGGCGGCGAGCCCGCCCACGCCCAGCCCGAGCACGCAGGAGATCGCGAAGCCCCCGAGCGCGAGGCGCAGGTTGCGGCCGCGCAGGCGGTCGAGGTCGATCTCCATCCCGGCGAGGAAGAGCAGCATCGCCAGCCCGACGTCGGAGAACACCAGGACCGGGCCGTCCGCGTTGGCCCAGCCCAGGGCGTGGGGCCCCACCGCCACGCCGAACAGGATCTCGAGGACGATGCTGGGCACGAGCAGCCACGGCGCCAGCGCGCGCAGCACCGGCGCCGCGAACGCGATCAGCGCGACGACGATGAACGAGTCGTAGGCGGGCATGTGGGCCGGCCCCCCCGCCGCCGACTACGGGATGTACAGCAGGGTCACGAAGCCGCCGAAGACGAGCGCGGCGATGCGCAGGCGCCGGTCCTCGATGATCGCGGCCAGCGGGACCAGCCAGACGATGTACCAGGGCATCAGCCACAGCATCGAGAGCAGCAGCGCGAGCGTGGCCCAGCCGGCCGACTCGAGCCAGTCCGCCCGGCCCCGCCAGGCGCGGTACAGCAGCGCGGCCACGACCGCAAGCAGCAGGAGGTTGCAGATGGTCTGCATCGTGTAGTCGACGGCGTCCATGCCCAGGAGCAGGAGGCCGACCTGGCCCGGGAAGCTCTTGAACGAGATGTTCTCGCCCTGGGAGGCGAACGACAGCAGGGCGGAGATCGGGTGGTCGCCGAAGAAGACGAGCACGATCGCGACGATCAGCGCGCCGGCCGCCGCCGCGCCGATGACGACCTGCTTGCGGTGCTTGGCGCCGACGAAGAGGAAGGGCAGCAGGAGCCCGCCCGACGCCTTGATCGCCCCGCCGAGCACGATCGAGCCGGCGCCGAGCGCCTCGCGGCCGCGCAGGGCCAGCAGCAGCCCGCCCAGCACGAACAGCAGCATGAACATGTCGTTGTGCGCGCCGCCCACGCCGTAGATCAGCCACAGCGGGTTGAGACCCACGAAGAGGATGGCCGGGACGACCGGCCGCCGCAGCTGCTGCGCCAGGCGCCCGACCAGCGCGATGCAGCCGAGGCTCGCCAGCGCGGTCGCGACCTTGTAGATCCACAGCGCGGTCGGCACGGACGCCCACGCCAGCGGCCACGACCCCGCCAGGAACACCGGGCCGTAGGGCGCGTGGAGCTTGGGCCACGTGACCCAGCGGAAGGACGAGTCGCTGGAGACATCGCGCAGGAAGTGCGTGTAGGGATTGAGGTGGTGGATCGCCCCGATCCGCGCGTAGCCGATGTAGTTGAAGACGTCGGTCAGCCACATCGGCGGGGCCAGGAGCCAGACCACGTGCAGGAGCGCGATCGCACCCGCGGCCCACGCGAGGCGCACCGACGGCGCGAGCCACACGACGGCGACGTAGAGCCCGTAGATCGCCAGCGTGAGGAACATGAAGCGCGGGATCGTCAGCTGGATCCCGGTTCCCTGGAGCGGGCCCGCCAGCCAGCTCGGGAAGCCGAAGCCCGGCCGCTGGCTCCAGGTCACGAAGAAGGTCGCGCTCGAGGCCATTCCGGCCGCCAGCAGGTAGCTCAGGATCACGACGGCGGCCAGCGCGCCGCCCGCGAGCCACGCCGGGGCCACGGCCACGCGGCGGACCTGGACTGTGCGGATGGCTTCCATGGCTGCGGTGGGAGAGCGTAGTGGGCGGCGCCGTCGCGCCTGGTTACGTTCCGGCTACGCCGGGCGACTCAGCGACCGCAGCGCCGAGCGCGCTGCGTCGGCGTCGTCGGCCGGCAACTCGCCGCCGAGGATTGCGACCGTGTCCCCGCGATCCGCTCGCGCGACGGCGCGCGCAATCGCGTCGCGGCGGTCCTCGATGGCCTCGGCGTGGTCGCCCGCGCCGCGCAGGATATCGTGGATCGACTCCGGGTCGGCCTTGTGCGGATGGTCGGACGAGGCGATCAGCAGGTCCGACCGCGCGCCCGCGAGGGCGCCCATCTCGCGGCGTGTCGCGGCGAAGCGCCGACCGGTCGCACCGAACACCACGATCAGGCGGCCGTCCGCTGCCTCGCGCAGCAGGTCGAGCGTCCGGCGCACCGAGTCCGGGGAGTGGGCGTAGTCGACGACGACCGTGAAGGGCTGGCCCTCGTCCACGGGCTCGAGGCGCCCGGGCGGAGGCGCCGCGGCCGACGCCGCGGCCGCGATCACCTCGACCTCCGCGCCGAGCAGGTGCGCGGTGGCCGCGGCGGCGAGCACGTTGTCCACGTTGTAGGCGCCGGGCAGGTGGGTCCTCACGGCGACCCGCTGGGCGCCGTCGCCGCGTCCTACGGAGAGGGTGAATCGCGCGCCGTCCGCCTCCAGGCGCACGTCGAGCGCGCGCACGTCGGCGTCGGGCGCGACGCCGAAGGTCGTCGCGCCGGCCAGCTCGGCGGCCAGCGCGCGGCCCCGCTCGTCGTCGGCGTTGAGCACCGCGCGCTCCGGCTCGACGCGGTCGAACAGGCTCCGCTTGGCCGCCCAGTAGGCGTCCATGGACCCGTGGAAATCCAGGTGGTCGGCGGTGTGGTTGGTGAGCACCGCGGCGGAGAAGTGGATCGCGTCGACGCGGTGCAGGGCGAGTCCGACCGAGGAGACCTCCATCGCGCACGCGCGGTCGCCGCCGTCCGCCATGCCCCGCAGGTCGCGCTGGAGCTCCGGCGCCTCCGGCGTCGTGCGCTCGCCCAGCCGCTCCTCCGCGCCCACGACGGTCTTGACCGTGCCGATCATGCCGCAGGGCCGGCCGGCCGCCGCCAGCATCTCGCGCAGCAGGTAGGCCGTCGTCGTCTTGCCGTTGGTGCCGGTGATCCCGACGACCTCCAGGTCGGCCGACGGGTCACCGTAGAACCGCGACGCCACCGGTGCCATCGCCGCGCGGGCGTCCGGCACCAGGACCTCGGGCACGTCCAGGCCCAGCGGCCGCTCCACGACCAGCGCGACCGCCCCGCGCGCGACGGCGTCGTCGGCGAAGTCGTGGCCGTCGGCCTCGAAGCCGGGCACGCAGAAGAACAGCGCCCCCGCCTCCACGAGCCGCGAGTCGTAGGCGAGCGAGCGCACCTCGGCGTCGGGGGCGCCGGGGATGAGGTCCGCGAGCCTGGCGGCCCCGGCGGCTGAATCGGGATGCGTCACCTTGGGCGGCGACAATACCCTCCGCCGACCGATGAGCACACCGGCCGCAACCGGGGCGAGCGCTCCCACGGGAGAGTTCGACCTCGCCACCCAGCGCCTGGCTCGCCCCGCCGTCCAGATGGCCGTCGGCACGACCCTGTCGCGCGCCACCGGATTGGCGCGCACGGCCGCGATGGCGATCGCGCTCGGTGTGTCGGAGTCGCGCCTCGCCGACTCCTACAACATCGCCAACACGCTGCCCAACATCATCTACGAGCTGGTCCTGGGCGGCGTGCTGTCGTCCGTGTTCATCCCGGTGCTGGTGGAGGAGCTGCGCACGCGGGTGCGCGCCGAGGCTTGGCGTTCGGTCTCGGCGCTGGTGACCACCGCGCTGGCCGTGCTGGTGGCGATGAGCGTCGCGACGGTGCTGCTGGCGCCGCTGATCATCGACGTGTTCAGCGGCCGCGTGCCCGGGCCGGAGGGCCGCGAGCAGCACGCGCTCGCCACCTTCTTCCTGCAGCTGTTCGCGCCCCAGATCGCGCTGTACGGGTTCGCCGCGATCGCGGACGGCCTCCTCAACGCGCACGGCAAGTTTGCCCTCCCGGCGTTCGCGCCGATCGTCAACAACGTCGTGGTGATCGCGACGTTCCTCGTGTTCGCCGTCGTCACGACGGGCATTCCGACGAACGCGAGCGTGAACTCCGACCTCGGGTTGAAGCTCCTGCTCGGGCTGGGCACGACGGCCGGCGTCGCGGCCTTCGCACTGGTCTACATCCCGGCCCTGGCGCGGTTGCCCCTGCGGCTGTACCCACGGTTCGACTTCCGGCATCCGGCCGTGCGCAAGTTCGGCAGGTTGGCGGCGTGGACCCTGGGCTACGTGATCACGAACGTGGCCGGCACGATCGTCTCGTTCGTGCTCGCCAACGGCGTGCAGGGCGGCATCACCGCCTACGTCATGGCCTTCGCCTTCTTCCAGGTCCCGATCGGGATCGCCGCGATCTCCGTCATCACGGCCCTGACCCCGAAGATGGCGGCGCACTTCGTCGACGGCGAGACCGAGGCCTTCCGCGCGCGCGTCGCCGGCGGGCTGCGGCTGGCCGGCCTGCTGATGCTGCCGGCGACGGCGCTGTACCTCGTCCTCGGCGAGCCGCTGATCCGCGCCCTGCTCGAGCACGGCGTGACGACGGCCAAGAGCGCGGACTACGTCGCATCGGTCCTGCGCTACTTCGCCATCGGCCTGCTGCCGTTCGCCGCCTACCAGTTACTGCGCGCCGCCTACTACGCCCGCCAGGACGCGCGCACGCCCGCGGCGGTGAACGTGGTGGAGAACGCGGTCACGGTCGGGCTCGACTTCGCGCTCTTCGGCCTCATGCACGTGCAGGGCCTGGCGCTGGCCCACTCGCTCGGCTACGTCGCCGGCTGCGCGGTCGCGATCGTCCCGCTGGCGCGGGCGACCGGCGGGCTGGAGGGCCCGCGCGTCGTCGCCGAGCTCGGCAAGGTCGCGGTCGCCTCGTGCCTGATGGCCGCGGCGATGCTGCTCACCAGCGCGGCGGTTCGCGCGGGCACCGATCCGGGCACCGCCCGCGACCTCCTCCAGCTCGTCGCCGGCGCCGGCGTCGGGGTCGTGGTGTTCGTGGTGGCGGCGTGGGCCCTGCGCGTCCGCGACCTGGCGTTCTTCCGCGATCTGCTCCCGGCGCGCTTTCGCCGCGTGTAGGGTCGGGGACGTGACGCGCAGCCGACGCGACCTCCCGCTTCCCCTGTTCGTCGTCGGGATCGTGCTCTTCGGGGTGGCGCTCGTGACCGGCGCGGCCGTCGTCTACGGCGTGGCCGACATCCTGATCGGCGCGTCGATCGGCCTCTTCGCCGCGCAGGGGGCTCCGCCGCTCGCGCGCAACGCGCAGCTCTACCTCATCGGCCTCGTCATGGCGGCGACCGGCGCGATCCTCGACGGGATCTTCACGCTGGCCGACCAGGGCACGATCGCCGGCGTGCTGACGTGGGTGGTGGTGGCGGGGGCGATCGTCGCGCTCGTGGGGTACGGCACACCGCGCCGGTAGCCTCACCCACATCCTTCTCCTCAGCGTCCTCGTCAGCGTCCCCCAGAACGTGGGGTACCCGGTGCTCGGCCTGCTGGTCGGGCTGGAGTCCGCCGGAATCCCTCTGCCGGGGGAGACCGCGCTCATCGCGGCCGCCGCGCTGGCGAAGCACGGCGGTTTGGAGATCGAGATCGTGATCGCCGTGGCGGCCGCGGCGGCGATCATCGGGGACAGCCTCGGCTACGCCGTATCGCGGCGCTACGGGCGGCGGCTGCTCACGCGCCCCGGGCGCACGCAGGCCCGGCGCATGGACGTGCTCGCCCGCGGCGAGGCGTTCTTCGATCGCCACGGCCCGAAGGCGGTCTTCTTCGGCCGCTGGATCACCGGGCTGCGCGTGTGGGCCTCGTGGCTGGCCGGCATCACGCACATGCCCTACCGCCAGTTCCTGATGTGGAACGCGCTGGGCGGGATCACCTGGGCCATCACGGTCGGCATCGTCGGCTACCTCGTGGGGACCGCCGCGGAGGAGATCGTCGAGAAGGCGGGGTTGGGAGCGGCGATCCTGGTCGCGGTCGTGGTCGTCGGCGCGCTGGTCTTCTTCCACGTGCGCCGGGGGCGCCACCGCCCAACAAGGGCACCGGCAGAACCCGAGCCCGAGCAACTCGGAACTAAGAACTAAGCACTACCGTCCTGGCCGCGGGCCGCGTCCAGCGCCCGCTGCTTCGAGTCCACGACCGTGAAGGTCGTCGCCGTGCCGGTGATGTCGAACAGGCGCAGGACGGTGGGGTTCGTGCACACGATCACCAAGTTGCCGCCCTGGCGGACCACCCGCCGGAGACCGTTGAGGAGCACCATCAGGCCCGTGGAGTCGAGGAACGTCAGCTCGCCGAGGTCGATCACGACCGCCGTCTTGCCGGCCGCGATCGCCTCGCGCAGGGGGTCGGCGAGCCGAGGGACCGTGGCGACGTCGAGCTCGCCGCGCAGCGCGAGCACATGCGTCTGGTCGTCCACGTCCTCCTCGGTCACCCTCAACTGAGGCACGGGCACGCGGGCGTGCCTATCGCGCCGGTGGTGGCGCTGTCAAGTCGAACGCACGTCACTCCATTTAGTGGTCTGGCAACCGCAGGTGTAGGCAGGTGCCGCCGTCGGCCGCCGCCTCGGCCGCGACGGTGCCCCCGTGGGCCTCGGCCACCTGGCGGACGATCGCCAGGCCCAAACCCGAGCCCGGGCGGTCGCGGGCGTCGTTCCCGCGGTAGAAGCGGTCGAAGACGTGCGGCAGGTCGGTGGGCGCGATGCCGGGGCCGTGGTCGCGGACGCTCACCTCGCCGTCGGCGACGCGAATCTCGACCGGGCCGCCGTCGGGGCTCCACTTGATCGCGTTGTCGAGCAGGTTGGAGACCGCGCGGTCGAGGCGATCGGGGACCGCCGCCACGACCGTCGGCGCGAGCTCGGTCTCGAAGA
The DNA here is from genome assembly GCA_963725645.1 of uncultured Actinomycetes bacterium. Lineage (GTDB taxonomy): Bacteria > Actinomycetota > Thermoleophilia > Solirubrobacterales > Solirubrobacteraceae > JALYZC01. The sequence continues at coordinate 364,858 of CAVRZD010000006.1, forward strand.
CGAGCCCGGGAGCGTGGCGCCGCGCGCGGTCGACCGCCTCCGCGACCAGCGTGTCGAGCCGAACGTCCTCGGCGTCGGACTGGCGCTCGTCGCCGCGGGCGAGGTCGATCAGGTCCGTCATCAGCACCGTCAGCTCGTCGATCTGCCCCTCGATCTCGTCGAGCAGGCGTTCGCGCTCCGCCGCGGGCAGCTCGCGCGAGCGCAGCACCTCGATGTTGGTCCGCAGGGTGGTGACGGGCGTCCGCAGCTCGTGCGAGGCGTCCGCGACGAGCTGGCGCTGCGCCGCGGTCGACGCCTCGAGCGCCCGGGTCGAGCGCTCCAGCGAGTCGAGCATCGCGTTGAACGACCGCGCGAGCCGCGACAGCTCGTCGTCGCCCGCGACCGCGATCCGCCGGCCGAGGTCGCGCGTGGCCGCGACGTGCTCGGTGGCCTCCGTCAGCCGCTGCACGGGGGCGACCGCCGTGCGGGCCACGATCCGGCCGAGCACGACCGCGAGCGCGACGCCGCCCAGCGCGACCAGCGCGAGGATCAGCCGCAGCTGGCGCAGCGTGCGGTCGACCTCGGCGAGGGAGCGGCCGAGCATCACGGCCCGCCCCGGCGCCACACGGGTCGCGTACACGCGCACGTGGTCCCCCTGGACGCGCGAGTCGTACAGGAATGCGGCCGACCGGCCGGCGGCGACGTCGCGGACACGGCCGTTCACCGGCACCGTGGCGCCGCCGGTGCGCACGCGCGTGATCGTGCCGTCGCGGGACACGAGCTGGAAGAACAGGTTGGGCTCGCCCGGCCGTACGGGCGGCACCGGGAAGGGCGGGGCCGGCACGCGCACGCGCGGGACGATGCGCACGCCACGCGGCAGCACCGCGACCGAGAGCCGCTGCGCCGCGCGCCCGGACCCCCGCAGCGACCGGTCGACCTCGCCGCGCAGCTCCCCGCGCACGAGCACGTAGGTGAGCACCGAGCCCAGCACCGCGATCACGGCCACCGCCGCGGCCGCCACCAGGGTGAGCCGGCGGGTGAAGGTCATGGCTCGCGCAGGACGTAACCGACGCCGCGGATCGTGTGCAGCAGTCGCGGCTCGCCGCCCTCCTCGAGCTTGCGTCGCAGGTAGCCCACGTAGACGCCGAGCGAGTTCGACCGCGTGCCGAAGTCATAGCCCCACACGCGCTCGAAGATCGTCGAGCGCGGCAGCGCCTGGCGCGGGTTGCGCATGAACAGCTCGAGCAGCAGGAATTCGGTACGGGTGAGCTGGAGGCGGCGCTCGCCGCGCGAGACCTCGTACGCGACCGGATCGAGCCGGACGTCGGCGAAGCACAGCGCCTCGCCGGGTCCCTCGCCGCCGCGGCGCATGAGCGCGCGCAGCCGGGCCAGCAGCTCGCGCAGCGCGAAGGGCTTGACCAGGTAGTCGTCGGCTCCGGCGTCGAGGCCCGCCACCCGGTCGTCGATCGCGTCGCGCGCCGTCAGCATGAGGATCGGCGTGCGGTCGCCGGCGTCGCGCAGGCGCCGCGCGACCTCGAGCCCGTCCGGTGCGGGCATCGACACGTCGAGCACGATCGCGTCGACGGCGTCGTCGGCGAGCCGCTCGAGTGCCTCGCGGCCGCCGCCGGCCGGTTCGACGTCGTAGCCCTCCAGCCGCAAAGCGCGGGAGATCGACTGGCGGACGGCCGGTTCGTCGTCGACGACGAGGATGCGCATCTGCGGACCCATTGTCCCGCGCCGGCCCGACGCAGCGGGATGGGCTACTGGAACGTGCCGCCTCCCTGACCCGGCGGAGCGCCCTCGGGCGCGCCACCGCCGGGTGGGCCGCCCTGGGGCGCCTGGTCGCCAAACACCTGCACACGGCAGGCCAGCAGGGCCTGGCGGAACTTGGGGTCGCGCGGGTTGAAGCCGGGGGGCGGCCCGCTGCCGGGCTGCCGTGGTCGGGCCGGAACCTTGATGCCCTTGGACTGCAGGCACTTCGCCAGCGCCTCGAAGCGGGCTCCGCGCGGGCCGCCCGGCGCCGTCGTCGTGGCCTGCTTCGCCGACGACGAGGAGCCGCACCCCGCCGCCACCGCGGCGAGCGTCGCGGCCGTCAGGGCGCAGGCGAGCCGCGGCCGCATCAGCCCGCGGGCTGGACGCGTGCCATCTCGTCAGCCGGTACCGGGTGGCCGTCGCGCATGTGCACGACGCGGGGCGCGTCGTCGGCGATCGCCGGGTCGTGGCTGACCACGACGATCGTCAGGCCACGGGCCTCCGACAGCTCCCGCAGGAGCGCGAGGATCTCGCGGCCGGTCGCCGAGTCGAGATTGCCCGTGGGCTCGTCGGCGAGCAGCACCCGCGGCTCGTTGGCCAGCGCGCGGGCGATCGCCACGCGCTGCTGCTCGCCGCCCGAGAGCTGCGAGGGCAGGTGCTCGGACCGGGCCGCCAGACCCACGGCCTCGAGCAGCTCGCCCGCGCGCACGTGGCGCGCCGAGCTGTTCGCCGCGGTCGGGGCGAGCGACGCCTCCACGTTCTGGCGCGCCGTCAGCGTCGGGATCAGGTTGAACTGCTGGAACACGAAGCCCAGCTCGTGCAGCCGCAGCTTCGCCAACTCGCCGTCGCCCAGCGCGCGCAGGTCCCGGCCCTCGAAATGGACGACGCCGTCGGTTGGGCGGTCGAGCGCGCCGAGCAGCTGCAGCAGCGTGGTCTTGCCCGAGCCGCTCGGGCCGGCGACGACGACGAATTCCCCGGCCGCGATCCGCAGGTCCACGCCCGCGAGCGCGCGGACCTCCGTCGCCCCCTGCCCGTAGCGCCTGCCCACGTCCTCCAGCTCGTACAGCGGTGTTGTGTCCATCTGTCTCTGTCTCCGTTCCGGTTGTCAGTCGATGTGCCGTAGCGCGTCGGCCGGTCGCAGCCGCGCGGCTCGCAGGCCGCCGACCGCGCCGGCGATCAGCCCGCCGGCCAGCGCGAGCGCCACGGCGAGCAGCAGCACGCCGGGGTCAATCGGCGCGTCGAGCGCGACCGACTGCGAGCCGGAGGCGACCGTGCCCTGCCCGAAGGCCTGGGCGAACGGTCCGCCGCCGGCCGGAGCCGCCTGTGCCACCGACGCCGTCAGCGAGGGCGAGAGCGCGCTGACCAGCGCCGCGCCGCCCACGCCGATGACGACGCCGACCAGCGCTCCGATCGCGCCCTGCGCGAGCGACTCGCCCGCGACCTGGCGGACGACCAGGCGCTGGGACCAGCCCAGCGCCTTGAGCGTGCCGAGCTCGCGGATGCGCTTCGTCACCGACGACAGCGTCAGCAGGCTCGCGATCAGGAAGGCGGCCGCCAGAGCCACGACGGCGAGCGCGGTGCCGAGGTCGTCCGAAAGGGACTTCGCGTCGACCAGGGAGCCGCCGACGCGGTCGGCCAGGTCCTTCGCCGTCGTCACCTGCGCGCCGGTGAAGGAGCCCTCGATGGCCTTCGAGACGCTGCCGACATCGCTCGCGCTGTCCGTGCGCACCTGCACGGTGTTGACGCGCCCCGCGCGGTTGGAGAGCTTCTGGAGCGTGGCCAGCTCGACGTAGACGTCGGCGGCCTGGCCCCCGAGCGGCGGCTTGGACAGCCCGACGATCTTGAACGTCTTGCCCCCGAGCCTGACGGTGTCGCCGACGCCGAGGTTCTTCGAGCGCGCGTAGGAGACATTGAGGATGGCCTGATAGGAGCCGCCGGCGCTCGAGAAGTAGCGGCCGCTCGCGAGTTCGCCGGGCGTGACAGGGCGCCAGGCTCGGCCGAGACTGGTCGACGCCGGTCACCGAGGTGGGGGCGACGTTGATGCTGTCCGGGCCGCCGCCACCGCCGCCGCCGGGAACGCCGCCGCCGCCGCCTCGGCGGAAGCCGCCGCCGAAGCCGCCCTGGCCGGCGTCCTGCGGGACTGTGCCCTCGACGTGCAGGCTGGTCAGCGTCAGCGCGCCGGCCGCCGACTTGACGCCGTTCTCGCCGGCGATCTGCTGCACCTGGGAGGCGGGGAAGGAGAGCTGGTTGCGAGACAGGAACGTGTCGCGCGAGAAGTGCGTGCCCGGCTTGCCGGCGGATCGCAGGTCGAGGCGCCCGCCGCCGTTCTCCCGGCGCAACGCGTCGCGCTCGGACTGGGACAACCCGGCCCCGGGCCCACCCGCACCGCCGCCGCCGGGCGTGAACGTCTGTCCGTTGCCGCTTCCGCTCACCCGCAGCGGCCGCGTCACCGACATGTCGGTGCCGACGCCGGTGAGCGGCTCGAGCACCTTCTGCTGGGCGTCGTCGAGGCCGTTGGACAACGCGGTGACGGTGACGACGAGGCCGACGCCGACGCCCAGGCCGAGCGCCGTCAGGGCGGTCCGGCCGGCGCGCCGGCGCAGCTCGGCGCCGATGTAGGACAGGTAGAACACGCGGAGCTCCTTGTCGAGGGTGCCGCGGCCACCCTCCCAGCCCCACGTAAGAGTCCCTTTGCCGGGAATGAAGAAAACTCGAAGAACGTCGCCGGCGTGAGAGGATGCCGGGAATGAAGCTCTACCGCTGCAAGACCCCGACGGACCGGCTCTGCCCCTGCGGCAAGGTCGCCCGTGAGCTCAAGGGCGCCGGCATCGAGTTCGAGACCGAGCGCGTGCCGCTGTCGGCCAAGCCGGAGAACCGGGAGAACATCGTGGAGCTGACCGGTCAGCCCAAGGTCCCGGTGCTGGTGGACGACGACGGCACCGCCACGCACGACTCCGAGCGGATCGTCGAGCTCATCCGCGCCCGCTCCTCGGCGTCGAGCTGAGCCGCGTCCCGGCACCCGCGCGCCGCGCCGGCCGCGCGGTGCGGGCCTTCTACTGGAAGGCGTACGAGGACAATCTGACGGGGCAGTCGGCCATGGTCGCGTACAACCTGCTGCTGTCGATCCTGCCGCTGGCGCTGCTGTCGCTGTTCATCGCGGGCCAGATCGTCGAGAGCAACGCGCTGGAGCAGAGCGTGATCCGCGACCTGCGCAAGATCTTCCCCGGCGCGGCCGAGCACACCGTCGCGAACGCGCTCAACCGCGTGGAGACCTCGTCGACCAGCATCGGGATCGCGGCGCTGATCACCTCGATCTGGATCGGGGCGTCGTTCTGGGGCGCGCTCGACACCGCGTTCTGCCGGATCTACCACTTCCGCTGCCGCTCGTGGTGGGAGCAGAAGCGGTTCGCCCTGGCCATGCTGGTGGTGGCGATCGTGTTCATCGCCGCGACCATCGCGGTGCCCGCGCTGCAGAGCATCCTGGTGCAGGGCGCGAGGCAGCTCCCGTTCGGCCTCGACCGCGTGCGCGGTGTCGTGTTCGCGCTCACGCTCGTCGCCGGGCTCGTGCTGGTGTTCGCGATCCTCTGCCTGATCTACTGGACGGTGCCCAACCGCTCGCTGATGCCGTGGCGCGCGATCTGGCCCGGCGCCGCGCTCGCCACGGTCGCCATCGGGATCGTCGACTACGCCTTCCCCCTCTACCTCTCGAAGGTCTCGAGCTTCGCCCGGCTCGGCACGACCCTGGTGTTCATCCTGATCGTGCTGCTGTGGTTCTACGCCGTGGCGATCATCATCCTCGGCGGCGCCACGGTCAACGCCATGCGCATGGCGCGCGAGCGCCCGCCGGTTCCGGAGCCGGCGGCGTCGTAGGCGCCGCCTAGCCCCAGCGAAAGCCGGTCGGACTCGGCGCCGGCGCGAGCGGGCTGGACGGCAGCCCGGGCGGCGGCTCGGGCGCGTTGTAGCCCGCGGGCGCCACGTCGTTGGGGGTGTCGGCGTGGAACAGCGACGCGAGGTACTGGATCTGGCCGCGGCCGGGGCCGAGCTCGAACTGGCCCCCGCCGTAGGCGCCGATGCCGCGCGCCGCGCAGTAGTCGTAGGCGTCGCACAGCGAGCGCAGCCCACCGAGCCTCGAGGGCTTGAGGTTGACCATCCGCGGCGGGAACGGGAGGGCCTCGATGTCCGCGGTCGAGTGGATCGGGGCGTCCCAGGTGATGCGGTCGCGGTGCGGCTTGAGCAGCTCGTCGATCTCCGGCGTCAGCGCGGGATCCTCGATCCAGGCGTCCGGGAAGGCGTCCACGACGCGGGCGTAGAGGTCGGGATCGGGCGCCTGGTCGACCACCGTGCCCTTGTAGAGCCCCTTGAAGTCGACCGAGTCCACCGCGCCGGTCGCGCGCAGCTCGGCGATCAGCGCGTCGTCCCACGAGGACGTCGGGTCGAGCTTGAAGCGCAGCGTGGGGTAGGCGTCGAGCCGGCGGCGGAGCGGCTCCATCGTGGGCGGCTCGCCGAGACGAAGCGAGACCACGAACGTGACCGGAAGCGGATCGCGGCCGAGGGCGTCGTGCAGGGACCGATCCGCCTGGCGCAGCGCGAGGTCGAGCGCGGCGCTGTCGAACGCCCAGCGCCGGTACAGGGGCGAGACGTCGCGCTGGGGCGGCTCCGGGAAGAGGTCGAGCGACGCGACCAGCTCGCCGAACGAGGCGATCGTGTGCTCGCCGGCGAGCGGCTGGACCGGACCGGCGGCCTGGAGGAGCTCGTGGTCGACGGCGTCGTAGACGACGTCCTCGCCGACGCCCTCCTCGCCGCCGCCGCGCAGCCGGATGACCGTGGACTTGCGCGTGAAGTCCGACGAGACGTCGCGGACCAGCCCGTCGAGCGCGTAGGACTCGACGACGAGCGGAAGGTCCGCGAGGCGCTCGTAGGTGCTCAGGTGTCTAGCGCTTGTTGAGGACGAACGCCGGGCAGGCGGGGTGTGACCCCTCCTCCTCGACGACCGGCCGACGGTTCTGGTCCTTGAGCCTGACCGTCAGCCTGCGACTCGTCACCGTCACCTCGCCATAGCTGAAGGTGTTGATGACCGAGCACTGCATGCCGACGCCTGGCAGCGTCGCGGCGGTGGGCTGGTGGTCGAGGAACAGCGCGTCGACCAGGGCCCCGGCGCCGGGACGGTTGATCGCGCCGTCGATCTCCCGCGAGAACGTCATGGTCGCGACCGGACCCGTGGTGACGTCGAGGATGCCCGAGTTGGTGGGACCCCCGTCGGACGGGAACGTCTTGAACCGCGCGTCGTTGACGAGGTTCGCATGCACGTCCGTCGTCAGGAAGATCGTGTTCTTGACGTTGCTCTTCAGGAACGAGAGCAGGTTGGCCCGCTCGGCCCCGTAGCCCTCCCAGCGGTCGAAGGGCAGCGCGAAGAACTCCTGGATCGGGACCTCGTTCATGATCACCTTGAACGTCGCGGTCGACCGCTTGATCGCCGCCTTGAACGTCGCCAGCTGGCGCGACCCGAGCATGGTCCGGCTCGGGCTGTTGATCGCCGCCAGGCAGGCCGGGCTGACCGGCTGGGACAGCGAGGGCACGATCAGGGAGAAATTGGACCGCACGCTCTGCGGGGCCGTTGGGGCGAGGTCGGGCGCCCCGGTCTGCGGGTTGTCGCAGGTGTGGATCGTCGGGCTGCCCGCCTTGGCGCTGCGGAACGAGCGCTCGTCGAGCATGAAGATCTCGAGGTTCTTGCCCCACCGGAACGAGCGGTAGATGCCGTTGCGCGCGCTGTAGGTGACCGGGTTGTACGTGCGGAACGCCGTGACCCCCGGCCCGTACACCTGCGAGCCAGGGATCTGGATCGTCTGGCCGGCGGCGTTCTGGCCCACGAGCGTCTCGAAGCGCCCGAAGTCGTTGATGAACTCGTGGTCGTCCCAGTGGTTGTAGATGGCGGCATTGGTCCGCAGCCGCTGGAGGTTGGTGAGCGCGAGGTTCTGCCGGTACTTCGCCCACTTCTGCGCGACGGTCAGCGCCGGTGCGAACCCGGTGTAGACGCCGTTGACGAAGGTCGCGCCGACCTCGCTGTCGGAGTAGATCGTGTCGCCGAAGTTGAGGTTGAAGTTGTTGTTCTCGCGCGACATCGCCCCGTATACGGCGAAGTTGTGATCGCCCAGTGAGTTGTAGAAGGGCTGGGTCTGCCCACGCGCCCGCTGGGCGTCGGCGTCGCCGGACCAGCCGAACCGGATCGTCGCGTTCTGGTTGGCCGCGGGGGCGGTGCGGAACGTACCCGTGTCGCTGCGCTTCCCGCCCGTGCCGTCGAAGCGGTAGTAGAACTGCGTGCCCGGCCGCAGGCCGCGCACCGTGATCTGCATCGTGTTGTCGCTCGAGGAGCGGGCGCTGGGCGTCGCCGTGGCGAGGACGTGCCGGAAGCGGCGGTCGCGCGCGATCCGGGCGACGTAACGGCCGCCGGAGTTGGCGTGCGCCCACAGAATCGCGGACGAGCTCGTGACCTCGGCGGACGACACCCCGTAGGAGAAGCCCCGGGCGGCCTGCGCCACGGTGGGTGCGGCCAGGGCGACGGCCAAGACTGCTACGACGACGAAGGCTCTACGACGCATGCGACGTTCTCCTCACTGTGGACGAGGGCGCCTCCCATGGCGTCAAACACCCTAACGGCTGGAAGGTTGTGGTGCCGGATCCCGGATCAGTCGCCGCAGGTGCTGGGGTGCGCCGCGCAGTACTGCCGGTAGCGCTCTCCCGGCGTCTGGTTGGAGTTCGACGGCTGCTGGCCCGGGTAGACGCCGCCGCTGCCGTTGCTCCCGTCGCTCGGGGTGCCGCCGGTGCCGGTGCTGGTGTTCGGCGGGGTGGTGGGCGTGGTATCCGCGCCGCCCCCGGCCGGCGTCGACGTGGCCGGCGTCGTGGTGGTGGTTGTGGTCGTCGTCGGCGTGGTCTGCGTGGGGGTGCTCTGGACCGTGTTGGCCTTGTCGCTGCCGGAGCTCGAGCCGCCGCACCCGGCGACGAGCAGCGCGACCGCCAGCGACGCGGCGAGGATCGTCATTCGCATCCGGGGCATGATAGGCGGGGTCACAGAGGGTTGGCCGGCGCCCGCGGGCGGCGGCCGCTCCCGGGGATTCCGCTCGGCTGAGCCTCGCGCGCCGGTAGGCTCGCGCTCGTGAAGCTCGCCACGTTCGTGCCGCCCGGGTCGGAGGTCGCGCGGGCCGGCGAGGTGCGCGGCCGCGAGGTCGTGTCGTTCACGGAAGGGACGACCGTGCGCGAGCTGCTCGCCACGGGCGCCGACGCGCCGGCCGACGACGAGCCGTTCCCGCTGGAGGCGGTGCGGCTGCTCGCCCCGATTCCCGACCCCGGTGCGGTGTACGCGATCGGGCTCAACTACGCGGCCCACGCCGCGGAGACGGGCGGCGAGCCTCCCGAGCGCCCGATCGTGTTCGTGAAGGTCCGCAACTCCGTGGCCCCGCCCGGCGGTCCGGTGCGCTGCCCCGCGGTCGTGCGCCGGCTCGACTACGAGGGCGAGCTGACCGCGGTCATCGGTGCGGGCGGCGCGGTCGCCGGCTACGCCGTGGCCGACGACGTCAGCGCGCGCGACCTGCAGGGCCGCGAGCCGCAGTGGACGCGGGCCAAGGGCGCCGACACGTTCTGTCCCTGGGGTCCGTGGATCACGACCGCGGACGAGGTCGGCGACCCGGGCCGGCTGCGGTTGCGCACGTGGGTCAACGACGACCTGCGCCAGGACGCGTCCACGAGCGACCTGATCTTCGGCATCGACGCGCTCGTCGCCTTCCTGGCCGAGACCCACACGCTCTCGCCCGGCGACCTGATCCTCACCGGCACGCCCGAGGGCGTCGGTGTGGCGATGGACCCGCCGCGGTTCCTCGAGGCCGGCGACGTCGTGCGAATCGAGGTCGAGGGCCTGGGCTCGATCGAGCACGCCGTCGAGGCGGCCCCGCCGCGACCCGCCGAGCGCTAGTGCGCTTCGATCACGCGGTCGATCAGGCCGTAGTCGGCGGCCTCGTCGGCCTTGAAGAAGCGGTCGCGCTCCAGGTCGGCGTGGATCTCTTCGAGCGACCGGTCGGTGTGGTCGCAGTAGATCTGGTCGATCCGCCCGCGCAGGGCCAGCACCTCGCGCGCATGGATGTCGATGTCGCTCGCCTGGCCCTCGAAGCCCGCCGAGGGCTGGTGGATCAGGATGCGGCTGTTGGGCAGCGCGAGGCGCTTGCCCTTCGCGCCGCCGGTCAGCAGCAGTGAGCCCATCGACGCGGCGATCCCGAAGCAGATCGTCGTCACGTCGGGCTTGATGAACTGCATCGTGTCGTAGATGGCGAGGCCCGAGTAGACGTCGCCGCCCGGAGAATTGATGTAGATGGAGATGTCCTTCTCGGGGTCCGTCGACTCGAGGTGCAGCAGCTGGGCCACGATCAGGTTCGAGACCTGGTCGTCGATCGGCGTGCCGAGGAACACGATCCGCTCGTTGAGCAGCCGCGAGAAGATGTCGTACTCGCGGTCGCCGCGCGAGTTGTGCTCGATCACGGTGGGCACGAGGGGCATGGGCGCAGTGTAGTAACGCGGCCGGGGGTGCCTCGCTCGCTAGCCTCGGAGGAGATGTCCGGACCTCCCGCCCTGTCCCTGCGCGCGCTCACCAAGCGCTACGACGACGGGCTGCTGGCGCTGGACGGGTTCGACCTGGAGGTCCCCGACGGCGAGTTCTTCGGCCTGCTCGGGCCCAACGGGGCCGGCAAGACGACGCTCATCAGCGCGGTCTGCAACCTGATCCGCATCACGGGCGGGGAGATCGACGTCTTCGGCCACCCGCATCGCACGCTGGAGGCGCGGCGCATGATCGGCCTGGCCGAGCAGGACGTGAACCTCGACCGGTTCCTCGACGTCGAGGAGACGCTGGTCTACCACGGCGGCTACTACGGCATGTCGCGCGCGGAGGCCCGCCGCCGGGCGGGGGAGATGATGGACGTGTTCGACCTGCGCGCGAAGACCGACACGCGCGCGCCCAAGCTGTCGGGCGGCATGCGCCGCCGGCTGCTGCTCGCCCGCGCGTTGATGCACGAGCCGCGCCTGGTGATCCTCGACGAGCCGACCGCCGGCGTGGACTTCGAGCTCCGCATGGAGCTGTGGCGCTACATCCGCCGGCTGCACGGGGCCGGCACGACGATCCTGCTGACCACGCACTACCTCGAGGAGGCCGAGGAGCTGTGCGAGGACATCGCGCTGATCCGCGGTGGGCGCATGATCGCTCGCGACAGCACCGCCGGCCTGCGCGCCGAGTACGGCGGGGACTCGTTGGCCGACGTCTACGTCCGGGCGATGGGCACGTGACCGGGAGGCGCGGCCTGCTCCTGCTCGCGTTGGTCGTGGGCGTCGCCGGCGTCGTGCTGCCCGCCCGCGGTGCGGCGCCGCACGGTCGCGTGATCTCGACGAGCATGCGCTCGCGCGCGCTGGGCCGCCGCGAGCGCGTGCTGGTCTACACGCCACCCGGCTACGCCGCGAGCGGCACCCGCCGCTATCCCGCGGTGATCCTGCTGCACGGCGTGCCCGGCCGGCCGGAGGAGTTCGTCGGCCACGGCGTCGTCGGCCGCCTCGACCGGCTGATCGCGACGGGTGCGATCCCGCCGGTGATCGCCGTGTTCCCCGCCGGCTCGGACCACCCCGAGGACGACAACGAGTGGGCGGACTCCGAGGTGCGCACCGGGGAGCGGTGGGAGACCTTCCTCGCGTCTGATCTCGTGCGCTGGGTCGACGGCAGGTTCCGCACGATCGCGCGGCGCGGCGGGCGCGCGATCGGCGGGGACTCGATGGGCGGGTTCGGCGCGATGAACGTGGCGCTCCACCATCGCGACGAGTTCGCCGCCGTGAGCGCCTGGTCGGGGTACTTCAACGCAAACACCCCGTCGGTGCACCACCCGGGCTCGCCGGCCTGGCGCGCCTACTCGCCGCAGCTCTACGCCGCGGGCCTGGCCCCGCCGCTGCGCATCCGCCACCCGCACATCTCCTTCTACATCGGCGCCGGGGACCAGTTCGCGTCGGAGAACATCGCCTTCGACCGTCTGCTCACGCGGCTCGGGGTTCCGCACCGCTTCCATCTCGTGCCGGGCGCCGGGCACGGCTGGAGCCTGTGGTCCGCCCACGTCGACAGCGAGCTCGAGTTCCTCGCCCGGGGTCTCCACTGATGCGCTGGGTGCAACGCCGCCGCCCGCTGCTCTGGCTCACCTCCCGCGAGGTCCTGCGCGTGACAAAGCTGTGGACGCAGACGATCGCCGCGCCGGTCATCGCGTCGTTCCTGTTCATCCTCGTGTTCGGCCTCTCGCTGGGCGGCCGGATCAAGCAGATCGACGGCTTCTCCTACGACGTGTTCATCGTTCCCGGCCTGATCACAATGGCGATGGTGCAGGCCGCCTACTCGAACAACTCGTCATCCGTGTTCCAGGCCCGCTTCGACCGCTACCTGCACGACGTGCTGGCGGCGCCGATGCGCAATTGGGAGGTCAACCTCGGCCTGTCGCTCGGCGGCGCGGTCCGGGCGCTGGCGATCGCCGTGTCGCTGTTCGCCCTGGCGCTTCCGGTCACCGGCGTCCCGGTGCACCAGCCGCTCGAGCTCGCCCTCGCCGTGGGACTGGCCCTGGTGCTGTTCTCATCGCTCGGCGTGGTGGTCGGGATCTACGCCGAGACGTTCGACCACCACACGTTCGTCAACAATATCCTGATCCTGCCGCTGACGTTCCTCGGCGGCGTCTTCTACTCGGTCGATCGCCTGCCCGAGCCCTGGCGCGAGCTCTCCCACGCCAACCCGATCTTCTACCTCGTCAACGCCGTGCGCTACGGCTTCCTGGGGACGAGCGACGTCCCAATCGCCCTCGCGCTCGGCGTCACGGCCGCGCTCGCGGCCGGGGCGGTGGCGTGGAGCTCGTGGCTGTTCGCCACGGGCAAGCGCCTCAAGGCCTGACGACCACCGGAACCCGCTGCACCTCGTTGTTGGCGTACCCGCCGAGGTTCCAGGAGGCCTCCAGCGGCTGCGCGTTGCCCGCGCTGTCGGTCGCCCGGCAGCACAGCTCGTAGGCGCCGGGTCCCGGAGGCTTCCAATCCCACTCCCATGCGCGCCACGCCCAGGTCGAGCGCCGCGGGCCGATCCGTGCGTCGCCCCAGCTTGCGCCGCCGTCGGCGCTGACCTCGACGCGCTCCACCTCGCCGAAGCCCGACCACGCGCGGCCGCGCACGGGGCACGGCCCCGGCCCCAGCGTGCGCTCGCGGGTTGCGAAGTCGGGAATCCCCGGGGGCACCATCAGTGACCGCGGCAGCATGCGGGAGACCGGCTCGCCCGGCTCGTCCGGCATCTGCCGCAGGCGATAGCCGCGCGCCTGCTGGTAGCCCTCGAACGGCGCGTCGAGTGCGGTGATGCGCTCGAGCCACTTCACGCTCGTCATCCCGTACCAGCCGGGCACGACCAACCGCAGCGGAAAGCCATGCTGGGGCGGAAGCGGGCGGCCGTTCATCGCGTAGCCCAGCAGCACCTCGCCGCGGAGCGCATCCGCGAGCGGCAGGCTGCGCTCGAACTGCTGCTCCTCATCACCCTCGACACCGCGGTCGAGCCCGCGGAAGAGCACCTCGGGCGCGCCCTCGTCCACCTCCGCCTCCTCGAGCAGCGAGCGCAGCGGCGTGCCGGTCCACTCGGCGGTGCCCACCGCCTCCAGCAGCCACGGCTGGCTCACCGGGCGGGGCGAGAGCCGGCCACGGCCGTTCCCGGCGCATTCCAGCGTCACCTCGAGCGTCACCGCGGGCCGGGAGCGCAGATCGTCGAGCGACAGCGACAGCTGCCGGCCCACCCGGCCGTCCACGCGCAGGCGCCAGGTCGCGGGATCGACCACCGGAATGTCGTAGTGGACCAGCAGGTAGTGCAGCCCGGTGGGCGTGATGTCGTAGGCCAGCGCCTCAAGCGGCAGACCGTGATTCCGCGTGGCCAGCCGCAGCTCGGCAGCCGTGATCTGCTCCGACGCCTCGACGCCGGGAAGCGCGGCGCGCGTTGCGCGCTGGTCGATGGCCGACACGTCGCCCGGACGGTACTCTCGGCGCGTGTTCCCCGTCAACGTGCCCAACGTCCTCACGGTCCTGCGCATCCTGCTCGTGCCGGTGCTCGTCGTCGCGCTACTGGACCAGACGCCGAACGGGGACCTCCTCGCAGCGATCGTGTTCGCGGTCGCCTCGATGACCGATGCCGTCGACGGCTGGCTGGCGCGCCGGCGCCAGTCGATCACCACGTTCGGCAAGCTGATGGACCCGCTGGCGGACAAGCTGCTCGTCATCGGCGCGCTCCTCGCGCTCGTGTCGCTCGGTCGCGTCGCGGCGTGGGTGGCGATGGTGATCATCGCCCGCGAGTTTGCGGTCACGCTGCTGCGGATGACGGCCAGCCAGGCCGGCGTGGTGACTCCAGCGCGGGCGCTGGGCAAGGTGAAGACCGTGATGCAGGTGGGAATGGTGTTCGCCCTGATCCTCGTCCACGGCTCCCCGGTGTGGCTGGACGCGCTGGTCTACGCGACCGTGGCCGTCACCGTGCTGTCGGGCGTCGACTACTTCTTCGGCCTGCGCCGACAGCTCGCCGAGACGCGCACGCGCCGCGACAACGGCGGGCTACGCCCGCCCAGCCTCTAGAACGTCGCCGTCGAGCCACGCGCGCAGCGCGGTGTGGCGGGCGCCGTGCGCACCGGTGGCGATCTCGTGGCGCACCTCGCCGAGGGTGCCGAAGCGCTCCGCGACCACGTTGTGCTGGTGGATCGTCTCGAGGTTCTCCTGGCGCGCCGACACGTACGCCGCGTCCGCCAGATCGGGGAAGGTGGACACCACGCCGCCGATCATCTCGCGCACGCAGTCCTCGACGAAGCGCGGGCGCCGGTGCGCCTTCTCGACCACCGCCGCCTCGTCCGTCCGCTTCATCAGCTCGTAGATCTCCGAGGACATGGAGCCCTCCACGATGCGCAGCAGCACGAGCGCGTCGATCTCGTCGTCGCAGGCCTCGGTGCAGCCGATGTGCAGCGTGCCGAGCCCCCGCTGGTTGTGGGTCGCGACCGGGACGTGCTCGAACACGCGCTCGATCTCGTCGTCGCTGAAGCCGTCGGCGGCAAGCCGCTCGCGGGACGCGCCCTCCACGAGCCCCTGCGCGCACGGGCACGCCGTGATGCCCTGCGCGGCGACCCCGACAAGGCGCCGTGTGCCTCGCTCGGAGGCCACGGCCGAGCCGAAGAGCGTGTAGATCTCCTGAGTCGTGATGCCCGACTCCGGTGCGGGCTTGTGCTCGGGGAAGCGGGCGGCCAGCGTGACCTCGGCCCGGCGGGCGCCCTGGCGCTCGCGCACGAGCTCCGCCACGTGCTCGGCGAGCGTCTCCGCGCGGAACGTCGCCTCGCCCAGGATCACCTCGCCGATCGCGTCGTTGACGACCTCCTCGAAGCGCGACATGTGGGCGCCCTTCTGCGCGGGGCCGAGGTCGACGTAGCACTCCAGCCGCGCGTGGAAGAGCTGCTCGCTGCTGTTCTGGCGGATGCGGATGACCTTCTCGACCCCGGTCACGCCGACGCGGGAGAGCGAGACCTCCACCGATGGGCGCTGGGACTGGACGTCGGGCGCCGAGATCACGACGGGCGGATCGGCCATGGAAAAACTAGGGTAGCGACCCCGGGGCGGGGGCTCGGGCCGGCGCGGTTTTTCTGCTATCACTCACGAAGGTCGGCTGGAAGCCACCCCGCCAACGGTGAGGGATCACAACGGCTCAGCCCCATCGCGACCTCCGTCGCGGACGCAGTGGAGGAGGACATAGCTTCACAGAGGGGGGCGCCCGCCCCGTGAAGGTCGGCGCCCCGAAGCCGCGTCGCAAACAAAGGTGGGCTGCGTGAGTTCGAAGCCAGAGGCACTGCTCGCTGACGAAGCTCCAATCGCGGAGGTCGAGGAGTTTCGAACGCTTATCGGCGAGGGCCAGGAACGGGGGTTCCTGACCTTCGAGGAGATCGCGCAGTGCCTCGAGGAGGTCGAGGTCACGAAGGAGCAGGTGCGCGAGCTGCATGCGTACCTGGAGGAGCACGGGATCGACGTCGTCGGCGCCGACGGCAGGCCGGCCACGTCGGAGAACGGCAAGGTCGAGGCCGCCGCCCAGGCCGCACGGGCCCCCACGCCCGACAACGCGCCCGACGCGCCGAAGAAGCCCGAGATCGACCTCACGATCGAGCCCAGCCTCGACTCGCTGCGGCTGTACCTGCGCTCGATCGGCAAGGTGGACCTGCTCACCGCCGAGCAGGAGGTCACGCTGGCGAAGCGCATCGAGCGCGGCGACATGATGGCCAAGCAGCAGATGGTCGAGGCCAACCTGCGGCTCGTCGTCTCGATCGCCAAGTCCTACCTCGGGCGCGGGCTGACCTTCCTCGACCTGATCCAGGAGGGCTCGCTGGGCCTGATCCGAGCGGTCGAGAAGTTCGATTACCGCCGCGGCTACAAGTTCTCGACCTACGCGACGTGGTGGATCCGCCAGGCCGTGACCCGCGCGATCGCGGACAAGGGGCGCACGATCCGCATCCCGGTCCACATGGTCGAGAAGCTCAACAAGGTCGTGCACGTGGAGCGCCAGCTCGTGCAGGAGCTGGGCCGCGAGCCGACGCCGGAGGAGATCGCCGCGCAGCTCGAGTGCACGCCGCGCGAGGTGCGCGACATCCTGCGGATCGCGCAGCAGCCCGTGTCGCTGGAGAAGCCGATCGGCGAGGAGGAGGAGTCCGAGCTGGGCGACTTCGTCGAGGACCAGACCGCGGAGTCGCCGTTCGAGCTCGCGTCCGAGAACCTTCGCCGCGAGAACGTCCGCCGCGCGCTCGCCGCGCTGCCGGTCCGCGAGCGCGAGGTGATCGAGATGCGCTTCGGCCTCACGGGCGGGCGTCCGCGAACGCTGGAGGAGGTCGGCAAGGCCTTCAGCGTCACGCGCGAGCGCATCCGCCAGATCGAGAACCACACGCTCAAGAAGCTCGAGGCGCTCCCCGAGGCGCAGCGGCTGCGGGACGCCTCCTAGCCGCGGCGGATCGTCAGGACTTCGAGCGCTCGGGCTTGGCCGGCGCCTTGGCCGAACGGGCGCGCTCGCGCGGGCGCCGCTCGCCCCTGGGGGCGAGGGCGTCGAGCAGGTCCGCGGACTCGGCCGGACGGTGCGAGCCGACCGTGGTGCCGAGCTCCTTGCCGAGGCGCTCGAGGTCGGCCAGCACTCGGTCGCGAAGCGCCTCCAGCTCGGTGATCGCCTCCTCGAGCGAGGCGCGCCGGCGCTGGCCCTCCTCGACCGTGGCGCGGGCCTTCGACGTGGCCGCGGCGAGCTTCTCCTCGGTCTCGCGCTGCGCGTTCTCGCGCAGCTGGTTGGCGTAGGCCTCGGCGGCCTGGCGCGTCTTCTGGGCGGCCGCGTCGGCGCGCTCGGTCAGCTCGGCCACCTCGCGCTCGGCGGTCTTGCGCAGCTCCTCGGCCTCCTTCTCGGTGGTCATGAGGATGTTGGCCGTCGAGCGCCCGACCATCTCGAGCTTGCGCTTGACAGCGAACGAGCCGACCTCCTCCGCCGCACGGGACTCCAGCCACTCCGCCAGCTCGAGCATGAAGTTGTCCACCTCGCGCTGGTCGTAGCCGCGGCGGGCCACGGGGAACTGGGGATTGCGGATGCGGTCGATGTGGCGCTGATCCACGGTGTCTCCCTCGTTCGGCGTGGCGCGAGAGCGCGAAGGCTACTCGGGTTCGGCCGTCCGATGCCGTCGCTGCGAGTACCTGTTCGTCCTCGTGTCGGGTGGCCGGCGCTGGTTCATTCCCATCGGAGGCCGTGCAAGGTGGCACCGAGGTACTGCTCGGTGGGCCGAAGTACGTGCGTTCGAGCTGCCACCGACGACCGACTACCTTGCCGGTCTAGACTGCGATGCCCGCTCCGGGGGAGCGTCGGAGTTGGAGAGCCGAGCTGGACTGTAAATTCAGTGGCACAGCCTGAGGGGGTTCGAATCCCTCCTCCCCCATGGCCCGCCCCACCCGCGATGATCTGCGCGTGAGCGGCGACCGGCCGACCTTCCTCAACCCGCACACCGGCGAGCGGATCACGTTCCTCGCGACGGCCGCGGAGACCGACGGCGCGTCCACGCGGATGGAGATCCAGGTCCGGCCCGGCCCCGCCGACTGGGTCGGGCCGGTGCACTTCCACCCGAGCCAGGAGGAGCACTTCGAGGTCGTCGCCGGCGAGCCCGAGTTCCTCGTCGCCGGCGAGACCAGGCGCGCCGCAGCGGGCGACGAGGTGACGGTGCCCGTTCGCGTGCCCCACATCTTCCGCAACGCCGGCTCGGGCGAGCTGGTCATGGTCTCCGAGTACCGGCCCGGCCTGCGCTCGGTCGAGACCTTCTTCGCGACGTTCTTCGGGCTCGCGCAGGATGGGCAGATCGTTCGCAACGGGCGCCCGGCGCTGCTCGCGTCGGCCCAGGCGCTGTGGGCCACGCGCGACTACCTCGTGGTCACCAGCCCGCCGCCTGGCCTGCAGCGCGTGTTGTTCCCCGCGCTCGCCGCCCTCGCGCGCGTGCGCGGGTACCGCGTGCGGGGCGGGTAGGGCCGTAGTTCTCCGCGCTCGGGTTCCGCAGGACAAGCGGTCGGCGGGGCGGGCGCAGGGGGGTAGCGTGACGCCATGGGGGATCAGCTGACCGCGCTGGACGCCGGTTTCCTCGAACTCGAGCAGCTCGACGACAGCGCCCACATGCACATCGGCGGAGTGATGGTCTTCGAGCCGCTCCGCGACGGCGGTGCCCCCAGCCTCGAGCGGGTGCGGGCCCACCTCGACTCGCGGCTCGACCGCCTGCCCCGCTACCGCCAGCGACTGTCCGAGCCGCGCACGGGCGGCCTGGCCTGGCCGTCGTGGCAGCCCGACGAATCGTTCGACCTCTCGGCGCACGTGCGCCGCGCGACGCTCCCCGCGCCCGGCGGCGACGCCGAGTTGCTGGAGTGGGCATCGGACTTCTACTCCCACCGCCTCGACCGGGCGCATTCGCTATGGGAGATCGTGCTGGTCGACGGTCTCGCCGGCGGCGCCTGGGCGCTTGCCAGCAAGACGCACCACTCGATGGTCGACGGTGTCGGCTCGATCGACGCCGGCTACGTCCTGCTCGATGCCGAGCCGGAGCCGGGCGAGACGTCCGAGCCCACCCCGTCCACGACCGCGGGCGACGTTGGACCGACGGGTGACACGCCCAATGGCGACGGACTGCTGCCAGGCGTGGTGGACCGCGGCGCCCGGCTCGCCGGTCACGTCGCCGAGGCCGGCGCCCACGCCGCGCTGCACCCGCGCGAGACGCTCGCACGGTCGCGCGCGATGGCCGAGCTGCTCGCGCGCGACGAGCTCACCGGTGCGCCGCACAGCAGCCTCAACGTGACGATCGGCGGCCGCCGCCGCCTCAGCGCCGTCCGCGTGCCGCTCGCCGACGCCAAGGAGATCAAACGGCGCCTCGGCGGCACGGTGAACGACGTCCTGCTCGCCGTCGCCGCCGGCGGCCTGCGGGCCCTGCTCCAGCACCGCGGCGAGCCGCCGCCGGCCGCCGGCCTCCGCGCGATGGTGCCGGTGAACGTCCGCGGCGACGCCGAGCACGGGACCATGGGCAACCGCGTCACGTCGCTGTTCGTGGACCTTCCCGTCGCCGAAGCGAATCCCTTCGCGCGCTACGAGCAGGTCGTGGAGGCCTCGGCCGGCGTCAAGTCCGGCCGGCTCGCGACGGGCGCGCAGGCCCTCGTCGATCTCACCTCCCTCGCCCCGCCGGCGGTCCACGCGGTCGTCGCGGGTGCGCTCTTCGCGCCGAGACTGTTCAACCTGACGATCACGAACGTCCCCGGCCCGCAGATGCCGCTCTACGCGCTGGGGGCGAGGATGCGCGAGGTCATCCCGCTCGTGCCACTGTTCGCCGAACACGCCGTCGGCATCGCCATCCTCTCCTACGACGGCGGTCTCATCTTCGGGATCAACGCCGACCACGAGACCGTGCCTGACGTGGAGGCCCTGACCGCCGGCCTCGAGCGCGAGTTCGGCGAGCTCCGGGAACTCGTCCGCCACGGGGCGCCCGACGGACCGCGGACGGGGTGACGCCCCCGGGCATCGGGCCATGGGGCGGCTGACCCACATTCCCGTGTCGACGCTCCGGCCCGAGCGCTTCGAGGCCGTCTCGACTCCGCACGAGGCCGAGCTGCTGGAGGACCTGATACGCCATGCCCACGAGGCGCTGCGCGGCCGCGTGGTCTGGAGCATCAGCTCGACCGCGCGTGGCGGCGGCGTCGCCGAGATGCTGCGCTCGCTCATCGCCTACGCGCGTGGCGCGGGCGTCGACGCCCGCTGGGCCGTGATCGACGGCGACGAGCGGTTCTTCGCGATCACGAAGCGCCTCCACAACCGCCTGCACGGCTCGGCGGGGGACGGCGGCGCGCTCGGCGCCGCCGAGCACCGGGAGTACGAACGCACGCTGGCCGACAACGCCGCCGATCTCGTCGGCCTCCTCGACGCCCGCGACATCGTGCTGCTGCACGATCCGCAGGCCGCCGGCCTGATCGCCGCGGTCGAGCAGTCGGGCGCCCTTGCCGTCTGGCGGGCGCACGTCGGCCTCGATCTGCCCAACGACACCGCCCGCGAGGCGTGGTCCTTCCTCAGGCCGTATGTCGAACCCGCCGACGCATATGTCTTCTCTCGCGCGGCCTACGCGTGGGACGGCCTGCCCGATGAGAGGGTCGAGATCATCGCGCCGTCGATCGACGCGTTCTCCCCCAAGAACGAGGATCTCGCGTCGGGGGCGGTGCTGGCGATCCTCGCCTCCGCCGGGCTGATGACCGACGGTGCGGGCACCCACGCATCGTTCACGCGCATGGACGGCTCCCCCGGGCGGGTGGATCGCCGCGCCGAGGTGGTCGAGGAGCGCCCACTGACCCCCGCGGACCGGTTCGTCCTCCAGGTGTCGCGCTGGGACCGGCTGAAGGACCCCAGCGGGGTCCTGCACGGCTTCGCCGAGCACGTCGCCGGACGGACCGATGCCCACCTCGTGTTGGCCGGGCCGTCGGTGGCCGCCGTGGCCGACGACCCCGAGGGCGCCGCGGTGTGGGACGAGGCGGGTGCGGCGTTCCGGAGGCTTCCCGCGGAGGCCCGCGCCCGCGTCCACCTGTGCTCGCTCCCGATGCACGACCCCGAGGAGAACGCCGCCATCGTCAACGCGCTCCAGCGCCGGGCTGCGGTGGTCGTGCAGAAGAGCCTCGCCGAGGGCTTCGGCCTCACCGTCAGCGAGGCGATGTGGAAGGGCAGGCCGGTCGTGGCCAGCCGGGTCGGCGGCATCCAGGACCAGGTGCAGGACGGCACGACCGGAGTCCTCGTCGACCCTCTGGACCTCCGCAGCTTTGGCGAGGCGCTGCTCCGCCTGCTCGACGACCCGCCGGCGGCCGGACGGATGGGCCGTGCCGCGCAGGAGCGCGTCCGAACGTCCTACCTCGGGCCGCGCCACCTCGGCCAGTACTTCGAGCTCTTCCGGCGCCTGCTTGTCGAGCGCGGGGCCGTGGGCGCCGCCTGACGCGCGCCGCGGCGCCGACGCTAGCGACGCCCGGCGTACCCCGCCTGCAGCAGCTCGAGCAGCTCGCGCAGCATCGGGACGCGCGGGTTGGTGCGGATGCTCGGGTCGCCGAAGGCCGCGCGCGCGAGATCGGGCAAGGCGGCTTCGAAGTCCTCGCGCCCGACGCCGGCGTCGGCCAGTGAGCGGGGCTCGTCGACCGCGTCGAGCACCTCTTCGACCCGGCCGAACAGCCGCTCGCGGCGCTCGGCCTCGCCGTGACCGCCGAGTGCCCGCACGTAGGAGATCTGGGCGTACTTCTCGGGCGCCACGTAGGCGGAGTAGCCCGGCGCCGGCATGAACTTGCTCGGCAGCGAAGCGTTGTAGCGGAGCACGTGGGGGAGGAAGATCGCGTTCGCGCGACCGTGGGCGATGCCGAACCGCGCGCCGACCGCGTGCGCCAGCGCGTGGTTGACGCCGACGAACGCGTTCGAGAAGGCGAGGCCGGCGATCGTGGCGGCGTTGGCCATCGCCGTGCGGGCCTCGAGGTCGCCGCCGTCGGCGTACGCCCGCGGCAGGGCGTCGAGGATCAGGTTGATCGCCTGCATGCAGAAGGCGTCCGTGAACGGCGACGCAAAGATCGACACGGCCGCCTCGAGGGCGTGCGTGAGCGCATCGACTCCCGTGTCGGCGGTGACGGTGGGCGGCATGCTCACGGTGAGGGTGGGATCGACGATCGCCATGTCTGGGACGAGCGAGTAGTCGACCAGCGTGACCTTGGTGCCGTCCCGGGTGATGACCGCCGCGGGCGACACCTCCGAGCCCGTGCCCGCGGTCGTCGGCACCGCGACGAGCTGCATGTCGTGCTCGATCTGCGGGTAGGAGGCGACCCGCTTGCGGGCGTCCAGGAAGGGCAGCGACAGCTCGCGCAGGCTCAGGTCGGGGCTCTCGTGGAAGAGCCGCATCGCCTTCGCCGCGTCCATGACCGAGCCGCCCCCGAGGGCCACGATCGCGTCGGCGCCGACCTGCTCGAGCACGTCGACTCCGGCCCGGATCTGCGCCTCGTCCGGTTCCGGCTCGATGCCCGAGAACACGTGCACGCCGGCGTCGGCGAGGTGGGAGCGCAGCTCGTCGGGCACCCCACGGTCCTCGGTCGGCCCGTCGGTCACGATCAGGACGTGGCGGGCGCGGACCTCGCGCAGCGCCTCGAGCGCCCCGGCGTTGAAGTACGTGTCCGAGGGCACGCGGAACCACTGCGGCGGTGCCTGGCGGCGGGACACCGCCTTGACGTTGATCAGGTTCCGGTAGTTGACGTTGTCCGTGGTGGTCGAGCCGCCCCAGGTGCCGCAGCCCAGCGAGAACGTCGGCGTCATCGCGTTGTAGACCCCGCCCAACGCGCCGACGGCCGTCGGCGCGTTGACGAGGATGCGGCCGGTCCGGATCGCGTCGCCAAAGCGCTCGATCACGGTTTCGTCGCGCGCATACACCGCCGACGTGTGACCGAGGCCGCCGTGGCGGGTGACGAGGTCGCACGCCGCCAACGCGTGGTCGACGGACGGAGAGCGCACGACGCCCATGACGGGCATGAGCTTCTCTTGCACGAGGGGGTGATCGCCCAGCGCGTCGAGGTCGGAGGGCAGGGGCGCCAGGAGCACCTTGGTCTCCTCGGGCACGTCGAAGTCCGCCATCGCCCCGAGGTTGGCGCACGACTGTCCGAGCGCGGCGATCGCCACCCGCCCGTCGGGCTCGAAGGACTGCTTGGCGAGGGCCTCGACCTCGGCGGCGGTGAGCGTCTTCGCACCCATGCGCTCGAACTCGGCGATGACGTCGTCGTAGATCGCCTCGTCGATGACGCAGGTCTGCTCGGCGGGGCAGATCACGGACGCATCGAAGGTCTTGGAGATCAGCACGTCCATCACGGCCATGCGGAGGTCCGCGCTGCGGTGGACGTAGATCGGGGCGTTGCCGGGCCCCACGCTGACGCAGGGCTTGCCCGCGGCGTTGGCGGCGGCCACGGCCTTGGGTCCACCGGTGGTCCAGATGAAGTCCACGCCCGGGTGGTGGAACAGGTATTGCGAGACGTCGAGCGTGGGGTCCGGGATGACCTGGAGCGCGTGCGGCGGCAGGCCCGCGGCCTCCCCGGCCTCCTGCAGCAGCTCGACGGCGCGCACCGCGCACCGGGCCGCCCGCGCGGAGGGCCGGAAGATGATCGCGTTGCGCGTCTTGGCCGCGACGATGGACTTGAACAGCGCCGTTGACGTCGGGTTCGTGATGGGCAGGAGGGCCAGCACGACGCCGATCGGCTCGGCGACGTAGGAGATGCCCCGAGCGCGGTCTTCGTCGATCACCCCGACCGACTTCTTGTCCTTGAGGTAGTCGTAGAGAAACTCGGTGGCGACGTAGTTCTTGACCACCTTGTCCTCGAAGACGCCGAACTGGGTCTCCTCCATCGCCAGCTCGGCGAGATCCACCGCGTGCTCGAGGCCGGCGACGACCATGGCCCAGACGATCCGGTCGACCGCCTCCTGGTCGAGCGCGCGAAACGCGGTGGCCGCGTCATGGCCGCGCTCCACGAAACCGTCCAGGCGGGCGCCCTGCTCTTGGTCGAGGATGCTGTCGCTGGGCTTCTCGATGGTCGCCATCCGCAACCTGCAGCCTCGCCCACTCGCGCGGCGCCGCCATCGGGGAAGTTCCGCAGCGGCCACCGGAGAATTGCGGACCCGCTCGCTCAGCCCCACCCGTCCTCGGGATACTCGCGGCCAGGATGGGCGCAGGAACGACGCCTTCACGGGCGTGGTAGACGTGCCGGAGCAATGGCCACCACGGATGCGCTCCGCCAGAAGGTCGTGGATGGCACGGTCGCCTTCGGCGAGCGGGTCCTGCCGCCGTTCGAGCGGTGGATCCGCCCGCCAGTCGACCGTGGGAGACGCCACGTTCTTCGACACCGGGCGCTTCCCCTGGGTCGCGCCGCTCGAGGAGAACTGGCGGGTCATCCGGGGCGAGCTCGACGCCGTCCTCGAGCGCCGCGAGGACCTCCCCAACTTCCAGGACATCTCCACCGACCAGCTCGAGCTGACCACGGACGACAACTGGAAGACCTACTTCTTCTTCGGCTACGGCTTCAAGTCCGCGGCCAACTGCGCCCGCTGCCCGCGCACCACCGCGCTGCTCGAGCGCATCCCCGGCATGAAGACCGCGATGTTCTCCGTGCTCTCGCCCGGCAAGCACATCCCGGCGCACCGCGGCCCGTACAAGGGCGTCCTGCGCTACCACCTGGGTCTGAAGATCCCCGAGCCGCGGGCGGGGTGCCGGATTCGGGTGGGCGACGAGGTGCGTCACTGGGAGGAGGGGCGGAGCCTGGTCTTCGACGACACCTTCGAGCACGAGGCCTGGAACGACACCGACGGCGTGCGCGTGGTCCTGTTCGTCGACGTCGTGCGGCCGCTGCGGTTCCCGGCGTCGGCGTTCAACGCCGCCGTGCTCAAGGCGATCGGCGTCTCACCGTTCATCCAGGACGCCAAGCGCCGGCACAACGCGTGGGAGCGCCGCTTCGAGGCGCTCAAGGGCGACCGAGGCTGAGATCACACCGGGAACCGGCGCGTTGTCGCCGGCGCCGCGCTAGGGTCCGCGCCAGGATGGGTCTGGGAGAGGTGCGCTTGACGGTGCGGACCACCGCGTGGCTGCTCGCCGCCGCGCTGGTGGCGACGTTCGCCCTGGCGGCGCCGGCCGCGGCCGACGACGCGCCATACGGCCAGAACGACGCCGGCGGGTTCCGCAACGTGCTGCCCGCGGGCGAGGGCGGGACCGACAACGCGCTGCAGTTCGCCGCGTTCCAGGCCAACGGGGCGATCCCGCCGCACTTCGACGATCAGCTCAAGCTCTACACCGGTCTGGTCGCCGCCTCGCCCGGACTCACGCACGACCAGATCCCCAACTACTTCAAGGACGCGACCTTCGGCGTGCGGCCCGGGGACGTCGAGTCGACCGAGCACCCGCGCCCGGGCCTGACGATCGTGCGCGATCGCTACGCCGTCCCGCACATCTACGGCGCGACCCACGGCGACGTGATGTTCGGCACCGGCTGGGCGGGCGCCGAGGACCGGCTCTTCCTCATGGACATCCTGCGCCACACCGGCCGCGCGCAGCTCTCCTCGTTCGCCGGCGGCGCCGCCGGCAACCGCGCGATGGACCGCACGCAATGGGCGCTCGCCCCCTACACCGAGGCCGACCTGCAGAGCCAGATCGACCACGCCAGCGAGATCTACGGCGACGTCGGGCGACAGGTGGTCGGCGACGTAACCGAGTACGTGGCCGGGATCAACGCGTACATCGACATGGCCGTCAACCCGCTCAACGCCGCCAGCAAGCTCCCGGCCGAGTACGCCGCCTTCGGCAAGGTGCCCCAGCACTTCACCCCCACCGACGTGATCGCCACGGCCTCCCTGATCGGAGGGATCTTCGGCAAGGGCGGCGGCAACGAGGTCAACTCCGCCCTCACGCTGCAGGCGTTCCAGCGCCGCTTCGGCGACCGCGCCGGGCGGGCCGCGTGGGTGGACTTCCGCTCCAAGAACGATCCCGAAGCGCCCACCACGGTCGCCAAGCCCTTCCCCTACGAGACGACCTCGCCGTTCGCGTCGCGCGGCCTCGCCATCCCCGATCTCGGATCCGTGCATTTCATGCCGACCGCCCCGCCGGTGAGCGGGACGTCCTCGGCCGCCGCCACGCGCACCACGACCCCGGCCGGGATCCGCGTCCCCAACGACGGCTCGATCGGTGCGCGCCTCGCCCGCTCGCTCTTCGGCCACGGCGGTCTCGCCTCCAACTGGGAGCTCGTCTCCAAGCGCCGTTCCGCCAACGGCCATGCGATCGCGGTGATGGGTCCGCAGGTCGGCTACTACGTCCCCGAGATCCTGATGGAGGAGGACCTCCACGGCCCCGGCATCGACGCGCGCGGGGCGACGTTCCCCGGCGTCAACCTCTACGTCCAACTGGGGCACGGGCGCGACTACGCGTGGAGCGCCACGACGGCGACCTCCGACAACGTCGACACCTTCGCCGAGGTCCTCTGCCAGGACGACGCGCATTACCTCTACCGGGGCACGTGCACGGCGATGGAGAAGCTCGACGACGCGAACTCGTGGGTCCCCAACGCGGCCGACCAGACGCCGCCGGGTTCCGAGACCCTGACGGCCTACCGCACGGTGCACGGGATCGTGTACGCGCGCGGGACCGTGGGCGGTCGCCGGGTGGCGTTCGTGTCGGCCCGCACGACGTACTTCCACGAGGCCGACAGCGCGCTCGGGTTCCTCCAGCTCAACGACCCGAACTTCCTCACCGGCCCACAGCGCTTCCAGACGGCGGCGTCGAACATCAACTTCGGCTTCAACTGGTCCTACGTCAACGCCGACCACATCGCCTACTACCACTCCGGCTGGTATCCCCAGCGCGCGCCGGGCACCTCGCCGGACTTCCCGATCCTCGGCACCGGCGAGTACGACTGGCAGGGCTACGACCCGCGGCTGCACACGCTCAGTGTCCTGCCCTTCGGCGCCCATCCGAACGCGATCGACCCGGACTACCTCGTCTCCTGGAACAACAAGCAGGCGCCGTCCTGGTCGGCCGCCGACGACAAGTACTCCTTCGGGTCGGTGTACCGCTCGCAGATGATCGAGGCCCTGATCCGGCGCGACCTCGGCGGCCGGCGCAAGCTGCGGATCGAGCAGCTCGTCCACGCGATGGAGGAGCCCGCCACCCAGGACATCCGCTCCTTTGCGCTGTGGCCGAGCCTCAAGCGCGTGCTCGGCGTGCCGTCGGACCCGAAGCTCCGCGCCGCGGTCGCCCTGCTCGACGCCTGGTACGCGCGCGGCGCGCACCGCCGCGACCTCGATGGCGACGGCCGCTACGACGACGACGCCGCGGTCACGCTCATGGACGCCTGGTGGCCGCGCCTCGTGGCCGCCGAGTTCCGCCCCGCGCTCGGCGCGGACGTGTTCGACGCGCTGCGGAGCAAGATGCTCCCGACCGGCGCGGCCGATCCGGCTGCGGGTCCCTCGGCACCGGACTTCGCCGACGGGTGGTACGGCTACGTGAGCAAGGACCTGCGCGACCTGCTCAACCCGCTGCCGGCGAAGAAGCGCTGCCGCACGGTGCGCCGCCGTGTCCACAGCGGCGGCCGGGTGCGCACGCGGCGGGTACGCGTGTGCACGAAGGCCAAGGCGAAGACCAGGACCGCGGCCGCCTCGAAGCGCCGGACGAAGCCGAAGACGAAGAAGAAGGCCAAGCCGAAGCCGCCGGCCGTGCGCGGGCGCTACTCGCGCGTGTACTGCGGCAACGGGTCGCTGCCGGCCTGCCGCACGGCGCTGCTGGCGTCGCTGGCCGACGCGCTGGGCGTCAGTCACGCGGACCTGTACGGGCAGTCGGCCGCGTGCAAGTCCGACGCCCAGGCGAGCTGCTTCGACACGAACCGCTGGACGGCCGCGAGCGCGATCTCGATCCCGCCGTTCGCGTTCCAGAACCGGCCGACGTTCCAGCAGGTCGTCGAGTTGAGCCGAACGCTTCCGCGCTAGACCGCGTTCACCTCGGAGGGGACTGGCGGCGCCTGATCGCCAGACGACGGAGCGGGATCGCGTACCAGACGATTCCGAAGGCCAGCAGCGTGACGGCCGTGGTGACCACGGTCGCCGCGGTCCCGAAGAGGATGTGGGTGATGAGTGTGATCGCCCCCGTCATCGCGATCGCCAGCACCGTCAGACCCGCGATCGTGAGGCGATTCGCCTCCTCGACGAGGTACTCCTTGTCGCGATGGCGGAACTCGAGGCGGTGGTGCATGGAGGGGGCGATCAGCAGCACGGCGGCGAGCCCGGTGGACAGCAGCACTCCGAAGTAGAGCCTGCGCTCGAACGCGGTCATCCGGTCGAAACCCTGGTTGAACGGGACGACCAGGAGGAAGGCGAAGAGCACCTGCACGCCGGGGAGGGCGACGCGCAACTCGTTGAGGAGCTCGAGCAGGTTCCGGTCGGCGCGCTCGAACGGCGTCTCGTCGCGGTCGGGTTCCCTTTGCGGGGGCTGCGCGCTCACGGCTTGGGGGTTCCCAGCCAGCGTCCCGGGATGTACGCGAGGGCGACGAGCAGGCACATGGCCACGCTGACGTAGGCGTTGACGAACGCCACCGCGATCGCCAGGAGGTAGGCGATCCAGCCGGTCGTGCCGCGGACGAACAGCTCGCGCCGGTCGGCGTCGCTCAGGTCAACCTGCACCAGCTGGTCGCGGCGGCGGAGGTAGAGGCTGACGCTCGCGAAACCGAAGGCCATCAGGAGGAACGAGGCCGCATACACGGCGGTGGCCACGTCCTGCCCCTCGGACTCGCGGAGGTACTCGGCCATCAGCGCGGTCGTGAAGGGGATGAAGGCGACCGACATCAACAGGAACAGGTTGAGGAACAGGAGCGGGCGGTTGACCTCCCGGACGCTGTCGAACAGCCCGTGGTGGTTGACCCAGATGATCCCGATCGTGATGAAGCTGACGACGAAGCCGGCGAACGAAGGCCACTCCTGCCCGAGGGCGTGCCACAGGTCGTGCCCGTGGCCGTCTGGAACGTGGACCTCGAGCACGAGGAGCGTGATCGCGATGGCGAACACGCCGTCGGAGAAGGCTTCGAGTCGGGCGGTCTTCATACGGCGCCGAAAGCATCCCACCGGGAGGGGTCGCGCCGCCACGCCCGCCTCGCTAATCTGGTCCCGCCCGCCCTCTTAGCTCAGCTGGTAGAGCACTTCCATGGTAAGGAAGGGGTCGACGGTTCGAGTCCGTCAGAGGGGCTCCTTACGGAAGCCCCGCTACCGCGGGGTTTTCGCCGTTTCGGGGTCGTAGAACTCGCGGTAGCGCGTGATCTTGCTTCCACGGAACGTGTAGATCGCATAGATGCGGGAACTCACGCTCGCCCCGCTGGCTGCTCCGCGCCCGTGTTCGCGGGCGACGACAAGCACGTCGTCGCCACAGTCAACGAACCGCTCAGCCTCAAAGCTGTACTGCTCGAAGTCGCTCCAGCCAACGCTCGAACGACTCGCGTACTCCCTCATGGCCACGGTAGATGCGTCCGTCTGCGCTCTGCGGGTCTTCGACCCACTCGATATCGGGATCACAGGTCTGCGCGATCAACTCGGGCAACGCTGCGAGGATCGCCTGCTTGTCCATGTCCGCTGCCCCGGCGTAAAAGCCCTTCAAGAACTCGACGTTCTCCTGAGAGCATCGCCCGCCCAGTATCTCGTAGCCCCACGGCTTCTCGTAGCTGAGTAGGTGTTACGTAAAGGCCAGAATGCCCGGTCCCTGCCCGGTTCCCTGAAGCTGTGCCTACTCCCGCAGTCCCACGGCTTCGAGGGCTTCGGCTTCAGACTCGTAGGTGGTCCACCTGACGATCCTTTTCGCTTGCCACTCGGTCACATGCCACGACCTCTGCTGGACCGGCGTTTCGCTCTCCGCCCCGCGAGCGCGATTGTGCAGCTCCCCGAGCGTCACGTTTCCAAGGTCACGTACCGCGACAACCTCGCTGTGGAAGTCGGGGAACGTGCCACGCAAGCTCTCCCACCAGCGGCGGACGCCATCATGCCCTCGATACTCGCCCTCGATGGGAGCCAGCCGTGGGGAGGCCGCGACCTCAGTGTCGAAGAAGGCCAGAAAGGCGTCGAGATCCCCGGCGTTGAACGCCTCAGATGCGCGGCGGAACAACTCCACGTTCTCCTGCGACATCGCCCGCCCAGTATCTCCCTCTGGCCCGCGCAGCGCCACAGCTTCCTCTACGACCCACTTTGGCTCGGCGGTCCCAATCCCGCCGCTGCGGGTCCCGGTGCCGACGTGAGCGTCCCGGTCGAGCGCGCTACTGCTTTTCGTTCATTTGGATCGTCTGACGGTCGACTCGCGAGACACTCGTAAGCAGGCGAAAGCGGCAGTGGCTCCGTCACTCACGAGCCGGTGTGCCGTCTGGTTTGATGCGCGAAACGGCATTTGAGGAGGCGCACGAAGATGTCCGATCTCGATGACTTCAAGGAGCGGTACCGCCGCTCGCTCGAGGCGTTCACCAAGGGCGACCCGGAGCCGCAGAAACCCCTGTGGTCTCGCTGGGAGGAGGTGACGCTGGCGAACCCCTTCGGCCCTCCGGCAAAGGGCTCGGCGCGGGTGTTCGAGGCGATGGACAGCGCCGCCGCGGCGATTCGCGAGGGCGAAGACCTGACCTTTGAGGTCATCTCGTCGTACGAGACCAACGATCTCGCCTATGAGGTCGCCATTCAAGGTGGCAGGATGAAGCTCGGTGACTCCCCGGAGATGGTCCCGGTGGCCTTACGCGTCACGTCGATCTTCCGGCGTGAGGACGATGGCTGGAAGCTCGTCCACCGTCACGCCGACCCGATCACGCAACAGCGCCGGCCCGAATCGCTCGTGCAGTCGAGCAGAGGACCGGCCTGATAGCCATCGCGGTCAAGCGGCTACTGCATCGAGCTACAACCAGGAGTCCGGCGGCGCTCAGCGTCGCTGTCGCAATGGACGAGATCCGGCAGTCTCCGCCCGCGCCGCGCACGTCTCCTCGGGGTGGGAAACCAGGACCCGTGGCAGCACTGCTAGAGAGCAGCAGCGGGCGGGATCCACCAGACGCCGATCGGAACTCGCAAACTGCGGGGTACAACTTGACGTAAGACATTCCTCGACGACCGACTTTGGCTCGGCGGTCCCAATCCCGCCGCTGCGGGTCCCGGTGCCGACGTGAGCGGTCGCCTACTCTCGCAGCCCGGCGGCTTCGAGGCCCTCCGCCTGGCCCCCGTCAGTGAGAGGGCGGTGTCCCGACGCCTGCGGGTGGGCGGCGTGGTTCCGGCGGCGGTTCTTGGGCCAGGGGCTCCGGGGACGGGGTCCCCTCGACGCTGAGGCGGGGAATCCATTCGAGCCAAGTGGGGAGGTACCAGTTGCGGTCGCCGAGGAGTTGCATGACGGCGGGGATGAGGAGGAGCCTGACGAGGGTGGCATCGAGTGCGAGTGCGACGGCGACGCCGAAGCCCATCTCTTGGAATGCGACGAGCTGGCCGTGGGCGAAGCCGATGTACACGACGATGATGATGGCCGCCGCGCCGGTGATGAGGCGGGCGGTGGAGGCGACGCCGTAGACGATCGCCCCGTCGGTGTCGCCGGTGTGGCTCCAGCGTTCGCGGATGCGGCTGAGTAGGAAGACCTGGTAGTCCATCGAGAGGCCGAACAGGACGGAGAACAGGAAGATGGGCACCCATGAGTCGATCCGTGCGGCTGTCTTGAAGCCCAGTAGGTCGGCGCCCACCCCGTGCTGGAAGACGAGCACGAGGATTCCGTAGGCCGCGCCGACGGAGAGCAGGTTGACGGCGATGCTGGTGAGCGGGATGACGATCGACCGGAACGCGAGGGTCAGAACCACGAGGCTCAACGCGAGCACGAAGGCGATCACGATCGGCAGCCAGTGGCTGTCGACGGCGAACGAGTCCCGTGCTTCGGCGGGGCCGCCCCCGATGAAGACCTTGTTCGCGTTGGCGCCGAAGGCGCGCGGCACGTAGGTGTCGCGCAGGCGGTCGATTGCTGCCGAGGCTCGCTCGGTCGTGGGCTCGACCGTGAGTGGGACCGAGGCGACGGTGATCCGAGGCGCGGATTGAAGTCCCGCGGCCTGTACGGCGAAATCCCGGTCTCGGGTGAGTGCGAGGCGGAGGCGCGCCAGTCCGGCCTGCGTCGTGCTGTTCGGGGAATGCCGCCACGACGATGTTGACCGGGTTGGTTGCGCCGCTGGGGAAGTCACGCTTGAGCGCAACGAGACCCTGCTTCGCCTCGGTGCCGTTCGGCAGCGACTCGGCTCCGGCGGCGCCGACCTTCAGGCCGAGCAGCGGGGAGGCGGCGGCCAGCAGGAGCAGCGTGGTCAGGGTCAGACTCAGCGCGGGCCGCCGGAGCACCGCAAGGATCGCTCGGCGCCATAGCGGGCCCACTTCCCCCGCGGACGCCGCGATGCGCCCCCCGATCCAGGGGAGGCGCAGGCGGTCGACGCGGTCACCGAGGACCATCAGAACCGCGGGATGGAACGTCACGGCGACCGCGATCGACACGAGGCCCACGAGCACCGCTCCGAACCCAAGGCTGCGCAGGGTCGTGTCGGGGACTAGCAGCATCCCGAGCATGGCAATGGTCAGCGCCGCTCCGCTGAAGACCACCGCGCGCGTGGCGGTGTTGGCGACCGCCATGATCGCGTCGCGCGTCGAGCGGCCGCGGTGGCGCTCCTCACGCAGACGGGAGACGATGAACAACGAGTAGTCGATCCCCAGCGCCAGGCCCATCGCCACGACCATGTTGGTGATGAACACGTTGAGCCGGACCGCTTGACCGACCAGGGCCGCGAGACCGAAGGCGACGACGATCGACATGATCGCCATCAGCATTGGAATCATCGCCCCGGTGAGGGTGCCGAACACCAGCAGGAGCACGATCAGGGCGGCCGGCAACCCGAACTTCAACTCGCCGTTGCCCAGGTCTGTCTTGGACACCTTTGTGAAGTCGTAGCCCGCGGTGTACCTGCCCGTGACGTGCACGGCGAAGCCGCCCGCACCGTTGGCTCGCTGGATGACGGGGATCAGGTCCTGGATGCGCGTGGCCTTGACCTTGTTCAGAACAAGCGGCAGCATCGTGGCGTGCCGGTCCGCCGACACGAGAGCCGCTGAGCCGCCGTCCAGGTAGCTGCGGATCTGATGCACGCTGCCGCTCGCCCGAGCTTGGCCGACGAGCGACCGCACCCGCTGCGTAAACACCGGATCCGAGACGACCGCCCGCTCGGATCTGACGACGATCACCTCGTCGACCTTCCGCTCGCTCGGCAGCCGCGCGTCGATCAGGTCCTTCGCGGCGAGCGATTCGGGATGGTTGGTCAGCGTCCCTTCAGGAGACAGCCCAGACGCGAGCAAGGCCCCCGTCACGCCCAACGCAACGAACGCGATCACACCCCAGGCGATCAACACGCGCCGGGGACGCCGCGTGGCGTACGCGGCGAACCGCGACGGCCCAAGGCCGACCCACCAATGACGGGTGCCCGAATCCGCGGAGCGGGCTTCACGCTCATCCGGCATTACGCGTCCCTTCCGTGCCGCCGTGCGTGAGCGCCCACGCCCACGTGGGGAGGGTGAGCAGTCCGAGCGCGGTGGCCCACCACGTGACCGCGACCATGAACGTGACGATCCGCGCCGCTGGGTGGGTGGTGACACTGGGCGTGGGCGCCGACGTGGCCCTCACCTCCTTGCGCTGACAGGCCGATCCTGCGCAGGTGCGACAGGCCCAGCATCGGTAATAGACCGTTGTCTTCGGCCGTAGTTCACTGCAGTCGGGCTTGTTGACCCCGGCCGGGTCTCGCGCGCCACCGCGGCTCGTGGGTGGCCCCGTGCCGCGGACGGTCAACAAACTCGATGTCGGGATCAGCCGACTGATTCGACGAGAAGTCGCCTCGCTCCCACGCCCGAAAGATCGTGCGCACCAGCTCCATGTTCTCCTGCGACATCGCCCGCCCAGTATCCCCGCTCTCGCACTCGGGACGCCAGGGGCCACGGCTTCCAGGATCAGACGGACTTTCGGAAGACCGGTCTGGCGCTGCCCATGATCACGGTCCCGGCGCCGTCATGACCGGCCCGACCCTTGACAGCCATTCTGGCCGGGTGTCGAATGGGACCAGACGGCAACTACGGAAGGGGGCCTATGAATACCTACGTGATCCTCCGGCGGCGCGGGTGGCGCTCGCGCGCGGATCTGCAACAGGCGGGAGAGCGTTCGCTGCAGGTCGGCGATGAGCAAATGCCCGAGGACATTCGCGCGATTCGCTTCTATGCCCTCGCCGAGGAGGACGGCTCCGTCGGCTCGGTCTGCATCTATCAGGCGAGCAGCCCCGAGGCGATCCGCAAGCACGCGGAGGTCGCCGAGCTGCCGGTGGACGAAATCATCCCGGTTACTGACACCGTCGCCGTGCGCCCGGATCCCGAGACCGCCCCCGCGTAGCCCCGGTGAGGGCGATGTAGGCCCTGTGCCCCGGCTCTCATCCCAGGGCAGGGCAGGCGGGGCCCGGACGGGAGTCCAACCGATCGGACTGCGCGGGAGCCTGGGGCTAGGGCAGCGCCGGGAGCCTTTGAGGGTCAATAGCTCCCCTAGTGCTATGAGAGTCGTCGACGCAGTTAGGCGTGCTGGCTACTGCTGCTCGTCCTGAGCGGGCGTCAGCGAGGCGGTGGCGGATACGCTCGCTCTTCGTCTCTATGCAGCACGGCGCTGGACCTCGACGGGCACCCCCGCTTCAACGGCCGCGCGTTTGCGGGCCGGATTGCGTTGCCCGCGCCTGGACGTTGGCAAACGGTTGTTCCTTCGCGACACTCCCTGTGTGGTTACTCCGGTACCGCTGATCGATCCCGCGCCACGGACATTCTTCGGGGTTCCGAGCCTGCGCGACCTCGACACGCTCGATGCGCAGGTCGCGTTCCTCGGCGTCCCCTACGACGGCGGCACGCCGGAGCCGGGTATCCCGACCGGCCAGCGGGCCGGGCCTGCAGCAGCCCGCGAGGCGACGGCGGCGCAGTTCTACTTATCCGCGCTTGGCTGGCGCCGGGGATGATCGGGGTGCGGAGGGCTGGTATGACGTGGAGGCCGATCGCGACTACCTCGTCGGGGTGACGATGGTGGACGTCGGCGACGTCGGAATCCAGGGCTCGGACACGGAGGCGAACTACGAGCGGATCACAGGCGCCGCGCGGAGGATCGTCGAGCGCGGAGCGCTGATGGTCGCGATCGGCGGCGACCACTCGATCAGCTATCCCCTCGGCCACGGGATGGAGCCACTCGGCGAGTTCGATGTCGTGCACGTCGACGCGCACACCGATTTCCTGGACGAGCTCGATGGCGCGCGTCTCACCGGCGCAAGCCAGCTGCGGCGGCTGGCGGAGCTACCGTTCGTAGGTACGGTCACCGCGCTTGGGGTTCGAAATGTGGACCGCGTCGAGGTGGACGGGATGCGAGAACTTGGAGGGGATTGGGCGACCAGCCTCGACGTGATCGAGCGCGGGGCTCGCGACGTGGTGCGCGAAACCGTCCCGGAGACAGAGGCGCTGTACGTCTCGATCGACCTTGATGTGCTCGACTCCTCGGTCGCACCCGGGCACTCACTGCAAGAGCCAGGCGGACTCAGCTACCGGCAGTTGCGCGCGATCTTGGTCGAAGTGGCGCGACGCGGTCGCGTGATCGGCTTCGACGTCGTCGAATTGAACCCGGCGCGCGACCCATCCGGGGCAACTTCACGGGTGGCCACATGGATCATCACGCACTTCCTCAGCGAGATATTTGATCAGCCGCGCTAAGCGCGGTCGGTGCCCGATCCTGGACAGCCAACGCTCTGTAGGAGGCAAGGTGCGTTCCCAGTCCTCGCGGTACGTCAACCGCGAGGGGCGAGCCATTCGCCGCGGTCCTGCCGTGCGGGCGAGACGTCGATGCTCTTCATGTGCGGGCGGTCCTCGGGCGCCAATCCGGCGGCGGTGGCGATGAGGCCCGCGAGGAGTAGCAAGACCGATGACGATCATCACTGTCCTTTCACTTGGTCTGGATGCTCGGCCCAGGCCGGCCGCGGTGCAGGAGCTTTACCCACGAGTTCGGTTCCGGGAATGACGCTGGAGATCTCCGGCGGCCCCGCTCCGCGGCGTACGTCGATCCGCTCTAGGGCCACGCGCTCAGCTGGCAGGTCAACGGCGAGCTCAACGGTTCCCGGCCCGTGACCGACGACGCGGACGGCGCCGAGCTTGCCGAGCAGCCCGAACACGACGCGGTTCTCGGCCAACGCCACTCCCGTGAACCGCGTGACGCTCTCCTCCCGTGCACGGTCGGCCAGCGCATCGAGCAGCGCAGTGCCGAGCCCCCGCCTCTGCCAGTCGTCCACGACCGTCACGGCGACCTCGGCGGACGCCGGGTCGGATTCGAGACGGACGAAACGCGCCACTCCGACCACCTCGCCCGTAGCGGCGTCGAGCGTCAGCAGCGCCTCGTGGTCGCGATGGTCGACCTCGGTCAGGAACGTAAGCATCCGATCGTGAAGCTTGGGCACCGGGCTGAGGAATCGCTGGTAACGAGTCTCGGAGCTGAGCCGCTGGAAGCCACGGCGGATCAGGTCCCTGTCCTCGGGTTCCACCGGGCGCACGTCCAAGCTGGTGCCATCGCGAAGCGGCATCGGGGAGGGTACTTTGACCATGCCCATCCAGACGCACTGAGGTGCGGAAATCTTCCGTGAGCACCAACACACACCCTCGGCTCCCATGATCAGAGACGCCAATGCAGGAGGTTGCCCCGGACGGTCTGGCAGCGATCGCGGTGCGCACACACTCCCGGCCTACGGTTGCGCCGGTAGGCACTCCGATCGCATCGAAAAGACCGCGCGCAACGCGTGCACGAGGCTTTGGCTTTGCCCGCTGGCGAGCTCGATTCCGTACCTTCACATCCGTGCCGCGCTTCCGCTTCCCATGGTGGCTGTTGCACAAAGCGCCCAGATTCGCCGGCCCGGTCGGTGGAGGAGGCCCTCCTTCATGGCAGTCCCAAGCGGGCGTCTGGCCGGCGACACCGGGGCCGCCTGCTCCTCGCGCGAAGCAGGTTTCGCCGCTCAGATGACGGCGCTCGCCGAGGGCGGCTGGGACCCGGTGGTCCGCTCGGGAGGTTGCTCGCTCGGCCGCTTCGGCGATCGCACGCTTGAAAGCCTGTAGCGAAGCGTCTGTAGCGAGCCACCTCTCAGGCGGGAGGGTAGGTCGGATCCGGTAGCCGGGGTGCTCAAGCCGCTCGTAGTAGCCCGAGGCACCGGGAACGGCGCGGATGAGGTCGGCGAGCCGGACCATCTCAGGAGCGCTGCGTTGCCGTCGACGAAGGCGGGCGACGCAAGACCGTTGGTCTTACGTCGAGTCGTATCCGGTGATCTGCGGCAAGTTACGGTTGCGCAAGCGACCTAGTTTGGGGTAGTTAGGGCAGGAAAAGGCTGGAAAAGGTAAAGGACTACCGTTTGGAGGTAGCACGATGAGAGCGAACCTGAGCTCGCATCTGCACGTGCGTCTTGGCCTTCTGTTGCTTGTCTTTGCGGGCGCGTTGATTGGAGGCGCCCAAGCGCGGGCCGCCGACAGCATCTACTGGGCCAACGAGGCCGAGGGCGGCACGATCCGTGTCGCGAACTTGGCGGACGGCTCGGGCGCCTCGATCCTGGGCGGCGCGGCCGTCGGCGGCGCCCCCTGCGGGGTGGCGATCGATCCCGCGGCGGGCACGGACGGCAAGATCTACTGGGCCGACTTCGGTAACAGCGCGATCCGGGTCGCAGACCTCGTCGGCTCGGGCGTCACCACGCTGACCACCGGCGAGGCCGGAGCGTGCGGAATAGTGGTCGACCACGCGGCCGGCAAGATCTACTGGGCCGACTTCTCCGCCGGCACGATCCGGGCGGCGGACCTGACGAACGTCGCGGGCACCGCCCATTCCCTGGTTAGCGACGAGAACGGCCCGAGCGGGGTTGCGATCGACCGCGCGGCTCGCAAGATCTACTGGACCAACCAATTCCCCGGTACGACCAACGGCGCGGTCCGGCGCGCGAACCTGGATGGCTCGCTCCCGGAGACCCTGGTGCCGGCTCAAGCCAACCCGATCGGGGTGGCGATCGACCCCGCGGCCGGCAAGATGTACTGGGCCAACCTGGGTTCCTGCTGCAGCGGTCCCGGCACGATCCGGCGCGCGAGCCTGGGCGGCTCGTTCCCGAAGACCCTGGTCGATGCAACCAACGCCGGGACGGCCGGGGTGGCCGGTCCGGCCGGGGTAGCGATCGACCCCGCGGCCGGCAAGATCTACTGGGCCAACTTCGGCGGCGGCACGATCTGGCGCGCGAACCTGAACGGCGCGGGGGCCGCGCAGTTCGTTGGCCCCGGGCCGGGGGGAGCCTTTTCCAACTTCCCCGTGCTGCTGCGCGCGCCGGCGGGCACCGAGCCTCCGGCCATCTCCGGCGGAGCCAAGGTCGGCAGGGAACTCACCTGCAGCCAGGGGCGGTGGGCGCGCGACCTGCTCGGAGCGTTCCTGTTTAGGGCGCCGCACAGCTTCGGCTATCAGTGGCAGCGCAACGGGAGCGCGATCTCCGGCGCGAACGAGTCCACCTTCACACCCGACGAGTCCGGCTCCTACACCTGCAGGGTGACCGCCTCCAACCATGCGGGATCCACCTCGCGGACCAGCGCCGTAAAGAAGGTCAAGTCGTAACCCACGACGTCGGCCGAGCCGAACGGAGAAGCCCCGTGAGAGCGGGGCTTTTCCTGTGGTCTTGACGCCGCGCGGCAGCGATGGGCTAGCGGGCTGCACAACAAACGGCGTCGCTCCCGCCCCGCCCTGTGCGCTTTCACGCACAGCGCGGATGCTCGGGATACTGGGCGGGCGATGTCGCAGGAGAACTTGGAGGTTGTGGAGGCGGTCTGGCGCGGTGGCGGGGTCCTGTGCTTGGGCTATGCGTGGTCTTTGCGGCAGCGTTTGAGGCGCCGCAGCCCGCGGGGGCTCAGTTCGTAGAGTGGCTCGTTCGTCACCGCATCGAGTTGCGTCGGCCTGACGTAGCCCTGGGTTTCAACCTGCTGCCAGGTGGGCGCGACGTCGCGGTCAAGCAGTGAGAGTTCCCAGGCCACCAGTTCGGCGTTGGCCATGCCGAGTTCGTCGATCGCGTCTAGCACCTGGCATTCGCTGATCTTCATTGCGGCGCTGACGTGCCGCTGACGCGGCCGGCTTGTTGGCCTCGGGCTGGCGTGCGCGCGGGGGGAGGCTGCTTTGGTGCTGCGCAGGGCATGGTCGGCGGTGGTGAGGAGCTCGTCGGCGGTGTGTCCGTCTTGGGGGAAGGTGGCGGTGCCGATGGAGGCGCTGAGGTGGGTGCCGTCGAGATCGATGGCTGCGACGACGCCCTTGATGCGGTCGATCAGCGCGTTGGCTGCGGGCCTGTCGGTTTCGGGGGAGAGGATCGAGAACTCGTCGCCGCCTTGTCGGGCGGGGGTGTCTTCGGCGCGCACGGCTGCGGCGAGGGCGTGCCCGACGCGGCGCAGCGCTTCGTCACCGGCGAGATGCCCGTGGGTGTCATTGATGGCCTTGAAGCCGTCGAGATCGACGAGGATGACCGTCAGCGGCCGCTCGTGGCGGCGATGGCGCGCCAGTTCGTACTCGAGCCGGTCATACAGGGCGCGGTAGTTGCCCACTCCGGTGAGGGGGTCGCGCCCGGCCAGGCGCCGGTAGGCGTCCTGGCCGGCCTCGAGGCGCTCGCGCAAATGGGCGACGACCGCAGCGGCAATGCAGAGGATCGGGATCGAGACGACGACCGGGACCAGCCGTTCCCCGGCGGCCCCTACCGCGATCGCCGCAGCGAGCAGCGCGATCACCAGCACGCCGACCTGAATCGTGATCGCAGCGCGGCGGCGCAGGGCGTAGGCGGCGAACACGGCCACCAGCACCGATAAGGGCGCGTAGAGCCCCCCATCGCCGCCCAGCGCCAATACGACCAAGAAGACCTCGACCGTCGCTACCGCAGGCACCGCCTCAAGCCAGCGCGGACTCAGCCGCCCCCACGGCAAACGCAGACACAACACCCCGGAGATCACGCCAAGCAGCGTCAGCGAGTAGACCCACATCGCCGGACGCGGCGCCAACAACAACGTGCTTGGCACGAGCGTCAGCGACCCAGCCAGAAACAGCAGACCCGCCACCCGACCC
Source organism: uncultured Actinomycetes bacterium (assembly GCA_963725645.1). Lineage (GTDB taxonomy): Bacteria > Actinomycetota > Thermoleophilia > Solirubrobacterales > Solirubrobacteraceae > JALYZC01. The sequence continues at coordinate 404,886 of CAVRZD010000006.1, forward strand.
GCCTCACCGCGTCGGCGGGCGTCACGCACGATGTCCTCCGCGCTCACCGGCCGCTCGTCGGCCAGAGAACCGCGCTCGTCCGCCGCGCTACCGCTGAGACGCACCCACATAGCTCAACATCAGATCGGCTCCAACCCCCGACACATCCAGCATCCATCGCCGCACCCGGACATGCGTCCCTCGAGGCGACCCAAGCCGCCGCGGATCCCCACACCATCGCCACCGCGTGCCGCCGCGATTATGGGATCGCCGCTCGCGTACTCTGGGGAAGATGGCGCCGACTCCTGATCACCGACAGGAAGAGATGCTGCGCCTTCTGCGCACGGCGGGCGCTCAGCCGCTGACCTTCCAGGACTTCGAAGCGGCTGGCGTTCGCCAGCCCGCCAATCTCCTCCACGAGCTCGAGCTCGCCGGTGAGCCCGTCGAGCGCGTCTATGAGCGCACAGCATCTGGCGCCAGGCTGCTCATCGGTGTTCGGCTACGCGAGATCCAGCAGAGCGCAGTCGCACCGCCACGCCGAAGCCGCTGGCGCCTCATCAGGCGACGCAACTAAGGCGACCCGCAGCCCCACGGCTTTGAGGGCCTCGTTGCGGTCTAGGAATACCTCAAGCCAAACCACGCGCCCGTCGCGCAACGTCCAGACACGCGCGACCTCGATCGCGACCGCCGCCTCACTGGCGCGGGGCGCGGGCTCGGTCAGGCGACCTCGGCCGGCTCGTCCTTGCCGGCGAGGCGGTCGCGGCCGCGCTGAACGGCCGCGATGAACTTCGAGAGGTTGACCTCGAGCGTGTTGAGGATCTCGTCTGCGTAGTCCTCGGCGCCGAGGCGGATCTCGCGCTCGCGGGCGCGGGCGTCCTCGATGATGTCCTCGGCCGCGCGCTCGGCCTGCTTGGTGATCTCCTCGTCGCTGACCAGCCGCTCGGCGCGCTCGCGCGCCTCCTTGACGATCCGCTCCGCCTCGCGCTTGGCCTCGGCCAGCATGTCCTGGCGCTCCTTCACGATCCAGCGCGCCTGCTTGATCTCCTCGGGGATCGTCGCGCGTACCTGGTCGAGGATGTCGTAGATCTCCTCCTTGTCCACGCGCACCTGGTCGCGTCAGCGGGACCGGCTTGGCGTTGTGGACGAGGTCGTCCAGCTTGTCGACGAGTACGAGAACGTCCATCTTGCGTGCGCTAGTTCGTCAGCGCGCGCTCTTGTGGTCGGCCTCGCCGCAACATACCTAACCGGGGACGAGGTCCATGACCGTGTGCTCGACCAACAGAACGGATCTTCAGACACGGTCACTCCCGCAGCCCGTTCTCGCAGTCTGTACGGGTCTGGGGGTTTTTCGGCACACCCGGACGCCACACCAGGTCGCCTACTCCCGCAGCCCCACGGCTTCGAGGGCCAGCGCCGCCTCCCCGTAGTCCTTGTAGCGCCAGAGGAGCCCATCCCGGTACTCCGCGATGGCCGCTGTTGGGATGTCGGTTTCGACGCCGCTTCCCTTGCCGCGCACCCGAATCGATCCGATCGCGAGCACCCGGTCCCCGAGGTCGCGGACATCGGTGTAGGAGACCTGGAACACCTCGAACGTTTCCACCGTGTCAGCCAAGAACCGCCGCATGCCTTCGCGGCCTACGTAGGTGCCCTCGGTCGCTGCTCTCAACGGCTCTAGGACCGCCTCAGGGTGCACCGTGTCCGGGATAGATTCGGTATCGCTGCGAGAGATCGCATCTGCGTTACGTCGAAAGGTCTCCACGTTCTCCTGCGACATCGCCCGCCCAGTATCCCCGGGCGCTCAGTTGAACGCCACGTAGAACGGAGCGTCCGAGTGACCTGCGCCAGCGCTGTCGAATTCGACAACCACCGCATCGGTGAACCCCGCCGGGCAGTACCCCAAACCAGGGTTCCCCGCCAGGGGAGGGACGATTGCGGTGGCGACGACCGAGGATTGGTTACCCGAGGTCAGATCCCCTTCGACCGAGGCAACCGCGTTCCTCGCCTTGAACCCGAGGTTGAAGCACGTCTTGTTCGGGATATGGCCTTCGCAGCCGCCCGGGGTGTTGTCGAAGCACGCGGGGGTCACGCCGAGAATATTGTGCGAGCGTCCGGTGTCGAGCGTTCTCGTGTTGCCGCTGAAGGCGTTGACGCGGGCGAACGCAACGGCGGTGCCCGGCTGCCCCGGCTCCCCCGGCTGACCGGGCGCACCGTTGAGCCCGTTCTGACCGGATCGCCCCTGCTGGTTCCACGCGATGGCCGACTCCCCGGGGATTCGAATGCGTCGCGTCCCCTGCTTGACGGTCTTGGCCTTCCGACAGGCGCTTGCTGCCTTCACAACGCGCAGCACGCTGGTCTTCGGGTCCACGCATCCGTGGTAGACGCCGCCGCGATCAGGGATGCCTGTCAGTGCGTACGCGCCCCCGCCGAGGGCCAGGAACAGCGCGATCGTGGCAATGACGTTCGCGTAGGTCAACCGCGAGCGAACCGCCTTGAGCATGTCTCCTCCGATCCGTCGTTGGCGTCCACGCCGCTGGCCCTGCGACATCGCCCGCCCAGTATCCCCGAGGCCGTGACGAGTTGGGCGCTACTCCCGCAGCCCCACGCTGCGAGGACTTGGGCTCTCGCCGTGATCAGGCTCGGTGGCGTCAGGACCCGACGAAGATTGCCCCGACCGCTGCGTCTCGTGATGCAGAGATGCTGGTGGCGGTGCCGCCCGTGCAGTCCGATCGTAGGGAGACTGTGTGCGTTCCGGCGCTCACGGTGTCGCTCAGACCCCACACCGAGATATCTGTGGCTGTCCCGGCCACGATCGCTCGCCCGCTTGCATGAACCGGGGTGCCGTCGACGTACAGCCCCAACTGGACGCCCGTCCCGGCGGTGCACGCCACCGCGTAAACGCCGCGAGCGAATGCGAACAGCCTGCCGCTGGTAGGTGTCGTCACGGTGGTGGTGTTCGTGAAGTCGCCGCTGTCAGGCGTAGACGACGGAATCGATCCGTTCAGGGCCGCCGCGGCGAAGGCCTGGGTGGGGCCAGCCGGGCCTTGGTCGCCCTTGTCGCCCTTGAGCCCCGCGCTCCCCTGAGCCCCCTGAACGCCCTGGAGTCCCTGGAAGCCTCGTGGCCCCTGCTGGCTCCAGCTGACCGCGAACTCGCCAGGGGTTCGGCGCTTGCCGCGACCCTTGGCCTTCTGACAGGAACTCGCGCTCTTGACCACCCGCAGCACGCTCGTCTTGTTGCTCACGCACCCGTGGAAGACGCCGCCGCGATCAGGTACGCCCGTGAGCGCGTAGGCGCCTCCGCCGAGCGCGACGAAGAGCGCTCCCGTCGCCACCACGTTCGCGTAGGTCAGACGCGAGCGAAGTCCGTTCAGCATGTCTCCTCCGATCCGTCGCTTGGCCTCTGCGCTGCCGCTGGCCCTGCGACCTCGCCCGCCCAGTATCCCGGTATGACCCGCAGGTCGTAAGGCCACGGCTTCCACCCTTCCCTCCCATTTCGAGAGGGTTTCACCCTCCCGACGATCAGGGTCCGGGCGACTGGGTGAGCGGTCGCTACTCCCGCAGCCCGGCGGCTTCGAGGGCGTCTTTGGGGTCGAGGTAGGTCCGAATCAGAATTCCCTTGCCGTTCTTGAACTCGACCACCGTGCCGTGGGGCGATTCGATCTCGGCCTCGCTTGCCTTGCCACGCGCGCGGACGCGGCCGATTGCCACCGTTCGGTCGCCAAGGTCCCGGATCTCGGGGTACTCGGCTTGAAACTCAGAGAGGGTCTCGTACAGGTCTCGGAGCCACTCGCGAACGCCCTCGTGCCCCCGGTACACCGTCTGTTTCCCTCCCATCGCCATCAGAATCGCCCCATGCCACTCAACCTCGGGGTCGAGTTCCGACACCAGCGCTTCGGCGTCTCCGCGGTTGATCGCGTCAAAGGCGCGTTTGAAGACCTCCACGTTCTCCTGCGACATCGCCCGCCCAGTATCCCGCTACGGATGCTGTGCGACGAGGTCGCGCAGGGTGACGAGCGAATCCGCCGGCCGCTCGCGCATCGCCTGCAGGGCGCCGAGGGCTTCGTCGATCGCTTCGAGCGTCACGTCGGGCGTCTCGACGCAGTACCGGGCAAGCCACCAGCACGCGGCCCGGTCATACCGGCCGGGTTCGGCGTCCGCGAGCAGCGCACAGGCGGCAGCGGCGTCAGCGAGCGGGACGCGGGGCAGCTCGGCGGCTGCGTGACGGATCACGTCTAGGTCACGGAGGGCCAGTGCGCGGCGGAAGCGGGCGGGCGCGCCGCTCGACCTGGCCGTGGAGCTGGCGCCCGCGAAGCAAGCCGCCGACGCCTAACCCGCGGAGGGCTCAGGCGAGCTGCACGCCGATTTGGATGACGTAACGGCGTGTCAACGGAAGTGTCAACGACCCCCACACCGCTCGCCACGCCCGGGACGAGCGCGATTCGCCCCCGGTAGGCTTCCACCACCTTCCACACCACCCCGGGACTGCGATGGTAAGGAAGGGGTCGCCGGTTCGAGTCCGGCAGAGGGCTTGACGAGGACGCCCGCGCAACCACTGGGGTTTCGTTGTTTCGGGACGGAGCGTCTCGTCGGTCCCGGACACTTGAGGAGAGCCAATGGACGTCCACATCACAACCACACGGGGCGCCGCGACTCACACGATCGACCTGGAACCTGAGCCGACGGCGCCAGAGGCAATCGGCGGCGTGTGGCGAAGCATCGACGACAGGACGCCGATCGAGGTGGTGTCGAGAGACGGCCGGCGCGAGTTGGTCGCGTTTAACCCAGCTCACGTCATCGACGTCAGCGTTCCGCGCGCGTAGTGGCGCCTAACGGTCGAACCGCGTTCGGTGCCGGGCACTGCGGAAGGCATGTCCGATCGGTTGTCCGAGCTGACGCCGTTGCTTGTAGTGGCGAATGAAGCGAGGGATGTAGGACAGCCACCGTCCCATTAGGTCCTAGCCCGTGCGCCTAGTAGCCGTGCTCGATGTACTTCACCCAGGCCTCGCGGGCAGCCACCTGCTCGTTCGCCGCTGCCAGCGCGACCGCAGCGGTCCGCTCGTCGGGGCCTCCCTGGGCAGCATCGCTTTCCTCGCTCGAGTGTTCGCGATCGTTGACGGCCACGCCTAGTCGCTCGATCGCTCGGGCATGCACGTCGCCGCCCCTGACTGGCCTGCGCGGCAACGTCATCGCGACTCGAACGGTGTTCAGCCGACTACGTGCCGCAATCACCTGCCGGACGCGAGGATCGCCTCCGTCACGGTGCAGTTCGCCGCGCCGTCGCGCTCCTCGCTGGACTGCCTTGCTGCTCGTCATGGTGCTCAGCACCTTCCGAGCCCTCTATGGGAGACGCCCGAGCGGGAGAGGGAACGAGACCCCACGGGAGTATCAGCAGCCGGCCCCGCGGGTCTCGATCATTTTCCTCAAGCTCCGCGCCTCAGCGCGAATCGCGCTTCGGTGGCTATCGGGCTCAGGGCTGAAGTCCTGCCCGCAGGGCCAGCTCGCTACCAAGTGACGCCATCAACACGCCCTTTCAGTAGACGTCTCGCACAATAGCATGAAATGAGAAGGTAGAAATCTATTTCTAGTGATGGCTCCGGGGGCCGTCCAACCGCGGGTCATACTTCGCGGGCGATGCCGAAGGGTCAGCGGCGCGGACGCCAACGATGGATTGGAGGACGCAATGCTGAGCGGAGTTCGGTCGCACCTGAGCTATGCGAACGTGACGGCCACCGGGGCGTTGTTCGTCGCGCTCGGAGGGAGCGCCTACGCGATCACGGGCGTACCTGATCGCAGCGGCGTCTACCACGGCTGTGTGGACCGGAAGACCGGCGTCCTGCGTGTTGTAAAAGCGGCGAGCTCGTGCCGGAAGCCCAAGACCGTCAAGCACGGGAAACACCGCGTTCGCATTCCGGGGGAATCGGCGGTGACATGGAATCAACAGGGGCCACGCGGCGTGACGGGAAGCGCCGGGCAGAACGGCCAGAATGGCCGCAACGGCGCCACGGACGTCGTCGCCCGAACGAAGACGCGTATCAATGTGACCTCCGCGACCGACGAGGCCGACTGCAATCCCGGTGAGCGCGCACTCGGGGGCGGCGTCGGTCGCACCGATGGGACGACGAACGGCGGCGACCACGTCTCCGCCGGCTTCCCGCTGGCGAGCGCGGGAGGTCCACCGGTCACGCCAGGAGGCACTCCAACGGCGTGGGAAGCGCAGTTGACCGTCACGGGTACCGCGAACGTCACCTTCTATGTGATCTGCGCCGCGCCATGAACGGGGAGGCGGGGGAAGGGCTTTCCTCGACTACCTGGGGACGCCGAAGCGGAGATCGACCACCTGCCCCGATTCCGATGCGGCAATCCGCTCGAGATCGACCCGCTCCGCACCGGGCGCCCCGTAGAGCCTGACGCCGCCGCCGAGCAGGACCGGCACGAGGTGGATGACGATCTCGTCGAGGAGGCCGGCGCCGAGGCATTGCTGGGCGGTATTGCGCCGAAGATCACGACGTTCTTGCCCACCTGATTGGGGCCAGAGGCGTTGAAGGCCCAGTCCATCGAGTCGTCCGGGGCCGGCGATGAAGCCGTCGAGGACCTCGAGATATGCCAGATGACCTTGCTCATGGACGACCTCATGGGGATATCCGAGACCCGGGCCGAGCACGTCGCAGCAAAGCCTGGGCATCGCTGAAGGACGCTAACCGTTCCGAAGGGCGCACCGGGGGTGCGAAAACCTGTGCAAACACGCGGCATCTGTTCACACGCGGACACGGGACGCCGAACGTACCCCCGATGAGTTCGGCTGTGGCTTCGGCAAGGACGCATCCCAGCGCGCCGCTCCGGCGCGGTCGCCGCCTGCGCGCGCTGCACGTCGCACGGGAGCGAGTGGAGACCGACGCGATCCCCAGCCGCCGGCTGCTCACCGCCATGCTTCGCAGCCTGTCGCTGCGGGACCCGATGACGGCCCGCCACTCCGCGGCCGTCGCCCGCTACGCACGCGCACTTGCCGTGGCGACCGGTGCGTCGGCTGCGCAGCAGCGCCTGGTGCACACCGTCGGCCTGCTCCACGACATCGGCAAGTTCATCCTTCCCGACTCGATCCTGCAGAACCGGCGCGGCCTGTCCGCGCGGGAGTGGGAGCTCGTCAGGCGCCACCCGGGCGCGAGCGCGGAGATCGTCTCCCAGCTGCCCGGCTACGAGTTGGTCGCGCGCGCCATCCTGCATCACCACGAGCGGATCGACGGCTGCGGGTATCCCGACGGCCTCAGCGGGGAAGAGATCCCGTGGATCTCGCGGGTGATCTCGGTGGCCGACACCTACGACGCGATGACGGGCCGCGACTCCTACGGCCGGCTCCGCTCGGTCGAGGAAGCGGTGGCCGAGCTGCAGCGCGTGGCGGGAACCCAGCTCGACGCCCTGCTGATCGAGACCTTCGTCGAGCTCCTCGGGACCCGCGGTGTGGCCTTCCACCACGCCGACGACGCGGACTTCGAGGCCGAGCTCGCCTTCGAGCACAGCTTCGCCGCGGGCTGAGCCCCACGACAGCCGCGCCGTCAGGCCGCGAGCTCGTCGCGGGCCAGCTCGATCGGCGCCTCCGCGATCAGCGCGTCGAGCCCTCCGTTCGCTCGGCGCTCGACCGCGGCCTCGACCGTCTCGGGTGGGGCCGCCTCGTGCGGGCCGAGGTCCGGAGCATCGACCCGAACGTACGCGTGGCGGCGGCCGTCGCTGACCACGCATTCCCACCGCCGGCCCCGCGGGGCCGAGTCGCTCACGTCGCGCGCGACCGCGGCGCCCACCCCGCCCGCGCTCGCCCGCGCACGGTCGGCGGCGCGCTCGCGATAGTCCTCTGGCCGGAGCTCGTCGGGGTAGTGCTCGACCATGCGGCGCACGCTATCCAACCGGCGGCGCGCAACGACGGGAAACGATGTTATGGTGCCGCGCGCATGCCGAGTCGCCGCGCGTGCGGCGAGCGGAGGAACCGAAGATTGGGGCGAATCCCGCGGTGGTCCGCGGGAAGCGCCGGCTCAGCCGGCGCAAGCCCGTCAGCTAACTCCGTAGGCGCGCACAGTCGAACGAGGCGGCCCGCTCGGGCGGGCGTGTGGAGGCACCATTTCCGGCAAGCGCACCAGCTCGCTGAAGTTTCGTCGCAGCAAAGCTGCGCATGCGCTTCGCGCTCCCATGGATTCGGACCGATCGTGCCGACCGTTTCCTGTGATGAGCGCACGAAACCTCCTCGTCGCCGGCGTGGCCGCGTCCGCGCTGGCGCTGGTCCCGTCGGCCGGCGCCGCGACGGCCACCCCGGCCGCCGGCGGCACGACGCCGTCGGCCGCGGGCACGGGCGGGTCCTCGCCCACGCAGTCGCCGCCGTCGAAAACCAGCGCGGCGCCGTCCTGGGGGTCGTCGACCCAGCTCGCAAGGGACGCGCAGGCACTCGGGAGGCGCACGCTGCGCATGGGCGCCACCGGCAAGCAGGTCAAGGTGCTCCAGCGGGTCCTCACGGCGGTCGGCTACCGCGTGAGGGTGACCGGCTACTTCGGCACGCTCACGCGCGGCCAGGTCCGGCGCTTCCAGAGGAATTGGACGCTCCCCGTCGTCGGGTACGTCGGGCCCGGAACGGCGAAGGCGCTGCGCGACGCACTCGCCGGGCGCAAGCCCCCGGCGCGCAGTGCCCAGCCGGTGCCGCCGGCCGTGAGCGTCGACGGCTGGACCTTCCCCATCCGCGGCAGCCACAGCTACGGCAACGCCGACAACCGCTACGGCGCTCCGCGCTCCGGTCACACCCACGCCGGCCAGGACATCTTCGCCAACTGCGGCACGCCGGAGGTGGCGGCGCGCGGCGGCAAGGTGATCGACACGGGCTACGGCGGCGCGGCCGGCTACTACGTCGCGGTCCACACCACCGACACGCGCTACGACTACTTCTACGCGCACCTGCGCAGCTCGTCCGCCGTGAAGGCCGGCCAGACGGTGACCACGGGGCAGTTGGTCGGCTACGTCGGCGAGACCGGCGACGCCGTCGGGTGCCACCTGCACTTCGAGCTGTGGGACGGCGCGTGGTGGGACGGCGGGCACACGATCGACCCGCTTGCGTTCCTGAAGGCCTGGGACAAGTAGCGACGACAGCCCGCGCGGCCACGTAGGCTGCGCGCGATGCCGGATCGCGCGCCCGCGCAGGGCCACCGGCCTCCGGGCACGGTGCGGCCCGAGAGCTTCCTGCCCCGCCTGCACTACGAGCTGCTCGTGTGCGGGCTGCGGGGTCACGCGCTGATCGGCACGGACGCGGCGGAGCTGCGACCGCAGGACGCGATCCTCGCCCGCGACGTCCACGGCTCGCGCTGGTACCGCTGCCTGCGCTGCGACTCGTGGCTGCCGCTCGGCGAGCCGCCCGCGGCGGCGCGCCGCCACCCGCCCGACCGGGAGGAGATCGACCTGCCGCTGCGCGGCAAGGCGCTGCGCGACAAGATCGTCCTGCGCACGATCGCCGTCGACCGCGCGTTCCACTTCGTGCTGCTCGGCCTGCTGGCGGTCGCGATCTTCCTGTTCACCGCCCACCAGGTGGAGCTGCGCGACACCTTCTACCGGGTCGTCGCGGACATTCAGCACACCGCCGGCGGAGCGCCGGTGCAGACGGGGCACGTCGGGGTGCTCCACGAGCTGGATCGGGTCTTCTCCCTGCGTGCCGGCACGCTGCACCTCGTCGGCGCGGCGGTCGCCGTCTACGCGGTGCTCGAGGGCGTCGAGGCGATCGGCCTCTGGTACCAGCAGCGGTGGGCGGAGTACCTCACGTTCATCGCCACCACGGCGCTGCTGCCGCTGGAGGTCTACGAGCTGACGCGCACGGTGTCGCCGCTGAAGATCATCGCCTTGATCGTCAACGTGGCGGTGGTGCTCTACCTGCTGCGCGCGAAGCGTCTGTTCGGCTTCAACGGCGGGGCGGAGGCCGAGCGGGCCGAGCGTGAACGCGACGTGGGCTGGGCCGCGCTGGAGCGCACCGCACCCGAGAAGGGTGGGCTGGCCGCGGCCAGCACGCCCGCCTGAAGCGCCAATCCCCCGTCGGCGCCGGCGAGCGCCGCCTGTGCGGGCGCCAGCATCCAGGCGGAGAGCCCGACGAGCACGAGCGCGCCGGCGTGCAGGCCGCCGAGGACGGGCGTGCGGCCGAGCGGCTCGCCGAGCACAAGCAGTCCGCCGAGGATCGAGACGAGGTTCGTCGTCGCCGTCATCAGCGCGATCACGGGCAGCGCGCGGCCGGTCTGCAGCGCGCGCTGAAAGCAGAAGAACGCGCCGGCGGTGGCGAGCGCGGCCGCGCCGAGCCACGGCGAGCGCAGGACGGCGCCGCCGCCGCCGCGCGACGCGACGTCGGTGAGCGTCTTGATCGCGAGGTCGGCGGCGCCGTAGAGCACGCCGCCGGCGGCGCCGAGGGTGGCGGCTCGCATGGCTGGAGCGGCGGGCGCGGCCGCGAGCGCGACGGCCACCACGCCGGCGGCGGCGAGGTACGCGGCAAGCGGCCCGGCCGTCACGGGCACCGAGTGCGCGCGCGCGTGGAGGCCGAGCGACAGCGCCGCCAGCGCGAGCGACATCACGGCCACGCCGCGCGCCTCCCCTGGCGTGACGCGGTGGCCCAGCACGCCGGCCGCCAGCGGGACGCACAGCACGAGTCCGCCGGCGACGAAGGCCTGGACCAGGGAGAGCGGGGCATGTGACAGGGCGAGGACGTGCAGCGCCCATCCGGTCAGACCCAGCGCCAGGCCCGCGAGCCACGCTGGTGAGGCGAGCAGCCCGCGCAGTGTCGCCACCGGATGCCGCGGCGTCACGGGCGGGGCGCTCGCGGCGCCGCCGTGCTGCAGCAGGTATCCGAGGTTGAGCGCCACCGAGGCGGCCAGCGCGAGCCCCAGCCCCAGCCACACGCCGGTCATCGGCGGAACCACTGGTCGGCGAACCGGAGCGCGGTGGGCGCCGTGTCGCGCCACAGCCGCCAGGAGTGGCGACCGGCGTACTCCGAGTATCGGACCGCGGCCCCCGCCGCCTGGAGCTGGGCCGCGAACGTCGTGGACTGGCCGCGGTCGGCGTCGGCCATCCCGACGTACAGGAACGCGTGCAGCGGTAGCCGGCGCAGCCGTCCGACGAGCGCGGTGACGTAGACGGCGGGGCTGTAGGCGCGACGCAGCGCCGGGCCGGCGTGGGCGAACGGCCCGCTCGGGTCGGCACGGAAGTAGCCGGACCAGGACTCGACGATCCCGAAGTCGTTGAGGTGGTGCAGCGCGACGTTCATCGCGCCGAAGGCCCCCTCCGAGTTGCCGGCGATCGCGCGGTCGGCGCGATCGGGCAGGGTGGGCCAGCGCGCATCGACCGCGCGGACGGTGTCGAGGACGAGGCTCTCGTAGCGGCCGGCCGGCGTGTCGGCCCACTCCGTGTCGGACTCATACGTGCCGTTGCGGCCGTCCACCATCACGACGATGAAGGGCCGCAACGCACCGCCCGCCACGCCGACGTCCTGGTCGACGCCGACGTCCGCGACGTCGATGAATTCCCGCGGCCACCCCGGCGCCCCGTGGAGCAGGTACAGGACCGGGTAGCGCGTCGTCGGCGAGTAGCCGGGCGGCAGGTACACGAGGTAGGAGCGCCGCGCGTGCAGGGCCGGGGAGTAGAAGCGCTCGGAGACGAGCCGGCCGCTCGCGACGTGCGCGGGGTCGTGCGGCGGGTCGTAGCCCCGGTATACGTAGTAGTTGTGACCGTACGACGCGACGCCGTAGAGCCCGGCGACGAGCCACGCCAGGACGACCGCGCCGACGACGAGCGTGCGCGCCGTCCTCACGCCGGCCGCCTGGTCGCCGGCGTCGCGCTCGTCCTGGTGGCGGTGTGCGCGGGCATGGGCTGGCTCTACGTCCTTCGCGAGGCCGGCGCGCTGGATGCGGGCCCGCGCCTCTCGCGCGCCCTCCCGCTCGAGCAGCTCGCCCGCGGGGATGACCAGCCGCTGCTCCGCGTCGCGGTGGCGTGGGTGCCGGCCGGCGCGGCCGCCGGCCTCGCGCTGGCATGGGCGACGGGCTGGGGTGTCGCCCGCCGCGCGCTCGCCGTCGGCCTGATCGGCTTCCTCGTGCTCTTCGTCACCGGCGCGGTGTCCGACGCGATCGCCGTCAACGAGGCGGTCGTCTCGAAGCTCGGCGACCAGTTCTCGCACGGGGGCATCTGGGTCGAGGTCGCCTGCCTGATCATCGGCTCGCTGCTGATCGGGCGATGGTCATCGGCTGGCTCGCGGGCGTCGGTGCCGGTTGCCGGCCGGACGTGAGCGGACGCCGCGCGGGCGCGCGCACGTAACCCTCGGCCTGCAGCACCCGCAGCGCGGCCAGCGGGAGCCGCGCGCGGCCCGCGTACACGAGGTAGCGGGGCCGCCATACCGGGAAGAACTTGTCGTTGAAGCGCACGAGGCGCTCGAGCTGGAAGCGCCGGTGGAGGCGCCGCAGCCCGAGGCGGGCGAGCCGGCGGCGCAGCGTCGGTCGCTCGTGCGGCGCCATGAGGTGCGCACAGCCGGCGAAGTTCAGGCTGACCTCGCGCAGGCCGGCGTCGCGGGCGTGCTCGAGCGCGGCGACGACCATCGCCTCGTTGAGGCCGTTGGGCTCCTCGCCGAGGCGGCGCATGACGTCGAGCGAGAGCCCGTCCTCATAACGCACGAAGTGCAGGAAGGCCTGCAGCTCGCCGTCGGGGCCGCGGGCGAGCACGCACAGCCCGTCGCCGTCCTCGTCCGCGCTCCAGCGCCGGCCCAGCGTCATGGCGAAGCCGACGATGCGCGGCTGCGCGGCCCGCCAGCCGCGCTCGATCGCCTCCAGGGCCGCGGCCGTCCGGGGGTCGAGCTCGCGGGCGTCGGCGACTTCGACGGACCAGCCGCGGCGCCGGATCCGCGCGACCGACTGGCGGACCTTGCGCGCGGGCCGGCCCTCGAGCGAGAAGGCCTGCGGATCGACCACTGCCTCGCTGCCCATCTGCGTCGCGCGCAGGCCCAGCTCCCGGTACGCCTCCAGATGGCGCTCGGAGGCGCCCGTCAGCGCGACCGCCCAGCGGCGCTCGCGGGCACAGGCCGCGAAGCTGTCGAGGATCGCCTCCGCGTTGTCCCGGGGGCCGATCGGGTCACCCGAGACCACCGCGGTTCCGCCGATCACGCGATACGCGAGCATCCCGCCGGCGGCGAAGTGGAAGCGCTTGTCGGCCCGCAGTGCGAACGGATCGAGCGAGTCGCGCGCGTGGGCGGCCACCAGCGCAGCGGCCCGGCGGCGCTCCTCGGCGGTGTGACCGTCGGCTGCGGCGTCGCGCATTGCCGGAGCGTGCAGCACCGCATGTTGGGTCTGGCGCGGACGCCGTTGCGTTGGTGTTGGAAGCTGTTGCGGCTGTGTTAGCGCGCCTACGCAGGCGATTCCGCGGACGGAAGGCGCAGCACGAAGCGCGCGCCGGGGTCGCCCGCGTGCTCGAGCGCCAGGGATCCGCCCATGCGCTCCGCCAGCTCGCGGCCGATCGCGAGGCCGAGCCCGAAGCCACCACCGTTGCCCTGTGCGCTGCCGCGGCGAAAGCGCTCGAAGATGGCCTCCTGCTCGTCGGCCTGCACCCCCGGGCCGCGGTCGGTCACGCTGATCTCGGCGTACCCGTTCTCGTGGCTGAGCTCCACCTCCACCGGGAGGTCGAGCGGCGTAAAGCGCAGCGCGTTGTCGACCAGGATGCGGATGATCCGCGCCACTCCGCCGGGGTCGGCCTCGGCCCACACCGCCTCGTCCGGGGCCTCGACCCGCAGCGCCAGGTGGTGCTCGCGGACGCGCAGCTCGAACTCCGACGCCGCGGCCCGGCACATCTCGCCGAGCTCGATCGGCTCGCGCCGCAGCTCGACGTCGGCGTCCAGCCGGCTGAGGTCGAGCAGGTCGGCCGCCAGCGCGCTCAGACGGCGTGACTGGTCCCGGGCGCGCGCGACCTGCTCGCGGGCGTCGGCGACGTCGGGTGGGTCGACGCCGAGGTCGTCGTCGGCGAGCTCCAGCACCCCGTGCAGCGAGGCGAGCGGCGTGCGCAGCTCGTGCGAAGCCGTGGCGACGAACCGTTTGCGCGCCTCCTCCTGGGCGCGGAGCTGGGTCTGCATCGACGTGAACGCCCGCGCGAGGTCCCCGATCTCGTCGTGCCCGCGGTCGCGGGGCGCCTCCTCGCTGAGGCCGCGCTCCCCGAGCCGCAGCGCCGCCTCGCGCAGGCGACGGAGCCGGCGCAGCAGCGTGGTGGCCAGCCCGATGCCGATCACGACCGCGATGGCGAATCCGGCCAGCGCGGCGGTGAGGAACGCCTGCTTCACCGTGTCGACGGACCGCGCCACGTCCCCGAGGTGCTCCCGGAGCGCCAGCACGTAGGGCCGTCCGTTGATCTTCAGGGGCACGGCCACGCGGGCCACGCCCTGCGATCCGCCGACGGTGGTCGATATCGGCCGGCGCCGTGTCAGCGCGAGGCCGACGTCGCCGAAGGAGTCGCGGGGGTCGTCCGTGTCGATGCGCGACGACCCGACGCGGGGCCGCGTGTCGACGACCGGGCGCAGGCCGGCGTCGAACAGCACCACACGCGCGTTGGCGCGGCGCTCGAGCGTGCGCAGGAGCGGCGCCAGCCTGGCCGTGTCGTTGGGGCCGCGGAGCTCGGCGTCCTGGAAGGCCGTGCGCGAGGAGAGCGCGGTGGACAGTAGCGCCCGGACCTCCTCGTCCTGCAGCCGCCGTTCGAGCGGCGGCAGCAGCGTGAGGGCCGCGACGGCGAGCGTGACGGCGCTCGTGAGCAGCAGCGCCAGCACCAGCCGCACCCGCAGGCCCGGGGGGCGCAGCCTGCGCACGACCTACGGGCCCTTCAGGCGATACCCCGCGCCGCGCACCGTCAGGATCAGCGCCGGCGACTCGGGGCGCTCCTCGAGCTTCTCGCGCAGGTGGCGCACGTGGACGTCGATGGCGCGCGGGTCGCGGTAGGCGCTGTCGCCCCAGATCGCCCGCAGCAGCTCCTGACGGTTGAACAGGCGGCCGGGGTCGCCCATCAGGCGGTTGAGCAGCTCGAACTCGGAGAACGTGAGCTGCACGGGCTCGCCGGCCAGGGTGACCTCGCGGCTCGCGCGGTCGAGGCGCACGTCGCCGGCGGTGAGGACGTCCTGGTCGAAGCCGCGCGGCCCGGCCCGACGGAGCACCGCGCGAATGCGGCTGCGCAGCTCCGCGAGGCCGAACGGCTTGGTGACGTAGTCGTCCGCGCCGGCCTCGAGGCCGAGCACGGCGTCCGCCTCGCTGTCGCGCGCCGTGAGCATGATCACCGGCACGACGTTGCGCCGCGCCCGCAGCTCGCGGCACACGGCGTTGCCGTCCGGGCCCGGGCCGAGCGCGACGTCCAGCAGGATCACGTCGGGGTCGTCGGTGGTGGCGTGGTCCAGCGCCGAGCGCGCGTCGGGGACCGCGAGCACCCGGTGCCCTTCGCGCGCGAAGGAGCGGCGCAACATCTCGCGCAACGGCGCCTCGTCATCCACGACGAGGATATTCAGCGGGGTGGCCTCGCCCACGTCTGTGGAAGAGGCTAGCTCAAGGGTCCTCATGAGGGGCCATACAGCGACGGATCGGGGCACGGGGAGCGCCGGGGCCAGCGGGCTGCAGCCAGCCGTCAAACGAACTGCAGCTTCGGCGCTCCCCGTCCCCCGAACGCGCCGCGAAACAGGTGGGCGGAGACTGCGCCGTCAGCAAACGGCCGGAGTCTCAAAAAGAGATAAAGGCCCAGCTACGATCGCGTTAGCGCCCGCGCGGGCGCGCGTGTGGTACTCCTGGTCCCGGCCGCCACGGCGGCGGTGATCAGGGCGGCGGCGGCCGCGACCCAGAAGGCCGCGCCGTACCCGGCGGCGCCGGCGACCGCGCCCGCGAGCGGCCCGCCGAGCCCCATGCCGATGTCGAAGAACGCGGTGAAGATCCCCAGCGCCGCGCCGCGGCGTTCGTCGTCCGCCCGCTGGACCACGAGCAGCGCGAGCGACGGATACAGGGTCGAGAAGCCCAGGCCCATGATCAGCGCTCCCGCCAGCGCCGCCGGGAGGGTGTGCGCGGCGCCGATGACCGCGAGCCCGGCCGCCTCGGCGCACGCCGCTCCCACGGCGGTGCGCTTCGGTCCGAGCACGTCGGGCAGGCGGCCGCCGACCGTTCGCGCGATCACCACCGCGGCCGCGAACGCCGTGAACACCGCAGCGCCGTGGCCGATGCCGCGGTTCGCCAGGTGCAGCACGAGGAAGCCCGCGAGCGCCGCGTAGCCGAGGTTCGCCAGCGCCAGCGCCGCGCCCGGCCGCACGGCCGCCCGCGGGATCAGCGGCGGTCGCGGGCCCGGCGGCGGCGGGGTGTGCGCGTCCGGGACGGTGCGCGCCACGAAGGCGCCGCACAAGGGAGAGATCGCCGCGAACGCCCACACGAGGTCGTAGCCGCCCAGCGAGAGCAGCCCCTCGCCGATCAACGGGCCGATCGCCAGCGCCGACCAGATCGCGAGTCCGAACAGCCCGATCGCGCGGCCGCGCCGGTCGGGCGGTGCGAGGTCGACCGTCCAGGTGGCGCCGGCGGTGAACACGCAGCCCTCGCCCGCCCCCAGCGCGAAGCGCGCGACCAGCAGGCCCGGCACGCCCGCCGGGACGAAGTACAGGACTCCGGCGAGCGCCGCGAACAGCGCGCCGACGACCACGACCACGCGCCGCCCGCGCGCATCCGCGACGCGCCCGGCCACCGGCCGGCACAGCACGGCGGTCAGCGCGAAGGCGCCGGTGACGACACCGACCGCGAGGTCGCCGGCTCCGATCGGGCCCTTCACGTACCGGGGCAGCACGGGCAGCACGGCGCCCAGGCCGAGGAAGGCCAGCAGCGCCGCCACGAACACGCCGACGAAGGCCGTGCGCGCCGGGCGCTCGGACACCGCGCGAGCGCCAAGCGTCCGCGCCCGGCTGATGACGGGGGCCTCCATCCCGCGGCCAGCGTAGTCGGCCACGCCCGCCCGGCGCGCCGCGCACCGCCGCGGACAGATTCTCTAGACTGAATCGACTGCGCCGCGGCGACAGCGCCTTCGCTCGGCACCACGCAGTCCCACCACGACCCGGGGAATCCTGATGGCCCGCGGAGACGTCCGTATCGCGATCACCCTCGCCTGCGAGGAGTGCAAGCGGCGGAACTACCAGACGAACAAGAGCAAGCGCAACAACCCCGACCGCGTCCAGCTGCGGAAGTACTGCCGCTGGTGCCGTCGCCACACCGACCATCGCGAGACCCGCTAGGCGGTCGGATGGCGCGCGACCGCAAGAGGGCCAAGCAGCGACAGCAGCGTCGCGCACGGGCGGGTTCCCGCGCCGCGTCCGCGAGCGACCGCGCGTCGCAGCGGCGCGACGGGGACGAGCTCGCCCCTCCGAACCCGCTCGAGCACGCATCGGCCGACGCCGATCTCGCCGAGGTCTCCGAGCGCACGGGCCTCCCGGCCGAGGAATTCATCGGCGACGAGAAGGGCGGGGTGTACGAGGACGAGGTCACCCCGGCCGAGGAGGAGCCCGGCGAGGAGGCCGCGATCCGTCCGTCCCGCCGCCGCCGCGGCGAGCCGACCGCCGGCGGCGAGGCGCCGAAGCGCGGCGGCAACCGCTTCGTCAACTTCCTGCGTGCCTGCGTGGTCGAGCTCGGCCGCGTACAGTGGCCGGACCGCAAGCAGGTCACCCAGGCCACCGGCGTCGTGCTGGGCTTCGTGGTGATCGCCGGCGCATACCTCGGCCTGCTCGACGCCGTCTGGTCGCGCGTGGTCGACGCCATCCTCTGACAACCCTGACGAGCAAAGGCAAGCCGCTCACCAACATGTTCCGCTGGTACGTCGTCAACACCTATTCCGGGCACGAGAACAAGGTCAAGCACAACCTCGAGCACCGCGTGGTCTCGCTCAACCAGCAGCGCGCCGTGCGCCAGGTCGTCGTGCCGACCGAGTCCGTCTCGGAGATGAAGGACAACCAGAAGGTCACCACCGAGAAGCGCACCATGCCGGGCTACGTGCTCGTCAACATGGAGCTCAACGACGACTCCTGGCAGCTGGTCAAGGGCACCCCCGGGGTGACCGGCTTCGTCGGGGCCTCGAACGAACCGGTGCCCCTCACGCAGCCCGAGGTCGACCGCCTGCTCCACCGCGAGACGGCCGAGCGCCCGCGCACCCGCGCCCAGTTCTCGATCGGCGAGTCGGTCAAGGTCATCTCCGGCCCGCTGTCGGACTTCAGCGGCGAGATCTCCGAGATCAACGAGGACGCCGGCAAGCTCAAGGTCCTGGTATCCATCTTCGGCCGGGAGACGCCGGTGGAAGTCGGGTTCGACCAGGTGAAGAAGATCTAGCCGTGGCGAAGAAGGTCCTCACAACGATCAAGCTCCAGGCCGTCGGCGGCCAGGCCAGCCCGGCGCCGCCGGTCGGTCCCGCCCTGGGCCAGCACGGGATCAACATCATGGAGTTCTGCAAGGCGTTCAACGCGCAGACGCAGCAGGACACCGGCACGGTCATCCCGGTCGTGATCACCGTCTACGAGGACCGCTCGTTCACCTTCATCACGAAGAGCCCGCCCGCCGCGGTGCTGATCAAGCAGGCCGCCGGGATCGAGAAGGGCTCGGGCGAGCCCAACCGCGAGAAGGTCGGTCAGGTGAGCATGGACCAGGTCCGCCAGATCGCCGAGCGCAAGCTCGACGACCTCAACGCGCACGATGTCGACCAGGCGGCGAAGATCATCGCCGGCACCGCGCGCAGCATGGGCGTGGAGGTCGTCTAGCCGTGGCCAGGCACAGCAGGCGCTATCTCGAGTCCCGCGAGCTGATCGACCGCGAGCGCGCGTACGAGCCCGCGGAGGCGGTCGCGCTGATCAAGGCCGTGAAGACCACCAAGTTCGACGAGTCCGTCGAGCTGCACGTGCGCACCGGCCTCAACGTCCGCCACGCCGACGAGCAGCTGCGCGGGACGATCGCGCTCCCGCATGGCCTCGGCAAGGACGTCTCGATCGCCGTGTTCGCCCAGGGCGACAAGGCGCGCGAGGCGGAGGAGGCCGGCGCCGACCACGTCGGCGGCGAGGATCTCGCCAAGCGCGTCGAGGAGGGCTTCACCGACTTCGACGTCGCGATCGCGACCCCGGACATGATGCCGGTGGTCGGCAAACTCGGTCGGATCCTGGGACCCCAGGGCAAGATGCCCAACCCGAAGGTCGGGACGGTCACGATGGACATCCGCAAGGCGGTCGAGGAATCGAAGTCGGGCAAGGTCGAGTACCGCACCGACCGCACCGCGATCGTCCACATGGTGATCGGCAAGGCGAGCTTCGACGAGCGCCGCCTGCTCGAGAACTACGCTGCGGTGCTCGACGAGCTGATCCGCGCCAAGCCGGCCGCCGCCAAGGGCCGCTACCTGCGCTCGATCACGCTGACCACCACCATGGGGCCGGGCGTGAAGGTGGACCCGGGCCGCACCCGCGATCTCGTCGCGGAGGCATCGGAGGCGGAGGCCGCCTAGACTTCCGGCACCACCAGCGACGCCCGAGACCCCCGGCGCGCCTCCGCGGAGGCGGGAAGTCCGGGACAGGCGGAGCGCGGCGGCTCGTCTCGAGCCCTTCCACGCCCGCCTGCGCGCGGGCGTTTTTCATGGAGACGACCGCATGAACAAGGAACAGAAGACCGCCCTCGTCGATGAGATCGCCGGGCAGATCGAGGACGCCGACGCCGTCTTCGCCGTCGACTACCGCGGGATCTCCGTGCCACAGGCCGCCGAGCTCCGCGCGAAGCTGCGCGACGCCGACGCCACCTTCCGGGTCGTCAAGAACTCGCTGACGGAGCGGGCCGCCGAGAAGGCCGGCGCCGAGACGATCCGCGCGCTGCTCGACGGGCCGACGGCGCTCACGTTCGTGCGCGGCGACGCCGCCCTGGCGGCCAAGGCGCTGGCCGACTTCGCCCGCGCCGCAGACGTGCTCGAGTTCAAGGGCGGCGTGATGGACGGCGCCGAGGTGAGCGTCGACGAGATCCGGGCGATCTCCAGGCTGCCGGCCCGCGAGGTGCTGCACGCGCAGCTCGTGGGGACCGCGGCGGCTCCGATCACCGGGCTCGTCCGCGGCCTCAACCAGCTGATCGCCGGCCTCGCGATGCAGCTCGGCCAGATCGCCGAGCAGGGCCTCGTGAGCGGCGAGGCCCCGGCCGAGGCGGCGCCGGAGCCCGAGCCCGCGTCGGAGCCCGAGCCCGAGCCCGCGCCGGCCGACGAGGCCGAGGCGCCGGCGGAGGACGCGCCGGCCGAGGCGGAGGCCGAGGACCAGCCGCCCGCGGAGGCCGAGGCCCCCGCCGAGGACGGCGACGAGACTGCAAGCGAAGCGGATGCCCCCGCGGCGGCCGCCGAGAACGACGACGACGCCGCGGAGGCGTAGGAGGACCAAGACATGGCCACGAAGACGAAGGTGACCACCGAGGAGTGGATCGAGGAGCTCAAGGGCATCTCGGTGCTCGAGCTGTCCGAGCGCGTGAAGGCGCTGGAGGAGGAGTTCGGCGTATCGGCGACCGCGGTCGCCGCCGCCGCACCCGCCGCGGCCGGCGCCGCCGACGGCGACGGCGCGGAAGCGGAGCAGTCGACGTTCGACGTCGTGCTGACCGGCGCCGGCGACAAGAAGATCCAGGTGATCAAGGTCGTGCGCGCGGCCACCGGTCTGGGCCTCAAGGAGGCCAAGGCGCTGGTGGACGACCTCAAGCCCGTCAAGGAGGGCGCGGAGAAGGAGGAGGCCGACAAGCTCAAGGCCGACCTCGAAGAGGCCGGCGCCTCCGTCGAGCTGAAGTAGCCGGCCTCACCGCCTCACCGCATCACCGTAAGACAGCGCCCGCTCGGCGGTTGTTCAGGCGTCACTCCACTCGCGAGAAGGACCGAAGGTGACCACTTGAACGCCGTCGACAGCGCATGCTCGCCCCGACACGACTCCATGGACGGCCCCGGCGGCGCTGGGCTGGTCGGACGTCGGGTCACGGAGTAATCTCGTCGGCATGGCAGCCACGAGCGCGCCGGTTGGCGCGGCCGCCGGGCAGGAGCGGGCCGACAGCGCGGAGGAGGCGCGGCTCGCGCACGCCGCCGCGGCCGGCGACGGCACCGCCTTCGCGACGCTCTACGAACGGTACGAGAGCCGGATCTTCAACTTCTGCCACCGGCTGCTGGGCTCGCCCGACGATGCGGCCGACGCGACCCAGGAGGCCTTCCTCAAGGTGCTTCAGCGCCTGCCGAAGCTCGAGGGGCGCGAGCTCAACTTCTCGGCCTACCTGTTCACCGCGGCCCGCAACGCGTCCTACGACATGATCGGCAAGCGCAAGCGCGCCGAGCCGACCGAGGACGTGCCCGAGCCGAGCGCCGGGCAGGAGCCGGGCGACCTCTACGTCGACCCCGAGCGCGCCGCGATGCTGACCTCGCTGCAGGACGACGTGCGCGAGGCCAACGGGCGCCTGCCCGAGCGCCAGCGCGAGGTCCTCGCGCTGCGCGAGCTCGAGGAGCTCTCCTACGACGAGATCGCCGAGATCATGGACATGAACCGCAACTCGGTGGCCCAGCTCATCTCGCGCGCGAGGATCAAGCTCCGCGACGAGCTCCGCGGCACGGCACTCGCGTCGATCGCCGCCGCCTCGCCGGACTGCGAGCGCGCGCTGCCGTTGATCGCGATGCGCCAGGACCGGCAGCTCGAGGACGCCGGGGATCGCGCCTGGCTGGCCGAGCACCTCGCCGCCTGCGATACCTGCCGCGCGACGCAGGAGGCGGTTCAGGAGGCCGGGATCTCCTACCGCGCATGGCTGCCGATCCTGCCGGCGGCCTGGCTGTGGCACGCGACCGCCGCCAAGGCGGCGGAGCTCGTGGGCGCCGACTGGAGCGACATAGCGCGCGAGCACCCGCGTGACGCGAACGGCCACGGCGACGGCGGGGCGGGGAACGGCGCCGGCAACAGCGCCGACGGCACGGGCGGCCAGGGCGGGATCGGCGGCGCCGCGGCCGCCACGGCGACGCTGCCGGCGGTGCAGGACGATCCGCTCGAGTCCGTCGACGAGGCGGCCCGGCAGCGCCGGCTGTTGGCCGGCGGACTGGTGTCGCTGTTCCTGCTGCTCGGCTTCTCGACCGCGGTCGCGATCGGCACGGACCGCGCACCGCAGCGGCTCTTCGACACCACCGGCGGCGCGAGCTTCTCGACGCCGCCGCCGCCGGTCGGCGCGGCCGCGGGCGGCGGCGCGGCTCCGAGCGCGCTGAAGAAGAAGGCGAAGACCAAGCAGCTCCACGGCAACATCGTGCCGTTGTCCAGCTCGACGCCGACCTCGACGGGCGACCAGAACACGAGCACCGGGACGACCACGACCGGCACGCCCCACCGGCGCACCAACAACAGGCCGAACGGCAACTCCGTTGGCGGCAACGAGAACGGCAGCACTTCGACGCCGACGACCAGCACGCCGGCGGCGCCCGCCACGCCGGTGACGCCGACGCCGCCCGCCGGCGGCACCCCGTCGGGCGGCAGCCCGCCCAGCGGCGCGGGCGGAACGCCGCCCACGACGACCGGCGGTGGCACCCCCCCGCCGCGCTGTCCGCCGGCCAGCACCCGGCCTCCGGGCTGCTGAGCTGGCGACTGGCGAGCAGGCCGAATCGCCGCTACACTCCGCGACGATCGGCCGATAGTCGAAGCCGCTCCAATCAACGGCACCGCGCCACATACGCGGTGACCCGGGGCGGGGTCCGTGAGAGCCGGTCGCCCACGCATGGGGGGCAGTAGCCTGCTGTGCTATTTTCGTTGGTCGCGCTTTTCGGCGCACCACCGCCTGTCCGCCCTCGACTGTCCGAGGAGTCTTCTTGGCCGCAATCGACGCCCCCCGGACGCGCCGCAGTTTCGCGCGTCACGACAAGGTTCTTGATGTCCCCAACCTCATCGACATCCAGCGCAAGTCCTTCGCCTGGCTGACCGACCCCGAAAAGGGTGGCCTCCGCGAGACGATCGACGACATCTCGCCGATCGAGGACTACACCGGCAATCTGGCCGTCTCGTTCGGCCCCTTCACCTTCGATGACCCGGTCGCTCCGATCGAGGAGTGCCGCGAGAAGGACCTGACCTACGCCCGCCCGCTGACCGTCACCGTCGCGTTCGTCAATCGCGAGACGGGCGAGATCCGCGAGCAGTCCGTGTTCATGGGCGACTTCCCGTGGATGACGGAGTGGGGCACGTTCATCATCAACGGCACCGAGCGCGTGGTCGTCACGCAGCTCGTGCGCTCTCCGGGCGCCTACCTGATGGAGCCCAAGGACCCGGAGAAGCAGGTCTTCACGGCCAACCTCATGCCCGCGCGCGGGTCGTGGCTGGAGCTGGAGATCGACAAGAAGGGCAAGGTCTTCGTCCGGATCGACCGCAAGCGCAAGCTGCCGGTCACCGTGCTGCTGCGCGCGATGGCCTACGAGCCGTCGACCGACGCGGACACCCAGGAGACCGAGGAGGACGTGGCGCAGCTCGACGAGGAGATCCTCAAGCGCTTCGACAACTCGATCTACATCCGCAACACCATCGACGCCGACCCCGAGTCGACCAAGACCAAGAAGGGCGCGCTGGTCGAGCTCTTCAAGAAGCAGCGTCCGGGCGAGCCGCCCAGCGTGGACGCCGCCTACGCGCTGCTCCAGCAGCTCTTCTTCGACCCTAAGAGATACGACCTAACCAGGGTCGGCCGCTACAAGCTGAACTCGCGCCTGGGGCAGGACGTGGACCTGGACACCCGCGTCCTCACCCACGACGACATCATCGCGCTGGTCAACGAGCTGGTCACGCTCCCGCGGCTGCTCGGCATGCCGGAGGACCCCGAGGTGGAGATCAAGGACTACGCCGCCGAGGCGGTCTCGCTGCCGCGCGAGCCCGTCGCCGAGCACCTCGACGAGTACGAGCACTTCGGCAACCGGCGCCTGCGCACCGTCGGCGAGCTCATCCAGGAGGCGTTCCGCGTCGGCCTGTACCGGATGGAGCGCGTCGTGCGCGAGCGCCTCACGACCGAGGACGCCGACACGATCACGCCGCAGACGATCGTGAACATCCGCCCCGTCGTGGCGGCGCTGAAGGAGTTCTTCGGCTCCTCCCAGCTGTCGCAGTTCATGGACCAGACCAATTCCCTGGCGGGTCTCACGCACCGGCGCCGCTTGTCGGCGCTGGGTGCGGGCGGTCTCACCCGGGAGCGCGCGCCAATCGAGGTGCGCGACGTGCACCCGACCCACTATGGGCGCATGTGCCCGATCGAGACGCCGGAGGGTCCGAACATCGGCCTGATCGGCTCGCTGTCCTCGTTCGCCGAGGTCTCCGAGCACGGCTTCGTCACCACGCCCTACCGCGTGGTCGAGGATGGCGTCGTCACCGGCAAGCTCGTCCACCTGGACGCCACCCAGGAGGAGGAGCGCATGATCGCCCAGGCGAACACGCCGCTCGACGGCAAGACGGGCAAGATCAAGGGCCCCGACGTCCTCTGCCGCACCCAGGCCGGCCAGTACGTGACGGTCAAGCCCAAGGACGTCGACCTGATGGACGTCTCGCCCGAGCAGATCTGGTCGGTCGCGACCGCGATGATCCCGTTCCTCGAGCACGACGACGCCAACCGCGCCCTGATGGGCTCGAACATGCAGCGCCAGGCCGTGCCCCTGCTCAAGAGCGAGGCGCCGCTGGTCGGCACCGGCATGGAGCGGCGCGCGGCCATGGACACCGGTGACGTGCTGCTGGCCGGGTCGGCCGGCGAGGTCACCTACGTGGACGCGGACTCGATCCTGATGGAGGGCAAGGACGGCAAGTCCGAGTACCTCCTGCAGAAGTTCATGCGCTCCAACCAGGGCACCCTGATCCACCAGCGCCCGCGCGTGGCCACCGGCCAGAAGGTGAAGGCGGACGAGGTGCTGGCGGACGGGTCCTCGACCAACGAGGGCGAGATGGCGCTGGGCAAGAACCTGCTCGTCGCCTTCATGTCCTGGGAGGGCTACAACTTCGAGGACGCGGTCATCCTGTCCAACCGGCTGGTCAAGGACGACGAGCTCACCTCGATCCACATCGAGGAGTACGAGATCGATGCCCGCACGACCAAGCTGGGCGACGAGGAGATCACCCGCGACATCCCGAACCGCTCGGAGGAGTCGCTGCGCAACCTCGACGACCGCGGCATCGTGCGCATCGGCGCCGAGGTCAACTCCGGCGACCTGCTGGTCGGCAAGGTCACGCCGAAGGGCGAGACCGAGCTGACGGCCGAGGAGAAGCTGATCCGCGCGATCTTCAAGGAGAAGGCGCGCGAGGTGCGCGACACCTCGCTCAAGGTGCCCCACGGCGAGGGCGGCGTGGTGATCGACGTCATGACGTTCTCGCGCGACGCCGGCGACGACCTGCCGCCCGGGGTCAATGACCTCGTGCGCGTGTTCGTCGCGAAGAAGCGCAAGATCGCGGAGGGCGACAAGCTCGCCGGGCGCCACGGCAACAAGGGCGTCATCTCCAAGATCGTGGACGAGCAGGACATGCCGTTCCTCGAGGACGGCACGCCCGTGGACGTGATCCTCAACCCGCTCGGCGTGCCGAGCCGCATGAACCTGGGCCAGATCCTGGAGACCCACCTCGGCTGGGTCGCCGCCAACGGCTGGTACGACGACGGCTCGCCCGCCTACAAGCAGGCGCACAACGGCGGCGAAGACCGCGTGTACGTGGCCACGCCCGTGTTCGACGGTGCGACCGTCGAGGACGTGGACGAGGCGCTCGTGCGCTGGCAGGACGAGCACGAGGGCGCGATCCGGATGGACGTCGACAAGAGCCGGCGTCCGGGCGAGCGCGCCACCGGCAAGCTCACGCTCTACAACGGCCGCACGGGCGAGCCCTTCGAGGAGAAGGTCACCGTCGGCCACATGTACATCCTCAAGCTGCTCCACCTCGTCGACGACAAGATCCACGCTCGCTCGACGGGCCCCTACTCGCTGGTCACGCAGCAGCCGCTGGGCGGCAAGGCCCAGTTCGGCGGCCAGCGCTTCGGCGAGATGGAGGTGTGGGCGCTGGAGGCCTACGGCGCCGCCTACACGCTCCAGGAGATGCTCACGATCAAGTCCGACGACACCGTCGGGCGCGTGAAGGCCTACGAGGCCATCGTCAAGGGCGAGAACATCGCCGAGCCGAGCATCCCCGAGTCGTTCAAGGTGCTGCTCAAGGAGATGCAGTCGCTCGCCCTGGACGTCAACGTCGTGTCCGAGGAGGGCGAGCGCGCCGAGCTGCGCGAGGAGGACGACGATCTCCTCCGCGCCGCCGAAGAGCTCGGCATCGATCTCTCCGGCGTTCGCGCCACCGACGGCAAGGCGGCCGACGAGGACGTCGAAGGCGAGACCGAGGGCGACGAGGAGGGCGACGCCGAGTCGGAGCCCGCCGCGGAAGAGCTGGCCGAGGACGAGAAGTAGCGGCCCGCGCCCTCAGAACCAAGACCTAAGAGCCAAGACCCGAGAACGAAGGACTTTCCTTGATCGACATCAACAACTTCGACGCCATCGAGATCGGCCTCGCCTCCTCCAAGCAGATCCGCTCCTGGAGCTCCGGCGAGGTCACCAAGCCCGAGACCATCAACTACCGCACGCTCAAGCCCGAGAAGGACGGGCTCTTCTGCGAGCGCATCTTCGGCCCGACCAAGGACTGGGAGTGCTACTGCGGCAAGTACAAGCGCGTGCGCTACAAGGGCATCGTGTGCGAGCGCTGCGGCGTGGAGGTCACCCGCTCGAAGGTTCGCCGCGAGCGCATGGGCCACATCGACCTGGCCGCGCCCGTCAGCCACATCTGGTTCTTCAAGGGCGTGCCGAGCCGCATCGGCTACCTGCTCGACATGGCGCCCAAGGAGCTGGAGAAGGTCCTGTACTTCGCAGCCTCGGTGATCAGCTGGGTCGACCGTGAGGCGCGCGAACGCGACCTGCCCGACCTCGAGAAGAAGGTGCAGGCCCAGATCAAGGCGCAGGTCGACCTGCTCGAGGAACAGCTCAAGGAGCTCGACGGCCAGTCCAAGCGCCGCCACGAGTTCCTCGAGAGCGGCAAGCAGACCGGCTTCGACGCCGAGGACGAGATGTGGGCGGACCGGCTCGGCGCCAACCCGAAGAAGATGGACGACGACGAGCGCGCGCGGGCGACGAAGGAGCTCGAGAAGGAGTTCACCGAGAGCCGCCGCGACACTGCGGCCTATGTCTTCGACTCGGTCGTCACCCTTCTGTTCGCGTGGAAGGGCGAGGCCGGCATCGAGGACTTCGCTCCGTTCACCGACCTGCTCAAGAAGCACGCCGACGTCGACGGCGACGACATCGAGGACGTCTACGGCGCGCTCGGCCTGCGGGTCCCGGATGAGCTGAGCGCCCCGAACTTCCCCGGTTTCGTCGGGATCGAGCCCAAGGTGGTCGTCAACGACGAGAGCATCTTCCGCGAGCTGCGCGACCGCTTCGGCTCCAGCTACGGCTGGGGCGAGTACTTCGGCGGCGGCATGGGCGCCGAGCACGTCCGCAGCCTGCTCGAGGACAAGCCCGACTACGACCGCGACGCCAAGCCGCGGCGGGTCGACTCCAAGCGCACGCCCGGCACCGATCTGGCGCCGACCGACGTGCCCGGCCTCGTGCTCGACCACGAGCGCCAGGAGCTCGAGGAGACCATCAAGTCCTCCAAGGGCCAGAAGCAGGCCCGCGCGGTCAAGCGCCTGAAGGTCGTCTCGGCCTTCATCAACTCCGGCAACAAGCCGGACATGATGGTGCTCGAGGCCGTGCCGGTGATCCCGCCCGAGCTGCGGCCGATGGTCCAGCTCGACGGTGGCCGCTTTGCCACCTCCGACCTCAACGACCTCTACCGCCGCGTCATCAACCGCAACAACCGCCTCAAGCGGCTGCTCGACCTCGGCGCGCCGGAGATCATCGTCAACAACGAGAAGCGCATGCTCCAGGAGGCCGTCGACGCGCTGTTCGACAACGGCCGCCGTGGGCGCCCGGTGACCGGTCCAGGCAACCGGCCGCTGAAGTCGCTCTCGGACATGCTCAAGGGCAAGCAGGGCCGCTTCCGCCAGAACCTGCTCGGCAAGCGCGTGGACTACTCCGGCCGGTCGGTGATCGTGTCCGGCCCGTCGCTGCGCCTGCACCAGTGCGGGCTGCCGAAGCTGATGGCGCTGGAGCTGTTCAAGCCGTTCATCATGGCCCGGCTCGTCGAGCGCAAGTCGGCGCAGAACATCAAGGCGGCCAAGAAGATGGTCGACTCGATGATCCCCGAGGTGTGGGACGTGCTCGAGGAGGTCATCCACGAGCACCCGGTCCTGCTCAACCGCGCCCCGACGCTGCACCGTCTCGGCATCCAGGCATTCGAGCCGGTGCTGGTCGAGGGCAAGGCGATCCAGGTCCACCCGCTGGTGTGCCACGCCTTCAACGCCGACTTCGACGGCGACCAGATGGCGGTGCACCTGCCGCTGTCGGCCGAGGCGCAGGCGGAGGCGCGCATCCTCATGCTCTCCTCCAACAACATCCTGTCCCCGGCCCACGGCTCACCGCTGGCCACGCCGACCCAGGACATGATCCTCGGCGCCTACTACCTGACCTACGGTCCGGAGGCCGACGAGCTGGCCAAGATCGACCCGGCCAAGCACGATCCGCGCCCGCACGTGTTCCGCACGGCGCAGGAGGCGGAGCTGTCCTACGAGCACGGCATGGTGAAGCTCCACGACCTGGCCGAGTACCGCTCCAACAAGGCGGAGGGCGGCGGCCACGTGCTCACGACGGTCGGCCGCATCATCTACAACGACCGCATCAAGCGCGCGCTCGGCGAGGCGCTCGGGGACGAGTTCGACGTCGCCGAGTACGAGTTCGTCAACGGCTCGATGCACAAGCGCGACTCGGTCGCGCTCGTCGACCAGCTGGTGCAGACCTACGGCGCCGGGACGATCGCGCAGGTGCTCGACGCGTTCAAGGACCTCGGGTTCAAGTACGCGACCCAGGCCGGCATCACGATCTCCAAGAACGACGTCGTCGTGCCGCCGAGCAAGGAGGACATCCTCGCGGGCTACGAGGCCCAGGTCGCCGAGATCCAGGACTCCTACGACATGGGCCTGATCACCCAGGAGGAGCGCCACGAGGCGGTCACGGAGAAGTGGAACGAGGCCACCGACGAGGTCGCCAAGGCGATGGAGGACAACCTCGACACGCTGAACCCGATCTACATGATGGCCAACTCCGGGGCCCGCGGATCCTTCAAGCAGATCCGCCAGCTCGCCGGGATGCGCGGCCTGATGGCCAATCCGAAGGGCGAGATCATCGAGCGGCCGATCAAGTCCAATTTCATGGAGGGCCTGTCGGTGCTCGAGTACTTCATCTCGACCCACGGCGCCCGCAAGGGTCTGGCCGACACGGCGCTGCGCACGGCCGACTCCGGCTACCTGACGAGGCGTCTCGTGGACGTCGCGCAGGACGTGATCATCCGCCAGGAGGACTGCGGGACCAACGAGTTCGTCGAGGTCGACGTGTTCAAGGCCGGCGGTGCGCCGAACGACAACCTGATCGGCAGGATCGCCGCCAAGGCGTTCAAGACCAAGCGCGGCCGCGCGCTGCTGAAGGCCGGCCAGGAGATCGACCGACCCGAGCTGGCGGAGATCGCCGAGGCCTTCGAGGCCGAGCTCGAGAAGGGCGAGCAGGTCACCGTGCCCGTCCGCTCGGTGCTCAAGTGCGAGGCGCCCACCGGTGTCTGCCAGGCCTGCTACGGCCGCTCGCTGGCGAGCGGTGCGCTGGCCCAGATCGGCGACGCGGTGGGCATCATCGCCGCGCAGTCGATCGGCGAGCCGGGCACGCAGCTCACGATGCGGACGTTCCACACCGGCGGCGTCGCCGGCGCCGACATCACGCACGGCCTGCCGCGCGTGGTCGAGCTGTTCGAGGCGCGCAAGCCCAAGGGCCTGGCCAAGATCGCTGAGGTCGACGGCAAGGTCGCGGTCGAGGAGACCGACAAGGCTCTCACCGTGATCATCACCGACGCGGGCGGCGAGGAGCACAAGCACACGTTCCCGCGCCGCACGCGGCTGTTCGTCGAGCACGGCCAGAAGGTCGAGGCCGGCACGCAGCTCAACGAGGGCTCGCTGTACCCCCACGAGCTGCTGGCGATCCGCGGCCGAACCGAGACCGAGCTGTACATGGTCCGGGAGGTCCAGGAGGTCTACAAGTCCCAGGGCGTGGACATCAACGACAAGCACATCGAGCTGATCGTGCGACAGATGCTCAAGAAGGTCCGCGTCGACCAGAAGGGCGACACCGACCTCCTGCCCGGCCAGTTCGTCGACCGGCACGAGTACGCGCGCATCAACGCGGAGGTCAAGAAGGCCAAGGGCGAGCAGGCCCAGGCCGAGGAGATCGTCCTCGGCATCACCAAGGCCTCGCTCAACACGGACTCGTTCCTGTCGGCGGCCTCCTTCCAGGAGACCACGAAGGTGCTCACCGACGCGGCGCTCGAGGGCAAGATCGATCGGCTCAACGGGCTCAAGGAGAACGTGATCATCGGCAAGCTGATCCCGGCGGCGACCGGGTTGAAGCGCTACCGCCGGATCGAGATCGAGCCGTCCGAGCCGCTGCCGCGCGCGATCGACGAGGTCGGCATGCTCGAGGACGACGCGTTCGCGGCCGAGCTGGGGTTGGACGACGGCGAGGGCGCGCCGGGCTTCGGGGCCTCGTTCGAGTCGGACCTGTCCGACCTCGAGGCGATGGGCACCGGCGACGGCGAGGGCTTCGCCGAGGAGCTCGCGTCGCTGGACGTGCCCCCGGGCGACGACGACAAGAAGAAGGAGGACTAGGCGCGAGTGCCGGTCGCCAGGGCTCGCGCCCAGCGCTCGAGCTCGGCGACGTGCTCGGCGGTGATGCCGGTCGTCGACTCCGCCGTCAGCAGGAGCGTGGGCCCCGGACGCCGCCGGGCCCACTCCCGGCAGCCGTCGTGGTCGTCGTCGATCCACGCAAGCGGCCGGCGCGGCCCCGCGTGCGCCTCGATCGCGTCGAGCTTCCAGTGGCGCTCCGCCCATCCCGGGGCGCCGGCGAAGACGAGGTGGGGAAGGGGGCCCGGCAGGCCCAGCGCCGCGGGCAGGTACTCGTTGGCGCGCTCCTCCCAGCCGGTGCACCAGACGAGCTCGTAGGCCCCCGATAGCCGACGCAGGTGGTCGCCGGCGGCGGCCGAAAGGTAGTGCAGGATCCCGTCGACCGTGAGGAACGCGCCCGCTGGACGTTCGTCCGGTGTGAACCCGAACAGCGAGATCACGCCGTCGACATCCACCAGGAGCAGAGGTTTTGTTCGATTTGCAGCCATTTTCAAGTGACCATCGTTACGCGACACATCTCTTTATGGCCCGCTAGGTTTCCCCGCTACCGTCGGGGGCATCAAGCGGGACGCCGGCATGACCGATAGCACACGCATCGGGAACGCCGCAGGCCCCGGCGGCCCAGTTCTCATCTCATGACGCTTCAGCTCGGCATCTTCATGGCGCTCGCGTGCGCCTTCGCGACGAACCTCGGGTTCCTCTACAAGTACCGGGGGGCCAGCGCCGCGGCGTCGGTGGACATCCGCCACCCGGTCCGCTCCGCCGGCTCGCTGTTCGGGTCGAAGTGGTTCGCCATCGGGATGCTCGTGGCGACCGGCGCGTGGGGCTTCCACGTGGCTGCGCTGGCGCTCGCGCCGATGAGCGTGGTCCAGGTGGTCCTGTCCGGCGGCGTCGTGCTCCTCGCCGTGATGGCCGAGCGCCTGTTCGGGCTCGAGGTCGGGTTCCGGCAGTGGGCCGGCGTGGCCTTCACCGCCCTCGGGTTGATCCTGCTCGCCGTGACCCTCCCGAAGACCGGCGGCTCGCACTCCCAGTTCTCCCTGGCCGGCATGATCGCCTTCGAAGGCGGCCTGGTCGGGGCCGGCGGCCTGCTGATCATGGGCCCCCGCCTCGGCGGGCCGGTCGAGCACCACGGGATGATGCTCGGCGCCGCCGCGGGCATCCTCTTCGGCGTCTCCGACATCGCGATCAAGGCCATCACGGGGGTCGTCGGCGACGTCGGCATCGTGGCGGGCTTCCTCAGCCCGTGGACGCTGACCGCCGTGGTCGCCTCGGTCGCCGGCTTCTACGCGTCGGCCCGCGGGCTGCAGGACGGCGAGGCCGTCCCCGTGATCGCGGTCACCGGCACGGCGGCGAACGTGGCCGGCATCGCCGGCGGGATCATCGTCTTCGGCGACCCGATGCCCGGCGACCCGATCGGGATCGTCGTCCAGGTCGCCGCCTTCCTGATGGTCTGCGCCGCCGCCGCCCTGACGCCCGCGCCGGTGCGGGCGGTCGGGCACGCGCAGGCCTAGCCTCCGCTTCCCTCGAGCAGCACCCGCGCGACGAGCGGCGGGTCGTCGGAGAAGGGAACGTGCCCGCAACCGGGCAGGCTGACGTGCCGTGCCTCGGGCCGCCGCATGCGGGCGCGGGCTGCCTGCCGCGGGATCAGGAGACGGTCGCGCGTGCCCCAGGCGATCGTCACCGGGACGTCGAGCGCCTCCGTCCACTGGTACGAGGCGACGAGCGAGTCCCGGACCTCGGGCGCGAACCCGGGGCACAGGGCGAGGTTGCGGGCGGCCTCGACGGCGTCGTCCGCCCCCATCCGCCAGGGACGCCCCGAGAGCTGGGACGAGAGCAGCGTGCGTCCGATCGCGTTGGACAGCAGCGGGCGCGCGGCGGGGAGCAGCGCACGCGCGAGCGCGCGCGTGAGGCGCAGCGAGGCGCGGCAGTACGCCGCCTCGCGCGCCGTCCAGAAGCCGATCGGCGAGATCGCCGTGACCGAGCGCGCCCGGCCGAGCAGGCCGAGCTCGTAGGCGACCCCGCCGCCGAGCGAGAAGCCGGCGACGTGGGCGTCCGGGAGCCCCAGCCGGTCCAGCAGCGTGGCGACGGCCTGGGCGAACGCCCGCGGCGTGTGCGGCGCGGCTGCGGGAAGCGGCGCCGAGTCGCCGAACCCGGGCAGGTCGGGCGCGATCACGTCGCGACGCGCCTCCAGCGACTCCAGCACGGGTCCGAACGCCTGCCACTGGCTGCCGGTCCCGTGGACGAGGACGAGCGGCTCTCCGGCGCCGGCGCGGTGGTGGGCGAGCTCCATCGCCCGGCAGGCTAGATCACCGTCGCCCGGGCCTCACGCCGGAGGTCCCGCCGGCGTTTGGTTGCTGTGAACATGATCGGCGACAGGAGCGAGACGATGCTGTACACGACCATCGACAGTCCGCTCGGGGAGCTGCTGCTGCTCGGCGACGACCAGGCGCTGCGCGGGCTGTACATGCAGGAGGCCCCGAACCCCGTGGCGATTCAGCCCGGATGGCGAGCGAACGACGGCGCCTTCGCGGACGTGCGCCGGCAGCTCGCCGAGTACTTCGCGGGCCAGCGCACGGCCTTCGACGTGCCGCTCGCGGCTGACGGCACGCCGTTCCAGCGTGCGGTGTGGCGTGGCCTGCAGGCCATCCCCTACGGCGAGACCTTCAGCTACGGCGCGCTCGCCCGGCGCATCGGCCGGCCCTCGGCCGTGCGCGCCGTCGGCCTGGCCAACGGACGCAACCCGATCGCCGTGATCGTTCCCTGCCACCGCGTCATCGGCGCCGACGGCACGCTCACCGGCTACGGCGGGGGGATCGAGCGCAAGCGGTTCCTGCTCGAGCTCGAGCGCCGCGGCTGAGCGGACGTACTCCAATTGGGCGCACCGGACGTCGTGAGACTGTCCGTGCGGAGCCTGGCGCCGCCTGTGACCGGGCGCTACCGTTATACGGAGAGGCAAACGACGACCGCGAGGAGGCGGATCGCGCCATGGCCACCACCGAGCACTCCGCCACCGCTCAGGGCAGTCTGCAGGAGCTCGCAAAGCGCCACCTGTGGATGCACTTCACGCGACTGGGCGCCTACGCGGACCACGACGTCCCGATCATCGTGCGCGGCGATGGCTGCCACGTCTACGACGAGCATGGCAACCGCTACTTCGACGGCCTGTCCGCGCTGTTCTGCGTGAACATCGGCCACGGCCGCGCCGACGTCGCCCAGGCCGGCGCCGACCAGGCCCGCGAGCTGGGCTTCTACACCAACTGGTCCTACGCCCACCCGCGCGCGATCGAGTTGGCGGCGCGCGTGGCGTCGCTGGCCCCCGGCGACCTCAACCGCGTCTTCTTCACCAGCGGCGGCAGCGAGGCCGTCGAGTCCGCGCTCAAGCTCGCGCGCCAGTACCACAAGCTCACCGGCAACCCGAACAAGACGAAGGTGATCGCGCGCGAGATCGCCTACCACGGCACCACGCTCGGGGCCCTGAGCGCCACCGGCATCACCGGGCTGCGCACGCCGTTCGAGCCGCTCGCCCCCGGCGGCTGCCACGTGCCGAACACCAACCTCTACCGCATGCCCGCGGGCATGACGCCCGACGACTTCGCCGAGGCGATCGCCGACCGGATCGAGTTCGAGGGGCCCGAGACGGTGGCCGCCGTGATCCTCGAGCCGGTGCAGAACGCCGGCGGCTGCTTCACGCCGCCCGACGGCTACTTCCAGCGCGTGCGCGAGATCTGCGACGAGAACGACGTGCTGTTCATCTCCGACGAGGTGATCTGCTCCTGGGGCCGCCTGGGCGAGTACTTCGGCGCCGACCGCTACGGCTACGAGCCGGACATCATCACGACGGCGAAGGGCATCACGAGCGCCTACGCCGCGATGGGCGCCGCGATCGTCTCGGACCGGGTGGCCGCGCCGTTCCTGGAGGGGACGAACACGTTCATGCACGGCATCACGTTCGCCGGCCATCCGATCGCCGCCGCGGTGGCGATGGCCAACCTCGACGTCTTCGAGCGCGAGGGGATCATCGACAACGTGCGCGAGAACGAGCCGGTCTTCCGCGCCGCGCTGGAGTCGCTGCGCGACATCCCGATCGTCGGCGACGTCCGCGGCGCCGGGTACTTCCAGGCGATCGAGCTGGTGAAGGATCGCGAGACAAAGGCGTCGTTCGACGTGGACGAGT
Organism: uncultured Actinomycetes bacterium; assembly: GCA_963725645.1. GTDB lineage: Bacteria > Actinomycetota > Thermoleophilia > Solirubrobacterales > Solirubrobacteraceae > JALYZC01. The sequence continues at coordinate 439,869 of CAVRZD010000006.1, forward strand.
CCGAGACGCTCCTGCGCGGCTTCCTGTCCGGCGAGCTGTTCAAGCGCGGGCTCATCTGCCGGGCGGACGACCGCGGCGACCCGGTGATCCAGCTCTCGCCGCCCCTGATCGCGGGCCCGGCGGAGTTCGACGAGATCGTCGGCATCCTGCGCCCCGTCCTCGAGGAGGCGTCCGAGCGCATGCACTGCCAGGGCGAACCCGAACCGCCTGATCCGGGTAGTGCGACTGTCGGACGGCGCGCCGGCTGACGAGAATCGAATGCTCACGCTGGCCGAGCTGCTGCGTGACCTCGACCTCGGCCTGCTGGCCGGCGAGTCCAACGCGGACGCGCCCGTGCGCTGGGTCCACATCTCCGAACTGCTCGACCCGACCCCGTGGCTGTCAGGCGGCGAGCTGTTGCTGACCACCGGGATGCAGCTGGAGAGCGCCAAGCGCCAGCGGGAATTCGTCGCCCGTCTCGCCGACCACCAGCTCGCCGGGCTCGGCGTGGGCACCGGGTTCGCGCACGCCGAGATCCCCGCGCCACTCCTGAAGGTCGCCGCCGAGCGCGACTTCCCCGTGTTCGAGGTGCCGTACGACGTGCCGTTCATCGCCCTGACCGAGAAGGCCTTCGCGCGGCTCGTCAACGAGCAGTACGCGGTGCTCCAGCGCAGCATCGCCGCGCACGAGCGGCTCGAGCGAATCGTGCTCGCCGAGCGCGGGCTCGACGCCGTGGTCGGGGCGCTGTCGACGCTGATCGGCGGCGCCGCGATGGTGTTCGATCAGCGCGGCGAGCCGATCGTCTCGCGCGCGTTCCGCAAGCCGATCGGCGACGGCGTCGTGACGGCCCTCTCCCGCGAGCTGCGGTCGCGCGGGCGCGCCGGCCAGCGCCGGGGATTCGTGCCCAACGATCCGGCGCTCGGGGACGGCGCGATCGCGCTGCCGATCGCGACCGGCGGCGCGGCGGCACCGAACGGCAACCCGCCGCAGGCATGGCTGGTGGCGGCGAAGGACGGCGGCGGCCTGACCGAGTTCGACCGCCTCACGCTGCACCAGGCCGTCACGATCGTCGCGCTGGAACTGCTGCGCCGCCGGGTCGCGGAGGAGACCGAGCGGCGCCTGGCCGGCGACGTGCTGTCCGAACTGGTCGCCGGCGAGGTCGGCGGCCGCGAGCTGGCCCGCCGGCTCGAGCCCTTCGGGATCGGCGAACGAACCTGCGCCATCGTGCTCGCTCCCGGACCCAACCGCGCGGTGGCGGTCGAGGCGGCTCTCGGAGCCGCCGTGCGGGAGGAGATGGACGCGGGCCTCGTGGCCGCCCACGGCGCGCTGGTGTGCGCGCTGCTGCCGGCGGGGGAGGAGGGCGAGGAGGACCTCTTCGCCCTGGCCGAGCGCGTGACCGAGCGCCTGCCCGCCGGCGACGATGCCGAGCCGCTGCGCGCCGGCGCCGGCCGCGCCGTGCCCGCGGGCGAGGCGCGGCGCTCCTACCACGAGGCGCGCTGCGCGCTCGAGGCCAGCGGGTTCGCGAGCGCGGCGCGGGCGGCCGACGGCAACGGCGACGGCGGCGAGCCCGAGAACGGCGGGTCGCGCCCCGGCCGGCTGGCGACGTATCGCGACCTCGGCTCCTTCCAGCTCCTGCTCTCCCTGCAGGACGACGACGCGCTGCGGCTGTTCTGCGACTCCATCCTCGGCCCGATCGAGACCTCCGACGGCCACTACGGCGACGAGCTGATGCGCTCGCTGGAGGCGTTCATCGAGTGCAACGGGCAGTGGGAGCGCGCGGCGCAGCGTTTGTACTGCCACCGCCACACGCTGCGCTACCGCATTCGCAAGGTCGAGGAGCTCACCGGCCGCGACCTCGCCAACGCGCGGGACCGGATCGAGTTCTGGCTCGCGCTCCGCGGTCGGGAGCTGGCGCGGTGAGGGTCGCGGTGCTGGGCGCGGGCGGCACCATCGCGCCCGCGCTGGTGCGCGACCTGGCGGAGTCCGCCGAGGTCGACGGCCTCACCCTGCTCGACATGGACGGTGCGCGCGCCCGCGCCGTGGCGGAGGTCCACGGCGGGGCGAACGCGACCGCAGCGGCGGTGGACGCGTCCGATCCGCAGGCGCTCACGCTCGCGCTCGAGGGCTGCGGCCTGCTCGTCAACGCGGCGTCCTACCGGGTGAACCTCCGCGCGATGGACGCGTCCATCGCCGCCGGCTGTGGCTACGTCGACCTCGGCGGCCTCTACCACGTCACCGCGCAGCAGCTCGAGCGCTCCGACGAGCTCGCCGAGCGCGGCCTGCTCGCGGTGCTCGGGGTCGGCGCCGGCCCGGGCAAGACCAATGTGATGGCGGCGCGCGCCGCGCGCGAGCTCGACCGCGTCATCCGCGTGCGCTGCTCATCGGCGGGCTTTGACGCCGACCCGCCGCCGGGCCTGGCCGCGCCCTACGCGATCCGGACGCTGCTCGACGAGCTGACGGTTCCGCCGACCGTGATGCGCCAAGGGGTCGCGAAGGAGATCGCGCCCATGACCGACGGCGGCGTGGTCGCCTTCCCCGAGCCGGTCGGTGAGCGTCCATCCCTCTACACGCTGCACTCGGAGGTGCTCACGCTGCCGGACAGCCTGTCGGCGCAGGAGGCGGACTTCCGGCTCGCGCTCGGCCCGGGGGTGCTCGACAACCTCATGCCGCTGATCGGCCGGCCGGCCGAGGAGATCGCCGCACTGCGCCCGCAGCCGCCGTCGGCGAGGACCTACTCCGCACAGCACGTGGCCGTGGAGGGGGAGAAGGACGGCGCGCACACCGAGGTGACGATGACCGCCCTGACCGTGCCCCACGAGGCCTGGGGCCTGGGCGGCGGCATCATCTCGACCGCGTCGGTGGCCGCCGCGGCGGTGCGCCTGTACGCGGGCGGCCGCCTGCCCTACGTCGGCGCGCTGCCGCCGGAGCGCTGCCTCGAGCCCGAGGCGCTGTTCGAGCAGCTGGAGGCGCGCGGCTGCACGATCGAGCTGCAAGTTCGCCAAGTGACGCAAAGCGAGGCCAGATGACCACGAAGATCGGCGTTCCCACCGAGATCAAGGCCGACGAGTACCGCGTCGCCATCACGCCCGCGGGCGTGCGCGAGCTCGTGGACGCGGGCCACGAGGTGTTCATCGAGCGGGGCGCGGGGGAGGGCTCGGCGATCGTCGACGAGGACTACGAGGCCCAGGGCGCGGTGATCGTCCCCACCGCGGAGGAGGTGTTCGGCGAGGCGGACCTGATCATCGGGGTCAAGGAGCCCCAACCCGAGGAGGTCGCCCTGCTCGAGCCCCACCACACGCTGTTCACCTACCTCCACCTCGCTCCCGCGCCGGAGCTCACCAAGGGGCTGGCCGACAGCGGGGCGACCTGCATCGCCTACGAGACGGTCGAGGACCGCGACGGCCGGCTGCCGCTGCTCGCGCCGATGTCGGAGGTCGCCGGCAAGATCGCCACGCAGGCCGGCGCCTTCATGCTCGAGAAGCCGCTCGGCGGCCGCGGGATCCTGCTCGGCGGCGTGCCGGGGGTCGCGGCCGCCAACGTGATGGTGATCGGCGGCGGGGTCGTCGGGATGAACGCCGCCTTCATCGCGATCGGCATGGAGGCCGACGTGTTCGTCTACGACCGCAACATCGACCGCCTGCGCGAGCTGGACATCATCTTCGGCGGCCGCTGCTCCACCTGCTACGCCTCCACGCTGGAGATCGAGCAGCGCCTGTCCGAGGCCGACCTGGTCATCGGGGCGGTGCTGATCCACGGGGCGCGGGCGCCGCGGGTCATCGCCCGCGACCAGCTCGAGCTGATGAAGCGGGGCGCGGTGCTGGTCGACGTCTCGATCGACCAGGGGGGCTGCTTCGAGACGTCGCGGCCGACGACCCACTCCGACCCGACCTACGAGGTCGACGGCATCGGCCACTACTGCGTGACCAACATGCCCGGCGCGACGCCGATCACCTCGACCTACGCGCTCACGAACGCGACCCTCCCGTACCTGCTCGACCTGGCGAACCTCGGCCTGCGGGCGGCGGTGACCGGCAACCCCGGGCTGGCCCGGGGGGTGAACGTCGCCGGCGGGCACATCACCTACGCGCCGGTGGCCGAGGCGGTCGGGCTGCCGTACACGCCGTTGGACGAGGCGGTCACGGCGAGCGGCGCCGCGTGAGAGCGGCCCGCCGCCCGCTGCTACCATCACGCGCCGCATGCCGACCACCAGTCAGCTGATCCGCAAGGGGCGCAAGTCGCCGACCAAGAAGGTCACGACGCCGGGCCTGAAGTCCGGCAAGGGCCGCAAGAAGAAGGTCGCAGCGCCCCAGCGGCGCGGGGTCTGCACGCGCGTGTACACGATCACCCCGAAGAAGCCGAACTCGGCGCTGCGCAAGGTCGCGCGCGTGCGCCTCACCAACGGCATGGAGATCGGCGCGTACATCCCCGGCGAGGGCCACAACCTGCAGGAGCACTCGGTCGTGCTGGTCCGCGGCGGCCGCGTCAAGGACCTGCCGGGCTTCCGCTACAAGGTGGTCCGCGGCACGCTCGACGCCTCCGGCGTGAGCGACCGCAAGAAGGCCCGCTCGCAGTACGGCGTGAAGGCCAGGTAGGGAGGCTCGTGCCGCGTCGCGCCGCCGCCCAGGTCCGGCCGATCGAGCCGGATCCGGTCCACCGCTCCAAGCTCGTCCAGCAGGTCATCAACAAGGTCATGCTCGACGGCAAGAAGTCCACCGCCGAGCGGATCGTCTACGACGCGCTGGTGACCCTGAGCGAGAAGACCGGCGGCGACCCGGTGGAGGAGCTCGAGAAGTCGGTCCGGGAGCTCACCCCGGCGCTCGAGGTCCGCTCCCGCCGTGTCGGCGGCGCCACCTACCAGGTTCCGATGGACGTCCCGCCGCCGCGCGCCCGCACGCTCGCCGTCCGCTGGCTCGTCACCTTCGCCCGCGAGCGCCGCGAGAAGACGATGGCCCAGCGGCTCGCCAACGAGCTGCTCGACGCCCAGTCCCAGCAGGGCAACGCCTACAAGCGCAAGGACGACATCTACCGCATGGCGCAGGCGAACAAGGCGTTCGCCCACTACCGCTGGTAGCGGCACCGACGCCGACCTCGCCGGTGGCGGCTGCAAACCTGCGCCTGACGGCGTGCTCGACTCGCCGATAGCGCTGCGATCGGCTTCGCCTGCGTCCTCGAGCGCGCGACGTTCGTGCCCGGCGCCGCCCTACGCCGGTGGTGGCGCGGCGTCCGGCCGCGGCGGGCGCTCGCGGCGCGGGGCCGCCGGGCGCCGGCCCGGGCTCGACAGGAAGAGACCCGCGCTGCCCGCGATCAACAGCAGGAAGGCGGCCAGCGTCTCCAGGTAGAAGCCCGCCTTCGGCGAGGCCGAGGCGTCGGTGAAGCGCTGACCGATGACCCCGGTCCTGTGGATGTCGGGGAGGTCGACGGCGAGCATGATCACCAGGGCGACCACGCCGATCGCGACCAGCGCCGCCATCGCGGGTCGGCTCCCGCCCCGTGTCGCGCCGTAGGCCATCGGCAGCGCGAAGATGCCGAGGATCAAGAGGGCGTAGCTGTGGTGCGAGCCGCCGCTGATCGAGTCCTTGGAGACGGTCAGCACCCTGATCTCGATCAGCGTCGAGAGGTCGGCCACGATGAGCAGGATCGCGCCCACGAACGCCGCTCCCCCGAGGGCCGCTCCGAGCAGGAACGACCGGTCGATTCCGCGCCCCGAACCACCGCCGGAACGCGCCCGGGAGGCCCGCATTCCTCTGCTATCCTCACGCACGGGTTCGCGGGGCGACGCGTCCACGTCTATCGCGCCTCCTGCGGCCCGGAGTACCGCTCCCGTGGAGACTTCGACCACATAGACGACTCCGCCCGGCCGACACCTGCGTCACGCATGGGCCCACGGGGCCCATTTTTGTGCCCGCAGGCGAACCGGACGCCGTACGACGCCCCACCTTCCATGGCCAACACGCTCGAGAACATTCGCAACATCGGGATCATGGCGCACATCGACGCCGGTAAGACGACGACGACCGAGCGCATCCTCTATTACACCGGACGGACCCACAAGATGGGGGAGGTTCACGAGGGCGCCGCGACGATGGACTGGATGGAGCAGGAGCAGGAGCGCGGCATCACGATCACCTCGGCCGCCACCACCGCCGAGTGGAACGGCCACCGCATCAACATCCTCGACACGCCCGGCCACGTGGACTTCACCGTCGAGGTCGAGCGCTCGCTGCGCGTGCTCGACGGCGCGATCGCCCTGTTCGACTCCGTCGCCGGCGTCGAGCCGCAGTCCGAGACCGTGTGGCGCCAGGCCGACAAGTACCGCGTCCCGCGCATCGCCTACATCAACAAGATGGACCGCGTCGGCTCCGACTTCCAGCAGGGCGTGCAGACGATGATCGATCGCCTCGGCGCCCACCCGGTCCCGATCCAGCTCCCGATCGGCAACGAGGCGAGCTTCCGCGGCATCGTCGACCTCGTCGCCAACAAGGCGATCGTCTACACGGATGAGCTCGGCACCAAGCAGGAGGTCACCGACATCCCCGACGAGCTGGCCGACGAGGCCGCCGCGGCACGCGAGCACCTGCTCGAGGAGGTCTCCCACTACGACGACGAGCTGCTCGAGCTGATCCTCGAGGAGAAGGAGATCTCCGCCGACCGGCTCAAGCAGGCCATCCGCAAGGCCACGCTCGAGATCAAGCTCACGCCGGTCCTGTGCGGTTCCTCGTTCAAGAACAAGGGCGTCCAGCCGCTGCTCGACGCGGTCATCGACTACCTGCCCTCGCCGATCGAGGTCCCGCCCGTCGAGGGTGTTGAGCCGGTCAAGGGCGAGGACGACGGCCGTCCCGCCAGCCGCCGCCCGACCGAGGACGATCCGTTCAGCGCGCTGGCCTTCAAGATCATGGCCGACCCCTACGTCGGCAAGCTGACCTACTTCCGCGTGTACTCCGGCAAGCTCGAGGCCGGTGCGCGCGTACTCAACGTGAGCACCGGTCGGACCGAGCGGATCGGCCGCATCCTGATGATGCACGCCAACCACCGCGAGGAGGTCGAGTCTGTGTCGGCGGGCGACATCGCCGCCGGCGTGGGCATCAAGCAGGTTTCGACCGGCGACACGCTGGCCGCGCCCGACGCGCCGATCAAGCTCGAGACGATCGAGTTCCCGGAGCCGGTCATCAAGGTCGCGATCGAGCCCAAGACCAAGGCGGACCAGGAGAAGATGTCCGTGGCGCTCGGCCGCCTGGCCGAGGAGGACCCCACCTTCCGGGTCCAGAGCAACGAGGAGACCGGCCAGACCGAGATCTCGGGCATGGGCGAGCTGCACCTCGAGGTGCTGGTCGACCGGATGCTCAGAGAATTCAAGGTGGATGCGAACGTGGGGCGGCCCCAGGTGTCCTACCGCGAGACCATCCGCGGCGAGGCGCGCAAGGTCGAGGGCAAGTTCGTCCGCCAGACCGGTGGCTCGGGCCAGTTCGGCGTGGTCGACATCGACCTCGAGCCGGCCCCGGGCGAGGGCTTCGACTTCGTCAACAAGATCAAGGGTGGCGCGATCCCGATCGAGTTCATTCCCGCCGTGGAGAAGGGCGTCGAGGAGGCGCTCGAGAACGGTCCGAAGGCCGGCTACCCGATCGTCGACGTGCGCGTGACCCTCGTGGACGGCAAGTCCCACGACGTGGACTCCTCGGAGGTCGCGTTCAAGGTGGCGGGATCGCTCGCCCTCCAGGAGGCGGCCAAGCGCGCCAAGCCCGTCCTACTCGAGCCCGTCTTCTCGGTCGAGGTCGTCACCCCCGAGGACTTCCTGGGCCCCGTCGTCGGCGACCTCAACCGCCGCCGCGGGCACGTGAACAGCCAGGAGAAGCGCGGCAATGCGCAGGTGGTCTCGGCAACCGTCCCGCTGGCCGAGATGTTCGGCTACGCGACCGACCTGCGCTCGACGACGCAGGGCCGCGCGACCTACACGATGCAGTTCGAGCGCTACGAGGAGGTCCCGGCGAAGATCGCCGAGGAGGTCATCGAAGGCCGGCAAGGTACCCCCGTGCCCGCCTAGCCCCATCATCTGAGCTAGATTTCCCAGGTTCGCCTGAACCCAGGGACCAAAACACTTCAAGAGGAGCGAACCCCAAGTGGCGAAAGAGAAGTTCGAGCGCGACAAGCCGCACGTGAACGTCGGCACCATCGGTCACATCGACCACGGCAAGACGACGCTGACCGCGGCGATCACGCTGGTCCTCTCCGAGAAGACCGGCGGCGAGGTGAAGAGCTTCGACGAGATCGACAACGCTCCGGAGGAGAAGGAGCGCGGGATCACCATCGCCACCTCTCACGTCGAGTACGAGACGGACAATCGCCACTACGCCCACGTCGACTGTCCCGGGCACGCCGACTACATCAAGAACATGATCACCGGCGCCGCCCAGATGGACGGCGCCATTCTCGTCGTCTCGGCGGCCGACGGGCCCATGCCCCAGACCCGCGAGCACATCCTGCTCGCCCGTCAGGTGGGCGTGCCCTACATCGTCGTGTTCCTCAACAAGGCCGACATGGTCGACGACCCCGAGCTGCTCGAGCTGGTCGAGGTCGAGGTCCGCGACCTGCTCTCCGAGTACGACTTCCCCGGCGACGACATCCCGTTCGTCACCGGCTCGGCGCTGAAGGCGCTCGAGGGGGACGAGGAGGCCAAGCAGAAGATCATCGAGCTGGCCGAGAACCTCGACAACTACATCCCCGAGCCCGAGCGCCCGCTCGACAGGCCGTTCCTGATGCCGGTCGAGGACGTCTTCTCGATCACCGGCCGCGGCACGGTGGCCACCGGCCGCATCGAGCAGGGCGTCATCAACACGGGCGACAACGTGGAGATCGTGGGCATCAAGGACACCACGACCACGGTCGTCACGGGCGTCGAGATGTTCCGCAAGATCCTCGACGAGGGCCAGGCGGGCGACAACGTCGGCTGCCTGCTTCGCGGCACCAAGCGCGAGGACATCGAGCGCGGGCAGGTGCTGTGCAAGCCCGGCTCGATCACGCCCCACACCAAGTTCAAGGCCGAGGTGTACGTCCTCAAGAAGGAAGAGGGCGGGCGCCACACTCCGTTCTTCACCGGCTACCGGCCGCAGTTCTACTTCCGCACCACCGACGTCACCGGTGTGGCCAAGCTCCCGGAGGGCACGGAGATGGTCATGCCCGGCGACAACGTGACGATGGAGATCGAGCTGATCCAGCCGATCGCCATGGACCAGGGCCTGCGCTTCGCCATCCGGGAGGGTGGCCGCACGGTCGGGTCCGGTGTCGTCACCGAGATCATCGAGTAGCACCAGCGGCCGGGTGAAACCGGCCGCTTCAACGACAACGTCAGATACGACCACTGGGGCGAGCCCAGCAGTCCAGGGGCTCGCCCTCATCGCGCAGTAACCCAGGTATTCCGTGGCAACAATCGCGCAGAACAACATCCGTATACGCCTGAAGTCCTACGACACCTCGGCCATCGAGACGGCGGCCAAGGAGATCGTGGAGACCGCCGCGCGCACCGGCGCGACCGTGTCGGGTCCCGTTCCGCTGCCCACGGAGAAGAACGTCTATTGCGTGATCCGCTCGCCGTTCAAGGACAAGGACTCGCGCGAGCACTTCGAGATCCGCACCCACAAGCGGCTGATCGACATCCACCAGCCAACGCCGAAGACGGTCGACTCGCTCCAGCGCCTCGACCACCTGCCGGCGGGCGTGGACATCGAGATCCGCCTCGCATCGTGAGGAGGATCGTGTGATGGCGGCGATCCTTGCGCGCAAGCTCGGCATGACCCAGCGATTCAGTCAGGAGGACGGCCGCGTCGAGCGCGTCACCGTGCTCGAGGCGGGTCCGTGTCACGTGACGGCGATCCGCACCGCCGACCGCGACGGCTACGACGCCGTGCAGCTCGGCTTCGGCGCCACGCGCGAGAAGCGGCTGACGAAGCCGGAGCTCGGGCACCTCAAGAAGGCCGATGCGCCCCCGCTGCGGCACCTGGCCGAGTTTCGCGACGAGGCCGGCGAGCTGTCGGTCGGCGACCAGGTGACGGTCGATGCCTTCGAGCCCGGCCAGGTCGTGAAGGTCTCGGGCCCGTCCAAGGGCAAGGGCTTCCAGGGCACGATCAAGCGCCACAACTTCTCGCGCGGGCCGTCGAGCCACGGCTCGCACAACGTCCGCGCGCCCGGCTCGGTTGGCGCCTCGGCCACGCCCTCGCGCGTGTTCAAGGGCCTGAAGGGCCCCGGCCGGATGGGCGGCAAGCGCGTGACGCAGCGCGGACTCGAGGTCGTCGAGGTCATCGCGAAGGACAACCTGCTGCTCGTCCGCGGGTCGGTCCCCGGCCCGCGCGGCGGCACGGTGGAGGTCAGGACCGATGGCTAAGGCGCCCTGGGTCAACAAGTCCGGCGCCGGCGTCGAGCTCGACGCCGACGCGTTCGGCGCGCGGTTCAACGAGGCGCTCGTGCACGAGGCGGTGCGGGCCGAGCTCAACGCCCGCCGCCAGGGCACTGCGGCGACCCGTACTCGCGCCCACGTGCGCGGCGGCGGCGCCAAGCCGTGGCGGCAGAAGGGCACCGGCCGCGCGCGCGCCGGGTCGATTCGCTCGCCGATCTGGACCGGCGGCGGCGTCGTCTTCGGCCCGCAGCCGCGCCGCTACACCGTGAAGGTCAACCGCAAGGCGCGCCGAGCCGCGCTGCGCAGCGCCCTGTCGGTGCACGCCGAGCGGGGATCGATCGCGGTGCTCGACGGCGGCGCGTTCGACGCTCCGTCCACGAAGTCGGCCGCCGCGGCGCTGCAGAAGTGGGACCAGCCGCAGCCGACGCTCGTCGTGCTCGGCGCGGACGAGGCGACGGCGGCCAAGTCGTTCCGAAATCTCTCGGGTGTCTCCGTCGCCCCGGCGAGCGCGACCGGCGTGGCCGACGTGATCGCCGCCGCCTCGTTGGTCGTCTCCGAGGCCGCGCTGACCGAGCTCACCGCGCGGGCGAAGGGCGAGAAGCTCGCCGAGGAGACCGCCTGATGCAGCCCAGCCAGGTCGTCATCCGCCCGGTCGTCTCGGAGAAGAGCTACGTGCTCGCCTCGGCCGGGAAGTACGTGTTCCGCGTGCACCCCACCGCGCACAAGACCCAGATCCGGCAGGCGATCGAGACCCTGTTCGAGGTCAAGGTGGTCAGCGTCCGCACCCAGACCGTCAAGCCCAAGCCGAAGCGACGGGGTCTGACCTCCGGGCGCACCCGCGGCTGGAAGAAGGCGATCGTGCAGGTCGCCCCCGGCCAGGAGATCCCGATCTTCCAGGGGCTGGAGGGCCTCTAGGCGATGGCGATTCGCAAGCCCAGGCCCACGAGCCCCGGCCGCCGCTTCTCGACCTATCCCGACTTCGGCGAGATCACGCGCTCGAAGCCGGAGAAGAGCCTCACCGAGGGTCTGTCGAAGTCCGGCGGGCGCAACAGCAAGGGCCGCAAGACCTCGCGCCACCGCGGCGGCGGGGCCAAGCGCCTGTACCGCAAGATCGACTTCAAGCGCCGCAAGGACGGCATTCCGGCCACGGTCGCCTCGATCGAGTACGACCCCAACCGCTCTGCCTACATCGCGCTGTTGCACTACGCCGACGGCGAGAAGCGCTACATCCTCGCCCCGCAGCGCCTGCGCGTGGGCGCCCGCCTCGAGTCCGGGCCCGGCGTCGAGATCAGCGTCGGCAACGCGCTGCCGCTCGCCGGGATGCCCATCGGCACGGTGGTGCACAACGTCGAGCTCGAGCCCGGCCGCGGCGGGCAGCTCGGCCGCGCGGCCGGGGCCGCGATCCAGCTCATGGCCAAGGAGCAGGGCATGGCCACGCTGCGGCTGCCGTCCGGCGAGATGCGGCTCGTGCGCGCGGACTGCCGTGCGACGGTCGGCGCGATCGGCAACGCAGACCACCAGAACGTGAAGATCGGCAAGGCCGGCCGCAAGCGCCACCTGGGCGTGCGCCCGCAGACGCGCGGCACGGCGATGAACCCGGTGGACCACCCGCACGGCGGCGGCGAGGGCTCGACGACCGCGGGTCGCCACCCCGTGACGCCGTGGGGCGTGCCCACGCTCGGGTACCGCACGCGCAAGAAGGGCAAGCGCTCCGACCGCTACATCGTCCGCGGCCGCAGGCGAGGGAAGAAGCGATGAGCAGATCCTCCAAGAAGGGGCCGTGGGTCGAGGAGCGGCTGCTCGCCCGCATCGAGGCCATGAACGCCGGCAACGAGAAGCAGATGGTCAAGACCTGGTCGCGGACGTCCACGATCTTTCCCGAGATGGTCGGCCACACGATCGCGGTGCACGACGGGCAGAAGCACGTCCCCGTCTTCGTGACCGAGTCGATGGTGGGCCACAAGCTCGGCGAATTCGCGCCCACGCGGCGCTACCGCGGCCACGCCTCCTCCGGGAGGGTGCGATGACCGACGATCCCAAGGACACCCAGGCCGAGGACACCGAGGCCGAGGAGAAGCCGAAGCGCCGCCGGCGGAGCCGCGCCAAGAGCGGGGGCGAGGCAAAGGCGAAGGCCGAGGAGCGCAAGGCCGAGGAGCCCAAGACGGACGAGCCCGAGGCCGAGGAAGCGACGGGCAAGGACGCCGAGGCGCCGAAGCCCGCGACGCGCCGCCGCGGCGCCGCCGAGACGCCGGCCACGCCGGCACAGGTCCGCGCCCAGGCCCGCTACGTGCGCACGTCGGCCCGCAAGGCCCGGCTCGTCTGCGACCACATCCGCGGCAAGTCCGTCGAGGAGGCCAGGGCGATCCTCGACTTCGCGCCGCGATCGGCCGCGCGCGACTGGAGCAAGCTGCTCGAGTCGGCCGTGGCGAACGCCGAGCACAACCACGAGCTGGTGGGCGACGAGCTGAGGATCGTCGACGCCCACGCCGACGAGGGCCCGACGCTCAAGCGCTACCGGCCGCGCGCCATGGGCCGCGCCACCCGCATCCGCAAGCGCACCGCCCACCTTTCGATCACGCTCACGCCGAAGGAGACCGCCTAACCATGGGTCAGAAAGTTCATCCCGAGTCCCTACGCGTGGGCTACATCCACGACTGGAAGTCGAACTGGTTCAGCGAGAAGCACTTCTCCGACTACCTCGACGAGGACACGCGAATCCGTGACCACATCACCGGCAAGCTCGCCCACGCGGGCCTGTCCGACATCACGATCCGCAAGGACGCCAACGAGGTCGAGGTCAACATCCACACGGCCCGTCCGGGCATCGTGATCGGCAAGTCCGGGAGCGAGGTCGACGCGCTGCGCAAGGACCTCCACCGGATGACGCGCAAGCAGATCAAGGTCAACATCCTCGAGATCAAGCGCCCCGAGCTCGACGCCAAGCTCGTCGCGCAGTCGATCGCCGAGCAGCTGCAGAACCGCGTCGCGTTCCGGCGGGCCATGAAGCGCGCGCTGACCTCGGCGATGCGGTCGGGCGCCAAGGGCGTCAAGGTCCAGGTCTCCGGCCGCCTCGGCGGGGCCGAGATGGCGCGCACCGAGGGCTACTCCGACGGCCGCGTGCCGCTGCACACGCTGCGCGCCGACATCGACTACGGCTTCTACGAGGCGCGCACCACGTTCGGCCGCATCGGCGTCAAGTGCTGGATCAACAAGGGCGAGATCATGCCCGAGGGCTACAGCGGCCAGGACCTCACCGAGCTCGAGGCGCCCTCGCCCTCGACCGCGGCGGGCGGCGGCCGCGGCGGTGACGGCCGCGGGCGCGGCGGTCCCGGCGGCCGTGGTGGCGGTCCGGGTGGCCGTGGTGGCGGTCCGGGCGGCCGTGGTGGCGGTCCCGGCGGCCGTGGTGGCGGTCCGGGTGGCCGCGGCGGCGGTCGCGGCGGGGGCGGCGGCGGCCGTGGCGGTCGGCGCGGCGGAGGCTCGCCGGAGGTGACGCGCTGATGCTCTCGCCGAAGCGCGTCAAGCACCGCAAGCACCATCGGGGCCGCATGCGCGGCAACGCGCGCGGCGGCGTGCGCGTGCAGTTCGGCGACTACGGGCTCAAGGCGCTGGAGCGCGGCTGGATCACCAACCGCCAGATCGAGGCCGCCCGTATCGCCATGACACGCAAGATCAAGCGCGGCGGCAAGGTGTGGATCAACATCTACCCCGACAAGCCGGTCACCCAGAAGCCGGCCGAGACCCGCATGGGATCGGGCAAGGGCAACCCCGAAGGGTGGGTCGCGGTGGTCAAGCCCGGGCGGGTGATGTTCGAGCTCGCCGGCGTGTCCGAGTCGCTCGCGCGCGAGGCGATGCGCCTGGCGGGACACAAGCTTCCGGTGAAGACGAAGTTCGTCGAGCGCGAGGGATCCTGATGGCGAAGGCCGGCGAGGTTCACGACATGACCGACGACGTGCTCGTCGAGCACATCCGCACCACCCGGCAGGAGCTGTTCGGCCTGCGCTTCCAGAACGCCACCGGCGAGCTGGAGAACACCGCGGGCCTGCGCGGCGCGCGCCGCGACCTCGCCCGTGCACTCACGGTCGCGCACGAGCGCGGCCTGCAACTCGAACGCGAACTGAGCGACTGACGATGGCTGACGACGAGAAGAACGAGACGACCGAGGCGGAGGAGCCGCAGGCCGAGGAGCCGCAGGCCGAGGCGCCCGCGGAGGAGCCGGCGGCCGAGGAGGCCCCTGCCGAGGAGCCCCAGGCGGAGGAGCCGGCGGCCGACGAGGAACCCGCGGCCGCGGACGCCGAACCGGAGCCGACGCATCCGCGCGAAGTGCGCAAGCGCGCCCGCCAGCAGCATCGCGAGACCCGCCCGCAGCGCTCTCCCGAGGAGCGCGCGGCCGAGCGTGCCCAGACCCGCGCGACGAAGGCCGCGCACCGCCGCGCCTGGCGGACGAAGTCGCGCGAGAAATCACGGCAGCGCCGGGCCGAGGCGCCCCCGACGCCGGCGACCGAGCCGGTCGCCCGCCCCCACGGGCGGCAGAAGGTCCGCCAGGGGGTCGTCGTGTCCGACAAGCCCGACAAGACGATCATCGTCCGCATCGACGTCACGCGGCGCCACCCGCGCTACGAGAAGATCGTTCGCTCCTCGACCACCCTGCACGCCCACGACGAGCGCAACGAGGCAAACGCCGGCGACACCGTCCGCGTGATCGAGAGCCGGCCGCTGTCGCGCACCAAGCGCTGGCGGCTCGTCGAGGTCCTGGAGCGCGCCCGATGATCCAGAACGAGACGCGGCTGCGCGTCGCCGACAACACGGGCGCGCGGGAGATTCTCTGCATCCGGGTCCGCGGCGGCTCGCGCCGGCGCTACGCCGGCGTCGGCGACATCATCGTGGCGACGGTCAAGCAGGCGAGCCCACAGGGCTCGGTCAAGAAGGGCGAGGTCGTCACGGCCGTCGTCGTGCGCACCCGCAAGGAATTCGGCCGCGACGACGGCACGTACATCGCGTTCGACGAGAACGCGGCCGTGCTGATCGACGCCCAGAACAACCCGCGCGGCACCCGCATCTTCGGCCCCGTGGCCCGTGAGCTGCGCGAGCGCAACTTCATGAAGATCGTCTCGCTCGCCCCGGAGGTGCTGTAGGGACCATGGCTCGGATCCGGCGCAACGACACCGTGATCGTCATCGGCGGCAAGGACCGCGGCAAGACCGGCCGCGTGCTGCGCGTCGACCCCAAGAAGCAGAAGGTCTACGTGGAGGGCCTGAACATCGTCAAGCGCCACCAGCGCCCGCAGCAGGTCCGCGACGCCCAGCGCGCCGAGACCGTCGGCGGCGTGATCGAGAAGGAGGGGCCGATCCACATCTCCAACGTCATGCCGGTCGACCCCAAGGAGGACAAGCCCACCCGCGTCGGCACCGAGATCGACGGCGAGGGCAAGCGCCACCGGGTCACGCAGCGATCCAACACCCGCCTCGACGACTGACCCCCGATGCCTGAAACCGCCCGCCTCAAGCAACGCTACGAGTCCGAGATCAAGCCAGACCTCGTGAAGCGCTTCGGCTACACGAGCCCGATGCAGGCCCCGCGGATCACCAAGATCACCCTGAACATGGGCGTCGGTGAGGCCAAGCAGGACTCGAAGATGCTCGAGGCCGCGGTCGAGCAGCTCGCGACGATCGCCGGCCAGCAGCCCAGCGTCCGCCGCGCGCGCAAGTCGATCGCCAACTTCAAGCTGCGCGACGGCATGCCGGTCGGCGTGGCGGTGACGCTGCGCGGCGAGCGCTCCTACGAGTTCCTCGACCGGCTGATGTCGATCGCGATCCCGCGCATCCGCGACTTCCGCGGCCTGAACCCGCGGTCGTTCGACGGCCGCGGCAACTACTCGATCGGGATCCGCGAGCAGATCATCTTCCCCGAGATCGACTACGACTCGATCGACCAGGTCCGCGGACTGGACGTGACGATCACGACGACCGCGGCCAGCGACGAGGAGGCGTTCGCCCTGCTCGTCGCGTTCGGCATGCCGTTCTCGAAGGAGGGCCGGCCGGGCGGGCCCGACGCCTCCGAGGAGGACGCCGCCGAGGAGGAGCGCCGCAAGGAGGAGGCGCGCGCGCGCGCCGAGGCCGAGCAGGCGGCGCTCGAGCAGCTCAAGGAGGAGAACCCCGAGGCCTACGCCAAGCGCGAGCGCCCGTCCGAGGAGGACGAGGAGGGCGCCGAGGGCGAGGCGGCCGAGGGCGGCGAGCAACCCGACAGCAGCAGCGACGATTAAGGACTACATGGCGAAGACCTCACAGCGCGTGCGCCAGCGGCGCACACCCAAGTACAAGACCCGCGCCTACACGCGCTGCCGCCGCTGCGGCCGCGCGCGGGCGGTGTACCGCAAGTTCGGCGTCTGCCGGATCTGCCTGCGGGAGCTGGCCCACAACGGCTACGTCCCCGGGATGACCAAGTCGAGCTGGTGACCGCGCGATGTCGATGACCGATCCCATCGCCGACTTCCTGACCCGCATCCGCAACGCGATCGCGGCCTCGCACGAGACCGTCGAGGTGCCCGCGTCCAAGCTTGGCACCCAGCTCGCGCGGATCCTCAAGGAGCAGGGTTACATCGACGGCTACGAGCCCCGGCCGCCCGACCGCGGCCGCACGGGCGACCTGATTGCGATCACCCTGCGCTACACCGAGGACCGCCAATCGGTGATCAGCGGGCTGCGCCGCGTTTCGCGGCCCGGCCGCCGCACCTACGTGGACGCGCGCCACATCCCGAAGGTCCAGGGCGGTATGGGCACGACGATCGTCTCCACCTCGCGCGGAGTGATGACCGGCCACGAGGCGCGCCAGGCCGGCGTCGGCGGCGAGGTCGTGGCCGAGGTGTGGTGATGAGCCGAATCGGTAAGAAGCCCATCCCGGTGCCCACGAGCGTGACCGTCTCCCTCGAGCCCGACCTCGTGCGGGTCAACGGGCCCAAGGGCGAGCTGACGGAGCGCATCCCGCGGGACATCACCGTGGCCCAGGAGGGCGAGGAGCTGATCGTCAGCCGCCCGACCGACCGCGGCGAGCACCGCGCGCTGCACGGGCTCACGCGCTCGCTGGTGGCCAACATGGTCGAGGGTGTGACCGACGGCTACACCCGGACGCTCGAGATCCACGGGGTCGGGTACCGCGCGCAGCTCAAGGGCAAGGGGCTGGAGCTGTCGCTGGGCTTCTCCCACCCGGTCTCGATTCCCGCGCCCGACGGGATCGAGTTCGAGGTACCGCAGCCCACGCGGGTGATCGTGAAGGGGATCTCCAAGCAGCTCGTCGGCGAGGTCGCGGCCACGATCCGCAAGCAGCGCCCGCCCGAGCCCTACAAGGGCAAGGGCATCCGCTACGAGGGCGAGTACGTGGCCCGGAAGGTGGGCAAGCGCGCATGACCGTCGCCACGAAGCCGCAACAGAGGGCCCGCCGCCACCGCCGCGTGCGCGCCAAGGTCCGCGGCAGCGCCGAGCGGCCGCGGATCGCCGTGTTCCGCTCCAACCGCGGCATCAGCGCCCAGCTGATCGACGACGACCGCGGCCACACCGTCGCGGCCGCGGCGTGGACGGAGGACGACCTCAAGGCGCTGCCCCGCATGGAGCAGGCCCAGAAGGTCGGCGCGCGGCTGGCCGAGCGCGCCAAGGCCGCCGGCGTCGAGCGCGCGGTCTTCGACCGCGGCGGCTATCGCTACCACGGCCGCGTCAAGGCCCTTGCCGAAGGCGCCCGCGAGGCCGGGCTCACCGTCTGAGGCGGCGGCCACCGCTACTCTGCACAGGCTCATGGCACCAAGGAGAACCATCAACGCCGCCGGCCTCGACCTCCAGGAGCGCGTCGTCGAGATCAACCGCGTCGCCAAGGTGGTCAAGGGCGGCCGGCGCTTCTCGTTCACGGCGCTGGTCGTCGTCGGCGACGAGGACTCGATCGTCGGCGTCGGCTACGGCAAGGCCAACGAGGTTCCGGTGGCGATCCAGAAGGGCGTCGAGCGGGCCAAGAAGAACCTGTTCAAGGTCCCCAAGCACGGCGACACGATCACGCACCGCGTCGAGGGCGTGTTCGGCGCCGGCCGCGTCCTGCTCAAGCCCGCCTCGCCCGGTACGGGCGTGATCGCCGGCGGCGGCGTGCGCGCCGTGCTCGAGCTCGCGGGCATCAACGACATCCTCTCCAAGAGCCTCGGGACGCAGAACCCGATCAACCTCGTCAAGGCGACGGTCGCCGGGCTGCAGTCGCTGCGAACCCCCGAGGAGGTCGCCGAGCTGCGCGGCCTGACCGTCGACCAGGTGCTCGGCCTCACCGAGGAGAAGGGCGACGGGTCCGCCGAGCCGGCCCCCGACGAGCCCGCCGCCCCGCCGGCCGAGCCCGCGGCCGCGCCGACCGAAGAGGCGCCGTCGTGACCAAGCTGCGCATCACCCAGGAGCGCTCGCGCAACGGCGCGAACCGCAGCCAGATCGACACGCTGCGCTCGCTCGGCCTGCGCCGCATCGGCCAGAGCGTCGAGCGCGAGGACACGCCGCAGGTGCGCGGCATGCTCTACGCCGTCGCGCACCTCGTGAAGGTCGAGGAGGGCTGATGGCCGGCGGCGAGGAGCGGATCGGGCTGCACACGATCAAGCCGCCCCGCGGCAGCCGACGGCCGCGCAAGCGCGTCGGCCGCGGCGAGGGATCGGGCACCGGCAAGACCGCCGGCCGCGGCGAGAAGGGCGCCGGCTCGCGTTCGGGCAACAAGCAGCGGCCCCGTTTCGAGGGCGGCCAGAACCCGATCCACATGCGGATGCGCAAGCTGCGCGGGCCGCACATGAAGAAGTCGATGCCGTTCGAGCCCTTCCGCACCCACACCCAGCCGGTGAACCTTGCGGCGCTCGAGGAGCGCTTCGACGCCGGCGCGGAGGTCACTCCCGACACGCTCAGGGCGAAGGGTCTCGCCAAGCGCAAGGGCATCCCGGTGAAGATCCTCGCCCAGGGCGAGCTGAGCAAGGCGCTGACCGTGCATGCGCACGCGTTCAGCGCCGCCGCGCGCGAGCGGATCGAGTCCGCCGGCGGCACCTGCCAGATCATCGAATAGCGGCCCGGCCGGCTGACCCGTCCGCCTTGGCGAGGTCGGCCCTCGGCTAACCTGTGCCGCCGTGGCACGCACGATCCTCAGCGCGTTCACCGTCCCGGACATCCGGAAGAAGCTGCTCTTCACGGCGGCGATGCTGGCGCTCTACCGGCTCGGCTCGCACATCCCGGTGCCGGGCGTCAACACGTCCGCCGTCAACGACATCCAGAAGGAGTTCGGCGGCTCGAACATCCTCGGCTTCCTCAACCTCTTCTCGGGCGGAGGGCTGTCGCGCCTCTCGCTGTTCGCGCTGGGGATCATGCCCTACATCACGGCCTCGATCATCCTGCAGCTGCTCACGGTCGTGGTGCCCTCGCTGGAGAAGCTCCAGAAGGAGGGCGAGGTCGGCCAGGCGCGCATCACGCAGTACACGCGCTACCTGACCGTCGCACTGGCCGCGGCCCAGTCGATCGGCTACGTCTTCCTGTTCCGCTCGTTCGGCACGAGCGCGGGCCAGGACATCGTCAAGGGCTTCACCGCCCCGCGCGTGTTTCTGATCGTGCTCTGCCTGACCGCGGGCACCGTGCTGCTGATGTGGATGGGCGAGCTGATCACCCAGCGCGGCATCGGCAACGGCATCTCGCTGATGATCTTCGCCTCGATCGCGTCGCGGATACCCGACGGCGTGCAGGCGTGGTGGACGAACCCGGATCCGGTGTTCAAGGTCATGATGCCGTTCCTCGCCCTGGCGGTGATCGCGGCGATCGTGTTCGTCCAGGAGGGCCAGCGGCGCATTCCGGTGCAGTACGCCAAGCGTGTGATCGGGCGGCGCATGTCCCAGGGCGGCCAGACCTATCTGCCGCTGCGCGTGAACATGGCCGGCGTGATCCCGGTGATCTTCGCGGCCTCGATCATGGCCTTCCCGCCGACGGTCGGCCAGCTCATCAACACTCCCTGGGCCAAGGACCTGGCCACCTTCTTCTCGCCGAACAAGTGGCCCTACATCGTCGGCGAGTCGATATTCATCATCCTCTTCACCTACTTCTACACGGCGGTCACCTTCAACCCGGTCGACCAGGCCGAGAACCTGAAGAAATACGGGGGCTTCATCCCGGGGGTGAGACCCGGGCGGCCGACGGCCGAGTTCCTGGATCGAATACTCGCCCGATTGACCTTCCCGGGGGCGCTGTACCTCGCCGCAGTGGCTGCGCTGCCGACGATCCTCATCAACCAGACGAGCGCGAACTTCTTCTTCGGCGGCACCTCGATGCTGATCGTGGTCGGCGTCGCCCTGGACACGATGAAACAGCTCGAGGCGCAGCTGATGATGCGCAACTACGAGGGCTTCCTCAAATAGGAGCCGGGCGGGACGCCCGGCTGCCGCTCCTTGGCCGGTAAACGCATCCGGCTCCGGGCCGACGCGCGCCCACCTCCGGGTTACCGGAGACCGGTGGCCGCGCGTCGGCAGCTACCACGGCCGGGCCTCCCGCCCGGCCCTTCTCCTCGGTAGGCTGAACCGCCGATGTCGGAGCTCAACCTCATCCTGCTCGGGCCCCCGGGCGCCGGCAAGGGCACGCAGGCGCAGCGCCTGCGCGAGGACTTCCGGCTGCCCTACATCGCCACCGGGGACATGTTCCGAGCCGAGAAGGAAGAGGACAGCGAGCTCGGCCAGGAGGTCGCAAAGTACATGGACCACGGCGACCTGGTCCCCGACGAGCTCATCATCAGGCTGATCGTGGAGCGCATCAACTCCGAGGAGGCGGCCGACGGTTTCATCCTGGACGGGTTTCCGCGCACGATCCCGCAGGCCGAGGCGCTGGAGGCCGAGATGGACCGCCTCGGCCGCAGCATCACCGCGGTGCTGCTCATCGACGCGCCCGACGAGGAGGTCATTCGCCGCATCTCGGGGCGCCGGCTGTGCGTGAAGAACCCCGAGCACGTCTACCACGTCGACTTCGACCCGCCCAAGCACGAGGGGAAGTGCGACTTCGACGGCGCCCGGCTCGTGCTGCGCGAGGACGACGCCCCGGAGAAGGTCAAGCGCCGGCTCGAGGTCTACCACGATCAGACCAAGCCGCTGATCGACTACTACGAGGAGCGCGGGCTGCTGCGCCGCTTCGACGGCACTCGCGGCACGACCGAGGTCCACGACCACATCCGCGCCACGCTGGCGACGCTGCGCCTCGAGGAGAAGCTGTGATCGTCAAGAAGACGCCGGAGCAGATCGACAAGATGGCGGCGGCCGGAAGCGTGCTCGTCAAGACCCTGAACCTGCTGGGAGGGAAGATCCGTCCCGGGGTCACCACCGGCGAGCTCGACGAGGCGGCGGAGAAGTTCATCCGTTCCCACGGCGCCGAGCCAGCCTTCAAGGGCTACCGAGGCTTCCCCGGCTCCATCTGCACGTCGCCCAACTCGATGGTGGTCCACGGCATTCCGGGCCCGTACAAGCTCTCGCGCGGGGACATCCTGTCCGTGGACGTGGGCGTGGTGCTCGACGGGTGGGTCGCGGACGCCGCCCGCACGTTCCCCGTCGGCCCGGTCTCTCCGATTGCGCACCGGCTGCTGGCCGCCACCGAGGGCGGCCTGCTCGCGGCCGTGGAGCAGTGCCGGGCCGGCAACCGTCTCGGCGACGTCTCGCACGCGGTACAGGCGCACGTCGAGGGGGAGGGCTTCTCGGTCGTGCGATCGCTCGTCGGGCACGGCATCGGCCGCGACATGCACGAGGATCCGCAGATCCCCAACTTCGGCGACCCGGGCAAGGGTCCGCTGCTCGAGGAGGGCATGGTCCTGGCGGTCGAGCCCATGGTCACCGCGGGCCGCCACGCCGTGCGAATGGGCGACGATCACTGGGCGATCTTCTCCCAGGACGGCTCGCTCGCGGCCCACTTCGAGTTCACCATCGCGATCGAGGCCGAGGGCCCGCGCGTCCTCACCCCCTGGCACGCCGACGGGAAGCGCGCGGCCGCCTGAGAGGCGCCGAGAAACGGTCCCGGCGGCCCCGGATGGCCCGCCTCTCGCTGCTATCATCCCTCGGTGCGCTCCCCGGAGCGCGATTTCTTTCTGCAGGCAGTGTTCCGCGCCGCGGTAGCGGCCGCCGCAACGGCGGCCAGAGCCGCGCCGCCGGACTCCATTCGAAAGGGCCCATGAAGGTACGACCGTCGGTCAAGCCGATGTGCGAGAAGTGCAAGATCATCCGCCGCCATGGCGCGGTGCTGGTGATCTGCTCGAACCCGCGGCACAAGCAGCGGCAGGGGTAGGCATGGCGCGAATCGCAGGCATCAACATCCCGTTGAACAAGCGCGTCGAGGTCGGCCTGACCTACGTCTACGGCATCGGCCAGCCGACCGCCCGCAAGCTGCTCGCCGACACCGGCATCAGCCCCGACACCTACGTCCGCGACCTGACCGACGACGAGGTGGTCAAGCTGCGCGAGGCGATCGAGCAGAACCTGACGGTCGAGGGCGACCTCCGCCGCGAGCGCTCGCAGAACGTCAAGCGCCTCATGGAGATCGGCTGCTACCGCGGCCTGCGCCACCGCCGCGGCATGCCCGTTCGCGGCCAGCGGACCAAGACCAACGCCCGCACGCGCAAGGGCCCGCGCCGCATGCAGGTGGCCGGGAAGAAGAAGGCCGTCAAGAAGTAATGCCCGCGCCCAAGAGACCCGCGCGCGGAGGCCGCCGGAAGGTCAAGAAGAACATCCCGGTCGGCCAGGCGCATATCAAGACGTCCTTCAACAACACGATCGTGTCGCTGACCGACCGTGAGGGCAACGTGCTCGCATGGGAGTCCGCCGGCGGCGCCGGCTTCAAGGGCTCGCGCAAGTCGACCCCGTTCGCCGCCCAGGTGACCGCCGACGCGGCCGCCCGCAAGGGCATGGAGCAGGGCCTCCAGAAGGTCGAGGTCTACGTCAAGGGCCCCGGCTCCGGGCGCGAGACCGCGATTCGTTCGCTGCAGGCCGCGGGCCTGGAGGTCACCGCGGTCAAGGACGTCACTCCGCAGGCGCACAACGGCTGCCGGCCCCGGAAGCGACGGAGGGTCTGAACCGTGGCCCGCGACACCTCCCCCCAGTGCAAGCAGTGCCGTCGCGAGGGCCAGAAGCTCTTCCTCAAGGGCGAGCGCTGCCTGACCGACAAGTGCGGCGTCGAGCGGCGCTCGTACCCGCCCGGCGAGCACGGCCGGGGACGCCAGAAGCAGAGCGAGTACCGCGTCCAGCTCCGCGAGAAGCAGAAGGCGCGGCGCTACTACGGCGTGCAGGAGAAGCAGTTCCGCCACTACTACGAGAAGGCCAGCCGCCAGGCCGGCATCACCGGCCAGAACCTGCTTTCCATGCTCGAGAGCCGGCTGGACAACGTGCTCGTGCGCCTCGGCTTCGCCGCCTCGCGCCGCCAGGCCCGCCAGCTCGTCCGGCACGGCCACTGGACCGTCAACGGCCGTCGCGTCGACATCCCCTCCTACCAGTTGCGCGAGGGCGACGTGATCGCCGTCAAGGCCGGCACCCCGGCCGAGCAGGTCATCCGCGACGCGACCGAGCTCACCGGCCAGGTGCCCGCGTGGCTGCAGGCCGACCACGACGCACTGACCGCGAAGGTGCTGCGCAGGCCGGAGCGCAAGGAGATCGCCGCTCCGGTGCAGGAACAGCTCATCGTCGAGCTGTACTCCAAGTAAGAGGCTTTCCCCCCGGCGCCGCGGCAGGCGGCGCAACCAACCCAAAGCAACGTTAGGACCCTGATGCTTGACTTCCAAGTCCCCCGGATCACCGCCGAGAACGTCGAGGACAACCGTGGCTCGTTCACGGTCGAGCCGCTGGACCGCGGGTTCGGCTACACCTTCGGCAACTCGCTGCGGCGCGTGCTGCTGTCCTCGCTGGCCGGCGCGGCCGTGACGAGCGTGCGGATCGAGGGCGTCGCCCACGAGTTCTCGACCGTCAAGGGCGTCAAGGAGGACGTGACGGACATCGTGCTCAACCTCAAGGGCATCGTCTGCAGGATGCATTCGGACGCGACCGAGATCGAGGCGCCGCTCGTGGTCACGGGGCCAGGAGAGATAACGGCGGCCGACATCGACCTGCCGTCGGGGGTGGAGATCCTCAACCCCGACGCGCACATCGCGACGCTCGACAAGAAGACCAAGCTCGAGCTCTACCTGACGATCGGCCGCGGGCGCGGCTACGTTCCGGCCGAGGACAACAAGTCGCCCGACCAGCCGATCGGCGTGATCCCGATCGACTCGATCTTCTCGCCCGTGCGCCGCGTGGCCTACGCGGTCGAGCAGGCCCGCGTCGGGCAGCGGACCGACTACGACAAGCTCACGCTCGACATCGAGACCGACGGCTCGCTCGAGCCCCAGGCGGCGCTGCGGGCGGCGGCCGAGATCCTGATGTCGCACCTGGCGATCTTCACCGACGCGGAGATCACCCCGCTGGGCGCGGGCGCAGGCGGTCAGCTCGAGGCGGTCCCCGCCGGCGCGGGCGGCCCCGCTGCGGCGGCGCCGGCCGGCGGCAGCGTCCACGACGACATCCTGATCGAGGAGCTGGAGCTCGGCGTGCGCTCCTACAACTGCCTCAAGCGCGCGGGGATTCAGACCGTCGGCGAGCTGATCGGCAAGACCGAGGGCGAGCTGGCGGCGATCCCGAACTTCGGCAAGAAGTCGATCGACGAGGTCGTCGAGACGCTGCGCGCCCGCGGCCTGGAGCTGCGCGCCGCGTAGTCTTCCCCGAGCCATGCGTCACCAGAAGAGCCGGCACAAGCTGTCGCGCAGCGCGTCGCATCGCCGGTCGCTGCTGCGCAACCTCGCCAAGGAGGTCATCGACCACGAGCGCATCAAGACCACCGAGGCCAAGGCCAAGGCGGTCAAGCCCGAGGTCGAGAAGCTGATCACGCTGGCCAAGCGGGGCGACCTGCACTCCCGCCGGGAGGCGCTGTCGGCGCTGGGGCAGGACAAGTTCGTCGTCTACAAGCTGTTCGAGGAGGTTGCGCCGCGGTATGCCGACCGCCCCGGTGGCTACACGCGCATCCTCAAGCTGGGCCCCCGCCGCTCCGACGCGACGGAGATGGTCTATCTCGAGCTGGTGTGAGCCGGTGAGCGACCGGCGCGCGACCTTCTACTACGACCTCAGCTCGCCCTACGCCTACCTCGCCGCACTGCGGGTGGACGAGACCCTGCAGGTCGAGGCGCACTGGCAGCCGATCGCCTTCGGGGCGCTGATCGGGGCGATCGGCAAGGTGCCGTGGTCTCTGCGCGACGATACCCGCGCGGCCGGTCAGGCCGAGATCGCGGAGCGCGCCCGCGAGCGCGGGCTGCCGCCGATCCGCTGGCCGCCGGGCTGGCCGGCCGAGAGCTACTCCGTGCTCCCGCTGCGGGCCGTGCTGTACGCGTTCGACCACGATCGCGGGAGGGAGCTGACGTTCGAGCTGTACCGCCTGGCGTTCGCCGAGGGCGTCGCGCTCGACGACCCCGACGTGGTCATCGGCGCGGCGGAGGCATGCGGGCTGGACGGCGCCAAGGTCCGCGCCGCCGTGGCGACCCCCGAAGTCAAGGCGCGCCTGCGCTCGGCGACCGACGAGGCGATCCGCCGCGGCGTGACCGGCGTCCCCACGGTCGCCCTTGGCGACGAGCTCTTCTGGGGCGACGATCGCCTCGAGGACGCCGCCCGCGCGCTCGCGGCGTGACCTCGAGGCTGCTCCTCCAGTACGACGGCGGCCCGTTCGCCGGCTGGGCTACCCAGCCCGGGGAGCGCACGATCCAGGGCGAGGTCGAGGGCGCGCTCGGCCGGATCCTCGGGCGGCCGACACCGGTGACCGTCGCCGGCCGCACCGACGCCGGCGTGCACGCCTGGGGCCAGGTGGCCTCCTACGACGACGAGGCGCTCGACCCGGTCAGCCTCAACGCGCTGCTCCCGTCCGCGATTGCGGTGCTCGACAGCGTCCCCGCGCCCGACGGCTTCGACGCGCGGCGCGACGCCCTGTCGCGCACCTACTGCTACCGGCTGCTGCACCGGCGCACTCGCGACGCCTTCGAGCGCGGGCGCGCGCTGTGGTGGCGCCACGGCCTCGACCGCGACGCCCTGCACGCCTGCGCCGCCGCGCTGCCCGGCCCGCACGACTTCACGGCCTTCACCCCGACGGACACGGAGCACGTCCACTTCGAGCGCGAGGTGCTGCGCGCGGAGTGGGTCGACCACGACGACCTGCTCGAGTTCTGGATCGAGGCCGACGCCTTCATGCGTCACATGAACCGCGTCCTGGTCGGCACCATGCTTGAGGTCGCCAGTGGCCGCCGCGGGGCCGCGGACTTCGCCGAGCTGCTCGACGGCGCCGACCGCCGCCGGGCCGGCCCGACCGCCCCGCCGCACGGGCTGTACTTCGCCTCGGTGTCCTACCCTCAGGACTCGTGAACGTCCTGCTCACCAACGACGACGGGATCGAGGCCGAGGGCCTCCAGGCGCTGCGGAGGGCCCTCCTCGAGGTCCCAGGGGTTGCCCTGGAGGTGATCGCGCCGGACAGCAACCGCTCCGCCACGGCGCGGTCGATCACCACGCGACGGCCTCTCTGGGTGGAGGAAGTGGACTTCGGGGACGGGACGGTCGGCTACGCCACCGACGGCACGCCCGTCGACTGCGTCCGCTTCGCGCGGCTCGGCCTGATCGACGGCTTCAAGGCCGACCTCGTCGTCTCCGGCGTCAACCACGGGTCCAACCTCGGCGATGACATCACCTACTCGGGTACGGTGGCCGCGGCGCTGGAGGCCCTCGTGCTGGGGCTCCCGGGCATCGCGGTGTCCCAGCAGTCTCACGCGCGCGAGCTGGACTTCCGCGTCGGCCATCGCTTCGAGTTCGCCACCGCCGCGGCGTTCACCGCGCGCATCGTCGCCGAGCTGGAGTCGGTGCCGCTGCCGGCGGGCACGCTGCTGTCCATCAACGTCCCGGCGGGCGAGCCGCACGGGGTCGAGGTCGCCCGGTTGGGCAAGCGAATCTACCGCGACGAGCTCGAGCCGGCCGGCGAGGAGGAGGAGGGCGGCCGGCGTCGCCAGTACCGGATCTACGGGGAGGCGCCCGACCACGTCGACGAGGCGGGCACCGACCTGGCCGCGGTCGCGGCCGGGCGCATCGCGGTGACGCCCGTCCATTTCGACCTCACCGACCGCGAGGGCATGGACGCGCTGGCCCGCTACGACCTCGCCCGCCTGCTCGAGCCGGCGGCCGACGAGATCGAGTGAGCGTCCCGAAGGCAGCTCGGGCGCGTGCGGCCAAGCTCCACAAGGAGCTCGACCATCACGCGCACCGCTACTACGTCCTCGACGACCCCGAGATCGGCGACGACGCCTACGACGTACTGCTCGACGAGCTGCGCGCGCTCGAGGCCGAGCACCCGGAGCTGCTCACGCCCGACTCGCCCACCCAGCGCGTCGGCGCCGAGCCCGTGTCCAAGCTGGAGAAGGTCCGCCACCTCCAGCCGATGCTCTCGCTGGGCAACGCGCGCAGCGAGGAGGAGCTGCGCGCGTGGATCGAGCGGATGCGCAACCACCTGGCCCGCGAGGGCATCGAGGATCCCGACTTCGAGTTCGTGGCCGAGCCCAAGATCGACGGCCTGGCGATCTCGCTGATCTACCGCGACGGCGTGCTCGAGCGCGGGGCTACCCGCGGCAACGGCGAGATCGGCGAGGACGTCACCCACAACCTGCGCACGATCGGCTCGATCCCACTCCGCATCGAGGACGCGCCGCCGGTGATCGAGGTCCGCGGCGAGATCTACATGTCCCTGCCGGACTTCGCCGCGCTCAACGAGCGCCGCGCCGAGGCCGGCGAGTCGACGTTCATGAACCCGCGCAACTCCGCCGCCGGCACCATCCGCCAGCTCGACCCGGCGCTGGCGGCGGCGCGGCCGCTGTCGATGTGGTGCTACGGGATCGGGGCGACCGAGGGCATCGAGCTCCCCACGCACTGGGAGGTGCTGACGTGGCTGCGCGAGCACGGCTTCCGCGTCAACGGCGACGTCAAGCTGCTGCGCAGCGAGGAGGACGTCGTGGCCCAGTGCCTGGCCTGGCAGGAGCGCCGCGGCTCGCTGGACTTCGAGATCGACGGCGTGGTGGTGAAGGTCGACGACCACGAGCTCCAGCGGCGCCTCGGCGTGGTCGGCCGCGAGCCGCGGGCCGCCATCGCGTGGAAATTCCCGCCGACCACCGCCGTCACCACGCTGAAGGACATCCAGTGGAACCCGGGGAAGCTCGGCGACCTGCACCCGTTCGCCGTGCTGGAGCCGGTCCACGTCGCCGGCGTGACGGTCAAGCTCGCGACGCTGCACAACGAGGAGGACCTCGCGCGCAAGGACGTGCGCCCCGGCGACCAGGTGATCGTGCTGCGCGCTGGGGACGTCATCCCGCAGGTCCTCTCGCCCGCGCCGCACGAGGCCGAGCGCGAGGGCCGGGCGCGCGCGCCCAAGCCGCCGAAGCGCTGCCCCATCTGCAAGACCCCGACGGTCAAGGGCGACGGGGTGTTCACGAAGTGCCCGAACCGCGACTGTCCCGGCCGCCGCTGGCAGCTCCTCAAGCACTGGGCCATTGACATCGACGGCCTCGGGGAGAAGCAGATCTCGCAGCTGCAGCGCGCGGAGCTGGTGCGCACCGCCGCCGACTTCTACCGATTGACGCCCGAGCAGCTGATGGAGCTCGAGGGGTTTGGCGAGGTGTCGGCGCGCAACCTGATCACGTCGATCGACGCCTCGCGCGAGCGCCCGTTCGCGGTCGTGCTCGCCGCGTTGGGCCTCGAGGAGATCGGGTTCGTCACCGCCCGCAGCCTCGCCCAGCAATTCCGCTCGATGGACGCTCTGCGGGCCGCCACGCCGGACCAGATCGCCGAGACGCCCGGCGTGGGCCCGATCGTCGCGCAGCTCATCCACGATCAGCTCGCGGACCCGCAGGTCGCCGCGCTGATCGAGGACCTGGCGACGCAGGGCCTGAGGATGGAGGAGGAGGGCCCGCCGCCCGGCGAGGGCCCGCTGTCGGGGAAGACGTTCGTGCTCACGGGCACGCTGCCGGATCTCACGAGGGAGGACGCCACCCAGCGCATCCTCGCGGCGGGCGGCCGCGTCACGTCATCGGTGTCGAAGAAGACGGACTACCTCGTGGCGGGCGAGTCGCCCGGATCCAAGCTGGAGAAGGCCGAGCGCCTCGAGGTCGAGGTGATCGACGAGCCCGGCCTGCGCGGGCTGATCGACGGCGGCTAGCGGGCTACCCGCGCGAGCGGGCGATCGCCGCCGCCATGTTGTCCTGACGGAAGCGCGCGCGCCCCACGTCGACGCCGTTCATCAGGATCGAGAACACGATCGTGTGGCCGTTGCGGGCGCGGCAGTAGCCCGACAGCGCGGACACCGCCGTCAGCGTGCCCGTCTTGCCGCGGCAGTTGCCCGACGCGGCGGTGCCGCACATGCGCCCGCCCAGCGTGCCGCTGCGGCAGGCGCCGGCGAGCGAGCCGTCGAACGCGCTGCCGGCGGCGCTGCGCCGCAGCCCGGTGAGGAACGTGACGACCTGGCGCGCGGTCGTGCGGTCCCCGTAGGACAGCCCCGAGCCGTCGATGACCGTCGGCCGGACACCGAAGCGCGCGAGCGCCGTCTTGACCACGCGCGCCCCGGCGGCGGTCGAGCCCTGGCCGCCGAACCGGGCACCGAGGTCCTTGATCAGCGTCTCCGCGAAGTAGTTGTCCGAGGGCCGGTTGGTCAGCCGCACGAGCGTGGCGATCGGCGGCGAGTCCACGTGCGCGAGCTCGCGCGCGCCGGCCGGCGTGGCGGCGGTGCGCGCCGAGCTCGCGACCTTCACGCCCTGGGCGCGCAGGGCCGAGGTGAGCCGCTGTGCGGCGAACAGGGCCGGATCGGATTGGAAGCCGCCGCCGCTGTAGCCGCGATTGAACGACAGCCCGCTCAGCTGCCCCTCGATGTCGCCTGCGCGCCGGAACCCGTAGGGCGCGGTGCCGCGGAGATGGTCGAAGAAGTTCTCGTCGCCGACGACGGCGCCCGCCACGCTGCGCAGCCCGGCGTTGTAGAGGCCGCGCGCCAGGTCCTCCACCGTCGCGCCCGTGCCGTAGTTGTTGGCCACGTAGGACGCGCTGCCGAAGGTGGGGTCGCCGCCGCCGCGCAGGTAGAGGAACCCGGTCAGCGTGCCGGACCCGTCGAGCGGGGCCGCGGAGAGTGCCGCCGTACGCAGCCGCGCGGTCGCGCCGAAGCGCAGCAGCGCGCTTCCGGTCGTGTAGATCTTCTCGTTGGAGGCCGGAGTCAGCGCCCGGCCCGCGCGCCGGCTGAACAGCACCTGCCCGGTCGTGGCGTCGACGACATGGGCCCCGGAGCGCGAGCCGGCCGGCGCGAGCTGGCTGCCGAGCGCCGAGCGCAGGGCCGCGTCTGCCGACGCGGAGGGCGCATTCGTGGCGATCGCCACGAGGACGGCCGCCGCGGGCGCGAGAAAGCGGGCTGCGCGCATCTTTGCCTGCAAACACACCGGAGCCAAGCATGTTTCTGTAAGCGCCGGCGAAGCGTCCCGGCCGTCGCCTCGATGACGCCTGCGTCACGCGTCTCGCGCGCGCCCTAGACTGTATGTTCGTCATGGGCAAGGTCGTCAAGCTCGAAGCCCAAGGCACGACGCGGGGCAAGGCGGCCCCCGGACGGTCGGGCCGCAGGCGCCAGCGCTCCAAGACAGCTCTGGTGCTCGGCGGCGGCGGCTTCACGGGCGGGGTCTACGAGATCGGCGCGCTGCGCGCGCTGGACCTGCTGTCGGTCAACCGCACGGTCAACCAGTTCGACGTGTACGTCGGCACGAGCGCGGGTTCGTTCGTGGCGGCGCTGGCTGCGAACGGGATCACCCCCGAGGAGATGATGCGGGTGGTCAACCGACAGGTGCCGACCGCGTTCCGCGACGTCGACGTCGGCCAGCTGCTGCGGCCCAACATGCTCGAGTTCGCCTCCAGCGCCGTGAAGCTCCCGTTCCGCACGCTCGGCCTCGTCCGCTCGTTCGCGGGCCAGCTGGGGCAGATCTCCGCGATGGACGTGATCCTCGAGCTGGCGGAGGTGCTGCCCTCGGGCGCGTACTCGAGCGCCGGGATCGAGCGCTACATGCGCACGGTCCTGTCGGACCCGGACCGGACCAACGACTTCCGCCTGCTCGAGAACGAGCTCTATCTGGCGGCGACCGACCTCGACACCTGCGAGCGCATCGTGTTCGGGGCCAACGATTGGGACGACGTACCGATCTCGACGGGCGTCAGCGCGTCCGCCGCCCTCCCGATGGTCTACAAGCCCGTCGAGGTCAAGGAGCGCGAGCTGGTGGACGGCGGGATCGTGTCGACGACCAACATCGACATCGCGGTCGAGGCGGGGGCGAAGTTCGTCGTCGTCGTCAACCCGCTCGTCCCGTTCGTCAACGACTTCAAGAAGAAGGTGCCGACGCTCTTCGGGTCGCGCGTGCGGCGCGTGTCGGACATGGGCTTCCCGCAGATCGGCTACCAGGCCTTCAAGCTGCTGGCCTACCAGCGCCTGCACGAGATCGCGCGCCAGTGGGAGCAGCGCTACCCCGGCGTCGACATCGTGCTGATCGAGCCCGAGCCCGACGACGAGCTGATGTTCCAGACGAGCGTCATGAACTTCGCGTCGCGGGTCGACATCGCCCGCCACGGCTTCGAGTCGGTCACCCTCAAGCTCGCCAAGGACTACGAGCACTTCCGCGAGATCTGCGAGCGCCACGGGATCGAGCTGTCGGCGACGCGCGTGCGCAAGGTGGTCAAGCACTTCTCCGCCGAGAAGGAGCGCACGCGGGCCTGGCGCAAGATCCTCGAGCAGACGACGGGCGCCCTGCTGCGCCAGTCCTCGGGCGACTAGACCCGCCTACAGCGCCGAGCGCAGGGCCCGCAGGAGGCGGTCCGAGGCGGGCTGGCTCTGGATCGTCGCGCGCACGTGCTCGTCGGCGCCGACCGCCGCTCCGGGCGCCACCAGCACACCGCCGCGCCGCAGCCGGTCCGTCAGCTCGAGGCCCGTCAGGCCCGGTGCTCGCAGCCAGAGCACATTGGCCTGGCTCGGGGCGGCGTCGACCGGGAGCGACGTGAGCTCGTCGAGCAGGCGGCGGCGCTCGACCACGACCTGCTCGCGGCGCGCCGCCACCTGCCCGGAGCAGGCGTGCAGCGCCTCCAGCGCGCCCGCCTGCTGAGGCTCGGCCAGCCCGAGCGGCGGCGCGAGCCGGCGCAGCAGCGACTCGCTGCCCTCGGCCCCGACGGCGTAGCCGACGCGCAGTCCGGCCAGGCCGTAGACCTTCGAGAACGTGCGGAACAGGAGCAGCCGCGGATGGTCGTCGAGCAGCGCGAGTGTCCCTCCGCCCGGCTCGTCGTCGACGAAGTCCACCAGCGCCTCGTCGAGCAGCACGCTGATCCGCTCGGGCAGGCCGCGCAGCAACGCGTCGAGCTCGTCCGAGCGGAGGTGCCCGCCGGTCGGGTCGTTGGGATTGCAGATCACCAGCACGCGGGTGCGGTCGTTCACGGCCGCTGCGAGCGCGTCCGCTTCGAAGCCCGGCACCGGCACCGCCCGGGCGCCGGCGTCACGCGCCATCAGCGGATAGAGCGGGTAGGACGGCCACGGCGTGACCAGCTCGTCGCCCTCGCCCAGCAGCGCGCCGGCCGCGGCGTGCAGCAGCCCGGCGGCCCCGTTCCCCGCGACGACCCGGTCGGGCTCGATCCCCAGCCGCATGGCCAGTTCGTGGCGCAGCTCGTGCGCCTCGGGGTTCGACGAGCGGTTGATCCCACGACGAACCGCGAAGGTCACCGCCGCCACCACGTCCGGGTGGGGGAACTCGTGCCAGGTCGTCTTGGACAGGTCGAGCGAGTCGATGCGGGCGAGGGCGCGCCGCCGGCGCTCCTCGGCGCGGGCGCGCAGCTCCTGGCTGACCTCCTCGTCGGACAGCGCCTCAAACTGCTTGTAGTAGTCGAGCAGGCCCATCCCGGCGCGGCGGGCTCAGATGTTGATGCCGACGGGTGCGAACTCCGCGCCGCTGAACAGCAGCAGCCAGGCGCCGAAGACCAGAGCGCCGAGCACCGAGGCGACAGCGAAAACCCGCCCGAGCGCGCCCTGTCGCTGGTCGACCCCGCCGGCGCGGCGGACGAGGATCCACGCCACGTCCAGCTTGCGCGCGAGCACCAGGCCCAGCAGCAACGTGAACAACAGCCCCATGAACGCGACGATGATGCCCAGGAAGGTGCTCCCCGAGAGGTAGTCGGCCTGGGACCCGACCCACATCCAGGCGACCGGCAACGGACCCCAGAACAACATCACGATCACCGCCATGAACACGAGCATCGCGCCGGCGAGGACCCGGTCGACGTGGCGCCGGCGCTCGTCCTTGAACTCAGGCAGGCGCCGGTACTTCACCGGCCGCGTACCGGGCCGGCGCCCGGTGAACAGCCCGCCGGTATCGGTTGGGTCGGTCTTCATGATGAGACCGCGAGCGGGCGCTATGACGCGTAGAGCGAGTCGAACACGTCGGCGTACTTCTCGTTGACGACGTTGCGCTTGACCTTCAGCGTCGGCGTCAACTCTCCCGTCTCCTGCGAGAGGTCGTGATCGAGGATCGCGAACTTCTTGACCTGCTCGACCTGGGCGTAGCGCTCGTTGACCTTGTCGAGCACGCCCTGGATCAGCTCGTGCACCTTCGGGTCCCGCGACAGGGCGGCGACGTCGTCGCTCAGCCCCTGCTCCTTCGCCCACGGCATGATCTCCTCGGAGTCGAGCGTGACCAGCGCGACCGGGAACGGTCGGCGGTCGCCGTACATCACGGCCTGCGAGATCCAGCGCGACTGCTTGAGGTCGTTCTCGATGTTGGCCGGGGTCAGGTTCTTGCCGCCGGCGGTGATGATGATGTCCTTCTTGCGGCCCGTGATCGACACGTAGCCGTCCTCGTCGACGGAGCCGAGGTCGCCGGTGTGCAGCCACCCGTCCACGATCGCCCCGAAGCGAGGCGTCGTCGTTGCGGTAGTAGCCCTTGAAGATGTTCGCGCCCTTCAGCAGCAGCTCGCCGTCCTCGGCGATCTTCGCCTCGACACCGGGTAGCGGCCTCCCGACCGTGCCGAACTTGTGCTCCTCGATGGTCGAGTAGGTGGCGACCGTCGCCGTCTCGGTCATCCCGTAGCCCTCGAGGACGGGCACGCCGCCGGCGTAGAAGAACTCGAGGATCTCCTTCGCGATCGGCGCGGCGCCCGTGACGGCCTGGCGCAGCCGGCCGCCGAACATGGCGCGCACGCTCGCGAACACCTGCTCGTCGGCCTGGTCGAAGGGCTCCTGGAGCTCCGGCGGAACGGGCTCGCCGCGGGCCTGCAGGTCGCGGACCTTGACGCCGAGCGCGACCATCGCGTCGAACTGCTCCTCGGGGATCTTCTCCTTGATGCTGGTTGAGGCGAGCGTGTAGATCTTCTCGAAGATGCGGGGGACCGACGGGAAGTAGGTCGGCGTGGTCTCCGCCAGCTCAGGCACGATCTGCTTGGGGTCGCCGCCGAAGTACGCGATCGTGCCGCCGACGTCGAACGTCAGCAGCTGGATCAGCAGCGCGAACGCGTGGGCGAGGGGGAGGAACAGGTAGACGGACTCGTCGCCGCGCACCACGTCGATCGTCTCGCACATGTTCAACACGTCACGGTAGTTGCCGTGCGAGAGCACGCAGCCCTTGGGCGGCCCGGTCGTGCCGGAGGTGTAGATGAAGGTGAAGGCGTCTTCCGTCGTCACCGCGGCGGCGCGCTCCTCGAGCTCCGACTCATCGATGCCGCGGCCACGCTCGCGCACCTCGTCGAGCGACACGGCGTCGGCGACGTCGCCGGCGGGGTCGATCACGACGATGGTGTGGAGGTCCGGCAGTCGCTCGCGGACGGCCACGATCTTGGCGACCTGCGCGGCGTCCTCGCAGACGATCGCGCGGGCACCGGAGTTGCCCGCCACCCACTCGCACTCCTCCGGGGAGTTCGTCGGGTAGATCGGGACGACGGTCGCGCCCGTCGCGGAGATCGCGAAGTCGCAGTAGGTCCACTCGGGGCGCGTGTTGGCGAGAATGCAGACGCGTTCGGCCGGCTCGACGCCGAGCGCAAGCAGCCCGCGGCCGATCTCCGACACGATCTCGCCGACCTCGGCGTAGCTGACGTCGTGCCACTCCCCGTCGCGCTTCTGTCGCAGCGCCGGGCGATCGCCGTACTGCTTGGCGGCCCGCGTGAGCAGGTCGGCGATCGTCTTCGAGCCCGTCGTCGCCCGCCCGGTGGCTGCGGTCGTAGCCTCCATCACTCTCCCTCCGGTGTCGAGTGGGAGAGAGTCTAGACGGCGAGCCTAAGCGCGGCTCAGGTCAGGCCGAGGCGGCCTGCTGCTGCGGTGCGGCCGCGTATTCGCGGAGGCTGATGAGGAAGAGAGTCTTGTCGATCCGGCCTTCGAAGATCGGGACGCCCATCTCCATGCACTTGGTGATGACCTCGCGACCGTTTGTCATGCCGGCCTCGCGCGCGAGTTCGGTGGGCGTCAGGTGGATAGACATCGGATGGGACCCCTCTCG
The DNA here is from genome assembly GCA_963725645.1 of uncultured Actinomycetes bacterium. GTDB lineage: Bacteria > Actinomycetota > Thermoleophilia > Solirubrobacterales > Solirubrobacteraceae > JALYZC01. Next base: position 475,813 of record CAVRZD010000006.1, read on the forward strand.
TCGATCTGCCTGGTGGACCCGGAGGTATATACCTTCGTGCGGATACGCTCAACGTGAGCCGACGAAATGCCCGCAAAGAGCGGCCCGACTCCCCCGGTTGCCCCGATTTCCCTAGACCGGGTTCGGCACGTCGATGAATTCGTGTGCGATGCCGAAGCGCTCGGCCAGCAGCTCGCCGAGGCAGCGCACGCCGAAGGTCTCGGTTGCGTAGTGCCCGGCCGCGATGAAGTGGACGCCGGCCTCGCGCGCCGTGGTCATCGCCGGCTCCGACGGCTCGCCGGTGAGGAAGCCGTCGAGGCCGGCCGCGATCGCCGCCTCGAGGTCGCCGGCGGCGCCGCCCGACACGATCCCCAGCGACCGCACGCGCGCGGGACCGTCGTCGAAGACGAGCGGGTCGCGGCCCGTCAGCTCGCCGATGCGGGCGACCAGCTCGCCGGCCTCGATGCCGTCCCCGGCGAAGCGGGCGGCGACGCCGACGGCGCGCCCACCGTGCTCGCCGAACGGCTCGCGCGCTGTGGCGCCGAGCCCGTCGGCCAGCAGCGCGTTGTTGCCGACCTCCGGATGGGCGTCCAGCGGCAGGTGGTAGGCGACGAGGTTGACGTCCGCAGCCAGCAGGGTGCGCAGCCGCGAGGCGCCCGCGGGCGAGAGCGCGCGCGGCGCCTTGTCCCAGAAGACCCCGTGGTGGACCAGCACCAGTCCCGCCTCGGCGGCGACGGCCCGCTCGAAGAGCTCGAGCGACGCGGAGACGCCGGTCGCGACGCGCTCGACCTCCGCGCGCCCCGGGACCTGAAGCCCGTTCGGGCAGTAGTCCGCGAAGGCGCCGGGGTCCAGCAGCTCGTCGAGGAAGGCGACGATCTCGTGCGTGGGGGCCATGGTTCGATCCGTAAAGAAGTTTCTTGGCGGTTCTTCAAATAAACGCTACAGTTCCCGCTTCTTGGCGGGGCATCGGGAACCCTGCCGACAAGGAAGTCACATGGGGGTAGTGATGAGCAGGGGAACGAGTGCGATCGCAATTGCGGCCAGGCCGGCGCGGGAGTGTCCGGACGGTCAGCTCGTGGCGGCCACGCGCCACGGGGATGACGCCGCCTTCGAGCAGCTCTACGAGCGCTACCGCGGCCCGATCTCGGGCTACGTGCAGCGGATGTGCAAGGACCACGCGCGCGCGGAGGACATCACGCAGGAGGTCTTCATGTCGGCGCTGCGGCGGATGCGCGACACCGATCGCCCGATCGCCTTCAAGCCGTGGCTGTACGAGATCGCCCGCAACGCCTGCATCGACCAGTTCCGCCGCTCTCAGCGCGGCGAGGAGGTCTCCTACGACGCGGCCGAGAGCCTGCCCGGCGCCGACAACGTCCGGCTCGTGACCCGCGACGCCTCGCCCGACGACGCCTTCGAAACCAAGCAGCGGCTCGACCACCTGTGTGGCGCCTTCGGCGGCCTCAGCGAGACCCATCACCGGATCCTCGTGCTGCGCGAGCTCGAGGGCCTCTCCTACCGCGAGATCGGCGAGCAACTCGGCATGAGCCGCCCCGCGGTCGAGAGCACGCTGTTCCGCGCGCGCCGCCGCCTGACCGAGGAGTACGACGAGCTCATCACCGGCCGCCGCTGCACGCGCGTCCAGTCGATCATCGCCGGCGCCGCCGAGGGGATGCTCGGCGTCCGCGACCGGCGCCGCCTGGCGCGTCACCTCTCCTATTGCCAGCCGTGTCGCCGCCACGCACGCCTGCTCGGCATCGACGCGCCGTCGCGCTTGGCGAAGCCGTCCAAGCTCGGCGCCGTCGTGCCGCTGCCGTTCCTGCGGCGCCGTGGTCTTGGGGGCGGGAACTCCGCCGCTCCGGCGGGTGGCCAGGCCTCCGGCGCGCTGGCGCAGTGGACGGCGAGCGCCGGCGTGGTCGCCGAGCCGCTGACCAACTGGGCCAAGACCGCGGTGACCGTCGCCGCGGTCGCCATCGCCGGGGTCGGCGCCGGGCTCACCGCGCACAACGGCGCGCTCTCGCGCCTGCTCTCCGGCGGCGAGTCCGCTCGTCACGTGCCCGCGCGGCATGCGCCGGCGGCGGGCGGCGCGACCGCCCAGTCCGTCGTTCCGAGCGCCGACCACGGCCCGGGCGCCTCGAGCAGCGGCCCCTCGAGCCACGGGCCCAGCGCGGCTGGCGCCCACGGCGGCGACACCGCGGGCGGTACCCACGCCTCGGACGGCGTGAGCACGCCGCACGTCGACCTCCCCGCGGGCGCGACCGGCGCGGGATCAGGCGCTCCGTCGGTGCCCGACGTGCACGCACCGGGCGTTCCGTCGGCCAGCGCGCCGAGCGCCCCCGACACCGGGGGCAGCGTCTCGCCGCCGCACGTGGACCCCCCGTCCGCGCCGTCGGCGCCGAACGCCCCGAGGGTCCCCGACGCGCCGGACCTGCCGTCGCCGCCGGACGTGCCGTCGACGCCGTCCGCGCCGTCGGTTCCGAAGGTCAGCGCGGACCACCTGCTGCCCTGACCACCACGGGTTGCCGCGCGGCCTGTGGGATACTGGCGTCCCTCGGGGCGTGGCGCAGCCTGGTAGCGCGCACCGTTCGGGTCGGTGAGGTCCCCGGTTCAAATCCGGGCGCCCCGATTGGGTGCGGGCTCCGTGGAAACGGGGCTCGCTCCATCTGAAGAGATCGGTGGTACCGCTCCGTGGTACCGGTGTCGCCTGGACCCCGGTTCGATTCCAGGTTTCCAGCTGAGCAAGAGTCCCGTGGCCCCGGACCGGGCGCCTAAGGTTCAGGCAAGAGCGCGCCGAGTCCTGCCAATTTCGCGGCGCCAGAGCAGCGGGACGGACTCATCTGCGCCTCATCAGGCCTCACGAAGCAGGTCCGCTTCGCGCAGCAGTCCGACCATCCACCAGACCTGCTCGACGTCGACCTCGTGGGCGAGGGGGACGCCGGCTTCGACGTTGCGTCCGAGCCCGGCGTCGGTCATGTTGCCGGAGCCGAGGTAGCCGGTCGCGCCGCAGACGAGCTTGGCGTGGAAGATGCAGCGGGGGTTGGTCTCCGGGGGTGTGAAGCGCAGGGCGGTGACGGCGGCGCCGTCCCCACGCAGGGCCTCGGCGAAGCGCAGCATCGCGGCGAGGTGGTCGTAGTTTTCGTCCTCGGCCTTGGCGCGGGCGCCGGCGATGGTGATGGGGATGCCGGCGGCGACGCAGCGATCCAGGGACGGGCGCAACTGGGCGGTGCCGATATCGGACCAGTAGGGCGAGGCCAGCAGCACCCTCTCGGTGGCGGAGCGCAGGGCGTCGCCGACGCGGACGGCCAGGGAGCGCTGCAGGTGCGCGGCCTGCACCGGGAGCTTCGCCTCCGGCGGGAAGGTGAAGACGACCTGGGCGGTGGGCGCGGGCCGGCGCACGAACTCGGCGCGGCGGAAGTGCGGCAGCAGTTCCACCGTCTCCTGGAATTGGCGCAGGCGCAGGGGGTCGATGGTCGCGTCATCGCGCAGGACCTCGGCTTCGGCGAGCGCGGTCAGGAGGATGCCGCCGCTTGGGTCGTCGAAGTAGTCGGGGACGATGCGCGAGGCGTCGGCGGCGGGGTCGACGGCGCGGCTCCAGGTCAGCAGGCTGAGCTCGCGCCCGCCGAAGATGTCCAGGGCGGTGTAGGCGGAGCGCACGAGGCGTCCGGCGACGTCGTCGGGGATGGCGGTGGTGTTCGCGGCCGCGCTCATTGCCAGTAGCCGCGGGCGACCTCGCGCCCGTCGGCGGCGCGGGCGGGCGAGCCGATGAGCAGGGCGCGGTCAAGCGAGCCGTTGAAGGCGTCGCAGCCGAAGGGGAGGTGCAGGCAGCCCATGCACGCCCCCTGGTCGCGGGCGCAGTAGGGGTCCCAGTCGCAGGAGCGCACCCCGTCCAGGGTGGCGTCCAGCCATTCTGAGAGGCGGTGCTCGGCGAGGGAGACGAGCGCACCGAGGGTGAACTCTTGGTGGGTGGCGGCGAAGATGCCGATGGTGAGCAGGTCGGGGATGAGGTACTCCGCCAGCGTGTTCTCGGCAAAGCCGGAGCGCTCGCCGACGTTGCGGATGAGCGCGTGGGCGATGGTGTGCTGGAGCTCGTACACCCACTCAGCGACGGCGGGGATGGTGTGGGCGGCGGTCATGACCGCGGCCTTGGCGTGGATGCGGGCCTGCTCGGGTTCCTCGGGGAGTTCGGGCATGTCCAGCAATTCGTTGCTGTCCAGCCAGCGCAGGACGCGGATGGCGTCGAGTTCGAAGAAGACGGCCTCGGTGTCGGACTCGGCGATGTAGACAGGGGTCTTGTCGCGCGCGCGCCCGAACTTGATGTTGGGGAAGGCCCGCAGTATCGCGCCCTCGGGGGTGCGGGCCAGGCGCGTGTAGCCGTAGGCGACGAGCGCCACCGGGAAGTTCTCGACGACCAGGAAGTCGGAGAACCCGCACTCGGCGACCTTCTTCTCGGCGGCCTGCAACACCCTCGCGGCGCCGTGCTGGGCGCCGGCCTCGGCCGCGGCCCTGAAGTCGGCCAGGCGATGGGTGCGCAGGGTGTTGGAGTCGAAGATGAGCGTGCGCTCCCGCGCGCGCTGGCGGTTGCCGACCTCGGCGACGATGTCCTCGGGCACGAGCCTGGTCACCTCCGCGAGCGCGCCCGTGGTCTCGGGGATGAAGCGCGCGCGGGTCTTGTCGAAGACCTCCTGGGTGATTTCGCCGGCTTCGAGCTTGGCGCGCAGGTCCGGCTCCATCGCCCGCCAGACCTCGGCCATCTCCGCATCGGGTTGACCAGAGCATCGGAGAACCAGAGATACAGCGTGCGTCGCCGGATCCCCAGCCGCTCGCAGATCGCCTCGGTCGCCAGCCCCTCGATGCGCATCCGGATCGCTGCGTGGTGGCGCGGCGAAAGCTCCTGCAACGGCTTGGCCATACCGGAAATTGCATCGCAATGACGTCGGTGCACACAAGGTGTAGGTCGTCGCGCAGCGGGCTCCCCTTCAGCGCATCCGCGACACGCGCCGCCCGGCTTCCGACCGCCGTTCCGGTTCTTGATCACCTGCTTGCGGCGCGCGTCCGGTCGCGCCGCGCCAAGCGTCCCGCGGTGTGTGACACAGTCCTCCGGCTGGTACAGGCGTTACCTAGCTCGTGCGGCGTCGCAGTTCCTTGGCGATCTCGGCCGCGCGATCGTCGGCATCGAACTCGGCTTCGAGCGCTCGTACAACGTCGCAGCCATGTGACGCCACCGCTTCGACGTAGTCCTCGATCCCCATCTCGGTGTCGATCAGGATGATGTCGGCGGGGTCCGCAGCGAGGACTCGCTTGAGCTCGACGATCTCGCGAGCGGCACCCTCGAGATTCATGGGCACGCTCACGACCGGTGGCGCGGCTAGCGCGACCAGCTGGGCTGCGATGTCGCACGCGTGCTCGCTGTCGAACAACACGAGCTTCTGCTTGGTGTCCAGCAGGATCTCCACCGTGTCGTAGAGCGCCGGATTCCCTTCCGCGTAATCCCGCCCCGCTGTGGGGTGGAGCGCGCCCAGCGCCCACCATGTCTCGTCGTCGTTCCGGGGGTTGCCCAGCCCGAGGTGGGACACCAGCCGTTGGGCTTCGGTGTCGCCGAGCGGCCGTAGGCGTCGCTCGAGCTGGCTGTACTGGGCCTGATGCCGGAAGCCAAGCGACGCGGCCAGCTCCTGCTGCCCGATCCTTCGCCGACGTCGGAGGGGCCGCAGGAGGCGTTGATCCACACCGTCAGAATAGCCGAACCGCTCCTGGAAAAAGCCGCAGCGATCCTTGACAAAACGATATTGCTTTGCATAATAACGATCACCCAGCAACCGAACAGGCGACCGTTGGGTCGCCGGAAAGGAACGAGATGGACTGGGCAATTCGAGTCGGATGGGTTCTGGTCGAGGCGGTCGTCGCCACGGTGGCCAGCAAGGTCATCGTCGACCTGCTCGACGACGAGGACGACGCCGAACACGGGATCGAGGGCTGACGATGGCGCCACGGCCAGGACGAAGCCGCGTAGGCGAAGGGGTGCACAAGAGCCCCGGGCGGACGGCAGACACGTACCACGTGAAACCGGGCGCCAAGGTCTACCCGACGCGCCAGGGTGGCTTCAAAATCCGCGTCCCCAAGAGCAAGTAGGTCGAGAGAGGAACGGACACGGCGACGTGTCCGTTCCGCCTCGTCCCCAAAGTTTGATCCCGGCTGCCGCGCGGCCGGGCGGGTCAACCAGCAGTGCCCGTCAAACCGCCTGCTCCGGGCGGAACCCTGGTACTCGAAGACGAGGTAGTCGAGCCCGACCCAGGCTCCGTAAGGGCGAGCCAACGGGTCGGGCCCGACGAGCCTCAACTCACCAGCCCACCAGCAAGGACAACCGTATGGACGACGAGATCGACATCTGGGATGACGCGGCGGCCGGCGAGAGCCCTTCGCGTCCCGAGTCACGCATCATCATCTCCGGCGATCGCCTCACGCTCATGCCATGGCTCCCGTGGCTGGCCACGAGGTCCGGCCCGGTGAGCGCGCTCCTCCGCGACCGCGGGCGCGACGGCGTCGCCATCGCCGATGTCACCGTGACCGGCGACCGGCGCCGCGAGCTCCTCGTGACGTTCGTGACCCCGGACCCCGCTCCCGACGCTGTGCGCGTTCTGCTGTCCTGGGCCGAGTCCGTCGGCTACGAGCGCGTGTGGCTCCCCGATCGCCTCGTCGCGCTCGACCCCGGCGCCCTCGGACTGCCGGCGGCGAACATCACCTGCCCAACCTGCCACGCCACTTGGACCGACAACTCACCCGAGTTCTGGACTGAGGTGCACCGGCAGGGTCGCTTTCCGACCGCCTGCCCGATTTGCGCGGGCGACCTTCCACAGTGGTCAATCGACGGCCGCCGCCCGTCGACCGCAAACAACTGACGAGTCGGACCCCTGCCGTTTGGACCCGCGACGGCGCTGAGGTCACCGCGTGGTACCAGCTTGGTACCGGATGCATCGTCCAATGCGTCCCAGCCGCCACGGGACGGGGACGGCGGGGACGATGGGGACGGCGCTGGAGCCGTCGACATCGCCACGCGCCCGGTTCAAATCCGGGTCTCGCCATCGCTCGAAGCCCGGTGACTACGCGATTTACTGCATTCGGCTGTAGTCGTCAGGCGGCGAATCCAGGCAGGTCAGGCCAGGCGCTCGGACTCGGCCCCGAGCTGCGCGTAGTGGCCGCCGGCTGCGCGCAGCTCCGCGGGTGAGCCCTGCTCGACGACGCGCCCGGCCTCGAGCACCACAACGCGGTCGGCGCCTCGGATGGTGCTGAGCCGGTGGGCGATGACCAGCGAGGTGCGCCCGGCCAGCAGCCGCGCGAGCCCGCGCTGGACGCGCGCCTCGGTGGCGACGTCGACGCTCGACGTGGCCTCGTCGAGCACGAGGATCCGGGGGTCGATGATTGTCGCCCGTGCGAGCGACACGAGCTGGCGCTGGCCGCCGGAGAGTCGCTCGCCGCGCTCGCCGACCTCCGTGCGGAGACCGTTGGGCAGGCGCTCGAAGACCTCGAGCGCGTCGACGGCTTCGGCGGCGGCGCGCGCGTCGTCAACACTCGCGCCGGGCCGGGCCCAGACGATGTTGTGAACGATGCTGCCGGCGAACAGGAATGGCTCCTGGGCGACCAGCGCGACCTGGCGCCGCACGCTTGCGAGGTCGAGCTGGGCCAGGTCGACGCCGTCGTAGCGCACGCAGCCGCGCTGCGGACCGTAGAACCCGATCGCGAGCTTGACCAGCGTGCTCTTGCCCGAGCCGGAGTGGCCGATGAACGCCACCGTCTGACCGGCCTCGATGCTGACGTTCACGTCGTTGATGATCCAGCGTTCGTCCTCGTAGGCGAACCTGACGTTCTCGAAGGCCAGCTCGCCGCGCAGGGCGGGCGCCGGGCGGCGGCCGGGGAGCTGACCGGGGTCCGGCGCCACGGCGAGGATCTCATCGAGCTTCTCAAGCGCGGTCGCCGCCTGCTGGAAGCTGCCCACCAGCGCGGTCAGCTGCGGCAGCGGGGCGAGCGCCTGGCGCAGGTACGCGGTGAAGGAGACGATCAAACCCACCTCGACGGCGCCGCCCACGGCCTCGCGCGCGCCGTACACGATGACCGCCGCGATGGTCACCGCGATCAAGAGCTCGACGAGCGGCAGGATCGTGCGCCAGAGCGCGTTCGAACGCATGATCCGCATCTGGGTCTCCTCGTTGTGGCCCTCGAATCGGGCCAGGTGGCGCTCCTCCTGCCCGAAGGCGCGTACGACGGCGCGTCCGGAGAGACCTTCCGCCATGTACGTCGTCACTTGTGCGACCGCGTCGCTGGCCTTCCGCCACGCCGGTCCCGCGACGCGCTGAAACGAGGCCGCCACAATGACGACGAGCGGGAACACGAACGCCGCGACCAATGCCATCCGCCAGTCGAGCACGACCAGGACGACGACCGTCCCGACAACCAGGAGCGCGTTCGAGACGAGCTGGTTCAACCCTCCCGTCACGACATTGTTGAGCGCCTCCACGTCGTTGGTGACCCTCGACATCACGCGTCCTGCGCTCGCCCGGTCGTAGTAGCCCATGGGCAGCGTCTGGAGATGCTCGACCAGCCGGAAGCGCAGGTCCATGAGCGCCCGCTGACCGAAGTCGCCCACGAGCCACGTCTCCGCCGTCTGGGCCAGCCATGCGACGGTGAGCGCGACGACGAGTGCGATCGCGATCAGCACGAGTTTCCGCGTCGACCCGGTCTGGACGACGTCGTCGACGACGAGCCCGGCGAGGTACGGGGGCGCCAGCTTGGCCGCCGTGGAGAGCACCGTCGCGGTCATGGCCGCGATCACCCGGCCGCGGTACGGTTCAAGCAGCGTGCGCAGCAGCGCGTTTCGGCCGCCACCAGCCGTATCTTCCGGGGTGGCGCTCACGCCGCGCTCCCCTTTGGATTGCCGGCGGCGTCGACGCCGACGAGCGCTCGATAGCGTGCGCTCGAATGTAGGAGCGCGTCGTGCGTGCCGCGTTCGACGATCCGGCCGTCCTCCAGCACCAGCACCTCGTCGGCGCGGCGCAAGACCGCGGGCCGATAGCCGACCACGATCCGCGTGGGCGGCGCGGCGGTGCGCACCGCGTCCAGCTCGTCGAGGACGGCGGCCTCGGTCAGCGCGTCGAGGTTGCCGGTCGCGTTGTCGAGCAGCAGCACCGCCGGCGCTGCCAGGAGCGCCCGCGCCAGCGCGACCCGTTGACGCTGACCTCCCGACAGACCGACCCCACGATCCCCGAGGACCGTGTCGTACCGGTCCGGCAAGGCGGCGATGAAGTCGTGCGCCTGTGCCGCGCGCGCGGCTGCCTCGACGTCCTCGAGCGAAGCATCTGGCCGCGCGAAGGCGATGTTCTCCCTCAGAGTGCCCGAGAACAGGAAGTTGTCGTCCGTTGCGGTCCCAACGGCGCGCCGGAGCGATCCGATCTCCACCTCGCCCACCGGCGCTCCGGCGACCTCGACGCTCCCGCCGCCGGCGTCGCGCAGGCGGTTGACGAGGGCGAGCAACGTGGATTTGCCGGACCCGGTGGACCCCAGCACCGCGACCGTCCGGCCGGCGGGGACATCGAGGTCGACCCCGTCGAGAATCGGATCGCCTCCGGGGGTGTCGGCCCGCACGCCGCGCATCCGCACCCCAGCCGGTGCGACCGGCAGGGACGGTTCGTCAGGGGAGAGCTGCACCGGTTGTTGCAACGCCTCGATCACGCGTCCCAGGCTCGCGAACGCCGGCTGGGCCTGTCCGAGCGTCAGGCCGACTGCCTGCACCGAGGGAACCAGCATCACGACGTACGTGTAGAAGACCGAGAACTCGACGACCGACAGGTCCCCGGAGATCGCCAGTCGCCCACCGACGATCACCACCAGCGCCGAACCGAGGAGCGGGAGCATGTCGACCGCCGTCAGCGAGCGAGCCCCCATCCGGTTGACGGCCAGCGAGGCGTCCAGCACCCGCTCGGCGGCGCGGGCGAAGTGCTCGCGCTGCTCTGACTCGCGTGCGTAGGCGCGCACGGTCGCCGCCCCGGCGAGCGTCTCCTGCAGCGACGTCGTGAGCGCCCCCATCGCGCGGCGGGCCTCGAGCAGCTTCGGCCGGGCCCGGTGCGTGTAGGTGGCCAGGATCACCACTCCGACCGGCAGCGGCGCGAGCGCGAGGAGCGCGAGCAGTGGCTGGAGCCAGACCATGATCACGCCCGCGAGCACCATCGTGACGACGCCCTGAAGGCCGCGGGCGAGCCGGTTCCCGAAGAACTGCGCGATCGGGAACAGGTCTGTGCTGGCTAGCGAGACGAGATCGCCGGTCGGCCGAGCGTCCAGCACCCGCGGGTCGACGACCTGGAAGTGGCGGTAGAGCCGCGAGCGAAGGTCGGTCTCGATCGCCGCGGCGACGCGACTGTTGACGACACCGGCCGCGGCGGAGAAGGTCGCCGCAAGCAACCCTGCCAGCGCGATCGCCAGCGCGGCGGCGAACGCGCCATCGGCCCCGGTGATGTCACCGGCGTCGATCCGCTCGACCGCCAATCCCGTCAACAGCGGCGTGACCAGCGTCATCGCGATGATCCCGACGTTCAGCAACGTCAGCAGCGCCACCGCCCCGCGCTGCCGGGCGAGCAGGCTCGCGGCGAACCGCAGCGGGCTCCCGGTCGGCGGCGGGTCGCTCATGGCGCCCGCAGCGAGGTGAAGCTGAGGTCCCAGGCAGCGAGCTCAAGATCCAGGACCCCCTTGACGTCCGCAGAGCGCAGGTTCGGGTCGCGGTTCCAGACGATCGGCACGCCGGGCGCCAGCTCGGTCACCCGCCGGTCGGCGTCTGCCCACCGCTGGGCTCGGTCCGCTGGGCCGGTCGTCGTCGCGGCCTCCTCCATCAAGCGCTCCAGCGAAGGGTCGGACAGCCGCGACACGTTGGTCCCGGCCCGGAGCCCCTGGGCGCCGAACAGCGGAGGGAGCACGGAGGCGGCGTCGTCGATATCACGTTGCCAGCGGTACCCCAGGCAGGCAGCCACGCGGGGAGCGCGCGAGCAGGCCGGGACGAACGACGCGAAGGCGAGGAAGCGCACGCGGCTGCGAAGTCCGAGCGCCGCGAGCGCTTTCCGGGTCTCGGCGGCGAACGCCGCGCCCGACGCCTCGCGGCGGGCCACGAGCTCGAGCGCGGGGAGACCGGTGATCCGCCCCCGGGCGTAGCCGGCTCGGCGTAGATAGCGGCGCGCGAGCGCGAGGTTTCCCCGGCGGAAGGCGAGGAAGTCGACGCCGGGGCCGGCCCGACCTCCCGCCTCCGCGAAGCCCGGGACTCCCGGTGGGATCCAGTGGGTCGGGACCGCGCCCACCACGGCGCCGCCCAGCGCCTCGCGAAGGGCGTCCTGGTCGAGCGCCGCCGATACCGCGCGACGCACGTCAGGGTCGTCGAACGGGGCCAAGCGCGTGTTCAGTGCGATGAACGTGATCTCGCCGGCGAGCGGCAGAGCGACCTGGGCTCGACGCGCGCGCAGTGCTCGGACGAGGTCGGCCCCCGCCGGCTCGCTCCCGGTCACCGCCGCGCGGCCGCCGAGCACACGCCGTGCCAGCGCCACGGCCCCGGGCGAGCGCTGCTCGAGCACGATCCGGTCGACGAACGCCGGGCGGTAGTCCTCCCCCGAGTCCCAGCTCGGATTGCGCTCCAACGTGATCCGCGAGGCGTCGGCCGCCGGGAGCAAACCGGCCCGCCCACCGGCGATCCGGTACGGGCCCGTGAAGACCTGATGTCGCCCGTAGGTCGAGCGCGGGAGGTGGTCGAAGGGGCCGGCGTACTCGGGCGGCACCGGCGCCGCCAGCGGGAGCGTCAGTGCATTGGCCACCAGCCGGCCGGTGGGCGCGCGAAGGCGCATCTCCAGCGTGCGGTCGTCTGGGGTCACCAGTCCCGAGGGGAGCGTCCTCCGGCCGGCCGCCACTTCGGCCACACCCTCCACGTCCGCGAAGTACAGCTGCGCGGACGGCGAGTCGACCCCCGGAAGGAAGCCGCGGGCGATGCCATAGGCCACATCGCGCGCGGTCACCTCGCGGTTCACGGGCGGCGAGAAATGGACACCCGAGCGGATGGTGATCCTCACCCGCCGGCTGTCGTTCGAGATCTCGGGAGTGCCCTCCGCCAGGTCGGGCTGGGGGCCCGCCTCCCGGTCGGGCCGGAACGAGTAGGGCGTGCGGTGCACCGCGCGCGCGATCATCGTTCCGTAGACGTCGTTGATGCGCGCGGGATCGAGGTCGGGGGAGCCCTCGAGCGAGACGACGGTCAGCGTCCCTCCCCGCTCGCCCTCGATCTCGTCCACACGCGAGAGCACTGAGCCCGTCATCGCCAGCACGGCAATCGTCATGAGCGCCGCGGTGCCCAACACAGCGACCACTAGGACCGCATGCTTTCGGAGCCACAGCACGCGAGATGTATATCGCCCAGTCTCCTCGCCGACGACTTCGATCTCGCCGCGGGGCGAAGCGTTCGGCGCGACTGGGCAGCCGTAGCGCCGGGCCGAGATCAAGGTGTCGCGGGTGTTGGCACGGGGATCTGCACGATTCGTTCGTCGCGCTGAGGGACGTATCGGGCCGTCGACACGGACCCGCGACGCCTTACCGGGCTCTCGTGGTACCGCTTTGGTACCGGATGAATCGTCCAATGCGTCCTAGCCGCGACCGGACGGGGACGGCGGGGACGGCGGGGACGGCGGTGGAGCCATCGACATCGTCACTCGCCCGGTTCAAATCCGGGCGCCCCGATTGGCGACGAGGTCCCGCGCGAGCGGGCCTCGCCCCGTTAGAGGAAGCACCGTGGTACCGGCGGCGGTACCGGCGTCCCAGTCCTCGGTCGATCCACGCCGCCGCGTGGCAGCGACCGCGCTCGGGGACGACGACGAGTGAGACGGCTCGGCGGCCTTGGGGTCGCCGAGGTCAGAGCTGCGCCTGCTTTGGCGGCTTCTCGGCTGCGGGCCGGTTTTTGACGGGAAGCACGGCGGATGCCGTGAGGTCGTCAACCGCGATGAGCGGACCGGTGGCGATTTGCTCTAGAAGCGCGCCCTGATCGGGCTCTAGTTCTACCAGCAGCGCCAGGACGTTGAGCAGGTCGATGAGCTCTCGGGTCCAGTCCGGGCTCCACTTCCGCGCGACGATGTCGTCGAGCGGCGAGGACCGCTTGCCATCCGGGTGCCGTTTGCGCTTGGCGAACCAGCGACGCACGATCTTGTAGCCCGAGGTTTCGTATTCCCACATAGCCGACGTCACCCCGGAGACGCGACCGGCCCCGATGCGCAGCGTGGCGGCGGCGGCGTCGAAGTCAATGTCCTCAGGCATTCCGCCCTCCGTGTCTGGAATCGGCTCCGTGACGCGGGGACGGTCTTTACCTCCGACTCGCGGCGGCCCCGGTGGTCGCGCATCGGCGCCGTCGACGAAGCGCTCTCCGTACGTGTGCAGCCAGAGCACCCGGCTCCCGATGTGGACGGCACTTGCGTAGAGATCGGGATCGGCCGTGACCGGGATCCGAAGGCCTGGGACCTGAAGATCGTCGCGATAGCGATCTACATAGCCCGGATGAGCGGTCACGGCGGCTATGTACGCGATGAGGTCGGGTCCGGAGACGTCCCTGTCGTAGGCGGTGGTGAGATGCTCGAGCAGCCCCGGGGCTACGTTTGGCTGTGCGCCAGCACTGTCGAGCCACAAGGGGAACGCGCGGCCACCGAAGCTACCGCGGTAGTGATCGAGGTCTGGCACCAAAGCGGTGAAGCTCACGGCCGGCCCCCCGTGCGGCGCCGTCCGCTCGAGTGCGGTCAGGAAGAGCTGCTCGGGCGCCGTCCTGATCTGCCAAAGGCTCGGGTTCGGCCGATTGATGACCCGCTTGTCAGGGATGATCCAGCTGCGGTCCAGGGTGCGAGCGCCATACCGAACCGGCGCCTGGACTACACCGACGCGACTTGCTCATGCCGCTTGGCGGGCGTCTGGAGTCCGTCAACCGGTTGGCCTGACGGGAGCACCCAGCTGGCTCGTTGTGAAGTCGCTGCCGGTCTGGCGCGCTTTTAGTCAGAAGCGCTTGCCGTCGTACGCGACGAGCCGGTACGTGAACCTGTCACCCGGGGCCGCACGGCGGAACTACGCCACCGCGTCCATCATCAAGCCCTCAAGCCGGGCCCACCCCCTTGCCGCTAACTGACGCCTGCGGACTCCCCGGCACTGGCTGCGGCTTTTCGCGGATGCGCCGGATCCATCACCCGCTGTTGAATGCACGGGATCGCTCGACCTGCCCCGCCGGTTCGTCCGAAGGAGTGCTGCATGGGTTTGCGTCTTCGTCTAGTCGCGCCCGCCGTGATCCTCGTGATGCTGCTTGCGACCGCGCCCGGCGCCGTCGCTGCGCGCGCGCCGCGCTACCGGGCCACCGTCACGCGGGACAGTGCCGGCATCCCGCACGTCACGGCGCGCGACTTCGGCTCGCTGGGCTACGGCGAGGGGTATGCGTTCGCGCAGGACAACCTCTGCACGCTCGCCAACGCCATCGTCACCGTCCGCGCGCAGCGCTCGAGGTTCTTCGGACCGGACGCCCTCAACTACAGCTACGCAGCGGGCGTGTCTGACCCGAACATCAAGTCCGACTTCTTCTGGCAGTCGATCAGGAGCTCGGGTCTCGTTCAGAGACTGCTCGCCGGCCACGGCATCGACTCGCCCCGCCCCGAGATCCGGAGCCTGTACGCGGGCTTCGCCGCGGGCTACAACGCGTTCCTGAGGTCGGGCAAGCTGCGCGACCCGCGCTGCAAGGGCAAGCCATGGGTCACGCCGATCACGACGACCGATGTCTATCTCCGGGGAATCCAGATCGCGACGTTCGCATCCAGCTCCCAGTTCATCTCCGCGCTGGTGGATGCCCAGCCGCCGACGACCGTGGCCGCCGGCGCCCGGAGTACCGCCGCTCCCGACATCGAGGCCCTGCGGAGCACCCTTGGGGACGTCCCCGACCCGACGCTCGGCTCGAACGCGATCGGCCTCGGCTCGCAGGGGCACGCAGGCGCGCGATGGCATGGTGCTGGGCAACCCGCACTTCCCCTGGCGCGGGCCGGAGCGCTTCTGGATGGCGCAGCTGACGGTGCCGGGCTCCTACGACGTGCTCGGCGCCACGCTGCACGGCTTCCCGCTGATCGGCATCGGGTTCAACCAGCACATGGCATGGACGCACACCGTGTCGACGTCTCGCCGCTTCACGGTCTTCCAACTCAAGCTCGCCCCGGGAGATCCCACCAGCTACATCGTGGACGGCAAGACCTACAGGATGGGGACGCGCATGGTGACGGTCACTGGGCGGCGCCACACCTTCTACACAACCCGCTACGGCACGGTCTTCAACCTCACCCAGGCCGGCTTCACCTGGACGCGGGACACCGCCTACGCCCTTGGTGACGCGGTCCTCGAGAGCGGAGGCCGGTCCGCCAACGAGTACCTGGCGATGGGCCGGGCGCCCTCGGTGCGCGCCCTGCTTGCGGTCGAGCAGCGCTACGTGGCGATTCCCGCCTTCAACACGATCGCCGCCGACGACACGGGCACGGCGCTGTACGCGGACGTCGGCGCAACGCCGAACGTCACCCAGCAGAAGATCGATCAGTGCACGCCCGACGGGCTGCCGAAGCTGGTTTTCGCGCAGGCGCGGGTGATCACGCTCGACGGCTCACGCTCAGCCTGCAACTGGGGCACGGACCGGGGCGCCCCAGTCCGCGGCCTGTTCGCCGGCAACCACCTGCCGCACCTGATCCGTCGGGACTACGTCGAGAACTCAAACGACTCGTACTGGCTGGCGAACCCGGCCCTATCCGCTCCCCGCCTTCTCGCCGATCGTCGGGCTGACCCGGACGGCTCAGGGCCTGCGCACGCGGCTCGGCGACCAGGGATTGATCGCGGCGCGGCTCGCGGGCCGCGACGGGCTCGGCCGGCCGAGGTTCTCCATTGCCACGCTGCAGCGGATGTGGCAGAACGACCGCTCGCTCGCGGCCGAGCTCCTGCTCGATCCGCTCGTCGCGGCGTGCCGGGCGACCCCGCAGGTGACCGGTACCGTGCCCGGCGGCTCGACCGTCGACGTGTCGCAGGCCTGCGGCGCACTCGCCGGATACGACAAGACCGGCAACCTCGACGCCAATGGCGGCTGGCTGTTCTCGGAGTGGTTCCGGCGGGCACCCACGGCCACGCTCTGGGCCACTCCGTTCGATCCCGGCCCGCCCGCTCGATACCCCGTCCGGGCTCAACACGGCCAACCCCGCCAACCTGCAGGCGCTCGCCGCCGCCATGTCCGACCTGCGAGCCCACGGCATCCCGCTGGACGCGCCCTACCGCAACGTCCAGCACGCGACCCGCGGATCCCTGAAGATCCCGATCCACGGCTGCTCGTCGGGCTGCTTCCAGAACATCGCGGCATCCAGCGGCATGCCGGCCGCCCAGAACGCGCCCTACGGCGAGGTGTACACCGGCTCGTCGTTCGTCATGACGACGGAGCTGACGCGGAGCGGTCCGCGCGCGCAGGGCATCCTCACCTACTCCCAGGCGGAGGACCCGACGTCGCCGTGGTTCGCCAACCTGACGAAGCTGTTCTCGCAGAAGCGATGGGTGCCACTTCGCTATACGTCGGCGGCGCTCCGGAGCAACCGAGGCGCGCGCACCCGCCGCCTCACCGGCGGCTGAGCCGAGAGCGGCCGCGGCCGGCCCACCGTCGGCCGCGGAAGCCCTCAGCCTCGACGAGGACAGCAGCGAGCGCGTCCGTCGCGGCCGAAAGCTTGCTGATCACCGGCGTGGGAAGGTCATCTACCTTGACCTCCAGCATCTCGCGCTCGAACGCCCATGTTGCCTCACGGACTGCTTTGGACACGGCCTCAAGGGCTCGTTCTGTTCGATTCATCTGCCCGCCGAGTATGTCGCTACGGATGGTGCGATACGAGGTCGCGCAATGTGACCAGCGCATCGGCCGGCCGCTCGCGCATCGTCTGGAGCGCACCGAGGGCTTCGTCGATGGCCTCGAGCGTCACGTCTGGCGTCTCGACGCAGTAGCAGGCGAGCCAGCGGCAGGCGGCTCGGTCGTAGCGGCCCGGCTCAGCGTCCGCGAGCAGCGCGCAGACGCCGCGGTACCGTCCAGCGGAACGCGGGGCAGCTCGCGGGCTGCGCCGCGGATGAGGTCGAGGTTCCTAAGCGCCAGTGCGCGGCGAAAGCGTGCGTAGGAGTGACCCTTCGTGGACACGAACGTATGTTCGCATTACACGGCCGTCGTCGCTAGTCAACTGCGGATGCCGACCACGGGGCCGCGGGCTCGTTGGGCCTCGAATCGCCACATCGCTATGGGGGTAGCGATGAGGTCGACTCGTGGTCTCCGAGGGCCCTCCCGAGGCCGCGGAGGCATCATTCTCAACGGCCGCGAAACCTCTGGATCTCGACCAGCACCGCCGCCAGCGCGTCCGTCACGGCCGACAGCTTCCCGATCACTGGGGTCGGAAGGTCATTGACCTTGACCTCGAGCATCTCGCGTTCGAACGCCCACGTCGCCTTGCACGCACCTTTCGAGACGGCCTCAAGCGCGTTCTCGGTGCGGCTCCCGGGTGTGGCGGTGTGGCCGCTCCCCCTCCCGGTGTCCGAGTCGCGCGCGGAGCAGCGCGCGCCCGAGGCGGCGCAGCTCGAGGTGGACGTCCTCAACGCGAGGCTGTTCGAGCTCGAGGCGGCGGTCGCGTCTTGGACATCGGCCCCGCCGGAGCTGCTTGTGCCCCTAGACGTCGCTCGCGGCGCGGCGCAGGTGCTCGGCTTCAGCCTCGTCGGGCAGCGCGAGCAGATCGCCCAGCTCGATGCCGAGCTCGGCGCCGCACGCACGGCTGCCCGGCGAGCTGAGGACGAGCTGTCGACCGCGCTCGCGCACGCCAACGAGCGAGCCGCGACCGCGGAGGCCCACGCCGCGCTGGGCACCAGCGAGCTCTTGGCCATGGGCGACCGGGTCTCCGAGCTCGAGCGGCGCGAGGCGCACCTCGCGCTCCGCCTGTCGGGCGCGCACACCCGCGCACTCGACGCAGAGCAGGCCCGCGCCGCGCTCGAGGCGCGGGTCGCCGAGCTCGCCGCGCAGGTCGACGAGCTCGAACGCGAGGTGGCAGAGCACGTGCGGCGGTCGCTGGACCCGCGCGCGAACGACGGCGAGCGGGCGCACGAGGCGCTCGAGGCGCGGGCCGTCAAGCTCGAGGAGCACGTCGCGGAGCTCACGCGCCACAGCGCGGAGCTGGTCGGCGCCGCCTGACCCGGCCGCGCGGCGTTCGCCCGAGGGCATCCGCACGATCACTTCGCACATCGTCGGCGACTCGGCCGAGTGGTACGCCAGGGCGCTCAGCACCACCCATCGCCACGGACAGGGCGGAGCCGTGTTCGGTGCGACGCCGCGGGCCGCAGCTCGCGCCGGTGTTCAGCGAGTGATGCGGAAGGTAGTGGTCGCGACCCGGCCCGCTGTGCCGGGCAGGCGAGGGGTGGCTTGCAGGCGGTACCGGCCGGCCGCGAGTCTTCTGCCGCGCACGCGGCCGGTGAAATGGAAGCGGTTTTGGCCGGCGCGGTCGCGGTGAGAGAAGCGGCCGAGGGCGAGGTAGCGGGTGCAACGCGTGCCGCGCGTGACGCGCCGGCCAGGCGGCGGCGCCACGCAGCGACCGCGGCGCTTGATTCCCGGCGCGGCCTTGAGCACGTCGAACGCCGTGGTCGAAGCGCCCGTGTCCGTGTACCTGAGTGTCGTGCCGGTCCTGCGCTTGGACTTGCGAGCGATCGACCCGCCGCGGCCGGCGGCAGCTCTGAAGCGCGGCCGGCCCTGTGCAGGGACCGGGCCGCGCCATCGGGTGAGGTCCTCCTGCATTTCATCGTGATCGGATAATGTCCTACGCAGCGTCAGCCAGCGGACTCCGGGCGACTCGGGGAGGACCGACGGTGGGCTCATGCCATTCCTTGCAGCTGGAACCTCGACCGCCCGCTCGCGCGAGGCGGCGGCGCCGAGCCGTGATCGCGCTGGTGGGCGCGGCTGCGGTACTCACCACAGCCGGGCTGGTTCCCCCCGGCGCCCACGCGCGGGTGCTGCTGGTCGGTTCGTGGCACGGTCACCACGGTTCGTTCACGTCGATCCAGGCCGCCGTCGACTCTGCGAGGTCCGGCGACTGGATCCTGATCGGCCCGGGGGATTACCACGAGCGCGGCGACCGCGACCGACGGTATCGGTCGCTGGCCGAACAGGGCGCGGGGGTCATGATCACGACGCCCGGGATCCACGTCCGGGGTATGGATCGCAACCGCGTCGTCGTCGACGGGACGAAGCCCGGCGCGCCGCAGTGCAGCGCCGCGGCGGCCAATCAGGACTTCGGACCGCGCGTCGGCGGCAAGGTCAACGGCCGCAACGGCGTCGAGGTCTCAAAAGCGGCGGGGGTGAGCGTCGAGAACCTCACGGCCTGCAACTTCCTGGAGGGCAACGGCAGCTCCGGCAACGAGATCTGGTTCAACTTCGGAGACGGCAGTGGCAGGAGCATCCGGGGCGCGTTCCAGGGCAACTACCTCAACGCGACCTCGACGTTCTACGCGACGGACAAGCCGGCGGCCTCGTACGGGATCTTCTCGAGCAACACCCGCGGCCCGGGAACGTTCGCGCACACCTACGCCAGCAACATGAACGATTCGAGCTACTACATCGGGGCCTGCAGTGACTGCAATCAGGTGCTCACCGACGGCCATGCGCAGTACAGCGCGCTCGGCTACTCCGGCACCAACGCCGGGGGCCACCTCGTGGTCGAGAACTCCGAGTGGGACCACAACCAGTCCGGGATCGTCACCAACAGCCAGAACAACGACGACGCCCCCTCGCCGCAGCTCGGCCTGTGCCCCGGCAGCACGAGCCGGTCGTGCACGTTCTTCCGCAACAACTACGTCCACGACAACAACAACCCGAACGTGCCGAGTGCCGGGAGCGCCGCCCTCGGGCCCGTCGGTTCGGGGATCGTCGTCGCAGGCGGCCGCTACGACACGGTGACCCGCAACCGGGTGGTCAACAACGGGTCGTGGGGCATCCTGCTCGTGCCGTTCCCCGACCTGGGCACGCCGCCGCCGATCGCGCATTGTGAGGGCGGGGTCACCAACGGCCCGCTCCCCGGCTGCTACTACGACGACTGGGCCAACACCGTCTCCCACAACACGTTCACGCACAACGGGTTCTTCGGCAACCCGACCAACGGCGACGCCGGGGAGATCAGCGGCCAGAACACGCCGGGCAACTGCTGGTTCGCCAACACCAACACGAACGGGTTGCCGATCACCAGCGAGCCGCCCAACATCCAGTCCACGCACGGCACCTGCGGCGTACCCAACCAGGGCGCGGGACCGACGAGCCCGCTGGCGCTCCAGTTGATCTGCGCGAACCAGCTCCTGGGGCCGTGCCCGCCCGCGCCCGGGATGGTCTACCCACGGACCACACGGATCGTGATGCCACCGCTTCCGCGCGGCCTGCGCTCGATGCCCAATCCGTGCCGCGGCGTGCCGCCCAATGCGTTCTGCACCCGTGCGTCGCGCAGCCCGCGTTTCACCGGGTAGCGATCGGCCGCATGATCGTCGCGCGACCGGGGCTCGCGCTCGCCGCGACGGGGGTTGCAGCGGCTATCGCCGTCGGACTGCCCGCCGCGGCCCTGGGCCGGGGCGACCAGCAGCTGTCCGACGAGTTCACGCTGACCCGCTGGGCGAACGTGGCCGATGTCGCCACGATCCACACGCGCCCCGACCCGGCGTCGCGTGGGATCGCCCGGCTGCGTTGGCGCACGGAGGACGGGTTCCCCGAGGTCTATCTGCTCCTGCGCCGCCACTGGGACGATCGCGGCCGGGCGTGGATCCAGCTGCGCATCCCGATACGACCGAATGGCCGCGTCGGCTGGGTGCCGGCAGACGCCCTCGGACCGATGCACACCTCGCATTCCCTGCTGCTCGTCGTTCGCGAACGGCTGCGGATCAGCCTCTACCGCGACGGCCGGCGTGTCTGGAGCGCGCCGGTCGGCATCGGTCGCCCCGGCACGCCGACGCCGGCCGGGCACTTCTGGATTCGCGAGCGCTTTCGGATCAGTGATCCGCGGTCGCCCTACGCTCCCTACGCCTTCGGTCTGTCCGCCTACTCGTCGCTGACCGACTGGCCCGGCGGCGGCGTTGTGGGCATCCACGGCGACTGGCGACAGCCCGAGCTGATTCCCGGGCGACCGTCGCACGGCTGCATTCGCCTGCGACACGACGACGACGTCTGGCTCGGCCACCACGTCGCGACCGGCACACCGGTGCGCATCAGCTGATGTGGTCCGCACGCCCGACGCGGCTCGGGCGGACACGCGCCCGCGATGGGCCGAGACCCTCGCCCTGGTACCAGATTGGTACCAGCTGGATCGTCCGATGATTCCCGGGCGACCGTCGCACGGCTGCATTCGCCTGCGACACGACGACGACGTCTGGCTCGGCCACCACGTCGCGACCGGCACACCGGTGCGCATCAGCTGATGTGGTCCGCACGCCCGACGCGGCTCGGGCGGACACGCGCCCGCGATGGGCCGAGACCCTCGCCCTGGTACCAGATTGGTACCAGCTGGATCGTCCGATGATTCCCAGGCGTGGCGGGACGGGGACGGTGGGGACGGCGGGGACGGCGCTGGAGCAGCACGTACGAGCGCCACCGCCGCGCCAGTCCGTCATCGCAGCTGCGGAGCGCGGTTCGCGCCGCGTCAGCGGCCGCGAGGACGCCGCGCCACCCGGCCGTGCACGCTGACCGTGATGCTCGTCCTGTAGCTCTCGAGGTTGTTGTAGGCCTCGACGTGGACCGTACGCCTGCCGGCGGTGCGCCACGACCTCGACACCGTCGGGCGCCCGTACGTGTAGCGCTCGTACAGGCCGTTCCCGTCGAGGTCCCAGCGATAGGCGACGGCTCTGAGGCCCCGCGCGACGAACCGCGCCTCCTGGCCGCGTTTCGGCGTGGTGGTGCTGGCCACGAGACGGAGGCGGCGCGCGCGGGGGCAGACGGGATGGGCCACAACGTTGCGCAGCGCCAGCGTGGCCGGCTTTGGGGATCCGTCGGCGTGCAGGACGCCGAGGCCGTCCAGCCAGCCGGCGCCACCCGTATCGCGCACGCGGGACACCAGCATGACGGGCACGTCGCCCATGGCCCTGACGTCGCAGTAGGCCGCCCGCAGCGCCGTCGCCTGCTCGGCCTCGTTGACCGGCTCGCGACCGCTGACCACCGCGGTCGAGATGCCGAACTCGGTGAGCCACACGCGTTTGCGCCGGTCGTGCCTGGCATTGCGGGTGCGACGAATGCGGTTCAGCCCGGCGTGAAGGTCGGCCAGCAGCGGGTGGTTGCCCGGGTACAGGTGGTAGCCGATGCCGTCCATGACCGTCCGCGCGCCCGCCCTGTACATCCCCCGCAGGAACGCGACGTCGGCCATGCCGTTGGCATCGCTCCCACCGATCCCCGACAGACCACCCGAGATCACGGGGAGCCGCGGGGCGACCGCCTTGGCCGCCCCGTAGGCCTCCCGCAGTAGCTGGGTATAGCGCCCTGGATCGATGGCCGGGGCGAAGAAGTGCCGCGCGTTGGGCTCGTTCCATACCTCCAGGCCCAGCGCGTTGCGATAACGCGCGACGAGCGCACGCACGAAGCGCGTCCAATCGCCGTCATAGGCCCCGGCCGGCGCATACGCGCATCCACCGGTCGGACTCCCCGCGGGGCACCCACCGGCACGCGCCCAGGGCGGCGCATCCGTCGCCACCAGCAGCAGGCGCATCGAGAGCGCCTGCGCCGACCGCAGCATCGCGTCGAGCCCGCCCCAGGAATAACGGCCGCGGACCGCCTCGATGTCCGACCACGAGGCGAACACGCGGACCACCCCCGCGCCGGCGCCGCGCGCTTGGCCGAGCAGCGCCGGGCTCAGACCCCACTCCTCCGTGTACCCCAACGCCGGCCGCGCTGCCGCTGCCGGCCCCGCCAGCGCGGCGAGGCAGGCCGCGATCGCCGCGAAGGAGGCGGCGGACCCGGCGATCCTTGTCCTGGTGTTCCACACGAAAGTGCGCACGTACCGAGCCCGGCGTGTCGACCGAGGGCCCGGACGGTGCTGACGGGCTACCGCCGGACTAGGCCCGCGCCTCTCGCAGAACAGCTGCGAGATTCGCCCCACGATCTGGTTCCCCCGCTCCTCGTCGATGACGAAGACTCGGCGTGCGGCGCGGACCGTAGCAGAGCTCACGGCGGCAGGTGACATAACGCCGCGGCGTCAGCGCTTCGCCGCCGGCCGCGGCCGCGCCAGACGGTAGAACGCGGCCACCTGGTGCCGCTCCGCCGGGACGTAGCGGGGCGCGGCCTCGGCCGGGGAGACCCGAAGATTGCGCCCGTCACCGTGCCGGCATTTTGTGCCGTGCGTGTGACGCAAGCAGACGATGCCGACATGGGCCCCACAGTGCCAACCTGACGGCTGTGACGGCGCCGCTTCTGGCCCCGTCCTACAGTCCCCTCACCAAGTCCGAGAGTCGAACTTCGAGGGCATCGGCGATTCGCCTGGCTCTATGGATGGTCACCGCGTGAGCGCCACGCTCGATGAGGCGCCCGCCCCGGTGGGGTGAGCAGCTCAGCCACTCAGCGACGTCGCCGTCAACCGCTGCGGACGGGAGAGCACAGCACCCCTCGCCGCCCGGGGACGCGGTTGAAGGGCAGGCGCCCGCGCAGGCATCACCCGCGGTGCGGCCTCGATGTCGATGAGCCCCGCCGCCGGCACGAACCCACGACACCTTGCCGAGCTCTCGTGGTACCGCTTTGGTACCGGATGCATCGTCCGATGCGTCCCACCTGTGCCCGGGCGGGGACGGTGGGGACGGTGGGGACGGCGCTGGAAGCATCGACATCGTCATTCGCCCGGTTCAAATCCGGGCGCCCCGATTTGGTCTCCGTGCCGACGCGCCTGGCGGCGTTGCGGTCGCGGGGGCCGTGCAAAGCACTGTCCCCCCGCGACGCGCCTTGCCAGCCGCGCCGGCACGGGTCCAAATCGGGGCGCCTTCGGCGCCTCGTGGGCGCCTGAAGAGGTCCGGGTACCGGCCTGGTCTGGTCGCCTCGATCACGCCGCGCCGCGCGCGAGCCGACTGCCTGATCGCAACAAAATCCGGGCTACCGGGTTAGAGTCTCCAGATCTCGGTTGGGGGGCCCGCCGAGGAGGAGAAGCCGTCATGAAGAAGTTCGTTGCCGTCGCCGCCGTGGCGCTGGGTGCCCTCGTCGTGTCTGGTGTCGCCGTGGCCGGTGAGCCGAGCGACACGGCCGGCGACCACGTCGTCCTCCAGGTGACCGTCTCTCCGCCGGTCACGAGCACCGCGGCCAAACCGCGGCCCGTCGGTGTCGTGTTCGACTCCCGCGAGTACACCGACGACGGCCAGCGCACGACACACCCCACGCGGACCAACGCGTTCCGCTTCAACGGCTTCCGCTTTCACCCCAACGCGTTCGCCAAGTGCGTCGAGTCCAAGCTCGAGAAGAGCGGGCCCTCCGCCTGCCCGAAGGCATCGAGGCTCGGCAAGGGCTACGCGATCGCCGACGCGCGCCCGACCCTGCCAAACCCGGTGCGGGCACAGGCCCAGGTGTTCAACGGGACCCTCGACATCGACGCGTCCGGCAAGTCGATCAAGCCCGTCCCGGCGATCCTCATCTACGCCCAGACCGCGAACGGCATCAAGGCCTACGTCCCGACCCTGTTCAAGGGCACTGACGGATTGATCACCGCCGAGCGGGCACAGCCTCCGGCCGGCCAGCAGCCGCTGTTCACCCTCACCGCAATTCACCTGAGCCTTCCGGCCAAGCGAACGACCGTGAAGGGCAAGACGGTCGGCTTCATGGAAGCGCCGCGGACCTGCGCCCAAGGCCTCTTCTACTTCACCGAGGTCGACTCGTTCATCACCGAGATCGGGTTCCCAGCACTCGCTCCACGCGTCTCGCGCGACACCCAAGCCTGCTTGGCCTTAACGGACGTGGCAAACCTTTGAGGGCATGACTTCCTCGCAACCGGCCACAGCGGCTACCGCTCGGTGCCGGTCAGCCGGCCCTTCCGGGTCCTGAGCGGCTAACGGCGGCGACATCCCCGG
The DNA here is from genome assembly GCA_963725645.1 of uncultured Actinomycetes bacterium. Classification (GTDB taxonomy): domain Bacteria; phylum Actinomycetota; class Thermoleophilia; order Solirubrobacterales; family Solirubrobacteraceae; genus JALYZC01. The sequence goes on from CAVRZD010000006.1 coordinate 500,911, forward strand.
CGTCCCGCGGTACCAGCGCGGTACCGGATGGAGCGTGCGATGCGTCCGTCCGGACGTTCCGAGCGGACGCCGAGGACGACAGGGACGCCGCGACGCGTCGACAGGTGAATCAGCCCGGTTCAAATCGGGGCGCCCCGATTTGGCGGCGCCTTCGGCGCCCGGGGCCAGGGGCGAGTCAGCCCCGGGGTCGCGCCTGGAGAAGGAGGACCGAGCCCGGCGTCAGCGCGGCGCCGGGTCAAGCGCTCGAGGCCGATCGCGCACGGCATGTGGGGCAAGGCCTGCGGCCTGGTGCTTGAGGGCTCGTTGCTCGATACTGCTGCTGTGGACCTGAGACGCAAGCTCCTGATGTTGATCGCCGCCCCCGTCGCGTTTTCCTGGAGCGAGAGCCGCGACTGCCGGTTCGTGGTGCGCGACGTGGGGTCGGGCAGGTCCGACCTGACAGGAAGCATCGAGGCGGCCTGAGGCTGCCGGACGCGCCAATGGCCGCATCCCGATCTGCTGGGTCCCAGGGCTCGACGTTGTCTCAGCGCTCCGGGTCGTCCAGGGCCTTCGCCTCGTCTCGCCGGGCGCGGGCCACGCCGAAAACCTCGACCCGCGGCAACGGCCGCCCATCGGCGGTCGAGCTCGAGCCGCGGGTGGGGGAGGCCATCCTCCACGGCCACCGCGTGAGCTACCGCATGGCCGGCGAGGGGCCGGTCGTCCTGCTCATTCACGGGATCACCGGCGACTCCCGCCAATGGGACCAGATCATCCCGCAGCTGGCCGATCGCTACACGGTCCTCGCGCCCGACCTGCTGGGCCATGGTCAGTCGGCCAAGCCGCGCGGCGATTACTCCCTGGGCGCTTACGCGGTCAGCCTCCGCGATCTGCTCATCGTGCTCGGCCACCGGCGGGCGACGGTAGTGGGCCACTCGTTGGGTGGCGGCATCGCCATGCAGTTCTCCTACGAGTACCCCGTGTTCTGCGAGCGCCTCGTGCTCGTCGACAGCGGCGGGCTGGGCCCCGAGGTCCATCCGCTGCTGCGCGCGGCCACGCTGCCCGGCTCCGAGCTGGTGCTGCCGCTTATCGCCCACTCGCGCCTGCACGTGGTGGGCGAGGCGATCGGGCAGGCGCTCGGCCGCCTGGGGTTGGAGCTCGGCCATGACCTGGCCGAGATGACCCGCGGCTATGCCTCCCTGAGCGACGCCGAGGCGCGCCGGGCGTTCCTGCACACACTGCGCGCGGTCATCGACCTCGCCGGGCAGCGCGTGAACGCCACCGACCGGCTCTACCTCGCACAGATGATCCCGACGCTGATCGTCTGGGGTCGCCGGGATCCACTCATCCCCGCCGAGCACGCCACGGTCGCCCATCGGGGCATGCCAGACAGTCGCGTGGAGATCTTCGACGACGCCGGCCACTTCCCCCACATCGAAGACCCAGTGCGCTTCGCCCGCGTGCTCATCGACTTCATCGAAAGCACCGACCCAGCCGAGTTCGAGTTCTCCGACCAGGACCTAGACATGCTGCGCGAGCGCATGCTCAGACGCGGGAAGACAACTCGCTGACCTAGAGCAGGCGCGGGTGGCCCGCGTCTCGACGGCGTGAGACGGCGAGCGTGCTGGCGACGGCCCGGCTGCGCGCGCGTCAGTCCTGTTTGCCGAGGTATTCCGATTCGAGTACCCGATCCTTGATCAGCGACTGATACTCGACGTAGGTGTCGTGCTCGATCGTGTGCCAGGTATCGCCCTGGTGCGCCTTGAGGTAGGCCCGGTACTGCGGCGCGCCGGGGAACCTCACGTTGTCGGCCACCACGATCGATCCGGGATGAAGCCAACGCTCCTCGAGGATGCGCTCGAGGTCTGAGAGGTAGGCGGCCTTGTCGTGATCGACGAAGACGAAATCCACCATTCCCTCGCCGAAACCGTGCTCGGTCCGAAGCCGCTCGATCGTCGATCCGCCGTCGCCGAGCGTCCCGACGACCACGGTCAGCTGGTCGCCGATCCCGGCGTGGGACCAGATGCGGCGGGCGATCGCCGCGTTGGCCGGGCTGAACTCGATGGAGCACAGGCGAGCCCCGGCGGGCATGACGCGGGCCATGCGCAGCGCGCTGTACCCGCAGTAGGTACCCAGCTCGAGCAGCAGCTGTGGCGAGGCCCGGCGCACCGCGCGATCGAGAATCCCGCCCTTCTCGTCGCCCACGTTGATCATCACGCTGCGTTGCAGGCAGAACTCGTCGATCACCCGGATGACGTCCTCGGGGTCGCCCTGCCGGGCGTTGGCTACCACGTAGTCGGCCAGGGCTTCCTCGCGCCCGTCGCCGACCTGCCAGTTCCTCGTCAGGTTCCGCGCGCCCAGAACCATGCGCAGCACCGACCAGCGCAGGAACGGAAGTCGCTTGCCCCCGATTTCGAGGATGTCTCTCATTGGCCCTCCCGTCCCCTCGTATCCCCAGCGAACGAGTGGGCCGCGGAGCCGACGCGGCGTCGGCGGGGGCGCGCGTGCGCCCGCGCCGGCTGCGCCCTACTTCCCGTCGTCCTGTCTGGTCACCGCTTTCCCGGCGTTCTGCACGACGTCGCGAAGGAAGGCGTACTGGGTGTGGACCAGTCGGTCGGCCATCTCCATGGCGGCGTCGACGATCTCCTGCCGCCTGGACGGACGCTCGCCGAGTGCCGGCAGCATCTCGTCGACGGTGTCGACGAACTTGCGTACCGCGTCGATCGCAGCCCGCTGCCCCGAGTCCAACGACTTGAGCACCTCGTCGGAGAGCTCAGAAGTCCGGTCGACCGCGCTCGCACGCTTGCTCTCCACGGCGTGCCGCTTGCGAGTGGCCGCCGCCTTTCGCGCCGCCGCGCTGCGCTTGCGGGTGGCCGCCGCCTTGCGTGCCGCCGCGCTGCGCTCAGCCTTGGTCTCTGGCATTTGTATTGCCTCCTTCCCGGGACGTGCATCCCGTTAACACCGCATTCGCGGAAGCCGATCGGCGAGCACTCCCGACTCGCAGGATCCGCTTCGCAGCCACCGTCTCGACTACGACCCTAGTCCAGCCCACCGGCGGTGCCATCGGTAGACAACTCGGACGTCCCATCGGTAGAGAACTCGGACGTAGCGGGCTGCGCGACAGCAAGGGTTGACCGCGACAGCGAGCTAACGGCCTCTCGACTGGTCACAGGCATCCCGCTGACCTCCGCGCTGCTCCTTTCCATGCACAGCGACTCAGCCCCGGGGGCCCGGACGCTCGCTCCGGACTGAGATCCGAGCGTCTCCGCCGGCCTCCAGCTCACACTCGTGGGACTGCCATGAAGGAGGGCCTCCGTTGGTGACACGCTCGGTCGTGTTCATCAACCGAGCACCAAGGAGGCCCCCTTCACATGTTGCACGCTGGATTAGACCTGAGTCGAAAGAAGCTCGACGTCTGCCTGCTCTCCGGTGACGGAGAGCACTTGGACCAGCTCGCCGTCCCGCCCGACGTCGACTCGTTGAGAACCCTCGCGAGGCGGATCGAGGCGGTCCATCGAGAGCCGGTCTGCGCCGTTATCGAGTCGATGACCGGCGCGAGGATCGTCCACGACACGCTTGAGGCCTGCGGCTGGTCGGTCGAGATCGCCGACGCCCAGAAGGTCAAGGGCCTGGCGCCGCTGGCCTGCAAGACCGACAAGATCGACTCGATGGTCCTGGCGGTGCTCTCGCACCGCGACCTGGTGCCGGCGATCTGGCTTCCCGATCCACGGGTTAGGGAGGAGCGCGAGCTCGCGCGCTTCAGGTTGCACCTCGTCAAGCACAAGTCGGCGCTCAAGTGCCGCATCCACTCGACGCTGATCAACTTCGGCCGCGCTTGCCCGGTCACCGATCTCTTCGGGGCCGAGGGCCGAAGGCTCCTGGAACGGCTCGAGGTGCCCGAGCCCTGGCGCTCGAACGTCACCGCCTCGGTCTGCCTGATCGACGACCTCGAGCACCAGATCGCCGACATCAACCGCCGCCTCAAGGAGGACCACGCCGACCACCCCTACATCCCCTTGCTGATGAGCGTTCCTGGGATCGGCTGGGTGTTGGCCTTCACGATCGCCGGCGAGATCGGCGAGATCGAGCGGTTCGCCTCACCGGAGAAGCTCGCCGGCTACACCGGCCTGTGCCCGCGCGTCAACCAGTCAGGCGACAAGGACCGCCGCGGCCCGCTCACCAAGCACGGGCCGACCTACCTGCGCTGGGCACTGCTCGAGGCGACCATGCACGCGCTCAAGCATCCCGCCTACGCCGAGCGCTACCAGCGAAACAAGCGCCGGCTCGGCAAGCAACGCGGCGCCAAGGTGGCCCAGATCGACATCGCCCGCCGGCTTGCCCACGCGATCTGGCACATGCTTTCTCGAAGTGAGAAGTTCGCTCCCCGAGGCGCCGCTTTTCGTCTGGCGGCCTGACCGCCCTTTCGGACCTGCGCCCGCGAGCGAACATCCAATTTCGCCTGATCCTCCCCACAAGGAGGCCATAGAGACATGAGCGTCGCTCCAAACCCCTGAGCCGCGAGAGGAGATTCACGCGAACTACCGACCGCAGATTGACACGAGGCCCTTCTTCATAGAGACGAAGAGCGGGAGCGCATGTCCCACGCCGCGCGATACAGCTGCAATCCGCGCGTCGCTTCGAGGGACGTATCGGGCCGGCGACACGGACCCCCGACGACTTGCAAGGCGCTGGTGGTACCGCTTTGGTACCGGATGCATCGTCCAATGCGTCCGAGCCGCGGCGGGACGGGGACGGTGGGGACGGCGGGGACGGCGCTGGAGGGATCTGCATCACCACTCGCCCGGTTCAAATCCGGGCGTCCCGATCGAGGTTCTCGGTTGGCGTTCCAGCCGTCAGCCAGACGTCACGTCGCCTACCTCGTTGCCAGGCGTGGGGAGCGCCGGATTTGGACGCATCTACTTCGGTTGTCCGGCGATTCCGAGGCGCGTGGCCTCGCTGACGGCTTGGACTCGGTTGGGGACGCCGAGCTTGCGGAGGATCGCGGACACATGGTGGGCGACGGTCTTCTCCGCCACGAACAGCCGCTCGGCGATTTCGGCGTTGCGCAGTCCCTCCGCGACGAGGGTCAGGACCTCCAGCTCGCGCGGGGTGAGGTTGGCGGGATTCGCCCGCGTGGCCGCCCGTTGGCCGCGGGGCAGGTTGAGGGCGCCCCGCTCGCGAAGCCTGCGGGCGACGATCCCGGCGGCGGGTTGGGCGCCGAGTGCCTGCAGCTCACCGAGGGCGCGTTGCAGGATGGTGTCGTCGTCGGCGTCGATCAGCGCGAGCGCCGCCTCGTAGGGGCATCCCATCTTCTCCCAGCGCTTGCTCGCGCCAGCCCAATCTCCCTCCATCTCGAGGCGGTACGGCTTCTCCCCGACGCTCGGGGTGGGTTCGTCGGCGCCGGCACGCCAGCGCCAGTAGCTGAGCCCGGCCAGATAGGACGTGTCGAGACGCCGCGCATGGTCGTAGGCCAGCTCGGTTTCGGTGATCGCGGCATCGTTGCGCCCTTCGAGCCACGCCGCCTCGGCCCTGGCGATCGCGACGGGGGCGATCCATTGCTGCTCTCCTCGCGGCTCGGCGAGGGTCACGGCCTCGTCGAGCGGCCCCCACGCGTCGGGGTCTCCGCGGCGCGCGCGCACCAGCCCGAGCGCAACGAGGGCGTGGATCCGCGCGAACGGGCACTCCTCGCCGAGGCAGATCGACGCGGTCTGGGCCGCCTCGGTCCACTGCCCGTGGGCGAGCTGGATCTTCGACTGCCAGCTGAGCAGGTAATAGCGCCAGACGTCGAAGTCGCGCGTGCTGCAGTAGGCGAGCCCGTCGCGCACGTATGGTGCTGCGATCTCGTAATCACGCAGCCGACCCGCCGTGCGTACCACGATCACATACGTCATCGCCACGACATCCTCCAGGCCCGCCTGCTGAGCCAGCTCGAGCGCCTGCGCGAGCTTGTCCATACCCCCAGGCGCGCCCGTGAAGTACTCCACCCAGCCGACGATCTGCGGGGCCACGATGCGGCCGCGGGGATCATCGATCTGCTCGGCGAGGGCCTCACCGCGTCTCGCCCAAGTCATCGCCGCGGCGGGGTCCTCCGCCGCGAGCAGCAGCACCGCCATCATCTGGTAGGCGCCAACGAGGTCCGGACCGGGGGACCCTTCGAGCAGGTCGAGCGCGTCCTGGACCGTGGTAAGAGCTGCGGGAAGGCTGCCGACCTGCCAGCGCAGCTGCGCCAAAAAGGTCAGCGTCGCCGCCTGGCTGACCGGGTCCCCGAGTTCGTCACAGCAGCGCAGCGCCTGCTCCTGCGCGGCGACGGCCTCCTCGAAGTGGGTGGTCAGGAACAGTTCCAGGGCGCGGCCGCTGAACAACGCGGCCCGCGCGTCGAGCGGCAGCAGCTCCGCGAAGCCCAGCGCCTGCCCGTAGTGGATCGCGGACTCTCGGTGCGCACCGAGTCTCGACGCCTGCGCAGCCGCCAGCGGCGCGAACTTCAACACGGCCTCCGCGTCGCCTGCCGCGTGGGCATGATGGGCGAGTCGGGCGGGGTCCGGCGTACCCTCGGGCGGTGACTCCAGCGCCGCCAACGCCGCGCGGTGAAGGGCGAGCGCGCGCTGCACCGGGATCGACTCCTCGACGGCGCGCCGCGCCAGCTCATGGGAAAACGCCACGGCTCGTGTCCGCGTGACCACGATGCCAGACGCGATGCATTCGTCGAGATGCCGTGCGCGGTCGCTCGCGAGCGCATCCAGCAGCCACAGCTCGGCCTGACTGCCCGCCACGGCGATCGCGTCGAGCAACTCCCTGGCCCCGGGGCTCAGCCGCGCGGCGCGACCGAGCACGGCATCGCTCACCGTGGCCGGGATCTCCTCGTCCGCGGCCGCAAGCGCCTCGGTGACAAAGAACGGGTTACCCGCGGTCTTGCTGTAGAGCTCCTCGGCCAGGGACCCATGCGGCGCGGCGAGGGAGGCGACGGCCTCCGGCGAGAGCGCCGCCAGCCGAAGCCTGTCGATACGCGAAACGGCTGCGATCTCTCCAAGGACGACCCGCAGCGGGTGCCAGCGATCCAGCCCGACATCCCGGTAGGTCGCGATCACCAGCGCCGGGAGACCGTCGACGCGCCGCGCGAGCAGCCGCAGGACATCGAGGGTGGCCTCATCCGCCGCATGAACATCCTCGAGAACCAGAATCGTCGGTGGGCGCTGCTCGAGCAGACGCTCAACCCCGGCGGCGACCTCGTAAGGCACGGCTTCGCGTTGCACGGCGTCCGCCAGGTCGCCGCCCGTGATCTCCGCAATGTCGAGCAGTGGCCCGAGCGGGCGGGGTGTGAACAGCGCGTCGCACGCCCCCCACAGCACGCGTCCGGAACCCTCGGCTTGGTTGCAGAACTCCTCTACGAGCGACGTCTTGCCGATCCCGGCCTCGCCGGAAACGAGTGCCATGCGACCGCGGCCCGTCTCGACCACCGTGGCGAGGATTTCCGCCAACGTCGAGAGCTGCTCGGAACGCTCCAGCAACCCCTCTTGCTGCACGACAAGACTCGTCTCGCTTCCGATGCTTCCACACTAACAGCGACTCCCAAACCGGCCGCGCTGCGACCTGGTCGCACCGCCCAAGATAGGTAGCCGCCGGGCGCCAATCTAGGCAACCCTCCCGATGCGGGGCGCTCGCTGCGCTCTTACCGTCGAGGCATGTTCATTTCACTACCTCGGGAGCAATGAGATGCCCCGATACATCGTCCGGCGCACCTTCCCAGACGGTCTGCTGATCCCTGTCGGAAACGGCGGGGCGCAGGTCTGTCGCGCAGTGATCGCGCGGAACTTCGAGGAGGGCGTCACCTGGATCCACTCCTACGTCAGCGAGGACAAGCGCACGACGTTCTGCGTCTACGACGCCCCCAACCCCGAAGCAGTCCGAAAGACCGCGGCCCGGAACGAGCTGCCGCTCGATCAGATCACCCAGGTCCGCGTGCTCGACCCCTACCTCTACGAGTAAGGAGCCCCCATGCTGCCCACGACGTCCAACTCGATTCTCTCGATGCCGAGAGGCCGGCGATGCCGGCAGCTCAGCATCGCGCTCGCGGCTGCGGCCGCCCTCTCCACCGCCGCGTCGACCGCCCAGGCGAATCCCTACGCGGGTCTGGCCAACTACGCGGCCGGATACATGACCAACGGCAACAACGTCCCGCAAGGGGGAGATCGCTATCAGCCGGGCCTCGCGGGACTTGCCGATTACGCCAGGGGGTACCAGGCGGCTCACCCCTCAGCCTTCACCGCGAAGCACGGCCGCTCCACGGTCGCGTCAACGGCTCGGGGGAAGACGAACCACCACTACACCTCGGTCATCCAGACCGCCCCGCTCTCGACCGGCGGCGGCTATCCGGCGCCCGGCGGAACCGCCGTGCTCACCGGCACGTGGAGGACGAACCTCTACGGCAACGGCGCCGTCGTCGACCACGTCAGGATCACCGGCCACCCCACCCCCAACACGTTCACGTTCCGCGGCACGGAGGTCTGCTTCGTCGCCCTCGGCACGCTCACGGACACCTTTACCGGCACAGACACGGTACAGGCAGACGGCAGCCAGAAGGTCGTAACGCAGGGACAATTCACCGGTGGCACCGGTGCTTACCGCGGAGCCAGAGGCAGCTTCAAGTTCACCGGCTCCACGGCGTCCGGGTCGACCGTCCTCAATGGTCGCTCGGCGGGCACGATCTCGTACTGAGCACGTGGCGTAACGCGCGCCCCGGCCCGCCGCCGGGGCGCGCACGCACGCATCGACGGCTCGCCCCAGCTGCCCAGGCGAGCGAATCCCAGCTCGCCTCGGCTCCTGCCTTCCATGCAACGCGGGAGACCGGGCGCATGACTCCGGCCTACCTGGACGACGGGCCTGAGCCGAGCGCACGATGGAGTCGGTCGATTCGACGGCGAGCCTCAGGGTTCAAAAAGCCGTCTTACCGCCCCGATTGATTGGAGGCCTCGCCCTGCCGGGGCCTTCGAAACTTTGAACGCCTCGCGTGCCAACTGTGGTACCCAGGGCGATGGGCTTGCGCCGGATCAACGAACGGACGGGGCTGCTCGTCCGTCTCGCCGTCGGTAGGGTTGCAAGCCGACGTGAGCGTGGACGAGAACGGACGGGTGCTGGTCGTGGGAGCGGGTCCCGGCGGGCTGACGACCGCGATCGGGCTGCAGCGCGTGGGGATCCGGGCCGAGGTGTTCGAGCAGGCGTCCGAGATCAGGCCGATCGGCGCGGGCCTCGGCGTGCAGAGCAACGCGCTCAAGGCGCTGCTGCGGATCGGCGTCGGCCGCTCGCTGATCGACCGGGGAGCCGAGGTCCGCTCACTCGACGTGTACTCGAGCGGGGACCGGCTGCTCGGCCGCTTCCCGCAGGGAGAGGTCTCCGACGAATTCGGGCTTCCCACGCTCAGCGTCCTTCGCCGGGACCTCCAATTCGAGCTCATGGATGGGCTGGAGGACGGCACCCTTCATCTCGGAGCCCGGTGCGTCGGAGTGGAGCCGGACGGTGATGGGGTCACCTTGCGCTTCGCCGACGGGGGCGAGCAGCGTGGCGCGCTGGTGGTCGGAGCGGACGGGGTCGACTCGGCGGTGAAGAGCGCGGTGATCGGAGACGTCGGGCTCACGTACTCGGGCTACTGCGGCTGGCGCTCGTGGGTGCAGCCTCCCAGCGAGGTGATGCCGGCGGGCCACTGCAACTTGATCATCGGGCGCGGAAGCGCGTTCGTCATGTTCCCGACCCTTGACGGCGTGTACTGGGGCTGCATGAGGAAGACGCCCCCCGGCGGCACCGATCAGCCCGGCATCCAAGCCGAACTGCTCGAATTCGCACGCCGATTCCCGGAGCGCACGCGGACGGTGATCGAGGCCTCGACCGAGGATGCCATCCTGCGCACCGACATCTACGATCGGGACCCGCCGGACACCTGGTACAAGGGCCGCGTGGTGCTCGTCGGCGACGCGATTCATCCGACGGCCCCCTTCGTCGGCCAGGGCGCCGGGATCGCGATCGAGGACGGGGTCGTGCTCGCCAAGGAGCTCTCGTTGACGAACGGCCTGCGCGACCGGAGCATGATCGACGCTGCGCTGCAGGCCTACCAGAGGCGGCGCGCCGGGCGCGCCCACTGGATGGTCATGCAGGGCCGCCGGAGGGGTCAGCTCTGCTCGCTCGAGAACCCGGTGCTGTGTGGAGCTCGTGACACGCTGCTGAGGCTGATCCCCACCAGCATGTGGCGGAAGCAGCTCCGCGACCTCGTGATGTACGACGTGTAGGAGCGCGCGGCTAGGGCTGCGGAGGCGGCGCCCCGTCAGCGCCCGCCGCCACCCCGGGGGGTGGCCCGCCGGCTCCGGGCGGCGGACCCATGCCACCCGGCGGACCGGCGGCGATCGCCTGCTCCCTGGCCTCGTCGGCGCGCAGCCCCGGCTCGTCGTAGAGGCCGTCCTGCTCCCATCGCTCAGGGCGCAGGCTCACGGCGTACGGGTTGATCGGCCGGTCGAGATCCGGGGGCTCGCCGAGCGACTCCGCCGCCGTAACGAACAGCGTCACCGCCCAGGCCTCCGCGACGCGCACCTGCTCGCGGATGTCCTCGCGCAGCTCCGAGTCGTCCATCGGCCTCACGAGCCCCAGGAGCCCTCGGACGAGCGTCCCGGGGGCCTGCCGAATGAGCGGGTTCTCCTCGTCTCGCTGCTCCAACTCGTGCCACTCCTTGAACAGCTCCTGCATGTTCGTGCTGAGCCGGTACAGGCGGTCCAGATCCTCGTCCACGCTCTTCATGAAGTCGTAGTCCCCGATCCGGTTCTTGACCATGAGCAGCACGGCGCCGGCGTGGTTGAAGAACGAGTCCCAGTACAGCTTGTGGGCACCGACCCAGACGTTGCCGAAGATCGAGTACTGGTCCTCGTATTTCGAGATCACGTAGTCGAAGGTGCGCAGGTACCAGTCGTTGTAGTACTCGAGCCGCTCCGAGATGTCCTCTCCGTCGAGGTCGCGGGCGATCAGATCGCCAGTGAGCAGGTTCCCGTAGCCGATGAAGTCCGACCCGGGGGAGTAGAACGGATCGGCGAAGGCGCCGGCCTCACCCACCAGCGCCCAGCGGTCGTGCGAGTAGACGCGCTCCACCCCGTAGGCGAAGTCCTCCACCCGCAGGAAGTCCTCCACGTCGTCCAGCCGCGGCTCGACCGAGGCGCCCAGCTGGGGCTCGTGGCGCTTGAGCCAGTCCACCATCCGATCGAGCTCCGAGATCTCATCGAACGGGTGGTGGCGCGGGTCGGCGCACACGCCAATCGAGATCGGCCCCGAGGACAACGGGATCAGCCACACCCAGTAGCCCTCGCCCATCAGATGGTTGGTGCTGAACTGGCGCAGCCCCGGCTCGGACATCTTGCCCATCCACTCCGCGTCGTCCCGGCCCCACTCCTCGAGGTCCAGCCCTCCGGCCAGACGGAGCCAGGCCGAGTTGATCGTGTGGCGCGCCTGCTTGGCCAGTCCGAGCTTGCGCTTGAGCAGGCTCGCCCGCCCGGCGGCATCGACGACCCATCGCGCCTTCGTCGAGGCGTCGGCGCCCATCTGGGTGAACGACACCGCCTGCTCTCCGTCGCCGAGGTTCACGTCCTGGACCCGGCAGCCCTGCAGGACGTCCGCCCCCAGGGCCGTCGCCCGGCTGGCCAGCTCGTTCTCGAACAGCCCCCGGTCGATCTGGAAGTTGTCGTGCGGGGGGAAGCGCTCCCCGCCGTGCTCGACGCGCTTCGTGATGTCGCTGTTGTCCCCAGCGGGCAGGAAGAAGCGCAGCCCGCACTTCGTCAGCTGGGCCGCCTCGAGATGGTCCTTCATGCCCACCACCTCGGCGAAGTAGTGGGCCCCCGAGGGGACCGTGGACTCGCCCACCTTGAAGGCCGCCAGCGGCGCCGGGCCCTCCCGCTTCTCCAGCACCGCCACCGACGTATCGGGCCGCTGCCGCCTCAGCTGGATCGCCAGGCACAGACCCGCGAGCCCGCCACCGAGAATCACGACGTCGTACCGATCGCGGGCGGTGCGAAGCGGGCGAATCTCGATGTCGGAGGCCTTGCGATCGTCGGTCATCGCACCGACCTAGCATCTCCGTGCGCCGACGGGCTGTCAAGGCCGGCGGGGCCGCTCGAGGGGACGAGCTGAACGGCTTCGATGACTGCGTCCAATGAGCGCTCTGTAGCACCTGGGTCTCGCTCGCGACGTGGGCCGGCGAGGGCAGCCGGCCGGGCGAGCTTCCCGGGCTCAGTCATCGGCGATCGGGCGGCCGACCGTCAGCGCTTCTCGGAGCCCCGGCTCGAGGTCCGTGTACTTCTCGTCCGGCCGAGCACCGATCGCATCGAGCACCTTGCTGAAGAAGCAGCGCGCTGCGGCGGCAACCACGACGTCGAAGATCTCGGTGTCAGAGAGACCCAAGGACCGAAGGCGGTCGAGGTCACCTTCTGTGACCGTGGTCGCGTCCTCGGCGACCTTCTCGGAGAGGTCCATCACGGCAACGTCGATGGCGTCCAGGCCGGCCGTGCGATGGTCGGCCATGACGGCGCGTACGGTGTCGGGCCCCAAGAACTGGTCAGCGAGGACAGAACCGTGGGCGAGCGTGCAGTAGCTGGACCTCAGGCGACGGGCTGCGGCAACGGTCGCCAGCTCGTAGCGACGCAGGTCCATGTCAGCCTTGATTGCACCGTTGAGTTGCCGCCAGGCGGCGTAGACATCGGGGCGCAACGAGAACGCCCTGGTGAAGTTCGGAAGGTGGCCGAACGCGGCGCGGTCAGCCTCATAGAGGTCTGCCACCGACTCAGCGGCGTGAGCCGGCGGAACCGTCTCGATGAAGGTCATGCGGCTCCTCTCACGACGTCGATTTCCCCCTTCGCCGCAAGCATCCCAGCAGCCAGGAGACGAACGGCCTTCATCCTCGCACGGCGCGCAACCGTCAGCTAGCGCGCGGCGCGACCACCTTCAAAGGCAAGCTCCGCCTTCGAGGATCCGGGCGCGGTGTGAGCTGTGACTCGGGGTCGGTCACGTGGAGCGCCCGGTGAGCAGTCGGAACGCAGCGGTCTTGGCCCCTGGCGCCGGCCACTAAGCTGCCCGGCATGTGCCGAAACATCCGCACCCTCTACAACTTCGAGCCGCCGGCGACGGACGACGAGGTCCGCGCGGCCTCGCTGCAGTACGTCCGCAAGATCAGCGGCTTCAACAAGCCCTCGCAGGCCAACGCCGAGGCGTTCCACCGCGCAGTCGACGACGTTGCCGCCGTGTCGGCGCGGTTGCTGGGCGAGCTCTCGACCTCGGCCCCGCCGAAGGATCGCGAGGTCGAGGCCGCGAAGCGGCGGGCACGCGCGGAACAGCGCTTCGCCGCGTAGCGCCCGCCCGCGCTCGAAACAACGGCTGCCCCGCCGTGTTGAATCGGGGTGCGACCATGGGTCTTGCGACCGCGCGTGCAGCGCTGCTCCCGGCCGCCGCGCTTGCGGCGCTCGCCGGACCGCCGGCGGCCTCGGCCGCGGGTGTCCAGCTCACCCTTATCGCCACGGTGCGCCAGCCGAGCTATGTCACCCAGCCGCCGGGCGATCCACACCGGCTCTACGTCGCGGAGAGGGGCGGGCGGGTGCGCGTGATTCGCGACGGCACGCTGCTCCGGCGGCCATTGCTGGACGTGTCGCGGAGCGTCTCGACGACCGGCGAGCGCGGCTTCTTCTCGATCGCCTTCGCGCCGGACTTCGCGCGCTCGCGCCTGTTCTACGTGGACTACACCAACCGCCGCGGCGATCTCCTGGTGCAGGAGTTCCGCTCCGACGCGGCGGGTGAGATGGCCGTGCCGGGCTCCGGGCGCATCGTGATGCGCCAGCCCCACCCGGTCACGAACCACAACGGCGGGCAGATCGAGTTCGGGCCCGACGGGTACCTGTACATCGGCTGGGGTGACGGCGGCGGCAGCCACGACCGCCACGGGGCGCACGGCAACGCACAGAGCCTCGCGAGCCTCCTCGGCAAGATCCTTCGTATCGACCCGCGCCGCAGCGGCCGGTCGCCGTACTCGATCCCGCGCGATAATCCGTTCGTCCGCCGTCGCGGCGCGCGCAGGGAGATCTACAGCTACGGCCTTCGCAACCCGTGGCGCTTCTCGTTCGACCGCGCCGACGGGAGCATCGTCATCGCGGACGTGGGCCAGGACGCGTTCGAGGAGGTGGACTTCGCCCTGCGCGGCGGCGCGCGCGGCGCCAACTACGGGTGGCGCGTGTTCGAGGGCCGCCGCCGACACACGCGCGAGCGCGCGCCGGGGGCGGTCGCGCCGGTGCTCGCCTATCCCCACACCGCGCGGCGCTGCGCGATCACCGGCGGGTACGTCGTGCGCGATCCGGCCCTGACCGCGCTCGCGGGCTGGTACGTGTACGGCGACTTCTGCACGGGCCAGCTGAGCGCGGCGCGGCTCCGGCCGGGCGGGGCGAGCGGCGACCAGCCGTTGGGCCTGCGCGTCTCCTCGATCACGTCCTTCGGCGAGGACCGTGCGGGGCACGTCTACGCCACGTCGTTCCAGGGCGGCGTGTTCCGGCTCGACCCAGCCTGACGTTTGCCATCCTGGATCCGCATGCGCCGATCGCTCAGCCTCCTCACAGCCGTGCCGATGCTGCTGGCGGCATGCGGCGCCGGGTCGTCCGACGACCACCCCGCGACGGCCGTGACGGCCGCAACGACCCCGGTCCGGACCGCGGCCGGGGTCAAGCTCGTCCGGGTCGGCTCCTTCGACCACCCGCTGTACGTGACCGCGCCGCCGGGTGACCGCCGCCGCGTGTTCGTGGTGGAGCAGACGGGCCGCATCCGGGTGATCCGCGACGGTCGCAAGCTGGCGACCCCGTTCCTGGATCTGCGCAACCAGGTGTCCTGCTGCGAGGAGCGCGGCCTGCTGTCGATGGCCTTCCCGCCCGACTACGCCACCAGCCGGCGCTTCTACGTCGACTACACCGATCGCAGCGGCGACACGCGGGTCGTCGAGTTCCGGCGCTCGGGCAGCCCCGACCGCGGCGTCAAGGCGAGCGCGCGGCTCGTGCTGTTCCAGCGTCAGCCTGAGCCGAACCACAACGGCGGGCTGGTGACCTTCGGCCCCGACAACCTGATGTACATCGGGCTGGGCGACGGCGGCGGCGCCAACGACCGGCACGGCTCGCGCGGCAACGCCCAGAACCTGGGCACCCTCCTCGGGAAGATCCTGCGCATCGACCCGCGTGCCGCGGGCGGCCGCGCGTACACGGTTCCCCGCGACAACCCCTTCGTCGGCCGGAGCGGGGCGCGGGACGAGGTCTACGCCTACGGACTGCGGAACCCATGGCGCTTCTCCTTCGATCGGGCCAACGGCGCCATCGAGATCGCGGACGTTGGCCAGAACCAGGTCGAGGAGGTGGACTTCGCCCGCCGCGGGGGCGCCCGGGGCGTCAACTACGGCTGGCGGGTGTTCGAGGGCCGGCGCCGCAACTATCCGGGCGAGCTCGCGCCCGCGGCCGTGCCCCCCGTGCTGACCTACAGCCACGACGCGGGCGGCTGCTCGATCACCGGCGGCTATGTCGTGCGCGACCCCGGCCTGCGGGCGCTCTCCGGGCAGTACGTGTACGGCGACTTCTGCATCGGACGCCTGCGGGCTACGCGCCTGCGCCCCGGGTCGGCGAGCGGTGATCACTCGCTCGGCCTGCGGGTGTCCCAGCTCTCCTCGTTCGGCGAGGACGCGCACGGGCGCGTGTACGCCACGTCGCTCGACGGCCCGGTCTACCGTCTGGCCCCGAGGTAGCGCCGGTGCCCGATCCCGCGGACTTCGACGTCGCGCTGGTGCGCGCCGACAACCCCGGGCCGTTCACGCTGTCGGGGACCAACACGTGGCTGTTGGGCCGCGACCCGGCCTGGGTGGTCGACCCGGGCCCGGCGACAGAGGACCACCTCGACGCGGTGCTGGCCGAGGCTCACCGGCGCGGCGGAATCGGCGGCATCGCACTCACCCACGACCACGCCGACCACGCCGCCGGCGCGGGCGCGCTGCGCGAGCGCTCGGGTGCCCCGCCGCTTGCGGCCGCCCGGTCCGCGCTCGCCGACGTCACGCTCGCCGCGGGCGACGCATTCGGCCCGCTGGTCGCCGTCGCGACCCCGGGCCACGCACCGGACCATCTCGCCTTCGTCGCGGGCGAGGTGTGCTTCACCGGCGACGCGGTGCTGGGCGAGGGGAGCGTGTTCATCACGCCCGACCCGGGCGCGCTGCGCGGCTATCTGGACGGCCTGCGGCACCTGCGCACGCTGCCGCTCGTGCTCATCTGCCCCGGGCACGGCCCGCCGGTGCCCGATCCAGCGAGCAAGCTCGACGAGTACGTCGCTCACCGCCTCGACCGCGAGCGGCGCCTCGTGGACGCGCTCGATCGCGGCGTACGAACGGACGCCGACCTGCTCGACGCCGTCTGGGACGATGCCCCGGCCGTGCTGCGGGCGGCGGCGGCGGTGACGCTGCACGCGCACCTCGACAAGCTGCGCGAGGAGGGCCGGCTCCCAGCGGGCGCGGGGGAGCCGCGAGGCTAGCTCAGGAGTGCGGGGGCGAGCCCGACCCGCCGCCGCTCGGCGGCGCGGGCTTCTCGCCGTTACCCAGCGGGAGGACGGGCGGCGTGGTCGTCTCGCCACCGGCGCCCGTCGCCTTCGGCGGGCTGGGATCGGCCGCGGGCTGCTCGGCGGCCAGGTCGGTCGGTGCCTGCGCGCCGCCGGTCGACGCGGAGTCGCCTGCGCCCTGGTCGGCCGGTGCGGCCGCCGGATCGGGCTCGTTCGTCACCGGCGTCTCCTGCGCGGACGGCGCCGTCGTGGGGGCCGGCGCCTTGACCTTCGCGGCCGGCGTGGTCGTACCCGGAGCAACCGACCGCGGCCTGAGACCGGCGTCCGGCGGCCGTGGCGGCGGCGTCTCGGGGAGCGAGCGCACCTGCGGGGCCGGGGCGGCGCCCTCGTGCGCGCCCGTGTCGGAGATCTCGCGCTGGACCTCGACGGCGCCGCCGGCCGTGAGCGCGACCGAGCAGACCACGGCGCACACCTTGCCCGCGGTGAGGGTCGCCGCGCCGCCGCCGATGAGCCCCGTGCCGCCGGCGGCGCCGCCGCCCGCGGCCGCGGAGCCGCTGCCGCCGAGGCCGAGCTTGGCGAGCAGTCCGGCCCCGGCGCCGCCCGCCGGCGCCAGCGCGCCGAAGGCCCGCTGGACGTGCCGGAGGCCCTGGCGGTACTCGCGGCAGCCGTCGCAGTCGCGCAGATGGCGCCGCGCGCGGCCGTTCGCGCGCACGCCGCGCCCGTGGGCGAGGGCGAGGTCGGCGCGAATCTCGGTGCAGGTCGTGTCCCGGGCCTCGGCTGCCTGGACCAGCCCGAGCCGCGCGCGCACCAGCAGTGACTTCACGGCCGGGACGCTGACATCGTGGGCAGCGGCGAGCTCGACGTAGCTCAGGCCCTCGAGCTCTCGCATCAGCAGGGCCGAGCGCTGCTGCTCGGGCAGCCGCCGCACGTCGGCGACCAGGCGCCGGAGGTCCTCGCGCCGCTCAACCTCCTCGAGCGGGTCCGAGAGCGGGGAGCGGCTGACGTCGTAGACATCCGACGACACGGGGACCGGGCGCCGCAGCTGGTCGATGCAGCGGTTGTGGGCGACGCGGTACAGCCAGGCGCGCAGGGCGATCTGCCGGTGGTCGGCCCGCAGCGCCCCGTAGGCGCGCAGGAAGACGTCCTGGAGCGCGTCCTCGGCGTCCGGGCGCGAGCCGGCCAGCATCTGCCGCATGTAGGAGAAGAGGCGCTGCCGGTAGCGGTCGTGGATGACGCGGAAGGCCTCGTCGTTGCCCGCCCGGAACAGCGCCACGAGCTGGTCGTCGGACCGCAACCGCAGCAGCGTCGCATTGAAAGTGATGCGACCGACGCCGAGCGGTGCTTGCAGAGCAGAGGCTTCCACAGAGGACTCCCAGTGGAGACTCTAACCCCTGCACCACTAAGAAGTTCCTAAAGAACCCCGGCGTCTGACCTCGTCAGTCGAGCTTCGCCATCACGTGCTTGATCTGCGTGTAGTCCTCGAGCGCGTACATCGACAGGTCCTTGCCGTAGCCGGACTGCTTGAAGCCGCCGTGGGGCATCTCCGAGGCCAGCGGGATGTGGTCGTTGATCCACACGCACCCGAAGCGCAGGGCGTTGGACACGCGCAGCGCGCGGCCGACGTCGCGCGTCCACACCGACGAGGCGAGCCCGTAGGGCGTGCCGTTGGCCCATGCGATCGCCTCGTCCTCGTCGCTGAAGGACTGCACGGTGATCACGGGGCCGAAGATCTCGCGCTGCACCATCTCGTCGTCCTGCTTCAGGCCCGCGACGACCGCGGGCTCGAGGAAGAATCCGGGCAAGTCGGGCTCGGACCCGCCGGTCACGACCTCGGCGTGGCCGGGCCGGCGCTCGAGGAACCCCTCGACCCGCTCGCGCTGGCGCGAGGAGTTGAGCGGCCCGAGCGTCGTGTCGGCGGCGAGCGTGTCGCCCACGACGAGGCCCCTGGCCTGCTCGGCCAGGCCGCCGACGACGTCGTCGTAGACCTTCGAGCCGGCCAGCACGCGTGTCGCCGCCGTGCAGTCCTGGCCCGCGTTGTAGTAGCCGGTGCCTGCGATCGTCTCCAGCGCGGTCTCGATCGCGACGTCGTCGAACACCACGACGGGCGCCTTGCCGCCCAGCTCGAGATGCACGCGCTTGAGCGTCGGCGCAGCGTGGGCGGCGATCCACTTGCCGGTCTCCACGGAGCCGGTGAGCGAGACCATGTCCACGTCGGCGTGCTCGACCAGCGCTGCCCCGGGCTCGTTGCCGCCGGCGACCACGTTGAGCACTCCGGCGGGCAGGAACTCGCCGGCGAGCTGGCCCAGCTTCAGCGCGGTGATCGGCGTCGTCGGCGCCGGCTTGAGCACCACCGTGTTCCCGGTCGCCAGCGCGGGGCCAATCTTCCAGACCGCCATCATCAGCGGGTAGTTCCAGGGAGCGATCTGGCCGATCACGCCGACGGGCTCGCGCCGGATCATGGACGTGTAGCCCTCCAGGTACTCGCCAGCCGGCCTGCCCTCCATCGCGCGGGCGGCGCCGGCGAAGAAGCGCAGGTTGTCGACCATGAAGGGGATCTCGTCGTCGTGGAAGGCCGCGAGCGGCTTGCCGGCGTTGGTCGCCTCGAGCTGGGCGAGCTCGTCGGCGCGCGCCTCGATCGCGTCGGCGATCCGCAGCAGCGCGAGCGCGCGCTCGCCGGGGGTGGTGGTGGACCAGCCCGCGTCGTAGGCCCGCCGCGCGGCGGCCACGGCCAGGTCGACGTCCTCGGTGCCCGACACGGGCGCGCGGGCGATCTCCTCGCCGGTGGCGGGGTTGATCACCGGCGCGGTCTCGCCGCTGGCCGGGTCGACGGGCTCGCCGTCGATGAAGTTCTGCAGCGTCTGGACCGCGGTGGCCATGGCGTCACCTCTCCCTCGTCTCGCTCCTCCGCAACGTAGCACCGGGACACCGTCCGGTCCGGCGAATTCCGCGGTTCGCCGTTGTCCGCGCGGGCCGTCGATATCCGACCCAGGCAGTCGGCATTTGACGCGTACCGTCGCGAGCGTTAGGGTGGCCTAAGCCGATTCAAGCTAACGTAGCGTTCGCATGTCCTTTGCCGAAACCGTCGTCCTGGGCGCCCTCGCGGGCTTCACCATCTATCTCGGCCTGCCGCTGGCGCGGCTCCGGCTGCTCGGCGACCGCTCCCGGGTCGCGCTCGCCATGTTCGCGGTCGGGGTCCTGGCCTTCCTCTTCGTCGACGTCATGGGCCACGGCGTCGGGATCCTCGAGGACGCGGTCACAGGCTTGTCCAAGGGCACGACGAGCTTCGGCCACGCCGCGCTGCTCGCGGTGGTGCTCGGCGGTGGGTTCCTGGCCGGAACCGCCGGCCTCGCCGTGCTCGAGCGCCGCGCGCGGCCGAAGACGTCGCCGCCGATGGCGGGCGGCGACCCGTCGGCGGCCCTCGCCGCCACCGACGCCGACGTGCTCGCCCTGCAGGCCGATCTGGCGCGCCGCCGCGCGCTGCAGACCGGGCTGGCGATCGCGGCGGCGATCGGACTGCACAACTTCGCCGAGGGCCTGGCGATCGGCGTGTCCGCCCGGGCCGGCGAGATCAGCCTGGCCACCGTGCTGATCGTCGGGTTCGCGCTGCACAACGCCACCGAGGGGTTCGGGATCATCGGTCCGCTCGGCAACGTGCGGCCCTCCTGGCGCTGGCTCGGCCTCGCCGGTCTGATCGGCGGCGGCCCCGTCTTCCTCGGCTCGGTCGTGGGCTACAACGTCACCAGCGAGCCGCTCGAGCTGGCGTTCTACGCGCTCGCGGGCGGCGCGATCCTGTACGTGATCGGTGAGGTCTGGCAGGGGATGCGGCGGTACGGCCACCGCGAGCTGGGGCTGGCGATGCTCAGCATCGGCCTGATGGTGGCGGTGCTGACCGACATGGTCGTGGCCTACGGCGGCGGATAGCCGGCTAGACGAACCCTTCGTAGAGCACCATGCCCCCGTCGACGAAGATCGTCGACCCGACGACGTACTCAGCCTGGTCCGAGGCGACCCAGGCCACGACGCGGGCGACGTCGTCGACGGTCCCCCAGCGGCCGAGCGATATCTGCTCGAGCACCTCGGCCTTGACCTGCGGGTTGGCCAGCACGTCGCGGTTGATCGGCGTCTCGATCGCCCCGGGGGCGACGGCGACGACGCGGATGCCGTGCGGCGCCAGCTCGCGCGCGATCGACTGGCCGAAGAGCTTCTGGCCGCCCTTGGACGCGCAGTAGTGCGCGTACCGCTTCCAGGGGATCTGCTCATGGACGCTCGTGATGTTCACGATCGCTCCGCGGTCGCCCCGGTCGATCATGGTTCGCGCGGCCTCGCGCGCACACAGGAACGAGCCGATGAGATTAACGGCGATGACCTGCTCAAACTCCTCCAACGGCATGTCGACGAGGTCGTAGGGTCGTTCGATGCCGGCGTTGTTGACGAGGAGGTCGACACCTCCCAGCGCGTCGCGGGTCTCCGCGAAGGCGCGCACGACGTCGTCCTCGCGAGCCACGTCCATCTGCACGGGCACCGCGCGCCCGCCGCCGCGCTCGATCTCCGCGGCCATCGCCTCGGCCACGGCGGGATCGCCGACGTGGTTGATCGCCACCCCCGCGCCGTGCGCCGCGAGCTCGTAGGCGATGCCCTGGCCGATGCCGGAGTCCGCACCCGTGACGAGGGCGCGGCGGCCGTCGAGCAAGCGGGCCTCGCTGAGGTGGGGATCGAAGCTCGGGACCTCCATCGTCGGCAGGCTACCTGCCGCCCCGTGGGCCGACGCAAACGGCTCTTCGCCGGGACCGGCGACCCACTATGCTGGCCGACGTCCGCCGTCGCGGCGCTGTTCCCACGAGCAACCAGGAAGGGTCGGCCTTGGCCTATTTCAAAGACGATCAAGAGGTCTACGAGACCATCGGAAAGCTATTCGTGGAGCTCGCGGACGACGACGAGCTGGGCCCCAAGTTCCGGAAGGCCAACACGATCGTGCAGTACCAGTACCGCAACCCCGAGTCGCAGATCACGGTCAAGATGATCGATGGCGAGGACGGGAAGGTGGACCTCGGCCCGACCGAGATGGAGCCGGAGGTCGTCATGACGATGGAGGCCGACACGGCCCACAAGTTCTGGCTCGGCAAGGTCAACGTCACCGTCGCCCTCGCCCGCGGCCAGATGAAGGCCAAGGGCCCCGTCGCGAAGATCCTCAAGCTGGTCCCGCTGGTCAAGCCGGTGTTCCCGCGCTACAAGGCCCAGCTCGAGGAGTCGGGGCGCGACGACCTCGTCAACGTGACCTAGTCATGGAGGCCGGAACGGTCGGCGAGGCGTGGGCGGGCCCGCAGATGAGCGGGTTCAAGGACTTCTACCAATTCATCGCGCCAACTCGGGTGGTGGCCGGTCGGGGCCTGATCGAGGGCCTCGGGTTCGAGTTCTCCAAGGAGGGCGCCAAGCGCGTCCTGATCATCACCGACGAGGTGATCCGCGGCACGGGGCTGATCGACAAGGTCCAGGCGGGCGTGACGGACGGCGGCCTCGAGGTCGCCGGCGTGTTCGACGGCGTTCCACAGGACTCCGACAGTGCCGCCGTCAAGGGTGCCGCCGAGGCGGCCCGCGAGCACGGCGCCGACGCGATCCTGGCCGTCGGTGGCGGGTCGGTCATGGACACGGCCAAGGCCGCCGACGTGATCTTCACCCACGGCGGCGAGCCGCGCGAGTGGGAGGGCTACTTCGGGCTGCCACGCGACGACGACGGTCTCGGGCGTCCGCACGAGCTGGCGCCGCTCGCCTGCCTGCCGACCACGGCGGGGACCGGGTCGGAGGTGTCGTTCGCGGCGGTCATCAAGGACCGCGACGAGCACATCAAGTTCCAGGTCGCCGACCTGCCGATGTACCCGCGCCTGGCGGTCCTGGACCCCGAGTCGACGCGCACGCTGCCGCCCTCGCTCGCCGCCGCAACCGGCATGGACGCGATGACGCACGCGATCGAGGGCCACGTCTCCTCGGAGTGGAACCCGCACGCCTCGGCCTACGCGCTCCAGGCGCTACGGCTGATCCGCGACAACCTCGAGCAGGCCGTCGCCCACCCCGAGGACGACGACGCACGCGGCAACATGCTGATCGCGTCCAACCTGGCGATCCAGCCCACATCGTCTGGCGCCATCGGCATCGCGCACTCGCTCTCGCATCCCTGCGGCGCCTACTACGACGTCCCGCACGGCGTGGCCAACGCGATCAACCTCCCGTGGGTGATCGAGTTCAACGCCGCGGGCGGTGAGCCGATCGCCGAGCGCTACCGCGAGATCAACGAGCTCTTCGGCCTCGAGGTGGGCGGCCCGGGCGAGCAGGTCGGCCACGCGTTGGCCGAGCACGTCCGCGGCGTCGTGAAGGAGCTCGGGCTCCCGACCCGCCTGTCCGAGGTCGGCGTCCCGGAGGACGGGATCCCGCAGCTCGTCGAGGGCGCCGAGGGCGACGGCTGCACGCTCGTCAACCCACGCGAGCCGACGGCGGAGGACTTCGCCGAGCTGTACCGCAAGGCGCTGTAGAGTCGGCGCGTGCCGCTTCCCCCGCTGCTCTCGTCGTGGCCGCCGGCGGTGCAGTTCGTCCTGGTCGTCGTGCTGCCGTGCGGTTTCGGGGCGCTGTGCGGCGTGCTGCTCGGCAACACGGAGGCCGGGTACCTGATCGCCTCCGTCATCGGCATCGCCGGCGGCTTCAACGCCGGTCTCGAGCATCCCGACGGACGGTCCGGTGCATTGCGCGGCGTGGCCGGCGGCACCCAGTTCGGCGCCTTCATCCTGATCGCGCACGAGCTCGAGGGCTCGGGCGCCAAGGCCGACCTGCCCCACCCCGCGATCCTGCTCGTGCTCGTGACCGCCGGGCTCGGCGCCCTGCTCGGCTACCTGGGCGGGCGCACGCGCGCGCGGCGCATGCAGGCGGCGGCCGCCGACACCTAGACTCCAATCAGGGACGACCGAGAGAGGAGACGGCGATGGCGATCGACACCGCGGATGCGGTCAAGGACTACAAGAACTACGTCGGCGGCGAATGGGTGGAGGCGTCGAGCGGCGAGACGTTCGACATCGTCAACCCGGCCACCGAGGAGGTCATCGCTCGCGTCCCGAAGATGAGCCGCGAGGACGCCCAGGGCGCGATCCACACCGCGCGCGAGACCTTCGACTCGGGCGTGTGGTCCGGCCTGCCTCCCGACGAGCGCTCGCGGATCATGCTCGGCGTCGTCGAGAAGTTCACCGAGCACGAGGACGAGCTGGCCGCGCTCGAAACGGCGCAGTCGGGCATGACCATCCGCGCGACGTCGACGGTCGTCATCGGCTACTGCATCAACCACTGGGACTACTTCGCGCGCGCCGCGAACCGCCAGATGCAGGAGCCGCTCGAGCCCGTCTCCTTCCCGACGCACTCATACAACTTCGTGCTCCGCGAGCCAATCGGCGTGTGCGCCGGGATCATCCCGTGGAACTTCCCGCTCGTGATGGCCGTCTGGAAGCTCGCGCCCGCGCTCGCCATGGGCAACACGATCGTGCTCAAGCCGGCATCCAACACGCCGCTGACCGCGCTGCGCCTGGCCGAGCTGCTCGACGAAACCGAGCTGCCCAAGGGCGTGGTCAACGTGATCACCGGCGGCGGCGCCTCGGTCGGCGAGGAGCTGGCCTCCAACCCCGAGGTGGACAAGGTCGCCTTCACCGGCTCGACGGTGGTCGGGCGGCGGATCATGCAGCTCGCCTCCTCGACGATCAAGAAGTGCACGCTCGAGCTGGGCGGCAAGTCGCCCAACATCGTCTACGAGGACGCCGACCTCGAGGCCGCGGTGGACGGCGCCCTGTGGGGCACGTTCTTCCACCAGGGGCAGGTGTGCGAGTCGGGCACGCGACTGATCCTGCCGGAGTCGATCCACGATGGGTTCGTCGAACGCCTCATCGCCCGGGCGAAGACGCTCAAGCTCGGCGACACGATGGACTACGACACCGACATGGGCCCGCTCGTCTCCGCCGAGCAGCTGGAGACGGTGACCAACTACGTGCGCATCGGCAAGGAGGAGGGTGCCGAGTGCGTGCTGGGCGGCGAGCCGGTCGAAGGCCCGAACGGCAAGGGCTACTACTTCGCGCCGACGATCTTCACGGGCGTGGACAACAAGATGACGATCGCCCAGGAGGAGATCTTCGGACCGGTGCTGTCCGTCATCAAGGTGGGCAGCGACGACGAGGCTGTCGAGGTCGCCAACGACTCGATCTACGGGCTGGCGTCCGCGGTGTGGACGGAGGACTACGACCGAGCGCTGGATACGGCCCGGCGCCTGCGCGCCGGAACGGTGTGGATCAACGACCACCACCTGATCAACTGCGTGGCGCCGTTCGGCGGCTACAAGCAGTCCGGGAACGGCCGCGAGCTGGGCCCCTACGGGCTCGACGAGTTCACCGAGATCAAGCACGTGCACGTCGACCTCACCAAGGACCCCGACAGCAAGATGTTCGGGGTCCTGCTCAGCGAGCCGCGGGAGTAGCCGCGATGGAACGCGCCGAGTTGGAGGAGCTCGGGAACCGGGCGTGGGAGCTGTTCAACGCCCGCGACATGGACGAGATGCTCGCCAGCACCGCCGACGACTACGTCAACCACAACGCGATGCCCGGCACGGCGCCCGGCCCCGCGGGCCAGCGCGAGGTCAACGAGCGCCTGTGGTCGGCGTTCCCGGACCTGAAGTTCGAGGTCGAGGACATCCTCGTGGCCGACGATCGCGTCGCCGTCATCGGGATGATGCGCGGAACGCACCGCGGCGAGTTCATGGGCATCTCGCCCACCAACAGGCGCTTCGAGGCCCGCCAGATGCACCGCCTGCGCTTCAACGACGAGGGCAAGCTGACCGAGCACCTGGCCGTGCGCGACGACGTGGCAATGTTCGCCCAGCTGGGCGTGAAGTTCCAGCCGGGCTAGGCGCTTAGGCTCGCGCGCTGGACTCAATTCAGTCGCGTTGGGGGTCGATACGCGTCACATGAGGACGTTTCCGTTGCGTATGACCGGCCGTCGGACCCGAGGCGCTGCGCCGCGGGCCAACGCTGCCCACGACGGCCCTCGGGCCCCGCTCGCCACGGCTGATGGCGTGGCCGTGGCCGAGCGAATGCGGGTGTATCGGGGACGGCGGGGCTCTGGCACGGTGCTTCGCGTGATCTCGGGCGAGGACGGCGTGGTCGTCCGGTGGGATGGTGACGTGCCCGAGCCGGGCAAGACGACCGTGATTCCGCCCACGGAGCTGAGCGGGCTGTCCGCCGCGAGGGTTTCGTCCTCCCGAGCGGGCCGCCTGAACGTCGTGCCGAAGCCGGCGTTGGCGTTCACGCTGATCGCCACGCGCTGGCTGCACGGGCCGTAGCCGCGGTCTCAGCGCCGCCGGCCGTTGTGCGCGGTCGCGCAGGGTCATTACTTCTCACGGCCCGTGGAGCTCGAGCGGCTCCGCGCGCTGGTCGCGGACTGGCCGGGCTCGCTCCCGGCGCCGGCCGCCGAACCAGGATCGTTCGATCACGCCGAGGTGCGAGTCCCGGCGGCGCGTCAGTAGCGCTGCTCCTCGCGGGCCGCGGCGACCATCCAGTCGAGCGTGCCGCGGCTCGTGTACTTCGGGCGCCAGCCCAGCTCCCGCTTGGCCTTGGCCGTGTCCATCAGCACCGGGACGCGGAAGGCCTGCAGCCAGGCCGCCTCGGGCGGCATGAACGGCAGGCGCGCGGTCAGCTCCGCGGCCGCGGCGGCGCCCAGCTCCGGCACCGGGATCGAGTACCAGCCCAGCGCGTCGGCGAGGTCGCTCATCGTCAGTCGCCCGTCACCGGCGAGGTTGTAGACGCCGGGCGAGCCGCGGCCCTGCACCGCCGCCCGCATCGCGGCGGCGACGTCGTCGTGGTGCACGAGCTGGAACGGAACGCCCGGGTCCGGGATGACCGGCTTGAGGATCGGCATGACGTCGAGCAGGCGGCGCACGGGACTCGGCAGGCGCGCGCCGAGCTGCAGGTAGGGGATGTTGTCCATCATCACGCCGCCGGTGGGGCCGCTGACGATCGAGGGGCGGAAGACGTACGCGTCGACGTCGGAGTCGTCGAGCAGCTCCGAGAGCAGGCCCTCGAGCTCGGCCTTCTGGGCCGAGTAGTAGAAGTCGTCCGTCCCGCGCGCCGCGACCTCCTCGGTGAGCACCTCGGGGTTGTCGCCGTGGAATCCGTAGGCGGCGACCGAGGACGCGTACACGAGTCGCTGCACGCCCGAGGCCAGCGCCGCCTCGAACACGTTGCGCGAGCCCTCCAGGTTGATCCGGCGCGTCTCCTCCTGCCCGCCGATGATCATGAAGGCGAGGTGCACGATGACGTCCGCGCCGTCGAGCAGCGACTCGACGGACGCGCGGTCCAGCACGTCGCCGCGGCGGTACTCCGTCTTCTTCCAACCGCGCTCGGTGGGATCGAACGGACGGCGCGCCATACCCACGATCCGCTTCACCGAGCGCGAGCGCTCGAGCGCGCTCACGAACGCCTGCCCGAGATCGCCGGTGGGCCCGGTGACGGCGACCGTCAGGGCGGGCGAGTTGCGCTTGGCGGGCGGCACGCCCGCTGTTCTATCCGAACGGCGCGCCCAGCGGGGAAATCAGGTCCGGCGGACCTGCTCGCAGTTGATCGTGACGTCGCCCCGGTCGGCGCGCACCGAGTCGTTGCCGCCGCCGCAACGGACCTGGTCGCGCCGGCCGTCGCGCGAGTCGATCCGGTCGTTGCCGTCGCCGGCGCTGATCGAGTCGACGCCCGACCCGCCGCGGATCGAGTCGGCGCCGGGCCCGCCGACGAGGATGTCGTCGCCCGAGCCGCCGTCGATCGTGACGTTCCGGCCGCGGGCGAAGATGCGGTCGTTCCCGCTGCCGCCGAACAGCACGGCGCCGTCGCCGTCGGAGCGGATGTCGTCGCGGTTCGGGCCGCCGTCCACACGATCGGCGCCGATACCGGCGAAGATCGAGTCGTTGCCGCTCCCGCCGGTGACCTGGTCGGCGCCCGCCTGGGCGAAGATCTGGTCGCGGCCGGAGCCGCCGTCGATCACGTCGCCGCCCGGCCCCGCATAGGTGGTGTCGTCGCCGGAGCCGAGCGCGATCCGGTCGTCGCCGGTCCCGCCGATCACGAGGTCGAGCCCGCTTCCCGCATCGACGCTGTCGTCGCCCGGGCCGGCCTCGAGGTAGTCGTTGCCGGCCAGACCCGACATGGTGTCGTTGCCGTCCTCGCCGTACAACGCATCCGGCAGGCTCGTGCCCGTCAGCGTGTCGTTGGAGGCCGTGCCGATGACGGTGTCGGCAAGGGCGGTCGCGCCGGCCACGAGGCAGCCGGCCGTAAGGATCACGACAACGGTGGTCAGCGCCCGCCGCATCACCCTCGACAACACCGCAGGCGGCCGCTAGGTGCGGCGCGCGACCTCGCGCTTGGCGATGCGCCGGAAGCGCATCACCTTCTTCAGGTTCAGGCGATAGCGGCCGATCGCCGACGTCGGCGGGAGCTCGAAGCCGCCGATCAGGCGGTGCGGCACGAGCGACCAGCCCTGCTCGTCGCGCACGAGGTCGCCGCGCACCTGGAAGTTGCGCTGCCAGGCGAAGTCGGGCGCGTGATCGTGCGCGGTCACACACGCGCGCCCCGCCTCCAGGGGCGCGCCGGTCGGGTCCGCGCCCAGCCGCACGCGGTGGGCCGCGCGGTCCACCGTGACCGGCAGCCGCACGGAGAACGGGAAGCCGTCCGGCGCCACGAACGACAGCACCGCGTCCGGGTAGCGCCGGCCCAGCTCGTCCATGCGCTCGTCCCAGACGTCGGACCCGCCGGCCGGCGCGGGCGGCCCCCCGGCCGGCTCTTCGGAGTGGCCCGAGCGGACCTCCTCGAGGTGCGCATCGTGCAGCTCGGGCTCGGCCGACACGTCGCCCCGCGGCCACACGTAGACGCGCTCCGGTCGCACGTACACGTAGATGCGCGCGAAGTACCAGGTGAAGAACCGCCGCAGGAACTCCGGAGGCAGCTGCTCCTTGGTGGCGGGCAGCTTCTCCGCGGACTCGCGCTCGTAGCGGCGCGCGTTGGCGTCGAGGTCGGCGTCGTCGACCTTGGCGGTGCCCTGGACGAGCACCATCGGCGGGTCGTCGATGCCGCAGCCGGTCGGGTCCGAGAACAGCAGGGACACCCGCGGGTTGGCGCCCGCGTCGTCGGCCTTCTTGGGATAGCCGATGCCCGTGGTGACGTCGATCGCGCCGGCGCCGGGACGGTAGTACGGCGTCACCGGCCACGTGATCGGCTGGCCGGTGCGGTCGATCGTCGTGTACTCGGTCGTGATGAAGCGATCGAATACCGACTGCACTTGCGCTGGCAGCGACGCGGTCATCGACCACTACGATATCCCCGCCGTGGTGAACGTGGTCCTCACCGACAGCGCCCGCGAGCTGCTGGGCCGCATCCGCGCGCAGCGCAGCGGCCCGCTGTCGCTCGTGATCGGCAACGGCTGCTGCGACTCGACCGCGCCGTTCCTGTTCGAGTCCTACGTCACCGGGCCCAACGAGGCGCGCGTGGGGGAGCTGCCCGGCGATATCGAGGTCCTGCTCGACCGCCCGCTGCTCGACCTGTTCGAGGGCAGGGAGATCGTCATCGACGCCGGCGACGCGGTCGGCGGACCGGGCGAGGACTCGTTCTCGTGCGAGTCGGAGCTCGGGATGCGCTTCTCGCTGGACCGCCTCCCGGCGGCCTCCTAGCTCAGTCCTCGTAGCCGGGCTCGCCCGGCAGCAGGATCCGGGCGGTCTCGCCGGACACCACCACGCGGGGCTGCACGGGCACGACCTCGCGGCCGCGCGCGTAGTCCAGCAGCTCGTTCGCGCTGGCGAAGGCGCCGAGCTGCTCGAGGTGCTTGATCGTGGGGAACACGAGCAGGATCTCGCCGCGCCCATGAGCGTCGAGCGCGCCCTGCGGGGTGAACCAGCGCGCGTCGACGGTCTCCTCTCCGTCCGGCACGGGCTCCGCGCCATCCGGGACGGGCGTGAGGAAGAAGTGCGTGTCGAAGCGGATCTTGACCTCCGCCGGGGTGATCCAGCGCGAGAACGGGACAAGCGCGAGCGGGTCGACGCCATGCACCGCGGCCTCCTCGTCGAGCTCGCGGACCGCGGCCGCGCGATGGGGTGCATCGCCGCCCTCGTCGCCAGCGTCGACGGCGCCGCCGGGGAACACCCACGCCCCGCCCATGAAGCGCGAGGCGGGGTTGCGCTTGACCAACAGCAGCTCGAGGGCGTCGCCCGCGCCGCGCAGCAGGATCACCGAAGCGGCCTGGCGCGGTGTCGCCTCAGGACCCGGGTTGTACTGCTCGCCCGACCTGTCCAGGTCATCGCGGCCGATCTTCTCCACGGCCGGGTACGCTACCGGCCGATGGCCGAGCTGGAGACCGACACCAGGACCGCGCAGCAGTGGATCTGCACGTCCTGCGGGTTCATCTACGACCCCGCGGACGGCGATCCCGACGGCGGAATCGCGCCCGGCACGCCGTTCGAGGACGTCCCGGACGACTGGTTCTGCCCCGTCTGCGGGGCGCGCAAGCGCGACTTCGAGCCCTACGAGGAGTGACCCCCAAGACGCGCTCTGCGGCGTGGGAGCTCCGGCGCATGGTCGGGCGCATCAACGGCGTCCGCGTCGCGTACGGCAAGCCCATCCGCGCCGGCGACCGCACGATCATCCCGGTCGCGCGCGTGCGCGTGCGCGGCGGCCTCGGCTTCGGCTCGGGAGCGCAGGCCGAGAGTGGCGGCGGGGGCGGCGGCACGCTCGACGCGCAGCCGGTCGGCTTCATCGAGAGCGGCCCGGACGGGACCCGCTACGAGCGTATCCCGGCGTCCCGCGGCGGCGCGGGGCGGCTGGCGGCGGCGACCGCCGCCGGCGCGCTCACCGGCGCGGCCGTCGCCGGCACCGCCGTCGGAGGTCTTGCGCTGCGTCGCGTGGCCCGCGCGGCAGTCCGGGCCGGGCTCAGGCGGCTGCCGGGAGCGGGATCGCGGTCGCGTCGGCGATTGCTTGGGCGGTGATCGAGACCAGGCGGCGCAGGTCGGCCTCCCGGATCGACAGCGGCGGCATCAGCACCACGACGTCGCCGAGCGGCCGGACGATCGCGCCGCCGCGCCGAGCCGCGAGCGTGACCTGGTGGCCCATGCGCCGTGCCGGATCGAAGCCGGTCAGCTGAATTCCCGTCATGAACCCGCGGCGGCGAACCTCCGCGACCGTGGGCAACGGCTCGACGTAGGCCCTCAGCCAGCGCCCGAGCAACTCGATCTTGACCTGGAGGCGGTCGAGCGTCCGCTCCTGCTCGAACACGTCCAGCGTCGCCAGCGCGGCCGCGCACGCGAGCGGGTTGCCCGTGTAGGTGTGGCCGTGGAAGAAGGTCCGGTGCTCCTCGTGCGCCCCGAGGAAGGCCTGGTACACGCGCTCGGTCGTCAGCGTGGCAGCGAGCGGGAGATAGCCGCCGGTGATCCCCTTGGCCAGGCACAGGAAGTCCGGCGCGACGTCCTCGTGCTCGCACGCGAACATCCGCCCGGTGCGGCCGAAGCCGGTGGCGACCTCGTCGCAGATCAGCAGCACGCCGTGGCGGTCGCAGAGCTCGCGCACGGCCCGCAGGTAGCCGGGGGGGTGGACGAGCATGCCCGCGGCGCCCTGGACGAGCGGCTCGACGACCACTGCGGCCACCCGCTCGCCGTGCTCGGACAGGAGCGCCTCCATGTGCTCGGCGTCGCCGGGCTCGGCCTGCCAGGCGTCGAACAGCAGCGGGCGGTACAGCGAGTGGAAGAGGTCGATCCCGCCGATCGAGACGGACCCGATGGTGTCGCCGTGGTAGGCCTCCCGGAGGCAGACGAACCCGGTCCGCTGCGGCTCGCCGCGCTGCTGCCAGTACTGGAAGGCCATCTTCAGCGCGACCTCGTTGGCGGTCGAGCCGTTGTCGGAGAGGAACACGCGGCGGAGGTCGCCGGGCGCGAGCTCGACCAGTCGGCGCGCGAGCTCGATCGCCGGCGGGTGGGAGAGCCCGAGCAT
This sequence comes from uncultured Actinomycetes bacterium, assembly GCA_963725645.1. Classification (GTDB taxonomy): domain Bacteria; phylum Actinomycetota; class Thermoleophilia; order Solirubrobacterales; family Solirubrobacteraceae; genus JALYZC01. Next base: position 532,491 of record CAVRZD010000006.1, read on the forward strand.
GGTCGAGTGCGCGAGGCGCTCGAGCTGGATCCGCACGGCGGCGTCGATCAGGTGGTGGCCGTGGCCGTGGACGTTGCACCACAACGAGGAGACGCCGTCGATGTAGGCGTTCCCGTCCGTGTCGTGCAGGGTGGTGCCCTCGGCGCGCTCCACGATCACCGGCGGCTCCTCCGACCACCCCTGCTGCTGCGTGAACGGGTGCCAGAGAAACTGCCGATCCGTGGCCGCGAGCTCAGCGGTGTTCACGACGGCCAAGGTAGACCCGCCGCCGGTCGGAAAACGGCTACGCGGCCAGCTCTGCGGCGACCTCGCGCAGCGGGCCGCTGCGGTGGTCGTAGCTCAGATGCGTGGCGATGCGGGCGATCAGCCGCTGCGCCGGCTCGTTGTCGACCTCGGTGGTGGCGGCGAAGCGCTTGATGCCCTCGGCGACCGCGCGCTGCGCGAGCAGCTCCGCGAGCTGGCCGCCGAGACCCTGGCCCTGCCAGGGGTCGCCGACGACGATGGCGAACTCGGCCGCGTCGGGGTCCGCGCGCAGGCGCACGAACCGGCCGACGCCGACGACGTGCCTGGGCCGGTCGGCGAGCACGGCCACGAGCGCGACGTGACGGTGGCCGTCGATCTCGGTCAGGTACCGCAGGTCGCCGGTGGTCAGCCGTGGCTTGGCGGCGAGGAAGCGCCGCTGCTGGGACTCGGGAGACAGCCGCGACCAGCCCCGGGCGAGCATCGCCTTGTCCTCGGCGCGAATCGGCCGCACCTCCACCGCTGTCCCGTCCCGCATGCTCAGTCGCATGCGGCCAGCCTACGACGCCTTGCAAAATGCAACTGTGAGCGCCGTCACGCTGTGGGCGACGCTAACCGACCGCTAACGACCGGCGGCTAGCGGCTCTCGAGCGGCACGTAATCGCGCGCTCGCGCCCCGGTGTAGATCTGGCGCGGCCGCGCGATCTTCTGCTCGGAGTCCTGCACCATCTCGAGCCACTGGGCGATCCAGCCGCTCGTTCGGGGGATGGCGAACATGACCGGGAACATCGCCGTCGGCATCCCGAGGGCCTCGTAGATGAGGCCCGAGTAGAAGTCGACGTTGGGGTAGAGCTTGCGCGAGGTGAAGTAGTCGTCCTCGAGCGCGATCCGCTCCAGCTCCAGCGCGATGTCGAGGAGCGGGCTGGTGCCGGTGACCTCGAAGACGTCGTCGGCCGCCGTCTTGATGATGCGCGCGCGCGGATCGTAGTTCTTGTACACGCGGTGGCCGAAGCCCATCAGCCGCTCGTTCCCGGCCTTCACGCCCTCGATGAACTCGGGGATGTTCTCCTTGCGCTCGATGCGCTTGAGCATCCGCAGCACGGCCTCGTTGGCGCCGCCGTGCAGCGGGCCGTACAGCGCGGCCACGCCCGCGGCCACGGCCGAGTAGGGGTCGACCCGGGAGGATCCGACGCTGCGCACCGCGCTGGTCGAGCAGTTCTGCTCGTGGTCGGCGTGGAGGATGAAGAGGATGTCCAGCGCGCGCGCCAGGCGCTCGTCGGGCTGGTACTTCAGCTCGGTCATCTTGTAGAGCATGTTGAGGAAGTTGCCCGGGTACTCGAGCTCGTTGTCCGGGTAGACGTAGGGCTGGCCGTTGGAGTGCCGGAAGGCGAAGGCGGCGAGCGTCGGCATCTTCGCGATGAGCCGGATCGTCTGGATGTCGCGGTTGTCCGGATCCTGGATGTCGTTGGCGTCGGGGTAGAAGGTCGAGAGCGCGCCGACCGAGCCGAGCAGCATTCCCATCGGATGGGCGTCGTGGCGGAACCCCTGCATGAACGTCTTGACGTTCTCGTGCACGAAGGTGTGGATCGTGATCTCGTGCTGCCACTCCTCCAGTTGCTGCCGGTTCGGAAGCTCGCCGTTGACCAGCAGGTAGGCGACCTCGAGGTACGTCGACTTCTCGGCGAGCTGCTCGATCGGGTAGCCGCGGTACTCGAGGATCCCCGCGTCGCCGTCGATGAACGTGATCGAGCTGCGGCACGACGCGGTGTTCGTGTACGCCGGGTCGTAGGTCATCAGGCCGAAGTCGTCGTCGGAGACCTTCATGTCCCGGAAGGCCATCGCGCGCACGGTGCCGTCCTCGATCGGGACCTCGTAGGTCTTGCCCGTGCGGTTGTCGGTCACGGTGAGGGACTGGTTGCCGCCGCCGGCTACCTTTCCGTCGGCGCCCGGCTGGGCCTGGGTCTCAGTACTCATGTCGGGGCTCCTCTTCGCTCGTCCTCGCGTCGTTGTACCCCATTGTGCCGGGTCGCTGACCTCGGCCGGCGGGGAGCGCGCTAGCGCTTCTTCCAGCTGCCGCCGAACAGGCGGCCGAGGCGACCGGCCTTGGGGTTGGCCTGGTACTCCGGCGCCCCGGGCTCGTAGGCCGGCAGCGCGGCGGCTTCGCTCGCGTCGATCGAGAGCGTCACGCGCCGCTCGGTGATCCGGGCCACCTCGGGCGCGTCCACGAAGACGTCGCCGCCGGCCGTGCGCATCACGATCCCGTCGAAGATGTGCTCGCGCGGGTTGTCGAGGACGCGGTCCACGGACCCCAGCTCGACGCCGTCGCTCGAATGGATCGGGGTACCGCCGTCGAGCAGCTTGTAGGAGATCGCGACGCCGTCGTCGTCGGTCATGACGAGCGCGCGCGGTCGTTGCCGTAGCGGCTCTCGGTCGCCTCGACCTGGCCCTGGTAGTGGCTGCCGAGCTGCTCGTGGCCGTACGGGCGCAGCGCCGGAGCGTCGAGGGTCATGAAGGACAGCTGCGCGATCGGGAGCCCCGCGTAGAGCTTGATCGGGACGCGCGTCAGGTTGTTGAGCTCGAGCGTGAGCGTGCCCTTCCAGCCAGGGTCGCAGAAGCCCGCGGTGGCGTGGACGATCAGGCCGAGACGGCCAAGCGAGCTCTTCCCCTCGATACGGCTGACGATGTCGTCCGGTAGCTCGACCCACTCCATCGTGCGGCCGAGGGCGAATTCGCCCGGGTGGATCACGAAGGGGTCGCCTTCTTCGACCTTGACCTCTTCGGTCAGATTGCGCGGCGGATCGCGCAGGTCGATGCTCGTCACCCGGTAGTTGTGGAAGACGCGGAAGGAGTCGCCGAGCCGCAGGTCCACGCTGGCGGGCTGCACCATCGACTCGTCCCACGGGTCGACCTTGATCCGGCCCTCGCGGACCAGGCGCATGATGGTCCCGTCCGAGAGGACCGAGGTGGTGGGCGCGTCGCTCACGCCCCTAATCCTGCCAGCCCTAGCGGTCGAGCGAGCGCGCCCGCGCGAGCGTGGTGCGCACGCGCGGCGGCGAGGGCAGCACCGGGTCGCCGTGCGGGCCGCGGCGCGGGCGCTTGGGGAACGGGCGGCGCGGGTGGGGACGGCGGCGCTGGTTGCCGCCGTCGTCGCGCTCGTCCGTGTAGGGGTCGGGCTCCTGCTTGACCGCCCACCATACGATCCAGATGGCGCCGATGATCGGCACCTTCAACACGAACATCAGATAGACGAACGTCCAGTCCACAGCGCGGTGCTACCCCGATCCCCCTCTCAGAATCGCGATGCTACTCCGATCGCCGAGACGCGTCGAGTCCGGGCGCGGGGCCGCTGATGGCGCCGGAGCGGTTGAGTCCGCAGGACGCGCGCATCCTCGCGCTGGAGTCGCCGACGATCGCCGGGCACACCTGCAAGACGGTGATCGCCGAGCGTCCGCCCGGCGTCGACGACGTCGTGGCGGCGCTGCGAGCGTCGGTCGCGGCGCGCGCGGGCCGCGTGCCGCGGGTCCGCCAGCGGGTCGTGCCGACTCCTTTGCACGTGGCGCCGCCGGCCTGGATCGACGACCCGGGCTTCGACGTCGCGCGCCAGGTCACGCGCGTGGACACCGACGGCCCGGTGTCGGACGCGCGGATGCGCGAGCTGATCGCCGCCCGCTTCGCGGTGCGGCTGCCGCGCGATCGCCCGCTGTGGCACATCGACGTGATCGAGGGTCTCGAGGGCGATCGCGTCGCCTACGTCCTGCTCCTCCACCATGCGATGGCCGACGGCACCGCTGCGCTGCGCATCGGCGCCGCGCTGCTGTGGGACGAGGAGGCCGACCCGCCCGCGCCCGAGCCGGCGCCGTGGACCCCGACGCCGGCGCCCGCGACGGGCGCGCTGCTCGCGACGGCGGCGCGCGACCGCCTGCGCGGAGCCGGCAGGGCGGCACGTGAGCTGGGCCGCGACCTTCGCTCGCCGGACCGGCTGCGCCGGCCCTCGCCGCGCGTGCTCGTGCAGGCGCTGCGCCGCGACGGCGACGAGTCGCCGCTCGACGTGCCGATCGGGTCCCACCGGCGCGTCGCGTTCGTGATGTCGTCGCTCGCCGACTTCAAGCGCATCCGCGCCGCGGCGGGGAACGGCACGACCGTCAACGACGTCGTGCTCGCCGCGATGGCGGGAGCGCTGCGGACGTGGCTCGCCCACCGCGGCGTCGAGGCGCCGCACCTGCGGGTGAAGGTGCCGGTGAGCATGCACGCCGGCGACGAGGAGCGCAGCACGGTTGGCAACCGCGACTCGTTCTTCTTCGCCGACCTGCCGGTGGCCGAGCCGGATGCGCGCGAGCGCCTGGCCGCCGTTCGGCGGGAGACCGCGCTGCGCAAGCGCGCGGGTGACGCCGACGCGGTGTACCTGTTCTTCAGCGATCTCGCGCGCGTGTCGCGCGCGATCGAGAGGCGGGTCGAACGGCTCGCGGTGAGCCCGCGCGCGTTCTCGCTGTGCGTGTCCAACGTGCCCGGGCCGCGCGGGCCACGCTGGGTGCTGGGCGGCGAGGTGCGCGCGTTCTACTCGCTGGCCGAGGTCGCGCAGCGCCACGGCCTGCGGGTCGCCGTCTTCTCCTTCTCCGGCGCGCTGTCGTTCGGATTGTGCGCCGATGCCGACGCGCTCCCCGACCTCGACGTGCTCGCGGCGGGACTCGACGACGCGATCGCCGAGCTGCTCGCCATCGCCTGACAGTTTGCACTTGCGCCGTCGCGGCGCCCGTCATAACGTCCCAGACGGTCCCGGTCCTGGGCGGCACACCACCCTGCAAGGTCCAGGCGCCGCCGCTGATCCAGGGCCGGCGCACGGCATACCCGCAGCTCCGCAGGTCGCCGCCGTAGGCGGTCCTACCCCCGCAGCGGGATCGGCGCGGCCTGGAAGGTGGTGATGCGCTGGAGCTCGGCGACGCGTTCGGCGATCTCGTCCGGGGTGAGGCGCTGCACGCGCTCGGTCCCGAACTCCTGCACGTTGAACGACGCCATCGCCGTTCCGTAGGCCATCGCGCGGCGCAGCAGCTCGTCGGTCAGCTCGTCCTCCGCGTGCGCCGCGATGTAGCCGACGAAGCCGCCGGCGAACGAGTCGCCCGCGCCGGTGGGGTCGAGGACCTCCTCCAACGGGAAGGCGGGCAGCGCGAACACGCCCTCGCGCGTGAACAGCGCAGCGCCGTACTCGCCCTGCTTGGCGACCACGAGCTGCGGGCCCCACTCCATGACCGTGCGCGCCGCGCGCAGGAGGTTGGGCTCCTCGGTCAGCATGCGCAGCTCGGCGTCGTTGAGCAGCAGCGCGTCGACCCCGGAGATCGTGCGCACGAGCGAGTCGCGCGCGGTCTCGATCCACAGGTTCATCGAGTCCATGGCGACGAAGCGCGCGGTGGCGCACTGCTCGCGCACGCCGTGCTGGAGGTCGGGCTGGATGTTGGCGAGGAAGAGCACCTCGGCCTCGCGCGAGGCACCGGACAGCTTGGGCTCGAAGTCCCCGAACACGTTGAGCTGCGTGTCGTCGGTGTGCGCGGTGTTGAGGTCGTAGTCGTAGTGGCCGCGCCAGAAGAACGTGCGACCGCCGGCGACGTGCTCGATGTCCCCGGTGTCCACCCCGCGGGCCTGAAGCGCGCCGTGCTCGGCCTCGCCGAAGTCGTCACCGACCGGGCCGACGACGTGCACGTCGGTGAAGAAGGACGCGGCCAGGGAGAAGTGGACGGCCGACCCGCCCAGCATCCGCTCGCGCTCGCCGAACGGCGTCTTGACCGCGTCGAACGCGATCGATCCCACCACGGTGACGCTCATCGCGGCCGGGAGGGTACCGGCCTGCCGTCGGGCCGGGTCCCGCCGCTAGGCTCCAAAGCCAATGCGCGCGATCCGGATCGAGGAGTTCGGCGGGCCCGAGGTGCTCCGGCTCGCCGACGTGCCGGTGCCCGAGCCGGGCGAGGGCGAGGTGCTGATCAGGGTCAGCCGGGCGGGAATGAACTACGCCGACACGCACCAGCGCACCAACGACTACCTCGCGCGCTACGAGCTCCCGCTGGTGCCCGGCGGCGAGGTGGCCGGCGTGCGCGAGGACACCGGCGAGCGCGTGGTGGCGATGTGCGGCCTCGGCGGCTACGCGGAGTACGCGACCGCGCCCGAGGCGCTGACCTTTCCGATCCCGGACGGCGTCGACGACGGCGCAGCGCTCGCGCTGCTGATCCAGGGGCTGACGGCCTGGCACCTCTACCGCACCTCGGCCAAGGTGGCGCCCGGGGAGTCCGTCGTGGTGCACGCCGCCGCGGGCGGCGTTGGCTCGCTCGCGGTGCAGCTGGGCCGGCCGATGGGCGCGGGCCGCGTGATCGCCACAGCCTCGACCGAGGAGAAGCGCGCGCTGGCCCTGGAGCTCGGCGCCGACGTGGCCATCGACGCCGTCGCCCGCGGGCATGAAGGAGCGGCTGGAGGAGGCCAACGATCAGCGCAAGGTCGACGTCGTATTCGAGATGGCGGGCGGCGAGGTCTTCGAGGCGTCGCTCGCGGCGCTGGCCCCCTTCGGCCGCCTGGTCACCTACGGGATCGCCTCGCGCCAGCCCAACGAGGTCTCGAGCGGTGCGCTGATGCGCCGCTCGCGCGCGGTCGTCGGCTTCTGGCTCATGCACTGCATCGGGCGCCCGGAGATGGTCGACGAGGCGCTCGCGGACCTGTTCGGCCGCGTGCAGCGCGGCGAGCTGCGCGTGCACGTGGGGGCGACCTACCCGCTCGCGGACGCGTCCCGCGCCCAGGTCGACCTGGCCGAGCGCCGCACGATGGGCAAGCTGCTGCTGGACCCCTCCGCCTAGACTCTCCAGTCCGCATGACCGCCTTCGCCGACCTCGGCCTGTCCGAGACCACGCTTGCGGCGCTGAGCGACGTCGGGTACGAGTCGCCCAGTCCCATCCAGGTCCAGGCGATCCCGCCGCTGCTCGAGGGCCGCGACGTGATCGGCCAGGCGCAGACCGGGACCGGCAAGACCGCGGCCTTCGGGCTGCCGATGATCGAGTACGTCGATCCCGAGGACGACGCGGTGCAGGGCCTCGTCCTCACGCCCACGCGCGAGCTGTGCATCCAGGTCACGCAGGCGATCCGCGCCTACGCGGCGCGCAAGGGCGTGGACGTCGTGGCCGTGTTCGGCGGCGCGCCGATCCGCTCGCAGCAGGCGCAGCTGCGCGCCGGCGGGCAGATCGTGGTCGGCACCGTCGGGCGCGTGCTGGACCTGATCCAACGCCGCTCGCTGCTGCTCAGCGACGCCCGCTTCGTGGTGCTCGACGAGGCGGACGAGATGCTCGACCTCGGGTTCTTCGAGGACGTCGAGCGGATCCTGTCCCTGACCCCCGGCTCGCGCCAGACGGCCCTGTTCTCGGCCACGATCCCGCCCGAGGTCCGCGGCCTGGCGGACCAGTACCTGCTCGATCCGATCACCGTGAAGGTCAAGGCGGCCACGCTCACGATCGACACGGTCGAACAGTTCGCGGTCAAGGTGTCGGGGAAGGAGAAGAACGAGACCCTGGTGCGGGTCCTCGAGGCCGAGCGCCCCGCGCAGGCGATTGTCTTCGTGCGCACGAAGATCCGCTGCGACCAGCTGTACCGGACGCTGCGCGACAAGGGCTGGGACGTCAAGGCCCTGCACGGCGACATGAGCCAGGGCGCACGCGACGGCGTGATGATCTCGTTCAAGGAGGGGCGCCTGCCGCTGCTCGTGGCGACCGACGTCGCGGCCCGCGGCCTCGACATCTCCAGCGTCACGCACGTGATCAATTTCGACGTCCCCACATCGCCCGACGTCTACGTGCACCGCATCGGGCGCACGGGGCGCGTCGGCCGCTCCGGCCGCGCGATCACCTTCTACGAGCCCCGCCAGGAGCGCGAGCTCAAGGCGATCGAGCGCCACGCCAACACCGAGATCGCGCCGTGGTCCGAGGGCGCCCACATCGAGCCGAAGCCGGTGGAGGAGCGGCCGCGCCGCCACTCCAAGCCGCACGTCTCGCGCAATGGGTCCGAGCCGCAGGCCAAGCTGATCGTCAACGCCGGCCGCACCGCCGGGCTGGAGGTCGCCGACCTCGTGCACGCGATCACCGGCGCCGCCGGCCTCGACGGCGAGGCGGTGCGCAACGTGCAGGTGCTCGACCGCTTCGCCTTCGTCGAGGTCCCGGCGGCCGAGGCGGAGCGCGTGATCGAGTCGGTCAGCGGGACTTCCGTGCGTGGCCGCGAACTCAAACTCGAGCAAACGGGAGGCTGAATATGTCCAACGCCACGATGCACACGTCCGCCGGGCCGATCCAGCTCGAGTTCTTCGACGCGGACGCGCCCAAGACCGTCGAGAACTTCCGCACGCTCTCGGCCGACGGGTTCTACGACGGGCTGATCTTCCACCGCGTGATCCCGGACTTCATGATCCAGGGCGGCTGTCCACAGGGAACGGGGACCGGCGGCCCCGGGTACACGTTCGACGACGAGTCCAACGACCACAAGATCGAGCGCGGCGCGCTCGCGATGGCCAACGCGGGCCCGAACACGAACGGCTCGCAGTTCTTCATCGTCACGACCGAGGCGGCCCCGTGGCTCGACGGCAAGCACACGGTCTTCGGCCGGGTGACCGAGGGCATGGATGCCGTCGACGCGATCGAGGGGGCGCGGACCGGCGCCAACGACCGCCCGGTCGAGGACCAGACGATCGAACGCGTCGAGCTCGCCGAGTAGAACGTCAAGCGGCGGCAATCGGGCGCCGATGCGACCGGCATGACCCTGGCGCGGGGACTTCGCCCTGCCGGCATGCTCGCTGCGGCTGCCGCCGCACTGGCCGGCGCCGGCGGCGCCGGCGCGGCGCCGGGCGCGCGCCCCGCGTCGACCGCGGTCGGGGTCGGCGAGCGCGAGTTCCGCATCGCCGTGTACCGGCCGGTCGTGGCGCCGGGCGCCCTGCGCCTCAACGTCACCAACCGGGGCGAGGACGTGCACGACCTCGTGGTGCTGGATCGGCGCGGCCGCCGGCTGGCGGCGAGCGGCGAGATCGGCGCCGGGGCCCGTGCCACCATTCGCGTCACGCTCCGGCGTGCCGGCACCTACCGTCTCCTCTGCACGAGGGACGACCACGCCGCCCGCGGCATGCGGGCGCGGCTGCGCGTCCGGCCTCCGCCGAGGGCGGCGCGCTGATGGCGGCTCGCCGTCGCCGTCCCGCGCGCTCGGGCTGGACCGAGGCTCACGTCCGGCGCCTGTTCTGGCGCGCGGGCTTCGGCGCCACCCCAGCCGAGGCGCGTCGCTGGGCCGCCCGCGGCCGCGCCGCGACGCTGCGGTGGATCGTCGACGGCGGCCCGGGGCCGCGGATGCGCGGCGCGGCGCCGACCGTCAAGGGCAGGCCGCTGGACCCCGTCAACGAGTACGGCCACGACGTGCTGTGGTGGCTCGACCGCATGGTGCGCTCGCAGCGGCCACTGGTGGAGAAGATGACGCTGTTCTGGCACGACCACTTCGCCACGGCCGACCAGGACACACCGTTGATGCTGCGCCAGAACACCGCGCTGCGGCGCGGCGCGCTGGGATCGTTCCGCGGCCTGCTCGGCGCGGTCACGCGCGATCCGGCGATGCAGCTGTTCCTCTCGCTCGCCGATTCCGACAAGCGGGCGCCCAACGAGAACTACCCGCGCGAGCTGATGGAGCTCTTCACGCTCGGGTCCGGCTACAGCGAGCGCGACATCCGCGAGGCCGCCAGGGCGCTGACCGGATGGGAGAGCCACTACGCCAACGACAGGTTCCAGGGCATCCGCTTCAACCCCGAGTCGCACGATCCCGGCAGCAAGCGGATCTTCGGCGCGCTCGGGCCGGTTCGGCACCGACGACGTGCTCGACCTCGTCGTCGCCCATCCGAAGCACGCGCCGTTCCTGGTGGCCAAGCTGTGGAGCTTCTTCGTCGCCGAGCCCCCGCGGCGGGCGACGGTGCGGAGCCTGGCGGCGGTGTACCGCCGCTCCGGCCTGCGGGTCAAGCCGGTGGTGCGCGCGATCCTCTCGCACCCGTCGCTGTACCGCTCGCTCGACGCGCCGGACATGGTCAAGGCGCCGGTCGTGCTGGTGGCCGGCGCGCTGCGGGCCACCGGCCAGGGCGTGCACACCGATGACTGGACGTGGCTGCTCTCGACGATGGGGCAGACGCTGTTTGCGCCGCCGTCGGTGGCGGGCTGGGAATGGGGGCCGGCCTGGATGTCGTCCAACAGCATGCGCGCGCGCTTCGACTTCGCCAACGTGATGCTCGACCAACCGCGCCTGAAGGTGCCGGAGGACTCGGGCAACGCGCGGCTCGCCGCGGCCGATCAGCTGCGCCGCGCGAGCGGGGCGACGGGCGCGCCGTGGCTCTCCGCGCGCACGCGGGCGGCGCTGATGTCGCTGGCCGCCGGCTCCTACCGGGACCTCAAGGCGGACGACGACGGCGGCCGGCGCAACCGCGCCACGCTCCTTCAGCGCTCGCTGCGCCACCTCATGCTCGCCGGTCCGGACGCCCAGCTCCATTGACGATGGCAGGGAACTGCGCACACCGGGGCTGCAACGACTTCCGCCAGACGAGCGAGGCCACGCGGCGGCGCTGGCTGGGCGCGCCGCTGACGCGCCGCCAGGTCCTCGGCGCCGGGTTGGGCTTCGGCCTGAGCGTCTACGCGGCGCGCGCGATGCCGCTGGCGCGGATGCTCGAGGCCGCCGAGGCGGAGGCGGCCGCCGCCCCGAACGCCCCGGTGCTCGTCACCGTGTTCCTGCCGGGCGGCTGCGACCTGCTCAACACGCTCGTGCCGCTGCACGACTTCGGGCGCTACGCCGACCTGCGCAAGCACATCCGCCTCGACGGCGCGCCCACGCTCGGCGGCTCCGGGCTGGGCATCCACCCGTCGCTCGCGACCGGCACGCGCGGCGGGGTCAAGGGCCTCTACGAGGCGGGGAAGGTGGGGGTGCTCCCGGGCATCGACTACGCCAACCCGGACCTGTCCCATTTCCACTCCCGCCACTTCTGGGAGACCGGCCTGATCACGCAGGACGCTGCGCCGGGCTGGCTCGGCCGCTGGCTGGACCGCCACGGCTCGCCCGACAACGCGCTCCAGGGCCTGTCGCTGGACTACTCGCTCTCGCCGGTGTTGCGCTCCGGCCAGGCGCCGGTCGCCGCCGTCGCCTCGCCCGCGGATGCCAAGCTCTACATCAACGGGACCTGGGGGAAGGGGCTCGACCAGGCGCTCGCCGCCTGGGACCGGATCAGCGCGCCGCGGCCGCGCGCGCCGGGTCCGGCGGCGGCGTTCGGCGCGGCGCGGCTGGCCAAGCAGGTCGGCGACCGCCTCGCGCCGTACGCGAAGCACGACGACAACGGCCCCGACCCGCTCGCGCCGCCGGTCCCCTATCCAGCCGAGAACGAGCTCGGCAAGCGCCTCGGCCGGCTGGCCGCGCTCCTATCGCTGCCGCTCGGCGTGCGCGTCGCCACGGTGGACGCCGACGGCGAGTTCGACACCCATGACAACCAACCCGCCGACCTCGCCAAGGCGCTGAAGACCACCGGCGAGGCCCTCGCGGCCTTCCAGCTCGACCTCGAGGTCCGCGGCCTGGCCGACCGCGTGCTGACGCTCGTGTGGTCGGAGTTCGGCCGCCGCCCCGAGGACAACGACTCCTTCGGCACCGACCACGGCGCCGGCGGGATTGCGATGGTGATTGGCACGCGCGCGAACTCGGGCGTGCTGAGCACGTACCCGAGCCTGTCCGCGTTCGATCGCGAGGACAACCTCGGAGTCACCGTCGACTTCCGCCAGGTCTACGCGAGCCTGATCGAGCAGTGGCTCGGCACCGCGGCGGCCGAGGTGATCCCCAACGCGGGCGCCTTCGGTCGCGTCCAACTCGTACGCTGATCGCGGCACGGACCGTATAGTCAGCGCGACCGGTGTTCGGACGGGGAAACAAGGAGGAGGACTCGGGCCTCGGGAGCCTGTCGTCCGGCACGGTGTCGTCCGGACCGGGCGAGCCGCTCACGCTCGGACTGCCGGAGGGCTACTCGTCGTCGGCGCCGTCGCAGCCGCGGCGCCCACCGTCCGAGGGCCCCTCGGAGACGCCGCTGCTGATCGTGTTCATGGTGCTGGCCCTGGTCGCCGTCGGCGGGCTGCTGGTCAAGCTCGAGAACGACGACAAGGGGAAGCAGGCCGGGTCGGGCTCGGCCGGCGGGATCACCGCCTCCAGCGGCTCCAAGCTCGTGACCGGCAAGAGCTCCTACCTGCAGCCGAACCGCCTCGCCGCCGAGCTGCGGGACATCGACCACCGTGTCGGCGGCACGGCACGCATCGTCGACCTGCGGCTCGACGGCGACAGCTTCTCGGCCAGCTACGCCAACAGCGACGACAACCGCGTGCAGCTCACCAAGACGCCCAGCTTCACGAGCCGCAACACGATCCCGATCGCCGTCACCGCGGCGATCCCCAGCAACCAGATCAATCCGCAGGTCCCGCTGCGCCTCGTCAACGCGGTCCGCGAGCGCACCGGGCGCAAGCCCGAGGACATCGACTACGTGGTGTTCTCGGCCACGTTCGCGAAGCTCGGGTCGGCGTGGAGCGTCTTCCTCAACAAGGGCCCCGCGGCGCAGCGCCAGTTCGTCGCCGACATCGACGGCCGTGACCTGCGCCGTCCGGGCGAGCAGACCCCCGCTGTGAAGCGCCGCCAGCAGCAGCGCACCGCCTGCCTCCAGCGTGCGCGCAGCGCGCAGCAGGCCGCGAGGTGCATCGCGTGAGCTCGGGGCGCTACTGGCTTTGCGTGATCGTCGCCTTCGCGTCATGCATCGGCGGGCTCATGCTCGGCGCGTACGCGATCCACGAGATCGTCCAGATCGGGACGTGCGCCTCCGGCGGGCCGTACGTGTCGCGGCGGCCCTGCCCGCCGGGGACGGAGCTGAAGATCCTCGCCATCTTCGGTGCGCTCGGGCTGCTGTTCCTGGGGCGGATCGTGTGGGCCTTCCGTGGCCGCGGCGACGACGGCTTCGGGAGCTTCCGCTTCGGCAGCGCGCTGTGGGTCGTGGGCTGGCTGACGCTCGACGGGACGATGCTGGTGGCGGCCTTCGGCCCGGCCGCCCCGAGCAACGCCTCGGGCTGGCAGCTCGCCGCGATCATCAACGCCGCGGTCGGGATCCCGATCGGGCTGGCGCCGCTGGTGATGCTGTTCACCCGTCGCGCGAAGACCGATACGGCCGAGTGGCTGATGCGCGACGGCTCGCGCGCGCCCGGCGAGGTGACCGCCGTCGAGGACACCGGCATCACGATCAACGAGAACCCGCGGGTGACGGTGACCGTGCGCGTCGACGCTCCAGGGCAGGCGCCGTTCGACATTCGCAAGACGTTCACCGCCTCGCGAGTCGATCTGCCGCGGCGCGGGGACAAATGCACGGTCTTCTATGACCCCAACGACCATTCGCGGACGGCGATCACGTTCGACCAGGTTCCCGCGGGCGCGACCATGCCGGCCGTCCCCGGCGCCGTCCCGACGTCGTTCGGCGGCTCCCCGCCGGCGACGTGGAACCCCGCCGCCGCCAAGCCGGCGCCGCCCGCCGCCGGGCCGGCGGGGGCCGCGCCCGCGCACGGCGGGACGGCGACCGCCGACGCCGTCGCCGAGCGCCTGCGCAAGCTCGACAAGCTGCGTGACGACGGCGTGATCACGCCGGCCGAGCACGATGCCGAGCGCGCGCGCATCCTCGATCAGCTCTGAAGATCCTGCGACTGGCTGGCCAGCCAGCATGAAGTAGGCTTCGGGGCCGCGACCGAGCGAAGGAGAGGCCATGGCGACCGTCGAGTCCAAGCCCGCCGCCGCGTCGACCAACGGCGCCGCGGGCATCCCCGTCGAGAACCCCGCCACGGGCGAGGTGATCACCACTGTCCCGGTGATGTCCGCCGAGGAGGTCGGGGCCATGGTGGCCCGCGCGCGCGAGGCGCAACCCAAGTGGGAGGCGATGGGATTCGACGGGCGGGCGAAGATCCTCCGCCGCGCGCAGAAGTGGGTGCTGGACAACAGCGACCGGATCATCGACGTGATCGTGTCCGAGACCGGCAAGACCCACGAGGACGCCCAGCTTGCCGAGATCTCCTACGCCGCCAGCGCCTTCGGGTTCTGGGCCAAGATGGCCCCCGAGTACCTGGCCGACGAGCGCATCCGCTCGAGCAACCTGTTCGTCAAGGGCACGAAGCTCGTCGTGCGCTACAAGCCGCTCGGCGTCGTCGGCGTGATCGGGCCCTGGAACTACCCCCTCACCAACTCCTTCGGCGACTGCATCCCGGCGCTCGCCGCCGGCAACGCCTGCGTGCTCAAGCCTTCGGAGATCACGCCGCTGACGTCGCTGCTGATGGCCGACATGCTGCGCGAGTGCGGCCTGCCCGACGACGTCTACCAGGTGGCCACGGGCTATGGGGAGACCGGCGCCGCGATGATCGACGAGGTCGACTTCGTCATGTTCACGGGCTCGACCAAGACCGGCAAGAAGGTCGCCGAGCGGGCGGCGCAGTCGCTGACGCCCTTCGGGCTCGAGCTCGGCGGCAAGGACTCGATGATCGTGCTCGCCGACGCCGACGTCGAGCGCGCGGCCAACGGTGCGGTGTTCTACTCGATGCAGAACGCCGGCCAGACGTGCATCTCGGTCGAGCGCGTGTACGTGGAGGAGCCCGTCTACGACCAGTTCGTGGCCAAGGTGACCGACAAGGCGCAGGCGCTGCGCCAGGGCAAGCCTGCCGGGCCCGGCTCGGTCGACGTCGGCGCCATCATCTTCCCGCCGCAGATCGATGTCATCGAGGACCACGTCAAGGACGCGGTCGACAAGGGCGCCAAGGTGATCGTGGGCGGCCACGCCAAGCGCGACGGCGGCCGCTACTTCGAGCCGACGGTGCTCGTCGACGTCGACCACTCGATGAAGGCGATGACCGAGGAGACGTTCGGCCCGACGCTTCCGATCATGAAGGTCAAGGACGCCGACGAGGCGCTGCGGCTCGCCAACGACTCGGAGTACGGCCTCGCCGGATCGGTTTGGACCAAGGACGTCGCCAAGGGGGAGGCGTTCGCCCGCCGGATCGAGGCCGGCGCCGTGTGCGTCAACGACGCGATGCTCAACTACGCGGCGCTCGAGCTGCCGATGGGCGGGTGGAAGACCTCCGGCGTCGGTGCGCGGCACGCCGCGGGCGGGATCCGCAAGTACTGCGGCCAGCAATCGTTGCTGGTCAAGCGGCTCGCGCCCAAGCGCGACATCCACATGTTCCCGTACAAGGCGAAGACGACCCGGCTGATCGGGCGGATCCTCCGTCTCCTGTACGGACGCGGCAAGCGCGCGTAGCAGACGTCAGGCATCGGGCGCCAGTCATCGAGGCGCCGGCGCTTCGAAAAGCGTAGCGGTATGCTCCTGCCTCGGTAATCGAAGCACGAGGAGCAGGCATGCCCGACGCCCCGCGCATTCCCCCGCTGGAGCCGCCGTACGATCCCGACACCGAGGGCATCCTTCGCAAGTGGATGCCGCCCGGCGCCGAAGTCGAGCCGCTGGCGCTGTTCCGGACGCTCGCCGTCCACGACGACCTCGCGGCGCGCATGCGCCCGCTGGGCGCGGGGATCCTCGGGCACGGTCGCATCGACCCGCGCGACAGAGAGATCGTGATCGCGCGCGCGTGCGCGCGCGCAGGCGCCGAATACGAATGGGGCGTCCACGTGGTGGCCTTCGCCCGGCCGCTCGGGCTGACCGACGCGCAGGTCGCCGCCACGGTGCACGGCGCGGCCGACGACCCCGCGTGGTCGGAGCGCGACGCGCTCCTGGTCCGGCTCGTCGACGAGCTGCACGACACCGCCACGGTGTCCGGGGAGCTGTGGGATGAGCTGGCGGCGCGCTGGGCGCCCGATCAGCTGCTCGAGCTCGTGGTCGCCGCCGGCTGGTACCGCCTGCTCTCGGGCGTGATCAACGCCGCCGGGGTGCCGCTCGAGCCGTGGGCCGAGCGGTTCCCGGCGCCCGCTGCCGGCTGACGCGTCCGCCTAGCATGGCGCGATGCTCGCCATCGCGCTCGGGCTGGGGTCGTCGCTGTTCTGGGGGCTGGCCGACTTCGGCGGCGGCCTGCAGAGCCGGCGCTTCCCGGTCATCGCCGTGCTGCTGGTGTCGCAGGCGGTCGGCCTGGCGGGCATCGCGGTCATCGTCGCGCTGAGCGGCGAGCCCGCGCCCTCGGTCGACGACCTGTGGCCGGCGGCGGCCGGTGGCGCGGGCGGGCTGCTCGCCCTGTCGGCCTTCTACCGGGCGCTCGCGATCGGGACGATGAGCATCGTCGCGCCGATCTCGGCCACCGGCTCCGCCGTCCCCGTGATCGTCGGGCTGGCGAGCGGCGAGCGCCCGGCGGCGGTCCAGCTGGTCGGGATCGCCGCCGCCGGCGTCGGCGTCGTCCTCGCGTCGCGGGAGGCTCCGCACGACGACGCGGCGCGCGCCCGCGCCGGGCGGGCCAGCATCGCCCTCGCGCTGGTGGCGGCGCTCGGCTTCGGCGCCTTCTTCGTCGGGATGGACCGCGCGGCTGACGCCGACATCCTCTGGGCGCTCCTCGCCGCGCGCATCGCGGGCAACCTCGGGTTGCTGGCGTTTGCCCTCGTCGTGCGACCGAGACTGGACCTACCGGCCACCGCGCTGCCGGCGCTCGCCGCGGTCGGTGCGCTCGACCTCGCCGCCAACGGCCTCTACGCATGGGGGACGACGGAGGGTCTGCTCAGCGTGGTGGCCGTGCTGGGGTCGCTCTACCCGGTCGCGACGGTCCTCCTCGCGCGTGGCGTCCTCGGCGAGCGCATCCGGCGCGTGCAGGAGATCGGCATCGTGACCGCGCTCACCGGCGTGGTGCTGATCGCGGCGGGGTAGCTACCGCAGCCGCACGCCGAGCAGGCGCTCGAGCTGCGGGACCGTGTCCTCGGCGCCGGTGTGGTGCACGGTGGCCATGCCCAGGTCACGCGCGACCTTGAGATTGCCGGGCAGGTCATCCACGAACACGCACGCGCCCGGCTCGAGGCCGATTGCCTCCGCGCCGAGCTCGTAGATGCGCGGCTCGGGCTTGCGCACGCCCACCTCTCCGGAGATCACGACCCCGTCGAACAGCATCGGGAACTCCGAGCGGTCGTAGCGCCCGCGGCCCCAGGAGTTGGAGACCAGGCCGGTGCGGACGCCCGCGTCGCTTCGCCGCGCGCACGGCGTTCTTCATCGCGTGGTCGGCCCGCATCCCCGCGAACAGCCGGTCGATCAGCCCCGTCCCGTCGGCGACACCGATCACGGCGGCGAAGCGGGGCCCGAACTCCTCCTCGGTGAGCTTGCCGACCTCGAGGTCGAACAGCAGCTGCCGCGCCTCGGGGTCGGAGCGGAAGTGCTGTGCCACCACGTCCGGCTCCAGGCCCTCGGCCTCGCAGAAGGCCGCGAAGGACCCGAAGACGTTCGTCGTCAGGACGCCGCCGTAGTCCACCAGCAGCCCGCGCCGCGGCGGCTGGCCGTCACTCGCCATGCGCGACGTCCCAGGCGCGGTGGGCGATCTCGGGCACGCCCTCGCCGAGCATCTTGAAGAACGGATCGTCGGTCGTCCCCGCCAGCAGCCGCTTGTACGAGCCCTCGAGGAACACGGCCGACTTCCACATCGCCAGCGTCTGGTACCAGCGCACGTCCGACATCGAGCGGCCGGAGCGCTCCTCGTAGCGCGCGATCAGCTCGGCGCGCGTGGGGAAGCCCTCGCGCGTGGTGACGGCGGCGAGGGAGAACAACGTGCCCGCGTCGTCGCCCGGCTCCGGGTAGGTCGCCGTCAGGTAGCCGACATCGGCGAGCGGGTCGCCGATCGTGGCCAGCTCCCAGTCGAAGATCGCCGCCAGGCGGGCGGGGGCGCCGGGCGCGAACATCGTGTTTCCGAGCCGGTAGTCCCCGTGCACGATGGTGGCGGCCCCGGACTCCGGAAGGTTGGCAGCGCAGCCACTCCGTGGTGCGCTCGAGGATCTCGATGTCGCGGGTCTTGTTGTGCTCCCAGAGCCCGGAGAAGCGCCGGAGCTGGCGCTCGAGGTAGCCGGTCGGCTTCCCGTAGCCCTCGAGGCCGCAGGCGCGCCAGTCGACAGCGTGGATCTCGACCAGCGAGTCGATCAGCTCCTGGGCCATGCGGGCGCGCTGCTGCGGGTTGTCGAGCGGCTCGGGGATCGCGGTCGTGATCACGTCGCCCTGCACGAGCTCCATCAGATAGAACGGCGCGCCGATCACCGACTCGTCGTCGCACGCGAGCAGCACAGCGGGCGTGCGCACGTCGGCGTCGGCGACCGCGCTCAGCAGGTGCGCCTCGCGCAGCACGTCGTGGGCGGAGGGCGGCAGCGGCGGCCGCGGCGGGCGGCGCAGGACCCACGCGTCGGCGCCGCGGCGGATCACGTAGGTGATGTTGGAGTGGCCCTCGCCGACCGGCTCGGCGTCGATCGGCCCGCTCCCGAGGCCGTGCGCGTCGAGGTAGGCCTCGAGCGGGCGGCGGACGAGCAGCGGCGGGAGGTCGAGTGCCTCCGCCTCCTCCGGGGTGTCGACGATCGCCGTCACGGCGCGGGAACGGTATCGCGCGCCCGCTCCACGCTCGCCGCTCTGTCCGTGCGTCCGCAACTATTCCGCTACCGTGCTGTTGGAGTCCATGATGCGCCTGCGTCGCCTCCCCCTCGTCGCTGCGCCGATCGTCCTGGCCCTCGCATCGGCGCCCGCACCCGCGCCGGCCGCAACGGTGTCGGTCGGCATCAACAACGAGACCAACAGCTTTGTGAACAAGGCGGAGACCGTCGCGCTCGGCGACAGCGTCCTGTTCACCAACGACCCGGCGGACTTCGCGTCAGCCGCGCTCGCCGGCGGGCCCGGGCAGCACAACGTCGCGTGGGACGCCGGCGGGTTCGCGACGAAGCCGAGCGTCGACGGCCTGGCCACCCCGTGGAAGTTCACCCGGACGTTCGGCAAGCCCGGCCTGTATCGCTACTTCTGCACCCTGCACGGGAGCCCGGGCGGCATCGACATGGCGGGGAAGGTCACGGTCCGCAAGGCCGACGGGTCGATCCCGGTTGCGCCCTCGATCGGCCGGATCGCCGGCACGAGCGGGCGGGGCAGCATCAGGCTCCGGTTCACCTCCTCCATCGCCGGGGTCGTCAAGGGAAGGCTCTCCCGGAAGCGGGGCCGCAGCTTCCGCAGCTTCGGCTCCGTCACGCTGACGCTGCGCAAGGGCAGCAACTCGCTCACGGTCAAGCGGTCCACCGCGGGCAGGCTCACCGCCGGCAGCTATCGGCTGGCGCTCACCTTCTCCGACGGCGTCAGCGCCAACCTCAGCACCGCCAAGACCCTCAAGTTCACCATCAGCCGTTAACGCCGGGGTCACCGGTGGCCGCCGGCCGGCCGCTAGCCTCTCGCGCCTATGGCCCTGCAACTCTGGCTCCTGCGCCACGGCGACGCCGAGCCGCACGGCGCGCGCCCCGACCCCGAGCGCCGGCTCACGCCCCGGGGCGAGCGTCAGGCGATCGCCGCCGGCCGCGCGCTGCGCAAGCTCGGCGTCGACATCGGCGTCGCGCTGACCAGCCCGCGCGTGCGGGCGGTCGAGACGGCGCGGCTCGCCTGCGAGTCGCTCGGCGCGGAGCCCGTCGTGCACGAGCCGCTGTCCTCCGGATTCGACGCGGACGAGGCGCGCGCGCTCATGGCGGGCCAGGATCCGAACGCCCGCGTCCTCCTCGTCGGGCACGAGCCCGACTTCAGCGGCGTGGTCCACGACCTCGCCGGTGGCCGGATCGACCTCAAGAAGGGCGGGGTCGCGGCGGTGCGCCTGGACGGCCCACGCGCCGAGCTGATCGCGCTGCTCCGCCCGCGCGAGCTGGAGGCGCTCGGCGAACGGTGACGGTCGGCGTCACCCGGACCGGGTGAGCGCGCCGACGAGTCGCACAACTTGCAGTCAAACTGCAAGAAGCCTACGATCCGGCTGGCATGGCACAGGTCGTCCCGTTCGCGCGGAAGCATCAGGCGGTCGGCGACGCCGTCCGGCCCGATGGCCGCACGGCGCGTGCCGAGCGCACCCGCGCCGCCATCGTGGACGCCCTGTTCGCACTGCTCGAGGAGGGGGTGCTCCAGCCCCGCACCGATGTCATCGCCGCGCGCGCGGGCGTGTCCGAGCGCACGATCTTCCAGCACTTCCCGGACCGCGAGGCGCTGCTGGTGGCTGTGGCGGAGCGCCAGGGCCGACGGGTGATGGCGCTGTACGAGCCGATCGGCTCCGACGGGCCGCTGGAGGCGCGCATCGACGCGCTGGTCGCGCAGCGCGCCAAGGTGTGGGAGGCGGTTGCGCCCATGCGCCGCGCGGCCGAGCTGGTCGAGCCGTTCTCCGACGTGATCGCCCGCGGGCTGAAGACCTTCCGCGCGTTCAATCGCAGCCAGGTCGCGCATGTGTTCGAGGCGGAGCTGGCGCGGCTGTCCGACGGCGACCGCGCGACGGTGGTGGACGCGGCCGCCGCGGCCTCCGAATGGACGGCGTGGAAGGAGTGGCGCTTCCACCA
The DNA here is from genome assembly GCA_963725645.1 of uncultured Actinomycetes bacterium. Lineage (GTDB taxonomy): Bacteria > Actinomycetota > Thermoleophilia > Solirubrobacterales > Solirubrobacteraceae > JALYZC01. The sequence continues at coordinate 553,272 of CAVRZD010000006.1, forward strand.
GGGGCGCTCTCCCGCCGCCGCCAGGCGCGCGATGCGACGGATTCTGGTCGGTTTGCTGACCACTCGTTGAGCTCGCTTGCGGAGCGTTGAGGCGCGTCGAGGAGGGTTAAAGTCCCGGCCCGGGACGCCCGATGTCAGTCGTGGTCTATGTGGTCCACGCGGCTCGCATCCGTGGCTCTTCTGCCGTTCGCGCTGACGCTTCCGCTCGCCTCAGCCGCGACCGCGCCGCGCGATGCCCCGCGCCTGGAGACGCTGGGCTCGACCGCCGTCAGCGTCGGCCAGACGATCACACTGACCGGTCACGGGTTCGTGCGCGGGAAGGGGCGCGACGTGGTGATCCTCCAGCGGCCCGGCGCGCGTTCGATCTTCATCCGCGCCGACCACGCCACGTCCACGCGGGTCAAGCTGACGCTCCCGGCCTGCCGCGTGCTGCCCTTCCTCGACTGGCGCGCCGGCGCCCCGCGGGCCACGCGCTTCCGCGTGAGCGTGCTCGGCCGGCGCCTGTCGGCCGTGCCGGCGAATCAGGTCCTCACCGTGCTGCCGGGGCCGAGCGAGGACGCCGTGGGGGTGCGCCCGGGCACGAGCCAGTGCCTCTTCGATCTCTCTCCCAACCCGGCGTTCAACCTGTCGCCCGGGCCACCGACCGCCTGAGGGCGGCTATCGGTGCCGCTTCGGCGGGCGCTTGAACTTCACCCGCGAGGAGTACGTCTTCCCGCCGATCGTCGCGCTGGCGGTGAGCGTCAGCGACGAGCGCCGTCCGAGCTTGCGCCTGCCGGCTCGGTTGAGGCCGACCTTGATGGTCTTCCTCTTCCGGGCCTTGATGGAGAAGCGCGTGCTGCCGTAGACCGTCACCTTCTTGGTCTTCGCGGCGCGCAGTCCGGTCGTCTGGTCGGTGAGCTTCAGCGTGCCGTTGCAGGCGGTGGTGAGCACGCAGGTCAGCGGGACCGCCGCCGTGGTGCCGAGGAGCTGGCCGCCCGTGGGGATGGTCAGCGGGCGGAGCGCGCCGCCACCACCGCCGCCTCCGCCGGTCCCGCCACCGCCACCACCGCCACCGCCGCCGCCCACGTCGAGGTCGGCGTTCATCATCACGTGGTAGCCGACGTAGCCCCCGACGAGAATCGGGTTGGGACTCGGCGCCGGTGTGGTCTGCGGACTGGGCGCGGGGACGATGGGGGAGTAGAAGCTCGACCCGTCGGCATTCGCGGGGATCGGCACGTTCGGCGCGAGGACCGAGAGGGCGAGGAAGTCACCGCGGGCGTTGGTGGTGAAGTCGTTCGAGGGGGGCGTGGGGTCCTCGACCATCGTCAGCGACGTGGCGACGGGCGTGACGGTGTTGGCGGCCGCGTTGAAGATCGGGCCGTACTGCTCGACGAAGCAGCACGCGAAGTACGGATGCCCCGGGTCCCCGGCCTTGTTCTGGTAGAGCGAGCGCATGACCACGACCTGCATCGGCCCGCCGACGGAGCCTGCCTTGACGCGCACCGCCGTGACCGTGCCACTGGCGGGCGCGTAGAACGTCGGACCGGGGGGGCCGGAGAAGATCGCGCAGGTGCTCGCGTTGAAGCCCGTCGCGCAGGTATACGGGTTGTTCGTGGGCGCGTTGAGGTCGGCGCCGAAGGTCACCGCGCTCGCGTTCGCGGCGCACAGGCCGAGGCCACCGAGGGCGGCGATGGAGGCGATCAGGGCAATCCGTGCGCGCATGAGTTCTGCGGGCGCCTCCGAGCCCGCTGACTTCATGCTAGAAGGTGGTCGGACGGCGCGTCAAGGAGCCGCGACGGCCCTCGTAAGCTGTTGGCGTGCCCGAGCTGCCCGAGGTCGAGATCACCGCCCGCCGCCTGGGCGCTGCGCTGCAGCGCGCGGAGATCGAGTCCGCGCTGGCGCCGGGGGTCAACGCGCTGAAGACGTATGACCCGCCGCTGTCCGCGCTCGAGGGCGCGACGATCGGCGGCGTACGCCGGCGCGGCAAGCACCTGATCGTGGACGTCGCCGGCGACGAGCCGCTCGCGCTGCTCCTGCATCTGATGTCCGCCGGCCGCCTGCAGCTGTTCGACAAGCGCGCCGGGCCGCGCGACCGGACGTCACGGATGCTCGTGCGCGTCGCCGGCGGCCGCGAGCTGCGGCTGCGGGAATTCGGGACCAAGCAGCGCGCGTGGGTCAAGCTGCTGCGCGCCGACGCGCTCGACGACGACGACGCGCTCGCCGCCCTCGGCCCGGAGGCGTGGCCCGACCCGCCGCCGTTCGAGGAGCTGCTGACCGAGCCGCGGCCGCTGCATTCGCTGCTCCGCGACCAGCACGTCCTCACCGGGATCGGCCGCTCGTGGGTCGACGAGATCCTCTGGACCGCCCAGCTCTCGCCGTTCAAGCGCGCCGACGACCTCGTTCCGCTCGAGGCCCAGCGCCTCCGCGAGGCCACGGTCGAGCGGCTCGGCGGGGCGCTCGACCACTACGAGGAGACGATTGAGCTGCCGATCCCGGACAAACTGCCGATGCCACTGCTGGTGCACCGTCAGCAGGGGGAGCCGTGCCCGCGGTGCGGCACGACGCTCGAGGCCGTCCACTACGAGGACTACGTGATGACCTACTGCCCGCAGTGCCAGACGGAGGGGCGAGTTCTCAAGGACCGGCGCCTGTCCCGACTGCTGAAGTGATCCCCCCGAAAGGACGGCCTGATGATCGAGCCCGGCGACGCGGCCCCCGACTTCACCCTCCCCGACCAGGACGGCAAGCCCGTCGCGCTGTCGCAGCTGCGGGGGAGGACCCTCGTCCTGTACTTCTACCCCAAGGCCGACACACCGGGCTGCACGGCGCAGGCCTGCGGGGTCCGCGACCACGCCGCCGACTACGACGCCGCAGGCGCGGTCGTCCTTGGTGTCTCGCGCGACCCGGTCGCGCGGTTGCGCGCGTTCGCCGACAAGCACGGCCTCGAGTTCCCCCTGCTCTCCGACGAGGACCACGCCGTGGCCGAGGCCTATGGCGTGTGGGTGGAGAAGTCGATGTACGGCCGCAAGTTCTTCGGGAACGAGCGCACGACGTTCGTGATAGACGGGGACGGCGTCGTGCGCGAGGTGCTGCGCAAGGTCAAGCCGGCCCAGCACGACAAGCTCGTGCTCGGGGCGCTGGCCGCGGCGTAGCCGCGAAGCCCGCCCAGCCGGCGGGGAAGCGCGGGCGCCGGCCGTAGCCGCCGAGCGCCTCGGCGGCGAATCCCGCGGCGGCGAGCTCGGCGAGCACCGTCCCGCGGCCGAACAGGCGCAGCCGGTGGACCTCGTCGCTGCGCCGCCACGCGCGGCCGCTGCGCCGGAACACCGCGATCTCCCTGGTCAGCTCGCGGCGCCCCCGGTCCTCGGCGACCTCCACGCACAGCAGCCAGCCGTCGTCCTCGTGCCACGTCCGCCGCGGGCGGGCCCCGGCGCGGCCCGGCCCGGCGACATCGAAGATCAGCAGTCCGCCGGGCTCCAGCGCGGCGTGGACGCGCCGAAGCACGCGCCGCAGGCCGCGCGGCGGCGCGCCGTAGTTGAGGACCTCGCCGAGCGCGGTGACCGCGGCGCACGGCGGCAGGTCCACGTCGTACGCCGAGCCCCGCACGAACCGCGCCTCCGGCGCGCGGCGGCGGGCGAGGGCCAGCAGGTCGGCGGAGACGTCGACGCCGAGCACGTCGTGGCCGGCGTCGAGGAGCGCACGAGCCCAGATCCCGCTCCCGCAGCCCAGGTCGACGACGAGCCCGTCGCGGATGCCGGCGCGGCGAAGCCGGTGCAGCAGGCCCGGAGCGGCGTCGCGGGCGAAGTCGCCGAACCCGGCGTCGTGGACATGGGCGAGGTCGCGGGCGTAGAACGGAGCCACTCGCCGGACACTACGGGCAGCGCGGCCGGTCCCGCCCGGCCGCATCGCGGAGGTGCCGGAACGTCGAGGCGTGTAGGAGGATGAACTGGTCGGGCTGGTCATCCGGCATGCCGCGGCGGGCGAGGAAGGCGAGGTAGGGGGGACCGGAGTAGGCCTCGCCCTGCGGGCAGGCGCGGGCGGCGGCCACCCGGCGATCCACGGCGTCGGACCCGAGCACCCAGCCGGGCGCGGTCTTCGCCAGCGGGCGGCCGTACAGCGCGGGGTCGCCCGGGGAGGCCAGCAGCGAGCCGACCTCGACCGCCCCGAGCAGCGCGCCGGCCGCGGCGGCGGCCAGCGCCGCGCGCGCACGCGCCTCCCACAGCGCGACCGCCCCGAAGGCCGCCAGCGCGAGCGCCGGCGGCTCGGCCACGACCAGGACGTTGAGGTAGCTGCCCTGCTTGAGCAGCGTGCCCAGGACGAGCAGCGCACCCGCCAGCGCGCCCAGCAGGGCGCGCAGCAGCGTCGGGTCCGCGGCGCGCGAGCGCAGCGCGACCGCGCCCGCGACAGGCACGGCGAACGGCAGCAGGTTCCAGGCCGCCTGGGCCCACAGCCCGGCGACGTCCCCGATCGTGGCGAACCCGGTCTGCGCCTGGGCGGTCACGGTGCCCCGGACCAGCGGGGAGCCGAACGCGATCAGCGCGATCGCCGCCGCCAAGCCGCCGGCCGCGAGCAGTCCGGCGACGTAGCCACGGCGCCGGACCGCGATCGCGATTCCGACCGCCGGCAGCGCGTAGGCGAGCTTGCAGGCCGCGGCCAGCGCGCCGAGCGCCCCGCCGACCGCGGCGGCCCGGCTCGACCGCGCGCCGAGCAGCGCCGCGCCGATCACGAGCGGGGCGGCCAGCGTCTCGGGGGTGAGGAGGGCGTGGTCGTGCAGCGCCAGCGGCGTCAGCAGCGCGACCAGACCCGCCGCCACGGCGGCGCCGCGCCGCGCGGTCAGCCGCCAGGTCGCGGCGAGCACGAGCGCGGCGGTCACGAGGTCCACGAGGCTCAGGCCCACCCGCAGCGCGTCGAGCGAATCGTGCACGGCGAGCACCAGCGCGCCCGCGTAGAAGACCGGCGGCGGCTGCGCCGCGGCGACGTCGCGGTAGAGGTCGTGGCCGCGCAGGACGAGCCGCGCGCTGAGCGCGTACACCCCGTCGGAGTAGCTCCAATAGGCGTCGCCCTGCCAGACCCGCAGCGCCACGAGCAGCGCGATCCCGCCGAGCAGGAAGACGGCGACCGCGCGCCAGCCGAGCCCATTCATGGCCGCGGGATGATAGGGCTGGCGCCTCGCGTACCGTATGGCGCGTGGCCACAACGCCCGTATACGCGGCGTCGTTCATCAGCTCGGTCGAGGAATTCTTCGGGCAGTTCGCGGAGGTCGGCTGGCTCTCGCTCCTGCTCGGCTGCGCGTTCTTCGGCGGCTTCTTGACGCTGCGTTCGCGCGCCTGCTTCAACGTGCTGCGGGCGGCGTACCCCACCGAGCGCTTCCAGTGGCGCAACATCTGGGGCGCCTACGTCGCCGCCTACGGGGTCAACATGGTGTTCCCCGCGCGGTTCGGAAACATCGTCCGCCTCTTCCTGACGAAGACGTCGATCCCGAACTCGTCATACCCCGCGGTCGCATCGAGTTTCCTCGTGGACACCGTGTTCGACTTGACCGTGGCGGTGCCGATCCTCATCTTCGCCTTCACGCAGGGCGTGTTCCCCAAGCCGCCGGACTTCTCCAAGCTCAGCGCGTTCGACCTCTCCTACCTCGCCGCCCACCCGCAGTTCACGCTCTTCCTGCTCACGTTCCTGGTCGTGCTCGTGCTCGTGCTCTTCGCCTTCCTGTCGGTGCGCGTGCGCGCGTTCTGGGCGCGCGTGCGCCAGGGAGTGACGATCCTGACCGACCGCCGCCGCTACCTCCGCGAGGTCTGGTCGGTGCAGGCCGTGGCGTGGTTCTCGCGGTTCGGGGCGTTCTGGTGCTTCCTCGACGCCTTCCACGTCGGCGGCTCCGTGCGCAACGTGCTGCTCGTCTACGGCGTCGCGGCGGTCTCGTCGCTGGTCCCCCTCACGCCGGGGGGCGCCGGCGTGCAGCAGGCGCTGCTCGTGAAGGTGTTCGCGGGTTCGGCGACCGGCGCGACCGTCGCCGCGTACTCGGTCGGCCAGCAGATCGCGATCGCCGCCTTCAGCGCCGGCCTCGGCTTCGTCGCGCTCGCGCTGGTGTTCCGGATGCGCTCGTTCAAGGAGGTCATCCGCCGCGGTCGCGAGGACCGCGACGCCCAGCAGGCCGCCGAGGCGGCAACGTAGTTCGACGCTACTGCAGGCCCTGGCGGGCTTCGCGCACCAGTGTGACCGCCTCGGGAAAGACGATCGCGATGACCGAGCGGATCTGCTGGGCCTGCTGCTCGACGTCGCCCTGGAGGTTGACGCGGTTGACCGCGGCCACCGTCAGCTCGACCGCCAGCTTGATCGCGTTGTCGGCCCACGCGAGCTGCTGCTGACCCTGGAGCTGCTCGGCGAACTCGGCCAGCCGCCGCTGCATCTCCTCCGGGTCGCCGAACATGCCGCCGAAGCCTTCCATCCCCTCGTAGGCTAGCGCCCATGGCCATCGTGGAAGGCGCGGGCGTCGCGCTCGCCTGCTTCGAGCGCGGATCGGGCCCGGCGGTGCTGCTCGTCCACGGCATGGCCGACCGCGCCGCGGGCTGGGAGGGCACGGCCGAGACGCTCGCCGCGGGCGCGCGCGCCATCGCCTACGACCGCCGCGGCTACGGCGGCTCCGGGGCGCCCGAGCCGTACGAGCGCACGACCGTCGAGGAGCAGGCGGAGGACGCCGCCGCCCTGCTGGGCGCGCTCGACGCCGTCCCCGCCGTGCTGTGCGGGCGCGACTTCGGCGCGCTCGTCTGCCTCGACCTGTGCAAGCGCCACGGCGAACTCGTGCGCGCGGCGGTGCTGGTCGACGCGCCCGTGCTCCAGTTCTCGGCGGCGGCCGCCGAGACGCTGTCAGACGAACGGGCCGCGCTGGAGCAGGCGCTGCGCGACGGCGGCCCCGAGCGGGCCGTGGACGCCTGGCTCGACGCCCGCGGCGAGCCCGGCGACAGCGCGCGTCGCGAGCGGGCGCGCGCTGACCACGCCGCCTTCTTCGCCGACTACGGCGGGCTCGCGAGCTGGCCCGTGACCCGCGGCGAGCTGCGCGCGCTGGGCATGCCGCTCGTCGTGCTGACCTCGCCGGCCGCGCCGGGCCCGGTGCTCGAGGCCGCCGCCGCGCTCGCCGGGCTGGCGCCGGCAGCGCGCCGGGAGGAAGGCGGCGACCCGGGGGCCGCGATCTGGGGCCTGCTGGCGGACGCCGCGTGAGGCGCGCCGCAGCGCTCGGCCTGCTCGCGGCCCTCGCCCACGCGGGGTGCGGGCGGCGGCGGTGGGAGCGGCGCCGCCGGCACGCAGGCCACGCCCACCACCCCGGCCGGGGAGACCGCGCCGCCGCCCGCGCGGCGCCCGGGCCGGCCGGTGCTGATCGCGGCGCTGGGAGACTCGATCACCGCCGGCTCGCCGTTGTGGGACCCCGACCCGCGCGTTCGCGCCCAGGCCCCGGACCAGCTCAACGACCAGAGCCAGTACGAGTACTGGGCGCGGCGCCGCCTCGGGCCCAACGCGCGGTTTCGCAACTGCGGCGTGTTCGGTGAGCGCACCGATCAGATCGCGCGGCGTCTCGACGCCTGCGCACGCGGCGCCCAGGTTCTGATCGTCCAGGGCGGGATCAACGACATCGCGCAGGGACGGTCCGTCAGCGCGGCCGCGCGCAATCTGCGCGCGATGGTGCGCCGCGGAAGGGCGCGCGGCCTGCGCGTGGCGCTCGCGGACGTGCTGCCGTGGAACAGCGGCGGGGGCGGCGCCGCGCCGCGAATCGACGAGCTCAACCGGCTGATCGCGCGCATCGGACGCGAGGAGAGGGTCCCGGTGCTGCCGTTCCACGACGCGGTGGCCGACCCCGCGCGTCCGGGCCGCATGCGGGCGCAGCTCACCATCGACGGCGACCATCCCGACGTCGCCGGCTACCGGCTGCTGGGGAACGCCGTCAGCCTGCCCTGACGGCGGCCACCGCCACCGTGCCGCCGCGGTGCACCGCGCCCGCCGCCAGCTCGAGGCCCGCGGCCGCCGGCGCGAGCGGGAGCGCCAGGAGCGTGACCGCCAGGTCGGCGGGCGCGGGGCGCGCGTTGCGCTTGAGGAGGTTGTAAAGGTAGGACGGGGTGGTGGTCGCGCGGTTCACGAGCGACTGCCACATCCCGAACGGGTTGTGCTCGGCGAGCACGTGGTGGACGGCGGCCGGCTCGAGGCCCGCGCGGCGCAGCAGGGCGAGCAGCCCGGGGACGGTGAAGTGCGTCCGGTGGCGGGGGAGGTCGAGGTGGTACCAGCGCCCACCGCCCACTCGCGCCTGGAGGCTTCCCAGGTTCGGCACGCCAACGAGCACGGCGCCGCCCGGGCGCAGCCAGCCCGCCACGCGCGCCGCGGCCGCTTCCGGCGCCTCCACGTGCTCGAGGACGTGCCACAGCGTGACCGCGTCGATCGAGCCGGCGGCGACGTCGGCGTCCTCGATGCCGGCGCGCGCCAGCTCCACGCCGTGCTCGCGCGCGGCGGCATCCACCCGCCCCTCCGACGGCTCCAGTCCGCGCGCGTCGTACCCGGCCGCACGGGCCGCGGCGACGAAGCGGCCGCGGCCGGCGCCGACGTCGAGCAGCCGTGCGGGCGCGGGCGCGACGGGCGCGAGCATTCGCAGCCGGGCGCGGTCGAAGGCGTCCAGGACCGGCGCCGCGCTGTGCGCGAGCCGCGGCGGCGCGGCGTAGGCGCCGCTGTCGTGCAGGTCGGGGAACGGCGGCCCCGCGGTGACGGCGGTGCCGCACCCCCCGCAGCGCAGCAGCAGGAAGGACCGCGCCAGCGCCGGCTCGGCCGCGGGCGCGCGCCGCCAGGGCGCGAGCGCGCCGGCGCACGCCGGGCAGATCGACTCCCGCGAGCTCAGACCGCGGCGGCCTCCGCGACCAGGTCCAGCTCGTAGGACAGGCCATGGTCGCCGAGGAAGTCGAGGAACGCCGTCGGATCGAACGCGCTGGCGGGGCTCAGCACGCCCGTGCGGTCGTGGTCCTCGGCCGCCAGCAGCGACGCCGCGTGGACGGCGGAGGCGGCGGTGAGGCTGTAGACGTCGCTGCCGCGAACGACGCCGCGCCCGGTCGTCCCGCCCTCGCCGTGGGCGAGCACCACGACGACGAAGCGCGACCGCCGCCGCTGCTCCTCGGACGGGCCCTCGGGCAGGCGGTCGATCGCCGCGTCCACGATCGCGCGCACCGGCGTGCGCAGGACGAGCCCGAGCGGCGGCGTGAGCGCGGTGACGGCGGGCGCGAGGGCGGCCACCGGCAGCATCGTCGTGGTGGTGATCAGCGGCGTCACCTTCCGGGTGTGCGTGTGCCGGGGCACGGTGACGACCTCGCCGGCCGGGAACCTGGCCACCGGCTGGCGCCCGAACGGCTCGGGGAACGTGAAGGCGGCCCGCAGGGGACCCGGGTGGGCGGGGCGCCACTCGCCCTCCTCGTATGCCAGGTCGCCGCCCCGCAGCATCTGCAGCGCCGAGTGCAGCGTCCCGCGCGTGGCCGCAAAGCCCTTCACCGCGTAGGCGACCACGAGCTCGCGCAGGGGCTCGTGGCCCGTCGCGGCCAGCCGGGCGACCAGGTCGCCGGGGAGGAAGTCGAAGCCGACGGCCGGGACGACGGCCACCTCGGCGGCGCGCGCGGCGTCGTCGTAGCGCTCGTGCACGCGCTGCATGAACGGCTGCTCGCCCGTCGTGTCGACGTAGTGAGTTCCAGTCTCCACGGCGGCGCGCACGACGGGCTCGCCGAGCCGCGTGAACGGCCCGGCGCAGTTGACCACCGCCACGCAGTCGCCGAGCGCATGGCGCAGCGCGTCGCGATCGTCCAGCGCGGCCGCGCGCACCACCGGATCGGCCGGCAGCTCGTCGGCGACCGCGTGCAGGCGCCCGGCGTCGCGCCCGGACAGCACCAGCGGAAGCCCACGCCGGGCCGCCTCGTGCGCGACGAGCCGGCCGGTGTACCCGCTGGCTCCGTAGACCGCGATCGCGCCCGCCACCTCAGCCTCCGCGATGGTGGAAGTAGAACTCGGGCAGCGCCGCCCGCGTGATCTGGCTCGTCAGGCTGTGCATCAGCTCCGGGTCGCCCGTGCGCACGGCCAGGTCGTCGAGCGTGACGATGCCCGTCAACCGGTCGCCGTCGAGCACCGGGAGCCGCCGGATCCCGTGCGAGATCATCAGCTCGGCCGCCTGGCGCACGTCCATCGCGACCGCCGCCGTGACGACCGGGGCCGAGGCGTGGTCCGCGGCACGGTCGCCCCCGGCGCGATCGTCGGCCAGCACGCTGACCGCCAGGTCGCGGTCGGTGACGATGGCGGTCGGCGTCTCGCCCGCGACCAGCACGACCGAACCTACGTTGCGCTCGCGCATGAGCTCGGCGACCTCGCGCACCGAGCTGGCCGCCTCGGCGGTGACGACGGAGTCGGTCATCACGTCGCGAATCAGCATGCCGGCCGAGTGTAGTCCCGTGGCCGGGGCGGCGGCTTGAAGCGAATACAATCGCGCGCCCATGTCTGCGATGACGCCGGACCGGAGGCGCATGCGCGCCCGCGTCGAGGCCCTGATCTCGCTGACGGCGCCTGCCCTCAGACTTGGTCGCGGAACGCGCTGATGGCACCGGAAGAGGTCCTCGCATTCGAGGCGCGCTGGCGCACGCGCGCGGCCATCGGCGCGGCCGCCGGCGCGGTGCTGGTGCTGGCCGGGGGGATCGCGCTCGTCACGACGCTGTCGGACTCGAAGACCAGCGAGCTGACGTCGCAGCTCCTCTTCTACGACCGGCACTCCTCGTCGCTGCTGCTGGCGACGATCGTCGCCGGGCTCGGCTCGGTCTGCATGATCGCGCCGCTCGTCTACCTCTTCCACGCGGCCAAGGCGCGGCGCCCGCAGCTTCCCGGGGTCGCCCTGATCACGGCCTGGGTGGGGCCGATCGCCGCCGGCCTCGGGCAGATCGCGCTCCAGGTCGTGCTGCTCGACAAGGCGCACGCCTTCGCCACCACCGGCGCGCAGACCTACGCGCAGGCCAAGCACCTCACGGACGAGGGGATCCTGAAGGCGATGCAGGGGATCGTCCTGGCGGGCCAGCTCTCGCTCGGCTTCGCGTTCGTGATCATCTCCCTCAACGCGATGCGGGTCGGGCTGCTGACCCGCTTCATGGGCGTTCTGGGCATCATCGTCGGCGTCCTGTTCGTGATCCCGCTGGGGACGCTGCAGGTGGTCCAGCCCTTCTGGCTCCTGACGCTGGCCGCGCTGTTCCTGGGCCGCTGGCCCAACGGCGTCCCGCCGGCCTGGCGGACCGGCAAGGCGGAGCCGTGGCCGACCCAGCAGGAGCTGCGCGAGGAGCGCGAAAAGACGAAGGCCGCGCAGCTCAAGGCCGCGGGGAAGGCCCCGCCGGAGGCGGAGGCGGAGACGGAGCCCGAGCCCGCGGCGGCCGCCGCGACTGCGAGCCAGGGAACGGCGCACCCGAGCTCCAAGAAGCGCAAGCGCAAGCGCCGGCGCTGAGCGCCTACGCGGGCGCCGGCACCTCCGGCAACTTCTCGATCGCCGCGTCCATGTCGGACTCGGAGAACTCCGGGTCCTCCAGGCTGCCGGCCAGGTAGGCCTCGTAGGCCGCCAGGTCGAAGTGCCCGTGGCCGCACAGCCCGAACAGGATCACCCGCGCCTCGCCGGCCTCGCGCGCCTGCTCGGCCTCGTCGATCACCGCGCGGATGGCGTGCGCCGGCTCGGGCGCCGGGATGATCCCCTCGGTACGCGCGAAGCGCAGCGCCGCGTCGAAGGTGTCGTTCTGGCGGAACGCGCGCGCCTCGACCGCGCCGGCCTTGACCAGGCCGCACAGCATCGGCGCGTCTCCGTGGTAGCGCAGGCCGCCGGCGTGCATCGGCGGGGGCACGAAGTCGTGCCCGAGCGTGAACATCGGCATCAGCGGGGTCAGCCCGACGGTGTCGCCGAAGTCATAGCGGTACACGCCGCGTGTGAGCGTCGGGCAGGCGGCGGGCTCCGCCGCGACGAACCGCGTCTTGGCTTCGCCGCGCAGCACGCGGCGCACGAACGGGAAGGCGAGACCGGCGAAGTTGGAGCCTCCGCCGACGCAGCCGATCACCACGTCCGGCTCGTCGCCTGTCAGCTCCATCTGGCTCATCGCCTCCTGCCCGATGACCGTCTGGTGCAGCAGCACGTGGTTGAGCACCGAGCCGAGGGCGTAGTTGCAGGACTCGTCGCCGGCCGCGACCTCGACGGCCTCCGAGATCGCGATCCCGAGCGACCCCGTGGGATGCTCGGCCTGCGAGCGCCCGGCCTCCGTCAGTTCGCTTGGCGACCGGTGCACGGTCGCGCCCCAGGTCTCCATCATGGTGCGGCGGTAGGGCTTCTGGTCGTAGGAGGAGCCGACCATGAACACCTCGCACTCCAGTCCGAACAGCTGGCAGGCGAAGGCCAGCGCCGAGCCCCACTGCCCGGCTCCGGTCTCCGTCGAGAGCTTCTTCACGCCGGCGCGGGCGTTCTCGTAGGCCTGCGCGACCGCGGTGTTGGGCTTGTGCGACCCGGGCGGCGAGACGCCCTCGTACTTGTAGTAGATGTGCGCCGGCGTGTTGAGCGCGGCCTCGAGGCGCCGGGCGCGGAACAGCGGCGTCGGCCGCCAGAGGCGGTAGACGTCGCGGACCTCGGCGGGGATCTCGACCTCCGGCTCCGGCGAGACCTCCTGCTGGATCAGCCCCATCGGGAAGAGCGGGGCGAGATCGTCGGGGCCGGCGGGCTCCTTCGTGCCGGGATGCAGCGGCGGCAGCGGCTCGCCCGGCAGGTCTCCCAGCAGGTTGATCCAGTGCGTGGGGATGTCGCGCTCGGAGAGCTGGTACTTCGTCGGCTCGTCTGCCATCGCTCCTCCCTGGGGTCGGGAGGGCGATTCTATGCCCGTGGCGACAGCAGCGCCTGCACCGCCTCGCGGTGCGCGCGCGCCGTGAAGCAGCCCGGCTCGGCGAACTCCTCGAGCGTGATCGCCTGCTCCCAAGGGAGATCGACTGCAGCGCGAAGCAGGGGCTTCATCATCCGCGCCACGTGGTCGGGCAACTCGTCGATGCGCTCGCACCATGCTCGCGCGGCGCCGAGCAGCTCGGCGTGGTCCACCAGCTCGTTCGCCAGCCCGAGCTCATGGGCCTCGGCGCCGGACAGGTGGCGGCCGGAGGCGAACAGCGCGTACGCGCCCTGGTAGCCCAGCCGCCGCGTGAGCAGCCAGCTGTTGCCGACCTCGGGCAGGAGGCCGATCCGTCCGAAGGCGGGCACGATGCGGGCGCGATCGGACACGAGGATCACGTCGCAGGCCAGGGCGAACGCGAGGCCGACGCCGGCCGCGGCGCCGTTCACGGCGGCGACGAACGTCTTGTCGGTGCGCGTGATCAGCCGCGCGATCCCGCCGAATTCTCCGCGGATCCAGCGCCAGAGCGCCGGCGTCCCCTCGTCCGCGGCCTCCGCCACCGGGTGCGCGTAGCCCTGCATGAGCCTGAGGTCGCCGCCGGCCGAGAACGCTGGGTCGGTGCCGGTGAGCACGATCGTGCGCAGCCGCGGGTCGGCGGCCAGCTCGCGCAGGGCGTCGTGCAGCTGCAGCGTGAGCGGCGCCGACAGCGCGTTCAGCGAGGATGGATCGTCGAGGCGGACGATCGCGTGGGTGTCCGCGCGCTCGATCGCGAGCAGCGCGCGTCCGTCGGCGCGGGCCTCAGCGACGAACTCGTCGTAGGGAGGGGCGGTGGTCGTGGTCATCGGGACTCCTCGGTCGTGGTGAGCGCATGCCAGGCGGCGGCGGCGAGGACCGCCTCCGCCCGTTCGGGTGGCGTCGTCGAGCGACCCGAGAGCCAGTGGCGGGAGAACTCCTGGGCCGGGCCCAGGAGCAGCGCCTCCAGCAGGTCGGGCGGTCGGTCGGGAAGCTCCGGGTGCTGGGCGAACCACTCGCGCACGGCGGCGAAGAACGCGCGGTTGAGGCCGCGCACGTCGCCGTCGGCCGCGGCCAGCACCTCGGTCTCGCGCATGGCGAGGAGGAAGCGCGCGAGGTCCGGCTGCGCGCGGACCCAGCGCAGGTGGTGGCGCACGAGCGCCTCGACCCCGGCGCGGGCGTCGTCGTGCTCGTCGAGCGCGGCGAGAAACGCGGCCTGGTAGGAGGCCAGGCCCTCGACGTACAGCGCCGCGGCGATGCGGTCCTTCCCGCCGAAGTGGTGGTAGAGGCTGCCGACGCTGGCCCCCGACGCGCGACGGATGTCCTCGATCGTGGTCGCCGTGTATCCGTTGCGTACGAAGCAGCGCAGCGCGGCGGCGAGGATCGCGTCGCGCCGCGGGGACGAGTGCGAAGTCGCTGCCGCCGACACTAGAAGATCATTCTAGAACAGGATTCGAGATCCGCGTCGCGCGGCAGGTCCGAGCGCAAACTGGCCGGGGCGGCCGGGCCACAGTAGCGTTCACTGGCGGCCCGGCCGCGAGCCCGGCTCCGACCCGACCGAGACGGAGGCAGAGATGGCGACTGAGGCAACCGCCGGCAACCTCGAGCAGGAGCTGAATGCGCTCCTCGAGGTCGAGAAGTTCCCGCCCCCCGACCAGTTCCGCGCCAACGCCGTCGTGCAGGACCCCGGGATCTACGACGAGGCCGAACGCGATCCGGATGCGTTCTGGGCCAAGCAGGCCGAGGCGCTCGACTGGTTCGAGCCCTGGGAGCAGGTGCTCGACTGGTCCAACCCGCCGTTCGCGAAGTGGTTCGTGGGCGGCAAGATCAACGCCTCGTACAACTGCCTCGACCGCCACGTCGAGGCGGGCCGGGGCGACCGCGTCGCGTTCCACTGGCGCGGCGAGGAGGGCGAGGAGCGCGACGTCACCTACGCCGACCTGCACCGCGACGTGCAGCGCTTCGCCAACGCGCTCAAGGACCACGGCGTCGGGAAGGGCGACGTGGTCGGGATCTTCCTGCCGATGATCCCCGAGGTCGTCGTCGCGATGCTGGCGTGCGCGCGCATCGGGGCGCCGCACAACGTCGTGTTCGGAGGCTTCTCGCCGGAGTCGGTGAAGGAGCGCATCGAGTTCTCCGACGCCAAGGCCCTGGTCACCGTCGACGGCGCCCGCCGCAAGGGGAAGACCGCGCCGATCAAGCGCCAGGTCGACGAGGTGATGGGCGGCGTCGCCTCGCTCGAGACGATCTTCGTCGTCCGGCACACCGGCGAGGACTGCGAGATGCAGGACGGCCGCGACGTGTGGTTCGGCGACGCGATGGAGGCCGCCGCGGCCGAGTGCCCGGCCGAGCCGTTCGACGCCGAGCACCCCCTGTACGTGCTCTATACCTCGGGCTCGACGGCGAAGCCCAAGGGCATCCTGCACACGACCGGCGGCTACCTGACGGGCGCCTCGTTCACCCATCGCGTGGTGTTCGACCTCAAGCCGGAGTCCGACGTCTTCTGGTGCGGCGCGGACGTCGGCTGGGTCACAGGCCACACCTACATCGTCTACGGCCCGCTGGCCAACGGGGCGACCAGCGTCCTGTACGAGGGCGCGCCCGACTACCCGGACAAGGACGTGTGGTGGGAGATCATCGAGCGCTACGGCGTCACGATCTTCTACACGGCGCCGACGGCGATCCGCGCGTGCATGAAGTGGGGGGCGGAGTACCCGGGCAAGCACGACCTGTCCTCGCTGCGCCTGCTCGGCACGGTCGGCGAGCCGATCAACCCGAAGGCGTGGCTCTGGTACCACAAGGTCATCGGCGGCGAGCGCTGCCCGATCGTCGACACGTGGTGGCAGACGGAGACCGGGCACATCGTGATCAGCCCGCTGCCGGGAATCACCGAGACCAAGCCCGGCTCGGCGACGCTCCCGCTCCCGGGCATGTCCGCCGCGGTGGTCCAGGAGACATCCGGGGAGGACGCCGGCACCAACCAGGGCCTGCTCGTGCTCACCCGCCCGTGGCCCGGGATGCTGCGCACGCTCTACCGCGACGACGAGCGCTTCGTGGAGACCTACTGGAGCCGCTTCGGCAAGGACACCTACCTCGTGGGCGATGCAGGGCGCCGGGACGAGGAGGGCTACTTCTGGGTGATCGGGCGGATCGACGACGTGGTGAACGTCTCGGGCCACCGCCTGTCCACGGCCGAGGTCGAATCGGCGGTCGTGTCCCACCCGAAGGTCGCCGAGTGCGCGGTGATCGGGCAAAGCGACGAGGACACCGGCCAGGCCATTTGCGCGTTCGTCACCCTCGAGGGCTCCAACGACGAGGGCAGCGAAGCGCTCGAGCAGGACATCCGCGAGCACGTGGCAAAGAAGATCGGCAAGCTCGCGCGGCCCAAGCGCATCGTTTGGACCGGCGATCTACCGAAGACCCGCTCCGGCAAGATCATGCGCCGCCTGCTGCGCGACATCGCCGAGGGCCGCGAGCTCGGCGACGTGACGACGCTGCGCGATCCGGGTGTGATGAAGGACCTCGAGGGAAAGGTCGGCGGCGAGGATGGCTGACATGGCGGCGTCGGGGACGGGGATCGCCTCCTATGAGGAGGCCCGTGCGCAGCATCGGTGGGACGTGCCCGCCCGCTACAACATCGCGCGCGACGTCTGCGACAAGCACCCGCGCGACAAGCTGGCGATGGTTTGGGAGGACTGGCGGGGGCACGAGCGCGAGGTCACCTGGGGCGAGCTGCAGTCGCTCGCCAACCGCGCCGCGAACGTGCTCGCGGCCCACGGCGTGCAGCGCGGTGACCGCGTCGCCGTCGTCGCCCCGGCATCGGCGGAGACCGCGGCGGTGTTCCTCGGCACCTGGAAGCTGCGGGGCGATCCTGCTGTCGATGTCCGTGCTCTACGGCGATGAGGGCATCGAGCACCGCCTCCGCGACTCCCGACCGCGGGTCCTGGTCACCGACGCCGACAACGCGGACCGAATGCCCGGCGATGTGGTCGACGAGGTCCTGATCGTCTCGCCCGAGCTCCTGGCCGGCGCGGACGACCACTTCGAGACGCTGGACACCGCCGCGGACGACCCGGCGCAGCTGTACTACTCCTCCGGGACGACCGGGCTCGCCAAGGGCATCCTCCACGCCCACCGCTACGTGCTCGCGCACGAGGAGTTCGTCTACTGCCACGACGTCCGCGACGGGGAGCTGTTCCACGGCATGGGGGAGTGGGCGTGGGCGGCCGGCATCGCGCCGTTGCTCGGGCCGTGGCGGCTCGGCGCGACGCAGTTCGTGTTCCAGCGCCAGGGCGGCTTCGACCCCGAGCAGCAGCTGCGCGTGCTGTCCAAGCACGGCGTGGCCAACGTGTTCACGACGCCGACGGCGATGCGGGCGATGATGGCCGTCGAGGATGCCGGCGAGCGCTTCCCGCAGCGGTTCCGGATCGTGTGCTCCGCGGGCGAGCCGCTCAACCCGGAGGCGATCCGCTGGTTCCGCGAGCAGTACGGGATCACGGTGCTGGACTACTACGGGCTGACCGAGTCCTATCCGCTGTGCGCGAACTTCCCCTTCATGGAGGTGCGCGAGGGCTCGATGGGGAAGCCGATGCCGGGCTGGGACGTGCAGATCCTCGACGAGGACGAGCGCCCGGTGGCGCAGGGCGAGCGCGGCGAGATCTGCCTGCGCGCGCGGTCCAACCCCCATTACCCGCTCGGCTACTGGGACAACCCGAAGGCCAGCGAGGAGACCTTCGGCGGCGACTGGTTCCACACCAAGGACGCGGCGCGCCAGGACGAGGACAGCTACGTCTGGTACGAGGGTCGCGCGGACGACGTGATCATCTCGGCCGGCTACCGCATCGGGCCCTTCGAGGTGGAGTCGGTCTGCATCGAGCACGAGGCCGTGCGCGAGGCGGCTGCCGTCGCCTCGCCCGACGAGCAGAAGGGCCTGGTGGTCAAGGCCTTCATCGTGCTCGCCGAGGGCCACGAGCCCTCCGATGCGCTGGCGGACGACATCAAGGGCTTCGTGCGGGGCCACCTCTCCGCCTACGCCTATCCGCGCAAGGTCGAGTTCGTCGCGGACCTGCCCAAGACGCTCACCGGCAAGATCCGGCGGATCGAGCTGCGCCAGCAGGAGCTGGAGGGTCGCTAGCTCAGCCGACGGAGTGGCGGATCCGCCCGCTGCGCACGACCTCGAACGCGCTGCCGGGGACGCGCTTGAGCTGGTTGAGGTCCTCGTCGTTCCAGCGACGGTCCGAGGCGCCGCTGATGAACCAGTCGCTGCCGTTGTCGGCGACGAGCATCCCGTAGCGCTTCAGCGCCGCCAGGATCACCCGGGCCTGCCTATGGAAGCGCCCAATCGCGTAGGACGCCTTCAGCCGCAGCCGCAGGCCCATCGGCGGCAGGTTCGGGTCGGTCCGGCTCGAGGCGAGGTGCGTGGCCGGATGAATGTAGCCGCGCTGCGTCTGCGACACCGTGAAGCGCAGCGCGTGGCGGATCGCGCCAGCGCGGACCTCGTCGTAGCGCGCCAGGCCGGCGAGGATCGACAGCCCGGCGGCGTCGGCCGAGGTGTATCCCTCGTGGCGGAGGCGGTTGGAACGCAGGTCGAATACGGCGCCCGAGCTGGCGGCCCACCCGCTGCCCGAACGACGCGCGTCGTAGAGCTCGAAGACCCTGCACGTCCCGCGCTGGGCGATCAACACGTGGCGGTCCGAGCCCTCCTCGACGCGCGCGTTGGACGGAATCGGGTAGGGCCCGTGATCCGACTCGGAGCCGGAGTCCGTGAAGCGGATCGGCACGCGCCGCTGCGTCCGCGGAACGACGCCGTAGGGAATGCCGTAGTGCCCGCCGCCGCCGAAGTCGGCGTGCAGGAAGCGGTTGCCGTGCGAGTCGATCGCGCGGATGTAGGCGCTCGAGCGCGGGTCGACCGGATCGCGCGAGACGTCGCGGTTCCAGGCGTTGGAGGCGGGGAACACGGCGCAGCCGCCGATCAGCGGCCCGCGCGGGGCGGCCGCGGGCGCTCCGGCGGCGATCGCCAGCGCGAGCAGCACGGCGAGCGCGTTCAGGGTCGCGGCGATTGCGGTGGCTCGGCTTCGCATGACCCCGAGGCCCGCGGGACTCAGTCGGGCGAGTCGACCCGCCGCAACGAGGATTGAAGGACCGCCTCGCCGAGCGGCTCGTCGAGGTCGATCGCGACGCTGTTCATCAGGCCGGCCAGCATCCGGTAGTAGCCGACAGCGAGGATCAGCTCCACGATCTCCCGATCCGATAGGCGCTCGCGGGCGGCCGCGACGGTGGCCTCGCCGATTCCATCGTCGTGCAGCAGCTCCTCGGCGCACCGAAGGACCACGCGATCGTCGTCGTCGAAGCACTTGGCGTCCAGCTCCCCCCGCCGCACGGCGTCGACCTGCTCGTCGCTCGCGCCGACGCCGAGGGCGATCGCAGCGTGCTGGATCCACTCGTACTCGGCCCCGGTGACCGCGGCCGTGCGCAGGATCGCCAGCTCGCGCCGCCGGGGGTCGAGCTCGCCCTGTCCGAGGATCGCCCCGCCGAGGCGGAGGAGCGGGCGCACGGCGGTGTCGGCGTGCGCGACCGTGCGGAAGATGTTCAGCGGCGGAAGCGCCTCCAGCGCCTCGCGGACCGGGGGCGAGGCTTCCCCGGGGTCGACATACGGCAGTCGCGCCATTGCGTGGACCCTAGCGACGTGCGTCATGATCGGCGTCGTGGACCTTGATGCCGCCACGGCCGAGTGGGCGCCTGAGGGCACCTACGTCAATACAGCCAGCTACGGCCTTCCACCCGCCCGCGCCTGGACCGCTCTCCAGGACGCACTGGCCGACTGGCGGGGCGGGCGCACGAGCTGGGAGCCCTGGACCGAGA
This sequence comes from uncultured Actinomycetes bacterium, assembly GCA_963725645.1. Lineage (GTDB taxonomy): Bacteria > Actinomycetota > Thermoleophilia > Solirubrobacterales > Solirubrobacteraceae > JALYZC01. Next base: position 573,014 of record CAVRZD010000006.1, read on the forward strand.
GCACCGAGGCGGCCCGCGCGTCCTTCGCCCGGCTGGTGGGCGTGCCGGTCGCGCGCGTGGCGGTCGGCGCGACCGTGTCCGGGCTCGTCGGCCTGATCGCAGCCTCGCTCCCCGACGGGGTCCGCGTGCTTGCGCCGGAGATCGAGTTCACCTCGAACCTGTTCCCGTACATGGTCCAGGCAGGTCGCGGCGTGGAGGTGCACACCGTCCCCGCCGGGCGGCTGGCCGAGGCGGTGGACGCGACGACAGACGTCGTCGCGTTCAGCGCGGTCCAGATGAGCACCGGCGAGGTCGCCGACCTCGAGGCCGTGGAGGCCGCCGCTCGTCACCACGGTGCCCTGACGGTGGTGGACGCCACGCAGGCGTGCGGGTGGCTGCCGTTGGAAGGGCCCCGGTTCGACGCGGTGGCGTGCAGCGCCTACAAGTGGTTGATGTCGCCGAAGGGGACCGCGTTCCTCACGGTCTCGGCGGAGCTGCTCGAGCGCATCGTGCCCCACTCGGCGGGCTGGTACGCGGGTGAGGACGTGTTCGAGTCCTACGCCGGGCCGCCGCTGCGCCTGGCGCGCTCGGGACGCCGCCTCGATACGTCGCCCGCCTGGTTCTCGTGGGTGGGAGCGGCGCCCGCCATCGCCCTGGTCGAGGAGATCGGAGTCGACGCGATCCAGGCGCACGACGTCGGCCTGGCGAATGCCTTCCGCGAGGGTCTCGGGCTGCCGCCCGCCGACTCGGCGATCGTGTCCTCCGAGTTCGCCGGCGAGCTGGAGGGCCTGCGCCGTGCCGGAGTCATGGCCGCCGTCATCGAAGGGCGGCTGCGCACGTCGTGGCACGTCTACAACACACCCGACGACGTCGAGCGGGCACTCGCGGTCGTCGCATAGCTAGCCGACGCCCGCGGCGGCGCGCTTCGCCTGCGTGCGCATCTCGGAGAGCACGCGCTCCAGCCGCGGCTCGGTCTCCGTGTCCACATGGGTCATGGCGGCCGCGACGATCGGGTGCACCGCCGCGATCTGGCGGTGCATCTCGTGCGCGACCGCGCGGTAGGTGGGGTGGCCCTCGCGGCCGGAGCGCAGCTCGATCAACTGCATCGCCTCGCGGGCGTTGAGATCGAGCACGTAGCGGATGCGGTAGCCCAGGCACAGCGCGTACGGCGCGGCGCCGCGCAACCCGGCGTCGACGAGCCGCTCGTACTCGGCCCGCGAGCGCTCGAGCGCGCCGCGGTAGGCGTCGCCCTGTCCGGCCTCGTCGACCTCGCCGGGCACGCCGGCGCCGAGGTCGGGCGTCAGCGCCTGCCACTGGCAGGTGAGCATGCGGTGGCGCTGGAGGTCGCGGAACGCGCCGTAGTCGGACACGATCTCGAAGCGGTAGCGCAGCGTCTCGAGGCCTCGGCCCGGGCGGTAGCGGCGGTTCCGGCGGTCGCCGGCGAGGTCCTCCCACAGCTTCTCCAGCTGTGCCGCCGACATCCGCGCGATCGTCGCCCGCGTCTCCTCCTCGGACACGCCGGCGGCCTCGAACAGCAGCGCCGCCAGCATGTCCTCCTGGGTCCCGTCGACGTGCAGCAGGCGCACGGACGGGCCGCGCGCGGCATCGTCGCCGGCGTCCTCGCGGTCGAGACCCAGGTTCGCGACCCAGCGGCGCGTGGCGTCCTCGCGGTCGCGGAGGTAGGCGACCCAGTCGCCGCCGCGATCGGGCCGCTCCACGCGCGCGACGAAGCTCGGCATCACCGCCTGCACCTCGCTCAGGATCATTCCGCCGTACGCCCGCGCCTCCGGAAGCGGGTGGGCGAGCAGGTGCAGGACGAGCTGCTCGTACGTCTGGCCGGTGGCGAAGATCCCCATGTGCGACAGCGACGACGCGGGCAGCAGGCCGCGCAGGAGGTCGAGCGCCTTGGCGCGGATCGCGCGCGCGTGCGCCGCCTCGGGCTCGTCGGCGCCGCGCGGGAACCGGCCCTCGGCCCACGCGGTGACCGCCGGCAGTGCCGCGGCGTAGGCGTCGAACAGGGAGTCCATGGCGACGGCGTACTCGGGGCCGAGCTCGTCGTCGCGGTAGTAGCGGTAGCCGCCCGGCGGGTCGGGCATCGGGGCGTCGTAGGCGATGTAGCGCGTCGACTGCTCGAGGTACGCCGCCAGCCGCGGGCGCTGCAGCACCTTCGTCAGGACGTTGGACACCCACTCGCAGGCGATGTGCGCGCCGCCGAGCTGCGCCACCGAGTCGTCGCCGTAGCCGAGGAAGATCCGCTCGTAGAGCTGGGCCGCGCGGGCGCCCTCGGCGCTCTCGTACCCGGCCCACGCGCCCGCTCCGTGCGGCACGTCGCCGGCGAACTCGTCGAGGAACAGCCGGCGCAACGTGCCCGGGTAGCGCGAATAGCGCGCGAACAGGGCGCCCTTGACCGTCTCGGGAAGGTTGACGAGCGCGAACACCGGCCGGTCGAGGTTCGTGACGTACCGGCGCAGCCGATCGCGCTCGGCGTCGGTGAGGCTCTCGACCGGGTACTCCATCGGGCGGGCGACTCTAGCGCCCTCGGCGGCGAGTCTTCGTCAGGCGGCGGACCGACGGGGCCGGTCGGGCGGCGCGAGGAACAGCCGCATCAGCGGCCGGCTCAGCATGGCGTCCGCAACCGCGCGCTCGTCAACCACATAGCGACGGCGCTTGATCCGGGTGCGGAGGCAGCGGGTGTCCTGACGGGGAGCAGGCATCGTGCTCTTGTTTTCGGCCTCCTGGGTCAATTTCTTCCCCTTTTGAGAAGGGTCTCAACGCCTTCGGACAGATATCCGATACCCGGCAGCACGCGCTCACCTGCGCCGACCGGGCCGGCTTGGCCTCCGGCCCGGTCGGGGGTTGACTGCCGCGCGGCGGCTATGCGCCGTGCGGACGGGTGTGGTCGCCCGTGCCGAGATGCAGCCCCATCCAGTCCAGCAGGCGGGGGATCATCAGCAGGCCGGCGACGCCGACGACCGCGTAGATCACGTCCACGACGGTCCCGTTGCTGAAGATCTCGGTCACGACGTTGGTGTGGAAGAAGCCGAGCATGCCCCAGTTCAGCGCGCCGATCACGACGAGGAACAGGAACAGCGGCTCGAACCGCTTGAGGTAGGTCATCAAGCCCTCCTTGGGACTTGTAATAAACGCTACAAGTACACCCCAGGGGGGTGGAGGGTTACCGCGGGGGGCGGCCGACCGGCCGCCTCACGACACGTGTCAGCCGCGGCCCTTCCAGCCGACGGTCTCGACCTGGCCCGCGTTGACGATCGTCGGGACCATGCCCGTGCCCTTGGAGAGCTCCATCAGCTCGGCGCGCCAGTCCTGCCGCGTCGTCGCATCCCGCTCATCCCACTCGACACCGTCCGCGGTGAGCGAGTCGCGCGCCGCCTGGCAATAGGGACAGCCAGGCTTGACGTACATGACGCGCATGCATCGAGACTACCCGCTCCGCTGCCTGACGTCTGACGCCTACAACAGGCCAAGCGCTCGACCCGCGTCCTCGGCGAGGTCGAACAGCGGGCTCGGGATGATCCCGAAAACGAGGCTGGCGGCGCCGAACACCACGGCGACCGCGGTGGCCGGCAGGTCGCGCTGCGCGTCGGCCTCGGGGGAACCGCCGGCCATCGCGGGCCGCGCGTCCGGCGGCTGCGCCGACGTCGCCTTCGAGGGCATCCACATGGCCGCGAGCACCCGCAGGTAGTAACCGAGGGAGATCATCGAGCCGATCACGATCACCACGCCGAGCCAGGTGTAGTCGCCGGCCACGGTGGCGTCGATCAAATAGAACTTCCCGACGAACCCGGCGGTCGCGGGGATCCCCGCGAGCGAGAGCATCGCGATCGTCATGGGCCAGGCGAGCCAGGGACGGCTGGCGCCGATGCCAGAGAGCGCGGACATGTCGTCGCCGAGGCCCGTCTCGCGCTCCCGCGCGGCGACGACAGCGAAGGCCGCCACGTTCATGAAGGTGTAGACGGCGAGGTAGTAGACGGTCGCCTCCACTCCGAGCGTCGACGCGACGACCACGCCGGCGAGCATGTAGCCGCCCTGGGCAACGCCCGACCAGCCGAGCATCCGCTTGACCGAGGACTGCCCGAGCGCGCCGACGTTGCCCACGATGATCGAGATCGTCGAGATCGCCGCGAGCAACGGTGCCCAGTCCAGCGAGGCGTCGATCAGCGCGATGTCGAAGAGGCGCAGGAAGATGCCGAACGCGGCCGCCTTGGTGGCCACCGCCATGAACGCGGTGATCGGGGTGGGGGCGCCCTCGTAGACGTCCGGCGTCCACTGGTGGAAGGGCGCCGCGGAAGCCTTGAATGCGAGGCCGGCGGCCACCAGCGCGACGCCGGTCAGCAGCAGCGGGTCCGACACGATGCTTCCCTTGAGCGCGGCGGCGATGCCCGTGAAGTCGGTCGATCCGGTGGCGCCGTAGATCAGCGCGAGGCCGTAGAGGAGCGTCGCCGACCCGACCGAGCCGATCACGAGGTACTTCAACCCCGACTCCAGCGAGTGCTCGCGCCGCAGCTCGCTCGCGCACAGCACGTAGAGCGAGATCGACAGCAGCTCGAGGCCGAGGAACAGCGCCACCAGGTTCTGCGCCTCGACGAGCACGAGCATTCCGGCGACCGCGGTGAGCAGCAGCGCGTGGTACTCGCCGTGGCCGGACTGCTCCGGCGCGGCGTGTCGCCAGCGACAGCAGCACCGCGGCCAGGGCCGCGGCGAGGAAGATGAGGCCGAGCGCGAGCGCGAGGTCGTCGACCTTCAGCGCGCCGGAGATGATCTGCGTCTTGTCGTGCCACTGCCAGATCGTCAGGCCGAGCGTGGCTCCGAGCGCGACGATCGTCAGCGCCGGGACGCCGCGCTCCCGCACGGCGCGGGACGACAGCAGGCCCACGACGAGCACGAGCAGCGCGCCGCCGATGAGCGCGACGAGGGGCGACAGCGCGGCCCAGTCGATGTGCGGGCCCTTGGCGGTGGCGAAGGGGATCATGGCGCCGGCGCCTGCTCCTGGGGCGGCAGCGTGCCCTGCGGCGCGCCCTGCTGGGTCGGCGGCCCGACCAGCCCCGGCCGCTGGGGCGGGTTCGCGACGTCCTGGGCCGTCTTGACGCTCGCCGTCGCGGCCCGTGCGGAACGCCCGAGCGGGAGCTGGGGGTAGACGGCCAGCGCGAGGATCACCAGCACGAGCGGCACGAGCACGACGCCGTCGCGCAGCGAGATCTCGAACGAGTCGACGCCCTTGCCCGACGCGGCCGTGCATCGTGCGGATGAAGGCGCGCAGCATGTACACGCTGGCGAAGACGACGCCGGTGAACGCGATGATCGCGATCGCCAGCTTCGAGTTGAAGACGCCGAGCAGGATGAAGAACTCGCCGATGAAGTTGGCCGAGCCCGGCATCGCCAGGGTCGCGAGCGCGACGATCAGGAACAGCGCCGCGAGCACGGGTGCGCGGAACGCGATGCCGCCCATGTCGCGGATGTCCTCGGAGCCGCCCGCGCGGCGCGGCCAGCAGCGCGATGATCAGGAACAGCGCCGCCGTCACCAGCCCGTGGTTGACCATCTGCAGCAGCGCGCCCTGGGCGCCCTGCGGGTTCAGGGCGAAGATCCCCAGCGTGATGAACCCGAGCTGGGCCACGGACGAGTAGCCGACAACGAGCCGCGCGTCCGTCACGGTGAAGGCCATGATCGAGCCGTACAGGATCGAGGCCAGGGCGATCAGCAGCAGCAGCGTCTGGAAGTGCGCGGCCGCGTCGGGATAGAGCGGCAGGACGATGCGCAGGAACCCGTAGGCGGCGACCTTCGAGAGCACGGCGGAGAACACGGCCAGCACCGGCAGCGGCATCGCGCGGTAGCCGTCGGGCATCCAGCCGTGCACCGGGAACGCGGGCATCTTGACGAGGAAGGCGGCCGCGAAGAACAGGAAGATCCACTCCTGCGAGCCCTTGCTCAGGGGGAGCTTCTGGAGCTCGGACAGGACGAAGGTGATGTGCTCCTGCCCGCCGGCGAGCACCCCGGTGGCGATCGCGCCGGCGAGCATCAGCAGCGAGCCGACGAGCGTGTAGATGACGAGCTTCGTCGTCGCCCGCACCCGGTCCGGGCCACCGCCCCAGACGCCGATCAGGAAGTAGAACGGGATCAGCATGAGGTCGAAGAAGACGACGAACAGCGCGAGGTCCTGCGCGCAGAACGCGCCGAGCACGGCGGACTCGGCCAGCGCGAAGTGGAAGTAGAAGAGCCGCGGCCGGTCCCACTCGCGCAGGTTCGCCGCGCCGATCCCGGCCGCGAACAGCAGCGCGGCCAGCGCGACGAGGAACAGGTTGAGGCCGTCGAGGCCGAGCTTGTAGTGGATCCCGAGGACGGGGATCCAGGTCTCGTCCGTGACGAACTGCAGCCCGCTGGCGTGCGGGTTGAACGCGAACAGGTAATACACGGCCAGCCCGAGCGTGATCAGCGAGCCGCCGAGCACGATGCGCGGCGCCCAGCGCGCGCCCGCGAGCGCTCCCACCAGGGCGAAGGCGAGCGGCCACCAGATGAGGATCGAGAGCGGCACGGCTACCTCACGAGCTCGACAGGAGGAAGTAGAGGGAGACGCCGGCCACGCCGACGAGCAGCAGCGCGGCGTAGTAGCGCAGGAAGCCGTTCTGCAGGCCGCGCACCGTGGCCGAGCCGGCGCGCACGACGCTCGTCGTGCCGTTGACCAGCACCCCGTCGACGACCACGCGCTCGAAGGTCCGCTGGGCGGAGCGCCCCACCGCGGCGATCGGCCGCACGATCGCCGCGTCATAGAGCTCGTCCCAGTAGTACTTGTTCACGCTGATCCGGTAGGGGAGCGGGAACCGCTCGCGCAGGCGGGTCGAGGTTCCGGGGCGCTTGACCCAGATGTGGTACGCGATCGCGATGCCGGTGAAGGCGAGCACGGCGGACAGCACGAGGCCGAAGATCAGGAGGTCGTTGGGCCCGGTCTCGGTGAAGTACTTGGACGCCTCGAAGCTCGGGTGCAGGAACTTCGTCACGAGGTCGTCGACCTTCGGGATCTGGATCAGGCCGTCCACCAGACAGCCGATCGCCAGCGTCCACATCGCCACCTTCATCGGCCGCTCGCGCTCGGCGATGTGGTGCTCGGGCCCGGGGAAGCCGACGTCGGTGTCCTCCTCCTCGCCGGTCGCCGGGTTGAACGGCTCGGCGTGGGCGAGGTGACCGCCTTCGAGCTCCCTCGCCTCGTGGCAGGGCTCGCCGAAGAACGCACGGAAGATCATCCGGAACGTGTAGATCGCGGTCAGCAGCGCGCCGATGTAGCCGATCACGTACAGCGCCCAGTGCCAGCCGCCGAGGTTGCCGACGAACAGCAGGATCTCGTCCTTGGAGAAGTAGCCCGAGAACGGCGGGACCGCGGACAGCGCGAGGCCGCCGGCCATGAAGCACAGGAACGTGAACGGCAGCGCCTTGCGCCAGCCGGACATCCGGTCCAGCGACTGCTCGCCGGCCATCGCGCTGATCAGCGAGCCGGCCGCCATGAACAGCAGCGCCTTGAAGAACGCGTGGGTGATGAGGTGGAACATGCCCGCGGAGTAGGCGCCCACGGACACGCCCATGATCATGTAGCCGATCTGCGACATCGTCGAGTACGCGATGACGCGCTTGATGTCGGTCTGCGTCAGCGCGATCGACGCCGCCATGATCAGCGTGGCGCAGCCGATGATCGCGCCCACGTCCTCCGCCGTCGGCGCCAGCTCGAACAGCGGCTGCATGCGCGCGATCAGGTAGACGCCCGCGGTCACCATCGTGGCGGCGTGGATCAGGGCGGACACGGGGGTCGGGCCCTCCATCGCGTCGGGCAGCCACGTGTGCAGCGGGATCTGCGCCGACTTGGCGAACGCGCCCACCATCAGCAGCAGGCACCCCGCGACGAGGTCGCCCTCGTTGGTGGAGAAGACGTCGCGGGGCCTTGTCGAACGTCTTGAGGAAGTCCAGCGTGCCGGTGTGCTTGAAGATGAAGTAGGTGCCGAGCACGAGCCCGACGTCGCCGACCACGTTGATCACGAACGCCTTGATGCCCGCCTCGGTGGCGGTCCCCCGGCGGTACCAGAACGAGATCAGCAGGTAGGACGCCGCGCCGACCACGGCCCAGCCGACGATCAGGATCACGAAGTTCCCCGCCTCGACGAGCAGGAGCATCGAGAAGACGAAGTAGTTGAGGTAGGCGAAGAAGCGCGCGTAGCCGCGGTCGGAGCCCAGGTAGCTGATCGAGTAGAGGTGGATCAGCCCCGAGATCCCCGTGATGATCAGCATCATCCAGATCGCCAGCGGGTCGATCAGGATCGTCAGCTTGATGTCGACGCCGACCGTGTTCGCGTAGTTGAACGCGGTCGAGGTCACCTGGCGCTCGGCCGGGACGCGCTCCTGGATCGAGAGCAGGGCCCCGAGCGCCGAGCCGAAGGACAGCCAGATCGCGCTCGTGCCGATGTAGCCGGCGGTGCGCCCCGGCAGCCTGCGCCAGAGCAGCGAGATGACGACCAGCCCCAGCAGCGGGAAGCCGAGGACCAGCCACCCCCACGTCGTTGCGCTCACCCGCGGAGCTCCCGCAGCTCGTCGACGTCGATCGGCAACCGACGCCGGTACAGCGCCACGATCAGGCCGAGCCCGATGGTCACCTCACAGGCGGCCACCACCATCACGATCAGCGCGAATACCTGCCCGTCGCCGTTGCCGTGCATGCGCGAGAACGCGACCAGCGCGAGGTTGCCGGCGTTGAGCATCAGCTCGAGGCACAGCAGGATCACGAGCGGGTTGCGCCGGATCAGCACGCCGCCGGCGCCCGCGGAGAAGATCAGCGCCGACACCGCCAGGTACCAGCCGATGTTCACCGGTCCACCACCTACCAGCCTCCGGTCGGGGCCGGCTGCTCGGGCTTCTCGCGCTCGCCGGGAGCGGGGCTGAGCGACAGGCTGCCGGTGCCCTCCGCCATCCCACCGGTGCCTACCGGCGCGACGGCGGGGATCAGGCGGCGGGCGGCCTCATCCTCCTCGTCGGCCTCCAGGCCCCGCCGGCGCCGCGCCAGGATGACGGCGCCCACCGCCGCCACGAGCAGCAGGATCGACGCCAGCTCGAACACGAACAGGAACTTCGTCAGCAGCAGCTGGCCGATCTGCTCCGGTGTCCCGTAGTTGCCCGGCAGCGCCGCGCCGCGGGAGTCGATCGCCTTGAGCCCGGACCCGAGCATCGCGATGCACAGCTCCACGAACAGGGCGCCGGCGGCGAGCATCGCCGCGCCCTTGAGCCCCGTGCCGGGTACGCCGAGCGGCTCGTCCTGCCCGCCGATGTACGCGACGACGAACACGTAGAGCACCATCACCGCGCCGGCGTAGACGATCACCTGGGCGGCGGCGACGAACTGCGCCTGCAGCAGCAGAAACAGCGCCGCCAGCGAGAGCAGGTGGAAGACGAGGGCGAGCACGGTGTAGAAGGGGTTGCGCAGCGCGACCACGCCGATCGCGCCCCCGATCGCGCCGATACCGGCGATGAAGAACATCACGGCGCTCATTCGCCCTCCGTGCGCAGTGGGGAGCGCTCGAGCGACTCGGCCAGCAGCATCTCCTTGGTGAAGATCAGGTCGCCGCGGTTGTAGTCCGACAGCTCGTAGTCGTGGCCCATCGTGATCGCGTCGAATGGGCAGGCGACCTCGCAGTAGCCGCAGAAGATGCAGCGGCTCATGTTGATCTCGTACACCGCCGCGTAGCGCTCGCCGGCCGAGATGCGGTTCTCCGGCGTGTTCTCCGCCGCCACCACCCGGATGCAGTCGGCGGGGCAGGCTGCGGCACACAGCGAGCAGCCCACGCACTTCTCCAGCCCCGTGTCCTCGAAGCGATGGAGCTTGTGGCGGCCGCGGAAGCGCGGGTACACCGGCACCTTCTCCTCGGGGTACTGGACGGTCACGGGCCCCTCGACGATGCGCATGAACGTCGTCTTGAGCCCCCGCAGCGTCTCGCCGAACGCCCGATAGGCGCCGCCGGCCCCGCCGGGCTCCGGGCCTCGCTGGACCTCGATCACGTCCTGTCCGGGGTTCCAGGTCATCAGTGCGTCACCGTCACGAGAATCGCCGTCACGAGCGCGTTGACCGTCGCGATCGGCAGCAGGATCTTCCACCCGAAGCTCATCAGCTGGTCGTAGCGCAGGCGCGGGACGGTGGCCCGGATCCAGATGAAGAAGCAGACGAAGAGGAACATCTTGAAGAGGACGACGAAGGGGTCGACCCACCCGGGCGGGTCGATCCCGAACGGCAGCAGCCAGCCGCCGAAGAACATGGTGGCGGCGATGCCCGAGACCACCAGCACGTTGAGGTACTCGGCGAAGTAGTAGGAGGCGAAGCGCGCCCCGCCGTACTCGGTGTTGTAGCCGCCGACGAGCTCGGCGTCGGCCTCGGTGAGGTCGAACGGGGTCCGGTTCGTCTCGGCAAATCCCGCGACCATGAAGACCAGGAACCCGACGACCTGCGGCACGATGTACCACATGCCCTCCTGGGCCTCGACGATGCCCGTCAGTGACAGCGTTCCGGCCGTGAACACGACGCCGACGAGCGAAAGGCCGAGCGAGACCTCGTAGGACACCAGCTGCGCGGCCGAGCGCATCGCGCCGAGGAAGCTGTACTTCGACCCCGACGCCCAGCCGCCGAGCATCAGCCCGTAGAAGGCGATCGCGCCGAACGCGAAGACGTACAGCGGGCCGATGCTGACGTCGATCCCGTACAGCCCGACCGGGGTGCCGAAGATGTCCTGGACGTTGCCGAAGGGGATGATCGCGAAGGCCGCGACCGCGGTCATGATCGAGATCATCGGCGCGATCGCGAACAGAAAGCCGGCGGACGTGCGCGGGCGGAACTGCTCCTTCGAGAGCAGCTTGCCGATGTCGGCGACCGGCTGCATGAGCCCGTAGGGCCCGACGCGGTTGGGCCCGTAGCGGGCCTGGAAGCGGCCGATCAGCTTGCGCTCGAGGATCAGGATCAGCGGCACCATGCTCAGGCCGATGACGAAGATCACGATCCCCTTGATCACCTGGATCCACCAGGGCTCGTAGTAGCCGACGGTTGCGAGGACGAAGCTCACGGGCGCAGCACCTCCACGAGGCGGGGCTCGCCGTTGGTGAGCGCGTTGGCCGAGTCGGCGGCCGTGCCGACCTCGAGGAGCACCGTGCCCGCCGGCACGGCCGCGTGGATCAGCGCGGCACCGAGCACGCGCACGCCATCGTGCGAGACCGCGACCGGGTCGCCGTCGCCGACCCCGAGGCGCTGCGCGTCCGTGGGGGCGAGCTGCACCCGCTGCTCGGGCGCGAGGAAGCTCAGCGCGGGGGACACCTCGACCTGCTTGGAGGCCCAGATCGAGCGGAAGGTGGCGAGGCGCAGCGCGCCATTCGGCGAGGACGCGACGGGCGGGCGCTCGAGCTCGAACGGGCCGGCGTCGGCCTCGGGCAGGGCGCTCGCCGCCTCGCGGGCCTGCCAGTTGACGCCGCGCCCGCCGATCTCGTCGAGCGTCACGCCGGTGTAGAAGGGGACGGCCTCGGCCAGCTGCGCCGTGGCCTCGGCGCCGGTGAGGACGCCGAGCGGGTGACCGACGCGCTCGGCCAGCTCGGCCAGCACGCGCCACCCGGCGCGCACCTCGCCCGGATGGCCGATCGCGGGACGCAAACGCTGGAGGCGCCCGTCGGGATGCGTCAGCGTTCCCTCCTTCTCCGCGTAGGACTCGGCCGGGAAGACGACGTCCGCGTGGTCGCGCACCGTCTCGGTCATGAGCGACTCATGCGCGATCACCGTCGTCGCGCGGGCCAGCGCGCGCTCCCACAGGCCGCGGTCGGGGTGCGTGCGCAGCGGGTCGGCGTGCAGGAGGTGCAGGGCGGTCAGGTCGCCCTCCGCGAGCGCGGCGGCGATCCGCTCCGCCCCCCGGCCCTCGGCCGGCGGGTCGGCGTAGCCCGGGCCCGCGTTGGGCAGGACGCCCGCCTCGCACAGGCCGCGGCCGTTGGCGCCCGCGGGCAGCTCGAGCAGGCCGGCGCCCGCGGTCTCGCCGAGCTTCAGCCGCGCCGCGACATTGAGCAGCGCCCGGACGGCGTGGGCCGCGCGCGGCCCGGTCGCCAGCCGCTCGCCCCACACGATCGCGACCTCGCCACCGGCGCCGGCCAGCACCGCGGCGAGGGCGCGGACATCGCCGGCGGACGCGCCGGCGGCGGCCGCCAGGCCCTCGACGTCACCGCCCGCGCCGAGCGCGGCATCGAGCGCGGCGAGCAGCGCCTCGCCGCTTCCGGGCGCGAACCGCAACGCGCACTCCGCGTTCGGGTCCAGGGAGCTGGGGCGGCTCGTGGCCACCACGAGCCGCACGCCGTTGCGGCGCACGCCCTTGCGCAGCCGCAGGTCGAGGACCGGCGCGTCGTCGACCGGCTCGCAGTCGAGCACGAGCACCGCCGTCGCCCACTCGAGGTCCGGCACTGCGGCCTGCAGCTCGGGGCGGGCGAGCGCGCGATACAGCTCGACCGGCAGCACGCCGCCCGCGCGGCTGTCGACGTCGGGGGAATCGAGCCCCTCGCGCAGCAGGCGCGCGAGCAGGAGGCCCTCCTCGTTCGTGCTCTCGCCGCCCGCCAGCGCCGCGGCGCGGCCGCGGGCCTTGGACAGCGCATTGGCGGCCGTCTCCAGCGCGCGCTCCCAGCTCGCCGGCCGCAGCACGCCGCCGTCGCGCACCAGCGGCTCGGTGATGCGCTCGTCGACGTGGATCGACTGGTAGGCGAAGCGGCCCTTGTCGCACAGCCAGCCGTCGTCCACGCCCTCGTGGTCGCGCGCGAGCACGCGCAGCACGCGCTCGTCGCGCACGGTGAACTCGACGTTGCACTGCGCGGGGCACAGCGTGCACACCGAGCCCGAACCCTCGATGTCCCACGGGCGCGCGCGGAAGCGGTAGGCGCGCGAGGTGAGCGCGCCGACCGGGCAGAGCTCGACGATGTTGCCGCTGAACGGCGCGACGTAGGGATGGCCGTGGAAGGTGCCCACGAAGGAGTGGGCACCGCGCTCCTGCAGCACCAGCTGGTAGTCCTCGGAGACCTCCTGCGAGAAGCGCACGCAGCGGTAGCAGAGGATGCAGCGCTCGCGGTCGATCGCGATCAGCGGCGAGAGCTCGAGCGGCTTGCGGAAGTGGCGCTTGGGCTCGACGAAGCGCGACACGCCCGGCCCCCAGCCGTAGGAGACGTCCTGGAGCGGGCACTCGCCGCCCTTGTCGCAGACCGGGCAATCGAGCGGGTGGTTGATGAGCAGGAACTCGACGACCGCCTCCTGCGCGTCGCGCACGCGCGCGGTCTGGGTGTGGACGACCATGCCGTCCTTGACCGCGGTCGAGCAGGCGGTCTGGAGCTTGGGGATGCCCTCGATCTCCACCAGGCACATGCGGCAGGCGCCGACCGGATGCCCCAGCTTCGGCTCGTAGCAGAACACCGGGATCTCAACGTCGCCGAACTTGGCGCCGTCCACCAGCATCGCGTTCTCGGGCGCCTCGACCTCGCGGCCGTCGATGGTCAGGGTGACCAGCTTTGGCTCGGGGCGGGGCATCGGCCTCCTACGCCGCCGCCTCGATCGCGGCGCGGTCGGCCTCGTCGCGGACCGCCTCCATGTGCGCCTCGAACTCGTCCCGGAACTTGGCGATCATCGAGCCGATCGGCATCGCCATCGAGTCGCCGAGCACGCACAGGCAATGGCCGATGATCTGCTCCTGGACCGAGGCCATGATGTCGAGATCCATCGGCGTGGCCTCGCCGCGCTCGATGCGCTCGAGCATCTTCACGGTCCAGTTGGTGCCCTCGCGGCAGGGCGTGCACTTGCCGCAGGACTCGTGGCGGTAGAACTTCGCGACCTTCAGCGCGACGTCCAGCACGTCGTTGGAGTCGTCGACGACGATGATCGAGCCCGAGCCGAGCATCGAGCCGGCCTTGGCCATCGAGTCGAAGTCGTAGGGGAGATCGAGGTCGTCGGCGGTCAGGACCGGTGAGGAGGACCCGCCCGGGAACCAGAACTTTATTTCCCTGCCCTCCGGCGGCCCGCCGGCCAGGCCGCAGATGAGCTCGCGCGAGCTGATGCCCAGCTCGACCTCGTAGTTGCCGGGACGCTGCACGTTGCCCGACACGGACACCACCTTGGTGCCCGTCGAGTTCTGCACGCCGAGCTTGATGTACTCCTCGGCCCCCATCGACACGATGTGCGGGACGTTGGAGAGCGTCTCGACGTTGTTGATCAGCGTCGGCCCCTGGTACAGCCCCTGGTTGGCAGGGAAGGGCGGCTTCAGCCGCGGGTTGCCGCGCTTGCCCTCGAGCGCGTCGAGCAGCGCGGTCTCCTCGCCGCAGATGTAGGCGCCGGCGCCGCGGTGCACCCACAGGATCAGGTTGTGGTCGGAGTTGAGCACGCGCTCGCCGAGGTAGCCGGCCTCCTTCGCGTCGGCTACGGCGCGCTCGAGGATGTCGGCGACGTAGGCGTACTCGCCGCGGATGAAGATGAACGCGCGCGTCGCGGCCGTGGCGTAGGCCGCGATGATGATCCCCTCGATCAGCTGGTGCGGGTTCTTCTGCATCAGCTCGCGGTCCTTGAAGGCGCCGGGCTCGGACTCGTCGGCGTTGCACACGAGGTACTTGTCCATGTCGCCCTTGGGCAGGAAGGACGCCTTCTTGCCCATCGAGAAGCCCGCGCCGCCGCGGCCGCGGAGCTCGGACTCGATCAGCTCGTGCAGGACCTGGTCGCGGCTCATCCGCAGCGCCTTGGGGAGCGTCTCGTAGCCGCCGCGTTGCCGGTAGCCCTCGAGCGTGTTCAGCCCGGGCTCGTCGATCCCCTCGAACAGGAGGTCCGAGGTCATGGCTTGCGCCCCGCCTCGCGCGCGAGCGTGTCCGCCGCCTTGCGGCGCGCGAGCTGCCGGTCGGGCAGGACCTCCTCGCCGGCGCGGCACTGCGCGACGATCGTGTCGCAGTCGGCCGCCGCCAGCGGCCCCACGTACGTGCCGTCGACCGACGCCATCGGCGCGATGTCGCACGCGCCGAGGCACTCGAAGGCGCGCACGTCGAAGTGCTCGTCGTCGGCGGCCGCCGCGCGCATCGCGTCGAACAGCCCGTCGGCGCCGTTGAGCGAGCAGGAGATGTTCGTGCACACGTAGATCGCGTGCGTGTCGACCGGCGCGGGGTCGACCCGCAGCATGTCGTAGAAGGTCGCGACCGCGGCGAGGTATCCGGGGGTCAGGCGCATGACGCAGGCGACCTGGTCGAGCGCCTCGGGCGAGCACCAGCCGTAGCGGCGCTGCGCTGCGGTCAGCGCCGGCAGGGCGGCGGAGTGGCGGTCGGGGTATCGAGCCATGTACTCCTCGATCTCCGCCCGCAGGTCGTCGGGCACCGCGGTCGTGGCAGGATCCGGCACCTCCGCGGGATCGAGCTCGAGGTCGACGGCGTCGTCCCAGCCGGGGACGCGCGAGCCGTGCGAGAAGCGGGTGACCTCCGTCACCGGTCGACCCCGCCGATGATCGGGTCGAGCATGCCCAGCGAGGCGATCAGGTCGGCGATGTAGCCGTCCCGCGCCATCTCCGCCAGGGCGGGGATCATGGCGAACGAGGGCTCGCGCATGTGCACCCGCGCCGGCTTGGCCGACCCGTCCGCGCGCACGAAGCAGCCGAGCTCGCCGCGCGGGCCCTCGATCGGGAAGTAGACCTCGCCGGGCGGCACGCGAAAGCCCTCGGTCACGAGCTTGAAGTGGTGGATCAGGGCCTCCATCGACGTCGCCAGCTCGTGGCGCGGCGGCAGGGCCACCTTCCGGTCCTCGGTGATGTGGGGGCCCTCGGGCAGGCCGTCGAGCGCCTGGTCGATGATCCGCACCGACTCGACCATCTCGGCCAACCGCACGCGGTAGCGGTCGTAGTTGTCGCCGACCGTTCCGACCGGGATCTTGAACTCGAAGTCGTCGTAGGAGGAGTAGGGCGCCGCCTTGCGCAGGTCCCACGGGTTGCCGGTGGCGCGCAGCAGCGGGCCGGTGATGCCCAGGTCGAGCATCGTCTCCTCGTCGACGACGCCCGTGTTGCGCAGCCGCTGGAGGACGATCTCGTTGCGGTCGAGGATCGCCGCGTACTGGTTGACGCGGTTGGGCATGTCGGCAGTGAAGGTGCGGGCCTTCTCCACCCAGCCGCTGGGGATGTCCTCGATCACGCCGCCGACCTGGAAGTAGCGCGTGTGCATGCGCTGCCCCGAGGAGTACTCGAACAGGTCGAGGATCTTCTCCTTCTCGCGGAAGCAGTACCAGAACATCGAGACCGCGCCGAGGTCCAGCGCGCTGGTCCCCAGCCATACGAGGTGGGACATGATCCGGTTGAGCTCGAGGTGGATCACGCGCAGGTACTGGGCGCGCTTGGGCACCTCGACGCCGAGGAGCGTCTCGACCGCGCCGCAGAAGGCCATCGCGTTGAAGTAGTAGGCGAGGTAGTCCATACGCTCGATCACCGGGATGGCCTTCCAGTAGGCCTTGTCCTCGCAGGTCTTCTCGATCCCGGTGTGCAGGTAGCCGATGATCGGCTTGACGTCGCGGACCACCTCGCCCTCGAGCGTGACCAGCAGGCGCAGCACGCCGTGCGTGGCCGGGTGGTGCGGCCCCATGTTGAGGGTCAGCAGCTCCGTCGAGAGCCCCTCGGCGGCGGCCAGCTCGGGCTCGAGATGGGAGATCGTCAGGCTCTCCTCGCGCTGGCGATAGGCCGACGTGTCCGGCGTGCTCACCGAAACCACCCCGGGACCTGGTCCTCGTTGTAGGTGAACAGGACGGGCTCGCCGCCCATCGGGAAGTCGCGGCGCTGGGGGAAGCCCTCGTAGTCGTCGGGCATGAGGATCCGGCGCAGGTCCGGGTGGCCGGCGAACACCACGCCGAACATGTCGTACACCTCACGCTCCTGCACGTTGGCGGCGCGCCACAGCGGCACGGCCGATTCGAGCTCGGGCTTCTCGGTGTGCACCCGGGCCTTAACGGTGATGCGGTCGACCCGGTCCATGTCGAGCAGCTCGTAGAGGACGCCGAGGCGCGGCTCCTCGGGGTAGTAGTCGACGCCGTGCACGGAGGCGAGGAAGCCGTAGCCGCGGCCCTTGAGCCATTCCAGCGCCGGGCGCACCCGCGCCGGGTTGACGATCAGCGTGGCGCGGTCGCGGAAGAACAGCGTGTCCAGGACCGCGTCGGAGTCCGCCTCGCGGAGATCCTGTGCGAGCAGCTCGAGCCCGGTTGCGTCAGGCACCCTGCGTGTCCCCCGGACCGAACACGTTGATGGCGTCGACGGCTCTGTCGCCCACCACTTCCTCCGTGCCGACGGCACCGTAGCGCTGGCGCCAGCCCTGGTCCGGGTGCCCCTGGATCATCGCACGCAGCTTGAGGACGCCGTGCATGAGCGCCTCGGGCCGGGGTGGGCACCCCGGCACGTGCACGTCCACCGGCATGAACTTGTCCGCCGGCACGATCGCGTAGTTGTTGAAGACCCCCATCGAGGAGGCGCACGCCCCCATGGCGATCGCCCACTTGGGCTCGAGCATCTGGTCGTAGATGCGCCGGACGACCGGCGCCATCTTGATCGAGACCCGGCCCGAGAGGACCAGCAGGTCGGCCTGGCGCGGGGATGCCCGCAACGCCTCGAAGCCGAAGCGCGCGACGTCGACACGCGCGCTCACGATCGTCATGAACTCGATCGCGCAGCACGCCAGCCCGAACGTGAGGGGAAAGAGCGAGTTGCCGCGCGCCCAGTCCACCGCCCGGTCGAGCGTGGTCGTGAGCACGCCCTCCTCGACGTGGCGCTCCAGCTCGGGGCCGTCGAGGTCGCCGCGCAGCATGTCGCGCGCCCGCAGCTGGCGAATGCGGAAATCGTCGAGGGGCTCGCGCGTCACCGCCATTCGAGCGCTCCCCGCCGCCACACGTAGACGAAGGCGACAGCCAGCAGCGCGATGAACACGATCGTCTCGCTCAGCGCGAAGGTGCCGAAGGCCTTGAGCTGCACCGCCACCGGGTAGAGGAAGATCACCTCGATGTCGAAGAGGATGAACAGCATCGCGATGAGGTAGAAGGAGATGCCGAAGCGGAAGCCGCGCTGGACCTCGGACGGCAGGCCGCACTCGTACGGGTCGGCCTTGGAGCGCACCGCGCGGCGGGTCCCCAGGACGTGGTTGAGCAGCGTGAAGGCGAGGCCCACGATCCCCCCGAGACAGAGCATGACGACCGCAGGCAGGTAGCTTCGGAGCACGCTGGTGGTGTTCTATCACCGGTTTGTGCGGCATTGCCACTTAGTGATTTCCGGCGCGATCAGTTCGATGGGAGCCTGAGCCCATGACCGCGGTCCACGCCGCCGTCGGTGGGGGGATGGCCCTGCTCTTCGCCGCGGCCGCCGCGCTCGGCGCGTGGCGGTGGTGGCGGGTCGAGCCGAGCGACTGGTTCTGGCGGTTGCTGCGCTCCGCCCAGGTCGTGATGGTGCTCGAGGCGGCGCTCGGCGGCGTGCTGCTCCTGACGGGAGAGCGCTCCGACGACCTCCACTACGTCTACGGACTGCTGCCGCTCGCGGTGTCGTTCGTGGCCGAGCAGCTGCGCATCGCCTCGGCGGAGACGGTGCTCGCCGCGCGCGGGCTCGAGTCCGCGCAGGACATGCGCCCGCTCGGCGACGCCGAGCAGCGCTCGATCGTGCTGGCGATCGTCCGGCGCGAGCTGGGGGTCATGGCGCTCGCCGCGCTCGTCATCCTCGGCCTGGCGCTGCGCGCGGAGTTCGGGCCGGTCTAGGAGCCCGTGCGCACGACCACGTCGCCGTTGTCGGTGCGGAGGCCGACCGCCAGCAGGTCTGGCTCGCCGGGCGTGATAAGGACGTCCGCGCCGACCCCGTCGAGCC
Organism: uncultured Actinomycetes bacterium; assembly: GCA_963725645.1. Classification (GTDB taxonomy): domain Bacteria; phylum Actinomycetota; class Thermoleophilia; order Solirubrobacterales; family Solirubrobacteraceae; genus JALYZC01. The sequence goes on from CAVRZD010000006.1 coordinate 591,878, forward strand.
AGTCGCGCATGCCGGCCTCCTCGCCGGCGACCTCCACCCACGCGATGCCCCGCGCGCCGCACTCGTGGTGGACCGACGCGCTCGCCTCCGACAGGGCGCGCCGTAGGTCCGCGGGCTCGTCCCAGGCGATGTAGAAGGGAAAGCAGGACTCCGCGAACGCGCGTCCCGCCCCGACGAGCCGCGACCCGCGGGTCACCCCGGTCCGGTCGACGAACGAGAGCGCGTCGGGCTCCTCGCCCAGCCGCCGCCCGACCGCGTCGAGGTCGTCGGCCTCGACGGCCCACGCGAGCAGGCGATCGCGGGTCACCGTTCGCTCGGCCACCCATCGCCCGAAGGGCGTGCGCCCGGCGACCTCGTCGTCGGCCACCGTCAACAGCTCGATGTACTGGTCGTCGAACGGGACGAACCAATCGGCCAGGCCGAGCTCGGGAAAGGTCGAGCCCAGGACCGCCTCGAGGCCCAGCCCGCGCTGGAGGCGCTCGGCCGTGCCCTCGGCGTCGCGGGCGCCGTAGACGACGTGACTGATGGGGGCCAAACTCACGACTTGAGCGTAACGCACCGAAAACCGGCGTAGCACCGGTTCGGCGCGGCGTCAGCTCGCCGAAGCGACCGTCGTGTAGGTCCCGCGGTACCACACGAGCGGCTCGCCGTCGCCGTGGTCCATCGCGACCACCGCCCCGATGCCGATCTCGTGGTCTCCGCCGGGCCGCAGCTCGCGCAGCTCGCACACGAGCCAGGCCAGCGCGTCGGTGAGCACGGGCGCGCCGTGCTCGGTGTGGTAGTCGATCGCGTCGAACTTGCGCTCGGCGGGGAGCTTCGAGGCGAACCGGCCCGACAGCTCGCCGTGGTGCGCGCGCAGCACGTTGACCGCGAAGCGGCGGCTCTCGCGGACGATCGGGAGGGTGCGCGCGGTGCGGTCGAAGCACACGAGCACCAGCAGGGGATCGAGCGACAGGGACGTGAACGCGTTCGTCGTCATCCCCACCGCCCCGTCGGGCCCGCTGGCCGTGATGACCGCCACGCCGGTGGCGAAGTGGCCCACCACCTCGCGATAGCGCTCGGACGAGCTCACGCCCTCACCGTACGACCAACGAGCCGTACAGGCCCAGCGTGTCGTAGTCCGAGCGCGGATCGAAGAGCCGGTAGCTGCCCGCGGGCAGGCGCACCCGCAGCACCGCGGACTGCCCCGGACGCAGCGCCGGCGTGACCGCGAGCGCGTAGCGACCGCGGCCGATCGCCAGCTGGTGCACCAGCGTCCCGTCGTTGCGCGCGGCGATCGCGAGCGCGCCCGGCGGGGCCTCGGCATGACCGGGCACGAGACTGAACTCGCGCAGGCTGAAGTCCAGGCGCCCGTGGTGTGCGGGGGTCGGCGTGGCGCCACAACCCGCCGCGGCCGCGGCCGCCAGCGGCACGACGAGCGCAGCGAGGCGGGCGCGAACGGGCTGCATCGGCCGCGCCATTATCGCGTAGGATTCCCGCGCCCATGACCCGCCGGCGCGCTCTCATCCCGGTCTTCACCGTCGCCGGCGCTGCGCTGGTGACGGCGTGCGGTACCCAGGGCATCGAGCTCGGGTCCAAGCAGCAGAAGCTCGAGTCCCAGAACCCCGGCGAGGCCGCGCAGGTCCAGCACGGCGCCACGCTCTTCCAGCAGCGCTGCGCGGGCTGCCACACGCTGACGGCGGCGGGCACCCACGGCTCGGCAACGTCGATCAAGTACCGCCTGCGGACGAACGGTCCCAATTTCAACAACCGCAAGGAGCAGTACGAGCAGGTGCTCTACGCGATCCGCAACGGCGGGTTCTCGGGCGCGATCATGCCGCAGAACCTCGCCGTCGGCGAGGACGCGGTGGACCTCGCGAAGTTCCTCTCGCGCTACGCCGGGACCAATGCGAAGTCGCCGCCGGGGCCCTCCGGTCCGCCGCCCCCCGGGTTCTGACCGCCGCAGGGGAGGCCGAGCGTCCTCGACCTCAAGCTGATCCGCCGCGACCCCGACGCCGTCCGTGCGGCGCTGGCCCGACGCGGCGACGAGGCGGGCGTCGAGCGGGTGCTCGAGCTCGACGCCCGCTGGCGCGAGCTGACGCACGAGCTCGAACAGGTGCAGGCGGAGCTCAACGAGGCCAGCCGCGGGCGCACCGGGCCGCCGACGCCCGCGGAACGCGAGGCGCTCGCGGCCCTGTCGGAGCGCGGCCGCACGCTGTCGGACGAGCAGCGCGCGGTCGAGGCCGAGCGCGACGCGGCGCTCGCGGCGGTGCCGAACCTGCCCGACGAAGACGCGCCGCCGCAGGACACGGTCCTGCGGGAGGTCGGGGAGTCGGGCCGCTCCGGCCGCGACCACCTCGAGCTCGCCGGCCCGCGCATCGACATGGACACCGCTGCGCGGGTCTCGGGCTCGCGCTTCGCCTACCTCAAGGGCGACCTCGCGATGCTCGAGTTCGCGCTCGTGCGCTACGCGCTCGAGACCGCGCGCGAGCAGGGGTTCGAGCCGGTCGTCCCGCCGGTCCTCGTGCGCGAGCGGGCGCTGTACGGCACGGGCTTCCTGCCCGACACCGAGCAGCAGATCTACACGCTGCCCGACGACGACCTGTACCTCGTGGGCACGTCCGAGGTCTCGCTGGCGTCGCTGCACGCCGACGACATCCTGGATGAGGCGGCGCTGCCGGTCCGCTACGCCGGCTTCTCGACCTGCTTCCGCCGCGAGGCCGGGGCCGCCGGCAAGGACACTCGCGGGATCTTCCGCGTGCACCAGTTCGACAAGGTCGAGCTGTTCGCGTTCGTCCGGCCGGACGATTCGCGCGACGAGCACGAGCGGCTGCTGGCGATCGAGGAGGGCATCATGCAGGACCTCGGCGTGCCCTACCGGGTGGTCAACATCGCCGCGGACGACCTCGGCGCGTCCGCGGCCAAGAAGTACGACCTCGAGGCCTGGCTGCCGGGGCAGGAGCGCTTCCGCGAGCTGACGTCCTGCTCGAACACGACCGACTACCAGGCGCGCCGCCTCGGCGTCCGCTACCGGCCCGAGGGCGGCGGCAAGCCGGCGACCGTGCACACGCTCAACGGCACGGCCGTGGCGGTCGGCCGGACCATCATCGCGCTGCTGGAGAACGGGCAGCGCGACGACGGCTCGGTGGCGCTGCCCGAGGTCCTGACCGGGTACGGGGCGCCGCCGGAGCTTCCGCCGGCGAATTAACCTCCGCGCCACGATGGCCACGGCGGACCTGACGCACGGCGCGCTCGGGCGCCGCCTCCCGGGCGTGCACGACGCGGTGGCCGCCACCGCGCTGGCCGGCATGGTCGTGGTGGGCTTCCTGCTGGCGGCGGAGGTCGCCTCGGCGCCGTCGCAGTTCGTGCGCTGGAGCCTGGAGATCGGCTATCCGGGCTGGCTGCGCGGGCCGCTCGACGGGCTCGCCGAGCCGATCACCGTCAAGGCCTTCATCGGCCTGACCGTCCTGCTCTACGGCCTGTACCTCGTGGTGGTGTGGACCGCCGACGCCGTGCGCACCTCCTGGGCGCTCGTCGCGATCGGCGCGCTGCACCTGATCTTCCTGCTGGGACCGCCGATGTACCTCACCGACGTCTTCAACTACCTCGGCTTCGCGCGCCTCGACGTGCTGCACGGCCTCAGCCCGTACGCGCACCACCCGAGCGCGGTCCCCGGGGACGCGGTCTTCCCCTACGTCACGTGGCCGGACATCACGAGCCCGTACGGCCCGCTGTTCACGCTCGGCTCCTACGCGACCGTGCCGTTCGGGATCGCGGGAGGCGTGTGGGCGTACAAGGTCTCGGTCGCGGCCGCCAGCCTGGGCTGCGTGTGGCTCGTGTGGCTGCTGGCCCGCGAGCTCGGGCGCCCGCAGGTGCCGGCCATCGTCCTCGTGGGCCTCAACCCGCTGCTGCTCGGCTACGGCGTGGGGGGCGCCCACAACGACGTCTACATGCTCGCGCTGGTCCTCGGCGGGGTGCTGCTCGCGGTGCGCGGCCGCGAGGCACTCGGCGCCGGCGCGATCGTGGCCGGAGCGGCGGTCAAGGCCACCGGCGGGCTGGCGCTGCCGTTCCTGTGGCTGGGCGCGCGGCACCGCGGGGCGGTCGTGCGCGGGGCGCTGATCGCGGCCGGCGGGGTCGTGGCGCTGTCGGCGGCGGCGTTTGGCTCCGACGTGGCGCGGGCGCTGGCCCCGTTCGGCGAGCAGGCGTCGACCACGAACGTGCGCAGCTTCCCGGGCCAGATCGCCGACGCGTTCCTCGGTCGCGACTCCGTCCCTGCGGGGCTCCAGGCCGGCGCGGTCGTGCTGTTCGCGGCGCTGGCGGTGCTCGCCTTCCTGCACGCGCGCCGCGACGGCGACTGGATCGGCGGCATCGGGTGGACGACCCTGGCGCTGCTGCTGACCCTGACGTGGGTGATGCCGTGGTACATCGCCTGGCTGCTGCCCTTCGCCGCGCTCAGCCGGCAGCCGCGGCTGCGCGCCGCGACGCTGGCGTGCGGCGCCTTCCTGCTGGTCGTGCACCTGCCGTACCCCCCGAACTGACTGACCCCTCCCGGGCTTCATGGTACGAATCCAGTATCTTCCGTACCATTGGTCCACCGGAGGGAGGTGCCGTGACGCGAGCTCCAGTGCTGCCCGACGACGACGAGGTCGCCTCGCTCGTCCCGACTCCCGACTCGATCCTGTGGCGCCGCGCAGGGGACGCGCGCGTCATGGTCACCGCGGGATATGCGCTCGTGCTGCAGGTGGCGCACCCCACGGTCGCCGCCGGGGTGCGTGAGCACTCCAACTACGCGAGCGACCCGTGGGGCCGGCTGTTCCGGACGCTCGACTACGTGCACGTGATGGTCTACGGCGGCGCCCGCGCCGCCGGCGAGACCGGCCGCCGCCTGCGCGACATGCACAAGCGGATCAGGGGCGTGGCGCCCGACGGGCGCCGCTACCACGCGCTGGAGCCCGAGGCGTTCGCCTGGGTGCACGCAACGCTGCTCGAGGCGATCGTGGAGGGGCACGAGCGCTTCGGCCGTCCGCTCGGATTCGAGCGGGCGGAGCGCATGTACGCCGAGTGGCGGGACCTCGGCCGGCTGGTCGGCGTGCGCCCCGACGAATTGCCCGGCGACTGGTCCGGCTTCCGGGCCTACGTCGACGCGATGGTGGCGGAGCGGCTGGGGGACAACGACGTCGTCCACGGCGTGCTGGAGACGCTCGCGCGCCCGGCGCGCCCGCCGGTCGCGGGCCTGTCGGCGCCGGCCTGGCGGGCGGCGCGGCTGCCGTTCAGCCGGCTGTTCACGCTCGCGACCGTGGGGCTGCTGCCAGTGCACCTGCGCGAGCGCTTCGGGCTGGGCTGGACGCGCGCACAGGAGCTGGAGCTGCGCGCGCTCGGGCGCGCTTCGCGCGCCGCCACGCCCCTGATGCCGGCCCAGCTGCGGGCCGTCGGCCCGACCTACCTGCGCTGGCGCCGGCGGGCGGTCGCCGGTCGCCCATCCGACCCCAGCTCGCCCGCCGCGCCCGCGATCGCGCGCGCCGCCTAGGAACATGCCCGCCGCGTCGACGGAGCCCGGAGCGCTGCTGGAGCGAGCGCTCGACCCGACGGTCGAGGCGCCGCCCGACGACACGCTCAGCGAGCGGGTGCTCGACGCCGCGCTCGCGCTCAGCGCGGCGTCCGGAGTGCGGAACCTGACGATGGACGACGTCGCGGCCCGCGCCGGGGTCGGGCGGATGACGGTGTACCGGCGCTTCGGCGACAAGGCGCGGCTGGTCGAGTCGCTCACCGTTCGCGAGGCGCGGCGGTGCCTCGCGGAGCTCGACGCGGCGAGCCGCCCCGACGCCTCGATCGAGGACCAGATCGCCGAGGGCTTCGTGACCAGCCTGCGCATCGCGCGCGAGCATCCGCTCCTCAATCGCCTCGCGCGCCTGGAGCCCGAGGCCGTCCTGGGCACGTTCGTCGCGGACCAGTCGGCGGTGTTCGCCATGGCCCGGACCTTCCTCGCCGAGCGCCTGCGCGCATCGCAGCGCGCCGGGGTGCTCGGGCCGGTCGACGCTGACGAGGCCGCCGAGGTGCTCGTGCGCCTCGCGCTCAGCTTCGTGCTGATCCAGGACAGCGTGCTGCCGCTCGGCGACGAGGACGCCACGCGCGACGTGGCCCGCCGCCTGATCGCGCCGGTCCTCGGCGTCTAGCGTGACCGCCGAATCGTGAAGCAGGCAAAGCGACCGGCTCGGGCCCCAGGCCCGGGCCGGTCCGTCGTCGGGCGAGCGGAGGGGGAGGGATTCGAACCCCCGAGAGACCTGGACGGCCCCTAGTGGTTTTCAAGACCACCGCATTCGACCGCTCTGCCACCCCTCCGGGCGGGCTCAAGCGTAGATCAGCGAAAGGGCCCGCCGGTACACTGGCCGCGAACCCCGGAGAGGTGGCCGAGTGGCTGAAGGCACTCGCCTGCTAAGCGAGTATGGGGTTCACGCTCCATCGCGGGTTCGAATCCCGCCCTCTCCGCTTCACCCCGATCGTCCCACGTCCCCCGACCCCAGGAATCGCCGATGCCGCGACGGACCGCCGTCACTCCCGCCGTTCTGCTCCTGCCCCTGCTGCTGCTTCTCGTCGGCCTGATCGCCGCCCCCGCGCAGGCGCGCAACCGCTGGCGCCAGGTCCCGACCTGGAACATCGCTCACCAGGGCGGCGAGGACGAGTTCCCGTCCAACACGCTGTACGCCTTCCGCAAGGCGCTGGCCGCCGGCGCGGACATGCTCGAGCTGGACATCGGCGTGACGCGCGACAACCAGGTCGTCGTCATGCACGACACGACGGTCGACCGCATCACCAACGGCCACGGGACGATCGCGTCGAAGACGCTCCGCCAGATCCAGCGGCTCGACGGTGCGTACTGGTTCACGGCCTCCGGAAGCGACCACTACCGGCACGGCAAGCCCGCAAGCGCATACAGGTTCCGCGGCGTCGCCACGGGGCGCAAGGCGCCGCCACGCGGGTTCAGCGCGGCCGACTTCCGGGTCCCGACCCTGAAGGCGGTACTCGCCGCGTTCCCTCGCACCCCGATCAACATCGAGATCAAAGGCCGCACGAAGCAGGAGGCGGTGTCGGAGTACCTGACCAACGCGGACGCGCTCGCCCGCCTGCTGCGCAACGTGCGGCGCAAGGACCTGATCGTCGTCTCCTTCAAGCAGCCGGCCGTCGACCGCTTCCACTCGCTCGTGCCGGGCCTGCCGCTCGCGCCGGGCGTCGAGGGCGACGCCGCCTGGCTGCTCACCGGCGGGTCGCCCGGGCCCGGGGTGGTCGCCTTCCAGGTCCCGATCACCTACAAGTTCGGGACCACTCTGCTGCAGATCACGACCGCCGGCAACGTCGCGAAAGCCCATCGCGAGGGGTACGCCTGGCAGACCTGGTTCTCCGATCAGGACGTCGACGGGCCGGCGTCGTGGCGCAGGCTGATCGACGCCTGCGTGGACGGCGTGATGACGTCGAAGCCGGTCGCCTTCGAGCGCGTGCTGCGCTCCCACCGCGAGCCGTCGAGCTGCCCACGACCGTGACGGTACGGCGTCTACACTGACCGTCCGTTGCGCCCGTAGCTCAGCTGGATAGAGCGTCGGTCTACGGAACCGAAGGTCACAGGTTCGAATCCTGTCGGGCGCGCTAGGAAAGCCCCGCAAAGTGGCAAGATCGTCACAGTCAGCGAGGCTGCGGAGACCAAGAAGGTCCCGGATGAGTCCCGGCCACTTGATCAGCGAACGCCTGCTCTTTGGCTAGAACGGGTCTGCGTGGTCTGCGGCGCCGTGGAGCTCCGTGGCCGTCGTGCTGATGCCCGGTGTTGCTCTGGAGCGTGTCGTGCGGAGGCCAGTCGGTTGCGAGCGATTCTGAGCGGCCGGGGGATTCTGAGCGGCCGGGGGAGTGGGCCCTATCGATCCCTCGCCGAACGTCTGGCTGCCCGTCATAAGCGCACAAGACGGCCCTGAGACAACGCTCCCGGTGTCGGGCGACCTGCGCCAACCGCGGCCAGGGCATACGTGCAGGCGTGGGGGGGGGCCTAACCACTGCTCGACGACCACATCAGCCGGGCGCGGCGCCGCGTCTCGACTCCGTGCGCGAGCACTTGCTTTGGGGGAGTAGAGTCGGTGGGAGGAACGAGGGCTAGTTGCACTGACGAGCCGAACTTGACTGGCCACCGCGGCGGTTCCCCGCTCCTGACCAAGCCACCGGAGCACTCCCGGCGCGCTACGCGGCGAACCGGGCGTGAACCACCAAGGAGCTGGGCTCGTGCCCGAAATCAGCTGTTCAGACGTCCACTCGCGACGATGCACGGTCGTGGTCTCCGCTGTAACCAACGACCACGCGGTTGCGCAGATGACCGATCACCTGGCGTGGGCCCATGGCATGACGCCCGCCTGGTTCACGCCAGCGCGTCGCGACCATCTCTACAGCCTGCTGAGGGGATCGTCCCGAGCCAACTGAGACCACCAAGACGCCTACATGGCCTGGTGGCACGATCCGTCGCAATCTCCTGACGCTAGGTTGAACGAACCGATCCTGCTCAGCCCGGTTCGAAAAGCCCGGGCGGCTCCGTGGGTTGCCGTGACTCTGGCGACGTTTCTATGGACATTCCAACGCACTTTCTACGGATGTTGCAACGCGCCCATCGGATGTAGCGTCCCTGAAACCAAGGATGGTTCAATCCCCCTTACCAAGGATTGGTTCATTGGCCGGGCGCCGCTTCCTGGGAGCGGCGTTCGTGCTTTCCGGGGGGCGGATGGATTTCCGGGCGGGCTTGGTCGCCTGATGCGACACAGTCAGCGGGCCGCACAACGCCGCTGAGGATGCTGGGCGCGCGGGCACCTTTCGTGGCCCACTCCTGGCCCGAACGTCCCGGCGGCGATCCAGCAACCATCGGGACCGGACAACCGGAACTCCCCGCAAACCCCGGCTCTAGGCGGGATGCGGCGTCGTCCGTCGTCCCCCCGTCGTTTTCGGGCAGGGACACGGGAGGTGACCTGGGTGGTGTGAAGGACCCCGGCTCGCGTGTGCGTCGTGCCGACCAGCTGTCACGGTGAGCCGACGGTTGGCTTCCGCCCAACAGGGTTTAGCATCGTAATGCTCGTCCTGGTAGGCCCCGGCCCGGAGCGAGCCCGGGCCGGGCCACCAGGACGACGCGTTTGGTGGGAATTTGGCCCAGTTTCCTCGAGGGACTCAGGACCAGGGCGTTGGCGCTTATGGGACTGACGAGTGGAGGAGGGCGATGATGGCCACACAGCAATCTCACCAACAGCGCACCCTCGGCATCCGCTGATGTGTTGTTACGAACGGGAGCGCAAGGAGGCTCCGACCCGAAAAGGAAGAGGATGAGTGTGAGTCGCCTGCGAACGATTGTTGTGATGGCCGGGCTTGCCGCGACGGCTGCTGGAGGCACGGCGGTGGCCGCCCCGCGACCCAGGCCGCCGTCGCCGACGCTGTCGATCAACACCAGCACGAACCCCATCGTCTACGGCAGCTCGGTGACGATCTTCGGGAGCCTGACGGGCACCGGCAGCGCGAACGCGGCGGTGACGCTGCAGCAGGCGCCGTTCCCCTACACGCGCTACACGAACTTGGTAGGCGGAAGGACCAACGCGCTGGGCGTGTACTCGTTCGGGGGGATCCGTCCCGGCCTGGACACCCGCTACCGGGTCAGGGCCCGGCGGGTGACGAGCGCGAACAAGCTCGTGTTCGTGCGCTATCGCGTGTCCCTGTCGGTGAGCGACTCCACGCCCAAGCGGGGGCAGCGGGTGCGGTTCTCCGGCGTTGTTTCGCCTGCGGCCAGCGGACGGCTGGTGCTGGTGCAGCGCCGCGGGAGCGACGGGGTGTTTCGCACGGTGGGCAGAACGACGCTGCTGCCGCGCAGCGCCACGAGCTCGCGGTTCAGCCTGATCAAGCGGATCTTCAGCAGCGGGACCTACCGTGCGCGCATCGGGGCGGACGCCGCCCATGAGCCCGGAAACAGCGGGACGCGCAGTCTCCGGGCGCACAGCTGACGAGCGAAAGCCGGGGCGGCCGGGGTTCGCCTAGCGAGCGAGTTCGCTCGTAAACGGCCGTTCGAAATGCGAGCTTGTGCCACGCCCAGGGCGCGGCATGAGCCCGATGCCTCCAAGAGTCATTTCAAAATCTCTCTCTGACCCAGCCAGGTGGTCGGTCAACTCGGGCAAGATCGCGTAGCCGTTCCGTTAGTGTCCCGCGGTGCCATCGAAAACCCGTCCTTTCGGTGACCGGGCCCGGGGCGTTGGCGCGCTGCCGGGCCATTTCTGAATCCCCGGACACCCTAGTCGCCTCCAGGATCGCTTCCGCGTCGTAAGCGCCCCCCGGCGAGTGCCCATCGCCGATGAGCCGAGCTTTAGAGGAGGGTGTACACGTTGTGCTTGCGGGTGCGCTCGACCCTGATGAAACCGGCGCTTTCGAGGGTCTTGATCGCTCTTATCGCCGTGTCTCGCGACATCCTGGTGGCTTTAGCGAGGGTGGTGATACTGGGAAAGCAGCGGTTGGCGCAATTCGTGTAGCTATGAAGGGCGACGTAGATGGCGATTGCGTAAGGCCCGAGCCCAAGGGTCAGAAGACGCCGATCGACGCACCGACCTTCGGGCCGTTGGCCCGCGCTCTTGGCGATTTGCGCGACTTCGCCTGGGTCGAGCGGCGGGTGGCAACGTTCTGCGTTTGCCTTCGGGAGGGCAGCGGCGATCTCGGCGGGCGACATGCCCAGCGCGCGCATCGCAGCGGGGTGTCGAAACAGGCGGTCGTTGCGCTCGCCCTCTGGCCAGTGTTTGAGGTCGGGATGAGCAGGTGATGCGAGAGTCTCGTGAGCTCGGCTTGCCTTGCGGCGATGGTTGACCCACTCCGGGGCGGACGCGATGCCTTCCGAGAGTGGGCGTGACCACGTATACGCCGCGCCATTGGCGTGTCGGCTGGGTGGGGCGATCACGTATCCGCCCTGCCCGCGGATGTCGATACCGGGCGCTAGCTTGGTTCGGCAGCCAGCGTCTCCTTCGTAGTAGAAGTGCTGGCCGCGCCCGGTGCTTGAGGTTGCGGTACGGGGAGCTCCGAGTGCCTTGAGCGAGTCAGCGCCTTGGGGGCCATCCACGTCGACAACGACCAGGCCGTTGCCGGTGGCGATCGCGATGTTCGCCCAGGGATAGCTGTTCCACATCTGCGTGACCACCTTCGCGTCGGCTGAGGCATCGTGAACGCCGTGGTGGGTGCAGGGGTGCTTACCGCGGTTGTTGCACCGAGCCTTTCTGCACGAGCAGCCGTTGCCCTGGGGGCTATGGACGGGGAACACCCTGAACCCCTCCTTGGAGAGGCTCAGGGCTTCCTCCACCAGCGACTCAGGCATGAGTCCAGTCCTCGACGTCGCGGCGGTTACCAACCGCGCTTCGCTCAGGCTCAGAGGACCTGACATCGGGATCCTCTGTGCTCTGAAAGAGGAAGTCATCGAGTTCGCGTTCGGCATAGCGGGTCGCCCCTCGAATCTTGACTTTCGAGAGCTGTCCGGATTCGACGATTCGTTCCAGTGTGCGCGGCGATATGCGCAGGCGATCAGCTGCCTCTTGTGATGTCAGTAGCGGTCCGAATTGGTTCATGTCAGTTACGTTGCGCTGGTGGTCGTTTTGTAGGGTCAGCATTCGTCCCATGACCCTGAGGCTACTGCCGCCGCTGTCTTACTTGGTCTAGGTACCTGTCACCTATCTTCTTTACTACTGGTACTTAGAGTCGACCTGGTCGACCAATGAGATCCTGACAGCAGCCATCACAGTCGTCAGTTGTCCTGACAAGTGATCGGTCGCAAGGGGCTCAAGTAGGACAAACGCAGACGCATCGCGCTTGTGAAAGTCCGACTGTCGGAGATCACCAAGCTGACCGATCCTGTAAACGAAGCTGCTCGACCTAGGAGGGTCTCCCAGTCAAGGGGACCATCCGTGCGCGAGTAACGAGGAGATCATGAAGGCAATCGTCCGAGCAACGGGACGACCGAGCTACCGACTAGAACGACCAGGCTTCGGAGGGAGCTGTTTTCTGAAGTCGGGAATCCTTCGTGATGATCATCTCGACGAGATTCTCGTTTGAGACATAGGCGATCTCGCCTTCAGCGCTGAACGCAAACATGGCGGTCTTTGCGACATCGAAGTCCGCGATGCCTAGCGCAGCTAATGCATCCTTGTGTTGTGGAGCGCCTTGCTCGGTGGTAGCCCACTCAAACAGGCGGTCATCAATGAGAAGGCCCTTTCCGGGCGCATCGGGTGTCCAGGGCGAAAAGCCAGGGGGTGTTTCGGGCATGTGCGGTCTCCTTTCGGTGTTGGGCAAAGGCGGCAAGCCTGTTTCGAGGTGGCGCCAGTGCTTGAGGATTAGACGTATGGGGTTTTCGGAAATGCGATAGGGCGTGGCGATTGCTAGGCAGCCGTCTCCAGAGCCGCTGAAGTTCGCAGCACAGATCTGACGGTCATGGCGTGCCAGCGTCCTCCGCGCTTTGCTGGAACGCCATCGGCATTGAGCCGCTGCGCAATGCGGTCAAAGCTCATGCGACGCGATCGCATGCGCCGCATCCGCTGAACAACATTCTGTTCGCTCGCATGCGGAACCAGGCGGTCCTTCGTAGCCCGGTAACCAAAGGGAACAGGGCCGTAGATGCGCCCCTGAGACCGCAGCTCGCCGAGCGCTTCGGCGGTGCGCTGGGCAATCAGCTCGCGCTCAAGCTGAGAGAAGACCGCGGCCACGCCCGCCATCGCCCGGCCCTGCGGGGTGCTCAGGTCGAGCCGGTCAGCAATCGAGACCAGGCCAACCGTCCCGTCCGCGAAACGCTTCAGGACAGTCAGGGTTTCGGCGGCATCACGACCCAAGCGGTCAAGTCGAACAACGACCACTGCATCTACGCTCGCGCGGCGTGCATCAAGAAGCGCCGCGATCTCTGCACCCCCTGGGCGGTCAGCAAGGGGCAGGGTGCCCGACACGCCACCGTCCTCCACGACGTCCATGAGGGTGGCGCCTGTGGCTTCGCACCACGCCTCGATGCGAGCCCGTTGGGCATCGAGGCTCATGCCCTCGCTAGCCTGCTCCACAGAAGAGCATCGAACATATCCGATAACTCTTAAGGCGTTAGGCACTACATGAATTCTACCAGTGACAACAGCGAGCGGAATACGTTGTGTCTAGCGGGTTCAACGAGCGCAGTGAAGCCTGGACTCAAGCGGCAGGCAGGGCAAAGTGTGAAGACGCAAGAAGGAATTCCTTGCCGTTGCGACGAGGAGGTAGAAGGCGGTCGTTACGCGCGCCAGATGACTAAGGCAATGCCCGTCCCTAGCGAGCTAGTAGCCCACCGTCTGCCTTCTTGACCTTCTTGGCGGCGACGAGCGTCTTGATGAGCCCGCTGACGTAGGAGGGCGTCACACCAGCCTCCTTCGCGAGAGCTCCGGGGGTGATGCCTGGGCGCTGCTTGATGATCGAGAGCAGCTGCTCTTGGCGCTGCTCGGGCGACATCCGGGTACGACGACCGGCTCGACTTGGCTTGCTCCGGGGCTTGCGGGCTGAGCTAGGTGGGCGGCCATCGCGGCCACTCAGATGCCGAAGCGCAGTTTCGAGCTTCTCGACATCTCCCTTCAGCCGGGCGATCTCGTCGGTGATTGCCTTCTGGGCTGTTTCGAGTGCCATGCTTACCTCCTGTTGCTGACCGAGCGGACCGTAGCAGTTCACCAGACGCTGTCTAAGGCTTCTGGAGACAATGAACAGCATTGTGCAAGGCCCTGGTCCAGAAGCATTGGAGAAGCCCGCAGGCGGCCTCTCAGCGTCTGCCCACCGCATGGATGCACCAGGCTCCGCTGCCTTGTCATCCGACTTGACTAGGAGCGGGATACTGAATGGGCGATGTCGCAGGAGAACGTCGAGATCGTGCGGCGGGTAGTTGAGGCTACGAACCGGTCCGACCTCGCCGCACTTGACACCTTGTGGACCGCGGACGCGGAGTTCCATTCCACATTTGCCGCCGCCGAGGGTCGAACGTTTCGGGGCCTACAAGGAATCCGAGATTACTTCGCAACGCTCGGCGAAGTCTTTGACGAGCTGCGTATCGAGATCGAGGGGATCACCGAGGTCGATCAGGATCGACTCGTTGTTCTGGTTGGGCTTAGGGGGCGGGGCAAGGAAAGCGGCGCCGTTGTCGAGGCCCACCACGGGCACGTGTGGACGATCCGCGACCGAAAGGTCAAGCGCATAGTCAGCTACCTCGCCCCAGCAGACGCTTTCGAAGCCGTGGGGCTGCGGGAATAGGCGATGTCGCAGGAGAACGTAGAGATCGTGCGGCGGTTGTTGAGTATGGGGCTGAAGTTCAGGCCGTCCTACGGGACGGTGGCCTCACCGCCGATCAAGCGTTTCTCTCGATGTGGCATCCGGTCCCTGAGACCGGGATCTCGCGCGGCCTCGGGTGGACTCACATCAACAGACTGGCGAGAGCTGAGGCCATTCGTGCCCCCTCCCCTGGGCCGCCGACGTGCCTACATCAAGCACGCGCCTCCATGATGAGCGGCACGGCCTCCTCGACCGTCAGCATCACCTGGGTGTTGTACTCCACCCACTGCGTGTAGTTCTGCAGGTTCCGATACGCCCCCGCCACATCATCGGTATCAGCGATCACCACGCCATGGCTGCCGTCAGCAGCCACGTAGTGCGCCGTCGCGCCGGGTCCGGCACCCTCCTTGGCGAAGACCTCCAACAGCTTCATGGTCTCCTCGTTGCTGATGTACGGCTTGATCTTGTACGTCGTCATGAAGAGCAAGCTTCCCCCTCGTTTGTTGCTTGCGTGAGACCCTATGCCACGTTTGCCGCACCCGCAAGGCGGCGAGATACTGTCGGTCGGTGTCTTGACGGGCCAGCCGACGAGCTGTCGAATGGGTCAACTACGTCGTCGCCACGTTCCGCAATGGGGAGTACGTCCGCGCCGAGGTGTTCCTCGACCGCCAGAAGGCCCTCGAAGCCGTGGGACTCGATGTCGCAGGAGAACGTGGAGATCGTGCGGGGGCATGCTTGATGCGACCAACGCGGGCGACTTCGACGCTGCGACGCCGTATGGGAGCACAACCTGGGTCTTGGCACGCCGATGGAGGGCACCTACGTAGGCCACGAAGGTATGCGGCGGTTCGTGGCTGACACGGTGGAAACGTTCGAGGTGTTCAACGTACTAATGCCCACCAACCGCCCGGACCAAGTCGACGTCAACATCGACCAACCGACGGGCAGCAGTCAGCCCAGTGCGGCGCCGGTCGATAGCTCGTTCATGATCACCGCGTTCTGCTAGCGCCTCGCCACGAGCCGGGAGACTGGGCGGGCGATGTCGCAGAGGAACGTCGAGGTGGTACGTAGGGCGATCGAGGCCTGGAACCAGGGCCAGCTCGACTCCGCTTCGGCCTCCGCCTATTGCGCCCCTGACGTCGAGTTCCACGAAGACCCCGACTACCCGGATGGCGGCGTTCACCGGGGCACGCAGGCGATTGAGGCGCACTTCCAGCAGTTCCTTGACTCCTTCCAGGACATTCGATTCGAGATCGAGGAAGTCATCGACCTCGGGGCCCGGGTCGTCGTCTGCAACCGCCAGCATGGACACGGCAAGGAGAGCGGCGCCGACGTAGAGATGCGCAACGCCTGGGTCTTCGAGTTTCGAGACGAGAAGATCGTTCGGATCACGCCCTGCTGGAGCAGATCACAGGCCCTCGAAGCCGTAGGGCTGCAGGAGTAGGCGATGTCGCAGGAGGATGCCGACAGAATCCGTCGTGCCTATGAGGTCTGGAACGAGTCCGGCCCGGCGGCAGTCACGGAACGGTTTTGGGCGGAGGATGTGGTCTACCGGGAGGGTCCAGGTTGGCCCGATGGCGGCGGGGTCTTCCGGGGCCGTGCGGCTGCGCTGGCTCGCATGCAGACCTTGATCGACCTGGTGGGGCCGATCAAGGTGCGCGTGGAGGAGCTGATCGAGGTCGGTGACGGCCGTTTCGTCGCTTGCACGCGCATGGTTGGTGAGAGCGCGGCGAGCGGCCCGTACACCGAGTCCTTCGCCGTCGTGCATCGATTGCGCGACGGCCTGGTCATCGAAGCCGACTACTACCTCGACCGCGCTCAGGCACTCGAAGCCGTCGGACTGCAGGAGTAGCGGTATGTCGGTGGAGAACGTCGAGGTGGTGGGGCGATCGACGCCGCGGGTATCGCCGCTCCGGGCTCGCGCACCTACTCAGCTACGAGAAGCTGCCCAGGCTGAGGGATACTGGGCGGGCGATGTCGCAGGAGAACGTGGAGGTGGTGCGACGCATTTGCCAGCCGCGCGACGGCGAGGATCTCCTCCCAGCGGTTAGGGCGTTTGTGGAAAGCGTTGACTGGTCCGAACGCGACGCTGTCACGGCTCCGCTCGCTGAGCTCTTCCAGGCACGCACGCGCGATCTCCACCCCGACATCGAGTGGGAGACCACCGGGGCGGTGGGCGACGTGTGGCGCGGCCACGATGGAGTGGCCCGTTATTGGGCCGACTGGGTCGAGGCTTGGGAGAGCTACGTCTACCGCGTGAAGGAATACCGCGACCTGGGGAGCTGGGTCCTCACGCTGGCCGACATCAAGGCAGTTGGGCGCGGCGGGATCCCCGTGGAGATGCGGATGTTCCAGATCTGGCAGGTGAGGGACGGCAGGGTGACCGTGATGCGGGCACTCCCGTCCGAGGCCGAGGCCCTCGAAGCCGTGGGGCTGCGGGAGTAGGCTCGCCGTGGTGGTGCTAGGCGTTGAACTGGCCAGGCGACATCTGAGAGGAGACGTGGCATGCACGCAAGACTGGGCATGTACGAAGGGCAAGCCGACGAACTGAGCAAAGGCTTCGCCGCCGCGACCGACCCACTGGAGCAGCTCGACGGATTTAAGGCGGCCTACTTTGGCGTCTCGGACAGCGGCAAGGCGTTTTCGCTCACCCTCTGGGAGACCGAGGAGGCGCTCAACGCGAGCGTGGAGCGCGCCAACCAACTGCGCGCCGACGCGACGCAGCCGTCCGGTGCCGAGATCCAGTCGGTCGAGCACTTCGAGATCACGGCCACGGCGGGTGACGCCTAGCTCGAGGGCAGCGAGGGGAGTTAGACGCCGGGCCCTCGAAGCCGTGGGGCTGCGGGAGTAGGCGACCGCTCACGTCGGCACCTGGACCTGCGGCGGTGGGATCGGCACCCCCGTGCCAAAGTGGGTCGTAGAGGAAGCTGTGGCGCTGCGCGGGCCAGAGGGAGATACTGGGCGGGCGATGTCGCAGGAGAACGTGGAGGTCGTCGAGCGCCTCATCAAAGCCTGGGACCGCGGCGAGCTCAACGCCTGGCTTGAGTTGTTCGATGAGCACGTCGTCTGGGTACCGGTCACCGACCATCCCGAACCGGAGCCGCTACACGGGCGCGAGGGCGTCCTCACCTTCGCCGAGCACTGGATGGAGCCGTGGGACTACTACGGGTTTCACACCGTCGATCTCGGCGCCCACGGCGATGTCGTGATCTGGACAGCTCGGCACCAGGGCCGCCGCACAGGCGGGCTGGAGATGGACACCGAAATGACCGCCGTGTTCGCGTTCGGGCTGGGCAGAGTCGTGCAGGTCCGCTGGTTCTGGCGCAGGGAAGATGCGATGCGGGCCGTGGGGCTGCGGGAGTAGGCGTTCTGGCTTTGACGTAACACCTACTCAGCTACGAGAAGCCGCCCAGCCTGAGGGATACTGGGCGGGCGATGTCGCAGGAGAACGTGGAGATCGTGCGGCAGATCTACGCGCAGTGGGCCCGAGGCAACATGCGGGCGGGCGTCGAGATGTTCGATACGGAGGTTGTCTTCGAGTCCTTCATGCCCGATGCGAACGATTGGGTTGTCGCTCATGGCCCCAAGGAAATAGAGGCCTTCATGCGCGAGTTCCTCGCGCAGTGGGCGAACTACAGACTGCTCGGCGATGAGTTCCACGATGTGGGCACCAAGGTCTTCGTCGCTGGACGCCAGACCGCACGCGGGAAGCAAAGCGGAGCCGAAGTTGAGCAACCCCTGCTCTCCGTCTGGACGTTTCGTGGCGGCAAAGTGATTGGGATTCGGTTCACTCCGTTCCGCGAGGAGGCCCTCGAAGCCGTGGGACTGCGGGAGTAGGCACACCTTCAGGGACCGGGCATTCTGGCCCTTACGTAACACCTACTCAGCCGCGAGAGCCCTAGCGTTGCGGGAGGTAGACGTGGGAGGGGATACTGGGCGGGCGATGTCGCAGGAGAACGTCGACGCTTTCCGGGGAGTCATCGATGTGATCAATGAGCGCGGCGCTGGGGCCGGGTTCGATCTCTACGACGCGGAGATTGAGTTCCGCGAAGACCCGAAGTTTCCTGAGGCCAAGATGTACCGGGGCCGCGATGAGGTGGTGCGCAACTTCCGCGAGTTCGCGGCGTCCTTCGAGTACTACCGCTTCGAGATCGAGGACGTGCGCGATGCGGGCGGCGACAAGGTCTTGGCGATCCTGCGCGAGCAGGCTCGCGGCAAAGCCAGCGGCTTGGAAGTGGATCGACGTTCGGGCTGGGTGACCACTTTCCGCGACGGGAAGGTGCTCCGCGTTGAGATCTTCCTGGACCCTGCGGATGCCCTCGAAGCCGTGGGGCTGCGGGAGTAGGCGATGTCGCAGGAGAACGTGGAGATCGTGAAACGTGCCTGGGAAGGATGGATCGGAGGCGACCTCGACGCCGTCTTCGAGGTCTTCGATCCGGCAATCGAGTGGGATACCACGACATTCGAGGGATGGCCGGACCCTGACGTTTACCGCGGGCACGAAGGCGTCCGTCGCTTCTTCGATGAGTGGCTTGCGACCTGGGAGCGGTATGAAGCGGGGGTGGAGGAGTACGTCGACGTCGATGACGACCGAGTGCTTGTGCTCTGCTGGCAGCGGGGCTTCGGAGTGGACAGCAACGTCCCGGTCCGCATGGATTGGGCGCAGATCTGCATGCTGAAGCGCGGCATCGTCTACCGCATCGAGGCCTACTCCGACCGGCGAGATGCCCTCGAAGCCGTGGGGCTGCGGGAGTAGCGGTGTCGCAGTGAGGCTCTGCGTGGGGGCTAGCATGCGCAGTTGTTGATGGAACAGGAGAAAGACGCGCCGCCAGATGGCAACGACTTCAAGAAACTGGAGGTCCTCGAGCGGCTCCGTTCCGAGTTCCGAGAGGTTCCGTTCGTCGCAAACCTGGGCTTGGAGCTGTCCGATATCGGCCGTGGTTGGGCTGAGACCGAACTGGTCATAGCTGAGCGTCACGCCCAAGCTCAGGGCTTGGTACACGCCGGAGTTCTTGCGACGATGGTGGACCACACGGCGGGCGCATCCGCCTGGACACTCGCGCCGCCCGGGACGGCAGTCGTGACCGTGGAGTTCAAGGTCAACCTGCTGCGGCCAGCCAGCGGAGCGCGACTTGTCGGCCGCGCGGAGGTGATCAAGCCGGGTCGCATGCTCACGGTGGTACAGGCGAGGGTTCATTCCCACGGGGAGACCGAGCCCAAGCTGTGTGCGATCGCGACCGTGACACTGGCAGCCGTGGCCGCGCCGTAGTTCCGTGTATGCACGCAGAAGCAGCTTCCAGGTCAGGAAGACCGGCGGCACCACGCCCTGCTTGGGTGCTGCATTTCGTAAACGAAGGAACATTCGTTTACACCACGACCTTCGACGAAGGGGCTACACACTGCCCAGGCGGCCATCGTTGGGCTTGGGTTCGCATTTCGGTTCGCATTCAGGACCTGACGCGCCCACATCGTCGCGGCCTCAGCTGCGAGCGTCATCTTCGTCGTCCCGAGGAGCACGAAATACGCCCGTCTGGATAAACCAGGTCTTGCGAGTGGGGCGCTTTAGCTGCCAGAACGGAGGCTTAGGCGGGACCCATGCGACGTGGGAACGACCGCCAACTTCGACGGCGACCGCGCAGACCGGATGAACTGGCTGTCCCGGCTTCGAGAATGCATCAAGGTCGAACAGAACGTCTACCGCCTGGTGGTCATCCAGCCGCACTGGAAAGGTCGTGCCATCGATAGGGGGAGTCGTTAGTTCCTTCTTGCCCGACAGGACAAACCAGATCTCGCACGTTCTCGTGCGACGTCGCCACTCCGTCGTCACCGGCATCCCGCAGATCCTGAATCTCGAACTCCATTTGCTCTCCACGCGGCTGTCAGCGTCGCCAGTAGGTCCGAATGCCCTTGTGGCCTCTAGACGCCCGCCACGTCGGGTTTCGTCCCCAAGAAATCGAAAGCGCCCGCGCGGACAGGCTCTTGGATCGGGCCCGGGCCGAGCGCAGGCGGTACGTGCACAGCCCCTAGGAGGCTGCGGGTCTTCCTCACCAGCGACGCTTGCGCGCGCCCCGCGCCGCCTGGATGGCCTCGCGTCGGAGGTCGCCCTCGGCACGCTCCTTCGGTGTCATCTGACGGACGGTCATCCGCCCCGCGGCGATGGTCTCGGCCATTTCCGCCCGCAGCTGCGCGGAGCGCAGCTCGCGGCGCTGCTTGGGGGTGAGCTGGGCCATGTGGGACCTCGGTTCTACGTCAACCGGCTTCGGGGGGCTCCCGCAGCAGGGCGTAGAGCCGCGCTTGACGGGCTGGGGTGAACCAGGCGGGTGTGACGCCGTGGGCCAGCGCCAGGTGATCGCTGATCCGCGTCATCGCATGGTCGGTGGTCGACGCGGAGATCACGATCGCGCAATGTCGGAAATCTCCGAGGTCGGCACAGCGGATATCGGGCACGAGCGCAGCTCCTTGGTGATCACTCCCGGTCTGCCGGGTGGCGCGCCGGGGGTGCCCGGTGGTTTGGTCAGGAGCGGGGGACCGGCGGCGGTGGCCAGTCAACGATCGGCTCGTCAGGGCAACTAGCCCTCGTTCCTCCCCACCAACCTTACTCCCCCATGGCAAACCCGCTCGCGGGGATCGAGCCGCGCCGCCTGCGAACAAGGGTGCGGAGCACTGCCGAACGAGGTTTGCGAGCGCAGTCCTCGCGGTCCGGAGACCGCGAGGACCGGCTCGTCTTCTCGGTTATCCCCTCAGGCCCCGCTCGGCGGGACGTTCTGGTTGAGGTGGAACAGGTTGGTGGGGTCGAACTCGTCCTTGAGCGCCTGGAGGCGGGCGAACTTCTCGTCGCCGTAGGCGGCCCGCACCCGCTCCTCTCCCTCGGCGGAGAGGAAGTTGATGTAGGCGCCCCCCGTGAGGGAGGGCTCGATGTCGGCGTAGAGGCGCTGCGCCCAGTCGACATGGGAGTCGAAGCCCTCGGAGTCGAACGACGCCCCGATGACGTTCATCACGTACGGGGCCTGACGCTCCCGGTAGGCCGTCGCGCCCTCGTCCACCCGGGCGACGGCGCCGCCGAAGTGGTGGAAGTGGATCTCGGACGCCGGCGACGTGGCCTCCTGGTGGTAACGCGTCACCGTCTCGATCGCCGCGTCGTCCAGCTCGTTGACGTAGCCCGCCTTCATATAGGCGTGCTTGCCGGCCGGCCACAGCGGGTCGAGCAGGCTCTGGAGCGCCGTGTACGGGAGCGGCCCCATCAGATCGGCCACCGGGTCGCCGAGCTCGCGCAGCGGCGCCACCGCCTTCGCGCCGTCCTCGAGGGACCCGGCGTAGCACGCCACCAGCCCGATCAGCGGCTTGCCGTGCCACTCCTCCGGGATGAACGGCGCGGGCGGCGCCCAGAGCAGGTTCGCGAGGGTCGTCAGCTCGTCGGGAAGATCCCCGACGAAGTCGCGGTAGAACCGCAGGATCTCCCCGGCACGCTCGCCGGGGTAGAACGTCGGACCGCCCATCACGATCGGACCGACGGGGTGGACCCGGTACTCCAGCGAGACCGCGATGCCGAAGTTCCCGCCTCCGCCCTTCAGGCCCCAGAGCAGGTCGGGGTTCTCCTCGGCGCTGGCGGTCACGAGCCGGCCGTCGGCCGTCACCACGTCGGCGGAGATCAGGTTGTCGCACGTGAGGCCGTACTTCCGCACCAGCCATCCGATCCCGCCGCCCAGCGTGAAGCCGCCGAGGCCGGTGGTCGACACCAGCCCGCCGGTCACGCCCAGGCCGAAGGCCTGCGTCTCGTGGTCGAACCGGCCCCACTGCACGCCGCCCTCAGCGCGGGCCGTGCCCGCCTCCGGGTCGACGCGGACGCCCTGCATCGCGCTCAGGTCGATCACGATGCCGCCGTCGACCGTCGAGAAGCCGGGGATGCTGTGACTGCCTCCCCGCACCGCCACCTCGAGGTCCTGGCTGCGGGCGAACTCGACCGCGCGCATCACGTCCGCTACGCCCGCACAACGCACGATCAGCGCGGGCCGCCGGTCGTGCGCGCCGTTCCAGATCGCGCGCGCCTCGTCGTAGCCCGGGTCGCCCGGAACGATCACCTCGCCGCGTACGGCCTCGGCGAGCTCTGCGATCGTCCCGTCACCCAGCACGGTCTGTGTGATCTCCTGCGTCGTCATGTCGTCCTCCTGGAGTTCGGTTCCGGGACGACGGTACGCGGGGCGCTCTTAACCGCCGCTTAGCCGGCATCCAAGCCCGCCTTAGCCGCTCTCCGGCCTCGGGCCAGCCGGTCTTCCAGGGCCGCGATCTGGGCGAGGCCGCGCGCGTCGTCGGTCTCACCGAATTCGCCGCGGGCCTCCTCGATCAGAGTGCGCGCACGAGGCTCGTTCGGGACGGGTGCGCTGATCAGGGCGTCCACGAGCGTGCAGACGGGCCATCCCCAGCCGCGCATGATCATCTGGCTGCGAAACAGCCCGGCCGCCTCCTCCAGGATCGGCAGGGCGCGGTCCACCTCGCCCGCCTCGAGCTCGAGGTTGCCCAGGTTGAGGAGCATTCCGGACCTGCCCGGCCCGTCCTCGGCCTCGGCGAAGATGGCCAGCGCGCGCCCGATGAGCCGGCGCCCCTCGTCCTGGTGCCCGGCGCGGCCGGCGAGCAGGCCCAGGCACCCCAGGGTCATCGCGGTGGCTCGCCGGTCGCCCATGTCGCGGCGGATCGTGAGCGCCTCCTCCAGCCATTCGCGGCCGAGGTCGAACTGCTCGCGTGAGCGCGCCAGGTTCCCGAGGGCGTTGAGCGCGACCGCGGTGCCGTGGAGGTCGTCGCGCTCGCGGTGCAGCGCCAGGGCGCGATCCATCGCCTCGCGCGCGGCGTCGTAGTCGCCCTGGGCCCGTGCGACCAGCGCGAAGTCGCACAGCATGTAGCCCCTCGCCGCCGCAGGACCGACCTCGCGGAACATGACAAGGGTGTCCTCGAAGTACATGCGCGCTTGCCCGTGCCCGTCGCGGTCGATCACGAGGCCGATGGTGGTGCCCCAAACCGAGGCATCGGAGTCCGGCGGTGCCGGAAGCAGGTCCAGCCCCTGCTCCATCAGCCGTCGGGCCTCGTCGTCGCGCCCGCGAGCGTGCGCCACCACACCTTGGACGTGACGCGACTCCGCCGCCACGAGCGCCTCGCCCACCTGCTCGGCCTGGGCGAACGCCTCCTCCAGGGTGTCCCGGGCCGCGGCGTACTGGGCGTAGACCGACTCCAGCACCCCGCGGTACAGGAGAGCGCCCGCCACGGCGCGTGAGTCGTGGAGCGCGGCGTGGATCCCACGCGCCTCCTCGGCCAGGGAGATGATGCGCTCCGGTCGCGCCAGCCGCACCTCCAGCGCGGACGCGGCCACGAGCCCGCGCGCTCGCAGCGGCGTGGGCGCGGGATCGGCGGCGAGTGCGGCGTCCAGCAGCCGCGAGCCCTCGGTGAAGTACCCACGCCGCATCCACACTTGCCACAGCGCCACCGCGGTCCGCAGGGCGCTTCGGGGGTCGTCGCGGAGCCCCGAGGCCAGCGCCGCGCGCAGGTTGTCGAGCTCGATCTCCGCCGGCTCGAAGAAGCGCTCGCCCGCCACCTGCGGGTCGGCGGCCTCGGCCACGGCCAGGTACCACGCGCGGTGGCGAGCCTCCAGACGCGGGGTCTCTCCGGCCTCGGCCAGGCGTTCGCGCGCGTACTGCCGAATCGTCTCGAGGAGCCGGTAGCGGTACTCACCGCGCTCCTCCTCGGCGGTGATCAGCGACTTGTCCACCAGGCGCGCAAGAAGCTCGACGGTCTCGCCCGGCTCGAGGCCGTCGCCCCCGCACACCCCCTCCACGGCATCCAGCCCAAACGATCCCGCGAAGACGCCGGTCCGCCGGAAGAGCACTCGCTCCTGTCCGGTGAGGAGGTCGTGGCTCCAGTTCAGCGTGGCCGCCAGGGTCTGCTGGCGCGTGAGCCGGCCGCGGGCCGCGCCGAGCAGATCGAGCGAGTCGCGCAGGCGCGCCGCCGTCTGTGCCGGGGTCAGCACCCCGGCGCGGGCCGCCGCGAGCTCGATGGCCAGCGGCATTCCGTCCAGGCGAAAGCAGACCTCGGCAACGTGCGAGGCGTTCGCGTCCGTGAGGCGGAATCCCGGCGCGGCGTCGGCCGCCCGTTCGGCGAACAGGCGAATCGACTCGAAGCGCATCAGCTCCGACGCGGGAGCCTCCAGCCCGGGGTCGGGCAGCCCGAGGGACGGGACACGTACGGTCACCTCGCCCCCGATGTGGAGAGGCTCGCGGCTCGTGGCGAGGAGCGTGAGCTCGGGGCAGGCGCGCAGGAGCTCCTCGGCGAGTCGCGCGCACGCCCCGATCAGGTGCTCGCAGTTGTCGAGGAGGAGGAGCAGCCGCCGGTCGCCGATCAGCCGGGCCAGGACCGCGCCCGCATCGTGCTGGGAGCGCAGTTGCATGCCCAGCACCATGGCGGTCTCCTGCGCCACGAGGCCGGGATCGGCGAGGGCGGCCAGCTCGACGAGCCACACGCCGTCGTCGTAGTCGTGCAGCCGCTCGGCGGCCACCTCCAGGGCCAGCCGCGTCTTGCCTGCGCCGCCCGGGCCGGTGAGCGTCAGCAGCCGGCTGCGGTGGAGCTGCCCGCGCAGCTCCGCCAGCTCGCGCTCGCGCCCGACGAAGCTCGTGAGTTGCACCGGCAGGTTGTGCGCGGGGGCCGCGCCCGACCTGGCGGGCCCGCGCCGGGCGCCCGGGGGCCGCGACTCCGCCGGCGCCTCCGTCGCCGCGACGGGATCGAGGCGCCCGGCGAGGATGTCTCCGAACAGGCGGCGGGTCTCCGGGTCCGGGTCGGCTTCGTACTCGCGGCGCAGCGTCTGGCGCAGCTGCTGGTACTGGGCGAGCGCCTGCTGGCGGCGCCCCACCTCGGCGAACAGCTGCATGAGCCGGCGATGGGCCTCCTCGTGCAGAGGGTCGTCGACGACCGCGCGCTGGAGCGCCTCGACCGCACCGGCGGCGTCGCCGAGGCCGGCATGGCGCTCGGCCAGCTCGAGCAGCAGCGCGAGATGCAGCTCGCGCAGCGCCTCGCGCCGGCCGGCCGCCCAGTCCTCGTAGCGGTCCTCGGGGAGCAGCTCCCCGCCGTAGAGCGCCAGGGCGTCGCGGTAGCCCTCGACGGTGCCTGCGGCGCGCGCCGCCTCCGCGGCCTCCTCGAACTCCACGGCGTCGATCTCGACCGGGCGCTCCTCGGAGAGCACCAGCATGTCGTCGCGCAACGCCAGGCACTCCAGGGCGTCGGCGCCGGCGGCCTCGAGGGCGCGGCGGGCGACGTAGAGCGCCTGGTGGAGGTTGTTGGCGGCCGAGTCCGCGGTGCGGTCAGGCCACAGCAGCTCGCTCGCTCGTTCGCGGTGTATGCGCCGCTCGGGCGCCAGCGCCAGGAGCTTGATCAGGCTCTTGGCCTTGCGCAGGCGCCAGGCACTCTCGGGCACGGCGCGGTCGCCCACGGCCACGCCGAATCCGCCGAGCACGCGCAGGCGAAGCGGAGTGATTCCCAGTTCACCGTCCGTGATGAGACCAGGCTACGCCGTTGGGAAGCGGGTCAGCCGATCCGCCTGAGGAATGGCACCAGGTTGCTCAGGAACACGTTCCTGGGGAACGCGGCGGCGGGATCGTTGTGCGAGTACGTGGTGTGACGGTCGATCAGCGTCAGCTTGGACGCGGGGAGACCGGACTGCCTGGCCAGCGCGCGCGCCGCGTCGAGCACGCGCCGGCCTCCGAGCGCGGCGCCGAACGCGTAGATCGGGACCTTCACGGCGTTGCCGTGCGTCGCGCGGACGTCGAGGACGCTCTGCGCGGGGTTGGCGTTGCCGGCGGCGACCGCACCGGAGTCGATCGTCAGGCGCATTGGGTGATACCACGCGGTGCCGTCCACGCTGGTGAGCCCGGTCCCCGAGAACATCTGGGCGAAGCGCTCGATCGGGGTGATCGCGCCCGCCCGGACCCAGCCGCGGGGACTGCCGCTGGTGGCGAGGTGGCCCAGGTGCGCCTGGGCGGCGCTCAGGCTCCGGGGCGAGGTCTTGTTGTCGAGGTCGTACCCGTACAGCCCCAGGTTCGTGACCGGGACGGGCGGCTTGAGGTTGGCCGGCAGCAACGGGAAGGCCTGCCCGATCGAGGGCGCGTTCGGGGCCAGCAGGGCGCCGGTCGAGCCGGTCACGTTGAAGAGCCCGGCGAGCGGCGCGGGGATTCCGCCGAACGCCAGCCAGGGTGATCCGGTCTGCAGCTTCTGGAGCGACTGGTTCGCCTGATCGGTCGTCACCGGAGTCGGGCTGCTGCCGCCGTCGATGTAGACGAGGCCGGAGAGGTCCTTCACGCCGGCCTTCCCACCGAAGTCCCAGGTCGCGTAGGCGGTGGTGATCGAGCCGCCGAGGGAGTGGCCGCCCAGCACGACCCTGCGGCCGCCCTTCCTGGCGGCCAGGACCACGCGCCGCAGGTCCTCGACCTCCACGTGCATGCCCCACTGGCGCGCGAACCCGACGTTGGCGTCGGGTATGGACTGGAAGTGCTTGGTGACGGTGCGGTCGGCGAGGTATCCCAGGTAGTAGTCGAAGAGCTGCTTGGCCGTGGCCCTGTGCGCCTTGGCGTGGTTGACCATGGACTGGTCCTCGAGCAGGTTCTCCCGGCGCTCCACGGACCACACCTGCCAGCCCGGGAGCCGGCCGACCAGGGTCTTCGCGAGCGGCACGAAGTACCCGCCGCCCGCGGACGTTCCGGGAACCAGGACGAGCACGTTCCGGGCCCTCGTCGGCCCGACCTTCACGACGCCGACCCGGTTGTACTTGGCCGGGGTGCCGGGCGCGTTGAAGCCCTTCAGCCACGTGGCCCCGGCGGCCGAGGCGGCCGACGGCGCGGGCGCCAGGCAGGCCAGGGCTCCGAGGACGGTGATCGGGACGCGTATCCGCACGTCCTGCACGGTACGGATCGGACGCCCTGGGTTCAACGACCGTCCGACGAACCCGGTCCGGGTTCGTCGATACGCTCTTGATTGGTTAATCGACCATCACTAGGCTCTCGCAGCCTGGCAGGGGCCGCGGGCGGGGGCTGCGCGGCCCTCCGAGATCACGGGAGGAGTCGAGATGTCGTTGAAGCTGGCACGCCGGACCATGGTGGCGGCGGTCTTCGGGGTGACGCTGGCGGCGCCGGCCGGCGCCCATGCCTTCACCCCGACGCCGTTCGACCCGATCACCGAGGCGCAGAACTTCTCCAAGGTCGAGGAGCGCCAGGCGATCTACAACACGCCCGGCTACCAGCTGCTGCTGCGGACCGTGAGCGCGCGCAACGCCGCCGCCGCCGCCGCCGAGCAGGTCAACGATCCGGAACGCGAGTTCGCCGACCACGTCTGCCGCTCCGGCGAGGACGGCTGCGCCGGGGACGTCCGCCTCTACGACTGGCAGAAGAACGGCTACGGGATCGTCCAGCCGGTCTTCTACACCGCGCGCAACGGCGCGACGATCTCCGGGCATGTGTGGGCGACGCGCTCGGGCCTCGCCAAGCGGCCCGGCGTGGTGCTCACGAACGGATCGGTGCAGGCCGACGAGCAGATCTACTGGTTCGCGGCGCAGGCGCTGGCCAAGGCCGGCTACGTGGTGCTGACGTCCGACCCGCAGGGCCAGGGCCAGAGCGACACCCCGGGAGAGGGCGCCGACCAGCAGGAAGGCGTCCCGGCCCAGAGCGACGGCCGCCCGTTCTTCGACGGCACCGAGGACGCGGTCAACTTCTTCCTCTCGACCCCGTCGAATCCCTACGTGCCGGTGCCCAGCTGCTCCACCGGGACGAGCCACGCGGCCAAGCAGACCGCACGCGTCGAGCGGGGCCTCGACAACGCCTACAACCCGTTCTCGGCGATCCTCGACGCGCGGCGGATCGGGCTGGCCGGCCACTCCTACGGCGCCGCCGGCGTCTCCTACATCGCGCAGTGGGACCCGCGCGTGAAGGCCGTCGTGGCCTGGGACAACCTCGGGGGCACGGATCCCAACCGGCCGTTCGCCGGCGCAGGGCCGATCGAGCAGCCGTGCCCGGCCAATCCCGCGGCGCGCGCCGCCGTGCCGATCACGAAGCCCGGTCTCGGGCTCTCGGCCGACTACGGCCTGCCGCCGACCCCGAACACCGGCCAGCCCGACCCGACCGCGAAGACCACCCAGTCGTTCGCCTACAGCGCGGCCGGCGTGGACAGCGGCGAGCTGATCATCCGGGGCGGCAGCCACCTGGACTTCGACTTCATCCCCAACGTGGCGTTCGGCGCGTCGCTCCGCGGCGCCGATCTGATCACCTGGTACACGAACGCCTGGTTCGACAAGTACGTCAAGGGCGATCCGGCGGCCGACCGGCGGCTGCTGACCACGCGCTGGCGCAACGACTCCACCGAGGGCGGGGTCGACCCCAACCACGACCCCAACATGTTGTCCTTCTACTACCAGTCGCGGCTGAACGTCCACCTTCGCGGCGGCGGGTTGTTCGACTGCGAGGACATGCGCGCCGGCTGCCCGGGCCTGGCGGCCGACGGCGAGCCGTCCGCGTATTCCTACCTGGCGCTCGCGACCAGCCCGGACGCCGGCCACGTCCCGCCGAACGCGCCACAGGGGACGTCCATCTACCCGAAGACCGCCGGGCTGCCCTCGTCGGTCGGCTGACGCGTCGGCGTCAGGGCAGCAGCGACTCGGCGCGCCGACGGGCGTCCGCGCCCGGACCCGGCCGGACCTTCAGGTCCGGCTCTCGTCCGGGCGGCCGCTGTACCGTCGGCGCTCGAGGAGCCCGTGGTCGACGGGCCGAGGAGCACCTCCCGCATCACCGGCAGCGTCCAGCGCTCCCCGAGGATCTCCAGGGCACCCGCGATCGAGTACGACCCGCAGCCGCCGTTCGACGCCGGCTCGCCGGAGAAGGCCGGTCCCGAGCTCGTCCAGTCCACGCTGGAGGGTTCGCGGCCGCCGTCAGCGCACCGTGAGCGCCCGGCGCACCTGCGCGTCGCCGGCGGCCACGACCACCTGGTAGCGGCCCGATCGCAGCCGCGCGGGGCGCAGCGCGATCCGCCCGCGCCCGTCACGCAACGCCGCGCTCGCGCGCGCGAGCACGCGACGCCCCGACACCAGCCACGCGCGGCCACGGCGCGAACGGGCTCCGGCGATCGTGCAGGCAATGCGCCGACCCGAGCGGCGGCAGTCGATCCGCAGGACCGCGCGGACGGGCGCGGGGCGTCGGGTCTGGGCCGTCGCCGGCGCACCCGCGGCCGCCGCGGTCGGCGGGGCACCGCCGCCGGCTGCACCGCTCGGCGCGAGCCGGAGGTCGAGCCAGACCTCGTCCGCGCCTGCGGCCTGGCGCAGCAGCGAGTTCTCGTAGCCGGTGCGGGGCAGCCCGAAGGTGGCGCCCTGGTCGCGGCAGGCGGCCGCGGCGTCGCCATGGGTGACCGCATCGGGAGTCGGCGCCCATCCCGCCGGACCGAGGCACGCCGCCCGGCGGCGCGCGTCGCAGGGGCGGGTGATCCAGCGCCCGTCGTCTCGCTGCACCGCGCAGTCGCCGTCCGCGGCGTCGGGCTTGTCCTTCGCCCAGCTCCAGATCGACGCCTGGAGGCGCCCGTCGTCGGGCAGCAGCTGGTCGAAGCCGAAGAGGTTGACGCCGCAGCGCGTCATCGCCGCGACGCGCGTGGGCGTCAGGCTGTCGGCCTCGACGTCCTGCGGGGAGGTGGTCGGGCTGACCGCGCTGGAGACCCACGTGCTGTCCTCGTAGTAGCGCACGAGCTTCGCGTCGTAAACGTCGCGCGGATAGGTGGCGTCGCAGGCGGGGAACGCGGCGTACCCCGGCGTGCTGCCGCTCTCGACGTGGGTGTCGTCCCAGCCGAAGACATCCGACGCCCAGCCGCTGCGGCAGTTGCCGACGAGCATGACCTGCGCGCCGCTCGCCCGAATGCCGGCGCGCGAGGCGTCGAGCGGCATGCTCACGCAGCCGCCCGGGCCGAGCCGCGACGGGTCCGGCCGGTAGATCAGCGAGCCGCCGTCCGGTCGCCGCAGCCCGGCGTCGAGCTGCTTGACCGTCGCCGCGTACCCGGCCGGGTCGCCGAGCTCGTCCTCGAGGTAGAGCAGCACCACCTGGCCGCGGTGCTCGGGAGCGTTCAGCCACCGCGCCACCTCGGGCAGCACGTCGGCGAGCGGGCGCTCGTTGGTGCAGCCGAGGTTCGCCTCGTCGGGCCCGCGGCCGTGGCAGACGACGACGGCGTTCGCGCCGCCGCCCTCGACGCTCGGGATCCAGTGGCCGTCGAGCTCGAGGCTGCGGACGTCAAGGTCGAGCTGCTGGTTGAGCGAGAGCTGCTGGTTGGAGTCGGTGTGCGAGAGCGTCGTCGTGTCGTTGACGCTGTTGAACGAGTTGTGCGTGCCGAGCCACTGCGCCCGGCGCAGCGGAAGGCCGTCGCCCAGGCCGTACTGGAACTGCGCCGCCCGGTGGACCCACGAGGTCATGTAGGCGTCGCGGGCCGCGCCGGTGACCTCGCGGCCGAGGGGCAGGGCGCAGTCGCTGTCGGGCAGGCCGAGGCGGCGGCATTCGGCGGCGGCCGCCTCGGCGAGCTTGTCCGCGCCGACGCACGGCGACGCGCTGGGGGCTGGCCTGGTGGCACGCGTCGTCGGCCGGCTGTGCGCTCGCAGGACCGGCCAGCGCGCCCGCGATGAGGAGCGCGACGAGGACGGTGAGGATTGCGGCCGCCTTCCGTGGCACCACAACCGGAAACGCTGCCGGGGCGCGTTTCTTGCGTCAGGCGTGGACGAGATCGACCAGCCGCGCCTTCTCCTCGACGACCGCGCGCTGTTCCTCGAGCGGGTGCCCGCAGGCTCCGCGCTCTGATCCGACCACGTCGACGACGCGGCCCGAGCGCAGGCGCACGCGTAGGCGCGCCGGGAAGGTCAGGCGCAGCGCGCCGGTGTCGAGCGCGCCCAGCCCCACGCCGGCGGGGTGGCGCAGCAGCTCGCGCGCCTCGCGACGCAGCTCGGGGCTCCCGATCAGATCGCCCAGCTCGCGCCAGGCCGGCGTGGGCCCGCCGAGCTCGCGGAAGCGGCGCGCCACGCGGGGGAGCGCGCGCAGGGGAACGTCGCGGAGCGTGGCTCCGGCCTGGACACTCCCGCGCACCGTCGCGAGCGTCAGCGCCCAGTCGTGACGCAGCTCGATCCGGCCGGCGAGATCCTGGACCGCCGCGGCGTTGTCCGCCAGCCAGGCGGGCGAGAGCTCCTCGTGCGTGAGCCGTCCGGCCAGCAGCGCGATGGCGACGCTGCGGGCGGTTGAGAACGTGACGCCGACCGGCGTGAGGCCGGCCTCCGCGCCGAGCTCCTCCATGGCGATGGTCAGGTGGCCCGCGTCGATCCGGACGTCCGCGACCTCGTCCGCGCCGACGCCGCTCTCGAGTGCGCCGGCGACCGCCGCTTGCAGGTACGCGCAGCCCGGCGCGGGCTTGAACGCGAGGGTGTCGGTCAGCCACGTCTCGCCGAGGTGGCCGAGCATGCGCGGCCGCCCGGCGAAGGCGAAGTGGCGCAGCAGGCCGCGCGGGCTCTCGACGACGTCGAGCGGGCCGCGCACCCCCTCGGCCGCGAGCAGCGCGGCGCGGGCACCCTGGATCGCGGGCTCGGCGGCGGTCAGCAGCTTCGTCGGCGGTCCCATGAACCCCGGCCACAGCCCGTAGGGCGGCTGGTACAGCGAGATGGCAAGCGCGTGTGAGAGCGCGGTCGCGTCGAGCCCGATCGCGACGCCGGCCGCGGCCGCCGCGGACGCGCAGTGGATCGCCGACCAGAACTGGCCGTTGTGCGGCCCCAGCAGCAGCGCGGCGCCGATCCGGCCGGCGACCTCGTTGCCGACGATCTGGGCGCGCAGCGCGGCGTCGGGCTCGTCGGCGAAGGCGCGTGCGACCCACACGGCGGAGTGCCCGGTGTGGCCCATGAAGAGGTAGTCGTCCCAGTCGTGGGCGATCGACGCCGCAGCGCCGGCATAGACCTCGCCGAGCGGTCCCTCGGGCGCGACCTCGGCCATCGGCGCCGCGGCGGCCGCGCCCGCGCGGCCCGCGGCGAGGATCGCTGTCGTCTGCAGCCGCGCCCGCTCGCGCACGCGCGCGGGTGCGTCGTCGAGCTCGAATCCGGCCGCCCAGGTTCCCGCCGCCTCGCAGAACGTCATCGCCCGCCGATCCTACGCGGGCCGCGCGGCAGTTGCCGCGCTCAGCCGACGGCTCCCCCGACGCCAGCTGGCGCCGGGCGCGAGCGAGCTCGGACTCGGAGGAGGCGAGGCGCTCCTCGAGTTCTTCGATTCGAGCAGAGGATTTGTTCGTCGCGGGGCGGAAGGCCTCAGCGGCCGACGAGCAGGCGGATGGCGCGAGCGGCGATCGCCCCGCTCAACCTCACGGTCCTCACCGACTGCCGGCCGGCCGGCAGCGAGACGTGCAGGACGGTGAACGCAATGCTCCTGCGCCCGCGCCGCCGGACGATCTGCACGATCCCGCGGCAGCGCTCACGGGCGCGGCAGACGAGGTAGACGCGCAGCTGGCGCGTCCGCAGGAGGGTCCACCGCCGGACGGAGGGGAGCGGCGCCACGTGACGGCGGCGGGCCCCGGAGGAG
The DNA here is from genome assembly GCA_963725645.1 of uncultured Actinomycetes bacterium. Lineage (GTDB taxonomy): Bacteria > Actinomycetota > Thermoleophilia > Solirubrobacterales > Solirubrobacteraceae > JALYZC01. The sequence goes on from CAVRZD010000006.1 coordinate 624,748, forward strand.
GGACCGCCGGGCGCTGCACTCTTCGCTGGAGCCGTTGCGATTGCTGTCGACGGCGCGGACGGCGGTGCCGGCGGCGGGGAGTTCGTCGCGGCAATCGCGTGCTCGAACGCAGCCCAGGCAGGCTTGGGCGTGAAGTCGTAGTGCAGCAGGCCCATATCGGATTGCCAATCGCCGGCGTTGGGGCTGCCGTCCCGCAGGCCGTAGATGATCAGCGCGTCGACATACGGCCAGGCCGCGGCCGCGTCAAACGCGCCGGAGACCTTCGCCGCCTGTTGGTCTTCCGACACACACCATGCGATTACGTTCGAAGCGCATGTCGGCCAGCCAAGCTCCGTCAGCCACAGCCGCTTGTCGCCGTCGCCATGGGCCACCATGGTTTCGCGGACGAGCGGGACGCCCTGCGAGAACGTGTGCGTCGCATCGGGACGGCTCGGGTCGTCGTAGGGGTGGATCGCGATTGCGTCAAAGAAGCCCTTGATGCCGTCGTCATAGAGATCATCGAGGGAGTCGGCGTGCGAAAAGAGCAGCGAGCCGCCGAGCACGGTCAGTCCCGGCGCGACCGCCTTGACCGCGGGATAGGCGGCCTTCAGCAGGGCCGCGTAGTCCGTATCCCAGTGGTCGGAGTGCCAGAAGTCCGCGTTATTGGGCTCGTTCCAGATCTCGACTGCCGCGAGCTCGGCGCTCCAACGCTGCGCGATCCAGGCCGCCGCGCGGGCGTAGTCGGCGACGTCGGACGGCGGGTAGGTCGTGACGCCTGCGCTGTGCCAGTCGCCATTGCAGTCCTTGCCAGGCGCTGATGACGCCCAGCACGGCGTGGATTGCACGATCGCGATGACCTTCAGCCCACGGTCGGCCGCCTGCTGGAGGTAGCCGTCGATCTGCTGGCGATACGTTGCGTCGTAGTGATCCTTGTCGACGGGCTGCAGGTCGGCCCAAGCGATGTCGATCCGCACGACGTTCGCGCCTCCGTCCTTGGCGGAATCGAGCTGTCTCAGGCTGTCTTGCGGTCCGTACCCGAGGGCGTTGATGGAGACGCCGCGCCACACGGCTGCCTCCGCGGAGGTAGCCGACACTATGGCGAAGACGAGCGCCAGGCCCAGCGCGAGGAACTTCACATCGCGATGGTACCGCCGGCCGGCGCTCGCCCGGGCGCCGCGCGAGCTAGCTGGTGATGAAGTGGTTGTGCACGTCGTGGACCGTCGACTGCGGCGGCTGCATGCCGGCCTCCTGCGTGTATGGCCCGATCTGCTCCTCGGCGAACGCATCGAACTGTGCCTGTGTCTCCCACACATCGACGACGCGGAGTCCGTCGGGCGTCTGCGCCACCCAGTGGAAGAGCGCGCCGTCAGGCGTGTCGCCGCCGGGCTCGAGCCCCATCTTCTTGATGACCTGGTCGTACTGCTCGAGCGTCCCGCCGGGGAAGTCCATGATGATGGCGACCGCCATGCCGATCCTCCAGACGTTGGAATGCCCGGTGCGACGACACTAACCGGCCGCCGCACCCGCCGACAATCCTGCGCGCCCCTCAGGTCTCCAGTCGCTTGACTTAGAGCGCGCTCTAAGAAGCTGTCTCAATACCTGCGTAGGCTGCGTGGTGGATGGCGCGGACGTGGCTTCGGATCCGGGTAGACCTGCTGGGTGGGGGTGGGGTCGCGTGCGATCCGTCGCCGGGGCGGGTCTTCATCGTGGGCCCGTCGCATTCGTTTGCCGATTTGGCCGAGGCGGTTGATGCTGCGTTCGGGCGTTGGGACCTTTCGCACTTGCACAGCTTCGAGTTGGGCGACGGGCGTCTGATCGGCTATCCGGACGACACGTTCGAGCCCGATGTTGTGTGGCTTGACCACGCCAAGCTGAGGGTCGCCCGGGAGGTCAAGCCCGGCGATGAGTTCGAGTATGTCTTTGATCTCGGCGACAACTGGCGGCATCGCTGCCGCGTCGAGCGAGAGAAGGCCGACCCGGTTGAGGAGTACGGCGAGGTGCCCAACCGGCCGGTCGCGATCTGGGGTTGGGGGTCGATCCCCGATCAGTACGGGCGGCGCAGCCTTGATGGCGAGGAGGAGGGGTGAGTCTCAGCCTTTGCGCAGCATCCGTTGGCAGACCACGGCGCAGCCGAGCAGCATGAACGCCACGTGCAGCTCGGCCGAGCGCTCGTAGCGGGTCCGCAGTCGACGCAGGTTGTGCAGCCACGCGAAGGTGCGCTCCACGACCCAGCGCTGTTTGCCGAGTCCCGAGCCGTGCTCGGCGCCGCGCCTGGCGATTACGGGCTTCACGCCCCGCGCCCAGAGCTCGCGGCGGTACTTGTCGTGGTCATAGCCGCGGTCGGCGAGCACGCGGTCGGTGGCGCCTGCGCGGGCGTCCTCGCGGCCGAGAAGGGCGCCACCTCCGGGCAGCTCGCGCTCGCGTGGGTCCTGGCACAGGGCGAGGAAATCGTCCCGATCCCCGGCACCAAGCGCCGCTCCTACCTCGAGGAGAACGTCGCGGCCGCGGACGTCGAGCTCCACGAGGACGACCTGGCGCGGATCGAGGCGGAGCTGCCGGCGGCGGCGGGCGACCGCTACGACGCGGTCGGGATGAGCACGATCAACCGCTGAGCGCGTCGCGCCGCCGCATCCACTCGGCCAGCGCCAGGATCCCGTGGCGCTGGCCCTCGCCGCCGGCCAGGCCGGCGAGCGGGCCCTCGCCGTGCATCATCTTCAGCTTGCGCGTCGTGCCGTTGGCGGTCCTCAGCGTGAACTGGATCGCGGTGGCGTCGAGGATTGCGGCGGGCGCCGTCCACCAGCCGCCGCCGGCGCCGTCGACGTCGGCCTCGACGAGCTCCCCCGGCCGGATCGAGACCGGCTCGCCCTTCGCCCCCCGGCCCTTCATCTGCTGGAGGACCAGGCGCCGGTCGGTCACGGCCAGCGCGTACAGGCCGCCGCTGAACGTCTTCTGGATCGTCGCGGCCAGGATGCCCTCGATCCGCTCGCCCGGCTCGAGCAGCGCCTCGATGTGCGGCCGGGCGATCGCGTCGAAGTCCTGAGCCACCGGCATCGGCCTATCGGAGGCTCAGGTGCCCGTTCAGGCGGCCGACGCGCCGGTGCCGACGGGGCAGGACACGCCGGTGCCGCCGAGCCCGCAGTAGCCGCCGGGGTTCTTGGCCAGGTACTGCTGGTGGTAGTCCTCGGCGTAGTAGAAGGGCCCGGCCTCGGCGATCTCGGTGGTGATCTCGCCCAGCCCACGCTCGTTGAGCGCCGACTGGTAGCGATCCCGCGATGCGAGAGCCGCCTCGGACTGCGCCGCGGAGGTCGTGTACACGGCCGAGCGGTACTGCGTGCCGACGTCGTTGCCCTGGCGCATCCCCTGGGTCGGGTCGTGGCCCTCCCAGAAGAGCCGCAGCAGCTCGTCGTAGCCGACCTGCTTGGGGTCGTAGGCGACCAGGACGGCCTCGGTGTGGCCGGTGCGCCCCGAGCAGACCTCCTCGTAGGTCGGGTTCGGCGTGTGGCCGCCCGCGTAGCCGACGGCTGTGGAGATCACGCCGGAGGTCTCCCAGAACCCACGCTCCGCGCCCCAGAAGCAGCCCATGCCGAAGACCGCCGTCTCGGTGCCCTCGGGCCACGGCGGCTTCAGCGGCGCGCCGTTGACGAAGTGGGTCGCCGGCACCGGGATCTCGGCGTCGCGCCCGGGCAGAGACTCCTCTGCGGCGGGGACGGTGAGCTTGTTCGAGAGGCGGGAGAGGAACATGGATTCAGCCTACTCTTTCCGTCCCGCCGCACCCCGGACTGTTACAGGAGTCTCAGTTGAGGGAGGGATCGACCGGCATGCGCGCCAGCAGCGCGTATTCGCCGCCCTTGCGCTCGAGCGCGAGCGACCACAGATCGTCCTCGTGGAAGGGATCGTCGGGGTCGACGGGCTCGACGATCCACGCTTCCTCCTCCAGCTCCGTCTCCAGCTGGTCCGGGCCCCAGCCGGCGTAGCCGGCGTACACGCGCGCGCGGCGCAGCTCGACCTCCGGGTTGTCGGGGTCGACGACCCCGAGGTCGCCGGCGACGAGGCGCGAGGCGTCGTCCGGGTCAGCGAAGTCGCCGAGCGCGATGACGGCCTCCGGGTGCACCGGCCCGCCCACGTGCACCACGCCGTCGGGCCCGCCCAGGTCGGCCAGTCCGGGGACGGCGTCGCGCACCGGCGCGTCAGAGGGGCGGTTGAGGACCACGCCCATGGCGCCCACCTCGTTGTGCTCGAGCACGAGCACGACGGTGCGGCGGAAGTAGTCGGCCAGCCGCGGGGACGCGATGAGCAGTTGGGACCGAAGCGACTCCGCCATGCGTGCATTGTGCCCGGAAAACCGCGCTATCTTGCTCGCGCACGGGTTCGTAGGGAGGCCAGCACCCGAACGTGATGGATCACCGGTCCGCCAACTCCCCGCTCCGGCGCGCGCGTCTGCAGCTGTGGACCGCCGCACTCGCGGCGGGTTTGCTGGCGCTCGCTGCCATCCCCTCCGCGCCCGCGGCCACGCCGCGGCGTACGCTCGCCTTCGCGCGGTTCCTGACCGCCGCCGCGGGTCAGCCGGGGCGGCTCTCCGACCCGTCGGGCGTCGCGACCGACAGCTTCGGCAACCTGGTCGTGGCGGACACGGGCCACAATCGCATCGTCCGCCTGACGGCGGGCGGGCGCTACCTCGGCGAGCTCGGTGGGCCGGCCGTCCTGTCCCAGCCCGCCGGCGTGGCCGTGGACGCGTACGGCGACGTCTACGTCGCCGATACCGGCCACAACCGGATCGTCGAGTTCGATCCCACCGGCGCCGTGCTGCGCGCGTGGGGATCGGAGGGCGAGGGCCCCGGGCAGTTCGAGTTCCCCACCGCGCTCGCGATCGAACCCGGCGGCGACCTCTACGTCGCCGACACGGGCAACGGCCGGGTGCAGCGCTTCGCGCCCACCGGCGGGCTGCCGAAGCTCGTGTTCGGCAGCCTCGGGACGCGCCGCGGCCAGTTCGACACGCCGAGCGGGCTCGCCGTGGGCCAGACGGGCGACGTGCTCGTGTCCGACACGGGCAACGACCGGGTCCAGGTGTTCTACTCGACCGGCGCGTTCAAGCGCGCGTGGGGGAGGCACGGGAGCGACCCCGGCCGGCTCGACGGCCCACAGGGCATCGCGCTCGACCCGTCCGGAGCCGTGCTCGTCGCCGACGGCGGCAACGACCGCGTCGAGGCGTTCACGACCGCCGGACGCTTCCTGCGCGAGACGCGGGCGCGCCGGCCGGGCGACGCGCTGCAGGGTCCGGCGGGCGTGGCCGCGGACTGCAGCGGGCGGGTGCAGGTCGCCGACGGCGACGGCGATCGCGTGGCGAGCCTGCGCGCGGCGAACCTCGTCGGCCCGGCCACGAACACGATCCAGTACTTCCACCGCTCGGTGGCCGCGAACGCGGCGGTCGAGCGGGTCATCACCAGCAGGCGCCTCGTCGCGCTGACCTTCGACGACGGGCCCTCGGAGCCCTATACGCAGCGCGTGCTGGACATCCTCGCTCGCTACCGCGCACACGCGACGTTCTTCGACGTCGGGCGCTGGGTGCAGATCTACCCACAGCTCGTGCGCGCCGAGATCGACCAGGGCCACGAGGTCGCCAACCACACCTGGGACCACCCGCACCTGACCCAACTGGCCCCCGCCGATGTCGTGTCCGAGCTACAGAACGGCGCCGCCGCGCTGGAGCAGGCGGGAGCCCCCGCGCCGCGTTGGTTCCGGCCGCCCTACGGCCTGTTCAGCGGCGCCATCAGCACCTCCGCCGACGCGCTCGGGCAGGCCACGATCGGCTGGCACCACACCTTCGACCAGTACCTCCTGCACGACCCCGCCGCCGGCGTCGCGGCCCTGCTGCGCAACGTGCGCCCCGGCTCGATCGTGCTCGCCCACGACGGCCAGAGGCTGCTGGACAGCCGGCTGGCGCAGCTGCCGAACTTCCTCGCCGGCCTGCGGCGCAACTGCATGACGCCGACGACTGTCGGCGACCTGCTCCGCCAGACCGGGTTCTACAACGTGCGCACCGGCGGGCACGCCCCGGGCACGAATCCGTCGCCCGGCTCCGAGTAGCGCGGGTCTAGGAGACCTCGCGCAGCCGGCCGGTCTCGACCTCGTAGACGAATCCGCGGACCGAGTCCTTGTTCGGGATGAACGGGCTCGCCTTGATGCGCGCGATCGACTGGCGCACGTCCTCGTCGAGGTCGGAGAACGCCTCGGCCGCCCACGCGGGCTTGATGCCGGTGTCGGCCTGGACCTGCGCCCGGAAGTCGTCGTCGGTGAAGGTGAGCATGCCGCAGTCGGTGTGGTGGATCAGGATGATCTCCTCGGTGCCGAGCAGGCGCTGGGAGATCGCCAGCGAGCGGATCTCGTCGTCGGTCACGACGCCGCCGGCGTTGCGGATCACGTGGGCGTCGCCCTCCTGCAGGCCGAGGGCTCCGTAGGGGTTCAGCCGCGCGTCCATGCAGGCGACCACGGCGACCTTCTTCGCGGGCGGGAGCGGGAGGTCGCCCTTGTCGAAGCTGGCGGCGTAGCGCTCGTTGTTGGCCAGAAGCTCGTCGGTGGCGCTCATTGAAGGGCTCCTCGAATCGTGGCGGTGGAAGGGGGTGCAATCGAATCCTACAAACCCCGACCCGGATTCACGAGATCCACCCGGGGCAGGCCTCGCCGCCCAGCCGCGGCGGTAGCCTGTCCCGCGTGGCGACGCCGGAATTCGTTCGGGCCGTGCCGGCGCGGCGGCTGCCCGCTGCCCGCCTCGCCCGCGAGGCCGCCGCCGCTTCGACGCTCGCCGGGATCGTGGTCGTCGTGTTCCTGTTCGCGGCGGCGGCGGCGTCGGGGCCGTTCCGGTTCGTCGTTCACCACGATTTCGTGTCCTCGGGCCTGCCCGGGTGGATCAACGGCCCGCTCGCGGGGCTGGGCCCGGGGCTCAGCGACCAGCGCCTGATCGTCCTGTCCCTCGCGCTCTTCGGGCTCTACCTCGCCGCGGTGGCGCTCGCCGACTGGATGCGGCTCGGCTGGGTGGTGGCGGCGATCCTCGCGCTGCACGCGATCCTGCTCGTCGGGCCGCCGATGTGGCTGACCGACGCGTTCAACTACCTCGGCTTCGCGCGATTGGGCGCGCTGCACGGGCTCAACCCCTACGGCGCCACGCCGGCGGCAGTCCCGGGCGACGCCGTGTTCCAGTACGTCACGTGGCCGCACCTGACGAGCCCCTACGGGCCGCTGTTCACGGCCGCCAGCTACCTGCTGGTGCCGTTCGGCGCCGCTGGCGGGCTGTGGGCGCTGAAGGTCGCGGTCGTGGCGGGGTCGCTCGGGTGCCTCGCGCTGGTGTGGAAGCTCGCCGAGGCGCTCGAGCGGCCGGTCGTACCGGTGCTGGTGCTCGTGGGCCTGAACCCACTCGTGCTCGTGTACGGCGTCGGCGGCTTCCACAACGACCCGTTCATGCTCCTGCTCGTGCTCGGCGGCATGCTCTGGGCGGTGCGCGGGCGTGCGGCGCTGTCCGGAGCGGCGATCGTGGGGGCCGCGGCGGTGAAGGTGACCGGCGGGCTCGTGCTCCCGTTCATCTGGGCCGCCAGCCGCGAGAAGCGGCGCGTCGCCGCTTGGCGCCGCGGCGGCGGCCGCGGGCGTGCTCGTGCTGGCCGCCGTGCTGTTCGGGTCGGACCTCGGGGCGGCGCTGACGCCGTTCAGCGATCAGGGCGACGCGACCTCGCTGCGGTCGTTCCCCGGCCAGATCTCCCAGGCGTTCCTCGACCAGCGCGACGTCTCGCCGACCGTCCAGGTGGTCGCGCAGGTGGTGTTCGTGCTGGTGCTCGTCGGCCTGGTCGTCCGCACCTGGCGCGGGGGCGACTGGATCGTCAACGCCGGCTGGGCGATGCTCGCGCTGCTGCTCGCGCTCCCCTGGGTGATGCCCTGGTACCTCGCGTGGCTGCTGCCGTTCGCAGCGCTGGGTCGCGATCGGCGGCTGCGCGCGGCCGCGCTCACGCTGACCGCGTTCCTGCTGGTGGTCCGCATGCCGTATCCACCGTTCTGAGAGGGGTGCCCGCGGCGAGGCTCGGACCTTGGGCTCTATCGGTCATCGGACCGGTATTGCTCAAAGCGTGCGGAATGAGGCTACGATGGCCACGGGAAGTGCACTGAATCGGAGCTGACGATGGGATTTCTGACTCGACGGATCGAGGCGGCGCTGTTGGCGTTGATCGTCAGTGTGTCTGGCCTCATGGCGTGGGCCGCGCCCGCGTCCGCCTCGGTCTATCCCGCCGGCTTCGCCGACACCACCCTCGTGTCCGGCCTCAGCTCGCCCACGGCGGTGGCGTGGGCTCCCGACGGCCGCATGTTCATCGCGCAGAAGGCCGGCCAGGTGCGGGTGCTTCCGGTCGGGGCCCAGCCCAACCAGTCCGTGCAGCTCCTGGACATCTCGTCCCATGTCAACAACTACGCCGACCACGGGCTGCTGGGCATCGCCGTGGATTCAAGCTTCGCGACGAACCACTACCTGTACCTGCTCTACGTCTACGACGCGAACCCGATCAACCAGACCGGGCCGAAGACCTCGCGGCTGACGCGGGTCACGGTCAACAGCGACAACACCGCATCGGGCGAGACCGTCCTGCTCGGGACGAGCCCGGTCCAGCCGTGCCCCGTCGCGGCGAACGTGCTGGATTGCCTGCCCGCGGATTCCTCGACGCACTCCATCGGCACCGTGCGCTCGGACCCGGACGGCACGCTGTGGGTCGGCTCGGGTGACGGCGCCGACTACGGCGGCGTGGACAACCTCGCTTTCCGCACCTACGACGAGCAGAGCTTCGCCGGCAAGATCGTCCATATCGACCGCAACGGCAACGGGCTGCCGGGTCACGCGTTCTGCCCGGCCGACGCCGACCTCACCCACGTGTGCACGAAGCTGTACGCCAAGGGCTTCCGCAACCCCTTCAGATTCACCATCGGCCCCTCGGGCCCCCAGATCGGGGACGTGGGCTGGAACAGCTTCGAGGAGCTCGACGTGACGGCCGGCGCCGGCAAGAACTACGGCTGGCCCTGTTACGAGGCCGCGACGCACACGCCCGGTTACAGCGCCGACTCGCGCTGCTCGGGTGCCGACGGGCGAATACTCGAAGGAGGGGACGGCCAACGCGGACGTCGCGCCGAACTACAACTACGCGCACACCGGTTCCGACGCCGTGATCGGTGGCCCCAGGTACGCCGGGACGGTGTATCCGAGCGCGTACAACGGCAACCTGTTCTTCGGCGATTACGCCGCGAACTTCATCAAGCGGCTCGCGCCCGACGGGTCGGGCGGCTGGAACGTGCAGTCGTTCGGGACCGGCGTGAGCGCGCCGGTGGACATCGAGCCGGCGCCGGACAACGGCGACCTCGTCTACTCCGACATCGTCAACGGCGTCGTCAACCGGATCACCTACTCGTCCGTCAACCGCCCGGACCTCGCGCTCGGCAAGCCGACGACGGCCTCCTCGTCCGAGGATCGCCAGCCTCGGTCCCGCGAACGCCGTCGACGGCAACTCGGCCACGCGCTGGAGCTCGGGCTTCGCGGACGGCCAGTACTGGCAGGTCGATCTCGGGAGCAGCCAGACCGTCGACACGGTGAAGATCAACTGGGAGACGGCCTACGCGGCGCAGTTCACGGTCAGCACGTCGACCGACGGGACCAACTTCACGACGGCCGCCGACGTCGCCGGGACGGGCGCCGGGCCACAGACGGTGGCGTTCTCGGCGCGCGCGGCGCGCTACGTGCGGATCACAGGCACGACCCGCGCGACCCAGTGGGGCGTCTCGTTCTGGGACGCGAACGTCTACGGGCCCTCCAGCCCACAGACGACCGACCTGGCGCTGGGCCAGCCCGCGGCCTCCTCCTCGTCGGAGGACCCCACGCCTCGGCCCGTCCAACGCGGTCGACGGCCTCTCGACCACGCGCTGGAGCTCGGCGTTCGCGGACGGCGAGTGGTGGCAGGTGGACCTCGGCGCCGCCAAGACGATCAACACCGTCGACGATCAACTGGGAGGCCGCGTACGCGGCGCAGTACCGCATCAGCACCGTCCACCGACGGGACCAATTTCACGACGGCCAGCGACGTGACCGGAACGGGCCCGGGCCCGCAGACGACGGCCTTCGCCGCCCGCTCGGCCCGGTACGTGCGGATCACCGGCACGACCCGTGCGACGCCGTGGGGCATCTCCTTCTGGGACGTCAACATCTACGGCCCGGCGGGCAACAACCCACCGAAGGCCGTGGCCAGCGCCACCCCCGCGTCCGGAGCGGCGCCGCTGGACGTCACGTTCAAGGGGGACGGATCGAGCGACCCCGACGCTGATCCGCTGACCTACGACTGGGACTTCGGCGACGCCAGCGCGCACTCCACCAGCGCCAACCCGACGCATCGCTACTCGACCGCGGGCAACTTCACGGCGCGGCTCACCGTCAGCGACGGCCGCGGCGGCACGGACAGCGCGACTGTTCCCATCACGGTCGGCACCCCGCCGACCGTGACGATCACCGCGCCGACCAACGGCTCGACCTACCGCGACGGACAGCCCGTCTCCCTCACCGGTTCGGCGACGGACTTCCAACGGCGGCGGGCTGACCGGCACGGCGCTGGACTGGCACGTGATGGCCTGCATCACTCCACCCACATCCACGACCTCGGGCACTTCAGCGGGTCGCCGACGAGCTTCACGCCGCTGACCGAGCCACGATGCGGACTCCTACTACGACGTCGACGCTCACCGCGACCGACGCGAACGGCCTGAGCGCTCGAAGACCGTCTCGATCAATCCGCAGACCGGTCTCTTTCACGCTCGCCTCGGCACCGGCCGGCGCTCCGGTCAGCTACGCCGGCGTCAACCAGACCGCGCCGTTCACGACCAACGCGGCCATCGGGTTCGCCACGACGATCACCGCGGCGACCCAGTTCGTGTCCGCCGGCGTGACCTACCAGTTCGTCTCGTGGTCGGACGGCGGCGCGGCGGCGCACAACATCACGATTCCGGCCTCGAACACGGTTCTGACCGCGCACGTACCAGGCCGTCTCCCGCGAGGACAAGGCCCGTGGCCGCGTGGCCACCGCCTCGAGCGTCGAGGCGTCGGGGCTGGAGGCGCCCAAGGCCGTGGACGGCAACTCGGCCACCCGCTGGAGCTCGAAGTTCCAGAACTCGCAGTGGTGGCGGGTCGACCTCGGCCGCGCCCGTGCGGTCGACACCGTGACGCTGAACTGGGAGACGGCGTATGCCTCGCGGTACCAGATCCGGACGTCGACGAACGGAACCACGTTCACCACCGCCGCCGACGTGACGATCACCGCGCCGGGGGTGCGAACGACGCAGTTCGCGTCGCGCAGCGCCCGCTACGTGCGGATCGTCGGCGTCACGCGCGCGACCCAGTGGGGCATCTCCTTCTGGGACGCGAGCGTGTTCGGCGCGCCGGATTGACGGTGGCGCGCAGTCAGGACCGGATGCGGACCTCTTGGCGGTTGGTCCCGCCGGGGTCGTGGAAGTACCAGAAGAGCGTCAGAACGCGCAGGAGGGCGTCGGCCATGGGGGCGCGGGCCTGCGGCGTCGTATTCAGCGCCGCCTCCAGCGCCTCGCGTTGCACGTAGCTCCACAGGGGCGAGCCCGGCGCCGAGCCGCACAGCTCGCGGAGCGCGTCGAGGTGGGTCTCCAGCCAGCTCAACGCCGGAGGCCTCTCGGCGGCTCCGTCGGCCTCCGCGGACGAACGTGCGAGCGGCCCCGAGCGCGGCAGCCGACGTGCCAAGAGGCCGGCGGCGGTACGCGTCGCGCGCGCGGTGACCTCGAGCCCGGCACGCGCGGGACGCTGTGGGGGCCATGGCGCCTCGAACGGGAGGTCACGAATGTCGGGCGCAAGGAGAGTCATGAGCTGGTAGTGCGCCGCTTCCACGCATGACTCGCGCAGCGTCAGCCCGTACGCGTAGTGCATGTAGGCACGTGAGCAGAACGGCGTGAAGACGTCGTGAGTGCCGGAGGTGCGCCGCACCCCGGAGGAGCCCCAGCGCGCGACGCGCTCGAAGGCGAAGAACGCCTCGGAAAGCTCGGGATTACGCCACCCCTCGCCGCGACGCGCGGCTGTGAATCGGTCCAGGTGGTCACGCGCGGTCCGGACGGCATCGGGGGTGAGTAGGCCGCCGAAGCTCCGCGCCTTCGTGCGCAGGAGGGCCTTCTGGACGCGGGCCGAGTGCCGAGCCAGCGGCAGGTTGGACGCCAGCGCGCGCGGCAACGTGCTGCATCCGCGTGTCATCTCGCCCCCGACGCCCCAGAGCTTGACGCCGATGGTGTCGATCGGGTCGAGCTGGTCCGCGTAGTCGATGATCTGCGCCAGGCTCGAAGAGGCCGTCGGTCTGGGTGATGAAGATCCGCACCACCTCCCGCCAGTCGACGTCGACCGACTCGACGACGTCCGGGGGCCAGACTTCGTAGGCCACTCCGAGCGTCCGGGCGACCCCTCGGGCGAGCTCCACCTCCATGTCTCCGTCCCGGCCGATCGTGTAGTAGCTCGCCGAGACACCGGCGCTCCGGAGCAGCGCGGCGAGCAGGCGGCTGTCGCGGGCCGGCCGTCAGCGCGCACAGCACCGGGACATCGGGGACCGCCGCCGCCGCGGTCAGCTGCTCGAAGCGAGCGGGCGACGTCGCGGGTGGGCACCCGGGGCTGGCGCCTCGGCACCACGTCGGCGGGGGTCAGATACGGCTCGGCGGTGAGCGAGGCCCGCTCGACGACGTAGCGGTGGCCTCCGCGGAGCGACCGCACGCGGTCCAGCAGCGTACGGTCACCCGCCGCCCAGCCCAGCGCGAGGAACGTGCTCGTACCGAGCGGATCGGGCTCCTCCAACCCGAAGGCGCGGCGCAGCACCTCGACGCTGTTGCTGATGGCCCGGCCGCCGTCGACCTCCACGCAGAAAAGAGGGCTCATTCCCAATGTGTCGGTCACGCACTCGATGCGATCGGCGGCGACATCGACCCGCGCCACCACGAACTGGCCCTCGAGCTCGCGCGATAGCTCGTTGCAATGCCGGAGTAGCACGTCCGCGTGGTAGGGCGACTGCCGGTTGCGCCGGTCGAGCGGGAGCCCGTCGAGCAGGACGACGACGTCATCCGCCTGGGCGCGGTAGCGGCGTGGGCCGCCGATTGACTACCCGGTCACGGGACGATCGGCCTCCACGGCGCACATCCTCCCACGCCGGGACCCCCAGTCCGCGCGACCCACCTATCCGCGCGCGCCATCATGCTTACCTGCTGATGTCCACGTCCGCACCATCGCCGCCGGCGCTCCGGGCGCTCGGGCGGAAGGCCAGCGCCCTTCGCCGCCGGCGGCGCCGGCCCGCGCTGGTCCGCCGGCTCGGGCTCGCCCCGCGCGACGACCTGCTTCGCCTGGGCAGCGACTACGGCGGATGGGTGATCGTCACCTCCCTGCTGTCGCAGGAGTCGGTGTGCGTGCTGGCGGGCACAGGGGAGGACATCTCGTTCGACCTGGCCCTGATTGCCCGGTTCGGCTGCCGCGTGTTCGCGCTGGACCCGGTGCCCAAGGCCCAGGAGTACGTGGCCGAGGCGGCGAAGTTCGAGCCCCGCCACCAGTTACTCCCCGTCGGCCTGTGGTCCGAGGACACCACTCTGTCGTTCCATGCCCCCGATGACCCGGCCTATGTCTCACACTCCGCGATCAACCTCAAGGGCACTGAGGCGACCCTCGAGGCGCAGGTGCGGTCCGTCGACTCCCTGATGCGGGACCTCGGGGTCGATCGTCTGGACCTGCTGAAGGTCAGCGCGGAGGGCTCCGAGTACGAGATCCTCGAGCACGTCGGCGACACCGGCGTCGACGTTCGCATACTCTGCGTCGAGTACGCGCAGCCGACCACGATCGAACGAATCGAGGAGTCGGCCCGCCGCCTCATCGCGGCCGGCTACACACTGGTGGCGGCCTGGGGCTGGAAGTTCACGTTCGTGCGGAACGCGCGCACCGCCGACGCCTGATCCCGTGGCCGCAACGGTCTCCGCATGCGTGATCGCACGGGACGAGGAGGAGCGCCTGCCGGGCTGCCTCGACAGCCTGGCGTTCTGCGACGAGACAGTCGTGGTCGACGGTGGCTCCGGGGACGCCACCCTCGCGGTGGCCCGCGCGTCCGGCGCCCGTGTCGTCAAGAACCCCTGGCCGGGATTCGGCGCACAGCGAAACGTGGCCATCGACCATGCGACCGGGGACTGGATCCTCGAGATCGACGCCGACGAGCGCGTGACGCCGAGGCTTCGCGAGGAGATCCAGACGTTCCTGGCGGACCCTCCATCCGGGATCGACATCGCCGCCCTGCCCCTGCGAGACGTGTTCCTCGGCGCGCCGCTCGGACCGTCGTCGAAGTACCCGAAATACCGCTACCGCCTCTTCCGCCGTGGCGCCTATCGTCACGACGAGTCGCGCGTCGTCCACGAGGGGCTATGGGCGTTCGGACGCCCCTGGGCGTTCGACGGCGACATCGAGCACATCCTGGCCGCCGGCTGGCGCGAGGCGGTGCACGATGCCTGGACCTACGCGCGCCTCGAGGCCGCGCAGGCGCCGCCGGCGACGTCGGGCCGTGACGTTTTCGTCGGTGCGGTGCTGCGTCCGGTCGCGAAGTTCGGGTACCGGCTGATCCTGGACGGCGGCTGGCGCGACGGCTGGCGTGGTCTTCTCAAGGTCGGCCTCGATTGCGCCTCGGACGTCGCCGTGGTCCTGCGACAGCGGCTCGGCCGCTTCGAGTCGGTGTCGGCTCCATCGCGCTCGGTGAGTCGCCACTTCGGCCAGCGCAACGTGGAGCTGGGAACGATCCGCATCGTTGCGCTCGCCGCGGGCCCGGCGGCGGCCGAGGAAGCTGCCGAATGGCTTCGCCGCGCGGCTGTGGCCGGAGCCGACGTCGGCCTGATCACCGACGCCCCGCCGCCGCCGCGCCCCGACCTGCACGTCCGCGTCGTCGACCGCGTCGGGCCGCTTGCGGTCCTCCGAGCCCTCGACGCCGAGAATCAGCTGCGTCCCGTCGACGTGCTTGTCGCCACGCGAGGGTGCGCGCGGCGGATCGCCGGACTCGTGCCCGCGGTACTACGCGGAGGGCGCGCGGCCGCCGGGCTCGATCGCGACCCGGCGGCGATGGAGCGCAGTCTCCGCGAAGAGACGCGCGGAGCCGCGGGACCGCCCCGGGCCGGAGGCGCTGCGGTCCGCCGAGCTGAATAACCTCCCGGCTCATGCTGGCACGCGGCGTACCGACTCACGGGGCCGACATCTCGGGAAGGCGATGAAGCGCGCGGTGGTGCTGGCCGGGGGCCTGGGGACGCGCCTGCGGCCCTACACCGCCGTGCTGCCGAAGCCGCTGATGCCGATCGGGGACCGGCCGGTCCTCGACATCGTCGTGCGCCAGCTGCAAGCGCGCACGGCTTCGAGCGGATCACGATCGCCACCGGCTACCTCGCCGAGCTGATCGAGGCCTTCTTCCGCGACGGCGTCGCGCTACGGCATCCCGATCGACTACTACCGCGAGGAGGAGCCGCTCGGCACCGTCGGCGCGCTCGCCTTGATCGACGGGCCTCGACGAGGACTTCCTGGTGATGAACGGCGACGTGCTCACCGACATCGACTACGCGCGCGCTGCTCGACCGCCACCGCGCGAGCGACGCCGCCGCCACGATCGCCACCACCAGCGCGCGAGGTCCAGGTCTCGCTCGGGGTGCTCGAGGTCGGCGACGAGGACGATCCCACGCGGCTGACCGGCTACGTCGAGAAGCCCGAGCTCGACTACGAGGCGTCAGCATGGGCGTGTACTGCTTCTCGCCCCGGGTCCTCGCGCACATCGAGCCGGGCGAGCGTCTCGACTTCCCCGAGCTCGTCCTGCGGCTGATCGCGGCCGGCGAGGTCGTGCGCGCGTGGCAGTCCGAGGACTACTGGCTCGACATCGGTCGCCACGACGACTACGAGCAGGCGGTCGAGGAGTTCGAGCGGATGCGCGACCGGCTCATCCCGCCCGAGACGTCTCGCCCTCTGAGGCTGAGGGGCCGCGACATCGTCTGCGTCGGCTTCGCCGACTGGGACACCGAGCTGTGGACCAACCAGCACCACCTGATGTCCCGCCTCGCCGCCACCAACCGGGTGCTGTTCGTCGAGTCGCTCGGCCTGCGCCGGCCGCAGCTCGCCGCCCGCGACCTCCGGCGGATCGCTGCGCCGCCTGCGGCGCGGCGTCGAGCCGCCGCGGCCGGTCGACGGGCTGCACGTGCTCTCGCCGCTGGTGCTCCCGCTCCACCGGTTCGGACCGGTGCGCGCGCTCAACCGCCGGCTGCTGCCGCGCGCTCGTTCGCGCGCGCGCGCGCCGCCTGGGCCTGCAACGGCCGATCCTGTGGGCCTACGTGCCGCAGGCCGAGGCGCTGCTCGACGCGCTCGATCCGTCGCTGGTCGTCTACCACTGCGTCGACGACATCGCCGCGCAGAAGGGCGTCGACGCGGAGCGTTCCGCGCCGCGGAGGAGCGCTTCGCCGCGCGCGCCGACCTCGTGCTGGCCAGCTCGCCGACGCTCGCGGAGCGCATGCGAACCCTCTCCGACAACGTCCTCGACGCGCCGAACGTCGCCGACACGCGGATGTTTTCGCAGGCGCTCGAGCCCGGGCCGGTCGATCCCGCGCTCGACGCGCTCCCGCGCCCCGGATCGTGTTCACCGGGGCGGTCGTCGCGACCAAGCTCGATGTCGATCTGCTGGTCGACCTCGCCGCGACTGCGGCCGAGGTGGAGCTTCGCGCTGGTCGGGCCCGATCGGCGCCGGCGACCCAGGCACCGACGTCTCGCGCTCGCGAGCGCTGCCCAACGTGCATCTGCTCGGCACGCGGGCCTACGACGAGCTTCCGGCCGTCCTGCGCGGCGCCGACGCGGCGCTGATCCCCTACGCGCTCAACGAGCTCACCGCGAGCATCTTCCCGATGAAGGTCTACGAGTACCTGGCCGCCGGGCTGCCGGTGGTCGCCACGCCGCTGCCGGCGCTCGCGGACGTGACGAGATCGCCTTGGCCACCGACGCAGCCGGCATAGCCGCCGGCTCGAGCGCGAGCTCGCCGACGACAGTCCCGAGCGCCGCGCCGAGCGCTCGCGCCGCGCCGAGCGCACACCTGGGACGCGCGCCTCGACGAGATCGGTCGGGCGGTCGCCGCGATCGAGTCGCGATGAGCGATCTGCTCGTCACCACTCACACGCCGACGCTGGGCACGGGACGGGCGCTGCGCACGTATGGGATCGTGCGTGCGCTTGCGCTCTCCGGACCACTCGACGTTCTCTACGTCCGTTTCGGCGAGGTCCGAGCCCGCCCCGAGTACCGGGCGATGGAGCACGTGCGGCTTCGTCCGGTCGATCCATCGCGCGGTGTGCGACGTGGCTGACCTACCTCCGCGCCCGTCTCGGCCGCGTCCCGCCGGCGTACGCGCGCGGCATGTCCCCGGAGCTGGCGTCGGCCGCCACAGCGCTCGCACATGAGCCCGGTCGGGGCCGCGTGATCGCGGACTCGCCGACCGCCGCCGCCGCGTTGGCGCGCCTCGGCCGACGGCGCGCCGTCATCTACAACGCTCACAACCTCGAGTCGTCCTTTCGTCACGAGCTGGATTCGCGGGGACTCGGTACTCCCGCCAGGCTCGCCGCCTTCGAGCGACGTTTGCTGCTCGGCGCCGCCGAATCGTGGTTCCCTAGCCACGCTGACGTTGCGCGGGCGGGCGAGCTCGCGCCGGGCGCCAAGCTCCGGTACGTCCCGAACGTGGTCGACGTCTCGGCGATCGACCCCGTCACGGTCCAGCCCGGAGCGCGGCGCGTGTTGCTCGTCGCCGACTACACGTACGAGCCCAATCGCCGAGCCGCGCAGTTCCTGGTCGAGGAGGTGCTACCGCTGTTGTGGGCAGAGCACCCCGATGCCGAGCTCGCGCTGGTCGGCCGCGGGCTCCCCGAGCTGCGGTCGGACGATCGGCGCGTTGAGGTCCTGGGTTTCGTGGAGGGTCTGCGGGCCGTCTATGCATCGGCGGCCTGCGCCGTCGTGCCGACGCACCAGGGCGGCGGCTCCTCGCTCAAGTTCATCGAAGCCCTGGCGTACGGGGTGCCAGTCGTTGCGACCCCGCGGGCGGCATCAGGGCTGGAGGTCCTGCCCGGGCGTGACTATCTCGGTGCCTCGACGGCATCCGAGTTCGCCGAACAGGTGGCGGCGGTGCTTCGTGGAGAGGCGGTCCGGATCGCGCGTCGAGGCCGTGAGCTGGCCGAGCGGAAGTACTCGATCGAGGCGCTCGCCGAGGCGATCGCGACCTGACGTCGAACACAGGCGCACCAAAGGCCTCTTGCTCTGACATGAAGATCGTCAGCCTCATGCCCACCTCCGGTCTCGGCGGAGCCGAGTTTGCCGCGGTCGAGTTGCTCGACGGCCTCAGGGCGCGCGGGCACGAGGTGGTGATGCTCAGCGACGAGCCGCGCATCGGGCGCGACACCGGCGTGACCGTGCGGCCGTTGGCCATCGGGCCCAAACTCTCCACCCGGAGTTGGCGTGGGCTCATCCTGCGGTGGTGGCCATATGTCCGTCGGCTCCATCGCGTGCTCGAGGCCGAGTGGCCCTACGACGTGCTCATGGTCCACTACAAGAAGGAACAACTCATGGCACGCTGGCTTCCGCGCAGGTTGCGTGCCACGCTCGTGTGGGCGGAGTGGGGGCCCGTGCCATTTCCGCTTCGGCGAGGCCTCCCGCGCCGGATGTACGTCGCGGCGGCGCGTCGCGCTGCGGTGATCATGGCCGTGTCGCCCGGGACCAAGGCGTCCGTGTGCGAGGTCGGCGTGCCACCCGAGAAGGTCGTGTACGTGCCCAACGCGGTGCGCACGGACGAGATCCGTTTCACCCCTGCGGGCCGTCGCCTGCAACGTGCTGCGATGGGCATTTCGGACGACGCGTTCGTGGTTGGATGCATCTCGCGGTTCCATCCGAAGAAGCGCAACGATGTCGTCGTCGATGCGGCGCTCGAGCTGCCCGAGGACGTTCATCTCGTGCTGGCGGGGGAGGGCGAGACCGAACGCGACCTGCGCGCCCGCGCAGCCCCCCTCGGAGGACGGGCTCATTTCATAGCTACGCCCGGCTCCGACGTTGCAGGCGTCCTTTCGGCGTTCGACGTGGTCGTCTTCTGTCCGAGTCCCACCGAGGGCGCTCCGCGGGCTGTCATCCTGGGAATGCTGGCCGAGCGGCCCTGTGTGGCCACGGGAGCCGAGGGCGTCGCCGACATCATCACCGACGGGACGGGAGCCATCATCGATCCCGAAAACAACGCCGACGCCCTCGCCGCGTGCTTGCGGGAGTACATCGGAGCTCCGGACCGCGTGACCGCGGAGGGCGCGGAGGCGCGGCGACGTGCGGTCGCCACCTACGACATGCCGGCGGTGTCCGAGCAGGTCGAGAGGCTGTTCGGCGCCGTCGGCGCCGACTCGAGCCGGTGAGCGACCCGGCCACGGTCGGCGCTCGCCGCGCGACGTCCGACATCGCCATTCAGATCGTCGTGCGCGTGCTGAACCTCGGGCTCGGCGTGGTGGTGACTGCGGTCATTGTGCGGGCGCTTGGCGAGCGACAGTTCGGCCAATGGTCCACGCTGCTCGTCGTCACCACTCTGGCCGGTTACCTCACCGATCTCGGTCTCGAAGGCGTAGCCGTGCAGCGGGCGGCGGCGGACCCCCACCGGGAACCGGATTGGCTGGGCGCGCTGCTGTCGCTGCGCATGGTGATCGCGGTACCGGTCACTTTGCTCAGCGGCGCCATCGCCATCGCCTTGGCGCAGAACCACCGGATGCTGGTCGCAGGGCTGGTGATCTCCGCAGCGATCCTCGTCGGCACGGCCGGGACGCTGCAGGTGGTCTTCCAGTTGCGGGTGCGCAACGACATCTCGGTCGCGATCATGACCGCCAACAGCGTCCTGTGGGGCATCTCCGTGATCGCGATCGCCGCCAGCGGCGGGGGCATCATCGCGTTCTCGGTGGCGTTCCTCGCCGTGGCATGCGTCACGAGCGCACTGCAGATCGGGCTGGCGCTGCGACGGTCGTCCGTGCGTCTGCTCGGCTCGAGGGCGCTTTGGCCCGAACTCGTCCGGGTGGGCGTTCCCGTGGCGATCAGCGGGATTCTCATCAACGCCTACGCCCGGATCGACCAGATCATCGTGTTCGAGGCGGCGGGGGCTCGTCAGGCGGGCCTCTACGGCGCCGTCTATCGCGTGCTCGATCAGGCGCATTTCATCCCGATCTCGATCATGACGACCCTGTTCCCGATCATCTCCGTCGCCTTCGCTCGCGACCGCGCGCGCGTCCACAGCCTGCTGCAACAGACCTCCGACTACCTCGCGATGGCCTCGCTCGGAGCCCTTGCGTTCGCGATCGTGGACGCCCGACCACTGGTCGTCTTCCTCTTCGGCGACTCGTTCGCCAGCGCGGCGCCGGCGCTCCCCATCCTGATGGCGGCGTTCGTGCTGATCTCCTTCGGCTACCTCCTCGGCTCGATGGTGCTGATCCTCCGTCTGCAACGGCGGTTCGTCGCTTACGCCATCGCCGCACTCGCGTTCAATGTGGTTCTCAACCTCGCCCTCGTGCCGCAATTCGGCTTCCTGGCCGCCGCGTGGGTCACCCTGGCCACCGAGGTGCTCGTGTTCGGCTTGACCCTGCGGACCGTGCTGCACACGCTCGAGTTCCGACCCTCGCTTCAACGAATCGCGCGCTCCGTCCTTGCCGCGGCGCTGCTGGCGGTGGTGCTGTGGATGGTCGGACTGGCCGGCGGCGGCCTGGTGGCCGATGTCGTGGTCGCAGCGATCTTCTACCCCGCGCTCCTGGTCGCGCTCCGCACGCTGCGCCTGGGCGACGTGCGGGCGATCCTCCGTGACAAGACGTTGTAGTCCGCATCCGATGGCCGACGTTAATGAGACCCTCCAGCGCATCCACGGCCGACGACCCTTGGAGCCCATGCAACCCTCGCCTGCTTCGCTCGCATGAACGCGGCTGGCCTGTGGCGCCTTCCGCGTCCACCGTTTCACGCACGTGACAACGCCACCCGCCAGCGGCGCGGCGATGTCATCGCGTTCCTGCTGTTCGTCCCGCTGCTGATCGTTGCGGGCTCGGCAGCCACCTCGCTCAGCTCCCAGTACGGCCCGCTCAAGGTCATCTGGGTGATGCTCGCAGCGCTTGGTGCGCTGCTGGCACTTGTCGACCTGGGCGTCGCGCTGTGCGTGCTGGTGTTCATCCTTGCGTTTCCGTTCAAGACGCAGGCGGCGTTCGGCGTGGAGGTGCACACCACCCATCTGCTGCTGGTGACGATCGCGTTGCTCACCGTGTACGGCTTCTACGCGGGGCGCATCCGGCTCCCAAGGGGAATGCTCGTTCCAATCGCCATGATGCTGTTCGGCGGCGTGGTCGCCTCGATCGCCGGCCCGGAGACGGGGGGATCATTGGCTCGGCTCGTCAGCGGGCTGTTCCTGCCG
This sequence comes from uncultured Actinomycetes bacterium, assembly GCA_963725645.1. Classification (GTDB taxonomy): domain Bacteria; phylum Actinomycetota; class Thermoleophilia; order Solirubrobacterales; family Solirubrobacteraceae; genus JALYZC01. The sequence continues at coordinate 646,227 of CAVRZD010000006.1, forward strand.
ATCATGGCGGGTCTTGCCGCGGCCGCTGCGCTAAGGCCCCGGCGGGACCTACGCCCACTCGTGATCATCGTGGCGGTCTCGCTCACTGCGGCCAGCCTCGTGGCGCTCCTGCAGTCGACGGGTCACGCGCCTGGCTTTCTCGCCCCGTCGTTCGAGAAGGACCGCGTCAACGGCCTGTTCGACCATCCGAACATCTTCGGCGGCTACCTGGCCGCCAACATCCTGCTCCTGCTCGGCGTGGGTGCGTACGCCTGGCGCCGAATGCCGCTTGCGCCCGTGGTGTTCGTCGGTCCGATCTTCCTCGGGATCGCCGGCCTCGCCGTGACGCTTTCTCGCGGGGCGCTCGTCGGCTTGGGCGTCGGCGTCGTGGCGATCATGGTTCTCATGATCGCCCGCCGGCACGTGCTGCCGGTGCTCATTGTTCTGCTCGCGATCGTGCTCACCGTGTTCGTTGCCGTCCCCAAGGTGCCCGAGTCGCAGCGCGCCGATTTCGCCGCGCGGTTCCAGCAGCTGACCAGCCCGGGTTCGGAGACCGGACGAAGCCTGCTGTACCACAACGCAGTCAACATGATCGAGCATTACCCGCTCACCGGAGTCGGGCCGCTCACGTTCGGTGTGATCACCGCACGCACCTCCCCGATCCCGCTCCTCGAGCAGAACCTCACGCACGCACACGACATCTTCCTGGAGACCTACCTGTCGCTCGGGCCGATTGGACTCTTCGGGTTCCTGTGGCTGGCGGGCGGCGCCATACGGCGCCTGATCCGCGCCACCCGGGGTTCGGTCGGACGTACCGACCCGTTCGTCGCAGGTTGGGCGATCGGGTCGGTGGGAGCCCTGGCGTCGATGCTCGCCCAGGGCATCGCGGACTTCGTGTTCTGGCAGATCGAGTTGCTCACGCTGCTCATGCTGCTGCTCGGAGCGGCATACGCGATCGGCCAGACAGTTGGTCGCGGAGGTCGCGCCCACCCGACCGACTGACCCCCTCCGATGTTCGTCCAGCAATCGGGGGATCAGGCCGATTGGGTCGGCGGACGGTCGATAACGGTAGGGATTCTGACCATTGGAGCCGCGCCGCTGAGGCGGCTCCCGACAAAGGCACACCCGTCGCGAGGCGGGGTCGCAAAGCCAGGGGTCTCGACGAGACCGCCCAGCCGCCGAAGGAGCTCGCCGCATGTTCAGCCGATTCCGGTCCTCGCCGCGCGCGCGGCGTCTTCACAGTCTGGTGCACATCGCGCTTGGCGCGATGCTCGTGTCCTTGGCCCTCGTTGCCTCGCAGGCCGTTGCGGCGTCGTTCGCGCCTCCCTCGCGGCCGCATGGCGCGCACACTCCGGTTGCGGCGGCGGCGGCAAAGAAGTGTCAACGGCGGCACAAGCGTCGGTGCGTGCGAATGCGACGCGTCCTCGCGTCCGCCACTGGCTGGCGGGCGCCGGTGCTCACGGTCAAGGGACAGACGCTGAGCTGGACGCGAGTCGGCAACGCGAACAGCTACGAGCTCGCCACGACGGTCGGGACCGATCGGGCGCACACCTCCTACACCGTTGTGAACGGGACGACCGTGACGCCGACGGCTGTGCCGGGCAAGACGGTCTACTACGGCGTGCGAGTGAACAGCACGGGCTCACGGTGGTCGCGCGAGGTCTCGATCAGCTACACCTCCACGCCCACGCCCACGCCCACGCCCACGCCGACACCCACGCCCACGCCCACGCCGACACCCACGCCCACGCCCACGCCGACACCCACGCCCACGCCGACGCCCACACCCACGCCCACGCCGACGCCCACACCCACGCCCACGCCCACGCCGACACCCACGCCCACGCCGCCGCCCACTCCGGGTCCAGGCGTCCCTGTGATGACAGTGCAGGGCCAGACCATCAGCTGGGCGCCACTGGCCGGCGTGTCGAGCTATGAGCTCGCCACCACGGTTGGCAGCGATCGCACGGGGACGACCTACAGCATCGTCAACGGCACGAGCGTTACCCCCGCCGCCGTCCCCGGCCAGACCGTCTACTACGGCCTGCGCGCATACGTCAACGGGAGTGCCTGGGCCACCGAGGTTTCGATCACCTATCCCGCTGCGGCGCCGCCGCCTCCTACTCCTACTCCTACGCCCGCGCCCACGTCGGCGTTCGTGAAAGGAATGGGCATGGGGATTGGTGGCTGGGGATCGCAGGGTGCCGCGGTCGCTGACCAGGGCAAGGCGATGGGCGCCACCTGGGACCGCGAGGATCTGGCGTGGTCGCAGACGATGCCGAATCCCTCGACGCACGACTGGAGCTCCTTCGACGGTGTGGTTGCGACCGCCCAGTCGAAGGGGATCACCGTCCTGCCGATCCTCGGATATGTGCCGTCGTGGACCACCGTGGACGACACCGCCGGGTACGCGGCGTTCGTCAAGGCTGCTGTCCAGCGCTACGGGCCTGGAACGTCAGCGAACCTGACGTGGTTCGAGCTCTGGAACGAGCCGTACTTCAACTACGCGATGCCGGGTGGCGCCAACGCGGCGAAGTACGCCCGCCTGTTCGCCGCCGGCGCGGCTGCAGCCCGGCAGGCGAATCCCAACGTCAAGGTGCTGATCTCGGCCGACACGGCGCCGACGGAGGGTGGCGTCAACTGGATCGACGACATGTTCGCCGCCGTCCCCGGCATCGGCCAGTACGTCGACGCGATCAGCGTGCATCCGTACGGGGACGATCCGAACATGTCGACCTCAGCCAGCGAATGGTCCTTCCAGCGGGTCGACACGATCCGTGCAAAGTTCCTGGCGCACGGGGTGGACAAGCCGGAATGGATCACGGAGATCGGCTGGTCCACCAAGGACGTGACCGAGCAGCAGCAGGCGACGAACTACTCGCATATGTTCGCTCAGGTCCAATCGCGGCTGTCCTACATCCGCGCGATCTTCCCCTTCTGCGAGCGCGAGTTCGAGAGCGGCACCCAGCAGGGCATGTTCGGACTGCTTCGTTTCGGGACCTGGACCGAGAAGCCGGCCGTCCCGATTGTCCGCACCGGATTCGCGCAGCTCTGACGCTCAGAGGAACTCCGCCAATCCATCGAGGTCGAAACCGGCGGGGGCGAGCGCGCGGAGCAGCCGTTCTGCCACCGCGTGCCAGGTGAACAGCGCCGACCTGAGCATCGCCAGTTCCCCAAGCTCGGCGGCCACGTCTGGATGCGCCAGCTCGCGCATCGCGTTCAGGAGAGCGGCGTCGTCCTCGGGCGGAACCACGCGCCCCCCGTCGCCGATCACCGTTGCGGCCCCCCCCGCCGTCGAGCCGATGCTCGGCAGTCCCGCCGCTGAGGCCTCGGCATATACGGAGCCGGCCGGTTCGTGCACGGAGGGGAGGACGAAGCATGTGGCGGCCGCGAACAGCCGCGCCATGTCTCGGCGATCGTCCGGTGCGCGCAGGTCGAGCAGCCCGTAGCCGACGACGCCGGGAAGGTCGATTCGAGGATGCCCACCCACGATGTCGAGCCGGGCGTCAGGGTGTTCCTCTCGAAGCGCAGCGAATGCCGCGACGACGCGCGGTCCGTTCTTTCTTTCCCAGTCCTTTCCAACGAACAGGAACCGAGGTTGTGCCCAGTCGCGGGCTGGCCGCTCGGGGTCGACGTTGCGGCCGAGCCCGATCACCGCCACCTTGTCGGCCGGCACGCCGTAGTCCGCGACGATGCTCTGCGCTGCCCAGTGGCTCATGGCGCAGCAGGCGGTCGCCCGAGCGTAGATCCCGCGCTGGCGCTCCACCAAGCCGCGCACGGCCCGGGCAGGCTTGTCGCGCAGCCATGCCCAGTCGTAGGCCTGCCTGGCTTGTACGAAGGTCGAGTCCTCGAAGGTCGCGAACGGCACCTTCCACGGCACGCCGTACTCGCATCCATGTTGGACGGCCCCGTCGAGTGGTCCCGCGCGGCGAAGATCGGCGCGAGCCCGCAGCTGCCGCATCGCGGCCATCTCCGGCGCCATCGAGATGCCCGGCATCTGACGGCGCATCGCGCGCGCCGGGTGCCGCAGGGCCGGAGGTCGCAAACGCGCAGCGGCTAGCGCGATCGAGACCGGCCGCTCGAGCGGGCCCGGCAACTCGGCGCGGACCGGCGCGACCCCGGCGCCGAGCTCGCTCAGGCCCCGGACGACTCCAGCCGGAGCTCCGGAATGGACGGAGGGGTCGCGCGGGTCTCCTGTCGTGGAGACGGCGATACGCGGTTGGGGTGTGAGCATCGCACGCATGCGGTGTGGCTCGGGGGCCGAGCGCGGCGCGAAAGCTACCGGCGACGCCGGCCCAGTCCGGGGCCGAATGTCCGCCTGGACATTCGTCCAGAGCCGCGAGCGGCTCCTCCGAGCGCCGCCGGTACCTGACGAAAACACGCACACAAGCATCGGGCGCGTCGGAGACGCGCTCCCGACAACGGCACACCCGTCGTGAGGCGGGGTCGCAAAGCCAGGGGTCTCGACGAGACCGCCCAGCCGCCGAAGGAGAAGCGTCGATGGTCCCCACCCTCCGAGCTCGCGCCGCCTCTGCTCTCTCGCCTTGGCTGGCTACGGCCGTCGTCACGCTGGTTCTCTGCCCGGTCGTTGCGGCAAGCGCTGACGCGAAGGGCCCGGTTCCCCGCACCACGGGTATGAGCAGGGTCGTTGCGCGTGCGGCGGTGTGCCCGTCGGCGGCGAGCGTGGCTCGGCACCGCCGATCGCTCCGGCGGCACCTGCGCCTCATCGTGCGGCTGCGACGGCAGCACGGGACGCGACGCACAGTCCGTCGCCTGGCCTCGCAGCGCCGGCAGGCGGCACGGGACCGGCGCGTGATCGCCGCCGGCCGGTCGAGCGCCTGCAGCCTCGCTCGTGGGAGCCGGTCGACCCGCGCGGCCGGAGGGCCTCTCCGGATCGGCGTTGGCGCCGGCACCATCGGGTGGGGTGGCGATGCCGGCAAGGAGCAGGACCTCGCCGTGCAGACCGGCGCGCGATGGCTGCGCGAAGAGTTCCATTGGGACCGGATCGAGCCGGGAGCCGGGAGCTTCGATTGGGCTCAGGTCGACATCACCGTGGGCGAGGCGGCCAAGCGCGGTCTCCGCGTGCTGCCGACGCTGATGGACACGCCGAGCTGGGCCGGGGCCTCGGTAACCACGATCCCGTCCGACCCGTCGGCGTACGCGCATTTCGTTGCTCAGGTCGCGGCTCGGTACGGCCCGACCGGCGAGTTCTGGCGTGTCCATCCGGAACTGCCCAACACCCCGATCGAGTACTACGAGCTGTGGAACGAGCCCTACCTGCAGAACTTCTCCGCGGGCGGAGCTGACCCCGCGAAGTACGCCCGCTTGGTCAGGGCGGCGACCGCCGCCGGACGCGCTGCCAGTCCTGGAGCGAAGTTCCTGGTCCAAGCCGACCTCACCTGGACCAACGACTTCCGCAGCTATCACGATTGGATCAACGCGATGTACGCGGCGGTACCCGACCTCAACGACTACTTCGATGCCGTCGCCATCCATCCCTACGGCACCAGTCCGGACTACTACACCCCCAGCGGCGACACGCGGTGGGAGGTCCGGCGGCTCGAGCAGATCCGGGCCAGGTTCGTTGCCCACGGCGCGTCCGACAAGCACCTCTGGATCACCGAGCTCGGCTGGAGCACGGCGCCCGGTTGCAGTTCGTGCCAGTCCGAGACGCAGCAGGCGGCATACCTGACTCGCTTCGCAGCCATGCTGCGCACGCACTACGCGTCCTACATCGATGCGTTCTTCCTCTACGGCTGGCGCGATCCCGGCACCGATCCGAACAACAAGGAGGACTGGTTCGGGATCATTCGCCGCGACGGAAGCAAGAAGCCGGCCTGGGATGCCCTTCGCGCCATCACCGGCGTGGCCTGAGCTTCGTCCCGCGACACTAGACTTCCGCCGCCGTGCGCATTCTCGTGGTCAGCACGCTGTACCCGCCCGCGGTGCGGGGGGGGTACGAGGTGGAATGCGCTGACGTCGTGGGACGGCTGCGCGAGCACCACGAGGTGCTGGTTCTCACGTCGGACCATCCGCTGCCCGCGCCCGCCGTCGAGGAGCTCGTCGCGCGGGAGCTGCCGTTCCTGTCCTACCGCAAGCGCGATTCGTTCGCGGCGCCCTGGAGCGCCCTGCGAGCGGCACGCATTGCCGACGGCGTACTGGAGTCGTTCCGGCCGGACCTGCTCTACGTGTGGAACGGCGCCCAGATCCCGCAGGCGGCGCTGCGGGTGCTCGATCGAAGCGGTGTGCCCCTGGCGTACCGCATCTGCCAGCACTGGTTCACCGACCTATATCGATCCGACGTGTTCATGCGTCACCTCTATCCCGGCGACCGGGGCCTGCGCGGCCTGTGGGCCCTGCTCATGCGGGCCGTGAATCGTCACCCGGCACTCCGCCTCGACGTCACCACCGTGATCCCGGCAGCGGTGTGCTGGAACAGCGACGCGCTGCGAAAGGTCGCCCCAGCGCCTTGCACTGTCGCCCCGATCCACGAGGAGAAGATCTACCCCGCGACCCATCAGTCCGAGCGCTTCCGCGACGTCGCGCGCAGTCCGGCTCCCGAGCCGACGGTGTTGTTCAGCGGACGCGTTTCGGATGAGAAGGGGCCGGACGTCGCCTACCGTGCCCTGGCCGCTCTGCGCGATCGTCACGGGATCGACGCGCGCCTGATCCTGGCCGGTGCTGCCGACCCGGCCATGGCGCATCATTTGGAGGTTCTGGGTGCGGAGCTGGGGATCGACGATCGCGTTGAGGCCATGGGACGCGTCGACGGCGACGCGCTCGTGCCCCTGATGGCCAGCGCCCATCTGATGGTCATACCCTCTGTGTGGGAGGAGCCGGCTCCGCTCGTGGCGACCGAGGCTGCGCTCGCTCGCCTGCCGGTCGTAGCCTCCCGCGTCGGCGGTATCCCGGAGATGCTGCACCCCGGAGAGCACGCGTTGTACTTCGAAAGGGGCGACGCGGACGGCTGCGCTGCCGCGATGGCGGAGACGCTCACTGAATGCGAGGACACGCTCGCCCGCGCGGAGCGCGCCCGCATCCGGGGCCTCGAGCTCGCGCTGCCCAGCTACCTCGAAGCCACCGAGCGCTTCGTGGCGTCCGCCGTCGCGACGTTCGAGCAGTCTGTGGACACCGGCGATTCTGCACTACCCACCGCGAGGCGCGGGGGCGCGACCAAGAGCTTCAAGGGCGCCGGGCTGCTCATCGTCACCGCCAACGACTGGGGTGGCGAGGCCCGCGCGACCGACGGCATCGTCGCGTGCTTCCGGGATGGCCGGATCACCGGGGCGACCGCGATGGTCTACATGGCGGACTCGAAACGAGCATGCGATGTGGCGCGCGAGCAGGGGTTGTCGCTCGGCCTGCATCTCAACCTCACCCAGCCGTTCGATGATCCGGCGACGCCCCGGCCCGTGCAGGATCGCCAGCGCAGGCTGGTGCGCCACTTCGCCAACCTGAAGGTTCGCCGCTGGATCTACGATCCGTTCGTGCGCCGGCTCGTCGCGGCCGCGATCTTCGACCAGCTCGACGCGTTCCGGTCGCTCTACGGTGCCGAGCCGACCCATATCGACGGACACGAGCATGTCCACATCTGCCCCGACGTTCTCCTCTCACGGGCGCTGCCGAGCGCGACTCCCATCCGCACCGCACACGGCTGGCGGTCGGGTACCGGTCCGGGTGATGTTGCGCGGCGCGTGCGGCAGGCGGCGATCGCTCGCCGGTTCACGACGACCGACTATTTCTCTTCCGTGCGGAGTCTTGTGCCGCGCCTCGGCGGCGAGGGTCTGGAGGCGGCGCTCGAGCTCTCCGACCGCGCCTCGGTCGAAATCATGACCCACCCGGCCATGAGTGACGAGCGCGAATACCTGCTGTCCGAAGCCTGGAGCGAAGCGCTCGCCGGGCGTCGACTCGGCACCTTCGCAGATCTGGCAGAGCCGTCTAGGCCAGAGCCGTCGTGACGGCGTCCATCACGGACTCGATCTGATCCTCGCTGAACGTGGAGGACAGCGGGAGTGCGCAGTGGCGGTCGGCGGCCGCTTCGACGTTGGACAGCGACGCCGCATATCGATCGCGGTACTCGGTGAAACGGTGCAGCGCCGGGTACCAGGTGGTCTGCACGTCCTGGTCGGCCAGTGCGTCCCGGAAGCGATCGCGCGCCTCTCGGTTCTCGAGCAGCACGGGAAAGGCGAAGTGGGAGCTGCATGCGACGTCGGCGTCGTCCCAAGCGAGATCCAAGCCGTCGAGGCCGGTCAACCGATCCCGGTACGTACGCACGACCTGGCGTCGCGCCGTGATGTCCGCATCCAAACGGGCGAGCCGGCTGTGCCCGAGCGCCGCGCGCGGTTCGTCGAGCCGGTAGTTGTAGCCGATGTCGGTCACGTCGTAGGTGTTTGCGTGTCCGCGGTGGCGATCCCAGGTGACGGTCGTCATCGCGTGCGACCGCAGCGACCGCACCCGCGCAGCCAACTCGTCATCGTGGGTCACCACCATTCCTCCCTCACCGACGCACAGCTGCTTCTTGCTGAAGAGGCTGAAGCAGCCGATGGCCCCCACCGTCCCGACCTTGCGATCGGTCTCGTCGATCGTCGCTCCCACGGCTTGAGCCGCGTCCTCGATCAACGTCAAGCCCCGATCGTCACACAGCTCTCGGAGCTCATGGACCTGCGCCGGATACCCGCAGAAGTGGACCGCGACGACGGCCTTCGTGCGGGGCGTCAGTCGTCGCTCGACGTCGGCTGGATCGAGATTGGGCCGTGTCGGGCTCTCGACGTCGGAGAGGACGGGCCGCGCGCCGACCAAGCGGAACGCGCTGGCGCTGGCGACGAACGTCAGGCCGGGGACGACGACCTCGTCGCCGGGGCCGACGTTCGTCGCCCGGGCGGCCAGATGGAGCGCGGCCGTGCCGCTGGAGACGGCGACGGCGTGGGCAGATCCCGACGTAGTCCGCAAACGCCTCCTCGAACGCCTGGATCCGCGGACCCATCGTCAGCCAGCCGGAGCGGAGGCAGTCCAGCACGGCGTCGACGTCCTCCTCGGTGATCCGCACGTCGGTGAGCGGAACGTTCCAGGTCAACGCTCGAGGCCCTCCTCGATGGCCGCGACCACGCGGTCCTGGTCATCGGCGCTCAGGTGGGGATACAGCGGGATCGTGAGCTCACGGGCCGCGACGTGCTCGGTCCGCGGCAGCGACACCTCGCCAAAGCGTTCGCGGTAGACGGTGAACTGGTGGACCGCGGGGTAGAAGAGGCTCGTCTGAATGCCGCGTTCGTCCCGGAGGAAATCGCGCAGCACATCGCGGCGCTCGGCGTCCACGGTCAAGATCGGCATCACGTAGCACGACGAGTCCGCGACGTCCGTCGTCGCGGAACGGCACGGTGATACCGGGCACGTCGGCTGAATCGGCTCCGGTAGCGCCCGGACCAGCTCGCGGCGACGGCCGATGTCCTCCTCCAGACGTCGGAGCCGCGACAGCAGGAGCGCGGACCGCGGCTCGTCGATGCGGTAGTTGAAGCCGAGGCCGACCACGTCGTAGGTGTCGGTGCGCCGGCGGTGGCGGTCCCACGTTCCCGACGTCATCGCGTGGGAGCGCAGCGAGTCGCGCCCGACGCGGCGACGTCGTCGCTGTCGGTGGCGAGCAGCCCGCCCTCGCCGACCGAGAGGATCTTGTTCGAGAAGAAGCGAGAACGCGCCGGCCAGTCCCGAAGGTGCCGAGCTTGCTTCCCCGCCCAGCGCGGCACTCGGGGCGTGCGCGACAGTCCTCGATCAGCGCCAGGCCGTACCGGTCGCAGACTGCGGCAAGCTCGTCGACCGGTGCGGGGTAGCCGGCGAAGTGCACGCCGCCGACCGCCTTCGTCCGCGTCGTGATCCGTGCCTCGACATCGGCCGGGTCGAGGCTCGAGGTCATGCTGGCCGAGGATGTCGGCGAACACCGGGGTGCCGCCGCAGTAGATCGACGGCGCGGCCGTTGCCGCGAACGTGCAGCGACGGCACGATCACCTCGTCGCCGGGACCGACCCCGGCGCGAGATAGGCCAGGTGGAGGGCCGCGGTGCAGCTTGAGACCGCCACCGCGTGTTGTGCGCCGAGTTGCGCGGCGAAGGCGTCCTCGAACTCGGCCGTGCGCGGGCCCATCGTCAGCCAGCCGCGAGCGCAGGGTTTCGGCCACTGCCTCGAGGTCCTCCGGCTCCAGCCGGAGATCGAAGAGTGGGATTTCAGGGAACGTTCCGGTAGCGGGACGGTCAAAGGGATCGGGCGAACGAGCGCCCGCGCGAGCGCCGGTCGATGATCTCGGCGATGCCGTCGGGAACGGTCATGCGCGTCTCGAAGCCGAGCACGGAGCGAATCTTGTCGAAGCTGACCTTGTAGTCGCGGGGATCCTCGTCGCGGTGGACGTACGTCGACCGTTGCCCGTGTCGATCTGGCTGCGATCTCCTCGACCAGGTCGAGCTTGCGGTAGTTCTCGCCCGAGCGCCCGGCGTTGAACACCTCGCCGGCGACCTTGCTCATCGGGTGCGTCGAGCACCGTGCGGATGGCGCGGGCGGCGTCGCGCACGTGGATGTAGGGCCGCCAGAACTGCTCGCCGAAGACCTCGAGCTCGCGGTCGGCCCACAGGTCGCGGGTGAACTCGTTGACGGTGAGATCGAAGCGCATCCGCGGCGCGACGCCGTAGACGGTCGCGAAGCGCAGGCAGGTGTGGCTCAGGCCGTCCGTGGCCGCTGGCAGCAGCGCGCTGCTCGATCCCGACCTTCTGCTCGGCGTAGAGCGACACCGGGCGCGAGCTCGCCCTCCTCGGTGATCGGCACCGTCGGGTCCGCCATGCGGCCGTAGTTCGAGCAGGTCGATGCGAACACGAGCCGCTCGCACCCCGCGCCTGGGCAACGTCGCGCGACGAGCGCCTCGGTGCCGTCGACGTTGACCTCGTGGGAGAGCTCGGGATCAAGCGCGCAGGCCGGATCGCCGACGATCGCCGCAAGGTGCACGACCTCGTCGGCTCCGTTCAGCGCCGTCGCGCGCGTGCCTCCGGGTCGCGGATGTCGCCGCGGATCAGCTCGACGCCGTCACGCTCCAGGGTCGCCGCGATGTCCTCCTGGCCGTGAAGGAGCGCGTCGAGCACCCGAACGGTCCTCCCGGACGCGCGAAGCTCGTCCACCGCGAGAGCTCCGATGTACCCGGCGCCGCCGGTGACAAGGGTTGTCGGGGACATTCAGCAGTTGCCGCCGCTGACGAACACTTCGCCGGTCATCCGCCGATCCTCGCCTCGCGTCGGCGCCGGAGCAGCCCGGTACGGCGGCCGTCCACCGCGCCGGGAATCAGCTCCCCGCGGGAGCTCGACCCGTAGTACTCGTAGGTGTGCGTGTCCCGCAGACCGGTGACGGCGAGGCCCAACGGCGCCACGCGGTGCCGGTCGAGCACGGCGCGCGTGCGGCGTATCTGGTCGCGCTTCGTGAAATACGTGCGGGCGACGATGAGGCAGCTGTCGATCTCGGGCCGGTCCAGCAGGATCTGTGCGTCCGCGACCGGTAGCAATGGGGGAGCGTCCACGATCACGAGCTCGGCCGTCTCGGTTAGGTCGCGGAGGACGACGCCCATCGAGGCACTGCGCAGGATCTCCGCCGAGCTGGGCGGTAGGGGCCCGCTGGGGAGTACGCCGAGGTTGGGGATGCCGAGCACGTCGTACTGAATGTGTTCGCGAGCCGAGCCTCCTCCGATCACGGCGTTCGTGAGGCCGCCGACCGATTGCTCGATCGGGAAGTGCTCATGGAAGCTCGGGCGGCGCAGGTCGCCCTCCACGAGGACGACCTGCTCGCCTGAGAGCGCCGCGGCGCGCGCGAGGTTGACTGCGACGGTCGTCTTACCCTCTCCGAGGACGGAGCTGGTCACGAGCAGCATGCGTACCTCGCGGTCCACGGCGGCGAACGCAAGGCTCGAGCGGAGAATCCGGTAGGGCTCGAACGCCGGCCCTCGCGTCTGCGGGGTCCGTGCGCGGAACGATGCCTGCGGAATGTTGACGAGGCTCCGCAGGCCGTAGAGCCGCTCGAACTCCTCCGGGGTCTTCACCCGGCGGTCGATGTAGTCGAGCAGGAATGCGAGTGCGGTGCCGAGGCCGAGCCCAAGCAGGAGGCCGATCAGGAGGTCCCGCTTGGGCTTCGGTGCGGCTGGGCTGCCGGGAACGCTCGCCCGCTGCACGACCTCCGCGTTGCCCGTCTGCACGGCCTCCAGCGTGGTGAGCTTCTGAAGGGCGGCCTGCAGTTGCGTGCGGTCGGCCGTGTCCTCGGGCGCCAGCGACGCGAGGCGCTGCCGCAGCAACTGCTCGCCCTGCAGGATGTTCTGGCGATCGGCGTTCCGGCGGAACGCCACGTACTGCGTGGCGAACGCGTTGGCAAGGCCGGCCGCTTGGACCGGGGTGGTGTCGCGGGCCGTCACGTCAATGACGTCGGCGTTCTGCTCGGACGCGACCTTCACCTTCCCGGCCAGCGTCGAGGGCGAATCTCCGGTTCTCAGCGACTGTTTGACCGCTCGCGCGACCTCGCCCGACGTGACGAGGAGGATGTCAGTGGTCGTGTCGCGCTGCGGATCGATGGAGCTGGGAAAGACGTCGGTCCCCACGACCGCGGTGCTCAGCGACGATTTACGGAGGAGCAGCTTGGCCGTCGCTTCGTATTGCTTGGTCGCGGTCAGCGCCTGGCCGAGCGCCGCGCCGCCACAGATGACCGTGGCCAGCAGGATCACCCACCAGCGCTCACCGACAATGCGGCGGGCATTGTGGAATGCGGACGATTGCTCGTCGGCGAGTGCGTCGACCTCGGAGCTCATCCCTCGCCCGTTCTCTCGCCGACGCCTCGCGGTAGCTCGATCATCCCGCCTCTGACGTGATCCGGCGAAGACTGGCGCGCTAGGGCTTGGACCGCCACCGCAACCCTCGGCCCGTCGTAAAGCAGCCCGGTATCTCGATCGAGCGCGAAATCGCGAAGCTGGGTGTGGGGGCCGAGCACGAGGCGGCAGTCGTCTGGGTTCCGCAGTCGGGCGCGCAGAGGCGCTACGTCGACCGAAGGAAGAACCACCAGGGCATTGAGCCGATGATACTGCTCGATTCGGGCGGCTACGAACCACCGTTTGCGATCAGCAGATCCGGGTTCTGAGCGGCGGTGAAGTCTCCGTCGGACTCGGTGATCACGTCGTGCCGGCGAGGGGCTCCAATCGGTCGAGAACCTCGGTCATGCCGGCGACGAAGCGCTCGAGGCCGAACCGGCGTGCGTTGTCACGAACGGCTGCCTCGTCGAACTCACGGCGCTCGAAGTCAAGGATGGCGGCCGCCAAGCCGTCGACGCTGGGATCAGCGTAGAGGAGCCCGGTCTCGCCATCGATCACCGAATCGCGCACGCCACCGACTCCGTACGCGATCACAGGCACGCCCGCCGCCTGTGCTTCGACGGGCACGATGCCGAAATCCTCCTGGCCTGGGAACAGCAGTGCGCGGGCGCCCGAGAGCAAACCGGGGATCGCCTCGTCGTCAACGTGGCCGAGCAGTTCGGTGTGGGCGCCCGCGAGCGCGCGCACGGACGGCATCGCACGCCCGGCCCCCGCGACCTTCAGTGGGCGGCCGAGCCGCTCGCACGCCGCCACCGCAACGTCGGCGCGTTTGTACGGGACGAGCCGGCCGAGGACGAGATAGTAGTCCCGAACGTCCCGTGGCCGCTCGAGCAGCGGGCCCACGTCGACCGGCGGATGAACCACGTAAGCATCTCGCCGGTAGTACTTCTCGATCCGGGCGGCCACGTGCGAGGAGTTGGCCACAAACGCGTCCGGGCGTTCGGCTCCGGCGAGATCGTCTCGGCGCAGCCGCCCGGCGATCACCGGCATCGCGACTCGCGCGAGCGGGCCGATCGCCTCGTCGCGTAGGAACTCGGGCTCCCACGCGTAGCGCATGGGGGTGTGGCAGTAGCAGACGTGGAGCGTCTCGGGCGTCGTCAGCACGTTCTTGGCGCAGGCATGGTTGCTGGACAGGACAAGGTCGAAGCCGCTGAGGTCGAAGGACTCGAAGGCTGTGTTCATCAGCGGTAGCAGACGCGGATAGATCGAGCGCGCGCCAGGAATTCGATCGAGGAACGAGGTGTGGACAGGGCGACTCGCGAGCAGCTCGGGCCACGGCTCGGGGTCGTAGATCGACGTGTAGACCGTCGCCTGCGGGAATAGGCCGAGCAGTGCCAGCACGACCTTCTCCGAGCCGCCGGGGAGCGTCAGCCATTCGTGCACGACGGCGATTTTTGGAAACCTCGACGAGAGCGTGCTGCCCACTTCGTCTTCCGAGGGTGCGCGGGGCCGCGGCTCCGTCCGCGGCAGCGGCGCGTTCCGTCGAAGCAGCCGGTTCGTCTGGTTCACGTAGCTGTGGTGGTACCGGTCTGGATGGAGATCGGCGGGGTCGTTGGTCTCGAAGTAGATGCATCCGATGCGCTCGAGCAGCTCGGGCCGGATGGCCGCGACGAGGTCGGTCTCGAGCCCCTCGACGTCGATCTTGAGCAGGTCGATCCCAGCCTCCTGCGCCAGTATCCGCTCCAGCGCGGCGTTGATCTCGTGCGTCGTGACCCTGATGCTGCGTTCAGTGGCGATGCCGATGCCGCCGTAGCGCCCCGTCTCCTCGACGCCGAACTCGGCGGTCCCAGCCTCGAGTGCAACCGCGGCCTGCTCGATCTCCCAACGCGGGCGGAAGGCAGCGAGATTATGGGCGAGGCGCTCGCAGTTGCGAGGATCGGGCTCGAACAGGTAGCAGCGAGAAGTGGCGTTGCGGGTGAGGAAGTACAGAGCGCTGATCCCGATGTTCGACCCGATGTCGACGACGACCCCGACGTCGTCGCTCGCCCCGTAGTCGAGCCGGCAGAACACCTCGACGAGCGTGGAAACGTCGTGGCTGGAGTGCAGGGTGGGGGCGACGACGCCGAGTGGCGTACGGACGGCGCCGCGGTAGGGGTAGTCCCCTTGGGCGGTGAGGTAGCGTCGCAGGACGTCAGGGAACCGGGGACACAGGCGCGCCATGTTGGCCAGCGCGCGATAGTGGCCTGGTTGAACCGGTGCCCGCACCACCGCAGCGCGGGAACGGTTCCCGACGTTCAAGCGCCCACCCGCTGTGCCGCGGGGGCAGGTGCGAAGATCATCAGCAGCGCATGATATTCCGCCAGCTTCTGCACGAGGATCTCGGCTGCGCCTCCTACGTCGTCGGCGACGAGGACGCGGGCGTCGCCGCGGTCGTCGACCCGCGCCTGGAGATCGACGAGTACCTCGCCCTCGCCCGCTATCTGGACGTGCGCATCGAGCACGTGCTCGAGACCCACACCCACGCCGACCACGTCTCCGGCCACGGCCGGCTGGCCGCCGCGACCGGCGCCACGATCCACATCCACCGGCTCGCGGCGCCGGAGTACGACCACGAGCCGTTCGACGACGGCTGGACGCTCGAGCTGGGCCGGTGCACGTCCGCGCCGTCCACGCCCCGGGCCACCGGCCCGAGCACTCGGCCTTCCTCGTGATCGACAGCGAGCGCGCGCCCGAGCCGTGGGCGGTGCTGACGGGCGACTCGCTGTTCGTCGGCGACATCGCCCGTCCCGACCTCGCCGTCGAGAAGGAGGAGGGCGCGCGCGAGATGTACCACTCGCTGCACGAGCGGCTGCTGTCGCTGGGGGACGAGACCGAGGTCTGGCCCGGCCACGTCGGCGGCTCGCTCTGCGGCGGCCCGGCGATGGACATGAAGGTGTCCTCGACGGTCGGCTTCGAGCGCCGCCACAGCCCGCTGCTCCAGGAGGCGGACGAGGACGGGTTCGTGACCGCCGCGCTGGCCGCACTGCGCCCGCAGCCGCCGAACTTCCGCCGCATCGTCGAGCTCAACCGCGGGCCGCTCGACACGGGCACGACCGAGCTCCTGCCGCTCAGCCCGCGCCAGATTGAGCAGCGCCGGGATCGCGGCGCGCTCGTGGTGGACGTGCGCACGGACCTCCAGTTCGACGAGGCGCACGTCGACGGCTCGGTGTGCGTCACCGCGCTGCACGGGGGCTTCGGCACGAAGCTCGCCTGGCTCGCCGAGCCCGACCAGGAGGTGGTGCTGGTCGGGCGCGACGACGCCGACGCCCATCTCGCCGCCGGCCTCGCCGCCGCGGTCGGTGTGCGCACGGTGAGCGGCTATCTCGCCGGCGGGATGACGAGCTGGCGGCTCGAGGGCCGGGACGTCCGGCGGGTCGAGCGCATCGACGTGCCCGGCCTGCACGAGCGCACGCAGAGCGATCCCGGCCTCCAGGTCCTCGACGTGCGCGAGGCGGACGAGTGGCACGAGGGTCACATCCCCGGCGCTACCCACACCGCCTATCACGACCTCCACGCGCTGCCGGCGGCGCTGGACCCGGCCCGGGCGATCGCCGTGATCTGCGCGTCCGGGCAGCGCAGCGCCGTCGCCGCCGGGCTGGTCCAGCGCCTGGGGGTGGAGACCGTGCTGCACGTGGCCGGCGGGGGCATGCCGGCGTGGCGGCAGGCCGGCTACCCGATCGAGTCTTGACGGAGCGCGCCGTCTCCGACCGGATCGCGAAGGCCGCGCCTGTCGCGCTGCCCCCGCTCCTCGGCGTGGTGGTCCTGCTCGTCATGGTCTCGCTCGGTGAGAGCTCCGCCGGTGGGCGGTCGTTCCTGCGGAACGCCGGGTTCACGAGCCTCACCTGGTACCCGTGCGCGCTGTTCCTGATCGCCCTCGTGGCCCTCGTCGCCTACGTGGCCCCGATCCGGCTGCGCGACGTGCCGCGACCGGTCTTGTTGGCGGCCGCCCTGCTGGCCGCATTCACCGCCTGGAGCTTCCTTTCGATCCTGTGGTCCGACGCTCAAGGCGAGGCGTGGGACGGGGCCAACCGGACGCTGCTCTACCTCATCGTGTTCTGCCTGTTCGCCCTGTGGTCCCAGCGCGAGGGGACGGCGACCGTGGTGCTCGTGACCTGGACACTCGCGATGACGGTGTTCGCCGCCGTCGTGCTGCTGCGACTGGGCGCCGGAGCTTCGGAGGCGAAGGCGTTCCTGGGGGACCGCCTGGGCGATCCGGCCGGCTATCCGAACGCCGCCGCGGCGACGTTCTTCATGCCGGTGTGGCCGGCGATCGTGCTGGCGGGCCGCCGCGAGGTCGCGTGGTGGCTGCGGGGAGTCCTGGCGGGAAGCGCGGTCGTGCTCTGCGGCGCCGTGCTGCTGACGCAGAGTCGCGGGGCCGTGTACTCGCTGCCGATCGTGCTCCTGTTGCTGTTCGTGCTCGTGCCCGATCGGGCGCGGACGTTCGGCGCGCTGGTCCCGATCGCAGCTGCGGTCGGGCTCCTCACGCCGCGGCTGCTCGACATCGGCGACAAGCTCAACACCGACCGCGGGGCCGGCGCCGACGCCGTCGGCCCGGTCCTGCTCGCCGCCGGAGCGGTGGCCGTTCTGTGGGCGGCGATCGCGCTGGTGGACCGCCGCGCGCCGCTGACGAACGGCGCCCGCCGAACTGGCCGCCGCGTCGTCGGGGCGGTCGGCGTCGCCTGCGCCGTGGCCCTGCTGCTCGGTGGCCTTGTCGCGGTCGGGGACCCGGCCGCGCGGGCCCAGCGCGAGTGGAAGTCGTTCAAAGGCGGCTACAAGTCGAGGGCGCCCGGCGAGTCGCGCCTGACCCAGGGACTCGGCAGCAACCGCTACGACTTCTACCGGGTCGCGCTCGATGGGTTCACCACGCACCCGTGGGTCGGGATGGGGGCCGACAACTTCGGCCAGTACTACCTGATCGGGCGCCGCAGCGACGAGACCCCGCGCTACCCGCACTCGCTCGAGCTGCGCACTCTGTCGCAGACCGGGGTGGTGGGCGCGTTGCTCCTGGTCGCCGCGATCGGCGCCGCGCTCGTCGGGGCGGTGGCGGCGATGCGGCGCGGCGCCGGCCGGCTCGCGGGCGCCGCCGCCGGTGGCGCGACCCTGGTCTTCCTGTACTGGCTGGTGCACGGGTCGTTCGACTGGTTCTGGGAGTTCGCGTCGCTCGGAGGCGCAGCGTTCGCAATGCTCGGGCTCGCCTGCGCGCTGCTGCCGCGACGCGAGGCGGCCGCCGCCGGCGACGACGCGACGCGGCCGCGGCTGCCGCGGTGGGCGACGCGCGCGCTCGTCGCGGTCGCCGCGCTCGTGGCTGCGATCTCGGTTGTCCTGCCCTGGCTGGCCGAGCGTGACGTGCGCGCCGCCGCGACCGAATGGCCGCGCGATACGCGCGCGGCGTTCGACCGCCTCGACCGGGCGGCGGAGCTCAACCCGCTCTCGGATCGCCCGTCGCTGATCGCGGGGAGCATCGCCCTGCGGATCGGCGACCTCAACCACGCGCGGCACGCGTTCCTCGCCGCGCTGGAGCGCAACCCGCGCGGCGAGTACGCGGTCTTCGAGCTGGGTCTGATCGCCTCGGAGCAGGGGGATTCGGCGGCCGGCCAGCGCTACTTCAGGCAGGCGCTCGCGCGCAATCCGCACGACGCGCTCGCCCGCGAGGCGCTCGATCGCCTCAGCCGCGGGAAGCCGCTGAGCATCGATGAGGCGAACCAGCAGATCCTCCGGGGCGCGCGCAAGCTCTCGCGGTGATCTCGTGCGCTGACACGTGCCGTGGCAATTGCCACAGGCGCTGCGTACCATCCGATACATAGATGCCTCCGCGCGCGGAATCGCAACGCGCAGCGCTCGCACTGCTCCGTCGTCGCACTGCTCGTCCTCGCTCCCGGCGCGCTCGCGGCGACGCCGGCCCAGGAGGGCTACAACACGCCGGGCGGCAGTTCGCAGTCGGACATCCAGCGCGCGGGTGCGCGGGATGCCGCGAGCCCTGCCACGAGCCCGCAGCAGGCGAGCGGCGACCTGCTGCCGTTCAGCGGCATGGACCTCGCGTTCGCGGTCGTGGTCGGCGGCGGTCTGGTGCTCCTGGGCGCGGGTCTGCGCCGCCTGTCCGGCCGCGCGGCGCGCCACGACGGCTAGTGACCTGAGTCGTTAGTTCGCAGGCTTGTTGGGTTCGGGGGCGAATCCATCGTCGTTATCTACGACGATGGGAGGCGGTTATGGCGCAGCGTGTCGAGGTGGTGCTCAGCGACGAGGAGCGGGAGGTGCTCGAGCGCTGGGCTCGCCGCCCCAAGAGCGCGCAGGCGCTGGCATTGCGCTGCAAGATCGTGTTGGCGGCGGCTGATGGGGTGGCGAGCAAGGAGATCGCGGCCCGTTTGGGGTGCACGAAGTCGACTGTGGGCAAGTGGCGGGGTCGCTTCGCCCGGCGTGGCTTTGATGGGTTGCACGACGAGCCGCGGCCGGGGAAGCCGCGTTCGATCGGCGATGATCGGATCGAGCGGGTGATCGTCAAGACGCTCGAAGAGCAGCCGCCTGACGCAACGCATTGGTCGACGCGCTCGATGGCTCAGGCGACGGGGATGAGCCAGTCGGCGATCAGCCGGATCTGGCGGGCGTTTGGGCTCAAACCGCATCAGACCGAGGCCTTCAAGCTCTCGCCCGATCCGCAGTTCATCGACAAGGTCAGAGACATCGTCGGGCTGTATCTGAACCCTCCCGATGCCGCGGTGGTGCTGTGTGTCGATGAGAAGTCCCAGATCCAGGCGCTTGACCGCTCGGCGCCGGTGCTGCCGCTGATGCCCGGGGTGCCCGAGCGGCGCACCCACGACTACGTGCGCAACGGCACCACGAACCTCTACGCCGCGCTCGACGTCGCCTCCGGTCAGGTGATCGCCGACATGTCGCCGCGCCATCGCGCCGAGGAGTTCCGCCGGTTCCTCAACCTGGTCGATAGCTCGGTGCCGGCGCATCTGGACGTCCACGTGGTGCTCGACAACTCCTCGACGCACAAGACCCCGTCGATCCAGCGCTGGCTGCTGCGCCACCCGCGCTTCAATCTGCACTTCACGCCGACCTACAGCTCTTGGCTGAACCTCGTCGAGCGCTGGTTCGCCGGTCGAGCCCGGGCGCGGCGCATCATGGCGCCCGGCGCTCACCTAGTCGCCAAGCTTTGCCGACACTACTGTCGAGGGCGCCGCGTCGGCGCCCCGGGTAACCGTTCCCCTGCAAGAGGTGCGCGTCGGCCATGAGTGAGGTACAACCTGCACGCAGGAAGCCAGCTGGCGAGGGAACTGACATGACCGTTCATCCCGTCGATCGGGCGGACCCGAAGCTCCAGCTCGCGACACGGGAGCGGGGTCGCCCGCGCCTGACCGCGGAGTGGCTGCTCGACGGCCCGGGGTTCGCCTGGCTGCGCCTCGTCGTCGACCTCGTCATGCTGGCCCTCGCGGTCGCGGCCGCGATCGTGGGCGCGCGGGCGGCGAAGGTCTCGCTTGACGGCCAGGAGGCGTTGTACTTCTTCCCGATCCTCGTCGTCGGCCTGCTCCACCTCCGCGGGATGTACAAGCAGGAGCTGGTCATCTCGATCCTCGACGGGATTGCGCCGGTCGTCAGCTCGATCTCGGTCGCGGCGATGGCCTGCCTCGCGGTCGTCACCTTCGCCGACCCCGGCGCGCGCCCGGCCGGCCTGGTGGCGCGCGCGTGGCTGTTCGCGCTCGTGTACGTGGGCGCGGCGCGCGTCCTGCTCGTCAGCTCGCAGCGGCGGGCGCGGGCGCGCGGGCTGCTGGGCAAGGCGACGCTGATCGTGGGCGCTGGACGTGTGGGCGCGCACGTGGCGCGCCGGCTCGAGGACCACCCGGAGTACGGCCTCCGGCCGATCGGGTTCCTGGACGCCGACCCGCCGCCCAGCCTCGAGGTCGTGGACCGCCGCGCCCCGGTGCTCGGCGCGCCCGCCGACCTCGAGCACATCGTCGCCCAGCGTGGGGTGGAGCACGTGATCCTCGCCTTCTCGCGCGACCGCGACCAGACGCTCGTGCCGATCGTGCGGCGCTGCGACGAGCTCGGGCTGCAGGTCTCGCTGGTCCCGCGGCTGTACGAGGGCATCAACGAGCGCGTCGCGCTCGACCATCTCGGCGGGCTGCCGCTGCTGGCGCTGCGCGCGGTCGACCCCAAGGGCTGGCAGTTCACCATCAAGCACAGTTTCGACCGAGTCGCCTCGGCCCTGATCATCGCGCTGCTGAGCCCGGTGCTGCTGGCCGTCGCGCTCGGCGTGAAGCTCTCCTCGCCCGGCCCGATCCTGTTCCGCCAGCGCCGCGTGGGCCGCGACGGCCAGGTGTTCGACATGCTCAAGTTCCGGTCGATGCGAGAGCGGCGGAAGAACGCCCGCGAGTTCAGTCCGGCACGCGGCTCGGCGCCGGGCGGCGTCGAGGGCGATGACCGGCGGACGAGGTTCGGGCGCTTCATCCGGCGCACCGCGCTGGACGAGCTTCCGCAGCTCCTCAACGTCGTGCGCGGCGAGATGAGCCTCGTCGGGCCGCGGCCAGAGCGCCCGGAGTTCGTGTCGCTGTTCGACGACGACATCGACCGCTACGGCGATCGCCACCGGGTCAAGTCCGGGATCACCGGTTGGGCGCAGGTCAACGGCTTCCGCGGCCAGACCTCCCTCGCCGACCGCGTCGAGTGGGACAACTTCTACATCGAGAACTGGTCGCTGTGGCTCGACGTGAAGATCCTGCTGCTCACCGTCGTGGCCGTTGTGCGCAGGCCGCCCGAGGACTAGAGTCGTCAGGCAGTCGCTGGTCCGAGTCGTTAAGGGGCGAACG
Source organism: uncultured Actinomycetes bacterium (assembly GCA_963725645.1). Taxonomy (GTDB): domain Bacteria; phylum Actinomycetota; class Thermoleophilia; order Solirubrobacterales; family Solirubrobacteraceae; genus JALYZC01. The sequence goes on from CAVRZD010000006.1 coordinate 667,862, forward strand.
CATGGCTGATTCCGCTCGAGTTCTCGTCGTCGCCAACCGCACGGCCGCCACGCCCGCGCTGATCGAGGCTGTACGCGAGCGAGCCGCCAGGAGCCCCGCGGTCTTCACGCTCCTGGTGCCGCATTTCACGCACGGCCTGCACAGGGTGATCGACGCCGAGGACACCGACGTCTCCGAGTCCGAGGCGGTGCTCGAGCTCGCGCTTCCGTTGCTGCGGCAGGCGGCCGGGGGCGACGTCGAGGGCATCGTCGGCGATCCGGAGCCGCTCGCCGCGATCCAGGACGCCGTCAATCTCCGGGGCTTCGACGAGATCATCCTGTCGACGCTGCCCGCGCGCGTGTCGCGCTGGCTCAAGCTCGACCTGCCGAGCAAGGTGAGCGGGCTCGGGCTGCCGGTGACGCACGTCGAGGCGAAGGAGCACACTCCCGCCGAAGCGTAGGGTTGGAGACGATGCCCCGGTCGTGGATCTGGATGCAGGTGGCGATCGTCGTGGCGGTGCTCGCCGGCATGGTGATCGCCATCGTTCGCATCTCCTGAGCCGCGCCCCCGCGACCGGAATATGATGCGCCCGTTCACGGAGCGGCGAGAGGAGAGCAATGTTCGGATCGATCGTGGTGGGCACCGACGGGTCGGAGACGGCCAAGGAGGCCGTCCGCCAGGCGACCGAGCTGGCGAAGAACGTCGGCGACACGATCGACCTCGTGAGCGCCTACGAGCCGGTGTCGAGTACCCGCCTGCGGGAGGAGCAGCGCGAGGTTCCGCAGGACATGGAGTGGATGGTCAACCCCCGCGAGGACGTCGACGCCACGCTCAAGGAGGCGGCCGCCGAGATCGACAAGGCGGGCGTGTCGGTCAAGACCTACGCGCGCGAGGGCGACCCGGCCGACGCGATCCTCGACGTCGCCGAGGAGGAGAAGGCAGGCCTCATCGTCGTCGGGAACAAGGGCATGACCGGCGCCAAGCGATTCCTGCTCGGCTCGGTGCCGAACAAGGTGAGCCACCACGCGCCGTGTTCCGTGCTCATCATCCGCACGACGTAGACGGGCCTAGCGGCGCTTCGCGGCCCCCGGCGGCTGCGTTGCGGCGCCGGCGTTGAGCAGCCCGTAGCCGTAGCGGGAGTCGTAGCCCGGGGTGCCGAGGTCGCGGGCGGTTGCCTCGAGGCGCTTCTCGACGGCGTCGGGCGAGGGCCTGCGGCCGACAATGCGCGTGGCGATCACGAGCGCGGCGGCAGCCGAAACGTGCGGCGTGGCCATCGACGTGCCCTGGTAGCCGGAAGGCAGGCCGAAGCGGCGCAGCGAGCCGCCGGTGAAGGTGAGCTGGTAGACGTCGCGGCCGGGCTTCCCGCCGGGCTGGCAGTGGACCGGGTCCTCGGGGAAGTCGGCGTCGGCACCACCGCCCGGGGCGACGAGGTCCAGCCCCGAGCCGGTGTTGGAGTAGTCCGCCAGACACACGTGCTCCGTGGTCGCGCCGACCGAGATGACGCCTCCGGCGCGCGCCGGGTAGGCGATCGCCCGCTCCGCCTCGTTGCCCGACGCGGCCACGACCACGACGCCCTTCGCGTGCGCATAGCGGATCGCGCTCAGCACCTCGGGGATCTGCGAGCGGGGGGTCGAGGGGTCGAACTCGAGGGAGAGGTTCACCACGCGCGCGCCGTGGTTGACCGCCCAGCGGATGCCGCGGCCGATCGAGGCCGCGTCGCCGAGACCGTCCGCGTCGAGCACGCGCACCGGCATCAGCTTGGCGCCGTACGCCAAGCCCGTGAGATTGCGGCCGTTGTTGGTCGACTCCGCGATCACGCCCGCGATGAACGTGCCGTGCCCGTTGAGGTCGTCGGGGTGTGAGTCGAGATCGACGAAGTCGTAGCCGCCTGCGAAGCTCGACGCGGTGAAGTCAGGTGAGCGGCGGAACGATCCGCGGTTCTCGTACGCGATGCCGGTGTCGAGCACGGCCACGGTCACGCCGCGGCCGCCGGGCGCGCCGAGCGCCGCCGCGTTGCTCCATGCGTCGGGCGCGTCGATCCCGGTCGACGCGAGGAAGTTCCACTGCACCGACTGCCATCCGGCGGTGGTGCGGCCGCGGCCGGGGTCGTTGGGGACGAAGCCGGCCGCGTGGGCGACGTAGTTCGGCACGGCGTAGCTGACGCCGGGCTGGCGGTCCAGCTCGCCGATGGTCGTGCGCACGCTCCCGCCGTCACGGATGTGAAGCACCTGGGCGCCCGGTCCGGCGGTCTCGCCGGCCGCGGTCCCGGTGCTGTGGAGCGCCGCCTGCGCCTGGGCCTGGGACGTGCCCTCGGCGTAGCGCACGATCACCTCGTCCGAGCGGTACGGGGCTGCGGCCACGGGGGCGGCCGCGGCGAGGGCGAGGGCTGCGACGCCCGCGAGCAAAGGAGGGATTCGAGAGATTCTCACTGGTCGGAACCGCGGTGGGGGACCGCGGTGCGCCTGTTAAGACATCATCGGCAGGTCAAAGTTTCCCGGATAGCGCGTATTTCCTGGCGCAGTTCGGCCACCCGGGCCCGTCCGGGAACGACGGAGGCTCGCGATGCGCCCCCATTTCTTTCCCCGAGATGAATACTTCATGCGTCTAGCCCTGCGCGAAGCCGAGCGCGCGCTCGAGCACGATGACGTCCCGATCGGGGCGGTCGTGGTGCACGAGGGCGAGGTGATCGGGGTCGGGTGCAACGAGCGCGAGCTGCGCCAGGACCCGACGGCGCACGCCGAGACGATCGCCCTGCGCGAAGCGGCGCGGGGGCTGGGGTCATGGCGGCTGATCGACGCCGTCCTGTACGTCACGCTCGAGCCGTGCGCGATGTGCGCGGGCGCGATCGTGCTCGCGCGGGTCTCCCGGGTGGTGTTCGCCGCCTCCGATCCGAAGGCGGGGGCGGCCGGCAGCGTGCTCGACGTGCTCGGCGAGCCGCGCCTCAACCATCGCCCGGAGGTGGCCGGGGGACTGCTGGCCGACGATGCCGCCGCGCTGCTGCAGGACTTCTTCGGGGACCGGAGATAGTCTGAGCCCGTGACGCCGTCGCCGTCGCCGGATCCCTTCGGGCGCGAGCCCGAGCGCGGTGGCATCTCGCGGCTGCATCTCGCCAGCATCGCAGTGATCGCGGTTGCGGTCGGAGCCGTCGTGGTCGCCGTCGTCACGCAGGGCGGCGGGAGCGGAAAGCATCGGAAGACCGCGACGGCCGCGACGCGCGGCTCCGACCCGCGGCCGAAGGAGACGCTGCAGGCATTCGAGGCTCGCCTTGCCGCCGCGATCGCCTCGCCGACCTGCCGGGGCTACCGCGCGCTGAACAACCTGATCCCGCCCGGGTGCGCCGAGGTCAAGAAGCGGTTCACCGGCATCCGCTTCACCGGCGCGGAGCAGTACGGCACGGGCGCCGTGGTCGACGCCACCGCCCCCGTGCTGCCGGCGGGGATCACCTTCACGCTCGGCCTCGCCCCCGACGGCCGCTGGAAGATCTTCAACGGCTACGGGACGCGGCAGCGCACCGCGGAGACCCGGGCGAACGACCAGATCCCGTTCGACACCGCGGCCCAGGGGTGGCTCGACGCGGTTCGCAACCGCAACTGCGACCAGTACGTGCACTACGCGCAGATCGACGAGCAGGGCGGCAGGCAGGAGCTCTGCGACGCGCACTTCGCCGCCCCCGACATCGTCGCGCCCGCCCTGCGCAGCGCCAAGTCCGCGGACGTCGAGCTGCTCGGCGGCAACGCCCGCGTGCAGTTCTACGCGCTTCGCTTCGGGCACCATTACGCGACGCTGGCCGTCAACTACTTCCCCGGTGAGCGCGACGCGACGCAGGCGGCCGTGCCGATCTACGCGCGCTGAGCGGTGTACTAGCCTTGGCGCCCCCGACTGCCGTCCCCCGGAGGGGTGCCGGAGTGGTTGAACGGGGCGGTCTCGAAAACCGTTGTGGGCCGTTAGGTCTACCGTGGGTTCGAATCCCACCCCCTCCGCTAGCAAGGCACGAAACCCCCCGCACACACGCACGACGCCCGCGTAGGCGGTCAGACCGTCCGCCCCTTGAACTGCGGTTGGCCATCGGGCAGCATCATGAACGCGAACTCGCCTTGGATTGTGACCGGACCGGGGCGACGAACACCCGTAGAGCACCACGAAGACCTTGGCCGCCTACAACGCCCCTGAGTGGAGCGACCTGTTCGTCGCAAGTGCCGGTGCTTCGGCGGCACTCGCCGGACTCGTATTCGTAGCGGTCTCAATCAACGTCGAACGCATCCTGAAATTCGAGGAGCTTCCGGCACGCGCCCAGATGACCGTGGCCCTGCTGCTCAGCGTTGTCGTTGTCTCGATCATCGGCTTGATTCCAGGCCAGAGCCGCACAGCTCTCGGAGCTGAGCTGCTCGGCGAGGGTCTGATATTCGGAGCCGCGATCGCGGTGCTGTCGAAGCAAAGCCTCTCGAAGAAACGCGTCGTGCCGGGGTCCGTGTTGATCACTCGCCAACTTCTGATCGCGGCGGGGACGCTGCCGCTTGTGATCGGCGGGGTGAGCCTCCTCGCCGAGACCGGTGGCGGGCTCTATTGGACCGTGAGCGGCATGGTCTTCGCGATCGTGGCCGGTGTAGCGAACGCGTGGGTGCTGCTGGTCGAGATCCTTCGCTGAGCGCGGGCGAACTAGCCGAGGGCGGCGCGGACGAACTCGAGATCGGCGCGAATGTCCGCGAGCGTCCCCGGGGTCTCGCAGACGACCGGCGCGCCCGTCGCGCGGATCATCGCCCGCAGCACGTCGGGGTCGATCGTGCCGCGGCCGAGGTTGGCGTGACGATCGGCGCCCGTGCCCGGCGGGTCGCGCGAGTCGTTGGCGTGGACCAGGTCGATCCGCCCGACGATCGCCTCGACCCGGTCGACGGCGTCATCGAGGTTCTCCCCCGCGGCGTGGGCGTGGCAGGTGTCGAAGCAGAACCCGATCGGGACCTCGGAGTCGGCCGCCGCCACGGCATCCCAGAGCAGCTCGAGCGCGTCGAACCGGCGCGCGACGGCGTTGTCGCCCCCGGCGGTGTTCTCGAGGTAGACGGGAACGTCGGAGTGGAGCATGTCGAGCGTCCGCGTCCAGCGGCCCACGCCGGGCTCGATGCCGTCCTCCGCATGGCCGGGGTGGACGATCACCGCCACCGCACCGACCTCGGCCGCCGCGTCGCAGGTCTGCTGGAGGATCTTGCGCGAGCCGTAGCGGACGTTGCTCTTCGGCGAGCAGACGTTGATCAGGTACGGGGCATGGACGTAGACCGGGATGTCCGAGTCGCGCAGCTCGTTCGCGTCCGGCCGTGGAGGAGGCTTCTCCCAGCCCTGCGGATCGGAGAGGAAGATCTGGACGCAGTCGGCCCCGAGCTCGGCGGCGGCCTCGAGCGGGCGCTTCGGTTCGACATGGGCGCCGACCAGGGGCTTCGCAGGTGTCACCGGGGCCGAGGATAGCCACGCGCGATCGACGGCACGGCCGGGTACCTCGCCCAGGCCGGGATCCGGGATGCACGGGCGCGCGAGCTCGCGATCTCCCTGCTCGCCGGCCTCGAGGGCGCCTTCCTCCTCCCGTCCGCGCGGCGCTGCCGGCGTGCTAGCGGCGCACCAGATGCAGCAGGCCCGCGCCCGGGCGGGCGCGCCCCCCGCGCGCGCTGAGGCGCTCGAGGCGGCGAACCGTCAGCTCGCGGCGGCCCTCCAGGTGCGACGCCAGCGCGACGAACACCTGGGCGGTCGTGAGCGCATCGCCGTCCGCGTGGTGCGGGCGGTGGACGGGCAGGCCGAGCCGGCGGGCGAGGTCCCCGAGCCCGATCGGGTGGCGCACGGTCACGCGCTGGTGGCGCAGCCAGCCGGACGCCAGCCGCGCGGTGTCGATGATCGGCTCGTGGACCTCGACGCCCGCGGTGCCCAGCGCGCGGGACAGGAAGCCGCGTTCGATCGCGGCGACGTGGGCCACCAGCCGCCGTTCGGCGAGCGCGTCGAGAAGCGGGTCGATCGCGGCGGCGAGCGGTGGGGCGCGCTCGAGGTCGGCGGCGCGCAGGCCGTGAATCCGAATCGTCTCCCCGGTCGGCATCGCGTGCGGGCGGATCAGCCCCTGGCGCGTCGCGCCGACGACGACGCGGCCGGTGTCCACCGGCACCACGGCCCAGGAGATGATCTCGTCGCGGGCTGGATCGAGGCCCGTGGTCTCGAGGTCGACCACGGCGAAGCGCGCGGCCCGCCATGGGGTCGACCGTGGATCCAGACGGGCCTCGCGGTAGCGCTCAGTTGAAGCGGAGCTCATTGGTCAGGGCCCGCTGCGCGCCCGCCACGGCGCGGAAGGCGTCGCGCAGGTGGCGCCGGGTGAGGGGGCTGAGCCCCTTGGGGTCGACGTACTCGTCCGCCGGCCGGCCGCTGCGCAGCTGCTCGACCTGGTGGTCCAGGCGCAGCCGGCAAAGCACGTCGAAGGCCTCCGCCAGACTGCCGCCGATGTCGTCCGGCAGCGTGCCCGCATCGGCCGCCACCGCGAGCCGTTCGGGCGTCGAGGTGGGACGCGTCCCGGCCGCGAGGCTCGCATAGCGTGCGACGTTCACGATCGGCAGCAGGCCGCCGTGCTTGATGTCGAAGTGGCCGCGGTGCTCCCCGGAGTGCTCGACGACGATGTCGCGAAGGAAGCCCGTCGGTGGCCGGTGGGCAAGCGCCAGGCGCAGCATCAGCCGCAGCAGGAGCGACCTGCGCCGCGCATCCCCGAGGTCGCCGAACAGGCGGTCCACGCTGTCGTCCCCGACGACCAGTCGCGCGTCGTCGAGCAGCGAGACGAGGATCAGCGCGCGGTCGCGGTCGGGGTCGTCGAGGAGCGACTGGATCTGCGTGCGCCACCCCTCCGCGGAGCGCGCGAACAGGGAGCTGCCGGCCGTGGCGCCGTGCTCGTCGGAGGTGAACCCGCACCGGGCGAGTCCCGTCAGCACGTCGTCCACGACGGCCCGCGTTCGCGGGTCGGGGTCGTCGCCACCCTGCTCCCAGGACACCGCGGAGTCGAGGTCCGAGGCGGGCATCGCCTCGCGGCGGCCGTGGCTGCCCAGCGCGAGCCACGTGAAGCCCGCCGCGGGTGGGCCGTGGCGTTCGACGGCCAGCTCGACGAGGCGCCGGGTCGCGGCGTCCGCGACGATCGAGATCACGGCGCTGATCCGCCCGGGGGGGACACGCGAGTCGTGGAGCGCCACGACGGCCCGGTCCAGCCCGCCGGCGGCCTCCGCGACGCCCGCCGCGTCGGGCGCCCGCGCGATCGACCGGCGCAGCACGAAGGGTGTGTGGGTGTGCGCGGCAAGGAGGTCGATCCCCCGCACCACCCCGATGACCTCGCCCCGCGGGGTCACCACCGGGACATGGTTGATGCCGCGTTCCAGCATGGCCAGCATGACATCGGCGCCGATGCGGTCGGGCTCCACGGTGAAGGCCGGGGCGCTCATCACCAAGCGCACTGGTCCGTCGAGTGGCGCCGCGCCGGCGACGACCCGTGCCCGCAGGTCGTGGTCGGTGACGATCCCGAGCCGGCCGCTCGCGTCGCGCACCAGGACGCTCGTGGCGCCGTGCTCGACCATGCGCCGCGCCGCGTCCCGGATCTGTTCGTCCGGCGCGCAGATCACCGGCCGCTCGCGCACCAACTGGTCGACGCGCTGCCACTCCGGGCCCGCCGGTTCCACGAGCGGCGCCGCGGCCGACCGCAGCGCGTCGACCTCGTCCGCGGGGAGGCGGTAGCAGAGGGTGTCCTCGGCGGCGCGCAGCTCGGCGGCGCCGGCCTGCCCCGACAGCATCGACCCGTGCCCGAACAGCTCGCCCTCGCCAAGGCGGTCGAGGACTCGTTCACCCTGCACCACGTCCACGGCGCCGCGGCGGACCACGCGCGCGTACCCGTCGGGTGCCTGGCCCTGGCCGAGGATCACGTCCCCGGCGGCGAAGAACTCGACCTCGGTGCTGGCCGCCAGCGCATCCAGGGCGGCTTCGTCCAGCTGCATGAACGGCTCGTGAGCGCGGAGGAACTCGGCGATGTCGTGCATGGCGGTTGGCCCCTAGTCCGCCGTGGCCTCGCGCGACAGCTGGCGCAGCCGCTCGCGCAGCTCGGCGAAGCGCACCGCCTCGTAGGAGATCAGCGCGGCGAGCAGCGCGACGATGATGCCCAGCGTGGCCAGCGCGGGCAGCTCGACGGCGGCCGGGATCAGCGCGATCAGGACGATCGCGCACACCAGTCGCTGGCTGCTGAAGCGGTGGACGTTGCGCCACCGAAAGGCGACGTGCGCGAGCAGGTACAGCGCGGTGCCGCCGAGCATCGCCACCGCCGCGACGAGCTTCAGCGGGTCGTCGACGTGCGCGAGCGTCTTCTTGAGCCCCAGGGCGAGCAGCACGATGCCCGCGACCATCGGGAAGTGCAGGTAGGAGAAGGAGTCGCGCGCGATCTCGTTGCGCTCTCGGCCCGCGCTGGCGTTGGACAGGCGGCGCACGGCCACGAGCGCGACCACGTCGAAGTACAACCACCACAGCGCGCCCACCACCGCGACGCCGAGCAGTGCCGCAGTCACCACGCCGGCGTCGACGTCGCCTCCGGCTCCCACACCGATCGCCACGATCGATTCGCCCAGCGCGATGATCACGATCAGGCCGTGGCGCTCGGCGAAGTGCGCCGGGCGCGAGCCGCCATCCCTCGGCGCCGAAGAAGAACGGCTCGGCCATGTCGAGCAGCAGGGCGACGAGCCACAGCACGCCCTGCAGCTCGCCGCCCACCAGCGCGCCCGCGACGAGGAGGGCGATGCCGACGCCCGTGCCGCCCGCCAGCCCGGTGACGGACTGCCGCAGTGCGGGGTCGTCGCGGCTGGCCACGATGAACAGGACGATCTGGGCGATGCGCACCGCGCCGTAGGCGCACGCGAACAGCAGTGCCAGATCGCCGAACGCGTGTGGCACGCACAGCGCGACCACGAGCAGGGCCGCCATCGCGCCGAAGATGGTGAGGCGGACGACGCCCTCCTCGGGGTCGACCACGCTCGTCAGCCAGGCGTAGCCGACCCAGGCCCACCACAGGAGGCCGAGGACGAGCAGCCCTCTGGCCAGGCCCGTCCAGGTGGGGGTGGTGGCCATCAGCGCCGTGCACTGCGTGATGGCCAGGACGAAGACCAGGTCGAAGAACAGCTCGAGCGGCGTCACGCGGTCCTCCGAGCGCATGACCGCCGCGAGCCGCGGCGCGTGCGTGGGGGCGGTGGGACTCACCCGCGCGATGGTCTCACAGCCGCGATCCGGCTTCGCCTAGTCTGAGGCCATGCGCGCCGCACCGCCCGCCCTGCTCGCCGACCAGGTCCGCGTGCTGCGCCTGCCGTCCGGCGATCGCGATGAGGCCGGCCGCGCGCTGCGCGACATCCTGGCGACGTATCTCGAGATCTCCCCGGACGCGGTCCGGACCGTGGAGGGACCGCACGGCAAGCCGGAGCTGGGCGGCGCGGCTGGCCACCTGCGCTTCAACCTGTCCCACTCCGGCGACCTCGGGCTGGTCGCCGTGGTTCGCGACCGCGACGTCGGCGTCGACGTCGAGCGCATCGACCCGCGCCGCGACGTGCTCGCGCTCGCCGAGCGGGCGCTGGGCGCGGACGGGGCGGCCGCCGTCCGGGCCGCGCCCGCCGCCGACCGCCCGGTCGTGTTCAACCGGGCGTGGGCCCGCCGCGAGGCCGTGGCGAAGTGCGCCGGCACGGGGTTGTCGACGCCGCCGCCCGACGCCCCCCGCCAGGTGATCGACCTCGACGTCGGCGAGGGCTACGCCGCGGCCGTCGCCGTGGCGGGCGCCGCGCCGGTCCGCGTGGAGCTGGGCCCGTGAGCCCGCCCGACCCCGAGCTCGTGGAGCGCTTCGCCGAGCTGATCGTGGGCTTCGGCGCCAACGTCCAGCCCGGCCAGGTGGTCGGCGTGGGCGCCGAGCCCGGGAAGGAGCAGCTGGCGCGGGCGATCGCGGGCGCCGCCTACCGCGCGGGCGCGAAGTTCGTCGACGTCTCCTACTTCGACATGCACGTCAAGCGCCAGCGGATCCTGCACGCTCCCGACGAGACCCTGGAGTACGTGCCCCCGTGGTACGGCCGGCGCGTGCTCGAGTTCGGCGAGCTCCGCGGCGCGCGTATCGGCCTGACCGGCGCCGCCGCCCCCGGCGTCCTGGACGATCTCGATCCAGTTCGCGCCGGCCGCGACCAGCTCCCCGCGGTCAAGGAGGTGGCGGAGGTCGTCAACCAGCGCACGACGAACTGGACCGCCGCGCCGTGCCCGACCGAGCCATGGGCGAGGCTCGTGCACCCCGACCTGGACCCGGAGGCCGCGCTGGCGCGCCTATGGGAGCAGATCGCGCACGTGTGCCGGCTCGACGAGCCCGACCCGGTGGCCGCCTGGGACCAGCGGATGGAGACGCTGCTCTCCGCGGCCGAGCGGCTGACCGAGCGGCGCTTCGACGCCATCCGCTTCCGCGGGCCCGGCACCAACCTGCGCGTCGGGCTGCTGCCTGGCTCGCGCTGGCTGGCCGCGCGCTTCGAGACCGTCGACGGGATCGTCCACCGCCCCAACCTGCCCTCGGAGGAGACCTTCACGACGCCCGATCCCGAGCGCGTGGACGGCGTCGTGCGCGCGACCAAGCCGCTCGCGCTCGGCGGCACCATCATCCGCGGCCTGGAGGTGCGCTTCGAGGCCGGCCGCGCGGTCTCGATCGAGGCCGAGACCGGCGCCGACACGCTGCGCACGACGGTGGCGCGCGACGAGGGCGCCGCCCGACTCGGGGAGGTTGCGCTGGTGGATCGCGACGGCCGGATCGGCACGCTCGACACCGTCTTCTACGACACGCTCCTGGACGAGAACGCGGCCAGCCACATCGCATTCGGCCGCGCCTACGGGTTCTCGGTCGACGAGCCCGACCGCGAGCGCGCGAACCTGTCGGAGATCCACATCGACTTCATGATCGGCGGCGACGACGTCGACGTGGACGGGATCACCGAAGGCAGCGAGGAGGTCCCGATCCTCCGCGGGGGCGCCTGGCAGCTCTGAGATACCCTGGGCCAGTCCCGCTCAGGGAACCACTGGAGAGGTGCCGGAGCGGTTGAACGGGCGCGACTGGAAATCGCGTAGCGGGGGTTAACCTCGCTCGAGGGTTCGAATCCCTCCCTCTCCGCTGCTGCTGCTTGAATCTCGCGGATGCACGAGACGGCCGACGACCTCTCGGCGCTCCAGGATCTTCTCGATCGCAGCTACGCCGGCGCCGGGCCGCATCTGCTGCGCATCCACACGCCCGAGCGCCGTTTGAGCGCCGCGGAGGTTGCGGAACGGCTCACGGGCATGTGCCTGCTCGCGCTGGCGACGGTGACCGCGGACGGCAGGCCACTGGTCGGGCCGGTCGACGGGATCTTCTACCGAGGCGCCTTTCATTTCGGGTCGGCACCGGACTCGGTGCGATTCCGCCACATCCGCGCGCGGCCGCAGGTCAGCGCCACGCACCTGCCGGGGGAGGAACTGGCGGTGACCGTGCACGGCCGCGCGACGGAGGTCCCCGTCGAGGGCGGCTTCCGGGAGACGCTCCTCCAGATCTACATGCCGCGCTACGGCGCGGCGTGGGAGCGCGACTTCCTCGACAGCGGACCCGTGTACGGGCGCATCGACGCCGAGCGGATGTTCGCCTTCGCGATCGCGGCCGACCGCTGACGTGGGCGTCGGCGCTACCCTTTGCCGTCTGCCGCCGCGCATCGCAAGCCCCGCGCGGCGGGCTGACGAGCCGTCCTTCCCCACCATGAGCTCCGGTCCGTCATACCTCGCCGTCGTCCCCGCCTACAACGAGGCGGCCACCGTCGGCTCCGTCGTGCGCGCGATCCGCGAGCACGCACCGGCCTTCGACGTGCTCGTCGTCGATGACGGCTCGACCGACGACACGAAGCGGATCGCGCAGGACGCGGGCGCGCGCGTCCTGCACCACCCGTTCAACCTCGGCATCGGCGGCGCGGTGCAGTCCGGGTTCTTCTACGCGCTCGAGCACGGCTACGACTACATGGTCCAGGTCGACGGCGACGGTCAGCACGACCCGGAAGAAATTGAACGGCTAAGGGAATGCATGAACGCGGACTACACCGTGGACATGGTGTGCGGCTCGCGCTTCCTCTCCGAGGACCAGCGCTACCCGGCTCCGATCAGCCGCCGCACGGGCATCCACATCTTCGCCTTCATCGTGTCCCGCCTCGTCGGTCAGCGGGTGAGCGACCCGACCTCGGGCTTCCGCCTCTACAACCGCCGCGCGATCGCGCTGTTCGCGCGCGATTACCCGCACGATTACCCGGAGGTCGAGGCGGTGCTGATGCTGCACGTGCACCGGCTGCGCATGCGCGAGATTCCCGTGCGGATGTACCAGCGCGGCGGCGGGTCCTCCTCGATCTCCTCCGGCAAGTCGCTCTACTACATGGTCAAGGTGCTGCTGGCGATCTTCGTCGGCCTGGCGCGGCGCCGGCCCGTTCCCGGTCCCGGCGACGAGGCGCCCGTTGCGGCGACCCACTCGATCTGATGCCGACGATCCAGATCGTGTCCATCGCCGGCTGCGCCCTGCTGCTGCTGATCGTGCTCGAGCTCGTCCGCCAGCGCCGCTTCCTCGAGCGCTACGCGCTGCTGTGGCTGTTCAGCGCGCTCGTGCTGCTCGGCCTCGCGGTCTGGCGCGATGCGCTGGAGGTCATCGCCAACGCGCTGGGGATCATCTACCCGCCCAACGCGCTGTTCGTGATCGCCGGCGGCTTCGTGCTCGTGCTGCTGCTCCACTTCAGCCTCGCGGTCTCGCGCCTCAGCGAGCAGTCCAAGGTGCTGGCCCAACGCCAGGCGCTGCTCGAGGAGCGCCAGCGTCAGGTCGAGGCGCGGCTGGACTCCTCGCCCTCGTCCCCGTCCTCCGCGGACGCGGACGCCAGCGCCCGCGAGAGCAGCGCCGGCACGCCGATCACCAGCGCGCCGAGCAGCAACCAGTAGGTCCAGGGCCCGACCCACCCGGGCCGGAACAGCGACGCGCGGTCGAAGACGTCCGGTACCAGCGCGAGCAGCGAGCGGTCGTCGGAGCGCTCGAGCTCGAGCGCGACGTCGGCGTAGTCCGCGAGCGCGTCGGAGCGCTCGACGGTGACCCGCGTCGGCGTCCCGGGCCGGGGCGTGAGGATCGCGCGGTCGGGGCCGGCGTTGAGGAAGCACGCGACGACCTTGCGCGAGCCCGCGACCGACCCGCGCAGGCGAACGGTGCGCGCACCGGCCGGGCCCGCCTCCGCGCTGCCGTCGGCGAGCGTCTGCGCGGTGCGGCTGCGGCGCACGAAGACGACGATCGGCGGGACCGTCCCGCCGCTGGACGCCCGCGCCCAGAAGCGGACGCGGTCGGCCCCGGCGCCGGGCGGGCGGATGAGGCTGCTGCAGCGCTCCTCGCCCGGCCGGACGAGCACCTGGCTGTCGGACGGCACGCGCAGGCGGTACCCGCGGCGGTCGCCCAGCGCGATCGCCAGCAGCAGGGCGAGACCAGCGACGAGCACGAGCAGGAACGTGCGCACGGGGCCGGCCGGCCTAGGCATAGAACCACTCCGCGACGGTTCCGAGCGCAAGCAGCTGCAGCGTGACCAGCAGGCCCAGCAGCGCGCCGACCGCGTGCGCCCGCCGGCGCGTGCGCAGCAGCGAGAGGCCCGCCGCCACCGCAACGCCGCCGAGCGGCACCAGCGGCAGCAGGTAGCGGCCCTGGTTGAAGTCACCGCGCTCCTTGGCCACGAAGATGACGCGGTACTCGGTCACGTGCAGGGCCAGCAGCAGCCCCAGCGCGGCGAGCAGGAGGAAGGCGACGGTCGACAGGTCGAGCGCGACGCGCCCGCGTGCGATCGCCACCCCGGCCGCCAGGAGCGCCGCCAGGCACAGCCCGGCGAGCACGAAGAAGGCCACCGGAGCGAGGCGCAGCTGGCGCCAGCCGAACACCCCCCACGCGCCCTTGAACCACACGCTGTAGACGGGCAGCGTGCTCGGGAACAGCGCCCCGTTCGAGCTCGGGTTCGGCAGGTAGAACTGGCGCACATAGGAGATGAAGCCCTTGACGTTGAACGTGTTGCGCGCCTTCAGGGGCACGCCGGTGTCGGTGTCGGTGGCGGTCGTCACCTGGTTGACGGTGGGTCGGTGCAGCGAGCGCGCCGCGACCACCCAGGTGCCGGCCGGGATCGCGAACGCCGCCGCCGCCACCAGCGCGGCGATCAACGCCGCGCGCACCGCCCGCCGCCGCAGGCGCCAGAGCCCGATCGCGAGCACCAACACCGCGGCCGGGACCAGGGCGTAGCTGGTCGCCTTGGTCGTGACCGCGAGGCCGACGACCGCGAACAGGCCGGCGGCGTCGGCGAGCGAGAGCCCGCGTCTGAGGATCCGCACCCCCAGCCACAGCGCGAGGCTCCACAGCGCGTAGAGCATCGCGTCGGGGTTCACCGACGCCGACATGAAGGCGGTCATCGGCGCGAGCCCGGCGGTTGCCGCCGCGGCAAGCTGGAGCGTGCGCGAACGCCCCAGCAGCTCGCCGGCCAGCAGCCAGGTGGCCGTCGCGGTGACGAGCAGCAGCAGCCCCGACCAGATCCGCATCGCGGTGAGGCGCCCGAGGATCGAGGCGCCGTCGAACACGCGATAGGGCAGCGCGACGTAGAGGTAGTAGAGCGGCGGGTTCGCCGCGGCGGTGTTGCGTCCGCCGCCGTCGCGGCGCGCGGACCCGGGCAGCTTGGACTCCTTCTCCTGCCAGGCCGCAAAGGCCTCGGGCCGCCACTCGGCGCCGGGGATGCGCCCCTCGCGGCCGCTGCGCGAGCGGTTGTCGGCCAGGGCCTGCTCGGTCGAGAGCGTCTTGCGCGTGCGGTCGCCGGGCAGCGCGAAGCGCTCGGCGACCGACTGGGCGTAGGCGAAGTGCTGGGACTCGTCCGGGCTCTGCCAGGGGGGCAGGAACAGCGCCCACGCCACCATCACGACGAGCAGGACGCCCCACAGCGCGAGCAGCGGTCGGGGGACGCGGTCCAGGATGGCGGGCATCCTAGTCACGCCCGCCGCGGGTACGCGCGCCGCGCCAGCGGGCGCCGTGCAGCGCTCGCTCGAGGCGAGCCGGCACCGGCCGGGCGCCCCACCAGGCTCGGTACCAGAGCCGCCCGAGCGGCCCGAGCCGGCTCTCGCGCGCGAGCCGCGCGCGGTCGCGGTACAGCGCGGCGTGCTTCGCGCGCATCCGGCGGAAGGCCCGGCGGTAGGCCCCGCGGTCGGCGGCCAGCTTGGTGTCGCCGTGGCGGCGGTATTCCAGCGTGACGGCGTCGACCTGCAGCCCGCGCCAGCCGTGGGCGAGCGCGTTCACCCACAGCTCCCAGTCCTCAAACTGCTCGAAGGCGGGGTCGAAGCCGCCCGTCGCCTCGATCGCCTCGCGGCGGACCAGCGCGCTGAGGCCGATCGTGTGGCGGTACAGCAGCGCGTAGGCGTCGTACGGCGGAAAGCGCAGCTCGCCCTCCCAGTCGCCGAAGAAGCGCATCGTGCCGTAGGCGAAGCCCAGCTCCGCGTCGGCATCGAGCGGCGCCCGCAGCGCCGCCAGCGCGCCGGGGGCGAGGCGGTCGTCGGCGTCGAGCACGATCGCGTAGGGCGTGGCGACGCGCGCGAGGCCGGCGTTGCGCGCCGCGCCAACGCCGCGGTTGGGCTGGCGCACGAGCTCGACGCCCACGGGCAGGGCGTCCAGGCTCGTCAGCGTGGCGGGGTCGTCGGAGCCGTCGTCCACCACCACCACGCGCGGGGCGCCGCCCGCCTGCCCGAGCAAACTGTCCACCGCCTCGCCCAGGTAGGCACCGTAGTTGAAGCAGGCGACGACCGCGGTGATGTCCCCGTTGTCCGCGGCCACGGCCGCGAACGATACGTGCGGCGCTCAGCTCACGGCCCGGGCGGCGGACCGCCGGGGGGACCACCGCCGCCGCCGGGCGGCGCCGTGCGCACCGGCGTCCCGCGGAAGCAGCCGATCGTGTACGGGTACTCGAGTGTCGCGACGTAGTGGTAGGTCCGCACCCGCCTGCCGTTGAGCGTCACCGTCCCGACGCGGCCGTGACAGGCGTCGAGGTCGGCGTTGGTGAGCAGGCGGCCGCCGTCGCCGCGCGGCCCGTAGATCGGGAACCCGTCGAAGGCGTAGCCGACGAGCCTGGAGTGGGCGCGGGTGGAATCGCCCTTCGTCAGACAGGCGGGGATCGCGTGGTAGTGGTAGGTGCCCTGCTGCTGCGGGTGCCCGCCGCAGCGGTCTTGGACCTCGTGCGCGACGGCGTCGCGGTCGCCGGCGTCGAGCGCGTCGAAGATCGCCACGCCGTTGGTCGCGACGCCGATCTGGCCGCCCGTCACGCAGCTCGCCCTCGCGGCGATCTTCGGGCTGGCCGGGAGCGAGTAGCTGACGGTCTGCGCCCTGATGCTGTTCGGGTTGCGGTCGTACCGGTAGGCCGTGCTCGACGAGGCGATCGGGAACGTGCCGGTGACCCCGAAGGTTGGGAGGTCGTTGCCGGATACGACCAGCCTGGATCCGCTGCGCCTGATCGTGAAGCGGGCGTTGGGCCACCGCACCGAGCCCTCGACGGTCGCCTTGGCATGGAGGTCGAACGTGGTGCCATGGATCCACGGACCGTCCGTGCCCGCGCCGCCCGGGCCGCCGCCCTGCTGGCAGGAGAACACGTACCCGCGGCGGGCGCCGGAGGTCGTGACGTGGCCGTCGCCGAGGGGCAGGCGCCGCGGGTTGACGGTCGCTCGCGTCGGGGTCGACGTCGCGGTCGTGGCGGTGGACGTGGCCGGGCCGGCCGTCGCGGTCGACGTGCCCGCGGCCGACGCACCGCCGCAACCGACCGCCGTCGCGGCCACGACGATCACGGCCGAGGAGCCGGCCAGGATCCGGTGGAGCGTCCGTGCCATGCCGACGAACCTCCCAGCGAAGCATCAGCGCAACCTAAGAATCCAGCACGATATGCCCGTGGGCCGCTCGATCCTGCTCATCGCACAGCTGGCGCCTCCGTCGGAGCTCTCGGCGGCCCGGCGCTCGGCGGGCCTGGCGAAGTACCTCGACCGCCTCGGGCACCGCGTGACGGTGCTCACCTCGCTGTCGAGCGGGCGCGGACCGGTCCCGGGTGCCCGCGTCGTGCGAACGCGGGACGCGATGGTCAGCGCGCTGAACTGGCGCCGCGAGAGCTTCCGGGTGCTGGCCGGCGGCCGGGGCGAGGCCGGCTACGAGGCCTCGCCAAGCCGGCTGGCATCGGTGTTCGTGCCCGATCTCGCCGTCGCGGGCTGGCTGCCGTTCGCGCTGCCGCGCGCGCGCGAGCTGGCGGCGCGGGCCGACGCCGTGATCACGACCTCGCCGCCCCACTCGGGCCACCTCGCGGGACTCGCGCTGCACGCCCGCGGGCTGCCGTGGGTGGCCGACTTCCGCGACGGCTGGACGTTCGAGTCCGACCGCCCGGCCTGGCCGTTCGCCGCCCAGCGCGCGCTCGACGCGGGGCTCGAGCGCGCCGTCGCGCGCGGCGCCGACGCGCTGGTGGCCGTCAGCGACCCGATCGCCGCCGACCTCGAGGCCCGATTCGGGCGCCGGGTCGCCACGATCACCAACGGGTTCGATCCCGAGGAGCACGTCGAGGTCGGCGCGGCGGCGTCGCTCGACGGCGTGGCGCCCGCGTCGGACCGGCACACGCTGCTGCACGCCGGGCGCATGGCGTACGCCGGGCGTTCGCCGCGATCGCTGCTGGCGGCGCTGGCGGCGGAGCCCGACCTGGCGGGGAGCGTCGAGATCCTGTTCGCCGGGCCGCTGTCCGCCGAGGAGCGCGAGCTGATCGAGCGCGCGCCCGCGGCACGTGCGGTCGGCTCGCTCGACCGCGCGCGGACGCTGGCGCTGGAGGCCGCGAGCGACAGCCTGCTGGTCCTGACGAGCGGCCGCCGCCGCGGCGAGGCGACGCAGAAGGTGTTCGAGTACCTCGCGGCGGGCAAGCCGATCGTCGTCCTCGGACGGGACACCGAGGCGGCGCGGATCGTCGAGGGCGCGGATGCGGGCATCGTCGCCCCGGCCGACGATCCGGCCGCGATCGCCGCCGCGCTGCGCCAACTGCTCGCTGCGCCCGAGGCGGCCCGACCCGCACGCGCCGCGATCGACCGCTACTCCTACGCCGCGCTGGCCGCCGAGATGGCCGAGCAGGTCGAGCGCGCGATTGCGGCCGCCGGCGCGGCGGTCAGTCGAGCGCGCGCAGCGCCGCGGTGACGAGCCGCCAATACGCCCGCAGCACCCGGCGCAGCGGGGCGAGGGTGGCCGCGCGGCCGAGGTAGGCGGAATCGAGGTCGGGCGTGAGCCAGCGGGCGAACTCCGCGGCGGTGACCGTCCGGGTGGCCTGAACGGCGCGGCGCTCGCGCAGCAGCCGGGGGAGGGCGCGAACGGTGTCGCCCGCCGCCAGCAGCTTCGGGCCCAGCCAGCCGCCACCCGCGGCGATCGCGAGCAGCGCGATCTCGGTCGCGATCAGCGCGGGGGCGAGGACTGCGAGCAGCGGCCCGGGGTAGTCGCGCAGCAGGACCGCCCAACGGTTGCGCTCCAGCCGCCGCCACTTGGCCGAGCCCTTGGCGAAGTCGTAGTCGTGGTCCACGCGCGCCGCCGGCTCGATCCCCAGGCGTCCGCCGGCCAGGCGCGCGCGCAACGACACGTCCACGTCCTCGCAGTACATGAAGAACGTCGGGGGGAAGCCGCCGAGCCGCTCCCAGGTGGCGCGCGGCAGCGCGAGGCAGGTGCCGGAGAGGAATGGCACCTCGGTCGGCCCGGTCGGGGCGGCCGCGACGGGCAGCTGCGCCTCGCCGGACCAAGCGATCCCCGTGAAGTGGATCACGCCGCCGCTGGTGTTGATGCGCGTGCCGCCGTCCATCGTCACGAGGCCCATCCACGCCGCCCAGCCGCGGTCGTCGAGCGCCGGTCCGCGGATCGCCTCGACGAACCCCGGCGCGGGCTCGGCGTCGGGATTGAGGAACAGCACCATGTCGCCGGTCGCGGCCGCGGCGCCCGCGTTCGCCCCGGCGGCGAAGCCGAGGTTGCGCGGCTGCGCGAGCACGCGGGCGCCGGGGGCGGCGGCGCGCACCGCGGCGAGCGTGCCGTCCGACGACGCATTGTCCACGACGACGAGCTCGTCGCCGTCGGCGAGCTGCTCCACGAGCCGCGGCATGCAGCGCGCCACCGCGGCGGCGCTGTCGAAGGTCACGACGACGACGGAGAGGCGCGCGCTCACTTGGGGCGGCGGCAGACCATCAGCTCGGTGCTCGGCCCCTCACGCAGGACGCGGGCCAGGCCGACCTCGAACGGGTAGGCGGCCGCGCCCGCGAGCCATCCCGCCGCCTCGCCGCGCAGCGCCGCGGTGCGCAGCGTCCACCAGGCCGCGCGCGCCGCGCGGCTGCGCGTGTCCACCGGGGCGTTGAGCAGGACCAGCATCGGCCGGCGCAGCTCCTCCCGCAGACCCGCCGCGGCGACCGCGCTGCGCACCTGCTCGAGCGAGCGGATCGCCTGGTGCGGCGCGCGCCAGGGCTCGCCGTGGACGAACAGGTCGCTGAAGACGAGGAGCCCGCCGGCGCGCAGCAGCCGCGCCGCGTTGGCCAGCGCGCGCGCGAAGCGCCCGTCGTCGGTGATGTGGAAGAGGACGTCCATCGCGCTGATCGCGTCGAAGGACGCATCCGGGAGGTCGATCGCCTCCTCGCCGATGTCCAGCCGCACCGCCTCCACACCGGGGTGGCGCGCCGCGAGTCGCTCGACGGCGACCTCCGTCAGGTCCGACCCCGTGACCGAGCCTGCGCCCAGTTCGCGCCACAGCCCGAGGTAGAACCCCGTCCCCGACCCGACGTCCAGCACGCGCGCGCCCGGCGCCACCAGCGGGCGCATCAGGCGCAGGAACACGCGCCGGCGCGCGCGGTAGCCCCAGCGGTTGAACGCCTTGCCGAGGCCCTGGTAGCCGACCCCACCGAGGGTGTAGTCGCTGCGCAGGCGCTCTTCCCAGTAGTCGCGGAGCGCGTCGGTGTCGGCGTCGGCAGGCAGCGGGGGCGGCGCGATGCCCGCGATGATATCCGCGTGGCCGGGCTCAACGTCCTCGTGCTCCCGTCCTGGTATGCCACGCCTGCGCACCCCGTTGCCGGCGTGTTCGTCCGCGACCAGGCGCGCCTCGTGGCGCGCCGCCACCGCGTCGTGGTCCTCTTCTCGGAGGGCCCCGACCCGGGCGTGCGGCGCCTGTTCGCGCTGCGCGACGACATCGAGGACGGCCTGCGAGTGCTGCGGTTGCGCCACCGCCCGGTGCCGCTCCCCCGCGCCGGCTCGGCGCTGACCGTGCTGGGGCTGTCGGCCGCGCTCAGCCGCCTGCGGCGCGGCGGGTTCGCGCCGGACGTCCTGCACGCACACACGCTCGAGGCCGCGATCGCCGCCGTTGTGCTCGGCCGGCTGCACCGGATCCCGGTGGTCGTCTCCGAGCACTGGTCGGGCTTCCCGCTCGGCACCCTCACCCCTTGGCAGCGCGTGCTCGCCCGTGGCGTGTTCGAGGCCGCCGACGCCGTCTGCCCCGTCAGCCAGTCGCTGCGCCGCGCGATCGAGCCCTACGCGCCGGGCGCGCGAATGCAGGTGGTGGGCAACGTGGTCGACACGTCCCTGTTCGCCCCGCCCGCCGACGGGCGACCGGCGCCCGACGGGCCGGTGCGCCTGCTCGCCGTCGCGCTGCTGAGCGACAAGAAGGGCCTGGCGGTGCTGCTCGACGCCCTGGCGCGCCGGGCGGCGGCCGGGCGTTCGCCGGTCGCGCTCGACATCGTCGGCGACGGGCCCGAGCGTTCCGCCCTCGACGCGCGCGCCCGCGAGCTGGGGCTCGACGGCACGGTGCGCTTCCACGGCCTCGAGAGTCGCAACGCCGTCGCGCGGCGGATGGCGGAGTCCGACCTGTTCGTCCTCCCCAGTTACGTCGAGACCTTCGGCGTCGCGCTGGTGGAGGCGCTCGCCGCCGGCCTGCCGGTCGTGGCGACCGATGTCGGAGTCGCCGGCGAGGTGATCGACGAGCGCGCCGGCGTGGTCGTGCCGGCCGGCGACGCCGAAGCGCTCGCCGCCGGAATCGATCGCGCGGTCGAGGGCCTCGCGGACCTCGACCCGTCGCGCTCGGCGGCGCTCGTGCGCGAGCGGTACGGCCCGGACGCCGTCGCGGACGCGTGGGACCGGGTGTACGCGGCGGTCACCGGCGGGAGGCACGGTGGCGGCGACCCGCGCTGAGCGCCCCCCGCGGCACCTGGCTGCCGGCGCGTCGATCAACGTCGCCGCGCAGGTCGCCACGATCGTCGCCGCCGGCATCACCAGTGTCGCCGTCGCGCGCCTGCTCGGCCCGTCGGGCACGGGCACGGTGGCGCTGGCCGTGACGCTCGTCGCGGTCTCGACCACCGTCTTCTCGCTCGGCCTGCGCTCCGGCGTGATCTACCGCGTCTCGCGCGGGACCTGGGCGCCGCGCGCCGCGGCGCGCGCGGCCACCGCCAGCGCGCTCCTGCTCGGCACGATCGGCGGCCTGCTCGGCCTCGGCTTCTACGCCCTGACCTCGGGGTCGGTGCTGGAGGGGCTGAGCCCGACGATGGCCATCGTCACCTTCGCGTCGCTGCCGTTCGCGCTGGCCTGGCTGTTCATCGCCGCGGTGGCGCTGGCCGTCGAACGGTACGAGTCCTACGGCGCGATCACGATCGTCCAGCCGACCGCCCAGGTGGTGCTCGCGGTGACGCTGGCCGCGACCGTCGGGACGCTCGGCGCCGTGCTCGGGTTCGCCATCTCGCAGGTGGTGGCGTTCGCGGCGGCGGCCGTCCTCGTGCGGCGGCGCGACGCGGACCCGCAGCCGCCGCGTGCGGGCGAGCTGCGCGCCGCCGCGCGCTTCGGGCTGTTGTCGTGGGGCTCGGAGGTGCTCCAGAACCTCAACTACCGCCTCGACCTGTTCGTGCTCAACGCCTTCGCGGTGACGGCGGACGTGGGGGTGTACTCGGTCGCGCTGACGGTGACGAGCTTCGCCTGGATCCTGCCGTCGGCGCTGCAGACCGTGCTGTTCCCGCGGACCGCGCGCCTCGATACCGCCGACGCCCCGGCCACCGACGGACTGAGCGAGGTCGAGCTGGCGGCCTCGCGCGGGACGCGCCAGACGGTGCTGCTGCTCATCCCGACGGCGGCGGCGCTCGTGTTCGCGCTGGTCGTGCTGGTTCCGCTGCTGTACGGGTCGAGCTTCGACCGCACGACCGAGCTCGGGCTGATCCTCGTGCCCGGCACGCTCGCCCTCGGCCTCGCGCGGGTGCTCGTCGCCGTCACCTCCGGCCGCGGGCGCCCCCAGTACTCGCTGTACGGCCGGCTGATCGACATGCCGATCACCGCCGTGCTCTACCTCGTGCTGATTCCGGCGCACGGCGCGACCGGCGCTGCGGTCGCCTCGTCGATCTCCTACGCGCTCACGGGCGTGATCTCGCTCTTCTTCTTCCGCCGCGTCGTCCACCTGCCGCTGCGCACGCTGTTCGTGCCCACGCGCGCGGACCTGGGCGACTGGCGCTCCGCGTCGCGGGCTGCGCGTCGCCGGCTCTCGCGCGGACGGCGGACACCGTGAGCGCGTCCGCCGTCTGCATGTTCGTCCACAACCCCCTGCTGCACGACGCGCGTGTCGAGCGCGAGGCGGCCGCCCTGGCGGGTGCCGGGTACGACGTGCGCGTGATCGCCGCCCGCGGTGCCGGCACGGCGCCCTTCGAGCGCCGCGACGGCTTCGCGGTCGAGCGGGTGGACTCGGACCCGGCGCCCACCCGCGCGGTGCGCCGTGCGCTCAGCGCGCGCGGCCGCGGCGCCGACATCGGCGCCGTCGCGGCCCCGCTGCACGGCGGCTGTGCCGGCGCCCGGGGCGCGATCCAGCGCGTTGCCCTCCGCGCCCACCTGGCGGCCGAGCTGGCGCGCTACCTTCGCCGCGCCGCCGCGGCGGCCGCCGACAGGCCGGCGGACGTGTGGATCGCCCACGACCTCGACGCGCTGCCCGCGGCCCTCATGGCGCGCCGCCGCCACGGCGGCCGCGTGCTGTACGACTCGCACGAGCTGTTCGCGGAGCGGATCGCGGTGAGCCCCGCGGCCCGCCCGTTCTGGCGCGCGCTGGAGCGCCGGCTCGCTCCGCGCGCGGACGCGGTGATGACCGTGGGCGAGGGTGTCGCCGGCGAGCTGGCACGGCGCTACGGCATCCCGCGGCCCGCCGTGGTGCGCAACCTGTCCGCGGCGTCGCCGGCCGGCGCGGCCGAGTCGCCGCTGCGCGGCGCGCTCGGCCTCGATCCGGCCGCGCGCATCGCGCTCTACCTCGGCGGGCTGCAGGCCGGCCGCGGGCTCGAGCTGCTCGTGGACGCCGCCCGGCGGCTGGCGCCGGGGGACGTCGTCGTGCTGATGGGCCCCGGCCACCCCGCCTACGCGGCCGGCCTGCGCCGGCGGGCCGAGCGCGCCGGCGTGGCCGATCGGATCGTCCTCGCTCCCCCGGTCCCGACGGGCGAGGTCGTGCGGTGGGCGGCGGGCGCCGACGTCGGGCTCGCCCTGATCCAGAACGTGTCGCTGTCGTACTTCCTCTCGCTGCCCAACAAGCTGTTCGAGTACGTCGCGGCCGGCCTGCCCGTCGTCGCCAGCGACTTTCCGGATCTCCGCCGGGTGGTCGAGGAGCGCGGCCTGGGCACGGTGTGCCGTCCGGATGATCCCGACGCGATCGCGCGCGCGATCGCCTGGACGCTCGACGACCCCGAGCGGCACGCGCGGCTGCGGGCGGCGGCGGGCGCGGCCGCCACCGAGCTGACATGGGAGCGCGAGTCGCGCGTCCTGGTCCAGCTCGTCGACCGGCTTGCCGGCCGCTGACTCAGACGTCGTCGCCGGTCGCCACGGCGTCCTCGGGCATCGCCAGCACGATGTGCTGGCGGCCCACCACGACGAACTCGCGCCGCTCGACCGCGCCGCTGCCGTCCAGCGGCGCGACGACGGCCTCCGTCAGGGCGATGAACTCCTTCTCGGCGTGGTTGAGGAAGTCCGACAGCCGGCTGCGAAAGCCGCCGGTCGGCATCGTGATGCTGCCGGTGATGCGGTGCCGGTCGGTCTCGATCAGCACCCGCTGCTGGCGGTTGTCCATCACGACAATCTAGCCACGACGATCAGACGCCGGTGACCCGGGCGACCTCGGCCAGCGAGGTCTCGCCGTCCGCGACCTTTGCCAGCCCGTCCTCGCGCAGCGTCGTCATCCCCTGCTCGACTGCGACCGCGGCGATGCGGTCCGCCGAGGAGCGGTCCACGACCAGCGCGCGGATCTCATCGCTCAGGACCATGACCTCGAACAGCCCGATCCGTCCGCGGTAGCCGGTGCCGGCGCAGCGGTCGCAGCCGACCGACTCGTACGCGGTGACCGAGGACGAGTCCGCGCCGCCGTTCAGCGCCGCGGCCGGCACGGTGGTCTCGCGTCGGCATCCGACGCAGAGCCGCCGGGCCAGGCGCTGGGCGACGACGGCCTCGATCGACGACGCGACGAGGAAGGGCTCGACGCCCATCTCCATCAGGCGCGTCAGCGACGAGGGCGCGTCGTTGGTGTGAAGCGAGGAGAGCACGAGGTGCCCGGTGAGCGCGGCCTCGATGCCGATGAGCGCGCTCTCGGTGTCGCGGATCTCGCCGACCATGATCACGTCGGGATCGGCGCGCATCATCGAGCGCAGTCCGGTGGCGAAGGTGAGGCCGGTCCGCTCGTTGACCTGGACCTGCTTGATCCCCTCGACCTGGTACTCGACCGGGTCCTCGATCGTGAGGATGCTCTTCTCGCGCGTGCGGATCTGCATCAGTGCCGCGTAGAGCGTGGTCGACTTGCCCGAGCCGGTCGGGCCGGTCGCGAGCACGGCGCCGTGCGAGCGGCCGAGCGCGCCCTGCAGGCGGGTGCGCGCGCCCTCGCGCAGGCCGAGCTCGTCGAGGCCCATCGGCACGGTGCCCTGGTCGAGGATCCGCAGCACGACGGACTCGCCGTGGACGAGCGGGAGCGAGACGACGCGAAGGTCCACCTGGCGCTCCTCGACCGTGAGCCCGATCCGCCCGTCCTGGGGCATGAACTTCTGCGCGATGTCGAGGTCCGCCATGACCTTCAGGCGCGAGACGACGCCGAGCGCGAGCTTCTTGGGCACGGTGGCCGAGTCCATCAGCACGCCGTCGATGCGGAAGCGGACGACCAGCCCCCCCTCCTCGGGCTCGAAGTGGATGTCGGACGCGCCCTGCTCGACGGCCTGGGCGACGAGCGAGTTGACGAGCTTGATGACCGGGGCGTCCTCGGCCGACTCGCGCAGCTCGGTGATCTCCTCGACCTCGACCTCCTCCTCGACCTCCTGGACCGCTTCGTCGAGCCGGCTGAGCTTGGAGATGAGCGCCGCGATCGCCTCGCTGGGGGCGACGGCCGGGCGCACGCTGTATCCGGTCAGCATCGCGATGTCGTCGATCGCGAGCACGTTGGCCGGGTCGGCGACCGCCACCAGCAGGGTCGTCTTGTCGATGTAGCCGATCGGGACGGCCTGCAGCCGCCTGGCGTTGGTGGACGTGACCAGGTTGGCGGCCGACATGTCGACCGAGTACTGCGAGAGGTCGACGTGCTCCATGCCGAAGCGGCGCGCGACGGCCTGGGCGAGCTGATCGGTGGTGATCGTCCCCTCCGACACCAGGATGTTGCCGGTCGGGCGCCCGGTCTCGCGGGCGATCGCGACGGCGCGCTCGACCTGGTCGTCGGTGGCGAAGCCGGCCTCGACGATGACCTCGCCGATCAGCTTTCCGGGGCGGGCGGGGACCACCGGCGCGTCCGGCGGTGGTGCGGGGGAGGCGGCGAGGTTCGACATGGGCCTTGGGAGGGGTGGGAGACGGAACGGCGACCGGCCGGCGAGCGCCCGATCGCTCCACATATCGGCAGCTTCCGGCGCGCGGGTGAGCCTGTGCATCACGTTTGGCCGCGAAGAATCGCTCCAATTACGTCGAATGGGGAGGTTGCCGCGGTCCGGGGCGCCGATATACGGGGTATGCGCGAGCACGGCTTTACGCTGCTGGAGCTGCTCGTTGTGGTGCTGATCGTGGGCGTGCTCGCCGCGATCGCCCTGCCGACGTTCCTCGGTTCCGCCAGCCGGGGCCAGGACGGATCCGCCAAGTCCAATGCCCGCAACCTCGGCTCGCAGGTCGACGCGTGCTTCATGGGGGCGCAGACCTACAAGAGCTGCGACACCCAGGCCGAGATCAGCGCCGACGGCTCGGTCGGGATGCCGTGGGGCACCGCGTCGGGGCAGGTCACCGTCCGCACGTCGGCCGTCAGCACCTACACGATCCGCGCGGTCTCGAGGGGCGCGCGCCCGGATGCAGGACCCGGCGCCAGCGGTACGGGAAGTTGCGATTGGGGTCCACGCCACGCGCGTTCTTGCGCGTCCCCCGCCGCAGGCCGTCCGGGTTGATCGTGTCGATGATCCACAGGTCCACGCCGTTGATGCCCGAACGGTCCTCGAGCGCCTTGGCCACGACCCAGCTGTAGGGCTCGTCGCCGTGGGTGTTGCCGACGATCAGCGCCTTGCGTGGGCTGCTGGGGTCGCCGACGCGCACCGCCGTGATGCTGCGACCCTCGAGCGAATGCCCGATCGGGATGGGCGCTGAGGCCCCCGGCGCCGGAGCGGCGAGGACGAGGGCGGCGAGGAGCGCGAGCGCCGCGGCACGATGCATGCGGGCGACGGTAGCGGGCTGGTGTGAGAATGGGCGCCGATGACCGCGGCCCCGGTCGAGCTCCCCGACGGCGTCCGCGTCGGCCACCACACCGATCGCGAGCGGTGGACGGGCTGCACCGTGATCCTGCCGCCGGCCGACACCGTGGCGTCGTGCGAGGTGCGCGGCGGCGGGCCGGGAACGCGGGAGACCGATCTGCTCTCGCCCGCGTCCAACGCAGCCGGGGTACACGCGCTGCTGCTCACCGGTGGCAGCGCGCTGGGTCTGTCCGCGGCGGCGGGCGTCATGCGCTGGCTGGGGGAGCGCGACATCGGGGCGCCCACGCCCGTCGCCAACGTGCCGCTGGTCCCGGCCGCCGTGGTGTACGACCTCTACCTCGGGCGCCCGGAGCCCCCCGAGCCAGACGACGCCTACGCCGCGTGCGACGCGGCAGCCCCGGATTTCGAGCGCGGCAGCGTCGGCGGCGGCACGGGCTGCACCGTGGGCAAGCTCCTCGGTCCCGAGGCCTGGACCAAGGGCGGCGTCGGAGCCGCGAGCGTACGGCTCGGCGACGCGGTGATCGCGGCCATCGCGGTCGCCAATCCGTTCGGCGAGGTGGTGGCGGAAGACGGCGCGGTCGTCGCCGGCGCCTGGCGCGATGGCGCCTACGTGCGCACGAGCGCCCTGCTGGCCGAGGGCGTCGGCGCGCCCCTGCCGCTGGAGTCCACGACCCTCGTCGCCGTCCTCACTGACGCGGCGCTGACCAAGACGCAGGCCTGGCTGGTGGCGCGCGCCGCCACCGGAGGGGTCTCGCGCGCCGTCCAGCCCAGCGCCACCGCAGTCGACGGCGACGTCGTCTACGTGATGGCCACCGGGCGGGTGCCGGCCGAGCCGTTTGCGGTCTCCGCCCTGGCTGCGGACGTCACGGCCGCCGCCATCCGCGATGCCGTCGCGCAGGCGACCGACGTGCCCGGCTGCCCGGCGGCGGTCAGTCGACGAGCCGGCGCTCGACCGCCCAGCGGCTGAGCTGGTGGCGGTTGGAGAGCTGGAGCTTGCGCAGCACCGCGCTGACGTGCGCCTCGACCGTCTTGGCCGAGATCCCGAGCTCGAGCGCGATCTCCTTGTAGAGGTAGCCGCGGGCGATGAGCTGCAGCACCTCGCGCTCGCGCGCGGTCAGCTGGTCGAGCTCGGGGTCGACCTCGGTCCGGCGCGAAGTCCCCGGCAAAGGCGTCGAGGACGAAGCCGGCGAGCCGCGGGGAGAACACCGCGTCGCCGTCGCGCACGCGGGCCACGGCGTGCGCGAGGTCGGGTCCCGAGATCGTCTTCGTCACGTAGCCGCGCGCGCCGGCGCGGATCACCGCGATCACGTCCTCCGGCGCGTCGGACACCGACAGGGCCAGGAATCGCTGCGCGGGCCGGCGTGCGAGCACGCGCCGTATGACCTCGACGCCGCCGCCGCCCGGCATGTGAACGTCGAGCAGGACGACGTCGGGCTCGGCGTCGACGATCGCGGTCTCGGCCGCCTCCACGCTGCCGGCCTCCCCGCGGACCTCGACGCGGCCGTCGAGCTCGGCTCGCACGCCGGCGCGGAAGAGATCGTGGTCGTCCACGATCACGACGCTCGGCGGCGCCGTCATCACTTGCGCTCCAGCGTCAGCTCGACCTCCGTGCCGCGGCCGGGGGCGGCCCGGATCGCGGCGCGGCCGCCGTGCCGTTCCATGCGCCCGACGATCGACTCGCGCACGCCGCGTCGGTCCGCGGGAGCCGCGTCCGGGTCGAACCCCGGGCCCCGGTCGCGCACGAAGACCGCAAGGCGCTCGCCGTCGGCCTCGGCGTAGAGGGAGACCGGGCCGGCGTCCCCGGCGAACTTGGCGGCGTTCACGAGCGCCTCGCGCGCGGCGGCGGCCAGCGCGCGCGTGTGGTCGTCGAGCGGCGCGTCGCCGACCGTGACGACGTCGACGCTGACGCCGTGGGCGGCCTCGACCTCCTCGGCGGCCGCCGCCAGCGCGCCGGCCAGGCTCTCGTCCGCGCCCGGTGCGTCGCGGTCCTGGAGCCACGCGCGCAGCTCGCGCTCCTGTCGCCGCGCCAGCGTCGCGACGGCGCGCGGATCGTCGGCCTGGCGCTGGACCAGCGCCAGGGTCTGCAGCACCGAGTCGTGGAGGTGGGCCGCCACCTCGGTGCGCTCCTGCGAGCGGATGCGCGCGGCGCGCTCGGCGCTGAGGCTGCGGACGAGGCGCCACCAGAACGGGGCGAGGATGAGCGCGACGGCGGCGACCACCACGAGCACGGTCAGCGCGAGATCGCCGAGGCCGGCCAGCAACCCGTTGGCGTACAGGAAGAGCAGCGCCGCGCCGACGATCAGCGCGACGCCGAAGCCGCCGCGGTAGGCGCCCTGGAGCGCGCGGCGCCGCTCGGTCGCAGCCGGACGCGGTCGCCTCGGACGCCGGCGCCGGCTCGTCGGCGCGCGGGCCGGCGAGCCGCCAGGCGAGCGCCACGCCCGCCGCCGCGAGCACCACCGGCCAGACGATCGCGTCGGAGAACCACAGGCCGAGCTGACGCAGCACGAGGAGGCCGCTGAGCGTCAGCAGGGCGACGCCCGCGGCGGTCCGCCAGCTGCCCGGGGCGTGCCGGCGCAGCCCACGGAGCGGCGCGCGGCGGGCGCCGGCCACGGGCAGGAGCAGCCACAGCACGCCGTAGACCACCACGCCGACCCCGCCGGCCGCGGTGGCGGCCACGAACGCCGCGCGGAGCAGCAGCGGATCGACGCCGAGCCGCTCCGCCAGGCCCGCGCACACGCCGGCGACGAGCCCGTGCTCGGGATCGCGCCACAGCGAGCGGTAGGCCGGTGCTGCCATCGGCTGCATGGTGACGCTCAGCGGCGTCGTTGTGCCAGCCCGCCGGCGAGCAGGTAGGCGCCCACCGCCGCGAACAGGGCCGGCCCCAGCCAGCCGAAGCTCAGCCGCAGCGCGCCCACGCTGTCGAGCAGCAGCAGGACGCCCACGCCGATCGCGGCCAGGCCGCCGACCAGCGTGGGCACGTCCAGCCGCGGGGGGCGCGACGGCGTCACCCGGCGGCCGCCCGGTTGCATGCCGCATTGTCCAATGGGCGGTTGTCGTCGGAGTGGAACCGCCCGTCGTGACGGTCGTCGAACCGGGCGTCCTCGGGCCGGTGCACCACCTCCAGCGCCCCCATCCCGACCTTGGCGCGCAGCGCGACCCGCGGCGCCGTGCTGCGCGCGCCCGTCAGGTCGCGGGTCACGTCGAGGCCGCCCTCGTTGTCGCCGAGCACGTCCACGTACCCGGCGCCGACCTTCGTGTCGGACTGGACGCACACCTGGGGCGGGACGATGATGGTCGCCACGCCCATGCCGACCTTGATCGGCAGGCGGGTCGTCGTTCCCGGCGCGAACGACAGGTCGCGCAGGTCCACCCGGAGGCGGCCGGCGCTGACCTTGTAGCCGTGCGCGGGTAACGCCGACAGCGCGGTCGGGCGGTAGTGCTTGTCGCCGAAGCCGCCCTCGAAGCGAACGTCCGCGGCCGCGACGAACCCCGCGGGGGCCGCGATCACGAGCGCCGGGACGAGCAGCCATGCCGCCCGCCGGCGCCCGGTCAGCGCGCCCGCCACGGCGCCGACGCCGACGGCGATCACGACCGCGGCCACCCAGGCGCCGCCGCCGGAGGCAGTCGCCCACACGGCGCCCGCCACCAGGACGAGCGCCAGCGCGATGCCGCCCACGATCGCGGCGACGATCGCTGCCACGCGGCCGGCCTGGATCCGACCGTCGGCTCCGCCGAGCAGCCGCCGGATCGGCGAGGGCCCGGTCGGCTGGCCGGCCCCGTCGTCGGTCGCGACGAAGATCCACAGCGCGGCGTAGACGAAGAGGGACGCGCCGCCGGCGAACAGGAGCGCCACCGCGCCGACCCGGATGAGCACCGGGTCGACGTTGAAGTAGCGCCCGAGCCCGCCGCACACGCCCGCGATGAAGCGCTCGTCGCGGCTGCGCAGGAAGCGGCGCGGACGTGGCACGCGCTGCGTCGTATGTTCGGATTGCTCGGTCATCGGGTGCTCCTCTGGTTCGAGTATCGCTTGCGACCAGAGGATCACCCGGCGCGGGGCTCTTGCCTATTGGGGATGACCCTGAGCCATCCCCGACCCGTCCTAGGTGACCAGCTTCGCCTTCATGCGCTCGTACTCCGCGTCCGAGATCGCGCCCTTGTCCTTGAGGTCGGACAGCTTGTGCAGCTCGTCGACCGGGGACGACCCGGCGGTCTCGCGAACGTACTGGTCGAAGTGCTTGCGGGCCTCGGCCTGCTCCTTGATGGCGCGGTCGCGCATCCCGTGGCCGCGGGCGATCAGGTAGACCAGCGCGGCGAGCAACGGGACGAGGACGAGGAACAGGACCCAGACGGCCTTCCACCATCCCGACAGCTCGTGGTCGCGGAAGAGATCGGACAGGATCACGATCAGGATCCAGATCCAGATCACGAAGAAGAAGATCTCGATGACGGTCAGAAATGCATCGCCCAGCGTGAAGTCGGCAATGACCATGAGAAAGGCCTCTCGGGTTCGGGGTGTCGAGCGTTCGCCGGAGGGCGGCGGAGCCGTCTTCACCGTAACGCGTGCGCGGCACGCGCGGCAAGGCCTCCGGCACGCGTAAGCTCGGCGCGTGAGACGGGCGCTGCGAGAGGTTCGTCGGCTGTATTGGGACTCGGGGCTCGCCGATGACGTTCCCGCCCTGGCGTGGTACCTGTTGTCCTCGCTGGCGCCGCTGGCGCTCGGGCTCACCGCGCTGGCCACCGTCGTGCTCGGGGATTCCCGCGAAGCGCAGGACCTCGCCGCGCGGGCGGCGAGCGTGCTGCCGAAGGACGTCCACGACCAACTCGTCCAGCTCGTGCTGCGCACCAAGCAGGACTCGCCGCTGCTCATCTCCATCGCCGTCGTCGGCATGGTGTGGACCAGCTCCGGCGCGGTCGGTGTGATCGAGCGCTGTCTGCTGCGCGTGCTCGGCGCCGAGCGCCGCGGGCCCGTGGTCGCGAGGCTGCGTAACCTCGGGCTCGCCGGCGCGCTGGCGCTCGCGATCCTGCTCATGGTCATCGCGGCGTCGGCCGCCACCGGGATCGGCAATCGGATCGACGTCGACGACACGGTGGCGCGGATCGCCGCGCCGCTGATCGCCCTGACGCTCGCGGTGCTCATCTGCGCGGTGCTGTTCCGCGTCCTAGCGGGTAGTGCGCTCTCCTGGCGCAGTGCGCTCGCCGGCGGGGCGCCGGCCGGGCTGGTCCTCCTGCTCACGCCGTCGGTCGCGGGCTACTACCTCAGCTTCGTGGCCGGACGCACCGCGGTCGAGCTGTTCCTGGTGCTGGCCGGCGTGCTGATCACCTGCTACGTCGCCGCCTTCGGCCTCCTCGTCGGCACCGGCGTCAGCGTGCGGGCGCAGCGGCGCCGCCCGCTCTGACGCGTCAGGCGCTCAGCTCGAGCACCTCGCCCGGGGCGAGCACCCGCACCTCGACCGCCGGAGCCAGGTCGGAGGCGATCCGCGCAAACTCCCGGGGCGGCTCGGCGAGCACGCGTTGGCGCCGAAAGCGCAGGCCGAGCGGGTACAGCGTGCCCCAGTGGATCGGCACCGCGCGGCGCGGCCGCAGCCGCGTGAGGGCGATCGCGGCCTCGCGCGGACCCAGGTGGCCGGGGCCGAGGGTCGGCCCCCAGCCGGCGATCGGCAGGAGGGCGACGTCGAGCGCGTCGTCGATCTCCGCCATGCTCTCGAACAGCTCCGTATCGCCGGCGAAGTACACGCGCCGGTCGGCGCCGACGACGAAGCCGATCGTGTCGGCCCGCGCGCCGAACGGGTGGCGCCGCCCGTCGTGGTGCGCGGGCACCGCGCGCACGCCCACGCCGCCGACGTCCACGGTGTCGCCGACGCCGACCTCGGTCACCTCCGCGAACCCGAGGCTCCGCACGATGCTTCCCGCGCCGCGCGGCGCGATCACCGGCGTGGCGCGGTCGATCCGCCGCAGCGAGCGTGCATCGAGGTGGTCGAGGTGGAGGTGGGAGATCAGCACCGCATCGAGGCCGCGGGCGACGGCGGGGTCGGCCGCGGCGCCGGCCCGGGCGAGCGGCCCGACCCGCGAGCGCAGCACCGGGTCGGTGAGCAGGCGCCGGCCCCCGAGCTCGAGCAGGACCGTGGCGTGGCCGACCCAGGTCAGGCGGTCCACGGGCTGATTCCCGGGCGGCGAGGGTGGCGGCATGAGAGCATCCTCGCGCACCGATGACCCGCGCTCGCCACAGCCGACTGGGACTGTTCGTTCGAATGCTGGCGCTGTGGCTGGTGACGGCGCTGGCCTTCTGGGCGGTGGCGGCGCTGCTGCCCGGCATCGCGGTCCCGTCGTTCGACGGCGCGCTCGTGACCACCGCGATGATCGCGATCCTCAACCGCCTGCTCTGGCCGCTGCTCACCCGGCTCTTCCTCCCGATCAACGTCCTCACCCTCGGCCTCGGCACCCTGGTCGGGAACGCGCTGATCATCCTGCTCGCCATCAACGCGGTGGACGGAACGACCCCGAGCTTCGGCGGCGCGCTGGCCACCGCGTTCTGCCTGGCGATCGTGACGATGATCGCCATCCCCGTGCTCGGCATCGACGGCGACGCCTATCAGCTGCGCCTCGTCCGTCGGCGACGCCGCCGCCCGCGCGAGCGCAACACGACGGACGTGCCCGGCGTGATCCTGTTCGAGATCGACGGGCTGGCCGAGCCGGTGCTGCGCCGGGCGCTCGACGGCGGGCACGCCCCGACGCTGGCCCGCTGGCTCCAGGACGGCAGCCATCGCATCGTGCCGTGGGAGTGCGACCTGTCCTCGCAGACGGGGGCGAGCCAGGCGGGGCTGCTGCTCGGCAGCAACTACGACATGCCGGCCTTCCGCTGGTACGAGAAGGAGCGCGGCGAGCTGGTCGTGTCCAACCACCCGAAGGACGCGGCCGAGATCGAGCGCCGCCGCTCGGACGGCGGCGGCCTGCTCGCGGCCAACGGCGCCAGCCGCGGGAACCTCGTCTCGGGCGACGCGCCGCGCTGCATGGCGACGATGAGCGTGGTGCGCGACCGCAAGCGCTCGCAGTCGAGCGAGTTCTTCTCCTACTTCGCCGCTCCGTACGGGTTCGCCCGCACCATCTCGCTGTTCCTGTGGGACGTGCTGCTGGAGCGACGGGCCGCGCGGCGGCAGCGAAAGCACGGCGAGCAGCACGTCGCCCGCGGGGGCATCTACCCCTTTGCGCGCGCCGCGATCACCGTGGCGATGCGCGACCTCAACGTCGCGACGCTGCTGGCCGACATCGTCGAGGGGGTGCCGGTCGCGTACGCCACGTTCGTCGGCTACGACGAGGTCGCCCACCATTCCGGCATCACCCAGCCGGACGCGTTCGCCGTGCTCAAGCTGCTCGACGCGCAGCTCGAGCGGCTGGAGCGGGCGATCGAGCAGGCGCCGCGTCCCTATCACCTCGTCGTGCTCTCCGATCACGGCCAGACGCAGGGCCGGCCGTTCCGCCAGCGCTACGACCTCACGCTCGAGGAGCTCGTGCAGCGGGCGCTCCGCGACGGCTCGGTGCGTGCGCCCGCGCCCATCGACGAGGCGTGGGGGAACCTGGGCGCGACCCTCACGGAGGCACGCGAGGACCAAACGCTGGCCGGCCGCCTGCTCAACCGCGTCACCCGCCGGCGGGTGGTCGACGGGACCGTCGCGCTCGGGCCGAACCGCAAGGCGCTGGAGGAGGAGCGGGCCGTCGAGGCCGCCGAGGACGATGCCGCCGCGAACCCCGTGGTGCTGGCTTCGGGCAACCTTGGCCTGGTCTACCTCCCGGACCGCGACGAGCGGATGAGCCTGGAGCAGATCAACGCGGCTCATCCCGGCCTGGTGGAGGCGCTCGCCGGGCATCCCGGCATCGGCTTCGTGATGGTCCGGTCCGAGCGCGACGGGCCCGTCGCGGTCGGAGGGAAGGGGCTGCGCCGGCTGGCCGACGACGGGGTGGAGGGCGAGGACCCGCTGGCGCCGTTCGGCCCCAACGCGGCCGCGCACCTGCGGCGCACCGACGGCTTCCCGCACTGCCCCGACCTCCTGATCAACAGCATGTACGACCCCGACGCCGACGAGGTCGCCCCGTTCGAGGAGTTCATGGGCTCGCACGGCGGCCTCGGCGGATCCCAGAGCCATCCGTTCGCGGTGGTGCCGACCGGCTGGGGCCCGGCGCCGGCCCCGATCGTCGGCGTCGAGGCCATGCACGCCGTCCTGCGCACCTGGCTGAGCGAGACCGGGCTCGACCTCGAGCCGCACACGCCGGCACCCAGCGCGGCTCCGGCCGCGGCCTGATCAGCGCCCGGCGGCGATCCGCACCAGCTCCGCGAGGGCCTCCCCGAGCCCGTCCGGCATGCGCGCCGACGGCGACGCGCCTGGATGGTTCGGAGCGACCCGCACCTCGAGCACTCCCGGCCGGCTGCCGAAGCGCAGCGGCGGCTCCAGGACCACCGCCTCGCCGTCGATCCCCGCCGGCACCCCGTCGTCGGCGCGGATCTCGAGCGACGGGGCGGACCAGTCCTCCATGCTCGGCGCGGAGCCCGCGCTGAGGTCGAGCGCCGCGATGCCGAGCACGCCGTCGTCGATCCTCGGGCGGGTGCCCGAGCCGATCGCCCGGCCGAGTCGGTAGCGGTTGTTGGACACGAGGATCGTCGCGTTGGCGCTGTGCTCCCGGCCGTCGGGTCCCGTCCAGCGCAGGTCCCCGGACCCGCCGTCGGGGCCCAGGACCTCGGGCACCGTGTCGAGGAGGGTGCGGATCTTCGACTCGCGGTACCCGGGTCGCTGGACGGCCTCGGCGTACACGCCGAGCGAGACGTTGTTCACGAACACGCGGCCGTTGACCTCGGCGAGATCGACGCGGCGCCGGCCGCCGTCGACGAACGCGTCGAGGGCCCCGACCACGTCCTCGCGGTCGACGCCGAGGTCGAGCGCGAAGTGGTTGCGTGTGCCCGCCGGGATGCACGCGTAGGGGAGGCCGGCCTCCGCCGCGACCGCCGCGACGATCGCCTGCGAGCCGTCGCCGCCGGCCATGGCCAGCCCGTCCGCCCCGTCCGCGACCGCCGCGCGCACGAGCGCCTCGAGGTCGTCCCCGCGCTGCAGCTCGATGGGCTCGATGCCCCGGTTGCGCGCCTCCTCGGCGACGTTGAACTTCTCCGCCTTCCCGCCGCCCGACTTGGGGTTGAAGAACAGCACCGCGCGCCGTGGCGCCGCCGCGGGCGGCAGCGCCACGTGCACCTCGAAGGCCGTGCGCGCCAGCCCAAGCGCGACGGCCAGCGCGCCGAGCGCGATGAGGTCCGCCGCCTGCACCGACGCGATGACGAGGACGACCGCGGCGGCGAACAGGACCGCCCCGACACCGAGCCCCAGCACCCGCGCGGCGCCGGGTCGCAGGACGCCGTACCAGGCGGCGCCCGCACCCAGCAGCGCACAGGCCAGCACGACGAGCCCGAGCGGGAAGTCGTCGACGGCGACGACGATCGCGAGCACGACGCCGGCCGCCCCCAGCACCAGCGCCCCGGTCGCCGCGAGCCGCCGCCTCATAGGATCACCCGGCCGTGACCTCGTGGTTGCACGAAGCCAAGCGCCTCGACGTCGCCGTCTACGCGGCGGTCGCCGGGACGCCGACTCCCACGCTCGACCGCCTCATGCGCCGGCTCTCGCACGCCGCCGACTACTCGCGCCTGTCGATGTCGGCGGCGGCGGCGCTCGCCCTCACCGGCGGGCCGCCGGGGCGGCGAGCGGCGGTGCGCGGGCTGGCGTCCATCGGCGTGACCTCCGCCGTGGTCAACCTCGTCGTCAAGCCGCTCAGCCGGCGCCGGCGCCCCGACCGCGTCGCCCAGAGCGTGCCGTTCGCGCGCCACGTGCCGATGCCGACGTCGAGCTCCTTCCCCTCGGGCCACTCCGCGGCCGCGTTCGCGTTCGCCACCGGGGTCGGGCACGTGCTGCCGTCGGCGGCGGTGCCGCTGCGGGCGCTCGCCGCCCTCGTGGCGTACTCGCGCGTCCACACGGGCGTCCACTACCCGGGCGACGTGATCGTGGGCTCGCTCATCGGCGGCGCGCTGGCCCAAGCGACGGTCCACGCGCTCGACTCGCACGGGCGCTAGACGCCGGACCGGGCTTCGAGGTCGCCGCGCTCGATCGCGGCGAGCAGCGCCGCGTGGTCGCGCTCGTTCTGGTCGGCGTAGGCGGCCGAGAAGCGCGCGATCGCCCGGTCGAAGCTGTCGCCGGAGCCGAGGTATGAGGCCATCTCGATCTCGTCGCCGGAACGCGCGTGCGCGCGTGCCAGCGTCCAGCCGCAGGCCTTCGCGTACAGCTCGAGGCCGGTGGCGTCCATGGTCTCGACCTCGGCCGACCACTTCGAGTCCCACAGCTGGCGGATGTAGAAGTCCCGCGCCACCCCGTCGAGGCCGGGCGAGCGGATCCAGCCGAGCGTAATGTCGCTGGCCGCCTGCATCAGGCGCTGGCCCTCGACCACGCGGCGTCCGTGGTTGCGGTAGTGGCTGCGGCCGGCGAACGGCTCGAGCACCGATGGCTGCGCCTCCTTGACCTGGAGGAACAGCGGGTCATCGCTGTCGCGGCCGAGCATGAGGACCACCCAGGCGCGGGTGCCGACGCTGCCCACGCCGACGACCTTCCGGGCCAGGTCGACGTAGCGGTACTGCTCGACGAGGTCGCGCAGCTCGCCCGACAGCGTCGTGCGGTACTCGCGGATCAGGTCGCGGATGCCGGTGTGCAGCTCGCGGGCGTCGGCCTCCGGTGCGAGCTCGTCGATCGGCACGATCAGCGGCGGGTCGCTGATCAGCCGCGGTTCGCCGTCGACCTCGTGGGTCAGCTTCGCCAGGGCCCGCAGGCGGTCCTTGCGCCGCGCCTTCGCCTCGGCCCTGTCGAGGCGCCTGCGCGCCGCGCGGTCCGCCTGCCCCCGGATCTGCGCGAGGAGCGGATCGACGTCGAGCCGGACGTACCAGACGTCGAGGTTGCGCATGCCCGCGAACGTGCGCATCGCGGCTCGGTACTCGCCGACGGCCGCCGTCACGATCCCGCGGCGGACCTTGGGCGCGAAATCCAGGGCGCGGCCGGCGATCTCGACGCTTGCGGCCAGGCGCTTGACATCCCACTCCCACGGGCCGGGCAGGGTCTCGTCGAAGTCGTTGAGGTCGAACACCAGCTGGCGGTCCGGCGCGGCGTACGCCCCGAAGTTCGAGAGGTGGGCGTCGCCGCACAGCTGGGCCTTCAGGCCGGAGCTGGGCGTCGCGGCGAGGTCCGAGGCCATGATGAAGGCCGCGCCGCGGTAGAACGTGAACGCCGAGACGGCCATGCGGCCGTGTCGGATCGGGACCAGCTCCGGGACGCGCGTCTCGGCCTGCTCCTTGAGCAGCGCGATCGGGTCCGGGCGATCGGCAGCGGGTTCCCAGTCGCCGTGGCTCGATCGCGGCACCCGCGCTCGCGCGGCCTTGCCGGCGGCCGTGCGCTCGGCGACGCTGCGATGCTCGACGCGCGTCGGCTTGGCCTTGGGTTCTGCGGTCGCGGTGCTCATCCGTGCCCGTCGAGCGTCGCACGTCGCGGCGCCGCTGGCAACCGCGCGGCCGAACTTGTCACCCGCGCCGTGGCAGCGCCGCCAGTGTCAGGTCGCGGCTCACGGCGCGCAGCTCGCCGTCCAGCTCGGCGAGCCTGACGTTCGCGACGAGGTCCATGTCCTCGCCCAGCGGGCGGAAGAAGTCGTCGTAGTGCGTCGGCACGACCACGCGCGGGTCGAGCTGCGGCAGGATGCGGGCCCAATAGCGCTCGGTGAACGAGCGGCCCGCCACGCCGGCGAGGAAGACGTCGACCCCGCGGTCGCGGATCGCGTCGTCGATCAGGTCGGCGCTGCCCTGGTGGTAGAGGGTGACGCCGGCGACGGCGATGTGGATCCCCCACACCTGGCCGCAGCGGTAGGCGCTGGGCGTGAGCCCGTCGAGGTGGTCGCAGGTCAGCTCGCCGTCGAACGGGACCGCCAGGCCGAGGAGCAGCTTCGAGTGCGCGCTTGGGGTGAAGGACACCTCGAAGGGCCCCAGCTCGTAGGTTCGGTACGGCTCGACCTCGACCGCCTGGTCGGCGAGCCCGTGCAGGCCCATGAGCGCCGTCAGCGAGGCCGAGCCGTAGGCGCGACAGCCGAAGCGCCGGGCGACCGCGGGGGCGTCGACGGCGTGGTCGAAGTGCGTGTGGCCGACGAGCACACCCGCGACCTCGCCCTCCGGCGCGGGCAGGAACCGCGTGTGCGCCGCCGGGTCGGGCCGCGCCGGGCGGCGCAGCAGCAGGCTGCGCAGCGGCACGCGCGACACGTACGGATCGACGTACAGCGTGTGACCCTCGAAGTCGAGCCGGTAACCCGACACCCCGAGCCACTCCACCGACAGCCCCGCCGGGAGTTCGATGGGACGCGCCTCCAGTTCGCGCAGCGCCTCGGCGTCGTCCCGCGTGCGGCTGCCGCGCGTCGCCGCGGATCGCGCGAGGTCGGCGACGTGGCGCGCGGGACCGAGCACCGTGGCAGACGCTCCTCAGTCGCTCCGGACCGGGAGCCCATGCAGGCTCTGCGCGACCGTGCGCATCAGCAGGGCGGTCCCGAGCGTCAGGCCGGAGAACCCGAGCACCCACAGGGCCGTGCGGACGTCGTGGTCGCGGGCCAGCGACCCGGCGGTGAGCACGATGGCGGACGCGATTGCCCCCAGCCCCCCGGCCGCGAGCACCAGCAGCCGGTTCACCCACTGCTCCACCACGACACGATCGCCACCCGCATAGCGCTCGGTCCGCACGCTGAGACGGCCGGCGCGCAGCTGGTTCGCCAGCGGAGCGGCATCGTCGCCAGGACCGCGAAGAAGCACACGAGGAGGAGGAAAGCCCAGGCGTCGATGTGCTCCCCCGAGAGCACGACCGCGGTCGCCACGAGGCCGATGACCCACCCGATCGTCGCCGCCACCGCGGCGCGCAGCCGGCCCAGCCGCACGCCGAGCAGCCGCCCGCTCAGCCACCCGATCGCCGCCACCCAGAACGGTAGGAGCAGCGCGAGGCCGAGGCCGATCTGGATGGTCACCATGATCCCGGCCGACCCTATCCGAACCGTGATAGAAGGCAGGGGTGACCGACGTTCTCGCGACCGACCGCCCGACACCGTCGGTGCGCGCAGTGACGCTGAACCGGCCGGACGCGCTCAACGCGATGAACGCCGAGCTGTGCGGCGCGCTGCACGACGAGCTGCGCAGCGTGGCCGCCGACCGCTCGTGTCGCGTGGTCGTGCTCACGGGCGCCGGACGCGCCTTCTGCGCGGGGGTCGACCTGCGCGGCTACGGCGATGCGCCCGGCAACGACGGGAGCGACCCGGCGCGGGACATGCTCTCCAACCAGGAGCACATGTCCTCGCTGGTGCTTCGCCTGCGCGCCACGCCGCAGCCGATCATCGCGGCCGTCAACGGCGGCGCGGCGGGCATCGGCCTCGCGCTCACGCTCGGCAGCGACATCCGCTACGCCGCTCGGGATGCCGTCTTCCGCGCCGCCTTCCTCAACGTCGGCGTGTCCAACTGCGACATGGGCACGAGCTGGCTGCTACCACGGCTGATCGGTGCCTCGCGCGCGCACGAGATGATGCTGACCGGCCGCCGTGTGGGCGCCGAGGAGGCCGAGCGGATCGGCCTGGCAGCCGGCGTGGTCGACGGCGAGGGGCTGATGGCGCGCGCGCTCGAGGCCGCCGAGCAGATCGCGGCCTGGGCCCCGTGGGGGATCCGCCTGACCAAGCGCGGCATGTGGTCGGCGCTGGAGGTCTCGGCCGAGCAGGCCGCGATCGAGTACGAGGACCGCCAGCAGATCATGGGGCTGCACGGCAAGGCGCCAGCCGAGGCGGTGGCGGCGTTCCTCGAGAAGCGCCCCGCCGAGTTCAGGGACTGAGCGGCGCCGCCGCGCGGCGCTCGCGCGCCGTCTCGACCGCGCAGAGCGCGGCGAGGACCGCGGTGACGAGGCCGGCGAGCGCCCACGCGGCCAGCCCCCCACCGGCGACGAAGGTCACGGCCAGCGCCGCCACCGCCCACAGCCTGGCGTGGCTGACCGACCCGCCCATGCGCAGGCGGAAGGCGACGTGGGCGGCCAGGTACAGGGCCACGCCGCCGCAGAAGGCCAGCCGCGCCGCGTCGCTCAGCGGCTCCCCGACGTCGTGGATCGCGAACTTCTCGCCGACGGCGAAGATGATGATCCCGGCGACCAGCGGGATGTGCAGGTAGCTGTAGGCGTCCGCGCCCGCGAGGACCGGGTCGACGTGGCGTCGCAGCCGCTCCTCGGCGGTCGCGGCGAACGAGTCGAAGTAGGTCCACCACAGGCCGACGCTGATGAGGAGCCCGAGCGCGACCGCCATGTCCGGCAGTATCGCTTGGGGTGCCAGCCGCCGAGCGGGCGTCAGACCGCGCCGACGAGGTCCTCGCTCTGGCGCGTGAGCTCGGCGATGCGCTCCTCGAGCCGGGAGGCGCGCGCCTCGAGGACCGCGCGCGCTCGCTCGGCATCGCCGTTGGCGTCCGGCTCCAGTGCCCGCCGCGCCTGCTCGGCCACCTCCCGCTCGAGCGTCTCGATCTGCGCCGCCAGCTCGGCGACGTGCGCCTCCAGCGCGGCGCGCGCCTGCTCGGCGTCGAGCGCGCGGGTGTGCCGCGCCGGACAGGCGCAGCACGAGGTGCGCCTCGCGCTGCTCGAGCTCGGACACGCGATCGCGCAGCGCGAAGACGTCGCCCGTTGCGAGCGCCGCGTGGGTCTAGGCGGTCGCCGCCCGCTGGTCGGCCTCGCGCAGGGCGCCCGAGAGCTCGCGCTCGCGCTCCTTCGCGGTCGTGCGGGTCCGCTCGAGCTCGGCGTCGGCCTGGGCGAGCTGCTCGTCCTGGGCGGAGAGCTTGAACTCGAGCACGTGTGCGGCACCGAGCGCGATGTCGAGGGGAGCGCGCAACGTATGGGGCGCCACGGTGTCGGAGGACAGCGCGGCGTCGAGCGCGAGGAGCGTCGTGTTCACGACGTCCGCCTCGACCTGCGCGGGCTCTGAAGCGCGGTCGTCGGGCAGCCGTTCTGAGACGGGAACCGGCAGTGGCCAGGTGGCGACGCCGGGAAGGCGCAGGGCGAAGCCGCCCAGCTGCGTGAAGGCGTCCAGCGGCACGAGGTGGTTCGTGTGCCACGGAGACGGGGTGTCGAGGCCGCCGGTGGGATACGCGAACCCGCGATCCAGCGGCGCGATGCGGTGGTCGGCGCAGCCCGGGTCGACCACCAGCAGCGGCGCGGGCATGGTCGCGTGGGCGGGCGCGCGCCACCGGCCCCGGAGCCGGACGCGCGCGGTGTCCCGCGTGACCGGCAGGTAGCTGAACTCGTCGATCGCGAGCGTGGTCTCGCGGCGCGACGGCCGAAGACCGACGGCACGGCGCATCGCTCGCATGAGGCGCGTATCCCAGATCACCGAGGAATACCACAGATGGGCAGGTCTTCGCCGCGACCGTCAGGGATGGTGCCGCCGCGGGTTGCGCGGTGGCTCGCCGGTAGGAGGAGGTAGGCGTCAAACGGGTAGCGCGGCTGTGTGTCGGACCGTTTTCACGACCACGGCAGCGAGGCTTCGCGCGGAAGCGCCGCTCGTTGCGCCTGATGCTCAGGGCTCCTCGAGGATGAAGAACTCGAAGCAGCCGGGCGGGTAACACACGATCTGCGACTGATAGGCCAGGACGCGACGGTCCAGAGCTTCAGACGCCTTAAACTGGTCCGCGAGCGCGGCGCAGCGCCGGAGCGCTGCGCGGGTGCGTTCCCGTCTGAAGGGTCGCTCGCGAAGTACGGTGCAAACGATGCGATCCGCGAGTGACCCGTTCGCCGCGCTCTCCGAGCGGGAGCGCACGCTGCTGCGGCCGGCACCGCTCCCGCGTTGGATCGAACCGATGGCCGCCACGCTGACCGACGAGCGCTTCGACGACCCGAACTGGGTCTTCGAGCGCAAGCTCGACGGGGTCCGCTGCCTCGCCTTCAAGCGAGCGGACGGCGGCGTGCGGCTGCTGTCGCGCAACCGGCTGAGCCAGAACGGCCGCTTCCCCGGGCTGGTGGCGGCGCTCGAGCGCCAGGCCGCCGAGGAGCTCGTCGTCGACGGCGAGGTCGTCGCCTTCGAGGGCTCGCGGACGAGCTTCAGCCGGCTCGCGCGGCGCAGCCGGGAGCCGGTCGCCGTGTACCTCTACGCGTTCGATCTCCTCCACCTCGACGGGTTCGATACACGCCCCCTGCCGCTGCGCGCGCGCAAGGCCCTGCTGCGCCGCGCCGTCGCCTTTGGGGGTCCGCTGCGGTTCACGCCGCACCGCAACCGGGACGGCCGGAAGCTGTTCAAGAGCGCCTGCCGCAACGGCTGGGAGGGGTTGATCGCGAAGCGCGCGGACAGCCCGTACGTCGGCAAGCGCTCGCGCGATTGGCTGAAGCTCAAGTGCGGCAACGAGCAGGAGCTCGTGATCGGCGGCTACACGGCGCCGCGAGGGACGCGCGAGGAGCTCGGCGCGCTGCTGCTCGGCTACTTCGAGCGCGGCCGCCTGCGCTACGCGGGCAAGGTCGGCACGGGCTTCGATCGCGAGACGCTGCGCGACCTGGCGAAGCGGCTCGCGCCGTTGAGGCGCGACGACTCGCCGTTCGCCGACGAGGCGGCACCGCCACGCGGTACGACCTGGGTCGAGCCGCGGCTGGTCGCACAGATCGGCTTCAGCGAATGGACCCGCGACGGTCGCCTGCGCCATCCACGCTTCCTCGGCCTGCGCGACGACAAGGACGCCCGCGCGGTCGTGCGCGAGAAGGCGCGCCCGCGGTGACCGAGCGAATCCGCGCGGGCCGCCGCACGGTCGCGATCACCCACGCCGACCGCGTCGTGTTCCCGCGCGCCGGGTTGACCAAGCTCGACCTCGCTCGGCACTACGACCGCGTGGCTCCGGCCATGGTCCCGCACGTCCGCGACCGGCCGCTCGCCCTGGACGTCTATCCGCAGGGTGTACGGAGCGACGGCTACCTGATGAAGCAGATCCCCGCCCACTTTCCCGATTGGATCGCGCGGGCCACCATGCGCAAGCGCGGCGGCGAGGTCACCCACGTCCTCGCCAACGATCGCGCGACGCTCGTGTACCTCGCCGGCCAGAACGTGGTCACGCTCCACACCTGGCCCAGTCGCGCCGACCGTCCCGATCATCCCGACCGGCTGATCTTCGACCTCGATCCCTCGCGCGAGCGGTTCGCCGAGGTGCGCGCGGCGGCGTGCGCGCTCGGCGACCTCCTGCGCGATCTCGGCCTGGCGCCGTTCGCCATGACGACGGGCTCGCGCGGCCTGCATGTCGTGGTGCCGCTGCGCCGCCGCGAGCCTTTCGACACCGTGCGCGCGTTCGCCCGCGCGGTCGCAGAAGACCTCGTCGCTGGAGACCCGAGACGCCTGACGATCGCGCAGCGCAAGGCCGATCGCGGAAGCCGCATCTTCGTCGACGTCATGCGCAACGCCTACGCCCAGCATGCCGTGGCCCCCTACGCGGTGCGCCCGCGGCCGACCGCCCCGGTCGCCACGCCGCTGCGCTGGGATGAGCTCGAGGACCGCCGGCTCGGGCCGCAACGGTGGACCGTGCAGACGATCGGCGACCGCCTGTTCGCCGAGGGAGATCCGTGGAAGGGGATCGCCCGAAGCGCCCGCGGGCT
Source organism: uncultured Actinomycetes bacterium (assembly GCA_963725645.1). Taxonomy (GTDB): domain Bacteria; phylum Actinomycetota; class Thermoleophilia; order Solirubrobacterales; family Solirubrobacteraceae; genus JALYZC01. Next base: position 712,297 of record CAVRZD010000006.1, read on the forward strand.
GAGCGGCGCCATCCGTCGGCGCGAGCACACCGAGAACCCGCCGCGCAAGCAGTCGGACCAGCTTCCGGAGGAGCGCTCGGCCTCCGAACGGGAGGAATCCGACGACCAGGCCGACGCGCCTGCGACCTGACCGCGGAGCGACGAGTCACTCGTCGCCGCCGATCTCGGCGAGCGCCGCGTCCAGGTCCGCCCAGACCGGAATGGTGGTCGGCACGCCGCTGACCTGCAGGACGCGTTCGAGCTGGGCGGAGGGTGCGAGGACGAGGCCGAATCGCTGGCGCCGCGTGCCGAGCTGCTCGTAGAGCCCGAAGAGCAGGTTGATGCCCGCGCTGTCGAGATAGCGGATGTCGGTGAGGACGACGATCAGGCCCGCGGCGCGGTTGCTCACGGCCCCGATCAGCTCGTCGCCCACGCGGGAGGCGTTGGCCGCGTCGACGTCGCCGCTCAGGAAGGCCACCGGCGTGCCGTCGTGGTGCTCGAGCCGCACGTTGGCGATCGTCATCCGGCGCCTCCGGCCACCCGCCGGCGCAGCGTCACTACCGTCCCCTCCGGCTCACGCCGGTCGACCGACATCTCGTCGGTGAGTCCGCGCATGAGCAGGAGGCCGCGCCCACGATTGCGCTCCCGCTCGGGCCGCCATGTCCCGTCGTCGCTGACCCTGACGACGACCTGGTCGCCGTCGCGGATGGCGTGGACGTGGAAGTGGCCCTGTCGCGGCGGGTAGGCGTGCTCGGTCGCGTTCGCGCTCGCCTCCGAGCATGCGAGCACGATGTCGAAGGCGACCTGGTCGTCGACGCCGTTCTCCTTCAACCACCGGCCCAACTGACGGCGCATCGTCGAGAGCACCTCGGGATTCGCCGGGAGGCGCAACTCGAGCTGGGGGCCCAGCGGCAGCGTCTGCATCGCGATCAGCGCGATGTCGTCCTCCGGGCCGGCGTCGTCCGAGAGCTCCGAGAGCAGCCGGTCGCAGAACGCCTGGGGGAGGGGAGGTGGCCCGGCGGCCGCTCGTTTCAGCCGCGCGAGCCCCGCATCGAGCGGTTCGCCGCGCCGCTCGACGAGCCCGTCGGTGTAGAGCAGCAGCAGCGATCCCAGCGGCACGTCGATGTCGTGCTGTTGGAAATGGGCGATGCGCGCCGCGCCCACCGGCGGGCCCGCGGGGAGGTCGAGGTAGTCGGCCGTTCCGTCGACGTCGACGAGGAGCGGCGGCGGGTGGCCGGCGCTGACCGCGGTGACGCGGTCGGTCTCCTGGTCGAACGCCAGGTAGGCGAGGGTCGCGGTGTCCTCGCCGCGGTCGCGGACGAGCAGGTCGTTGAGCCGGCCGGCCAGCGCGGCCGGGCCGTGTCCCTCGGAGGCGAAGGCGCGCACGGCCGTCCGCAGCTGCGCCATCAGGGTCGCCGCCGGAATGCCGCGGCCGACGACGTCGCCGACCACCACGGCGACCCGGCCGTCTGGCAGGCTCAGGGTGTCGTACCAGTCTCCGCCGAGCTCGGCGCCCGCTGGAGCGGGGAGGTAGCGCCCGGCGATCCGGAGACCGGGGGAGTCGGGCAGTACGGCGGGCATGAGCGTCCGCTGAAGGGCCTCGGCCAGGTGATGCTGCTCGCTCAACCGCGCGTGGTCGATGGCCATCGCGGCGCGGTCGCCGGCCACCCGCAGCAGGCGCACGTCGTCCTCCGTGAACTCCCGTCGCTGGAGCGTGCCGACGTGCAGGACGCCGATCAACCGCCTGTCCACGAGCAGCGGCACGCCGAGGAGCGACACGATGCCGCGCTCGCGCAACAGCGGGTTGAGGATGTCGGCGTGATCGACGTCGGCGATCGCCAGCGGCTCGCGCTCCTTGGCGATCCGGCCGGCAAAGCCGGCGCCCACGGGGATCGCCAGCCCCCGCCGCACCTGTTCCTCGATGCCCTTCGCCGCCCGTGCGACCAGCACGCCGCGGCTGTCGTCGAGGAGCAGGATCGCCGCCGTATCGCTGCCGATGGCGGCGCTGATGCGGCCCAGCAGCGCGCCGAGCAGGTCCTCCATCGACAGATAGGCGAGCGCGGCGTCCGTGACGTCGTCGACGTCAGCCAGCGCCCGCTTCGGCCGCCGCTCCTCGGGAATGGGTGCCTCGTCCGCCATACGAGTGTCGCGTCGTGCATTTTGCAGCAGTCGGGCCGGTTCGACCGTTGCTGATAGAACCTCGCAATGCGCGTCGTCGTCACCGGAGCGGCCGGCTTCATCGGATCGCACGTCGTCGAGCGCCTGCTCGACCGGGGGGACGACGTGGTCGGGATCGACGCGTTCACGCCGTTCTACGCTCCCGCCGTCAAGCGTCGCAACTGCGCCGGGCTCGTGGCGGATCGGCGCTTCGAGCTGCTGGTGCGGGACGTCAACGACCCGGGCCTCGCCCGTGAGCTGGCGGACGCGGACGCGGTCTGCCACCTCGCCGGCGCACCGGGCGTGCGCTCGGCGAACCGGCGGGAGCTCGAGCACGGCAACGTCCGCGCGACCCGAGCGGTCATGGCGGCGGTCGCGCGGGCGGCGGTCCCGCGCGTGGTGCTCGCGTCGTCCTCCTCGGTCTACGCGCCGGCCCCGGCACCGGTGGCCGAGGACGCGCCGCTCTCGCCGCTCTCGCCCTACGGTCGCTCGAAGCTGCACGCCGAGCGGCTCGCCGCGGCGCTGGCCGCACGCGATGGCACCGAGCTGGTGGTGCTGCGACTGTTCACGGTCTACGGGCCGCGCCAGCGGCCCGACATGGCCTTCGCGCGCTTCATCGCGGCGGTGCGCGGCGACGGCGCGATGCCCGTGTACGGCGACGGCGGGCAGCGCCGGGACTTCACGTACGTGGGGGACGCCGCCGACGCGGTGCTCCTGGCGCTCGAACGGGGTCGCCCCGGCGCGGTCTACAACGTCTCGGGTGCGCGCGCGGCGACACTGGCGCACGCGTTCGAGCTCCTGGCGGAGCCGCTCAGCGGCGCCCCGCTGCTGGCGCCGGCCGCGGCCGACCGCCGCGAGCACCGCCACATCTCCGCCGACATCACCCGCGCGCGGCGCGAGCTCGGCTACGCCCCGCGGGTACCGCTCGCGGAGGGCATCGTCGAGCAGGTCGCGGCCTTCGACTGCCAGAGCGCGATCTCCCCGGCGTCGGGCGCGGCGACGACGCTGCGCCAGCCGGCTGGGCCCTCGCGGGGCTCCAGCAGCACCGAGGCGCCGAGGAGCCGCGCCCGGTCCGTGACCTCGCCGATCTTGGACACCTCGACGTAGGGCAGCCACAGCGGGCGTCGCGTCGGGCACTCCACGACGCCGCCGCCGATCTCCCCGCCCAGATCGAGCGCGAGGTAGGCGCCGCCGCCGGCGTCGACGCGCTCTGGGCGCCAGCCGCACAGTTCCGCGTAGAACGCGCAGGAGCGCGCGATGTTGCCGGTGTGCAGCTCGAGGTGGACCACGGGGTTCGAGGGCGGTCGCATGACGTCCTGTCCGTTCTTGACCGGCCGGGCTCCCGGAATTCATCGGTCGACCGCAAGGAGGACGTCACGCGGCGACGAAGCCCGCCTCGTGCCCGAGGCCTGGGTCTACCTGCTTCGCTGCGCGGACGGCTCGCTCTACTGCGGCTGGACGAACGACCTCGCGCGCCGACTAGAGGCGCACGCGTCCGGGCGCGGCGCGCGCTACACCGCGAGCCGCCGCCCGGTCGGGCTCGCCCTCGCTCGCCCGATGCCGGATGCCGGCGCGGCGCGGCGCGAGGAGGCGCGGATCAAGCGGCTCACGCGCGCCGAGAAGCTCACGCTGCTCGACGCGCGCGACCGCTGAGCCTGATGCCCTGACCTCGTGACCGTCCGTCAGCCCTGCTGGAGCGCCTCGAGGTCGACCTCGATCGGCTGCACGATCCGCCAGAGGTTGCCCGTCGGGTCCCGGACCGTGGCGTCGACGCCGTAGAAGCGCTCGTCGGGCTGCTGCGCCAGCTCGACGCCGCGATCCTCGAGCGTGCGCCGCGCGCGCGAGCGCCTCGAGGTCGAGTGGCTCGGCGTAGCGACCGTCGATGACGTCACGGGCGCAGAGGAGGTGGCGCGCGAGCGGGATCTGGGCGTCGACTGCGGCGGCGGCCATCGGCGCATGGATGATGACGCCGCCGGAGGGCATACGACCCTCATACCGGTGTCCCACCGGGTCGGCGCTTTGGGTCCATACCGTGGCCGGCACTGGTTTCAACGACGCGAACCTGCACTCGACACCCTGGAGGACCAGATGCGCAAGCTCACAATCGCCGGTATGGCCGTCTTCGGCGCCTTATTCGCCGCCGCCGGCGTTGCCCAAGCCGCCAACACCTACACCTCGACCAACAAGATCACGCCGCCGCATTCGGGAACGTCGGCCAGGCCCGCGCCGGTTGCGGCCGCCTTGACGTTCACCGTTGGCGAGACCACCGGCCTGCGGCCCTCGCCGCTGAAGACGTATTCCATCGGCCTCGGCCCGGGCATCGTCCCGAACAATGGCGTGGTCAAGGGCTGCACATCGGCCCAGGCCAACGCCCAGGTCCTCCCGGCCATCTGCCTCCGGAAGGCGAGCGCCGGTGGCGCGAACGTCGGCGGCGGATCGGTCAGCGCGCTCGCCGGCCCGACTTCGACGCCGTCCACGAAGCTCGACTGCTTCCTGAAGGTGACGCTCGTCAACTCGACGAAGCGGAATCACATGTGGATCCGCGTCGACGGCGTGACGACCGGACCGGCCGGCAAGACCTGCGTCACGGCGCAGCACTCGTCGATCGATTCGACGTTCACGCGGACCGGCTCGGCGCCCAGGAAGGGCGGCGGCACGCTCCCGGTCTACGCGATCAAGTTCACCGTGCCGTTCGCGCTGTTGCACCCGATCCCCGGGTTCGACGTCGCCGTGGTCGGCAACGTGTCGAACGTGGCGAAGGTCAGCAAGAGAATCGGCCGGGTCACCCACGGGTACCTGGAGTCGATCGGCTGCCCGAAGACGCCTGCCGGCAAGCGCTCCAGCGTGACGACCTTCACGTCGGAGGCCGGCCAGACGAAAACGTCGACTGCGACGTCGGCGTGTAGCTAGCAGTTGCGCGCGCGGTCTGACACCGCGCCTCGGAGTTGGAGCGGGGCGGCCCATGGGCCGCCCCGTTTCGTCGCTCGCAGCTAGGCGTGCTCCCAGACGTCCATCGGCTAGGGACCTTCGTCGGGGAACAGCCAGTGCGAGAGGCCGGCGTCGCGGTGGAGCAGCGTCGCGCGGGTGACGGCCGACGCGCCGAACCGGCGGCGCACCTCGTCGAGCACGAAGTCGAGGGCGTCGAGGGACCGACCGTCGAAGGGGAGCTCGAGCTGCGTGCCGGCGCCCCTGGCGTCGAGGGAGGAGACCGTGACCCCGACGAGCGTCAGCCCCCGGCGATCGATCGTCGTCCGGGACGCGGCGAGCAACGTCCTCGCCGTGGCGAGAACCGTCTTCGTCGCCGCCGTCGCGTGCGACAGCGTCTGCGACCGTGTGGCGCGCGAGAAGTCGGCGAAGCGCAGCCGCAGGACGACCGTGCGACCCGCCCGGCCCGACGCCCGCATGCGGCGGGTGACGCGGTCGACCAGCGCGACGACGACCGCGTCGACGGCCTCGGGCGACGTCGACGGGCGAACCGATGCGCTCTGAGCCCCGAACGAGCCGCGCCCGCGACGCGGCCGAACCGGGCGCGGGTCGCGACCGTGGGCCAGCGCGTGGAGGTGCCGCCCCAGCGCGCGCCCGGCGATCGAGACCAGCGTCGCCTCACCCAGCTGGGCGAGCTGGCCGACGCGCGCCAGCCCCCAGTCGTGGAGCTTGATCGCGGTCGCCGGACCGACACCCCAGAGACGCTCCACCGGGAGGGGGTGCAGGAACGCCCGCTCGCCGTCGGGCGGGACGACGAGCAGGCCGTCGGGCTTCGCCTCCGCGCTGGCCATCTTGGCGAGGCTCTTGGTTCGGGCCACCCCGACCGAGATCGGCAGCCCGACCCGCTCGCGCACCTCGCTCCGGAGGCGCCCGGCGATCTGGACGGGCGTGCCCGAGATCCGCTCCAAGCCGCGCACGTCGAGGAACGCCTCGTCGACCGACAGCCGCTCCACCAGCGGCGCCGTGGCGTAGAAGATCGCCGCCACGGCCCGGCTCGCCTCGAGATAGGCCGACCAGTGTGGTCTGACCACGATCGCGTCAGGGCACAGGCGCCGGGCCAGCCCGCCGCCCATCGCCGAGCGGACCCCGAAGGCCCGCGCCTCGTAGCTGGCGGCAAGCACCACGCCGCCGCCGACGATGACGGGATGCCCGCGCAGGCGGGGCTCATCGCGCTGCTCGACTGATGCGAAGAACGCGTCGAGGTCGGCATGCAGGATCGTGGGCTCGCTCACACGAACACATGTTCGCCTCCGCGGGGACGGAGCGCAAGCGATCGCGACACGGCGGCGGTCCGGCCAGTCGCGGTGAAGGTGGCGGGCGTCTAGCTTCGCCGAGGCTCCAGCGGCATACTGGGCGGGCGATGTCGCCGGAGTCTCGCGGTTATGCCAGCGTCTTTGTCTGTGACGACAGCGCGGCTGAGAGGTTCTTGCTCGGCCAGCGCATCCAGGAGCAACGCGGCCTGTATCTCGCCGGAGCCGCGAGCACGGCGTTCGGAGCTGTGCGGGCCATCGAAGCGACCCAGCCCGATGTCGTCATTCTCGATCACCTCGATCACGACGGCGACGTATCGGTGATCGTGGGAGCGATCAGGGACGCCGTGCCGAGCGTCAAGGTGGTGATCCACTCGGCGGTACCCGAAAATCGCATCGTCGGCGTGGCTTCGGGCGATGCCTACGTCCGCAAGGCCACGGAACCGGACTCGCTCTGGCAGGCCATACACCAAGTGTCTGCCGCGCAGTAGCGTCGCGGACGGAACGGATGATGGTCGCGCCTCAGCTCCAGCCCCTGGCCCAGGCCTCCTGGTCGACCTTGTTCTCGAACCGTGTGACCTTGCCGTCGCGAACCTCGAAGACGTGCTCGGCCGGAACGTCGAGTTCGGCACCGCTCTTGTTCTTCCCCTTGAAGCGGACGGCGAACACGATGGTGTCGCCCTCGTCCCTGGCCTCATCGACTGTGAGCGCGAACTCGTCGAAGTTCTCCGCCACCTTGGCGAACACGTCGTTGGCGACGCTGTCGCGCCCTCTGAAGGTGCCTGACGGAGCGTTGCCGCCGCCCGGCTCGATCCACTCGATCTCGGCGTCGTACCGCATGAGCACCGCCTCGACGTTGCCGCTGTTGAAGTCGTCGTAGCCGCCACGGACCAGGTCTACGTTCTCCTGGGACATCTTCTCCTCCTTGGGCTCGGAACCAGTCCAGACTCTATCCCGGCTCCGCGGCCGCGCCGGTCGCCTACGTCGGACGCCTTTGAGACCTCGCTCTGGCGATGGCTCCGCTCACCGGACGTACGAACCGGCGACCGGCCCGCACGGAAACCAGCTGAAGCCGGCGCGGCCACGTCAGGTCATACGTTTCGTCCTCCAGGACGCGCGCTCGATACCAACGGTGCTCCCATCCGACTTGACGCTGCAGCAGCGGATCGTCGACACCCGCGAACACACCCTTTCCATGGTGGTAGATGCACCCGAGATACACCGACCCGAAGCGCCCCCCGAACGCGTCCTCGGCCGGCAGAAGACACACCCGTTGTCCGCGGTCCAGCAGCTGCCGGGCGATCATCCGGCCGGTGTCGCGGGGATGCTCGGTAAAGAGATCCTGGTCGAACCGCAGCCCGGGTCCCTGGGTCGCGGCGAAGACCATGAAGCAAGGGTGCGAGAAGTCCGTGCCTCGCTCCCGCGCGAGTACCGCGTCGTACGAGTCGAGCAACTCAGTCACCTGCGGCCACCACGCTGCGGTGATGGGGTGCGCATCCGAGTCGAAGAGACAAATCAGCTCTCCGCGTGCCTCGGTGACGGCCCGGTTGAGGACCGCCGCGTGATCGTGACGCGTCCACTCGAAGTGTCTCGGACTCTCGGGGTATTGGACCACTCGTACGGCCCGATCGAGCGCCGACAGTCGCTCGGCTGAGGCCCGTGTCCGGTCCTGGTCGACGACGAGGATTTCCGCGATCGCCTCGTGGGGCGTGGTCACTCGGAGCTGCCTGATCAGTCGCTCGGTCCAGCCGAGGTCGTGGAAATGCGTCGTGATGAACGAGGCAGACACGCAGGTCTTCCTATCGTTCATCGGCCTGCTGCAGCGACGAACCACTCGGCCGTCCGGCGGAGGCCTTCCACCAGCGGCGTGTCGCACCGGACGCCGAGAGCGCGGGCTCTCTGCGGATCGCCGGTCCAGTGGAGTGGATCGCCCGCACGGACCTCGCCGGTGAACTCCACATCCGCCTCCATGCCGCTGACGTCGACGAGCGCAGTCGCGAGCTCGTGCAGGCTGGTGGAGCGGCCGGAAGCGAGGTTGTAAGCCTCACCGCCGGCTGCCGCGGTCCGTGCCAGGACGACAAGCCCACGCGCCGCGTCCTCCACGAACACGAAATCGCGGCTCACGTCGGGTGAGCCCAACATCCGAAGCGGTCGCTGGCCTTCATGGAGCCGCGTCAGCAGGTCGTACACCACCAGCTTGCGCTGCCGGGGCCCGTAGACGGAAAAGGGCCTGACCGACAGGCCGCGCAGCCCGTGCAATCGGGCATACAGGCGCACGTATCGCTCGGCCGCCAGCTTCGAGACGCCGTACGGGGACTTCGGCTCGAGCGGGTGGTCCTCGTCCATGGGGTGGTACTGGGCGTCGCCGTACACAGCGGCCGAGGACACGAAGACCATCACGGCACCGCTCCGGGCGCGGCGGAGGCCTTCCAGTGCCGCGAGCGCGGTGACGACGTTGTGCTCCAGATCCTCCATCGGGCCCTCGACCGACGGCGGCACCAGGGCGGCATTGGCGAGGTGGAAGACGGCGTCTACCGGGGCCTGCGCGAGGATCTCCTCGACGCTTTCCTCGGTGACGTCCGCGTCGATTCGGCGCACCGGTGCCCCAGGCGGGGTCCCGGGAGTTGCGTGGTCGAGCACGGTGACCTCTACGCCTTCGTCGAGCAGCCGCTCCACGAGCCAGCTTCCGATGAAGCCCGAACCCCCCAGGACGAGCGCGTGGCTGAGCTCGCGCATGGTCGGCGAACGTATCAGCGGGCGCCGTCGCCGGCCCGGGCGGCCAACTCGGCGTAGAGGCCTTCGTGCCAGCGGGCAACCGCGGCCGGCGTGTGCCCTCGCTTCCAGAAACCGTAGCCGGCTTCACCCATCCTCGCCGAGGTCTCCGGGTGGTCCAGCAGCTCCAGGATCGCTCGGCCCACCCGCTCGGGGTCCCTCGGCACGGCCAGACCGCCGCCGGAGGAGTCGATCAGCTCCCGCAGGGGCGGTAGGTCGCTCGTGACCACGGGGGTCTTCAAGCTCCATGCCTCGAGGAAGGCCGCTGGGAAGATCTCGGCTTCGGACGGTAGGCAGAGCACGCTCGCCGCGTCGAGCCAGGCGGCGCGCTCGTCGTCGTCCACGACGCCGGCGTCGATCACGCGTACGTCCCCCGCCGACCGCGGCAGCGCGGGGCCCGGGCCTACGAAGACGAACGTCGCGTCGGGGTGGACGGGGCTGACGGAGGGAGCCGCCCGGAGCAGGACGTCCTCGCCCTTGTAGCCCCGCCGGGCCCCGAGGAAGAGGACGATCGGGCCGCCGACCTCGAACCGCTCGCGGATGGCCGCTCCCCCGCCTCCCTGCAGAGCGGGGCTGCAGATACCGCATATCGCGATCCGGTCCGGCGGCACACCGAGCCGTCGGCAGACCTCCGCGTCGGCCTCGAGCAGCCCGATGACCCTGTCGGCGCGCCTGTACACCAGCGCCGACGCGGGGTCGTCCCCCCACTGGCTCGGGTGGACGAAGGGGGTGATCGAGACGGGAACGCGTGCCTTGCGGGCGGCTCTCACGGCGGCGGCCTTGATCAGGTCCCCTCCGAACACGTGAACGGCGTCCGCGCCGCGAAGCTGCTCGGCGATGACCGGGGCCACCACACGGGCGTAGAGCTCGGCGGCGGCGATGCGGTTGCGCCCGAAGGCATGGCGGCGAAGGCCGGGGGTTACCTGGTAGATGAGCGGAGACAACAGGGCCCTCCGCGTCCGCGGCACGCGGATCTGTGCGACCCGCACGCCGCCGTCGGCAAACGGCGAGAACGAGGGTGGCGGATCGAACGTGTCGGTCAACCGGTTGGACTCCTCTCGATCGATTCGCTGGGCGAGCACGGTGAGCTTGTGTCGTTCCGCCAGCTCTCGTCCAAGGAGCCGGACGAACCCCTCCACTCCTCCGATCGCGGGCCAGTACGCGCGTGCGACGAAGACCAGGCGCATCTCGCCAAGGATCTCAGCGAGCGAGGTCGCGAACCGCCTCGGCGAACCGAACGGCGTACCGGCGGCTCGAGAACTCGCCCGCCCGTCGTTGCGCTGCCTGCCCGAGCCGGCCAGCCAACTCGGGGTCCGCCAGGAGTCGGACAACGGCGGAGGCGAGACCCCTGGCGTCGCCCTGCGGAACCAGCAGCCCGTCGACGGCGTCGTGGATGATCTCCAGCGGCCCGCCGCTGGCCGCGGCGACGACCGGCTTGCCGAGGGCCATCGCCTCCACGATCGTCAGCCCGAAGGGCTCGTCAGCGGATGCATTGACGACGACGTCCATCGCCTGGATCCACAGCTCGACCTCGGGCTGCCGCCCGGCGAAGATCACCCGTCCCTCCAGGCCGAGATCGGCGACGGTACGCCTGAGGGCGGGCTCGTAGTCGGGCTCGAGCTCATGGACGCCGCCGACGACGACGCAGTGGACGTCCTGGTGCCTGCCGATGACATCCGGGAGCGCCTCGAGGAGCAGGTGCACTCCCTTCCAGCGCTGGAGCCGGGCGACGATGCCCACCAGTCCGCCCTCGGCGGGCAGCTCCAACCGCGCCCGGGCGTCGGCGGGCGGTGGAAGCCGTCCCTGGTCGAAGCGCTCGAGATCCACACCCGGGTATACGACCTTGACCGGCCTGCGCGGCCGAAGCGCGCGCTGAGCGCGACCAACGGCCTGTGACACAGCGACGACCCCCCGAGCCGGGAGCGCGGTCGCGGCGCGGTCGAGCCCGCTCCGCCGCGAGGCCATGCCCTGCTGACACCACACCGCCGGGGTGCCGGCGAGCCGTGCGGCCGGGCCCGCGTAGAGCTGGGCCTTCGTCATCCAGCCCACGACGACGTCCGGTCGTCTGTGCCGGAGCTCTCGCGCAAGCCGGGTCACCGACGCTGCGTAGCGGTGGATCTCGCGGAGCCGCCCCGCGGGGACGACCGTTGCCGGCACACCCGCCGCGCGGCAGTCGGCCACCATCGGGCCGTCCTCCAGGAACACGATCCGCCAGTCGAAGCCGAGACCGCGGCCGTGGTGCACCAGCTGGAGCAGCATCGACTCGGCGCCACCCCGCTGCTCCGCCAGCGGCATGACGATCGTGCATCTCCTGTTAGCTTCGCCAGTCATCGCGGCCGCCTACGACGTCTACGTCAGACTCGTCAACGCCCTGCTTCGACTGCCCGGCCACCGCCTTCGCCGGCTGGTGTTCGTGAAGCTCGTTCGGGCGGATGCGTCGCGCGACGTCTCGCTCGAGCGCGGAGTACGCGTGACGGAGAAGGGTGGCGTCACGGTAGGCGAGAGCACCAACATCAACACGGGGGTCGTGCTCGACGGGCGGGGGGACTCGAGATCGGCTCCAAGGTGAACATCTCGCCGGAGGCGCTCATACTGACCGCCGAGCACGATCCGGGCTCGCCCGACTTCGCAGGAGTCACTTCGTCGGTCGTGATCGGGGATCGCGTCTGGATCGCGGCGCGGGCCATGGTGCTTCCCGGCTCGCGGGTCGGCGAGGGGGCGGTCGTGGCCGCGGGAGCCGTAGTGAGGGGCGAGGTCGAGCCCTGGTCGATCGTCGCGGGCAACCCCGCGCGCAAGGTCGGCGACCGGCCCAGGGACGCTCAGAGCACCATGTCCCCGTATCGTCGCTGGCTCCACTGGAGCTCTACCAGCCGAACGGGATCAGCGCGCGCTGGACCAGCCGGGTGCGGCCCCGGTCGTACCCGTCCTGCGTCGCCCGCAGCCAGCGGTGGACGAGTCGTGTCAGCGGTCCGCGGGGGTCGGCCGCCTCCCAGTCGACATCCCAGATGTCCAGCTTCTCGAACCGCTTCGCCCCGTAGGTCCGCATCCAGCCGGTGACCTCGTCGTCCCACGGGTAGCGGGCCTGTGCGGGGATCGACCGCATGTCGATCCCCGCGGCCTCGTACGGAGCGACCCAGCGCTCCGGCAGGGGCTGGATGCGCTCGGGCGGGATCGCGTCCATGTGGTGGTACTGGCGGTAGAGCTGGATGGGGCGCTTGTTCGGCAGATTGATGCAGCTCCCAGCACTGGTACCAGCGCTGCTTGCTCTTCATGCGCTCCCAGTTCACGTACTGGTAGTGCAGGACCTTGACGTCGGTGGGCGAGACCGAGGGTGCCGAAGCGGCGACGGGAAGGCGGACCGAGTGAATCCGCTCGCCGGGATGGTCGGCCCCGTCGTCGACGTAGCCGAAGACGATGTCCTCGTCGGGCAGCCAGCACGACTCGAAGCCCGGAAGGACGTTCGCCCAGCGCATCCGCACGGCGGTTCCGGGCGCGGCGTCCGCAAGTGCGGCGAAGGCCGGGCTCTCGCCCCAGGCGGCGGTGAGGATCTCGTCGGCGTCGAGGGCGAAGATCAGCCGCCTCCCGGGGAAGCCGCGCGCCGCCTCGAGCAGCAGCCGCTGCCGCGCGCCCTCGTCGTACCCGGCCCCGGGGTTGTCGATGAGCGTGACCTTGGGGTGGCGGGCCGCGATCTCGCGCGACCCGTCGGTCGAGCCCTGGTCCGCGACGACGATGTGATCGGCCCACAGGCTCGCGCAGCTGAGGAAGCGGTCGAGGATCCAGGCCTCGTTGCGGACCGGCGTGACGACGATCGTGGTCACCGTGGCCCGATCTGCGGGCGTACGACGTCAGCCAGATACGCGCCGCACCAGCGAGGAAACGCAGCGCCAGGAGCGGCTGTCGCTGTCGTCCGTATCGCCGCGCCGCTTCGATCGCATACGCCGGGACGAGCCGGCGCTCTCGAAACCGCCAGGCCGAGCGGACGGTCTCCCGCTGAGCCTCCGGCAGACCGACGGGTGCCCTCCATCGCTCGTACAGCCTTCGCTCCTGGCCGGCGAGCTTGTCGAGGTCTGCGGTCGACTGGCTGCCGTGGCGCCGATGCCGGACGAGGGGCTGCGCTATGTGGTGGATCCGGCTCACCAGTGCGACGTGAAGGAACAGGTTCGTATCTTCGAAGGGTTGGCCGAACCCCTCGTCCCAGCCGGGCGTCAGGCAGTAGGCCGAGCGCCGGATCACCGCCAGGGAGGGCACAATGGCCGCCAGGCAGAACACCGAGACGAATGGGGTGTCAGGCTCGTCCGGGTCGAGTTTCCTTAGCCAGCGACCGGAGGGAACCCAGCGCGGCGTCCAAGGCTCCCCACCCGACTCGACCCGGCGCCCTTGACGATCGACGAGCATGTACCCGCAGTGGGCCATCCCGATACCAGGATGCCGGTCGAGGTACCCGGTCATGACCTCGAGCGTCGAGGCCTCGAGGCAGTCGTCGGCGTCGAGGAACAGGAGGTACTCCGCGGCAGCGTGCGATGCCGCGAACCCGGCGTTGCGCGCGGCGGCGACGCCGCGGTTGGCCTGCCGCAACAGCCTCACTCGAGCATCCCGGCGGGCCCACTCGGCGGCGATGTCGGCCGAGCCGTCCGTGCTGCCGTCGTCGACTACGGTCAGCTCCCAGTCGTCCAGCGACTGAGAGACCACGCTGGCGATCGTCTCGTCGATGTAGGGGGCCGCGTTGAAGGCGGGCACGATGACGCTCACTCGAGGCATACGACTCACTTCTAGCCGTGCGCATCCTGTTCGTCCAGCCATTCGGAGTCGGCGGGCCTGGAGGGGGGGCACGGATACTGCGCACGCTGATCCAGGCCGTCCCGCTTGACGCGTTGAGCGTCTGCACCTCCCCCGAAGCGCCCCCACGAACCGACCTCGTGGAGGAGCGCCACTTTCGCTCGCGACCCTCGATCGGACGGCTCGAGCACACGCGACTCGCACCCGGGCTGACTGCGCTTGACGTCACGTATCAGCGCCGCCTTGCTCGCGACCTGCGACGAGCAGCGGTGGAATGGCGCGCCCAGGCCGTTCACTCAGTTGCCCACTCTGTCGATTTCTGGCAGGCATTCCGCGTGTCGCAAGAGCTGCGCTTGCCATACCTGTTGAGCGTTCACGACGACTTGCGATACGCGTTGCGGGGCAGTCCGGTACGACGGCTTGCGTTGAGGCGCCTCGGGGAGGCCTGGCGCGCTGCGGATGCACGCTTCATGATTACGCACCAGCTCGGGACGGAGTACTGCACGCGCTTCGGCGATCGGGCCTTCTCCGTCGTGACCGACGGGCTCGAGAGCATCGCCGAACGCCCTCCGGACCCGAGCGACTCGACCTTGCACGTCTATTTCATGGGGGCGTACCACGCGGCCTACCGCGACAACTTCGACGCGCTGCTCGCGGCGCTCGCGCGGCTCCGCGCAGCGCGGCCGGAGCGCGAGGTCTCGCTCATGTGGCGCGGCGGCGGCCTCCCGTTCGAGCACGCGTCGGAGGTGCCAACGGACGTCCGCGGCTTCGGTCCTGAGGGCACGCCCGAGCGGGAGGCCGGAAGCGCGGATCTGCTCTACCTTCCGCTGCCGTTCGGGAGCGCTCACCGGGACTTCGTCAGGTTCAGCTTGTCGACCAAGCTCGTGACCTACCTGGGGACCGGGCGGCCGATCCTGTATCACGGGCCGAAGGAGGCAGCCACCGCACGTCTGCTGATCGAGCATGACGCGGCCATCGTCGTCGACTCGCCGCGCCCGGAGGATCTCGTTGCGGCCTTGGAGCGCAGGCTCCCACAGGCTCGCTTGATAGGTGCCAACGCTCTGGCGCTTGCGCGGAGGGAGTTCTCGTTGAGCGACGTCCGGGACCGCTTCTTGTCAGGGCTCGACGGTCTGGTGAAGCGGTGAGCACGGACGCCGGCGCCATGGCCGAGGAACGGCTGACCTCGGCCCAGGTGAAGGGACGGGCAGCCACCGGCGTGGCGATGCTCATGGGCCGGGGCGTGGCGTTCCAGCTCCTCGGGTTCCTGGGCAACCTGGTCCTCGCGCGCCTGCTCGTCCCGGAGGACTTCGGCCTCGTGGCGATCGGCTACACGGTGGTCAACGTGGGCAGGTTCCTGGCGGTGGGCGGGCTCGGGTATGCCATCGTCGGCCGGGCCGAGGCTCCCGACCGGCGCGAGCTGCGGGCCATCACGGGGCTTCAGCTCCTGTTCACGTCGGGGATCGGCATCGTGGCCGCGGCGGTCGCCATCGCGGTGGGCGGCGCCGCGCTCGTCACCGCGTTCATGATGCTCGCGCTGCCGCTGTCGGCGTTCCGGTCCCCGGCGATGCTGCTCCTCCAGCGGCGCATGGACTTCAAGGCGCAGGTCAAGGTCGACGCCAGCGAGGTCGTCGTGAACCTCGCGTGGGCGATCCCGGCCGCCGCGCTCGGCTTCGGGGCGTGGAGCCTCGCCACGGCAATGGTCGTGGCGGCGGCGGTCGCGACGGCCCTGGCCTGTGTGCTGAGCCCCACCGGCTTCCTCCTGCCGTCCCTCGAGCTCTCGCGGCTTCGGCCGATCCTCGGATTCGGCGTTCGCTTTCAGGCCGTGAACGCGAGCCACCTTGCATGCGACGCCGTCCTGATCGCTGGGATTGGAGCCATCGGCGGCATCTCGGTGCTGGGCCTGTGGAACTTCGCCTTCCGGCTCCTCCGCGTGCCGTACCTCCTCTTCGAGGCCATGTGGCACGTGGGGTTTCCGTCCTTCTCCCGCCTGCACGCCGCGCCCGACAGCCAGGATGTCGGGGGTCTCCTGGAGCGCACGGTCGCGACCGTTGCGGTCGCGGTGGTCGCCGTGCTGTGCCCATTGGTCGCGTGCAGCCCGGCCCTCGTCCCGCTCCTGTTCGGCGACGTCTGGGCCGACGCGAGCCTGATCCTTCCCGGTTCGGCGCTCGCCCTCGGCGTCTACGGCCCGATCGGGATCAGCGGCTACGCCTACCTGTACGCGCGTGGTGACTCCACCACGGCGCTGCAGGGAAGCCTCCTCAGCAACGTCGTGCGGTGGGGGACGACCTTCGCACTGCTGCCCGGGATCGGCGTGGCGGCGATCGGCATCGGATGGGCGGCCGGGGCGTTCAGCGAGCTGCCGCTGGTCGCCATTCGCACGCGAAACGCGTGCGGAGCGCGCCTGGTCCGGCGCGTGCTCCGCCCGGCGATTGCCGGATCCCTGACCGCGGCCGCAGGATGGCTCGTCGCCGAGAGCCTCGGCGTGACGGCACCGTCGGTGCTGCTCTCCCTGGTGACGGCGACGGCCGGCTTCGCCGGGCTCATGTGGATCTTCGCCCGCGACGAGCTTCGGGAGGCGCTCGGCATGCTGCGCAAGGCGACGCGCGAGGCCGGCCGGGGGATCCGGCGAGCGTGAGCGTCGACTACGACGCCTACCACGAGCAGGGGCGGACGGCGGTGTTCGGCGACGTCTTCGAACGGGTCCGCGCTTGCACCGTCGAGTGGATCCTCGCGCGGGAGCCGGACCTCCGGACGACGGGGACGCTGCTCGATCTCGGGGCCGGCGAGGGCCGCTACCTGCCGCTCTGGCGACGCGCGAATCCCCGCGCCGCCATCCTCGCCGCCGAGCTGTCGCCGGTTGCCTCGCAACGATCCGCCGGCCGGCACCCCGACGTGCGGCACATCGTCGCGGACGCCCAGGAGGTGCCGCTGCCGGACGGCTCGATGGACGCGATCGTCTCGATCGAGGTGATCGAGCACGTGCCCTCGGGCGTCGGGATGCTGCGGGAGATGAGCCGGCTGCTGCGATCCGGTGGATGGGCGCTGCTCTCGACGCCGTGCGGGAACCGGGGGTCCTTCCCTGGCTGCTCGCCAGGGCCAGCGGTCAGCTCTCCGCCGGTCAGGAGGGCGGAGTCCGCTTCGGGGGCATCGACGACCCGACGCACCTGCGGATCTACCGGCGGCGCGAGCTGGAGCGCGTGTGTGAGGCGAGCGGCCTCGACGTACGCCGCACCTATCTCAGCGGGCACCTCTTCACCCACCTCGCGGAGAGGCTGGAGCTCGCCGTCAAGCGCCGAGTGAGCATCAGGCGCCGCTCCGTTGCAGCGGATGAGGCCTTCGCCCGGGTCCTCGATGCGGTTGCGCTCACCGACCTCCGGCTCCTTCGGCGGTTGCCCAACGCGAGCACCATGCTGCTCGTCCTGCGGAAGGCATAGCTACCTACGGGCCGTGAAGACCATCGAGAGCTTCGGAACGAGCGATTTCCAGGCGATGGTGTGCATGTCGTCGGTCTCGTCCGTCAGGTCGCGAATGTCGATGAAGCCTGTCTTCTCCAAGCTCTCGCGCAGCAGGTCACGGTCGAAGAAGATCTGATGGTCGCCGCGCATCGTGATCTGCTCGGGTGTTCGCATGCCGGCATGGCCGCCCATCCCCAGGATCGCGACCTGCAACGCCCACTTTTCACCGCGTGGAGCGTCGAGCCAGTGCCCCATGAGATGGGCGGAGTCGGGCGTGTGGATTTCGATAGTCCCGCCGGGCCTCAGGACGCGGTGCCATTCGCGGAGGGTCGCCTGGAGGTAGCGCGGCTCGACGTGCTCGAGGATGTGGCTTGCGAGCAGCTCGTCGGCCCACCCGTCCGGTAGCGGGAGCTCGTGGGCCTTGGCCACGTACTCCAGATGCGGCGAGCTCGAGTCGTGGTCGATGTGCAGGTAGCCGGGCTGCGGGGTGCCGCCAGAGCCGACCTCGACCTTTCGAGGGCAGTGCGCCAGTCCTCGCCGGCGTCTCATCGGGCGTGCGAGCCTGGCGACGAAACCGAGCAGTCGCCGCCGCAATCTTCTCGCCAGCTGCTCCATGACGTCAGGGCCTCGCCGCGGCGAGTCGCTCGTAGTGCTGCGTGTAGCGGTCGATCACCTGCTGCCAGCCGAAGCGCGCGGCGACCTCCCTGGCGGCGGCGCCCATCGAGCTTCGCAGGTCGGAGTCCGCGGCCAGCCGCGCCAACCGGTCGGCGATCACGCCGGCGTCACGCTCGATGAACCAGCCGTTGACTCCCTCCACCAGCAGCTCCTCGACCCCACTCACCCGGGTGATCAGCAGCGGGAGGCCTGCGGCGGCGGCCTCGAGGCCGACGAGCGGGAACGCCTCGTAGGCGGTGGGGAGCACGAAGCCATCAGCGGCGGAGTAGAAGGGACTCACTGCGGCAGCCTCGCCGGCGAAGCGCACACGGTCGGCCACCCCGACAGCGGCGGCGACCTCGGCGTACTCGGCCTGATCGCCTTCTCCTACGACAACCAGCCGCCACTGACGTGCGCGAGGGAGCGACTCGATCACGAAACGGAGCCCCTTCCGCTCCCACTCTCCGCCTCCACCCACGAAGACAGCCACCAGCTCCCCGTCGTCCAGGTCGAAGCGCTCTCGGATCCGCCGGCGCGCGGTCGTGTCGCCCCCGAACTCGCGGAGGTCGACACCGTTGGGGATCACGCTGACCCTGCCGGCCATCTTCGGGAACTCCAGCTCCACCTCACGTGCCACTCCCCGTGACACGCCGACGATGCTCGTGGTTCGCCCCGGGCGGTAGCACCAGCGCTCCGCCATGAGGCTCAAACGTGTGCCGATCCACGAATTGATCCGATGAGCAGCCGTCCGTCGACGCGCCCCAATCGTCCGACCGCTGTGCCGGACGAATGCGCGGTGGCAGAAGTGCACGGTGGAGGTATCTGCCCGATTGAAGACGATCGCGCCGGTCGTGTGAACGAGCCCGCGGCGATGACGCCAGACCAGGAACGAGCCCGTCAGGAAGAACCACGGATAGGCGAGCGCAAACGGCCGGGCCGGGCCCGGCACGCGGAGCCAGCGCAGGCGCGGGTGGGGAGGGAGCTCGCAGGCCCGTGCGATGACGGTCACGGCGTGGCCGCGCTCGAGGAGGCCGGTCGCCAGCTCCGCCAGCTGGCGCTCCATCCCGCCCACCGAGCCGACCTCGTGGGCCACCAGCGTCACCGCCGGCCTCACCGGAGCGCGGCAACGATGGTGGCTGAGATGACCGGCCAGTCGAACGAGCGCTCGTACAGCTCCCGCCCGGCGGCGCCGCGGGCAAGGCGCTGATCGGGGTCGCCGGCCAGCCATCGGACCGCGTCCTCGAGGCGTGTTGAGTCGTCGACCGGCACGAGGGTGAGGGCATGACTCGAGCGGCGAAGGACGTCGTCTGTGAGCCGTCCGTCGGTCCCGACCACCGCGACGCCGTGCTGGAGCGCGGCCATCAGCGTGGTGCGACGGGTGGACACGCCGTCGACGAAGGGAGCCACGAACAGGTCCGCCGCGGCCAGATGGCGCGCCACGTCCGACGCGTCGAGCCAGCCCGGCTCGACCAGGCGCACCGATTCGCGGACACTGCGGATCGGCGGGGCGCCCGCGCCGAGGTTCAGCACGACCACCCTGCCGCCCAGGTCGGCCGCCGCGTTGGCCGCGGCGGCGACATCGTCGATGCGGCGAGAGGGGTGGTCGGTGCCGAAGGCCGCGATGACGAGTGCGTCCTGGTCGATCTCGAGCCGATCCCGCTCGGAGTCGCGACAGTGCCTCATGTCCGGGAGGTTCGAGCCCACCGGGAGGTGCACCACCGGGCGTTTGGGTCCGAGGCTGTCGAGCTCCCTCGCGAGCGGCTCCACCGGGGTGAAGATGATGTCCGCGCAACGGTGGACCCTGCGCAACTGGAGGCGCTGCCATGCTCCCATCGCCGCCCAGCGCCAGTTCAGCGGCGGGACGTAGGACTCGTGGACGACGAGGCAGATCCGGCTCCTGCGCCGCCGCGCCCGCCTCAGGCGGGCCGCCAGCCCGGGCGCGAAGCCCCACCGCCCGTACGAGAACGGGTTGTAGTTGAGCAGGATGACGTCGGCCGGCCGAGCATCGGGCTTGTCGTGGTCGACCTCCACGTCGAGTCCTTCCTCGGTGAGACCGCTCGCCAGGCGGTCGGCGTAGTCGCGGATGCCGTCGACCTCGGATCGCCGCGGCCCGCAGACGATCCTGATCCGAGTGGCGCTCATGGGGGAAGCGATCCGGGGCGCCGGCGGCGCCGGCGGCAGGGCCAGGGGCGGTTCCAGCGGGCGGAGCTTCGAGCCCACCGGTCCCGGGGCCGGTTGCCGCGTGAGGCGGAACAGCCAGAACGCGAGGGTTCCCGCTGCGAACCAGAAGAACGGCCCTCCGGGCGTATTCGACGTCGCAGCCCCGGCGAGCCCCGAGACCAGCAGCGCGACCAGTGCGGCGACCAGTGCGCCCAGGAGCAAGCGCAGCTCGTCGTCGACCAGCCGGCGCACGCGTCGCCAGGCCCCGATCAGCAGACGGAAGTAGAACCCCAGCAGGACGAGGAATCCAGCGACGCCCAGCTCGACGAGCAGGTAGGTCGCCTCGCTGTCGCCGTTCAACGGCCGGCTCGGGAGGGCTTGGTCGCCCAGGCTGACCGCCGGCCCGACGCTGCCGATCCCGGCACCGAGCGGGAAGTCCGCGGCATAGCCGGGAACCAGCGCGAGGGTGCCCCCCTTGGCGTCCAACGCGGTGGAGAAGAGGCGGGTGGGAGCGATGTCGGAGTAGCGGTAGAACGCCCCGCTGGAGCCCGTTGACAGGACGAGGACGATCCCGCCGGTCACGAGCGCGACGGTCGCGAACCTCACGAGCAACCGGCGTGCGCGGCGGCGAGAGCTGACGACGAGCCCGAATGCGCAGGCACCGACCGCGGCGCTCACGACGGACGTGCGCTGGGCCGAGGTGAGCACAGCAAACACGGCTCCGCCGGTGAGCGCCGCGTACAGCAGCGCTCGCGTGGTCCTGCGGCGGACAAGCGCCGTGAGCGCCAGCCCGCCGGGCAGGGCCAGCATCCCGACGGCGCCCCCGAAGCCGATGTCGGAGCCCAGGCCGAAGGGCCGGTTGCGGGAGATCGCCGCTCCCGTGTTCGGGTCCGTGCCGGCGGAGTAGGAGCGCCCCGACAGGCCGGCCGTGCCGTGGAGTCGCTCGGAGTAGCCGGGCCCCCAGGCGGCGAACTGGTCCACGGACAGGTTGAGCTGTACGAAGTTCACGATGCCGTTGACCGTCGCGATCGCGAGGAGCAGCACGAGGAAGACGCGCAGCCGCCGCGCCGTTCGCATGACGGCGTAGCCGAGGAAGAACAGCGGGACCCATTCGAAGTGCGGGCGCAGGGCGGCGAGCGAGTGCGTGAAGGAACCGTCGGCGGGGTTGGCGAGCTGCACCAGCACCACGGCAACAAAGGCCACCACCCACGCCGTCAGCGGAGGCGGCTCGAACGGCTGTCGCCGGATGAGCCCGCGCACGACCGCTCCGAGCACGATCGCGTAGAGCAGCGCATCCCGAACCAGCGTGAGCTCGGAGGTGCCCGTCGTGAGCCGGACGACTCCATCGGCCAGGGCCAGGTACAGCAGCAGCACCACCAGAGACCACTCGTAGCGGGGACTGACGAACATCCACACGCAGACCGCGCCGACGATGGGAGCCGCCAGGAACGCGAACGGCGTGGACGGGGAGGGCGATGGCCGCGCTCAGCGAGACGGCGGCGATCCCGAGGCAGGCCACCGCCGCCACCAGGGAACGCGATCCCTGCCGGGAGCGGAGCGGGGCCGGTGCTGCTACCGCCGCGCCCATGGGGCGTCAGGCGGCGGTGCCGTAGTAACCCGCGTACCGACGCTCGAACTCCTTGGTGGGTACGTCGTTGGCGACCACGCCGAGGATGTTCGACCGCGGGTGGCGCTGGAGGATCTCGGTGACGCGGCGCACGGCCGGCACCGTCGCGAGCCGAACCCGGCAGACCAGGATCGTGGCGTCCGCCATCGAGAGCAGGGGCACGGAATCGCTCACCGTGAGCAGCGGCGAGGAGTCGATCAGGGTCAGGTCGTATTCCGCGGCGATCTGATCGAAGAGCGAGCTGACCCTGCCGGTGGCCAGAAGCGCCGGCGGATTGGCCGGAACCGAGCCGCTCGTGAGCACCGAGATGCTTCCGTTCGCAGCCGGGTCACCGTTGGTCGCGGCCGTCACGGTCGCCGACTCCACCGCCGTCGCCGGTGCGTCCGCGGTGACGCGCTGCAGGGCGTCGCCGAGGTCCACCCCGCCGGAGAGGACGTTCATCAGGCCGGGCGCCGCCTGGATCCGGAACATCGGCGCGAGACTCGGGTCACGGAGGTCCGACTCGACGACCGCCACACGGAGCCCCGAGTCTCGAGCCGCGAGGGCGAGGTTGCGCACGACGGTGGACTTGCCCTCGCCCGGGACGGCGCTCGTGACCAGGACCGTTCGGGGCGGCCGAGCGAGGTTCGCGCACTGGATGTTCGTGAGCAGCGTCCTGAACGCCTCACGGAAGAACCGGTCGGCCATCGGATCTCGACCTCCGTCCTCGCCGGCCGGCGCGATGTGAGGCACCACGCCGACCAGGTTCAGGCCGTACACGCGCTCGACGTCCTCGACGCGCCTGATCCGTCTGTCGAGCCGGTCGAGCAGGTACGCCAAGGCGATGCCCAGCATCAGGCTCAGGAGGAAGGCGAACGCTGCGTTCCTCGCGGGTCGCGGCGCCGAGGGGCCGCTCGGTGGGCGCGCCTGACCGACGCGCTCGGCGCCGGCGCGCGGAAGCGTCAGGGCGGCCTCCAGGTCGCTGATTCGCGATCGGATGGTCGCCCTGGAGTCTGCGTTCCCCGGGCCGCGAGGCAGGGCCGCGAGATCCTGGCGAGCGGCACGCAGCGCCTCCTGCGTGTCACTACGGAGCTGCCCGCGACGACCCGTGACCAGCGCGTCGGCGTAGGCGTTCGCCAGGCGAGCAGCGTTTTGGGGACTGTTTGCGGTCACCTTGACCGTCACGAAATCGGAGTCCGTCGACGCAGCGGCCGAGACGTGTCCCGAGACGCCGACGTCGTTCCTGACCTCCTCGACGACGGGGCTCGACTTGAGGAGCCGGAGAATGTTCTGGGAGGTGCGGCTCGCGTTGCCGGAGGAGAAGCCCGTATCGGCCTCGCTCGCTCGGATCAGGAGCTCTGTGGAAGCCGTGTACTTCTTCGGCTGGGACGCGTAGTACACATAGGTCCCGGCCGTTGCCACAGCCACAACGGCCAGGATCAGCCACCACCGCGACCGAAGTGGCCGCAGGAGCTCCCGGAGGTCGACGGACTCAGTGGGTTTCGCGTCTAGATCCAGGACGTCCTGCTGCGAGCTCTCAAATTCCCTGCAGTCGTGCGCCGCACCACGCGACTGTAACCGGGTGAAGGGGACGAGTGGGCGCCGCCCGTGCCGACCTGAGGTTGCGCAAGCAGCCAGCGGTGCCTAGGTTGGGAACAGCCACGGGATGGTGCGCCCTCACCAATGAGAATTCTGTATGCGAATCACACATCGCAAGTGAGCGGTGCCGAATGGTCACTCCTCACGTTGATGGACGCGCTCCCTCCCGAGTACACGCCCGTGCTGGCCTGTCCGAGCGGCGCCCTCGCCGAGGCGGGGCGGGACCTCGGAGTGCCCGTGCAGATCATCGCGGGTACGGACGCCAGCCTGCGTTTTCATGCCGTGCACACGACTCGCGCGCTCTATGACGCGGGCTCGACGACGCGCGAGCTGGTACGGCTCGCGAGGGAGATCAAGCCCGACCTCGTGCACGCCAACTCGATCCGGGCCGGGCTGATCGCCGCGGCGGTGGCCGCACAGGCGCGGGTTCCCACCATCGCGCATGTCCACGACCGTCTGCCGCAACGCCGCGCCCCGACCTTCATGTTGAAGCGCATGGTGCGCGCGGTCGACGGGTTGTTCGCCTGCTCCTCCTACGTCGCGGAGCCGCTCCGGGCGCTCCACCCCGCGGCGCCGGTGAAGGTCGTCTACAACCCGGTCGACGTCGACCGGTTCGATCCGTCCGCGGTCTCGCGGGCGAAGGCTCGCGCTCGTCTCGGGCTCGACGAGAAGACGGTGGTCCTCGTGGTGGTTGCCCAGATCATCCCCTGGAAGGCCCAGGACGACGCCATCCGGATCCTGGCCGAGCTCAAGCGCGAGCATCCGGACATCTGCCTGCTGCTCGTGGGCTCGCCGAAGTTCACGAGCCGGGCCGCCCGGTACGACTCGGACGCGTTCGCGGGCCGGCTGGATCGGCTGATCTCGTCGCTCGCCGTCCAGGAGGAGGTGCGCTTGCTCGGGGAGCGCGACGACGTCCCCGAGGTGCTCCGCGCGGCGGACATCGTCCTGGTCCCGTCATGGGAGGAGCCGTTCGGGATGTGCGTGATCGAGGCGATGGCCATGGAACTGCCCGTGCTGGCGACGAGCGTGGGAGGGCCGAAGGAAGTCATCACCGACGGAAGGGACGGGCTGCTCCTGCCGCCGCGAGAACCGACCACGTGGGCCGCCGCGGCACATCGGCTGCTCCGGGAGACCGGGCTCCGCACATCGATCGGGCGCGCCGCCCGAGCGCGGGTTGTCGAGCGAATGAACGCCGGGAACTACGTGGACCGGGTCCTGGCCGGCTACGCCGAGTCGCTCCGGCACAGTCATCGTCGGTCGCACGGGTCGCGTCCGGCTCATGCGTAGTCGACCGCCATGGCGCCTCCGCTTCGCCTGCTCGTCCTCACGCCGGACTTTCCACCGCGCCGCGGTGGCATCCAGCTGCTTCTCGATCGCGTAATCCGGCACACGCCGAGCTTCGCGTCGCGGGTGGTCACGCTGACGTCGCCGGGAGCGAAGGAGTTCGATGCCGAACAGCCCTTCGAAGTACAGCGAGTCAATTGGGTGCCGGGTTCCCGGCGGGCTTCGTTCGCGCTGTTGAATGCCGTCGCCGTGCGGGAGGCAAGGCGCTTTCGGCCCCACGCCGTACTGAGCGGCCACGTAGTCACCGCACCAGCGGCGTGGACGATAAGAAGGGCGCTCGGACCCCGAGCGGTCCAGTACCTGTATGCGGATGAGGTGCGGGCGGCGCCGAGGCTATGCGGGTTTGCACTGCGGGACGCCAGCGCCGTCGTTGTGGTCAGCCGGCACGCCGACGCTCTGGCCCGCGCGTTCGGGACGGAGAAGAGCCGCATCCACCGCATCCCTCCCGGGGTCGACCTTCCCAGTGAAACGGCTCCAGCCACGCGCGCCGATCGGCCCACCCTCTTGACGGTTGCGCGGCTCGAAGACGAGTACAAGGGGCACGACGTCATCCTGCGTGCGCTGCCACTGATCAAGCGCCAGGTTCCAGATATC
This sequence comes from uncultured Actinomycetes bacterium, assembly GCA_963725645.1. GTDB lineage: Bacteria > Actinomycetota > Thermoleophilia > Solirubrobacterales > Solirubrobacteraceae > JALYZC01. The sequence goes on from CAVRZD010000006.1 coordinate 737,628, forward strand.
CGCTGGGTGGTGCTCGGAGACGGCTCGCTTCGCCCAAGGTTGCAGCGGCAGGCCGCGGAGGCGGGCCTCGAGGGAAATGCATGCTTTCTCGGGGGGGTCTCGGACGCGGAGCGGGACCACTGGTACCGCACGGCTCACGTCTTCGTGATGCCGAGCCGCCTTCCCGCACGGGGGGGAGGAGAGGGCTTCGGCATCGTCTATCTGGAGGCGGGCGCCCGCGGGCTGCCCGTCGTCGCCGGGAACGTCGGCGGCGCGCTTGACGCTGTCGTTCCCGGGGAAACGGGCGTGTTGGTTGATCCGACCGACCCGACCGCGGTTGCCAGGGCTGCGGTCGAGCTGCTCCAGTCCCCGGTGCGTGCGGCCAGGATGGGGCGTAACGCGGCCGTTCGTGCCAGGCGATTCGCCTGGCCCGTCATCGCCCGGCAGGTCGAGGACCTGGTCCTTGCGGTCGCGGATCGGCCCGCGGGCTCCAGGCCGCGATCATAGGATCCCCGCGTGCGGATCGCCTACTTCGCGACACAGGGGTCGGGAAGCCGGGACGAGCAGCGAATCCGTGACCTGCTCCAACTGCTCGACGCGCGACCCGTCCCCTTCGATCGCAGCGCGCGCGTTCGTTCGTGCCTGGCAGTCATCCGCGCCGTACGGAAGCGACGTCCGGACCTTGTCGTGATGGAGGGGATGGGTCTGGCCGGCGGAATCTCCGTACTCGTCTCGCGCTGGCTCCTCCGCGTGCCTTATGCCGTCTCGAGCGGCGACGCGATCGCACCCTTCGTACGTACCAGCAGGCCGATCCTCGCTCCGATCGCCGGCGTGTACGAACGTGTGCTGTGTCGGTATTGCGCCGGCTTCATCGGGTGGTCGCCCTACCTGACGGGTCGGGCGCTGACGTTCGGAGCTCCTCGCGCGATGACCGCACCGAACTGGGCTCCCCCGCGGGAGCACCGTGCGGATGGCGGTGAGGTGCGTGAACGCCTCGAAATCCCCGCCGACATGGTCGTTTTCGGCATCGTGGGGTCACTGGACTGGAACGGCCGCGTTCGCTACTGCTACGGGCTCGAGCTGCTGCTCGCGCTGGCTCGCGTGAGCCGTGAAGACATCGGCGTGCTGATCGTGGGCAGCGGCAGTGGGCGAGAGCGGCTGGAGGCGCTCACGACGAAGCGTGCGCTGTCCAACGTCTACCTGCCCGGGTCCGTGGCCCGCACCGATGTCAGCGCGCACCTCGACGCAATCGATGTGGCCAGCCTGCCTCAAAGCGTCGACGGCGTTGGGGCGTTCCGCTTCACGACCAAGCTGAGCGAATACCTCTCGGCGAAGCTGCCCGTGGTCACAGGGCAGCTCCCGGCGGCATACGACCTCGACGACGGATGGCTCTGGCGCCTGCCCGGCGATGCTCCGTGGCACGAGACGTACATAGCGGCGCTGGCGCAGCTGATGAGTGGCCTCAGTCGATCGCAGATCGAGTACCGGCGCTCGCGTGTCCCACGCTCCAGCGACCTCTTCGATTTCGGGCGTCAGCGCCAACAGGTCGCAAGCTTCATCGAAGACCTCATCCGTCGCGAACACCGATCCTCGCCGGAGCGACACGCCCAAGCGTAGACAGGCTTTCGCTTGTGGCTGCAGGAACATCACGTGCCCCACCGCGAGCCATGCTTGAGCGGCTCGTTGCCGCCAAATAGTGCTGACGGCAAGAGTCCGGTCTTATCCGGATCAGGTTGCCGTCGCGGAAGCCGTCTCTGTCGCCGAAGCGGGCTGCTCAGTCGGGATCCGCCGACTGAAGAACAGCGCGAGCAAGGCGAAGCCTGCCAAGCACCGACAGCGCCGAGCGCAACCCGTCGATTCGCGCGGTCTCGTTCTCTGAGACGATGGCGTCGGCTGTCTTGGGGGGCACGTGGGCGTCGTCGAGCGCGGTCTTCAGGTCCTCGTCGGAGATGAACGGCGCGCCGCCGGCCAGCTGGGTGTTGGCCTGTCGACTTGACGGACTCGGGCACCGCGGAGTTCTGCTCGATGCCGGTCAGGAACGACGTGGTCAGGGTCGCGATGACGATCGCACCCGTCAGGGCGGTGCCGATGGAGATCCCGAGGTTCGTGATGGTGTTCTGGAGCCCGCCCACCTCGCCGCTCTGCTCATCGGGGACCGATGACACGGTGACGCTCCCGAGTTGCGAGGCCAGCGCCCCGATCCCGAGGCCCGCGAGCAGCATCGGCCAGGTGGTGATCTCGGGTCCCGCGCCCGCGTCGAGCGCGGCCACCATGACCACGAGTCCGGCGAACAGCCCGAGGAAGCCCAGCCGGACCACCCGACGCGGCGACGCGTCGGGGAACAGCTTGGGGATGCCCGCGGCGGCCAGGATCAGCGTGATCGAGAGCGGCAGGAGCCGTACGCCGGTGTCGATCGCGGAGAGCCCCAGCGCGACGGAGAGGAACAGCGGGACGGCGAAGAACAGCCCGCCCTGCAGGAAGTACTGGAAGAAGAACGAGGTCAGGCCGCCGCGCAGCAGCGGTATGCGCAGGATCTTGGGGTCGACGAGCGGGTCGGAGCCCCGCGCGAGCCGTCGGTTCTCCCATCCGACGAACAGCAGCAGCACGGCACCGCCGCCGAGCATCAGCCAGATGCACGGCGACAGACCGAGCCATTCGGGCGCGTCTGGCTTGGGCTGTACGAACCCCCACGTTCCCGAGCGCAGGACCCCGAAGACGATGAGCCCGAGGCCGAGCGCCGACAGCGCGGTCCCCACCAGATCGAGCCGCACCCCGGTCTCGCGCGGCCCCTCCTCCATCCGCCGGGCGAGGAGGAGGATCCCGAGCACGACCACCACCTCGCCGGCGAACACGTAGCGCCACGAGAGATAGGTGGTGCACAGGCCGCCGATGATCGGGCCGACTGCCACCGCGATCGCGGCGGCCGACGCGACCAGCCCGTAGGCCCGCGGTCGCTCGTCGCGTCCGTAGTTGGATGCCACGAGCGCGACGATCGCGGGCAGGATCAGCGCCGCCCCGAGGCCCTCCAGACCCGACCACCCGATCAGCAGCACGCCGAGGTTCGGCGAGATGGCGGTGATGAGCGACCCGCAGCCGTAGACGATGCAGCCGATCGCAAACGCACGCTTGCGGCCGATGATCTGACCGATCTTCCCGCCGGTGATCATGAACGATGCCATCACCAGCGTGTAGAGCGTGATCGCCGTCTGGATCCCGGTCACGGTCGTGTCCAGGTCCTTGGCGACCGTCGCCATCGACACGTTCATCACCGAACTGTCGAGCATCATCAGGAACTGGCCCGCGCACAGCGTCAGAAGCACGAACCCAGCCGCGCCCGCCTTACGTTCCACGATGCTCCACCACCCTCACCTAATGCCGAGCCGCGGGCCGGCTAACCGGCGGCGGACTCCTTCTCCGCCTCCTCGAGCTCACGCTTGAACTCCTTGCTGTCGGCGTCGATCTCCTTCTCCATCGACTTCTCGGCACGCGTCAGCGCCTTGTCGAGCTGCTCCTCCACTCGCGACTCGCCGATCACGATCAGCGCGGCCTGACCGCTCTCGAGCAGCTCTCCGAGCTCCTTGGTGTCGCCACGCGACATGCCCTTGCGCAGATGCCCGCCAACCCCTCCGACCAGGCCGCCGGCCGCTGCCGCCCCGATGACCGACGGCGGGAACAGAACCCCGACCAGCGCCCCGACTGCGATGCCTCCCCAGGCGCCGTGCTGCGTGGGCTTCTCATGTTTCTCCACGTGAACCTTGCCGTCCGCGTCCTTGGAGATCACCGCAACGTCATAGGTACCGACGAGCTTCGCCTCGTGAAGGTCGATGAGGACGTCGTAGTCGGCCAGGGCACCGTCGCGGTCGGCATAGACCGCGGCGTAGATGAAGACGGGTCTGTCGCTCATATCGTCTCCTACGATTGGCTTGTCGAGTGTCGTGCGTCTCGCCGTTCCGGCTCGGCGAACTCCAGGCCGGGACTCGTCAAACGTACTGGTGGAGCTCCTCGGCCGGCGCCCGGGCGGTGGGGCGCCCGCAGAACGAGAAGGATGTGGCAACACGGAAATCCCGAAGGGCCAGCGGCGAGCACCCCGCATCTCCTCTAGCTGCCCCGGATCTACGGAACACATCGGTCGCCTTCTTGAAACTGTCCGTTGGCCGCCAGAGGGCCGGCGGCGAGGGTCAGGCCAACCGGACCCCGGAGCGCCGGACCATCGGCGCTCGAAGCGGTCTCCGATGCGTATTTGATACGGACCCGCGAGCGCCGAGATCAGGATTACCGGCGTGGGGGAGGCGCGGCCGCCGAGCCGCCGCCTCCACAGGGAGGCGCGAGCGGGCCTCCGTGTCCCACACGGAGCGCGAATCAGTCATATGGGCGGATGCGAGGGCGGATGCCTGCTGCGAGATTGCCCCGAGGTGCGCGCCCCGGCGCTTGCCGCAGACACGATCGCCTCTCGTGGCGGTCGGCGAAAAGGAGGAATATCCAAATGAGAGGTGCAGGCCGGGTTGTGTTCGCCGCGATCTTCCTGTTGATCGTGGGGACCCTGAACATCATCTACGGGATCGGCGCCCTTGACGGCGCGAACTTCTATGCCCACGACACGAGGTACATCCTGACCGACCTCAACGCGCTTGGCTGGGTGCTGATCATTCTCGGGGTGATCCAGCTCACCGGAGGCTTCTCGCTGATGTCGGGCAATGCCTGGGGCCGGATCATCGGGATCATCGCCGGCAGCCTGGGCGCGATCGGCGCGCTCCTGGGAATGGGCGGTAGCCACCCGTTCTGGTCGCTCGCCGTCTTCGCGCTGTGCGCGTGGATCGTGTACGGGATCATCGTCTTCGGCGAGGACGAGCCGACACGAGTCCGCTAAGGCCCCCGGACCAAGCTCAGGGGCCTGACCCCGTGCGGGAGCCCGGCCGGCTATCCGGCCGGGCTTCCACACTTGTCTCTGCCGACCTGAGCGAGCAACCGACCTCACGCCCGCTCCGCCGCGCGGAGTGCAGCTGAGTTGCGCTGAGTTGCCAAACCCCCGCGGCTGATGGTCCACCGGAAGCCCTACCTGAGCCAGTCGGAAGCCCTCAAGCCGCGGGATCCGGACTCCGCCCGCCCACCCAGCAAACGGACTCGCCTCCCGTGTCCGACTTGCACGTGACGCAGGAGCAGGTCAGGGCTCGCGAGCGCCAGCTCGGCGCCCACATTTCGCGGCGGCCTGCTGGCACGGTAGCCCCAGCGTGGGCCGTCAGGCAGCAAGAGCGGTCGGTTATCCGGCCAGGGCGCCGGAGCCTGCCGCGAGCGCCGCACAGACGCCGAGCTCGGCGGTTCGTCGCCAAGCGCGAAACACCGCCGGCACGCCTGCCCCGGCGCTCATCTGCGTGCTGGACTGGAACGTGATCGACCGGCGTCCGTTGGGCGAGGTGGCGATGAAAGCCGTGTAGCCCGGCAGGTTGCCGGTGTGGCCGTAGACGGTGCCGCAGCGTGTGCGGTAGCGGAAGATCGCCAGGCCGGCCGCGTTGCTGCCGGGCCCCTGCGGATCGGAGTTGCCGGGGCGAAAGCGCAACTGCGCCGCGCGGGTGGCGCCCGAGAAGAGCCGGCCACCGCCGTAGGCGCGCACGAACCGTGTCAGGTCAAATGGGGACGATGTGATGCCGCCCGCCGCCCATATCACCGTGGCGTTGAGGATCTCCGAGCCATCCGCCCGCGGACCGGTCGGGTTGTTGTCGTAGCCGTGGACGTAAGGCGCCGGCATGCGGTACCCCATCGGCATCATCGTGCGGCGCATTGCGAGCGGGTCGGTTACCAGCTGGCTGAGAAGGCGCTCGTAGGAGAGGCCTGTTGCGGACTCGGCGAACAGTGCGGCAACGACGTTGTCGGTGTTCGAATACACGTACCGCGACCCGGGGGTGAAGACGAGCGGATCGTTCGCGACGAACCCGATCAGGGACATCGGCGCGAGGGGTCGCCGCGTGGCTCCGGCGCGCTGCCAGCCGGCGGTCGCGCTGAAGTCGGGCAGTCCGCTCGTGTGGTGCAGCGCCTGGGCCAGCGTGACGCCTCCCCACGCCGCCGGTAGGTCGGGAAGCCGCTCGGCGATCGTGTCGTCCAGGGACAGGCGTCCGCGGTTCACCAGACTGAGCGCAACGGCCCCGCTGAACGCCTTGGAGACGCTCGCGATCCGCCAGTGGTCGTTCACATCGATGCGGCGCCGGGTCCGCAGGTCGGCCACGCCGTGGTTGAACACCTTGCGACGGGCCCCGCGCTGAACGACGGCGATCGTGCCGGGCGGCCCCCCTGGCATCGCTACCAGCCGCGCAAGCGATCGGTCGAGCGCCGCGTCGGCACGCGGCGCAGACGGTGCCGCTACAGCCGTCCCAGCGGTCGCGGCGAGCACGACCACCATGGCCAGTGCAACCCCGAAGACGGCGATCCGGACCTCCATGCCCTGTGCGCTTCGCATTTCATCCCCCACTCGCGAGTCCGGAAGGTGCGTCCTCGTTGAGATCAGGACGATAGAAAGCGCTCAAAGACTAGCGCCGATTCTGTGCTGCCCGGGCCAGGGGACCCGTGTAGGTTTGCCCTCCGTCAAGTGTTCAACAGGAGGAGCCCGGGTGTCTGAAGCGAACCAGTCCGGGTGTCTGAAGCGAACCACGGTCACGAGCGGCGCCGCTGCGCTCGATTTCGGTGCCCCAACCACGGCCTCGGCTTCGCAGCTGCCGCCCTCCTGGGCGCCTTGGCGGTCGCCCCTGCGGCGGGCGCATCAGGCCCCGCGCAACTCACCTTCAAGACGGTTCGCGTCGGCTCCCCGGGGAACCGAGCGGTGTCGGTCGTCCCGTTCAGCGATGCGATCTACCCGTCGTGCTCGGTCGCCCCGAAGACGGCGGCCGGCTGCCTGAGCGTCGGCTCGGTCAGCACCTCCTACGGCATCGGCGAGCTCGAGGTGACCGTGGCCCAGTGGGTCGCCTTCCTGAACACGGTCGATCCCAGGGGAACCGACCCGCATGACCTCTACGACTCCTCGGAGAGCGCATCGTCCTGGCCCCGGTACGGCCAGATCAACTTCTCCTCCAGAGCGCGGCGGGGCTTGCACTACAGGGTCGCCTACCCGCAGTGGGCCGACAAGCCCTACGGCTTCTCCACCTTTCTGCGTGCCGCGCGGTTCGTCAACTCGCTGACGAACGGCAAGGTGCTCTCCCGGCGGGCCAGCAGCGCCGGCGGCTTCTCGTTTGTCACCTACACGGTTCGCCTCTCCACGCAGACCGAGCGCGGCATGTACGACCTGGCTCGCCAGAAGCGCACCGGGGCGACGCGGGCCCGCAAGCGGGGCTTCGTCGTGCCGAGCCAGGACGAGTGGATCAAGGCCGCCTACTACGACCCGAGCGGCGGCGGGACGCTCTCCTATTGGAAGTACCCGACCAACGCCGGAGTGTTCGGTGACGGCACCGCCACCGCGCCCGCCTCGACCACGCTCAATCCGCAGAACGGCGACGTGACGAACGCCGCGACGCAGCCGCTGGCCAACTACAAGCCCTCCGGCGGCACGGCCCCGAACTGGTGCCCGTCGCAGGTCTCGGCCACCGACTGCCAGGCCGTCAACCCCTTCGGCCTCGACTCCACCGCCTACGCCGCCGCCTACCAGGGCAGCCTCAGCAGCGTCGGCCAGGCGGCGACGCGCTCCCCGTGGGGCACGCTCGATCAGGGCGGCAACGCGGTCGAGTGGACCGACACGATCACCGCCCCGCCGTTCGGTATCCGGGGCGGCCCGCGCGTCTGGCGGCGCGAGCACGGCGGGGTGCCAAACTCAACGGCGTACCAGATGTGGCCCTCCGCCGTCGGCCTCCAGCCTCAGGACAACACGTTCTTCGCGCACACCTACCCGTGGCTGGGCTTCCGGATCGGATATATCGGCTGAGGCCTCTGTCTGACGCGTAGCGCTCGGGTTTCACCGGGCGGCTGGCTTCGAACCAGCGACCTCTCGGGTGTGAAGCGAGCGCGGGATTGCTCGACCACCGGCGGGACTCCCTGCAAATGCCCAGGTTTGCCGGATCGCGCCGATCCGAAACGGACTCGCGGCTACGTCGCCGCCGCAGCGGACGACCCGCGGTGGCGGCGGTACATTTCGCGGATCCAGTCCACCGCGGGGTGGCCCGAGAAGGAGTCGACCCAGTCCCGCAGGCGCGTCGCCGGCGCAGGCTCCGGGAATGGATACTGCAGCTCTGGCGGGTTCGCCAGCGGGAAGAGGAGGGCGGCGGCAGCGAGGTCCGCGACGGTGAAGCCGGTGCCGACGAGGTATCCGCTGGGCTGGAGCTCGGCCTCGATGCGGTCAAGCGCCGCCGCCACTTTCGCACGGCCCTCTTCGGCGTCGGCTGGATAGATCCGGTAGCGGCGGCGCGCGTACGCCATCGCGACCGGGAGCGTCGCGCGCAGCGCGCGGCGCGTCGTCGCTCCGTGCCCGGTCGCCAGCACGGCGGCCACGTAGGCCGGGTCGTCGCGCATCTCGTAGAACGCCGCGCGGCGCAGCTCGTGGCCGGCCGCTTCGTCGAAGAAATCCTCCAGAGCGAGCGCGCGTTCGCGCTGCGCCGAATCCGCCGGGTACAGCGGCGGATCGGGCCGGTAGCGCTCGAGCGCCTCGATGATGCGCGTGGAATCGACGATCCGCTCGCCGTTCAGGTCGAGCACGGGCACGGTCCCGCGGTGAGAGAAGAGCAATGCCCTCGGGCTGCCCGGTACGAGCGACCGTCGCTCGTGCTCGATGGTCTTGAAGTCGAGCGCCCAGCGCGCCTTCTCGTTGAAGTTCGAGAAGGTGTACTGCCACAAGACGGGTGTCGCCGACCGCGTCACACCACGAGCACTCCAACGCGATGCTATCCCAGGCCGCGCCATCCTCGGCGACGATCCATACCGGCCTTCTGTCCGAGTCGGGGCCTCGGACAGGGGGCCGCGGGAGTAGCGCGTCAGAGCCTTCCGCTCGCTGTCGACACACGCACCTCGCCCAGGTCCCCGACCACGGCGTCGGCGCCATGCTCCCGCAGCGCGTCGGCGTGGCAGCTCCGGTCGACGCCGATCACCAGCCCAAAGTGCCCACGTCGCCCGGCCTCGACGCCGGCCAACGCGTCCTCGACCACAGCGGCGCGCAACGGTTCGACGCCGAGCCGGCGCGCCGCCTCGAGAAACACGGCCGGGTCGGGCTTCCCGCTGAGGCCCAGTTCGTCCGCGTCGACGCCGTCGACTCTCGCATCGAAGTGCTTCGCGACCCCAGCCGCTTCGAGCACCTCGGCGCAGTGGCGCGACGCGGAGATGATCGCCGTCCTGACCCCGCTCGCCTGCAGCCGGCGCAGCAGCTCGACCGAGGAGGCGAAGGGAGCGACGCCCCGCTCTCGCAGGAGCGCCAGGAACAGCTCGTCCTTGCGGTTGCCCAGCCCGCACACCGTCTGCGCGGCCGGGGGATCACCACGCCCGCCGCGGGCCAGGAGGATCCCGCGAGAGGCGAGAAACGACTCGACGCCGTCGTAACGGGGCTTGCCATCCACGTACAGGTAGTAATCCTCTTCCGAGAACGAGCGCTGTTCCTCGCCCTCGCGAGCGGGACGGTCCGCGAGGAAGCGGTCGAACATCTGCTTCCAGGCAGCGGCGTGGACCGAGGCGGTGTCGGTGATCACGCCGTCGAGGTCGAAGATCACCGCGTCGAGGCGGTCCGTGTGGATCTCCGGCAGGGATCGTCGCCCGTCTGCGCTGGTGCTCATTCGAGGCGACTCTAGCTTGCGCACCAGAACGGGTTGCTGCCCTATGGCCTCGCGGCTGGGGGCTTGCGCATCGGCCCGCGCTGCGGCAACGTTGGGCGCCCAGGAAGAGGAGGCGATCATGTCCATGCTCTCGTACGCGCACGGCACCTCGGAGATCCCGCTGCTGGGGGAGACGATCGGCGCCAACCTCGAGCGGGCCGTGGCGGCCCACGCCGATCGCGAGGCGCTCGTCTCGCGTCACCAGGACGTGCGCATGACCTACGCGGAGCTCGACGCCGAGATCGATCGGGTCGCGCGCGGGATCATGGCGATGGCCCTGGAGGTCGGCGACCGGCTGGGGATCTGGAGCCCGAACTGCTTCGAGTGGGTGCTCGTCCAGTACGCCTCGGCCAAGGCGGGCGTGATCCTGGTGAACGTGAACCCGGCATACCGAACGTCGGAACTCGAGTACGTGCTCAACCAGTCCGGCTGCCGCGTGCTGGTCGCGGCGCGGGCGTTCAAGACCTCCGACTACGTCGCGATGGTGGACGAGGTGGCGCCCCAGTGTCCGCGGCTCGAGCGCACGGTGTTCCTCGACTCGCCCTCCTGGGACGAGCTGCTCGAGGCCGGCGAGGCGATCCCACCGGAGTCGCTGCGGCAACGCGCGCAGCAGCTCCAGTTCGACGACCCGATCAACATCCAGTACACGAGTGGCACCACCGGCTTCGCGAAGGGCGCCACGCTCAGCCACCACAACATCCTCAACAACGCCTTCTTCGTGGCCCGCGCGTGTCGCTATGCGCCGGAGGACCGCGTCTGCATCCCCGTGCCGTTCTACCACTGCTTCGGCATGGTGATGGGCAACCTCGGCTGCACCTCGCACGGCGCGTGCATGGTCATCCCGTCTCCGGCGTTCGAACCCGGGGCCACGCTCGAAACGGTGCAGGACGAGCGCTGTACGTCGCTGTACGGCGTTCCCACGATGTTCATCGCCGCGCTCGACCACCCCGATTTCGACTCCTTCGAGTTGTCGAGCCTGCGGACGGGGATCATGGCCGGCTCGCCCTGTCCGGTGGAGGTCATGCGCAAGGTGATCGAGCGTATGAACATGGAGGAGGTCACGATCTGCTACGGCATGACCGAGACCTCGCCCGTTTCGACTCAGACGGACGCCGCGGACGACGTCGACCACCGCGTCTCCACGGTGGGACGGGTGCACCCGCACGTGGAGGTCAAGATCTTCGACCCTGGCACTGGCACATGCCTGCCGCGGGGCGCCTCCGGGGAGCTGTGCACGCGCGGCTACAGCGTGATGCTGGGCTACTGGGAGGAGCCGGAGAAGACGGCCGACGCGATCGATCGCAGCGGCTGGATGCACACGGGTGACCTCGCCACCATGGACGACGAGGGCTACATCAAGATCGTCGGTCGCTCCAAGGACATGATCATCCGCGGCGGTGAGAACATCTTTCCGCGCGAGATCGAGGAGTTCCTGTACACGCACCCCGACGTTGCCGACGTGCAGGTCGTCGGTCTGCCCGACGAGCGCTACGGCGAGGAGATCGCCGCGTTCGTGATCGCGCGCGAGGGGACCGCGCCCGATCTCGAGGCGGTGCGCGAGTTCTGCCGCGGCCGGATCGCGCACTTCAAGGTCCCGCGCTATGTCATCACGGTGGACGAGTTTCCGATGACGGTCACGGGCAAGATCCAGAAGTTCAAGCTCCGCGAGCGTGGTATCGACGACCTCGGCCTGCAGGCCGCGATGGTCGATACGGCTTGATCGCGAGCATGAGCAGCTCTTGATGGCCCGCATCGACAACAAGGGCCTCATGGCCTATCGCAAGATCAGGGACGCCAAGCGGTCGCCGAGGCACCGCGAGGGGATGCGCGCGTGAGTCACCTGGTCTTTCCGATCCTCTGGGGGGTCGGGCTGCTGATGTTTGCAGCGATCATGGCTGTCAGGACGCGAGTGCTGTTGGCCGCACGTCCGGCGGCGCGTCTGGACCGGATCCCGGAGCGGATCAGGCGGATGGTCATCGACGGGCTCGGCCAGAAGAAGTTCCTCGTCGGCGAGCAGCCATCCGGGATCATGCATGCGCTCGTCTTCTGGGGCTTCGTCGTCCTGATGCTCCAGGTGATCACATTGTTCGGTCGGGCATTCGACGCGGGCTGGGACATTCCGGGGTTTGGGGCCGACGAACCGCTCGGTCCGCCGTTCTTTCTCGCCCGCGATCTGCTCGAGGCGATCGTGATCGTCGGCGTCACCTACATGCTCTACCGGCGGGTGATCGTCCACACCCCGAGGCTGTTCGGCATCGGCCACGCCGAGCAGCGCTATCGCGAGGCAGCTCATTGGGAGGGCGTCCTGATCCTCGTCTTCATCCTGCTGATCATGCTCGGCGGTCTGCTGTACGACGCCAGCCACCTGGTCGCGTACGACATCCACGGCAACGAGCGCGACTTCGCGCCGCTGACCGCGCTCGTGGCCGCGGGCCTCGGTGGCCTCGGTCGCTCCTCGGCGAACACCGTCAGCCAAGTCGGATGGTGGTTGCACTGCGTCACGATCCTCGTGTTCCTGTGCCTGCTGCCGCTGTCCAAGCACTTTCACATCATCACGGCGATCCCGAATGTCTTCCTCGGCAAGCTCCCGCCGCACAGCCCCGAGCGGCCGCTGGCGATCACGCACGTGCCCGCCGCCCCGATGGCCGCGCTGGACCGCCCGCCCGAGGGCCTGGTCGGGGTTGCGTCGCTGGCCGACGTAAGCTGGAAACAGGTGCTCGACGCCTTCTCGTGCACCGAATGTGGGCGCTGCACGGCGGTCTGCCCCGCGACCGCCAGCGGCACGCCGCTAGCGCCGCGGCAGGTGATCCTCGACATCCGCGATCGGCTCTACCACCACCCCGAGGAGCAGCGCAACGGCGGCGGCGGCGCGGAGCCGTTGATCTCGAACGAGGCACTGTGGGCGTGCACGACCTGCATGGCGTGCGTCGAGGCGTGCCCGGTGGGGATCGAGCACGTGCCGACGATCGTCGACATGCGCCGCAACCTGGTCGACCAGGGCGAGCTGGATCCGCTCCTCCAGCAGACGCTCGAGAACTACGGCAAGCAGGGCAACTCCTACGGCAAGTCAGCGCGCCTGCGGGCCCGCTGGGCCAAGGGCCTCGAGTTCAAGATCCCGGACGCGCGCAAGGAGCCCGTGGAGTACGTGTGGTTCGTGGGTGACTTCGCCTCCTTCGACGAGCGGGTGCAGCTTGCCTCACGGAGCGTGGCGCGGATCCTGCACGACGCCGGCGTGTCGTTCGGCTTGCTGTACGAGGGCGAGCGAAACGCGGGCAACGACGTGCGCAGGATCGGCGAGGAGGGCCTGTTCGAGATGCTCGTCGAGCAGAACATGGGCGTGCTGGCGGACGCGCACTTCGAGGCGATCTTCACGACCGACCCGCACTCGCTGAATGCCCTGCGCAACGAGTATCCCCAGTTCGGGCTCGACAAGCCGGTCTATCACTACACCGAGCTGCTCGCCGACCTCGTCGCGCGGGGCGTGATCTCGATTCGCACCCCGCTCGCCGGGACGCGCGTGACCTACCACGACCCCTGCTATCTGGCGCGCTACAACCGGATCACCGAGGCACCACGAAAGCTGATCGAGGCGACCGGCGCCGAGCTCGTGGAGATGCCGCGCAACGGGACAAACACGTTCTGCTGCGGCGCGGGCGGCGGCCGGATCTGGATGTCGGACGACGCGGAGGTCGAGGAACGCCCGAGCGAACAGCGAATCCGCGAGGCGCAGACGCTGGGCGAGATCGACTACTTCCTCGTCAGCTGCCCGAAGGACCTGGCGATGTACTCAGACGCGGCCAAGGTCGTCGGTGCCGACTTCGAGGTCGCCGAGCTGACCGCGCTGATCGAGCGGGCGCTCGCCCAGGCCAAGCCTGCGCAGGCCGATGGCTCGCGAGCCGCCCATCCGAGCGAGGCCGATCAGCTGAGGGAATGACGACGCGGCCTCACTCGTCCATGAGGCTCGTGAGCTCGTCCGCGACGTCGAACAGATCGGCAACCACGCCGTAGTGGGCGATGTTGAAGATCGCCGCCGAGGGATCCGTGTTGACGGCCACGATCAGCTCGGCCCCCTGCATCCCCTCGATGTGCTCCGGCGCGCCCGACACCCCGAGTCGCCAGGTACAGCTGCGGTGTGACCCTCGCGCCCGATTTCCCGACCTGCCGCACCTTCGGCAGCCAGCCCGAGTCGATCACCGGCCGCGACGCTCCCAGCTTCGGCGCCGAGCGCGTCGGCCAGTTCTTCGGCGATGGCGACGTTCTCCGCGCCCCCGATCCCACGGCCGACGCAGACGATCCGATCGGCCTTCGTCAGGTCGATGCCCTCGTCCGGGGGCTCGACCTGTTCGACGAACGACGTCCTCAGGCTCTCGAGCTCGGCCGGCGGCGGCAGCTCGCTGCGCTCGCCGCGCCCTGCGGCCTGTGGCTCCTCGTGCAAGGCCGTGGTGTTGATCGCAAACACGGCCGGCAGCGATGTGCGCGCGGTGGCGTGGAGCTGCCCGCCGTAGATTCCGCTGACGGATTGCGCCTCCCCGTCCTGCAGCGCCAACTCGACGCAGTAGCCCACGAAGGGAAGACCTGTGGCGGCGGCGGCCCCGGCCCCGAGATCAAGGCCGGCCGTGGTGTTCTCGAGTACGACGAGGTCGGGAGTGCGCGCCCTGATCGCCGCCACGAGGACCGCCGCGTGCGCCTCCGGGAGGTACGGCGAGAGCGCCGGGTGCGATACCTCGAGCACCACGTCCGCTGCGCTCAGCCCCTCCCCGCCGGTCGGCTCACCGCTTGCGACGAGCGCCACCAGTTCCCCGCCTGCCGCGTCTGCCAGCGGTCGTGCGAACGCCAGCAGCCGGTCGTTGACCGGCGATTCCACGTAGACGAGGACGTCGCCCATCAGCCCCCCAGAACTCCGCGTTCGCGGAGCACCTCGACGATCTTCGCGGCCGCCTCTTCGGCATCGCCCTCGAGCATCGTCGCGTGAGCCTGGGGGGCCGGCCGAGCGAGCGACACGACCTTCGACGCCGGAGCGGGCGCCTCGACGCTGACATCGAGCGTCTCGGCGCTTGCCTCGGTCATCGCCTGGCGAAGCCGGGCCATCGCGATGTACCGGGGCGGCGCGCTCGCGGATTGCACGCCCACGACAGCCGGCAGCCGGAGGCCCAGCACCGCGAGCCGCCCACCGGCGTACTCCTGCACGACGCGCGCGGTTCCATCGGCCACGGTGATTCCGACGACGACGTTCGCCTGAGGCCAGCCCAGCTCCGTCGGCGAGGTAGGGCGCCGTTTGACCGAACACGTCGTAGGGCGTTTGGACGCCGGTCAGCACGAGGTCAGGACCCAACTGGCGGAACGCCTCCGCGAACGCGAGCGCCGCCGTCCGCGTGTCGTACGCCTCGATCTCGCCCGCCTCCACGACCACCACTCGGTCGGCCCCACGCGCATACGCCACCTGAAGCGCCTCGTCGATCCCGTCCGTCCGCAGCCCCACGGCGGTGACGGTGGCATCGGTGGCCTCCTTGATCAGCACCGCCTCCTCGAGCGCCTGATCGTCGAACTCGTTGACCACCATGTCGACGAGCTCGCGATCGATGTCGGTGCCGCTCTCGTCGACTTCGAGCTCGTCACCCAGCTTCGGCATCAGCCGGAGCGCGACCGCAATGTTCATCGCGGCTCGCCCGCCTCGACCTGCAGAGGTAGAGCTTGCAATATCTCGAGCCGCTCCTCGTGGCTTGGGGTCATCGATGAAGGCCCGGTGAGGCCGTTACGCGAGACCCTAGCGAGTGGCTCCAGGACCCTGGCCTTTCTTGGCGCCGAGGCGCGCAGCGCCTGGCCGAGGAGCGCGGCCCGCCCGGACCGCTGACCCCTCGGTTTACCCGCAACGGATCCGAGGGTTATTGGCGGATGTCTGTGGCCCGGACTGCGCGTAGCGTTGGCGTCGGTCCTTGGAGTCGGAAACGCAGCGGATAGCCCCGCGTTCCGGGAGTCGCCACGAGGCGGCAGGCCGACGAGCGGAGCATCGGGGATAAGGAGGTGTCGCATGGCGAACGAGCTCAGCGCTGAGACGCTGAAGGTCGCGCTGAAGTCGATCGACGAGTTCGCTGCGAGTGAGCTCCCGGATTCGCTGTTGATCGAGCTTGACGAGCGCGACGACGTTTCCCGAGGAGCTGGTGCGCCGGATGTCGTCCGGCGAGGAGCTCGGCATCCAGCTGCTGTTCGTGCCGTACGAGTACGGGGGCATGGGAGGCGGCGCGTTCGACGTCTACCGCGTCTGCGAGCGGATGGCTGCCATCGACCTGGGGCTCGCGACGTCGGAGCTCGCGACGTTCCTCGGAGCAGACCCGATCAGGGTCGGCGGGACGGAGGACCAGAAGCGCGAGTACATGAGCCGGATCGCCAAGGAGGGAATCCTGTTCGCCTACGGCGCCACGGAGCCCGAGGCGGGCAGCGACCTCGGGGCGCTGAAGACGACCGCAGAGCCGGTCAGCGAGAACGGGGACGTGACCGGCTATCGGATCACCGGCGCCAAGCAGTGGATCAGCAACGGCGGCGTGGCAGACCTCTACACGATCCTGGCCCTCGCTCCCGGCGGGCCGAGCTGGTTCGTGGTCGAAGCGGGCGCCGAGGGCTTCACGCACGGCAAGCACGAGGACAAGCACGGCATCCGGCTGAGCAACACCGCGGCGCTGTTTCTCGACAAGGTCCACGTCGACGCCGATCGGCTGGTCGGGGGCGTCGAGGGCCAGGGACTCGTCCAGGCCCAGCAGGTGTTCGGCTACACGAGGCTGATGGTGGCCGCGTTCGGACTGGGCGCGGGCTGGGCGGCGCTCGACCGCGCGATCCCCTACTCCCGCAAGCGCATCCAGGCCGGCGGACCGCTGTCCGAGAAGGAGGGCTACACGCACAAGCTGATCGTCCCGCACGCGGTCGCGCTGGAAGCGTCGAGGGCGGCGATCGAGGAGACCGCCGAGCGACTGGATGCGGGCGAGGGTCAGCTGAACGTCGAGGGCGCGGTCGCCAAGTACCTCGCCACCGAGGCCGGGGACGCCGCGGCCGACGCGGCGATCCAGGCCCACGGCGGCTACGGCTACACGCACGACTACATGGTCGAGAAGATCAAGCGCGACGTTCGCATCACCAGGATCTACGAGGGCACCTCGGAGATCATGGAGATCACGATCGCGCGCGGGCGCTGGCAGGAGCACCTGAAGTCCGGCGGCGACTACTACCACGCGAGAGGCGCGCGAGCTCGAAGCGCTCCACGCCGAGCACCCCGACCGTCGGCGCGGACATCGCTGCGCTCGCCCACCACGCGCTCGCGGAGCTGCTCGAGCGGTGCCGTGTCGGGAGGTTGACCCGGCACCAGCACATCCTGCTGCGTCTTGGCGCGTTGATCGCGCAGGGAGAGGGCGCGGCCGCGTTCGCCAGGCGCGCGCAGCGGGCGGCGGACAAGCAGCTGAATCCGAAGGCGTCGCGGCGCCTGCGCGCGGGCGCGCTGGCCGCCGCGAGCCGCGTGTACGCCCGCGACGCTGCCCTGGCCATCGCGACCGAGGCCGTCCGCTGGGTGGCGGGGGCCGACGGCGAGCTGGGCGAGCTCGAGCAGCGCCTCGACCTCGCGTCGATCCATCGGGCCCAGGGCGGGCTGCTCGCCGACCTCGACGAGGTCACCGAGGCGGTCTACGGGCGCATGCGACCTTGACCCAGAGGACTAGAGACGAGAGCTGAGCCGAGATGACCGATTCACTCGACAACGCCGCCGCGATCGTCGGCGTGGGCGCGATCCTGCCCGATGCCCCGGATGCCGCGGCGTTCTGGCCAACGTCACCACCGGCCGCTACTCGATCAGCGAGGTCGATCCGCGAGCGCTGGGACCCGGCGCTGTACTACGACCCCGATCCGAAGGCGCCCGAGAAGACGTACTCGAAGATCGGCGGCTGGGTCCGGGATTGGGAATGGGATCCGTTCGGCCTGGAAGCTCCCGGTCCCGCCCAAGGTGGGCGACGCGATGGACGACGCCCACAAGTGGGCCGTCGCGTGCACGCGCATGGCGCTGACTGGACGCCGGCTGGCCGGATCGTCCGCTGGACCTCGATCGCACCGCCGTGATCATCGGCAACGCGATCTCGGGCGAGAAGCACTACCTGACGACGCTGCGGATCATGTTCCCCGACCTCGCACGCGAGCTCGAGCACGCCGCGAGCTTTGCCGCCCTGCCCGCGGACGTGCGCTCGACGATCGAGAGCGAGCTGCACGCCAACTTCGAGGCCTGGCTCCCGGGGGTCACCGAGGACACGATGCCGGGCGAGCTCGGCAACTGCATGGCCGGCCGGGTCGCCAACCTGTTCAATCTCCACGGGCCCAACTTCACCATCGATGCAGCCTGCGCATCCGCGCTGGCGGCGATGGACGCGACCGTCGACGGGCTGCTCGCACACGAGTTCGACGTCGCGATCACCGGCGGGGTCGATCGCAACATGGGCGTCCACACGTTCGTCAAGTTCTGCGCGATCGGCGCGCTGTCGCCCAGCGGCACGCGTCCATATTCGGACGGAGCCGACGGGTTCGTGATGGGCGAAGGCGCCGCGCTGTTCGTCGTCAAGCGGCTCGCCGACGCCGTCCGCGCCGGGGACCGGATCTACGCCGTGGTCCGGGGCGTGGGCAGCGCGAGCGACGGCAAGGGCAAGGGCATCACCGCCCCCAACCCCGTGGGACAGCGCTTCGCCGTCGAGCGCGCCTGGCGGAACGCCGTGCTGTCGCCCGCGGAATGCACGCTCATGGAGGGCCACGGCACGTCCACGAGCGTGGGAGACGCGGTCGAGCTCAACAGCCTGATGGAGGCGTTCTCCGAGGCGCACGTGCCGCCCAGGTCGATCGCGCTCGGCTCGGTCAAGTCGAACATCGGCCACCTCAAGGCCGCGGCGGGGGCGGCGGGCATGCTCAAGACCACCCTCGCGCTGCACGAGAAGGTGCTGCCGCCGAGCATCAACTTCGAGCGGCCCAACTCGAATTTCGACTGGACCGCGTCGCCATTCGCCGTGAACACCGAGCTGCGCGACTGGGAGGTCGCGGCTGACCGGGCGCGCGTCGCCGGCGTGAGCGCCTTCGGCTTCGGCGGCACGAATTTCCACCTCGTGATGGAGGAGTACTCCCCCGACCGCCACACCACCAACGGCCATGGCTCCTCGGCGTCGATCCCGGTCGAGCCCGTTCCCGCCAACAAGCCGGCCGAACCGGCGGCGCAGGCGGCGGCGTCGCCGCGCGCAGAGCGCACCGCGCCGCCGTCGGCGAAGCCGCCGCTGCGCGGCGCGCTCGTACTGGGCGGGCCGGACGAGGCGGGGCTCGCCAACGCGCTGCGGACCGAGCTGGCGGAGGCGCGGCAGGGACGCCACCTCGACCCGACGCCTCCCAGCAGCGAGACGCTGCGCGCGCCCGAGCGGATCGCGATCGACTACGCCGACGGCCCCGACCTGGTCACGAAGGCGGAGCTGGCCTTGCGGGTGTTGCAGACTGGCAACCCCGCCGCGTGGCCGGCGCTGCGCGCGCGCGGCATCCACCGCGGGAGCGGCGCCCCCGGCAAGGTGGCCTTCCTGTACACCGGCCAGGGCTCCCAGTACGCGAACATGATCGCCGAGCTGCGCCGGCGGGAACCCGTCGTCGCGGAGCTGTTCGAGGAAGCCGATGCGCTCATGGCTCCGCTGTTGGAGGGCCGCCGCCTGTCGGACATCGTGTTCGCCGACCCGGCGGATTCCGCCGCCATGGCGCGGGCGGAGGAAGAGCTCCGCCGCACCGAGATCCAGCAGCCGGCCGTGATCACCGTCGACACCGCGCTGACGCGCCTGCTGGGCGAATACGGGATCGCGCCCGATCTGGTCATGGGCCACTCGGTCGGCGAGTACGGCGCACTGGTCAGCGCCGGAGGGCTGTCGTTCAAGGATGCGCTCGAAGCCGTGAGCGCGCGCGGACGGGAGATGGCAAGCCTGCGGGTGGACGACCCCGGGGCGATGGCCGCGGTGATGGCCCCGCTCGCGGAGGTCGAGGAGATCATCGCGGGGATCGACGGCTACGTCGTGCTCGCCAACGTCAACTCGACGCATCAGGTCGTGCTCGGCGGCGCCACCGAGGCGGTTGCCAAGGCGGTGGCGGCGGTGAAGCAGCGCGGGCACACCGCAATGCCGCTGCCTGTGAGCCACGGCTTCCACACCGAGATCGTGGCACCGGTGAGCGGTCCGCTGCGAGCGATGCTCCAGCGCCTCGGCCTGCGTCCGCCCCAGCTGCCGATCGTGGCAAACATCAACGGCGAGCTCTATCCGACCGGCGAGGCGGCCGCGGAGCAGATGCTCGACCTCCTCAGCCGCCAGGTCGCGTCCCCCGTGCAGTTCGTGAAGGGCCTGCACACGCTGTACGACGAGGGCGCACGGATCTTTGTCGAAGTCGGCCCGAAGCATGCCCTGCAGGGGTTCGCGTCGGATGTGCTCGGCGACGACGCGATCGTCAGTCTCGCGAGCAACCACCCCAAGCAGGGCGACGTGCCGACGTTCAACAACGCCCTGTGCGGCCTGTGGGCCGCGGGCCTTGGCACCGGACGGGGTCCCGTCACGCGCGAGTCCGTGCAGCTGCAGGCCGGCGCGACCGCGCAACCGCATCCGCGGGCCGTGCGAGAGGTGCGTGCGCGTCGGGCATCCGCCGAGGTACCCGAGACGTCCGCCGAGCCCGCCCCCGCGGTCACCGACGGTGAGGCGCCGACCACCGAGCCCGTCGTCATCACGGGCGCGGCGCTCGGCCTCCCCGGTACCGAGCGGCTCTTCGACGACACGAACGTCGCGCGGCTGCTCAACGGCGAGCAGGGCATCGACGTGATCCCCGGCCGGCTGCGCCGCGACATGCTCGACAAGCACATCACTCGGTTGGTCAAGCGCGAGGACGGCGGCGCCTCGTTCGAGACGATCGACCGCCTCGAGGCCGTGATCAAGCTCGCGGGGCGTGCCGGTGCGTTCGACCCGGTCGAGGAGTTCGGCATCGACGACGAACGGCTGGCCGCGCTCGGGCACGACACGCAGCTGGCGATCGCCGCGGGCATCGACACGCTGCGCGATGCGGGCATTCCGCTCGTGCTGCGCTACAAGACCACGACCAAGGGCACCAAGCTCCCGGATCGCTGGTCCCTTCCGGACGAGCTGCGCGACGACACCGGGGTGATCTACGCCTCGGCCTTCCCCGGCCTGGAGGAGATGGCCGACGAGGTGGCGCGGTACACCACGGATCACATGCGCCGCGAACGCATGGCTGCGCTCGAAACGTTGCGCGCAAGGATGCTCGACCACGACGGCACCGATCCCGTGGTGCTCGAGGAGGTCGAGCGGCGGATTCACGACCTCGGACGCCAGCTCGAGGAGGAGGCGTACACGTTTGACCGGCGGTTCCTGTTTCGGGTCCTCTCGATGGGCCACTCGCAGCTCGCCGAGTTGATCGGGGCGCGCGGGCCGAACACGCAGATCAACTCCGCGTGCGCGAGCACCACGCAGGCGGTCGCACTGGCCGAGGACTGGATCCGCGCCGGGCGCTGCCGCCGGGTGCTGATCGTGGCCGCCGACGACGCCACCTCGGACACGCTGATGGGCTGGCTCGGCGCCGGCTTCCTGGCATCCGGTGCGGCCGCGACCGATGAGGTGGTCGAGGATGCCGCGCTGCCGTTCGACGAGCGTCGTCACGGCATGATCCTCGGCATGGGCGCCGCCGGTCTGGTGGTGGAGAGCGCCGCCGCCGCCCGCGAGCGCGGACTCACGCCGATCTGCGACGTGCTCGGGTCCATGACCGCGAACTCGGCGTTCCACGGGACACGGCTCGACGTGGAGCACATCAGCAGCGTGATGGAGAAGCTCGTGGAGCAGGCCGAGGGCCGCGGACTGCGCCGGGAGGACATCGCCGCGGAGACCGTCTTCATCTCTCACGAGACGTACACGCCCGCCCGCGGCGGCAGCGCCGCGGCGGAGATCCACGCGCTGCGCGATGTCTTCGGCGAGAACGCCGACCGCATCGTGATCGCCAACGTCAAGGGGTTCACCGGTCATCCGATGGGGGTGGGCCTGGAGGACGTCCTGGCGGTGAAGGCGCTGGAGACGGGGGTCGTCCCGCCGGTGCCGAACTTCCGGGACCCCGACCCTGAGCTGGGTGTGCTCAACCTGTCCGGGGGCGGCTCGTACCCCGTCCGCTACTCGCTGCGATTGGCGGCCGGATTCGGGTCGCAGATCTCGATGCTGCTTCTGCGCTGGACGCCCGTCGCCGATGGCCGGCGGCGCAACGCCGACGAGCTCGGCTACGACTACCGGATCGCCGATCGCGCCGCGTGGATCGCCTGGCTGCAGCGGGCCAGTGGCTACGAGGATCCGCAGCTGGAGGTCGTGCAGCACCGGCTGCGTGTGGTCGATCAGGGCCCGGCCGCCGGCAGGCGGCTGGAGCCTCACGAGGTGGCGGATGTCGCGCCCGCGGAGATCGAGCCCGCGGCGCTGGAGGACGCGCCCCCTGCGCCGGAGCCGGCGCCCGCGCCGGCCGAAGCGCCACCCGCGCCCGCCGTGCCGGTGGTGGAGCCGGTGGTGCCGGTTGTGGTTGGTGGTGTGGAGGAGCGGGTGTTGGCGATCGTTGCTGAGCAGACGGGTTATCCGACGGATTTGTTGGATATGGAGTTGGACCTCGAGGCCGATCTGGGGATTGACACGGTCAAGCAGGCCGAGGTGTTCGCCAGCATCCGCGAGGCCTACGGGATCGAGCGCGACGACAGTCTCAAGTTGCGCGATTACCCGACGCTCAACCATGTTGTCGCCTTCGTTCGCGAGCGTTCCGACGCCCCCCAGCCCGAACCGGCGCCCGCCGCGCCGGTGCCGGCGCCCGAGCCCGCCGCGCCGGCGTCGGTGGTGCCGGTTGTGGCTGGTGGTGTGGAGGAGCGGGTGTTGGCGATCGTTGCTGAGCAGACGGGTTATCCGACGGATTTGTTGGATATGGAGTTGGACCTCGAGGCCGATCTGGGGATCGACACGGTCAAGCAGGCCGAGGTGTTCGCCAGCATCCGCGAGGCCTACGGGATCGAGCGCGACGACAGTCTCAAGCTGCGCGATTACCCCACGCTCAACCATGTTGTCGCCTTCGTTCGCGAGCGTTCCGACGCCCCCCAGCCCGAACCGGCGCCCGCCGCGCCGGTGCCGGCGCCGGAGCCCGCCGCGCCGGCGTCGGTGGTGCCGGTTGTGGCTGGTGGTGTGGAGGAGCGGGTGTTGGCGATCGTTGCTGAGCAGACGGGTTATCCGACGGATTTGTTGGATATGGAGTTGGACCTCGAGGCCGATCTGGGGATCGACACGGTCAAGCAGGCCGAGGTGTTCGCCAGCATCCGCGAGGCCTACGGGATCGAGCGCGACGACAGTCTCAAGTTGCGCGATTACCCCACGCTCAACCATGTTGTCGCCTTCGTTCGCGAGCGTTCCGACGCCCCCGCAGCCCGAACCGGCGCCCGCCGCGCCGGTGCCGGCGCCGGAGCCCGCCGCGCCGGCGTCGGTGGTGCCGGTTGTGGCTGGTGGTGTGGAGGAGCGGGTGTTGGCGATCGTTGCTGAGCAGACGGGTTATCCGACGGATTTGTTGGATATGGAGTTGGACCTCGAGGCCGATCTGGGGATTGACACGGTCAAGCAGGCCGAGGTGTTCGCCAGCATCCGCGAGGCCTACGGGATCGAGCGCGACGACAGTCTCAAGTTGCGCGATTACCCCACGCTCAACCATGTTGTCGCCTTCGTTCGCGAGCGTTCCGACGCCCCCCAGCCCGAACCGGCGCCCGCCGCGCCGGTGCCGGCGCCGGAGCCCGCCGCGCCGGCGTCGGTGGTGCCGGTTGTGGTTGGTGGTGTGGAGGAGCGGGTGTTGGCGATCGTCGCTGAGCAGACGGGTTATCCGACGGATTTGTTGGATATGGAGTTGGACCTCGAGGCCGATCTGGGGATTGACACGGTCAAGCAGGCCGAGGTGTTCGCCAGCATCCGCGAGGCCTACGGGATCGAGCGCGACGACAGCCTCAAGCTGCGCGATTACCCCACGCTCAACCATGTTGTCGCCTTCGTTCGCGAGCGTTCCGACGCCCCCCAGCCCGAACCGGCGCCGGAGCCGGCGCCCGCGCCGGCCGAAGCGCCACCCGCGCCCGCCGCGCCGGTCGCCGTCGACGGCTTTCCGCGGCGTGTGCCGATTCCCGTGGTCCGGCCGCCGCTCGACTGTTGCCTGCCCACGGGCGTCGAGCTCGGGGACGGCACACGCGTCGTGCTCATGCCCGACCAACGCGGCATCGGTGCGTCGCTGGGCGGGCGCCTCGCCAAGCTGGGAGTGGAGGTGCTGGAGATCCAGGGCAGTCCGACGGTCGAGGAGCTCGAGGCCCAGATCGAGACCTGGCGAGCGAGTGGGCCCATCGACGGCGTCTACTGGCTCGCGGCCCTCGACCAGGAGGGTGACATCGCGGACCTCGACCCCGCCGCCTGGCGCGAGGGGCTGCACGTGCGGGTCAAGCTGCTGGCCGCCGCGATGCGCGCGCTGAGCGAGGACGAGCCCTTCCTCGTCACGGCAACCCGGCTCGGCGGCCGACATGGCTACGACGCCGAGGGTGCCACGTCGGTGATGGGCGGCGCCGTCACGGGCTTCGCCAAGGCGCTGTCGCGTGAGCGCGAGCACGCCCTGAGCAAGACGGTCGATTTCGCCCCCAGCGGCAAGACGGCTGCGCTCGCCGACATCCTGATCGAGGAGACCCTGCGCGACCCGGGCGCGGTCGAGATCGGCCACGCCGAGGACCTGCGCTGGACGGTCGGCCTCATCGAACGTCCCGCTCAGCCCGATCCCCAACGGGCGCTGCCCGCCGGCGCAACCGTGGTCGTCACCGGCGCCGCCGGAAGCATCGTCTCGGCGATCACGGCCGACCTGGCTGCCTCGGCGAGCGACGCGACCTTCCACCTCCTCGACCTCGTCCCCGAGCCCGACCGGGACGATCCGGACCTCGAGCGCTTCGTCGCCGACCGCGACGCCCTCAAGCGCGAGATCGCCGACCGGCTCAAGGCCGCCGGGGAGCGCGCGACCCCGAAGCTCGTCGAGCGCGACCTTGCACGCATCGAGCGGGCGCGCGCCGCCCGAGACGCCATGACGGCCATCGAGCGTGCCGGCGGCACGGCGGTCTGGCACCAGGTCGACCTGACCGACGCCGAGCAGGTCGTCGCTGCGCTCGCGCCCGTGCGCGATCACGGTCGTGTCGATCTGCTGCTGCACTGCGCCGGTCTGGAGATCAGCCACTTCCTGCCCGACAAGCCCCAGCGCGAGTACGACCTCGTCTTCGACGTCAAGGCGAACGGCTGGTTCCACCTGCTGCGCGCCCTGACCGGCGTCGACGTCGCCACCGCGGTCGGCTTCAGCTCGATCGCCGGCCGCTTCGGCAACGGAGGGCAGACGGACTACAGCGCCGCCAGCGACCTGCTGTGCAAGAGCGTGTCCAACCTGCGCCGGAAGGGCGCGACGCGCGGGATCGCGATCGACTGGACCGCGTGGGCGCAGATCGGGATGGCCACGCGCGGCTCGATCCCGAAGATGATGAAGATGGCGGGAATCGAGATGCTGCCGCCGGCCATCGGCGTGCCCTGGGTGCGCAGCGAGGTCCAAAGTGCTGGTGACGGCGGCGAGGTCCTCGTGGCCGGCTCCCTCGGGATCCTGGGCGAGGAGCGCCACCCCAGCGGCGGTTTGGATCCCGAGGCGGCGACCGAGCGCCTGGCCGGGTCGCACGGTCCCATGACGGGCCGGCTGACCGCGTTGACCGTCGGTGAGGGCCTGCGGGTGCGGACCACGCTCGACCCGGGACGCCAGAGCTTCCTCGACCACCACCGCATCGACGGCACACCGGTGCTCCCGGGCGTGATGGGCATGGAGGGCTTTGCCGAGGTGGCCCACGCGCTGATGCCGGGCTGGAGCGTCGCCGCCATCGAGGACGTCGATATGCGGGCGCCGTTCAAGTTCTACCGCGACGAGCCGCGAACGCTCGAGCTCAGCGCGCTGCTGCGCGATGGCGGCGACGGCACGCTCCAAGCGGATTGCCGCCTCGTCGGCCGGCGCGACCTGCCGGGCGGGGACGAGCAGGAGACCGTGCATTTCACGGGCCGTGTGCGCCTCGAGCGCGAGGCGCCGGATGCGCCCGAGTCAGAGTCGCCCCCGGCCGAGGGCGACGGCGAGACGCTGGACCACGACGCGGTCTACCGCGTGTACTTCCACGGTCCCGCCTACCAGGTCCTCGACCGCGCCTACCGTCACAACGGCGAGCTCGTGGGCCGGTTCGCCGACGACCTGCCGCCCGACCACGAGCCGCTCAGCGAGCCGACCGAAACGGCTCCGCGCCTCGTCGAGCTGTGCTTCCAGACCGCTGGCGTGCTCGAACTGGGCACCGCGGGCCGGATGGCGCTGCCCACCCACGTCGACCGCGTCTCGATCTTCCCGCGCCGGGACGAGTCCGGCCCGCTCTACGCGGTCGTCCGGCCGATCGGCGACGACGCCATGGACGCCGAGGTCGTCGACCAGCGTGGTCGCGTCCGCGTCCGGCTGGAGGGCTACCGCACCACGGTGCTGCCCGGCGAGCTCGAGCGCGACGCGCTCGCGCCGATCAGAGCCGCGGTCGGCGCCGCGGAGTCGGGCTGATGGCGCTGGCCCAGCCCTTCGAGCGGCTGGCGATCGTCAACCGCGGTGAGCCGGCCATGCGGCTCATCCACGCCGTCCGCGAGCTCGACGCGTTGCGCGACCGGCCGATCCGCACGATCGCGCTGTGCACCGAGCCGGATCTCGGCGCGATGTTCGTCCGCGAGGCGGATGAGGCCCACTGCATCGGGCCGGCCACCGCCGTCGCGCACGACGGCCGCCGCGTCAACGGCTACCTCGACTACGACGCGCTCGAGCGCGCGCTGGTGATCACCCGAGCTGACGCGGCCTGGGTCGGTTGGGGCTTCGTGGCCGAGCACCCGGAATTCGCGGAGCTGTGCGAGCGGCTCGGCATCGTCTTCGTCGGCCCCGACGCCGCCGTCATGCGGCGGCTGGGCGACAAGGTCGAGGCCAAGCTGCTCGCCGAGGCCGCCGGCGTGCCCGTGTCTCCGTGGAGCGGCGGAATCGTCGCGCACGTCGAGGACGCCGTCGCCCACGCCGAGGCCATCGGCTTCCCGCTCATGGTCAAGGCGGTGGCAGGCGGCGGGGGGCGTGGCATCCGCAGCATCGACTCGATGGATGCTCTGGCCGTCGCGTTCGAGAGCGCCCAGGCCGAGGCGTACGAGGCATTTGGACGCGACGACGTGCTGCTGGAGAAGGTGATCAGTCCCGCCCGCCACGTCGAGGTGCAGATCGTCGCCGACGGACAGGGGACGGCGTGGGCGCTGGGCGTGCGCGACTGCTCCGTTCAGCGCCGCCACCAGAAGGTCATCGAGGAGTCCGCGAGCACCGCGCTCAGCGCCGAGCAGGAGCAGGAGCTGCGCGAGGCGGCGGTGCGGCTCGCCCTGCGCGCCGGGTACCGCAACGCCGGCACCGTGGAATTCCTCTACCAGCCCGAGACACGGACGCTCTCGTTCATGGAGGTCAATACGCGTCTGCAGGTCGAGCATCCGGTGACCGAGGCCACCACCGGCGCCGACCTCGTCAAGCTCCAGCTCCACATCGCTGCGGGCGGGCGTCTCGAGGGCTCGGCCCCGCCGGCGCGTGGCCACGCGATCGAGGCACGGCTCAACGCCGAGGATCCGGCGCTCGACTTCGCGCCCGCGCCCGGCCTCATCGAGCTCCTGCGCCTGTCGACCGGCCCGGGCGTGCGCGTCGACACCGGCGTCGCCCAGGGTGACTCGATCCCCGCCGAGTTCGACTCGATGGTGGCCAAGGTGATCGCCTGGGGCGCCGACCGCGACGAGGCGCTCACCCGCCTGCGGCGGGCGCTCGGCCAGACCGTCGTCGTCGTCGACGGCGGCACCACGAACCAGGGCTTCCTGCTCGAGCTCCTCCAGCGCCGCGAGTTGCGCGAGGGTGCCGTCGACACGTCGTGGCTGGACCGGCTCCAGCTGCGCGGCGAGACGCGGCCGGTCCGCCACGCGAACGTGGCGGTGATCCAGGCGGCCATCGAGCTCTCCGATGCCGCGACCGCCGACGCGCGCGCGCGCTTCTACGCCCTGGCCCGGCGTGGGCGACCGCACGCGGACGCGGAAGTCTCGCGCACGATCGAGCTGCGGCAGCGCGGCCAGCGCTACCGGATCGTGGTGAACCAAGTCGGCCCCGTCTCATACCGGCTGTCGGTCGACGGAATGCGGATCGAGGCCGAGGTCGAGCGGATTAGCCGGTTCGAGCGGCGTGTGGGCGTCGGCGGCCGTACGTATCGCGCCGTCGTGTCGCGGCAGGGCACGGAACTGCTCGTCGAGGTCGACGGCGTGCCCCACCGCGTGGCCCGCGACGACGGAGGCATCGTCCGCAACCGAGCCCCCGCGGTCGTCGTGTCGATCCCGGTCTCGATCGGCGACGAGGTCGAGGCGGGCGACGTCATCGCCGTCGTCGAGAGCATGAAGATGGAGTCGTCGTTCGTGGCCCCCTTCCGCGCGCGCGTTCGGGAGGTCCTCGTGGCGCCCAACATCCACCTCGACGCGCAGGCGCCGATCGTGCGGCTCGAGGCCCTTGATGGCGACGCGCCGTCGGCGGACGCGGGGAATCGTCTCGAGTTCGGCGAGCTCGCGACGACCGCCACCGCCGAGGTCCCGGCGCGCTGCCACGACAACCTGCGTCGACTCGAGCGCCTGATGCTCGGGTACGACATCCACCCCGGCGAGGTCGCCGGCATCGTCGACGACCTCCACGGAGCCTGCTCGGACCCACTCGCCTGCGATCCCGCGCTCGTCCCGGGCGAGCACCGCCTGCTCGGGATCTACGCCGACCTCGGCGCCCTCACCCAGGCGCGACGCGACGCCAGCGACCCCGCGGAGGCGCTGCTGCGGAGCCCGCAGGAGCACCTCCACGCCTACCTACGTTCGCTCGATCCCGAGGCCGAGGGCCTGCCTGAGCGGTTCCTCGCCCGCCTGCACGACGCGCTCGCGCACTACGGCATCTCCAGCCTGGACCGCACACCCGAGCTCGAGGCGGCCTGCCATCGGCTCTACCTCTCCCAGGAGCGTGCCGAGGCGGCGCGCTCCGCGGTGCTGGCGATCCTGGACCGGCGGCTCGAGCAGGCCGACGAGCTGGCCGGGCACGTCGGTGAGGACTTCCGCGATGCGCTCGTGCGCCTCGCGGCCGCGACCGAGAGTCGCGATCCCGTCATCGCCGATCTCGCGCGCGAGACGCGCTTCCGCTACTTCGACGAGCCGCTCATCGCCGCCGCCCGCGACGAGGCCTACGCGGCGATGGAGGTGCACATCGCGGCGCTGGCCGAAGACCCGCACCGCGCCGATTCGCAGCAGCGCATTGCGGAGCTCGTGGCCTGCCCGCGGCCGCTCGCCCCGCTGCTCAGCCAGCGCATGCGCGCGGCGCCGTCGGAGCTGCAACGGGTGCTTCTCGAGGTTGTGATCCGTCGCTACTACCGCATGCGGACGCTGGGGCCGTTCGCCGAAACCGTCGTGGATGGTCAGCCCGTTCTCACCGCCCGCTACGAGCAGGATGGGCGTCCACGGCACATCGTGGCCGCGTTTGCGGAGAACGAGGCGGTGCCGGGCACCCTCCGCGCGTGCGGCGCGGTCGCCCGCGGCCTGCCGTCGGGCGAACCTGTAGTGATCGACGTCTACTCGGCGGACGGCGCAGCCCCGCACGAGGCGCTCGCGACCGACCTGCGCCGGGCGGTCGCGGGCGCCGGCCTTCCGGCCGAGGTCGAGCGGGTCGTCGCGGGAATCGCCCAGCCGCAGCGCGGCCGCGGCATGTCGGCCATCGACCTGTTCACGTTCAGCACGGGCTCCGACGGTCCGGTGGAGGACGGCGTCCTGCGGGGCCTGCATCCGATGATGGGCGAGCGGGTGTTGCTCTGGCGGCTTCAGAACTTTGCGCTCGAGCGCATGTCATCGGCCGAGGACGTCTACCTGTTCCACGGGGTCGCGCGCAGCAACCCCCGCGACGAGAGGCTGTTTGCGATCGCCGAGGTACGCGACCTCACGCCGGTGCGCGACGACGAGGGGCGGGTCGTCGGCCTTCCGGAGTTCGAGCGCATGGTCGTCGAGGCCTTCGAGGGGATCCGCACATTCCAGGCGCATCGCAAGCCGAGTCGGCGGCTGCACTGGAATCGACTGTTCCTGTACGTCTGGCCCGAGATGATCGACCTCTCGACCGCGGAGATCGCGACCATGATGGCCCGGTTCGCTCCGATCGCGAACGGGCTCGGGCTGGAGATGGCGCTGGTCTACGGCCGCGTGCGTGACGCCGACGGCGCGGTCCGCCCGCGCGTGCTGCGCTTCTTCGCCCCCGCTGGGAGCGAGATCGTGGTCGAGGTCGACGATCCGCCCGACCGGCCGATCGAGCCGCTCGACGAAGGCGCGCGGCGCATCATCGCCGCCCGCCGGCGCGGGCTCGCGCCCCCCGCCGAGATCGTCAAGTTCCTGTGCGCGGGGCAGGACAGGGACCGCTCGCCTGGGACGTTCGTCGAGCATGACCTCGACCGTCACGGCCGGCTCGCGCCGGTCGACCGCGTCCTCGGGAACAATCCCGCCGGCGTCGTGGTCGGCCTCGTCCGCAACGTCACCGATCGTTACCCGGAGGGGATGCTGCGGGTGGCCGTGCTCGGCGACCCGACGCACGCGCTCGGCTCGCTCGCGGAGCCCGAGTGCCGGCGCATCATCGCCGCCCTCGACCTCGCCGAGGAGCACGGCGTACCCGTCGAGTGGTTCGCGGTGTCGGCGGGAGCGAAGATCGCGATGGACAGCGGCACCGAGAACATGGATTGGATCGCCGCGGTGCTGCGCCGGATCGTCGAGTTCACGCAGGCGGGTGGCGAGATCAACGTCGTCGTGACCGGGATCAACGTCGGTGCCCAGCCCTACTGGAACGCCGAGGCCACGATGCTCATGCACACCCGGGGCATCCTCGTGATGACGCCGAACAGCGCGATGGTCCTCACCGGCAAGCAGGCCCTCGACTACTCGGGCGCGGTGTCCGCCGAGGACAACCTGGGCATCGGCGGCTACGAGCGCATCATGGGGCCCAACGGCCAGGCGCAGTACCGGGCGGCCGACGTCGCCGACGCGTGCCGGATCCTGCTGCGCCACTACGAGCACTCCTACGTCGCGCCGCAGGAGCGCTTCCCACGGCGCGCGAAGACCTCGGATCCGCCGAACCGCGACGTCAGCGACGCTCCGCATCTCGCCCCCGGCACGGCGCTCGCACGCATCGGCGACGTGTTCTCCGACGAGACGAACCCCGGCCGCAAGCAGCCGTTCGACATCCGCAGCGTCATGCGCGCTGCGATCGACTCCGACCACGAACCGCTCGAGCGCTGGACCGACATGCACGACGCTGAGGCCGCGGTGGTGTGGGATGCCCACCTCGGCGGCTGGCCGGTCACGCTGCTGGGCATCGAGTCGCACCCGCTCGCGCGCCACGGGCTGGTTCCCGCCGACGGCCCGGAGGAGTGGAGCTCGGGCACGCTGTTCCCCCGCTCGTCGAAGAAGGTCGCGCGTGCGATCAACGCTGCGAGCGCACGGCGTCCGGTGGTCGTCCTCGCGAATCTCGCCGGCTTCGACGGGTCTCCGGAGTCGATGCGCAAGTGGCAGCTCGAGTACGGGGCTGAGATCGGACGCGCCGTGGTCAACTTCGACGGCCCGATCGTGTTCTGCGTCGTCTCGCGCTACCACGGCGGCGCGTTCGTCGTGTTCTCCCAGCGCCTCAACCCCGGGCTCGAGGCGGTCGCGCTCGAGGGAACGCGCGCCTCGGTGATCGGCGGCGCCCCCGCCGCGGGCGTCGTCTTTGCCCGCGAGGTGGACCAGGCCGCGCGCCAGGACCCACGGATCGTCGAGCTCGACGCGCGCATCGAGGCGGCCGAGGGCGCCGTGCGCCAGCAGCTGCGCGACGAGCGCGCCGAACGCTTCGAGCAGGTCCTCGCCGAGCAGCGCGGAGCGTTCGCGGCCGAGTTCGATGCGGTTCACAGCGTCGAGCGCGCAGTGGAGATGCGATCTGTGCGCGAGATCATCGCGCCGGCCTCACTGCGCCCGTACTTGATCGATGCGGTCGAGCGCGGCATGCGGCGGGCCCAAGATCCGGCCGCAAGCGAGGGTGACCATGGTCGCGTGGCTCAGCCGCTCGCTCGCTGACGTCCCGGCCGGCGACGACTGGCTCACGCCGGCGGAGCGCGAGGTGCTTGCCGGCCTTCAGGTCGACAAGCGCCGGCGCGACTGGCGCCTCGGGCGCTTCACCGCAAAGGCCGCGGTGGGACCGTGGCTGGGCGTCGACTCGTCCCGCGTGGAGGTGCTCGCCGCGCCCGGCGGCGCCCCGGCGGCCAACGTGGACGGAGCGCCCGCGGCGGTCTCGCTGTCCATCAGCCACCGCGCCGGCCGCGCGATGGCGGTGGTCGGTGACGTCGGCGCGCGCGTGGGCTGTGACCTCGAAGTGGTCGAGCCCCGCAGCGACGCGTTCGTCGCCGACTGGTTGGCGCCGGCAGAGCGGGCGCTCGTGCGCGGCGCGGTCGCGGAGCGGCGCGCGCTCCTGGCGAATCTCGTCTGGACCGCCAAGGAGGCGTCCGTCAAGGCGCGTGCCGAGGGGCTGCGGCTCAACATCCGGCGGGCGATGGTCGAGCCCGATCTCGACAGCCCGCCGATGCCGGGCCGGTGGAGGCCGCTGCGCGTGACCTGGAGCCCGGGGCTCGGCGTCGATCAGGGCTTCTGGCGCACCGAGCCCGGATGGGTCATGGCGGTCGTGACCCGGGACCCCCCGATCCTGAAGATCGACGACGTCACAGCGCGCGCTCCACGGACGTACCGGCACGCAGCTCGATGATCTCGCCCTTGATCCCGACCCTGATCGGGTGGACGTCGGCGGGCGGCGCGCTGATCCTGATCAGCTCCCTCGTGATCTCGACCGCAAGTCCCCAGTGACGTCGGTAGCGGAGCTTGAATCGCAGCCTGGCCAGCTCCTCGGGGATGTTCGGGTCGAGCCAAAGCACCTCCCCCCGAGTCTCCAGCCCCGTGAAGGCGCGCTGGACGAGGTCCACGGTTCCCGCCATGGCGCCGAGGTGCACGCCTTCGACCGTGGTCCCCCCCTGGACGTCCAGCAGGTCGCTCTCCAGCGCCTCAGATAGCAGCTTCCAGGCGCGCTCGCGATCGGCGCGGACCAGTACCCAGGCGTGGACCACCTTGCTGAGGGTGGAGCCGTGGGAGGTGCGTGCCAGGTAGTACTCGACAGTCCTCGGGATCGTGTCGTACCCCAGCGTGTAGCCGAGCCGGGCGAAGAGCTCTCGCAATTCGTCCGCGGACAGCAGGAAGAAGAGCATCAGCGCGTCGGCCTGCTTCGAGGCCTTGTATCGGTTCGGACTGTCCCCTTCGGCCTCCAGGATCCGGTCGAGCCGCTGGATGTTCCCGTACCTCGCTCTATAGCCCTCCCAGTCGAGTTCCTCG
Organism: uncultured Actinomycetes bacterium; assembly: GCA_963725645.1. Lineage (GTDB taxonomy): Bacteria > Actinomycetota > Thermoleophilia > Solirubrobacterales > Solirubrobacteraceae > JALYZC01. The sequence continues at coordinate 770,953 of CAVRZD010000006.1, forward strand.
AGCTGCTCGTAGCCCTCGAACTGACTGAGGATCCCGTCGTCGTGGAAGGGGAGCAGCAGCTTGCGGCTTATCTCGTCCCACCGATCGAGCTCCTCGCGACCCAACGCGAGCATGTGCGACAACTCGTCGCGCCGCTGCTCGGGGAGCGCATCGAGGACGTCCTGGACCCGCCACAGCACCCATGCCGCCATCGCGTTGGTGTAGGCGTTGTTGTCGATTCCGGGTCGCTCGGAGGCGGGGTAGGCATCGTGGTACTCGTCGGGACCGACCACTCCGCGGATCACGTAGCGATCGCGCTCCGCGTCGTAGGTGGCAATGCTGGCCCAGAAGCGAGCGATCTCGATGAAGACCTCCGCCCCGGAGAGGGCCAGGAACTCGATGTCGTTGGTGGCCTGGTGGTACAGCCAGACGTCGTAGGCGATCGCCGCGTTGATGTGTCGCTGGAGGTTGGAATTGTCCGGGTTCCAGTGGCCCGAGCGAGGGTTCAGGTGGACGGTCGGGGTCAGCTCCACGCCGCTCGAGCCGCTCTGCCACGGGTACATGGCCCCTTTGTATCCCGCCTCGCTCGCGGCCCAGCGCGCCGCATTGAGCCGCCGATAGCGGTAACCCAGCAGCGCCCTGGTCAGATCCGGGAGCCGCAGGTTGAGAAAGGGGAAAACGAAGAGGGCGTCCCAGAACACGTGTCCGCGGTAGGCCTCCCCGGCCAGTCCGCGGGCCGCAACCCCCGCGTCGATGTCGGCGGCGTGCTCGGAGGCGTTTGTAAGCAGGTGGAAGATGTGTAGGCGCAACTCGGTTGGGATCACGCCTTCCCTGTCCTGCGCCTCGAGCGAGCAGAGGTCCCAGAGCTCGTCCCAGCGCAGGACGTGCTGACGAAGCGCCTCGTCGAAAGCGGGCAGGCGCGTCACCTCCGTGCCGGCATGCTCGGCAGGCCCGGAGACCGCCGGTTCGCGCGAGGTGTACACGGCCACGAGCTTCTCAGCCGTGATCGCATCGCCGTGGGCCACCTCGGCAGAGATGTCGAGTCCGATCCAGGCCGGTTCCTCCACCGCGGTGGTCGAGACCGGGGCGATCTCGCCGTCGTGCAGCAGCCGCGTCCGTGCCGCCTCGGCGACCCGGATGTGCGACTGGCTCGTCTCGGCCTCGAGCACGATCGTCTCGGAGTCCTGGACGTGCCCCTCGAGCGCCACGAGGTGCTGGCTGGCGAGGCCGCGGTAACGGGCGACCCCGCTGTTGGACACGCGGCCGTCGAGCGCGGAGCGGAAGGTCACCTGGCCCGACCAGTTGACCGCAAGCAGAGTGGTTTGCAGCGCGAACACGTTTGGGTTCGCCATGCTCAGTAGCCGGTGCTGTGCGACCACGGACTCACGACCCTCAGCGTCCTTGAACCGCACCCTGCGTGTCAGGACAGCCCGGCGCAGGTCGAGCTCCTGACGGTATTCGGCGAGCTCAACCTTCGAGACGTCGAACCATTCGCCATTCTCGATCCGGAAGCTGAGGGGTAGCCAGTTGGGCAAGTTGACGTTCGACTCGTCCTCCACCTCGCGGCCCATCACTTCGCTCGTCAGCCGGTTGTACAGACCGGCCGCGTACGTGCCCGGGTAGTGGACCCCGTCCGCAACCGCTTCGGGCGCGCAACCACGACTGGCGAAGCGCCCGTTCCCGAGCGCGCACATCGCCTCCCGCAGCGGCTCCTCGGCGGGGTCGAAGCCCTCGTAGAGGATCGACCACCCGTTCGGAGTCGGTGCCCGGATAACGGTCGGGTCGCTCACCAGCCGTCCGCTCTCGTCGCCGAATCGAGATCGAAGATCGCTACATCGACACCGCACGTGCGCATGTCCCGGGTGACCGTCACTCGGTGCGAACGGTGTGTCCCGGTTTCAAACACTGTCCCCCGAGAGCCGGCGAATCGGAAGCCCATTTCGCCGCTGTTCCCTTTCAGCTCGCCGCTCAGAACAGCGGGTGGGAGTGGCCCTCGTCGTCGCGGTAGAAGAACAGGGGTTGCTGCTCGGCGCCTGCTTGCGGAGACTTGCTGAGCGCTGCGATGGCTCGCAGCGCGCCGCAGCGCACGTGACTGGAGGCGGACTCCAGCAGCGGCACGATCCGCGACACCAGGTCGCGGCCGCCCGCCGTGGCAAGCGCGGCTGACACCTCCTGCCACAGCTCCGGCCGGTCGCCGAGCGCCTGCACGAGGGCGTCGGCTGCGCGCGGGTCCCGGATGCGCCCGAGCGCCAGCGTGGCCGTCCTACGCACCCCGTCGTTCGGGTCGTCGAGCGCGGCGACGAGGCGCTCCACGTCCGTGCTGTCGACGACGCTGAGCGCCCGCGCGGCCTCGCGGCGGACCTCCGGCACCGGGTCGTCCGCCAGCAAGTCACGTAGGCGGGAAGCGAGGTCGTCGGGCACGGCGGCATCGTACCCGGGAGGCTGCTCCAGAGGTGACGCCGACTCGCTCTCCTTCGCACACCACGCGTTTCGTGTTGTCTCGCACTTTGCGAAGACAAACAGCCGGGTCCGGCTACCGTTGATCGCAATAGGGGCAGCCCGTGTCATCGCAGCCCAGCGATACGAATCTCACCGTCGCCGTCACCGGCCCAACCGGCACGTTCGGCTTCGGCCTGATGCCGCTGTTGCAAGCCGATGACCGGATCGCGCGCATCATCGGCATCGCGCGCCGGCCGTTTGACCCGGCCGAGCACGGCTGGACCAAGATGGAGTACCGGCGCGGAGACGTGCGCGACCCCGCGGTGCTGCAGGAAGCGTTCGACGACGCCGACGTCGTCGTGCACTTGGCCTTCATGATCACCGGCAACGCGTCGCGCCAGACGATCCGCGCGATCAACGTTGAGGGCACCCTGAACACCTTTCGCGCGGCGGCCGCCGCGGAGGCGCGTCGGTTCGTGTACGCCTCATCGGTTGCCGCCTACGGCTTCCACCGCGACAACCCGGAGGGGATGACCGAGGACTGGCCGGTCCGCCCGGCCGCGCGCCTGTTCTATGCGCAGGAGAAGGCGGAGATCGAGCACCTGCTGGGCCAGGAGGCCGCGGCGCATCCGGACCTGGGGCTCTACCTCCTGCGCCCGCCGATCGTGCTCGGGCCGCACACGCTCGGCGGCAAGGAGCTGCCGCTGCCCGGGCTGCTGGAGGCGGTCGGGCGGCGTCTCGGCGCTCTGATCGTCCGCCTGCCGGTCCCGTTACCGGCGCTCGTTCCTTCGCTGCGTGTGCAGTTCATCCACGAGGACGACGTCGGCCAAGCGTTGCTGCTGTGCATCGTGGGCGCGGGGCCGCCGGGCGCATACAACACCACGGGCGACGGCGTGCTCACCGGCGCCGACGTTGGGCGCGAGCTCGGCCTGGCGGCGTTGCCGCTACCCGCCGGGCCGCTCCAAGCGGCGGCTCGCGCGCTCGCCGCGGTGCCCTCGCTGCCGTTCGTGCCGCCGACCGCGGAGTGGCTTGAGGCGGCCAGCCACCCGTCGATCATGGACGCGACCAAGGCCAAGCGCGAACTCGGCTGGCAGCCGCGCTACACGAGCCTCGAGGCGCTACGCGACACGCTCCGCCGGCCCGGCCGCTAACCACGAAGGGACATCCCTGATCCAAACTCCCGGCGCCGTCCAGAGTCAGCGGCTCGCCCCGTTGGACCGGCTCTGGCGCGCTACAGCACGGCAACGGCACGTGGCGTAAGGACAGGCGCCAGAGAGCAACCGCTCCGAGCAAGCAGGACAAGCGTCCCCGCACCATGCCCCCGTACCACGGCAATCGACGTGCATGCGCGAAGTGCCGGCCTCCGGGCAAGGCGCAGCGCTAGCCTACGCCAGACCGCCCCTTGGGGGTCTAAGCGACGCCTAGAACTCGTCAGAGAGGCCACCGGGGGCGCGAGGTCGCCGCTAACTTCAACGAGGGACGATGCTCTATGCACCAGATGCTCGGCGTCAATCCGGAGATGCGACGGGCTTGGCTCGCGCACAACACCGGGCACGCTCTCGATGCGCCCGCGGAGATGGCGTTCTCGCCCGAAGAGACACGCGGGAACATCGAGAACCTCGTGGGGGCGACGCATATCCCACTCGGCGTAGGCGGACCCATCCGCGTCAAGGGACAGCACGCCGACGGGCTGTTCTTCGTGCCGTTCGCGACCACGGAGGGAACGCTGGTCACGACCTACCAGTACGGCATGCGGGCGATCACCGAGGCGGGTGGCGCCAGCGCGTACGTCCTGGCGGACGCGCTCGACATCACCCCCTGCTTCGTGGTGGCGACGACCCGAGACGCGCTCGCCCTGGCGAGCTGGCTTGACGATCATCTGCCCGAGCTTCAGGCCCTGGCCGCCGAAACCACGGCCCACGGCCGTCTGGTCGAGATCCGCCCGCACGTGTTCGGCCGGCGCGTCTTTGCGCAGTTCGTGTTCGGCACGGGCGATGCGATGGGCCTCAACATGGTCAATCTGGCGGTTGACCGGATCTGCCGTCAGGTCGCGGAGACGGTGCCGTGCGAGCGGTGGTACCTCCGCTGCAACTACTCGAGCGACAAGAAGCCCGCCGCCATCAACTTGTTCCGGCCCTATGGCAAGGAGGTGGCGATCGACCTGACCCTGCCGGCGAACGTCGTCGAGGCGCACCTCGGTGTGTCGCCCGCCGATCTGGTCGAGTTCGCGGCCTCGGGTCGGCTTGGCACCATGCAGGCGGGCGCGCTCGGGGCCAACGCCCACTTCGCGAACGGCCTAGCTGCCATCTATATCGCCTGCGGGCAGGACGTCGCGCAGATCGTCAACGCGAGCATCGGTTTCCTAGACGTCGAGCTGGTCGGCGAGGGCGACCTCTACGTCGCCGCCCGGCTGCCGAACCTGGTGGTCGGCACGGTCGGTGGCGGGACACGCCTCCCGACGCAGCGCGAGTGCTTGGCCCTTCTCGGCTGCGACGGCGAAGGCACGGCGCGGAAGTTCGCCGAGATCGTAGGAGCGACCCTCGTCGCCGGCGAGCTCGCGATCTGTGCGGCCCTGGTCAACGATCGCTTCATCGAGGCCCACCGGCGGAACCGACTGATCGCTGCCGGATAGCTGCCGCCGGCGACGGCGGTCAACACGCCCACGGACGGTGGGCGTACCGGGCTCGGCCGCGCACGTGGAAACACCCCCGTCATTTCCTCCTCGTCCCCATCTGCCGCGAATCGGGCCATCGGGCCGAGATCTGAGCGCGCCGGGCGTCTCGCTTGGTCTCGCATTTCGCGGAGACAACGGCCGGATCGAGCGGCCGTCCGGCGGCTTCGGCAGGAAGTAGCGCCGAGCCTTACGACAGCAGGGTCCAGAGCCCGAGCGTGGCCACCGCGAGGATGGCGCTGGCGGGCAGCGTGACCACCCATGCGACGCCGATGTTGCGCACGACCAGCCAGCGGATGTGGTGCCAGCGCCGCCGTCCCCCGCCCACGCCGACGATGGAGGAGGAGACGACCTGCGTCGTGGAGATTGGCGCCCCTACGACTGACGCCCCGAGGATGACGCCGGCCGATGCAGTCTGGCTCGCCAGCCCGTCGACGGATTGGATGCGGTAGATGCCGCGCCCCACCGTGCGAATGATTCGCCATCCGCCGAGCGCCGTGCCGGCCGTGAGGGCGACGGCGCATGCGACCTTCACCCAGACCGGCGCCGCGAGGGAGTCGGTTTGGCCGTCGGCTAGCAGCAGCGCGGCGACCGCCCCGATGTCCGCGGGCGATGTGGGCGTCGACCCGACGTCGGTCCTCAACGTCGCAGCCAAGCTCACGCTGGCGGGCGACCGCTCGGTCAACCTGCGCAACGCGGCCGGGGGTCAGGTCCACGTGTTCGCGGGCGGAACGATCGAGAAGACCGCCGGCAGCGGCGAGTCGTTCGTCAGCCCGGCACTCGACAACGACGGCACGGTCTCGGCCAAGTCGGGCACGCTCCGCCTCGACGGCGGCGACGCGGGCACGACGACCGGCGCCTTCGACGCGACCTCCGGCAAGACCCTGCACTTGGCCGGGGGGAGCTGGACGCTACCCAACGTCACCGGGGCCGGCACGCTGTGGATGGAGGCGGGCACAGTGACCGTGCCGAGCGGTGCGACGTTCACGATCGCCGGCGTCCTGCACAGCGGCGGCGACTGGGTGCTCAACCAGAGCGTCTCGCTGCCGACCTACACCGCCGCCTGCTGCGGGAGCGCGACGCGCGAGGGCAGCGGAACCCTTACGATCACGTCGGCAGCCACGCTCAACACCGTGGACCTGCGCGGACCCGGCGCGACCACGGTCGCGAGCAGCGTGTCGAGCAGCACTCTGGGTGCAGGCACGCTCGTCCGGCTGGGCGGGACGCTCAACCTCAACCACGACACGCCGTTGACCTCGGGGGGCATGGGTGTCGGCCCAACCGGCACACTCAATCTCGGCGCCGCCCTCTCGATTCAGGGCGACGACGGGATCAGCAACTTCGGGGGCGGCCCGAACAACACCGGTGCGATCAACGTGCTGGCGGGCGGCACCCTCCAGAAGACGGGCGGCAGCGGCACATCGTTCGTCGACGACCCGGTGACGAGTGCCGGGACGGTGACGCTCTCGAGCGGCACCCTGAGCCTCCTGTCCCTGACCGCGAGCGGCGGCCTTGTCAACGTTCCGGCGAGCAGGACCCTGATCGGCCCCGTGACGCTCGACGGCGGCACGCTCGCGGGCGGCGGGACCGTGAACGGCACGGTGACCAACAACGGGGGCACGGTGTCGCCCGGCGCGTCACCGGGGATTCTCACGGTGACCGGGAACTGCAGCCAGGGGGCGGGGGGCACGCTCCGGATCGAGGTCCAGGGATTCACGCCGGGGACCGACCCGACCAGCTCAGAGTGAGCGGGACCGCGAGTCTCGGCGGCACGCTCGCCATCGTCGACGGCGGGGGCAGCCTCGCCGCGAACCAGAACTACCGCATTCTCAACAGCGCGCAGTCCGGCCTCAGCGGAACCTTCGCGCAGGTCACGGGCGGCCCGCCGCTTCGCTTCGCCACCAACTATGACAATGACGGCACGCTCCCCGACGGCGTGTTCCTGACCGTACGGCTGCCGACCACCACGACGTTGCAGTGCTCGGGCCCTCGCGCCGGCGACGTCTCGATCGGCAACGTCGCGACATGTCGTGCGTTTGTGTCTGGGTCGGCGGGCACGGGCACCCCCACGGGGACGGTGAGCTTGAGCTCTGACGGCCCCGGGACGTTCTCGAACGCGGGGTCGTGCACCCTCAACTCGTCCGGGTTCTGTGACGTGGACTACGCGCCGTCGGATGTCGGCTCGGGCACGCACAGGATCACCGCGACCTATGGCGGCAGCACCGTCCACGCCGACAGCAGCGGCCACCAGGACCTGACGGTGACCAAGCGATTCGCAGGCACCAGCGTGAGCTGCGGGACCGCTCCCGTCACGGTCGGCCAAACGACCACCTGCACCGCCACCGTGTCGGACACCGACACCGGAACCAGCACCGGCACACCGACCGGGACGGTGGGCTTCAGCTCGAACGGCCCGGGCACGTTCTCCAGCTCGGGGTCGTGCACGCTGTCGGCCGGGTCCTGCCAGGTCACCTACGCCCCATCCGCCCCGGGCACCACGGGATGTGGCGGCTGCGGCGGCCCCCATACGATCACCGCCAGCTACGGCGGCGACTCCACCCACCAAGGCCCGACCCCGGGCCACGCCTCCGTGACCACCGAACGAACGACCGGCGCCACCCTGAGCTGCGCGCCGGCATCGGCGACCATTGGCAAGGGGAGGACCTGCACCGCGACCGTGTCGGACACCGACACCGGCACCCACATCACCCCGGGTGGCACGGTGAACCTCCAGCAGCTGGTGTTCGGCAATGCGCTTCTGTCCGGGTCCTGCACGCTGTCGTCCGGGTCGTGCCAGCTGGCCTACAACCCGTACGCCGGCGCGGGCACTGCCACGTTGAGAGCGGATTACGTCGCCACGGACTCGAAGCACAAGCCCAGCAGCTCGCTCCAGATCGATGTGACCTTCACCAGGCGCGCATCGGGGACGAGCGTGGCCTGCGCGCCCGCATCCGTGTCGCTCGACAGCGCGACGACCTGCACAGCCACGGTGACCGACGTCGACACGGGTGTCCCGAACCCACCCTCCGGCACCGTGAGCTTCAGCGTCCCCGGCTCGGGGAAGTTCTCCAACCCGGCGGCGTGCACCTTGCCGTCCTCGTCGTCCCTGCACAGCCCGACGAGCGAGTCCTGCCATGTGACGTACACGCCGACCGCGGTCACGGGCGTGCGCACCCTGACCGCCAACTACGGTGGCGACGGCGCAATCGCGGGCAGCTCGGGTACCGCACCGCTCACCGTCAAGCCCGCCGCCTTCAAGGGCGCAACGCTCACCCTGGCCACCGTCGCCGCGAGCCCGGGCGGCACCGTCACCCTGTCCGTGCACAACCCGAACCCGATCTCCGCCCAGGGCTCTCTCACGCTGACCACCACTACCGGGACACACGGGTTCGCCACCCCGGCGAAGACCGTGCGCCTCGCCAGCGCGAAATTTCGGGTGCGGGCGCGCGCGACCGTCAGGGTGAAGGTGCGCCTCTCGCGGGCGGCGCGCAGCCTTGTGAAGAGGAAGGGCAAGCTCCGGGCGAAGGCGACCGTCGTGCTGAAGGCGCGGGGGAAGTCGATCACGTCGAGGCGGACGATCCGCATCGTCGCCCGCAGGAGGTAGTCAAGGGTGCTGCCGCCTGTGGCGGTGTGCTGCGGTCTGCGTGTGGCGTCGGGGGAGGGCTGGGCGTGGAGAGATGCTCGCCCGACCGAGGCTCGCTTCTCAACCTGAGCCGGAATCGCCCGGCGGAGGCGCTCCCGGGGGTTCGGCCAGCGCCTGGTCGAAGGAGTCCTTGGAGTACCTGCCCCCCTCGGCGCGCCGGCCCTTCCCGCTGACCCGTGGATCGGACCGATCGAATTTCGCCCTCTGACGCTTCACGTCGGCGAACGACTGCACGACGTCGCCCTCCTGCAGCCACACGACATGATTCATCAGGTGGGGCTGCTTCAGCTTCGCCCGGAAGGTCGAGCCCGACTCCGGAGTGACATCGGCGACGTACTCCCACACCCCCGACCGCTCGCCGCCCTCCTTGAACTTCTTGGCAACGATCTTCGCCGTCGCGGGCTCCCACTGGCGGCCGAACACGGTTGCAAGCGTAGCCGCTCGTGGGCGGGCTTCGCCCGCTAGGGTCGGCACGTACAAGATGCCTCGCCCCGTCCTTCTCGTCGTTGACGAAGACCAGGTCGTCCTCGAAGACGTTGCGACTCAGCTCGTTCAGCGCTACGCCTGTGACTACCGGGTCGAGACCCTGAGCGAGCCGGAGCGGGCGCTCCGGATGCTGGCGGAGCTGGCCGACACCGCCGAAGAGGTGGCGCTGGTGCTCGCGGGCAAGTCGCTCCTGGATGCCACCGGCGGCGAGTTGTTCGATCGAGCGCGGCAGCTCCATCCGCACGCCAAACGGGCGCTGATCGTCCCGGCGGGAGCCTGGGCAGACCCGCCGAGCGCCGAGGCGATCCTGGACTCGATGGCCCTGGGGCGAATCGACTACTACGTCCCCCGGCCGGCCGGGTCGCCGGATGAGGTGTTCCACCAGGCCATCTCGAGCTTCCTGCTCGAGTGGGCGACGGAGCGACGCCTGGTTCCGCACACCATCCACATCGTCGGCAAGTCGTGGTCGGGCAGAGCTGCCGAGCTGAGGGAGGTCTTCGAGATCTGCGCGATGCCGCATGACTTCCATCTGGCCGACTCCGACCGGGGGCGCGAGCTCCTCGCAAAGGCAGGGCCCAAGGCGAAGCCCCCGCTGATGGTCCTTCCCGGCGGACGGGCCCTGAGCGACCCGTCCGACGCCGAGATCGCGGAGGCTGCCGGCGCGCCGCTCGACTTCGAGGAGCACGCCTTCGACCTCGTCATCGTCGGCTCCGGCCCCGCGGGCCTGTCCGCGGCGGTCTACGGCGCCTCCGAGGGGCTGCGCACCCTCGTCGTGGACGAGGGTGGCATCGGGGGACAGGCCAGGTCGAGCTCGTTGATCCGCAACTACCTCGGGTTCCCGAGAGGCGTCAGCGGCAATCGCCTCGCTGAACAGGCGTACGAGCAGGCCTCGGTCTTCGGCGCGAGCTTCGTCCTGATGCACACGGCGACCGCCCTCCGTCGCTCGGGGCACCGGCTGGACGTCTCACTCTCGAATGGCCGCCGGGTCAGTGCCGCAGCGGTGATCCTTGCGACCGGCGCCAGCTACCGCAGACTGGACGCGCCCTCGCTCGAGGCCCTGACCGGCGCCGGCGTCTTCTACGGTGCCCCGGCCTCGCAGGCCCATGCGCTCAGCGGAAAGGACGCCTACATCGTCGGTGGCGCGAACTCGGCGGGGCAGGCCGCGCTGCATCTCGCTCGTTACGCGCAGCGCGTCACGCTCGTCGTGCGCGCGGCATCGCTCGAGGCCGGTATGTCCCATTACCTGGTGCGCGAGGTCGAGGCCGCGCCGAACGTCGAAGTGCGCGCCGGTACTGCCGTCGTCGGCGGTGGAGGGGACGGCCGTCTGCAGGAACTGGTCCTGCGAGAGAGCGCCACCGAAGAGGAGACGACGGTCGGCGCCGACGCGCTCTTCGTGCTGATCGGTGCTCGACCGCGCACCGACTGGCTGCCCGACGAGATAGCGCATGACGCCGGCGGTTACCTGTTCACGGGCGACGACGTTCCGGGCGAACACGACTGGCCGCTCGAGCGCCAGCGGCTCGTGCTCGAGACGAGCATGCCGGGGGTGCTTGCGGCCGGAGACGTCCGGCACGACTCGGTCAAGCGCGTGGCGTCGGCGGTGGGCGAGGGCTCGGTCGCGGTGCAGCTCGTCCACAGCCTCCTCGCGGACGAGCCGCGGCAGTCCGGCCAACCGGCTCGCGGCGGCGCGCCCACGGCGAGCGCCGAGGCTCGCTAGTCCGGGCTTGCCGACGGAGAACAATCCAATGGGCGCGGCTGGTTTCGAACCAGCGACCTCTCGCGTGTGAAGCGAGACCAGCGGACGGGCGACGGCGACGGGAAACCACGCGGTTAGCAGGGAGATCCACTGCGCGCGCTGCCGTATCGGCTGCACGTTGAGTAGGCCGGATATGGCCGGATTAGGCGGGGTTTGTGGACTGGGACGGCACGGGTCCACAAACGCCGCGGTGTCTCCTACGGTGGACCGATGACCTCAACCGTGCCCGAGCTCTTGACCGTCGCTCAGACAGCGGAGCGGCTCGGCCTCAGCCGCAAGACGACGTATCGCAAGATCAGCGAGGGCGTCATCCCGGCTGTCCAGCTCGGCGCTCCCGGATCGCCACTGAGGGTCCCGGAGGACGAGTTGATGCGCTGGATCTACACCGAGCAGGACACCCGATGAGCCCACGGGTTGGTAGGCCCCGCGACGCGTTGGGCAAGGTGATCGACTCCGACACGCTGTATGTGGCGATCACCGGCTTCGCCGGTGCGACGCCTGGCAGCGTGGTCGGCATGGGGAAGCGGCTGCCAGGGGGCGACGAGCTCGTGCGGCGCTATCCGCACCTGTTCCTGCCGGATGAGTTGGACAACCCAGTGTTGGACGTCCATCCGGCCCACCTCAACGACTGGCTCGCCGAGCGGCGCAAAGGCTGATGCAACGACCCGGAGGCGACATGACCTCAAGCCGCCCGACCCCATTCGAGACGTCCTCTGGCATTCGCAATCGCAGGGTGGTGGCCGGCGCGTCCATGGTCACGCCGGCCGAGTCGATCATTGTCAACGGCGAGGAGTTGGTGCCCGGTAGGGATCGCTTCGCTCTCGAGCACCCATGGGTGCGGGCGAGGCCGGGGCTCTTCTTGCCCTGTGATCGCTCGGATTCTCACACTGCGGCGAGGATGATGGACATGCTCAAGCGCGCTGAGCGCCATCACCTCCGCGCGATCGAACGTCTGCGTGCTGGCGGGTCCGAGGTTCGGGCACGGCCACGCCGCGCATCGAGCGGTCGCCCGCGACTGCCGTCGACCCGCACGACACCGAACGAGTGGAAGCTGTGACCACGACACTTGAAGGCATCGACACCGAGAGCAAGGCGAAGGCGGTGGTCGCCCACCTCCCCGACCCCTCGGACGAGCGCCGGTCGCTGCGCGGGACCGCCTGGCTGCGCGGCGTTCTCCCGCCGCCCGGTACCCAGCGATGCCTCGTGTGCATGGACCTGGCCGGCGACTCCGACTGACGCGGCGCGTGCCGTCAGCGGCCAGCCCAACGCCGCTAAACGGTGAACGTGTGGGGGGCGGCAATTTCTTCTCGCACGCGAGCGCCCCACCAGCACCGCGCCCGCTCCCCGCGAGAAACACCGCGTGAAACGAACCCCGAGTCTTTTTTTCCATGACCACTCGAACTAAGTCACGCAACGGCAGTCGAAGAGGCAACGGATCTAAACCCGTCTTCGTGCCACCCTCTGACTTGTCCGTCGAGTCGAGGGAACGCTGGCCGCGACTGCTCGCCGACGTGGCCGGCATGGACGACCGAGGACATGCGAGTGAGGTTGACGTGCTGCTACTCGCCGAACTGTTGAGGACGTGCGATCGCTTGGCGCAGGTACGTGAGCAACTCAACGCCGATGGGTTGACGGTGACGGGCTCGCAGGACCAGACCCGACCCCACCCCCTGCTCGGCATCGAGCGCCAGCTGGTGGCCGAGCTCGCCCAGGGACTTGAGCGGTTGCGACTGACGCCGGCACGTCGGCCGTTCGGCTCGGCTACCCGACCGGACGGCAGGCTTGGGCGCATCGACTTCAAGACCGGTCTGATCGCCTAGCCCCTCGGTAGGCGGTGGGGGCCTTGCCTGCCTCGCAGCGGCGGCGGGATACTGGGCGGGCGATGGCACGCGTGAGGGCGCGCAACTGTTGGCGTCCAGGTGTGTTCCCAGAGAACCGGCCAGAGTTCTGTGCCGGTCGCGGCGGGCGATGGGCCGGGCGCCCGAGTTGGACTACTAGCACCTCGTCTTCGCAGGCGGCGTGAGCCGAGTGATTCGGCTGAAGGACGGACGCGTGAGCATGAAGCTAGACGCCTGGAACGGAGCCGCGAGCGAAGCCCGCGAGATGACGTTGGGACATCCGGTTCGCCATTCGGTCGGTTCCCGTCGCGCTCGGAGCCACGGTCGCGGCCCGGGACGGTTGCTGGTTGTGCTGATGATCGCGGCGGTGTGCCTGCTGGTGTGGCTGGTCGCCGCGGCGCCGGCGGGGGCCGCGACGACGGCGTTGCGGGTCGAGGCTACGGGCGCGCCGAAGTACGTCCGCGGTAGCGACGGGCGCGAGCACGTCGAGTACGACTTGGTCATCACCAACGCGTTCTCCGCCGAGGCGACGCTCAAGTCGCTCGAGGTGCGCGGCGACGGGAAGCGGCTGCTCACGCTCAAGGGCGATGCGCTCACGGCCGCGACGCACCGACTGTTCAGCTCGACGCCGACCGTGAGCATCGCTGCCGCCTCGACCGCAGTGACCTATGTCGACGTGGTGCTGCCGCGCTCGGCTGGTCGTAGGGTGCCTCGGCGCTTGACGAACCGGATCAGGTACGCGATCCCGGCGGACGCGCCGCTGCGGTCGGTGATCGGTAGTACGACCGTCGCGGCGCCTGACCTGCGCACCGACCGACGCGCTCCGATCGTGATCGCTTCACCGTTGCGGGGTTCCGGCTGGTTGAACGCCAACGGGTGCTGTGGCGATTTCACCTCGCCCCATCGGAATACCGTGCTGTCGTCGAACGGGTCCTACGTCACGTTTGAGCTCTTCGCGGTCGACTGGGTCCGCCTCGTCGACGGCCTGCTTTACACGGGCGATGGCAGGCAGAACCGCGACTGGCCGGCCTACGGCGCCGCGCTCTACGCCGTGGCTGATGGCACCGTGGTCTCAACCGTCAACAACAAGCCAGACATCCCGCCGCGCGCGAATCCAGACCTCAAGTCACCCGAGGACTACGGGGGCAACAACGTGATCATCAAGATCGGGACGGGCCGGTACGCGACCTACGCGCACCTGCAGCCCGGTTCGGTCCGCGTCAGGCGCGGCCAGCGCGTCCGCACCGGGCAGCGGATCGGCCTGCTCGGAAACAGCGGCAACACGGACCGCGCCGCACCTGCACTTCGGCATCCAGAACGGTCCCAGTTTCTTCTCCGACGACAGCCTGCCGTTCGAGATCGACCACTACACGCTGCAGGGAACGGCCGACCCGGCCTCGACGCCACCGAGGGTCACCGTGACCGGCACGCCGCACCGGGAACGTCGGACGCACCCGCTCATCAACTCGGTCACGAAGCTCGCCCCCTGACTCGCGATAACCGCCATTGGGGCATTGCCGTCCACAGTGTGCGGCGGCAAGATCAGCCGCGTCGATGTCCACGGCAACTGGTCGAAGGCCCTCGAAGCCGTGGGGCTGCCGGGAGTAGGCCGACGCGCTACACGTAGCCGGGGGGGGCGGGTGGAGATCGCGGGCGTTCCCGCCACGCCGGCACCGCGGCCATTCTTGGCGCGCGCCTGACCCCTGTATTTGTATGACACCCCGGACGGCGAGTCGATGACTTCACCGAGCGTCCGAGTCAATGTGCGCCTCTCGCGGCATCTCGCGGGGCGACTCGACGAGCTAGCGGCTGATCGTGGTGTGCCGCGCTCGGCGATGTTGCGCCAACTGATCATGGATGCCTCGCCCAACGGCGATGAGTTGCCCACCGAGGAGGAGATCATGCGGCTGTTGTGGGACAGGGCGCGCAGCGGGAACGTCGGCGCGTGCAAGTACCTGCTCGAACACGAGCGCCGCGGCCTCGGCAAGCGCTAGACCCCGGGGGGCGGGCCAGCGCCTTCCGGGGCGCCGCATTCGCAACACCGAGCCCGGTCCCCGCGAGAAAAACCGCGCGGATAAAGGGGGCTGACGGCAAGCATGGCAATCAAAGGTGACGTCCACGGCGCCCGGGTAAGCGCCCCCATACAGCATGGACACGGTGCCGTATTGCTAGCCCGCAACCGGTGCGTAGTGTTCCCGGGGTTCGCGCCAATCGTTCGCTAAAGCTCTCTAGCTCGTCCACAAAAGCTCTCTAGCTCCTCCACCTCAGATGCGTGGTCGGCGCGTAGCGTCGATTCTTGTGCTGTCAGCAACGACGCGACCTCAGAGCACGGCATGACGCCAGCGCAGCGCCGCTTCGCAGAAGAGCACGAGGCGACCTTTGGCTCGCGTTCCTGCTTGGACGATCGAATGGTCTTTCTCTATCACCGCCAGGCGATGGGTACTAACCGGTGGTTGGTTGATGAGACTGGACGCCTGATGGACTCAGTGAGGCTTCAGTAGTCCGAGCTAGTAGACCCGTCCGCAAGTTCGTTCACGCAACCAGCTGCAGGTGCGGCTCGCGATCGGTGACCTCGGCGAGGACCCGGTCGAGGTCTGAGCGGGTGAAGGTCCACTCGAACGGCCGGGCGATCTCGGCGTAGCGGGCTTGGAAGGCGAGTAGCTGGTCGGAGAGCTGACCGAGTGAGCCGAAGTCGTTGGGCGTCAGCGCCTTGCGCTGGAGGATCGAGAAGTAGAGCTCGATCTGGTTGAGCCAGGAGGCGTGGATCGGGAGGTGGATCAGCCGCAGGTTCTCGTAGGCGCCCTCGAGCCGATCGACCGAGGTCTTGCCCGCGTGGGAGGAGCCGTTGTCGACGATCCAGAACACGCGGCGGGCGGACGCGTAAGGCTCGCTGCTCATGACGTCCTCGACGAGCCGGCCGAAGGGCTCGATCCCGGTCTTGGGCTCAACCCGGCCGAAGAGGTTGGCGTGGTGGACGTCCCAGGCGGCGAGATAGGCGAGGGTGCCGCCGCGGACGTAGTCGAACTCGCAAAGCGAGGGGCGCCCGCCAGCCGGGGCAAGGGTGCGATGACGGCGCCCCAGCGCCTGCAGCTGGGACTTCTCATCGGCTGAGATCACCAGCTCGTCGGGCCGCAGTCGGCGGCCCTCGAAGCGCCGCGCGTAGAGGTCGAGCACCCGCCCGGCCCTTTCCGCGAAGTTCGGATCTCTCGGAAACAACCAGGAGCGAACCTGCCAGGGCTTGATCGCCGAGTCGTGCAGCCAGCGCCAGATCGTCGTCGCCGAGGCGTCGGTGACGCCGCGCTCGATCACGAGACGGTGTAGCTCAGTGCGCGTGAAGCGCGAAAGCGGCAGGCCGTGGGCGGCCGGCAGCTCGCAGGCGATCGCCTTGACCTCGGCGACCTGCTCCGGGGGGAAAACGGCGCGGCCGACCTGCGCGCTGTCTGTCGGTGAGGCCCTCGAGCCGCTGTTCGCTGAATCTTCGCCGCCACTTGCCGACGCACTCGGGGGTGCAGTCCAGGCGCTCGGCGACCCTGAGGTCGGTTTCACCGGCCGCCGAGTAGAGGACCATCCGCGCCCGCTGGACCTCGCGAAATGGACGGGTCTCAGATCGAGCCAGGCGTTCGAGCTCGGCTCGCTCCTCGCAGTTCAGCTCGATCTCGATCTTCTGCGGCACCGCTGGAGGATTCGCCCTCCCATGGGCGATTCCTCCCCAGATCGCCTAAACGTACTTACGGACGCGTCTACTAGTCGAAGCGCTGGGCCCGCTTGAGGAGAACCAGAATCACGCCCGTCTAACTGCTGTAGCGGCTTCCGCCTGGCATGGAAGCTGGAGTGGAAGTCGCGTTGCTTGGCATCGAAGCCGGCGGGATACTGGCGGGCGATGTCGCAGGAGAACGTGGAGTCCCTCGAGCGCGGTGTGGAGGCTTGGAACAGCGACGACTTCGACGCGTGGATCGATCAGTTCGACCCTGAGGTCGAATGGTTCGCGCTCATGGAAGTGTTTCGCGGCCACGCTGGAGCGCGGCAGGCTTGGGAGAGCTTCAAGGGTGACGCGCAACTCAGGGTTCGATTTGACGACATCCGTGACCTCGGGCAATCCATCCTCGCCCTGGGAGAAATGGAGGCCGCGGGGCATACGACCCGGATGAACCTCACGAGCGAACTCGCACAGTGGCTCACGTATCGCGACGGCAGGGTCGTCAGTGTCCGTGATTTCCCTAGCCACGCCGAGGCCCTCGAAGCCGTGGGGCGGCGGGAGTAGGGTCGAGGCCAGCCCGCCGGGGCGGGGGGGAAGGGCGTCCCTGGCCGGGTCGTTGGTGCGCCAGGACGCGCCGTGAGGCGGCGAGTTGCACAGGAGGCGGCTGTGAGCTGCGGAGTGTCCGATCGGATGGACTTGGCGAGACTCGGTGCGGGAGGGTGGGCGTCGTGCAACGGACCCACGAGGAGCGGCGCGAAGATCGGCAGTTCGATCGCGTGCTGCTGCGCGATTTCGTCCGGGGCGGCGCGTTGACGGCCGTGTTGGTGCTGGGGTATCTCATTGGGTTCCTGTTGTTGCTCGGCGGCATCCTGCTGCAGAACGCCGGGTACATGGCCGTCGGCATTGACGCGCTCGCCGCCGCTGCCGGGGCCGGATGGGTCCTTGACCGTCCCGGCGCCGCGTTGACGGCCGTGTTGGTGCTTGGCTTTCTCCTCGGGTTCTCTCTGCTGGTCGACGGCCTGCTGCAGCAAGACGTCGGACACATCACGATCGGCATCGCGGCGCTCCTTGCTGCTGCCGCGGCCGGATGGGTCCTTGACCGCGGCGACCGGTGAGTCCGCCTGCTGATCGCTCGTATCGGCGGATCGGCAGAGGGGCGTCCCGTGGGAGCGCCCCGCTGCCCAGCACCTCATCGCCGACCGCAACACGTTGGGAGGCGCAGCTTTCCAGCGAAGAACGGGAGTCAGCGACGCGCAGCTTGTTGGCGACCGCGCTTTCGCATCGCATCGGAAGCTAGAGCTTCGCCGCGCGCGGGCGATCGCGTGAGTCTGGACCGTTTGGTGTGCGTGCAGCCCTAGATGGTGTGGGGATCCGGCCCGGCCTGGGTCTCCTCGGAGGACGCATGTCCGGGTGCGGCGATGGATGCTGGATGTGTCGGGGGTTGGAGCCGATGTGATGTTGAGCTATGTGGGTGCGTCTCAGCGGTAGCGCGGCGGACGAGCGCGGTTCTCTGGCCGACGGGCGGCCGGTGAGCGCGGAGGACATCGTGCGTGACGCCCGCCGACGCGGTGAGGCGGGTCGGGTGGCGGGTCTGCTGTTTCTGGCTGGGTCGCTGACGCTGGTGCCAAGCACGTTGTTGTTGGCGCCGCGTCCGGCGGTGTGGGTCTACTCGCTGACGCTGCTTGGCGTGATCTCCGGGGTGTTGTGTCTGCGTTTGCCGTGGGGGCGGCTGAGTCCGCGCTGGCTTGAGGCGGTGCCTGCGGTGGCGACGGTCGAGGTCTTCTTGGTCGTATTGGCGCTGGGCGGCGATGGCGTACTTTACGCGCCCTTATCGGTGCTGGTGGCCGTGTTCGCCGCCTACGCCCTGCGCGGCCGCGCTGCGATCACGATTCAGGTCGGCGTGCTGGTGATCGCGCTGCTCGCTGCGGCGATCGCGGTAGGGGCCGCCGGGGAACGGCTGGTCCCGGTCGTCGTCTCGATCCCAATCCTTTGCATTGCCGCTGCGGTCGTCGCCCATTTGCGCGAGCGCCTCGAGGCCGGCCAGGACGCCTACCGGCGCCTGGCCGGGCGCGACCCCCTCACCGGCGTGGGCAACTACCGCGCGCTGTATGACCGGCTCGAGTACGAACTGGCGCGCCATCGCCGCCACGAGCGGCCGCTGACGGTCATCCTCGTCGATCTCGACGGCTTTAAGGCCATCAACGACACCTACGGGCATCTCGCCGGTGACGAAGCGCTGCGCCGCGTCGGGCACGCCCTCGCCGCAGCCGTGCGCGCCGAAGACACCCTCGCCCGACAAGGCGGCGACGAGTTCTCGATCCTCTCCCCCGAAACCGATAGACCCGCAGCCAACGCGCTGATCGACCGCGTCAAACGCGTCGTCGCCAACGTCGATGTCGACGAGCTCCCACCTCAGCGCCTCCATCGGCACCGCCACCTTCCCCCAAGACGGACACACCGCCGACGAGCTCCTCACCACCGCCGACCATGCCCTGCGCAGCACCAAACCACCCTCCCCCCGCGCGCACGCCAGCCCAACGCCACCCCCTCTTCAAGCAGGCAGCGTCGAGCGGACATCGGCGCCCCGATGAGGATCAGCAGTGCCAGCTACTAGACGCGACGGCTCTCGAACCTTGTTCCTAACGGCGTGGCGGCTCTCTTGAGGCCGAGCTCGGTCCCCTCGGCCGACCTACGCGTGAGGCACTAAGGGCG
Organism: uncultured Actinomycetes bacterium; assembly: GCA_963725645.1. Taxonomy (GTDB): domain Bacteria; phylum Actinomycetota; class Thermoleophilia; order Solirubrobacterales; family Solirubrobacteraceae; genus JALYZC01. The sequence continues at coordinate 790,174 of CAVRZD010000006.1, forward strand.
GCAGCGCTGGTGGGGGTCGAACTGGGCTCGGGGGAACCCGATGTTTCGCAGACCTTCCGCGCCGCCAACGCCGACGCTTGCTCGAAGGCGAGTCGGGCGGAGCGGGCCTCGCAGGTCTCCCACCCGGCCTGGTCATCGAAGCTCACCCGGGCCACGTACCGGTCCGCGCGGCGGGTGAGCGCGATCTCCACCGTTAGCAGAGCCTCCTCCATGTCTGCGTACGCAGGCTTACCGTGCATGACTATGCTGATTCAACGCTGGCGCCAGCCCGCGGCTTCCGTGAAGGAGGTCCGCGAGTCGAGTCCGCGACCGCCCGAATCGTGCACGCCGTGCGCGATCACGACGCACTTGCGCCTCAGCCGGCCACCGTCTCTGCACTTCTCGACCTTGGCGTCGAGGAACAGGTATGAAGAACGGCCGGCTGGCACGTGGCGGCCACCGAATCGAACTACCAACGGATATTCGATGACGGCACCGCTGACGAGATCGCGAAGGTCTTGACTTCGGCACTCTCAGACGTCTTCGGTATGAATGATCCGCTGGGTTAGACGTCACGAGTAGCCGCTAGCCCGTCAACGCGGAGGTCTGACCGGGCGTAAGCGACGCCGCCGACGGATTCAGGTACCTCCGGCGGGGCAGTCGCAGCGTGGGGACAAACTGACCGGTTGACCAAGCTGAAGGTCCGTCCGTCGCGTGGTCGTCCGGCAGGGCAATGGGCGGCCCATCGGCGTGGGTCGCTTGCTTGGGCAGTGACGGCGGCGGGATACTGGGCGGGCGATGTCGCAGGAGAACGTGGAGGTCTTCAAACGCGCCTTTGACGCGATCAACCGCGGAGACGCGGAAGCGCTGGTGTCGGAACTCGACCCCGAGGTTGAGTGGCATGGGGCGATTCTGATGGCGATGGGAGGGAAACAGACGGTGTACCGGGGGCACGAGGGCGTTCGCGAGTGGCTCCGAGACCTGTACGAGACCCTCTCTGAGTTTCAAGCCGAGACCCCGAGATCCGGGACCTTGGCGACCGAACGGTGGCAATCGGCCGCGTCCGCGCGCGTGGCAAGGCGAGCGAGGCCGAGATCGAATCGCCTCACGGCACGGTGGTCGAGTTCAAGAACGGCAAGGGAATTCTGATTCGGACCTACCTCGACCCCAAAGACGCCCTCGAAGCCGCCGGGCTGCGGGAGTAGGCGATGTCGCAGGAGAACGTGGAGATCGCGAGGCGAGGTTACGCCGCCTTCAATGACGGCGACATGGCGGGCGCCCTCGACATGTTCGACCCCGATATCGAGTGGAGTGCCTCGGATGTTTTTTTCGACACGCCCGTTACGTACTCGGGCCGCGACGAATGGACGACGCGCTTCCTGCCGGACCTCATGGAGATCTTTGAGGAATACCGCGCGGAGCCGGAGGAACTGATCGACTTGGGGGAGCAAGTTCTGGCGATTGTTCGGCTTGAGGGGATAGGCAGACGCAGCGGAGCCGAAGTGGTCGCACGGGTCGGGCATGTGGCCACCTTCAGGAACCGCAAGATGGTCCGCTTTGTCGAGTACGCGGAAGTGGCCGAGGCCCTCCAAACCGTGGGGCTGTGGGAGTAGCGCGAGGACGACGTCGGCGGTACCGAGGATACGTTTCCGCCGTCCGGGTTCACCCCGGCCTTGACCGTTGCAGACAAGTTCCAGCCCGCTCCCAACGCGACGATCGTCGTCAAGGACTTGTTCGCCCGACTCGCCACGGCACCCGGAGGCGGAGCAAGTCGCACAGTCCGGCTGGCGACCTTCGATGGCCGACTTTTGCTCAGCTGCCTGATCGCTGGCGCCGACACGACGTGCGACTGCGGCGCAGCGTCCGCGACCCTCGCGCCCGGCGAGCGATACAGGCTGAGCGTGTTCACGGGCGGCGTCGCCCCGGTGGCGTCCACCGGCGTTAGCTGGGCGTTTCGCGCCACCACGCCATAGTTGACGAAGCGCGAGGCCGGGGGACTGAGGGAGCAGGCGATGTCGCGCAAGCCAGGGGATTTGCTGTGAGCACCTGTTCCGGATAGGTTCGAACCGACATGCCGAGCGAAGGGAAGACTCATGAGCCAGGAAGAAAAGACCTTCGAAGGGCAGTGCTTCTGCGGCGCTGTCACGATTGTCGTCACGGGTGATCCGGTGGGCGCTGGCTACTGCCATTGCGCCTCCTGCAGGAGTTGGTCCGCTGGCCCGGTCAACGCATTCACGCTCTGGAGGCCCGAGGCGGTCGAGGTGACCAAGGGAGAAGACCAAATCGGCGAGTACCACAAAAACGAGCGGAGCTATCGGCAGTGGTGCAAGGTCTGCGGCGGCCATCTGCTCACGCGACACCCGGAGTGGGGTTTGGTCGACGTCTACGCGGCGACGATCCCTGCATTTCCGTTTGCACCCGGGGTGCACGTCAATTACGAGTCGACCGTGCTGCGCATGAAGGATGGCCTCCCCAAGCTCAAGGACTTCCCCGAAGAGTTGGGCGGCTCCGGCGAGACGATCGCCGAGTAGCAACGTCTCCGGGCGCGAGATACTGCGTGGATGTCGGAGGAGAACGTTGAAACTGTGCTGCGCCATAACGAAGGCTGGAACCGGCGCGACCTGACCACGTGGTTGGCCTTGTTTAGCTCCGATGCGGAAATTGACTGGTCGCGTTCCCGGGGCCCGCTCAAGGGTGCCTATCGCGGTCACGACGAGCTTGAGGTCTTCTGGGACGCGTTCTGGTCGACCTTCGACGACATCCAAGTTGAGAGGCACGGCTTCACGGAGGTTGGCTCCGAAGTCGTGGTCCCGAACACCGCCCACATCCGGGGGCGCCAGGGGATCGAGGTGGTCGCGAGAAGCACGTTCGTGTTCACAGTCAAGAACGGGCAGATCACTCGCCTTCGGTTGTTCCAGGAGCGTGCCGACGCCCTCGAAGCCGTGGGGCTGTCGGAGTAGGCGATGTCGCAGGAGAACGTGGAGCTTGTGCGCGCCCTCTATGCCGAGTGGGAGAGGGGCAACTTCGGCGCGATGGCCGATCTGTACGCGCCCGACGTAGAGTGGCATTGGTCGAGCGGTGCAAGAGCGCTGCGGGGCGGAAGCGCGAGCTACAAGGGCCTGGCCGAGATCGTTCCGGCGCTCCGAGAGTGGGTCAAGGAGTGGGGCTGGTGGTCCATCCGCGCGGATGATTTCACTGACGCGGGGGATCGGGTCCTGGTGATGACGACGATCCACGCGCGCCTCAAGGACGGGAGGGGCGAAGTCAGCGACCGCCAGGTGGACGTAATCACGGTCCGCGAGGGAATGATCGCCCGCATGGAGGTCTTCGACACCGAGGCGGAGGCCCTCAAAGCCGTGGGGCTGCGGGACGGATGAAAGTCAAGTCCCTCTAGACGGTGTCGGCCTCCTTTGAGACAGTTGGCTCGGTGCGGGTGAGGGCGAGCTAAAGCGTGGGGTCTGGGACTTGGCCCTGCCGCGCTGCTTGCCGCTTTGACGGCCTTGAAGATGCGCGTCCCGGTGTCGCGCCCGCACCACTTTTCCTCGGCTTGGGCTGCCAGTCGGCGACGAGCCTGCGGTAGGCCTGTTCGAACTGCTCGGAGAGCTCGCGCTCGTGGTGCTGCTCGCGCTTGCTCGCCCCAGAGCCAAAGCGCTGGCCTCGCCGCGGCGGGTCGCCGGCCATGAGCTCGAGCCGGCGGCGCTTGTGGCGGGTGAGTGAGGGTCGCCCGAAGGCGTAGTCCTGCTCGCGGGTGAGCAGGTGCCAGAACAGCACGCAGAGCTTTCGCCCCGTGGCGACGAGCGCGATCTGCGCTCCGCGCCGCGCCCGCAGGCGCTCATAGAAGGCGCGCAAGGGGCCCGGCGTGCGCACCGCGATCCAGGCGGCCTCGCAGAGCATGTGGCGCGCCGCGGAGGAGCCCTGCTTGGAGATCCGCCCGTGGCGCGCCGCCTGCTCGCCCGACTGGCGCACCTTGGGGTCAAGCCCGACGTAGCCGACGAGGCGCTTGGGCGACTCGAAGCGGCGGATGTCGCCGACCACGGCCACGAACGTGGCGGCCGAGACGAGGCTCACCCCGGGCACGCTCATCAGCCGCTTGACCGCCTCCGAGTCGAGCGCCAGCTTGGCGAGCTCAGACTCGAGCGCCGCGATCTCCTGTGAGAGGAAGTCGACCTCCCGCAGGCAGCTCTCGACGACCTGGCGCTCGTGCGCCGGCAGCACGAGCCGCGCCAGCCAGCGCCGTCCCGCGCGACCGAAGACGTCGCTCATCGGCGGGCGACCCTTGATGTTGCGCTGCAGGGCTGCGTGGACGGCGTTCTTTGCCCGAGTTCGTGAGCGCACGAGGCGATCGCGCCGCCCGAGCAGGCCGCGCAACGCGCGCGTTGACTCGTCGGGGCTCCAGACGGCGGGCAGAAAGCCCGCATCGAGCAGCTCGCAGAGCGTGGCCGCGTCGACCTTGTCGGTCTTGACCTTGGCCTCGGCGATCGCCCGCACCCGGCGCGTGTTGGCGACCACGACGCGGGCGACGTGCGGCTCGAGGATCCGCGCGATCGCGTTCGCCGGCCCGGTCGCCTCAAGCGCCACCTGGTCGTCCGGCGCCAGGCTCCGCGCGAACAGCCCGAGCTCCTCCACGCTCGTCTTGATCCGCCCCGCCGAGCGAACCTCACCGCCCTCCTTGATCGCGACCTCACAAAAGTCGCGGTGGACATCCAGCGCTATCGAGCGCATCTAGCCTCCTCTGCGTGATTGAGCGTGGGAGACGCAGCGGGCAAACGACACCGACGGATCCGTGCTCGCAGCACAACCGGACAAGTCGCAGGGGCGGCCAATGAGTAGGTCGGGCTCACAGCCCATCCCGTAATGCGCGGCCTGCCCATCTGCGTTCTCCCGAGCGCCCCTTGTTCCGGTAACGACGACGCTAGACGCGCCGGCGGACGACCGGCTGGGACCCCGACTGCAGTTTCATGCCAGGAGTAGGCCGAGAACCCGGGGCCGTCTCGGATCACGCTGGTATGCGCCACGCCGGCAGCCCTCGTCACTGACGGCGCGCACCGGACGTGTGTGTTTGTCTGACACCCGGCTGCCGGGCTAGTCTCAAGCCCGTGCCCTACCTCCTTCGCATGTTCCACCGCGACGCCCTCCTATTGACTACCTCCGGCGACACGCTGGCCGAAGTGGGGAAACAGGCCGCAGGATTCCCGGCCGACGAATGGTTCGCCGAAGTGGGGCCGAGCGGCCAGGTTGAAGGGCCGCGATACGAACTGACCTACCGCGACGAGTCCGGCGCCGAGCGGCCCGCGACCGCCGATGAGGACACCGAGTTGTTCCGTACCCGCGGCGACGAGGCCATGAAGGCAATGATTGCGGCGCAGCCGCCGTGCCCTCGCTGCGGGCTACGCGTCGCCGAGCAGAAGCACCCGTACCCCGTCCGTGCGACGCCCGATGGGCCGGTGTGTTGGGGATGTTGGACTGACGAGGAGCGCGAGCAGGCCCCCGAGTTTCGCGAGTTCCCTCGCCCCGAATAGGCCGCCGCGACGTGCGGTAGATTTTGTGTTGACGCCCAACCGCGTTCGCATCCCAAGGTCTTCATCACACCTTGCAGAATGAGCCGCTTCGGCGGCTCGTTCTCGTTCTGTACCGCGTCGCCGTCCAGTTCGTTCCCTAGGATCTCTCTCTGTGATGAAGACAGGATTTTCATTGGGACGCGCAGATGTCTTCCTCGGCTGCTGACGCGGCTCGTCGCAAGCTCGATCGCGCCACCGCGCAACTGTTCGACGCGGCGGGCGGGAAGCCGATCGGTGGCCGTGGTGGAGGCCCGCCAGTGATGCGCCGCTACCGCCGGGCGCTGGCTGCGTCTCGCGGCGCTAAGACGCTGACCGGGCGGGACTCTGGGTGGTCGGTAACGACCTCGACGCGCCGCCTGCGCGCACCACGCGCCAGGGGAGCCGGTCGGCCAGCGGCCCGCCGCAGTACGACGAGCACCAGCTCGCGCGACGGGCCAAGCGACAGTTCCGAGGGCGACGGTGACCAACCGCCGCCCGATCATCACCTTGTAGAACGCGCCATCGGCGCCTATCCGAGAGGAGGCGCCGCATGAGCGCCTGCATTGATTGCGGCGCCCTGGACGGCGTCGAGCCCCGCGGCTTCGCCTTCAACACCCTGTGCGAGGACTGCTTCGCCCGGCGCCGTGATTCGACGCCGGTGCAAACGCCGAGCCCCAATGGGGATACCGGTCGACTGCTCGACGCGATCGACGAGTTCGTCGGCCGCTACGTCGTCCTGCCCGGCGAGGCTGAGCGCACCGCGGTCGCGCTGTTCGTCGCGCACACCTGGGCGTTCGACGCGTCGCACGCGACGCCCTACCTCGTGGTCGTCAGCCCCGAGCGGCGGACCGGCAAGACCAGGCTGCTTGAGGCACTGACCGTACTCGCGCGGGAGCCGTGGCACGCCACGTCACCGACCGAGGCGGTGCTGTTCCGCAAGATCGCCAAGGACAAGCCGACCCTGCTGCTGGATGAGATCGACGCGATCTTCGGTTCGGCGACGGAGCGCACCGAGCCGGTGCGGGCGATCCTCAACGCCGGGAACCGTGCCGGCGCGAGCGTCCCGCGCTGCGTCGGTAAGGGAAGCGAGCTGGTCGACTTCTCGGTGTTCTCGCCGAAGGTGCTGGCGGGGATCGACACCGGCAGGCTGCCGGACACGATCACCGACCGCGCGGTCGTGATCAGGATGAAGCGCCGCCACGCCGGGGAGCCGGTGCAGCGCTTCCGCATCCGCAGCGCGATCGCGGAGGCCGCGGACGTGAACCTGTGGCTGGAGGACTGGGCTGGCCGGCACGTCGGGGCGCTCACGGAAGCCGAACCCGGGCTGCCCGCCGAGCTCGGTGACCGGGCGATGGACGCGTGGGAGCCGCTGGTCGCGATCGCCGACCTCGCCGGCGACGAATGGACCGGGCGCGCCCGGTCCGCCGCCGTTGCGCTGAGCGGTAATGGCGCCGAGGAGGAGGCGACCTACGGGACGCAGCTGCTTCAGGCGATCGCCGCGACGATGGACGGCCGCGAGCGGATCGCTACCGCAGAGCTGCTTGAGGCAATCAACGCCGACGAGGAACTGCCGTTCGGTGGCTGGAGTGACGGCAAGGGCATTAGTGCGCGCGGACTCGCGCGGAAGCTAAAGCCGTATGGCGTCCGGCCGAAGCAGTAGCGCGACGGCGAAGACGTCGTCCGCGGTTACCCCGCGAGCGAGCTGCGCGACGCCTTCCTGCGCTATGCCCCGCAGGAAGCGGTACAAGCGGTACAAGCGGTACAAGCGGCCGATCCGGTACCCGAAAACCCCGGTAAACACGGGGATGTAACGGATGTACCGCTTGTACCGGCTAATCCGGGACATAGGGCTGATGTACCGGATGAGGCGCTTCTCGCGGAGGCTGAGCGGCTGCGCCGCCGGCTGGAGGAGGACGACTGGTGAGCCTCCCTACTTGGCTGCTGATCGCGATCGTCCGCGCCGTCGAGGGCGAGGCCGAGCAGGAACGCCTCGCGCGGGAATGGCAGCGAGTCATTCCGCGGATGGATGCGACAGCGGCACGGATCCGCGGACAGGTGCTCCTGCGCCGCAACGACCGCATCGTGCAGTGGCGCACAAGCGAGTGGAATTCGCTTACGCGGGAGCCGGGCGTATGACCGCCGACCAGCTTTCCCTGTTCGACGTGCTTCCGCTTCACCGCGACCGGCGCGAGAGTCCCTACCGGCCGCTCGACGCTAACGGCAACGGCCACGACCCGTTCGCGGATCTCGTCTTCAGCGAGGACGGCTACGCCGAGACCGAGGCCGACGTCGGTGGCCCGGCACGCGCCTCGCGCTGCGAGTGCGCCCATCCGATCACCGATGGCGACCGCGACGAGCTGGGCGAGACCACTTGCTTGCTCTGCGGACGAGCGTCCGCGACCAACGGAAAGCCGGCGTCGTGACCGACCGCACCCCAGCCGAACGCGCCCGGCTCATCGAGGCCACGCTGCTTGCCTTGGCCGCAGATGTGCGGTCTCTGCATCGACGGCTGGACGAGTTCGAGGCGCCCGACGGCCGTCTGCTGACCCCCGGCCAGCTCGCCGCCTATCTGGGAACCAGCACGGACTTCATCTACCGCCACCAGCGCGAGCTCGGCGCGATCCGGCTGCCCGACGCGGCCCGCGGCGCCGACCGGCGCCAAGGCACCGCGAAGCCCCGACTGAGGTTCGATCTGGCCGTTGTCCGGGAGCGCCTGGCCGAGAACACGCTCGCCGTCGGCCGCCATGAGACGCCGCCGCCGCCGCGGCGGACCCGTCGCAAGAAGGCAACGACTAAGACCGGCGCGCCCCTGCTTGAGATCGCGCGCGATCCATGATCGGCTACCGTGGGAGCCCGATCACAGTGGGGCCGCGTCGCGCGAACGACCGGCCCCGTGGCCACCGAAAGGACAAGTTTCGATGACACCGCAGCACTCTAACGACGGCACCCGCACGCACCTGGCCCTGGCGGAAGGGGGCGCGTGATGCCCCGGCCCGCTAGCGGAGGCGTCAGAGAGAGGCATACGAGGCACGGCGTCTCCTACGCGCTGCGCTTCAGCGCCTACGGCCAACGCCAGCACATGACGCTCGGCACCGACGCGGACGGATGGACTCGCGCGAGGGCCGAGGACGAGCTGGCCTACGTGCTCGCCCAGGTCGAGCGCGGCGAGTGGCGGCCACCGGAGCCTGCGCCCGTGGTGGACATGGCGCCGGATCCGACGTTCCATGCGTTCGCGTCGGAGTGGTTCGACGCCCGCCGCCGCGAGCTGCGGCCCAACACCCAGGCCGACTACGGATGGCGGCTGACGAACCACCTGCTGCCGTTCTTCGCCCGCCATCGCCTGCAGGAGATCACCGTTGCCGAGGTCGACCGCTACCGCCAGGCGAAGGTCCGGGAGGGGGAGTTGTCGGCCGAGTCGATCAACAAGACGCTGGTGCTGCTCGCGCAGGTGCTCGACGTGGCGGTGGAGTACGGCCTGATCGACCGCAACCCCGCGGTCGGCCGACGCCGCCGGCTCCGGGTCCGCAGACCGGCGCGGTCCTACATGGACACCGCGGAGCAGATCACGGCGCTGCTCGACGCCGCGGGGGAGCTGGACAACGAAGCTCGTGCGGATCGCCAGCACGTCGCGCGCAGAACGTCGATCGCGGTCCTCGTGTTCGCCGGGCTGCGGCTGGGCGAGCTGCTCGCGCTGCGGTGGCGCGACGTTGACCTCGGCTCACGGCGGCTGCTGGTCCGCGACGCGAAGACCGCGGCGGGGGTTCGGCACGTCACGATCCGCCCGGGGCTGCTCGGCGTGCTGACCGTCTATAGCGAGCACACGGAGATCGACCCCGACGCGCTGGCGTTCGCCTCCGACACTGGGGGGCGGTTCGGCCCGAGCAACTACCGGCGCCGGGTGCTGACGAAGGCCGTTGAGCGCGCCGACAAGCGGCTGAAGAAGGCCGACCGGGCACCGTTGCCGGAAGGGCTGACGCCGCAGTCTCTGCGCCGGACGTTCGCGTCGCTGCTGTACGCGATCGGGGAGTCCCCGCCCGTGGTGATGGCGGAGATCGGGCACACCGACCCGAAGCTGGCGCTGTCCGTCTATGCCCAGGCGATGCGCCGCGGCGACGATGAACGCGCCGCGCTGGAGGCCCTGATGGCCGGCGGGTTTGTGGACTCAAAGTGGACCAGCGAGCCCGAGACGCCCGCTGAGGCCGGCGCCGATGACCCTGCCGACGACGAAAACCCCGCCGATAGCGGGGCTTCCGATGATGGGCGCGGCTGGTTTCGAACCAGCGACCTCTCGCGTGTGAAGCGAGCGCTCTCCCACTGAGCTACGCGCCCTTTGGCCCGCCGAAGGGTAACGCGGCCGGAGTCTGGCCTCCGGACGACCCGGCGGGTGCTACCCGGCGTGAATCGTCCGATTGCAGGCCGGCAGCGTGACCGTGATCGGCCCGTCGGTGGTGATGTCGACGGACACGCCGCAGTCGACGTGGGCACGGGTCACGTCGATCGCGGCGGTGGCGACATTCGTGGCGGAGACGGTGATGGCGTCGGCACGGGGCTGGGCGGGAGGCGCGGCCCAGCTGCGCGACTGTCGGGTGAACGCGAGCGATCCGAGGTTGCCGCCGGTCAGCGATCCGGCGCCGAGCTGCGTCGTCGACGGCGTCGGGTCACCGACGCCGAAGCCCCGCGAGACGGCGTCGATCTGCCCCTCGGGATCGCCGGTGGCGCTCGTGTGCGACGGGCTGCGCAGCGTCAGCCCGGAGAGCCAGTACGCATGGTCGCCGGTGACGCCGAGGTTGTCGTGGTTGCGGGCGGTATCGAGCACGTAGGTGACGTGCGGCGGGTTGCGGTCGACGGCCACGGTGCCCAGGAAGTCGGCGGCGGGGGAGTACTCGTCGTTGACCGCCAGCTGCAGGTGGTTGGGGAAGAGCGGGCTACAGGCGGCGTTCGCGCACGGCTGGAAGGCGTCGAGCTCGTAGCGGTATCCGAGGCTGTCGAGCTTGGCCGCGGCGGCGGTGAACAGCGCCTCGTTGGCCAGCTCGTCGCCGTGGTTGTTCCACATCAGCACCGGAACGTTGCGCAGCGAGGCGAGGACGTCGATGTTCGTATCGAAGCCGACCACGGGCTGGGCTCGCGCGAACAGGTCGGGGTACTGGGAGCCCAGCTTCAGGGTGCCGAGGCCGCCCATCGAGTAGCCGCTGATCGCCGTCCACTCGGGATCCAGGCGGTAGCGGCGCGCGACGTCGGCCCACGCGTCGAAGACGTCGGCGGCGCCGTAGTTCTCGTAGTTCTCGTCGGGCCCGCGCGATTCGGTCGTGATGACGATCGAGCGCGGCCCACGCTCGCCCAACTGCGACTGGTTGCGCGTTCCCGAGTACTGGTTGTAATTCGCCGAGAGGGAGTGCAGAAGCAGCGTCATCCCGTACCCGCGCGGCGGCGCGGCCTTCCGCGGCACGTAGATCGCGTAGGGCTGGAGGCGCCCCTGGTACTGCCCGGGGCAGTTGGCGGCGGCCGTGAGGCAGGTCGGGCCGAAGTCGGCGCCCTGCGAGAGCTCGAAGTGGCTGGGGAGGATGCGGTCCATCGGGCCGGTGCGGGATCGCCCGGTCGTCGTCGGGCGGAGCGAGGGGGTTCGTCCGGGCGCGGACGCGGAGCCTGAACCCTCGGCGGGAGGGCCGCCGGACCGAGATGCGCTGAAGGTTGCGGCCCTTCACGCGCCTGAGCACATGCCCGCGGTAGGTGACCCGCGCATCGACGATGCGCGCACCGCGAACGCGCGGGAGGCGCAGCGCCACCCGGCGCGTGCAGCGCCGGCAGGCCCGGAAGCGGGGCCGCCGCACGAGCGTCCGCGCCCGCAGCGCCAGCTTGCCGAAGTCGACGTTGGCGAAGAACGGGCTGATGTCGCCCCCGGCCAGGGCGGTGCCCTGCAGCCGGTCGCGCCACCACGCGGCCGACGTGATCACGGCGGTGCTCTCCGTCGGGGCCTGGAACGGCTCGTCGCGCCGGAACGCGACGTTGAAGAACGCTGCCGGCGCCGAGGCCGTGCCCGCGCCGCCGGGGTGCGTGGCATCGGCGCTCAACTGCGGAAGCAGATAGCGGTTGTTCGCGCCGTCCCACAGGCCCACGCCGGCGGCCAGGCGCGCGGTCCGGCTCCCCGGGTCCCATTGCCGGTGGGCCACCCGCACCTCGATCTGGCGCCGGGCGGCGTCGAGCGTGACGGCCGGCGCGGCGCCCGGGACGGCCAGCCCGCTGGCGGCGTCGACCAGATCCGCTTCAAGTCCCGATCCGGCGGGGTGGACCGTGAGGAACAGGTCGGCCGGCGCCTGAACGTCGGCGCCGTGGGGGAAGGGGTGCGGCTGGCCGGCGGTGCCGCCCAGCGCGATCGAGAACGCCACCAGGCGGGGGTCCTTCAGTGTGTTCAGCGTGACGCGGAAGGCCGTCGCGTCGGCGAGTGGCTTGACGCGCAGCTCGACGAGGTCGGCGGCGTTGTTCGCGTCGCCGGCGTCGGTCGGATATGTCGGCGCCACCGGGCGCGCGACCGGTCCCCATCTCCACTTCGAGGTCCGCCATTTCGGCACCCCGATCGACCCCGTCCCGCGCCTCCTCGACATCACGGCGGCCCGTGCGCCACGCGGCTCGCGGCGTCGGCTTGTCTGCCGCCCGAACGCCGACGCGTGGAACAGCGCCGACGCCGACCCCGCGGTCGCGCGCTTCGGCCGCTGCCCCTAGGCCCGGGTCCACGTTCCTACGTGGCCCTTATCTACGGCTCAGCACTCCCTAAGGCTTGCCGCCCATCCTCACGTCATGACATTCCCGACGGCGAAGCGAGGTGCCGATGTCGACCCCCACGCGTGATCACCCATCGGTGAACCCGCAGAACGGCCACCAGCTGGCCGACGCCCCGGCCGGGCCCCCCGGGGGACCCGCCCGCCGCCGATCGGCCCCGCGCGTGGGCCGCTCCGCCCTTGCCGCCGTCGCCGTGGGCGCTGCACTGCTCGGCGCGGGCGCGGTGACGGGGCTGCTGCTCGCGTTCGGCGCCCTCAACGGGCACACGGACGCGACCAGCGTCATCCAGCCGGTGACGACCGCGGGCGGGTCCAGCACGACCGCGGGCCTCAACGCGCGCGCGCTGTATGCGAGCTCGTCGGGCGGCGTGGTGGACATCACCGCCCGCGGCGTGTCCTCGAGTCGCGACCAGGGCGGTGGCCCGGGCGGACCCTTCGGGCCGTCCGGCCCCTCGCAGACCACCGCGGCCGGCAGCGGCTCCGTGATCGACGGCCAGGGACGCATCCTCACCGCCGCGCACGTCGTAGCCGGCGCGTCGTCGATCAAGGTCACCTTCCAGGACGGGAGCACGCGAACGGCGCAGGTGCTCGGCGCGGACCAGTCGACGGACATCGCCCTGTTGAAGGTCGACCCCTCGGGCCTCACGCTGCACCCGCTGGCGCTCGGCAGCTCGAAGTCGCTGGCGGTCGGCGACCAGCTCGCCGTGATCGGCGACCCGTTCCAGTACAGCCGCAGCCTGAGCACCGGCGTCGTGTCGGGGCTCGATCGGACGATTGGGGCGACCAACGGGTTCAGCATCGCCCACGCGATCCAAACCGATGCGTCGCTCAACCCGGGCAACTCCGGCGGCCCCGTGCTCGACGCGCGCGGCCGGCTCGTCGGCATCGCCGACCAGATCGCCACCGGCGGGTCGTCCGCCCAGAGCTCCACCGGCGTCGGGTTCGCCGTGCCCATCGACCTCGTGAAGTCGGAGCTGTCCCAGCTCGAGCGCGGGGCCCAGGTGAGCCACGCCTACCTCGGCGTGGAGACGGGTGATGCGACCGACGGGAAGGGGGCGCTGGTCGGGTCCGTCCAGGGCGGCGGCCCCGCCGCCGCGGCCGGTCTGCGCAGCGGCGACGTCGTGACCGCGTTCGACGGGTCGCCGATCGGCGGGTCGAACGACCTGGTCGCTGCGATCACCGCGCACCGGCCGGGCGACCGCGTGAAGCTGACCGTCCGCCGCGGCTCCGACAGTCTCGACGTGACGGCGACGCTCGCGACGCAGCCGCGCCAGGCGTCGACCGGGTAGCGCTAGCCGGCCGAGCCGGCCATCCGGGTCTGGCGCAGGCCGAGCTGGGACTGGCGCTTGGCGGCGCGCGAGCTGGCGCCGAACTCGGCCAGCGCCTCGCCCGCGCCGCGCACGACGCAGGTCAGCGGATCGTCGGCGAGGTGCACCGGCATTCCGGTCTCCGCGCGCAGGAGGTCGGCGAACCCGTGTAGCAGGGAGCCGCCGCCGGCCAGCACGATGCCGTGGGCCGCGATGTCCGAGGCCAGCTCCGGCGGCGTGCGGTCGAGCGTCTCCTTGACGCCGTCCACGGTGGCGGTCAGGGTCGGCGCCAGCGCCGCTCGAACCTCGTCGCTGGTCAGCATCAGCTTGGTCGGCAGGCCCGAGATCATGTCGCGGCCGCGGATCTCGGTCGTGCTCCCCTCGCCGACCGGGTGGGCCGAGCCGATGCGCAGCTTGACCTCCTCGGCGGTGCGCGCGCCGACCGCCAGGCGGTGCTCGTGCTTGACGAAGTCGACGATCGCCTCGTCGAGCGTGTAGCCGCCGATGCGCATCGAGGTCGACACGACGATGCCGCCCATCGACAGCACCGCGACCTCGCTCGTGCCGCCGCCCACGTCGATCACCATCACCCCAGAGGGCTCGGAGATATCGAGGCCGGCGCCGAGCGCGGCCGCGATGGGCTCTTCGATCAGCTCGACCTCGCGCGCGCCCGCGGCCATCGAGGCCTCGACCACCGCGCGCGCCTCCACCTCGGTGATGCCCGAGGGAGCGCACACGATCAGCCGCGCCCGCGCGCGGCGGGACGGCAGCACCCGGCGGATGAAGTGGCGCAGCATCTGCTCGGTGACCTCGAAGTCGGCGATCACCCCGTCCTTCAGCGGGCGCTGCGCCGAAATCGTGGCGGGGGTGCGGCCGAGCATCCGCTCGGCCTCGGCGCCGACGGCGTAGACCTCGCCGGCCTGATCGACCGCCACCACCGAGGGCTCGTCGACCAGGATGCCCTCGCCGTGCACGAAGACCAGAGTGTTCGCGGTGCCGAGATCGATCGCCAGATCTCGGCCCCCGCCGAGCGCACGTAGGAAGCTCACGCCCCCCAGCATGACGGACTGGGATGATCCGCGCTCGTGCACTTCGGCGTCTCGATCTTCCCGACCGACGAGTCGATCGCCCCGGCGGACCTCGCACGGGCCTGCGAGGAGCGCGGGCTCGAGTCGGTCTTCTTCACCGACCACACGCACATTCCGGCCAGCCGGGACACGCCGTACCCGGTCGGCGGCGACCTGCCGCGCGAGTACTCGCGCATCCACGATCCGTTCGTCGCGATGGGGATGGCCGCGGCCGTGACCGAGCGACTGAAGGTGGGCACGGCGATCTGCCTGGTCGTCGAGCGCGACCCCATCGTCACCGCGAAGGCAGCGGCCAGCGTGGACGCACTGTCCGGCGGGCGGCTGCTGTTCGGCGTCGGCGCCGGCTGGAACCTCGAGGAGATGGCCAACCACGGCACGGACCCGGCGCGCCGGTTCGGCGTCATGCGCGAGCGGGTCGAGGCGATCAGGGCGATCTGGACCGAGGAGGAGGCCTCCTACCACGGTCGCTACGTCGACTTCGACCGGATCTGGTGCTGGCCCAAGCCCGTCCAGAAGCCGCATCCTCCGGTGCTGATCGGCGGGAACGGGCGCACGGTCTACGACCGGGTGATCGCGTATGGCGACGGCTGGTTCCCGAACCGCATCGGCGACGACGACAAGATCGTCGCGCGCGTGGAGAAGCTTCAGCGGCTGGGGGAGGAGGCCGGTCGCGGGCCGCTCCCGGTCACGCTGCAGATCGCGCCGCGCGACCCCGCGCTGCTGGAGCGCTACGAGCGCGCGGGCGTCAACCGCGCCGTGTACATGATCCCGCCGCTGGAGCCCGGTGAGGTCGAGCGCCGGCTCGACAGCGTGGCGGCCATCGCCGGCGAGTACACGGGCGCGACGGCCTAGAGCTGCGCCGCGTCGGTGGGCAGGCCGAGCACCATGCGGCCGGCAAGCTCCCACGAGCCGGGGCCCACGAGCATGTGCTGGGTGGCGACGTGGACGTCGCGAAAGCGGCGCTCGAGCGCGCCGCGCTCGTAGATCGCGCTGCCGCCGCACAGCTCCCAGGCGACGTCGACCGCGCCGGCCGCGGCGCCGGTCGCGTGCGAGGCGGCCAGGCGCAGCGCGGTCCGCGCGGGGAGGGGTACGTCGCCGTCGGCCGCCGCGCTCTCCCAGGCGGTGCCGACCGCCTCGTCGACGTAGGCACGCGCGCTCGCGACCTGCGCGTGCGCCCGCGCGCTGCGGACCTGCGTGTCCCCACGCTCGGCGAGCGAGCGCCGGCTGCCCGTCGGCGTCTTGCCGCCAGCGATCTCGCCGAGGTCGTCGAGCGCCGCGCGCGCGATCCCGAGCGTGACCGCGGCGATCGCGATCGCCAGCGTCCCGAACACCGGGAACGCATACAGCGCCCCCGAGTCGGTCGGACGGTCCGACAGCAGCGACGCGCTGCGCCCCACCGGGACCTCGACGGCGGCCACCTCCATGTCGTGGCTCCCGGTGGCGCGCAGGCCGGCCACGTGCCACGTGTCGTGGATCCGCACGTCGGCGGCCGGGAACAGCAGGAGACGGATGTCCGGCGCGCCGCTCGGGAGCGCGCGGATGCCGCCGTCCTCCTCGATCAGGCAGCCGCCCATGAGCCAGTCGCAGTGCTCGCACCCCGAGGCGAACGCCCAGCGCCCGCTGGCGCGGTAGCCGCCGTCGACGGCGACCGCGCGCCCCTTGGGCGCGAACACGCCGCCGGCGATCGTCATCGGGTCGCCGAAGATCGCGCGCGCGTCGTCCGCGGGCAGGTACGCGCCGATCATCCCGCTCGTCGCGCTCACCGCGACGCACCAGGCCGCTGCGGCATCGCCGGCGGCCAGCGCCTCCACGGCCGCGACCATCGCCGCCGGCTCGACCTCCAGCCCGCCGGCCGCGCGCGGGGTCAGCATGCGGAAGAGGCCGGCCTCGGCGATCGCCGCGACCAGGTCCGGCGGCAGCCGCCGCGCGCGCTCGGCCCCGGCGCCGGCCTCGGCCGCGCGCGGGGCGAGCGCGTGTGCCGCCTCCACCACGTCGACTGCGGGCTCGGTCGCGCTCACGGCTCGATGATGCCAGTAGGGTGCCGCGCGTGCCGGGCCGGGACACGAAGCGATCGACGCGCGCGCTGGCGGCGTTCTTCACCTTCGCGGGGACCATGCACTTCCTGCGCCCGCGGGCGTACATGGCGATCATGCCGGACTACCTGCCGGCCCACCGCGAGCTCGTCTACGCAAGCGGCGTGGCGGAGATCGCCGGCGGGCTGGGCGCGCTGCCGGCGCGCACCCGGCGGACCGCCGGATGGTGGCTGGTCGCGACGATGGTCGCGGTGTTCCCGGCCAACCTGCACATGGCGCTCCACCCCGACCGCTTCCGACGCATCCCGCGTGGACTGCTCTACGCGCGGCTGCCGGTCCAGGCGCTCTTCATCGCCTGGGCGCTGCGGTCGACGCGCTAGGATCGGCGTGGACCGTGCTAGGCGGGGAGGTAGCGGTGCCCTGCACCCGCAATCCGCTCTAGCGGGGCCGAATCCCCTCTCGAGGGGCGCGGGCCTCGGGCCGCGCGCCGGTGAGGCGATGAAGGCCAGGGTCCCGCGCGATGCCGGCCCGTGAACCAGGTCAGATCCGGAAGGAAGCAGCCTTAAGCGGTCCCCGGTAGGCGCAGCGGGTCACCCCGGCTGGAGCCACCACCGGCGAGAGCACTCGAGACCTCAGCTTCGACGGAGGGTGCACGGTCCATTTCTCTGATCGCGTTCGGTCGGACCGCGCCGGTACCGTTGCGTGCGCGGATGGATTCGCACCGTCCAATGTCCCCTGAGGCTGCGCTCGACCAGTTAGCGGCATGATCCTCGTCACCGGAGCCACCGGGATGTTCGGCGGCGGCGTGACCGCGCACCTGGCCGAGCGCGGCGCGCCGGTGCAGGCGATGGCGCACAGCGCCGAGCGGGCGAAGGCCCTCGAGCGCCCGGGCGTCGAGCCGGTGGTCGCCGACATGGACCGCCCCGACACGCTGGACGACGCGATGGCCGGGGTGGACACGGTGTTCCTCGTCTCGCCCATGGACGACCGCGTCCAGGCGCGCGAGGCCAACGTGCTCGAGGCCGCCAAGCGCGCCGGCGTGCGGCGGATCGTCAAGCTCTACGGCGCCGTCGAGCACCACGGCGACGCCCTCGGCAGCCTGCACGACGCCAGCGTCGCGGCGATCAAGCAATCGGGCCTGCAGTGGGCGCTGCTCTCGCCGACGTCGGTGCTCGAGACGAGCCTGCTGTCGATGATCCCGTGGATCGAGTCGGTCGGCGCGCTCGTCGCGAGCGCCGGCGACGGAAGGGTCGCCCACGTGGCCGCCGACGACGTCACACGCGCGGGCGCGGTCGTCCTGGCCGAACGCGACGAGAACGGGCGCAACTACGTGATCACCGGACCCGAGCTGCTGTCGCTCGGCGACGTGGCCGAGATCATGTCCCGCGTCACCGGACGCTCGATCCCCTACGACGACCTGTCCGACGACGATCTGCATCGCGCGCTCGTCGACGAGGCCGGGATGACGCCCGAGCAGGCCGAGATCGGCGTGATCGGGCACTTCCGCGCCTGGCGCAACGGCGACGCCGAGGCCTGCACGGACACCTTCCGGGAGCTCACCGGCGACGCCCCGACCACGGTCGAGGAGTGGATCACGTCTCACCGCGAGACGTTCGCGGCGGCGCGCGATCGGGCGCCTGCGTAGCGCGGGCCTAGCAGCGGCCGGACACGCGCCACGAGCGGTCGCGGGCGATCTCGGTCGCACCGCGCGGCGGCGGTGGCGCGGCCTCGGGAGGGTCGCTCGATGCGAACAGCAGCGTCCGCTGCGCGGCGGGCGTCGCGGGCTCGACGTAGGCCTCCGCCGGGCCGGCGGTGAAGCGCGAGGGCGCACGTCCCGTCCACAGCGCGAGCAGCGGGACGAGCTTGTGGTCGGACGCGGCGATGCGGGTGCACCGCGCCGGCAGCGCCCCGCCGTCCGCGAGCGCGCGCAGGTCGGCGCGCAGCGTGGCCTGGGCGGCGAGGTCGCTGCGCTGCGTCGCCAGCGCCCCAAGGCGTCCCGGCACCGAGGAGGCGACGAGCGCAAGCGCGGTCAGGCCGACGAGCGCCGACCCTCTTCGCAGGGCCTGATAGCGGGCGCTAACACCGGCGCTATCGCGAGCTAGCAGCGTCTGGAGGACACTCCAGGCCTCCGTCACGACACCGGCGGCAAGCACGATGAACAGGACCAGCGGCGTGAGGAGGTAGCGCTCGACGACGGGCATGCCGGCGGCGATGAGGGCGGCGGCGGTCGCGAGCGAGGCGCCGAGCGCGGCGGCAGCCAACGCGCCGCCGGCACGCGGCCGCCGGCGCAGGAGGACCGTGAGGCCGGCGACGGCGGCGACCAGGACGGGGAGCCCGGCCGCGTGCGCGAGCTTGTCCGGGAGCGCGGTGCGCAGCGCGCCCGGCCCGCGCGCGCGGCCCAGCGCGGCCGCCTGGTCGCGTGTCCAGGTGAAGGAGTGCAGCGGGTCACCGGCCAGGAGGAGGTCGGCGAGCAGCCACGTCGCGGGCGCGGCGCCCGCGATCAGGGCGAGCAGCGCCGTCTCGCGCCGCGGGCGCCCGCGCGCGGCCCACCCCAGGTACGCCGCGGAGAACAGCCACGCCTCCGGGCGCCACAGCCCGGCGACGGCGAGCAGCGCGAGCACGGGCGCCCCGGCCCGGCGGCGGCGCGTCTCGACCAGCAGCGCGCCGAGCACGAGCGCGAGATAGGGGACGTCGAGGTAGGCGCGAGCCGCTGGCGTCAGCAGCGGGACGGACGTCAGCGCGAGCGCGGCGGCGATCCAGCCCGCCGCGCCGCCGAACCACTCGCGGGCGAGCGCGAACGCGAGCCACACAACCGCCGCCAACGAGGCCAGGACCAGCAGTGTCGCGGCGTCGCCGGCGGCGGCGCCGAGCGGCGCCAGCAGCACCCCGAGCAGCGTGCCGAGCGGGTGCGGCGTAGGCGCGGAGAGCGCCTCGAGCTGCGGCGCCCCGCCGCGCGCCAGCTCGCCGCCCCACACCAGCGACCACGCCGTGTCGTAGTTGATGTAGGACGGCAGCGCGAACCACAGCGCGAGCGCGCCGGCGGCGATCGCCGCGGGGGGACGGAGACGCTGCATCGCCCGCGACGCTACCCGGAAGCGCAGGCCGAGACCGCTGCTAGATTGGCCATTCGTGCCCGAGGCCCCGTCGCTCTACCGCCGCCACCGCCCCCGCACCTTCGACGAGGTGGTCGGCCAGGAGCACGTCGTGCGCACCCTGCGCAACGCGGTCGAGCAGGGCAAGGTCCACCACGCGTACCTGTTCGTTGGCTCCCGCGGGACCGGCAAGACGAGCATGGCGAAGATCCTCGCCGCCTGCCTGAACTGCGAGCGCGGGCCGACGACCGAGCCCGACGGCACGTGCGAGTCCTGCGTCGCGATCGCCAACGCGACCTCCCTCGACGTGATCGAGATGGACGCGGCGTCGAACAACTCCGTCGACGACATCCGCGAGCTCCGCGAGCGCGTGGCCTACGCGCCGGTGTCCGGGCGTCACAAGGTCTACATCCTCGACGAGGCCCACATGCTCTCCACGCAGGCGTGGAACGCGTTCCTCAAGACGCTCGAGGAGCCCCCGCCGAACACGATCTTCGTGCTCGCGACGACCGAGGCGCAGAAGGTCCTCCCGACGGTCGTCGACCGCTGCCACCGCTTCGATTTCACGCGGCCGGGAGCCGGCGAGATCGCCACCGTCCTCCGGCGCGTGGCGGACGCCGAGTCGATCGAGCTTCCGGAACCCGCCTGCGCGCTGATCGCGCGCGCGGCCACCGGCTCGTTCCGCGACGCGCTCGGGACGCTCGAGCAGCTCGTGACCTACGGCGGGCCCTCGATCGAGCTCGACTCCGTGCTGGCCGTCCTCGGCGTGGCGGACGCCGAGCTGCTGTTCGACGCGGTGGACGCGATCGCCGCCGGCGACGCGGCCGCGGCGCTCGGCGTCGTCGCGCGGCTGAGCCGGTCGGGCCGCGATGCCGGCCAGTTCCTGCGCGACCTCGAGATGCACGCGCGCGAGCTCCTGGTGGTCCAGACCCTCGGCGAGGTCCCGGCCGAGCTGCGCGTCACCGACGAGCGCGACGAGCGCCTGGCCGCCCAGGCCGGCCGCGTCGGCCGGGCCGACGTCGTGCGCCTGCTCGACCTGCTGGCGAACGGGCTCGAAGCGATCAAGAACGGCTCGGAGCCGCGTACCCAGCTCGAGCTCTCGCTGGTCAAGGCCGCCGCGCCCGACGTCGATGCGTCCACGCGCGCGCTGCTCGCGCGCGTGGAGCGGCTCGAGGCCCAGCTCGGGCGGGAGGGCGGCGCCGAGGAGCGCACCGTGCGCGCCGTCGGCCAGCCGCTCCCGGACGCGCCGGCACCGCCGCCCTCCACGGAGAGCGCCGCCCCGGCGGCCGGCGTCACCGCGGTCGCGATCGCCGTCGAGGCCGAGGCGGAGCCCGAGGAGGAAGCGGAGGAGCCCGATGCGGCCGCCGAGCCGGAGGGCGCGTTCGACCTCGAGGCGCTGCGCTCGCTGTGGCCCGCTGTGCTCGACACGGTGCGCGAGCAGAACTCGATGCTGGCCGCGCTGCTGGACGGCGCCAACCCGATCGCGCTCGCCCGCGACGAGCTGACGGTCGCCTTCTCGGAGTCGCGCGCGTTCCTCAAGCGCAAGGCCGAGGACGCCCCCAACCGCGACGCGCTGGCGGGCGCGATCCAGACGGTCAGCGGGCACGTCGTACGGCTCGCCTACGAGCTCCGCCCGGACGAGAGCGAGACGCCCGCGCCGGCCCCGGAGCTCTCCGACGAGGAGCTCGTCAAGCGCTTCCTGGAAGAGTTCGATGCCGAGGAACTGCCCGAAGAGGAGCGCCAGGCCTGATGCCCCAGCCGCCCAACATGCAGCAGATGCTCAAGCAGGTGCAGAAGATGCAGCAGGACATGGAGGCCGCGCAGGCCGCGCTGAAGGACGAGCGCGTCGAGGCTTCCGCCGGCGGGGGGATGGTGAGCGTCGTCGTCTCCGGCGATCTCCAGGTCAAGGAGATCCGCATCGATCCCCAGGCGATCGATCCCGAGGACCCCGAGCTGCTGTCCGACATGGTGCTCGCGGCGGTCAACGAGGGCCTGCGCGCGGCGCAGGAGCTGGCGGCGCGCAAGCTGGGCGGGGTCACCGGCGGGCTCGGCGGGATGCTGCCGCCGGGCCTCGGCCTCTGAGCGGCTCCGCACAACCATGTCCGACGCCGTCTACGCCCCGCCGGTCCAGCGGCTGATCACCGAGCTGGGCAAGCTGCCGGGAATCGGCAACCGGACCGCCCAGCGGCTCGCGTTCCACCTCCTGCGGGCGAGCGACGAGGACGCCGCCGCGCTGGCCGAGGCGATCCGCGAGGTCAAGGAGCGCATCGGGCTGTGCGAGGTCTGCTTCAACCTGGCCGACGGCCCGCGCTGCCGCATCTGCCAGGACGAGCGCCGCGACGCGGGGCTGATCTGCGTCGTCGAGGAACCCGGGGACGTGATCCCGATCGAGCGCACGCACGAGTACCGCGGCCGCTACCACGTGCTCGGCGGCGCGCTGTCGCCGATCGACGGCGTCGATCCCGACGACCTCAAGATCGCCGAGCTGTACGCGCGCGTGGAGGGCTGCGGCGATGCGCCCGTCCGCGAAGTGGTCCTGGCCACGAACCCGACGACGACCGGCGAGGCGACGGCGCTGCACATCGCGGAGGGCCTGCGCGAGCGCGCACCCGACGTGACGGTCACGCGCCTGGCCAGCGGGCTGCCGGTCGGCGCCGACCTCGAATACGCCGACGAGGTCACGCTCGGCAAGGCGCTCGCAGGCCGGCGCGCGCTGTAGTCCGGGCCTAGGGCAGCCGGAGCGTTCGCAGCGCCTCGCGCAGGCCGTCGACGTGCAGGAACGTCGCGTCGAGCCGGTCGTCGTGCCGGTGGCGCACGATGCCCTCCTCGTCGATCACGAAGGTCGCGCGCGAGGTCCCGGTGCCGGGCCTCGGCAACCAGTGGCGCCCGGCCCTCCACGGCCGGGTCACGCCGTAGGCCTTCGAGACGGCCACGTCGGTGTCGGCGAGCAGGGGCACCGTCAGGCCGTGGTTGTCGATGAAGCTGCGATGTGAGTCGAGGTCCTGGGGCGAGATGCCCACGACCGTCGCGTCGAGCTCGGCCATCTCGTCGGCACGGTCGCGGTAGGAGCAGAACTGCTTCGTGCACACCGGCGTCTCGTCGCCCGGGTAGAACAACAGCACGACGCGCTCGCCCCGGTGGTCCGAGAGACGGAATGTGCCCTCCGTCCCCTCGAGCTCGAAGTCCGGCGCCGGATCGCCCGGCTGCGGTCCCTTGGCCACGCGCGGACCCTACTGCGGTCAGTGCAGCAGCCCGTAGCGGCGCTTGAGCGCGAGCACCCGCAGCAGCGCCTCGTGGAGGCGCGCGCGGGGGAGGCGTCCCGTGCGCGTCGCCGCGAGGACGGCCGCGAACGCCTGCTCCTGCTCCTCGGGACCGCCGGAGAGGTAGAGGAGGTCGGCGCCGGCGCGCAGGGCGTCGACCGCGGCGCCGCCGACGCCCACGCCGGTGACGGGGGCCGTCGCCGCGAGATCGTCGGTCATGACCACGCCGTCGAACCGCAGGTCGCGGCGCAGCATTCGGATCGCCTGCGGGAGCAGCGTGGCCGGCGTGACGCCGTCGAAGGCGACGTAGACGGCGTTCGACATCGTCACCACCGGCGCGGCGCCGACCACCGCCTGGAAGGGGACGAGGTCGCGGCGGCGGAGGTCGCCGATCCCCAGCCCGACCGTCGCCGTGCCCACGTTCGGGTCCTGCGACGCGGCGCCCTGGCCCGGGAAGTGGCCAACCGCGGCGATCACCCCGCCGCTGCGGTAGGCGTCCGCCGCCGCGCGTGCCATCGCCGCGACGCTGCGCGGGGTCGTCGCCGAACACGGCGTCCTCCAGGCCGCCGCCGGTGACGCCGACGTCGGCCGCCGGGGCGAGGGTCATGTTCACGTGCAGCGCGCGCAGGTCGGCGGCCGCGGCCCGTGCCGTGGCGCCCGCGGTGGCCGGATCGCCGCCCGCACCCACCGCCGGCGGAGCGGCGGGCGGCAGGCCGGTGAATGCGGTCGCGTCGCCGCCGGGCTGGTCGGCCGCGACGAGCGGCGGCTCGTGACCTGCCTGGCGCGCCACCACCGTCACCTCGCCGGCCAGGTCGGCGAGCTGCTGGCGGTCCACCCAGTTGTGCTGGTCGAGCACCACGCCGCCCCAGTCGCGCAGACGCAGCGACCCCGTGAGGAAGGCGTCGCTCGGGAAGCGGCCGTCGAGCCCGACGAGGAAGAGCTGGGCGATCTGGCGCTCGCGCGGCAGCCCCGCCGCCACGCGCAGCAGCGCCGACCCCAGCGGACCGGGCCGATGGCCGCCGCGGCGGGACTCGGCGCCGCCGGCTAGCGCCTCGAGGCCGGCCGGGACGTGCGTCCGCGCGGCGGAGGACTCCCGGCCGCCGCCCGCGGCGAGCAGGACCGCGGCCGCACCGCCGACGGCGACCAGCACGGCGATCGCCAACCCCGCGACCGCCCGACGGTCGCGCGGGGCATGCCACCGCATGGCTCTCACGCGCGCCGCGACCACCATGCCCGACGCCGAGTCGGAGCGCGGCGCGGCGGGCGTGTGGGCAGTGGCCGACCGGCGAGGATCGCCTCGGGCGCGTCTCGAACGAGCCATTTCAGCTCGGTCGAGATTCCCGGAATCCGGCGCTCCGCGGCCGATAACCCGGACTTCAACTCGGGAGGCCGACGCCGAGAGTCGTGAGCATCCGACACGAGCGCGTGGACGAGCCCTCGCTCGAGCAGGTCGAAGGCGAAGTCCCGCGCGGTGCGTCCGAACCCTCCGGAAAGTGAGCTCGCGGTCACCGCGGACAAGGCGCCGGCGCCTACGAGCCGCGCGACTCCGTCCGGATTCCTCTGGAACATCGGGCACCGCTCGGGATGTGCCAGCACCATGTCGACGCCCTGCAACCGCAGTTCGAAGAGGTAGGAGTCAAACCCGGGCTGCTCGATGCCGTGCGGTGTCTCGAGCAGTAGGTAGGGGCCGTCGCCCAGGTGCAGGAGATCCAGTTCGGCGGCTGACAGCTGCGGCAGTCGAGTGGTCGCGATCTCGCCCCCGGCGAGGACGGTGAGATCGACGCCGTTGCGGGTCAGCTCCCGCCGCAGCTGCTCGATCGCCGGACGGATCCGAGCCGGGTCGACCTCGAACGCATAGTCGATATGCGGCGTTGCCACCATCGTGTTGGTCCCCGAGGCCACCGCGGCGCGCGCAAGGGCAAGCGATGACTCCATCGAGGACGGCCCGTCGTCGAGTCCTGGGAGGATGTGGGTGTGGAGATCGATCACCCGGCACGAACCTAACGCAGCGGCCGTTCGGCCGCGAAGTACCCTTCGGCGTCATGCCCGGGACGGTCGTGATGAAGTTCGGTGGCACGTCGGTGGCGGACGCGGAGCGCATCAAGCGCGCCGCGCGGCGCATCGCGGCCAAGCGCGAGGCGGACACGAACGTCGTGGCCGTGCTGTCGGCGCGCGGCTCGACCACCGACGAGCTGCTGGCGATGGCCGCGGAGGTCTCGCCGCGCCCCGACCCGCGCGAGCTGGACATGCTGCTCTCCACCGGCGAGCGGATCTCGTGCGCCCTGTGCGCGATGGCGATCCACGACCTCGGCCACCGCGCGGTCTCGATGACCGGCGAGCAGGCCGGCATCGTGACCGACACGTCGCACACGAAGGCGCGCATCGTCGACGTGCGGGCCGACCGCATCCGGCGCGTGATGAGCGATGGCTCGGTCGCGCTGGTGGCGGGCTTCCAGGGCGTCTCGAGCGGCTCGGACGTCGTCACCACCCTCGGGCGCGGCGGCTCGGACACGACCGCGGTGGCGCTGGCCGCCGCCGTGGAGGCCGACGTATGCGAGATCTACACCGACGTGCCGGGAGTTTTCTCGGCCGATCCGCGCATCGTGCCCGAGGCGCGCAAGCTGCCCATGGTCTCCTTCGAGGAGATGCTGGAGATGGCCGCCTCCGGCGCCCGCGTGCTCCAGCTGCGCGCCGTCGAGTACGCCCGCCTCCAGGGCGTGCGGATCCACTGCCGCTCCGCCTTCGAGGACGCCCCCGGTACCGTTGTCCTCTCGGAGGACGAAACGATGGAACGACCGCTCATCACCGCCGTGGCGCACTCCCGCGAGGAGGCGCGGGTCACGCTGCTCGGCGTGCCCGACCGCCCCGGCGTCGCCGGGCGGATCTTCGGCGCGCTCGCCGAGGTCAACGTCAACGTCGACATGATCGTCCAGAACGAGCCCGTGTCCGAGGGTGCCGAGGCCGACATCTCGTTCACCGTCCCGCGGACGGAGCTCGAGACGACGCGCACGACGCTCCTGCCGATGCAGGGCGACCTGTGCAGCCGCGTGGCCACCGACGACGAGATCGGCAAGGTGTCGCTGATCGGCGCCGGCATGAAGTCCCACCCGGGCGTGGCCGCCAAGGTCTTCCAGGTGCTGGGCGAGCAGCAGATCAACATCCAGATGATCGACACCTCGACGATCAAGATCACGTGCGTGATCCAGGCCAACCGCGTCAACGACGCCGTGCGCGGGCTGCACGACGCCTTCGACCTGGGCAGCGGCGACATCGGGCCCGAGCGCCCGTTCGATCCCGCGGGGACATCGGCATGAGCGGCGGTCCGTACCGCGTCGCGGTGGTCGGCGCCACCGGCGCCGTCGGCTCGACGATGCTCGCGATCCTGCGCGAGCGCGCGTTTCCCGCGTCGGAGATCGTCCCCTTCGCCTCCGAGCGCTCCGCCGGCCGCGAGCTCGACGGCGGGTCGACGGTGCGCGCGCTGGAGGACGGCGACCCGATCGCCGGCTTCGACATCGCGCTGTTCTCCTGCGGCTCGGGGCCCTCGCGCGAGTGGGCGCCGCGGTTCGCCGCGACGGGCGCCGTCGTGGTGGACAACTCCTCCGCATGGCGCATGGACGACGCCGTCCCGCTGGTCGTGGCCGAGGTCAACCCCGACGCGCTCGCGGGCCACCGTGGGATCGTCGCCAACCCGAACTGCTCGACCATGCAGATGGTCGTCGCGCTCAAGCCGCTCCACGACGCGGTCGGGGTCGAGCGCGTGGTCGTGTCCACCTACCAGTCGGTGTCGGGGACGGGCCAGAGCGCGGTGGACGAGCTCACGGACCAGGCGCACGCGATGCTGCACGGGTCGGAGCCGCCGGCGCCGGAGGTCTATCCCCACCGCATCGCCTTCAACGTGCTGCCCCAGGTCGAGACGTTCCGGGACGGCGACGACTACACGACCGAGGAGCGCAAGCTGATCAACGAGACGCACAAGATCCTCGGCGACGATTCGATCCGGGTGAGCCCGACCTGCGTGCGCGTTCCGGTGCGCGTCGGCCACTCGCAGTCGATCAACCTCCGCACGCGCGAGGCGCTCTCCCCCGAGCGCTGCCGCGAGCTCCTCGCCGCGGCGCCGAGCGTGATCGTCGTCGACGACCCCGCCGACGGGGTCTACCCGCTCGCGTCCGACGCGGCGGGGCGCGACGACGTCCTCGTCGGCCGGATCCGCCGCGACCCCACCGAGGAACGGACCCTCAACCTCTGGGTCGTGTCGGACAACCTGCGCAAGGGAGCCGCGCTCAACGCGGTGCAGCTCGCGGAGCTGCTGGCCGAGCGCAACCTGCTGGGCGCCCCCGCGCGCGCGTAGGCCAGCTACGCCGACAAATTCGCCAGGTCGCGGCGGGTGCGCACGCCGAGCTTGCGGTAGATGCTGCGCGCGTGGGTCCGGACGGTCTCGATCCCGACGCTCAACGACACCGCGATCTCGGCGTTCGAACGCCCCTGCTGGAGCAGCTCGAGCACGTCGGCCTCACGCGGGGTCAGGAGCTCGGGGCCGGGCATCCGTGTCATGCCGAACTCCTTCGCCGTCTTGGGCAGCACGTGCAGGCCGCGCGAGGCGAGGTGGATCGCGCTGAGGATGTCGCGCGCCTGCGTCTCCTTCGACAGGCACGCGGTCGCCCCGAAGGCCAACATCTGGTTGCACTCGGAAGGGGAGGGCCGGTTGGCCAGCACGAGCAGCCGCGTCTCGGGGTGCAGCGAGTGCAGCGCGCGGACGTCGTTGGGGCTGCGCAGCGAGCCGAAGTTCAGCAGGGCGACGTCGGGCGACTCGCGCGCGATCAGCTTCTCCAGCTGCTCGTGGGGGACCTCGTCGGCGATCAGCTTGACGTTCACGTCCTCGGCCACGAGTGCGCGCAGGCCGCGAGCGACGAGATCCTCGAACTCGGCGACGGCGAGGCGGACGGGTTTGCGCGCTTCCATGGCTCTCCTCGGTGGCGGGCCTCCCCCGCACCCCTGCCGGCAATCCCCATGGTAGCGGGATTTCCGGCCCGAAGGGGGAGTTCCGTCTCACCCGTTCCTCACCCGGATCTTCCCCCCAAGATCACCCGCTGGAGGGGACGACAGAACGCTTGCGTTCACTCATCATGCTGCCCACGTCCCGACCAGAGCAGCCAGGGAGGCGGCGCCGGAAGGGACAATAATTTTCCTGGGGCGGAATGGGGGTACGCCACACGAGGAAGGGCCTTCGGGCCCTTTTCTCGTTTAAGCAACACTCGTCGTCGTGCCGGTGCCGGTCCTCCATGGCGAGCGGGTCACGCTGCGTCCCCTGCACGACGACGACGTCGAGCGCCTCGTCGCGATCGTGGCCGAACCCGGGGTTCGGGAGTGGTGGGGCACGCCCGATCCGCCCGAGCGCGAGCGCGAGGGCCTGCGCAACGACGGCGCGGCATTCGCGATCGAGGTCGGCGTCGACCTCGCCGGCTGGCTCGGCTTCAACGAGGAGCTGGAGCCCGACTACCGGCACGCCGCCCTGGACATCACGCTTGCGCCGGCCCACCAGGACCGCGGCCTCGGGCCCGAAGCGCTCCGCGCGGCGATTCGCTGGCTGGCCGAGGAGCGCGGGCACCACCGGTTCACGATCGACCCCGCGCGGGCGAACGAGCGCGCGATTCGCGCCTACGCGAAGGTGGGCTTCCGCCCGGTCGGAGTCCTGCGGCGCGCCGAGCGCGCCGCGGACGGGCGCTGGTACGACAGCCTGCTGATGGACCTGCTGGCCGAGGAGCTGCGGTAACCGTCTAGCATCGCGTCACCCGCGCCCACCCTCCGGAGGTGTCTTCGCCGTATGTCCGATCCGAACGTCTTCTCGAGCGAGTGGGACCTCGAGTTCCCCGATCCCCGCTGGCCCGGCCGCATGTCCGGCGTCGCGCGCCACGCCGGGGCCACGAAGCTGGGCGCGACCGTGTACGAGTTCGGGACCGGGGGCGGACTGCCCTACCACCTGCACCGCTCGCGCGAGGAGCTGCTGGTCGTCCTCGACGGGCAGCCGACGCTGCGCACCCCGGATGGCAAGCGCACGCTCGAGCCCGGGGCCGTGGTGTCCTTCCCGCCCGGGGACGCCGGCGCGCACCAGGTCGTCAACCCCGGCCCGGAGCCGGCGCGCGTGCTGATGGTCTCGACCATGGAGCTGCCCGACGTGGCCGAGCACGTCGACGCCGGGAACACGCTGGTCTTCCACGAATCCGGCGAGGTCAAGGCGTTCCCGCCCGGGGTCGAGATCCCGTTCTTCGATGCGATGAAGGGGGCCATGGAGGCCGGCGACGGCGCGTGAGCGCCGTCTGGGTCTTCCTGCCCGTCCTCGGCGCCGCGCTGCTCCACGCGCCGGTCCTGGCGCTCGACCTCTTCCCCGCGCTGAAGCGCCCGCTCGACGGCGGCCGCGCGTGGCGCGGCGCGCGCATCTTCGGCGACAACAAGACCTGGCGCGGGGCGGTGTTCATGACGGCCGGCGTGTGGCTCGCCACGATCGCGCTGTGGCAGTGGCCGTGGTGGCGTGGCCAGCTTCCCGACGAGGTGCGCGACGCCGGGCCCGTGCTCGTCGGCCTGCTGATCGGCCTCGGCACCGTGCTCGGCGAGCTGCCCAACTCGTTCCTGAAGCGGCGGATGGGCGTCGCCCCGGGCACCCAGCGGCGTTCCGCCGCCGGCCTGACGCTCACGCTGCTGGACCAGGGCGACTTCGTATTCGGGATCTGGATCCTGCTGCTGCCCGTCTGGGTGATGTCGGTCCCGCAGGCGGCCTTCGTGTTCGTCGTGGTGGTGGCCGTCCACCTCGTGATCAACGTGATCGGCTACGCGATCGGGGCGCGCGCCGCGCCAATCTGATCCGCGCGTGGGATCCAGTCGCGAACCTGCGACGACACGGTGGTCGCGGATGAACGAACGCGTGCAGCGATTGTCGCTGCCGGCGTCGGCTGGGAACCTCAGCCGTCCATGTCTGCGGCAGATTCCGCCGCTGGCGCCGACACCACGGAGGCCGCGCCCGGCACACGCCTGCGTGAGCGGTACGGCCTCCTGCTCGTGTCCCTCATGGCGATCTTCTTCGTCGAGGGCATCGCCTCCGAGGGCACGGGGAAGGACGCGCTGGTCACCGTGCTCGTCGGAGGCGCGTTGGCGATCGCGTTCCGGGCCGCCGACATGCCGCCGCGCCGCCTGCGGGCGGCCCTGCTCCTGGTCGCGATCACGGTGGCCGCCGTCATCGTCGCCCGCCTGACCGGCAACGACCGGATCGTCACCGGCTTCACGAGGCTGGCGAACGCGATGCTCGTGGCGCTGGCGCCGCCCGCGGTCGCGATCGGGGTCGTGCGAACCCTGCGCCGGCGCCAGGCGGTCACCATCGAGGCGGTCCTCGGCGCCCTCTGCCTCTACTTCCTGGCCGGATTGTTCTTCGCGTTCCTCTACGGCGCCGTCAACAATCTGGGCGGAAGCCCGTTCTTCGCGAACGGCGTGGCCTCAACCACCGCGCGGAACGTCTACTTCAGCTTCACCACGCTGACGACCGTCGGCTACGGCGACTTCACCGCACGCTCGAACCTCGGGCACACGTTCTCCAACATCGAGATGCTCATCGGGCAGATCTACCTGGTGACCGTCGTCTCGGTCATCGTCGGGAACCTGAGGCCGCGCCGTGGGGCGAGCGCGGAGTCATGACCGCCCGCTCAGGCCGCGGCCGGTTCGGCCGCCGCCTACGCCGCGGCCTGAGCCACGACCGCCTCGGTCCAGTCGATCACCGAGGTGGGCTTGACCACGTGGCGGCCCATGCCCAGCTCCTTGGGGTCGAGCCCGAGCGCGAGCCCGACGAGCTGGGGGAGGTGGAGCACCGGCATGCCCAGCTCGCGCCCGACCACGCCCTCGGCCAGCGGCTGCTGGAGGTCGAGGTTGAGGTGGCACAGCGGGCAGGGCGTGACGAGGCAGTCGGCGTCGGCGTCGATCGCGTCGCCGAGGTGGCGGCCGGCCTGCTTGAGCGAGGCCTCCTTGTTCATCGTGATGATCGGAAAGCCGCAGCACTTGTACGCGCCGGCGTAGTCGATCACGGTGCCGCCGAGCGCCTCGATCAGCCGCTGGAGGTAGGTGTCCCGCGGGTGCGAGGCGTCGATGTCCAGGCGGTCGGCCGGGCGCACGATGTAGCAGCCGTAGAACGGGCCGACGCGCAGGTTCGCCAGCGGTCGCTTGACCAGCGAGCGCAGGTTGTCGAGCCCGATGTCCTCGACCAGCACCCACAGGAAGTTCTTGTTGACGACGCCGCGGTCGTAGCGCAGCCCCTCGGGCTGGAGCGTCTCGTTGATCGTGGTGCGGTAGTCGGTGCTGGCGTCGAGGCGCTCCTGGCATTCGCTCATCGATCCCTGGCAGGTCGAGCAGATGTTCATCATCAGCGCGCCGTCGGTCTGCTGCGCCAGGGCGAAGGTGCGGGCGTTGAGCGTGTCGGCGAGCTCCTGGTTGTGCTCGGCGATCACGCCGGCGCCGCAGCAGTTGCCGCGGTCGAGCTCGACCAGCTCGATGTCCAGCATCGGCGCGACCTTTGCCATCGCGCCGTGCAGCTCCGGGGTGAAGCCACGCGAGACGCAGCCGGGCCAGTAGGCGACCTTCACTCGTGCGGCCCTCGCTCTTCCTCGGCCGCGGCCTTCTCGAGCGGCTCGTCCTCGACGCCGGTGACGTACAGGTTGAGCTCCATCCGCTGGTCCCTGTCCTCGATCGCGTCGAAGATCCGCCGCAGGCCCTTGTACTCCTTGCGATGGGGGTGCAGCAGCGCCTTCGTCGGCGTGACCTTGCGGCGCAGCAACGCGGTCGTGATGACCGGCAGCGAGTCGACCAGCTCGGGCACGGCGCGCGGGTGGAACTTGCCGCCGTAGGAGTCGGGCAACAGGTCGGCCTCGTGCAGCAGCCCGTTCTTGCGGATGTTCTTGACGAACGCGGTCTCGTGGCGATGGCCGTTGTTGCGGTCGTCGATGTCCTCGTCGGAGCCCGCGATCCGCCGCAGGCGCATGATCTGGCTCATCGGCGCCACGCCCTTCGGGCACGCCTCGATGCAGTTGAAGCAGTGGGTGCAGTCGTAGATGCCGTGCGGGTCCTCGGATAGGTCATGGAGGCGTTCGTGCCGGGCTCCGTCGCGCGGGTCGCCGACGAAGCGGTAGGCCTTGGCCAGCGCGGCCGGGCCGACGAACAGCGGGTCGACCTCCATCGAGAGGCAGTCCGACACGCAGGCGCCGCACTGGATGCAGGCCATCGACTGCGTGACGTCGACCATCGCCTCGTGGGGCACGATGTACTCGCGCTCGGGCGGGTCGCCCGCGGGCAGCAGCCACGGCGTGACGCGCTGGATCTTCTTCCAGTGGACCGCGTCCATGTCCACGATCAGGTCCTTGAGGACGGGCATGTTGCCCATGGGCTCGACCGTGATCGGCTCCTCGCCGTCGCCGGCCACGTGCTCGAGGTGGGTGTTGCAGGCCAGCCCCGGCTTGCCGTTGATCCGCACGCCGCATGAGCCACAGATCGCCGCGCGGCACGAGCAGCGGATGCCGATCGAGCCGTCCTGGTCGGCGCGCGCCGTGAGGATCGCCTCGAGCACCGAGCGGTGCCCCTCGAGGTTGACCGTGTACTCCTGCCAGAACGCGGCCTCCCCGGACTCCGGGAGGTAGCGGCGGATCTTCAGCGTGAAATCGGGCATCTCGAAGGGGCGGCGGAGCCTAGTAGGTCCGCACCTCGGGCTCCCATTGGGTGATCGTGACCTCGCTGTAGCCGATCTCGGGCCGATCGCCGTCCTTCGAGACGGTGATGTGTCTGAGCCACTCCTCGTCGTTGCGCTCGGGGAAGTCGGTCCGGAACTGGGCGCCGCGGGACTCCTTGCGCTCGAGCGCCCCGAGCAACATCGCCTCGGCGCAGTCGAGCATGTAGCCCAGCTCGATCGCGCCCAGCACGTCCTGGTTGAAGACGGTGCCACGGTCGTCGATCTAGGCCGTCCCCTCCTCCTCCTTGAGGCGGTGCACGATCTCCAGGCACGTTGCCAGCCCCGCCTCGTCGCGGAAGACGGCGCAGTACTGGTTCATGGCGGTGCCGAGCTCCTCCTTGATCTCGGAGATGCGCCGGCCGCCGTGCTCGCGCGAGATGATCGAGTCGATCCAGGCCCGCTCGTCGGCGATGCGGGCGTCGTCGGCGGTGGGCAGCGGGACCTGGCGCGCTCGGTTGGCGGCGTGCTCGCCCGCGCGGCGGCCGAAGATGAGGGTGTCCAGGAGGGAGTTCGCGCCCAGCCGGTTGCCGCCGTGAACGGACACGCAGGCGACCTCGCCGGCGGCGTACAGCCCGGGCAGCGGCGTCCGGCCCCAGATGTCGGTCTTGACGCCGCCCATCATGTAGTGCATCCCGGGGCGGATCGGGATCGGCTCCTGGGTGATGTCCACGCCCGCGAAGTCGCGGCCGATGTTGACGATCTCGCGCAGCGCCTCGAGGATGCGCTTGCGGGGGACGAGCGTCACGTCGAGGTAGAGGACTTGGCCATCGGGCCCCACGCCGCGGCCCTCGTTGATCTCGGTCTGCTCGGCGCGCGAGACGACGTCGCGGGACGCGAGCTCGAGCTTGTTGGGCGCGTAGCGCTCCATGAAGCGCTCACCGTCCTTGTTGAACAGCTGCGCGCCCTCGCCGCGGGCGCCCTCGGTGATCAGGAACCCGTGCCCGGCGAGCGTCGTGGGGTGGTACTGGACCATCTCCATGTCCATCAGCGGCGCGCCGATGCGGTACGACTGCGCCATCCCGTCGCCGGTGCAGATGAGCGCGTTCGTCGTCGGCTTGAACGCCTGGCCCGCGCCGCCGGAGGCCAGGATCACCGACTTCGCGTTGAACGCCTCCAGCCGGCCGTCGCGGATGTTGCGGGCGATCGCGCCCGTGCACGCCCCCTCGTCGTCCTGCAGGAGCGACGTGACGAACCACTCCTCGTAGCGGTCGACCCGCTCGTGGTACTTCATGAGCTGCTCGTAGAGCACGTGCAGCAGGGCTTGGCCGGTGATGTCGGCGACGTAGTACGTGCGCGCGGCCGATGCGCCGCCGAAGGCGCGCGTGCCGAGGTGCCCGGTCGCGTCGCGGTGGAAGGTGACGCCGAGGTGCTCGAGGTGGAGGATCTCGTCGGGCGCCTCGCGGCACATGATCTCGATCGCGTCCTGGTCGCCGAGGTAGTCGGAGCCCTTGACGGTGTCGTAGGCGTGGGACTCCCAGCTGTCCCCGGGGTTGAGCGCCGCGTTGATGCCGCCCGCCGCCGCGTTGGAGTGCGAGCGGACGGGGTGGACCTTGCTCATGATCCCGACGGACGCGCCGGCGTCGGCGGCCGCGAGGGCCGCGCGCTGGCCGGCCAGGCCGGCACCGATGATCAGGACGTCGTGGCTGGGCATTGCGGGCGCGGATCCTATTCGATGATCCGCCGCCATCCCTGCCGGCGTCAGGACGCCGGCGCCTGCGGCGCAACCGCCGACTGCAACGCCCGCCGGACCTGCTCGATCGTGACGACGCCACGTAGGACCCCGCCCGGATCCACGGCCATCAGCGCGCCGTGGCGGCGCAGTGGCTCCGAGCCCAGCAGCGCCTCGAGCGAGTCGTCCGACCCGATCCGCCAGTCGCCGTCGTCGGTGTCCATCAGCTCGTGGACCGTCCGCGCCCCGTCGCCGGAGTGCACGGCGCCCTCGACGCGTTCCTGGCGGATGATGCCGACGAACCGGTGGGTCGCGTCGACGACCGGGAACCACGACCAACGGTAGCGGTGGAAGAACTCGTCCAGCGCCCGCTCGGCGTCGAGCTCCGCGGGGGCGGCGACGGGCTCGCGGTCCATGATGTCCTCCACCTTCACGTCGCCGAGGCGCTCGGCGAACGCCGTCTGCATGACCGCGCCGCGGGCCGCCTGGCCGAGGAACAGGCCCAGCACGACGTACCAGAGCGGCCACAGCGTCTGGAAGGCGATGATCTGGAACAGGCCGCCGCAGATCAGCAGGACGGAGAAGCCTTGGCCCAGGCCCGCGGCGATCTTCGTCGCCCGCAGCCGGTCACCGGTCACGCGCCACGCGATCGCCCGCGCGATCCGCCCGCCGTCCATCGGGAAGGCGGGGATCAGGTTGAAGACGAACACGAACGCGTTGATGCTGGCGAGCCACCCCAGGAGCACCAGCGCGGGCGTCACGCCGTTGGCGTGGCGGAGCGTGGCCGCGTCCACGAACGTGTCCCAGCCGGCCGCCGCCGTGCCGATCCCGACGCACACCGCGACCACGGCGAGGGTGACGAGCGGCCCCGCCACGGCGACCTTGAACTCGGCTCCGGGCGACTCGGTGTCCTTGGACATCTTCGCGATGCCGCCGAAGAACCACAGGTCGATGCCGAGGATCTCGATGCCCAGCCGGCGCGCCACGACCGCGTGCCCGAGCTCGTGCAGGATCAGCGAGACGAAGAACAGCAGCGCGGCGGCGACCGCGGTGCCGTAGGCGACCGTGTCGGTCGAGTCCAGCGTCGTGCGGAACGAGCCGGACAGGATGAAGATGAAGAAGAAGAGGACGATGAACCAGCTGACGTCCACCCCGATGCGGATGCCGAAGACGCGCGCGAGCTGGATCGAGCCGGTTCGTCCGAACATCGTGTGAATGGTCGCACAGCGCGTCGAGCGCGCCGCGGCGCCGCGGGGGTCGCTAGACCTGCGGCAGGTGGCGGTCGATGATCGCCCCGAACTCGGTGTCGGCCGGCAGCGTGCCGAAGGCGAGGCCGCGGTCGCCGGCGAGCCGTGAGGCGGCGAAGGCGTCGGCGACCGCCGGCGGCGCGTGCCGCACGAGCAACGAGCCCTGCAGCGCGAGAGCCATCTTCTCGACGACGCGCCGGGCCCGCGTCTCGATCCCGTCGAGGTCCGCGAACTCCTCGCGCAGCTCGGCGGCGAACACCTCCAGGCGCGGCTCGGACCCGCCGGCGAGCTCGATCTCGGCGAAGAACGCCTCGAGCGAGGCGGGGCTGCGGGCGAGCGCGCGCAGCACGTCGAGGCACTGGACGTTGCCCGAGCCCTCCCAGATCGAGTTCAGCGGCACCTCGCGGTAGAGCACGGCATGCCCGACTCCTCGACGTAGCCGTTGCCGCCGAGGCACTCGAGCGCCTCGCCGGCCACGACGGGCGCGCGCTTGCAGACCCAGTACTTGCTGACGGCGGTGGCGAGGCGCTTGAACAGCTCCTCCTGCTCGTCGTCCTCGGGGTTGTCGAAGGCGCGCGCGAGGCGCATCGCCGTGACGGTCGCCGCCTCGGACTCGATGCAGAGGTCGGCGAGCACGTTGCGCATCAGCGGCTGGTCGATCAGCGTGTTGCCGAAGGCGGCGCGGTGGGCGCGTGTGCCAGGTCGCCTGCTCGACGGCCGCGCGCATGCCGCTGGCGCTGCCGAGCACGCAGTCCAGGCGCGTGTGGTTGACCATCTCGATGATCGTCGGGACGCCGCGGCCCTCCTCGCCGAGCATACGGCGCCCAGGTCGCCGTCGAACTCGACCTCGCTCGAGGCGTTGGAGCGGTTGCCGAGCTTGTCCTTCAGGCGCTGGAGGCGGAACACGTTGCGCTCGCCGTCGGGCGTGAAGCGGGGGACGGCGAAGCACGAGAGGCCGCCGTCGGCCTGCGCGAGGACGAGGAACACGTCGCACATCGGCGCCGAGCAGAACCACTTGTGCCCGGTGATCTCGTACTCGGCGGCCGGGCCGCCGCCGTTCACGGGCCGCGCGGTGCTGGTGTTCGCGCGCACGTCGGAGCCGCCCTGCTTCTCGGTCATCGCCATGCCGCACAGCGCGCCGTCCTTCTCCGGCGTCGCGACGAAACGGCGGTCGTACTGCAGCGAGGTCAGGCGCGGCTCCCACTCCTCGGCGACCTCGGGCTGAGCCCGCAGGGCGGGCACGGCCGCGTAGGTCATCGAGATCGGGCAGCCGACGCCGGCCTCGGGCAACAGCGTACATCAGCGCCGCGCGCGCCACGTGCGCGCCGGGCTGCGGCTCGCGCCAGGGCAGCGCGTGCACGCCGGCCTCCACGCACGCGCCGAGCAGCTCGTGCCAGGCCGGGTGGAACTCGACCTCGTCGATGCGGTGGCCGTAGCGGTCGTGGGTGCGCAGCTTCGGCGGGTTCTCGTTCGCCTGGCGGGCGCGCGCCTGCCACTCGGGGTCGCCGCGCAGCGCCCCGAAGGCGGCGACGCGCTCGCGCGCCCACTCCGCCCCCTCGCGATCGAGCGCCTCGGCCAGCGGCCGGTTGGACAGCAGCGCGTTGTGGCCCTCGAGCGGCGGGACCTGGTTGACGACGTCGTGCGTGGCTTTGGGGCGAGGCGGCGCGATGGACATGGCTTGAAGGCTAGTGGGCCCGGGGGCGCGAGCGGGTATAGCATCGCGCGCCCCCTTCCGGAAAGGAACTCGCGACGATGGCCCACGAAGTCACCTTGATCCCCGGCGACGGCACCGGCCCCGAGCTGATCGAGGCGACGCGGCGCGTGCTCGAGGCGACGGGAGTCGGCTTCGAATGGGACGAGCAGCCCGCCGGCGAGGACGTCTACGCCGCGGAGGGGACGCCGTTCCCCGACCGCACGATGGACTCGATCAAGCGCACGAAGGTCGGGATCAAGGGGCCGACGACCACGCCCGTCGGGGCGGGCTTCCGGTCCGTGAACGTGTTGCTGCGCACGGCGCTCGACCTGTACGCCTGCATCCGCCCCTGCAAGGCGTACGCGGGCGTGCGCACGCGCTTCCCCGAGATCGACATCGTGATCGTCCGGGAGAACACCGAGGACCTCTACGCGGGCATCGAGTACGAGGTGGACTCCGACGATGCGAAGGACCTGATCCGCTTCATCTCCGAGCTCGACGGCTCGGAGATTCGCGAGCACTCCGGCATCTCGATCAAGCCCATCTCGGTGTTCGGCTCCGAGCGCATCGTGCGCGCGGCCTTCGACTACGCCAAGGACAACGGGCGCGGTCGGGTGACCGCGGCGCACAAGGCGAACATCATGAAGTTCTCCGACGGGCTGTTCCTGGACGTCGCGCGCCGGGTCGCGCAGGACTACCCCGACATCGAGTTCGAGGACCGGATCATCGACAACCTCTGCAACCAGCTCGTCTCGCGGCCGGAGGAGTACGACGTGATCGTGCTGCCCAACCTGTACGGCGACATCGTGTCGGACCTCGGCGCCGGCATGATCGGCGGCCTCGGCCTGGCGCCGGGCGGCAACATCGGCACGGAGGCCGCGATGTTCGAGGCCACGCACGGCTCCGCGCCGAAGTACAAGGGGCAGAACAAGGTGAACCCGACGGCGCTGATGCTGTCGGGAGTACTCATGCTCTCGCCACCTGGACGAGTCCCAGGCCGCCGACCGCATGGAGACCGCCATCGCCGAGGTGATCCGCAAGGGGGAGAAGGTCACCTACGACCTCAAGCCGACGCGAGACGATCCCACCGCCGTCGGCACATCCGAATTCGCAGACGCCGTGATCGAGGAGATGAACCAGTGAACGCCATGCGCACCGTCACCGTGACCGTAACCGGCGCCGCCGGCCAGATCGGCTACGCGCTGCTCCCGCGCATCGC
Source organism: uncultured Actinomycetes bacterium (assembly GCA_963725645.1). Classification (GTDB taxonomy): domain Bacteria; phylum Actinomycetota; class Thermoleophilia; order Solirubrobacterales; family Solirubrobacteraceae; genus JALYZC01. The sequence continues at coordinate 828,825 of CAVRZD010000006.1, forward strand.
CAGCGGCAACATGCTCGGCGAGGACACGCTCGTGGAGCTGCGCCTGCTGGAGATCCCGCAGGCCATGGGGGCGCTCGAGGGCGTCGTGATGGAGATCGAGGACAGCGCCTTCCCGCTGCGTGGCCGGCGTCGAGATCACCGACGACCCGAACGTCGCCTTCGACGGCGTGAACATCGCCATGCTCGTCGGGTCCCGCCCGCGAACGAAGGGAATGGAGCGCTCCGAGCTGCTCGAGGCCAACGGCGCCATCTTCACGGTGCAGGGGAAGGCGCTGAGCGACAACGCCGCCGACGACGTGAAGGTGCTGGTCGTGGGCAACCCCGCCAACACCAACTGCCTGATCGCGATGAACAACGCGCCCGACATCCCGCGCGAGCGCTTCACGGCCATGATGCGCCTCGACCACAACCGGGCCAAGGCCCAGCTCGCGAAGAAGGCCGGCGCCCACGTCCGCGACGTCCAGCGGATGACGATCTGGGGCAACCACTCGGCCACGCAGTACCCCGACATCACCCACGCACTGGTCGGTGGCCGGCCCGCGCCGGAGGTGGTTGACGACCGCCAGTGGCTGGTGGACGACTTCATCCCCACGGTCCAGAAGCGCGGCGCCGCGGTCATCGAGGCGCGCGGCGCGTCCAGCGCGAAGTCCGCCGCCGACGCCGCCGTCGACCACGTGCACGATTGGGTGCGCGGGACGCCGGAGGGCGACTGGGTCTCGATGGCCGTCTGCTCGGACGGCTCCTACGACGTCGAGGAGGGCCTGCTGTCCGGCTTCCCGTGCACCTGCTCGGGCGGCGAGTGGTCGATCGTCGACGGGCTCGACATCGACGACTTCTCGCGCGAGCGGATCGACGCCACCGTGAACGAGCTCAAGGACGAGCGCGACACGGTGAACCGCCTGGCGCTGATCTGATCATCCCGCATCAAGGCGACCGATCCCTACCTGAACCGCTGGCACCGGCGCGGAATACCACGTAGGCGGAGCCGCACCCCGCGCCGATGACCGAACGGCGCCGGGGGGCGATGCTGTTCACGTGAACGTGGTTGCCACCAGCCGCAGTGTCTCCGCCACTGGCGACGACGAGCTCACCGACGCCCAACGTGCCTTCGCGCACATCCACCGGGCGACGCCCGGGTTGCGGTCCGAGGTCGGGGATGCCGTGTTCCTGTACGAACGCGGCGCACGGAGAACGAACCGCTGGCTGGTCAGCAACGCCGGACGCGTCCTCGACAGCGCGTCGTTCCGAAACCACTGACGCGGGCGCGACCGGTTAGACCGGGTACCAGCCCTTGTCCTTCTTGCGCACCTTCCTGTCGGCCTCGAGCTGCGGCATCACCCGGTAGAGGTAGTTCTGCTTGATCCCCATCTTGTCCGCCAGCTCGCGGATGGTGATCCCGGGGTTGTCGGCGACGAGCTTCTGCGCCTGCGCCGCGCGGCCGCCGCTGCCGCGCCGGCGCCCCCGCTTGCGGGCCGTCCCGGCGCCGCTTCCGCGCGGGCGGCCCGGGCCGCGGCGGCGGCCGGGGCGCGCACGGCCGAGCGCCGCCGCGGCGGCCTCGAGGCGCTTGATCTCCTGGCGTAGGTGGGCCAGCTGCTCATCGATGGCCTTGCGCGCGGTGTCGACGTAATCTGGCAAAGTGACATCCCTCCGACGTGGTTAATCGGTTAACGCCGGATTCACTATACGCGGGATCACCGCCCGGCGAGCGTGCGCGCGATCACGAGCTCGAGCCGTGGGACGTCGATCCAGAACCGCGGGCGCGGCGCTAGGCGTCCTCGACCAGCGCCTTGAGGCGGCGCAGCGTCCGGTCGGCCTCGCGCTGGGGCACGCCGCCCATCAGCACGCGGTTGGCGGCGGCGCCGATCGGCCCCAGCGGGGGCTTGAACTCGTTGGCGTACTCGAACCGGGTGCCGCCGTTGCCGTCAGGATGGAGGACGTAGCTCGTGTGGGCCCGGGCGCGGGCCGGGCCGCGCCCCTCCCAGACCGCGCGCTCCGGGCGCTTGGCCTGCTCCACCGTCCAGTGGACCTTGATCGAGACGCCGCGCAGGTGCAGTGTCTGCTCGAGCGTCGAGCCGTTCTTCAACGGCGCCTTGGACGCCCGGCCGAGCTTGCGGTGGATCGTCACCCAGTCCTTCAGGCGCTCCGGGTCCATCACGACCTCCCACACCTTCTCGGGCGGGGCGTCGATGTCGATCGCGGCGGTGACGCGCTTCATCGCGCCGCCAGCGGCTCGGCCGCCTCCCAGTCGCGCAGCGCCCGCTCGACGGCCGCGTCGAAGGAGTGCAGGCGCACCCCGAGCAGGCCGGCCGCCGCGTCGTCGCGCGGGAGCAGGTCGTGCGAGAGGCCCTCCATCAGGGGACCGATCAGCGCGTGGTCCTCGCCGGCGATCGCCGCCGCGACGCGGCTGGCCACCGGCGTGGCCTCCATCCGCAGGCGCAGCGGCGGCCGCCCGACCACCATCGCCTCCCGGATCCGCTCGATCATCTCCTCGTAGCTGACCACGTCCGGGCCCGCGATGTCGAGCGACCGGCCGGCGAGCCCCGGCGCCACCGCCGCGCGGGCAAGGAACTCGATCACGTCGCGGCCGTCGATCGGCTGCGTGCGGTGCTCGCGCCAGGCGGGCAGCGCCAGCACGGGAAGGCGTTCCACCAGGTGCACGAGGAAGCGAAAGGAGCGCGAGGCGGCGGCGATCACGATCGAGGAGCGGAACGCCATCGCCTCGGGCGCCGCGGCGAGCAGGATCCGCTCGACCTCGAGCCGGCTCGCGAGATGCGGGGAGGGGGGAGCGTCGGCCGGCACGAGGCCGCCGAGGTAGACGACGCGGCGCACGCCGGCTCGGCCGGCCGTTGTCGCGAAGGCGCCGGCGGCGCGCCGGTCGCGCTCGGCGAAGTCGCCGCCATTCGCAGCGCCGGCCGTCTCCATCGAGTGGATGAGGAAGTAGGCGCACTCGACGCCCTCCAGCGCCGCGTCCAGCCCGGCGCCGGTGACCGCGTCGCCCTCGACGACCGGCACCTCCGCGCGCACGCGACCGGCCGCGCGGCCGAACGCGCGCACCGTGTGGCCGTCGCGCTGCAGCCGCGGGATCAGCGCGGCGCCGACGAACCCGCTGGCTCCGGTGACGAGGACGTTCACTCGGAGCGGTACACGATCACATCGAGCTCGCGGGGGGCGTGCACCCCCTTGATCGATCGCTGCTCGATGTCCGCCGTGCGGCTGGGCCCGGCCACCAGCACGACGTTGCCGGGGACGCCGCCCGCGAACAGCCGCTCGAGCGCGTCGGCCAGCGATTGCACCACCCCCGTCGCGGCCAGCAGCGCGACCTGACGCTCGGGCAGGAGGCCGGCCGCGCGGGGACGCCCGGCGCGGTGGACGAAGGCGATCTGGCCGGTCTCGACCACGCCCGCGTCGGCGGCGATCAGCGAGACCTCGGCGTCTTCGGGCGGCGCCGGGTCGGCGGCGATTCCGCTGAGCGCCTCGTCCGTCCAGGCCGCGACGGTGGCGCCCCCGATCAGCTCCCGTGCCCGCTCGCGCGCGCCCTCCAGCGAGTCGGCGACGTGCAGGCGCCCGTCGTAGACGGCGAGCTGGGCGCCGAACGCCTCGACCGCGTCAGCCACGCCGCCGCCGCCAGCGCGCGTGAAAGGGCTCCGGGTCCGGCGCGCGGATGTCGCGGCCGTCGGTCCAGCGGGAGAACGGGAACGGCGCCCGGGCGTCCCAGCCGTCGCCGCCGGCCGCGCGCGCCAGCCGCCCCCACAGCGGGCCCAGCGCCTTCCCCGCGGTGGCGGCCGTGGCGCGGTAGCCGCCGGAGCGCGACCACAGCCGCGCCCACGCGGCGAACAGCGCGGCCTCGGCGCGCCGGGGGTGGCGTTGGGCGCCGTCCGCGCGCAGCGCCACGAGCTGGTCGTCGAGCGGGATCTTCACCGGGCAGGCCTCGGCGCAGGCGCCGCACAGCGAGGAGAGCCACGGCAGCTCGTCGCTGTCCTGCTTCCCCTGCTCGAGCGCGGGCGTGAGCACGGCGCCGATCGGCCCGCTGTACGTGCTGCCGTAGGCGTGCCCGCCGATCTGCCGGTACACCGGGCACGCGTACAGGCACGCGCCGCAGCGGATGCAGTGCAGCGCGCTCTCGTACTCGGTGCCGCGGAGCGCGGACCGCCCGTCGTCCACCAGCACGAGGTGGAGCTCCTCGGGGCCGTCGTCGCCGTCGCGCGCCGGGCCGGTCACGAGCGACAGCGAGGCTGGCGCGGGCACGCCGTGGGCGGCGAGCGGCAGCAGCTGCATCAGGTGTGCGGCGCCGGCCCAGTCGCGCACGACCTTCTCGATTCCCATCACCGCCACGTGCACCCGCGGCAGGCCGGTGCTCAGGCGGATGTTGCCCTCGGACTCGACCAGGATCAGCGTCCCGGTCTCGGCGACGGCGAGGTTGACCCCGGTGATCCCGACCTCCGCGGCCAGGAAGCGCTCGCGCAGCACCCCGCGCGCGTAGGCGACGAGCGCCTGCGTGTCGTCGGGGTCGAACGCGCGGCCCGATTCGCGCTCGAACAGCTCGGCGACCTGGCGGGCGTTGAGGTGCACGGCGGGCGCGAGCAGATGCGACGGCCGGTCGCCGAGCGCCTGCACGATGTACTCGCCCAGGTCGGTCTCGACCGCGTCGACGCCGGCGGCGGCGAGCGCGTCGTTGAGGCCGATCTCCTCGGTCAGCATCGACTTGGCCTTGACGACGCTGGTGGCCCCGCGCTTGCGGCAGACGGCCACCACCTGCGCGCAGGCCTCGGCCGCCGTCCCCGCCCGATGGACGTGGCCGCCGGTCGCGGTCACGCGCTCCGCGAGCGCGTCGATCAGCTCGGGCAGCGCCCGGATGGCGTCGCTTCTGATCTCCCTGCCGCGCTCGCGCAGGGCCTCCCAGTCGGTGGTCGCGCGCACGCGCTCGCGCCGCGCGGCCCAGTTGCCGGCGGCGACGTGCAGGTTGGCCGTCACCGCGGGGTGGGGCTCGGCGCGTGGCTCGTGGATCACGCGCGGGGTCACAGACGCCCCTCGGGCTCGAGCAGGTCGACAAGGTGGTGCACGCGCAGGGCCAGGCCGCGCCGGCGCGCGCGGCCCTCCAGGTGCATCAGGCAGCCCACGTCGGTGGACACGATCGCCTCGGCGCCGGCGGCGCGGGCGCGGTCGAGCTTCTCGTCGGCCATCGCCACCGACACGTCGGGGAGCTTGATCGCGAAGGTCCCCCCGAAGCCACAGCACAGGTCCGCCTTCTCGGTCTCGACGATGCGGCATCCCTCGACGCCGCCCAGCAGGGACAGCGGCGGCTCGGCCGACCCCAGCCCGCGCAGCATGTGGCACTCGTGGTGATAGGCGACCGGTGTCTCGCCCTCGCCCGGGTAGCGGCCGCCGACGGCTGCATGGCCGAGCTCGCGCACGACGAAGGTGGGGAGGTCGAACGTGCGCTCGCCCACGGCGGCCGCGAGGGCGGCGCGATCGGGGTCGTCGGCGAACAGGCGCGGGTAGGCGTGGCGGACCATGTGCACGCACGATCCGAACGGCGCCACGATCGGGCCCTCCGTCGGCCCGAACGCCTCGAGGAACCGCGCGGCGACGCGGCGCGCGTCGGCCGGGTAGCCCGAGTTGTTCGCCGGCTGACCGCAGCACGTCTGGCCGGCGGGGAAGGCGACGTCGCATCCCAGGCGCTCGAGCAGCGCGACGGTGCGCTCGCCGACGCCGGGCTGGAGCAGGTCGACGAGGCAGGTGACGAAGAGCTGGACGCGCACGTGGAACGAAAGCTACGGAAAATGCGGGCCGTTTCCTGGTTCCGGGGGCGAAAATGCTTCGTTTGCAGCCTCTTCGGGCATGCCGACGAAGAACGCGGGATTTGCGGCAAAGCCCCGCCGGCAGGCCTTGATCGCCCTTGCCCGACCTGGTTCGATGCGACGCGCTTCTGCAAGGACCACGAAGGTGCTGGAGGGAACTCGATGGCGACAGGGCAGCGACGGACTGCGGCGCGCAAGGTCACCTGCGAGGACTGCTTCTTCCGCCAGAACCTCCTCTGCGCGCTGGACCGCGACAAGCCCTGCGGCACCTTCCGCCCGGCCGGACCCGACGGCCTCCAGCCCCCGCGCCAGCTGCGCTTCACCTTCCGTCAGGAGCGCCGCACCCACGCCGCCTGGGCCTTCCCGTCGGCCCAGGAGCAGGCGGCGCTGCATACGTAGTCGCGGCTCGACCCGACGGCGTTCGCTGGACTACGTCAGTGCCAGGATTCGTGCCGGCCCGCCGCTGCCTCCCTGCAGTGCCGGGGCGCCGATGAACAGCTGCGCGCCTTCCTCCGGCACCTTCTCCAAGTTCGCCAGGTTCTCGATCCCGAAGCGGCCGCCCGGGAGCCAGGCGACGTGGACCGGGAAGTCGGTCGAGGCGCCGATGTCGAGGCTCGCGGTGTCCAGGCCGATGGCGCGCACCTGCGGGCGCTCGGCGGCGAGGAACTCGGCGGCCTCGTCGCCGAAGGCGGGGAAGTGCAGCACGTCGTCGGCGTCGGCGTTGAGGTACGCGGCGGCGTCGCCGGCGCGCTCACCCCATCCCGTCAAGGCCAGCACCGCGCACCGATCGGGAAGGGCGCCGTGCCGGGACTCCCAGGCGAGGATGTCGTCGGGCTCGACCACGGCGTCATGGTCACCCGCGCTGCGCTCGCGCACGTCCACGACGGCCGCGGCGAGGAGCAGCTCCGCGGGCTCGATCTCGTCCACGGTCGACGCGCCGGCGCCGAAGTGCGCCGGCGCGTCGACGTGGGTGCCGCAGTGCTCGTCGAACGACCACGCGCGGACGAAGTAGCCGTCCTCGGCGACGCTGAACCGCTCCGCGACCTCCACCGGGTTGTAGACCGGGAACAGCGGGAACTCGGGCGTCAGCGGGTGACTGAGGTCCAGCACCCGTGCGGCTGCGATCAGCTCGCGGAGCGTCGTCGCCACGGCCCGCCGAGCATACCCGGCGAATAGCCTGCTCCGCCATGTCCGCCGCGCCCACGACCGAGCGCCCCGCGACCATCCGCGACGGCATCCGCGCCGGCATTCCGTTCGGCGTCGCGGCCGTGCTGCTCGGCCTGTCCTTCGGGGTCGTGGCCCGTCCCGTCATGGGGCCCGAGGCGGCGATCGTCATGTCGGTCTTCGTCTTCGCCGGCGCCGCGCAGTTCGGATCCACCGCGGTGCTGGCGGCGGGCGGCGGCGCCGCGGCGGCCATCGTCGCGGGCGCCCTGCTGAACGCGCGCTTCCTGGCCATGGGGGTGGCCTACGCCCCCTCGCTGCGCGGCAGCGCACTGCGCCGGGCCGCCGAGGGCCAGGCCGTGGTCGACGCGTCGTGGGCACTGGCCAACCGGGGCGGCGGGCGCTTCGACCGCAACCTGCTCCTCGGGGCCACGATCGCGCAGTACCCGGCCTGGCAGCTGGGAACGGTGCTCGGGGTCCTGTTCGGCGATGTGATCGGTGACCCGAAGGACCTCGGCCTCGACGCGATCTTCCCCGCGTTCTTCCTGGCGCTGCTCGTCGACGAGGCGCGCACGCCGCGCGCCCGCGCCGTGAGCATCGGCGGCGCGGCGATCGCGCTCGCGCTCGTGCCGGTCGCGCCGCCCGGGGTGCCGATCATCGCCGCCTGTCTGGCCGCCGTCGCCGGAGCGTGGTGGCGGTCGTGACCGAGGCCTGGATCACGGTCGGCGCGCTGGCCCTCGCCACGGCGGCGATCAAGGCCGCGGGCCCGGTGGCGCTCGGGGGCCGGCCGCTGCCGCCGCGCGTCACCGCGGTGGTGGCGCTGCTGGCGCCGGCGATCCTGGCGGCCCTGGTGGTCACGGAGACGTTCGGCTCGGGCAGCGATCTCGTCCTCGACGAGCGCGCCGCCGGCCTCATCGGTGCGGCGGTGGCGATCCGGCTGCGCGCGTCGCTGCCCGTGGTCGTGATCGTCGCGGCCGTGGGCGCGGCCGCCGTGCGCGCGATCGCCTGACGCCGCCCGGGCCGATCGATTTCCCCAAGCTCACTCCGGTTATCGGTACGGTTGGCACGGGTCATGGGCACACGATGTGCCGTCACTCTCGCCGTCTTCGTGGTCGCCTCCGGAGCGCTCAGCGCCTGCGGCGGGTCGTCCAAGTCGGACGGCGCCCAGGGCGGCAGCGAGGTGACCGCGGAGCCCGTCTCGAGTGCCGGCGCCAATCCGTTCACGGCCGCCGTCGGCAGCGACACGGCCGGGGTGAAGCCTCCCACGGGCACGACGGGCGCGGGGAAGGCGACCTACCGCGGCAACCAGCCGGGGCTCTACGGCGGCACGCGCAACCACCACACGTGTGACGTCGAGAAGCTGATCACCTTCCTCGAGCAGAACCCCGACAAGGCCGCGGCGTGGGCCCGGACGCTGGGGATCTCGACGTCGCAGATCCGCAGCTACGCGAAGGCGCTGACCGCGGTCGTCCTCCGCACCGACACGCGCGTGACAAACCACGGCTACGTCAACGGCCGGGCCACGCCGATCCAGTCGGTGCTCGAGGCCGGCACCGCGGTGCTCGTGGACCGATACGGGCGGCCGGTGGTCAAGTGCTACTGCGGGAACCCGCTGACGCCGCCCCAGCTCCTGACGAGTCCGACGTACACCGGCGAGCGGTGGTCGGACTTCGATACCGACACCATCACGATCATCGAGCGGTCGACCACGGTCATCCGGTACTTCACGATCTACGACCTCGACACCGGTCGGACGTTCCCCAGGACGCCGGGCGCGAACGGGACCGACGGTCCGTACGCGGGCACGCCGTCCTCCACGACCACCGCGCCATCCGCGGCTCCGCAGCCGACCGCGCCGCCCACGCACACCGGCACCACCGAGTCCTCCAGTGGCTGCCCGCCCGGCGAGTTCGCCGACCCGTCGGCGCACGACGGCTGCTCGCCGCCCCATGACACCACCACGCCGCCCTGCCCGCGCGCCGGGCCGGACGTCTGCGGCGACGCGTCGACCGGCACGTCGACGCACGGGTCGAGCGGCGAGTCCGACGGGAGCGGCCAGAGCCCCTGAACGCCGGCCGGCAGGGCTCAGGACGCCGGGACGGGCGACGGCTCGCCCTCGCCGGTCGGCGAGCCGCGCTCGCGCGCCTCGGCGCGCCGACCGATCCAGTTCGCGCCCGGCGTGTCGGTCAGGCCATGGGCGATGATCGAGGCGAACACGACGAGCGCCGCGAGGTTGAAGATCCGCTCGCCGTTCGGGATCGGCTTGCTCAGCACGAGCAGCGAGAACGTCATCGTCGCCACGCCCTTGGGCCCGAACCAGGCCATGAAGCCCTTCGTCGCGGTGTCCAGCCCAGTGCGTGCGAGCGCGACGAACACCGCGACGGGGCGCGCGACGAGCAGCGTGACGACGACGATCCCGACCGCCGCCCAGCCGTCGCCGAACAGCCCGTCGAACGTCAGCAGCGAGCCGAACACGACAAAGATCACGAGCTTGACGACCTCGATGATGTCCTCGGCGCGCTGCTCGAAGCTGGCACGGACGTCCGGCCGGCGGATGCCGAGGGTGATCGCGCAGGTGAACACGCCGATGAAAGCGTTGCCGTGCGGCTCGATCGCGGTGATGCCGTAGGTCGCGGCGGCGACGCCGAGCGCGAACAGGGCCTTCTGGTGCGACGTGACCCCCGGCTTCAGCCCGAGGCCGCGCGGCAGCACGAGCGACGCGATGAGGCCCATGCCGATCCCGAAGACCAGCCCGAGCGTCACGTCCTGGAGCACGAACTCCCACCACACGAAGTTCCCCTGCGTGCTGTCGAGCGCCGCCGCGAACGCGATCACGGCCGGCAGCGCGAGCCCGTCGTTCATGCCCGACTCGAGGTTGAGCGAGTGGCGGATCAGCCGCGGCACCCGCGGATTGGTCACCACGCTGGAGGAGAGGACTGGGTCGGTCGGGGACAGGAGCGCGCCGAGGAGGAACGACTCCGTCCAGCTCAGGTCGGTGAACAGCTTCGCGGCCGCGGCGACGATGATCGCGGTCAGCGGCATCGCCAGCACGAGGTTGCGCAGCGGCACGTGCCAGGCCTTCTGGAGCATCTCGGCCTCGACCTCGAGCCCGTCGCGGAACAGGATGATGATCAACGCGACGACGGCGAGGTCGTCCACGAACGTCGACCGCGGGCTGAATTCCAGCACCCCGAGGCCGCCGTTGCCCAGCACGAAGCCGGCGATCACGAAGACGGCGGTCAGCGAGAGGAAGCTGCGGTGCACGAGGCCGGCCAGCAGCGCGCCCACCACGAGCAGGGCGCCGACCACGAGCGCGGTGTGGTCGAACTGCTCTGCCGCGGACGCCGCCTGTGTGACGAACTGCACGCTCGAATCCAGCACAGGGGTAGAGTCTCAGACAGAGAGCTGAGGGATCTTGAGGGTCACCGTATTGGGCAAGTCGCCCTCCTGGCAGGACGCGGGCGGAGCGTGCAGCGGGTACCTCGTCGAGGAGGACGGGACGACCGTGCTCGCTCGATTGCGGCAACGGCGTGTTCTCGAAGCTGCGGATGTTCCGCGACTACGTCGACGTCGACGCGGTCGTGATCTCCCACCTGCACGCCGATCACTTCCTCGACCTCGTCCCCTACTCGTACGCGCTCACCTACGCGCCGCGCCAGCAGCCGGTGCCGGTGGACCGCTGGCCCGGAACCGACCGCCCCGCCCGGCCGGAGCTGCACGCGCCGCTCGGCGCGCGTGAGACCTTCCGCCGCGTCGTCGGCGCGTGGGGCAACGAGGACCTGATCGAGAACGCGTTCGACCTGCACGAGTACGACGCGTCCGAGCCGGTCGTCGTCGGCCCGCTGAAGATCAGCTTCCACGACGTCCCGCACTACTGCACCACGCACGCGATCGACGTCGCCTCCACCAACGGGGGCGGACGCTTCACCTTCGGGGCCGACTGCCGGCCGACTGACGAGCTGGTCGAGTTCGCCCGCGACACCGACCTGCTGATCGTGGAGGCGACGCTGCCGCGTCCGGAGCGCGACGGGGTGCGCGGCCACCTCACCTCGGCCGAGGCGGGCGACCACGCCCGCCGCGCGGGCGCCCGGCGCGTCGTGATCACCCACATCTCCGACGAGCTCGATGAAGAGCACGCGCGCGAGGCGGCCAGCACGGCCTTCGGGGGGCCGGTCGAGGTCGCGCACGAGGGCGCGGTCTACACCGTCTGAGACCGGCCGCCGGCCGGCGGCACGTCGCGTACACGCCCACTAAGCTCAACGCGATGGCACCCGAGCGCGACCTGTTCGCCAACTTCGAGCGCATGCGGCGCGAGATGGACGAGCTGTTCGGCGACGTGTTCGAGCGCACCGGCCTGGCGCGGCGCCGCGCCGGGTTCTCCCCGCCGATCGACGTCTATTACACGGACGACCCGCCGCGCGTCGTCGTGCGCGCCGAGCTGGCGGGCATCGACCCCGACGAGCTGGCGCTGGAGATCGAGGGCCGCGAGCTGACGATCTCCGGCCATCGCCGCCCCGAGAACGCCGAGGGCCGCGCGTACCAGCAGCTCGAGATCGAGCACGGCCCCTTCCAGCGCGAGGATCGCGCTCGGGGCGGACGTTCGGGGCGAGGATGCGAGGGCGGTCTACGAGGACGGCTTCCTGCAGGTCGAGCTCCCGCTCGCGCTGGCCGACAAGCGGCCGCGCAGCGTGCCGATCGAGGTGCCGAAGGCGCCCGAGGAATAGTGGGCCACCGGTGACCGAGCTGGACATCGAGCACCTGCCCGGCGCCGACGGGGCCGTCGACCTCGGCGTGCAGCGCGAGCTCCCCGGCGCGCTCCCCGTGCTGCCGCTGCGCGAGACCGTCGCGTTCCCCGACACGCTCACCCCGCTCGCGGTCGGACAGGAGCGCTCGATCAAGCTCGTCAACGACGTCCTGACCGGCAACCGCATGCTCGTGATGGTGGCCTCGCAAGGACCCCGAGCTCGAGGCGCCCGGCCCCGATCAGCTCTACGAGGTCGGCGTCGCCGGCGCGATCGCGCGCATGCTCAAGGTCCCCGACGGCACGCTGCGGATCCTCGTCCAGGGCGCGCAGCGCGTGCGCATCGTGCGCTGGACCGCGGATGAGCCCTACCTCGTCGCCGCGATCGAGGAGGACGCCCGATGTGCTCGAGGAGTCGATCGAGCTCACGGCGCTGATGCGCAACGTGCAGCAGACCTTCAGCGCGATCGTGGAGGAGGTGCCGTACCTCCCGGAGGAGCTCCAGCTCGCGGTCGCCAACATCGACGACCCGTCGGCGCTGGCGAACCTGATCGCCGGCGCGCTGCGCCTGAAGATCGAGGAGAAGCAGGGCCTGCTGGAGGAGACCGACGTCGGCAAGCGGCTGCGCCGCCTGTCGGAGATCCTGGCGCGCGAGCTCGAGGTGATCTCGCGTCGGGACGAAGATCCAGTCCCAGGTCCAGTCCGAGCTCGACCGCTCCCAGCGCGAGTACTTCCTGCGCCAGCAGCTCAAGGCGATCCAGGAGGAGCTGGGCGAGGCCGACGAGATGGTGGCCGAGGCCAACGAGCTGCGCGAGCAGCTCGACGCGCTCGAGCTGCCCGAGGAGGTGCGCCGCCAGGCCGACCGCGAGCTCCAGCGGCTCGAGCGCCTGCCCCCGGCCGCCGCCGAGCACGGTGTCATCCGCACCTACCTGGAGTGGATCGCCTCGCTGCCGTGGGACAAGACGACCGAGGACAACCTCGACCTCGACCACGCGCGCGAGGTCCTCGACGAGGACCACTACGACATCGAGAAGGTCAAGGACCGCATCCTCGAGTTCCTCGCCGTGCGCAAGCTCAAGCCCGACGCGCGCGGCTCGATCCTCTGCTTCGTCGGCCCGCCGGGCGTCGGCAAGACCTCGCTCGGGCGCTCGATCGCGCGCGCGCTCGGCCGCGCGTTCGAGCGCATCAGCGTCGGCGGCGTGCGCGACGAGGCCGAGATCCGCGGCCACCGCCGCACGTACATCGGCGCGATGCCCGGGACGATCATCCGCGCGCTGCGCGACGCCGGCTCGCGCAACCCGCTGTTCATGATCGACGAGATCGACAAGATGGGCGCGGACTACCGCGGCGACCCGGCCAGCGCCATGCTCGAGGTGCTCGACCCCGAGCAGAACGCGCAGTTCCGCGACCACTACCTGGACGTGCCGTTCGACCTCTCCGCCGTGATGTTCGTGACCACCGCGAACACGCTCGACACCGTGCCGGGACCGCTGCGCGACCGGATGGAGGTGATCGAGCTCGCCGGCTACACCGAGGAGGAGAAGCTCGAGATCGCCCGGCGCTACCTGGTGCCGCGCCAGATCGAGCGCAACGGCCTGACCAAGGGCAAGATCGACATCACGGCCCCGGCGCTGCGCGCGATCATCGCCGACTACACGCGCGAGGCCGGCGTCCGCAACCTCGAGCGCGAGATCGGCACGATCTGCCGCAAGGTCGCGCGGCTCGTCGCCGAGGGGAAGATGACCAAGCGCTACTCGGTGTCCGAGAAGCGCGCGCGCGAGCTGCTCGGCAAGCGCCGGTTCTTCACCGAGGCGCGGCGGCGCACGGCCGAGGCGGGCGTCGCGACCGGCCTGGCGTGGACGCCGGCGGGCGGCGACGTGCTGTTCGTCGAGGCCACGGCGATGCCGGGCTCGGGCAAGCTGACGATCACGGGCCAGCTCGGCGAGTCATGCGCGAGTCGGCCGAGGCCGCGCTGTCCTACGTGCGCGCGCACGCGCGGGAGGTCGCGCCCGAGCTTCCAGAGAACTGGTTCGCGACGCACGACATCCACCTGCACGTCCCGGCCGGCGCGATCCCGAAGGACGGGCCCAGCGCCGGGATCACGATGGCGACCGCGCTCGTGTCGCTGATCACCGGTCGCTGCGTGCGCGACGACGTCGCGATGACCGGCGAGATCACGCTCACCGGCCAGGTGCTGCCGATCGGCGGGTTGAAGGAGAAGGCGCTCGCGGCCCAGCGCAGCGGGATCGCCGAGGTGATCGCGCCCAAGCTCAACGAACAGGACATCGACGAGATCCCCGAGCACCTGCGCGCGGACATCGCATTCGTCTTCGTCGAGCAGGTGCGCGAGGTACTCGACGAGGCGCTGGAGCCAGGTTCGCGCGACGGCCGCGCGCCCGCGAGCGTGCGCCGCAAGCGGCCGCGGCGCGTGCCCGCGCCGGAGCGCAAGGCGGCGCGCACGCGGACACGCCGCTAGCCGGTTTCGGCCGCCGCGTGCCGCGCCGCGTCGCGGTCGAAGAACAGCCGGATGCGGAACGCCGCGCCGTCGCGCATCTCCCACAGGTACGCCACCGGCGCGTCGACGTCGACGCCGCTGCGCAGGCCGCGGGCGCGCAGCCGGGCGATCACGAGCACGCGTTCGTCGCCGGCCGTCTCGATGTCCTCGATGTCGTTGGTCATCTCGGCCCACACCTGGCCGAGGCTCTCGAAGTAGGCCCGCAGCGCCTCGCGGCCGCGGATGACGCCCTCGCCGGGCAGCGCGGAGAAGTCCCACTCGATGTCGGGGTGGAAGTAGGAGGCGGCCGTCGCGAAGTCGCCGGCGTCGAAGGCGCCGAAGCCCGCGTGCAGGCGCCGGATCAGGTCCTGATCCATGCCCGCAAGTATTCCGCCGACGGCGCCGGGCCGCCCGTGCGGGCGCTACCGTCCCGCGCTGTGCGCCGGTTGTCGCTCGCCCGCTCCTTCCAGGTCGCCCTCCTGGGGTTGACGCTCGCGCTCGCGGTGATCGCGGCACTCGGCATCGCCGCGCTGTACGACGCCCGCCAGCGCTACGAGGACCGCCTGGCCGACACCTACGAGCTGCAGACCAGCGGGGCGCGGCTGCTGGCGGCCGGCGTGGTGGCCGAGGCGGCGCGCCGCGCCCCCGATTCGCCGGCTGCGCGCGCCCAGCGGCGCCAGGCCGATGCGGCGGTGGCGGCGGCGGGCGACGAGGCGCGCCGCCTCGCCCGCGGCGACGGCGCCAGCGCCCGCCTCGTCGAGCGTGCGCTGGCGACTGGAGACGTGCGCTCGCTGGAGCCGGCGCTGGAGGCCCGCCAGCGCGCGCGGCGCGCGTCGGCACGCGACCGCGCGGGCTCCGACACCCGGCGCGCGGTCCTCACGATCGCCGTGGCCGGCGGCCTGGCGGTGCTCGCCGCGCTCGCCCTGGCCACACTGCTGATTGGCGTGTTGCGCCGGCCGCTGGACCAGCTCGTGCACGCGACCCGTCGGGTCGCCGGGGGCGACCTCGAGCCGCGGCTCGATCCCGACGGCCCGCGCGAGCTGCGTGAGCTGGGGGAGAGCTTCAACGCGATGGCCGCGGACCTCGACGCGGCGAGCAGGGCGCTCGACGCCGAGCGCGAGCGGCTCGCCGTCACCGTCGAGAGCCTCGGCGACGCGCTCGTCAGCTGCGATGCCGACGGGGTCGTCACGGCGGTGAACCCCCGCGCCGAGGAGCTGGTCGCGGCCCTGCGGCCCGGCGAGCGCGCGAACGGGCCGGCCTCGCCGCTGCCGCCGCTGGACGACGCGCTCGCGGCCGAGGTCGTCGTCGAGCACGGTGGCCGCACGCTCGCGATCACCGCCGTGCCGCTCGGCGCCGGCGAGGAGGCCGGCACGGTGTGGACCGTGCGCGACGTGTCGGAGCGGGCGCGGCTGGACCGGCTCAAGAGCGAGTTCGTCGCCACCGCCTCCCACGAGCTGCGGAGCCCGTTGACGTCGATCAAGGGCTTCGCCGAGCTGCTCGCGCTCTCGGACGAGCTCAACGACCGCGAGCGCGAGTTCGCCGAGATGATCCTGCTCTCGGCCGACCGCATGGTCGAGCTGGCCAACGACCTCCTCGACGTCGCGAGCGTCGAGGCCGGGCAGATCGAGCTGCGCCGGCGCCCGCTGGACCTCGGCGAGGCCGTCGACGAGGTCGCGGCCCTGATGCGCCCGCGCTTCGAGGAGAAGGGCCAGCGGCTCGAGGTCGACGTCGAGGAGCGCATGCCGCGCGCCCTGGCCGATCCCGCCCGCGTGCGCCAGGTCCTGACGAACCTCATCACCAACGCCCACCTCTACACGCGCGAGAGGGGCCGCGTCGTCGTGGCGGTCGAGGCCGAGGACCGCTTCGTGTCGCTGGCCGTGTCGGACAATGGGCGGGGCATGACGCCCGAGGAGGTCGAGCAGGTCTTCGACCGCTTCTACCGCGCCGGAGACGGCGACGGGCCGAGCGGCACCGGGCTCGGGCTGTCGATCGTCCGGTCGCTGGTCGACCTCCACGGCGGCACGATCGACGTGGAGAGCGAGCTGGGCCGGGGGACGACCTTCCGCGTGCGCCTGCCCCGCGCGCTCGAGCCCGAAGCGGGGGCCGACGCGGCCGAGGCGATCCGCGGCAAGCGCGTGCTGGTGATCGACGACGAGCCGGCGATCGCCGAGCTGATCGCCGCTCAGCTCGCGCCGTTCGATGTCGACGCCGTCACGGTGCACAGCGGGGAGCACGCGATGGAGCGCCTGCGCGAGGAGACCTTCGACGCCGTCACGCTGGACATCCTGATGCCGGGCATGAGCGGGTTCGAGGTGCTGCGCGCGATCCGCTCCGACGCCGCGCTGACGCACCTCCCGGTGGTGATCGTGTCGGTCTTCTCCGGCGGGCAGGCGCTGCACTCGGAGTGGGCGGTCTCCAAGCCGATCGATGCCGACGAGCTGACCTACGCGCTCGGATCGGCCGTCCTCGCCGGGCGCGTGCGCGCGCTGGTGGTGGGGCGGGCCGGGACCCGTGCGCAGCTCGAGCCCGAGCTGGAACGGCTGGGCATCCCCTTCGAGTGGGCGACGAACGCGACCGCCGCCGCGCGCGAGTGCGAGTCGCACCGCTTCGAGGCGGCGCTGGTCGACGCCGGCCTGGCGGGCCTCCCGCAGGTGCTGCGCGCGATCGACCTGCGCGGACGCCGGATGGCGCGCGCGGTCGTCGTGTTCTCGACCGGCGAGGCTGTGCCGGGGCTGGCCAAGATGGACCCCGAGCCCGTGCCGTTCGACGCGGCGGCGCGCGAGATCCTCGAGGCACTGGAATTCGGAGGAGACGAGTACGCTTGAGCCGCGTGGGGGCGAGCACGACCGAACTCGAGGCGGAGGTCGCGCGCCTGCGCGCCGAGCTCGCCGAGCACGAACGCCGGGCCGGCGCCCAGACGCAGCAGCTCGAGCGCTACGCCGCGGACCTGCGGGAGACGTTCAAGCGCGAGCGCGACTCCGCGCAGGAGCTGCGCCGCTCCTACGTCGCCACGGTGCGGGCGCTGTCCAACGCGGTCGAGGCGCGCGACGCCTACACCGGGCACCACGCCGACCGCGTGGCGGCCTACGCCCTGGCGATCGCCGCCGCCACCGGGACCGAGCTGACGGACCGGCCCGAGATCGAATTCGGCTTCCTGCTCCACGACGTCGGCAAGGTCGCGATCCCCGACGCGATCCTGTTCAAGCCCGAGCCGCTCGAGCCCGACGAGTTCCGCCTGATGGCGCGTCATCCGGTGATCGGGTGGGAGATCGTGCGCGACGTCGAGTTCCTCGGCGAGGCCCGCGACGTGGTGCGCTCCCACCACGAACGCTGGGACGGGACCGGGTACCCCGACGAGCTCGCGGCGGAGACGATCCCGCTGGCGGCCCGGGTGTTCGCCGTGGCCGACACGCTCGACGCGCTCACCACCGACCGTCCATACCGCACCGCCAGCTCGTTCGCTGACGCGCGGGAGGTCATCCGCGAGAACTCCGGGACGCAGTTCGACCCGGGCATCGTGAAGGCGTTCGACGGCATTCCGGACGCCGAGTTCGAGCGCATCCGGACGGAGATCGGCTGACCTTCCGTGCCCGCGGTCCTGATCGTCGACGACGACCCGCTGATCCGACACCTGATCGCCACCACGCTCGAGGACGTCGCCGGCTTCGAGCTGACCGAGGCCGCCGACGGGGAGGAGGCGGTGGCCGTCGCCGAGCGGGACGGGCCGGCGCTCGTCTTCCTCGACCTCGACATGCCGCGTCTCAACGGCATCGAGGCGTGCGAGCGCCTGCGCGCGCTCCCCGCGACCGCCGACGCGACGATCGTCATGCTCACCGCCGCCGGCGGCGACGACGCCCAGCGCGAGGCCGCGGCGGCGGGAGCGGACCTCTTCCTCACCAAGCCCTTCTCGCCGCTCGAGCTGCTCTCGCTCGTGGATTCGCTCGGCGCCGCGGACTAGCTGCCGCCGAGCGCGCGGCCGGTGGCGCCGGTCACGGTGTCGGCGACCTGCTCGACGGTCGAGCGCACGGGATCGGGCAGTGGCGCGGCGATCTGCTTGACGGCGTTGCCGACCTGCGTCAGCGGCGTGGGTGCAGCTGCCGGAGGAGCCGGCGGCGCGGTGCCGGTCGAGGTGTTCCCGCCGGCGGGTCCGCCGCCGGGCGACCCGGTCGTCGGCCCGCCACCGGTCGGGCGCCCGCCGAGCTCCGTGCCGGGGCCGGATGCCAGCCCGGTGCGCCCGCCCGTTCCGTTCCCGCCTGAGCGGCCCGCTCCGCCGGCGGCCCCGGGCGCCGGCGGCACCGCGGCGAGCAGCGGCACGCGTACTACGGTCGCGCGGGTCTGTGCGCGGGTGCCGCCGTTGGTTCCCACGCCCCCGGACGGCCCCGCCAGCGCGGGGCCGGAGAGGAGCTGGCGGAGCGAGCCGAGCCCGCCGAGCCCACCGCCCCCGAGCGCGATGACGCCGGCCGCCGCGACGATCGCCGCAGGGACGAGCACTGCCGCCCCCGCCGCGCGTGCCGTGCCCTGCCACCAGGCTCGCACCATCCCCACGTGCGGAATGCTACGCCGTCGCGGGCCATTCTTCGCCGGCCGGGTATGCTCCGACCACCAGCAATCGGTTCCGAGGGAGAGCTATGGCAGCACGAGACAGAGCGGCCAAGGCCGGCAGCGCCTATCAGAGCGTCGCGAGCAGCCCGTATGTCCAGCGCATCGTTCAGGACGCGGAGCTGCGGCAGAACATCCGCGACGCATTCGAGGTCTCGCGGCGCGCCTACGGGCGGCTGGCGAACGGCAAGGCCCCCTCGAAGGTGCTCATGGAAGACAAGAAGCTCCACCGTGACCTGCGCGAGGCGGCCGGGTCGTTGCGCGAGGTCGCCGTGGCGCTCAACGAGGGTCCCAAGAAGCGCAGGCGCAAGCGCCGTCTCGGCCGCAAGCTGCTGTTCCTGGTGGTGGCCGCCGGGCTCGCGCTCGCGCTCAGCGAGAGTCTGCGCTCGAAGGTGCTCGACGCGCTGTTCGGGGCCGAGGAGGAGTTCGACTACACCTCCACGACCGCGCCCACCGCGCCAGCGCCGGAGGCCGAGGCGACACCCGCGGCCTGACGTCGTCACCCGATTCCGACGTATCCGAGGGCGCCCCGCGGGGCGCCCTCGTCGTTCCCGCAGCGGATCTCCCGGCCTCTGGCTGGCCGGCCAGCTAGCATCGGTGCCATGGAGGCCGCCGCCAAGACTCGCCGCCTGACCGGGGAGCGCGCGCAGCGCATCGTCGACGCGATGCGGGCCAGCGTCGCGCAGCGCGGCGCCGCCGGCTCGACCTTCGACCACGTCGCACGGGAGGCCGGCGTCTCCCGCGGCCTGCTGCACTACTACTTCGGGACGAAGGAGCGCCTGCTGGTCGAGGTCGTGCGGCGCGACAGCGACATCCGCCTGGCGACGCTGGACGACGCGCTCGCCGACGCCCACACGGCCGACGACTTCATCGACGTGCTCGTCCGTTCGTTGGAGGACATGGTCGAGCACGACCCGGGCTTCGTGACCCTCGTGTTCGAGCTGTTCACCGCCGCGCGGCGCAACGACGAGATCGCCGCCGAGGTCGCCGGGCTCTACCGCCGCACCCGCGAGCACGTGGCCGGGCTGCTCGAGGCCAAGCAGCGCGAGGGGGTCCTGACCCTCCACGACGAGCCCGAGGCGGTGGCGACGACGGTGCTCGCGCTCGGCGACGGCATGTCGATGCGCATGCTCATGGAGCCGGACCTCGACTTCGCCGCCACGCTGCGCGCCGGGATCACGTGTGCGCGCGCGCTGCTGACCGACGGCGTGTGAGCCGCTTCACACACGCGCGCGCGTAGGCGCGATTTGATCCCGCGACCGGCCTGGCTGGCCGGCCAGTCAGGGGACCGAGACGGCTCGGAGGTCGCGCGCACATGCAGACGTTCATGCTCAAGCTGGATCGGGTGCTGCGCCGCCGGAGCTGGCTCGTCCTCGGCGTGTGGATCGCGCTGCTGCTCGCCGCGCTGCCGCTGGCGATGCGTCAGTCCGACCACCTGCGCGGCGGCGGGTTCGACGTCCCGGGCTCCCCCTCGAAGACCGTGGCCGACGCGACCGGCCGTGACTTCCCCGGCGTGGAGCGAACTGAGCTCGGCGCCGTCCTCGTCCCGCAGGCGGGCGCCCGCCCCGATCAACGGCGCGCCGCCGTCGATCGGCTGGCACGGGCCGCCGGTCGCCTCGCCGGCGTCGGGCTGACGCCCGCTGCCCGCGCCGCGGCCGACCGCGCCGCCGCGGCCGGCCGCCCCTTCGTGGTCCCGCTGCGGATCACCGTGCCCGAGGACGCGTCCTCCGACGTGGCCAAGCGCCTACGCGAGCGCCTGCGTGTCGATGCCGGCCCGCGCGACGGGGTCGCGACGCACCTGATCGGCCAGGGCGCGCTGTGGGCCGGGCTGCAGGAGGTCTCCAAGACCGACCTCGCCAGGGCCGAGTCGATCGGGTTCCCGATCGTGCTGCTGATCCTGGTGGCCGTGTTCGGGTCGTTCGCCGCGGCGGCGCTGCCGCTCGCGCTCGGCGGCGTTTCGGTGCTCGTCACCGGAGCCGCCATCTACCTGCTGTCGCGCTCCATGGACATGTCGGTTTTCGTCACGAACATGGCCTCGATGATCGGGATCGGCGTGGCGGTGGACTACTCGCTCTTCATCCTCGCCCGCTACCGGGAGGAGATCCAGGGCGGTGCCAACCGCGCGGCCGCACGCGCGACCGCGATGGCGACCTCGGGCACCGCCGTCGCCTTCTCCGGTCTCACCGTGATCGTGTCGCTCGCCGGCCTGTGGATGATCGACAATCAGGCGCTGCGCTCGATGGCGTTGGGCGCGATGCTGGTCGTCGCCGTCTCCGTCGTCGCCTCGGCGACCCTGCTGCCCGTGCTGATCGCGCTGTTCGGCCGCCGCGCGTACGCGCGCAACCGCCTGTTCACGATCACCGGTCTGCTGATGCGCTCCCGCGCCCCCCGCCGGCCGGGTTCGACGCACCCCGACGCCGAGCGGCTCGGCTTCTGGCGGCGCTGGACCAACGCGGTCATGCGGCGGCCGGTCGTCGCCGTGATCGCGACCTCGTCCCTGCTGCTCGTCCTTGCCGCGCCCGTGCTGTCACTGCACACGAGCACGGGCGCGCTGGCCCAGTTCCCCAAGGGCAACGAGACGCGCGTGGGCTTCGAGGCGGCGTCCGCCCTCGACGGCCGCGGCGCCTCGAGCCCGGTCGGCGTGCTCGTCCGCTTCGACCGGGGCACCGCGACCGCGCCCGACAATCGCGCCGCGGTCGACGCGGTCCGCCTGCGCCTGGCCGGCGACCCGCAGGTCGTGCGCGTCGCGGGCGTGCGCATATCCCGTAATGGCCACGCCGCGCTCGTCACCGCGATCCCGCGCCGCGAGGCGGAGGCGACCGCGTCGAAGGACCTCGTCGCGCGGCTGCGCCACGACCTTCCGCGGACCGTCCCCGCGGCCGCGACCGCGGTCGGCGGCTCGGCCGCGCGCCAGTACGACGTGCAGAACATGATCTCGGGCGCGATGTGGAAGATCATCCTGTTCGTCCTCGGGCTCTCCTACGTCGTGCTGCTCATCCTGCTGCGCTCGGTGGTGCTGCCGCTCAAGGCGGTGCTGATGAACCTGCTCTCGGTCGGCGCCGCCTACGGCGTGCTCGTGGTCGTGTTCCAGTGGGGCTGGCTCGACGGACTGCTGGGCTTCGATCACCTCGGCCACCTCGACGTGCTCACGCCGCCGCTCGTGCTCGCGGTCGTGTTCGGACTCTCGATGGACTACGAGGTGTTCCTGCTCTCGCGCATCCGCGAGCGCTGGGAGGCGACCGGCGACTCCCGCCAGGCCGTGGCGGAGGGCCTGGCCGCATCCGCGCGCACGATCACCAGCGCCGCGCTGATCATGGCGTCGGTGTTCCTGGTGTTCACGTTCACCGGCGTGCCCTCGATCAAGGAGCTCGGGCTCGGCAACGCGATCGCGATCCTCATCGACGCGACGATCGTCCGGCTGATCCTGGTGCCCGCGACGATGGAGCTGCTGGGCGACTGGAACTGGTGGCTGCCCAAGCCGCTCGCGCGGGTGCTGCCGCGCCGCGGGTTCGAGCGCACGCCGGAGCCGGCGCCCGCGCGCTGACGCTCAGAGCGCCAGGAACTCGTTGATCACGTTCGCCGCGGCCTGCGGGAACTGCGCCATGAACGCGTGGCCGCCGCCGGGGAACTGCGCCAGACCAGGCGCCGGGGATTGCGGTGACGAGCGACAGCGCGTTGGCCGCGGGGATCACGAGGTCCGCGGTGCCGGTGAGCACCAGCGTGGCGGCCCGCAGCTCGCCCAGCCGGGCCGCGACGCCGTGCTCGTGCCATGTGTCCATCGCCGCGGCCTGGCGATCGATCAGCTGCGGCGGCAGCGCGGCACGGGCCTGCGCGACGATTTCGCCGAAGTCGCGGTACACGGACTCGGCGAACTCGGCCGGGAACAGCAGCGAGAGCAGCCGCCGAGCCTGCTCGTCGGGCGTCCCCGACGTGTCGACGAGCTGGGCCCGCACGGCCGGGGCGGCGAGCACGGCGTCCGGGCCGCCGGGGTCGGTCGACAGCAGGACGAGCCGGTCGACAGCGTTGCGGGTGATCGAGGGCGAGCGCCTGGGCGATGAAGCCGCCCATCGACCAGCCGAGCACGGACGCCGGGCCGAGGTTCAGGGCCGCGATGACGGCCGCCGTGTCGCGGGCCAGCCGCGCGACGTCGAACGGGGCGCCGTCGTCCGTCGAGGCGCCGATGCCGCGGTTGTCGAGCAGGACGAGCTCGTGGGCGGAGGCCAGGCGCTCGATGAACATCGGGTCCCAGTCGGCGTTGGTCGCCGCGAGCCCGTTGAGGACGATCAGCGGCAGGCCCTCGCCGACCCGGCGGTAGCCGATGCGCCCGTCGTCGACCGGGATGGTGGAGACCGGCGGAGCCGCCATCGGATCAAGTTACCCTGCCGGTATGCGGCGCGTGGCGGCCATCGGCGTGGTGGTCCTCGTGCTGGCGCTCCTCGTCGTGGCGCAGCTCGCCCTGCCGGGGATCGCCGAGAACCGCATCCGGGACCGGCTCGCCGAGGACGGCCGCGTCGAGAGCGTGCACGTGTCGGCCTTCCCGGCCGTGAAGCTCCTCTGGGGGAAGGCGGACCGCGTGACGGTGCGCATGGCGAGCCTGCGCGCCAACGTCGGACGCCTCGGCGACCTGCTCGGGCGCACCGCCGATGCCGGCCGCGTTGACGCGACCACGCGCGAGCTCGACGTGCTGACCCTGCGCCTGCGCGGCGCGCGCCTGCGCAAGCGCGACGGCCGGCTCGAGGGCGAGGCGACGGTCACCGACGCCGACCTGCGCTCCGCGCTGCCTCAGGGGTTCGACGTGCGGCCGGTCGCGTCCGGCGCGGGCCAGCTCGTGCTGCGCGGCACGGCCACGCTGTTCGGGACCACGATCTCGGCGAACGCGGTCCTGCTCGCCCAGGACGGCAAGCTCAAGATCGCACCCGACGTGCCCTTCGGCGGGTTCGCCGCGCTGACCGTGTTCACCGACCCGCACGTCCACGTCGACGGCGTCGGCGCTCGGGCCGCGCCGGGCGGCGGCTTCACGCTGACCGCGCGCGGCCGCCTGCGCTGACGCTAGGGCCGCTGCGGCGGGCCGATCAGCGGCGCCCGCACCGGTGCGGCGAGGCCGACGAACTGCACCAGCCCGTTGCCGCCGACGAACCGCGACAGCGGGGACCCGTTGCTCCAGTTGTTCGCGACCCAGACGTTGCCGGACTGGTCCACCTGCACGGCGGTCAGGTGCTGCAGCGCGCGGCTGACGAACCCGCTCCTGACCGGCGAGATCGGGTCGCCCGTCCGCGTCCCGGGCGGGCAGGTCGATCGCCTCCGACCGCACAGCTCGATGAGGCTCGGGTGCACGAACCCGGCGGCCCAGACGTGATCCGCGCCGTCCACCGCCACGCCCCACAGACCGGGACGGCCCGCGACGGCGTGGTTGCGCACGCGCCCCCGGTTGCTGATCTGGGTCAGGTCGCTGGAGGCGAGGCTCGCCACCCAGAGGTTGTCGGCGCTGTCGACCGCGATGCCCTGCGGCGATCGCGCGCGGCCGAGGGAGATCGGCGAGTTCGACGAGGGCGTCCCGTCCGGTGCGATCTTCGTCACGCTGCCGATCGTCGTCGGCGACGTCGAGTTGTTCGTCACCCAGGCGTTCCCGCCCGAGTCGATCGCGACGGCGAAGGGCAGGTTGATGCCCCCGCCGGTCACCGTCTGGTGCACGGCGGGATCGCCGCGGCGGAAGATCGTGACGCTGCTGGTGCCGCCCGTGCCGGCGAAGTTGGGGATCCAGATGCTCCCCTGCCGGTCGACCGCCAGGCCCTGAGGCTTGCTGATCTGACCGTTCGCCGTGTACCCGCCGGGCGGCGAGAGGACATGACCCTGCGCATCCAGGAGCGACACGCTGTTCCCGACGTAGTTGCCGAGCCAGACGCGCCCCACCTGGTCGATCGCCGTCCCGAAGCCGACAGCCTTGATGCCGCCGCCGGTCAGCGGGCTTCCGAGGATCGGCCGGCCGGTCGGGCTCAGGACGGTGACGCCCAACCCGGCCGTCGTCCCCGGCGGCTCGAAGTTGTTCCCGGCCCAGGCGTTCCCGGCCGCGTCGAATGCCATCCGCCCCGGGGCGTCGAAGCCGCCGTCCGTGTACACGAGCGCGAGCGTCCACGCCGCCGGCCTCGACGTCAGCGCCGGACCGTACGTCCGGGGCCGCTGGAGCCGGAACAGGCCGGCGGTGTTCCGACCGGGAGCGTGCGCGATGTTCAGGATCGCGTCCAGCGTGTTGCGGGGCGCGGGCCGCGCGGCCGGCCGGGCGAGGGCGAAGAGCCGGCGGCAGCTGCTCGGGGTCCCGCGGGTGCAGCTCGCCAGCACGTTGGCCAGCGTGTTGAACAGCGGCAGCGCCTCGGTGGCGGTGCCGTTCGGCGGGTTCGCCAGCACGAAGCTGACCTTGGCGGTCGCCGGCTCGACGAGGTTCGCGACCGTGGCGGCGGCGTTGGGCAGGCCGGGGGAGGGTCCGGCGACGGTCTTGCCGACGAGGAACTGGGCGAAGGCGTAGGCGGAGGCGACGGTCGTCTGCTCGCTGATCTGCACCGAGGCCAGCGGCGCGCCGGTCGCGCCGGCGACGTCCATCAGGCGCAGGGCGCGGCCGACGCCGGCGGCCCGCGCCTTCGGCCTCCCGCCCGTGGCGACGACGTACAGGGGAGCGCCGCCGCCGGGGTCGGTGAACGCGATCTTGAAGGCGCCGCCGCCATTCGTCGGCGCGGCGCCGAGCCGGGTCGCGCGGGTGCTCCCGGCGGCGTAGAGCTCGACGGTCGAGCCGACCACGGGACGACTCGCCGCGAGCACGGTTCCCGACAGGGACGCGGCGGTGGCACCCGGCGCCGGCCCCAGGAGCAGGATCGTGGCGGCGACAGTGCCCAGCGCAAGTGTGGACGTCCGGCGCGTCACGGCGCCGTCCCCGCTTCCCTGGCTGAACAGGCCCACGCGGAACAGCCTATGGCGCGCGTCGGCGGGACCTGGGAGTGTTGGGTCGCGCCGGGATGCGGGTAGGTCGGCGTATGACCCCTCGATGACGAGGAGAGACCGATGGCAATGACACGACGCAGGCTTGGATCGCTCGAGGTCTCGGCTCTGGGGCTCGGGTGCATGGGGATGTCCGCGTTCTACGGGTCCACCGACGAGGGCGAAGCGATCGCCACGATCCAGCGCGCCCGCGAGCTCGGGATCGACTTCCTCGACACGGCGCAGCTGTACGGGCCGATGACCAACGAGGAACTGGTCGGCCGGGCGATCCGCGGCCGGCGCGACGAGTACGTGATCGCGACCAAGTTCGCCCGGCGGATCGAGCCGACCACGAAGCCCGGCGACCTCTCGACGTTGGGCCCGCTCGACGGCTCGGCGGAGCACGTGCGCACGTCGATCGAGGGCTCGCTCCAGCGGCTCGGGACCGATCACGTCGACCTCTACTACCAGCACCGGGTCGACCCGAACGTCCCGATCGAGGAGACGGTAGGGGCGATGGCCGAGCTGGTGGAGGCGGGGAAGGTCCGTCACCTCGGGCTCAGTGAGGCCGCGCCGGAGACGATCCGCCGCGCCCACGCCATCCATCCGCTCACCGCGGTCCAGACCGAGTTCTCGCTGTGGACGCGCGACCCCGAGGAGGAGATCCTGCCCACCTGCCGCGAGCTGGGCATCGGGTTCGTGGCCTATTCCCCGCTGGGGCGCGGGTTTCTCTCCGGGCGGTTCACCTCCCCGGACGAGCTCGACGAGGGCGACTTCCGCCGCACCGGCCCGCGGTTCACCGGGGCGAACCTCGACGCCAACCGCAGGCTGGCGGCCAAGGTGGCCGAGATCGCCGCCGAGAAGGGGATCACGCCGGCGCAGCTGGCGCTCGCGTGGGTCCTCGCCCAGGGCGACGACATCGTGCCGATCCCCGGGACGAAGCGACGCGCCTACCTCGAGGAGAACGCGGGCGCCGTCGACGTCGAGCTCACGCCGGACGATCTGGCGCGTATCGACGCGGAGCTGCCAGCGGTGGCCGGCGAGCGCTACGACGAGGCCGGAATGGCCTCGGTCCACCTCTAGCCGCGGACGGCGGCTAGCGCGAGAACAGGCTTCGCGCGCGCCAGAGCGTGCGCGGGTTGCCGCGCGGGATCATGCGTCCGGTGGCCAGCATGCGCCGCGGGTCCGCGCGGCCCATCGAGGTGTCGACCCAGTCCTCGAAGCGGCAGCGGAACGTGATGTCGGCGGACTCGACGCGCCCGCGCGCCACCTCGCTGGAGCCGTTGTCGATCCGCAGGTGCCAGGGCTCGGCGTCGCGGAAGTCCCACTGCAGCGTGATCGGCTCGGGGGCGGCATAGGCCTGGGACAGGCCGCGGCGGATCGAGTCGAAGTACATGTCCAGCAGCTCGGGATCCTGCGACGGCGGGCCGTTCTTCTCGCCGAGGATGTTCCCGCGCAGGAACGCGATGCCGCGCTTCGCGCGGTCCTCCGAACTGAGATCGGATTCCAGCGGGACGCCGCCAGGCAGCTCCTCGGGCGGCATGCCGGCCGCGCGCAGTTTGGCGTCGAGCGAGTTCGCGCCGACCTGGAAGACCTCGACCATCGTCGATCCGAAGCAGGTGATGTAGCGCTCGTCCCAGTTCGGCGGCACGAACACGGCGGTCGCCCACGGGATCACCTCGCGCAGGATCTCCGCGACCGCGGCGGGGACCTCGGGGTCCTCGTCCTTGAGGTCCGACAGGAGCTTGACGCCGAAGCCGATGTGGCGCTGCTCGTCGCGCGAGATGTTCTGCATCCCCTCGAAGAAGGCGGGGAGCACGCCGCGCTCGCCGAGGTAATCCTCGATGAAGTGCTGCCCAGGCTGGGCGAGCGACGCCTCGACGACGAGGTGGTAGAGCGTGACGGCGGCGGCGAGCTTCGGCCTGGAGCGGTCCCTGCGCAGCTCGTCGGCCATCCGGTCGAGGCGGCCGAAGACCTTCTTGAAGCCCCAGCTCAGCTCGGGCTGCGTGGTCGCGAGCGACGCGGCGATCGAGTCGCCGGTGTCGACGACCTCGGACATGAACCGCGCGAAGAAGACGGCGTGGCGGGCCTCGTCGACCTGCTGGGTGGTGAGGAAGTACTTCTGCTCCTCGCGGGGCGCCGCGTCGATGTAGGGAGACAGGTTGTCCGCGACGCTGTCCTCGCCGTGGAAGAACATCGCGTAGTTCCACAGCGCGGCGCGGCGCTCGAGGTCGGAGAACTTCTCGCGCCAGTCCTCGCGATCCTGCGAGAAGTCGAGCTCGCTGGTCCTCCAGTTGCCCTGCTCCCAGCGCTGGTACAGGTCCTCGTAGGAGACCATCTCGACTGCGGACGTACGGGTCGCCATCTGCCGGAACCTCCCTCGTCGTCTACCTCGCAGGGAGCGTATCGCGCTGCTGAATCTCGTTCAACGCTGTGTGATGGACGTCACACGGGGCCTTGCCGGTAGGTTCGCCGGATCCGAGGCCGGAAAGGAGATCGATCTCGTGGAACTCGACGATCTGCACGACACACTCGCCGCCAAGGGCGTCGCCCTGGTGTGCCCCGCCTGCGGGATGCCGCACGTGGGCGGGGCCATGAAGGTCGATCTCGGTGCGTCCTTCCTCGGCGTCTACTGCGACCACTGCGGCCACCTGCGGCTCTTCCACGTCGAGACGCTCGAGGCTCCCGAGGACTGAGAGCATGCGTCGCGGGCGTCACAGTCGGTGTGTCGCCGTCGCGATGGACGTGGCGGAGACCGCTCCGTATGGTGATCGCTCGTGTTGAGACCGGAGGAGAGATGATGCGAAGGATCGGCAAGCGGACGGGTCTGGCAGTTGCGGCGACGGCGCTCGCGATCGCGTTGGCGATCCCGGCGAGCGCGCCGGCGGCCACGACGGTGCTGGGACGGGTCCAGCTCACCGGCGGTTTGCCGAGCAACAGCAGTCTGTGCGGGGTTACCTGCACGGACGTCCAAGTCGGCTCGTCCTCGGCCGCGCAGTTCGTTGGGGCCTCACCGGTCGATGGGACGGTGACGTCGTGGAGCCTCCGAACTCCGTCCACTCCGATGGGGAGCGTGTACGCGCTGCGTATCGTGCGATCGGTGGCCGGCGGCAAGTTCGTCGTCGTAGGGACGAGCAACAACTTCACGGTGCCTGACACCACCGACAAGGTTCGCGGCCCCTTTACGACGTCGATTCCGTTGAAGAAGGGTGATCTGATTGGCATGGTCGCGAACGGCAACGCACCGGTGCCGACCTTTGGGTCGACCAGCGCCTCCGACACCTACGACCTGTTCTACGGCGCGAACAGCCTGAGCGACAACGGCCCGCCGATGAGCCCTAGCACCAACCCGCCGCTGACGAACCAGCAGATCGCCATCCAGGCCACGATCACCTTCACCACCCCGCCCCCCGGCTGCCCGCCCAACTGCCCGCCGCCCCCGCCGGGCGCGGGCAAGCCGAGCCTGAGCGCGTTCTCGGTCAGCCCGAAGACGTTCCGTTCCGCCTCCCGGGGTGCGAGCGTGGCGCGCACGCGGCGGCGCGTGATCCCGATCGGCACGAAGGTCTCCTACACGCTGTCGCAGGCGGCCACGACGACCTTCACGCTGCAGCGCAGGACGACCGGCCGCCGAGTGAACGGCCGCTGCGTTGCGCCGAGGC
The DNA here is from genome assembly GCA_963725645.1 of uncultured Actinomycetes bacterium. Lineage (GTDB taxonomy): Bacteria > Actinomycetota > Thermoleophilia > Solirubrobacterales > Solirubrobacteraceae > JALYZC01. The sequence goes on from CAVRZD010000006.1 coordinate 858,243, forward strand.
GCAGCAACCGGACGAGGCGCCGGTGCTCGCGTTACGTCAACGTGAGCGGCAGCTTCAGCCGCGCGGGCGCCGCCGGTGCGAACAGCTTCAAGTTCACCGGCCGGCTCCGCGGGCGCAAGCTCTCGCCCGGCACCTACAAGGTGACCGCCGTGGCGTCCAACGCCAACGGCAAGTCCTCCAGCCGCACGACGACGTTCACCATCGTCAGCTAGCGCGCACCGCTGCCTCGTCGCCGGAAGGAACAGATGCCCCGTCTCCTCATCAGCCTGTTCGTGCTATTCGCCCTCGTACCCGCGACGGCCTCGGCGGCTCCGGCCGTCAGCGGAGAGTTCCCCACAGCGGGAACGCTCAGCGGCGCGCCGAAGCACCTCGCGCAAGGCTCCGACGGGAACATCTGGGCTGTGCTGGATAACAACAAGCTCGCCAAGCTGACGCCGGCCGGAGCGGTGACGGAGTTCGACAATGCGAACCTCAGCTCGCCGAACGGCATCACGACGGGACCGGACGGCAACCTCTGGGTCACGCAGATCAACGGCGTGGTGAAGATCTCGCCGGGCAACCCGACAGCTGGCACCCCAACGACGATCAACTCGATCGGCGGCCCCGAGGGCATCACCACAGGTCCCGACAACAATCTCTGGACGGCGAGCGGTACGAACGTGATCAAGATCCCACCCGGAAATCCCTCGGGATTCACGCCGTACGCGGTCGTCACCACCGCTCGTGGAATCGCCCGCGGCAACGACGGGAACCTCTGGGTCGCCGACAAGGACGGTCATCGCATCGTGAGCGTCACGACCGCCGGGGCGCCCACGAGCTACAACACGGCGCCTACCGGTGGGCCGATGGCTACCGCCGCGGGCCCCGGTAACCAGATCGCGTTCTCGGATCCGATCGTGCAGCCGGAAGAGGTCGGCCTGATCACACCCGGCGGCACGCCGCAGCGGATCGTCGCGCCCGGCGGCAGCGGCGACCCGACCGACATCGTCTTCGGCAACGACGGTGCGTACTGGTTCACGCGCTTCGGGGGGAACGACCTGCTGCGGTTGACCCCCGGCGGCGCACAGACGACGTTGACCGGTTTGAGCGCCAACGCGGGCCCCCGTTACCTCACCAAGGGACCCGGCGACACGTTGTGGGTGGGCCTCGAGACCGCCAAGAAGATCGCGCGCGTCAGCGGCGTCTCCGCGCCGGGCACGACAACGCCTCCGCCCGGTGGCGGCGGTACCGGCGACACGACCGCCCCGGCGGTCTCCTCTCTCAGCCTGACGCACCGCACCTGGCACCTCGGATCGGCGCTCGCGAGCTTCTCCCGCACGGCCAGCCCGATCGTCGGCACGACCATCGGCTTTCGCGTGAGTGAGCAGTCCACCACCAAGTTCACGTTCGCCCAGCTGCTCCCGGGGCGGAAGGTCGGTCGCCGCTGCCTGGCCGCGACGCGAGCGCGCCGACATCGCAAGCGGTGCACCCGCGTGATCAACGTCAGCCCGAGCCTCTCGTACAAGACGAGCGCGGGGCGGCACCGCGTGAAGTTCCAGGGCCGTCTCACCCGACGCAAGACGCTGAAGCCCGGCAGCTACCGGCTCACCGTGACCGCCACGGATGCGGCGAAGAACCTGTCGCGCGCCAAGTCGACGACGTTCAGGGTGCTTCCGGCCGTGCAGCGTCGCCGGCGCTGACGGCAGCCTCTTTGCCATCCCTTGGGAGTTGTCTTAGCGGCCTCTTAGGCATGGCGGGAACACTCTGGGCACGATGCACGGGGTACCCGATCGCGATCCCAATCGCGTGTCGGCCCGCGATGGCGGGCTACGACGGATCTCGCGACTGACCGGCTGGGCCGTCGCGGCCTCGGTCGTGTTGACCGGCGGGCTGGCCAAGCTCGCCGCCGATGCCTTCGGTGGCCGCTCCGGCAAGGCGCGCGCGGCGAGCCCCGCGCGCCCGGCCACGAGCGCCGCTCCCGCGCAGCCGGACGCGACCACCACGCCGAACGACCAGGGCCTCCAGCCGCCGTCGCAGCCGCCCTCCGACCCCGGGAGCGACCCCGCCGGCGCCGGCTCGGACCCAGGCGCGTCCGGCGACCCCGGCGCCGGCTCGGCCGGGAGCTCCGACCAGGGCGCTCCGACCGATCCCGGGGCCTCGGGCGACACGGGTGCCCCGACCGACCCGGGCGCCTCCGGCGGGGATTCCAGCGGCTCCGTGGCGCCGGACTCCGGCGGCGGAGCGGTCTCCGGCGGATCCTGATGACCGCCTGGTCGGCGCACTGGTCGGCGCTGGGGACCGGCGTCGACGTCTTCGTTGACCGGCACGACCGCCTGGACGCGGCCCGACGCCTGGTCGAGGACGAGCTCGACCGCATCGACCGCGCCTGCAGCCGGTTCCGCGACGACTCGGAGCTGTCGGGAATCAGCCGGCGGGCCGGACGCTGGGTCGACGTGAGCCCGCTGTGCCTCGAGGCGATCGACGCCGGACTGCGCGCCGCCCGCCTCACCGGTGGGGCCGTCGACCCGACCGTCGGGCGGTCCCTGCGCCTGCTCGGCTACGACCGTGACTTCGACGAGGTCGCCGGCCGCGCGGCCCCGCGCCTGCGGCTCGTGCAGGCGGCCGGGTGGGCGGCCGTGGACGTGGACCGCCGCCGCGGCGCGGTGCGGGTCCCGCGCGGCGTCGAGCTCGATCTCGGCGCGACCGCGAAGGCGCTGGCCGCCGACCGCGCCGCGCGGTCGGTGAGCGAGCGGCTCGGCTGCGGGGTGCTCGTGAGCCTCGGCGGCGACATCGCCCTCGGCGGGCCCGCGCCGGAGGGCGGCTGGACCGTGCGCGTCACCGAGGACCACGCCGCCGGCTTCGACGCTCCCGGGCAGACCATCTCCCTCTCCACCGGAGCGCTGGCCACGTCGAGCACGGCGACGCGGCGCTGGGCCGGGCCGGAGGGCGGGCGCCATCACATCGTGGACCCGGCGACCGGGCGACCCGCGCGCGAGGTGTGGCGGGCCGTGAGCGTCGCGGCGGCATCGTGCGTGGACGCCAACACCGCGAGCACGGCGGCGATCGTCCTCGGAGAGCGCGCCGAGCGCTGGCTCGTCGCCCGGCGCCTGCCCGCGCGCCTCCTGGCCCCGGACGGACGGGTCGCGACCGTCGCCGGCTGGCCGATGGCGGCAGCGGCGGCGGCATGAGCACGATCCTGGCGACCAGCGGCCCGACCGCGATGTGGTACCTGACGCGGGGATCGGGGGCCGTGAGCCTCGTGCTCCTCACGGCGAGCGTGGTGCTGGGCGTCGTCGACGCCCGCCGCTGGAAGGCCGCGGGCTGGCCACGGTTCGTGGTCGACGGCCTGCACCGCAACCTATCGCTGCTGGCCGTGGCGTTCGTCGTCGTGCACGTCGTGACGACCGTCCTCGACGGCTTCGCGCCGGTCGGCCTGCTCGACGCGGTCGTCCCCTTCGCCACGCCGTACCGGCCGCTGTGGGTCGGCCTGGGCGCGATCGCCTTCGACCTGCTGCTGGCCCTGATCGTGACGAGCCTCCTGCGCGCCCGCCTCGGGTGGGGCGCGTGGAAGGCGGTCCACTGGCTCGCCTACGCGTCCTGGCCGCTGGCCCTGGTGCACGGGCTGGGCGCGGGGAGCGACACGAACAAGACCTGGATGCAGGTCCTCGCGGTCGTGTGCATCGCCGCCGTGTGGCTGGCGGCCTGGACGCGGGCCGCCGAGGGACTGCGCGGCCGCCGGGCCGGCCGTGCGATCGCCTTCACGGCGATCATCGCCGCGCCGCTTGCGCTGGCGGTGTGGTTGCCGCGCGGGCCGCTCGGCGCCGGGTGGGCGCGCCGCGCCGGGACCCCGGCACGGCTGCTCGCCGCCAAGACGGCCGCGAAGCCCGTCCCGGCCACCCGGGCATCCGCGGCTCCGGCGCGCCGCCTCGCCATTCCCTTCCACGCGACGTTCGGCGGCACCGAGCGCGAGACCCCGCTCGAGAACGGCCTTGTGGCGGTGACGCTCGACCTCACGCTGCAGGACCGCGCGCAGGGCCGGCTCGGCGTCCGCATCATCGGCCAGCCGGTGGAGGGCGGGGGCGTCTCGATGCAGCAGAGCCGCGTCACGCTCGGGTCGACCGCGGACCCCGGGGCGTACACCGGCCGGATCGACTCGCTCGCGGGCCAGCAGATGACGGCCCGGCTGACCGGCCGCGACGGCCGCGCGGTTGCGCTGCGGGCGAGCTTCCAGATCAATTCGCAGGCGGGCACCGTGACCGGGGACGCGGCGGGCGCGCGGACGGCCGGCGGGGTCGGATGACCGGCGCACCGAGCCACCTGCCGCGCCTGCTGCGCGGTGTCGCCGCCGGCGGCCGACTCGCGTATGAGGATCACGTGCGCGAGCACGGGCTCCTCCCGACGCCCGACGGCGCATCCGCGGCGGAGCTGATCGAGGAGGTGGAGCTCGCCGGCCTGCGCGGCCGCGGCGGCGCCGACTTCCCGACGGCGGTCAAGCTGCGCTCGGTGCGGGAGGCGGGTCGCGGCGCGATCGTCGTGGCCAACGGCGCGGAGGGCGAGCCCTGCAGCAGCAAGGACCGCGTCCTCCTCGAGTCCACGCCGCACCTCGTGCTCGACGGCGCGGCGCTCGCCGCGCGCGCCGTGGGCGCCCGCGAGGCGCTCCTCTGCGTGTCCGAGGACAACGATGCCGCGCTGCGCTCCGTCGCCGCGGCCATCGACGAGCGCCCGCGCGAGACGCGCCGCGCCGCGCGGCTGCGGCTCCGTCCCGTGCCCCACCGGTTCATCGCCGGCGAGGAGTCCGCCCTGGTCAACCATCTCAACGGCGGGCCGAACAAGCCGACGCTGGTGCCGCCGCGGCCGTACCAGCGCGGGGTCGACCGCCGGCCCACGCTCGTCAGCAACGTCGAGACGCTCGCGCACGTCGCGCTGATCGCGCGGCACGGCGGGGACTGGTTCCGGGCGCTCGGCACGCAGGCCCAGCCCGGCTCGGCGCTGATCACGCTGTCCGGGGCGGTCGGACGCGCCGGGGTGTACGAGGTCGCGCTCGGAACGCGGGTCGTCGACCTCGTCGACGCGGCCGGCGGGTTGACGGGACAGGTCGGCGGCGTGCTCGTCGGCGGGTACTTCGGCAGCTGGGTCGCGCCCGGGCAGCTGCCGGCCCTCACGCTCGACGACGCCGGCCTCGGCCGCTTCGGGGCCGCCCTCGGCGCGGGCGCCGTGTTCCTGCTGCCGGCCGACTCCTGCGGCGTGTCCGAGACGGCCCGCGTCATGGTCTACCTGGCGCGCGAGAGCGCCGGGCAGTGCGGGCCGTGCACGCACGGTCTCGCCGCGATCGCCGATGCCTGGTGGCGCCTGGCCGCCGGTCGCGGGGACGGCCGCGACATCGATCGCGTGGCGCGATGGTGCGGGCAGGTCCGCGGCCGCGGCGCCTGCCATCACCCCGACGGCGCCGTCCGGCTCATATCGAGCGCGCTGACCGTGTTCGCCGACGAGGTCGACCTGCACGCGGTCGAGGGGCGCTGCACGGGGCCGCAGCGCCATCCCGTCCTGCCGATCCCGGCCCCGCCGGCGGAGGCCTCGGCCGCATGAGCGCGCGGCTCCGGTTCGATCCGATCGCCTGCGAGGCGCACGGGCTGTGCGCCGAGCTGTTCCCCGAGCGCATCCAGCTCGACGACTGGGGCTACCCGATCATCGATCCGGGGCCGATCGACGGCGAGCTGCTCGACCACGCCCGTCGCGCCGTGGCCGCCTGCCCGCGCGTGGCGCTCGTCCTCGAGGAGGACGGGCCCGAGCGGGCCTGATGTCAGCCCGTCACGCGGCGGCAACCTTCGGCGAGGTCCACGGCGCCCGCAGGCGCGCTTCGAGCTCGTCCGCCAGCTCGTCGATCGCGATGCGCTCCTGCGCGAGCGAGTCGCGGTCGCGCACCGTGATCGTGCGGTCGTCGAGCGTCTGGTGGTCGATCGTGACCGCGAACGGGGTGCCGATCTCGTCGTGGCGGCGGTAGCGGCGGCCGATCGAGCCGCCCTCGTCATACTCGGCCGCGAGGCGCTCGCGCAGCGTCTCGTACACCTCGCGAGCCACCTCGGGCTGGCCGTCCTTGCGCACCAGCGGCAGCACCGCCGCCTTCACGGGGGCGAGCAGCGGGTGCAGCCGCAGCAGCGTGCGCTGCTCGCCCTCGACCTCCTCCTCGTCGTAGGCGTCGACCAGGAAGGCGAGCGTGGCGCGGTCGGCGCCCGCCGAGGGCTCGATCACGTGCGGGACGTAGCGCTCGCCGCTGGCCTGGTCGAAGTACTCGAGCTTCTCGCCGGAGAACTCCGCGTGCTGGCGCAGGTCGAAGTCGCCGCGGTTGGCGATCCCCTCGAGCTCCTGCCAGTCGATCGGGAACAGGTACTCGATGTCGCTGGTCGCGCTCGAGTAGTGCGAGAGCTCGTCGGCGTCGTGGGGGCGCAACCGCACGTGGTCGGGGCGGATCCCGAGGTCGATGTACCAGCGCGTGCGCGCCTCGCACCAGTACTCGAACCACGTGTCCGCCTCGTCGGGCGGCACGAAGTACTCGAGCTCCATCTGCTCGAACTCCCGCGTCCGGAAGATGAAGTTCCCGGGCGTGATCTCGTTGCGGAACGACTTGCCGACCTGCGCGATGCCGAACGGCGGCTTCTTGCGGGAGAACTGCAGGACGTTCTTGAAGTTGACGAAGATGCCCTGCGCCGTCTCCGGGCGCAGATAGGCGGTGGAACCCTCGTCCTTCACCGGTCCGACGGTCGTCTCGAACATGAGGTTGAACTGGCGGGCCTCGGTCAAATTGCACTCCGGGCCCTCGCCGGGGTGGACCGAGGGCTTGCGGGGACACTGCACGTCCTCGAGCTTGTCGGCGCGGAAGCGCTGGCCGCAGGTTCGGCAGTCCACGAGCGGGTCGGTGAAGCCCGACAGGTGGCCGGACGCCTCCCACGTGCGCGGGTGCATGATGATCGCCGCGTCGAGCGCCACGATGTCGTCGCGCTCGGCCAGCATGGCGTGCCACCAGCGCGCCTTGACGTTGTTCTTGAGCAGGACGCCGTAGTGGCCGTAGTCGTACGTCGAGCCGACCCCGCCGTAGATCTCCGACGAGGGAAAGATGAAACCGCGGCGCTTGCACAGCGCCACGACCTTGTCCATGGTCACGACGTCGTCGGGCACGGAGGCGGGGAGTGTAGTCGCGGCGCCGCTCTATCCTTGGGCCCGATGCCCATCTACGAGTACCGCTGCGAGAACGGGCACACCTTCGAGGTCATGCAGCGTATGACCGACGATCCGGTGAGCGTGTGCCAGACGTGCGAGGCCCCGGTCCAGCGGGTCTTCCACCCCGTCGCCGTGCACTTCAAGGGCTCGGGCTTCTACAACACGGACTACGGCACCCGCAAGCGCAAGCGCGAGATGGACGCGTCGGCCAAGGACGGCGCCGACAAGACGGAGGCCAAGGCCAAGGAGAAGAAGGCGGACAAGGCCAAGGACTCCGGCGGCGGCGCCGCCAAGGCGGATTGACCCCGCGCCAGGCGGGACTGCTCGGCACCCTGGCCGCCCTGTGGGGCGCGTCGTACCTCCTCATCAAGTACGGGCTCGACGACTTCTCCCCGGCCTGGGTCGTGTTCCTGCGCACGGCGATCGGCGCGCTGGTGCTCCTCGGTGTCGTCCTCGTCCAGGGCGGCGAGACGCGACGCGCGCTCGCGGACCTGCGCCGCCGCCCGTGGCTCGCCGTGCTGCTCGGGCTGCTCGCGATCGCCGCGCCGTTCCTGCTCATCTCCTACGGGGAGGAGCGCGTCCCGTCGGGGCTGACCGCCGTGCTGATCGCCCCGGCGCCGCTGTTCGTCGCAGCGCTGGCCCCGCTGTTCGACCGCTCCGAGGCGATCCACGGTGCGCAGGCGGTGGGACTGGTCGTCGGGCTCGGCGGCGTCGCGCTGCTCGTGGGCGTGGAGACGGTCGGCACGCTGGCCGAGTTCGGCAGCGCGGTGGGCATCCTGGCAGCCGCGGCCTGCTACGCGCTGTCGGGCTTCATCGTGAAGAACGCCTATCGGGGCGTGCCGGCCGTCACGACGAGCTGCATCTCGGTCGGGGCGGGAGCGGTGCTCGCGTTGCCCTTCGCCGTCGCCACCCCGCCGACGCACGCGCCGGGGCTGCGCTCGGTCCTCTCACTCCTCGTCCTCGGCGCGCTCGGCACGGCGCTCGCCTTCGTCATCTTCTACCGCCTGATCGCCGAGGTCGGCGCCGGCCGTGCGGCGCTCGTCACCTACCTGGTCCCGCCGCTGTCGCTGGCCTACGGCGCGCTGCTGCTGGGGGAGACGATCACCGCCGCGGCGGTGGCGGGACTCCTGCTCATCCTCGGCGGCGTCGCGCTGGCGGCGCGGCGCCCGGCGGCCGCGGCGGCCCCGGACTGACCTCCGGGCCGCGCGCCCCCACCCGTCGGTTCTCCGCCAACGAGACGTCGGCTCGCCCCCATGGTCGGCGGTGCCCGCCGGCGCCAGAGTGACCCCATCGTCAAGCGAGCCGATGGAGGACACATGAGGTTTCCCACCAGCGTCAGATCCGCCCCCGCTGCCACGAGCGCGCAGGTTGCGAGCGACAACCTGGACATCTTCCGGGACGCGGTCCAGCCGCAGATCGACGAGCCCGTCATCGCGGCCTGCACCTTCGCCCGCCAGGGCATGATGGCCAAGAAGCTCGCGGGCCACTTCGGCCTGCTCCCCCACCTGCTCGCCGGCAAGCACAGCGAGATGCGCGCCGGCGGCCTGCCACAGCACTTCATCATCGCCGTCACCGAGGAGCGCGTGTACGCGATCGAGACCAAGGTCGGGCCGCGTCGCGGCCCGGTGGGCGAGATCGGCGGCGAGGTTGCCCGGTGGGAGCGCTCGGGGCTACGCGTCTCGTCCAAGCCCGATGCGACGACCGGCGGCCTCGGGCTCAACGTGACGATCGAGTCGCCCGCCGAAGGCGAGACCGTTCACTGCACCGTGGGGCGACACCCGCTGAGCGAGGACTTCGTACGCCTGCTCGGCGACCCGGAGGCCACGGCATGACCGTCCATGTCCGCAGGACGGGCTCGACCTGGTCGTGGGTCCGCATCGCGCTGCTGGTCCTGTTCGTCGTGACCGCGCTGGCCACGGGCTACTGCGGGCTCGCGCCCTAGCGCCGGACGACCGCCTCGGCCTCGATCTCGACCTTCCAGCGGGGGTCGAGCAGGCAGGCCACGACGATCATCGTCGCCGCGGGGCGAACGTCGGCGAACACGGCCTGGTGCGCCCGCGCCACCGCGTCGTGGTCGTCCGCGTCGACGAGGTATATGCGCGTGCGCACCACATCCGCCAGCCCGGCGCCGGCCTCACGCAGCGCGTCGGCGACGATCTCCAGACAGCGTGCCGCCTGGACCTCCGGATCGGGGTCGCACGAGCCGTTCGCCCAGACCGGCGCCGTGCCGGACACCAGCACGCGGTCGCCGACGCGCACGGCGCGGCTGAAGCCGACCCTCGGCTCGAACGGCGAGCCCGAGCCGACGTGCCGGCGCTCGCTCACTCGTCGTTCGCGACCGCGAACAGCCGCCACTCGCCCGGGACGCCCTTGAGCTCGGTCGCGCCCCGGTCGGCGAACTCGATCCCCGAGCCGACCACGAGGTCCTTGACCGTGCTGGACACGAGCACCTCCGACGGGCCAGCCGTTGAGCCGACCCGGGCGCCGATGTGGACGGCCATGCCGGCGACGTCGTCGCCGCGCAGCTCGCACTCGCCGGTGTGCAATCCGGCGCGCACCTGGATCCCGAGCGGCTGGACCTCCTCGGCGATCGCCATCGCGCAGCGGATCCCGCGGGCCGGGCCGTCGAACGTCGCCAGGAATCCGTCGCCCGTCGTCTTGACCTCCCTGCCCTGGTGGCGCCGCAGCTGGCCGCGCACGAGCTGGTCGTGGCGCTCGAGCACGTCCTTCCAGCGGGCGTCGCCCAGCTCGCCTGCGCGGCGGGTCGAGTCGACGATGTCGGTGAACATCACCGTCGCCAGCACGCGGTCGGGCTCGCGCTCCGGGCGCACGCCGGTGAGGAACTCCTGCGCCTCGTCGATCACCGCATCGGTGTCGCCGGCGACGAGCAGGTTCTCGTTCCCGGGAAGCCAGACGAGCTTGGCACCCTGGATCCGTGGCGCGAGGTACTCGGCGTGCCTGGGGTCGATGAACGGATCGTTTCGGCGGTGCAGCAGCAGCGTCGGCACGCGGATCGAGGGCAGCACATCGCGGATGTCGACATCGGACACGCCATCGACCAGCCGCCGCACGGTGCCGGGGGGACACGACAGGCGCTCGAGTTGCGCGTACCACTCCTGGAAGCTCACGTCGTCGTCCAGGCTCGGCGCGAGCCCGGCCCAGCGGCGGCCGTCGCCCCAGCCGTCGAAGAAGGCGTCGATGCCGGCGCTGCGCTCCTCCTGCGTGCGGCACCACGGCATGTCGTCGTCGCGCAGCGTGCGGGCGAACGTCGCGTACAGGAGGAGGGCGCTGGTGCGCTCGGGGTGCGTCGCGGCGAACAGCATCGCCATCGGGCCGCCCTCCATCTGCGCGAACAGCGCCGCGCGCTCCGAACCGGCGGCGTCCATGACCGCCTTGACGTCGTCCATCTGGTCCTCGAGCGTGACGCCCTCGGCGATCGGGTCCGACAGACCCGACCCGCGCCGGTCGAACATGATCAGCCGCGAGAACGAGGCGATGCGCTCGAAGAAGTGCGCCACCCGGGGATGCGCCCAGAGGTGCTCGCACTGGGAGATCCAGGTGGGCACGTAGAGGACGTCGAGCGGCCCGTCGCCGGCCTGCAGCCAGGCGATGTGCGTCCCGTCGCTGGATACCGCGTAGGAGACCGGCGGCGCCATTGCACCGGGAACGCTAGCGATCCGGCTCAGCCGTCCAGGAAGCGCTGCACCTCGGCGCGCTTCTGCTCCTCGGACACCGTCAGGCCCACGCCCCCGTCGGGCAGTGTCTCGGCGCCGGAGGGCTTGAGCACCCGCGGCGTGGGCGAGCCGGTGGTGGCGATCGCGCCGAACAGCCCGAGCAGGTTGAAGCCGTTCATGTCGGTGCGGATCGCCTTCGGCGCCTGCCACGACACCAACGGGAGGCGGAAGAAGGTGCCCGGCGAGACGAGCTTGCCCTTGATCGCGCTGAGGATCTGCTGCTGGCGCTTGGCGCGGTCGAGGTCGTCCTCGCCGGGGCGGCAGGAGTTCTTGCGCGTGCGCGCGAGCGTCAGCGCCTGCTCGCCGTCGAGGTGGTGCGTGCCCGCCGGCAGGCGCAGCGTCGAGCCGCCGTTGGCCTTGCCGCCGCTGATGTTGGAGATCACGCACCCGCCGGTGAAGTCGATGCCGCCGAGCGAGTCGACGAAGTCCGGGAAGTTCTGGAAGTTGACCTCGACGAGGTGGTTGATCTTGATGCCCAGGAACTGCTTGACGGTGGTGATCGTCAGCGCCGGCCCGCCGATCGCGTAGGCGGCGTTGATCTTGTCGCGGCCGTGGCCGGGGATGTCGACGATCGTGTCGCGCGGGATCGACAGCCGCGCGCTGTGCCCGGCGCCGGTGCGCATCAGCAGGATGGTGTCCGAGCGCGGCGGCCCGCACCCGCCGGCCGGGCAGTCGCGGGCGTTGCGGGGGCGCGCGTCGGACCCCAGCACGAGGATGTTGCTGGCTGAGGTCAGAGGGAAGCCGCCGTCGAGTGCCTTCTTGGCCTCGTCGGAGACCTTGGACTGCTCGATCTGGGCGCTGATCAGGAACAGCACCAGCGACAGCCCGATCCAGGCCGCGATCGCGATCAGCACCCACTTGACGACGCGGCCCGGGGTGATCGGCTTGCGGGCCCGGCGCTCACCGTCCGCGCGGCGCGACTCGCGCAGCTCGTCGAACCCCGGCTCGCCCGCGCGACCGGGCGCCTTGAACCACCGTGGACGCGAGCGGTAGAGCTTGTACTGGGGAGGTCCGGAGGGGCCTTCGGCGCCCTCCCGACGGCCTGGGTCGTCGGCCATAGGACCGGGTATGGTGGCCGACGTGGCGGCGGACTGCGTCATCGGCGTCGACCTCGGCGGCACCAAGGTGCTCGCCGGCGCGATCGGTGCCGAGCAGCAGGTCCACCACCGCGCGCAGCGCACGGTCGCGGGGCTCGAGCAGGCGCCCCTGATGGACGCGATCGCCGACGCGGTCGAAGAGGTGCGCGCCGAGGCGCCGAGCGCCCCCGAGGCGGCCGGGTTCGGGATCCCGTCGCTGATCGACCAGCGCCGGGGCACCGCGGTCATGTCGGTGAACCTGCCGATCACCGACATGGCGTTCCGCGACGTGATGTCCGAGCGGCTCGACCTGCCGGTGTTCATGGACAACGACGGCAACGTCGCGGCGCTCGCCGAGCACCGCTACGGCGCCGCCCGCGGCAGTCGCAACTCGCTGATGCTCACCGTCGGCACCGGCATCGGCGGCGGCCTGGTGATCGACGACCAGCTCTTCCGCGGCGCCACGGGGTCCGGCGCGGAGCTCGGCCACATGGTGATCGACGAGGACGGCCCCCGCTGCCAGGGCAACTGTCCCAACCACGGCTGCCTGGAGGCCGTCGCGTCCGGCACCGCGCTGGTGCGCGAGGCCAAGGCGCTGGCGCCGGACCGGCCGGGGTCGGCGATCGAGAAGGTGATCGCCGAGGGGCGGGAGCTGACCGGGCCGCTGGTGACCGAGCTGGCCCACGACGGCGACGCGGCGGCGCGCGAGGTGATCACGCTGATGGGCACGCGCCTCGGCGTCGGGATCGCCAACTACGTGAACATCTTCAATCCCGAGGTCGTCGTGATCGGAGGCGGGGTGATCGCGGCCGGCGACCTGCTGCTGCAGCCCGCCCGCGACGAGGTCTCGGTGCGCGCGCTCCGGCCCAACAAGGACATCGCCAGGATCGTGCCCGCGCACTTCGGCAACGAGGCGGGCATGCTCGGCGCGGCCGCGCTGGCCTTCGACGGCATCGCCCGTCGCGAGGCCGCCGGGGCGTGAGCGCCGCCGGGGCCGGGCGCCTGGTCGTCTGCCCGACGCCGATCGGCAACCTCGAGGACGTCACGCTGCGCGTGCTCTCGGCGCTGCGCGACGCCGACGTCGTCGCGTGCGAGGACACGCGCCGCACCCGCGTGCTGCTGGACCGCTACGGCGTGCAGGCCCGGCTGGTCTCCTACCACGAGCACAACGAGCGGGCGCGCGCCGCCGAGCTGGTCGAGCGCATGCGCGCGGGGGAGACCGTCGCGCTTGTCTCCGACGCCGGCATGCCGCTGGTCTCGGACCCGGGGTTCGTGCTGGTGCAGGCATGCGTCGCCGCCGGGCTGGCCGTCGAGGTGCTGCCGGGCCCGTCCGCCGCGCTCGCCGCCCTCGTCGCCTCGGCCCTGCCGGCGGAGCGCTGGCGCTTCACCGGCTTCCTGCCGCGCAAGAGGTCCGAGCTGCGCTCGCTGCTGGCCGGTGCGAGCGAGACGCTGGTGGCGTTCGAATCGCCGCGGCGGATGGCGGCATCGCTGGGTGTCCTCGCCGAGCTCGACCCCGACCGCCAGGTGGCGGTCTGCCGCGAGCTGACGAAGGTCCACGAGGAGGTGGTGCGCGGGAGCGCCGCCGAGCTCGCGGAGCGCTACGCGAAGGCGGCGCCGAAGGGCGAGGTCGTGCTGGTCATCGCGGGGGTGGCCGAGGGCGCGGACGCCGAGCTCGAGCCGGCGGTTGTGGCGGTGCGGCGTCTCGTGGACGCGGGGGCGAAGCCGCGCGAGGCGGCCAAGGTCGTGGCCGAGCTCACCGGCGTGCCCGCCAACGCGCTGTACCGCGCGTTGACGTGACCGGGCGCCGCCGGCGGAGCGCTAGTGCCACGCCGCGCGCTCGACCGCGCGGAGGCTGTGGTCGTAGGCGTCGCGACGGCGCAGGAGCGCGCCGAGCCGTCCGAGCTTCCACTCGAGGTCCAGGACCTCCCGGTCGCCCTCGCAGGGCCGACGCCACGCGTCCAACACCTTCCTTGGCCGCCGCCCGAGGTCGGCCACGATCGGGCGGGCTTCGTGGGCCCAGATCCGGCGGCGCCCATCGATGCGGCCCCCGTCGAAGGCTCGGAAATAGGGATCGAAGCCGACGGTCGAAGCGCCGACGCCGCGAAACATGCGACGCAGGTACCTCCAGTCGAGCCGGTGCGCGAGCAGGAGGTGCCGCAGCCGCAGCAGCGGCTCGAACCGGAGGCGCCAGCCGGCGAGGCGGAGCGCGAAGCAGATCTCGGAATCGCCCCCGGAATTGAAGTTCGCACTCCCCCGGCGGTCGACCAGGATTGGCCGGAAGCCGCCGTCGACGAGCCGATCCCACGCCGCCCTGCGTACGGTCAGCCCGGCGCCCCAGAGATGGCCACGCGAGCTGGTCACGTCGCCCGCGGTGGGCCCCTGCGACCCCGCCGCGTAGGCGAACTGGAACCGCTCGAACCACGCGGGCGGCGCGATCTCGCACACCGGTTCGTTGACGCCGCCGCAGGCGCCCGCCTCGGGGTGAGCGCGCATGATCGACGTCGCGACCTCGAGCCAGTCCGGCGCGATCCAGTTGTCGTCCTCGATCCACGTGACGATCTCGCCGCGCGCCTCCGCAAACCCGCGCAGATGCGCGTGGCCGAGCCCGAGCCGCGGCTCCCGTACCACCCGCAGCGGCACGGGCGCGTCGCGGGGCCAGGCCGCCGCGGCCGCGCGCGCCGTCCCGTCCGTGGACGCGTTGTCGACGAGGACGACCTCCCACGTGAGGCCGGGCGGCGGCCGCTGCGCCGCGATGTGCCCCAACGTGGCCGGCAGCCGCGCGGAGCCGTTGTGGCTCGGAAGGACGACGCTGACGTCCACCGGATCAGCCCCAGATCAGCGAGAGGGGGAAGTACCTTCCGTCGCGCGTGGGCTCGTAACCGAGCAGCCGGCGGGCCTTTTCGACGCTCAGGAGGGACTCGTTGCCGCGCGTGCGGTTGGGGATCTCGGGCCAGCGCTCGCGCAGGAACGCCTGGACGTCGACGATCGCCGGATCGACGTGTCCGTCCACCACGTTGCAGGCCTCGAACGGGGTCTCGAGGTCGGCCTCCAGGGCGCACGCGAATGCCGCGACGGTGTTCTCGATCGACGTGCTGGCGAAGAAGTTCATGGGCATGTCGGAGCGCACGCCTGGGCATTCGAGCCGGAGCGCCACGGCGCGGGTGTCGCTTGTCCGGCAGGCGTCGTCCAGGTAGCGCTCGAATTCGACCTTCAGCGCGCCGTAGGCGCTCTGGCCCTCGGCGGGGGACGGCAGGTAGTTGGATTCGAGGATCGGAAACTGGTCGATGCGGACCGGATCGTTGATGCCGTAGACCTGCGCCGACGACGCGAAGACGAACCTCGGGACGCCGGCGTCCTGCGCGGCGCGGAACACGTTGACGGCGCCGTCGTAGTTGAGGCGGCGATAGTCCTGCTCGGCGGCGCCGGGGACCTTCGGATGCGGAAGGGCCGCGAGGTGCACGACGGCGGCGCTGCCGCGGAACCGCTCCGCGAGGCGGCTGCGAAGGTCGAGGACGTCGTCCGAGGTCGGGCGGAGCACGCGGGCGCGAACCAGCGCCTGCTCGGTGCGGGCCTGCCTGCGCCGGAGCCGTCGTGCGCGCGGGATCGCCTCGGCCGGCGCGTTCGCACCGACCCAGGTGCGACGCAGCGCGTTGACCAGCGGCCCGCGCAGGCGATCGAACACGTCCACTCGATACCCGCGAGCGCGCAGGTCGCGCTGCAGGAGCTGCCCGACGAATCCGCTGCCCCCGGTGATCGTGACGGTCCCTGCGGTCATCCCGGTCCGGCGGGGTCCGCGCCCCGGCGGCGCTAGTTCGCGAGGCCGCCGAGGACGGTGTACGGGTGCATTTCGCGCCAGACCTCCTGGCCGTTGGGCTCCACGATGAGCTCGGTGTCGGCCGGAGCCTCCTCGCGCAGGCGCTGCGCGAGGGCGCGGGCGTCGTCCTCGGTCTCGGCGCCGACGAGCACGTAGCGCCAGCGGCGGGTGACCGGGATGCCCTCGCCCTCGAGCTGCTCGGCCAGGGCGCGGGCGTCGTGATGGCTGGGGAGGCCGAGGCGGACCTCCCACTCGGGGTAGCCCTGCTCGCGCGAGCGGTCGCGGTCGTCGGCCTCCTCGCGCCGGTGCTCGCGCGCGTCCTCCTCCGCCGATTCCTCGGGCATCGGCACCACGGGCGCCTCCCAGTGCTCCTCCTCGGGATGCCAGCGCTGCAGGACCACCGCGGTCTCGGGGATCCCGTGCTCGGTCAGGAGCGGCTGCAGCGCGCCCTGGGCCGCGCGCACCTGCTCCTCGGAGTCGCCGTAGACGAACAGGTGCGGGCCGTCGTGGGTGACGGCCACGCGCCCGCCGAGCGCGTCGCGCGCCTCGCGGGCCAGCTTGTCACGGCCGATCGCCTCGACGAGGCGCTCCAGCGCGGGGCGCTCGCCGACCTCGATGGTCAATCGCCAGTCGTCTGACATCGGCGGGGATCGTCGCACACGCGCGCGCCCGACCGCCCGCATGGCGACCAGGCGGCGGCGGCCGCGGCCCATCGCCGTCTCGTCACGCGCCGGGGGTGACGGGTCCGCGACGGCTTCGTACCAACGCACGCGCAGTCGGGCGGCCAGCGCCCAGGGCGCCCCTACGGTGATCAGCATGCCCCCACGCGTCCTCGTGGTCCTGCTCCTCGTTGCTGCCGTCCCAGCGTCGTTCGCGCCCCCGGCGCACGCCAGATCCTGGCGCTGGCCCCTGCGCGGCTCCGTGCAGCACCGCTACGCGTACACACCCACGACGCCCTTCGCGCGCGGCCAGCATCGGGGGATCGCGATCGCGGCGGCGCCCGGCACGCCCGTCCGCGCCGCCTGCGGCGGCCGCGTGACCTTTGCCGGCGCCGTGCCGCGCCGCCCCGGCGCCGGCGTCACCGTCGTGTGCGGCGCGCTGACGGCGACCTACCTGCGGCTCGCGACCCTGGCGGTCCGGCGCGGCGACGCGGTCGGGGCCGGCGACCGACTCGGCCGGCTCGGCGACCACGCCCTGCACCTCGGTGCCCGGCGAACCGGCCGGCGGTGGGCGTACGTGGACCCGCTGTCGTTGCTCGGCGGCGACCCGTCCGCCCGCCGCGTTCCGCCCCTCGCGACGCCGCGGTGGCGGATCGGCCCGGGTCCGCTCCGGCCGCGTCCGCGCCCGGCGCCACTTCCGCTGCCGCTCCGGTGGTCCGCGCCTGTCGCTGTCGCGGCACGGCCGGCGGCGCCCCTGGTCGCCTGGCTGGGACTCGCGCTGCTCGCCGCCGCGCTTCCCGCGCTTGGGCTGCAGCGCGCGCGGCGACGCCGGCGCCGCCGCGCGGCGGCCCGCGCCGACTACGCGCCGCCGGGCGCCGCGTAGCGCTTGGCCTCCTCGGCGAGCGCGACCCAGTCGCCCTCGCCCGGCGCGATCACCGCCCAGTCCTTCATCGGGCGGCCGCGGCCGGAGGGGTCGAACGGGGTCGCCGAGTCCGCAGCGACCAGCGCCTCCACGCGCTCACGCCCGATCTTCACCACCAGGCCGTCCCGCCCGCTGCCGGCGAACAGCTTGCCCCCGCACTTCAGCGAGGGCATGCCCATCATCTTCGTCTCGACCACCGCGGGGTCGCCGGTCAGCTCGTGCACGACCGCGTCGTAGGTCACGTCGGCCACGGGGCGGACCCTATCCTTCTCCGCTCGTGTCGTTCTACGTCACCACGCCGATCTACTACGTCAACGCCGAGCCCCACCTCGGGCACGCGTACACGTCGATCGCCGCGGACATCCTCGCGCGGCACCACCGCCAGCGCGGCGAGGACGTCTTCTTCCTCACGGGCACCGACGAGCACGGCGAGCCGGTGGCGCTCGCGGCGGAGAAGGAGGGCGTCACTCCGCGCGAGCTCGGCGACCGCTACGCGCCGCGCTTCCGCGACCTGCTGGCAAGCCTGAACGCGACCAACGACTTCTTCATCCGCACCACCGACCCCGAGCACGAGGCCATGGTGCAGGAGATCCTCCAGCGGGTCCACGACAACGGCTACGTCTATCCGGGCACGTACGAGGGCTGGTACTGCCCGCGCTGCGCGGACTTCAAGACCGGGGCCGAGATCGGGCCCGACAACACCTGCCTGATCCACGAGATCCCGCTCATCCGCGAGCGCGAGGACAACTACTTCTTCAAGCTCTCGGCCTTCCAGGAGCAGCTCGAGCGCCTGTACGCCGAGCGGGCCGATTTCGTGCTCCCGCGCAGCCGCTCGAACGAGGCGCAGGCGTTCATCGCCCAGGGGCTGCAGGACGTCTCGCTCACGCGCGCCAAGCTGAAGTGGGGGGTGCCGGTCCCGTGGGACGAGTCGCAGGTCTTCTACGTGTGGTTCGACGCGCTGCTGAACTACGTGACCGCGCTGACGTACGCTCGCGAGGGCGAGGACCTGACCGACAGGTTCTGGCCCGCGAGCTACCAGCTCATCGGCAAGGACATCCTCAAGTTCCACTGCGTCTACTGGCCGGCGTTGCTCCTGGCGGCCGGCTACGAGCCGCCGGAGCACCTGTTCGTCCACGGCTTCCTGCTGATGGACGACAAGAAGATGTCCAAGTCGCTGGGCAACGTGCTCGACCCCTTCAGCGTGATCGAGCGCTTCGGAGCGGACGCGCTGCGGTTCTACTGCTTCCGCGAGGTCTCCTTCGGGCAGGACGGCTCGATCTCGCCCGCCGGCTTCGAGACCCGCTACGAGACCGAGCTCGCGAACGACTACGGCAACCTGGCCAGCCGCACGCTGGCGATGATCGACCGCTACCGCGACGGCAGCGTCCCCGAGGCCGATCCCGACCCGGCGCTGGCGGGCGACCTCGACGGCCTGGCGGCGCGGGTGGCAGGGCTGCTGGACCGCGCCGAGCTGACCGCCGCGCTCGACGAGATCTGGCAGCGCGTGCGGCGGCTCAACCGCTACGTCGAGGAGCGTGCGCCCTGGCAGCTGGCCAAGGACCCGGACGCCGCCGGCGAGCTCGACCAGACCCTCTACAGCCTGGCGGAGGGGCTGCGCGTCCTGACGGTCCTGCTGCACCCCTATATGCCCGAGGCGACGGGCACGCTGCTGGCCGCGCTCGGGCAGTCCGAGCTCGAGCTGGCGGCGGCGGACTTCGGTGCGCGCCCCGGCGGCGCGGTGACGGCCGCGCTCGAGCCGCTGTTCCCGAAGCGGTGATCGACAGCCACACGCATCTCGATCACTGCGAGCGGCCCGACGCCGAGCTCGTCGCCGCGGCCGCGGCGGCCGGCGTCGCGCGCCTGGTTTCGATCGGGACGGACGGCGCCTCGTGCCGCTCCGCGCTCGCGGCGGCCGAGGCGTTCCCGCAGGTGTACGCCGCGATCGGCCGCCACCCACACGAGGCCGCCGGCTTCGACGACGCCGACCTGGCGGAGCTGCGCGCGCTGGCGGCGCACGACCGCTGCGTGGCGATCGGGGAGACCGGCCTCGACTACTACCGCGACCTCGCACCCCGCGCCGACCAGGCCCGCGCCTTCGCCGCGCAGATCGGGCTCGCCCGGGAGACCGGCAAGGCGCTCGTCATCCACACGCGCGCGGCCGACGACGACACGCTCGCGCTGCTGCGCGAGCGGGCCGGTGGCGTGCGCGTGATCCTGCACTGCTTCTCGATGCCGGCGCGCCTCCAGGAGTGCCTGGACGAAGGCTGGTGGGTGTCGTTCGCCGGCAACGTCACCTATCCGAAGGCCGCCGACCTCGCCCGGGCGGCCGCGCGCGTGCCGCTGGACCGGATGCTGGTGGAGACCGACGCGCCCTACCTTGCGCCCCAACCCGTGCGCGGCAAGCCGAACGAGCCGTCGAACGTCGTCCACACCGCGCGCTTCATCGCCGAGCTGCGGCGGATCCCCTACGAGGAGCTGGAGGCGGCCGTCGAGGGCACCGCCGCGCGGCTGTTCGGATGGTGAGCACGGCGGCCGAGCTCCCGACCCAGCCGAGCCTGCGCCGCCTGCGCCAGTTCGGTGTGCGGCCCAACCGCGAGCTCGGCCAGAACTTCCTGGTGGACTCCAACCTGCTCGGCGTGATCGGCCGGCTGGCCGAGCTCGACGAACGCGACGTGGTGCTCGAGGTCGGCGGTGGCCTCGGGGTGCTGTCGGAGTTCCTGGCGCCGCGCGCGGCGTTCCTCCACGTCGTCGAGGTCGACCGCGCACTGGAGCCGGCGCTGCGCGACGCGCTGCACCCATTCGGCAACGCGGCACTGCACGTTGCGGACGCGACGGAGCTGGACCTCGCGGGGCTGGTACCGCCGCCGACGAAGGTCGTGGCCAACCTGCCCTACGGGATCGCCGCCACCGCGATCCTGCGCACGATCGACGAGCTGCCGGGTGCCACTCGATGGGTCGCGATGGTCCAGCGTGAGGTCGGCGAGCGGTTGGCGGCGGCCCCGGGGACGCGCGCGTACGGGCTGCCGTCGGTGCTCGCGCAACTCGCGTGCCACGTGCGCGTCGCCCGCGCGGTGTCGCGCAACGTGTTCCACCCGGCGCCGAACGTGGACTCCGCACTGGTCGTGCTCGAGCGCCGCGGGCCGGCGGCGACGCCGGAGGTGCGCGCGCTCGCGCGGGCCGCCTTCGCGCACCGACGCAAGGCGCTCGCGGGCTCCCTCGCGCTCGCGCCCGGCGCGCCCGACGGCGTGCGCGAGCGCGCGCGGGCGGCGCTCGAGGAGATGGGGCTGCCCGCCGACGCGCGGGCCGAGCGGCTCGCGCCGGAGCAGTTCCGCGCACTGGCGGCGGTGCTGGCGTGAAGGCGTTCGCTCCGGGCAAGGTCAACCTGTGCCTGCGCCTCGGCGGGGTCCGGAAGGACGGCCTGCACGAGCTCGTCTCCGCGGTGCAGGCCGTGTCGCTCGTCGACGAGCTGACGCTCGAGCCGGCCGACGGGCCGGACGACGAGGTCGTGTGCCCGGGGGTCGAGGGCGAGAACCTCGCCGCCCGCGCGCTCGCCGTCTACCGCGACGTGAGCCACTGGGACGCGCCGCCGCAGCGCCTCACGATCGAGAAGCGGGTGCCCGTCGCCGCCGGCATGGGCGGCGGCTCGAGCGACGCCGCCGCCGCGCTGCGCCTCGCCGCGTCAGCGGCCGGGCGGCCCGATGACCCGCTGCTCGCGCGGCTGGCGCCAACCCTCGGCGCCGACGTTCCGGCGCTCCTGCGGCCGGGCCTCAAGCTCGTGACGGGCGCCGGCGAGCGTGTGCGGGGCCTGCCCGACCTCGAACGCTTCTGGCTGATCCTGCTGCTGCTGCGCGAGCCGCTCGCGACCGCCGACGTGTTCGCCGAGGCGGACCGGCTTGGGCTGGTGCGCCCGGCGAGCGAGCTCGAGGCCGCGGAGGCTGAGCTGGAGGAGGCGCTGCGCCACGGCGGGCCGCTGCCCGCCGGCATCCTCGGCAACGACCTCGAGCCCGCCGCGCGCTCGCTCTGCCCCGCGATCGACGACGCGCTCGCCGCGCTGCGGGACGCAGGCGCCGAGGCCGCGATGGTGAGCGGCTCGGGACCGACGACCTTCGGGGTCTTCCGCACCTGGGACGACCGGCGGGCGGGAATCGCGGCGGAGCTCGCGCTCGACCCGCGGTTCGCCGACGCCCTGGTCGCCTACCCGGTCGCCCAGGTTTGAAGGCCGGTCCGCTCCTCCTCGCCGCGGCCGTCGCGGCGTTCCTGGCCACTCGCTTCCGCCGCCTGTCGAACGAGGCGCGCGTCGTCCTCGCCCTCCTGGCGGCCGGCCTGGTGGTGTACGGCACGGGTTTGGTCCATCCACCCAACCTCGAGCGAACGATCGAGGATGTGGGCAACGCGCTGGGGACCTACACCTACGTGCTCGTCGGGGTGATGGCGTTTCTCGAGACAGGCGCGTTCGTCGGCCTGGTCGCGCCGGGCGAGTTCACGGTCGTGTTCGGCGGGGTGGTCGCGGGCCAGGGCAAGATCGACGTCGTCGCGCTGCTCGCGATCGTGTGGTTCGCGGCGGTGGCCGGCGACGTGACGAGCTACGTTCTCGGCCGGCGGCTGGGCCGCGAGTTCCTGGTCCGGCACGGTCCCCGCGTGAAGATCACCGAGGAGCGGCTGGAGCAGGTCGAGGTGTTCTTCGCGCGCCACGGCGGCCCGACGATCCTGATCGGCCGCTTCATCGGCTTGATCCGGGCGCTCGCGCCCTTCATCGCGGGCGCCTCGCGGATGCCGTTCCGGCGGTTCATCCCCTACGACGTGATCGCGGCCGGGCTGTGGAGCGCGACGTTCGTGCTGCTCGGCTACATCTTCTGGCGCAGCTTCCACCAGGTGATCGCGATCGCCAAGCAGGGCGCGTTCGCCTTCGGGACGGTGGTGGTCGTGCTCGTCGGGACGGTGGTCGCGGTCCGCCACTTCCGCGATCCCGCGAACCGCGCGGCGCTGCGCCGCGCGCTCGACGGCGAGCGGCGGCCGCTGCTGGCTCCGCTCGCGCGCGTCGCGCTGGCCCTCGAGGACCGGGTGCTGAGCCCCGCGCGGCGCCGGCTCGGCGGGCCGGCCCGGTTCCTGCGCGCCCGGGTCACGCCGGGCGAGCTGGGCCTCGGCTTCACCACGCTCGTGGCCGTGGCGCTGGTGGGCGGCTTCACGTTCGTGGCCATGCTCACGGCGGTCGACAACGGTGACCGGCTGCAGTCGGACCGGACCGGGTTCGACCTGGCCGACGACCTGCGCGCGAGCGCGCTGACGTCGGTGGCCAAGGTGGTGACCGCGTTGGGAACGAGCCTCGCCACCGGTCTGGTCGTGCTCGCCGCCGCGGTCTTCCTCGCCCACCGGCGCCGGTGGCTCGAGCTCGTCCCGCTGGCGGTCGGTGCGGTGCTCACGTTCGTCGCCTGGAATCTCGTCAAGGAGTGGGAGGCGCGGCCGCGCCCGGCCGACGGGCTCGTGGACGCCGGCGGCTTCGCCTTTCCGTCCGGCCACGCCGCGAACTCGGTCGCCTACGTGGCCGTCGCGGTGGCGCTCGCGCACTGCGTGCCGCGGCTCGCCGGTAGGGCCGGGATCGTCGTCGCCGCGATCGTCCTGGCCGCGGCGATCGGCCTCTCGCGTGTGTACCTCCATGTCCACTACATGTCCGACGTGCTCGGCGGCTGGGGCCTGGGCGCGGCGCTGTTCTCGGTGTGCGGCTGCACGGCGCTCCTCGTCGCCGCGGTCCGTCACAATGTGTCCGCCGTATGAGCAACACCTCGATCACCTACTTCGTCGGGGCCTGCGCCGGCGTGTTCTCGTTCAGCGCGTACGTCGCGTTCGTCGCCGTGCCCGCGTGGAACGCCTACAGCCGCGTGTGGCAGCGGGTGGCGGCGGTGTTCCTGTCGCTCTACGTCCTGGCCTCGATGGTCGGGGTCGGGATCCTGGTCGGCGCGCTGGTCACGCTGAACTGGGACCAGATCGGCTAGCGGCAGGACGCCGATGCCCGCTCCGGCCCGCCGACTGGGCCCCGTCCCCGACCCACCCGACGATCGCGATGTCGTCGCGCTTGCGGACGTCGCCGCCGCCGTCGCCGGCGGTGAGGGCATCTTCGAGGTCGTCCGCACCGCCGCGCGCGCGCTCGACGCGTCGCTCGCCGTCGTCGACGCGGAGGGCGCCGTGCTCGCCGTCGCGGCGCGATCCCCGGCCGAGGAGAAGGAACTGCTGGCGGGCGAGCGGACCGACGCCCGCGAGCTGCGGGTCGGCGGCGAGCTCGCGGGCGAGCTGCGCTGCCGGCCTCACGCCGGCCCGCCGGCCGACGCGGTGCTCGACGTCGTCTGCGCGCTCGTGGCCGCCGAGGCCGAGCGCGTCCGCGGGCCGGAGCGCGCCTCCGAGCAGGCCGTTTCGGACTTCCTCCATTCGCTCCTGGAACGCCGCCTGACCGACCGCGACGAGCTGCTGGCCACGGCCTCCGGGCTCGGCCTGCGGCTCGACGCCGGCGGCAGCGTGATCGTCGCCCACGCGCACCCGCTCGCGCCCACGGACGAGGACTGGCGCCGGCGCGTGCTGGTCGCCGCCGAGCGCGCCGCGCGCGCCGCCGGAGGGCCCACCGCGGCGGCCACGTCGGCGCGCCAGGGCGCGCGCGACGGCGAGGTCGTCGTGCTCGTCGGCGAGGCGGACGACCACGCGGGACAGCGCGTGGCGGAGGGCGTGATGCGCGAGTTCGAGGCCAACCTGCACGGCTTCGCGTTCGCCGTCGGGCGCAGCCGCGTGGCGCAGGACCCGCTCGACCTGCATCGCGCGGGCAAGGAGGCGCTGCTGGCCGCGAACGTCGCGCTCGCGGACGCGGTCCCGGCCGTACTGGCCTTCGAGGAGACCGGCGCCTACCGGCTGCTGCTGCCGGTCATCTCCGAGGACCCCGACGAGCTCGAGCGCTTCTACGCCGACACGGTCGAGCCGCTCGTCGCCTACGACGAGCAGTACGAGATCGGGCTCGTCAACACGCTCGAGACGTTCCTCGACTGCGACGCCAACGTCGCCCAGAGCGCGCAGCGCCTGTTCACCCACCGCCACACGATCCGCTACCGCCTCGAGCGCGTGCGCGAGCTGACCGGACTCGACGTCGGCTCCAGCGACGGGCGCGAGCGGCTCTCGCTCGGCCTCAAGGCGATGCGGGTGCTCGGCATCCCGCCGCGGGTCGGCCCCGCGACCGAGCCCGGTGCCGAGGCGGGGCGGGTGCCGAGCCCGCCCAAGGACCGCGCCCGGCCGTGACGCTCGGCCCCGGCGATCCGGCGCCCGACGCCGCACTGCTCGACCCGTCCGGCGCGGAGGTGCGACTCGGCTCGTTGCTGCGCGGCGAGGCGACCGTCACGATCTTCCTGCGCCATCTCGCCTGACTGCCCTGTCGCGAGCATCTGGTCGAGGTGTCCAAGCGCAGGGCGGAGCTCCCCGGCCGGGTGCTGGTGGTCAGCTTCGCGATCCCGGAGCTGCTGGCGGCCTACGAGCGCGAGCTGGGCCTCGACCTGCCGCTGTACTGCGACCCGGAGCGCGAGCTCTACCACGCGCTCGGCTTCGGCCGCGCATCCGTCGCGCGCGCCTGGCTGCACCCGCGCGTGTGGGGGCGCTACGCGAGCCTGCTGGCCCGCGGGCGGCGCCTCCGCCGCCCCGAGCAGGACCCGCTCCAGCTCGGCGGCGACGCCGTGTTCGACGCGGAGACCCGCCTGCGCTGGCTGTACTCGAGCCGCGGCCCGGAGGACCGCCCGAGCGTGGACGAGCTGATCGCGGCGCTCAGTCGGGCAGCCGCGCAACCCGCATGACGACCCGCTCGCCCTGGAACGGCACGCCCTCGCGGTGCAGCCGGCGGCGCTGCCGGGCGCCCTTCGCCAGGGTGCCGTCGGCGCGCACGACGCGGTGCCAGGGCACGTCCGGGTCGTCGCAGGCGAACAGCACGCTCCCGGCGAAGCGCGGGGAGCCGGGCGACACGTCGCCGTAGGTGCGCACGAACCCGGGCGGGATCGCCCGCACCCGCGTCAGCACCCGCCGCGCCCGTTCGCTCTCCAGGTTCACGGTGGAAGGGTAGGCTCGCGGCCATGCCGATCGTCGACCTCTCCGCGCCCATCGAGCCCAGCCCGTCGGAGCTGCCCGACCTGCTGCGCACCGACCTGCGCTTCACCGACCACGCCCAGGGCGCCCGCGACATCGAGGCGATGCTCGGCGTTCCGGCCCGCCTGCTGCGCGACGCCGAGGGCTGGGCGATGGAGGAGTTCACGCGCTTCGGCACGCACAACTCGACCCACGTCGACGCGCCCTGGCACTACAACTCGACGATCGGCGGCGAGCCGGCGCAGACGATCGACCAGCTGCCGCTCGAGTGGTTCCACGCGCCGGGCGTGGTGCTGGACTTCACCGCGAAGGAGGACGGAGACGCCATCACGGCGGCCGAGGTGGAGGCCGAGCTCGCACGTGTCGGCCACGACCTGCGCGAGCGCGACATCGTGCTCGTGCGCACCGGCCGCGACGAGTTCTACGCACAGCTCGACTACATGGGCCGCGGCCCCGGCGTCACCGCGGAGGCGACGCACTGGCTGTTCGACCGCGGCGTGCGGGTGATGGGCATCGACGCCTGGGGCTGGGACGCGCCCCTGTACCTGCAGGCGCAGGAGGCGCTCGAGCGCGACGAGCCTGGCATCTTCTGGGCCGCGCATCAGGCCGACCTGCCCTACTCCCAGATCGAGCGCCTGTGCAACCTGGGGGCGCTGCCCCCGCACGGCTTCACCGTGTCCTGCTTCCCGCTGAGGATCGTCGGCGGCAGCGCGGCGCCGGCGCGGGTGGTCGCTCTCGTTCCCGACTGAGTGCGCGTCGCCGTCCAGCTGCGTGGGTTCCGACACGCCGAGATGGGCGGGCTCGAGAACTACGTGGCGAACGTCGTCGGCGCGCTGGACGCGCACCACGAGCTGACGCTCTTCGTCACCGAGGGCGAGGCCGGTCGCATCCGTGCGTTCGCCCCGCACGCCGACCTCGACACCATCGAGGACGACCGGATCGGTCACTCCATCGCGGACCGGCTCGACCCTGCCGCCCACGACGTGCTGTTCTGCCCGGCGGCCTACCTCGACCCGCCGGACCCGCCGCTCCCCTGCGCAGTCGAGCTCAACGACCTCATGCACGAGTTCCTGCCCGGCGGCTTCAGCGAGGAGGACCTGGCGTTCCGGCGCGAGCGCTACCCGGCCGGGGCACGGCGCGCCGACGTCGTGCTCACGCCGTCGCGCTTCAGCCGGAAGACGATCACCGACCGCTACGGCGTCCCCCGCGAGCGCACCGCGATCAGCGGTCGCGACGTGGACGCGGCCTTCCGCGCGCCGCCGCGGCTCGAGCTCCTGGGGCCGCTCGGCCTGCCACCGCGTTACGTGCACTACCCCGCGAACTTCTGGCCGCACAAGGACCATGCGACGGCGCTGCGCGCCCTCCACGAGCTCGACGCCGCGCACGACGACGTCGCGCTGGTGCTCACCGGGGCCGCGGCGACCGGTTGGCCGGAGGTCGCCGACCGGGTGCGTGCGCTCGGGCTCGAGCACCGTGTGCGGATGCTCGGCTTCCTCGAGCGCCGCGAGCTCGTGGAGGTGCTTCGCGGCGCCCGCGCCCTCCTGTTCCCCTCGCGCTTCGAGGGCTTCGGTGTTCCGGTGCTCGAGGCGTTCCACGTCGGCACTCCGGTCGTTGCGACCACCGCGGGCTCGATCCCGGAGGTCGCGGGCGACGCGGCGCTGCTGGTCGACCCGGGTGACGCACGGGGCCTGGCGGTCGAGCTGGAGCGCGTGCTCGATGACGGCGATCTTGCGCAGGATCTCGTGGCGCGAGGCCGCGCGCGCACGAGCGCGCACGACTGGTCGCGGGTCGTCGCAAACGTCGAACGCGAGCTCGCGCGGGTCGGCGCCGGACATCGAGATCGACGTTGAGCTCGTCATCCGCGACTCGACGTTGCAGTTGGCGCCGCGCCGCGACGCCTACGGCACGGCCACCGGGTCCTCTGGCTCCTCTTCCATCGGCAGCAGCTTCATCAGCTCGAGGTTCTCCTGCGGGTCGAGCACCGAGTGCTGCGCGCACGCCGGGACGAGCATGTCGGACTCGGGGTGCGACATCGCGTACGAGCAGGACTGGAGGCGCTCCTGGGTCGCTCGCACCCGCGGGTCGGCGGACATCTCGCCGCGCTGGAGCAGCGCCCACGCCGGGCGCACGTCCTTCGCGTCCATGAACGAGTGCATCACGAACGTGATCGGCCGGGCGCCGTGGCGCGCCAGCGGCACCGCACCGGCGCGGCGCACGAAGCGGCGGGCCCAGCCGAGCAGGACGCCGAAGCCCCGCGGGTAGCCGGCGAACACGCGCGCGAGCTTGGGGACGAGGTGCGGCGCCTCGAAGTCCATCCCGCCGAACGCCTCGAAGAAGGCGTCGCGCACCTCGAGGTCGCGCGGGTCGCGGTCGTCGAGCAGCTGGACGTAGCGATCGCCGACGTACACGCCGTAGGCCGTGCGGTTGCAGCGCTCGTCGCCGATCTGGAAGGCGTTCCAGGGCAGATGCCCGCCCGCGCCGCGCTCGACTTCCGCCCACACGCGCTCGGCGGTGACGTCCTCGTAGTCGTCCTTCCAGCGGTTCGTGTTGCCGATGAAGGCGGCGGGCTGGAAGGAGAACATGCGAAAGCCCATGTCGCGGCAGTCGCGGATGACCTCGGCGACCTGTCCCATGTTGCGCGGCGTCACGGTCATGTTGTGCGCGAGGTAGTGCTTGACGCCGTGCTCGCGCTCGAGGCGCTGGAACATCTCGCAGAAGGCGCGGCGGTGCGGGTTGAGCTCGCGCTCGGACTCGACCCGCTTGATCCCGCGGCGGCCGAACATCATCGAGTCGAAGTGCCCGGCGAAGGAGAGCTGGGAGAAGCGCGGCGACCCGTCGGGTCCGAGCGCCAGCCGCTCCAGGTAGTCGTAGTCGAAGTCGCCGTGGGAAAGGCTCATCGGCTTGCGCCCGTGCCGGCGCATGAGCAGGAGCGCCTCGGCGTGATCGTCGGGCGGGAGCAGGGTGACCTCGCCGCCGATCAGCTGGGCGTACTGTCCGGGCCCGCGCTGCTCGCGCAGATACGCCATCTGCCTTCCGATCTCGGTCAGCGTGTGCCCGCCGTCGATGCGCACGCGGTTGGCGTCGCGCGAGTGGTAGCAGGGCGTGCAGGCGAGGTTGCAGCGCGGGAACACGCCGTGGGTGCCCTCGCAGCCCGCCGTGCGGCGGCCGAGCGCCTGCCCCTCGTGCTTGACGTGCTCGGGCAGCTCGTCCCAGCGTTGCCGCAGCGCGGCCTCGGTGTCGGGGTGGACCGGGCGCGTCGCGAGCTCGAGCGCGCGGAGGCGCTCGCGGACGCCGGCGAGCGGGGACGTCATGCGGCGGCCTCGTCGTCCAGCAGCCCGAACACGTCGTCGACCTGGCTCCAGCCGATCCGCAGCAGGAACTGCGAGTTGCGCCCGTAGGACTTCGCGCCGACAAGGAAGAAGCCCGGCTCCGGGTTGCGCAGGGTGTCGGGCCCGTGGCTCTCCTGGGCCAGGCAGTCGCCGCCGGCGGCGCCGAGCAGGGCGGCCGCCAGGTTCATCGGTCCGGCCGTGGCGTAGCACTCGTGGACCTGGAGCTGGCGGTAGAGCCGGAAGTCGCCGACGCCGCCGTTGAGACCGAGGATGCGGTCGACGACGACCTCTTCGACCTGACCGTTGCACAGCGCGACGGCGATCCGGTCCCCGTCGCCCCGCAGCCCCTCGACGAGCCGCCCGGGCCGCATCTCGATCGCCGGCGAGGCTCCGCGTGCGAGCTCGTCGGCCGCGGCGTTGAGCGCGGCGCGCTCGGGCAGCGGATCGTCGTCCACCGCGCCCCAGTCCGGCTCCGCGCCGCGCACGGCCCAGATCACGCGTGTGCCGTCGGCGTCACGGGCGAACTCCGCCAGCTCCCGCGCCGCCGTCTGGGCCGAGTGGCCGGCGCCGGTGAGCAGGATCGTGCGACCCGCCCAGGCCTCCGGGTCGGCCTCGAAGTCGGGCATCCGCTGCTCGATCCGGTCCGCGAACGTGCGCTCGCCGGGGGCGGGGATGCCGCCGTCGCCGAGTGCGTTGGGGTTCCCGTACGTGCCCGTGCAGTCGAGCACGACGTCGGCGTGCTCGACGACCTCGTCGCCCTCGGCCGTCGTCAGCAACAGCCGGAACGGGTAGTCGGCGCGGGCGCCGGTGCCGATCTCGTCGTGCTTGAGCAGCCGCTCGCGGCCGACCGCCTCCACGCGCGTTCCCAGGCGCAGGCGCGGCGCGATGGACGTCAGGCCTGCGACCGGCTCGTAGAGGCGGTCGACGAGCTCGTCGCCGCTCGGCAGGCCCTCGCCGCTCGGTGCGATCACGCCCTCGTCCTGGAGCGCGGCCCGCATCCGGTCGGACACGTTCAGGTCCCACGGCGTGAAGACGCGTACGTGGCCCCAGTCGCGCACGTGGCCGGCCACCGTCGGCGCGGCGTCGTACACCGTGAACGCGAGGCCGCGGTCGGCGGCCGCGAGCGCGGCCTCCAAGCCGATCGGCCCGGCGCCGAGGATCGCGAGCGACGGCTTCTTCTGGGGCATGTCGTCCTCCGTGCGCAGGGAGCGGTCTACCAGTGTGTTCGCAGCCGGAGCGAGATCGGATAACCGTACTCCGGTCCGATGGCGTGATGGGAATGCTTGGGCGTCACGTTGATCCGCTTCCGAGGCCGGGTGCGCAAGCGCGGTTATGCTGGCCCGCGTGCCCCGGATCGCCGTCTGCGGTGGCGCATACGCCAATCCCCATGCCGTGCGGGCGTGGGTGGCCGACGCCGGTGAGCGCGGCGCCGAGCGCCTGTTCTGTCTCGGCGATCTCGGCGGGTTCGGCGCCGAGTGCGACGAGATCTGGCCCCTGCTGACCGACAACGGCGTCGAGTGCATCGCGGGCAACTACGACGTGGCGATCGGCCGCGGCGATGCCGATTGCGGCTGCGGGTACTCCGACGAACGGGACAACCACTTCGCCCAGCTCATGTACGACTACACGCGTGCGCATACAGGCGCGGCCTTCGCGGCCTGGATGCGCGAGCTGCCGCCGGAGCGCCGCGAGCGGATCGGGGGCTCCGACGTGCTGATGGTGCACGGCTCCCCGCTCGCGATCAACGACTTCCTGTGGGAGTCGCTGGACGACGACGAGCTGCGTTCGCGCCTCGACGCCGTCGAGGGCGGCCGGCCCGATGTGCTGCTGTGCACGCACACCGGCATCCCGTGGCAGCGCCGCGTCGACGGCACGCTGATCGTGAACGTCGGAGCCGTCGGCCGGCCCGCGAACGACGGGCGGCGGGAGTCGTGGTACGCGCTGCTCGACCTCGACGGGGGCGAGGCGCGCGCCGAGCTGGTGCCGCTCGCCTACGACTGGCGGGCGCACGCCGCGGCGATGCGCGCCGCCGGCCTGCCCGAGCCGTTCGTCGAGACGGTCGAGTCCGGCTGGTGGACGACCTGCCTGGAGATCGTGCCGCCGCCCGAGCGCGCGCGCGGCCGCTACCACGTCTACCGCGAGGCGATTCCGACCGGGTTCGCCGCCGAGGGGGTCGGCTGGGCCGAGGCGCCCGAGCCCGATGACGACGGCCTGCCGGTCGTTCCGCTGTTCGGATCCGCGGCGTTCCCGCCGCGGCTGTGGGTGTACTCGAACTTCCACTGCAACCTGGCCTGCGACTACTGCGTCGTGGCGTCCTCGCCGCGGGCGCGGAGGCGCTCGATCGGGCTGGAGCGCTTCCGGGCGCTGATCGACGAGGCCGTCGCCGAGCGGTTCGCGGAGGTCTACGTGACCGGCGGCGAGCCGTTTATCGAGCCCGACATCGTGGCGATGCTCGAGTACGCATCCGACCGCCTGCCGACCGTCGTCCTGACCAACGCGATGCTCTTCCAGGGGCGCCGGCGGGAGGAGCTGGCGCGGCTCGCGGGTCGGGCCAACCTCGTCCTGCAGAGCAGCGTGGACGGCGCACGGGCGGAGACCCACGACGCCTGGCGCGGAGCGGGCTCGTGGGAGAAAGCGATGAACGGCCTCGCCTACGCGCGGCAGCTGGGCCTGCCGCTGCGTGTGGCGATGACCGCGACCCCGGAGAACCGCGACGAGGTCGACGAGCTGCGCGAGCTGCTCGCGTCGCTGGACATCGTGGACGACGACTTCGCGGTGCGCCCGCTCGTGAAGCGCGGATTCGCCGAGGACGTCGAGGACGGAATGGAGGTGTCCGAGCCGGTGATCGTGCCCGAGCTGACCGTGACGGCCGACGGGGCGCACTGGCACCCGATCGGCGGCGACGTCGAGTCGAGTCCCGACATGCTCGTCGCGCGGGGCGACGTCGCGCTGGCCGACGCCAAGCGGGCGATCGTGCAGCGCTTCCTCGAGCTGCGTCTCGAGGACGGCTCGCTCCCGGCGGCGTTCCACTGCGCGATCTGAGCTGTGGGTCGGGGCGACGCTGCGCAACCCCTCGAGCGAGTGCTCGCCATCTCGCGGGAGTACCTCTCGTCGCTGCCGGATCGGCCCGTCGGACGCCCGACCGATCCTGGCGCTCTCCGCGCCGCCCTCGGCGGTCCGCTGCCCGACGCCGGCGAGGATCCCGTGGCGGTGATCGACGCGCTGGCGCGTGCGGCCGCGCCGGGAATCGTCGCGTCGGCCGGGCCGCGCTACTTCGGGTTCGTCGTGGGTGGCGCCCTTCCCGCGGCGCTCGCGGCCGACTGGCTGACCGCGACATGGGACCAGCTCGCGGGCCTGTACGTGAGCGGGCCGGCTGCGGCCGCCGTGGAGGAGGTCGTCGCGGGCTGGCTGCTCGAGCTGCTCGGCCTGCCGCCGCGCGCCGGGGTCGGCTTCGTCACCGGCGCGCAGATGGCGAACTTCACCGCGCTCGCGGCCGCGCGTGACGCGCTCCTGCGCCGTTCCGGATGGGACGTCGGCCGCGGTCTCGCCGGTGCCCCCGAGATCGACGTGATCGTCGGGGAGGAGGCGCACGCGACGGTGCCGGCCGCGCTTCACCTGCTCGGGCTTGCGTCCGCGACCGCGCGCCGCTGCGCCACGGACGACCAGGGGGCGATGTGCGCCGACGCGCTGGTCGAGCTGCTCGAAGACGACGGGCGTCCGGCGATCGTGTGCGCCCAGGCGGGCAACGTCAACACCGGCGCATGCGATCCCCTGGACGCGATCGCGATGGCGACCCGCGCCCGGGGCGCCTGGCTTCACGTCGACGGTGCATTCGGGCTGTGGGCGGCGGCGAGCCCGCGGCGCCGTGGCCTCGTGGCCGGCCTCGAGCAGGCGGACTCGTGGGCGACCGACGCACACAAGTGGCTCAACGTGCCCTACGACAGCGGCGTCGCGGTGGTCGCCGACCCGGCCGCGCACCGCGCGGCGATGGGTGTCACCGCGGCCTACCTGGCCGAGGCGCCGGAGTCCGGACGCGACAACCACGAGTGGACGCCGGAGGCCTCGCGCCGAGCGCGCGGCTTTCCGATCTACGCGGCGCTGCGGTCGCTCGGGCGCTCCGGCGTGGCCGAGCTGGTGGATCGCTGCTGCGACCTTGCCAGGCGCATGGCCGACCGGCTGTCCGCCGAGCCGGGTGTGGAGATCCTCAACGACGTCGTGCTCAACCAGGTGCTCGTGGGCTTCGCGGCGGCCGGCGAGCACGACCTCGTCGGCGCGGTGATCGATCGCGTGCAGCGGGACGGGACGTGCTGGGTCGGCGGCACGACGTGGCGCGGGCGCCATGCGATCCGGATCTCGATCTCCAACTGGTCCACGACCGAGGCGGACGTCGACCGCAGTGCCGACGCGATCCTCTCGGCCGCCCGCGCTGGGCGCGATTAGGATCCGCGCGATGGCGAGGGTGGGCATCATCACCGGCTCGGGCACCTACGCGCTGCCGGACTTCGCCGATCCCGAGCCGCACGACCTCGACACGCCCTTCGGGGCCACGCTCGTCACCGAGGGCAGATGGGCCGGTCAGACCGTCCTGCACGTCTCGCGCCACGGCGAGGGCCACGCACGGCTTTCCAACCACGTCAACCACCGCGCGAACGCGTGGGCCCTGCGCGAGCTGGGCGCCGACTGCGTGATCGCCTGCACCGCCTGTGGCGCGCTCGACCCCGAGCAGCCGCTCGGCGGGCTGATCGTCTTCGACGACCTGCACTTCCTCGCCAACCGGCTGGCGGACGGGTCGCTGTGCACGCTGTTCGAGGCGCCCGGTGACGCGCGGCGCGGGCACTGGATCATCGGGCCCCCGTACTCCGAGCCGCTGCGCGAGCTGCTCGTCGCGGCGGCGGCCGAGGCCGGCGTGGCCGCGCGCGATGGCGGTTGCTACGGCCACGTCGACGGCCCGCGGTTCAACACGCGCACCGAGATCGCGGCGCTGCGCGGCGCGGGGGTCACGGCGGTCAGCCAGACCGGCGGCCCGGAGGCCGTGCTGTGCGGCGAGGCGGAGCTGCCCTACGCGCTGATGGGCTACGCGACCGACTACGCCAACGGGATCGCGGAGGAGCCCACGCCGGTCGAGGAGCTGATCCGGCTGATGGGGGAGAGCACCGGCACGTTCGCGTCGGTCCTGCTCGCGGCGCTGGCGCGGCTCGACGCGGCGGAGCTCGCGCCGCCCGGGGTCGTGTTCCGCTTCGAGGAGTGACTTCGGTGGGCCCCGCGGCGCTGGTGATGGCCAAGGCGCCCCGGGCCGGCGAGGTCAAGACCCGGCTGGAGCCCCTGCTCGGCCCGGAGGGATGCGCGCGCCTGCAGGGGCTGCTGCTGGCGCGGACGGCGCGGTGGGCGGCGGCGGTCGCGCCGGGGGCGGCGTTCGTCGCCTTCACGCCCGACGACGCGCTCGCCGAGGTCGGGGACCTCGTCCCGCCCGGCACGGACCTCTTCCCGCAGGAGGGCGCGGACCTCGGCGAACGGCTCGCCGCCGCGACCACGCGTGTGCTCGGGATGCACGAGGGCCCGCTGCTGACGGTCGGGACCGATCTCGCGACCCTGGAGGCCGGCCACGCGGCGGCGGCGCTCGACGACCTCGCGGACGGGATCGACGTCACCTTCGGGCCGGCGTTCGACGGCGGCTACTACCTGATCGGCCTGCGCGCGCCCCATCCGGAGGTGTTTGCGCTTCCCTCCGAGGCATGGGGCGGCCCGCGCGTGCTCGAGCTGTCGCTGCGCGCGGCGGCCGAGGCGGGCCTTTCGCTGGGCATGCTCCGCGGCGAGCGCGACCTCGACACGCCGGCGGACGCTCGCGCGGCGCTCGCGGACCCGCGCTTCCCCGACGACGTCGCCGCGGCCCTGCGATGACAGCGAGCCCGCCCGGCCCGCTGGTGTCGATCGTCGTCCCGGTGCTCGACGAGGCCGAGGCGCTGCCCGCGCTGCTCGACCATCTCGCCGAGCTGCACGGGCGCTTCGAGGTGGTCGTGGCGGACGGCGGGTCGAGCGACGGAACCGCGGAGCTGGCCCGCGCGCACGCGATCGCGCCGCGGGTCGTGACGGCGCGCGGGCGCGCGCGCCAGCTCAATGCGGGCGCTGCGGCGGCGGGCGGCGAGGTGTTCGTGTTCCTCCACGCCGACACCCGGCTCCCGTACGACGCGTACACGTCGCTGTGCGCGGCGCTGCGCGAGTTCGAAGTCGTCGGCGGGAACTTCGCGCTGCGCTTCGGCGGCGATGACCGCTTCTCGCGCGTGCTCGGCGCGTGGTATGCCGGCCAGCGCCGGCTCGGCATCTACTACGGCGACTCCGCGATCTGGTCACGCCGGGGGGCGTTCGAGGCGCTCGGCGGCTACCGCGACCTCGCGATCATGGACGACTACGACTTCGTGCGGCGGCTGGAGCGGCGCGGCCGCACGGCCTGCCTGCCCGGCCCCGTGGTGACCTCGGCCCGGCGGTGGCAGCGCATCGGGCTCCTGCGCACGATCGCCTCGTGGGTCGTGATCCGCTGGCTGTACCTCGCCGGCGTGCCCGCGCCGAGGCTCGCGGGCCTCTACCGGCAGGTTCGCTAGCCGGCCGCGTAATACGGCGCGTCCACCGCCGTTGCAATTGCCGGAGGGCAGGCCGTACCCTGGCCTCCGCCACGGATCAACCGAACCGGAGGTATCACAGGATGGGCTTCATGGACAAGATGAAGGGGATGCAGCAGCAGGCGCAGGACGCGATGTCCAACGCCGGCGGCATGCAGGGGGCGATGGGTGGTGGCGACATGGCCGGTCAGGCCGCCTACGCCCAGCTCGCGCAGAAGCTCCACGCCGCGGGGGTCGAGGCTCCCGGCACGCTCAACACGATGAGCGACACGGGCCAGACCGATCCGGGTGGCAGCCAGCAAGGTGGAGTTCGACGTCACGATCGCGCCGAGCGGCGGCGAGGCCTACCAGGCGACGATCGCCCAGTAGCATGCTCCCGGCGCAGCTCGAGGGCATGTCGGAAGGCGCCGCGATCACCGTCAAGTACGACCCCGACAACCCCCAGATGGCGCTCATCTACGGCTGGTAGCCGTTCGGAACGGGAAAGGAGCAGCGACATGGGTTTCTTCAAGGACGCCCGCAAGGGCATGAAAGACGCCAAGGAGCTGGGCGACTACCACGGCGGCATGCCGTCGATGCGTGGCGCGTTCAAGGACATCTCGGCCCTGGCCGACGACCGGGGCGAGGGCGAGATCCTCAAGAACGGCATCCCCGCCAAGGGCGTGGTCAAGGGGTTCACCGAGCCGGTGCAGGGCGATCGCTTCGCCATGCACATCCCGATCGAGGTGCACCCGCCCGAGGGCGAGCCCTACGTGGTCGATCACGTGTTCTCGTCCGCGCGGATGAAGGCGGCGGTGTCGGTGGGGATGGAGATCCCCATCAAGATCCATCCCAACGATCCGAACAAGATCGCGGTGCAGTGGGACGCCCAGAAGGCGTCAATCGCCGCTGCCGGCGGCGACATGGCAGCGGTCCAGCAGGGTCTGTCCAACACCTACAGCGGGGCGGCCGACGCGGCGATGCGCCAGGCGATGGCCAACCAGCAGGCCGGCGCCGGCGCCGGCGCCGCGCCCGCCAAGGAGGACCCCGCCGAGCGGCTGAAGAAGCTCGGCGAGCTCAAGGAGTCCGGCGTGCTCTCGGACGAGGAGTTCGCGACCAAGAAGGCCGAGATCCTCAAGGAGCTCTAGGCCGACGCCGGCGGCTCGGGCCGTCCGGCCCCGTCTACGCGATGGGGCCGGACGGCCCGCTGTGCTCCGCGGCCGCCTCGGCGATCCGGTCGCGCACCTTCTCGACCGCCTGCCCGGTGAGGGTCAGCTTCGTGCCGGTCGCGCCGTCGGACTCGAACTTGATCATCAGCCGGTACAGCGTCTTCGCCGCGCCGAACATCAGCAGCCGCGTGCCGACGCTCGTCGCGTCGGCCTCGAAGACGAGCGTGTCGTAGGACTCGTCGACGAGCTGGTACTTGCCCTCGGCGAGGAAGGCCGGCGGCGTTGCGCGCCACTGCTGCATCAGCGCGTTGGGCTGATCCGGGAGCGTGAACTGCGTGGTGATCTCGTCGGCCATGAGCGGATCCTATGCTCCCATACGATGACCACCTTGGGGGGTCGTCCAACTCGGCTAGGACACCAGGTTTTGGTCCTGGGAATCGGGGTTCAAGTCCCTGCCCCCCAGTTCTTCGTTCGGGCCGTCCGACCAGCGTGCGAACATATGTTCGTGCCACGGGGAGGACCACGATATTCAGAGGCGGAAGCGCGAACGGCGGTGGCTGCTTCGCGCTCGTTTACCGAGACGCTGCGACGGCTCGGCATGTGCGTCACGGGCGGGAACCGTGGGGTGCTGGTTCGCTATGTCGGCCTGTGGTCGATACCCACCGATCACTTCGATCCCGACGCGGCGCGGCGTTTCGCTCGGCGGCGTCCGCAACTGTCGCTGAGCGCTGTGCTCACAGAGAGGTCGAGCTACTCCCGCCGCACGCTCAAGAACCGCCTCTACGCCGAGGGCTTGAAGCAACGGCAATGCGAGCTATGTGGTCAGAGCGAGCACTGGCACGGGCGTCGCATGTCGTTGATCCTCGATCACATCAACGGCGCGGCCGACGATCACCGGCTCGAGAACCTTCGGATCGTCTGTCCGAACTGCGCGGCGACACTCGAGACGCACTGCGGGCGCAATGCCCGGACGCTCACCGAGCGGTGCTGCGAGCTCTGCGGCAGGCGGTTCATGCCGAGCTATGGCGCGCAGCGCTTCTGTTCGCGCTATTGCGGTCAGCGTCACACGCGCGTTCCCGGCCAGCCCCGGCCGTGGCTACGAAGGGTCGATCCGCGACCGTCGTATGAGCAGCTGCTCACCGAGACGCGAGAGCTCGGGTTCCGCGCCACGGGCCGGAAGTACGGCGTGAGCGACAACGCGATACGCAAATGGATTCGCGCGTACGACCGCGAGCGGGCGCGGGTCTAGCGCCGGCCGCGGCGCAGCTTCTTCGCCGAGCCCGACGCCGATCGGCGTGGTGGTGTCGGTCGGCGGCGCGTAGTCGCTGAATCCCGGAACCGCACGGGCACCGGGAATCGTCGTGGTCGCGGCCAGCTTGAAGGTCGCGTGCATCGGCGCGTGCTCGCGCTGCGCGACATCGCGGCTACGATCCGCCCGTGGCCGTCCCCACCGTCGTGATCATGGCCGCCGGCGAGGGCACGCGGATGCGCTCGGCGACGCCGAAGGTGCTGCACGACCTGTGCGGGCGCCCGCTCGTCGCATGGCCGATCGCGGCCGCGCGCGAGGCCGGCGCAGGGAGGGTCGTCGTCGTCGGCGGCCCCGACCACGCGCTCGACGGCCTGCTGCCGGAGGGGGTCACGCTGGCCGTGCAGGAGGAGCCGCGCGGCACCGCCGACGCTGTCCGCGCGGCGGCCGGCGAGCTCGATCCCGACGCGCCGGTCATCGTGCTGTCGGGCGACGTGCCGCTCGTGACCGCCGAGCTGATCCGCGAGCTCGCGACCGTGCACGTCGCCGCCGACGCGGCCGCCACGATGGTGACGATGGAGCTTGACGACCCGTCCAGCTACGGCCGCGTCGTGCGTGGCTCGGACGGCAACGTCGAGCACGTGGTGGAGACGAAGGCCCCCGGCGACGCCACCCCGGCCGAGCTGGCCATCACCGAGGTCAACGCGGGCGTCTACGCGTTCGAGCCCGGCGCGCTGCGTCGCGCGCTCGAGGCCGTCTCGGCGCACAACGCCCAGGGCGAGTACTACCTGCCCGACGCGCTCCAGGCGATCGCGCTGGACGGGCAGCCCGTGGCCGCCTTCAAGGTGGACGACCCCGGCCTCACGCTCGGCGTCAACGACCGCGTCGATCTCGGCCGCGTTCGCGCGCTCGCCCAGCGCCGCATCCTGGAGGGCCACATGCGCGCGGGCGTGACCATCGTCGATCCGGCCTCCACGCTGGTCGACATCGACGTCGCGCTCGGCGCGGACACCGTGATCGAGCCCGCGACCTACCTGCGCGGCGCCACTCGCGCCGGGGAGCGCTGCCGGATCGGCCCGGCCACCACGCTCATCGACGCCGTGCTCGGCGACGAGGTCACGATCCGCCACTCCTACCTCGACCGCTGCGAGGTGCGCGCGGGCGGGACCGTCGGGCCGTTCGCCTACCTGCGCCCCGAGACGCTGCTGCGGGAGGGCGCGAAGGCGGGAACGTTCGTCGAGATCAAGAACTCCGACGTCGGCGCCGGGGCGAAGGTGCCGCACCTCTCCTACCTCGGCGACGCCGACGTCGGCGCGAACTCCAACCTCGGCGCGGGCACGATCACCGCGAACTACGACGGCTTCGCCAAGCACCGCACGACCATCGGCGCCGACGTCCGCGGGGG
The DNA here is from genome assembly GCA_963725645.1 of uncultured Actinomycetes bacterium. Lineage (GTDB taxonomy): Bacteria > Actinomycetota > Thermoleophilia > Solirubrobacterales > Solirubrobacteraceae > JALYZC01. The sequence continues at coordinate 897,487 of CAVRZD010000006.1, forward strand.
CGTCGACGTCGCCTACGTCGCGCCGGTCGAGGTCGGCGATCGCGCGTGGACGGCGGCGGGCTCGGTCGTGACCCAGGACGTCCCGCCCGGCGCGTTGGGCGTGGCGCGCGAGCGCCAGCGCAACGTCGAGGGATACGACGAGCGCCGTCGGGACGGCCGCGTAGACTCCGAGTCGTCATGAGCCTGCTCGAGGAGCTCGAGCCCGCCACCGCCCCGCTGAAGACGCGGTTGGAGGTCGGCTACGACAAGCGGCTGATGCTCTTCGCCGGGCGGGCGAATCCCACGCTGGCGGCGCGCATCGCCCAGAAGCTGGGGGTCGACCTCGGCCCGGCGACGCTGAAGACGTTCTCCAACGGCGAGGTCTACTGCCGCTACGAGGAGTCGATCCGCGGCGCCGACGTGTTCATCGTCCAGCCCACGTGTGGCAACCCGGACACGGGGATCACGGCCAACGACGCGCTGATGGAGCTGCTGGTGATGATCGAGGCCGCGGTCGGTGCCTCGGCGCACCGCGTGATCGCCGTCACCCCGTGGTTCGGCTACTCGCGCCAGGACAAGAAGTCGGCCCCGCGCGAGCCGATCACCGCCCGCCTGACCGCGCGCATGCTCGAGGCCGCCGGCGTGGACCGCGTGCTGACGATGGACCTGCACTCCGGCCAGATCCAGGGCTTCTTCTCCAAGCCGGTGGACCACATGACGGCCCTGCCGATGCTCACGCAGTACTTCCTCGATCAGGGACTGAACGACATCGTCGTCGTCTCGCCGGACGCCGGCCGCGTGAAGCTGAACCGCAACTTCGCCGCCAAGATCGGAGCCGAGCTGGCCATCCTCAACAAGGAGCGCCCGGCCCACCAGGAGGCCGAGATCGGCTACGTCATCGGCGACGTCAAGAACAAGACCGCCGTGCTGGTGGACGACATGGTCGACACGGCCGGCACGCTGAAGGCGGCCGCCCAGACCGTGCTCGACGAGGGCGCCGCGCGCGTCTACGCCGCTGCGACCCACGCGGTGTTCTCCGGCAACGCGTTCGTCAACCTCGCCTCGTCGCGGTTCGAGCAGATCGTCGTGACCGACACGATCCCGCTGCGCGCCGGCGCACCGGACAACATCAAGGTCCTTTCCTGCGCCGACCTGCTGACCGACTCGATCCGCCGCATCTTCACCGACGACTCGGTGAGCGACGTGTTCGGCGGGGACAATCAGCTGTTCTGAGCGACGACGCCGCCGGCCTGATGGAGCTCCTCGGCCTGTCCGAGGACGAGCTCTGCCGCGTGCTCGACGCCGACCCGCTGACGCTGCTCTCCGGGCAGCTCGACCACCGGCCCGAGCTTCCGATCCTGCGTGACCTGCTGGCCGAGGCCAAGGAGCGCGCCGGTGCGGCGGTCCTGCGCCGCTGGGTGCGGGCGGCCGGGCCCTCGGGCCGCCCGATCGACCACCTGCTCGCGCGGGACTTCGCGGCCTTCGAGAACGACCTCGCCACGCTGGCCGAACGCGGCTTCGTGCTGCGCGGCGGGTCCTAGTCGGACTCGGATTCCGGCTTCGCGCGCTTCTCGCCCGGCCACGCGCCCGTGATCGAGGCGAACCCCTGCGCGCCGGCGCGGTCGACCGCCGCCCGCGTGACCTTGAAGGTGACACCTTCGACGGCCGCGGCCGCGAGCACCTTCGGCCAGGTCGTCTCGCGCGTGGTCGGCTTCGGCGGGTCCTCGCGGTCGATCAGCGCCCAGACACGGTCGAAGAGCTTGCGCGAGATGAACCCGGCGATCAGGCCGAGCACGATGCTCACGGGCTTGTACAGGAGCTTCACGATGTCGAGCCTACCGGGCCGATGTTCGACCGATTGTCGATGGCATCCCGCCGGGCGGGGGGTCATCATGTACCCGAATCCGGCCGATGGACACACATGAGCGACGCTGAGGAACTCGATCATGGTGCCGAGGACCTGCTCCGGCGGGCCCTGATCGACGCGGAGTCATCGGCCGCCGTCGCCCTCAGCGTGGGCGGTCTGCCGGTCAGCGACGAGGTCACGGTGATCTTCCACGGCCGGCGCGACCTCGGGACGATCCAGACCTACGTCGCGCCCGGCCACCACGGCGCCGGCGAGTCCGTCGGCGCGGCCGAGCTCCTGCGCGTCCCCTGCGACCTCGACCTGGCCGAGGCCGAGGACCGCGACGAGGCCGAGCGGCTGTACGCCGAGCAGGCACGCGCGATGCGCGACGCGCTCGTCGGCGCCGACACCGTGCTCGAGGTGTGGCGCGAGCCGCTGACGGGCATCGCGGGCGCGGACGTCGCCGTCGACCGCTCGGTGGAGCTCGACGTCACGCTGCCGGCGCACCGGCTGCTGCCCGTGGCGCTGGTCGCGCCCGAGCAGCGGCTCGTCGTCGCGCCCGTGTGCGGCGCGCGCACGCTGGCCGAGGGCCGGCCGCCACTGGGCATCGCCTGCGCCCAGCAGGACGTCGCGCGCGTCTACCCGCTGCCGGACGATCCGGAGCGCTGCCTGGAGGACTTCCTCGCCCATGCGGCCGACCACGCGCAGCGGCTGGCCGAGGCGCTGGAGCACCGGGAGGCCTCGGTCGAGCGCTTCCTGGAGATCAACGGCGACGAGTAGGCGCCATCATCCCGGCCCGTGTCACGGGCCGGTCGCATCGGACTCCTCGTCGCCGCCGCGGCGGCGTTCGTCCTGCTCAGCCTCGTCATCGCGAGGGTCCTCACGGTCGGCAACGCCGAGCGCGATGCGGTCTACCGGCTCGTCCGGGCCGAGGCGGCGGGCGACCAGGCCGCGGTCCTGAGCAGCGTGCGCGGCTGCACGGGCGACGCGGCCTGCGTGGAGCGCGTGCGCCGCACGATCGCGCGAGTCCAGCATCCTGGGACCGCCAAGCTGCTGCGCTTCGACGGCCCCGGGGGAATCGCCCTCGCGGGCCGGTCGGGGCCCGCGCGGGTGGCGTGGAAGGTGGGCACGGCGCTGCCGGTGGTGCAGTGCATGCGGCTGCGGACCACCGGGAACGCCCTCGGCGGCTACACGGTTCGCATCACCGGCGTCGAGGAGCCGACAGCCCTGGACGCGCCTTGCTAGCGCGCTGATCGCCGCCGCCGAGCCGTGGCTCGCGGCGTGTGGGCTGACAGGTGGGAGGCCGGCGCCCGGCAGCCCGGGCGAGAGGCGCCAGCGTGCGGAGCAGGGCGTGCTGGAGCCACGCTGGCGGCTTGGCGAGAACCGCGTGCTCGGAGGTCTGCGCCCAGACGGTGGCGAGGTCGAGTAGTCCCGGCATCGCCTCGGCGTTGACGCGTTCTTCCTGAGCGAAGCCGAAGTACAGCTCGTAGAAGCGCTCGGTCGACGCCGGCGCGGGCCGGAACTCGAAGATGACGCGCGCCTCCTCCTCGCCGGCGTTCCAGAATGTGTGCTTGGTCCCGGCCGGTACGTCGATCGTCTCCCCGGCGCCGAGCCCGACCTCCGTGCCGTCGACGCGAAACGCGGCGCGGCCGGCGAGCACCTCGAAATACTCGTCCTGGTGGGGGTGGATGTGCTCGACCCCCGCGAAGCCCCCGGGCGGGAACACCCCTTCGGCCCGGAACAGGTCGCCGCCGGTGTCCCGGCCGGTGGCGAGAAACGTGAGGCGCTGCCCGGACACCGGGTTCTCGATCACGTCGCCGGTGTCTGCCATGCTGCTCCTTCGATAGTTCGGCTACCTAACGAGATACTAAGGCTACCTAAGTAACGATGGCCCGGTCAAGCACAGATCAGCGCCTTCCGGTGGGCCAGCTCCTGGTGCATCACCTGCGGTTCTTCCGGGAGCGCCTGCTCGGCGAGGCCCAAGCGCAGGCCGACGCAGCCGGCGTCCCGCTGCGCATGGCGCACCTGCACGTGTTCGGCAACATCACGGCTGACGGGACCCGGCTGACCGACCTTGCGGCGTGGGCCGGAATGACCCCACCCGCCATGGCAGAGCTGATCGACGAGCTCGAGGCTCACGGTCTGGTCGAGCGGCACCCCGACCCGGCCGACCGGCGGGCCAAGCTCGTCGTGCTCACTGACGATGGGTGGGACGCGATCCGCAGCGGGCGCGAGATCATCGCCCGCATCGAGGCCGATTACGCGCAGCGCATTGGAACGGAGCGCTTCGAGGCCATGTGCTGGGCCATGCAGGATCTGCTGGACGACCTCAACGAGTCACCGATCCGCGGAGCCCCGGACCGCTGACGACCCCGCCGGTGTCAACGCGCGGGGACTCGCCGCGGATTCGTCCCGGGCTCGGGCGCCGCGCGGCGCGCGGGCCGCGGGATCAGGTCCGCCAGGCGCCGGTGATCGCGGAGCCGCACGCGCGCCGGGACCGCGTCGGGCAGCGGCAGCCCACCTCCGCGCGGCCCGCCGGAGTTGCGCGGGCGGACGCGGTCGTTGCCGCCGCCCCCGCCGCCGTCGCCCTCTTCGTCCCCCGGGCTCCAGGACGTCGTGGTGTCGCTGCGGAAGAAGAGCACCAGCATGACGCAGACGAGAATCAGCCCGAGCAGGTGCAGGCCCGCGAACAACGCGACCAGCTTGACGTCGGCTGGCATGTGCTCAGAGTAGCGCGCCGGGGACCCCGTCTGCGAGTGCTCCCGCTACCATCCCGAACCGCCGATGGCCGCCTCGGACACCACCAGCCTGCAGGTCGACCGGCGCGAGCCCCAGGGCTCGCGCGCGACGCGCCGCCTGCGCCGGTCCGGCCGCGTTCCGGGCGTCGTCTACGGCGGCGGCGGCGACCCGATCACGTTCGAGGTCGACGCGCGCGTGCTGCGCAACGCGCTTGCCCACGGGGGCGCCGTGATCGACCTCAGCGTCGAGGACGCAGCGGCCCAACCCGTCGTCGTCAAGGACGAGCAGCACCACCCGGTGACCGGAAGCCTGCTGCACGTCGATCTCCTGCGGGTTCGCCTCGATCGGACCATCGAGGCGACCACGATCCTCGAGCTGGTCGGCGGCGAGGAGTCGCCGGGCGTGAAGGAAGGCGGCGTGCTCGAGCAGGTGACGCGCGAGCTCAACATCGAGGCGCTGCCGACCAACATCCCCGACACGATCGAGCACGACGTCTCGGGGATGGAGATGAACGACACGCTGACGCTGGCCTCGATCACCGCGCCCGACGGTGTGACGCTGCTCGACGACCTCGAGGAGACGGTCGTCGCCACGCTGTCCCCGCCGCGGGTGGAGGAGGAGCCCGAGGAGGAGATCGAGGAGGAGACGGAGCTGGTCGGCGAGGACGGCGAGCCCATCGAGGGCGAGCCCGCCGAGGGCGAGGCCGAGGCGCCGGCGGAGGGCGGCGGCGAGGCCGAGGGCGAGTCGGGCGGCGAGTAGGCCGGGGCCGGCCCCTGCGCCTGTTCGGCGGCGGTGCCCCCATCGACTGGCTCGTCGTCGGCCTGGGCAATCCGGGCGACCGCTACGCGGCCACGCGCCACAACGTCGGGTTCGAGGTCGCCGATGCGCTCGGCGAGCGCTGGCAGCTCGGGCGCCCGAGGAAGAAGTTCGGGGGCCTGCTGAGCGAGGGGCGCGCCGGTCCCGGCGGGCCGCGCGTGGCGATCCTGCGCCCGCAGACCTACATGAACGAGGCCGGCAACTCGGTCGGCCCGGCGCGCGGCTCCTTCAAGGTGCCGCTCGACCACGTGCTCGTGATCCACGACGAGATCGACCTGCCGTTCGGCGAGGTGCGCGCCCGCGTGGGCGGCGGCCTGGCGGGCCACAACGGCCTCAAGTCGGTCGCGCAGGGGCTCGGAAGCCGCGACTTCGCCCGCGTGCGCGTCGGCGTGGGGCGGCCCGACTCCACCGACCCCGACGTCGTCGCGTCCTACGTCCTCTCGAAGTTCCGCGAGTCGCCCGCCGCGGTGCGGGAACTCGTCGACCGGGCGACCGACGCGGCCGAGCGGGTCGTCCTGGAGGGCGCGCCGCCTCTCCTGGAGTAATACCTGCTGGTCCGTGATAACGTACGCCCGTCCGCTATGACGCACACACGAGATTGGAACGCCGCCTCCTACGCGCGCACCGCCGCGCCGGTCGAGGCGTTCGGGCAGAAGCTGATCGACCGGCTCGACCTGCGCGGCGACGAGACGGTCCTCGACGCCGGCTGCGGCACGGGCGGAGTGACCGAGCAGCTGATCGCGCGGGTGCCGCGGGGACGCGTGATCGGCGTCGACGGGTCGCCGTCGATGATCGAGCGCGCCCGCGAGCGGCTGGGTCCGGGCGTCGACCTGCGCGTCGGCGACCTCCTCGAGCTCGAGCTCGACGAGCCCGTCGACGTGGTCTTCTCCAGCGCGACGTTCCACTGGATCGCCGACCATGACCGGCTGTTCGCCCGCCTGTACGCGGCGCTAGGGCCCGGCGGGCGGCTGCTGGCCCAGTGCGGCGGCGCGGGCAACATCGCGACGGTGCTCGACGCGCTCGACGTCGTCACCGCCGAGCCGGCGTTCGCGCCGCACTTCGCCGGGTGGCCGGGCCCGTGGAACTACGCCGGCCCGGAGGAGACCGTCGAGCGGCTGGGGCGCGCCGGGTTCACCGACGCGCGGGCGGGCCTGCACGACGAGCCGGTCGCGCCCGAGGACCCGCCCGAGTACTTCGCGACGATCATGCTCGGCTCGCACCTCGAGCGCCTGCCCGCGGAGCTCCGCGACGGGTTCGTGGACCGCGTGCTCGCCGAGTTGGATGAGCCGGTGACCGTGGAATATGTTCGGCTGACCATGTCGGCGCGAACACCCACGACGGCGTGAGCTCGGCCGCCGGGCCGCTCGGATCGAAGTTCAGCCACCTCGACCTCGTCGTCTCCGACCTCGACCGCAGCCTCGAGTTCTACGGGGGCCTGCTCGAGCCGCTGGGCTGGACACGCGTCCGCGAGATCGAGGGCGAGCGGGGGGAGCGGGTGGTCTACCGCTCCGTGCCCGGGTCGTGGACCGCGCTCGGGCTGCGCGAGAAGCGCTCCGACGCCCACGGCGTGCCCTTCGACCGCTACGCCGTCGGCGTGCACCACATCTGTTTCGACGTCGACTCCCGCGCCGCGGTCGACGAACGCGCCGCCTGGCTGCGCGAGGTCGGCGCGGAGATCGAGAGCGGCCCGCGGGAGCACGGCTACACCCCCGGCTACTACGCGGTGTTCTTCCTCGATCCCGACGGGATCAAGCTCGAGCTGCTGCACCGTCCGGTGGACTAGCCGGCGTGGCCTCGCTTCGCCGGACGCGCGCCGCGAGGCAGCTCCTGCACCGGCCGGCCGGGCTGGCGCCCGCCGAGGTCGTTCGCCGGCTGCTCGCCGTGCAGGCGCAGGACCTCCCGGCGGGCCGCCGCGCGCTACGCGCCCGCACCAAAGGCCTCACGGCGGACTCGGTGAACGCCGCGCTCTGCGACGAGCGCTCCGTCGTCCGGGGCTGGCTCGGCCGCGGGACGCTGCACATGGTCGCGGCGGAGGACTATCCGTGGATGCTCGCGCTGACGGCCCCGACGCAGGCCGCCGACACGCGGCGGCGCCTGGCGGAGGAGGGGGTCTCCGAGGACGATGCGGATCACGCCATGCGCATCGTCGAAGCGGCGCTCGCCGACGAGGGCCCGTTGACGCGTCGAGAGCTCGCCGCGCGGGTCGCCGCGCGCGGCATCGCGACCGAGGGCCAGGCCATGCCGCACCTGCTCCGCCGCACCGTGTTGCGCGGGATCGCCGTGCTCGGCCCGCTGCGCGGCGCGCAGCAGGCGGTCGCGCTCGCGCGGGACTGGCTGGGGGCCGTGCCGACCGCGAGCCTCGACGGCGCCGAGCGCGACGCCGCGCTGGCCGAGCTGGCACGTCGCTACCTCGCCGGCCACGGCCCGGCGTCCGACCGCGACCTCGCCTACTGGGGCGGCCTGCCGCTCCGCGACGCGCGGGCCGGCCTGCAGGCCATCGCCGCCGAGCTGGCCCAGCGCGCCGACGGCCTCGTGGACCTCGCGGCCGGCGCCGACGGCGAGCGCCGCACCGGCGCTCGGCTGCTGCCGGTGTTCGACGCGTACCTGCTGGGCTGGAAGGACCGGACGTTCGCCGTCGCGCCCGCGCACGGGCCGCGGATCTACGTGGGCGGCCTCATCGGGCCCGCGGCCGCGGTCGACGGCCGCGTGGTCGGGACGTGGCGCGCCACGCGGCGCGACGGCCGCCTGGCGCTCGACGTCGAGCCCTTCGCGGCGCTGTCGACCCGGGCCGAGGCCGGGCTGCGGCGCGAGGCAGCCGACCTCGCGCGGTTCGAGGGCCTCGAGCTCGCGTGAGACGCGATGGGGGCGGCTCGGCCCCCGCCTAGAATGGACCGGGCCGCGCCCCGCGCGGTCGCTGCGCGTGCCTACATGCCCCTGAGATCCCTCCTCGTCAACGCCTCCGACCACCCGTCGACCTCCGCGCTCGCGCGCGACGGTGGGAGGGCGTTCGTGTCACCGTCGCTGCGCGCCTACCTGATCGCGGCGCTCGCGGACGGCGCGCCGGACGAGCCCGTGATCGTTGTGGCGGGCGACGACCGCAGCGCCCGGGACCTGGCGGCGGACCTGAAGGCGTGGCTGGAGCCGCGGGCCGTGCGCTTCTACCCCTCGCGCGGGGTGGCCTACGAGTCCCACCTCGCGCCGCCGCCGCACCTCGTCGGCCTGCGGGTCGCGGCGCTCGATGCGCTGCTCGGCGCGGAGGCGCCGGTGGTGGTGGCCAGCGCGGTGGCGCTGTCGGAGAAGGTGCCCGACCCGGCGCTGCGGCCCCACGGCCTTCGCCTCGCGCGCGGCGACCTCGTGGACCTCGACGAGCTCGCCGCCGACCTCGTGGCCGCGGGCTACGAGCGCGTGGAGCAGGTCGACGATCGCGGGCAGTTCGCCGTGCGCGGCGGCCTGCTCGACCTCTTCCCGGCCACCGAGGAGCGGGCCGTCCGCATCGACCTCTTCGACGTCGAGATCGAATCGCTGCGCTGGTTCTCGACGTTCACGCAGCGCTCGCTGGGCGAGGCGGAGGTGGTGGAGATCGCCCCTGCCGCGGAGCTCGCGCCCGAGCACCGCGAGCTGGCCGAGATCGCGGCACTCGAGGACGCCGACGAACGCCCGGACGTCGCCGAGCTGCTGCCGGTCGAGAGCTTCCGCGCCGTGCTCGATCTCGCCCCCGAGCCGGCGCGCGTACTGGTGGCGGCCGAGGAGGACGTGGACCCGGCCCTCGACGACCTCTGGCAGGACGTCACCGCCGCCTTCCACGACGACGACGCGCACCACCTCTACGTCAGCCCCGACGCCGTGCGCGCCGGCCTCGACGCGCGCACGCACGTGCGGCTCACGTCGGTTGCGGGCGGGCACGCTGTCGAGTTCCAGGCGCAGGCCGCCGACACCGCCGCGCGGTCGGTGCGCGACGCCGAGCCGGTGCTCGAGAAGCTCGTGCGCTCCGGGTATCGCACGGTGGTGACGTGGGGCCGGCGCGGCGAGGGCGAACGCGCCGCGTTCAACCTCGACCGCGTCGTGCCCGCCTGGCTCGACGACGCCGGGGTACCGGGGCCCGGCCTCAGCTTCGCCGCGGCGAGCCTGCGCGACGGCTTCGTCGCCGCCGGCCTGAAGCTCGCCGTGATCCCCGCCCACCGGCTGGTCCGCCGCCGGCGCGCGGAGCGCCAGGAGCGGCCGCGCCGCGGCGCACTGCGGTCGTTCGCCGACCTGCGCACCGGCGACATCGTGGTGCACGAGGACCACGGCGTCGCGCGCTTCGCCGGCTTCGACACGAAGACCGTCAGCGGCGTGACCCGCGACTACCTCGACCTCGAGTTCCAGGGCTCCGACCGTGTGTTCATGCCCACCGAGCAGCTCGCCAAGATCTCCCGGTACGTGGGGGCGGGGGCCGAGCACCCAGCGCTGTCCAAGCTCGGCGGGGTGCGGTGGGAGCAGCTCAAGGCGCGCGCCCGGCGCGCGGCGCAGGAGCTGGCGGGCGAGCTGCTCAACCTCTACGCCGAGCGCCGCCGCCGCAGCGGCCACCGCTTCCCGGGAGACGGCGACTGGCAGCGCGACTTCGAGGCCGCCTTCCCCTACCAGGAGACCCCCGACCAGCGCGACGCGATCGAGGCGGTCAAGGAGGACATGGAGGCGCCGCGGCCGATGGACCGCCTGATCTGCGGCGACGTCGGCTATGGCAAGACGGAGGTGGCGCTGCGGGCGGCCTTCAAGTCCGCCGCCGAGGGCAAGCAGGTGATGATGCTCGTGCCGACGACGATCCTCGCCCAGCAGCACTACGGCACCTTCGCCGAACGGCTTCGCGACTACCCCTTCACGATCGAGCAGGTCTCGCGCTTCCGCCCGCCCAAGGAGCGGGACGCCGCGGTGGCCGGATTCGCCGACGGGCGCGTGGACATCCTCATCGGCACGCATCGCCTGCTGTCGCGCGACGTGCGCGCTAAGGACCTCGGGTTGCTGATCGTGGACGAGGAGCAGCGCTTCGGCGTCAAGCAGAAGGAGCTGCTGCGCCAGCTGCGCCTGCGGGTCGACGTGATCTCCCTGTCGGCCACGCCGATCCCGCGGACGCTGCAGATGTCCCTCGCCGGCCTGCGCGAAATCTCGATAATCGAGACGCCGCCCGAGGGCCGGCGGCCGGTGCGCACGTACGTGGGGGAGTACGACGAAGCGCTGGTCCGCGGCGCGCTCGAGCGCGAGGCGCAGCGCGGCGGCCAGGCGTTCTTCCTGCACAACCGGGTCGAGACGATCGACGAGACGGCGGCGCGGCTGCGCGGGCTGTGCCCGGACCTGCGCTTCGTCGTCGCCCACGGCCAGATGGAGGAGCGCACGCTCGAGCGGCGGATGCTCGAGTTCCTGCGCGGCGACGGTGACGTGCTCGTGTGCACGAGCATCATCGAGTCGGGACTCGACATCCCGCAGGCCAACACGCTCATCGTCGAGGACGCGCAGGCGTTCGGGCTGGCCCAGCTCTACCAGATCCGCGGCCGGGTCGGCCGCAGCCGCGAGCGCGCGTACGCCTACCTGCTGTACCCCAGCGCTGGAGCGCTATCAGCCTTTGCAGCGCAGCGTTTGTCCGCGCTGTCGGACTTCACCGAGCTGGGCTCGGGCGTGAAGATCGCGCTGCGCGACCTCGAGATCCGCGGCGCGGGCAACCTGCTCGGCGACGAGCAATCGGGGCACGTGGCGGCGCTCGGCTTCGAGCTGTACATGCAGATGCTCGACGAGGCCGTGCGCGGGGCGCAGGGCGGCGCGGCCGACGAGGAGCCCGAGCCGGTGCGCCTCGACGTCGACGTCGACGCCTACGTCCCGGTCGACTACATCCCCTACGAGCAGGCCAAGGTCGAGGTCCACCGCCGCGTCGCCGCCGCGCGCGACGTGCCCGAGCTCGACGAGCTCGCGGCCGAGCTCGAGGACCGTTTTGGCCCGCCGCCCGAGCCGCTGGCGAACCTCCTGGAGCTGCAGCGCGCGCGGATCAAGCTCGGGCGCGCCGGCGCGCGAACCGTGTCCTTCCGGCAGGGCCGCCTGGCGGTGACGCCGATCGAGCTGGACCGCGCGCAGGCCGAGCGCCTGCGCGCCAAGAGCCCCGACGCGCTGTACGAGGCCGGCCGGTCCCAGCTCTCGCTGCGGATTCCCGACGACCCGGCCCGGCGCTTCCCGGTCGTGGTCGCGCTCGCGGACGCACTGCTGGAGGCGCTGCGAGAGCCGGAGGCCGCCGCCGCCTAGCTTTATCCGGCGCGCGGCCAGGTGGTTACCCCTCATTTACCCGATATCGCTACGATCCTCGCCTCGCGTGGCCAGTCCTCGTCGCATCATCTCGGCGCTCGGCGCCTTTTTTGTGCTCGCTCTCCTGCTCGCCGCCTGCGGCGGCGTGCCGGGCAACGGCGTCGCGCGCGTGGACGACACCGTCATCAAGAAGTCCACCTTCGACCACTGGATCGCCGTGGCCGCGCTGTCCTCGCAGCCGCCGGGGAGCGCCGGTGCCGTGACGGTCCCCGATGCGCCCAAGTACACGAAGTGCATCGCGGCGAAGCGCACGCAGCAGCCCAAGCCGACCGCCGGCCAGCCCCAGCAGACCGACGCGCAACTCAAGGCCGCCTGCGAGCAGGACTACAAGAGCCTGCAGGAGCAGGTGATGCAGTTCCTGATCTCCGCCCAGTGGATCCAGGGCGAGGCCTCGGACCTCGGGATCCACGTCTCCGACAAGGACGTTCAGAAGGAGTTCCAGAAGCAGAAGAAGCAGTCGTTCCCGCGGGAGGCCGACTACCAGGCCTTCCTCAAGTCCTCGGGGATGTCGCAGAAGGACATCCTGCTGCGGGTGAAGCTCGACCTGCTCTCGAACAAGATCCGCGACAAGGTGACCAAGGGGAAGAACAAGGTCACCGAGAAGCAGATCGTCGCCTACTACAACTCCAACAAGTCGCGCTTCGGCCAGCCCCAGCGCCGCGACCTCCTCGTCGTGCTGACCAAGACCCAGGCCAACGCGAACAAGGCGAAGGCGGCGCTCTCGAGCGGCCAGAGCTTTGCCAGCGTGGCGAAGAAGTACTCGATCGACGACGCGTCCAAGGCCCAGGGCGGCAAGCTGACCGTCAGCAAGGGCCAGCAGGAGCAGGCGCTCGACAGCGCCGTCTTCGCCGCCAAGCCAGGCGTCGTCGTGGGCCCGGTCAAGACCCAGTTCGGCTACTACGTCTTCAAGGTCACGAAGAACACGGCCGGGACCCAGCAGACGCTGGACCAAGCGCGCACGTCGATCAAGAGCCTGCTCACGACCCAGGGCCAGCAGAAGGCACTGCAGGACTTCGTCAAGAAGTTCCAGAAGAAGTGGAAGGGCCGCACGGATTGCCGCAAGGGCTACGTCGTGCAGACGTGCAACAACGCCCCGAAGCAGAACACGACGTCCACGGGCGCGCCCGGCGCGGTGCCCCAGCAGGGCGGCGCGCAGCAGGGCGGTGCCCAGCAGGTGCCCCAGCAGGGCGGCGCGCAGCAGGTGCCGCAGCAGGGCGGCGCGCAGCAGGTTCCCGCGCAGCCGTAGTCTTCGCGCCGTGACGCGGCCGGAGATCCTCTCGGCGCTGGATGCGCTGGACACGATTACCCGCCGGCTGCGCCGCGAGTGCCCGTGGGATCGCGAGCAGGACGAGCGCTCGATCGTGCCGCACACCGTCGAGGAGGCCTATGAGCTCGCCGACGCCGCCGAGCGCGGCGACGACGGCAAGCTGCTGGACGAGCTGGGCGACGTGCTCTTCCAGGTCCACTTCCTGTCGCTGCTGATGGAGGAGCGCGGCGCCGGCGACCTCGCGGCGGTCGCCGAGCACTGCCGCCAGAAGCTGATCCGCCGCCACCCGCACGTGTTCGGGGACGTCGAGGCCGAGACCGCCGGGGAGGTGCTCGCGAACTGGGATCAGATCAAGCGGGCCGAGGCCGGCCGCGAGCCCGGCGTGTTCGGCGAGGTCCCGGAGAACCTCCCCGGGCCGCTCTACGCCCGCAAGCTGCAGCGTCGCGCCGCGTCCGCGGCCCGTCACGAGGCGGCCGAGGATCCGGGCGCGGCCCTCGCCCGCCTCGACGCCGCCGACGACCAGGCGCGTGCCGAGGCGCTCGGCGACGCGCTGTTCGCGCTCGTGGACGTCGCCCGCCGCGAGCGCATCGACCCAGAGCTCGCGCTGCGTGCGGCCGCCGACCGCTTCCGCGCCCGCGTCGAGGCCAACCACGAGACCACGAGGCGCCCGTGAGCACCATCGAGACCATCCACGCCCGCCAGATCCTGGATTCGCGCGGGAACCCGACCGTCGAGGCCGAGCTGACGCTGGCCGACGGCGCGCGCGGCCGCGCCGCGGTGCCCTCGGGGGCGTCCACCGGCGAGTTCGAGGCCACGGAGCTGCGCGACGGCGGCGACGCCTGGCTCGGCAAGGGCGTCACGGCCGCCGTCGGGCACGTCAACGGCGAGATCGCCGCGGCGATCCGGGGGCGCGACGCGACCGACCAGGCGGGCCTCGACCGCGCCCTGATCGACCTCGACGGGACGCCCAACAAGTCCCGGCTGGGCGCCAACGCGATCCTCGCCGCGTCGCTCGCGAACGCCCAGGCTGCCGCGGCGTCGGCGGGGCAGCCGCTGTGGCGCCACCTCGGCGGCGCGGACGCGCACGTCCTCCCGGTGCCGATGATGAACGTGCTGAACGGCGGCGCGCACGCGGACAACGCGGTCGACTTCCAGGAGTTCATGCTGGTGCCGGTCGGGGCGCCGAGCTTCGCCGAGGCGCTGCGCGTGGGCGCCGAGGTCTTCCACCACCTCAAGCGCACGCTGCGCGACCGGGGGCTGGGCACCACGGTCGGCGACGAGGGCGGGTTCGCCCCCGATCTCGATTCGAACGAGGCCGCGCTGGGCGTGCTGATGGAGGGGATCGAGGCGGCGGGCCGCCGCCCCGGCGACGACGTGGCGATCGCGCTCGACCCCGCCGTCAGCGAGATCTTCCGCGACGGCGTCTACGACTTGCACCACGAGGGGCGCAGGCTCTCCAGCGACGAGCTGACGGCGTACTGGGCCGACCTCGTCGACCGCTACCCGATCGTCTCGCTGGAGGACGGTATGGACGAGGAGGACTGGGACGGGTGGCGGGCCCTGACCGAGCGCCTCGGCGACCGCGTGCAGCTCGTCGGCGACGACCTGTTCGTCACCAACACCGAACGGCTGAAGCGCGGGATCGACGCCGGCGTGGCCAACTCGATCCTGGTCAAGGTCAACCAGATCGGGACGCTGACCGAGACGCTCGAGGCGATCGACATGGCCCGAGCGGCCGGATACACCGCCGTCATGTCCCACCGCTCGGGCGAGACCGAGGACGTCGCGATCGCCGACCTCGCCGTCGCGACCGGCTGCGGTCAGATCAAGACCGGCGCCCCGTCGCGGTCGGACCGCGTGGCGAAGTACAACCAGCTGCTGCGGATCGAAGAGGCGCTGGGGGAGCGTGCGACGTACCTGGGCCGCGCGGCCTTCCGCGCCTAGCGCGGCGCGGCCGCGTCGCCGCTGGATGACGGCTCGGGTATTTCGCGGGCGACGAACAATTCGTTGTACGAGGCAGGAGGCCGCCGCGCGCCCGCGAAGGGCGCGCCGATGGCCTCCGCCTCCCACGCCGCCCGCCGCCGCGTCGCCCGCGGCGGCGTGCGCTGGGACCGCGTCGGGCGGGTCGCGCTGCTGCTCGTGCTCGGGCTGATCCTCCTGCTCTACCTCGGCCCCGCGCGCTCGTTCTACTCCACCTGGCAGGAGTCCCATGCCAAGCGCGACCAGGTGCGCCGCCTGGCCGCCGAGAACGCGCGGCTGACCGCACGGCGCCAGGCGCTCACCGACCCGCGCACGCTCGAGGCCGAGGCGCGCAAGCTCGGCATGGTCCGCCCGAGCGAACGCGCCTTCGTGGTGAAGGGCCTGCCGCGCCATTGACGCGACCCGGCCGTCGGCCTACCCTGGCCGGCTCGTGCCGTTCGAGAACGCGATCTACCAGTGGGACGAGGGCCGCCGCCGCCTGCGCGACGCGCCCACCGTGCGCCGCGCGGCGCTCGAGCGCGTGACCGACCAGATCGTGGCCGAGCTGCGGCGCCGGCTGGGAGGCCAGTTCACCACCGGCGAGCTCGCCGACCTCTACGAGCAGGGCACGGACTGGTGCCTGGACCTCGCCGTGGCCGCCGCCCCGGAGGACCCGCACGCATGGGATGCGGAGACCGTCGCGGACGCCGCGTTCTCCCGCTACGTGCGCGAGGCCAGCGACTTCGCGGGCGGCCGCCGCACCGGCTAGCCGGCCGGCGCGGGCTAGTCCTCGCCGGCTTCCTCTTCGTCGGCGCCGGCGCGTCGGATCACGATCTGGTCGTCCTCGACGATGACCGTGACCGGCCGGTGCCCGGCCCAGTACTCGGCGTAGGTGGGGTCGTCCTGGACGGCGGGGTCGAGCCACAGCCCGTACCCCTCCTCGCCGTGGTCGAACGTGCCCTCCAGCTCGATCGGGCCCGACCGCCGGCGCCCGCGCCCCCCGCGGCGCCCGCGGCGCCGGCGCTTGGGCGCGTCGCCGGACTGCTCCTCGGTGGAGTCCTCCTCGCCGGATGTCTCCTCGTCTTCCGACTCGGCCGCGGCCTCCGCCGCGTCGAGCTCCGCGGCGATGAGGGCGTCGTCCTCGGCGCGGAGATCGATCTCGTCGTCGTAGTCCGTGCCGGCGTCGCCGTTCTCGGCCAGGTCGTTGTCCCGCTTGAAGACCTCGATCTGCTGGACCGTCACGTCGAGCTGGTGCGCGATCCAGGCGTCGGTGCGCCCCTGCCGGACCCACGTCCGGATCTGGTTGAGATGGGGTCGCAACGAGCGGCGTGCCATCGGCGGGCCGCAGCCTAGTACATACGGCCGGGTGCACCTCGTACCAGCGTGGAAGGTGCCCGTACCTGCACAGATGTTGACCTCTGCGTTGCATCCGTCGGCCGGAGTTGCTTTAGTGGCAACGCCCGTTTCCGAGGCGGTAGCAGCAGGGAGGCACGCAGATGCTGGTTCTCACCCGGAAGTCCAACCAGAGCATCATGATCGGGGACGACATCGAGGTGTCAGTCCTGTCCGTGATGGGGGAGAAGGTGCGGATCGGTATCTCCGCTCCGCGCGACATCCCCGTATTCCGCAAAGAGGTCTACCTCGAAATCCAGCACGATCGCGCGACGGAGGCCGCCGGCAAGGCGGACGTCAACGCCGCGCTGACGAAGCTGACCAGCCCTGAGCAGGAGGGCTGAGCGCCGCGCCACGAGGCGCGCCGCTCCTCGGCGTCAGCCGAGGACGATGTAGAGCGTGCGGAACATGACGACGGTGACGATCACCGCCGTCGCGATCATCGTGAAGACGAGCAGGGCGAAGCGGAGCGAGCTCTGTGCGCGACGACGTTGGATCGTGCGCACCCGCGACCGTGTGGCCGCGGTGTGGCGCAAACGGTCCCGCCGCACGCGATCGAGCTCGACCTCCTCGACGAACGCCCGCTCGAGCTGGGCGATGCTCTGACGCATCCGCATAGGTCGGCGGCCACACTAGCAGCCCGGGCGGGACATAACGCCCGGCTCACGCCTGGCACGCGGCCCAGAGACCGCGCCTGTGGACGCGGGCGCCCCGCTCCAGCGCCCGCAGGTCCGCGGCGTGGCTGACATTGGGTGGGATCGTGAGGATTGTCGCAAAGCCGTCGCGGACCAGCGCGGCGTTCACGAACAGCCGGTCGCTGCGCCGGTAGACGTAGGCGAGCAGCCGGCCGTAGCGGTCGCGCGGCTCGGCGTCGAGGCGCAGCTCGACGCGTGCGCCGGCGACGAGGCGGCGGTTGGCGGCGCTCGCGGCCTTCCCGAAGCACTGGACCGGGGTGCGGGGCTTGACCGTCTCGGGCGTGTCCATCCCGATGTAGCGGACGGTCTCGTCCCGGCCGGCGATGCGCGCATGGATGGTGTCGCCGTCCACCACCCGCGTCACGGTGGCGGCCAGCCGCGCGCCGGGACGCGCGGGGACCGGCCCGCCGCCGCCGAGGCCGTCGAGCGCCCCCGAGCCGACGATGGCAAGGAGCGCGAACAGGGCCAGCCAGGGTGCGGCGCGGCGCCACGACACGCCGCGACGCTAGCGCGCGCGGCATCGGCGACCGGCGCGCCGCGCGGGTTTCGTCACGAAGCCGCCGGCGTTTACGCGACGGCCGCCTGCTCGGCGGCCCGGTACACCTCGACGAAGCGCAGGTAGTTGTCCGCGATCTTCGCCGCAGCGTCCTCACGGGACAGGGAGCCGTCGAGGAAGCTCCCGAGCGGCCCGCCCCAGATCGACCGGCCGATTGCGAAGCCGACGTAGCCGTCCACCGGTGCGCCCTGGCGCAGCCAGTGATCGACCTTGTCGTCGTCGGCGCCGCGCCCGAGCACCACGCACACCACTCCGTCGCGCCCGCCCGTGCGGGCCTGGGCGGCGATCCGCTCGCAGTCCTCGCGGGTGTCGACCCCCTCGATCTTCCAGATGTCCGCCTCCACGCCCGCACCCTGGAGCTCGGCGATCGCGCGCCGCATCAGCTCCGGGCGCAGCTCGGCGTCGTAGCGGTCGGTGTCGCCGCCGACGGAGGCGAGCTGCCCCTCCTCGGCCGGCACGAGCAGCTCGAAGAGGAACTTGCGATCGTGCTCGTGCAGCCAGTCGGCCAGGCGCTTGAGGCGCTCGGTCTGGCGACGGTTCATGTCCTGGTCGCCGTCGGGGTTGTAGCGCACGAGCACCTTGGAGAAGTCGGGGTCGAACGACTCGATGTGCGCGCCGAAGTCGTCCCCGTACTCGAAGTCGAATTCCTTCTGGCCGCTCTTCTCCACCGGCATGGCGAGCTTGATTTGAGCCGCCTTGGCCGCCTCGGGCACGTGGCTGGGGCCGCCGAACTGCTCGTCGACCAGCGCGCCGGTCACGGACGGCTCGGCGCCGCGGCCCAGCGCGACCTCGATCCCCTCGAAGATCAGGTGCTTGCCGTCGGCGACGCGCTCGGTCTCCTCGGGCGTGGGGTCGCCCTCGATGCCGAACCGCTTTTCTGGAACGACCCGCGGTGGTCGAACGCCAGGATGTAGAGCTTTCCGTCGTAACCGAGGCCCATGGAACCTCCAGATCTGCGTGGTCGCGACGGAGTCTATCAGCCACCCGTGGGCCCGGGTACGCTTGCGCGCACCATGGAGCACCGCTTCAGCGGGCCTTCCTACACGATCGGCATCGAGGAGGAGCTCATGATCCTCGACGCCGAGACGCTCGAGCTCTCCAACTCGGTCGAGTCGATGCTCGAGGCCGTCAGGCCCGACGAACTGACCGGCGAGGTCAAGCCCGAGCTGATGGAGTCCGTGCTGGAGATCGCCACCGAGCCGTGCCGCAACACTGCGGAGGCCGGCAGCCAGCTCCGCGGCCTGCGCCGGGTCGTGCGCGAGGTGGCCGAGGGCAACGGGCTCGCGACCGGTGCGGCCGGCACCCATCCGTTCGCGATGTGGGAGGACCAGCGCATCGTGGCTCGCCCGCGCTACCGCGACCTGGTCAACGCGCTGCGCTTCGTGGCGCGCCAGGAGATCATCTTCGGCGTCCATGTCCACGTGGGCCTCGACGATCCCGACAAGGCGATCCACGTCGCCAACGGCATGCGCGTGCACGTGCCGGTGCTCCTGGCGCTGTCGGCCAATTCGCCGTTCTGGCGCGCCGACTCGACCGGGCTGCACTCGACGCGGACACCGATCTTCCGCGCGTTCCCGCGTGTGGGAATCCCGCCGACCTACAAGGACTGGGCCGACTATGAGCGGCGCATCGACTTCATGATCGAGTCCGGCGCGATCGAGGACTACACCTACCTCTGGTACGACGTGCGCCCGCATCCGAATTTCGGCACCGTCGAGGTGCGCGTGATCGACGCACAGACGCGGGTCGAGCACACGCTTGCGCTGGCCGCCCTGGTGCAGGCGATGGTGAAGGAGCTGGCCGAGCACTTCGATTCCGGCGCGCAGCTGTCGCGCTACCCGTTCGAGATGCTCGACGAGAACAAGTGGCTGGCCGCGCGCCACGGGCTCGAGGGCGAGCTGGTGGACCTGCCCCTGCCCGACCGGGTGCCCACCAAGCAGCTGGCCGAGCGGCTCCTGCGACCGCCTGCGCGAGCACGCCGAGGACCTCGGCTCGGTGGCGGAGCTCGACGAGCTGGAGGACCTACTGCGCAACGGCAACGGCGCCCAGCGCCAGATCGTCGTGTACGAGGCGAACCACGACCTGCGGGAGGTCGTCGCCGAGATCGTGTCCGCGACCGCGGCGTAGAATCGAAATCCGATGTCCAGCGGCGCGGACCTGTTCGTCGTCTGCAAGCAGTGCGGCTCCGAGGTGAGTCCCTATATCACCGAGTGCCCGTACTGCGGCAGCCGTCTGCGCAAGCGCGCCCCCAAGCTGGAGAAGGCGCGCAAGCAGGAGGAGCGCCGCCGGCGCCGCGCCGACGCTCCGCGCCTCGGTCGGCTGCGAGCCGGCGAGATACCGGGGATCCGACCGGACACGCGCCCCTACGCGACGATCGCGCTGGTGTTCCTCAGCGTCGTGGCGAGCGCGATGGTCCAGCTCGGCAAGCCTTTCGACGAGGGCCAGGTCGTGATCGTGAGCGGCCTCGGGGACGAGTGGTGGCGCGTGTTCACGGCACCGTTCGTGTACCTGAACACGGGTTACATGCTGATTGCGCTGGCCGCCGTGATGCTGTTCGGCTGGCTGCTCGAGCGCCGGCACGGCCCGGTCGTGCCGCTGCTGATCTTCCTCGCCGCCGGCGCGGCCGGCATGGTGCTCGCCGCGTCGGTCGAGACGCTCGGCGCGACCGTGGTGAGCGGCGCCAACGGGGCCGCGCTCGCGCTGCTGTGCGCCTGGGCGGTGCCCGACCTCGCGGCGCGGCGCCGCGGCGAGGACACCGACTCGGACCTGCTCGGCGTGGCGGTCATCGCCGCCGTGCTGCTGCTCCTTCCGGTGGCCGTGCCCGAGGCCGACCCGCTCGCAGGGCTCGCCGGCGTGGTGGTCGGCTTCGCGCTCGGGTTTCCGCTGGCCGCATTCAGGCGCGAACGCTGATCGCGCCTGCGGGGCCGGCCACGAGCTCGCCGATCACCGCGCCCGGCACCGCTCCGGCGCGCTCCGGTGCCACCGCGGCGAGCAGCCCGCCGGAGGTCATCGCGTCGGTCAGCAGGCGCCGCCGGGCGGGGTCGATCCCCTCGGCGAAGGCGGCGAACTCCGCAGCGTGCTCGGCGTTGCGGCGGCTGCCGCCGCTGACGCCGGCGTCCTGCGCCAGCAGCTCGAGCGCGCCGTCGATCGCGGGCACCGCGCCGGCGTCGAGCTCGGCGGCGAGGCCGCTGGCGCGCGTGAGCTCGTGCAGGTGGCCGAGCAGGCCGAAGCCGGTCACGTCGGTGAGCGCGCGCGCGCCGGCGGCGCGCGCGCCCGCGGCCGCATCGGCGTTGAGCGTCGTCATGACCTCGACCGCGCGGGCCACGTCGTCCTCGCCGGCGAGACCGCGCTTGACCGCCGTCGAGATCGCCCCGGCCCCGAGCGGCTTGGTCAACACGAGCGCGTCGCCCGCGAGGCCGCCCGCGTTCGTGAGCACCTCGTCGGGGTGCACGACGCCGGTCACGGCCAGCCCGTACTTCGGCTCGCGGTCGTCGATCGAGTGGCCGCCGATGATCGCGACGCCGGCCGCGGCGGCCACGTCGGCGCCGCCGCGCAGGATCTCGCGCAGCACCTCGGCGCCGAGGTCCTCGAGCGAGAACGCCACGAGGTTCAGCGCGGTCACGGGGCGCGCGCCCATCGCGTAGACGTCCGAGAGCGCGTTGGTCGCGGCGATGCGCCCGAAGTCGTACGGGTCGTCGACGATCGGGGTGAAGAAGTCGGCCGTCTGCACGAGCGCGAGCTCGTCGGTCAGCCGGTAGACGCCGGCGTCGTCGGCAGTGGCCGGGCCGACGAGCACGCGCGGGATCGTGGCCCGCGTCGGGCAGCGCGGCGAGCAGCGGCTCGAGCTGGGCGGCGCCGATCTTGCACCCGCAACCCGCCCCGTGGGAGAGGGAGGTGAGCTTCGCGAGTTCACGCCCTATGATGCCGCTCTGTGCCCGATGGCCCCTACAGCGACGCGGAGATCGACGCGGCGGTCGAGTCGCTGAGCGACCCCGAGCGGCTTCGCACGCGCCCAGGACGTGGTCGCGCGGGCCGCGCCGCAGCTGCAGCGCGTTCTGGCCACAGCGCTCGAGAGCGGGGGCTGGTTCGGCTCCGCCCACGAGCAGCAGGTGCGAGCCGCGGCCGAGGCAGAGGACCTCGGCGAGCGCGCCCGCGCGGTGCGCACCCTGGTCGCCGAGGAAACCCGCGTCGGGATGCTCGTCGGCGTCGCGGTCGGGTATGAGCTGGCACACGAACTCCAAAGCCCATACGAGGGAGGACTGACTTCATGGACATCCGCTTTCTCGGCCACGCAGCCTTCGAGCTCGCCGACGGCGACACGACGGTGGTCATCGACCCCTTTCTGACCGGCAACCCCAAGGCGGCGGTGGAGGCGGGCGAGCTCGAGCCCACGACGATCCTGCTGACCCACGGACACGCCGACCACATCGGTGACACGGTCGATATCGCCAAGCGCTCCGGCGCGCCGGTCGTGGCGATCGTGGAGCTGGCCAACGAGATCGGCGAGTCCGGCGTCGACGTCTTCGACCCCAACCTCGGCGGCACGGTTGAGTTCGACTGGGGGTGGGTGCGCCTGGTGCCGGCGTGGCACACGTCGACGACGCCGAACGGAACGGTCAACACGCCGGCCGGCCTGGTCGTCAATTTCGGCGGCAGGACCGTCTACCACCTCGGTGACACGGCGCTCTTCTCCGACCTGTCTCTCGTTCCGCGGCGCGACGAGATCGACGTGGCGCTCATGTGCATCGGCGGCCACTACACGATGGACCGCCACGACGCGGTCCACGCCGCCGATCTCGTCCGGGCTCAGACGGTGATCCCGTGCCACTACGACACGTTCCCGCCGATCGAGACCGATGCTCAGGCGTTCAAGTCCGACGTCGAGTCCAAGACGCAGTACGAGTCGCGCGCGCCCGAGAAGGTCGTCGTGCTGCAGCCGGGGGAGACGCACTCGACATGACCCACGCGATCGTCCTGATCGAGGCCGAGCGCACCGCGCTGCCGCAGCTCGGCGGGGTCCTCGCCGACGTCGAGGGCGTCGCCGAGGCCTACTCCGTCACCGGCGAATGGGACTTCGTCGCGATCGTCCGCGTGCCCAAGCAGGAGAACCTGGCCGAGGTGGTGACCGCCCAGATCGGCCAGCTCGAGGGGGTCAGCCGCACACAGACGATGGTTGCGTTCGAGGCGTTCTCGAAGCACGACCTGGAGGCGCTGTTCTCCGTGGGGCCGGGCTAGGGCTGGGCCTGCCGACCGGGCGCGAACCACACCGCGCGGTCCTTCCAGTCGTGCACCATCAGCAGCCCGCCGGTGGCGGCGAGCGCGCCGAGGCCGCGCGGCTGCCTGAAGCGGGCGGCGAGGAGGCCGGTCAGCGCGACGCCGGCGAGGACGGCGCCGGTCGCGCCGTGATGGCACCGCTGACCGAACAGCCACAGGCGGCGCCGCACCGCGTCATACTCGATCGGCTTGTGCGCTCGGCTGTCGGATGAGGCGTCCATGGTGCGGTGGCGTGCTCGCGGCGGGCCATGTGATGCGCTCCCTATCGGCAGGACGGCGAGAGAACATGACATTTCGCACAAGTCACGGAGCCCTGGTGGCCGCGGTGGGCCTGGCGCTCGCCGGCTGCGGGGGCGACGACTCCGGCACGGTGAAGCCGGTGTCGACGGTCGGCACGGCGCCGCCGACGGCCACGGGCGCGCCGCAGACCGCGCCGACGAGCCCGACGGACGTCCAGGGCACCGCGCCGCCGCCGGGCGCGTCGACGGACACGGGCGCCGGCACGACGCCGGGCGAGCCGATCCGCGTCCCGGCCACGTTCATCTTCACGCGGCCGAACCGGGTCCAGCCGCCGACGGTCACGATTCCGCCGTTCGTCCCGGTGGAGCTGACGCTCGCGTCGCGCGACGGGCGCCCGCACACGCTCGCGCTGCGCTCGGACGGCCGCACCTATGCGCTACTGCGAGTGCGGGCCGGCGGGCGCGTGTCGACCCGCATCCCCGGCCTGCGGGCGGGGCGCTACCCGCTCCAAGCGGTCGGCGGCGGGCCCGGCGCGACGCTGATCGTCGGCGGCCAGGTCGGGCCGTAGGCGGTCCAGGCCTGCGCGCGGGCGTGGTCGGGGAAGCGCGTCCGGTTCTCCCACGAAAACGACATGGCTGGCCAGCCAGCCAGTCCGTGCGGTACGCTCCCACGAAGCGCCCAACGGTTCCGAGAGAGAAGAGGTCCAACGTGTCCGAGACGGCGATCCCGCGCACCGACCGCGTCGACTTCCAGGCCACGCAAGATCCGGCGGTGCTCGAGTCCGCCGACCGCGGCGAGGCCCAGCTTCTGAGTTACCACGAGCTGTACCTGCTTTGGGAGCGCCAGCAGTGGCGTACGCAGGACCTCGACTTCTCGCAGGACCGGATCGACTGGCACGAGCGCATCGACGCCGAGGAGCGCTACGCGCGCATGTACGGCCTCTCGTCGTTCTTCGTCGGCGAGCAGCGCGTGGCCGCCGAGCTCGGCCCGATGATGCGCGCGATCGCCGGACGAGGACGCGCGGATCTTCCTCTGCACGCAGATCGCCGACGAGGCGCGCCACGTCGCCTTCTTCGATCGCTTCTACTCCGAGGTCGGCGTGCTCGAGGCGGACGGCCTCAACGAGCGCCTGGTGGAGACCAGCCAGCACCTCAACCCGGAGTTCGACGAACTCTTCGACGAGCTGCTCAAGCAGCGGGTCGACCGCCTGGCCGTCGAGCCGGAGGACACTCGAGGCGCTCGTCGAGGCCGTGACGATCTACCACATGATCATCGAGGGGATGCTCGCCCTCACCGGCCAGCACTTCATCATCGACTACAACGAGAAGGTGGGCACGCTGCCGGCCTTCGTCGAGGGCTTCACCAACGTCGCCCGCGACGAGCACCGCCACGTCGCCTTCGGCGCGCGCTTCCTGCGCGACATGGCTGCCGAGGACCCGCGCTACGGCGAGGCGATCCAGCGGACCCTCGCCGAGGTCGGGCCGGTCGCCGACGGCGTGCTGCGGCCGAAGTGGATCCCGGCCGAGCAGGACGACGACGTCGAGATCTTCGGCACGAGCGTCGCCGAGACGCGGGCGTTCGCCATGAAGGCGCTCGAGCGGCGGCTGAAGGTCATCGGCCTCGCGACCGCCGCGTAGGGCGTCAGGCGATCCGGTCGCCCGGCGCGACGTCCTCGTCCGGGCGCAGCAGCACGACGCCCTTGTCGTCGTCGAGCGCGCCGAGGACGAGCACCTCGGACTTGAACGCGCCCATGCGCAGGGGCGGGAAGTTCACGACGCCGACCACCAGCCGGCCCTCGAGCTCCTCGCGCCCGTAGTGCTTGATCTGGGCGGATGAGCGCCTGACCCCGATCTCCGGCCCGAAGTCGATCTTGAGCTTCCAGGCCGGCCGGCGGGCCTCGGGGAAATCGTCGACCGACATGACGCGGCCGACGCGCATGTCGACCTTCTGGAAGTCGTCGAGGGAGATCACGCGGCCGGCAGGATAGCCGCGTGTGCGGCCCGGCTCAGGGACCGGCGGGCGCGGGCGGCTCGTCCGGCGGGGTGCCGCCGGTCGGCGGGGGAGGCGGCGGGCCGCCCTCGCCCACGGGCGGGGCGGTCGTGGTGGTCGACGCCGGGGTCGGTCTCGCCCGGGGGGCCGCTCGTGTCGTTCTGCGAGCCGGCCGGCTTCTCGGTCCCGGCCGTCGGGGCCGCCGGCAGCGTGACGACGTTGGTGACGGTCTGCGTGCGCTGCGGGGTGGGCTGCGGTGCCGGAGCCGGGGTGGGCGTGGGCGCCGGCGGAGGCGGCGCGGTGGCGGTCGTCGCCTGGTTCGCCTTGGTCGCGGGCTTGGACGCGACGAGCGCGACGGCCCCCTGGTGCGCCTTCGGCTTGGCCCGGTGCACGACCGGGGCGGGCGTGCGTGCTGGCCGCGGCGGGCGCCGCCACGCCACCGGTGGAGAGCGCGGCGACGGTGGGCGCGCCCTGGTGCCGGGTCACGGTGGCCTGGCGGACCTCGACCGCGCCGGCGGTGACGATCGCGGCCGCGGCGACCCCGGCGGCGGCCTTGGTGGCGACCGCGCTGACGCCGGCGGAGATGGCGCTGCTCGCCGCGGCGCTGCCGGCGGCGGATGCGCCCGCGCTGCCGGCGGCGGCGCTGCCACCGCCGCTCCGCGGTGGTGCCGAGGTGGGCGAGCACGAGCTTCTTGAAGAGGAGCAGCGGGCCGACCGGGAAGATCGCGGCGAGCGCCTTGTTGGTGTCGCGCAGCTGGTCCGGAAGGCCGCGCAGCGATCGCAGGTCTTGACGTGGCGCCGCACGGGCGCGGGCATCTTCTTGAGGCCCTCGGCGACCTCGCCGAGCTCGAGCCGGACCTCCTCGCAGGAGAGCTGGCGCGCCTCGGCCGCCTCGGCGAGCGACACGCGCGCGCGCACGAGCAGCGACTTCACGCTCGGCACGGTCGTGTCCATCGCCTCGGCGATCTGGTCGTAGGACAGCGCGTCGATCTCGCGCAGGAGCAGCGCGGTGCGCTGCGTCTCGGGCAGGCCCTGCACGTCCTCGAGCAGCAGCCGGAAGTCCTCGCGCTTGTGGACCTTGTCGGCGGTCGTGAGGCCGCCCTCGGAGTAGTGGACGTCCATCGAGTCCACGCCGATCGGCTGCTGCTTGCGCAGGTGGTTGAGCGAGCGGTTGCGGGCGATGCGGTACAGCCACGGCCGCACGTTGATCGGCCGGTCGTCCGCCAGCATGGCGTTGAAGGCCGCCGCGAACACCTCCTGCAGCACGTCCTCGGCGTCCTCCTGCGAGCCGAGCATGTGGCGGCAGAACGCGAGCAGGCGCGACTGGTAGCGGCTCACGAGCGCCTCGAAGGCGCCGTGGTTGCCACGACGGATCAGCGCCACGAGGCGCTCGTCCGATTGGAGCCGGAGCAATGGCGAGCTCCCATGGAGCCCGGGCATGCCGGCATGCTTGAGGGCTGATACTTCCACGCGCGTGAAGAGTCCCTTCGGGGGTGGGGACACGGTAGCAACGGTCAAGTTGCGCGGAAACGGCCTCATACCCGGCTCCTACGTGGCCAGGCGTGCGCTACGTTGGCCCGCGCCCGGGTGGCGAAACTGGTAGACGCAGCGGATTTAAGTTCCGGCTGTCCTTCGGGACGTGTGGGTTCGAGTCCCACCCCGGGCACTGCGGGTGCGCGCAGGCGCTCGCGCGCGGCGCGGACCTCCTCGGCCGTCGGGACCTGGAAGCCGAAGTGGTTGGTGCGCGAGCAGGCCCTCCGGCACCACGCCCTCGCTCAACGCCAGCAGCGAGCCGTCGGACGATCCAAGGATCAGGAGGTGCTCGTCGTCGTGCACCCGTTCGGTGAGCCCGAAGTGCCGGCCGTAGAAGGCTGCCGACCGTTCCCGATCGCGGACCGTCAGCGCGACGTGATTGAGCGTCACCGCACAATCATCGCAGCGCTCATCGGCCGGACTCAGGCCGCGGCGGTGGCCGGCACCGCACGCGGCGGCACGAGCAGGTCCAGCAGCGCGGCGGCGCGGTCCGTCGCACCGGTGACGACGAGCGCCACAGCCGGGGGGCGCCTCCCGGCCACCAGCCCGGCGCAGGTCGCCGCCGTCATGCGCAGGCGGGCATCGGCGTCCAGGCAGGCGCCGGCGCGGACGCCCAGCCCGTCCGGACCGGCCTGGAGCGCCCAGCGGCGCGGGGCGGGCTCGCCCGACTCCAGCGACCACAGCGCTTCGGGGTCGGCGATCTCCAGCTCGAAGCGGCACTCGAAGCTCTCGGCGCGTGCCCGAACGGCGTCGTAGCGCAGCTCGAGCTGGCGCATCAGCACGTGGGGGAGGAGCGCCTCGTCGGGCGCCGGCTCCGCGGCGAGCTCCTCGAGCCCGAATTCGGCCAGCGAGTCGAGCACCGGTGCGAGCCGGTCGCCCCGCTCGGTGAGCTCGTAGCGCCGCACGCGGCCAGGTTCGAGCATCCGGCGCACGAAGCCGAGCGCCTCGAGCTCGCGCCAGGCGCTCGGCGAGCTGGTTGGGCGGGATGTCGGGAAGGCCCCGTCCGATCGCGGCGGCCGATAGCGGGCCGCGCAGCACCAGCTCGCGCACGATCAGCAGCGTCCAACGCGAGCCGATCGCGTCGAGCGTGCGCGCCACCGCGCAGAACTGGTGGTAGGCCGTTCGCATCTCCCCTGCCGCGGCGCAAACGGGCCGCGTCCCCCGGGAAACGCTGCAACGCGCCAAAACTTGCGGTGCGAATTCCGGGAGTTTTTCGAGCGACGGTTCCCCTTTGACACTCCCTCCGGGGCGCGCTAGCGTCGCCGATCCTGCGGGTAGGAGGCCCCGCAGACGGAGAGAGATTCCTATAGGAGCGCAGGGGTGCGGAACGTCAGCGCAATCGGTCGTACGGCGGCCATAGCTGCGGTGGTCATCGCGGGTGTCGCGGTGGCCGTCATCGTGCTGCGCGGCGGCGGCTCCAACTACACGATCAAGGCGAACTTCCAGAACGCCAGCCAGCTCGTCAAGGGCAACCTCGTCCAGGTGTCGGGCCGCCCGGTGGGCAAGGTCACCGCCATCACGCTGACGCAGAACGGGCAGGCGGAGGTGACCATGCAGGTCGACGACGCCTACGCCCCGTTGCGCGAGGGCACGCAGGCGACGGTGCGCGCGTCGTCGCTCTCCGGGGTCGCCAACCGCTACATCGACCTCCGGCTCGCCCCGGCGAACGCCCGCAAGATCGAGAGCGGCGGCCAGATCGACCAGCAGTACACGACGACGGCGGTCGACCTCGACCAGATCTTCAACATCTTCGGGCCGCGCGAGCGCAAGGCGCTGTCGGGCGTGATCCGCGGCTCGGCCAACCAGTACACGGGGCGTGGCAAGCAGGCCAACGCCGGCCTGTACTACCTCAACCCGGCGGTCGCCTCGTCGGCCGCCCTCTTCGGCGAGCTGAACTCCGACAACGCGAACTTCGCGCGCTTCATCAGCTCGAACGCACGGCTGGTGACCGACGTCTCGCAGCGCGCCAACGACCTGGCGGGGGTGGTGACCAACCTCGCGCAGACGACGGGCGCGATCAACGCCCAGCGGAACGCCCTCGCCGACGCCATCCAGCGCCTCCCCGCCTTCATGCGCCGCGCGAACACGACCTTCGTGAACCTCCGCGCGCTGCTCGACGACCTGACCCCGCTCGTCAACCAGTCCAAGCCGGTGGCGAAGAAGCTGCGTCCGTTCCTCGCCGAGCTGCGGCCGCTCGCCCGGGACGCGCGCCCGACCGTGAACCAGTTGGCGACCCTGATCAAGCGGTCGGGGGCCAACAACGACCTGATCGACCTGACCAACGGCAACGTGCCGGTGCGCGACATCGCGATCGGCCCGGTGCAGGCCAACGGGAAGTCGCGCGAGGGTGCGTTCCCGGCCTCGACCCGGGCGCTCGACGCGTCCACGCCCGAGCTGAGCAGCGCGCGGCCCTACGCGCCTGACCTGCTCGGGTGGTTCGACGACTTCACCCACAGCGGCACCTACGACGCGATCGGCGGTGCCAGCCGCGCGGCGCTGCACGCGAACCTGTTCACGACGATCGGCAACGTCCCGAACATCAGCCTTGCGGGGCTGATCCCGGACACCGCGCGTGCCGCCTCCTTCGCCGCGCTCGCCAAGACCCACCAGAACAACCGCTGCCCCGGTGGGGTCGAGCGCGACCCCGGGGACGGCTCGCTGCCGTTCAAGCCCTCCGACGTCCGCTGCGACCCGACACAGCAGCCCCCGGGCCAGTGAAGCGACTCCTCGGCATCCTGGTGGCGACCGCCGCGACCGCCGGCTTCGTCGCGCTGACCGTGGGCGCCGGCGGGCACGAGGCCGGGTCGCCGAACTACTGGGTCGAGCTCGACAACGCGTTCGGTCTCGTCAATGGCGCCGACGTCAAGGTCGCCGGCGTGCGCGCCGGAAAGATCACCGGCATGAAGGTCGACATGCACAGCCACCGGGCGCTGGTGGGCATCCAGATCGACGGCGGTCGCGGCGACTTCAACTCGCTGCGCTCGGACGTCTCCTGCGAGTCGCGCCCGCAGTCGCTGATCGGCGAGTACTTCATCGACTGCCAGCCCGGCACGGCGGGCGCGAAGCTCAAGCCGGGGACCACGATCGGCGTCGCGCAGACGACGTCCACGATCCCGCCCGACCTCGTGCAGAACATCCTGCGCCTGCCCTACCGCCAGCGGCTGCGCGTCATCGTCAACGAGCTGGGGACGGGCGTGGCCGGTCGCGAGGGCGACCTCAACGCCGCGATCCGTCGCGCCAGCCCGGCGCTGCGCGAGACCGACAAGGTGCTCGCGATCCTCGCGCAGGAGAACCGGGTCATCCGGGACCTGACCGCCAACGCCGACACCGTGATCACGGCGCTGGCGAACAACAAGGCCAACGTGGCTCGCTGGGTCGTGGAGGCGCGTAACGCCGCACGCGCGTCCGCCAACCGCAACGTCGATCTCGCCGCCACCTGGGCGAAGCTGCCGGGCTTCCTCGAGCAGCTGCGGCCGGCGATGGCGGCGCTCGGACGAGCGGCCGACGCGCAGACTCCGGCCCTGCAGGACCTCAACGCGACCAGCGGCGAGCTCCGGCGCTTCTTCGCGGACCTCGGGCCGTTCGCGGACGCTTCGCGGCCTTCGCTCAGGAGCCTCGGCGACGCCAGCGTCGTCGGCCGCCAGGCCGTCCGCAACGGGAGGACCTCGGTCAACCTGCTCAAGTCGTTCGCCGGGCCTCTGCCGGAGGTGGGCAAGAACCTCGCGATCATCCTCGGCGACCTCGACAACCCCGCGCGCAACGTCGAGGCCGACCCGCGGGCGGCGCAGCAGTCGGGCCGGCCGGCGCCCACCGGCTACAGCGGCCTGGAGGCGCTGCTCCAGTACGCGTTCGACCAGGAGCAGACGACCAACGTCTTCGACACCAACTCCTACATCCTCAAGGTCTCGCTGTTCGGCAACGACTGCGCGGCCTACCGCAACGCCGACACGCTGAGGTCGAGCGCGCCGGTCAGCCCCCAGCCCGGGGCCCCGACCGGCCAGCAGCTCGCCAAGGAGTGCTCGACCGCGCTGGGACCCAACCAGCCCGGCATCAACCAGCCCGACCCCAGCACCGTCCGCGCGGCGTCGGTCAACTCCCGCGAGTCCTCGGCGCGCGCGGCGCCGGGCGCGCGCGGCGTGACCCCGACATCGCCGGGCTCCCAGCCGGCGACCAACGCCCCGGCGAGCGGCGGTGGCGGCGGCCACAGCGCGCCGGCGCCGGCGCAGGCCCCGCCGATCGACATCAAGCGCACCCTCGACCAGCTGCTCGGCGGCAAGGTCCCGCTGCCCGGCGGCGTCCCGCTTCCCAGCCAGCTGCCGAAGAGCCTGCCGCAGAACAGCGAGAAGAGCGCGCAGGACCTCCTCAACTACCTCCTCGCACCGTGAACCGCCGCCGCCAAGCCTCGATCGTCGCCAACCCCGTGCTCGTCGGGGCCGTCACGACGCTGGTCGTGATGGTGGCCGTGTTCCTGGCCTACAACGCGAACAACGGGCTCCCGTTCGTCCCGACGCGCCAGTACAAGGTCGAGCTCGAGAACGGCTCCAACCTGGTGCGCGGCAACGAGGTGCGCTCCGGCGGCTTCCGCATCGGCGTGGTCGAGGACCTGCGCCCGGTCACCCTCCAGAACGGCCGCACCGTCGCCGAACTGAAGATCAAGCTCGACAAGAAGAACGGCGAGGTGCCGGTCGACTCGGTCATCACCGTGCGGCCGCGCTCCGCGCTCGGCCTGAAGTACCTCGAGCTGACCAAGGGCACCTCGAAGAAGCTGCTCAGCGACGGCGACACGGTCCCGCTCGCGCGCACCAAGGTCCCGGTGCAGTTCGACGACATCAACAAGCTGTTCGACACGCCCACGCGCCAGGCCTCACAGGACAACCTGGTCGCGTTCGGCAATGCGTTCACGGGCCGCGGCCAGGACCTCAACGTCACGATCTCCAAGCTGCCGGAGCTGTTCGGCTACCTCGCCCCGGTGGCCGCGAACCTGTCCAGCGGCCAGACGCAGCTCGGGCGCTTCTTCCGCGCGCTCGACCGCGCTGCGGGCGAGGTCGCGCCCGTCGCCGCGGTCAACTCGCAGCTGTTCACGGACATGGCCACCACGTTCGAGGCGATCTCGCGCGATCCCGCCGCGCTCGAGTCCACGATCTCACAGTCGCCGCCGACCCTGGACACCGGCACCGAGTCGTTCCGCGCCCAGCAGCCGTTCCTCAACGACCTCGCGGACTTCTCCACCGACCTCAAGGGCGCCACGCACGAGTTGCGCGGCGCGTTGCCGGACATCAACCCGGCGCTCGAGACCGGAACGCCCGTGCTCAAGCGCTCGGTGCCGGCGAACAAGCGGCTCCAGGACGTGTTCGGCGCGCTGAACTCGCTCGTCAAGGCGCCGGGCACCAACCAGGCGCTGCGCGGCCTCGTCGCGACCGTCACGACGCTGAACCCGCAGCTGCGGTTCATCGGCCCCTACCAGACGGTCTGCGACTACTGGAACTACTTCTGGACGTATGCGGCCGAGCACCTCAGCGAGGCCGACCCGACCGGGGAGGCCCAGCGCGCCCTGCTGAACTCCAGCGCGGGCCAGACCAACAGCGTCAGCACGGGCGGCGCGTACGAGCCCGTCAACGGCGAGGGCTACAACGAGCCGCCGACGCTGCCGCCGCGGGGCGACAACGAGCACCTGCACGGCCAGGCCTACGGCGGCGCGATCAACAACAACGGCACGGCCGACTGCGAGAACGGCCAGCGCGGCTTCCCGCAGGGCAACCTGGCGGCGTTCGCGCCGGCCAAGGACCTCCAGGGCAACCCGGTCAACATCATCTTCGACCCGCACACCCCCGGCAGCCAGGGGCCGACGTTCGCCGGCCGGAGCCGCGTCCCGGCGGGGGAGACGTACACGCGCGAGAGCCAGACCGGCGCGCTGCTGCCGCGCGAGCTCACGGCGGGGGTGTACGGCGGATGAGGCGCAACCAGCCCAGGAGGCTGTCGAACTTCGCGGCGGGGATGATCGCGCTGGTCGCGGTGCTCGTCGCCACCTACCTCGGCTTCACGAAGGCCATCCCGTTCCAGCACCACTACGCGATCAATGTCGAGTTCAAGACCGCGAACAACATCCGCCCGAACTCGCCGGTGCGGATCGCCGGCGTCAACGTGGGCAAGGTCACGACCGTCCGCCACCTGCGCAGCGGCGAGGAGGACGCGCTGGTGACGCTGCGCATCGACCCCAAGGGCCGGCCGATCCACAAGGACGCGGCCTTCGCGATCCGCCCGCGCATCTTCCTCGAGGGCAACTTCTTCGTCGACGTCAAGCCCGGCACGCCGGGCAGCCCGGAGCTCGGTGACGGCGACACGGTGCGCGCCGCGCAGACCTCGACGCCGGTCCAGTTCGACCAGATCCTGACGTCGCTGCAGAGCGACACCCGCACCAACCTCAAGATCCTGCTGGAGCAGTACTCGCAGGGTCTGGCCGACGGCGGCGCGAGCGGCTTCAACGGGTCGATCGCGTACTGGGAGCCCGCGTACAAGTACTCGGCGATCGACAACGAGGCGACGCTGGGCACCCGCCCGCACGACCTCGGCGGCTACACCCGCCAGGCGGGGACCGTCGCGGCGGCGCTCGACAACAGCCCGCCCGCGCTGCAGAACCTGATCACCGACCTCAACGTCACCGCCGGCGCGTTCGCCGCCGAGCAGGCGAACCTCGAGCAGACCGTCGCCGAGCTGCCGCGCACGCTGCGCGCCGCGCAGCCGGCGCTGAAGGCGCTCAACGACTCCGTTCCCGCCCGTGCGCCGCCTCGTCGCCGACTTCCGGCCCGCCGTGCAGTCCTCGCTGCCGGCGATCGAGGCCAGCCTGCCGTTCGTCCAGCAGGCCCGCAAGCTGGTGTCCCAGCCCGAGCTGCGCGGCCTCGTCGCCGACCTCAAGCCGACGGTGCCCTCGCTGGCCAAGCTCAATGCCGCCAGCCCGCCGCTGTACCAGCAGGTCCGCGCCGCCTCCTCGTGCCAGAACGACGTGATCCTGCCGTGGTCGCACGACGAGATCCGCGATCCCAACTTCCCCACTCGCATGGGCAGCGGCACGATCCAGCTGAAGGTGTTCGAGGAGTCCGTGCGCTTCCTGCCCGGCATCGCGGGCGAGAGCCGCGCCGGGGACGCCAACGGCCAGTGGTTCCGCGTGCTGCCCGGCAACGGCGCGAGCACGTACAGCCTCGCGAACGGCAAGTTCGGTCAGTCGCTGTTCCCGCTCGTGGGCACGAACCCCGGCAAGTTCGGCCGCCCGCCGCTGCGACCCAACGTCCCGTGTGAGACGCAGAGCCAGCCCGACCTGTCCGCCTCGAACCCCGGCCCGCCGCCGACCCAGGTGAGCTCGAACAGCAACAACCCGAACGCCAAGACGCTCAACAAGCTCGCGCTGGCCTACACGATCGCCTCGATGCGGCAGCAGCAGGCGCGCTCCGCGCAGCCCCACCCGACGGCGGAGCAGACGCGCCAGCTCGCGCTGACCGACGCCAAGCTCGCACTGCTGCGCAAGCAGATCGCCGCTGAGGTGCGCCGGGTGGTAAGGCGATGATGACCGCGATCCGCAAGCGTGCCGGCGACTTCGCGGCGATCATCGCGCTGTGCGTGATCGCGCTGGGCGTGGGTGGCTACATCCTGTCGCAGGAGCGCTTCCGCTTCCCGTTCATCCAGAGCGAGCCGTTCAAGCTCAAGGCGGAGCTGTCCACTGCGCAGGCCGTGACACCGGGCCAGGGCCAGACCGTGCGCGTGGCGGGCGTGCGCATCGGGGACCTCTCGGCCGTCGACCTCAAGGACGGGCGGGCGATCGTGACGATGGACATCGACCAGGACTACAAGCGCCTCATCCACACCGACGCGACCGCGCTCCTGCGTCCGAAGACCGGCCTGAAGGACATGTTCATCGAGGTCAACCCAGGCTCCAACACCGCGCCGTTGGCAAGCGCCGGCTGGACGATCCCGATCCGCAACACGCTGCCGGACATCAACCCCGACGAGATCTTCTCGGCGCTCGACACCGACACGCGTGACTACCTCAAGCTGCTGATCAACGGAGCGGGCCGCGGGCTCTCCGGGCGCGGTAACGACCTCCAGGAGGTCTTCCGCCGCTTCGAGCCCACACACCGCGACCTCGCGACGGTGGCCGAGGCCGTGGCGACCCGCCGCTCCAACCTGCGCCGCCTGGTGCACTCGCTCAACGACCTCAACGGCGCGCTGGCCGCGCGCCGCGGCGAGCTCGCCGAGCTCATCACGACGTCGTCCGTGGTCTTCCGCGCCTTCGCGTCCGAGGACGCCAACATCTCGCGCGCGATCCGCGACTTCCCCGGGGCGCTGCGCCAGACCACCGACACGCTCGGCCGCGTCCAGCGACTCGCGCAGGTGCTCGGCCCGACCGCCGAGAAGCTGCGCCCGGCCGTGCGCGCGCTGAACACCGCCAACCAGGCGATCATCCCGTTCGCCAACGAGTCGACGCCGATCCTCTCCAAGCAGATCCGTCCATTCGTGCGCGACGCGCGCCCGATCGTCGCGGACCTGCGGCCGGCCGCGTCCAACCTCGCCAAGACGACGCCGGACCTGACGAAGAGCTT
The DNA here is from genome assembly GCA_963725645.1 of uncultured Actinomycetes bacterium. Classification (GTDB taxonomy): domain Bacteria; phylum Actinomycetota; class Thermoleophilia; order Solirubrobacterales; family Solirubrobacteraceae; genus JALYZC01. The sequence continues at coordinate 932,687 of CAVRZD010000006.1, forward strand.
CACGGTGCTCAACCACCTGTTCAACCTGCTCGGCTACAACCCGGGCAACGCTCGAACACCCGCAGCTACCTGTTCTTCATCGCCTGGCTCGGCCACCAGGGCGCAAACACCTTCGCCAGCACCGACGCCAACGGCCCGTTCCGGCCCGTGTTCACGGCCGGCAGCTGCGGCACGCTCGCCGCGGTCACGGCGAACAACCCGGCGCAGGCGATCGCCATGAACCTGATCCCGATCCTCACGAACGCGGGAATCTGCGGCTAGAGATGTTCGGCCTTCTGCCCCCACACCTCTGGATGACGCGCGATGTCTTCGCTGGATCGGCGTCATCGGGTTTGCCTTTGCCTCCAGCAAAGGCTGCACCCTGCTTCCTTGACCAGCTCGACCTCGCGCGCCCCCAGAGGCGCGCGGGCAGAAGGCCGAACATCTGATGCAGAAGCAGGCTCCCTCACTCGGCCGCATCCTGACGATGGTGCTGTTCGCGCTGTCGTGCTTCGGGCTGCTCCTGTTCCTGTGGTTGTCGTTCGGCGGCGCCATCCCGCTCAAGCCCTCGGGCTACCGCTTCAAGGTCGCGATCCCCGAGGCGACGCAGCTCGGCCTCGAGGCCGACGTGCGCGTCGCGGGCGTCTCGGTCGGGAAGGTGCGCGGGAAGGAGCTCGACCCGTCGGCCAACCGCACCCTGGCCACGATCGAGCTCGACCGCCGCTTCGCGCCGATCCACCGCGACGCGCGCGCGATCCTGCGCCAGAAGACGCTGCTGGGCGAGACCTACGTCGAGCTCACGCCCGGCTCCCCGCACTCGGCGACCCTGCCCGAGAACGCCACGCTGAATCCCGCGCAGGTCGAACCGACGGTGGAGCTCGACGAGATCCTCCAGGCGCTCGACCCCGGCACCCGGCAGGCCTTCCACGTCTGGCAGCAGCAGCTCGCGACGGCGACGGTCAACCGCGGCCAGGACTTCTCCGACACGCTCGGGAACTTCCCCGCCTTCTCGACCGAGGGCTCGGCCCTGCTGAAGATCCTCTACAACCAGAGCAAGGACGTGACCGACCTCGTTCACAACACGGGCACGGTGTTCGAGGCGCTCACGCGCAACACCGGCCAGCTGCAGGGGCTGATCACGAACAGCGCCGGCGTCTTCGCGGCGACCGCGTCGCAGAACGAGGCGCTCGCCCAGACGTTCGCCATCTTCCCGACGTTCCTCCACGAGTCGAGGCTCACCTTCCAGAAGCTGCAGTCGTTCGCGGTCAACACCGACCCGTTGATCAGGGACCTCAAGCCGGTGGCGCGCGACCTCAAGCCCACGCTCCACGACGTGCGGCTGTTGGCGCCGGACCTGCGCCGGCTGTTCGTCAACCTCAGCCCGCTGATCAACGCCACCAAGAAGGGCCTGCCGGCGCTGCGCGACACCCTCAACGGCGCCAGGCCGCTGCTCGGCGCAACGGGCGGGTTCCTGCAGCAGCTCAACCCGATCCTGCAGTTCCTCGAGCTCTACCAGCGCCAGACTGCCGACTTCCTCGGCAACGGCAACGGCGCGAACGGGCTCGCCAACACGGTGCCCTCGCCGTCCGGCGGCATCGGGCACTACCTGCGCCAGTTCGGTCCGTTCGGCCCGGAGACGGCCGGGATCTACTCCGAGCGCTCGGTCCTCGACCGCGGCAACGCCTACCCGCCGCCGACCTTCCTCGCCGGGCGAGAGATCCAGCAGCACGGCATGTACCCGAACTGGGACTGCAAGCCCTCGGGCGGGCCGGTGGCGCGCTCCACGTCACCGCCGGCCGGCGCGAACGGCGCCTTCGGGGTGATTCCCGCGCAGGGCACGCCGGAATGCTGGGTCGCGCCCACGATCCCGTTCCAGGGCCAGAACCTGCGGTTCCCGCACGTCGGCGCGGCGAACTACAGCAAGTAGCTGCGGCTACGCCGTGGCGGCCGCGCGGCCGCTCGATGCGACCTGTGCCAGGTCATCGAGCAATGCCTCGGCGAGCTTCTTGTTGCCTTCGACGTTGAGGCCGCTGCGCGAGACCTCGGGACCGAAGGCGGCGATCCAGGCCTTCTGCGGGCCGGACACCCGCGCGTCGGCCTTCTCGTCATCGCGCTCCTCCACCGTGACGCTGCCGCGCCGGGCGGTCAGCAGGTAGGTCCGTTGCACGCCGTGCTTGCCCGTCGCCTCGAGCGCGACCGTCCCGCTCAGCGACTTGGGCGGCGCCAGCATGCCGGGCGCCAGGCGCACGATCGCGCCGATGTCGATGTCCTCGCCGGGACGCGGGGCGCTCCACGCCCAGTCGTACCCCCAGCGCGCGAGCGCGCCGAGCACCGGCATGAGCTGCTTGGCGCGGTCGGTCAGCTCGTAGTCCACGCGCGGCGGCACCTCGCGGTAGCGCTGGCGCGTGAGCAGGCCGTCGGCGACCATGCGGTTGAGGCGGGAGCGGAGCTGCTCGGTCGAGATGCCGGGCAGCACCCGCTGGAGCTCGACGAACCGCCGCGGGCCCGCCGCGAGGTCGCGCACGATCAGCAGGGTCCACTTGTCGCCGACCAAGTCGAGCGCCCGGGTGTCGGGCGACCACTGGTCGTAGGGATGTCGCTTGGGGGGAGGGAAGGAAGCCATGCGTACTCCGTTCCGCGTCGAGGCCTCCGTCCCTTTTAGCAGATCATCCACCGAAAGACGGAGAGTCTTAGGCTTCACTCGACGAATGTCCGCCAGTTTGGCGCAGCGGGTGCGTTTCAAGCTGGCGAACGGGCAACTCGTGTCGAAGGGCAGGGCAGGGGCTTCATGGGTGACGTCATCGTGCTGGCGGAACGCCGGCGCTTGCGGGAACACAACGGGGACGGCGGGGCGCCCCCGGCGGCCGTCGAAGGCCACGCGCGCACCGCGACCTTCCTGTTCGACCTCGCGTCGCCGTTGACGTATCTCGCGGCCGAGCGCGTCGAGCGCCTGCTCGGCACCGTGCGCTGGCAGCCCGTGGCCGCCGAGGCCCTGCACCGCGGCAACCCCTGGATCGACCCCGCCGCGCGCGCCGTCGCCGAGCGCCGCGCCGCCGCGCTGCACCTGCCGCTCGTCTGGCCCGACCGCTTCCCCGACCCGAGGCGTGCGGCCCTGCGCGCGGCCGCCTACGCGGCCGAGCACGGCCGCGGGGCCGCCTTCACGCTGGCCGCGTGCCGGCTCGCGTACTGCGGCGGGTTCGACCTCGAGGACCCGGAGGTCCTGGCCGAGGCTGCTGCCGCCGCCGGGCTGGGGCTGGAGGAGTGCCTGGGAGCGGCCGGGGACGTCGCGCGCGACGGACCGCTGGAGGCGGCCGGGCGCCGCCTGCTCGCCGCCGGCGCGGACGAGCTGCCCGCCGTGCGCGTCGGGCGCACGCTGATCTGCGGTGAGGACCGCCTGGGCGAGGCGGCGGCCTGGCTGCGCCATCACGGCTCGGGCGCCTGGCGGGTCACCGGACTGCAACCCTCCTGACCACGCTCCGGCTAGGCTCCCGGACCTCGATGCGCCGCCACGCACGTATCGTCCTCACGCTCGCGCTCGCAGCCGTGGCTCTCGCCGGGATCGGCGTCGCCGTCGGCGCGGTGTCCTTCGGCGAGGGGCGCATCGGCCCCTCGATGCGCCTGCTGGGCAACGGACGTCATCTCGTTCCGCAGGGCCGCATGACCCGCGTCGGGAACTTCCCCACCGGCGGAGCCCTGACCAACGACGGTCGCTTCTACTGGACCGTGTCCACGGGCCGCGGCTTCAACGACATCCGCATCGTCTCGGTGCGCACCGGCCGGATCGTGCAGGTCGTGCCGGTGCCGGGGGCGTCCGGCGGGATCGCGATGGACCCGACGCAGCCGCTCGCGTACGTCTCCGGCGTGGCCGACTCCGAGCACAAGGACGAGCAGCGCGCCGGCCTGCCCGGCCGCCAGGGGGACGTGATCCACGTCTTCCGCTACGGGAAGTCCGGCAGCGCCGGCGAGACGGGCACGATCCCGGTCCCGCCCCCGAGCGGCGCGCCGGACCCGCAGGCCTTCCCGCCCACCGACACGCTGGGCAAGAAGGTGTCCTGGCCCGACCGCCTGGCCGTCTCGCGCGACGGTCGCACGCTGCTCGTCCCGCTCAACCTGGCCGACCAGGCGGCGATCGTCGACGTGGCGAGCAAGGGCGTCCGCTACGTCCCGACCGGCTCCTACCCCTACGGCGCGGCGATCCTGCGCGACGGCCGCACCGGCCTCGTCTCGAACGAGTCGCCGGGCACGGTGTCCGTGATCGACCTCCAGGCCGGGACGAAGACGAAGGACATCCAGGTCGGCTCTCATCTGTCCCATCCGGAGGCCATCGCGCTGGATCCCCGCGCCGACCGCGCGTACGTCGCGATCGCGAACACCGACCAGGTCGCGGTCATCGACACGAAGCGGCTCGCCGTCGAGCGCACGCTGTCGGTCGGCCGGCCGGAGGGCAACGGCACCTCGCCGGTCGCGCTCACCGCCACGCCCGACGGCGCGCAGCTGATCGTGGCCGAGGCGGGGGCGGACGAGCTGGCGGTCTTCCAGCTTCCCAACGCGGCGCGGTCGCGCGCCACGGCACTCCAGCGCCGCGCGTCCGCCGTGCTCACCCACGAGGCCCGCGCGGCGGCGGCCCGAGCGCCGGCGGGAGGTGACCCCGAGGACGCCCCGCGGGCCACCGCCGCCGCGACGCCGCGCCCGGCCGACTACGCGCTGGTCGGGCGGATCCCGGTCGCCTCGTACCCGGCCGACGTGCAGGTGGCGCCCGCGAGCGCGAATCCCTGCACGCGGCAGCGCAAGCGCGCGCGCCACCGGCTCCCCAAGCGCCGCGCGGGGATCGCGGCCAAGCGCAAGGCCGCGCCGCGCCCGCCGATGTGCGCCAAGCTGCTGTGGGTAGCCGGGAAGGGCCTCGGCGTCGGACCCAACCCGCACGGGCCGAACCCCTACGTCATCAACGACGACAACGCGCTCGCGCAGAGCTACCTGCCCTCGATCGTCAACGGGGTCGCGGGCACGCTGGACTACCCGAGCACCGACCGCATCCGCGCGCTCACGCCGGCTGCGTCGACGCAGCTGCGCCCGTCCAACGGCGAGGCCGCGCCGCCCGGCACGCCGCTGCGCGCGGGCGGGCCGATCAAGCACGTCTTCTACATCGTCAAGGAGAACCGCACCTACGACCAGATCCTCGGCGACGAGTCGCGCGGCGACGGCGATCCGAACCTCGCCATCTTCGGCCGTCAGGTGACGCCCAACCACCACGCGCTGGCCGAGCGGTTCGGGCTGCTCGACCACGTGTACGCGAACTCCGAGGCGTCGATCGACGGGCACTTCTGGGCCAGCGCCGCCAAGGTGTCCGACTACGTCCACAAGAACTGGAACCAGAACTACGGCGGCCGCAACCGTCCCTACGACTTCGGGGTGTACGCGGTCACCTGGCCGGGCAACGGCTTCATCTTCGATCAGCTCGAGCGCCAGGGCATCAGCTGGTTCAACTTCGGCGAGGCCGTGGCCGGCGTGGTCGGCCTGTTCCCCGACAAGGACCGCACCACCGAGGACACCGCGGCGGTCAACGCGAAGTTCGCCAAGTCGGACCTCGGCGTGCCCTTCCCGGCCGAGTGCTATCCCAACGACGCCTTCATCTTCAAGAACGCGATCGACCAGAACACGACCTCCGACGCGTCGCCGCCGGCCGGCTTCCCGGCGAACACCGAGTCGCGGGCCGACTGCTTCAAGCGGAAGTTCGCGCTCCAGGTCGCGACCAACGGGGTTCCGGCCTTCACCTACATCACCATGCCCATGGACCACACCGAGGGCGCGACCCCGGGGCACCCCACGCCGCGGGCGTACCTGGCGAACAACGACTACGGGCTCGCGCAGGTCGTCGACACGATCAGCCACTCCTCGATCTGGAATGAGTCGGCGATCTTCGTGATCGAGGACGACTCGCAGGACGGGCCCGACCACGTCGACGCGCACCGGATCCCGGCCTTCGTGATCTCGCCCTACGCGAAGCGCGGCGCGGTCGTCCACACGCGCTACGACTTCCTCTCGGTGATTCACTCGATGGAGCTGATCCTCGGGATGAAGCCGCTCGGCCTGTTCGACCAGCTCGCCACGCCGATGTACGACGCGTTCACGCGCAACCCCGACAACGGCGACCCCTACTCGGCGATCTCGCCGACGTGGCCGTTGAACGAGCGCAACGCCAACACGGCGGCCAACCGGCGGATGGCCGGCGGCCTCAATTTCCGGCAGACCGACCGCGTGCCCCAGGTCGTGCTCGACCGGCAGCTGTGGAAGTCCGTGTACGGCCCCAACAGCGAGCCGCCGCCACCCGGCCCCAACGCCGCACCGGGCCAGTAGCCGGGCGGGCGGGGCGCGCCCGCGTGCTGGCCGTAGGATTCCGGCATGCTCGACCGCGCGCTGCAGTGGGCCTACGCGCGCTGGGGCGCGCGGTATCCGAAGACCGCGCTGGCGATCCAGTTCCAGGCGTCGCATCTCGTCGTGCTGGCGGGCGTCGCGCTCCTCACGATCTACGAGCCGATGAGCGAGGCGGCGTTCCTCCGCATCTGCGTGGTCACCCAGGTCCTCGTCCTGCTCGACAACGTGGTGGCCCTCAAGCTCGTGTACCGCCTCCTGCGCCCGGTGCGCGCGTGGCTGAGCGGAAACCGCAACATGGATCAGACGGTGGTGGCCTGGCGCGCACTGGTGGACATGCCGTCGGAGTTCGTACGCCGCCACTGGCCGTTCCCGGTCTTTCTCAACACGATCCCGGCGTGCGTCTACATCACGGCCGAGCTGGGGTTGGCGGCCTCCTCGTTCTTCGCCCTGCTGGCCGGCGCGCTGGTGGTCATCGCCTACGGCGTGATGCTGCGGTTCTTCGCCACCGAGCTGATCCTGCGCCCGGTGGTGCGCGACGTGGCAGGCGCGCTGCCGGACGGCGCGGCGCTCCCTCCGGCGGGGCTGTCCCTGCGCGTGAAGCTGCTCGCCGGCGTGCCGCTGATCAGCGTCATCACCGGCGTCGTGGTCGCGGGCCTGTCCACCAACGGGCACGCCAAGCTGTCCGACCTCGGGCTCGAGGTGATCGTCGCGGTGGCCGTGGCCCTGACGCTCGGGTTCGAGCTGACGCTGCTCCTCGTACGCGCGATCCTCGGCCCGATCGACGACCTGCGCGCGGCCACGCGACGACTGGGCCGCGGCGACCTCGCGGCCCGCGTTCCGGTGCTCTCGAGCGACGAGACGGGTGCCCTGACCCAGTCGTTCAACCTCGCGATCGCCGGGCTCCAGGAGCGCGAGCGCCTGCGCGAGGCGTTCGGCACCTACGTCGATCCCGAGGTCGCCACCCGGGTCGCGGCGGAGGGCGCGGTGCTTCAGGGCGACGACGTCGAGGTCTCCGTGCTCTTCCTGGACATCCGCGACTTCACCGCGTTCGCCGAGCGCTCGAGCGCCCGCGAGGTGGTTGCGACGCTCAACCGCTTCTGGGAGCTGGTGGTGCCGGTGGTCAGCGACCGCGGCGGCCACGCCAACAAGTTCATCGGCGACGGGCTCCTGGCCGTGTTCGGCGCACCGGAGCGCTATGACGACCACGCCGACCGCGCGGTGGGGGCCGGGATCGACATCGTGCGCCGCGTGCGCACCGAGTACGCCGGCGAGGTGCGCGTCGGGGTCGGCGTCAACTCCGGACCCGTCGTGGCGGGCACGATCGGCGGTGGCGGCCGCCTCGAGTTCACGGTCATCGGGGACACGGTCAACACGGCGGCGCGCGTCGAGCGGGTCACGCGAACGACCGGCCGCGACATGCTCGTCACGCAGGCGACCTGCGCGCTGTTGGCCCGCGACCACGGCGGCTTCGAGGAGTGCGAGCGCGTGGACCTGAAGGGCAAGACCGAGGAGGTGCGGTTGTACTCGCCCACCGTCCTCGGCGTCGCCGACTACTCGACCACGCCGGCCGCGACCCGTGCGGCCGCGACGTCGGAATAGCCGCCGCCGACCTGGCATGAATTCGCGCAGGTCCCACCACCGACAGGAGGCCCGATGCCCGAGAAGGTGCTGTACGAGAAGCGCGACCGGATCGCCTACGTCACGCTCAACCGGCCCGAGGCCCGCAACGCGATCGACCCCGAGACGCAGGACCTCCTGGTGGCGACCTGGACGGACTTCCGCGACGACGACGCCGTCGACGTGGCGATCCTCACCGGCGCAGGGGATGCCTTCTGCGCCGGCGCCGATCTGAAGACCTACATCCCGCCGATCATGAAGGACGCCACGCCTGCGCGGATCCGCGAGATCGTCGAGCTGGGCTTCGGCGGCTTCACGCGCGGGCTGCACCGGATCTACAAGCCGATCATCGGCGCGGTGAACGGCTGGGCGCTGGCGGGCGGGCTCGAGCAGGCGCTGGCCTGCGACATCCGGATCGCCTCCGAACGCGCGATGTTCGGCTCGTTCGAGGCACGGCGCGGCTACCACCACGGCGACGGCGGCATCGTGCGGCTGGTGAACACCTGCGGCACCGGCGTGGCGCTGCAGATGCTGCTCACCGCGGAGCCGATCGACGCGGAGCAGGCGCTGCGCTGCAACCTCGTCTCGCGCGTGGTCCCGCACGAGCAGCTGATGGAGGAGGCGGAGCGCACCGCCCATCAGATCCTGCGCAACAGCCAGCGCGCGGTGCGCTCGGCGAAGGAGACGATCCTCGAGGTGGTCGGGAAGCCGCTCGACGACCAGCTGCGGACCGAGGCCTGGAACGCCTACACGTGCGCCGACCCCGCGGAGACGCTCGGGCTGCTCCAGCGCTTCTACGAGAAGACCGATGCCGGCCGCGCGGGCGAGCACGCCACCGCCCTGGAGGGCGAGCACGGATGAAGGCCCTCGTCACCGGCGCCGCGCGCGGCATCGGGGCGGCGATCGCCGAGCGCCTGCGCGCGGACGGGATGGACGTCGTGACGCTGGACCGCGCGGAGGGCTGCGACCTGCGCGTCGATCTCGCCGAGGACGAGGTGCCGCCGCTGGACGACGTCGACGTGTGCGTGTCCAACGCGGCGATCACCGACACGGTCGCCCCGGCGCATCGCATGAGCGCCGAGCAGTGGGAGCGGGACCTGGCGGTCAACCTGTCCGGCGCGTTCCACGTCGTGCAGGCCTGCCTGCCGGGAATGCGCGAGCGGCGCTACGGGCGCATCGTCGTGATCTCCAGCGGCGCGGCGCGGAGCGGGCTGCCGGGCCAGGTGGCCTACGCCGCGTCCAAGGCCGGGCTGCTGGGGATGGTGAGGACCGTGGCCGCCGAGAACGTCGGGCGCGGGATCGCGGTCAACGCGGTGCTTCCGGGCATGGTTGCAACGGAGAAGGTGCGCGCGATGCCCGCCGACGTGCTCGAGCGCGTGCGGGCCGCGCTGCCCGCGCGGCGCATGGCCGAGCCCGACGAGGTCGCCGCGCTGGTCGCCTTCCTCGCCTCCCGCGACGCTGGATACGTCACGGGCGAGGCGATCGGGATCGACGGCGGCCTCTCGCTGTCGACGATGTCGCTGGGCTCGGAGCGTCGCGAGGGCTAGGCGCGGGCGGCGCCGCTAGGGCTTGACCAGGCCGGCGAGGATCATCGCGTCCATCGCGCCGCGCTCGTCGGACGGGTCCGCGTCGGCGGGGTAGGCGACGAGCGGGTACGAGCTGCCCACCTCGGCGACGAGGGAGTCGAGGTCGGTCAGCGCGCCCAGGGGCGACGCGGTCAGCGGGGGCTGGTCGATGGCGGTGGCGTACGGATCGGTCATGGCCACATCCTCTCGGTCGCGTTCGCTCGAGACATCACCCTAGCTCGCGGCATCAGTCCCGAGTAAACGGTGTGTGACCCGTGTGTGACGAAGCTGCAATACCATCGCGCGCGGTGTCCACCGAGACCGCGACCGAGCAGACCCAGGCCCACGGCGGGCGGTTGATCGCCCAGCGCCTCAAGGCTGCGGGCGTGAGCAGGCTGTTCACCCTCTCGGGTGGCCATCTGTTCTCGATCTTCGACGGCTGCCGCGCCGAGGGGATCGACCTCGTCGACGTGCGCCACGAGTCCACCGCCGCCTTCGCCGCCGAGGGTTGGGCGAAGGTCACCCGTGAGCCGGGGGTCGCCGCGCTGACCGCCGGGCCCGGCGTGACCAACGGCATGAGCGCGCTCGCGTCCGCGCAGCAGAACAACTCCCCGATGCTCGTGCTGGGCGGGCGCGCGCCGCAGATGCGCTGGGGGCAGGGGTCGCTGCAGGAGATCGACCACGTGCCGTTCGTGCGCCCGCTGACGAAGCTCGCCGCCACGCCGGAGACCACCGCCGAGATCCCCGACCTCGTCGACGAGGCGCTGGCGACGGCGCTGCGTCCGCACTCCGGCCCCACGTTCGTGGACTTCCCGCTCGACCTCGTCTTCATGGAGGGCGGGGCGCCCGCAGGGCCGCCCGAGCTCCCCGACCCGGCGGCGGGGCCGCCGGCGGACGCGACGGAGATCGACCGCGCCGCGGCGCTACTGCGCGACGCCGAGCGCCCCGTCGTGATGGCGGGGACCAACCTCTACTGGGGCCACGGCGAGGACGCGCTCCTGCGCTTGGTCGACGCGCTCGGGATCCCGGTCTTCCTCAATGGCCTGGCCCGTGGCTGCGTGCCGGCGGACCACGGGCTGTTCTTCTCCCGCGCGCGCTCGACGGGCCTGAAGGGCGCCGACGTGGCGGTGGTCGTGGGCGTGCCGATGGACTTCCGCCTCGGCTTCGGGGCCTCGCTGGGCGAGGACACCGAGATCGTCGTGGTCGACGTCGCCGAGCCGAGCCGCCCGCACCCGCGTCCGGTCGCCGCCGAGTGCTACGGGGCGCTCCCGGCGACGCTCGACGCGCTCCGCGCGGGCGCCGGCGACGGCCAGGACACCGGCCCATGGCTCGAGGAGCTGCGGGCGGACGAGGGCGAGAGGCGGGCCGGCGAGCGTGCGGAGCTGGAGGACGACCGGGTGCCGCTGCACCCGTTGCGCGTGTACGGCGAGCTGCGCGAGGTCCTCGACCGCGACGCCGTGATCGTCTGCGACGGGGGCGACTTCGTCTCCTACGCCGGGCGGGTCATCGACTCCTTCGAGCCCGGCTGCTGGCTGGACCCGGGCCCGTACGGATGCCTCGGGACCGGCCCCGGGTACGCGCTGGCGGCGAAGCTCGCGCATCCGGACCGCCAGGTCGTGCTGCTGCTCGGCGACGGCGCCTTCGGGTTCGCGGGGATGGAGTACGACACGCTCGCCCGCCACGGGGTCAACGTCGTCGGCGTCATGGGCAACAACGGCATCTGGGGGCTCGAGCACCACCCGATGACGTTCCTGTACGGCTATTCGGTGGCCGCCGAGCTGCGGCCGGAGACGCGCTACGACCAAGTGGTCGAGGCGCTCGGCGGGCATGGTGAGCTGGTGCGAACTCCCGAGGAGCTCCGCCCCGCGCTGGAGCGCGCGTTCGCCGCCGGGGTCCCGGCGCTCGTCAACGCGCTCACCGACCCGAGCGTGGCCTACCCGCGCAAGTCAAATCTCGCCTGACGGGCGGCCCTGAAATAGGAAAACCGCCCGACGAGTCGGGCGGCTTCCCAAAGTGGCCCCGTCAGGACGGGCAGGGGTACGTGCCATGAAGGGGCCGGGTTCGACGGTTCGAGCGGCGGGAGGCGCCGATTCGATGCGGCTTCGCCCGAACCTATGAGCCCAGATAGGAGGGAACTGTGTTGGCAGCACCCTCTAACCCGGACGTCCGCAGTATGACCGACGCGGTGCTGGAAGGCCAATCGAACATCCGTCTAGTCGAATTGACATCGATCAATCGGAGGACGCCTGGCGCGCCCGCGCGATCGCGGCCCCCCACAGGATGTCGCGCTCGGAGACCTCGGCGCGGTCGAGGCCGAACGCGCGCAGCGCCTCCAAGAGGATCGCGACCCCGGCGACGATCGTCGGCGCGCGGTCGGGGTGCAGCCCGACGACGGTGCGGCGCTCGGCCAACGGCATTGCGGCCAGGCGGGCGAGCAGCAGCTCGAGATCGCCGCGCTCGAGCACGTAGCCCTCGACGCGGTTGGGGTCGTAGGGATCGAGCTCCTGGGCGATCGCGGCGCACGACGTCGCGGTCCCGGCGACGCCGACGGCCGCGGCGACCCGGCCTCGGATCTCCACGGGAACGTCGGCGCCGAGGATTTCCCGCACGGCGTCCCCGAGCGCGCGCAGTTCGGTGGGCGTCGGCGGATCGGAGTGCAGGTGGCGCTCGGTCTGCCGTACGACCCCGGCCTGGGTCGAGACGTCGAAGTCCACGTTCCCGCCGCGCCCGACGACGAACTCGGTCGAGCCGCCGCCGATGTCGATCACCAGCAGCGAGCCGTCGGGAGGGTCGGTTCGCCCGGCGGTCGCGCCCAGGAAGGTCAGACGCGCCTCCTCTTCGCCCGGGATCGTGCGGACGTCGAGATCGAAGCGCGTGCGCACGAGCTCGGTGAACTCAGCGCCGTTCTCGGCATCGCGCACCGCGCTGGTGAGCACGCCGGTGGTTGCGTCGCAGCCCTCCCGCCGGATCGCGGCGTGGTAGGCGTCGAGCGTGTCCAGTACCCGCCGCATCGGCGCATCGGCGAGCCGGCCGGTGGCGTCGACCCCCTCGCCCAGACGCGTGACCTCCGAGCGCCGCTCGACCTCGTGCACGCGGCCGTCGGCCACGTCGGCGATCAGCAGCCGGGTGGAGTTGGTGCCGATGTCGACCACGCCCACGCGCACGGCGGCGGATCGTAGTGTGCGACCGGTGCTCAAGGCGCGCCGCGGCGATGCCGACCCGCTAAGGAGTGCCCGCCGTTGCCGCACCCGCCTGTCCGACCAACGCGCACGAGATCAAGACGCTCGTGCTCTCGCGGCATCCGGCGATCGCGATCGAGACTCCCGAGGAGGAGCGAGCCGATGCGGCCCTCGCCGCGGTGGCCGCGGACACCGGGCTGACGCCGTTCGAGTGGACCGTGACGCGCGGGCTCGTGCGCCAGCCGGGCACGGCGCCGGTCTACGGCACGCAGGAGGCGGGGCAGATGCTGGCCTCGATCGCCGATCTCGGCGTCGAGGGGTTGTTCGTGCTCAAGGACTTCGCCGCACAGCTCGCGACGCCGGCCGTGTCACGCGCGTTTCGCGAGCTGCTCGAGCGCTTTGCCGGCCCGGGCCGCCTGTCGACGATCGTCCTGGTGGGCGCCAGCCTCGAGCTGCCGGCCGAGGTCGACGCGCAGGTGGTCCGCTACGAGCTGCGCCTCCCCGATCGCGGCGAGTACCGCGCCGCGATCGCGGCCGTGGTGGAGTCGCTGCAGGCCAACCGTCGCGCCGAGGTCGCGCTCGAGCCGGCCGACTATGACGACTTCGCCGCCGCCCTCTCGGGCCTGGGGATCAACCAGGCGCGCCAGGCCGTCGCGCAGGTGGCGATCGAGGACGGGCACCTGGGCCGCGACGACCTCTCGAAGATCGTCGACCTCAAGGCCCGCGCGCTGCGCGACGACGCGCTGCTCGAGTACTTCCCGCCCGCCGACAATCGTTTCGAGCTCGGCGGCTTCGCCGGGCTCGAGCGCTGGCTCGACCGCGCGCGCGTCGCCTTCACGGCGGAGGCGGCGCAGCTCAACCTGACGCCACCGCGGGGCGTGATGTTCGTCGGCGTGCAGGGCTGCGGCAAGTCGCTCGCCGCCAAGGTGATCGCGCGGCGCTGGGAGCTGCCGCTGCTCAAGCTCGACGCCGGGCGCCTGTACGACAAGTTCGTCGGCGAGTCCGAGCGCAACTTCAGGCGCGCGACCGCCGCGGCCGAGGCGATGTCGCCCTGCGTGCTGTGGATCGACGAGATCGAGAAGGGCCTCGCCACCGGCGGCGGCGGGGACGCCGACGGCGGCCTGTCGAAGCGGCTGTTCGGCTCATTCCTGACGTGGCTGCAGGAGAAGCGGGCGGAGGTCTTCGTTGTCGCGACGGCGAATCGATTTCCGCCCTGCCGCCGGAGCTGCTGCGCAAGGGCCGCTTCGACGAGGTCTTCTTCGTCGACCTGCCCGACGCGGCCGAGCGCGAGTCGATCCTGCGCATCCACCTCAGGCTGCGCAAGCAGGACCCCGACGCGCTCGACGTCGCCCGCGTCGCCGCGGGCACCGACGGATTCAGCGGCGCCGAGCTCGAGCAGGTCGTGATCTCCGCGCTGCTGCGGGCGCTGCAGGAACAGCGCCCGCTCGACGCGGACATGCTCGTGGCGGAGGCGGGCGCGACTGTTCCGCTGTCGGTGTCGCGGCGCGAGGACGTCGAGCGCCTGCGCACCACGGCGGCCGAGCGCTTCGTACCGGTGCGGTAGCCGGGCTAGCCGAGCACCAGCTCGGCGGCCTGGCGCACGATCGTCGCGTCGCCGCCGATCAGCAGCGTCGTCGCGATCGACTCGCGCCACGCCTCGAGGTCGTGGCGGACCTTGTCGGCCGGCCCGATCAGCGCCAGCTCCTCCACGAGCTCCGTCGGGACCGCCGCGGCGGCCTCGTCCTTCTTGCCGTCGAGGTAGAGGTCCTGGATGCGCTTGGCCTCGTCGGCGTAGCCCATGCGCACCGCCACGTCGTGGTGGAAGTTGCGCCCGCGCGCGCCCATGCCGCCGAAGTACAGCGCGTACATCGGGCGCAGCATGTCGGCCGCCTGCTCGACGTCGTCGTGGACGATCAGCGGCACGGTGGCGGCGACCTCGAAGTCGTCGAAGGAGCGGCGCGCGCCGTCGCGGGCGAACCCCTCGGCCAGCGCGTCGCGGTAGAAGGCCTCGTGCGCGGGCGAGAAGAACAGCGCCAGCCAGCCGTCGCAGAGCTCGCCGGCGAGCGCGACGTTCTTCGGACCCTCGGCGCCGAGGAAGATCGGGATCTCCTCGCGCACCGGATGCAGGGTGGACTTCAGCGGCTTGCCGAGCCCCGTGCCGTCGGGGTAGGGGAGCGGGTAGTGCGGGCCCGGCGCCGTCACGCGGTCCTTCCGCGCCACGATGTCGCGCACGATCGAGACGTACTCGCGGGTGCGCGCGAGCGGCTTGGCGAACGGCTGGCCGTACCAGCCCTCCACGACCTGTGGGCCCGACACGCCGATGCCGAGGATGAAGCGCCCGCCGGAGAGGTGGTCCATCGTCATCGCCGCCATCGCCGTCGCGGCCGGCGTCCGCGCCGACATCTGCACCAGCGCGGTGCCGAGCCGGAGCTTCGAGGTGGCCGCGCCCCACCACGCCAGCGGGGTGAGCACGTCGGAGCCGTAGGCCTCCGCGGTCCACAGCGAGTCGAATCCCAGCCGCTCGGCCTCGGCCACGGTCTCGTCGATGCCCGGCGGCGGGCCGGAGCTCCAGTAGCCGGTGTTCAGTCCGAGCTTGAGGTCGCGCGCCATGGTCAGGGCGCCGGATTGGGCATCGGCCTGCCCTCCAGCGCGGCGAGGAGGTTATCGACCGCGAGGTCGGCCATCGCCCGGCGGGTGGCGTGCGTGGCCGACCCGAGGTGGGGGAGGACGATCAGGTTCGGCGCGTCGAGGAGCGGGTCGTCGGGCGGGAGCGGCTCGGGGTCGGTGACGTCGAGCGCGGCGCCCGCGATCGTGCCGTCGCGCAGCGCGGCGGCCAGCGCGTCCTGGTCCACGATGCCGCCGCGGGCGGTGTTGACGAGGTAGGCGGTCGGCCGCATCTGCGCGAGCGCCGCGCCGTCGATCAGATGATGGGTCTCGGGGGTGAGGGGGAGGTGCAGCGACACGAAGTCCGCCTGCGCCAGCAGCTCCTCCAGCGGCAGCCCCGAGGACCGGCCGTGGTCGATGACGGTCATCCCGAAGCCCTCGGCGCGGCGCGCGACGGCGTCGCCGATGCGCCCACGGCCGACGATCCCCAGCGTGGCGCCGTGGACGTCCCGGCCCAGCAGCCAGTCCGGCTCCCAGGTGAGCCACTCGCCGGCGCGGACGGCCGCCTCGCCCTCGGGCAGCCGGCGCGCGATGGCCAGGATCAGCGCGAAGGCGATGTCGGCGGTCGCATCGGTCAGCACGCCCGGGGTCACGCCGACTGCGATCCCGCGGGCGCGCGCCGCCGCCACGTCGATGTTGTCGCTGCCGACCGCGTAGTTGGCGATCGCGCGCAGCTCGGGCGCGGCGTCGAGCAGCTCGGCGTCGACCGCGTCGGTGAGCATGCACAGCAGCGCGTCCGCCCGCGCGGTGCGCTCGCGCAGCACCTCCGGCGGGGGCGGCGAGCGCTCGGGCCACACGTCGAGCTCGTGGCCGGCGGCGGCCAGCCGGTCGAGCGCGTCACCGGGGAGTCGGCGGGTGATGAACACTCGGGCCACGGCGGTAGTCTCGCGCGGTTCCGCCTGAAGCCGCCGATCAACCGGAAAGCGGTCGTCGTAGGGCGGCATTTGCGGGTTAAAGTGCGTCGGGGCGGGCGCCGATGGACTACCCCGAAGCGGGTAGGCGCCGACCACGGATTACGGAAGATCCAGGAGGCCCCCATGACGTTGCGAAGCAAGCTCGCTGCTCTCGCTGCCGCCGCCGCGGCGCTCGCCGCAGCTCCCGCCGCCCAGGCGGCGACCTCGAACACGTCGGTCACCCTCGGCGCCGGCACGCTCGACTACACCACGCCGTTCAGCAGCGGCAACTTCCCCAACACGACGCTGACCGGCGTGCCGCAGGTGGTCCACGCGGCCGTGAATCCATGGACGGTCACGGACGCGCGCGGCAGCCTGCTCAACGGCTGGAACGTGACGGTGTCGGCCAGCCAGTTCTCGACCGGCGGCGGATCGCCGAACACGCTGCCCACCGGGTCGATGACGCTGGCGACCGTGCCGGTGCCGTCGACCACGGTCGGAAACCTCTCGCTCCCGCCGGTCCCGGTGCCGCTCGCCGCGGCGATCGACGGCGGCTCAACACAGAAGATCGCGACGGCAGCAGTCGCGCAGGGCCTCGGCCAGTGGACGTTCACGTCGCTCAACGCGGGCGGCGGGGACCTCGCCCTGACCGTTCCCGCGAGCGCGGTTGCCGGCACGTACACGAGCACGATCACGACGACGTTGTCGACCGGTCCGTAGGGGAGCGCCCCGCTGCTGTCCCGACCCCTCCGAATCGGCCTGGTCCTCGGCTGCGCGCTGTGCGCGGCGCCCGCTCCGGCGGGCGCCGCCGCAACCGCCGAGCCGTTCAGCATCGAGGCGATCGGCGCGCGGCCGTACTTCGTCTTCGACGCGCGCCGCGGCCAGGAGGTGGTCGGCCGGGTCGGCGTGATCAGCCGCAGCGGCCGGCCGCAGGCGGTGGCGCTCCAGGGGGTGGACGTCGGCACCGCGGCGACCGGCGGACTCGACTACGGCGACCGCGCCCCGCGGGCCGCCGGGCGGTGGGTGACGCTTTCGCGCGGGTCGCTCGATCTCGCTCCGGGCGCGTCGGTCGACGTGCCGTTCGCCGTGCACGTGCCCGCCGGCGCCCGCTCGGGCGACCACGTCGCCGGCGTCGTGGCCTACGACCCGGGCGAGATCGCGCGCGAGCAGCGCGCCGCACGGCGTCAGGGCCGCGGCCTGCGACTCGCCTTCCGCTCGCGCCTGGCGATCGCCGTGGTCGTGCGCGTCCCGGGTCCCCGCCACCCGCGGTTGACGTTCGGCGGCGCCGGCGTGAACGCATCCCCCTCGGGCGTGCGGATCGAGCTGCGGCTGCGAAACAGCGGCAACACGCTGATCAAGCCGACGAAGGGCGACGTCGCGGTGAGCCAGGACGGACAGCCGCTGTTCACGACGCCGGTGGATCTGGACACCTTCGCCCCGGAGTCGCAGATCCGTTTCCCGATCCCGCTGCCCGGAACGCCGACGCAGGGCACCTACCACCTCCAGGGCACGCTCCACCCCAACGGGGCGCCGGCCGTCAAGATCGACACCGACGTCGAGTTCACGAGCCGCCAGGCGCAGAGATTCACGCGCGCGAGCGGCAAGAAGGTCAAGCGGACCGACGGCGGTGGCTTCTCGCTGCTCTACATCGCATTGGGGTTCGCCGTGCTCGCCGCCGTCGGATTCGGCGTCGCCTACGCACGGGCGCGCAAACAGATCCCTCGTCGCGCTCGTAGAGGCCCGACCGGCAACTTGGTGTTCACACGCGGGTTTGCTATCAATAGACCCACGCCGCGGGGTGGAGCAGTCTGGTAGCTCGTCGGGCTCATAACCCGAAGGTCGCGGGTTCGAATCCCGCCCCCGCTATATCGCTAGCGGTGACCGCAAGGCCACTGCCGACGAGAACAAGGGCCTCCTCCGGGAGGCCCTTCGTGTTGCCCAGGGTCTGGGCGACGGCTGCGCTGATGGTGGCGGAGACCTCGATGCGCCGCTCGGCCTTGTCGAAGTGGATGCGCAGCTCGAAGGCCTCGAACGTCTGCCGCTGGACCTGGCGTGGCGCGTCGCGCAGGACTTGGCTCAGGTCGGGTAGCGCCGCGAGGCCGACGCACCTCGATCACCGTGTGATTGCGACGACCAGGGCTAGACGCTATGGGCTTGGCCCCCGGCGCTGGGGCTCCGTCCTAAAGCGGCCGGACCCTTTCGCATGTTCGGGGGTTTGACTGGCCGGAGACGGGCTCCGGCTGACCCCAGGCGAAGGAGGGTCCGGCCTTGAACGGAACGATGACATGGGTGGGCCTCGACGCGCACGCGCGCTCGACCCACGCAGCGGCGATTGACATGAACACCGGGGAGCTGCGCCGAGCGCGCTTCGGCCCCGGCTCTGAGGAGGTGGTGGGTTGGCTTGCGGGACTCGAGCAGCCGGTCCGTGCCTTCTATGAGGCGGGGCCGACCGGTTTCGCTCTCTATCGCGCCGGCCGCGCCGCCGGCATCGAGATCGACGTGATCGCTCCGGGCAAGACCGCCCGTCCCAGAGCCGACCGGGTGAAGACCGACCGAAAGGACGCCGAGCTGATCGCCCGCCTCGGGCTCGCCGGTCAGCTGAAGCCGATCGTCGTCCCATCCGAGTTCGTCGAGTCAGCCCGGCACCTGATGCGGGCCCGCGAGCAGCTGCGCGGTGATCTGCTCAGGGCTCGCCACCGGGTCTCGAAGCTGCTCCTCCAGCACGGCCGCGTCTACCCCGAGGCGACTACCTGGAACGCGCGCCATCGCCGCTGGCTCGCCGGCCAGCGCTTCGAGCACCAACCGACGGAGTTGGCGTTCATCGACCTGCTCGCCGCACTCGACGGCATGCTGGCCAGAAAGGACGCGCTCGACGAGCGCCTCTCGCGCCTTGCCACCGATGAGCGGCTCTGGCCGACGGTGGCGCGGCTGCGGGCCTTCCGCGGCGTCGGCACCCTGACCGCGCTCGCGCTTCACCTCGAGCTGGGCGCAGACTGGGAGCGCTTCAGCTCGCCGCGCAAGCTGTCCTCGTGGCTCGGGCTCACCCCCTCGCTCGAGCAATCGGGCGAGTCCAGAGCGCAGGGACAGATCACCAAGACCGGCTCACACTACGCGCGGCGCCTACTGGTCGAGTCGGCCTGGCACTACGCTCGCCGGCCGGCGATCGGGGCGACACTCGAAAACCGCCAGGTCGGCCAGCCCGACCACGTGCTTCAGATCGCCTGGCGAGCCCAGCATCGCCTGCACCGCCTCCGCAACCGGCTCAAGCAGCGCGGCAAGCCCGCCAACGTCGCCACGGTCGCCGTCGCCCGCGAGCTCTCAGGCTTCCTCTGGGCGGCAGTGACGGCGCCATGAGCTGAGCCCCACAAGACCCGAATCGGTCGGGGCGGCGCCGGGCCACGGCCGCCGGCAAGCGCGATGGCTCTATGGGCAGCTCCTCGCAGCCACGCCCGTTCCTAGACAGCGCACGCCGGCGACGAAACCAGCGCCATGGGCAGCCTCCGGGCCACGCCCGCATCATCAGACTGACCGCCAGCGTCGCAGACGCGCCCGGCGCCGCCCCGACCGATCACCCCTTCACCCGGCCGCTCTCAGCGACTCACTCAGCGCTGCAGACTTGACAAACCGACAGCCATATCAGAGCCCCGCGGCCGGCCCGGCCGCGGGGCGTTCGTTCGGCGCTTAGGTGCACCGCCCGAGAAGCATGACGTAGGTACCCCGCGTGCCTGAACTTCGCGTTGTCACGCCGCGGCGACCGATGTTCAGCAGGTTAGTCTTGAGGATGACCTTCCGGAGGGCTGGCTTGCTCCACCAGAAATCAACGGCGCGCTCCGCTCCGGATTTCGACCCGTTGACGGACCCCACGTAGACGAGGTTGTAGAGCAGGAAACTCCCCCCGGAACAGTAGTGGTTCGCCTTGGCGAGACTTGCCGGCGTGGCGCTGGAGTCCCCACGGGCGAGATTATCGGCGTACTCATGGGCCGCAGCATTCAGAGGACTGCTGTCGCTGAACAGCCGTCGGTGGTAGCGCGTGCGGATCTTGTTGATGAGGCACCTGATCTGGTAACCCACATCACCAGATCCAAGGGTCGGGTTACCCTGGCAGGTTGAGCCGGCGGCCAGCGAGGCGTCTGGACCAGCGGCGGCTGCACTAGCTGCGCCAGGCAGTGCCAAAGACACCGCCAGCGCGACGGCAACTCCGACCAGGCCGTTTCGCTTCTTCACGACCAGGCCGTTTCGCTTCTTCGCCTCGGTATTTCGGTTCATGCTCCTGCCTTTCGTCCGGTCGGCGCGGCTGTGCACCTCAGAGCCCTGCCAATGCCGATGGTCGCACCTTTCCGCCCGGTTTGCCTCGGGGAGCACCCTGATCTTTGGGGCCTACTCGCTGTTGACGGTCTTGCTGTACGCCGAGGTGCACCTGCTGGTGCCGTTCACGTGGGCGTAGAACTTCCCCGTCTTCGCCGTCCTGATCGACCACATCGAATGAGGGCCGTTCGGCTGTGCGATATCAGCGCGGATCTTCGTGTCGGCACGAAGGTTGTGCGTTCTGCCCTTCTGTTTGTAGACGGTCACCTTCCGACCCGACTCGCACGACCGGTTGATGCTCTTGACAAGACCGAAGAAGCCGCCCTGCTCAGCCTCGATGGTCAGCCTTGTGGTCGACGCAGCCGATGCGAAGGCCGGCAGCGCCATGAGTGCACACACGGCCAACACGCCAGCCAGGCCGACCGGCCCCAACGTCCTTTTCAGCATGAGATCCTCCATGTCGATATGAGGCCTGGTCGCGCGCAAGCTTTCCGGGCCAGCGTTTTTTTTGGTGCGGCGGCATCGGCAGCCTGATTTGGTCCCGGGGGCCCAGTCCCTCAGTTGCAGACGCCGAAGTCCTGCACGAACGTACCCGCCCGCTCCCTCGGCGCGCCGGGAGCCGCGCCCTTGGCGACGAATCCGATCCCGATCTCGCGCTTGGCGGGGTCGAGGAGGTTCGCCCGATGACCAGGGCTGTTCATCCACCAACGCACGGCCGCCGCCGGCGTGCTGACGGTGCCCGAGCCCCAATACGTGTTCTCGCTGAAGGACCACGAGATCGGGGCCGGGCAGTAGCCGGCCGCCTTGACTCGACTCTCGGGCGTGGAGCCGGTCTTGGGGTTGACGTGCGGATTGGCCCCACCGAACCACCACCGCTGGGTCCCAGCCGCGACCGCGTGGGCGGCCGCGGCGCTCCTCAGCGAGGCGTTGACCGTGAGCGCGGGAAGGTTCCTGGAAGTCCGCTCGTTGTTGGTCAAGCACAGCACGGCCGAGTAGGCCCGCGCGCTCTGCCGGTCGTACGCCCGGACAGCCTTCGCCTTCGACTTGGAGTGCGCCCGGTAATACGTGAGGGAATGCAGCGTCAGGTTTACGTATCTGCACCCGGCCGCCGCGGTCGCGCGGGGCGAGGGCGCCGCAATGGAGCTGCCAGCCGCCAGCAGGGGGACAGTCGACGTGGCCACGCCGGCGAGGAGAAGCGCGCGCAGGTGGCGTCTGTGCTGCCTCGCGGCATTCGACGGACTCATGGCTGGCAAGTTTCCCAGTTACCGGTGTGACTTCGCATCGGGGAGCTACCCCGAACTTTGGCCGTGGCCACGCCGGACCTAGACCGAACCCGCGCCGCTCGACGGGCACACCAGCGCGGCGGGTGCGGTCCGATCGGAGCGTTAAGTAGACACGGCGGCAGCCGCACGATGTGGCGTCATCGAGTCATGACCTCAAAGGCTCACCCGGACTCCCGGCACCGCGGTGTCGGCTTCAAGATCGGTGACGCGTTCCCCGCGGACGACCCGATCGCCCGCTAGGCGACGGTCCTGTCGATGGCGGCGAACAACACGATCTACCTCAACGTTCGCATCATCGAGGACGACCTCCCCCCGGAGCTCGACCTCTACTACTTCGCGAGCTGGTCACGGAACGAGAGCGTCTTCCGACCGGCGCAGCAGGCGACCGGTAGGGAGGAAGAGCGAAAGCGCCCCCTCGTCCTAACCCGCCGACCACATTACCGGGCCCACGCGGCCTTGTAGAGCTGCACGATCCGTGCGTCACCGAGCGGGACATATCGGGCCCCCGCTATCGAGGCCGACCAGGGCGTAGGACTTGCAAGAGCCCTGCAAACAGGCCGACCGAGACCCCGGAGGCCCTGCGAAAGCGGGGCCTTCGTCGTAGGCAGAGGCCGGTCAAAGACCGAACACCCTCGGGCCGGGCCCAGGCACGCTGCGGATCGGCTGCCTTCGTCGTGACCGTGTGGCGCGAGTAGGCTTGGAAAAGCGTGAAGCCCGACGGCTACTGCACACCGGAAGGGGATCTCGCCCACCTGTTGGAGGGCCACGGGCTGGCGGTCGAGCGTCAACGTGTGTGACCCTCGGACCGGCTTCGTAGCCCCTCTGGCACCGAGTAGGCCGACCCGATGAAGCTTGAAGCGTCCTGTCGCCCCCTCTCGCTGCTCAGACCCAGCGGGGGGCGCCGTCTCGTAATCGCGATGCTGTCGCCGGTTGCGATCGGCGCCGCGATGCCACTCGTGGCGCGCGCCGCGGCACCGGCCCGGGCGAATGGGACCGAGCTGAACAGGACACGCTCGCCGGCTAACCCCTCCCGGGCGGCGCGCGGCGACTTCGCCCGCCGCGTCCAGATTCGCGGTGGGCGCAAGGTCTACCTCGAATGTCGCGGGAGGGGCCGTCCCACGGTCGTGCTGGAAGCCGGCACCGGCAACAATGCGCGCGTATGGCATGCGCACAAGCCTGGCCGCCCGGCGATCCTTCCGGCCGTGGCTCGATTCACCCGCGTGTGCGCCTACGACCGTCCCGGGACAGTGTGGCCTGGCGGCGAGGGCCAGCCGAAGAGCGTCAGCCGAAGCGACCCGGTCGCGATGCCCCGGACCGTCGGCGACATCGTCAGCGACCTCCACGCGCTGCTGCGCAAGGCCCGCACGCTGCATGCCGCCGACCTCCGCGGCCCCTACGTGCTGGCCGGCCACTCGTTCGGCGGCATGGTCCTCCGGCTCTACGCCACCACCTCCCCCAGCGGGGTCGCGGGGCTCGTCTCCATCGACGCCCAGAGCGAGTGGTTCGCCGCGGCTTACAAGAGGCTTCTGACCCGCGAGCAATACACGGGGGCACTCGTCTATCAGCAGCCCCCAACCGGGTTCGAGAGCTATTCCGCCTCTGAGCAGCTAAGTCTGGACGCCAGCGGCGCGGAGATGCGACAGGCGCAGGCGGACACGCCGCTTCGCCGGATGCCGCTGGTGGTCCTCTCCCACTCGCGCACGGACCCGAATCCGTTTGGATTCCCGCCAGACTGGCCAATCGGGGCACTGAACCAGGCGTTTGAGGCGTCGCAGGACAAGCTCGCGGCGCTCGTGCCGGGGGGCCGCCACGTGATCGCCGCCAGGAGCGGGCACTACATCCAGCTCGACCAGCCGAAGCTGGTCATCGACGCGATCCGGTCGGTAGTCGAGAAGGCACGCAGGCACTGAGTCGGCGACGTCATGTGCGGAAGCGCTGATCTTGTCCCGTGTGCTGCGTGGTTGGCATGGGCTCGGTGGATGCGTCGGGCTCATAACCCGAAGGTCGCGGGTTCGAATCCCGCCCCCGCTATGTCGCCGGCGGTGACCGCGAGGCCACCGCCGACGAGAGCAAGGGCCTCCTCCGGGAGGCCCTTCGTCTTGCCCAGGGTCTCCGCGACGGCCTGGCTGATTCGCTGCACCAAGCCCAACTCGAGCGTTGCGTCAGGGCGTTGTGGGAGCCAGGGCGGCCCAACCTCGGTCAGCGCTGGCGGCGCACGTTCACGATCTTCCCGGACCTGGTGACGGTAAGGCGGATCGAGCCCGAGATGCTCAGGACGCGTCCCCGCGTGAGCGCCCGGTAGGTCAGGAGATAGGTGCCGGCCGTCAGGCGGCGGCCGGTGACTTTGCCGTTCCAGCGGAACCGGTTGACCCCCTTGACCGTGCGGCCAAG
This sequence comes from uncultured Actinomycetes bacterium, assembly GCA_963725645.1. Lineage (GTDB taxonomy): Bacteria > Actinomycetota > Thermoleophilia > Solirubrobacterales > Solirubrobacteraceae > JALYZC01. The sequence goes on from CAVRZD010000006.1 coordinate 956,935, forward strand.
CGGCACGCGACCGACGACGCGGATGCGCGGCACCCTGCGGCCGAGGAGCTTGCGGGTTCCGGTCACCCGCGCGACGAAGATACCCACCGTGAGCCCGGTCTTCGTGAAGCTCAGCTGCGGCAAGAGCGGTACTGGGTGGAGCACAGTGCTGTTTTGCAGCTGAGTGAGGCAGTTGACGGTGCACGTCACGTTGGGCGCTCCGCCGCCCGTGCCGCCGCCGTCGAGCGAGCTCGAGAGGGCCAGCGACAGCCCGCCCCAGGTCGACTGGTAGGCCCGCGTCTGCGGTGTGGGCGCGTCGGGACCGAGGCCGACCGGCGCGTTGAGCGCGTTCTGGATGCCGGGCGTGGCGTCGAATACCACCAGGTTGCGCTGGGTGCCCTTCGTGCGCACGAAGCCGAGCTGGAGGCCGTCGGGCGACCATGCGGGCATCCGCTCCGGTTCGCTCGTGGTGATCGGCGTCGGCGCCGGCGTCAGCTGCGTCTCGGTCGGCCACGAGAGCGTCTGGATGTTGACGTCGCTGCCGTTGGCGAGGTCGAGGGCCGTGTAGTTGTCGGGTTGGCGGGGGACCGGATGGCTCGCCGGCGCGCCGGCAGCGCCGAACGAGGTCGACCTGCCCCCGCCGATCAGGGTGCCGTTGTTTGCGCTGGTGAAGCGGAGCGTCGTGAGGTGGGCCTGGCCGGTCTGAAGCGCTCCCGTGTTCCCGTCGATGTACGCGAGGGACAGATAGCGCGCAGCTACGTTCGTATTGACGTCCAGGACCGTCGTCGTTGCGGCGTGCGGGATCTCGAGAACCTGGCCGGACGGAGCGGCGGTGGCGGTGGCGGGGTCGTCGACTGGGCCGCTGGGCGCACCGTTCGAGAACGAGGCGCGGCGCGAGACCAAGAAGTTCCCCGCGAAGGGCGTAGGCTGGATCCCCCACGAGAGGCCGAGAGGACTGGATCTGAAGACAGGGCCCGCCCCCCTGCCTTGGAGCGCCGTAATCCGGCCAGTCTGCCGGTCGAGCAGGAGGAGCGTTCGATCGGCCGGGGGGACGATGTCGCCGTTGAGCTTGGGCTGCAGCGTGGTCCGCATGAACACCAAGTAGCGCCCGTCCGGCGAGAGGGCCGGGTGCAGCTCGTCGGCCGTCGTGTTGACCCCTGTGGGAACGGACACCGTCGCGCCGGTGCTGACGTTCACCAGCCCGATCTCGAACCCGTTCCCCGGCACGTAGCGGTCGTAGGCGGCGACCAGGCCCGCCGCGTCCGCCGTGGCTGGCGCGAGGGCCGCCGCCGCGGCTCCGATTGCGAGCCCCGCGACGAGGCGCCGCCGCGATCCGTGCTGCGCCACCGTGTGGTGTCCGCTCATCGTGTCCTCCTGGCGACCCTGAAGCGGATCGAGTTCGAGGTGTCGAGGATCCGGCCGCGGCGGGTCAGCGCGCGGAAGGTGAGGTAGTAGGTCCCGGCGCTGAGTCGGCGTCCGTTGACCCGCCCGTTCCAGCGGAAATGCGGTCGGTGGCTGCGCGCGACGCCGAGCGGCACCCGGCCCACGGCGCGGATGCGCGGGACCGTGCGGCCGAACAGTCGCGTTCGGCCCGCGAGCCGGGCGATGACGATGCCGACCGGAACTCTGGTCGCGGTTCCGATCGTGGGGCTCAGCGTGGCGCCGGCGCCGGTGGCCTGCCGGGTGATGGCCGCGCCGCACACGGTCCCGCACGCGATCGCGACGTTGTCGACCGACGAGGCGCGGGCCAGCGAGAGGCCGCCCCACGACGCCTGGAACTCGCGCAGCTGCGGCGTCGGGGCCTCGCCTCCGATGTCGACGGCCGGGTTGACGACGGTCTGCAGGCCGAGGGTCGAGTCGAAGACGAGCAGCTTGCGCTTCGGCGTCGCAGCGGTCTGCCCGGTCGTTCGAACGAAGCCGAGCTGTACGCCGTCCGGAGACCAGGCCGGCATCCGCTCGGAATCGGAGGTGTTGACGGGCGACAGGGGTGAGAACGCCGAGTCTCCGGGGAACTGAATGGTGGCGATGTCGGTCCCGCTCGACGTCGAGACGTCGAGCGCCACGTGGCCGTCGGGCACCCGGGGCGTCGGGTGTCGCGGGATCGCGGCGCTCGGGAGGGCGAGGAAATGGGGGTCCGGCGTCGCGCCCGTGCTCGCGTCGGCCAGGAACGTGCTGGCGTTCGCGATGCTGCCGTTCCCCTCGTTGAAGCGGATGACGGACGTCGTTTTGAGGATTCGGCCCGACCGGGTGGCGACCGCCGCGTGGGGGAAGTCCAGGAACGTCCCTGTCTGCGAGCTTCCGCCTCCCCCGAGATCGCCCTTGGTGCTGCTGAGCGACGGCGCGGCCGAGAAGCCCGGCGGCGCCGGGTCGGTGAAGAACGCCCCTCCCGTCACGACCCGCTGGGTGTTGCCCAGCGCCGGGTCGAGGCGCACGCCGGAGGCGAGTGTGGACTGCGACCCCGCGGGCACGATCGTCGCCCCCGCGCCGGCGAGCGGGTTGGCGAACGGCTTGCGGATCTGGCCGGTCTGGCGGTCGAGCATCAGCAACTCGCGGGTGGCGGGCGGGACCACGTCGCCGTCGGGCTGCCCCACCAGCGCCGTCCGCGTGAACACGAGATAGCGGCCGTCCGGAGTCAGCGCGGGATGGAACTCGTCCGCAGCGGAGTTCACCCCACCGGAGACGAAGACTGACGTCCCGGTGGCGGTGTTGACCAGGCCGATGTCGAATCCGTTCGCGCCGTTGTAACGCTCGAAGGCCGCGATGAGGGGCTCCGCGGGTGCGGCGGCCGGGGCGGCGGCGAAGGCGACGCCGGTGACCAGGGCGGCGGCTGCGGCGCGAGCCGCGAAGGCGGTCAAGAGCTGCCAGTCATGAGGCGCGACTGTATGGATGGGCGCTCACGCAATGCTCACGATGCACTCCCGCGGACTCCGACGGCCCGGTGAGGTCGCAGGTGGCGGCCAACGCGGGACTCGCGCCGAGCATCCCGGGGGGCCGAGCCTCGACGTTCGACGCCGCGACCTGCGTGCAGCCTGCGCCGACGCTCAGCTGCACGGGGTCGATGTTGCCGAACAGGCCGACGATCGCTCCGCCGCCGACGAGCGGCGTCACCGTGCCGCCGCTCTTCGCCCCTTGCGGCGTCTGCCCGGCCCGGGGCACATCGACTCTGAGGACCCCGCCGACGACATCGCCCGTCGCCGCGCCCGCGACCGACGGCGCCCCGAGCACCGCCCAGGAGCGCGAGGAGCAGGGCCGGCCCGGGCCTGCGGCGTTCCACGTGCCGACTCTACTCCCCTGCGCTCACGACGGGCGGAATTTGTGAGCGTCTTGGGAGCGATCTCGCCGTACGACCTGACGGCGGATGAGCCAACTTGGAATCTCTGCCGCGCTCTGTCGGCGGCTCCAGAGCCCACGCTTTCTCTCGATCAACCGGACAATCTGGCAGACCCAGCCAGCTTCGCGAGTTGGGATGCGATCTCGGAGTTCGAAAGCCGTCCCGTTAGCGCTATAGACAGAAGCCCTGCTCACGCGGGGCTTCTGTCGTTCCCCTCGACTCTGTTATCCAGCGCGAGATGCCGCTGGCGACGTCCTGCCCAGCACGCACCCGCGGGCCACGCTGACCGGGCCTGGGGTTCCAGGGGCCCGAAGAGCAGGTCGAAGAGCTCTTGGAATGCGTTCATCGCTGCGCACTGCCCCCTTCGGCGTATCGTTGTCCATGCGGTGCGGTCACCCACGCCGACGCGATATCGGGCCAATGTCGCAGGAGAACGTCGAAGTCGTCCAGCAGGTCATGGCCGCGTTCAAGCGCGGCGACGAGGGGGGCGTGCTTCGCCACCTGGATCCCGAGGTGGACTGGCGCCCCACGGGCTTCCTGACGGGCGACAGGGTCTTTCGCGGGACCGAGGAAGTCCGCAGGTGGCTGAGAGATGTCGCGGCCCTCTCGCAGGAGGGGACGGTGGTGCGGACCTTCGACAGTGAATATCGAGACCTCGGCGACACCGTCGTCGTGCTCGGATCCGGGGAATTGGCAGCGGCCCGCCGGCACGATCCATCAGGAGCTCGGCTGGATCTGGCGGCTCGAGGACGGGAAGGTGCTTGCGATGACGAACTACCTCGGGCACCGGGAAACGCTGAACGCTGCCGGACTGGACCAATAGTCGGTATCTCACCGGCTGCTCGCGCGGCGACCCGATGAGTTCTGGGATTCAGGTCGGTCTCAGCTAAGAGCCGCCGCGACTGCGGCCGTTCGGCGTTCGCAACCCGAGACATCGATGGAGGCGTGACACGTTGAAGAACTCTCCCTTCTACGCAGGCATTGCAGTCGACGACGTGACGGAGGCGAAGGCGTTCTACGCCGACACCCTGGGTGTCTTCCAGGTCACCGAGATCGGGAACGGCCTCCTGGCGCTGCAGGCAGCCAACGGATACGCGGTGCTGATCTATCCGAAGCCCGGCCATGTGCCCGCGGCGCACACGGTCCTGAACTTCCCGGTCGACGACATCGAGGCCGCCGTGGACCGGCTTGGCGAGGCCGGCGTGGAGTTCGAGCACTACGACGAGGGCCCCCTGAAGACCAACGAGAAGGGCATCGCGACGCCCGGCCCGAAGCAGGCGTGGTTCAAGGATCCCGCCGGGAACATCCTGTCGGTCATCGAGCAGTAACCGCGCCGGATCGGTCTACCCTGCGCGCTTTGCGCTGCCGGCCCGGGGCAGATGTCGAGATCTTCTCGTCCGCTCCGACGTCTCCGACAAAGGCGCCCATCCCGGGCGCCGGAACCGTGAGGAGTGACCACGTGAAGTACATGCTGCTGATCTACCAGAACCCCGCGAGCTGGGACGCGTTGTCGGAGGAGGAGCGCAACGCGGTCATGAACGAGGCCGGCGCGATCGTGAACGAGCTCACCGAGTCCGGCGAGTGGATCGGCGGGGAAGGGCTCGCCGATGCTTCGAACACCAAGACCGTCCAGGTACGAGACGGCGTGCCGGCCGTGACGGACGGGCCGTACCTGGAGGCCAAGGAGCACCTCGTCGGCTACTGCCTGTTCCAGTGCGAAAGCGCGGAGCGCGCGACGGAGATCGCCACCCGCTGGCCGGACGCGCGGTACTGGGCGGTCGAACTGCGCCCGCTCATGGGCGGCGGCGGGACGGAGATGTGAGGACGGACGCGAGCGTCGAGGACCTGCTGCACCGGCTCGCGCCGCAGGTCCTCGGCGCGCTCGTCCGACGCTACGGGCACTTCGACGCGTGCGAGGACGCGGTGCAGGAGGCGCTGCTCGCCGCCGCCGTTCAGTGGCCCGACGAGGGGATGCCCGAGAGCCCCAGGGGCTGGCTGATCACCGTCGCGTCTCGGCGGATGACCGACCAGCTGCGCAACGAGCAGGCTCGCCGGCGCCGCGAGGACACGGCCGCGGCACAGGTGCCCGCCGACGAGTTCCTCGTGCCAGCTCCCGGGGACGACCGCCGGCCGGATCGGGACGACACGCTGATCCTGCTGTTCCTGTGCTGCCACCCCGCGCTGTCGCCGTCCTCCCAGCTCGCGCTCACCCTGCGCGCCGTCGGCGGTCTCGACCACGGCGCAGATCGCCAGCGCGTTCCTCGTGCCCGAGGCCACGATGGCCCAGCGCATCAGCCGGGCCAAGCAGAGCATCAGGGCCACCGGCGTCGAGTTCCGCTCCCCGCCGCAACCCGAGTGGGCCGACCGGCTGCGGCGTGGTCCTGCACGTCCTATACCTGATCTTCAACGAGGGCTACACCGCGACCTCGGGCCCCGACCTCCAGCGACCCGACCTGACGGCCGAGGCGATCCGGCTGACCCGCTCCGTCCACGAACTGCTGCCGGGGGACGGCGAGGTCGCCGGGCTGCTCGCCCTGATGCTGCTCACCGAAGCGCGGCGACCTGCCCGCACGCGGCCGGACGGCGCGCTGGTCCCGCTCGCCGAGCAGGACCGCGACCGCTGGAACCGGGAGCACATCCGGGAGGGCGTCGCGCTCATCACGCAGACGCTCGCACGCGCGCCGCTCGGCCCGTACCAGCTCCAGGCGGCGATCGCGGCGGTCCACGACGAGGCGCCGCGCGCGCAGGACACGGACTGGCCGCAGATCCTCGCCCTGTACGACGTGCTCGCCCGCATCGCGCCCAGCCCCGTGGTCACCCTCAACCACGCCGTCGCCGTCGCGATGGTCCGGGGACCGCGGGCCGGGCTCGAGCTGCTGGAAACCCTCGACGCCGATGACCGGATGGCCGAGCACCACCGCCTGGAGGCGGTGCGCGGGCACCTGCTGGAGATGGCGGGCGACGACGCGGCCGCGCTGGACAGCTACCGGACCGCCGCCCGCCGCACCACCAGCCTCCCCGAGCAGCGCTACCTCGAGGCGCGGGCCGCGCGGCTGGCCGCCGACGACCCGTAGACCGCGCTCGAGACGCAAGTTTGCGCTCGCTCATCCGTTTGTGATCTCGTGACCGCGATCTCCGGACGGGCGCGTCGCGCGCTCCTCGCCGCTGCCCTGTTGACCGTCGGCCTGGTTGCCGCCGCGCCCGGACCCGCGTCGGCGATGACCACGACGCCCGACGTCACGATCCCCGCGAGCGACGGCGTCAACCTCGTCGGCGACGTCTACCTGCCCGCGGACGGCAGGGGGCGCTATCCGGCCGTGATCGACATGGAGCCCTACGGCCGGTCGGGTTCCACCGACTACGTGAGCGACGGCTACGCGCGGATCAACACCGACGTCCGGGGCAGCGGCAAAAGCGGGGGCGCGCTGTGCCTGCTGTGCTCGCGCGAGCAGCAGGACGTCTACGACGTCGTGGAATGGGTTGCCCGGCAGCCGTGGAGCGACGGGCACGTCGCGCTCTACGGCTACTCCTATTCGGCCATCACCTCACTGCTGGGCGCGGCGCTGCAGCCGCCGCACCTCGACGCCGTCGTCGCGGGCCACCCGCCGACCGATCCCTACCGCGACGTGGTCTGGCACAACGGCCTCTACGACCAGGCGTTCATCGCCGGCTGGTTCGCCGGGCAGACCGGGACGCAGGCGGTCGGGCTCGGCGCGCAGCCCCAGTACCTCGACCGCGCCCAGCAGCAGTTCGCGGTCGAGACGGCGCAGATCCCCTACGACGGGCCGGTGTACCAGGAGCGCTCGGTGCTGGCGAAGATGAGCCGCATCAAGGTGCCCGTGTACACGTGGAGCGGCTTCCACGACATGTACAGCCGCGGCGACCTGCGCTTCATCGACGGCGTGGCGTCCAAGGACAAGCTCCTGGTCATCGACGCGAGCACGCACCACGGGACCGGCCAGGCGGGTGAGGTTGGCGCGCCCTATGACGACGGCAGTCCGCCGAGCCTGAGCAGCGCCCCGCCCGGGGGCGAGGACGTCGCCTGGCTCGACCGCTTCCTGAAGGGCACGCGGAATGGCATCGAGCACCAGCCGCGCGTGCGCTTCCTCGACCTCGGCGACCGCAGCTGGCACGCCGCGCCGTCGTGGGACGCGGTGACCCGCAACCTCACCTCCCTCTACCTCTCGGCCGAGAAGAGCGGCACGGCGGCGCTGTCGCCCAACGACGGGACGCTCGCGTCCGCCGTACCGACCGGCCGCGCCTCCTACCAGGACTCCTACGCCTACTCGCCGACCGCCGGCGCGTCGGTGCCGTCGGGCAAGGAGGGGCCGGACGCCTTCGCCCCCTACGTGCCGCTCGACCAGACGATCGACCAGCCCGAGGGCCTCACCTTCACCACACCGCCGCTCGGGCAGTCGCTCCGGCTCGCGGGGCCGTCCGAGCTGCGCTTCTGGGCGGTCACGGAGGCGTCGGACATGGCGTGGGTCGGCCGGCTGATCGACGTCGCGCCCAACGGCTCGCAGAGCATCATCACGCAGGGCTGGCTGCGGGCGAGCTTCCGCCACGTCGACCCGGCGCGATCGCGAGACGGCTCCCCGTACCTGACCGACGACCGCGACACACCGGTCGGCATCGGTGAGGACACCGAGTACCGGATGGACGTATGGGACACGGCCCACACGCTCGCCCCCGGCCACCGGCTGCGACTGTGGCTCAGCTCGTCGGACTCGCCCAACCACACGCCGCTGCCGGTCGCGGGTCGCAACCTGATCTTCCACGACAGTGCCCACCCCTCGCGGCTGCTGCTCGGCACGCGCTCGGCCGTCGATTCAGCCGCCGATCGCACCGCGCCGACGGTGTCCGCCTTCAGGCTCAGCCCGCGGGTGTTCGCGGTCGCTGCCCGCCCGACGGCGACCGCCGCGCGCCGCCGCCGGGCGCCCCGCGGGACCCACGCCCGCTTCCGGCTGTCCGAGGCGGCGACGGTGCGCCTGGCGATCGCGCGCCGGCTGGCGGGCCGGCGGGTGGGACGCCGATGCCTGGCGCCGTCGCGCCGCCTGCGCCGCGCGCGACCCTGCACGCGGCTGCGACGCGCCGGCACGCTGCGACGTCGGGCGAACTACGGCGCCAACGGCTTCGCCTTCAGCGGGCGCATCGGACGGCGTGCGCTCATCCCCGGCCGATATCAGGTGGTGCTCACCGCCACCGACGCGACCGGCAACACGTCGCGCCCCGCCACGCGCTCCTTCACGATCGTGCGTCCCTAGGCCGCGGCTGGCTCGCCGGCCTGTGCGCCCGCCGCCGGCGGCGCCGTTCCGCGGATCAGGTCCGCGCCCTTCTCCGCAACCATGATCGTTGGGGCGTTGGTGTTCCCGCGCACGAGCGTCGGCATCACCGAAGCATCCACCACGCGCAGTGACTCCATCCCGAGCACGCGCAGCTCGCCGTCGACCACCGATCCCATCGCGCAGGTCCCCACCGGGTGGTACAGCGTCGTCGAGTTGCGCTCCATGTGGTCGATCAGGACCGCGTCGTCGTCGCCCACCGGCACGCCACGCGCATCCCGGCTGACCGCACGCAGCGCCGGCTGGCCGGCGATCTCGACGCACCTGCGCAGGCCGGCGAGCATGGTCGCGCGGTCCTCCTCGCTGACCAGGTAGTTGTGCAGGATCCGCGGCCGCGCCGTCGGCACGCGCGAGCGCAGCTTCACGAACCCGGTCGAGGTGGGGCGCAGCAGGCACGGGGATAGCGCCCAGCCGTCCTCGAGGATCTCGCTCGCGCCGGCGTCGGGGAAGAGGATCGGCAGGTGGTGGAGCTGGATGTCGGGCGCGTCGAGCCCGTCGCGGGTGCGCAGGAAGCCCCCGGCCTCGGCGAAGTTCGACGTCAGCGGGCCGCGCCCCTCTCCCTCGATCAGTGCGACGTTCTCCTCGGTCTCGGCCGTGAGCAGCGAGGGCCTGTCGGTCGTGGCGGTGATCCACGTCACGACGTGGTCCTGCAGACCCGGATCCGACGGGCAGGTCGAGCACCGGCGGGATCCCGGCGAGCTCGAGGTCGGCGGCCGGTCCGATGCCGCTGAGCAGGAGGACCTGCGGGCTCTGGTACGCGCCCGCGCTGAGGATGACCTCGCGCCCTGCCCGGATCTCGCGCAGCTCGTTGCGTTGGTCGATCTCGACGCCGACGGCGCGCGTGCCGTCCAGCAGCAGGCGGGTGGTGTGGGCGTCGGTCTCGACGACGAGGTTGGGCCGCTCCAGCGCCGGATGCAGGTAGGCGACGGCCGCCGAGCAGCGCATGCCGTTGCGCTGCGTGACCTGGTACCAGCCCACGCCGTCCTGCTCGGGCCCGTTGAAGTCGTCGTTGCGCGGGAGCCCGGCCTCCTCGGCCGCTTCGATGAACGCCTCGCAGGTGTCATACCGCGACCGGTTCTCGGACACGGCCAGCGGCCCGCCGGCGCCGTGGAACTCGCTTGCCCCGCGTTCGTTGTCCTCGGCGCGCAGGAAGTAGGGCAGGACGTCGTCCCAGCCCCAGCCGTCGAAGCCCATCGCGGCCCAGCCGTCGTAGTCCGCGCGGTTCCCGCGGATGTAGACCATCGCGTTCGTCGAGGAGGATCCGCCGAGGGTCCTGCCGCGCGGCAGCAGGCGCTGCCGGCCGGCGAACCCGGGCTCGGGATCGCTTATGAACCCCCAGTCGTACTTCGTCTGCCCGACCGCCAGGCACCCGGCCGGCAGGTGGATCTCATCCGCCGTGTCGGGCGGGCCGGCCTCCAGCAGGCACACCTTCACGTCTGGATCCTCGGACAGGCGCGCCGCCAGCACGCACCCGGCCGAGCCTGCGCCGACGATCACGTAATCGAACTCGCTCATCCTCGTCCTCCATCCTCGGATTCATTCGCTGCGCCGCGCATGACGATCTCACAAAGGATTCTCCACTTCCTCGAGAATGGGAGTACGGTCAGTGGTGGACGGTCGCCAACTAGCCGACTCTTCGCTAGTTGACCAGCCGACAATTTGGCCTCCGCCTAAGCGGTTCGCGGCTTCTGAAAGCCGGAGCAAGCCCGCTTCCATACGAGCGTCGCGCCCACGGGGCTCCGCCGCCCCGTGGGTGGGCGACAGGAGGTCACACACGATGATGCAGGACACACTTCACGCCGTCAGCTGGGGCCTCCAGAGGCTGGGATTCGTCCTCGCGGTGACGGCCTTCGCGGCGTTCCTCGCGGCCGCGCTCTTCGTGACGGTCCTCGTGGCGATCCAAGCCGCTGCCGCCTTCGGGCAGTAGGTACCGCCGCGCGAGCTCGACCGACGCGGCGCCCGGTCTCCACGCCGGGGACTTCGTAATGTTCCGGCGATGAACGACCAGGCCGCCCTCGCCGAACGCTTCCTCGCGCTGCACGACCCGGCGAGCCCGCTGCTGCTGCCGAACCCGTGGGACGCCGGCTCGGCGAAGCTGCTCGCGTCGCTGGGGTTCGAGGCACTGGCCACGACCAGCAGCGGCTTCGCCGCGACGCTGGGACGGCTCGACGGGTCCGTGACCCGCGACGAGGCGCTGGAGCACGCGGCGGCGATCGTCGCCGCGACCGATCTGCCGGTGTCCGCCGACCTGGAGAACGGCTTCGCCGACGAGCCCGCCGGCGTCGGCGAGACGATGCGGCTCGCGCTCGACGCGGGGCTGGCCGGGGCCTCGGTGGAGGACTTCAGCGGGCGCGAGGACGAGCCGATCTACGCCGCCGGCCTCGCGGCGGAGCGCGTCGCCGCCGCGGCGGAGGCGGCCCACGCCGGACCGCGCCGCCTGATCCTCACCGCCCGCTCCGAGAACCATCTGCACGGGCGGCAGGATCTCGCGGACACGATCGCGCGCCTCCAGGCCTACCAGGAGGCCGGCGCCGACGTGCTCTACGCCCCCGGCCTCAAGCGGATCGAGGACATCCGCGAGCTGGCGGCCTCGGTCGACCGTCCCGTCAACGTCCTCGCCCGGCCCGGGGCGCCGCCCGTGTCCGAGCTCGCGGCCGCCGGGGTCAGCCGGGTCTCCGTCGGCGGCGGCTTCGCGTTTGCCGCCATCGGCGCGGTCGTCGACGCGGGGCTCGAGCTCCTCGACGAGGGGACCTACACGTTCTGGGAGGGCGCGCGCACGGGGTGGGAGCGCGCGCACACGGCGTTCGGACCGTAGTCTCTCGGCGGGCACCGGACACAAGGGGAGATCGCATGGGCTTCGACCAGTACCACGAACCGCCGGAGGAGCTCTCGGCGGAGACGCGCACCTTCGCCCGTCTCTGCGCCTCGCTCACGGAGGAGGCCGAGGCGATCGGCTGGTACGAGCAGCGGCTCGCAGTCGAGCCCGACCCCGACGCGCGGGCGATCATGCAGGACGCCCAGGGCGAGGAGTTCAAGCACTTCAGCATGGACCTCGAGTTCCTGCTGCGACGCACGCCGGTGTGGCGGGAGATCGCTCAGGGAGTCCTGTTCCAGGACGGCGACATCGTCGAGCACGGGGAGGAGGCCGAGGAGGAGGCCACCGAGCCCAGCCCGGACGCGCCGACCCCGGGCGATACGTCCGGCTCGCTCGGCATCGGCGGCCTGAAGGGAGGAACGCTGTGAACCATCTGCTGCGATCGCTCGCGCCGATCTCCGACGCGGGGTGGAGGCTCGTGGACGGGGAGGCGCGCGATCGGCTCACCGGCGCGCTCGCCGCGCGCAAGCTCGTCGACTTCGCCGGCCCACTCGGATGGGACCACTCGGCGACCAACCTCGGCCGGACCGAGTCCGTCAAGGGGACCCCGTGCGAGGGCGTGGACGCCCTGCAGCGCCGCGTCCTCCCGCTCGTCGAGCTGCGCAGCGACTTCATCCTTGCTCGCGAGGAGCTGCGCGCCGGCGACCGGGGCGCCGAGGACATCGACCTCGCGAGCCTCGACGAGTCCGCACGGCAGATCGCGCGGGCGGAGAACATCGCCGTGTTCCACGGCTACTCGGAGGCCGGGATCGTGGGCGTGACCGAGGCCTCGACCCAGGAGTCGATCCCCCTGAGCGAGGACTACGACGCCTACCCAGGGCACGTGGCGAAGGCGGTTGAGCTGCTGCGCCGCGTCGGCGTCGGCGGCCCCTACGGGCTGGCGCTCGGCACCGAGGGATACACCGGCGTGATCGAGTCGACCGAGCACGGGGGCTATCTCGTGTTCGACCACCTCGGCAAGATCCTCGACGGCCCGATCGTCTGGGCGCCGGGCGTGAAGGGCGCGGTGGTCCTGAGCCTGCGCGGCAGCGACTTCCTGTTCGAGTCGGGCCAGGACCTGTCGGTCGGCTACGACGGGCACGACGCCGACGCGGTGCGGCTGTACCTGGAGGAGAGCTTCAGCTTCCGCGTCGCGACGCCGGAGGCCGCCGTCGCGCTGACCGCTTGACAGCTCGAAACGACGACGGGCCCGGCAATTCGCCGGGCCCGTTCGCGTTCGATGTAGCATCAGCCGCGTCCCTCGGCGGCGATCACGGAGGCCTTGATGGCATCGGTCGGCAGCGATCTCGACAACCTGCTGGTGAGCGAGCGCGAGCACTGGCAGGACGGCCCGCCCTACGCGCTGTTCGCGCGCCTGCGCAGCGAGTGCCCCGTCCACTGGACCGCGCAGATCTCCGAGTACCCCGACGAGGACGGCTACTGGTCGCTCACGACCGCCGACGACGTCCACACCGTCAGCCGCGACTGGCGCACCTACTCCTCCGAGCGCGGCGGGATCACGGCGCTCACGCACTCGGTGTTTCCGCTCGAGCTCACGCGGGCGATGTTCATCGGGATGGACCCGCCCAAGCACGACCGCCTCAAGGCCCTGTTCCAGGCGGGCTTCACGCCGCGGCGGATCGCCGAGCACGAGGCGCCGATCCGCCAGATCGCCGTCGACGTGCTCGACCGGCTCGAGGGCCGGGAGACCTGCGACCTCGTCCCCGACGTCGCGCAGCCGGTCGTCTCGCGCGTGATCGGCAGCTTCATGGGCATCCCCGAGGAGGACGATGCGATCTGGGCCGAGCTCATGAACTCGGCGCTCGGAGCCGGCGACCCCGACCTCAATCCCGAGGGCATGGAGAGCGTCATGCAGAAGGTCGTGCCCGAGATCTTCGATCGCTGCCGCACGCTGATCGCGCAGCGGCGCGAGAACCCCACCGACGATTTGACAAGCGTGCTCGTCCACGCCGAGGTGGACGGAGAGAAGCTCGAGGAGCACGAGATCGTCATGGGCTTCTTCCTGCTGGTCGCGGCGGGCAACGACAGCACCAAGGCCACCTACTGCAGCGGGATGCGGGCGCTGATGGAGCACCCCGAGGAGCGCCAGCTGCTGCTGGAGGATCCGTCGCTGATCCCCAGCGCGGTCGAGGAATCGCTGCGCATGTACCCCGCGTTCGCACACTTCCGCCGTACCGCAATGGCCGACACGGAGCTCAACGGGCAGCAGATCCGCGACGGGGACAAGGTGGTCATGTGGTACGTCTCCTCCAACCGCGACGAGTCGCGCTACGAGGACCCGGACCGCTTCGACGCCCGGCGCAACCCCGAGCACCAGGCCTTCGGCGCCGGCGGGCGCCACTTCTGCCTCGGGGCGGCGCTCGCCCGGCTCGAGCTCAAGGTCCTGTTCGAGGAGACGCTGAAGCGCTACCCGGCGATGGAGATCGACGGCACGCCGGCGATGGCCGAGTCGCCGTTCGTCAATCAGCTCAAGACATTGCCCGTGCGCCTGGCGTAGGCCGCGACCCGCGCGTTGGAGAACAGCACGCGGTAGCGCGGGTCGCTGTGCAGCCAGGCGTCCTGCGGTGTCGCGCGCCGGACGTAGACGTAGCCGATCGACCGGGCCTCGAGCCAGCGCAGCGTCGCGGCCCTCGAGAGCTTCGGCAGCGCGTAGACGCGGTGCTCGAAGTGCCGGCCCCAGAGGGCGTAGAACGGGGGGAACTCGTCGGTATGGGTGCTGAAGTACTGGTAGACCGCGATCCGCGCCCGCGGCTCCACCGAGTCCACCCAGCGCAGCTCGGGAAGGAACAGCCGCCCGAGGGTGCGTTGCGAGACCGGCTTCTGCGCGGTCGAGATGACCTGGCCGGCGTCGTAGGTGTGGCCCCAACCGACGAAGTGGCTCGAGCTGAACCACAGCGAGATCGCGACGCACACGAGTGCCAGCGATTGGACCGCGGTCCGCAGCCACCGCGAGCCCGTCCGGTCGACGAACACCACGATCCCGACCAGCGCCGGCGCCAGCAGGAAGATCGTGAACCGCGTCCACCAGCGGTAGGGCTGGATCGCGAACAGGATGCCCAGCGGCACGAGGAAGGCCCAGAACAGCATGCGGTTGCGCTTCCAGGCTCCGATGACGAACGGGATCAGTAGGGGGAGGCCGAGGAGGAGCCAGACGAGGCCCATCCCGCCCTCGTATTCGTCCGCACGGTCCCACTGGCCGGAGCTGTGGTTGAACACGCGCGTGAAGTCGTAGCCCCACGAATGGACGATCGCCGACGGCCCCGATCCCGTCGGCAGCCGCAGCAGCGTGATGCCCGGCCCGTCGAACAGCGTGTGCCCGAGGAACTTGACGGTCCCAGGGTAGACGGGGTTCGAGAACTCGACCAGGTCGCGGACGTACCAGAAGCCGCCGAGGCAGATCAGCGGCGCGAGCAGCAGCAGGGCGTAGGCGATCGGCCGGTCGGGACCCAGGCCGAACCGGCGCCGGCTCACCAGCATGCCGATCACGAGGCTCAGCAGCGTGACCAGGCCGAGCAGTGGGCCGACCGGCTTGGCGCCAACGGCGAGCCCGGTGGCGCAGCCGGCGAGCACCAGGTACACGGGTGACCAGGCTCGATCGGCGTCGGATCCCCACGCCGCCGGTGGAAACGCGCGCAGCACGAAGTAGATCCCGGTGAGGAAGAACGCGGTCACGCCGAGATCGACGTAGTTCGACGAGGCCTGCGTGAGCACGATCGGACTGAGCAGGAACAGCGCCCCGGCGGCGAACGCCGGCGGGCGGCGCACGCCGGCCAGGCGCGCGAAGCCGGCGACCGCGCCCGCGCCCAGGACCGCGAGCGGGATCTGCACCGTGCCGATCCACACGTCGTTCTTGAGGAACAGCGCGACCCACGTGAACAGCAGCTCGACGTTCGCCGGGAAGGACGCGGAGTAGATGTGCAGGTGCGCCGTGCCGATGTGCCCGTACTGCAGCCACAGCGCGACGGTGGGGAGGTGGTAGGCGAGCGCGTCGTACCCGTAGGGCGGCAGGGCGTAGGCGATCACCACCCGCCACAGCAGCGCGAGCGCGGCCACGACGACCAGGGCCGTCACCCAGCCGTTGCCGCGGAGCTCGCGCAGCAGGTCCGTCACCGACGACCGCAGTCCGCGCAGCCGGACGGGCGATCGCCGCCGGAAGGTCAGGCCGAGGGCCGCGCCGGTGATCGTTGCGTTGAGCAGGAGCACCGTCGCGGGCGTCATCGACCGCAGCGGACCGCCGGCGATCAGCAGCGACACGACGATCTGCGTGGCCCCGGCGACGGCGGCGGCCAGCGCCCGGTCCAGCCCGCTTCGGAGCGGGACGACCGTGGCGAGGCGGATGGCCGTCGCGGCAACGATCAGGGTGGCGACGAGGAGGAGCACAGACCGCGGGCTGCAGCAAACCCACTCCGCGTAAGCGGCGCATAAGCGGGGTGTGGGTTCTTCGCTCGTGTACGGCGCGATGCGGCAGGACACGGGCGCCCCCGCCCGGACCGACCCGTGACGGGGACCGCCGGGTATCGTCTGCGCTGACCGGCCGACATGCGCCAGCTCACCGCCCTCGACGCGCAGTTCCTCGCGCTGGAGACCCCGCGCCAGTACGGGCACGTCGCCGGCGTGGCCGTCGTCGACCCCTCGACCTCCCCGACCGGCTCGCTCGAGCTCGCCGATCTCCAGGACCTGCTCGTCGAACGGCTGCCGTTGCTGCCGCCGCTGCGCTGGCGGCTCGCGGAGGTCCCGCTCGGCCTCGACTACGGCTACTGGATCGACGACCCGGACTTCGACCTCGAGTACCACGTGCGCGAGCTGGCGCTCCCCCCGCCGGGCACCAACGAGCAGCTCGCCGAGCAGGTGGCGCGGATCGTGTCGCGGCCGCTCGACCGTGCGCGGCCGCTGTGGGAGCTCTACCTGATCCACGGGCTCAAGGGCGGGAACAAGGCGGTGATGACGAAGATCCACCACTCGGTCATCGACGGGATGTCGGGCGCGGAGATCATGGGTGCGCTCCTCGATCTCGGTCCCGAGGGCCGGGAGGTGCCCGAGGACGTGCGCTTCTCCGACGACGGCGAGCCGACCGAGCTCGGGATGCTCGGGCGCGGCCTGCTCGGCCTGCCCCGCTATCCGCTGCGGGTGCTGCGCGCCCTGCCGGGGACGCTGCCCAACATCGACGAGACGCCGCTCGCGACGCTCCCGGGTGCGGGCACGCTGGGCCGGCTCGCGTCGTCGGTCCAGCGCGCGATCGGCGGCGGGTCGGACCAGGTCGTCGACCGCCACAAGCTGGTCGCCCCCAAGACCTCGTTCAACGGGCGCGTCTCGCCTCACCGGCGGGTGGTGTTCGGGCAGCTCGCGCTCGACGACGTCAAGGCGGTCAAGAACGCGCACGGCTGCACGGTCAACGACGTCATCGTGTCGATGTGCGCGGGCGCCGTGCGCCGCTGGATGATCGAGCATGGCGAGCTGCTCGACGTGCCGCTCGTCACGCAGATCCCCGTGTCCGTGCGCACGGACGACCAGGTCGGCACCTACGGCAACCGCATCCAGCTGATGAGCGCGCCGCTGTTCACGAACGTCGCCGACCCGGTCGACCGCCTGCTCCGCACCCACGATGCCATGGGCGACATGAAGGCCCGCCATCGCGCCCTGCCGGCGGAGATCCTCCAGGACGCCAACCAGTTCATCCCACCGGCCGTGTTCTCCCGTGCGGCACGCGTCACGTTCGCGCTGTCCACGAGCCGGGCCGGTCGCCCCGCGTGGAACCTCGTGATCTCCAACGTGCCCGGGCCGCAGTTCCCCCTCTACCTGGCGGGCGCCGAGCTCCAGGCCAACTACCCGGTGTCGGTGGTGACGGACGGGATGGGACTCAACATCACGGTCATGAGCTACCGCGGCCACCTCGACTTCGGGATCGTGGCCGACCGCGAGCAGATGCCCGACGTGGCGTCGCTGATGGACTGGCTGCGCGAGGAGCTCGACGAGCTCAAGCCAAAGCGCCGCGCGAAGCGCCGGGCCGCGGATTCGGCGCCGGCGTCGAGCTAATCCGGCGCCGGCACGCCGGTGTCGCGCTCGGCGGCGTCGGCGCCCGTGCGGGTGGTCATGACCGACGCCGCGCCGCCCGCCAGGACGCGGCGGACGAGCCCGGGCGCGAGGACGCGCGCGGCGGCCGCAAGGGCGTAGCCGCGCGGGACGTAGCGCTCCGCGCGGCCACGCAGGCCGGTGTCGACTATCGCCTCGGCCGCGCGCTCGGGAGTGGAGACGAGCCAGCGCGTCAGCGGCCGTTCCACCAGCTCCTTCTGAGGGAACCCCTCGGTCGAGATGAAGCCGGGGAGCACCAGCCCGACGTGCACGCCGTGCGCGCGCTCCTCCGCGTACAGGCCGTCGGTCCAGCCGGCCAGCGCGAACTTGCTCGCGGAGTACGCGGCGGAGCCGCCGCGGGCCACGCGCGCGGCGGTACTGGCCACGTTCACGATCGCGCTCGGCGCCGACGCGCGCAGCAGGGGCAGCAGCGCCTCGGTGAGACGCACCGCGGCGTCGAAGTTGATCGCCATCGTTCGCCGCACGTTCTCCCAGCCACCCTCGGCGAACCGTGCGCGCCAGGCCGAGCCGGCGTTGTTCACGAGCAGCGTCAGCCGGTCGTGGCGCTCCTGCACGTGAGCCAGCACGCGCGCCGGCGCGTCGCCGTCGACCAGGTCGACGGCGACGTGCGTCGCGGGCACGGGCAGCGAGTCCGCCAGCTCGCGCAGGCGCTGCTCGCGCCGCGCCACGAGCACGAGCCTCGCGTCGGGTTCGCGGGCGAGTCGCCGCGCGGTCGCCTCGCCGATACCGCTCGAGGCGCCGGTCACGAGCGCCACGAGCGGGCGTTGGCTGGGTTCGTTGGGCATCGCGGGTACGGTGATCGTCTCATGGATGCAGCCGAGGTCTCCTGGCGGCGGCCGCCGCTGGTCTCATCGGCGTGGGAGTTGCGCTGCTTCGGCCGGACCTGGATCGTCGTCGCGCTGCTGGTGGTGGCGGTCGACGCGGCGCTCGGCGGTGCGTCGGATCTCCTTCCGGTGGAGATCTGGGCCTGCGTGCTGCTGTTCTTCCTGACCGTCGCCGGAGCGCTCGCGCGGGCCTTCCTGGGACTGCGCACCCAACCGGACATGCAGTACGCCCAGGTCTTCGACCGCTCGCCGGCGCCGCCGGCGGCGCTGCGCGTCGAGGGGCGGCGCAGCACGGCGAACCGGGCCGCGTGGGCCGCGACCGGCGTCGCGGTGCTGCTCGCCGTCGGCGCCGCCGCCACGCTGATCGTGATGCTCGTCCTGATGGGCAGGCCGCGCGAGCACGTCCTCGACCACCTCGCGGGCGCGGCCGTGCTGCTGGCGGCGGCGTGGACGCTCGTGTGCGGAGCCGCTTCGCTGCGGATCGCGGTCTGGTTTCGCCGCTGGGAGGAGCGCCGCAGCCGGGTCGTCCTGTGCCGGCCGCTGACCTCGGGACGGCTGGGGTACGTGTACTACGTCAGTCGGTGTGGGTCGGAGCGTTGACGACGGTCATCGAGGGGTGCCGCCGGGGGCGGCGGGGCCGATCCTCAACGAGAGACGAGAAGTCCTTGATTACGAAGGGTTTCTCGTCTCTCGTCGCGTATCGAGTGGCGCTCCCCGCGGGACTCCTCGTTGACCGTCGTTTACGGATACACCTGCTCCCCGGCGCCGTCGAGCAGACGGATCGCCGCCGACGGGCAGGCGCGCGCGGCCTCGACCATGAGCTCGTCCGGCGCGGTGCCGACGACCACCGCCACGTCGTCGATGCGGAAGACCTCGGGCGCGATCGCCTCGCAGTCGCCGTGGGCGGCGCAGGCAGCGGCGTCGATGTACGCGACGTAGGTCATGCCGCCGCCGCGACGGGCTCGGCGATCAGCCGCCGCGCGTCGGGGAGCGCGTGCGGACGGCCCACCAGAAGGGCGGCGACCGGGCGGTCCCCGCGGGTGTAGATCGCGGTGAAGTCGCGCGCTGCCGGGTCGCCGTCGATGCTGACGGCGTCGGCGAGGCCGGCGTGGCCGATCTGCTGGATGCGCGTGCCGTACTGGTCGCTCCAGAAGCTGTGCGGCGGCGCCGGCGCAGCGCGGAGGCCGAGCATCGCCCGCCCGGCCTGCGCACCCTGCCGCGCGGCCGACTCCCAGTGCCCGCCGGGAACGTGGCGGCGCAGCATCGGGTCGAAGACGGCGGCGGCGTCGCCGGCGGCGAAGACTCCGGGGGCGCCCGCCGCTCCGCGATCGTCGACCGCCACGCCGCGCGGGTCGAGGCCGCTGCCCTCCAGCCAGTCCAGGTCGGGCACGACGCCGACGCCCACGACGACGTGATCGCATCCGACCAGCGTGCCGTCGTCGAGCCGCAGGGCCGCGACGCGCCGGTCACCGTGCAGGGCCGCGATCCGGCGATCGAGGTGGACGCGGACGCCCTCGTCGCGGTGCAGCTCGGCGAACCAGCGGCCGAGCTGGTGCCCGAGGACGTGGCCCAGCGGCCACGGCGTCGCTTCGATCAGGGTCACCTCGCACCCGGCGGTGCGCGCCGCGGCCGCGACCTCCTGGCCGATGAACCCGGCGCCGATCACCGCGAGGCGCTCCCTTCGCGCGATCGCGCCGCGCAGCTGCCAGGCGTCCTCGACGGTCCGCAGGGTGGTCACGTTGGTCCGACCCTCGAGCCCCGGAAGCGTGAGCGGGCGGCTGCCGGTGGCGATCAGGAGCCGGTCATAGGCCAGGCTCGTCCCGTCGGACACCGCGACGCTGTGCTCCGCCGGGTGCAGGCCGGTCGCCCGTGCGCCGAGGCGTACATCGACGTCGTGGTCGGCGTACCACGCGGCCGGACGCAGGGAGGGCGGTTCCTCGGCGCACGCGCCGAGCAGCAGGTCCTTCGACAGCGGCGGGCGGTCGTAGGGGCGATGCCGCTCGGCGCAGATCATGCGGATCGGCCCGTCGTACTGGCCGCGGCGCAGCGCCTCGGCGCAGCGCTGGGCGGCGAGCCCACCGCCGACGATCAGCACGCCGGCGCTCACGACCGCGCCTCCGCGATCGGTCGCGGCGGCTGGGCCTGTCGCTGGGTGGTCGGCGCGGCGGCGCGCGGCCGCCGGTGCCCGAGGCCGCTCATCCGCCACAGCAGGAGCAGGAGCGCGGGGGCGGCGACGATCCCGATCATCGCGAGGAACCAGGCTTGACCGGCGTCGGTGCCCTCGCCGAGCGTGTGGGCCAGGCCCATCAGCCACGCCAGCGCGGTGAAGCGGTGCAGCATGCGCCAGCGGTCCTGGCCGATCCGCGCTCGCGCGTAGTAGGACAGGCCGAGCGCGGCGAGCCCCCAGCCGCTCACGATGCCGAGCGTGGTCCACCAGGTCTTATAGCCGCTGGCGAACGGCACGCTGATGTCGACGAGCGAGGGATGCAGGAAGTGGTCGCCGAGGAGGGCCAGCCCGTGGATCGCGATCGCGACCAGCGTCGCCAGCGACAGCGCCTCGTGCGCGACGCGGAGGTCGGGCCCGCCGAAGCGCTTGAGCAGGCGCGTGCTCATCAGCAGGCCGAGGCAGACGGCCACGCTCGCGAGCACGAGCGCGGCGGTGCCGGCGGCGCGGCTCGTGATCCAGAACAGGTGGGGGCCGGCGTCGGTCGTCATGGCGGGGCAGTCTGCATCCGGTTTGTCAATCCGTCGTAGGCGGCGCCTAAGACGTGTGTAGGAGTGCCCCCACGGCGGCCGCTCCCGCAGTCACAATGGGCACCATGAGGATCCTCGTGGTGGACGACGACCGGGCCGTGCGCGACGCGCTGCGGCGCGCGCTGACGCTCGGCGGGTACGAGGTGCACGTCGCGGACGGCGGCGAGACCGGGCTCGCGCAGGTCGCCGCCGCCGCGCCCGACGCGATGGTCCTCGACGTGATGATGCCCGACCTCAGCGGCATCGACGTCTGCCGCCATCTGCGCCGTGCGGGAAACCGCATCCCGATCCTGATGCTGACCGCGCGCGACGCGATCTCGGACCGCGTCGAGGGCCTCGACGCCGGCGCCGACGACTACCTCGTCAAGCCCTTCGACGTGGACGAGCTCAAGGCCCGCGTGCGCGCCCTGCTCCGGCGCACCGGCGACGGCGCCGATCCCGACGCGCTCGCCTTCGAGGAGCTGAAGCTGGACAGCGCGCGCCACGGCGTCAGCGTGAACGACACCTTCGTCGAGCTGACCCGGACCGAGTACCAGCTGCTCGAGCTGCTGATGCTCAACCCCCGCCGCGTCCTTCCGCACAGCCTCATCTACGACCGCGTGTGGGGCTACGACTTCGGCCCGGCCTCCAACGCCCTGCGCGTGTACGTCGGCTACCTCCGGCGCAAGCTCGAGGACGCGGGGGCGAGGCCCCTCATCCACACCGTGCGCGGCGTCGGCTACGCGCTGCGGGAGCCATGAGCCTGCGCAACCGCATCGGCGCAGCCGCCGGCATCGCGGTGGCCCTCACCGTGATCGGCGTCGCGATCACGGTCTATCTCGCCGTGCGGTCGGAGCTCTACAACCAGGTCGATACGGCGCTGGCGGACCGCGCCCGGCCGTTCACGTCGACCGGCAGCCCGAATCGGGACGGCGGGGGACCGGCCGATCGCGGACCGGGCGCGGAGCGCGCGGAGCGCGGGGCGCCTCCTCCCGGGGCCGGCCCGGGACTCGACCCGGGCGGCGGGTTGGGCGCGGCTGCGGCCGCGTCGCGGGCGCCGTTCGGCGGACCGTCGGGGCACCTCCAGTTCGTCTCGAGCACGGGGCGGGTGACGTCGCCGCCCGACGAGGGCTCGACGATCCCGGCCTCCACGCGCGCGAAGGAGATCGCGCGGCGCGGCGCGGGCCGTGACCTGACCGACACCCACGTTCGCGGCGTCCACGTGCGCGTGCTCACCGCCGGGCGCGGCACGCGCGGGGCGGTTCAGGTGGTGCGGCCGCTGACCGAGGAGGACGACGTCCTGCGGAGCCTCGTGATCGTGCTCGCGATCGTCGGCGCCGGCGGCATCGCGCTGGCCGCGCTGCTGGGCGTGCTCGTCGCCCGCACCGCCCTCGCCCCGATCGCGCGCTTCACGCGCAGGACGGAGAAGCTGACCGGCAACCCCGACCTGTCGCTCCGGCTCGAGGTCGAGGGCCGGGACGAGCTCGCCCGCCTCGCGCGCAGCTTCAACGCGACGCTCGACGCGCTCGAGAGCTCCGTCGCCGCGCAGCGCCACCTCGTCGCCGACGCCAGCCACGAGCTGCGCACGCCGATCGCGAGCCTGCGGGCCAACGTCCAGACGCTCGAGGAGGCCCACCGCCTGTCCCCGGAGGAGGGGCGGAGCCTGCGCGCGGACATCGTCGAGGAGCTCGACGAGCTGACCGCGCTGGTCGGCGACGTCGTGGAGCTCGCGCGCGATCCGCGCTCGGCCGCAGAGGTGGACGACGTTCGACTCGACGAGATCGCCATGGCCCAGGTGGAGCGGGCGCGGCGGCGCGCGGGGCACCTGACCTTCGAGACCGATCTCGAGCCGACGATCGTGAGCGGCCAGCCGGACCGCATCAACCGGGCCGTCTCGAACCTGCTCGACAACGCGCGAAAGTGGAGCCCGCACGACGGGACCGTCGAGGTCCGCCTGCATGACGGCACGCTGTCGGTCCGCGACCACGGCCCGGGGTTCGACGAGGTCGACCTCCCGCACGTGTTCGACCGCTTCTACCGCGCCGGCAGCGCGCGCCGCATGCCGGGCTCCGGCCTGGGCCTCGCCATCGTCCGGCAGGCGGCCGAGTCGCACGGTGGGTTCGCGCGGGCGCAGAACGCTCCCGGCGGCGGCGCGCTGCTGACGGTGGGCTTCGGGCCCACGCTGCGCCCATCCGAGGTCGAGCCGGCTTTACGAACGTCTTAGCTGCCGCCTACGGCACTCTCACGGCGGACGGCGATGCTGCCCGCCATGCAAGCTCCCATCTCCAACCCGCCGCCGATGTCCCCCGAGGAGGGGCGGATCCTGGCCCGCCAGCGCGTGCGGGCACGCAAGCGGCGCGCGCGCACCATCCGCCGCCGCGTCGTCGCGATCACGCTGTCCCTCTTCCTCGCCGCCTGGGTGGCGATCTTCGGCCGCCTGGTGACCGGGCACGACCCGGCGCTGGGCGCGACGAACCAGTCCGCAAAGACGGCCGGCGCGGGCGCCGCGTCGCAGGCCTCCACGACCGCGACGCAGGCCGCCGCCGCGAAGCGCGCCGCCGCCGCGCGTGCGGAGGCGGAGGCGCAGGCGCGCGCGGCCGCCGCCGAGGAGGAGTCGGCCTCGTCGGGCACCGACGCGACCGGGTCCTCGACGGACAGCTCCGACTCCGTCGACTCGTCCGGCTCGACGTCGAGCGACTCCGGCTCCAGCGGCTCGTCCTCGTCGTCCGCGGACTCCTCCTCCGGTTCCTCGTCGGGCGCGTCCGCGGTCACCACGAGCCAGTCGTGACGACCACCGCCGCGACTGAGGCAGCCGAGCGGTTCGAGTGCTTCGGCGCGCACTGCGCGGCGCTCGTGATCGGCGACGGTCCGCAAGGCACCGCCGAGCGGGCCGTCGCGCGCGCGAGGCTACGCCTGCTGGGATGGCACGATCGCTTCTCGCGCTTCGAGCCGGAAAGCGAGCTGTCGCGGCTCAACCGCGACCCGCGGCCGGTCGTCCCGGTTGGCGAGCTGATGGCGCGCATGGTCCAGGCGGCCGCGCGCGCCGCCACGCGCACCGGCGGCCTGGTGGACGCGACGCTCGTCGGCGAGCTCGAGGCCGCCGGCTACCGCGAGGATCACCGGACGTCGGTCCCCTTGGAGCGTGCGCTCGCGCTGGCGCCGCCGCGCCGTCCCGCCTGTCCGAGCCCCGAGCACCGCTGGACCGCGATCTCGGTCGACCGTGCGGCGCGGACCGTCCGCCGGCCGCCGGGCGTACGGCTCGACAGCGGCGGCATCGTCAAGGGCATGCTCGCCGATGTGCTCGGCGAGGCGCTGGCCTGGCACGAGGCCTACGCGGTCGACTGCGCCGGCGACCTGCGCCTGGGCGGCCTCGGCCACGTACCGCGAACGGTGCGCGTCGCCAGCCCCTTCGGTGACGAGATCCTGCACGAGTTCGAGCTGACCGAGGGCGGCGTCGCGACCAGCGGGATCGGCAAGCGCAGCTGGATCGGCGCGGACGGATCGCCCGCCCACCACCTGCTCGATCCCGCCACCGGCCGGCCGGCCTTCACCGGCATCGTCCAGGCCACGGCGCTCGCGCCGACGGCGCTGGAGGCGGAGGTGGCGGCCAAGGCGGCCGTCCTCTCGGGCCCCGAGGGCGCCGCGCGCTGGCTCGGCCACGGCGGCGTGGTCGTGCTCGACGACGGCTCGCACCGGGTGTTCGAGCCGCGCTGACGGCGTCAGCGGGCGGTCCAGCGCACGGTCCCGCTCGTGCACGTCACCGGACCGCGCGGGTCCAGCGGCGCGGCGCCGTCGGCATCGAGACCGGTCCCGAAGCGCTCGGTCACCTTCAGGGTGCCGCCGGCGTGGTTGCCCCGGATCGTTCCGGCCACGACGGTCCGCGTCGCGCCGCGGTCGGAGGTGTGGCGGACGCGGAAGGCGCCACGCCGCGGCCGCACGTCGTCGGCGAAGCGGCCCTCGGTGAACGACGTGCCGTCCGAGCAGTCCAGCCGGGCGCGGTAGCTGAAGCTGCGCACGCCCGCGCTCGGCCGGCCCAGCGTCACGTGCAGGCCCTGTCCCGTGGTGCCGTGCAGCGCCCGGCCGGCCGAGCGGGCCGACGCCAGGCCCGAGCCGGCGAGCAGGCCGGCCATCACCGCCGCGCACGCCGCGATGGCCGGCCTCACGCCCGCAGCACCTCCTTCGCGGCGCGCTCGCCCGAGCGCACGGCGCCGTCCATGTACCCGCTCCAGTAATCCGAGGTCTCGGTGCCGGCCCAGTGGATGCGCCCGACCGGCGCCCGCAGCGCCCGACCGAAGGCGAGCAGCGTCCCCGGGCCGTAGGTGGCCACCGGGCAGCCGCGGCTCCAGGTCTCGGCCGCCCAATTCGTCTCGAAGTAGTCGCGCGGGGAGCCGGCCTCGGGCCCGAAGAAGCTCTGGTACTCGCCCAGCACCGTGCGCCGCCGGTCGGCCGCGGTCATGCGATTGAAGGTCCGCGCCTGGTCGCCGCCGACGAACCCGAAGACCACGCCCGGGCGCCCGCTCGGCGGCGAGTCGTCGAACGTCGCGCTGACGAAGCCGTCGGCGTTGACCGCCGTGCCGGTGAGGCCCCGGTCGCGCCAGAACGGCCGGTCGTACACGGCCGCCACCTTCGTCATCGTCCCCTGCGGGACGCGCTGCGTGAGCTGGTCGCGCTCGGCCGGCAGGTCGGGGGTGTAGTCGATGCGACCCGCCAGCGTCGGCGGCAGCGCGACGATGCAGTGCTTCGCGCTCAGGGACGCGCGGTCCGAGGTCACGCGCACGCCCCCGGCGACCTGCTCGATGCGCCGCACGGGCGAGCTCAGTACGACGCGGCGGCCGAGCTGCGCGGCGATTCGCAGCGCGATCACCTGCGACCCGCCGAGGAAGCGCGACTGCTGCGCGCCCTGGCGGGTGTTGAAGTTGCGCTCGAAGGTGCCGGTGTTCGTCTCGTTGCCGGAGCTGGCGATGTAGAAGAGGACGTAGAGCAGCGACAGGTCGCGCGGCTCGCAGCCGAAGATCGGCCGGGTCGCGGCGGGCACCAGCCTGCGGAACTGCGGGGTCACGGTGTTCGCGTTGATCCAGCTCTCGAGCGTCTGGCCGTCCCACGGGCCCGCGTTGGGCGAGTCCCAGGGTGCGGCCACCGGAACCTGCGTCGACATCTGGTCCAGCTGGGCCACGACCAGCGCGAGGTCGGGCAGGGTCACCGGGTCGAGCGGGGCCGTGCCGGTCGCGCCGGCGTCGCTGTACGTGGAGCGCTGGCCGCCGCTGACGTAGACGTTGTCGCCGGTGTCGTAGGTGTCGAACGTCCCGACCCCCAGCTCGCGCGCGAGCGCCAGCATGTGGTCCTGGGTCGGGCCGACGAACGTCCCGCCGCGCTCGGAGACCTCGCCGCGACCAAGATCGTGGTTGACGACACGGCCGCCGACGCGGTTGCGCGCCTCCAGCACGACGACGGACCGTCCGGCTCTGACCAGCTCACGGGCGGCCGTCAGGCCGGCGAACCCGGCTCCCACGACCACTACGTCGGCGCTCGGCCGGCGCCGGCGGTGCCCGCGGGCGTGCGGGGTCCGGCGTCTCGCGGTGGCGGTGCCCGGGACCGCGAGCGTGCCGATGCCGGCGGCTGCGCCGGCGCCGAGGAACCGGCGCCTCGTGAGGTCGTCGTCTGTGCTCACCCCTGCCCTTCCGGTCACGCGCTTCGCCGCGCGCTCTGGCAGAATAACCGTGGCGCGCACACGTGCGTCGCAGTCGGCTGGGCACAGGCCCCATTGC
Source organism: uncultured Actinomycetes bacterium (assembly GCA_963725645.1). Lineage (GTDB taxonomy): Bacteria > Actinomycetota > Thermoleophilia > Solirubrobacterales > Solirubrobacteraceae > JALYZC01. The sequence continues at coordinate 983,874 of CAVRZD010000006.1, forward strand.
ACCGTCTGGACGGATGTCGGAGACCTGACAGACGCCCTAAAGTCTTGTGGCACACTGCCGACGCGATGTCTTAGCAGTGCGCGTTTTTCCACGGGACGACCAGGACGAGAGGCAAGGAGGTACCGGATGCTCAGTCCGTCGGAGTTGGGGGACCGTTCAGGGCCGGGCGCGAACGCCTTTGCGATCGTCGAACAGCGCCCGGATGAACGCACCACCGTGATCTCGATCGCAGGCGAGCTCGACCTCGCCACCGCGCCGCAGCTGAAGTGGCGGCTCGTGGATGCGCTCGAGGCCGGCCTCCGCGCGATCGTCGTCGACCTCGGCGACGTGACGTTCATGGACTCGACGGCGCTGGGCGTCCTCGTCGGCGTCCGGCGCAGTCTCGATGTCGGCGCCCGGCTCGGAATCGTGTGCACGCACCCCGGCGTGCTGAACATCTTCCAGGTCGCGGGCCTGGACGCGGCGTTCGACATCTTCGCCACGCGCGACGAGGCGCTGGCCCACGTCCGGGGGGAGGGGCCACGAGCCTGACCGTCCGGAAGGCCTCCGGGGCCGCGGCCGCAGTCCTCGCCGGCTGCGCGCTGGTGGCTGCGGCCACGCCCGTGGCCACGGCCAAGAAGGACAAGGGCCGCGGCGACGGCGCCGCGCCGGCCGGCTCCTCGGTGGCGGCGGCGCAGCGCGGCGACCGCGGCCAGGGCAAGGGCGCGGGCGGCGCCCAGGGCCAGGGCCAGGGCAAGGGCCACAGCCAGGGCGGCGGCAGGGACACGGGCAGGGGCCAGAACGGCGGCGCCCAGGGCAACGGCTCCGGCAACGCCCAGGGCAACGGCAAGAAGGGGAGCAGCCAGAGCGGCGGCAGCCGCGGCGCGAGCTCCGGTTCGAGCGGCACATCGACTTCCACGCCGGGGCCCGTCGCGGTGCCGGCGACGGCCACTCCGGCCGCCCCGCCCCCGACCCCGGCGCCGGCTGCATCGAGCGCGCCGGCCGCGGCGATGCCTGCCCCCGTGTCCCGTCCCGTGGCCGGCACGAACGAGCTGACCCGCACGGCCCAGGGCCGGCGGGGCGTCACCACCACCACCACCGCCACCACCGGCCGGCGCACGGCCGCCGGGCCGGGCGCCCGCGTCGCCGCGGCCGCGGCGGTCGCGCCGGCCGCGGCGGCCGCCACCCCGGCGGCGAGCGGCGCCGCCCGCGGCGCGTCCGTCGCCACGCCGCGGAGTGGGCTCGCCCGCCGCGCCACCGACGGCTCGCCGGTGGCGCGGACCGCCGAACGCATCGTGAACGTCATCCCGTGGCCGATGTGGGCGCTCATCGCCCTGCTGGCGGCGATGACGATCGCGCTGGGCACGCGCTCGTGGATCGGGGACCGACAGCGCCGACGGCTGCGTGAGGACGTCGGCCTGCTGCAGTCCGCGCTGCTGCCCGCGGTGCCGGCGAGCCTCGCGGCCGTCGCCACCTCCGCCGCGTACCGCCCCGCCGACGGCCCCGGGGCCGGCGGCGATTTCTACGACCTGTTCGAGCTCGGCGACGGCGGTGTCGGAGTAGTGGTCGGTGATTTGTCCGGCCACGGCCGCGAGGTCCTGCCGCAGACGGCATTGACGCGCTACACGCTGCGCGCCTACCTGGAGGCGGGGCTGGCTCCCCGCGCCGCGCTGCGAACCGCCAGCGGTGTCCTGGGCCACCAGCTCGACGTGGCCTTCGCCACCGTGGCGCTCGCCACCTACGACCCGCGCTCGCGCACGCTCACGTACGCGCTCGCCGGCCACCCGCCGCCGCTCGTTCTCGGAGCGGATGCCTCGGTGCCGGCGGTGACCGCCGCCGCCTCGGCGCCGCTCGGCGCCGGCCTGCCGACCGGCATCCGCCAGACCACCCTGACGGTGCCGGCGGATGCGACGATCTGCTTCTACACCGACGGCCTGATCGAGGCCCGCACCAACGGCGAGCTGTTCGGGGTCGAGCGGCTCGAGCGCACGCTGGCGGAGCTCGGCCCCGACGCCGGCGCCGCGGCCCTGCTCGGCCGTGTGGCCGAGCAATGCGACCATCGCCCGGACGACATGGCCGCCTGCCTGCTGGGCGTCCCCGGGGCGGCCCCGACCCCGTCGGACCGGGTCGAGGAGCTGGAGGTCGACCGCCGCGAGCTCGCCGGCGATCGCGCCGACGACTTCCTCCGTGCGTGCGGGTTGTCCGGCGAGGCGACTCTGAGCGTCCTCGTCACCGCCGCCGCCACGCTCGACCACTCCGACGCCGCGGTACTCCGCGTCGCGATGACGGACTCCGCTCCCACGGTCCGGGTCGATCCGCGGCCACTTGATGATCTCAGCGTCCTGGCACCCGAACCCGCCGACGAAAGGTCGCTGCCATGACCCCCGCCCTGTCCCGCGACGCCGCCATGGTGCTCGGCCTGGCCGGCACCGCCATGCCCTTCGCGCGTACGCGCGAGGACGAGGCGGAGCGCTGGCTCCGAGTGCTGCGGCTGCACGGCGACGTCGCCGGCGCGCTTCAGTCGGTCGGCATCGGCGAGTCGCCGCTCCAGCATCCGCACAAGCCGGTCAGCTCGCCGGGGCTGGCGCGCGAGCCGCGCGACAGCGACGCGGTCGAGCAGGTGACGGGCCATGCCGCGCGCATCGCCGCCGAGCGCGGCGCTGCGACCGTGGCGACCGTGGACGTGCTCCGTGCGGCGATGCACGTCTACGGCGAGAGCTTCGACCGCGTGTTGCGGTCGTACGGCACGGATCGCGACGAGGTGCTCGAGCGCATCGACCGCGTCGCCGCCGCGCCGCGCCGGGACTGAGTTCTCGACCGGCGCCGCGCGCCGCTGTAGGTTGCGCGCGGCGATGAGGATCGAGGACTACGGCCTGATCGGGGACCTGCGGACGGCGGCGCTCGTCGGGCGCAACGGGTCGATCGACTGGCTGTGCCTGCCGCGCTTCGACTCCGGCGCCTGCTTCGCCGCGTTGCTCGGGGATGAGGGGCACGGCCGTTGGTTGATCGCGCCGGCGAGTGACGTGACCCGCACCGAGCGCCGGTACCGCCCCGGGACGCTCGTGCTGGAGACGGACTTCGAGACGGCCGACGGAGCGGTGCGCGTGATCGACTTCATGCCGAAGCGCGACGGCCCGCCGCAGCTCATGAGGATCGTCGAGTGCCTGCGCGGCCGCGTGCCGATGCGCATGGAGCTGTGTCCGCGCTTCGACTACGGCGCGGTCGCCCCCATGGTGGAGCCGCGGGTCGACGGCGCGGCGGCCTTCGTTGGACCGGACGCGTTGCACCTGAGCACGCCGGTGAAGCTTGGGCTCGAGGACCGCACCGTGACCGCCGCCTTCACCGTCCCCGAGGGCGCGCGCGAGCGCTTCGTCATGAGCTGGCATCCGGCCTGGGAGCCGGCGCCGCCGACCGACGACGCGGAGGCCGCGCTCGCGCGCACGGAGGCGTTCTGGCGCGAGTGGTCCGACCGCTGCACCTACGAGGGCGAGTGGCGCGAGGCGGTGCTGACCTCGTTGATCGTGCTCAAAGCCCTGACGCACGACACGACGGGCGGCATCGTCGCCGCCCCCACGACGTCGCTGCCCGAGGACCTCGGCGGCGTGCGCAACTGGGACTACCGCTTCACCTGGCTGCGCGACTCGGCGCTCGCGCTGCGCGCGATGCTCTCCACCGGCTACACCGAGGAGGCGCTCGCCTTCCGGCTCTGGACTGGCCGCGCCGCGGCCGGCGACCCCCGGGACGTGCAGATCATGTACGGCCTGGGCGGCGAGCGGCACCTGCCCGAGATGGAGCTCGACTGGCTGCCGGGCTACGAGGGATCGCGGCCCGTGCGCATCGGCAACGCGGCCGCCGACCAGTTCCAGCTCGACGTGTACGGGGAGGTCATCGGCGTGTTCTACGTGGGGGCCTCGCTCGCCGGGCGGATCGACCCTCAGGTGTGGGGGCGCGCGGTCCGGACCCTCGAGCTCCTCGACTCGTTCTGGCGCGAGCCCGACGAGGGGATGTGGGAGGTGCGCGGGCCGCGCCGGCACTTCACGCACTCCAAGGCGATGGCCTGGCTCGCCTACGACGTCATGGTGAAGCTGGCCGAGCGGCTCGGGCTGGAGGGCCCGGTGGACGACTGGAAGGCCACGCGCGACGAGATCCACGCGGAGGTCCTCGAGCACGGCTACGACGCGGAGCGCAACACGTTCACCCAGTCCTACGGCTCGAAGGAGCTGGACGCGAACGTCCTCAACATTCCCATCGTCGGCTTCCTGCCAGGCGACGACGACCGGGTCACCGGCACGATCGAGGCCGTCCGCGCCGAACTGGGACGTGATGGGCTCCCGTCCCGCTATTCCAACGTCGACACGGACGACGGACTGCCCGGCACCGAGGGCCAGTTCCTCGCCTGCTCCTTCTGGCTGGTCAGTGCGCTGGCGCTCAACGGCCGGCGCGACGAGGCGAAGGAGCTGATGGACCGGCTGCTGGCGCTGCGCAACGACCTCGGGCTGCTGGCCGAGGAGTACGACGTGGATGCGCAGCGCCAGATCGGCAACTTCCCGCAGGCGTTCAGCCACCTCGCCCTGGTGACGAGCGCGCAGGTCCTGGGCGGCGCCTCCGCGCCATGACGCGGCTGCGCGCCGCGTGGGAGAAGCAGGGCTAGGGCGTGATCCGGCCGCTCAGCGGCCGTGCACGATCGCGTAGCAGTCCCAGTTGCTCGCGCCCGCTCCGCCGTTCCAGAGGCGGGCCGCGATGCGGTCCTGCTCGGCCTTCGGCGCGAGGTAGGCGGCCGGGCCGCTGCCGCCCGCGCCGCGCCAGGTGCTCGGGATGATCTGGTAGTAGCCGCTGGCTCCGGCCGAGTTGGGCGGGAGGTTCTGGCCGCCCGACTCGCAGTTCACGATCGCCCACGGGATCGCCCACGGGCCGTTGGACGACCCGCCGCTGAAGTCGTTCGCGGACTGCTGCTGCTGGGCCTGCAGGTCCGCGAGCTCGTGTTCGAGGTGGGCGCGATTGCCGCGGGTGGCCCGCAGCGCCTCCAGCCGCGCGGCGCGGGCGGGCGAGCTCGGCGCGCTTGGCGGCCAGCTCGGCTTGGACCTCCGCCTGCCGCTTCTCGAGCACCGCGATGTCGCCGGCCAGCTGATCGGCCAGCGCGCCGAAGCCGGCCGCGTCGGCCGAGAGGGAGTGCTCGCGCGAGCGGGCGCTGTCGATCTGGCCCTGCAGCGCCCCGGCGTCGGGCGCGGCCGCGGGCGCGCTGGGGAGGACGGCCCAGACCGCGACGGGCAGGGCGGCAACCACCGCGAACGCGGCAGCGCGGGCTCGGAGGCGGCTCGGGCGGCTCATGACTCGGCGCCTGCGGGGTTAGCTGTCGGGCTCGCGCGGTGCGCTACTCCACCGGCACTGTGTGGAGACTCGCCCCGAGGAAATCGGTGGTTCCCCCGCTCGTCCGCGGTCGTGCGCGGACGATTCGGCGGGCGGCACCCTATCCGCCGCTCGGCCGGGACCACAAGGGCCGTGCGGGGTTATGGAGACCGGCGGATCAGGTTCCCGGCGGACGGAACGCCTGCAGGATCTTGCTCGGCTCGCGGAACGTCGAGGCCGGGCTCGCCGGCCGGTAGTCGAAGCCGAGGCGGTCGAGGTAGCCCGAGGTCACGAGCTTCACCAGGTCGTGGTCGTTCGCGCGCGTCGCCCCGTGGTCGGGGTCGCCGGGGCACGCCACGCTGACGACGTGCTCCGGGCGCGGCAGGGTGGGAACGTCGAGCCGCGGCTTGGATGTCCAGTCGAAGGACCGCGCGATGTTCTGCGCGTAGGCGTCGCGCTTGCTCAGCGGCTTCAGGCCGAAGCGGTACTCGATCATCTTGAGGATCGACTCGAACCCGTAGGTCGTGTGGTCCACGTGGTCGCGGCGCGCCCAGGGCGACACCACGATCGACGGGATGCGCCAGCCCATCAGGCCGAAGTGCTTGTCGATGTCGCGGTCGTTGCGGTCGTCGGGAACCCGCGGCGGGCGCACGTGCTCGAAGAACCCGCCCCACTCGTCGTAGACGATGAACAGCGCGCCGCGCTTCCACTGCGGCGACTCCATGAACGCGTGGACGACGTCGGCCATGAACGCCTGCCCCGTGCGCACGTCGCCGTGTGGGTGCTCGTCCCCCGAGAGGCCGGGCCCCTCGCCTACGCTGCCCGCGAAGTTGGGGTCCACGTAGGAGACGTGCGGGAGCGTGCCGCTCTGGCAGCGCGCGTAGAACTCCGCGAGCGGGCCGGAGCGCGCGAGCCCCGGCGCGCCCCACAGCGCGCTGACCGGCACGTCGTTGAAGAAGTAGCGGTTGGACACGCCGGCCTTCTCGAGCGCCGCGAAGATCGTCGTGTCGGGGAAGCCGGTCTGGTACTGCGTCTGCGGTGGGAGGTCGTTCTCGATGTTGCCGTAGGAGGTGGCCGCGTGCATGTACTCGCGGTTGGGCAGCGTCGGCCCCATCAGCGAGCAGTGGAAGCGGTCGTACGTCGTGAACGCCGGCGCGACGTGCTGGATGAAGCCGAGGTCGCCCTTCTCGTAGTAGGAGATCGAGAAGACGTCGTTGTCGCCCGAGCGCAGGAAGCCGTCGCAGCGGCCGCCGTTGAGCTGCGTGCGCCCGCTCGTCCAGCCGTGGTCGGGGTCGGGGTGGCCGCACCCCTGCCAGTCGGGGGCGAGCCGGCGCGTGGAGAGCCGGTTGCCGCTCTTGTCCACGTAGCTGAGGCCGGCCTGCCGCCCGTCCGCCTTCGGCATCCAGCCGAGGTAGTGGTCGAAGGAGCGGTTCTCCATCATCAGCACGACGATGGTGTCGATCGGCATGTTGCGCAGGCTGGGGAGCGCCACGCGCCGCTGACGGCGCGCCGCCTCGGCGACCAGGGCGTCGGCGTCGAGCACGGTCCCCAGACCGGCCGCGAGGCCCGCCGTCAGCGCCGCGCGCTGGAGGAATTCGCGCCGGCGCAGGTACTCGTCGGGCGCCTCCGCCTCGAGGCGCTCCGCGCACCCGGGGTGCCGCAGGTCGGCCATTGCACCGAAGCCTAGTGCGAAGGGGCCGGATCGCGCGTAGCTTCCCTGTGAACGCCGTGTAGGCTGCGTCCGTGAGCCTGCACCTCGACGCGGCCACGCTTGCGACGGCCAACCCGTACCTCGGCGGGCCCTTCGCGCCGACGCACGACGAGCTCGAGCTGCACGACCTGCCGGTCGAGGGCAAGCTCCCCGACGACCTCGACGGCGTCTACGTGCGCAACGGCCCGAACCCGCAGCACGAGCCGCGCGGGCGCTACCACTGGTTCGACGGCGACGGCATGGTCCACGCCGTCCACTTCGCCGACGGGCGCGCGTCCTACCGCAACCGCTGGGTGCGCACCGACGGGTTCGAGCGCGAGCGCGCCGCCGGCGAGCCCCTGTGGTCGGGAATCATCGAGCCGTTCTCCCAGAACCCGCCCGGCGAGCCCGAGAAGGACACGGCGAACACCGACCTGCTGCTGCACAACGATCGCCTGCTGGCGCTGTGGTACCGCGCCGGCCGGCCCTACGCGCTCGACCCGCTGACGCTGGAGACGCTCGGGCCCGAGGACTTCGGCGGCACGCTGCGCTGCGAGGTCTCCGCACACGCGAAGGTCGACGAGCGCACCGGCGAGTTGTGCTTCTTCGACTACGGCGTCAAGCCCCCGTACATGCGCTACGGCGTCGCCGGCCCGGACGGCGCCGTGCGCCACTTCGTCGGGATCGACCTCCCGGGTCCGCGTCTGCCCCACGACATGGCGATCACCGAGCGCCACTCGATCCTCATGGACCTGCCGCTGTTCGCCGACCCGGCGGCGGCCCGTGCCGGGCGGTTCAAGCTGCACTTCGACCGCTCGACCCCCGCGCGCTTCGGGGTGATCCCGCGGTACGGCGCCGCCGAGGAGATCCGCTGGTTCGAGGTCTCGCCGTGCTTCATCTACCACTCGGTGAACGCGTGGGAGGAGGGCGACGAGGTCGTGCTGGACGTGTGCCGCGTCAAGCAGCCCGAGCCGCGGGCGGACCTCGACGGTCCGCTCGCGCAGATGCTCTCCTACCTGCGTCTCGACGCGTGTATGCACCGCTACCGCTTCGACCTGCGCACGGGGCGCGCGACCGAGGAGCAGCTCGACGACGACAACAGCGAGTTCCCCTCGATCAACCAGGGCCGCGTCGGGCAGCGCACGCGCTACGCCTACAACATGCACATCTCCAACGACTCGACCCTGCTGTTCGACGGGCTCATCAAGTACGACGTCGAGCGCGGGTCGGCGGAGACCTACTGGTTCGGCGACGGGCGCTGGGGGAGCGAGGCGCCGCTCGCGCCGCGGCCCGGCGCCACGGAGGAGGACGACGGGTACCTCGTGTCCTACGTGTACGACGAGCGCGAGCAGCGCTCCGACGTCGAGGTGCTCGACGCCCGCGACCCGGTCGCCGGCCCGCTCGCGACCGTGCGGCTCCCCGTGCGCGTCCCGCTCGGCTTCCACGCCACCTGGGTCCCCGGAGAGCGGCTCCCGGGCGCTTCCGCCTGAGCGGATTTCGCCGCTAGATGATTGATTCGATGGCCGCGTGTGCGTGGGGGCGCGCGGGAGCAAGCTGGGCGGGGAAAGCAGGGCGAAGCCAATACCCGAGGTATGGGCGAGCCCGATGACCCCGATCCAGCGCAGCTAACCGCGCGTCATCCACGCGCGCGGGGTCGTGGAATCACTCATCTAGGCTCGACCGACGGCCTCGAGCGCCTCGGCGAGGGTCGGGAAGTTCGTCGCCGACACGATCAGGCCGTCGTCGAATCCGAACACGTACACGAAGTCGCGCTCGAGCTCCGTCCCGCTCTCGCCGGCCTGGGCGGTGATCCGGACCGGCACCACGACGGCGTCCCCCTCGGCGATGAACTCCTCGGGCTCGAAGTTGAAGCGCACGTGGTCGAGCCCCGCGCGCAGGCTCGCGGCCCACGTGGCCACGGCGTCGTGGCCGCGCGCCGGGGCGACGTCCGGCGTGGTGCGGCTGAAGTCGACCTCGACGTCGGGGTGATAACCGCGCAGCGCCGCCTCGAGCGCCGCCCGCGCCTCGGCTTCGTCGCGGACGCCGACCGCGACGTTCCAGACCTCGAAGCCCCGGCGGATGAGTTCGACGTTCCCGTCCGACACGTGCCGCCAGTATGGCCTACGCGGGGACGCCATAGGATGCGGCCGTGAGCGCGGAAGGGCTGCGTTTGTGCGAGGAGAAGATGCGGGCCGCGGGCGTGCACGACGTCGCGATCGCGACCTTCGCGCACTACTACCGCCAGCTGGAGGAGGGCGCGTCCGGCCTCGTGCCCGAGGCGGAGATCGAGGCGGTCGAGTCCGTCCCCGACGCCGAGGAGCTGCCGGAGCCGGCCGACGGCGCGCGCGAGGCGCTCGATCGCACGGTGGTCATCAAGCTCAACGGCGGCCTCGGCACCAGCATGGGCATGACGAAGGCCAAGTCGCTGCTGCCGGTGAAGGACGGGCTCAGCTTCCTCGACGTGATCGCGCTGCAGGTGCTGGAGCTGCGTCGGCGCCATCGGGCGCGCGTCCCGCTCGTGCTGATGAACTCCTTCGCGACGCAGGAGGAGTCCCTCGCGGCGCTGCGCGCCCACGACGAGCTGGCGGGCGACCTCCCGCTGGACTTCGTCCAGAACAAGGAGCCCAAGCTCCTCGCGGACGACCTCGTCCCGGTCGAATGGCCGCCGAACCCCGAGCTCGAGTGGTGCCCGCCCGGACACGGCGACATCTACACCGCGCTCGTGACCTCCGGCATGCTGGAGGCCCTGCTCGAGCACGGCTACGAGCACGCCTTCGTCTCCAACTCCGACAACCTCGGCGCGGTGCTGGACCCGCGCATCCTCGCCTGGTTCGCGGCCGAGCGGATCCCGTTCCTGATGGAGGTCGCCGACCGCACCGAGGCCGACCGCAAGGGCGGCCACCTCGCCCGCCGGCGCGGATGGCCGCCTGCTCCTGCGCGAGATCGCACAGACGCCGGAGGCCGACCTCGACGCCTTCCAGGACGTCTCGCGCCACCGCTACTTCAACACGAACTCGCTGTGGGTGAGCCTGCCCGCGCTGGCGGCGGCGCTGCGCGAGCGCGACAACGTCCTCGGGCTTCCGATGATCGTCAACCGCAAGACCGTGGATCCGACCGACCCGTCCTCGCCGGCCGTCGTCCAGCTCGAGACCGCGATGGGCGCGGCGATCGAGGTGTTCGACGGCGCCCGGGCGCTGCGGGTGCCGCGCTCGCGCTTCGCGCCGGTGAAGACGACCAACGATCTGCTGGTGCTGCGCTCCGACTGCTACGTGCTGACCGCGGGCCGGCACGTCGAGCTCGCCCCCGAGCGCGACGGCGGGCCGCCGCTCGTGGACCTCGACCCCGCGCACTACAAGCTGCTCGCGGACTTCGAGGCGCGCTTCCCCGACGGACCGCCGTCGCTGCTGCGCGCGGACCGCTTCGCCGTGCGCGGCGACGTCGAGTTCGGTGCCGGCGTCGTGGTCACCGGCGACGTCGAGGTGCGGGCGGCCGCCGACGAGCGGGTCCACATAGCCGACGACATGGTGCTCGAGGGCTGAGCGAGGCGCTGACAGCAGCCGTGGTGGGCTGCGGGCCCCGCGGCCGCGAGCACGCGCGGGCGCTGCGCGACGCCGGCGGGATCGAGCTCGTCGCGGTTGCGGACGAGGCCGCCGCGCCGCGCGAGGCGCTGTCGCGCGAATTCGAGGTCGAGGAACACGCGAGCCTGGAGGCCGCGCTCGCCGGCGCGCGGCCGGACCTCGTGGTGCTGGCCACGCCCCCGTCGGCGCGCGAGGACCTCGTGCTCGCCGCCGCCGCAGCCGACGGCGTCCGCGCGATCGTGGTCGAGAAGCCCTTCGCGATCACGCTGGCCGCCGCCGAGCGCATGGTGGCGGCGTGCGAGGCGCGCGAGGTCCTGCTGGTCGTCGGCCACCAGCTGTGCTTCGTGCCGGCGTTCGCGACGCTGCGTGACGCGGTGGACGAGGGCGCGCTGGGCGAGATCGAGTTCCTGCGCGCCGTCGGCCGCGGCGACCTGCTCGACCAGGGCCCGCACCTGATCGACGCGCTGCTGCGGCTGGCCGGCGGGCGGCGGGTGGAGTGGGTCATGTCCCAGCGCGGCGACGCGGCGGTCGCCGGGCTGCCCGCGGCCGCGCGCGCCGGGAGCTACGACGCGCCCGCGTGGATGACGCACTACCTCGCGTTCGCGGGCGGCCTGCGGGCGGTCTGCGAGACCGGGCCGCTGCACCAGCGCGCGCGCGACTTCCACGACGAGTGGCGCGACAAGCGCGTGCTGGTGCTGGGATCCGAGGGCATGGGTGAGGCGCACGCGCTTGGCGGCTGCCGGCTGTTGCGGGCCGGCGCCGCGGGCTGGGAGAACGGCGCGCCCGGCGGCGCCGAGCGCTACGCGGCCGCGACCACGGCGCTGCATGCGGCCGTGCGCGCGTCGGTGCTCGAGGGCGCGCCGCACCCGTGTGACGCGCGCGGCGCGCTGCACGGGATGGAGGTCCTGGTCGCCTGCGCGCAGAGCGCGGTCGACGGCGACGCCGCGGTGCTGCCGCCCGCCCCGGACCGCGACCCGTTCGCGGAGCTGCGCGCCGCGCCCGCGCGCCGTGCCCCGGCGCCCGCGCCGCCCGCCGCCGGGCTGGAGATCTCGGTGATCGTCGTGCTTCCCGACCATCGCGGGTACGCGGAGCGCGCGGTCGCGAGCTGGCTGGAGGAGCAGACGCTGGCGGGCGACCGCTACGAGCTCGTCGTCGTCTCCGACGGCGCCGAGCCGGCGCTCGAGGAGCGGGTGCGCGCGCTGCTGCGTCCCGGGGATCGGCTCCTCCGGCGACCCGGCGCGCACGAGATCGTGCTCTACGACACCGGTGCGCGCGCGGCCCGGGCGCCGATCCTGCTGTTCAGCGAGCCGCACTGCATCGCCGAGCCCGAGTGCCTGGACGAGCTGCTCGGGTATCTCGCGCGGACGCGGTACGACGGCGCGTGCCTCCGCAGCGTCGGCATCGCGTCCAACGGGCCGGCGCGCCTGGAGGAGCGCTACTTCGACACGGGCTTCCAGGAGATCTCGCGCGAGGGCCACTGGTGCAAGGCGATCCTGCGCGGCTTCGCGGTACGGCGGGACGCCTACCTCGCGGCGGGCGGCTTCGAGGGCGAGTGGGGCCGCTTCAGCGAGTTCGCGCTCGCGATCGCGCTCCATCGCCGGGGCCAGCGCCTCGGCTATGCGACCGGCGCCTGCGTCCGCCACGCCTACACGGCGACGCTGCGAGCGCTGGTCCCTCCGGTCGCCGACTTCGCCGCCGGCGAGTGCGCCTACCGCGCGGCACGCGGCGACGCCGCACTGGACGGATACATCGAGCCGGGGCCGGTGTGGCGACGCCGCCAGGAGCTCGACCCGCGGGTGGCCCGGACGCTCGCCGGCGCGGCAGTGCGGGTGCTTGCGCGGCCGGGTACGTGGCGCTGGCGCGGAGCGCCCGGCGCCGTGGCCGGCGCGGCGTGCCGGCGGGCGGCCGTGTGGCTGCTCGGTTCGCGCCCCGCGCGCGCCCGCGTGCGGGTCGAGATCGCGCTGGCCTGGATCCGCAGCCGCCTGCCGGGTCGCGAGGACGGCCGGATCGCCGCGTACGAGACCGCCTACACCGGGCTCGTGTCGCTGGCGCAGCTGCGGTGGATCGACGAACACCGGCCCGACCCGGCGCCGGCGGACGCGGCCCGGCGCTTCGCCGTCGCGGACCTCCCCGACGATCGCCTGGCGGGATTCCACGCCCCCGAGCGCGAGAACGGCCGCGCCTGGCGCTGGGCCGGCGGCCTCGCGCTGCTCGACCTGCCGGTGCCGCCGGGCGCCTGCGAGCTGCGGCTGGACACGGGCGGTGTGCGGCCGGACGGGGCGCCGCCCCTGGCCGCGCTCGTCAACGGCCGCCGGGTCGCGCTGGCCGCCGCCGAGCCCGGCGTGTGGCATGGCCGCGTGCCGGAGCGCGCGCTTCGCGGCGGCCGTGCCGAGCTCGCGCTCGTGAGCGTCCCGCTGCGGCAGTGGCGCCACGGCTCGCCCGACCGCCGCGAGCTCGGCCTGCCGCTCGTGTCGGTGGAGTTCCGATAGCGCTCAGCCGCCGTCGCCGCCCGGCCGGCGCCCCCGGCGCCAGGAGACCAGCCGCGCGACGCCGGCGCCGCAAAGGCCGGACACGAGGATCACGATCACCAGCGGCGTCGTCGTCTCGACGACGATCCAGTTCACCGTGACCTCGGTCGAGTTCAGCACCGCGAACGCGACCCCGGCGGCCGCGAGCACCCCCGCGGCGACGTCGCGCGCGCCGATGCGCGACGCCCCCTTGGGCGATCCGTCATCTGTCCGCTCGGGTGGTGGCATCGCGCCCGCCTCCGGGCCGGGGCTTGCCCCGACGCCGGGATGTGGCCGAGAATAGCCGCGTGAGCGCCCGCAGTCGGCCTCGACGGATCGCGGCCACCGCCCTGGTCATCGTCGGCACGTTCTTCCTCCTGCTCGGGGGCGTGCTGCTGTACGCCCGCCAGGAGGTCGTCAACTCCAACGCCTTCGCGGCGCACTCGAGCCACGCGCTGCAGGACGAGAACGTGCGCTCCGCGATCGGCGACGCGGTGCTCAACCAGGTCACCACGAGCGGAGGCGCGGCCCTGCTGTCCTTCCGCCCGGCGCTCGAGAGCGTGATCGACGGCGTGATCGCCTCCCCCCAGTTCAGGGCGGTGTTCCGGAAGGCGGCGGTCCACGCGCACGACCTGCTGTTCAAACGCGACCGCGAGAGCGTGGTGCTCGACCTGGCGGACGCCGGCCTGGCGGTGTCGGGGGCGGCGAAGGCCGTCTCGCCCGACCTCGCCAAGCACATCCCGAAGGACATCAAGCCGGGTCTGCTGAGCCTCACCAACCGCGACTGGGCCACCGACCTGCTCGACGCCGCGGACTCGATCCGCTTCCTCGGCATCGTGCTGCCGATCCTCGGCCTCCTCTTCCTCGGCGGCGCGGTCGCGGCGGCGCCGGACCGCCGTCTGATCTTCATCCGCATCGGCGGCGCGATCGCCGTGGCCGCGGTCGTCCTGCTGCTCGTGCTGTTCGTCGGCCGCGAGCTGCTGCTGGCCAACTTCTCCGAGGACAGCGACACGCTGCGGTCCGCCGTCGCCGCGGTGTGGGACTCCTTCCTCGACGGCCTGCACACCTGGGCGCTGCTCGTCGGCGCGTTCGGCCTGGTCGTCGCCGCCGCGTCGTCGTCGGTGCTCGGCACGTTCGCCGCGGGCACGCCCGTGGAGCGCGCGCGGCGGCTGATCGTCTACGTCCCCGAGCGCCCATGGCTGCGCGCCCTGCGGGCCGCGGGCGTGTTCCTCGTCTCGCTCCTCGTGGTGCTCGACCCGGCCGCGGCGCTCGAGATCGCCGCGACGGTCGCGGGCGGCTACGGCATCTACTACGCGATCACGGAGCTGCTCGTGCTGGTCGAGCGCCCGGATGCCGCCGCGGGCGAGGAGGGGCGCGTGCGCGCGCACCGCCGCGCGCTGGTCGTCGCCGCGGCCACCCCGGTCGTGATCGTCGCGCTCGCGGTGGTCATCCTGACCGGCGGCGGCGGCACCCCGGCCAAGGCCGCCGGGGACCGGCACGCGCGGGTGTGCAACGGCTTCGCGCAGCTGTGCGACAAGCCGCTCAACCAGGTCGCCGTCGCGGCCACGCACAACTCGATGTCGGCCGCCCGCCGGCGCGGCTGGTTCTTCGCCAACCAGGACGGCGGCATCACCGAGCAGCTCGACTACGGCTTCCGCGGGCTGTTGATCGACACCCACTACGGCTACTCGACGGCGGGCGGGCTCAGCAAGGGGATCGTGCGCACAGCGGCGCTCTCCGAGGGGAAGGACCGCCAGGACCTCGTCAACGAGATCGGCGAGGAGGCCGTGACCGCCGCCGAGCACCTCGGTGCGCACATCACCGGCAAGCCGAGCGGTCGCCGCGGCCTCTACCTCTGCCACACGCTGTGCGAGCTGGGCGACACGCCGCTGGTCGTCGGCCTGAAGGAGATCACGCAGTTCCTCAAGCGCCACCCGGACGAGGTGCTGATCGTGTTCATCCAGGACGCGATCTCGGCAAAGGACACGGCGAAGGCGTTCGAGCAGGCGGGCCTGCTCAAGTACGTCTACACCCACCGGCGCGAGGATCCGTGGCCCACGCTGCGCCAGATGATCAGGTCCAATCGCCGGCTGTTCGTGCTCTACGAGCAGGGCCCCGGCGATCCCAGCGCCCCCTGGTACCACAACGGCTTCGAGCTCACGCAGGAGACGCCCTACAAGTTTCACAAGGAGAGCGAGCTGTTCTCGCCCGCGTCGTGCCGGCCGAATCGCGGTTCGGCGAACAGTCCGCTCTTCCAGGTCAACAACTGGATCGACGACGTGCCGCCGCCCGCGGGCACCGGGGAGAAGTCGAACGCCTACGCCCCGCTGCTGCTGCGCCTGCAGCGCTGCGAGCGGGTGCGCGGCCTGGTGCCGAACATCGTCGGCGTGGACTTCTACGACCAGGGGAAGGTGCTTGCGGCGGTCAACGTCATCAACGGGCTGCCGGCCAACGCCAAGCCGGCCCTGCCGACGCACTGAGCCAGATGAGTGATTGCACGACCCGCGCGCGTGGATGACGCGCGGTTAGCTGCGCTGGATCGAGGTCATCGGGCTCGCCAGTACCTCGGGTATTGGCTTCGCCCTGCCTTCCCGGAGCCCGAAGGGCTTCGCCAGCTTGCTCCCGCGCGCCCCCACGCACACGCGGCCGCGGAATCGATCATCTAGCATCGCGCGCTTCGTGCGCGTCAGGACCGTCCCAATCGTGCTCGCCGTGGCGCTGGCGGGGGCCGGCTGCGGGTCCGACCAGGTGTCCCAGCAGGCCTCGCGGCCGACGGCTCGCGGCGACGCGAAGGACTCCCTGTTCCGCACCGCCAACCTGCGGCGGGCGCTCGACGTGCTGCGCAAGCACGCCGGGGCGAGCGCGACGCTCGCCTCGTTCCGGCTCGAGGCCGGCGCGCTGACGTCGGAGATCGTGGGTGGAGCCGGGCGCTCCGTCGTGGTGTCCAAGCGCTTCAGGCTGACGTCGGTGCCCACGCCCGGGGTCACGCCCGCCGGCGCCGGCGTGGCGCTGACACAGGTGGACCCGGGCGCGCCCGAGCGGATCATGACCCAGGTCACGCCGCGCGCGGGCGTGGGCCTCGGCGGCGTGGACTACTTCCTGATCGCGGCCGAGCCCTCCACCGGCCGGCCCGGCTGGGTCGTGTACCTGCGCGACGGGAAGGGCAGCTACTCCGCCGACCTGGCGGGCGGCCACGTCAAGGCGTTCACGGCGACCGCGGGCGCGGCGACCGCGCCCACCGTCCCCACGACGACCGCGCGGCCGCGCCGGCCGCGCCAACGACCGTGCCGACGCCGACGAACCCCGCGACCGCGCCGACGCAGGCGCAGGTCCAGCGCCAGCTCGATTGCATCCGGCGCGCGGGCGGCGACGGCGGCAAGATCGCCGGCTGCCTGCGGCTGAAGTAGCGCCTGAGGTCCGCGGGTTCGCCCGGCGCGTGACCGCTCGGGATGCGCTGACGGACGCGTAAGCTGGCGCGGCCTGCGCGGTTTCAAGCTGCAGACCGACACCGTCACGGAGGCACGACCATGCTCACCAGCTCGTTCACCGACCCGCTCGCGCCGTCGGATCCGCTCGCGCCGCATGCCGCCGGCCCGCGACGGCATCCCGGCCGGGTGATCGCCAACGTCCTCGCCGGCCTGCTCGCGCTCGGCATGCTCGTGCTGTTCGAGGCCGCGCTGGTCCACCTGCTCGAGACCGGGACGTGCGCGTCCGGCGGTCCATACGTGAGCCGGCGTGAGTGTCCGAGCGACACCGGGCTGTGGATCCTCCTCATGATGGGCGCGATCTTCGGGGGCCTGATCGCGTCGCTTGTGTTCGTCGCCACCGCGCGCGGCAAGGTCGGCTGGGGCTCGATCATGTTCGGGGCGTTCTTCACGGTCACCGCGGTGGTCGCCGGCTACACGGCGCTGTTCGACGACAAGGCGGTGTCGGCGCCGGGTGCGCAGCTCGGCGGGCTGATCGTCGCGGGCGTGTTCCTGCCGATGGGCCTGATCCCGCTGGTGCTCGGCGTCAAGGCCCTGCAGGTCTCGCGCCGCGAGGGCGGGCTGCTGTCCGCGGCCGGGCAGGCCGTCGAACGCCGGTTCTCGAGCCTCGGCGGCGGGGAACCCAAGCCACCGGGCGCGGTCCCCGATCTCGGCGGCTCACGGCCCAAGCCGCCGCCGCGTCCGGCTGCGCCGCGTCCGGCGGCGCCCACCGCGCCGCCGTCAACCTGGCAGATGCCGGTTCGGCCCGCGGCCACGCCCCAGGCCGACCCGCTCGACCAGCTGGCGAAGCTGGCCGAGCTGCGCAAGTCGGGCGTGCTCACCGAGGCCGAGTTCCAGGCGCAGAAGGCGAAGCTGCTCGGCGAAGTGTGAGCGTGCGCCGGCGTATGCTGCGCCCGTGGAGGTCGCGCGCCTGAACGAGCTGGAGTCGTTCGTGACCAAGGACGGCTCGACGATCCGCGAGCTCGCCGGCCCGGCGTGGACCGCGGTGCGCAACCAGAGCCTCGCCGAGGCCTCGGTCCCGCCCGGCGGCGAGACCGACGAGCACTACCACGTCGAGGCCGAGGAGCTGTACTACTTCGTGGCCGGTGCCGGGCGCATGCGCCTGGGGGAGGAGGAGCAGGACGTCGCCGCCGGCGACTGCGTCGTCATCCCCCCGGGTGTGAGGCACAAGCTGTGGAACCCGGGCGCTGCGCCGCTCGTGCTCCTGTGCTGCTGCGCGCCCGCGTACCACCACGACGACACGGTGATGACCGGGGGCTGACGTCCCCGCTCCGGCCATCGCCGAGCTGGTCCTCGCCGCCGAGCCCGACGCGTGGGCGGCGGCCGGCTTCGCGGTGGAGGACGGCGCGGCGCGGGCCGGGACGGTCCGCGTGCGGCTGGCGGGCGCGGGGGCCGGCCGCGGGATCGTGTCGTGGTCGCTGCGCGACACGCCCACGACCGACCTCGACGGCCTCCCCACGACCGCGTCGGACGCCGCGCCGGCCGAGCCCGGCGTGCACCCGAACGGCGCCGAGCGCATCGACCACGTCGTGGTCGTCACGCCGGACCTGGAGCGCACGACGGCGGCGCTCGCCGCCGTGGGGATCGATCGCCGCCGCGTCCGCGAGGTGCCGATGGGCGAGGGACGCACCCTGCACCAGGGCTTCTTTCGCCTCGGCGAGGTCATCCTCGAGGTCGTCGACGGGATGCCGCTCGACCCCTCCGCGGAGCCCGAGCCGGGAGATCCCGCCGCCTTCTGGGGCCTCGTGTTCGTCGTCGCCGACCTCGACGCCAGCGCCGCGCTGCTCGGCGACCGCATCGGCGCGCCGCGCGACGCCGTTCAGGCGGGCCAGCGGATCGCCACCTTCCGCCGCGAGGCCGGCCTCGGCCTTCCGGTGGCGCTGATCGGAGTCGCCGACCGCGCCTAGCGTTCCGCCGCGTCCGCCTCGGACACGGCCGCGCCGCCGGCGCCCACCGGGCGTGTTGCGGCCTCGCCCTGCTCGCGCAGCTCCGCCTCGTACATCCGGTCGAGCTCCGCGCCCCACTTCCGCGCGTCGCGCTCCGCGATCTGGTCGAGCACGCCGCGGGCGAGGAGGGCGCCGCGCACCCACCCGGGCACCGCCACCCGCTTGGAGCGCCGCTCGAGCCCCCGCGCCAGCGCCTCGGCGGCGATCTCGACCGGGTAGGCCTTGTTGAAGGGCGAGCGCAGCTGTGAGCGGAAGAACGCGAAGGCCGGGTGCTCGTCGGCGCCGGACACGAGGTCCGTGGACAGCCAGGGGAAGTAGGCCACTCCGACGTCGACGCCGAGGTGGTGGACCTCCTGGCGCAGCGCGTTGTTGAAGCCCTCGACGCCGGCCTTGCTCGCCGCATAGGAGGCCATGCCGGGCGGATGGGCGGCGGCGGCGATGGACGCCACGGTGAGCGAGTACCCGCGGGACTCGATCAGCGCGGGAAGGCAGGCGCGCACCGTTCGATAGGCCCCGACCAGGTTGACCTCGACCACCTTCTCGAACGCCCCGGGCGGGAGCGAGCGGACCATGCCGCCGACGGCGATCCCGGCGTTGGCGAGCAGAGCGTCGAGGCCGCCGAAACGCTCGATCGTGCCGGCCACGGCGGCGTCGAGCGCGTCGGAGTCGGTGATGTCGGCCTCGAACCAGGCGGCCTCGGGCCCGCACGCGGCGGCGACGCGTTCGAGCTCCTCGGGTTCGAGCCCGACCAGGGAGAGCCGCGCCCCGCGCTCGGCCGCGAGCCGCGCGGTCGCGGCGCCGATGCCGCGCGCGGCGCCGGTGATGAGCACGGTCCTGTCGGCGAGCGATCCGGCCCTGGCCATGACTGCGACCCTACCGCCCCGGATACGCTCCCGCCATGCCCGGCCACGTCACCGTCGAGGCGCGGGGGGAGATCGCGCTCGTGCGCATCGACCGCCCACCCGCGAACGCGATGGACCGCGAGCTCCTCGCGAACGCCGTGGCGACCTGCGACCAGCTCGCCGCCGAGCAGCCCGCCGCGGTCGTGCTCACCGGCCGTGAGGGCTTCTTCTCGGCCGGCGCCGACCTCAAGCTCGCGCCGACGCTCGACGCCGAGGCGCAGGCGGCGATGGTGGACGGGATCAACCGCATGGCGGCCGGCTGGTACGGCTTCCCGCGGCCGGTCGTGTGCGCCGTCAACGGCCACGCGATCGCGGGCGGCATGGTCCTCGCCCTGTGCGGCGACCGCCGCGTGGCCGGGCCCGGCGGCCGCTTCGGGCTGACCGAGGTCCGCGCCGGGATCCCCTACCCCGTGGTCGCGATCGCGGTCGTCCGCGCCGAGCTCAGCCCGCCCGCAGCCCGCGAGCTCGTGCTTCGCGGCGAGCTGATGGACGCGCGCGCCGCGCAGGAGCGCGGGCTGCTCGACGAGGTGGTCGAGCAGGACGCGGTGCTGGACCGCGCGCTCGAGATGGCCGAGGAGCTCGCGGCGCTGCCGGCGCAGACCTACGCCTACGTCAAGGCCCAGCTGCGCGCGCCCGTGATCGCCGAGGCCCGTCGCGTCCTGGACGGCGGGTCGGATCCGCTGGCGGGAGCGTGGGTCGACGGCGAGACCGCCGGGGCGTCGGCCGCCGTCCTGCGCGGCGAGGGTGATTGACGCCGAGGCCGCGGGTAGGGTGCGCGCCATGGCAGCTGGCTCAGCGTCCGATCTGGCGATCCACGTTCGCGACCTGCACAAGTCCTACGGGGACCAGGAGGCCGTGCGCGGCATCGACCTCGACATCGCCGTCGGCGAGATCTTCGGCTTCCTCGGGCCGAACGGCGCCGGCAAGTCGACCACGATCGAGATCCTGGAGGGCTACCGGAAGCGCACGCGGGGCGAGGCGTGGGTCCTCGGAACCGACCCGGGCAATCCGACGCGGCCCTGGCGCGAGCGGATCGGGCTCGTGCTGCAGGACTCCCAGCTCGAGCCGACACTGACCGTGCGCGAGACGGTGACGATGTTCTCGGACTTCTACCCGAAGCCGCGCCCGGTGGAGGAGACGATCGAGCTCGTCGGCCTCAGGGAGAAGATCGACGCCCGCGTCGGGACACTGTCCGGCGGCCAGCGCCGCCGCGCCGACGTCGCGGTCGCGATCGTCGGCGACCCCGACCTGGTCTTCCTCGACGAGCCCACGACCGGCTTCGACCCGTCGGCGCGCCGCGAGGCGTGGAACATGATCGAGGGGCTCAAGAGCCTGGGCAAGACGGTCTTCCTCACGACGCACTACATGGACGAGGCCCAGCACCTGGCCGACCGCGTCGCGATCCTCGCCGCCGGCAAGATCGTCGCGCGCGGGCGCCCCGGCGAGCTCGGCTCCGCCGCCGAGCAGGCGACCGTGATCCGCTTCCGCGTCCCCGAGGGCGTCGGCGTCGAGCAGCTGCGCTCGGCCGCACAGGTGCCGGTCGAGGTCGCGGGCAGCGAGGCGTCCGTCCAGACCGGGGACCCGCAGGCGGCGCTCTACGGACTGCTGAGCTGGGCCGAGCGCGAGGGCCGCAAGCTCGAGGCGCTCGAGGTGCAGCGCCCGAGTCTCGAGGACGTGTTCCTCCAGCTCACCGGCGGCCAGAGGACCACCACCGAGGAGGCGGCGGCATGAGCGACGTGGCGCTCGTCATCAAGCAGACCGGCTACTCGCTGAAGAGCATCAGCCGCAACCCGAGAGCGCTCGTCTTCACGGTCGTCTTCCCGATCGTGATGCTGCTGCTGTTCGCGTCGATCTTCACCAAGGGCGGCGACGCCCGGACCAACTTCCAGGGCACGCAGATCGACACCGACGCCTACTTCACGGCCGGCATCATGGCCTACGCGATCGCGATGGCCTGCTTCAGCTCGCTGGCCATCAGCCTCACGACCGAGCGCGAGAGCGGCCAGCTCAAGCGCTTCCGCGGGACGCCGGTGCCCGCCTGGACGTTCATCGCCGCGCGCGTCTGCCGCTCGATCGTGCTCGTGGTCGTGATGATCGTGGCGCTGCTCGCGATCGCGCGGCTGGTCTTCGACGTCACGCTGTCCTCGGAGGGGATTGCGGAGGTGGCCGTCTACACCGTGCTCGGCACCGCCGCGATGTGCGCGCTCGGCGTCGCCCTGACCACGATCACCACCACGCCGGACTCGGCGGCGACGATCGCGCCCTTCTCGACCGTCCTGCTGGCCTTCATCTCGGGCGTGTTCATCCCGACCGACCAGCTCCCGGACTCGCTCGTGCAGATCGGGAAGATCTTCCCGCTCGCCCACCTCGCCTCCGGCTTCCAGGCCGCGTTCGGCGAGGGCGCGGTCCACCTGTCGGGCGAGAACGTCGCCGTGATCGCCGTCTGGGGCGCGGCCGGGATCATCGTGGCCGCCCGGACGTTCCGCTGGGAGCCGCACGCGGCGGCCTGACTAGAGCCCGGCCGCCGCGAGCACGTCGGCGGCCGGCCGGGCCGGGTCGTCGAGCACCCCGTCGAGGCGCGTCCCGGCAAGGCCGTCGACCTTGGCGGCGAGCTGGGCGGCGTCCATCGGGCGCTCGGGCGATCCGAGCGCGGCGGTGACGCGAGCGGTCTCGCGGCCGTCGAGCAGCAGCACCGCCTCGGACTCCGCCAGCGTCGAATCGGTTCGCGTGCGCACGCGCGCGCGCGCGAGCGCGCGCGCGGCCGGTTCGAGCGCCGCGAACGTGTCCACCGTCGGCGGCCCGTGCAGCAGCGTGAAGGCGACCGTGTAGGGGATCGAGAACTTGGCCTGCAGCGGCGTCTCGGCGTCGTCGTACGGCGCGGCCTGGCGCGACACCGGGTGCACCACCGCCTCGACCTCGCCGGCGGCGGCCCCGTCCGCGCGCGCCCGGTCGGCGGCCTCGATCGCGCCGTGCGTCTGCAGACAGCAGGGGTACGCCTTGATCCAGTTCTCCGCGACAGCCGGCGCCGCCGCGGCGTCCGGCTCGGCGTAGGCGCCGCCGAAGGCCTCGGCCAGGCCGGCGGGGCCGTCCGCCACGCGCTCCAGCGGCGCCCGCGCGCCCGCCTCCGCCAAACGGGCCGCCTGCACGCCGGCCGCCGACGCCATCCCCACGGCAAGCGCCTTGCCGTCGCTGCCGAAGGCGGCCCGCATGCCACCCGCGCGCAGCAGCGCGAGCGCACGGGCGCTCCGCTCGGCGTCGGCGTCCAGCTCGAGCAGCCGTGCCGCGGCGACGGCAGCGCCGAGCGAGCCGCACACCGCGGTGGGATGCCAGCCGCGGTCGTAGAGGGCGGGGTGGTTGGCGGCGGCGAGTGCGCCCATCGCCTCGAACCCGGCCGCGTGGGCGTCCAGCGCGTCGCCGAGCGAGCGTTCGAGCGCGGCGGCGAGCACGAGCGCCGCGGGCGCGGTGGGCGCGCTGAGGTGCGCGAGCCCCGGGAGGTAGGTGTCGTCGAAGTCGAGCACGTGGCCGGCCGTCGCCGCGTGGGCGACGCGGTCGAGCAGCCCGTCCCCGGCGGCTCGGGCGGCGCGCGCGGCGGGCTCGTCGGCGCCGCGAGCGGCGCACGCCAGCCAGTCGAGCAGGGCGATGCGGTGGGATCCGCTCAGATCCACCCGAGCACCGGCCCGAACAGGATCAGCAGCGCCGCGTCGAACGCCGCCAGCGTCGCCACGACGCGCACCCGCCGCCGGTTGTCCGGCATGTCGTAGACCCAGGCCGCGACGAGGAAGAACGGCAGGTAGCCGATCAGCACGATCAGCGGGATGAAGGGGACGTTCCACCACCAGTAGGTCCAGTGGAACGTGCCCGTCTCGTGCAGCAGCAGCTCCACGCCGGTGCACAGCAACGAGAAGCCGAACGCGAGCACGAGACGGTTGGGGAGCCCGAGGATCCGCAGTCGCCGATCGGCCGGAAGCATCTTCACGAACACGACCCCGGCGACGAGGAAGAGGAAGCTGATCTCGATCGTCAGCCCGATCAGGATCAGATAGCGCGGTGCTGCCGGTCACCGACCACACCGGCGCGCGGTCCGTGAAGTGCAGCACCAGCGCGTTGGCGACCTCGTTGATCCAGTCCATCAGCCAGAAGGCGATCCCGGCCAGCACGATGTCCCAGCGGCGGCGCTCGACCTCGACCGCGTAGACGTAGAACACGTATGCGAGCAGCGCGACGACGTACCACTTGAACTGGGTCGGGTCGCGCAGGAGCCGCTGGGCCTGGCGCGTGGCGTCGGTGACGGCGAGCAAGGCGGGGATGGGCGCGAGCCTATAGAGCGGCCGTCTCTGTGAGAGGGTCCGCGCCGTGCGCGTCGCGGTCGTCGGTCACGTCGAGTGGGTGCAGTTCGCGCGGGTGGCGCGCGTGCCCGCGCCAGGCGAGATCGCGCACGCCTCCGACAGCTGGGAGGCCGCCGGCGGCGGGGGCGCCGTCGCGGCCGTCGTCCTGGCGCGGCTCGTCGGGGCGGCCGCTTTCTTCACGGCGCTCGGCGACGACGAGGTCGGGCATCGCGCCGAGGCCGAGCTCGGCGCGCACGGCGTCGACGTCCACGCGGCGTGGCGCGACGAGCCCCAGCGGCGCGGCTTCGTGTTCGTCGACGACGACCACGAGCGCACGATCACCGTGATGGGCCGGCGACTGGTCGCGCACGCCGCCGACCCGCTGCCGTGGGACTCGCTCGGCGACGCCGACGCGGTCTACTTCACCGGCGGCGACTCCGGCGCGCTGCGCGCTGCGCGGGCGGCCCGGGTGCTCGTGGCCACGCCGCGCGCGCGGGAGGCGTTCGCCGGAGCGGACGTGGAGCTCGACGCGCTCGTCCGTAGCGGCGCCGACGCAGGCGAGGCATACGAGCCCGGTGACCTGGACCCGCCGCCGCGGCTCGTGGTCACGACGCGCGGCGCCGAGGGCGGCCACTACGAGGTGGCCGAGGGCCGGACCGGGACGTGGGCCGCAGCGCCCATGCCCGGGCCGCCGGTGGACAGCTACGGCGCCGGGGACAGCTTCGCGGCGGCCCTCTCGTATGCCCTTGGGCGAGGGCTCGACGTCGACGCCGCGCTCGCCGACGCGGCACGCAGCGGGGCCGCCGCCCTCGCGAGCCGCGGACCGTACTGAGCCACCTCGCGGCCCGGACGTACGTCTGAGCCACGATTGCCGTTGGCGGCCGGGCGCGATAGCTTCCGGGGGAAGATCGTGCTTTGGCAGTGAAGACTCGTCGCTTCGTCACGCTGGTGGCCGGGTTGGCCGCACTGACGTTCGCGCTGCCCGCCGCCACGTCTTCGGCCAGCTTCCACGCCGTGGACGGCGTGCTCAACGTCGACACGAGCCGCGATGCGCTCGATGCGGACATCGCGAGCATCGGCGGCGTGCCCCACGTGGCCTGGCGCGAGACCACGGGGATCCTCGGCGGCCTGGTGTTCGTCAAGCGGTTCGACGGCACGAGCTGGGTGCCGGTGGGCGGGCCGCTCAACTTCGACCCGACGAAGGGCGCCAGCGTTCCCAAGCTCGCGAGCGTCGGCGGCGTCCCGTATGCAACGTGGGAGGAGGCCAGCGCGACCACGTTCCAGATCAGGGTGGCGCGGTTCAACGGCACGAGCTGGGAGGCGGTGGGGTCCTCGCTCAACTTCGACACCGCCCGGGCGGGCACCGAGCCGAGCATCGCGTCCGTCGGCGGCGTCCCGTACGTCGCCTGGGGCGAGTCCACGATGACGCTCAACCAGGAACAGGTGCACGTGAGACGGTTCAACGGCAGCACCTGGGACCTGGTCGGCGCCCCGCTCAACGTCGACACCACCAAGCAGGCCCTGGCGCCGCGCATCGCGGACATCGGGGGCGTCCCGTACGTGACCTGGTTCGAGGGCTCCTCGGGTCAACAGAAGGTGTACGTGCGGCGGCTGAACGGCGCGAACTGGGATCTCGTGGGAACCGGATCGCTCAACGTCGACGCCGCCAAGAACGCGGCTCGCCCGAGCATCGCGGCGATCGGGGGCGTCCCGTACGTGGCCTGGCGCGAGACCGACACGTTCGACCAGGTGCGAGTCAAGCGGTTCGACGGCGCCAACTGGGTGGCGGTGGGAGACGTGCTCAACGTCGACCCCAACCGAAACGCCTTGTTCACCCCCGGGATCGCCGCCGTGGGGGGCGTCCCGTACGTGACCTGGTCGGAGGCCGGAACGCCGACGACCCAGGTCCGCGTGAAGCGATTCGACGGCGCGAACTGGGTGTCGGTCGGCGGCGCCGCAAACCCCGATCCGACGCGCGCCGCCTTCGCGCCGAGCATCGCGGTCGTCGCGGGCTTCCCCTACGTCGCTTGGTCGGACACCGCGGGCGGCGACGGCAAGATCAGGGTGGCCCGCCAGCTTCCGCCGGGCTGCAGCGGCGGGTCGGTGGCTGTGGCTCACAACACGGCGACGCCCATCCCGCTCCGCTGCACCGACGCGAGCCTCCTGGCTCTCGCCGCCGGCCCCGCGCACGGGACGCTGTCGGCGATCAACCAGTTCACGGGGACCGTCACCTACACCCCCAGCCCGAACTACAGCGGCGCCGACAGCTTTGGCTTTACGGCGAGCGAGGGCCCGCTCGGGTCGGGCGTGGCCACGGTGGCCCTCACGGTGGCTCCCGCGCCGCCGCCCGCGATCGCCGCCGTCTCGCGGCTGCGGATCAGCCCGTTCAGGTTCCCCGCCGCCACGAAGGGCGCGAGCATCACGCGCACGCGCAAGCGCAAGACCGGCACCAACGTCAGCTACCGCGACACCCAGGCGGCCACCACGACGTTCACGGTGCTCCAACCCCGCCGCGGGATCAGGCGCGGGCGCAGTTGCGTCAAGCCCAAGCGCGGCCAGCGCGGCCGTCGCTGCACCCGCTACGTCGCGGTCGGCAAGTTCACCCACCGCGATCGAGCCGGCGCCAACAGCTTCCACTTCAGCGGGCGCGTGCGCGGCCGGAAGCTCGCGCCCGGCACCTACCGGCTCCAGGCGGTGCCGCGCTTCGCGGGACGCAACGGTCGCGCGATCTTCAACAGCTTCCGGATCGTGCGTTGAGGCCGCGCCGGCCTTCGGGGGCCGCAAACAGCGGGCCCCCGACGGCTCGGTGACCGGGCCGGCTGCGCCGCCCTCCCGGCCTCACAGCTTCGGGCCTGCAAACAGCAGGCCCTCCGCTGTTCGGCCACGTCACGAGCGGACGATGACCAGCGTCCGCTTGGGTCCGTGGACGACCATCGCGTGCTGTCCGACCTTGACGTCCGACAGCTTGCCGGGCTTGCGCTTGATCCGGACGACCGCGTTCGACGGGATGTCGAGCGTGATCGTCTTGTAGGTCGCCCTCTTCGTGCCCTCCCTGAGGGTCAGCGAGCTGCCGTCGACCTTCTCGACGAAGCCGCGGTCGACGGTCACGTTGACGAACGTGCCGTCCTTGGCCGCGACCACGAGATCCGCGTGCACCGCCCGGCGCAGACGCTGCAACGGGCCGCGCCGGTGGCCGCTCGGGCCGGCCTGCCTGGGCTTCGCCGCCGCCGCGGAGCTCGCGGAGGGCGACGACGCGGCGTCGCCCACGTACGCGCCGACCGCGCCCAGCGCGGCGCACGCGCCGACGACTCCGCCGACCTTGGCGATCTTGCGTGCTGTCATGGATTACCTCTTCCTGAATCCGTGACGAGCGCGGGGAGGGTCTCGTCCTTGATGGGAGCCCTATGCTCGGCCGCGAGGCTAAGAATCCGCTGATGCCCGGTGAAGAACTGCTGAAGAACGTGCCGCCGCTCGACTCGGCCGTGGCCCAGGAGTCCTACTGCTACGTGACCACGACCGGGCGCGTCAGCGGCGCGCCGCGGGAGATCGAGATCTGGTTCGGCCTCGTCGGCGCGACCGTCTACCTGCTGTCGGGCGGCGGCGACCGTTCCAACTGGGTACGCAACCTGCGGCGCGATCCGGCCGTCACCGTGCGCATCGGCGGCACCACCTGGCGGGGCCGCGCGCGAATCGTGCAGGATGCCGGCGAGGACGAGCGCGCTCGGACGCTGCTCGTCGACAAGTACGCCCCCGGATACAGCGGCGACCTCGACGGCTGGCGGCGGCGCTCGCTGCCGGTGGCGATCGATCTGGAGGCAAGCGATGGCTGAGGGCGGACGGGGTACGGTCGTGGTGACGGGCGCCTCGACGGGGATCGGCCGGGCGTGCGCGCTGCACCTGGCGGCGCGCGGCTTCGACGTGCTCGCCGGGGTGCGCAGGGACGAGGACGGCGACCGGCTGCGCGAGGCGGCCGGCTCGAACGGGGGCCTGACCCCGGTGCGCCTGGACGTGACCGACGCGGACTCGGTGCGGGCGGCGGCGGACGTGGTCGAGGAGCGCACGGGGGAGGGCGGGCTGGCCGGGCTGGTCAACAACGCCGGCATCGCCCTCGGGGGCCCGCTCGAGTACCTGCCCATCGACGACGTGCGCCGTCAGATCGAGGTCAACTTCATCGGCCAGGTCGCGGTCACCCAGGCGATGCTCGGCCAGCTGCGGAGGGCCCAGGGTCGGATCGTGAACATGGGTTCGATCGGAGGACTCTCGCCGCCGCCGTTCGCGGCCCCGTATGCGGCCTCGAAGGCGGCGCTCCGCGCCACGTCGGAATCGTTGCGGCGCGAGCTGCGCCCGTGGGGTATCTGGGTGGCGACCGTCCAGCCCGGCGCCATCGTCACGCCGATGTGGGGGAAGGGCGCCGCCGACGCCGAGGACATCCGTCAGCGACTCCCCGAGGGCGCCGCGGAGCTCTACGGCAGCGTGCTCAAGAACATCGGCCCGACGACGGAGAAGATGGGGGCGTCCGGTATGCCACCCGAGCGTGTCGCGCGCGTCGTGGAGCACGCGCTCACCGCCCGCCGGCCGCGCCGCAGCTACGTCGTCGGCCGGGACGCCAAGATGCAGATCGCGCTGGATCGCATCCTCCCGACGCGCGCCTTCGACGGGCTGGTGCGGCGCTTCATGGGCATCTAGCGCCGCGGCCTACCATCGAGGTATGACGGTTAGCGCCAACGACGTCGAGGCACTGGGAGCCGGCGAGGCGATCGCCCGCGAGGTGGCCGGGTGGCCCGGCGTGACCTCGGCGCCGCACCGCTTCGGCGGGGTGGAGTTCCGTCTCGGCCTCCGCGAGCTCGGCCACCTGCACGGCGACGGGCTCGCCGACATCCCGTTCACCCGCGCGCGGCGCGACGAGCTGATCGCCGACGGCCGCGTGCGCGAGCACCGCTGGGTGCCGAACAGCGGCTGGGCCAGCCGCGACATCCGCACGCCCGAGGACGCGCTCGACGTGATCGCCCTCCTCCGCGCGCAATACGACCACGCCGCCGAGGCGCAGGCGCGCCGTGCCGGTGCGGAGGGATGACGCCGTGTCGCTGACGATGGGCACCTCGCCGTTCGGCCACGCGCCGGGCGGGTCGTTCAACGTCGACGTGCCGGGCCGCGAACGGCTCCTGTACATCGAGGACTCGCCCCGCCGCGTCCGCGGCTACCTCGACGGCGAGCTGGTGGTCGACTCGCGCCGCGTCAGGCTGCTGCACGAGTACGGGCACCTGCCGGTCTGGTACTTCCCGCTCGAGGACGTGCGTCAGGAGCTGCTGGAGCCGACCGACCACGGCACCCACTGCCCAAAGAAGGGCGACGCGAGCTACCACTCGGTGCGGGTCGGCAACCACGTGGCGGAGAACGCCGTCTGGCACTACCCCGAGCCGATCGAGGGAGCGGGGGCGATCGCCGGCCACGTGGCCTTCTACTTCGACGCCCTGGACCGCTGGCTGGAGGAGGGCGAGGAGGTCTTCGTCCACCCGCGCGACCCCTACCACCGCGTGGACGTGCTCCCGACGTCGCGCGCCGTGCGCGTCTCGCTGGACGGCGAGCTCCTCGCCGAGTCCACGCGGACGCGGGTGCTGTTCGAGACGGGCCTGCTGCCGCGGTACTACGTCCCGCTCGAGGACGTGCGCGCGGAGCTGACCCCGAACGACGTGACCACGGGCTGCCCGTACAAGGGCGAGGCCTCCTACCACGACGCCGCCGGGGAGCCGGCGCTGGCATGGGAGTACCGCGAGCCGATTCCGGTGGTCGCCGACCTGGCCGGCCACGCGTGCTTCTTCGGCGAGCGTGTCGACATCGAGGTCGACGGCGAGCGCCAGGAGTGGCCGCCGACGCCCTGGTCCGGCACCGACTGGATCGAACGCGCGCGGGCCTGAGCCGCCCCGGCTATCCTGCGTCGTGATGGCTACGGCGCTGACGACGGGGGGGATCAAGCCGCGCCTGCGCGGGGTCTCCCACCAGTGGGCCTTCTTCGTCTCGGTGGCGACGGGGGTCGCCCTCGTGCTCGCCGCGCCGAACGGGCGGGCGACCGCGGCCGTCGCGATCTACGCCATCAGCGTCGCGGGACTGTTCGGCGCCAGCGCGCTCTATCACCGCATCAACTGGTCGACCGTGGCCGCCCGCCGCTGGATGCGCCGGCTCGACCACTCGATGATCTTCCTGCTGATCGCCGGCACCTACACGCCGTTCGCGGTGCTCGCGCTCAACGGCTCGCTGGCGACCGCGATCCTGATCGTCGTGTGGGCCGCGGCCCTCGGGGGGATCGTGCTCAAGCTCGTCTGGATCGACGCCCCGAAGTGGCTGGTCGCGCTGATCTACGTCGCCATCGGCTGGGTCGCGCTGGCGGCGTTCCCGCAGCTGCTGGAGAAGCTGGGCGTGACCGCCACGGCGATGGTGGCCGTGGGCGGGCTGTTCTATACGGTCGGCGCGCTCGTCTATGCCCGCAAGCGGCCGGACCCGTCGCCGACCGTCTTCGGCTACCACGAGATCTTCCACGCGCTCGTGATCCTCGCCGCCGCGCTCCAGTACGCCGTCATCGCCTTCTGGGTCCTGCCGGGAAGCTGACGGGCCTCCCGGGCGTCCGTCAGTAACAGACGGAACCCCCGCGAGACGGAGTTACCCTGTGGTCATGCGCACGCAGTTGATGGCGGCCGCCGCCCTGGCCGGCGGGGTGGCCGCCGCGTTGGGCGTCTCCGCCTGCGGCTCCTCGAGCGGCAGTGACAAGGGCGCGTCGTCGGCCGTCGTCTCGACGCCGACGATGACCACCGCGACCACTCCGGCGTCGCCGCCCAAGCCGACGACGATCGAGGTCAAGGTCGGCGGGACGACGGTCACGATCCGGCTGTCGAAGCTCGGCTTCAACTACTGCCGCGCCAACCCGCGAACCTGCGCGGCGGTCACGTCGAGCCAGCTCAAGTTCCTCACCCAGAACCAGCGCAACGCCGTGAAGGCCGCCCAGAAGCAGGTGAAGGCGGACGAGGAGGCCGCGGCCGCCGCGGCTAGCCAGCCGGCCCCGGAGCCGGCACCCGCCCCGCAGCCCGCTCCGGCACCCGAGCCGCCCCCGTCGGACGGCGGCGGCGGGACCACGACCGGGTAGCATCGAGCGCGAGTAGCGCGAGCGTCGGGCCCCACACGATCGCCGTCGTCGCGCCGGCGGGGAGGATGCGGTCGGGCGGCATCGCCAGGTACAGGACCGGCGCCGTCGCACAGGCCCACAGCAGCGCGGGCACCGGGGCCACGCACAGAAGCGGCAGCACCCACAGCAGGTACCACGGGAGCACGGTGTGGCTGGCCAACAGCGCGCCGCCGAGCACCAGCGCGGTGAGGCGGCATGCGCCGACGAGGTCGCGCGGCGGCTGCGCCGCCGCCCACGCCACCGCGGCGGCCAGGAGCACGAGCAGCAGGGCCAGCGCCGGCGTCCGGCCGACGCCGGCGGCCAGCAGCCAGGTGTACGGCCCGGCGCCGAAGCGCTGGTCGACGAAGGCGGAGACCGACCCGAGCGTGTGCGTGCCCGCGCCGAGGTAGGGGAGATAGAGCGCGGTGGCGGCGGCCGCAGCGGCGAGCAGGAACCGGCTCCCGAGCCGCCGGGCGAGGAACGGCGCCGCGAGCAGCGGGACGACCTTGGCCAGCGCCGCCACGCCGAGCGCGACGCCCGCCGCCACGCGCCGCCGGGCGTCCCACAGCAACAGCGTCGCGAGCAGTGCCGCGACCATGATCGGGTCCGGGTGCGCGCTGCCGGCGATCTCGACGATCGCGAGGGGATGCCATGCGTAGAGCACGACCCGCCCGCGCGAGACGCGCGCGCGGGCGAGGAGGACGAGCAGGAGTGCGACGGCCGCGACCTCGAGCGCCAGTATCGAGAGCTTCCAGGGCGTGATGCCGTCGCCCGCCACCTCGTGCGCGGCCAGGAACACGACCTCGTTCGCGGGCGGGTAGAGCGTCCGGGTGTGCGGCCGGTTGACCCGCGTGAACACCCTCCAATCGCGGAGGTGCACGAGCCGCCGATCCGCCGGCACGTGGCTGTAGGGGTTGATGCCGGCCGCCTGCACGCGACCGTCCCACACGAACCGGTAGGCG
This sequence comes from uncultured Actinomycetes bacterium, assembly GCA_963725645.1. Lineage (GTDB taxonomy): Bacteria > Actinomycetota > Thermoleophilia > Solirubrobacterales > Solirubrobacteraceae > JALYZC01. The sequence goes on from CAVRZD010000006.1 coordinate 1,015,747, forward strand.
TCGTCGGACAACGTGGGCGCGGCGGGCACCAGGACCGCGCGGGCGGCCACGGCCACGACCAGCACGATGACGACGTCGCGGCGGCGCGCGCGGCGCCACAGCAGCGCCGCCGCCAGCCCGCACACCACGACCATCGCGAGCGCGGCGGTGACGTAGGGCGCGCGGGGATCGACGAGGTCGGTCAGCCCGTGCAGCGGCCACGCGAGCGCCACCAGCGCGACGCCGAGCACCGCCACCGCGGTCGTGCGCCACGCGTCGCGGGACATACGAGGATGGTCACACACGCCGCGCATCTGTAACAACGGAGGCGCCGGGAGTACCCTCGCTCCATGGCCAGCCCAGACGTCACCGTCGCCCCGGCGCAGTCGCGAGCGGCGGCCGCCGCCGGTGCGCTGGAGCGCGTGGCCTGGCTGTCGGTCTTGCGCGTGATGCTCGGCGGCCTGTTCGTCTCGGTCTTCTTCGAGAACCTCAACAAGCACCTGTACGAGACGAAGGGCTACGCGGCGCTGATCGGCGGCTACCGCGTCGACGGCACCGCGCCGGGCGCGTGGAAGGACGTGGAGAAGTTCGTCGCCGACCACGGCTCGTTCTTCGCTCCGGTGCAGGCGGTGTTCGAGCTGGGCCTGGGCGTCCTGCTCGTGCTCGGGATCGGGACGGGCATCGTCGCCCTCGTCAGCGCCGGCCACCTGACCGCGCTGTGGGTGTCCGAGCTGGCTCCGCGGCGCTGGGTGTGGGAGATCCTCAGCCTCGTGGTGATCGCGGCGGTCGTCGGCCTGTCCGCGCTGCCCACCCTGCTGGACTCGCGCCGGCGCCTCGGCGCGCGGCTGCTCGGCCCGCCGACGTTCGGCCCCCGCGTGGGCGCGGCGGCGCGACTGGCCGTCGCGGTGATCGGCGGGCTCGCGCTGGCCGGAGTGATCCTCGCGGCCCGGACCGGCGGGGAAGCGCACCACACCGACGTGGCGTGGCAGGCCGGCGCGACCTTCGGGGTCCTGCTCGTGTTGCTCGGCCTGCTGGACCGGAGGCGGGAGCGGGAGGGCGCCGCGCCCTGAGCCGGGTCGAGCTGATCGAGGCCGCGCAGGCGCCGCTCCTGGCGAAGCCGTACTACGGCGAGGACGGATCGGCGTCGCCGCTCACGCGGACCCTGGCGCAGGTGCCGGAGCTGCTCGAGGTCACGCTGTCGTTCGTTGCGCGCGTCTACGGGGAGACGTCGATCGACGTGCGCACGAAGGAGATCGCGATCCTCAGGGTCTCCGCGCGCAGTGGCTGTCGCTACTGCGTCGACACGCACACCGTGGCCGCGTGGGACGCCGGGCTGAGCGTGGAGGAGACGGCCGGCCTGTGCGCGACGCCGAGCGCACTGTCGGAGCGCGAGGCCGCCCTGGTCGCGTGGTGCGACGCCCTGTGCGCCGCGCCCGAGCCCGTCCCCGACGCCGCCGTGGAGCGGCTGGGCGAGCACTTCGCCGAGCACGAGGTCGTCGAGCTGACGCTGGTCGCCGGCGCCACGCTGATGCTCAACCGCTTCTGCACGGCGCTCGAGCTGCCGACGAGCCCGGCCACGCTGGCGCGGCTCGAGGCCGCGGGGGTGGCGCCGCGGTGAGCGCGACCGCCGACGCCCTGCGCGGAGCGATCGACGACGGCCGCGTGTCCGAGCGCCTGTGGCTGTACTCCAACTACCACTGCAACCTGCGCTGCCGCTACTGCCTCACCGAGTCGGCGCCGGCCGTCCCGCGGAGGTTGCTCGGCGCGGGCGACATGGTGGAGTCGGCGCGCCAGGCGCGCGCGCTCGGGTTCCGCGCCCTCGGGGTGACCGGCGGCGAGCCGTTCCTCCTGCCCGACCTCCCCGAGCTGCTGATCGAGCTCGCGCGGATCCTGCCGGTGGTCGTGCTCTCCAACGCGACGCTGTTCACCGAGCGGCTGCTGGCGCGGATGCGCCCGCTGGCCGACCTCCCGGTCACCGTGCAGATCTCGCTCGACAGCGCCGAGCCCGACGTCAACGACGAGTACCGGGCCCCGCACAACTTCGCGAAGGTCGTCCACGCCGTCCCGCGCCTCGTCGAGCTGGGGATCCCGGTGCGGATCGCCACCACCGGCGATCGCAACACCCCCGAGCAGATGGAGCGCCTGTGCGCGCTGCATCGCTCGCTCGGCGTGCCCGACGAGGATCACGTCGTGCGCCCGATCGTCCGCCGCGGCCGCGCCATCGACCACGACATGGGCGTGGTGCCGGAGCCGAAGGATCTCTTCCCCGAGCTCACGCTCACCGTCGACGGCGCCTTCTGGAGTCCGTTCGCGCCGACGGTCCACGCCGGCCGGCTGGACACCGACCTGCTGCTGACCCGCCAGCGTCTGCCCCTCGACGGTCCGGCGAGCGCGCTGCTCGCCGCGGCCGACGCCAACCCCGAGGGGCACGACGCGACCCTGAACATCCGCTGAGCGTGACCCGTGGGCCGCCCCGTGCGGGCGGCGAGGGACTCAACCGCGTGGTCGCGGGCGCGGCCCGAGCCCGTCGCGCACGAGCACCTCGGCGAAGCGCGCCGCGGTGCGCACGGTGCCGCCGAGCGTGCCCGAGACCTTCGACTCGCCGCCGCCGCGCGGGCGCGCGTCGACCGGCACCTCAGCCACGCGCAGGCCCGCTCGGGCCGCCTTGACCACCATCTCCAGCGGCCACCCGTACGTGCGCGAGCGCATCCGCAGCTCGAGCAGGTCGCGCCGCGCGATGGCGCGCAGCGGCCCCAGGTCGGTCACGCGCGCGCCCCAGGCCGCGCGGATCAGCGCGGCCAGCGCGCGGTTCGCCGCCATCTGGTGGCCGAGCACCGACCCGGGCTGCCGCCGTCCGAGGGTCCGCGAGCCCAGGACGAGGTCGGCCCGTCCGCCCGCGACGGGCTCGGTCACCGCCGTCAGCCGGCGCGGGTCATCCGAGCCGTCGCCGTCGAGGAACAGCAGGACGGCGGCGGGGTCGGCCGCCAGCGCTCCGGTCAGGCAGGCGGCGCCGTACCCGCGACGGAGCTCGCGCACCACGCGCGCGCCGGCGGCGGCGGCGCGGCCCGCGGTGGCGTCGGCCGACGCGTTGTCCACCACCACGACCTCGTCGCACGCGGCCGTGGCGCCGGCGACCACGGCACCGATGGTCGCCTCCTCGTCGAGTGCGGGGATGACAGCGACGACGGGCGGCGCGGGCGACACGCCAGCAGCGTAGAACAGCCAGAATCCCACGCCGGCAGGGTTCGTGGCGGTTGCCGCGAACGGAGGGGCATGAGGAGCAGCGGTCCCTTCGCGGGCTTCGCGCCGTGGATCATCCGGCAGCGCGTGCAAACACGGGCACGCGGGGGCGCCGCGACCTAGTCGCCATGGCCGTCGCGTCGGCCGGCGGGGAGAGCCGCAAGGGCTTCGAGCGCACCGTCGCCTTCAGCGACGGCGTGTTCGCCATCGCCATCACCCTGCTCGTGCTGAGCCTCGATATTCCGAAGCTCGGCCACGGAGAGAAGCTCGACCACGCGCTGTCCAGCCTCAGCGACAACTTCGTCAGCTACTTCATCGGGTTCGCCGTGATCGGCCTGTTCTGGGTCGGCCACCACTACTTCTTCGACAGCCTGCGCGGCTTCGACGGGCGCCTGCTGTGGCTCAACCTGCTGTACCTGTCCTTCATCGGCCTGCTGCCGTTCTCGACCGCGCTGCTGGGCGACTACGGCAACGACCCCACCGCGCTGACGGCGTACGCGATCAACGTCGCGCTCGCCGGACTGGCGGACACGCTGATGATGGTCGTGGCCGTGCGGGCCAACCTGCTGGCACCCGACCAGCAGGCGCAGGGGGGCGAGATGATCATCCGCAACCTCGTTCCCGCGGCCGTCTTCCTCGCCTCGATCCCCCTGGCCTACGTGGACACCGACCTGGCGAAGTCCTCGTGGCTGCTGATCGCCATCGTGCCCCGCCTCCTGACCAGCGCGGGGGTGTGGAGCGCCCGCTGGCACGGGCTCGGCTAGGACTAGTAGACCTGTCCGCAAGTTCTGATGGTTAGGCCGCGAGCTGGAGGTGCGGTTCGTGGTGGGCGATGCGTTTTAGGACGCGGTCGAGGTCTGAGCGGGTGAAGGTCCAGTCGAAGGGCCGGGCGATTTGGCGGTAGTGGTCCTCGAAGGCGAGCAGCCGGTTGGTGAGCGCGTCGAGGTCGGTGAAGTCGTTGGGCGTGAGCGCCTTGCGCTGAACGATCGAGAAGTAGAGCTCGATCTGGTTGAGCCAGGAGGCGTGGATCGGCAGGTGGATCAGGCGCAGGTTCTCATAGGCGCCCTCGAGCCGCTCGATCGAGGCTTTGCCGGCGTGCGAGGAGCCGTTGTCGACGATCCAGAACACGCGCCGCGCCGAGGCGTAGGGCTCACTGGTCATGACTTGATCGACGAGCCGTGCGAACGGCTCGATCCCGGTCCGCTCCTCGACGCGGCCGTAGAGGTTGGCGTGGTGGACGTCCCAGGCGGCCAGGTAGGCGAGCGTGCCGCCGCGGCGGTAGTCGAACTCGATCAGCCCGGGCCGGCCGGGAGCTGGCGCCAAAGTCCGGTGGCGGCGCCCGAGCGCCTGCAACTGGGACTTCTCATCGGCGCAGATCACGAGCTCGTCGGGACGCAGCCTGCGCCCTTCGAAGCGACGGCCGTAGAGATCGAGCACGCGCGCCGCCTTGGCCCGGAAGTCGGGGTCGCGCACGAACAGCCACGAGCGCTGCTGCCAGGGCTTGATCGCGTCCTCCGAAAGCCAGCGCCAGATCGTCGAGGCCGACGCGTCGGTGACGCCGCGCTCGATCACCAGCCGGTGCAGCTCAGTGCGCGTGAAGCGCGACAGCGGCAGCCCGACCGTCGCGGGCAGCTCGCAAGCGATCGCCTTGACCTCGGCGACCTGCTCCGGGGGAAAACGGCGCGGGCGGCCCGCGCGCGGCTTGTCGGTCAACCCATCGAGGCGATCCTCGAAGAACCGCCTTCGCCAGCGCCCGACAAGCCCCGCCGAGGTGTCCAGCCGCGCCGCGATCTCAGTGTCGGCCAACCCGTCGGCGGCATGGAGCACAATCCGCGCCCGCTGCACCTCACGCCACGGGCGCTTCTCAGCCCGAGCAGTGCGCTCAAGCTCACAGCGCTCCTCGTCACTGAGCTCAATCCGGTTGCGGGCACGGCGGGCCATCGCCAACCAGATTCAGCGCCCGCAACCAAACCCCTTCAAGAATTCCTACCGATACTTCCGGCCGCGCCTACTAGCCGCCGGCGCCGTCGGCCGCGGTGGCTTCCGCCACCGGGCGGGAGCTCCGGCCGGTGGGGGCCAGCAGGGCGGCGCCGATCGCGCCGCCGAGGTCGCCGAGCGAGGCCACCTTCACGTCGGGCGGGTGATCGGACGCGAACAGGTGGGGCATCATTGCCTTCTCGATCCGCCTGACGTAGGACTCGCCGAAGCGGACGCCAAGGCCGCCGCCCACCACCACGCACTCGACGTCGAGGATGTTGCAGGCGGAGGCGACGCCGGGGCCGAGGTGCTCGATGGCGCGCTCGATCAGCTCCAGCGCCAGCGGGTCCTGCTTCTTCACCGCGCGCGCCCAGATGCCGCTGGTCAGCCGCTCCCGGCCGCGCTTCTCCATGATCCGGAACAGGTCGGTCTTCCGTCCCTTCGCCACCTCCTGACGCGCCTTGGCCTCCATCGCCGCGCGGCCGGCGTAGGCCTCCATGCAGCCGCGGCGCCCGCACGGGCAGCGCGCGCCGTTGAGGCGGACGACGACGTGGCCGATCTCGCCGGCGCCGCCGCGCCCGAGCCAGGGCTTGCCGTCGAGGACCAGGCCGCCCCCGACGCCGGTGCCCCAGAACACGCCGAGGATCGACCGGTACTCCCTGCCGGCTCCGAGCTCGAACTCGGCGTTGGTGGCGACCTGCACGTCGTTGCCGACCGCGGTCGGTGCGCCGCAGGCCTCCGTGAGCGCCTGCGCCAGCGGGTACGTGCCCTCCCAGCCCGGCAGGTTGCGCGCCTGCGAGACGGCGCCGGTCCGCGGGTCGATCTCGCCGGGGGAGCCGACCCCGATGCCCGACAGCTCGGAGGTCTTCGTCCCGGCGACGTCCGCCGCCTCCACGAGCGCGGCCGCGATCGCGTCCTTGACGTCCGCGGGCGTCCCGGTGGTGGGGGTGGGCCGCCGCGCCTGGCCGAGCACCTTGTGCTTGGCGTCCACGATCACGGTCTGGATCTTCGTGCCGCCGAGGTCGACGCCACCGCGATTGGCCATGCCCGTCAGTCTCCCACGGCGCCGCGGAGCGTCATGCGTCCAGGAGCTTCTGGATCAGGTTGAGGTACTGCATGAGGCTGCGCACGGCGAGGAACTCGTCGCGCACGCGGGCCTGCGCCGCCAGGCCGATGCGATGGGCCCGCTCGGGGTCGTCCAGCAGCTCGCGCACGGCCGCGCCGTAGGCGGCGAGATCGGTTGCGTCGTCGAGCAGGATGCCGGTCTCCCCGTCCACGATCTGGTCCTGGATGCCGCCGATGCGCGTGGCGACGACGGGGCGCGCCTTCCACATGCCCTCGGCCACCGTCAGGCCGAAACCCTCGGCGATGGACTTCTGCACGACGACGTTTGCGCGCCGCTGCAGCGCGTTGACGATCGCCGCGTTCTCCTCGAGGTCGTCCATCGGCAGGCAGGCGAGGTGGACGCGCTCCTTCGCCTCCCCGGACAGGCCGTCGAAGTAGGCCGTGGCCTCGTCGAGCACCTCCTTGCCCTCCGGGTCGTCGGACACCGCCTCCACCGCGGGTCCCGCGTACACGAGGTGCGCGCCGGACCCGGGCACGACGTGCTCGACGAAGCCCTTGATCACGCCGATCGGGTCCTTGAGGCGGTCCCAGCGCGACACCTGGACCTCGACCGGGTCCGCTCCCGTCAGCGCGCGGCCCTCGAACAGCGTCGCCTGGCGCACCACGCGCTCGGGGCTGCCGTCCTCGCGCAGGAACGTGGCCTCCCCGGCCGCGCCGTCGGGTTGGAGGCCGGCCGCCGCGAGGATCCCCGCGACTTGGTCCTCCGACAGCTCCTGGTTCTTGGCCGAGAAGGCATCGATGACCGGCGCGATGACGTCGACCTTCGCCCGGTCGAGCCCCTCCCAGATGAACTTCTCGCGCGAGAACACGTAGGCGTCGGCAGGCTCGACGTACGGGATGAGGAAATTCCAGGCCCGCCGCGAGAGGTCGCTCGGTTGGTCGATTCCGACGTGGCAGCGCCAGATCACGGTGCAGCCGACCCGGTCCTTGAGCATCGGGATCAGGCCGGCCGGCTGGGGGTCGTGCACGATAACCACGTCGTCCGCCGCCACCAGCTCGGTGAACTCCGCGATGTTCTCGGCCAGCGCGTCCTCGTAGATCTTGTGCTCCGCGTCACCGAGGTCGCCGCCGTCCCCGGGGTCGGAGTGGAGGTTGTTGTGGATGCGCTTGGTCAGCGCGAAGAACGGGTCGTTGCCCGAGATGACCTCCCAGCGCGCGTTGATCCCCGCGCCGCGCGCGTAGGCGAGCAGCGACACCAGCATCTCGGCCACGCCGCCGCCGCGGGCGGTCGAGTTGACGTTCCACACGACCCGTCCGTCGAGCAGCGTGCGCCCGTGGTCGGCCGCCTCGCGGAACTGCGCGAAACGGTCCGGGCCGAGCACCTGCGCGAACCGTTCGTAGGGAAGCGCGGAAACGGGGACGCTCGTGAGTGCCGCCATGGCGCGATCATCTCCCACCTGCCCCCGCGAACGCAAACCACGGGCTCCACACCGCGCTCGGCACGGGCGATATTGTCGGCGCTGCAGCACGACCGTGTAACCGAGGGGCGGCGAGGGCTGACTGCATGACGACGATGACGGAGAGCAAGACGCTGGACAAGCTGTGTATCGACACCATCCGGACACTGTCGATGGACGCGGTCCAGAAGGCGAACTCCGGCCACCCGGGGACGCCGATGGCTCTGGCCCCCGTCGCCTACGTGCTCTACACGCGCCTGATGCGCCACAACCCGGCCGACGCCGACTGGCCCGACCGCGACCGCTTCGTCCTGTCCTGCGGCCACGCCTCGATGCTCCTGTACTCGGCTCTGTACCTGACCGGCTACGGGCTCACGCTCGACGACCTCAAGAACTTCCGCCAGCTCGGCTCGCCGACCGCCGGCCACCCCGAGTACGGCCACGCAGCCGGGATCGAGACGACGACGGGCCCGCTGGGCCAGGGCATCTCCAACGCGGTGGGAATGGCGCTGGCCGAGCGCATGCTGGCCGCGCGCTTCAACCGGCCCGGCCACGAGATCGTCGATCACCACACGTACGCGATCGCGTCGGACGGCGACCTCCAGGAGGGCGTCGCCTCGGAGGCCTGCTCGCTCGCCGGCCACCTCAAGCTCGGTCGCCTGATCGCGTTCTACGACGACAACCACATCCAGCTCGACGGAGACACCGCGATGGCGTTCTCCGAGGACGTGCCCGGGCGGTTCGAGGCCTACGGCTGGCACGTGCACGACCTGGGGGAGGACATCGAGCTCGATCGCCTCGAGGCCGCGGTGCAGGAGGCCAAGGACGTCGAGGACCGGCCCATCCTCATCGTCATCCGCACCCACATCGGCATCGGCAGCCCGAACAAGCAGGACACGAAGGCGGCGCACGGCGCGCCGCTCGGCGAGGAGGAGGTGCGCCTGACCAAGGAGGCCTACGGCTGGCCGCCGGACGCGCAGTTCCTGGTGCCCGACGAGGCGCTGGCGCACTACCGCGAGGCCGTGGAGCGCGGGAAGGAGTGGCAGGCGGAGTGGGAGGACCGGCTGAAGGCCTACGCGGCCGCCGAGCCGGAGCTGGGCGCCGAGCTGCAGCGCATCTATGCGCGGCGCCTTCCCGACGGCTGGGACAAGGACGTGCCCAAGTTCCACGTCGACGACGGCATGGTGGCGACACGCAAGTCGTCCGCCAAGGTGATCCAGTGGGCGGCCGCCCAGGTCCCCGAGCTCGTCGGCGGGGCGGCCGACCTGGCCTCGTCCAACCTGACGGAGATCGAGGGCGGCGGCGACGTCGCGCCCGGGCGAATACGTGGGCCGCAACATCCACTTCGGGGTGCGCGAGCACGGGATGGGGGCGGTCGTCAACGGCCTCAACCTGCACTACTTCCGCGCCTACGGCGGCGACCTTCTTCAACTTCAACGACTACATGAAGGGGGCGGTCCGGCTGGCCGCGCTGATGCGGCTGCCGGCGATCTTCGTCTACACACACGACTCGATCGGGCTCGGCGAGGACGGGCCCACGCACCAGCCGGTCGAGCAGCTCGCGCACCTGCGCGCCGTTCCGCAGCTCAACGTCGTGCGCCCGGCCGGCGCCAACGAGACGGCGCTGGCCTGGCGCTTCGCGATCGCCGCCACGGACGCCCCGACCGTGCTGGTCTTCTCGCGTCAGGGCCTGCCCACGTGGAACCCGGCCGGGGTGCCCGGCGACGCGATCGAGCGGGGCGCGTACGTGCTCCGGGAGTCCTACAAGGATCCCGAGCCCGACCTGATCCTGATGGCCACGGGCTCCGAGGTGCACCTCTGCAACAGCGCCGCCGATCTGCTCGAGGCCGCCGGGACGGCGACCCGCGTCGTCAGCATGCCCTGCATGGACACGTTCGTGGCGCAGATCGCAGGACTACCGGGACGGCGTCCTTCCGCCCTCTTGCCGGGCGCGGCTCGCCGTCGAGGCGGCGTCGCTACAGCCGTGGTGGCGCTGGGTGGGTGACCTCGGAGACGTGCTCGGGATGACCACGTTCGGAGCGTCCGCACCGCAGCCGGTGCTGTACGAGCATTTCGGCTTCACCCCCGAGAACATCGCCGACCGCGCCGGCGCAGTCGCAAAGCGCGCCAAGGCCTGAACCTGAACTGAACGAAAAGGAGAACGCCGCCCATGAGCGTCAGCACCGAGGTCAACCCTCGCCTCGCCGCACTCACCGCCGCGGGCACGAGCGTGTGGCTGGACCAGATCCGCCGCGGATTGATCGAGGGGGGCGAGCTCCAGCGCCTGATCGACGAGGACTCGCTGCGCGGGGTCACCGCCAACCCGGCGATCTTCGAGAAGGCGATCCTCGGCTCCGACGACTACGACGACGAGCTGAAGGCGCTGGCCCGCGAGGGCCTCGACGCGAAGGCGATCTACGAGCGGATCGCCGTCACCGACGTGCAGATGGCGGCCGACGTGCTGCGGCCGGTATGGGAGGAGCACGACCACGACGACGGCTTCGTCTCGCTCGAGGTCGACGCCCGATCTCGCGCACGACACGGAGGGGACGCTCGAGCAGGTGCGCGCGTTCTGGAAGCGCCTCGACCGGCCCAACGCGCTGATCAAGATCCCCGGTACCGAGGAGGGGGTGCCGGCGATCGAGCAGGCGATCTACGAGGGCATCAACGTCAACGTCACGCTGCTGTTCGCGGTCGAGGCCTACGCCAAGGTCGCCGAGGCCTACATCCGCGGGCTCGAGCGCCGGCTGGACGAGGGCAAGAGCGTGGACATCCACTCGGTCGCGTCGTTCTTCGTGTCGCGCGTCGACACGGAGGTCGACAAGCGGCTCGAGGCGACGGGCAACACCGAGCTGCAGGGCACCGCCGCGGTGGCCAACGCGCGCGCCGCCTACCAGCGCTTTGAGGCGATCTTCGACGGCGATCGTTTCGCGCGGCTGCGCGAGGCCGGCGCGCGCGTCCAGCGCCCGCTGTGGGCCTCGACCGGCGTGAAGAACCCGCACTACTCGGAGACGAAGTACGTCGACGACCTGGCTGGGCCCCACACCGTCAACACCATGCCGCTGCCCACCCTGCTCGCCGCCGCCGAGCGCAGCGAGGTGAGCGGCCCGACGGTGGACCAGGACCCACAACAGGAGCTCCAGGCGCTCGCCGACGCGGGAATCGACCTCGCGGACGTCACGGCGAAGCTGCTGCGTGACGGGGTCAAGGCCTTCGAGGTCTCGCTCGACACGCTGCTGGCGGGCATCGACGACCAGCGCGAGGCGGTGGCGCTCGGCCGGCCGCCGACCATCAGGTCCACGTTGCCCGCGGACCTCGAGGGCCCGATCGCCGACACGGGCAAGAAGGCGATCGCCGAGTCGGTTGCCCAGCGCGTCTGGCGCAAGGACGACACGCTCTGGGGCGAGCACGGCGTCGCGGGAGATCGGTGACCGCCTTGGTTGGTTGACCATCTCCGAGCCGATGCTCGAGCACGCCGCCGAGCTGCGCGCGTTCGTGGCGGAGTGCCAGGCGGAGGGCCTGGACGGAGTGCGTGCTCTGCGGCATGGGCGGCTCGAGCCTCGGGCCCGAGGTGATTCGCCGCACGTTCGGCGACATCGAGGGCGCGATGCGCCTGCACGTGCTCGACTCGACCGATCCCGGCCGCGGTGCTCGAGGTCGAGGGCCGGATCGACCTGGCCAAGACGCTCTTCATCGTCTCCTCGAAGTCCGGCGGGACGATCGAGACGCTGTCGCACTACCGCTACTTCCGCGCGCAGGTCGACGCGGCGGTCGGGGAGGCCCAGGCGGGCAAGCACTTCGTGGCCGTCACCGACCCGGGCAGCCCGCTCGTGACCCTGGCGGAGTCCAACGGCTTCCGCCGCGTGTTCGAGAACGACCCCGACATCGGCGGGCGCTACTCCGTGCTCTCCTACTTCGGGCTCGTGCCGGCGGCCTGCATGGGCGTGGCGATCGAGGCGCTGCTGCATCGCTGCCAGGTGGCCGAGCAGAACTGCACCAGCTACGACCAGGGCACCAGCAACTCGGGCCTGTGGCTCGGCATCGTCCTGGGCGCGCTCGCCAACGCCGGGCGCGACAAGTGCACGTTCATCGTGTCCGAGCCGATCTCCTCGTTCGGCCTCTGGGTCGAGCAGTTGATCGCCGAGAGCACCGGCAAGCAGGGGAAGGGCGTGCTGCCGGTGGCGGACGAGCCGATCGGGCCGCCCGGGTGCCTACGGCGACGACCGGCTGTTCGCCTACCTGCGCAACGCCGACGAGCCCGACGAGGACCTGGACGCCAAGGTCGACGCGCTCGCCCGGGGCGGCCAGCCGGTGCTGACGCTGTCCGTGCACGGGGCCACCGACCTGGGCCGCATCTTCTTCTTCGCCGAGTTCGCCGTCGCGGTCGCCGGCTGGGCGATCGGCATCAACCCGTTCGACCAGCCCAACGTGCAGGAGGCCAAGGACAACACCAACAAAGTGCTCGACGGCTACAAGGCCGAGGGCCACCTGCCCGAGGTCGCCGACGCCGACGACGACGCGCTGCGCGCGCTGCTGGCCGACGCCGGTCCACCGCACTACGTGGCGGTGCTGGGCTATCTCAAGCCCTCGGAGGCGTTCGACCGCGCGATCATCGAGCTGCGCGAGGCGCTGCGCGCGAAGACCGGCGCCGCGGTCACGTTCGGCTACGGCCCGCGCTTCCAGCACTCGACCGGGCAGATGCACAAGGGCGGCCCACCGGTCGGCCGCTTCCTGCAGCTGGTCGGAGACGAGGGCGACGACGTCGAGATCCCCGGCGAGGCCTACACGTTCCGGACGCTCAAGCACGCCGCCGCCACCGGCGACCTGCAGACGCTGCGCGACCACGGCCTGCCGGCCGAGCGCGTCACGCTGGAGGGGGACGCGGTCGCGGCGCTGAACGCACTGACCGCGCGGATCGAGGCGCTCTGATGGCCACCGCCACCGAGGAGAATCCGCTCACCGAGGGCCTCGAGCGCCTCCCTGTCCACCCGACCACGCTCGTCATCTTCGGGGCCACCGGCGACCTGGCCAAGCGCAAGCTGCTGCCGGCGCTGTACAACCTCGCGCACGAGGGCTCGCTGCCCGAGCGCTTCAATCTGATCGGCGTGTCGCGCAGCCAGAAGGCGCACGAGGAGTTCCGCGCCGAGATGCGCGCCGCGATCGAGAACTTCTCGCGCACGCCGCCCAACGCCGAGGTGCTCGATGCGCTGCTCGGGAACGTGCGCTACGTGCCGGGCGGCTTCGACGACCCGGCCGTGTACGAGGGGCTGGACGCGCAGATCGAGGAGTTCGACGCCGCCGCGGACATCGTCTTCAACCGCGTCTTCTACCTCTCGACCGCGCCGGAGTTCTTCCCGGTGATCGTGGAGGCCCTGGGCGAGGCCGAGCTCAACCGGCGCAAGGACGCCGAGGTACGGGTCGTGATCGAGAAGCCCTTCGGCTACGACCTCGACTCGGCCCGCAAGCTCAACCGCCAGGTGCTGCGGGTCTTCCGCGAGAGCCAGGTCTACCGGATCGACCACTACCTGGGGAAGGAGACCGTCCAGAACATGCTGGCGTTCCGCTTCGCCAACAGCATGTTCGAACCGGTCTGGAACCGGAACTACATCGACTACGTGCAGATCACGGCGGCGGAGGACCTCGGCATCGGTACCCGCGCCGGCTATTACGACAACGCCGGCGCCCTCCGCGACCTGGTTCAGAACCACATGCTCCAGCTGCTTGCGCTGCTGTGCATGGAGCCGCCGACGGCGTTCAACGCCGAGCAGGTGCGCAACGAGAAGTCGAAGGTCATGCAGGCGATCCGCCCGCCGACCGCGGAGGACGTGTCCGGCATGGCCGTGCGCGCACAGTACGCGTCGGGCGCGATCGCCGGCGAGCCGGTCAACGGTTACCTCGAGGAGGACGGCGTGCCGCCCGACTCGTTCACCGAGACCTACGCCGCCCTCCGCCTGAGCGTCAACAACTGGCGCTGGGCGGGCGTGCCGATCTACCTGCGAACCGGCAAGCGCCTGGCGCGCAAGCTCACCGAGATCGCCGTGACGCTGCGGCCCGTACCCCATCTCGCCTTCCAGGAGCAGGGCTCGCTCGGCGTGCAGCCCAACCAACTCATCCTGACGGTGCAGCCCGACGAGGGCGTGTCGTTGTCGCTGGGAGCGAAGATCCCGGGCGCGCGCATGCGGATCCGCCCGGTGAACATGGAGTTCCGCTACGGGACCGCGTTCCTGTCCCAGTCTCCCGAGGCGTACGAGCGGCTGATCCTGGACGCCATGCGCGGCGAGGCGCTGCTGTTCACGCGCAACGACGAGGTCGACGCGCTGTGGTCGATCATCGACCCGATCCTCGCCGCCTGGAGGGAGGCGGGCGGCCCGATTCCCCAGTACGCGGCCGGCTCGCAGGGACCACACGAGGCTGACGAGCTGCTCGAGCCGGGCCACCACTGGCGGGCGCTGTGAGCGAGGCGGTCTGGAGCGCCCGCGACTGCTCGCCGGAGAAGATCGAGGCGGCGCTGCGCCAGTTGCTGCACGCGCGCTACGAGGACCACGAGGGCTACGTGCCCGCGCGCGTGCTCAACATGGTCGCGATCGTGGATCGCGAGTGGAAGGGCGAGATCCAGAACCGGCTCGAGCGGGTGGGCCGCTATCACGCGTCGCGCACGGTGCTGGTCGCGGTCGAGCCCGGACGCACCGCACTCGACGCCTGGGCCTCGGTGCACTCCGACGTGGACCTCGAGGAGCCCGGGCAGCTCGCGCTCACGCACGAGGACGTCGAGGTCGACGTTGGGGACGACCACGTCCCCAACCTCGCGACGATCGTCGACCCGCTGCTGGTCCGCGACCTCATCACCATCGTGTGGTCGCCGCACGGCCATCCCGAAGCGGTGGACGCGCTGCTCGACCTCGCCGACGTCGTGCTCTTGGACTCGGTCGAGGAGCTCGACGTGGCCGCCGCGCTCGCGCGCGTGGCCGAGCTGGCCGAGCGCGCCTACATCGTCGACCTGGCCTGGCTGCGCTCGACGCCCTGGCGCGAACGGATCGCCGCCACCTTCGACCCGCCCGACCTGCGCCCTGCGCTGGGCCAGATCAGCGCGGTGACGGTCCGCCACCGGTCGGACTCGGCGGCCGCGGCGCTGATGCTGGTGGGCTGGCTGGCCTCGCGCCTGCGCTGGCGGCCGCATGCGTTCATCCGCCGCGACGGAACCCTTCGGGGCAAGGCGCGGGGCCGCCGCCAGGAGGTGCAGGTGACGCTGGAGAGCACCGACGAGCTCGGGGTCCCGGGCCTCGCCGGAGTCACGCTGGAGACCGCCCAGGGCTACTCGATCTCGCTCGATCGCGGGCCGGGCGGGCTGAGCGCCAGCCGCCGGACCAGGGACGGGAACGAGCAGCGCTGGACCGTGCTCGGCGCATCGCGCGGCGAGGGCGGGATCCTCGGCGAGGGCGTGCGCCAGGCGCTGCTGCGCGACTCCACCTACCGACCCGCGCTCGAAGCGGCCAGGGCGATGCTGCCGTGACCGCGCGCGACCCGACCTTCGAGGTTGTCGACGACCCGGCGCAGCGCTGCGCCGAGCGGCTCGCCGAGGCCGCGAACGCCGGCGGGCACATCGCGCTCACCGGTGGCTCCACGCCGCAGGTCGCCTACGAGCAGCTCGCGGCGATGGACGTGAACTGGTCCGGCGTCTCGCTGTGGTGGGGCGACGAGCGCTGCGTCCCGCCGGACGACGAGCGCTCCAACTACGGCATGGCGAAGGCGGCGCTGCTCGACCGGATCGACGGCGAGCAGCCGGAGGTCCACCGCATCGAGGGCGAGCGCGAGGAGCCGCGCTCGGCCGCCGACGCCTACGAGGACGAGCTGCGCGCCGCGTTCGGCGACGGGGTGCCGCAGCTCGACCTGATCCTGCTGGGCCTCGGCCCGGATGCCCACGTCGCCTCGCTGTTCCCCGGGCAGCTTTCGCTCGAGGTGCACGACCGCCTCGTGGTCGCGGTCGAGGAGCCGGGGCGTCCGCCGTGGGTCTCGCGCGTGAGCCTCACGCTGCCGGTGCTCAACGCGGGGCGCGAGGTGCTGTTCCTGGTCACCGGCGCGGACAAAGCCGAGGCGGTGCACCGGGCCTTCGCGCGCCCGCCCGAGCGCGACGCGCCCGGGAGCCTGATCGCGCCGGACACGGGCCGGCTGACCGTGATCCTCGACCAGGAGGCGGCGGCCCGGATCCCGGCGCAGGTGAGAGGAGGAGGCTGAATATGCGAGTCATCGAGTCCCCGATCGACGGCGAGGTCGTCTCGGCGGCCACCGACGACGAGCTCGTCGAGGCGCTGCGGCGCCACATCGAGGCGCAGCACCCGGACTCGGGGTTCACGGACGAGCAGCTGCGGGACATGGTCGAGCGCAACGCCTACGAAGCGGTCGACTCCTAGGGACGCCGGGGAGCCCCGATGGCCAAGACCGGCCCGGAGGTCCTGCTGCTGCGCCACGGTCAGACCGAGTGGAGCTTGAACGGGCGCCACACCGGCTCGACCGACATCCCGCTGACAGACGACGGCCGCGCGCAGGCTCGCGCGCTGCACGACCGCCTCGCCGGGAGGACGTTCGAGCTCGTGCTGACGAGCCCGCTCGGACGGGCGCGCGAGACCGCCGAGCTGGCCGGACTGGGCGCCCACGCCCAGGTGCGCGAAGACCTGCTGGAATGGGATTACGGCGACTACGAGGGCGTGACCACGGCGGACATCCGTAGGGGGCACCCCGACTGGCTGCTGTGGCGCGACGGCTGCCCCGGCGGCGAGACCGCGGCCCAGGTCGGCGCCCGCGTCGACCGCGTGATCGCCGAGGTCCGCGCCGCCGGCGGCGACTGCGCGCTGTTCGGCCACGGCCACGTGCTGCGCGTGCTGGCCGCCCGCTGGATCGACCTCGCACCCGGCGAGGGCGGCCGCTTCGGGCTGTCGACGGCGACCGTCAGCGTGATGGGCTGGGAGCGCGAGGTCCCGGTGTTCTGGTTGTGGAACGGCGCCGCCCACCTCGGCCCCGCCGCCGGCGCTGGCGGGGCCGAGTCGACGTAGCTCCTGCTACCGCTTCGCGTACTCGCCGAACTCGCCGAAGTCGACCATCTCGCAGGCCTCGTCGCCCACGATCTCGGCGTCGTGGCCCGGCGGGATCGCCACGACGTCGCCGGGGCCCACCTCGACCTCGGAGCCGTCGTCCATGTACACCCGCATGCGGCCGGACAGCACGTAGCCGAGATGCGAGACCTGGCACGAATCGGTCCCCGCGATCGGCTTGACGTTCTCGGACCACTTCCAGCCGGGCTCAAACGTCCCCCGGCCCACGGTCTGGCCTCCAATGTTGACCACCTTCGCCTGACCCTTGCCCTCGAACGGGCGAACCTCGTCGGGCGAGTCGAAGCTCTTTACCTCCGCTGCGGCCATGCCTACCTCCTGGTTGGGGTGTGGGCCAACCCTAACCCGACTCGGCGGCCCGCGCAGCCTTTGCGTCGCGCAGCAGCTGGCGGAAGCCCCGCGTGCGGAAGATCAGTGTCATCGCGGCGAACGCGAGCCCCAGCGTGAAGGCCGACAGCGCGATCTGCTGGCCGACCGAATACGCCGCCACGGCGGTGTTCGACGCGATGCTGGCGAAGACGGCGACGAACAGCGCCTGCTGCACGCCGGCGCCGCCGGGCGTCACCTGCAGCGCCGCCGAGATCACCTGCACCGCCTGCACGAGCAGGACATTGCGCAGCGAGCCGCCGATGTTGAAGGCGACCAGCATCAGCCACCAGGTGCCGAACCGGAACAGCCAGGCGCCGAGCTGCCAGGTGACCATCTCCCGCGCGTAGCGGCGGCGGTCCCGCAGGATGGCGATCCCCTGTCCCACGCGCGCCCAGAAGGCGTGCACGCGGACGGACAGGATCGCGAAGGCGACCAGCACGATCACGATCAGGGCCGTGACGATGAACAGCGTCACCTCTGGGTTGCGTCCGATGAACGCGAGGTCGAAGGAGCTCACGTCGGCGAAGTCGGCGGGCTTGGGGAAGATGCCCTGCGTGAACGCGAACGCCAGCACGACGGTGCTCACGCAGGCGTCGAGCACCGCCCCCGTGGCGAGCGCGGTCGTCACCGTCGGGTAGCTGGAGTTGGGTATCGAGTTCTTCGTCAGGTAGTACTGCGCGACGTTGCCCGCGCTCGCCGGGACGAAATTGTCGAGCCCGTAGGCGACGACGTACCCGCCCCACACGCAGCGCCACTGGAACGTCTCGTCCGGGTAGGACGCGCGGAGCGCGTTGAACAGCGCGCGGGAACGCAGCAGGAGGTACATGCCGAAGGTCGCGAGCGCGACGATCAGCGCAAACCAATTGATCGAGGCCAGGTGCGAGAAGAAGTCGTCGGCCGCGCCGAGGAAGGACTCGGCGGTGTCCACGAGCGAGGCGAGGACCGCGGTGGGCGCCACGCCCACACCGTAGAGCCCGCGTTCGGCACTCGCCTGGGAGGCCGCGGAGTGCGATGATGGGCCGGCACACCAACGGACTGTGTGGAGAATCGTGTCTGCCGAGGCGGTGCGGTGCCCGAGTTGCGGCATCCTCTGGCGAAGTCAGGTATCGCAGGAGCGGATCCTGCGGGACCAGCGATGCCCGGCGTGCCAGGCGCCGTTCGCCGTGACCGCGCAGCAGGTGCACCGGCCGCCCTCCGGGCCCGAGGGCGCGGTGGAGCTGCTCGACGAGGCGCCGGCGCGCTTGGAGGAGGTCGGCTTCCCCGACGAGGCGGCGCTGCTCGACCGCACGTTCGAGGCGCTGCGCCGCGAATCGCGCATGGCCCGTGCTCGGGCGAGGGAGCAGCGGGAGCAGGCGCGCCGCACGCGCGAGCGGCTCGCGGCCCAGCGGCGGGCCCTGGGTTGGACGCTGCGCCAGCTCGCGCGGCGCGAGTCGCTGGACGGGCGCCAGCGCCAGCTCCTCGCCGAGCTCAACGAGGCCGTGCACCGCGCCGAGAGCCTGCTCGAGACGGCGCCGTTCTGATCAGAGCAGCGCGGCGAAGCCTGGCTCGAGCACGGCGGCGTCCTGCGCCTGCAGGGCCAACTGGCGCGGCGGGGTGCGCGTGTCCACCGGCGCGGCCGTCAGGCGGATCGTGCTGGTCCCCAGCCGCAGCTGCAGCAGCCGGTGCAGCGTCACGCCGCGCGGCGTGACGAGCAGCTCCTGCTGGACCCCGGTCGGGTAGCGCACCCTGACCCGCGTCGGCGCCCGCGAGCGCAGCGTCGCCGTCAGCAGCGCCGGACGCAACCCCCGGCGGTTGACGACCTGCAGGCGCGCGTTCGGCGCGACCGTGCGCGAGGCGGCATCCGCGCCCTGGCGCAGCGGGCCGAAGCCCTGCCCCCAATGCACGACGACGGCCGGCTCGAGCGTCGCGTCGCGCAGCGCGCGCAGCTCGGCGGGGGAGTGGTGCGCGCGCAGGGCCGCCGCGTAGGGCCGCAGGTCGAAGAACTCCTGGCGCCCGTTCGGGCTGCGCAGCGGCTCGACGCCCGTGAGCGCCCGCAGCGCGGCCGTGATCGCGAAGCCGCCGCCGGCGTAGCCGAAGCGGTCGACCCAGATCCCGTCGAAACCCGACGCCGCGACGGCGGGGACCACCAGCGAGGCCGGCTTGTCGGCGAGGTCCTCGGCCCAGTCGGCCGGACGACCCTGCATCGCCCCGTAGCTCCAGCGCAGGTCGTGCGAGTGCAGGTAGCCGCGCACCTGGTCGTAGTTCGTCATCCGGTGGATCGGCTTGGACTCGGGGAATCCCTGGTAGGGGAGCTGGAACACCATCGCGTTGTGGGGGAGCCGGCGCTCGATCGCCGCCACCAACCGCCCGTCGCTGCGGAACTGGGCGGCGGTCGCCCGGTAGGCGGGCACGTCCTGCTGCGTGGTCTGGTCGAGCACGCCGACGACGAGCACCGCCGCGAGCGCGGCGGCGAACAGCGCGCGCCGTCCGGGCGCCGGCCCCATGCGCCGGCGCAGCCGATCCAGCAGGAGCGCCACCGCGACGAAGCTGAAGAAGGCGATGAACACCGACATGCGGTTCCACGCGCGCAGCTGTGGCGTCAGCCAGTAGTTGATCAGCGTCGAGACGCCGCCGACCGTCGCCAGCAGGAAGGCGATGACGGTCGCCGCCGAGGCGTGGCGGAAGCGCTCGTCGATCGACATCCGCCGTGCACTGGCCACGAGCGTCAGCAGCGCGACGAGCAGCAGCCAGAGGAAGCCGACCGTGGCCACCACGCCCAGCGCCGACGAGTAGGACTCGTTGAAGGGGTTCGAGGTCGGCGTGGTCTGCACGTAGCGGCGCTTGGCGCGCGCGAGGAAGCCGACGCGGTGGTCGTTGACGGGCAGCACGAGCTGGGAGAAGCGCAGCTGGTAGCGCTCCGCCTCGGCGGCGCGTCGGTGCGCGACCTCGGAGTTGCCGCCGTGGTCGATCCTGTAGAACGCCACCGGGGCGAAGTTGATCGCCAGCATCGCGGCGATCGCGGCCGTCGCCCCGAGCGCGCCCCTCAGCGCGCGGCCATCTCCGCGCGCGATCAGCGCGACCACGCCGGCCGCCACGAGCAGGACGACGGTGAAGCCGGCGTAGTAGACCGAGGCCGAGCCGAGCACGGCGCAGGCCGCCAGCGTCAGCAGCGTGCGCCGCGACGCCCATCGCGGCCGCGCCGCGTGCGGCCGGCGCGTGAACAGCGGCGTGCCGGAGAACGTCGACAGCACCAGGTAGGCGCCGAGCGGCACCGCGAAGTAGCCCGACAGGAACAGGTGCAGCTCGCGGCGCGCGAAGTGGTAGGGAAGCATCGCGTACAGGACGCCGCACACCGCCGCCACCGCCGGGCTCGCGCCGAGCCGCCGCAGCACGACGTACGCGGCCAGCGCGATCAGCGGGAACGTCAGCAGGAAGTAGAGGTTGAGGACGACCGCGAAGTTGCCCGAGAAGAGGCCGAGCGCCTTGATGATCAGCAGCTGGAGGTTGTCCCCGTTCTGCGGGAAGTCGTAGAGCTCCTGGCCGAACGGCGCGCCGAGGCTGTCGTTGACGACGTACCAGCCGTGGTCGAGCACGCCCTTGACGAACATCCCGTGCTGGAGCGCGTCGAACTCGTACGAGAAGGGGACCGCGAGGTCGCCGCGCCACAACCGCAGCACCCAGGCGGCGACGCCCAGCGCGAGCAGCGCCGTCGCGATCGCGACCACGACGTCGACGGCGGGGCCGCGCGGGCGGCGCAGCAGGCGGCGCGCCGCGGCGCGCGCGGGAGCCGGCGCCGGCGCGGGCGTGGCGGTCGCGGAGGGTTCCATGCGACGGCGCGAGCCTACTAACTGCCCCGCCCGGCAGACCCACAACAACTACCGCGTAGCGGTACTGACTGCCCCGAGCAGCGGAGGGTCTGCTGTTTGCAGGCCCGGAGCTGCCGGGGCCTGGAGGGACGGCGAAGCCGTCCCGGTCACATCGCCCGGGCAGGCGGAGGCTCGTTGTCTACGAGCCGGAGCCAGCGCGGCCGAGGCGAGGCCAAGAGGGCGGCGAAGCCGCCCGGTCACAGCGCACCGCCGCTACGGTAGCTTCCCTGCCATGCCCTCGGCAAAGGACGTCGTCGACGCCATCACCGACATCTCGGGGTCGCATCCCGGCCACCGGGCGGCGCATGCGAAGGGGATCTTGTGCGCGGGGACGTTCGTGGCGTCGCCCGGGGCGAAGGAGATCTCGCGGGCACCGCACCTGCAGGGGGACGAGGTCCGTGCGACCGCCCGGTTCTCGAACGGCAGCGGCGATCCGACCAGGCCGGACGCGGCCAACGACGGCCGCGGCCTGGCGGTCAAGTTCTACCTGCCCGACGGCTCGCGCAGCGACATCGTCGCGATCACGCTGCCGGTGTTCTTCGTCCGCAATCCCGACGACTTCCTCGCGTTCACCCGCGCGCGCAAGCCCGACGCGGAGACGGGACAGCCGGACCTGGACAAGGTCGGCGCCTTCCTCGCCGAGCATCCGGAGGCCGGCCCGGCGATCCAGTTCCAGCTCGGGATGGCGGCGCCGGCGTCGCGCGCCCAGCTGCGCTACCACGGGATCCACGCCTACCGCTTCACCTCCACCGACGGCCTCGCGCGGTTCGGCCGCTACCGCTGGGAGCCCGAGGCGGGCGAGGCCTGGCTCGAGCCGGAGGAGGCGAAGGCGAAGTCCCCCGACTACCTCGAGGACGAGCTGCGCGAGCGGATGGCGGCCGGCCCGGTCGTCTTCTCGCTCCTGGTCCAGATCGCCGACGACGGCGATCCCACCGACGACCCCACCGTGCAATGGCCCGAGGAGCGGGAGGTCGTCGAGCTGGGGCGGCTTCAGATCACCGGGCTGGACACCGAGCGCGAGCGCGGCGACGACGTGCTCGTGTTCGACCCGACCCGCGTCGCCGACGGGATCGAGTGCTCCGAGGACCCGATCCTCCACTTCCGGCCGCAGGCCTACTCGGACTCCGTCGCTCGGCGCACCGGCGCGGCGGCCGCAACCGCCTGAGCCCCGTTCGCACACGGACCGACGGTCCCCGCGCGGACCAATCTTCCAATTGCGCGTTCATTGGGCCGGCGCACGGGTAGGCCTGGGCCAGGCGCGACTCTGCGACAACTTCCGTCGCGTCTCATCCGCATATTCCCCCCGCTCCGGCGTGGTCGCCAAGACGGCGGCCGCGCCGGCGGCATCTTGGGCGAACTGGCGGTCGAAGCGCCGCAGGCCCGGAACCAGCAGCCACACGGCAACCGACGCGGCCGCGCCCAGCACGCCCGCCCCGATCAGCGTTGCCTGAGCGCCCAGCGCGGCGGCCACCGGTCCGGTCAGCGCGAAGGAAAGCGGGACCAGACCGAAGGAGATCAGCGAGTCGAGGCTCGCCACCCTTCCGAGCAGCTCGCGAGGGACGAGCGTCTGTATCAGCGTGCCCCAGACGACCATGAGCGCCGCGTTCAGCGCGTAGGCGACGCAGTAGACCGCCATCGCCTGCCAGGTCGCGGCGACGAGCCCGTAGGCGATCAGCGACGAGATCATCAGCGTGAAGCAGGCGAACGCGAAGCGCAGCGGATGGCGCGGCAGCCCGCGCTGCCCGACGACGATCGCCGCCACGATTGCGCCCGCGCCGCCGGCCGCGAGCACGGCGGCGAAATCGGCCGCCGCGCCGCCGAGGCGGTTCTTGACGACGTAGGGAAGCAGCACCTCGAACGGGCCCCAGAAGCACAGAAGCGACAGCGCGCCCGTCAGCAGGCAGGCCCACAGCCAGGTCTGCGAGCGCACGTAGCGCAGGCCCTCGCGCGCATCCGCCAGCACCCCGGACCGGCCCTCGCGCGCAGTCGCGGGTCCAGTCGGCGTTCGGATGGCGAGGACGGCGGCGGCCGACGCCAGGAACGTTCCGGCGTCGAACAGGAACCCCGCGCCGGCGCCCAGCCCGGCGACCGCGGCGCCGCCGAGGACCGGCCCAACGAGGCGAATGGCGAGCGGCCGCACGAACTGGTCCAGGCCGTTCGCGCGGACCAGGTCCTCCCCCGCCACGAGCTCCGGCACGATCGCGGTGTAGGCGGGGTTGAACAGCGCGTCGCCCGCGCCGACCAGCACGACGAGCGCGACCACGTGCCACAGCTCGAGCGCGCCACTGACGGCGAGCACCCCGAGCGTTCCGATCGCGACGGCCCGCAGCACGTCGGCGGCGACGAGGACGCGCCGCCGCTGCAGGCGGTCGGTCAGGACGCCGCCGAACAGGACGAGGCTGACCTGCGGGATGGCGAGGCCGAGGCCGACGATCGCGAGCGCAGCCGGGGCGTTCTCCAGCGTGTACACCTGCCACGCCACCGCCACCACGTACACGCCGTCGCCGAGCAGCGACGCCGTCCGCGCCGTGAACAGCAGGGCGAAGTCACGGCGAGCGAGCGGGCGCAGAATCGCCGGTCGGGGGAGGTTGCGCATGGGCGCCACCGTCGCACGCGGGCGTGCAGCCACCGCAATCGCAGCGCAAATCCGGACCGAGAGCCCCTTCGCGGTGGTCGCCCGAGGCTTAGGCTAGGCCGGTCATGTTGTACGTGCGGCTGCTCGGTGAACTCGCGCTCGAAGCCGACGGCGAGCCGCTCGAGCCGCCCACCAGCCGGCGCGCCCGGGCGCTGCTGGCGTGGCTGGCGCTGCACCCCGGTCCGCGCTCGCGCGCCGAGGTGGCGGCGCGCTTCTGGCCCGACGTGCTCGACTCCAGCGCGCGGGCGAGCCTGCGCACGGCGCTGTCCGGCGTGCGGCGCTCGCTCGGTCCGGCGGCCTCCGCGCTCGTCGCCGGCCGCGACACGGTCGGCCTCGATCCAGAGCGCCTGTGGGTCGATGCCGCGGAGTTCGAGGCGCTCGTCGCGGCTGACCGGCTCGAGGACGCCCTCGCGCTGTCCCGCGGCGACCTCCTCGGCGGGATCGACGACGACTGGGCGCTGCAGGCGCGCGACGAGCACCGCGACCGTCTGGCCTGGGTGCTCTCGAACCTCGCGGACCGCGCGGAGGACGGCGGCGACGGCGAGGCGGCCGTGCGGCTGTCGCGGCGCCGGCTCGCGCTCGACCCGCTGTCGGAGGAGGCGACCCGCGACCTCATGCGCCGCCTCGCCGCCGCCGGGGACCGCGCGGCCGCCCATACCACGTACACGCGCCTGCGCGATCGCCTGCGCGCGGAGCTGAGCATGGCGCCGTCGGCGGAGACGCGGCGGCTGGCCGAGGAGCTGCGCGGAGCGGGTGACGCCGGAGCCCAGCCCGCCGAGCCCGCGGCGTTCGCGCTTCCCGCCCGCCTGGCGGTCGCCGCCGCGGAGCCGTTCGTCGGTCGCGGCGACGAGGAATCGCGGCTCGGGCGCGCCTGGGAGCGCGCGGCCGCCGGGCGGCGCACGCTCGTCCTCGTCGCCGGCGAACCCGGGATCGGCAAGACGCGGCTGGCGGCGCGCGTGGCCGCCGGCGCCCAGGCCGGCGGCGCGGCCGTGCTCTATGGCCGCTGCGACGAGGACGGCGTCGCCTCCTACCAGCCCTTCGTCGAAGCGCTCACCGGCTTCGTGGCCGCGGCGCCCCAGGGCGAGCTGGAGGCGCACGTGATCGAGCACGGCGGCGAGCTGGTCCGCCTCGTGCCCGAGCTGGGGCGCCGCGTCCCGGCCGCCGAGGCGCCGGCGGCGGGTGACGCCGAGGGCCGCCGCGCGCGGTTGTTCGAGGCGGTCGCCGGACTGCTCGAGGGGGCGGCGCGCCGCCGTCCGGTGCTGCTCGTGCTCGACGACCTCCACTGGGCCGACGGGCCCACGCTGCTGCTCCTGCGGCACGTCTCGCGCGTCGCCGGCTCGGCGCCGCTGCTCGTGCTTGGCACCTACCGCGAGACCGAGCTCGGCCGCACCCACCCGCTGACCGGCGCCCTCGCCGACCTTCGCCGCGAGGGGGAGGTGCCGCGCGTGGCCCTGGCGGGACTGGGGCACGACGACGTGGAGCGGCTGATCGCCGCTTGGACGGACGCGGAGCCGACCGGCGAGCTCGTGCGGGCGGTCGAGCAGGAGACGGACGGCAACCCGTTCTTCGTCGTCGAGGTCCTGCGCCACCTCGACGAGACCGGAGCCCTCGTGCGCCCGCACGACGGCCGCGGCCACGCAGCCCTCGCGCACGGCCGCAGCGGCGTGCCGGAGGGCGTGAAGGAGGTGATCGGCCGGCGGCTGTCTCGGCTGGCGCCCGCCACCGACGAGACACTCGGGCTGGCCTCGGTGATCGGGCGCGAGTTCGACCTCGTCACGCTGCAGGCGGCCGCCGACACGGGACGCGACGAGGTGGCAGCGGCCCTCGACGAGGCGCTGGCGGCCGGCCTGCTGGTCGACGTGCCCGCCCGTCCCGGCGCCTTCGCCTTCACGCACGCGCTGGTGCGCGAGACCCTCTACGACGAGCTCACCACCGTCCGCCGCGTCGTCCTCCACGACCGCGTCGGCACGGCGCTGGAGGCGCGGTACGGCGAGGATCGCGAGCACGCGGCCGAGCTGGCCCATCACTTCCTCGAGGCCGCCCCGGCCGGGGATGCCGGCCGCGCCGTCGCGCAATGCCGGCGTGCGGCCGAGGCGGCGTTGACGGTGCTCGCCTACGAGGACGCCGTCGGCCACTACGAGCGGGCGCTCGCCGCGCTGGAACTGCTCGACGCGACCGGCGCCCGCCGCGGCGAGTTGCTGCTCGCCCTCGGCGACGCGCGCAGCCGCGCCGGCGCGACCGCGGCCGCCGAGGAGGCGTTCGTGGGAGCGTCGTCCTTCGCGCGGGAGCGCGAGGACGCCGGGCTGCTGGCGCGGGCCGCGCTCGGGCGCGGCGGGCTCGGCGTCGCCCTCGTGGGCGCCGACCCGGAGATCGTGGCGGCGCTGGAGGAGGCGCTGGACGCGCTCGGCGGCGACGACCCCGCGCTGCGATCGCAGTTGCTCGGGCGCCTCGCCACGGAGCTGTACTACGCGGACGATCCCACGCGCCGCGGGGCGCTGAGCGGCGAGGCGCTCGCGCTGGCACGCGCGAGCGGCGACGACGCCGTCCTCGCCCGCGCGCTCAATGCGCGGCGCGCCGCCCTGTGGGACGGCGACCACCTCGACGAGCGCCTGGCCATGGCCACCGAGATGATCGAGGCGGCCGAGCGCGCCGGCGATCCCGAGTCGGTGCTGCAGGCCCGCAACTGGCGGGTGACGGACCTGTGCGAGCTGGCCGACTGGCCCGGCATGCGCGCCGAGATCGCGGCGTACGCCGTGCTCGCCGGCGCCCAGCGGCTCGACGTCTACGCCTGGTACGTGCCCGCCTGGGAGGCGATGCAGGCCCTGCTCGAGGGTCGTTGGGACGACGCGCGCGCGCTGATCGACCGCGCCGCGGAGACCGGCACCCGGGCCGGGGACCGCAACGCTCCGCTGTTCGCGCGCGTGCAGGGACTGGCCCTCGCGCACCAGCGCGGGGACTGGGACGGCCTCGACACGGAGGCGGTCGAGCGCTTCATCGCCGGGCACGCGGCCGCGCTCGCCTGGCACACGGGCCTCGCCTGGGGATATGCGGAGCTCGGCGACGAGGCGGGCGCGCGCCACCACCTCGACGTCCTCGTTCCCGACGGCTTCGCGCCGGTCCCGCGCGACGCCAACCGCGTGCCGATGCTCTGCGAGCTCGCCGAGGCGGTCGCGATCCTCGGCGACACCGGCCACGCCGCCCGCCTGTACGAGCTGCTCGAGCCCTACGCCGGCCGCAACGCGGTCAACGGACGCGCGATCATGTGCTACGGAGCGACAGACCACTACCTGGGCCGGCTGGCGCAGGTGCTCGATCGCCCGGGCGACGCGATCGCGCACTACGCGACCGCGGAGGCGCTCGACGAGCGCATCGAGGCCCACAGCCGCCGGCCCGACACCCAGCAGCGCCACGCCGAGGCGCTGGTGGCGCGCGGCGGCCCCGGCGATCGCAAGCGCGCCCTTGCGCTGCTCGATGCCGCCGAGCTCGGCGCGGCGGCGACGGACCTCCTGCACGTGCCGCCGCGGATCGCCGCGACGCGCGACGCCGCCGCCCAGCTCGCGCCGGGCTGAGCCGCTGCTCGCCCGGATAGGCTGGCGGCGATGGCCGCGTCGCGACCGGACTCACGCGCCTGGTGGACCCTGGCGGCGGTCTGTGTCCCGCTGTTCGCCGTGTGCGTGAACACCACGTCGATCAACACCGCGCTGCCGGCGATCGCGCAGGACTTCCACTCGACGCAGGCCAGCCTCCAGTGGGTGGTCAACGCCTACGTCCTGGCGGCGGCTGCCTTCGTCGTCACCTGCGGCGACCTCGGCGATATCTACGGCCGCCGCCGGGTGTTCGTGCTCGGGATCGGCGTCTACGCGCTGGCGTCGCTGGTGATCGCGCTCTCCACCGGCCCGCCGATGCTGATCGCCGGCCGGGCGCTCCAGGGCCTGGGGTCCGCGGTGATCGTGCCGGTGTCGTTGTCGATCATCGGCGTGACCTTCGCGCCGGAGCGCCGGACCGGCGCGATCGGTATCTGGGCCGCGATCGTCGGGCTCGGCTTCGCGCTCGGCCCGCTGATCGGCGGCTTCCTCACCGACGCGCTGAGCTGGGAGTGGGTGTTCTGGCTGAACCTCCCGCTGAGCGCCGCCGCCGTGGTGTTCGTGTTCGCGCGTGTGCAGGAGTCGCGCGACGAGGACCGCAAGCTCTCGATCGACGTGCCCGGGGTGGTGCTGCTGGGGCTCGGCTCCTTCGCCCTCGTGCTCGCCCTCAACGAGGGACGCGGCTCGGGCTGGACCTCGCCGTTCGTGCTCGGCCTGTTCGGCGCCGCCGCGGTGCTCCTCGTCGCGTTCCGCCTGATCGAGCCTCGGCGCCCCAGCCCGCTGGTGACGTTCGCGTTCTTCCGCCGCCCCGCCTTCCTGGCCGCGAACGTGGGGACATTCATGGTGACCTTCGTGCTGTTCGCGGCCTTCTACATCTACAACCTCTACCTCCAGAACGATCTGCTGTTCAACTACTCCGCGGTGAAGTCCGGCGCCGCGCTGCTGCCGCTGAGCCTGGCCCTGTTCGCGGTGTCGCTCGTCGTCGGGCGCCTCGTGCAGCGGTTCGGCGCACGCGGGCCGGTCACGATCGGGTTCCTGCTCACCGCTGCGGGCCTGTTCCTCGTCTCACAGGTGGACGTCGGCTCGACCTACGCCGACCTCTGGCCCGGGTTCCTGATCGCCGGGCTGGGGATGGGGCTGGTCAACGGGCCCACCTCGGCGGCCGCGGTGTCGGCCGTCCCCGAGGACCGCGCCGGCGAGGCCTCGGGGGTCGTGAACATGGCGCGCTACCTGGGCGGCGCCTTCGGCGTCGCGGTCACCGCCGTCGTGTACTCCGGTGTCGGGATCTCGACGCTCAACGACCAGCTCGGCGCCGACCGGGTGACCGCCGCGCAGGAGCGCCAGCTCGACGGCCTGCTGTCCGGCGACGCCACCGGCCTGAACAGCGCGCTGGCCGGGTTCGACCCGACGCAGGCCGTCCAGTTCAAGGCGGCGGCCAAGCTCTCGGTCGTGGACGCGTTCGTCGCGGCCAACCGCGCTATGCTCATCGCCGCGCTCGTCGGCGCGGTCGCGGCCGCCGTCCTGCTCCGCGTGCGCCATCCGCGCCACCACCACGTCTGGCATCGCGCGTCGTCGCCGTCGGCCATCCACGCCGTGGCGCCGGAGCCGGATGCCATGGGCCAGGGCGCTGCGCCCTGAGCCGAGCGCGCAGCGGGCGCAGTCGACAGAAACCTGGCCATTCGTCGTGCAATCGGCCACGAAGTGAAGTCGAACGCGGAGGCGGCCGATAACCGGCTCGACGGTCCCGTGCGTACGAATTCGAGCAAATCCCTCCGTTGCTTCCTGGTCGCGTTCGCGGCCTCGCTCGCGTGCCTGGGCGCGACCGCGTCGTCGGCGGGCGCCCAGCCCGTCTTCGGCTACACCGACGAGTGGTCGAACAACATCGGCCTGCTCGCCCAGGCGCGTGCGTCCGGCGCCGGCTCGGTGCGCGTGTGGGCATCGTGGTCGGGCATCGAGTGGACGCGCGGTCAGTACTCCTGGGGCGGGCTCGACGCGGCCGTGGCGACCGCCCAGTCCCTCGGCATGCGGCCCCTGCTCGTCGCGGTCGGCGCGCCCCCGTGGGCGCGCGCCGGCGGCTGTCACGGCGGTGGCGGCTGCACCTACGCGCCCGCGAAGGCGTACGACGCGGACTGGACTCGCTTCGTCCGCGCGCTGGCGGCGCGGTATCCGAACGCGCTCGGGCTCGAGGTGTGGAACGAGCCCAACGCGGTGCAATTCTTTGCGCCGAAGGTCGACGCCACGCGCTACACGGAACTGCTCAAGGAGGCCTACGGCGCCGTCAACGCGGTCGCGCCGCAGCTGCCGGTGATCTCCGGCGGCCTCTCCGGCGTCGGTGCGAGCGACGCCAACGGCACGGCTGACGCCGCCTTCCTGACCTCGATGTACAAGGCCGGCGCGCGCGGGGTGATGGACGCCATCGGATACCACTTCTACCCCGGCAACCACCCGCTGCTGGGCGACTTCCGGGCGGGGCTCGATCGCGTCCGCCACGTGCGCGACGCCAACCGCGACAACAAGAAGAAGCTGTGGCTGACGGAGTTCGGGATCTCGACCGCCGTGGTTCCCGGACGCGAGCCTGTGGACGAGAACGAGCAGGCCGCGGCGCTACGCGCGGCCTACTGCGACGTCAACGGGATGAGTGACGTTCCGGTGATGATGGTGTTCCGCCTGCACGACGGGGGCGGCGCGAGCTGGGACGATCGGCTCGGCGTCCTGCATTCCAACGGCCTGCTCAAGCCCGCGGCCGCCGCGCTGCGCGACGTGGTCGCAAATCCCGCCTGCGGCCCGTCCCAGGGGCTCCGCATCGTGGCCAGCACCACCAAGCCCGAGCGCGGCCAGGTCGTGACGTTCCGGGCGCTCGGCTACAGCGGCCCCGGCTCCTACGCCTGGGACCTGAACGGCAACGGCAACTACGAGACCTACACCAACCAGCTGCCGACCGCGACGAAGTCGTGGCGCTCGCCCGGCAAGCGCACGGTCCTGGTCTCGGTCAGCGACAACCTCCAGCGCTACACGGCCCGGGTCCTCGTGAACGTGACGGGCCACCGTCCGCCGGTGCCGAGCCTGCGCATCCTCGTCGCGAAGAACGGGCTGCTCAAGCCGCCCAAGGTGAACACCGTGCGCACCCACCAGGCGATCGTGCTCAACGGCCAGGCCTCGTTCGCCCGCCTGAGCACCAGCCGCGTGCGCAACTGGCAGTGGTACATCGAGCTCGAGGATCACCGCTTCCACCACTACAGCGGCGCCGTGCTCGGCTACCGCTATCGGCGCCCCGGCCGCTACCGGATCCGCCTGGTCGTGACCGACACGTTCGGCGTCAAGGGACGCGCGAGCCGGGTCCTCCGGGTCACCGGCCACGACTTCGGCCCGCACCACCAGCGGCGGCCCGTGGTCCTCAGCCGCAGGTAGCTTCGGCCTCAGCTTCCCTTCGCTCCGCACCGCATCGTCCCGTCGGGTCGCGGGTTATCCTCGGTGAGCCGGCCGCGACGGGAGGCCGGTCCCGTCAAGCTGTTCGACAGGCAGGAACGCTCTTGCGCACGCGCCCCCTCCGCTTCCGCCGGCCGTCGCCGGCCATGATCGTGGCCCTGCTGGCCCTCGCGGTCGCGCTCGGCGGCTCGGCCTACGCCGTCAGCCGGATCAGCGGTACCACGATCAAGCCGCGCTCGATCCCCGCCGATCGGATCCGCCGCAACGCGCTCGGCGGCACGGAGATCAACGAGGCGCGGCTCGGCCGCGTCAACGAGGCCAAGAACGCCACCAGCAGCAAGTTCGCGCTGCGCTCGTCGTCCGCCGCGTCGGCCGACAACGCGCTCAACTCGGCGACCGCCCGCAGCGCCGACACGCTCGGCGGCAACCCGGTCGGCGCCTTCCAGACGCGCATCCGCTGGGCGCTGGTCAGCAGCACCGGATCCGTCATCGACCAGTCCGGCGGCGTGGGGTCGGTGACGCACACGCTCGCCACCGGCCTCTACGTGGTCGACTTCGGCACGAGCCTGGCCGGCAAGGCACTGCTCGTCACGCCGAACGGGACCGGCACCTCCGGCGCCGCCGCGGCGCCCTGCGGCGGCGCGCTGCCCGGAGCGGCCAGCTGCGCCCCCCCGAGCGCCAACGACGGCAACCACGCGCGGGTCCAGCTCGACGCCCAGGGCGCCTTCTACGTCGCAGTAGTGGGCTAGTCACGCGCGCGATGCGCGGCCTTCGCCACCGCTCGCTCGCGCTCGCGCTCTTCGGCCTCGCGCTGTCGGCGCTGGCCGCGGTGGCCCTCGCCCAGGACGAGAACGCCGGCCCGAACGAGCGCATTCTGCCGAGCGGACGCTCGCTGCGCCCGCAGGGGCGGATCGTCATGCTCGGCACCTTCCCGCTCGGAGGCGCGGTCACCCCGGACGGCCGCTACGCGTGGAGCATCTCGGTGCTGCGCCGGGATCGGCGCCTGCGGATCGTGTCGGTCGACCGCGGCACCACCGTCCAGACGCTGCAGGTGGACAACGCCACCGGCGGCGTGGCAATGGACGCCAAGCGCCGGCGGGCCTACGTCGCCACCAGCGACGGCGTGCGCGCGCTGACCTGGAGCGCGGCGACCGGGCGCGCGCGGCAGGTCGGCTTCTACGCCATCCCGCGCCCGCCGGGCCACCCGGGCGACAACCCGCGGCGCCCGGCCTACGCGGGCCGCCTCGCGCTCGCGCCAAACGGCCGCACCCTGCTCGTCCCGCTCAACCTGGCCGACACCGCCGCGATCGTCGACGTCGACACCCACCGCGTCGCGTACGTCCCGGCCGGCAGCCACCCCTACGGAGCCGCGATCCTGCGCAACGGCCGCATCGGCCTCGTGAGCAACGAGGGCTCGGGCACCGTCACGGCGATCAGCCTGCGGGCCGGCCGGCGGATCGGCGACATCCAGATCGGCGCCAACCGCTCGCATCCGCTCAACCTCACGGTCGACCCCCGCACGGACCGCGCCTACGTCGCCGTGGCTCACGCCGACCAGGTCGCCGTGATCGACACCCGCGCGCTGCGCGTCGAGCGCACCCTGTCGGTCGCGCGCGCGGAGGGCCTCGGAACGCAGCCGCTGGACGTCACGACGAGCCACGACGGCGCCTACCTCATGGTCGCCGAGTCCGGCGCCGACGAGCTGGCCGTCTTTCGCCTCCCGGCCCCGGGCCGGCGGCCGACACCGGGCGCCTTCCGCCTGGTCGGCCGCATTCCGGTGGCCGACTACCCGGTCAGCGTCGCGTCGGCTCCAGTGCCGCGCCTCGGCTGCCCGGGCGTGATGCGCCCGCGGCCTCGCCGCGTCGGCAAGCGGCTCGTCCGCCCGCGCGTCCCCCGGGCCACGACCCAGCGGTGCGAGCGCATCGTGTGGGTCGCCACGAAGGGCTTCGGCTCGACCCCCAACCCGTTCGGGCCCGACCCGTACCGCACCGACCGCAACAACGGCGAACAGGCGCCGAGCCAGATGGTGATCGGCTTCGCGGGCATCCTCGACTTCCCGTCCGAGCGGCGTGTGCGTTCGCTCACGGCGGTGGCTTCGCGCCAGGTCCGCCCGTCGAACCCCGAGGGCGCCCCGTTCGGCACTCCGCTGCGGGCCGGCGGGCCGATCAAGCACGTGTTCTTCATCGTGCGCGAGAACCGCACCTACGACCAGGTGCTCGGCGACGTCGGGAAGGGCAACGGCGACCCGCAGCTGACGCTCTTCGGCGACAACGTGACCCCCAACGCGCACGCGCTGGTGCAGCGCTTCCCGCTGCTCGACAACGTGCGCGCCAACTCGGAGACCTCACCCGACGGCCACCTGTGGACGACGGCGTCGCGCGTGTCCGACTACGTGCAGCGCAACTGGATCCAGACGTACGACCCGGAGGGCCGCCCGCCCGAGGTCTACAACTCGATCCGCTGGCCGGCGAACGGGTTCCTGTTCGACCAGGCCAGGCGCCAGGGCATCTCCTACTTCAACTACGGCGAGGGCATCGCCGGGACCGTCGCCGTACCGGACCAGGACCTCAGCCCGACCGACGCGGCCGAGCGCGCGGACCGGATCGCGCACTCGGACCTCGGACCGCCGGACGGCTGCTTCGCCGATTCGATCTACGTCGATCGGATCAGCGGGCGGCGCGTGTTCGACTCCTCGCCGCCCGCGGGGGCGCCGGCGGACGCGCTGTCGCGGTACGAGTGCTTCTCCGCCCGCTTCGGAGCCCAGCTCGCCTCCGGGACGGTGCCCGCCTTCAACTACATGATCCTGCCCGAGGACCACACCCAGGGCGCCACGCCGGGCTTCCTCACCCCGCGGGCGCTCGTGGCCCAGAACGACTGGGGTCTCGGCCAGATCGTCGACCGGATCTCGCATTCGCCGATCTGGAGCCAGAGCGCGATCTTCGTGGTGGAGGACGACTCCCAGAACGGCGCCGACCACCTCGACGCCCACCGCATTCCCGCTTTCGTGATCTCGCCGTACGCGAAGACCGGGGCGGTCGTGCACACGCGCTACGACTTCCCCTCGTTCATCCGGTCGATGGAGCTGATCCTCGGCATGCGGCCGCTCGGCCTCCTGGATGCGCTGGCCACGCCCATGTACGACGCCTTCGCGCCCGACCCGTCGAACGCCGCGCCGTTCACCGCGCTGCCCCCGACCTGGGACCTGCTCGAGGTCAACGCGCCGCTCGCCGGCGCCGCCGCGCGCCGGGTGCGGCACCGGTACCTCGACCTCGACGAGCGCGGGGCGATCCCGCAGCAGCAGCTCGATGCCGAGCTCTGGCGCTCGGTCCACGGCCAGCGCTCCACACCGCCCCCGCCGGGCCCCAACGGCGAGCCCGGCCAGTAGCCCTTGCCCGCCGCGGCACGCCGCGGATAGGGTCGCGCCGAAGTGATCCACTCGGGCTGCGCCTACGCACCTGATGCCTGATGCCCGAATTCTGAGACCGGGAGCGAACCCAGCATGGCCAGCGAATACGACCTGATCATCGTGGGGATGGGCTCGGCCGGCCTCGTGGCCGCCGAGTTCGCCTCCACCCTCGACCTCAAGATCGCCGCAGTCGAGCGCGACCGCGTCGGCGGCGACTGCCTCTGGACCGGCTGCGTTCCCTCCAAGGCCCTGCTGGCGTCCGCGAAGGTCGCCCACCACATGCGCACGGCCGACCAGTACGGCATCGCGGCGGTCGAGCCGCAGGTGGACGGGGGGAAGGTGTGGGACCGCATCCGCTCGATCCAGAAGGAGATCGCAGACACCGACGACAATCCCGACCGCTACCGCGAGATGGGGGTCGAGTTCCACTTCGGGCACGCCACGCTGACCGGGCCCAATACGGTGCGGGTGGGCGACGACGAGGAGCTGCGTGGGCGCTTCATCCTCCTGTGCACGGGCAGTCGGCCGGTCGTGCCGCCGATCGACGGGATCGAAGACGCCGGCTTCCTCACCTCGGAGAACATCTGGGACCTGGAATCCGCGCCGAGCAGCCTGGTCGCGATCGGCGGCGGCCCGATCTCGGTGGAGATGTCGCAGGCCTTCCATCGCCTGGGGATCGAGACCCACACGCTGCAGAAGGGGCCGGGCATCCTGCCGCGCGACGAGCCCACGCTGGTCGAGGTGCTGGTGGACAAGCTCCGCGGCGAGGGCCTGGACCTGTGCTTCGACGTCGAGACCGAGCGGGTCACGATCGAGAACGGCACGAAGGTCGTGCACGGCACCCAGGCCGGCGAGCCGCGGACGTGGCGCGGCGAGGAGATCCTCGTCGGCGTGGGCCGTCGCCCCAACGTCGAGGGGCTCGGCCTCGAGGAGCTGGGGATCGAGACGAACCGCAAGGGGGTCGTGATCGACGAGCGCTCGCGCACCAAGGTGCCCTCGGTCTACGCGGTCGGGGACCTCGGCGGGCGGTACCTGTTCACCCACTCCGCCGGATTCGAGGGCGTCCGGGCCGTGCGCGACATGTTCTTCCCGGGCAAGGGCAAGTTCACCAACTTCGTCCCCTGGTGCACCTTCACCGATCCCGAGCTGGCGCACGCCGGCCTGACGCTGGCCGAGGCGGAGCAGCAGTACGGCAACGACGACGTCGACATCTGGCGCCAGGACCTCGACCACTCCGACCGCGCCCGCGCCGAGGGCGCTCCGGAGGGCGCGATCCTGGTGGTGACGCACAAGAGGCGCGTGGTCGGTGCGCACATCCTCGCGCCGGCGGCCGGCGAGATGATCCACGAGCTCGGCCTCGCGATGCAGGAGGGCCTGAAGTTCGACGAGGTGGCGTCGCTGATCCACGTCTACCCGACGGTGTCGATCGGCATCGGCCAGCTCGCCGGCGAGGCGGCCTTCGAGTCGGCCCAGCGCTACCGCTGGCTGGTCAAGCGCTCGAAGGGTTGACCGTCCACGCGGAGTTCCGAAACAACGTCTAACGTGGCCGAGTGCTCGTCGTCTTCTACGCGCTCGGCGCGTTCCTGCTGACCGCCGGCCTGATGATCGCGCTCGACGTCAACGACCTGGCCACCCGGATGTCGCAGTTCGACGCCGAGCAGGCCGCCAAGTCGACGCGACCGCGCAAGCCGATCACGATCAACGCCGCGCGCGCGATCGGCGGCATCCTCGTCGTCCTCGGCACGATGAACGTGCTGCTGGCGACGCAGGTGTAGGACCTCGTCAATCCTCGGGTCCCGGGCGCCGGCGCTCGCGCTTTCGCTGGGCACGCCTGCGCTTGGCTTCCAGTCGCGCGCGGCGCGAGGCCTTCGTCGGCCTCGTCGCGCGACGCGTGCGCGGCACGGCCAACGCGGTCGCGAGGCGGGAGCGCAGCCGCTCGAGCGCGAGCTCGCGGTTGCGCGCCTGCGAGCGGGCGTCCTGCGCCACGGCGGTCAGCCGCGGGCCGACGCGCGCGATCACCCGCCGCTTCTGCGCGTCGGTCAGGGCGGCGGAGGCGGCGACGTCGAACGACGCCTCGATGCGCGAGGCGGTCACGTTGGCGTGCTGCCCGCCCGGTCCCGAGGAGCGGCTGGCGCGCAGCTCGATCTCGGAGAGGGGGACGGCGACGCCACGCGTCACGGGCATGGGATCGTCCATACGGAACGTGTAGCGGAACGGCACGCCGGCCGCGTCCACCGCCCCGGGCGCTGCCATCATGTGGGCATGAGGGTCGGACTCGTGCTCGGCGCCGGCGGCGTGATGGGCGGTGCGTGGCTCACGGGCGGGCTGCACGCCCTCGCCACCGAGACGGGGTGGGACCCCGCGACCGCCGACCGCATCGTGGGGACCAGCGCGGGCTCGATGATGGGCGCCCTGCTCGCGGGCGGCGTGCCGCCGTGGTTCATGGTCGCGCACTCCGCCGGGGAGACCTTCGACGGGCTCCACGACGCCGGCGGCCGGCCGCAGCGCGAGGCCAGCCGCTCGGCCGGGGCCGAATACCGCATCGACCGCGGGACCCGCCTGCCGATCGGCCCCGGCTCGTGGCGCCTGGCGGTCACCAGCCTCAGCAACCCGACGCGCCATTCGCCCGCGACGCTGTTCGGCGGCTGGCTCCCGCGCGGCGTGATCTCCACGGAGCCGCTCAAGGACACGATCCGGCGCGTGGTGCCGGACGGCTGGGTCGACCATCCCGGGACCTGGATCATGGCCTGCGACTACGCGACCGGCCGGCGCGTGGCGTTCGGGCGCGACGGCGCACCGCCGGCCGACCTCACCGACGCCGTCGCCGCGTCGTGCGCGATCCCCGGCTTCTTCACGCCCGCGGAGATCGGCGGGCGCGACTACGTCGACGGCGGCATGCATTCGACGTCGAACCTCGACGTGCTCTGCGACGAGGGGCTCGACCTCGTGATCTGCCTGAACCCGACCTCGTCGCTGCACCCCCCGCACGCCTGGAACCCGGCTGAGCGCGTGGCGGCGGCGTTCCGGCGGGTGTCCGGGCGCCGGCTGGGCAACGAGGCCCGAGATCTGCGCGCGACCGGCGCGCGCGTGGTGCTGATCCAGCCTCTGACCGAGGACCATCGGGCGATGGGGCCGAACCTGATGAGCACCCGCAACCGCAACCCGGTGATCGAGACGGCGATCGAGACGGTCACGCGCCAGCTGCGCGAGCCCGAGGCGCGCGAGGCGCTCGTGGGCCTGCCGCCAGGCGAGCCGCACAAGGTCGCCCGCCCGCCCGGGCCGCCGTCGACCTGGCCCGCGGTCGGGCCGGCCGCGCGGGCGTGACGGCGACCGCCCGCTACGTCCACGCGCTGGCGCTGATGGCGCTGGTCGCCGTGCTGGCGGCTGCTTCCGCGCGCGCCGACGAGGCCCCAGGGGGCGCGTGCCTCGGCGACCCGTCCGCGACGGGCGTGCCGATGCAGCCCGGGCCGCGCCTGCGGTTCGGGATCACCCCGGCCGGCGAGGCCGGCGCCCTCGGGCCCGCGGTCCCGGTCGTCCCCGACGACCCGCCGCGGACGCTTGCCGCACTCGACCGACTGCGTGCCCCGAAGGCCCCGTTGGTGCTGCGGCTCAACCGCTTCTTCTGGGCCGACGGCGAAGCCGGCATCGCGCGCTTCCTCGCGCTGGCGAAGCGCTACACCGACGCGGGGTACGTCGTCGAGCTCCAGGTCCGCTATCACCCGGCGGCCGGCCAGGAGGGCAACGTTGCCGGCTTCGTCGGCTTCGTGCGCGAGGTCGTGGACCGCTTCGGGCCCAACCGCCGCGTGGTCGGGCTCCAGGTCACCAACGAGGTCAATTTCACGATCTCCCCGGACTCCTCCGACGGGGCGTACGCGGGCGCGCGCGACGCCCTCATCCAGGGCGTGATCGCGGCGAGCGACGAGGCGCGGCGGCGCGGCTTCCGCCAGCTGACCGTCGGCTTCAACTGGTTCTACCGCACGGATCCCGGCAGCGAGGCGGGCTTCTGGGCCTATTTGCGGGACCACGGTGGGCCGGCCTTCGTCGCAGCGGTGGACTGGGTCGGGCTCGACGCCTACCCCGGGACGGTCTTTCCGCCGGTCGAGGTGCCCGGCGGCGAGCGCGACGGGATGGTGGCGGCGATGAGCGCGCTGCGCACGTGCTTCATGCCGATCGCGGGACTGGGGCGCAGCGTGCCCATCCACGTCGAGGAGAACGGCTGGCCGACCGGTCCCGGGCGCGCCGAGGACGCGCAGGCACGCGCACTGCAGACGATGGTGCGGGCGGTGCACGACTTCCGCGGGACCTACGGGGTGACCGACTATCGCTGGTTCGACCTGCGCGACCACAACACCGGCTCGGCGAACTTCCAGCACCACTATGGACTGCTGCGCGACAACTACTCGTCAAAGCCGGCCTTCGAGGCCTACCGGCGGCTCGTGGACGAGCTCGCCGTGCGCGAGCCCGATGCCGGTCTCGGGCCGGTGCGACTCGGGCTGCGCCTGCGCTACCGCCGCGGCCGCTGCGCGTCGGTGCGGGCGACCGTCACCGGCGCCGACCGCGGACTGGTGCGGCGTCTCGACGTCTCCGTCGGCTCGCGCCGGCTGGCACGGATCCGCCGGCCCCCGCTGGCGTTGACCGTCCGCCGCCGCGGACTCTCGCCGCGCCACCGTTACCGGCTGCGGCTGCGAGCCACGCTGGCCGACGGCCGGGCGACCACGCTCGCACGACGCCTCCGAGCCTGCGCCGCGTGATCCACCACGTCACCTTCGAGGTCGCACGGGAGCGGTGGGAGGCGTGCGTGGCGTTCTACGCGTTGCTGGGCTTCGAGCGCGTGCAGCCGCCGCCGTCGCTCGCCGATCGGGCGGTGTGGGTCCGGCGCGGCCCGACCCAGGTGCACCTGATGGACGTCGACGAGCCGGTGGTGCTGCCGCGCGGCCACGTCGCCGTCGTCGTCGCCGATTACGACGCGACCCTCGCCGCGCTGGCCGCGGCCGGCCACGACGTCGAGCCGCGGACCGAGCACTGGGGCTCGCCGCGGGCGTACGTCCGCGACCCCGCCGGGAACCTCGTCGAGCTCATGGCCTTCCCGCCGGACGGCGGATAGGCTTCGCGCAGTGAACCCGACCCACGTCATGGGGCGGCGCGTGGTCGCCTTCATCATCGACTACCTGCTGCTCGGGGCGGCGTTCGCGGGGCTCTTCTACGCCCTCGCGACCCACACGGACCAGACGGTGCACCTCACCGGAACGCACCTCAACGTCACCTTCGGCCGCGACACGTACTACCTCCAGGGCGACGATGCGACCAGCTTCTATGTCATCGAGCTGCTGGTGGCGCTCCTGTACGGAGGCGTGATCCAGGGCCTGACCGGAGGGACCATCGGGAAGCTGATCTGCGGGATCCGGGTCATGCGCGAGGACGGCAGCCGCCCGGGCCTCGGCCGCGGCGTGCTGCGCTGGGTACTGCTGATCGTCGACGACTTCCCGTACTTCATCCCCATGCTCACCGGCTTCATCGTCGCGCTCTCAAACGACCGCCGCCGGCGCGTCGGCGACCTCGCGGCCGGGACGTTGGTCGTGCGTGCCGGGACCGCGGGCGTGCCGCTGCCGGCGCCCGCCGCGCAGCCGGCCGCGCCCACCCCGGCGCCGGCCGCGCCGCAGCCGACGGCGCCCAGGCCCGCCGAGCCGGAGCCCGCCGCGCGCGAGCCGGCTCCCGCCACACAGCCCG
This sequence comes from uncultured Actinomycetes bacterium, assembly GCA_963725645.1. GTDB lineage: Bacteria > Actinomycetota > Thermoleophilia > Solirubrobacterales > Solirubrobacteraceae > JALYZC01. Next base: position 1,055,561 of record CAVRZD010000006.1, read on the forward strand.
CCGCCACACAGCCCGCCGCCACACAGCCCGCCGCCACACAGCCCGCCGTGCCGCAGCCGCAGCCGCAGCCGCCGCAGCCGTCCATGCCCCCCGCCAACTGGTATCCGGACCCGTCCGGCAACGCGCGGCTGCGCTACTGGGACGGCGCGCGCTGGACGGACCACACCGCGCAGTAGCGACCGTCGCACGGTACGGCGGCGGACGCCGCGGCCCGCGAGCTTGACGGCGGGGGTGCCCGGCCGGATACAGTCGCGCGATGGACGACGCCCCACAGCCACCCGCCGACACACCGCCCCCCGGCGAACCGCCCCCCGGAACGCCGCCCCCGCCGCCCGGCGGCGCAGCAGGCCCGCCGCCCCCCGCGGCGCCGCCTCCGCCGCCGCCGGCCGCCCCGCCCCCGCAAGCCGGATGGCAGCCGAGCCAGCCGACCTGGCAACCCGCGCCGGTGCCGATGCGCCCGCGCGGGCCGCACGGCCAGCCGATGTTCGGCTCGGTCGAGCTTTCGACCTGGTGGGCGCGCGTCGGTGCCGCGCTGCTCGACTCGCTGTTCGCCTTGCTGCCGCTGATCATCGCGATCCCCTTCGCGGCGAGCGACTCGACCGGGCTCCACGCAGTCGCCGGGATTCTCGTCCTGGTGTGGTTGATCTGGGCCAACTTCATCTACTACCCCGTGTTCATGGCGCGGGCGGGCGAGCGCAACGGCCAGTCATTGGGCAAGCAGATCGTCGGGATCCGCGTGATCCGCGACGCCGGAGAGCCGATGAACTACGGCTGGGCCCTGCTGCGCCAGTTCGTCGTCATCTACCTTCTCTTCGGCCTCGTCGGCTCGATCTTCTTCAGCATCCCGATCCTGCTCGACTACCTGTGGCCGCTCTGGGACGAGTCCAACCGGGCGCTGCACGACATGATCGTCTCGACGCACGTCGTGCGGGCCGACGCGGCACCGGGGCCGCCGCCTCCGGCTCCGCCCGGCGGCCTGGCAGAGCAGTCGCAGCAGATCGGCCTGTCCTAAGCTCCGGCGTCCGATGACCGCCGACGATGCCAACGGCCGCGATCCCCGCGTGCTGGCGATCGACGCCGGCGGGACCATGACGGACACCTTCATCGTCGACCGGGCTGGCGAGTTCGTCGTCGGCAAGGCGCAGTCCACGCCCGACGACGAGTCCGTCGGGTTCATGGCCTCGACCCGCGACGCGCTGGCCTACTGGGACAGCGACCCGGCAGCCGCGCTGCCGCGGATGGTGTCCGGCATCTACTCGGGCACGGCGATGCTCAACCGCCTGCTCGAGCGCAAGGGGCGCAGGGTGGGCGTGATCGTCACCGGCGGCATCGAGGACACGCTGCGGCTCGAACGGGGCATCCAGACTTACCTCGGCTACCCGTACTCGGACCGACTGCACGTCGCGACCCACCACCACAACGAGCCACTGGTGCCGCGGAGCCTGGTCAAGGGCGTGCGCGAGCGGGTCGACGGCTTCGGCGAGCCCGCGATCCCGCTGTACGAGGACGAGGCCCGCGCGGCCGTCGAGGAGCTGCGCGATGCCGGCGTCGAGGGCATCGTCGTCTCGCTCCTGTACAGCTACCGCAACTCCGAGCACGAGGATCGGATCCGCGAGCTGGCCGCGGAGCTGGCGCCGGACGTCCCGGTCTTCCTCGCCAGCGAGCTGTACCCGATGCGGCGCGACTTCCCGCGGTTGAACTCCACCCTGATCGAGGCCTACGCGGCCGAGCCCAGCCGCGAGCAGCTCCAGCGCGTGCGCGAGACCACCCGCGAGGCCGGCGCCGGCTTCGACCTGCGCGTGATGGCCGCCCACGGGGGCACGATCTCGATCGAGGCCAAGCAGCTCGCGCGCACGCTCATCTCCGGGCCGATCGGCGGGGTGATCGGCGCGCGGTACCTGGCTGAGCAAATGGAGGACGCCTCGAAGAACATCGTGTGCACGGACATCGGGGGCACGTCGTTCGACATCGCCCTGATCACCGACGGCGACTTCCAGATCCGCCAGACCCCCGACATCGGGCGCTTCCTGCTCAACCTGCCGCTCGTGCAGGTGGACTCGATCGGCGCCGGCACCGGGTCGTTCGTCCGCATCGACCCGAACTCCCGCCGGCCGGAGCTGGGCCCGGACTCCGCCGGGGCGAATATCGGGGTCTGCTGGCCCGAGGGCGGCCTCGACACGCCTACGGTGACCGACCTCAACCTCGTGCTCGGGCGCGTCAACCCCGACTACTTCCTCGGCGGTGTCGTGAAGCTCGACGTCGAACGTGCCCGCGCGGCCGTCAGCGAGCAGGTGGCCGGGCCGCTCGGGCTGTCGGTCGAGCAGGCAGCCGCCGGCGTGATCGAGCTGTTCGACGAGACGCTCTCCTACCAGGCGGTCGCGCAGGTTCTGGGGAAGGGCTACTCGCCGGTCGACTACACGCTGCTCTGCTACGGCGGCGGCGGACCGCTGCACGTCGCGGGCTACACGCGCCGGCGTGGCCTACCGCGAGGTGCTCGTGCCCGCCTGGGCGGCCGGGTTCAGCGCCTTCGGCTGCGCCTGCGGCGACTACGCCTACCGCTACGACCTCACGATCGACATGCCGATTCAGCCGACGGCCGACCTCGACGAGAAGGCCGGCGTCGGGATGATGGTCGACGGCGGCTGGCAGATGCTGCGCGAGCGCGTGATCGAGGAGTTCGCGAAGTCCGGCGTGGAGGAGGGGGAGATCGAGTTCTCCAACTACGTGCGCATGCAGTACTACGGCCAGCTCAACGACCTCGAGATCCTCAGCCCCCACCAGGCGATCGAGACCGGCGAGCAGGTCGACGACCTGATCGCCGCCTTCGAGGAGGCCTACGGCAAGCTGTACGCGCGCTCGGCCCGCTCGCCCGAGCTGGGCTACCTCGTGACCAACGTGATCGTGACGGGCTCGGTGCCGGTCGAGAAGCCCGCGCTGCCCGACGAGGCGGAGGTCGAGGGCGAGCCGGAGCCCAAGGCGACGCGGCCGGTGTGGTGGAAGGACGACTTCGCCGAGACGCGCATCTACGAGCAGGACCGGCTGCGCGCGGGCCACGTCGTCGCGGGCCCCGCCGTCATCGAGTCGCCGGCCGACACCTTCGCGGTCCCGCCCGGCCGCCGCGCGCGGCTGGACGGCAACCGCGTGTTCCATCTCGAGACGGACGGGTCCTGAGCGAGCGCGAGCGCAACGTCGAGCTGGTGCGGACGGCGTTCGCCGCCTTCGAGCGCCGGGACATGGACGCCGTGTGGGCGATCGCCGCGGACGACGTCGAGGTGGGCGGGGCGCCGGAGCTGCCGAATTCCGGCGTCTACCAGGGCCACGAGGGTTTCGTCACCTGGATCTCGCAGTGGCTGGACGCCTGGGGCGAGTTTCGCATCGAGCCCGTCGAGGTGGTCGCGATCGACGACGTACACGTGCTCGTCGAGGTCAACCAGCACGGGCGCGGCAGGGGCAGCGGCCTCGAGGTGACCCAGCGCGGTCTGGCCTACCTCGTTACCGTCCGCGACGCCGCGATCGCGCGCCTGTTCCTCTATCCGGACCGCGCCGCGGCGCTCGCGGCCGCTACTTGATCTTGTTGCAGCCGGCCACGGCCTCATCGCGCGCGGTGCCCGCGGGCAGGCCGTTGGCCGCGTCCAGGCATGCCTTCTTGGCGGAGCTCACCACGCCCTGTGCGGCCGTCGAGACGGCGTTCGTGGCGCTCTGGCCCGCGCTCGAGACCGCGCTCGAGATGCTCTTCTCGGCGTTGCCGGCCGACGTGCAGGCGTCCTCGGCGACCTTGCGCGCGTTGGAATCGGAGATCGACTTCGCCGCGTCCTTGCACTTGGAGATCGCGTCGTTCTTGCTCGAGCTGCCCCCACACCCGGCGGCCACCAGCCCGCAGACGACGAGCAGCAATACCGATCCCTTGACGCGTCCCATTCCCAACTCCTCCGTTTGTGGTCGGCGCGAGCCTACACGCTGGCGCGGGCGCCGATCCAGTCGTCGGCCCGCTCGTGCGTGTGGGTAGACTCGGCCGAAGTCGAGACGAGGGGAGCCCCGGCATGGCGATGGTCGACCGCACGCGCGAGCTCGAGCCGCTCGCGGCGGAGGAGGCGAAGGCGATCGGCTGGGATGGCCGGACCGCCGGCGGGATGCTCGAGGAGTCCGAGCGCCGGTTCGCCGACACCGGCTCGTATTGGGGCCTGACCGGCGACCTCGAGCTCAAGGCCGCCGACCCGATCCGCTACGAGAAGCTCTTCTCGCGCCTGCGCGGCGGCCTCGTCTCCGCCCGCGAGACCGCGCTGAACATCAGCGCCAGCCCGATCGTGAAGGAGATCGGCGAGCTGTGCTTCGGGCTCTACACGCCGGAGGGCGACTCGGTCGCGCTGTCGACCGGCATCATCGTCCACATCCACACGATGTCCGACGCGATCAAGTACATGATCCGCCAGGGCTACGAGGAGAACCCCGGGATCGCGCCGGGCGACATCTTCTGCAACAACGACGCGATGATCGGCGACGTCCACAACGCGGACGTCCAGACGATCGTCCCGATCTTCTGGGAGCGCGAGCTGGTGGGCTGGGCGGCCGGCGTCACCCACGAGATCGACATCGGCGCCAAGACGCCGGGCGGCGTCCCGGTCGGGCCGATCAGCCGCCTGGAGGACGGGATCGACCTGCCGGCCAAGAAGATCGGCTCGAACGACACGATCTGGCGCGACCACCAGCTCGCGGGCATCAAGGGCACGCGCACCCCGATGTACTGGACGCTGGACGAGCGCACCCGGGTGGCCGGCTGCCACATGATCCGCGAGGCCGTCGAGCGCGTGATCCTCGAGGAGGGCATCGACACCTACAAGGGCTTCGTGCGCGAGGTGATCGAGGACGGCCGGCGCTCGTTCAAGTCGCGGCTGAAGGAGATGACCATCCCGGGCCGCTACCGCGCGCCCGCCTTCATCGAGCTGCCGTTCGCCAAGGAGGCCCAGCTTCCGTCCTACGCGCGGCGGGACACGATGTTCCACGCCGCCGTCGAGCTGCGCATCACCCGCGACGCGACGCTCGAACTGGACTACGACGGCACCTCCGCCTGGGGCTATCACTCGGCCAACGCGACCCCGTCGTCGATGCAGGGCGCGATCTGGGTGCAGCTCACGCAGACGCTGATCTGCAACGACAAGGTCAACGACGGCGCCTATCTGGGCCTGCGCTCGAACTTCCCGAAGGGGACGCTGGCCAACCACAACAACCCGATGGCCTCGACGGGCAACGCCTGGTACTTCCTGATCCCGTCGTTCACCGGTTTCATCAAGTCCATCTCGCGGGCGCTGCAGGCCCGGGGCTTCGTGGAGGAGGTGCTGGCGCCCTACGGCCTGACGGCCAACGCGTTCCAGGGTGGGGGCATCACGCAGTACGGCACCCAGGGCGCGACCACGAACTTCGGCCTGAGCTGCGTCGGCGGCGGCGCCAAGATGGTGCTCGACGGCCTCGACTACGGGGCGGCCATGTGGAACCCAGAGGGCGACATGGGCGACCTGGAGATGTGGGAGCTGATCGAGCCGTTCCTGTATCTGTCCCAGCGCGTGAAGCCCAACACCGCCGGCCCGGGGCGCCACCGCGGCGGGTCGGGTTACGAGTGCCTGCGCCTGGCCTGGAAGACGCCGTTCTTCGAGATGCAGAACCTCGGCAACGGGCGCGTGTTCATGCAGGCCGGCCTGTGGGGCGGCTATCCGGCGGCCTGCGGCTACCGCCACAACGTCCGCAACACGAACTTCTTCGAGCTCGTCGAGCGCGGTGAGGCCTATCCCTTCCACGAGCCGGACCCCGCGGCCTCGGAGCTGGCCGAGAAGATCACCGGCGACCGCCAGTTCGACCTCGAGACGACGACGCTCCCCGAGGTGATGAGGCAGGGCGACCTCTACCTGTCCGTCCTGCGGGGCGGCGCTGGTTTGGGCGACCCGCTCGAGCGGCCGTACGACGCGGTGATGGAGGACGTCGAGGGCGACTACCTGCTGCCGCGCTTCGCGGACTCGCTCTACGGCGTCGTGGCGGGGGATCCGCGGGCGACCGAGGCCCGGCGCGTCGAGATGCGCGAGGAGCGCGCGGCGCGCGCCGTGCCGGTGCGCGAATGGATGCAGGGCGAGCGCCAGCGGGTGCTCGACGGCGACATGATCGACCCGGTCAAGCGCATGTACGCCGAGTCGCTTCGTCTCTCCGATCGCTGGGCGACGGAGTTCCGCGAGTTCTGGGACCTGCCCGAGAACTTCGACTACGACATCGACACCCCCGAGGTCGACATCGCCAAGACGCTGATCGCCCAGGAGGAGGCGGGCGCGTGAAGCTCGACGCCCAGACCCTCGCCGACCTCGTCGACGAGAAGCTCCCGCGCGGGCAGGTGCGCTCGATCCAGTCCGCGTTCAAGGACCCCGGCCGCTTCGACGCCTACGTCGAGCTGCTCCAGTCGCGCGTGCCCTGGGACGACCCGATCGTGCTGCCGTTCGGCGACCACCTGTTCATCGTCGCCAAGGGCGCAGGGGAGTACGTGGTCAAGTGCGACTGCGGGCACGAATTCTGCTCGCACGAGGACAACTGGAAGCTCGAGGCGCTGATCGGAGTCCGCGACAGCGATGAGGCGCTCCGCGAGATCTACCCGGAGAAGCTGCACGGCGACCCGGCCTGGAACCACCTGCGCGAGTACTACTGCCCGGGCTGCCGCACGCAGCTCGAAGTCGAGGCCGTCCCGCACGGATACCCCGTGATCCACGACTTCGTCCCCGACCTGGAGGGCTTCTACGAGGAGTGGCTCGGGCGGCCGCTCCCCGGCGCGGCGGCCTGAACCGCGGCCGTGCTCCGGTCGCTGATCGCATCCGCGCCGGGCGGGCCGTCGTGGCGCGACGGCCTGCGCGGCTGGCCGAGCTCGGGCGCCTCGCGGCGGCGGTCCGCGCTTAACCGCCGCCGCGGGTGTACCTCACCGTCAGCCGTCCCTGCGCCGATGCGGCACGCGCGATGGCCGCGCGCAGGTCGGTCGGCGGGGCCCCCGCGGGCAGGTCCAGGGGCGCCCGCAGCGCATACAGGGTGAACACGTATCGGTGGGCGGGGTCGTTGTCCGGAGGACAGGGACCGCCGTACGTCGTCTGGTGGAAGTCGTTGGTCCCCTCCTTGACGCCGTTCGGGATCTCGGTGGCGGACGCGGGGATGCCGAACAGGCTCCAGTGCACGAACGGGCCGCCGGAGTCTCCCTGGGCGTTCTCGTCCTCGAGCAGCAGGGCGAGCTCCGCCGTTCCCGCCGGCACGCCCGACCAGCGCAGCAGCGGCGGGTTGTCCAGGCCGTCGCACGTGAAGCGCCGCGGCACCGGGCGGCCCTGCGAGAGGGCCGGGCTCGTGAGGCTGATGCTGGCCGGGACGGACGGCCGCGGCGCGGTGGCCGGGGCCGTCGTGGGGACGGACGCGCTCGAGCCGCCGCCGCAGCCCACCGCGGCGGCGGCGATGGTGAGCGCGGCCACCAACGCGGTGCGGTTGCGCCTGGACGTCGTGGCGGGCATGAACGACAATTCATACGCGATGGCCGCAGGGGCGGGGATGACGACCGGGCGTGCAGCGGCGCTGGCGTGCGCGGTGGCGGTGCTCGCCGTCGTCGCCCCGGCGGTCGCGGCGGCGCGGACCCTCCCGCGCGCCTCGCCGTTCCAGTGGCGCGGGATCGTCGACGGCCCGTACGGGCAGCCCTGGGACCACGGCCGGCGCGACCGCGTGCTGCGCTGGATGGGCGTCCACGGCCTCAACGGCTACGTGCACGCGCCGAAGAACGATCTCTATCAGCGCACCAACTGGCGCGACCCCTACCCGGTGGCGGAGCAGGCCGAGTTCGTCGCGGAGATCGCCCTTGCGCGGCGCCTCGGGGTGGACTGGATCCCCAACCTCAGCCCGGCGCTGCCCGAGATCCCGACTCCCGCCGTGCCCGATCGCGCCCCCAGCCGCGACCTCTGCTTCGCCTGCCCGGCCGACCTCGACGCGGTGCTGGCCAAGCTCGAGCGGTTCCGCGCGGCGGGGGCGCGCACGTTCATGATCTCCTTCGACGACATCGCGAAGGTGCTCACCCACCCGGAGGACCTCGCGGCCTATGGCGCCGGCGACGAGGGCTTCGGCCGCGCCAACGGCGACTTCCTCACCCGCCTGGCCGCGGCGCTGCGCGCGCGCACGCCGCGGGCACAGCTGCTCACCGTGGGTGCCGACTACTCGGGCACGGGCGACACGGGATACCTGCGCGGGCTGCGGGCGAAGCTTGCGCCGGGGATCGAGGTGATGTGGACGGGGCCCGGGATCCCCTCCCAGGACTTCAGCGCCGCCGATGCCCACGCCTACGGCGAGACGATCGGGCGGCGGCCGCTGGTGTGGGACAACTGGACGGACGACGACACCGCCGGCAACGCGCTGCCGGTCGGCACGGCGCGCATCTTCCTCGGGCCCTACCGCCGGCGCGCCGAGGTCGCCGGCGCTGTCGGCGGCTTCTTCCTCAACCCGATGAACGAGGCCGACCTCAACATGCTGCCGCTCGCCACCGCCGCCGACTTCCTTCGCGATCCCACCCACTACGACGCGCGCAGCGCGTGGCTGCGGGCGGTGGCCGACCTGGCGCCTGGCCGCGGCGTGCGCGCGCGGCGCCTGCGCGCCACGCTCCGCGCGTGGGCGGAGACGAGCTACTCGACGAAGCTCGACCCGACCGAGGCGCCGAGCTTCGTCCGCCGCGCCGACGTCTTCCTGCGCGCCTACGCCGCCGATCCGCGCTGGTCGGGCCAGGCGGCCGGCCTCGACGGCGAGCTCGCGCTGGCCGAGCGCGCGCAGGCCCGGCTGCCGGCGTTGCCGAACCGCGCGTTCGCCGCCGAGGCCGCGCCCTTCCTCGACTCCGCGCACACGGCCGCGGGCGCGGGGCGCGCCGGCGTGGCGCTGCTGGAGTCCGAGCGACCGGCGATCGGGCTCGACGTCGTCGCCGGCGGCTGGCGCGGGCGCGTGCGGGCTCCCGACCCCGCGCGCGCCTCGGCGCGCCGCGACGAATTCGGCCAGGCGGCGCTGCGCACGCGCACGAGCGTCCGGTTCACCTATGGCTGGCGCGGCGGCGTCGCCTTCGACATCCCGCCCTCCCCGGCTCCGCCGAACGTCATGGACACGTTCCTCGACCGCGTCTCCGCGCTGGACCAGGCGTGGCAGTCGCAGGCCGGACTCGCCGCCTCCTCGGTCGCCGTGACGCTCGACGGCGCGCCGGTCGCGCTGGCCTCGGACGGATCGTTTTCGCTGGGCCGCGCCGCCTGCGGACGCCTGCTCGTCGCCACCGACGGCGCGGGCGGGCGCAACGGGCTTCGCATCGACTGCCGCGCGCTCTGAGAAGCTTTGCGGAATGGCGAAGCGCGATCCGCGCATGGTGCATCTCGGCTACGGCAAGTGGGTCCGGGCCGATCGCGTGTACGCGGTCGTGCCGCTCGAGGGCGAGGAGCGCGGCGACCGCCGCCGGACCTACGTGCACGTGGACGGTCTCGCCGAGCCGCTGGTCGCCTCGCGCTCGGAGCGCGCGATCCTCGCCGACGTCGAGGCGGCACTGGCGGAGGCCGCAGGCGTTCCGCGCCGCAGCCGCGGCCGCTCGGGCCAGGACGAGCTCTTCTAGCCCGGCCAGCCTAGTGCTCGGCCACGTGGCCGTCGGCGGGCTCGATCGGCAGCCCGCGGCGGACCCACTCGGTGATCCCGCCGCGCAGGTTGTAGGCGTTCATGCCCGAGGCGCGGCACGCGTCGGTGGCCAGCGCCGAGCGATTCCCGACCCGGCAGTAGAAGACGACCGGGCGCTCGCGGTCGAGCGTGTTCGCCTCGGCGGCCAGCTGGCTCAGTTCGATATGGCGGGTGCCGGCGATGTGGCCCGCCTCCCGCTCGTAGGGCTCGCGCACGTCGACCACCTGCCAGCCCTCGGCGAGCACCTCGGCCACGCGCTCGGGCTCGAGCGCGGTGCTGTCGTCGGCGGGCGGGACCATGCCCCGAAGACTACGCGTGCACCGTCAGCTCGTTGTGGTTGGAGTTGCCGAAGCGGTCGCGGGCCGCGCCCGGCGCGACGGAGACCGTGGCGCCGGCGGGCGCGGCAACGACAAAGCGCGTGCCCTGTGCCCGTCGGACGGTCCGGCGGCGGCCGTTGACGGTGAAGGTGACGCTCCCGCCGTCGGCGTGCGCCGGGCGGTAGGTGAGGTCGACCTCGGGGACCGAGGCCGGGTAGTCGAGCGTCACGGCGACGCCGCCGCCGCCCGCGCTCGCGGCGGTCACGACCGGCGCCTTCGATTCGGTCACGTGAAATGCGGCCGACTGGATCCGGTAGCGGTTGCCCGTCACGACGAACGCGTAGTCGCCGGGCGCCGTGCCCAGCGGCACCTCCCACTCGGCCCGGTAGAGCCCGTCGGCGTCCACCTTCCAGAGCACGTCGAGCCCGAGGTCCGAGTCCACCTGGGTCGCGCGGCCGCCGACGAGGTGGACGATCCGCACGAACGCCGAATCGAGCGGCCGGTCGAAGCCGCGCGGCGCCCCGCGCCAGGAGAAGGCCGTGCGCTCGAGCCGCTGGACGTCGGTCGGCTGCGTCGCCGCCGTGCCGCTGGCGGCGCCGGTGGAGAAGGGGTCGTTCGTGACGGGCACGCCGTTGGTGGGGTCGTAGGGGTAGGGCGCGGGCGCCGCCGCGCCGCGGGCGAGGCGGCCGGCGAGGTCGGAGAGCGAGGCGAGCAGCAGGTTGGACGCGTCGCGTCCGTACAGCGTCGAGCCGCCCTCGTAGTGCTGGCGCTGGTACTCCTCGGGCGTCGTGAAGTACGACAGGTACTCGTTGGCCAGCCCCGAGATGATCGCGGTCGCGATGCCGGTGCCACGGACGGCGGCCTCCACGTGGCTCCGCACCCGCCGACCCATCTCGACGGTCATCTCTCCGGGCACCGAGACGAGCACGCGGTCGGCGATCCGCAGCGCCATCAAGGGCACGGCGTGCGGCGTCGAGCTGCTCGTGTCGAGCACCTGCACCTTGTCGCCCTGGGCGCCGCGGTCGACGGGGAACGTCTGGCCCTCGAAGGGCATGCCGGTCGCGTCGTAGAGCGGGCCGCGGCCCTCCTCGGAACCGGTCAGCAGCGGCAGGCCGACCACCGGGGAGGCGTCGACGCTGCCGCCCGGGACCTCCTGGCCGCAGAAGCACACGCGGGTCCAGCGCTCCTCGATCGTGGGCGTCGTCGTCATCGTGCGCCCGGCCGCCCGCCAGGCGGTCAGCATCGCGCGCGCCTCGACCCGCCCCACCATGTCGGCGTCCGCCGGCCCCGAGCGCGTCAGACCGGCGGACTGGTCGCCCTCGTCGGTGTTGCCGTACACGTTGACGACCTCCTGGCCGGCCGGCACGCCGCCCAGCCGGCGCGGCGCGCGGGTGCGCCGGCGGCCGCGCAGGGCGCTCAGCGTCCGCGCCGCCTGGGCGCCGAGCGCCGCCTCGACCACGTGGGTGGCCGAGCCGTGGTGATCCTCGTTGTAGTAGACGAACGTGGACTTGTTCACGGTGCCGTGGTCGGCGAACGTCGTCCAGATCCCGATCGGCACGCGCCGGCCGTGGAGGAGCTTGTCCACGCGCAGGACGTGGACGTCCGGGTCGATGGTGTCGACGTAGCCGCGGGGGTCCTGGCTCACCTTGCCGGTGCCCGGCGGCTCGATGATCCCGTGGTCGGCCAGGTGCGCCTCGAGGCTGCGGTTTGCGGTCAGCCCGAGGATCTGCGTGCGGCCCCAGCCGGCGGCCGCGGGCGCGAGGTCGTCGTCGGCGCGGCGGATGGCGAGCGCGAGGCGCCGGACCATGAAGCCGTAGAGCTGCGGGTCGATGTCGCCGGTGATGTTGAAGTCGGTCGGCGTGTGCAGCGTCATGAAGGTCGTGTTGTAGGTGTTGAAGTTGAAGTAGCCGGTCGGTCCGGCGTGCGTGTGCGAGGCCGAGTCGAGCACGTTCTCCTGCGAGAACCCGCGGTCGCGGTTGAGGTCGGCGGCGGCCTTGAGCATGCCGCCGGCGATGCCGTTGAGGTCCTCGGCGATCAGGGCCACCTTGCGGTCGCCGCGCTGGAGCACGAGCACGCGCGCGAACAGGCGGGTGTGCTGGCCGATCGTCTTGGCGTCGGATCGGACCCAGCCCATCATCGGGTAGCCGGTCGGCGGCGTGATGTCGGCGCGCCCGGCGCCGGCCCGCAGGGTTGGCGCGGCGGCGCCGGCGCTCGCGGCGGCGGCGAGCGAGGTCAGCGCGCAGGCGAGCGCGACGGCGACGGCACGGCGGAGCGGCATCGCGCCGGAGCTTAGTGCGATGCGGCCCGTCCGAGCGCAGGTACGCTCATGGCGTGTGGCGGAACTGGTCGCGTGAGCTGAGCTGCGTCCCGGCGGCGATCGAGCACCCCGAGTCGCGCGACGACGTGGTCGCGGCCATCGAGCGCGCGGCGGAGGCCGGGCGCGGCCTGCGGGTCGCCGGCGCCGGGCACTCGTTCAGCGAGCTCGTGCCCACCGACGGGACGCTCGTGCGCCTCGACCGCATGGGTCGCCTCCTCGACGTCGACCGCGACAGCGGGCTCGTGCGCGTCGAGGCCGGGATCACGATCCACGACCTGAGCGCGCGCTTGGCCGGGCACGGCCTCGCGCTCGAGAACCTCGGCGACATCGACGTGCAGTCGATCGCGGGTGCGATGGCGACCGCCACGCACGGGACCGGCGGGCGGCTGCGCAACATCCCGTCCCAGGCGGTCGAGGTCGAGCTCGTGACGGGGGAGGGGGAGGTGGTGCGCTGCTCGGCCGATCGCGACCCCGATGCCTGGCGCGCGGCGCGCGTGAGCCTCGGCGCGCTCGGCGTCGTCACCGCGGTCACGCTGCGGTGCGTGCCGGCGTTCACGCTCCGCGGGGTGGACCGCCCGGTCCCGCTCGAGGACACCCTCGACGCGCTCGACGAGCTGGTCGACGGCAACGAGCACTTCGAGTTCTTCACGTTCCCGCACTCGCCGCTGGCGCTCACGCGAACGAACAACCGCGAGGACGTGCCGGCCGCGCCGCCGGACCCGGCGCTGGAGTGGGCCGAGGACATCCTCCTCGGGAACCACGTCTTCAGCGCCCTGTGCCGGCTCGGCCGCCGCTTTCCCGGCCAGATCCCGCGGCTCAACCGGCTGGTGTCGCGGGTCGCCGGCTCGCAGACGCGCCTCGATCGCTCCGACCGCGTGTTCGCGAGCCCGCGCCGCGTGCGCTTCACGGAGATGGAGTACGCGGTGCCGCGCGAGCACGCGGCCACCGCCGTGCGCGGCGTGCGCGACCTGATCGACGCACGCGGGTTTCACGTGAACTTCCCGATCGAGCTGCGCTTCGTGGCCGGGGACGACGCGCTGCTGAGCCCGGCGCACGGCCGCGACACGGCCTACGTCGCCGTGCACACGTTCGAGGGGATGGAGTTCGAGCCCTACTTCCGCGCCGTGGAGGAGCTGATGGACGGCCTCGACGGGCGTCCGCACTGGGGCAAGCGCCACTTCCAGACCGCGGCGACGTTGCGCGGCCGTTACCCCGAGTGGGATCGCTTCGCCGCCGTGCGCGCGCGGCTGGACCCGGCGGGCCGCTTCGCCAACGCGCACGTCGGGCGCGTGCTCGGGCCGGTTGGCGCGACCGTCCCGGCTGGCTCGTAGCGGCGCGGGCGGCGGCGCCCTACAGGAAGCAGCGGCCCTCGCCGCGGTAGGTCGGCACCTCGTCCACGATGCGCTCGCCCTCGACGAGGTGCAGCGTGTTGAAGCGCTCGCACAGCTCGCCGGCCTTGGCGTGGCGGAAGTAGACGCGGTCGCCGATCCGCAGGTCGCGTGCCGGTGCGCCGAGCAGCGGCGTCTGGACCTCGCCCGCGCCCTCCTCCGCATCGAGCCGCAGCCCGGCCGGGAGGTGGGGCCGCGGCAGGCGCGCTGCATCGGCCCGGCCCGACGCCGGGTACCCGCCGCCGAGCACGGTCGCGATCGCCGGCGCGGGCTTGCGCACGACCGGCAGCGCGAACAGCGCGGCGGGACGGGGACTGAACCTGGTGTAGGCGTCGAAGAGCGCCGGGCCGTACAGACCCGAGCCGGCCGCCACCTCGGTGACCGCGGCCTCGGCCGTCGTGCCCTCGATGCTCCCGGTCCCGCCGCCGTTGACGAACTCGAGCTCGCCCACCTCGCGCACGGCCGCCACCACGGCGGCGCGGCGGGCCGCCAGCTCGCGCGCCGAGCGGCGCTGCATGAAGCGGATGGCCGCGGCCCGCAGCCGGTGGCCCGGCGGACGGTCGCCGACGCCCGCGATCTGCGCCTCGTAGGCCATGATGCCGGCGAGCGCGAAGCCCGGCCGGGCCGCGACCTCGCGCGCCAGCGCGGCTGCCTGCTCGGGCGTGCGCAGCGGCGAGCGCTTGGCGCCGATCTTCATCCGCCCGCCCAGCGGCCACCAGCCGCAGTCCAGCTCCAGGCACAGCCGCAGCGGCGGCCGGTCGGCGCCGACGGCGGCGTCGATCAGGTCGAGCTGCGCCGGCGAGTCGACCATGACGGCCACGCGGGCGTCCGGGTCGCGCGCGGTCAGTTCGGCGAGCTCGCGCAGCGCCGCGCGGTCCACCGTCGGGTAGGCGACCACGAGGTCGCGCACGCCGTGGCCGGCGAGCCAGAGCGCTTCGGGCAGGGTGAAGGCGAGCGTGCCCCGGAAGCCCGGGTCGCGCTCGTGCACGGCCCGCAGCAGGGCGCGGCAGCGCACGGACTTCGAGGCCACGCGGATCGGTGTTCCGCCCGCGCGCTGCAGCATGTCGGCTGCGTTGGCCCAGAACGCGTCCACGTCCACGAGCGCGAACGGCGGGTCGAGGCCGGCGGTCGCGCGCTCGAGCCGCTCGTAGTCGTCCGCCGGGGCGGCCGGAGCCGGACGCGTGGGCGTGGCCGTCGCCATCCGGGCCGACGATAGCGCGGTGCGATCATTCGGGCATGCCTACGCGCCTCGCGCTGCTCGGTGCCGTCGCCGCCGTCCTCGCCGCCGCGGGGTGCGGCGGGAGCGACAAGCGGGCATCCACCCCCACGGGCGCCACGGACGGCCAGTCCACCGCTCCTGCGCAACCCACCATCCCCGCGCTGGAGGAGACCGGCCGGCCCGCCGATCCGGCGGCGGTGCGCGTCATCCGGGGCTGGACCGACGCCCAGCGGGCCTCCGATGTCGACCGCGCGACCTCGTACTTCCGCGTGCCGGTGATCGTCGAGAACGGCACCGCCCCGCAGCAGCTTCCCAGCCTGGCCGCCGTGCGCGCGTTCAACGCCGGCCTGCCGTGCGGCGCCGTGCTGCTGCGCACCTCGGCGTCGGCCCGGCGCGGGTTCACCGTGGCCACGTTCCGCCTCGTCGACCGTCCCGGCGAGCGCTGCGACGGCACCGGGAACCAGGCGCGCACGGCATTCGAGGTCCGCGCCGGCAAGATCCGCGCCTGGGTGCGCCTCTCGGACCGTCGGCCGCAGGGCGGCGGCTCACCGGCCCCACAGCCGACGACGCCGCAGCCGAACGGCGGCGGCCAGTCGGTCTAGCAGCGGGGCCTAGCGGTAGGGGTCGCGGTCGCGCGGCGGCGGGGCCGGCGCGTCGCGGCGGCGATCGGTGGCCATGATCATGTAGGCGACCGACACGATCAGCCCGATGATCCCCACGATCATCAGGATCAGGCCGACGACGGGGATGTCGATGTCCGACGAGCGCCAGGTGACCGCGTAGCGCAGGATGGCGCCGACGGCGATCAGGAAGAGCGAGACTCCGAGGCTCATGGACGACGGAGTCTAGAGCGCCAGTAGGATGCGGAAGATGGAGGCCGTCGCCGACATCTACACGATCCCGCAGGAGCACCTCGACTTCCGCGACACGATTCGCCAGATCGCCCAGGAGCGGGTCGCGCCGCGCGCGGCCGAGATCGACGAGAAGGCCGAGTACCCGCAGGACATCCGCGAGCTGTTCGCCGAGCACGACCTGTTCGGACTGCCGTTCGAGACCGAGTACGGCGGCACCGGCACCGGCACGCTGATGCTCAACATGGCGATCGAGGAGGTCGCCAAGGTCTGCGCTTCCAGCGCACTGATGCTGATGGTGCAGGAGCTCGGGACGCTGCCGATCCGCTGTTCGGCACCGAGGAGCAGAAGCAGCGCTTCCTGCCGCGGTGCGCCACGGGCGAGTGGACGCCCGGCCTTCGCCCTGTCCGAGCCCGAGGCCGGCTCGGACCCGGGCGGCATGATCACGCGCGCCGAGCGCGACGGCGACGAGTGGGTGATCAACGGGACGAAGAACTGGATCACGAACCTCGGCATCGCCGACTTCTACGTCGTGTTCGCCGTCACCGACAAGGACGCGGGCCACTCGCGCGGCATCAGCGCGTTCGTGGTCGAGGCCGACCGTCCGGGCTTCTCGGTCGGCAAGCTCGAGCACAAGCTCGGGATCCGCGGGCTCGCCCACCGGCCAGCCGATCTTCGACGACGTCCGCGTGCCGGCCGACAACCTGCTCGGGACCGAGGGCGAGGGGTTCAAGGTCGCGATGGGCACGCTCGACCACTCGCGCCTCGGCGTCGCGGCCCAGGCCCTCGGGATCGCGCAGGGCGCGACCGACTACGCCGCCGCCTACGCGAAGGAGCGCAAGCAGTTCGGCAAGCCGATCGCCGCGTTCCAGGCGATCCAGTTCAAGCTCGCCGACATGGAGACCCAGTGCGCGGCCGGCCGCGAGCTGCTCTACCAGGCGTGCGCGAAGGTCGACCGCGGCGAGCCGCGACATGGGCAAGTACTCCGCGATGGCCAAGCTCTTCTGCTCGGACACTGCAATGGCCGTGACGGTCGAGGCCATCCAGGTGCTCGGCGGCTACGGCTACGTCAAGGAGTACCCGGTCGAGCGGTTCATGCGCGACGCCAAGATCACCCAGATCTACGAGGGCACGAACGAGATCCAGCGCCTCGTGATCGCTCGCACGCTGTAGCGTCGCTGACAGCTGTGGGATCCTGAACGGGATGACGCCGTCGACGCTGGATTCCCTCCGCCCGTGACGCCACCGCTGCGCCGGGTCCTGTGGGCCGCCGGGATCGCGCTGTCCCTCGGCCTCTCGTTCATCGCCCTCGCGCAGGGCTTCAGCGACTCGTTCCCGCTGCGCCTGCTCGAGGGCGCGGCGGTGTTCGTGGCCGCCGCCTTCGTGATCGGCGCTCCCACCGTGTGGCTGGCGCTCAAGCTGGCCGACTGGAACGACCCCGAGTCCGAGCAGGAGTTCGAGCGGCTCGTCCTGCGCTCGGAGCGCCTCGCCCGCGACGACCTGGCGGTCGAACCCGACGAGTCGGAGTTCCTCGACCTCGACCCCTACGACGACGGGGAGTTCGAGGAGCTCGTGCGCGACGCGATCGACGAGCTGCCCGAGTGGGCGCAGAACGCGCTCGAGCGCAACGTCGCGGTCGTGATCTCCGACGGCGGCCGCCGCCGCCGCGCCTACGGGCTCTACCACGGCGACGGCGTCGCGCGCGACAACGTCCCGGACCGCATCGTGATCTACCGCGACACGCTCCGGCGCGACTTCGGCCACGACCCCGACGAGCTGCGCGAGCAGGTCGTGCGCACGGTGCGCCACGAGCTCGCGCATCACCTCGGCTGGGACGAGCTGGGCGTGCAGGGACTGGGGCTCTAGCCCGCTTCCCCCTAGTCGGAACGCGCGCGCCGGGGCGGGCTCACGGTCCGGCCGTAGCCGAACGCGTCCAGCTCGGCGAGGGTCGTGCTCGCGGCCGCCTCGGCCGTACCGATCCTCGCGCGTGCGGCTGCGTACGCGCCCCGGTCCTCGGCGCGGGCGGCGGAGGCCAGTGCCCCGTAGGCGGCGGCGGCGGATCGCAGAGCGGCGAGCAGTCGCTGATTGACCGCCGTCACGGCGTTGGGCGCCGACGCCGCGCCGACCGTCTGCGAGGCGGCCGCGTACGCGCTCGCGAGTCGGCCTGCGACCGCCGACTCGTGCGCCGACCGCTGCCCGCGCAATCCCGGTCGCTCGGTGCGTCGTACGGTGTCGAGGCGCCCGACCGCCCTCGTCACCGCGTGGGCGTAGCCGGGGCTCGGCGTGAGCGTGTAGGTCGCCGCGCCGGCCAGGTCGAGGGTCGCGACCATCCGCTCGCACTCCTCGAGGTACGCGGCCTCCCCGGCCCCGGCGTAGCACGCCACGGCCGTCGGGTGGCTCCGGCCGGGGATGCTGAAGAGCGTCAGCGGCCGGTCGAAGCCGTCGACGCGCAGCCGGTCGTAGCGATAGGCGTCGAACGCCCCGAACGTGACCACCGCCACGCGCGCCGGAGTGCGCAGCCGCGCGAGCAGGCTCGGAGGCATCGGGGAGCCGTCCGGCGCGCGCAGCTCACCGATGACCAGGCCGGCCCGCGCCGGGCCTTCGTCGGGCACCAGCGCGGCACCGTTCTTCAACTCCAGCCCCGGGACCGGCCGAGCCGCCGCGGGATGCCAGCCGCGGAAGTACTGCAGCACCGCGTCGCCCGCCACGAGGGAACTGTCCGCGCGGGGCGGCGCGTCGCGGCTGGTCGTGAGGCTGGCGGCGGCCGCGCCGAAGACCGCTGCCGCGACGCCGATGACCACCGCCAGCGCAGGGAAGCTGGCGTAGGTGATCTGAAGTCGGAGGCGAAGGACGGCGCGCTGCATGGCTCAGCCGGAGTCGTCGAAGGAGACACCGGGCGAGGGTGCCGGCGCGGGCTTGGGCGCCGGTCGTGCCACGGGCGCGGGGCGCGGTGTGGAGGCCACCGGCGCGGGGGTCTGCGGCGCCACGGTCCGCGCCGGCACCGCCGCACGAGTCGTCGCCCGGTTCGCCGCGCGGGGCCGCGCCGGCGCCGGCGGCGCCGGTTTGGGCTCCAGCAGCGGGATCGCCGCCACCGCGCTGAGCGAATCGGGGACGCTGCCGCCGGTCGAATGCGCGATCTGCTGCGCCTGGTACCCGGGCGCGCCGCCCGCAGCGCTGCGGCCCGCTTGCGCGGCGACGAACGCCAGCGCGAACGCCGCGGCGGCAACGGCGGTGAGGCCGAGAACGCGCGAGCGCGGAACCCTGACGACGTCCCGCATCATGACGCGGGGCACGCCTTCGGGGTCGACGCTCCCGGCATCAGGCAGCTGTCGGTGCGTTGGGGAGCCCGGTTGCGGCGCACGATGAAGCGCGTGTACTTGCCGATCCGGCCCGACCTCGTAACTCGGACCTCGAGCACGACGCCCGCCCGCAGCGAGCGCGCGAAGCGCGGGAAGCTCACCAGCCGCAGGCGGGCGCTACCGGCGCGGCCCGGGGCAACACGGCTCTCACGCGCCCGTGGGCAGCTTCGCCCGCGGCAGCTCAGCAGGACCCTCGAGCCGGACGGGGCTTCGGCGGCCAGCAGCCTGAGCTTGACCCCGCTGCGCGTGGCGCGGCCGGCGATGCGGACGATCGGGAACGGCGAGAGCAGCTGCGGCGCCGGCGGCGGGGGCGACGCGACCTTGATCGTCTGTGATGCGATCGCACTCGCGCCGCCGGCGTCGGTCACGCGCAGCGACACCCGGTGCGTGCCGGCTGTCGCGAACGACGTCCTCGCGCTGGCGCCGGCCGCGTCCGCGAAGCCCCCGTCGCCGTCGAGGTCCCACGCGAGCGAGGCGATCGGACCGTCGGGGTCGGCGGAGGTGGAGACGAACGTCACCGTCTCGCCCGTCAACGGCGAGCCTGGGACCGCGACGAACGACGCCGTCGGCGGCACGTTGGCAGGCGGGGGTGGCGGGGCGGCGGGGGTCGTGATGGTGAAGGTGTGGGCGGCGCTGGCACCGAGGTTTCCTGCCGCGTCGACCTGGGCGGCCTGGGCGGTGTAGGTGCCCGTCGGCAGGGCCGCGGCCGCCGCGCTCCAGGTCGAGCCGCTGCGCGTCGTCGTGACCGTCTGCGCGACCCCGCCGGCGGTCGTGGATCCCGTGTGGATCGTCACGGTGACGGTGGCGGAGTCCTCGGTCGCGTCGCCGGCCGCACCGCTGAGCCCCGGTGTGGTGTCGGTCGTCACGGCGCCGTCGGTGGGCTCGGCGAGCGTGACGGTCGGCGCGTGGGTGTCGAGGACGGTGGAGGCGTCCTCCGTCGCGGGCGCCGGCTCCGTGTTGCCGGCGTGGTCGGTCGCGCGGGTGTAGAAGCGGTAGGCGCCGTCGCCCTGGCCTGCGGTGAAGGCGATCGACCCGGTGGCGCCCGGGGTGTTGTCCTCTCCGACCTTGACGAAGCCGACGTCGCCGGGGCGCTTGGCGAACAGCTCGACCTTGGCCAGGCCCGAGGTTGCGTCGGTTGCGTTGTAGCCGACGTTGAACACGGTCGCGGCCTCGTGGGCGGGCAGCGCGGCGGCCGATGACGCGGGCGGCGTGACGTCAACCGTGAACGTGTGGGGCGTGCTCGCGGCCGGTCCGCCGCTGAGCACCTGCGCGGCCTGGGCGGTGTAGACGCCGTCGGCCAGCGGCGGGGCGACGCCGACCGACCACGAGCCGCCCGACTGTGTCGTCGAGGGTGACTGGACCAGGGTCCCGCTCGTGTCGAGGCCCGAATACACGTTGACGGTGACGGTGTCGGAGTCGCCGAGGTCGGTGCTCGCGGACCCACTGAACGTGGGGGCCGCGATGTTCGTGGTGCTGCCGTTCAACGGCGTGGTCAGCGTCAACGCCGATGCATCCCCGAGGGCGATCGCCGCGCCACCGAGTCCGGCTACCGCGCTCACGAGCACTCCGATCAACGCCCAACGCAAGATGCCTTTTCCACGCTCCCTGCCCCGTCCGAACATACGAGCCGGGGCGCAGTGTAGACGACCTTTTGCGCGGTACCGCCAGGGATTTCAACGCTCTGACACGGCCTGCGCTGACCGTCAATCCGGAGCATCGACGGCGGCTATCTCGGCTAATCGCCGCCCTATCCCGGCCGGACGCGTAGGCGCAGCGTGGTACCGCGGCCCGCCGCGTCGGTCACGCGCGGGGCAAACCCGAACCGCACGATCCGGCGCGTGCGCGCCGAGCCCAGCTTCCGCGCCAGCGAGCGGCTGGGCGTCAACCCGATCCAGCGAATCCTCAGCGTGGTCGCGCCGCCGCGGCGGCCGAGGTCGAGCGAGAGCGTGCGACCGCGCAGCTTGAGCAGGCGCGTGGCGATGCGCCTGCCGCCGGCCGTCGCGACGATCCGGGCGAGTCCGCGCCGGCCGCCCAGCGCGGTCACGCCGCCGGGGAGCGCGAGGCGCAGCTTGCGCAGGAGCGCGGCGCCGCGGCCCGCACCGAAGCTGGCGCGCAGCGTTCCGATCCCGCGGCGGAAGCCCAGGGACACGGTCCCCTTGGGCTTGGTGGCGCGGCCGCAGCCCGTCGACGGCAGCGGGGCGTTGACGTTGAGCACGCGCCCGGACTGCGCGGTGAGCGTCGCCGCCGCGACGACGGCGCCGCCGGGGCGGCACAGGTCGTCGTCGCTGGTGAGCAGGCCAGTCGAGCGATCCAAGGTGAGGTCGAATCTCGAGAGTGGGACGTCGGGCAGGCCGTCGAAGGTCGTGGCCACACCATTGGAGATGTCGACGTTCCCGTCGAGTTTGAGCGCCAGGGCGCCGGTGAACACGACCAGCAGCTTGGGCAGGCCCGTCGTGGTCGCGGCGAGGAAGACCTTCCCGCCCAGCGGTGCCGCGAGCAGCGGGGACACCGTGCGGGCGCTCCCGACGCGGCTGGAATCAGGGCAGCCGCCCGCCGAGGCCTGCTGCTCGAGCGTGCAGGCCTTGTTGAGGACGGCGGTATTCGAGGAGAGCGTCTTGGGCAGCCGCACGACCGCGGTGCGCAGGTTGGCCTGTCCGGGGGGCAGCACGATCGTGGACTGGACGCCGACGGGCTTGCTCGGGGTCGCGCCGGCCGTCGTGGCGACGGAGCCCTGGAGCTGCGGTGCGAAGGCCAGGCTGGAACAGCCCGTGGGGGTGAACCCGCCCGAGGCCGACGCCGACCCGGGCGCGTCATAGGAGGTGATCGTGGTGTTTGCGATCGCCTGCCGGCAGGAGGTCGGGTTGCTCACGAACGGTCCGTGGGCGACCGAGCCGTTGAGCGTGAGCTTGAGCCGATCCATCCGAATGTCGAAGCCGCCGGCCTTGCGCGGCAGGTTGTCGAACGTGGTCGACAGGCCGAAGTTCGTGTCGGGCCCGACCGTCACCGGCGACTGCAGGAAGATCTTGTCGAGCGGCTGCCCGAGCAGCACCGGGCGGACGATGATGCCCAGGCGCGCCGGCTCGGAGCCGGTGGGGGCGAGGTTGTAGACATCGCCGGCCGAGTCCTGGCTGACGACGACCACGGTGGCCGTGACAGTGGTCGTGCCGACCTTCGAGTCGGCCGGGCAGTTGTCCTGGGCGAAGGCGGCCTGGGAGCAGCGGCCCGCGGAACCGGGGTCGCCCACGAGGCCCTGCGGCAGGACCACGCGCAGGGACTTCACGTCGTCGGTGTCCGGATTCGCCGCCAGCGAGGTGTCCACGACCAGGTTGGGGTGGCCCCCCGCCTGCGTGGTGGACGGCGTCACGCTGAAGCTCGTGATGGATACGGCGGCGCTCGCCGTGCCGGGCAATGTTGCCGTCGCCGCCGCTGCCAGGGCGAGGGCGCGGACGGCGCGTCGAAGGGACATCCCAACCTCCATGTGGTTCCCGCGGGGGTGAAAACGTAGCGAAGCGCATAGGATTCGGCGCCATTCCGCCCGACCAAGGAGACCGGATCCATGCCTGAAGCCGTGATCGTCGACGCCATCCGCACCCCGATCGGGCGCGCGGTCAAGGGCTCGCTCCGCCATGTTCGCGCCGACGATCTGGCCGCGGTGCCGCTGAAGGCGCTGGTCGAGCGCAACCCCGAGGTCGACTTCGCCCAAACCGACGACATCATGATGGGCTGCGGGTTCGGCGAGGGGGAGCAGGGCTACAACATCGGCCGCAACGCCGGCCTGCTCTCCGGGATCGACCATCACGTCCCGGCCACGACCGTCAACCGCTTCTGCGCCTCCTCGCTTCAGACGCTGCGGATGGCGTTCCACGCCATCCAGTTGGGCGAGGGCGACCAGTACATCGCCTCGGGCGTCGAGGCGGTCTCGCGCGCGGGCGGCGGCGCCAACTTCGAGTTCCACCCCAAGCTCGACGGCTCGGAGAACTCCCTCTACAACGTCTACATCCCCATGGGCCTGACCGCCGAGAACGTGGCCGAGCGCTGCAGCGTGAGCCGCGAGGCGCAGGACGAGTGGGCGGTCGTGTCGCAGAACCGCGCGGTCGACGCGCAGGAGTCCGGCCACTTCGACAAGGAGATCGTGCCCGTCGACACGCCAGCGGCGACCGAGACCGACAAGGAGGGCAACGAGGTCTCCGTCGAGGCCGGCACCGTGACCAAGGACGACGGCCCGCGGCCCGGCACGACGCTGGAGAAGCTCTCCCAGCTGCCGCCGGCGTTCAAGGAGGACGGCACCGTCACGGCCGGCAACGCCTGCCCGCTCAACGACGGCGCGGCCGCGGTGCTCGTGATGTCCGACGAGAAGGCCAAGGCGCTGGGGCTCACGCCGCGCGCGCGGATCATCGCCTCGGCCGTTGCCGCGATCCGGCCCGAGATCATGGGCCTGGGCCCGCTACCGGCGGTCCGCGGCGTGCTCGAGCAGGCCGGAATGGCGATCGACGACATCGACGTGCTCGAGCTCAACGAGGCCTTCGCCGCCCAGGTCGTGCCGTGCAAGCAGGAGTGGGGGATCGACGACGAGAAGCTCAACCCCTTCGGCGGCGCGATCGCGCTCGGCCACCCGTTCGGCATGACGGGGGCGCGCATCATGACCACGCTCCTCAACGACCTCGAGACGCTCGACCAGACGATCGGCCTCGAGACGATGTGCGTCGCCGGTGGCATGGGCCAGGCGATGATCGTCGAGCGGTTGAACTAGGGCTTGGCACCCTCGGCCGCGCTGGCTCCGGCTCGTAGACAACGAGCCTCCGCCTGCCCGGGCGGATGTGACCGGGCGGCTTCGCCGCCCTCCTGGCTTCGACTCGGCCGTGCTGGCTCCGGCTCGTAGACAACGAGCCTCCGCCTGCCCGGGCGGATGTGACCGGGCGGCTTCGCCGCCCTCCGGGCCCCGGCAGCTCCGGGCTCGTAAACAACGAGCCCTCCGCTGCGCGGGGCAGTTAGTACCGCTTCGCGGTACGCCCGGCGCTTCGGTGCGGCGGCTTTCTAACCGCCGAAGTCGGTGGTGTACGTCGCGGCCCCGCGCACATGCGGCACCGGCGCGCCCGCCACCAATCCGACGCCGATCTCGTGGAAGTGGCCGTTGAGGATGTTGGCTCGGTGGCCGGGGCTGTGCATCCACATCCAGACGATCGACCTCGGGGTCGCGTGCGAGCCCGAGCCCCAGGCGATGTTCTCGCCGACCGACCACGAACGCCGGCCGCGGAAGTAGCCGGCGCGCTGCAGGCGCCCGACGAAGTCGCCGTGCGCGAAGAAGTTGTGGAGGGCCATGTCGCGGCTGTGGCGCCAGGCGGCCAGCGCCAGGCGGGAGTTGGAGCGCAGGTGACCGAGGCCGTGGCGGGCGCGCTCGCGGTTGAGCAGGCACAGCGTCGTCTGCGAGAACGACGCCGCGCGGGCCGGGGTGGGCCGCGTGCTGGCGCCGGCGCAGCTCCCTCCGGCCAGCGCGGGCGCGGGCAGCGCCGCCGGCCCGGCCAGGGCGGCGGCGGCGAGGACAGGCGCGAAACGGAGGGCGGTGAAGCGCATGCGTACTCGTTCCGCGCATCGGTGCCCCGAGCACTCATGCTTGAAACCTCTATCCCCGCGCCTGGACGTTTGTTGGTTGTGCCGGCTGCTACGAGGCTGCAGCGGCCTGGAGCAGCTCGTCGAGCGCCGCCTGCAGCGCCTGCGCGGCGACCGCGACCGGCGGGTCGAGGTCGCGATCGGCCAGCAGCCCGAAGAACACGCCGCCGTCGTAGGAGACGATGCCCACGGAGAGGCGCTGGTTGATCGGGTTGAGCGGCACGATCGGGAACACCTCGAGCATGCGCGAGCCGCCGAGGTAGAACGGCTGCTGGGGACCGGGGACGTTCGAGACGACGAGGTTGAACGCTCGCACGCCGCCCATGGCGCGCACGAGCATGGAGGACGCGAGCGGGGGCGCCCAGCCGGTGGCGCTCACCAGCAGCGCGCCGGCCTGCACGGCGCTCGAGTCCTTCAGCGCGCGCATCGTCGCGGAGATGCGGCGCAACTGCGTCAACGGGTCGGCCTCGGCGATCGGCAGGTCGACGAACACCGTCGAGACGCGATTGCCCAGCTCGCCGTGCTCGTCCTCGCGGCGCACACTCACGGGCACCAGCGCGACCGGTGGGACCTCGAGCTCCTGCCCGGCCGCCGCGAAATAGCGGCTCAGCATGCCCGCGACGACCGCGAGCAGCGCGTCGTTGACCGTGCCTCCGGCGCCCTTCCCGGCGGACTTGAGCTCCTCCAGCGACGCGCGCGCGAACGCGTAGCGGCGGTTGGGGGAGATCGGCTCGTTCAGGGGCGTCATCGGCGCCTGCGGGCGGTTCCGGGCGAGCTCGGTCATGAGCTCGGTCGCGCGGCGCAGGTCCTCGGCGGCCCGGCGCGGGCTCGTGTCCAGGGCGCGCGTGGCCGTGTCGAGCACCATCTTCTGCGCGCGCACGAACGGGGTCGCGGCCAGGCGGGCGAGATGCCGGCCGCGATCGTAGGCCTGTGGCTCCCAGGGGCCCTCCGGCGGCGGGATGTCGATCGGCTCGGCGGAGGGGTCGAGCAGCACGGTGCCGACGTCGATCGCGCCGACGCCGTCGACCAGCGCGTGGTGCATCCGTGGGACCAGCGCCACCCGCCGGCGCGCCAGCCCCTCGACGACGTTGAGCTCCCACAGCGGCCGGTCGCGGTCGAGCTTGCGCGAGAACTCCCTGCCGACGAACGCCGCGAGCTCGGCGTCGCCGCCGGGCGCGGGCAGCGCCACGTGGCGCACGTGCCAGCCCAGATCGAAGTGCTCGTCGTCCACCCACTCCGGCTGCGCCACGCCGGGAACAGCGGAGGCCAGGCGCTGGCGGTAGCGCGGGATCAGGTGCAGCCGCGTCCGCAGCCGCTCGACCACCGCGTCGTAGTCCAGCCCCCGCCCGCTCTCGAAGACGAGCACACCCCCCACGGCCATGTTGACCGGCCCGCGTTCGGCGGCGAGCGACGAGCGGTCACTCGGGGAGAGGGCCTCGGCCACCGCCTACTGAGCCCAGGGCCCCACGCCGCCCACGCGATCCGCCGTGATGCGCGTGATGTAGCCGGGAGGCGGATCGGGCATCCCCGGGAACACGACGTCCGGGCCCAGGTAGGTGTGCGCGAGGCGTTGAAGCAGCTCGGCCGCGCCGCCCTCGGTGATCCGCGCGGTCCCGTAGACGAGGAGGTAGTGCTTCAGCGCTCCGTGGCTCATACCTTCCGCCTCGATCGAGAGCGCAACGCGGGGGTCGCGCTCGATGTTCTGCACCTTGCGGTTGCGGGGGAGATGGCCGCAGACGATCTCGTCGCCGTCCAGCCCGACCCACACGCAGCTCAGCTGGGGGGAGCCGTCCGGGTTGAGCGTGACCAGGTGCGCGAGGGCACTGGACTCGATGACCTCGCGAGCGCTGTCGGGCAGGGCGGACACGCCCCGACCCTACTTGAGCGCGACGCCCCTTGCCGTGACCGGTGAGGACTGGATGATCGACGTCGTGGTCTGGCCGAACGGCAGGAAGCGGTCGATGACCTCCTCGAGGTGCTCGACGTCGCGCACGTGGAGCTTCATGAAGAAGCAGTCCTCGCCCGTGATGCGGTGGCATTCGACGACCTCCTCGCTGTCGCGGGCGACCTCCGCCACCTTCGCGAGCTGACGGGGAGCGGGGCGGACCCGCAGCACCACGCTGAGGGCGAGACCGAGCGCGCGCGGATCGACCTCGGTGCGGTAGGCGGTGATGACGCCGGCGTCGCGAAGGCGCTGCAGCCGCTCCGTGACCGCCGGGGCCGACAGGCCGACGCGCCGCCCGAGCTCGGCGAGGCTGAGCCGGGCGTCCGCCTGCAGCTCGCCGAGCAGGCGGAGGTTCACAGCGTCGAGTATGGAATTCGTCGGAGTTCTGGGCCATATACCGTTGGTTCCAAAGGCAGATGAGCAATAGAGCCATCGCTCAGGCCTGCAAATATCGCATATCACCGGGCATCCTGTCCAGTCGAGATGCCGACCAAGCGCTCTCAGCCGCCGCCGCACCTGTACTTCGTCGTCAGCGCGGTCTTCCACTACCTCGGGCCCTCGTTCGCGGTCCTGCTCTTCGCCCGGGTGCCGGTGCTGGGCGTGGCCTGGCTGCGGATCGCCTCGGCCGCCGCGGTGTTCGCGCTGTGGCGCCGGCCGTGGCGCGCCTTTCGCCGCGCGGATCGCGACGCGCGCGGGCTCCTCGTTGCCTGGGGCGCCGTGCTCGCGGTGATGAACTGCTGCTTCTACGAGGCGATCGACCGCCTGCCGCTCGGCACGGTCGCCGCGATCGAGTTCCTTCCGGTGATCGTGCTGGCCGCGATCGGCGCTCGCACCGCCCGCAACGGCGCCGCGCTGGCACTGGCGGTCCCCGGCGTCTACCTGCTCACGGACGTCCAGCTCGCGGGCGAGCCGCTCGGCGTCGCGTTCGCCGCCGCCAACGCCGTGCTGTTCGCGGCGTACATCGTGCTCGCACACAGGGTCGCGCAGCGGGGCGACGTCGGCGGCCTCGACGGGCTGGCGGCGGCGATGCTGATCGCGATGGTGGTGGTCTGCCCGCTGGGCGGCTGGGAGGCCGCCCCGGCGTTCTCGGACCCGGTCGTCCTGCTGGCCGGGATCGGCGTGGGCATCTCATCATCGGTGATCCCGTACGTCGCCGACCAGCTGGCGATGCGTCGCCTGCCGCGCGCGACGTACGCGCTGATGGTCTCGCTGCTGCCGGCGACGGCGACGATCGTGGGCATCGTCGTCCTCGCCCAGATTCCGAGCCCGGTCGAGGTGGCCGGGATCGCGCTGGTCGTGGCGGGCGTGGCGGTGCACCGCGAGCCCGAGGCGGTTTCGGAACCCCCGGCCCGCCGCGCTACCGCGGCGCCATCCGAAGCGCCCCATCCAGCCGGATGACCTCGCCGTTGAGCATGGGGTTCTCGACGATCGACTGGACGAGCTGAGCGAACTCGGGCGGCTCGCCGAGGCGGTTCGGGAACGGCACCGTGGCGCCGAGGGCGTCGCGCTGCTCCTGCGGCAGGAGCGCGAACAGCGGTGTGTTGAAGAGGCCCGGGGCGATGGTGACCACCCGGATCCCGTTGCCCGACAGGTCGCGGGCGGCGGGAAGGGTCATCGCCACGATCCCGCCCTTCGACGCGGAGTAGGCGAGCTGGCCGATCTGGCCGTCGTACGCAGCGGCCGAGGCGGTGTTGACGTTGACGCCGCGCTCGCCCTCGGCGTTCGGCTCGTTGCCGAGCATCGCGACGGCGGAGAAGCGCAGGGCGTTGAAGGTCCCGATCAGGTTGATGCCGACCACGGTCTCGAAGGGCTGGAGCTGGTGCGGACCGCGCTTGCCCGCGACCTTCTCCGCCCAGCCGACGCCGGCGCAGCACACGTTGATCCGCAGGCCGCCGTCGGCCGCAGCCGCCGTCGCCACCGCGGCCTCGACCTCGTCGGCGTTGGTCACGTCGGTCTTGACGAAGCCGGCGTCGTCGCCGAGCTCGTCCGCCAGGCCGGTGCCCTTCTCCTCGTTGAGGTCGGCGATCGTGACGCGGGCGCCGTGCTCGTGCAGGCGCCGCGCGCTGGCCTCGCCGAGCCCGGAGGCTCCGCCGAAGACGATCGCGCTGGATCCCTCGACCTGCATCGCGGCGCGGGAGCCTATCGCGCCGGGCCGGCCAGAGTGACCGCGAACAGCTCCTCGGGGTCGCTGTACCAGCCGCGCAGCTCGAGTCCGGCGGCCGCGAAGTCGCGCTCGATGCGCTCGCGCGTGAACTTTGCGCTGATCTCGGTGCGCAGCTCCTCGCCCGCCGCGAACTCGACCTGGAGGTCGAGGTCGGCCACGCGCACGGTCATCGGTCGCTGCGCGCGCAGGCGCATCTCCACCCATTCGCGCCGGCGGTCGAAGAAGGCGACGTGATCGAAGGCGTCCGGATCGAAGTCCGCCCCGAGCTCGCGGTTCATCACGTGGAGGACGTTGCGGTTGAACTCGGCCGTGACGCCCTGCGCGTCGTCGTAGGCGGCCTCGATGATCGCCGGGTCCTTGACCAGGTCGGTGCCGAGCAGGAAGTGGTCGGCGGGGTCGAGCAGCGCCGCCGTGTCGCGCAGCAGCGAGCGCCGGGTTCCCGGAGGGAAGTTGCCGATCGTGCCGCCGAGCAGCGCCACCAGCCGCGGCTCGCCCGCGACCGGCCGCGGAACGCAATCGAGGTGCCGCTGGAAGTCGCCGACGACGCCGTGGATCTCGATGCCCTCGTAGTCGTCGACGAGCGCCACGGCGGCCTCGCGCACCATGCGCTCGGACACGTCGACCGGGACGTAGCGGCGCGGTCCACCGGGCATCGCGTCGAGCAGGAGCCGCGCCTTGGCGGTGGCGCCCGAGCCGAGCTCGACGAGCTCGACCGGCGCGGCGGTGTCCACGATCGCCGCCGCGAACGCGTCCAGGATCGCCATCTCCGTGCGCGTCGGGTAGTACTCCGGCAGCTCGCAGATGCGCTCGAACAGCGCCGATCCGCGCGAATCGTAGAAGTGCTTGGGCGGGATCTCCTTGAACGGCCGGGTGAGCCCGTCGAGCACGTCGTCCGCGAGCCGCCGCTCGGCGCCGTCGCCGTCGCCGACGTGGACGTCGATCCGGATCGCGGGGTGGCTGTCGGTGAGCTCGGCGAGCGGGTTCATGCGTCGCTCGCGATCCGGATGCCGGCGAAGATCTGCCGCCGCTGCGGGTGGTCCCAGTTGCGGAAGGTCGGCGTCGCGACCCGCGCGCACGTGGCCCACGAGCCGCCGCGCAGCACCCGCCAGTCGCCGCCGAAGAACACCTCGGAGTACTCGCGATAGGGGTGGGCGCGGAAGCCGGGGTAGCCCTCGAAGCCGCTGCTCGTCCACTCCCAGGCGTCGCCCAACATCCCCAAGCAGCCGCTCGGCGAGGCGCCCGCCGGGTGGGCAATCGCCGGGTGCGTCCCGAACGCGAACTGGTCGAGGTTGGCGCGCTCCGTGGTCGGGGCCTCGGTGCCCCACGGGTAGGGCCGGGTCGCTCCGGAGTCCTGGTCCCAGGTCGCCGCCTTCTCCCATTCCACCTCGGTCGGCAGACGCGACCCGTGCGCTCTGGCGAGGGCGTCGGCCTCGAACCAGGACACGTTGACGACGGGCTTGCTCGGGTCGAGCGCCACGTGGCCGCCAACGCGCCACTCGCGCCCGTCGCCCGTCCAGTGCAGCGGGTGGGTGATGTCGTACTGCTCCTTCCAGTGCCAGGCCTCGTCGGTCCACCACTCGCGGCGCTGGTAGCCGCCGCCCTCGACGAAATGCAGAAACGTCGCGTTGGTGATCGGCGTGCGCCCGATGCGGAACTCGTTCACGTCCACCGTCTGGCGCGGGCGCTCGTTGTCGTAGGCGAAGCCCGTGCCGGGGGCGCCGAGCTCGAACGGTCCGGCCGGGACCTCGACCAGCTCGAGGCCGGTCGGCACGGGGCCGGGAGGTCGTGGCGGCGGCTCGACCCGCCAGCGCGGGTCGTAGTCGGGCAGCTGCGCCAGCATCAGCGTCTGCAGCATCGTCTCCTCGTGCTGGTGCTCGTGGCGGATCACCAGCTCGTGCAGCAGCCCGTCGCCGACCCCGCGCGCCTCGGTCAGCTCGCGCACGCGCGCGCGAACCTCGGCCAGGTAGGCGTGCGCCTCGGGGCAGCGCAGGTACGGCAGATCGCCGCGCTCCCACCGCGGCGTCTCGAACGCGTCGTAGACCTGGGCGAGATCGCCGCGCAGCATTGGCTGGCCGCCAAAGCGGTGCACGAGCCACAGGTCCTCGAAGGCCGCGATGTGCCCGAGGTCCCAGACCAGCGGGCTCATCAGCTTCGAGTGCACGCGCTCGAGGTCCTCCGCGCACACCGGCTCAACGAGCGCGAGCGTCCGCTCGCGGGCCATCTCGAGGCCGTCGAGCAGCGCTTCGGTGTCGGTCGCCGGGGCGGTGGTTGCGGTGGTGGGCGGCACCTGGTGGCCTTCGTCCCCCGTCGCCGGCCGGCGTTACGCCGGAAGCTCCGGTGTTCGCGCCAACCCTACCCGCACGGGCAAGAGGCGATGCGATGAACTTTTCAGTGCTGCGCCACGTAGCGCAGGAAGAGCACGCCCCCGGACTCCAGCACCCAGGCGCGCTCGAGCTCCGCCGGCGCGGGCAGGGCGGGGCCCTCGACGATGCCGGGGCCGTGCCCGCCGACCAGTCGCGGCGCCAGCGACAGGAACAGCTCGTCGACCAGCCCCTCGGCCAGCAGCGCGCCCAGGACTGTCGGGCCGCCCTCGCAGAGCACCGAGCGCACGCCGTGGTCCGCGCGCAGGTGCTCGAGCGCGCTGGTCATCGTCAGCGTCTCCGCCGGCAGCCGCGTGACCTCGAGGCGCGCGGCCGCGTCGGGAGCCTCGCGGTCGGCCGACGTGTAGATCGCGACCGTCGAGCCGGGATCCTCGAACAGCGGGATGTCGTCCGGCAGCATCAGGCTGCGCGTCACCACGCACCCGATCGGGTCGGGCGCGAGCCCGGCCGCCTCCCGGCGGGCACGCCGCTCAGGGTCGCGCACGAACGGCCCGTAGCGCTCCGTCCGCAGCGTGCATGTGCCGACGAGGATCGCGTCGACCTGCTCGCGCAGCGCGTGGAACAGCTCGCGGTCGGCCTCGTTGCTCAGGCCGCCGGACTTGCCGGCGAGGGTGGCGCGGCCGTCGGCGCTCGCGACCATGTTGGCGAGGACGTACGGCCGGCCCGCCGGCGCGCGCTCCGCGGGCCGCAGCGTCTGCAGCAGCTCGACCGGCGTCACCTCGGCGGGGTCGGGATCGAGGCGGCGCAGCTGCACGCGGCGGAGGCTACTGCCGTCTGCGATCCACGACCGGCTCGCCGGGACGCGGGGCGAAGTCAGCGCGCCAGCGCGTCGATCAGGCCGGGCAGCTGATCCGGACCGCAGATCGGCGTCAGCACGGGCGTGGTGATGCCGGCGGCGACGTACTCGTCCAGCCGCGCCCGCTGCTCCTCGGGCGAGCCGAACACGAAGATCTCGCGGATCAGCTCCTCCGGCGCGCGTTCGGAGGCGAGCGCGCGGTCGCCGGCGTTCCACGCCTCGACCATCGGGTCGAGCTGCTCCGCCCAGCCGAGCCAGCGGAAGAACTCCGCGTACACCGGCACCGAGCCGTAGGCGGCGAACATGAAGCGGGCGAACCCCATGCCCTCGTCTGCCGGCTGCGGTATCAGGAAGAACCGGCACGCGAGCTCGACGTCGCCGGCCTCGCCCACGATCCCCGCGACCCGCTCGGCGCCGGAGATCGGGAGGAAGTTGGTGAACGCACCGTCGGCCACCTCGGCGGCCAGTCGCAGCATCCGCTCGCGCAGCGCGGCCAGCACGATCGGCACCGGCGTGCGAAGCGGCGATTCCAGCTTCAGCCCGCCGAACCCGCGCTCGGCCGGGACGGACAGCACCGGCCGGAGGCGCTCGACGGCCTCGCGCACCTTCGAGAGCGGCCGGGAGAATTCGAGACCGTTGAAGCGTTCGACGATGACGTCGGAGGAGGCACCGAGGCCGAGCACGAACCGTCCGCCGCTGGCGTCCTGTAGCGCCGCCGCGGTCTGCGCGAGCACCCCCGGCCCGCGCGTGAACGGGTTCACGATTCCGGTCACGAGCCGCAGGCGCTCGGTGTGGGCGGCGGCGAGCGCGAGCGGCGTGAATCCGTCGTAGCCGTTGGCGGTCTCGCCCGACCACACGTCGTCGTAGCCGGCGGCCTCGGCGCGTTGGAGGAGCGGCCCGTGATCGGCCAGCGGGACGCCGGCGAACGGCAGCGTCAGGCCCCAGCGGAGGTCGGCCATCGCGGCAGCCTAGACCCTCCCAGACCACAGCAGGGGCCGCAATCCTTGGTATAGGCTCGCCCCGTGCATTTCGAGAAGCTTCAGCGGGGGGAGATCATCGCGTGCGTCGGAGGATTCCTGCTCGCGATCGCGGTGTTCCTGCCCTGGTACTCCACCGACAGCGGCAACAGCAACTCGGTCATCGACGGCGGCCACGGCGACTTCTCCGCCTGGGACGCGCACACCGTCTCGCGCTTCCTCTTCCTGCTCGCCGCCGCAGCCCCGTTCATCCTCGCCTGGATCGTCGTCCGCGAGCACCAGCTCTCGTGGCCGCGCGGCGAGCTGACCGCGATCGCCGGCATCACCTCGCTGGTGCTCGTGCTGGTGCTCGGGTTCATCGCCCGGCCCGGCGAGCCGCGCGACACGATCTCCTTCGGCATCGGCTGGTACCTCGCGCTCGTCGCGAGCATCGTGATCATCGTTGGAGCGGTCCGGCGCACGACCGAGACCGAGACCGTGCGCAAGCCGCCCGGCGTGCTGTGAGTCCCGACCCCTCGCGCCAGCGGCCAGACCGCAACCTGGCCCTCGAGCTGGTGCGGGTCACCGAGGCCGCCGCGGTGGCGGCGGCGCTGCTCGTGGGCCTCGGCGACAAGGAGGCGGCCGACCAGGCTGCCGTGGACGGTATGCGCTACATGCTCGACTCGGTGCAGATGGACGGCATCGTGGTGATCGGAGAGGGCGAGAAGGACGAGGCCCCGATGCTCTACAACGGCGAGCGGATCGGGGACGGCTCGCCGCCCGAGGTCGACATCGCCGTCGACCCGCTGGAGGGCACGACGCTCGCCGCGATGGGGATGCCCAGCGCGCTCGC
This sequence comes from uncultured Actinomycetes bacterium, assembly GCA_963725645.1. Lineage (GTDB taxonomy): Bacteria > Actinomycetota > Thermoleophilia > Solirubrobacterales > Solirubrobacteraceae > JALYZC01. The sequence goes on from CAVRZD010000006.1 coordinate 1,089,401, forward strand.
GGTGATTGCGCTCTCCCCGCGCGGGACGATGTTCGATCCGGGCCCCTGCGTGTACATGGAGAAGCTCGCCGGCGGCGAGCAGATCGCCGACCTGCTCGACCTCGAGCGGCCGCTGGGGGAGACGGTGAAGCTCGTCGCCGAGCGCAAGGGCACGGCCGTCAACGACGTCATGGTGGTCGTGCTGGACCGGCCCCGCCACGACGAGGGCATCCGCGCCATCCGCGAGGCCGGCGCCCGCGTTCGCCTGATCCCGCACGGCGACGTGTCCGCCGCACTGCTCGCCGTCTCCGAGGACCGCCCGGTGGACCTGCTGTGGGGCATCGGCGGCACGCCCGAGGGCGTGATCTCAGCGGCGGCGCTGAAGTGCATCGGCGGGCAGCTGCTCGGCCGGCTCTGGCCGCGCGACGACGCCGAGCGGCAGGCCGCGATCGATGCCGGCTACGAGCTGGAGCGCGTGCTCGATTGCGACGACCTGGTGGCCGGCGACGACTGCTTCTTCTCGGCGACCGGCGTGACCGACGGGGACGTGCTCGAGGGAGTCCGCTACCGCGGCGCCGGCGGCGCGACCACCGAGTCGCTGGTCATGCGCTCGCGCTCCGGCACGATGCGGCGCATCGGCGCCGTCCACGACCGCGCGAAGATCCGCGAGCTCAAGGGGTCGCAGTCGGCGGCGTGACGGTGTAGGGCGCGAGCGCCTCGCGCACCCAGTCGGGGATCGGCGTCTTCGCGAGCGTCTCGGGGTCCACGAACACGTGGCGCAGCACGCCCTCGACGAGCAGCTCGCCGTCGCGCACGATCCGATGGCGGGTCGTCGAGCCGGTCGTGCCCAGGCGCTCGATCGCCACCTCGAGGTCGATCTCGTCGTCGAACCTGGCCGAGTCGAGGAACCGGGCCTGCGCCTCGGCCACGACCATGTCGACGCCGCGCTCGATCATCGCGTTGTAGTGCCCCATGGCGGTTCGCCAGAGCTCGGTCATCGCGACGTCGAAGTAGGCGAAGTAGTGCGCGTTGAACACGACCCCCTGGCGGTCGCACTCCGCGTAGCGAACGCGGAGGCGGTGGACGAAGGCCTCTCCCATGGGGCGGGCAATCTACCTCCGTCGTCCACGGCGCTCAGTCGTGCGGAGGGTCGGGCACGTCCTCCAAGCGTGCCGAGGCCGCCGAGGTGGCAGCGAAGCGCCCGACCTTCGACTCCGCGAGGTCGAGTCGCGCGAGCGAGCGCAGGAACCCGTGCGTGACCAGCACATGGACCCAGGACTGCGTGAGCTTGTACACGCGACGGCTGATGCCCGAGGCGATCGCGGGGTAGAAGTTCGCCACCTCGATTTCGACATGCACCGTTGCGCGCTCGTCCGCGGTGGGCTCGCCGCGGCGAACGTCGATCTGGAGGTAGCCGTCGCCGCCCTTGCCGCGGCGCGAGACGAGGACGCCGGACTCGATCCGCCAGCGCACGATTCCCCGGCGGGCGTCCATCTCGTACTCGGGCGCGCGGAAGCGCAGCAGCACCGCCGGCCGCGAGATGAACACGACGAAGCGCTCCGCCGGCGTGTAGTCCACCCGGATCAGGCCGAGGGTGACGCGGCTGAGGAAGCGCCAGTAGGTGCGGGCGAGGCGTTCGAGGTGCATCGGGGTCCAGATCGCCTCCAGGTCCTCGACCGGCAGCGTGATGTCGGCCGCCTGCACCGAACGCATCGCGCCGGAGGGGTCGAGCGTCGGTCGACCCGCTCGGAGTGACGATCGTCGCGTCGGCCACGCGCGCCGGCCGGCGTGCGAGCCACACGGCCAGGACGACGAGGGCCACCCCGCCGGCGACGATCGCGACGACCGCGATCACGGACATCGACGGAGCATCCCATGCGGGCGAGGCTGGTTCCACCGACGTGCGGGCGCGATGCGTTTTCCGCTCGTTGCGGCTTTTCTGCTCCGGCGCCGTCGAGCGCCGCTGGCATGATCGCCGGCATGCCCGAGCCGCCCGCCCTCGACGCCCCGGTGGCCGGGCTCGGCGCCGCCGAGGCGCTGGCCAAGGAGTGGCTGCTCGAGCTGATCGCGTCGCATCCGCTGGGCCAGGCGGTCCGCGTCCCCGCGGATCGGATGGCCGCCGACGGCCCGGCGTTGGTCGCTGCGGTCGTGGCCGCGCTGGTGTCCGATCGCGAGCTGGCGCGGCTCGCTCCAGACGCCGAGAACGCCGGGCTCGCGGTCGCCGCGGGCGCGATCGCCGGCACCGGCGGGCCGGCGGAGGTCGTGGCGGCGCTCGAACATCTGCGGGGCGTGCTGTGGGCGGCCGTCGAGCGCACGGCGCCGGGAACGCCGCCGGCGAGCCTCGCGGACCGGCTCGCGCACGTGTGCGCGAGCGTGGCCGAGACGGCGCTGGGCGCCGGCGAGCGGCGTGCGGCGCCCGCCGACCCGGCGCACGACGACGAGCTGGCCCCCATTCGCGTCGCTCGCGCCGGCGACGGGCCACTATGGATCGAGGTGCTCGATCGCCAGCTCGCCGTCGGCGGCCGCGCGGGCCGACGAGTTCGCGCTGCTGCTCGTGGACCTGGACTCGGTCGAGCGCCTGCGCCTCGCCGGAGCCGACGAGGCGGCCGAGGCGTTCGCGCGGATCAGCCGGGCCGTGCGCGAGCACGTGCGCCGGGCCGACGTGGTCGCCCACGAGGACGACGGCCGCGTCTGGGTGATCGCGGGCGACACGGGTCGCACCGGCGCCATGGCGCTGGCGCTGCGCATCGCCGACGCGGTCGAGGCGGCGGCCTCGCTGCACGGGGCGGCGCTGACGGCGTCGGTCGGGATCGCGATCTACCCGGACGACGGTCGCGAGGCGGCCGCACTGACGGCGCAGGCCGAGGAGGGCATGTACGCGGCCCGCGCTGCGGGAACGCGCGTCGGCGGAGGGCCCGAGCCCGAGGGAGCGCCGCAGGGCGGCCTGCGCTCCGGCCCCAGGGCCGTGTCCTGAGGCGCTAGTCGAGCGGGGCGGGGCGGCCGCGCACGACGAGCGCGCCGATGCGGTCGAGCCCGACGTCGGTGAAGTTGAGCGCGTCGGACGCCGCGATCGTGAGGTCCCAGGATGCGTTGTTCGCGTACGGGCCGCGGTCGATCACGGGGACGGTGATGGTCTGCCCGCGGTAGTAGAGCTCGACACGGGTGCCGCACGGCAGCGTGCGGTGCGCGACGCCGAGCGTCGTCTTGGTCAGCTTCACGCCGCAGGCGGTCTGCTCGGCGCGGGTGCCGCGCGGGCCGTACCAGGTGGCGATCGCCGAGGGGTATACGGTCACGCGCGTCTGGCCGGTGTCGGTCGCCGAGCTCGCGCCGGAGCGGGCGGCGCCATCGACCGAGGCGCGGAGCGTGAAGCGGCCGCTGCGCTTGGAGCGCCAGCGCACCGAGTAGTTGCCGCTGCCATCGGAGGTCGTGCGCGCGACGGTGCTCCACGTCCCGTTGGGGTTGTAGAGCTGGATCAGCACCGCGCGGCCGCGCAGGCGGCTCGGCACGGAGCCGCGCAGCCGCGTCGTACGGTTGACCAGCGCGCCGGGGCTCGACCGCAGCACGACGTCACCGTCCGCGGGCGCGGCGGCTCCGCCGGTGGGGGCGGCCGTGCCCCCGGTGGGGACGCCGGCGGTGGCGGTGTCCGCCGCGGCGCGTGCGGGCAGGGCCAGCGTGCCCGCGGCCAGCAGCGCGCAGGGGAGCATGGAATGTCGTCGGGCGAGCCTCATGTGGTTCGTCCTGCCTACGGGGTGAGCTGACGGGCTCGCGACGCCCTTCCGGGCGGCGCTACGGCCGACTCTGCGGCCGATTCGCCCCCGCGGGCCCTGGTCCGGACCCGCAAGTGGTTCCCCCGTCCATCACGCGCCGGACGCGCGACGGCTCGGCTGGAAGCGGAGCAGTATACGTAATCCTCGGATGGACGCCGCCGGTTGGGTGTGACCGGGCGGCTTCGCCGCCCTCCTGGCTTCGCGTCGGCCGCCTGGCTCCGGCTCGTAGAAACGAGCCTCCGCCTGCCCGGGCGGATGTAACCGGGCGGCTTCGCCGCCCCCCCCGCCCGCACAGCTCCGGGCCTGCAAACAGCAGACCCTCCGCTGTTTCGGGCCGTTAGTACCGCTTCGCGGTAGGGGTTGGCGCCGTGGTCGCCGGGATTGGCTGAGCGTCTACGGCCGCGGGATCCGCTTTGCGGCGTCGCGCAGGGCCTTCGTCCCCAGCGTCAGCCCGAGCTGTGCGAGCTCGCCGGCCGCCTGGACCGCCGTGCCGACGAGGTCGGTGCCGCTCGGCGGGCTCGGGGGTCGCTTGGGGGGTGGCTGACTGCTGGCCGCCTTCGTGGCGGCCGACGGCCGGACGCCTGCGGGCTTGGACCGCGCGGATGCGACTCGGGGCCCCTTCGCGGCCGGCTTCGCGCGCGTGGACGCGGCCTTGGTCGTCGCGGCCGGCTTGGGCGCCGCGCGTGGCGCGCGCTTGGGCGTGTCGCCGCCGCCGCTCGCCCGCCGGCGGCTCGGGCGCTGGGGGCGCGTGCGCGGCAGGGACGACATCACGTCGCCGCCCTTGGCGGTCCCGCTCCCCTTGCCGGCCTCTGGCTCCTCCGCGCTCATCACCGCAATCATCGCGCACCCAGCGCGTTACCGTCATACCGGCTCAAGCGAGAAAGGACGCGTGCCGAAACCATTCGGGTGGAGCCGTGAGCTCCCAGCGCCGGTGCGGCGGAAATTTACGCCCGAAACTTGAAACGGATTCAAGCGTTACACGTAGTACTTCAGGCGCACCATGCATTGGGCGCGGCGGCTCCCGGCAAAAGGCCGGACTTTGCAGGGAGCGTCGTTGACTTCAAAAAGTGAAGCGCCTAAGATCATAGGAACGTATGTTTGAGTCGGGGACGTAGCGCCAATCCCCACTGAACACCGTCAGTCCCCGCCGCGCACGACCGTCCGGACGGCGCGAGCGATTTCCCCGGAAGAGAACGACATGTCTGTGACAGAACTTCAGGAACTCGAAGAGATCAAGGGCCTGCTGGTCAAGGGCCAGCAGACCGGCGTGCTCACGTACGGCGAGGTCGCCACCGCGGTGGCCGAGCTGGACGTGGACGAGGCCGACGTCGAGGAGCTGCACGGCTTCCTCGAGAAGGCGGAGATCGAGCTGGTCGAGGAGGTCGACCCCGCGATCGCCGCCAACCAGGTCGAGCGCGCGCCGGACAAGCGCGGCCGGCGTCGGGCCGCAAAGGCAACGCTGGACCTCAAGCCCGACATGACGACCGACTCGCTGCAGCTGTTCCTCAAGGACATCGGGAAGGTGCGGCTGCTGACGGCGCAGGAGGAGGTCGACCTCGCGAAGCGCATCGAGCGCGGTGACCTGGACGCCAAGCAGAAGATGGTGGAGTCCAACCTGCGGCTCGTCGTCTCGATCGCCAAGAACTACCGCAACCAGGGCCTGCCCTTCCTCGACCTGATCCAGGAGGGCACGCTCGGGCTGGTCCGCGCGGCGGAGAAGTTCGACTACCGCAAGGGCTTCAAGTTCTCCACGTACGCGACCTGGTGGATCCGCCAGGCGATCGCCCGCGCGCTGGCCGACAAGGCGCGCACCATCCGCATCCCGGTGCACGTGGTCGAGAAGCTCAACAAGATCGGCCGCGCCGAGCGCAAGCTGGTCACCGAGCTGGGCCGCGAGCCCACGGCGGACGAGATCGCCGAGGTCACGGGCATCGAGCCCGACGAGGTCGACTCGATCAAGCGCTCGGCGCAGGCGCCGGTGTCGCTGGAGAAGCCCGTCGGCGACGAGGAGGAGTCCGAGTTCGGGCAGTTCATCGCCGACGAGCGGGCCGAGTCGCCGTACGAGCGCGCCGCGGAGATCCTCACCAAGGAGGCACTCCGCGAGGCACTGGAGAACCTCTCCTACCGCGAGCGGCGCGTGCTCGAGCTGCGCTACGGGCTCGGCGGCGAGCACCCGCGCACGCTGGACGAGGTCGGGCGGACGTTCAACGTCACGCGCGAGCGCATCCGCCAGATCGAGAACCAGTCGCTCAAGAAGCTGCAGTCGCTGGCCGAGGCGCAGAAGCTGCGCGACGTCGCCTAGCGGCGCACACGGACGCAACCGACGCTGCGAGCCGTCTCCGGGCGGGGCTCGCGTCGTTTCGCGCCCGCCTCATTCCTGCGGAGATCCAGGGATCGTCCTCGCGCGGCCCGTCGCCGTTCAGCGGGCGTCCGCCACGCACGCCCGGGGACTCAAGGCCCCCGCGCGGGGCGCCGATGCAGCCCATGCCCCATGTTCGACGTCGACGCTGCCCTGCGCTACCTCATCCAGGCCGAGGGATCGGACCTGCACCTCAAGGTGCCCGTTCCCCCGATGGCCCGCGTCCACGGCCAGCTCGCCCCCCTGGACGGCGAGGACGGTCTCACGCCCACCGACACCGAGCGCGTGCTGGGCTACATGCTCACCGACCCGACCAAACTGGACGAGTTCGACCGGGAAGGCGAGGTCGACTTCGCCTACACGATCGAGGGCCTGGCGCGCTTCCGCGTCAACGCGTTCCGCCAGCGCGGCTCGATCTCGCTGGTGTGCCGCGCGATCCCGTACTCGATCCGCACGATCGAGCAGCTGAACCTGCCCGACGTGATCCGCGTCCTGGCCGAGGAGGAACGCGGCATCATCCTGTTGACGGGCACGACCGGCTCGGGCAAGTCGACCACGCTCGCGGCCATGATCGACCACATGAACCAGACCGTGGCCAAGCACGTGGTCACGATCGAGGACCCGATCGAGTACCTGCACCGCGATCGCAAGTCGGTCATCAACCAGCGCGAGGTCGGGCTCGACACCACCTCGTTCAAGCGCGCCCTGCGGCGCGTGCTGCGCCAGGACCCCGACGTCATCCTGATCGGCGAGATGCGCGACGAGGAGACGGTGCAGACCGCGCTGTCGGCGGCTGAGACCGGTCACCTCGTGCTGTCCACCGTTCACACCGTGGACGCCACCGAGTCGATCAACCGCATGCTCGACTTCTTCCCTCCCCACCAGCACCAGCAGGTCCGCGCGATGATCGCCGGGACGCTGAAGGGCGTCGTGTCCCAGCGCCTCATCCCGACCGCCGACGGCGGCGGTCGCGTGGCCGTGTGCGAGACGCTCGTCATGACCGGTCGCGTGCGGGACATGATCATGGACCCGACGCAGACGGGCCGCCTGCACGAGGTCATCCAGGAGGGCGAGTACTACGGGATGCAGACCTTCGACCAGGCGCTGCTCGGCCATCTGCAGGCCGGGCGGATCGACATGGAGGAGGCGCTCAAGGCCTCCACCCATCCGCACGACTTCAAGCTGCTCGTCGCCGCCGAGGGTCGCCGCTCGACCTCGATGGCCGATGTCGTGCCCCAGCAGGACGCGAGCGAGGAAGATGCCGCTCCGGTGTCGAGCAACGGCAATGGCAACGGCACCGGCGCTCCGCACACCGAACCCGCCGGGCCGCCGTCGCAGCCCGCGCCGGTGACGCCGCTGACGCCGGTCGCGCCCGACGACGAGCCGGACGCTCCGCCCGCGCCGCCTCCGGCCGCCGCGGAAGAGGCACCGGCCCCGACGGGCTCGGTCCCGCCGCCGGGCGTCGCCTAGGCTTGCGCCCTTCCTTCTCGCCCGACGCTTCGCCGCCCTTGACGGCGGCCGCCGCCGCACGAAGAATCCACGGCGGCCGGCGGCATCCCCGATCACCGAAAGGACCTCCCCCGTGCAGACGACCCTCGCCCAGTACAACGAAACCCAGTCCCAGGACGCCTTCGCGCTGCAGAACTCCAAGCTGCTCAAGGTCAGCCTCCAGCAGGTCACGATCCAGGCCAAGCTCGGATCGATGGTCGCGTACCAGGGCGAGGTGAAGTTCGAGCACGCCGGGTCGGGCGGCATGAGCCGCTTCGTCAAGAAGGCCGTCACGGGCGAGGGCACGCAGCTGATGAAGATGGAGGGCCAGGGCGAGGTCTTCCTCGCGGACACGGCGCAGGACATCCACCTCATCTACCTCGAGAACGACCAGGTGACGTGCAACGGCGCGAACGTCCTGGCGTTCGACGCGGGCATCGACTGGGACATCCAGCGCGCGGGCGGCGGGGCGTCCACGCTCGCGGGCGGCCTCTACAACATGGCGCTGAGCGGGACCGGCTGGGTCGCGATCATCTCCGACGGACCGCCCGTGCTGCTCAACGTCGCGACCGCGCCGACGTTCGCCGACCCGCAGGCGGCCATCACGTGGTCATCGGGCGTTTCGACGTCGATCAAGACCGACGTGAACATCAAGAACCTCATCGGCAAGGGCTCGGGGGAGAGCATCCAGGTCGCCTTCGCCGGCCAGGGGTGGGTGCTCGTGCAGCCGTCGGAGGGCCGTGTCGCAGCGCCCAGCAGCGGTGGAGGCGGCGGCGGGGGGCTGGGCGGCCTGCTCAGCGGCTGAGCGCTCCCGGCCGCCACACTTCAGTTCGTAAAGTCTTGCGCTAGCATCCTGGGGAATGGCTACGAATGACACATGCCCGGTCTGTGCAACCTCGGACATCGTGTGCGGGAAGTGGACGCTGCTGATCATCCGCGACCTGGCCGAGGGGCGCGCGCGCTTCTGTGAGCTGGAGCGGTCGCTGGCCGGCATCAGCCCGCGGACGCTGTCGCTGCGGCTGCGGGCGCTGGAGGAGGAGGGTGTGGTCAAGCGCCACACGTTCTCCGAGGTTCCGCCGCGCGTCGAGTACGCCCTGACCGAGAAGGGCCGCGCGCTGATCCCGATCATCGAGGACATGCGCGCCTACGGCCGCCGCTGGCTCGGAGCCGAGGGCGGCCGTACCCCTGCGGCCGACGCGAGCGCGTCCGAGGCCGCCGTGGCCGCCGCCTAGAGCCCCCGCTTCCGGACCTCGCCAGGCTGCAAGCGGGCCTGCGCCGGGGAGGAGCGCCGTGCGCCGTGGCGAACCGCCGCGGCATGCGAAACCGCTCCCTCCACGAGGTTCTGCGCGCCTTCACCGAGCAGGCCGCGCTGACCCTCGACGCCGAGACGCACGCCGGCGCCGAGGTCCCCTTCGAGGTGGTGGAGTCCCCGGGCGCCCGCGCGGCGCTGTACTGCTACCGGCCGCTGACCGGCGAGTTCATCGGGGAGCGGGCCGACACGCTCGAGCGGCTGCCCGGCCATCTTCCCGCCGTGCGCGCGCTGCAGGGGCTCGGCGGCCTCGACGACTATCTCGCTGCGCGCGGCGAGGCGCGCGTGCCCGAGGATCCGGGCGACCGCGCCGACGCCACGCTGCGCGTGTTCCTCGCGAGCGTGTATGACGAGGCGAGCGAGTTCGCGTTCGACCGGACGCGGTTCGGCCGCGCCTACCGCGAGCTCGAATCGGTCGTCTACGAGGGCCGCACGATCTCGACGCTGGTCGTCCCCGTGCACGGCCTCGAGCTGGACTCCGCCGAGGTCGTGCTGGCGGAGGGCTTCGCGCTCGCCCGCGGGGACACGCTGCCCGAGGTGCCGCCGGAGGCGGTGTGGGAGGGCTCGGGCGACGGGCTGCCGAACGTCCTCGCGGTCGTCGCGGTCGAGGACCCGGGAATCGACGCCGCCGTCGAGCGGCTGCGCCGGCTCCAGACCGCGCTCCGCCTGTTCGAGACCGGGGCCGTGGGCCTCGGCCCCGCCGGCTGGGCGCGCATGGACGCCGGCCCGTGGCGCGTGGTGCCGGTCGCGCACGGCGCCCTCCCGCGGGGGCTGCCGACCGCGGTCATGGCCGACCAGGAGGACGAGCTGCGCGGCTTCTGCAACCTCGTTGCCAAGCGCGCGCCGCGTGGCGGCGAGGTCGCCTGGGCGCTCGCGCGCTTCGAGATGGGCGTCGAGCGCGCGGACCCCTTCGAGGCCGTGACCGACTGGCTGCACGCGCTGCGCGTCCTGCTCGAGCCGGAGGGGCCGGCCAGCGGAAGGCTCGCGCAACGCCTATCCGCGATCTGCGCGCTGCCCGACGACCGCGCCGCGCTCGCCGAGCGCGTGGCGCACGCGATCTCGCTCGAGCATGCCGTGACGGCCGGCATCGCGCCGGCCGGTCCGGGCGCCGAGGAGCTCTGCGACGAGCTCGGCGACCACCTGCGGGCGCTCCTGCGCGATGTGATCTGCGGCCACCTGGACGCCGACCTCGTGACGGTGGCCGAGGGGCTGCTGGCCGAGGCGGTCACCGACGAGCGCCCGGCGCTCGCCGAGCCGGTCCGGTAGCTCAGCGCTCCCACTGGTGCAACGCGCTGAGCAGCAGCGCGTTGACCACGACCAGGGCGGCGAAGACGGCGGCAGGCACCGCCGCGCCGGCCGCGACGAGCGCCAGCGCCGCGAGCGCGAACACCGACAGCTCGAGCGTCACCCGTGCGGCGCCCGCCAGCCGCCGGGATGCCTTCGGGGCGGCCCAGGTCCCCCACACGAGCGCCATCGCCAGCGGCGCGCCGACGCCGAGCAGGACGTTGACCGCGGTCGGGCCGGTGCGCGATCCCCAGTAGGCGAAGGCGGCCAGCGCGCACAGCTCCAGCAGGAACTTGAGCGCGAGGTTGGCCGCGCGCATGCGCCGCTACGCCACGACCCCGTCGAGCAGGTCGCGCCGCTGCTCGTCGGTGGCGAACAGGAAGCGGTGGAGGCGCGTGAGGCCCTCGATGTCGTGCACGTCCTCGTCGAGGTAGGGAATCGTGATGACCCGCGGTCGCGCGAGCTTGGCCTTGAGCCGCTCGATGTTGCGACGGTCGCGCTCGGCCAGGACGTGGTAGTCGCGGAAGTTCTCCGCCACGCGCTCGGCGAGCTTGTCGCCGAGCTCGCCCGGAGAGCTCCGCCGCCACGTCACCGGGCTCGGCGTCGCCGAGCAGGTCGTGGTGCACCCGGTTCACGATCACGCCGCCGAAGGGCATCCGGGCCGCCTTGAGCTTGCGCCAGAAGTAGATCGCCTCGTCGATCGGCTCGCGCTCGGGCGACGTGACGAGCAGGAACACCGTCTGCGGGTCGGCCAGCAGCTTGTTGACCTGGACCGCGCGCTCCTTGAAGCCGTCGATCATGCCGCCGATCGCGCGGAAGAACACCGACAGGTCCTGCAGCAGGTCCACGCCGGTGACCCGCTTGAGCACCCCGAAGACCATGCCCGTGCCGCGGCCCATGACCCGCGCCGCCAGGCCCGTGGGGCGCAGGAACACCTGCAGCGCGCGGCCCTCGAAGAACTGCGTCAGGCGGTCGGGCGCGTCGAGGAAGTCGAGCGCGTTGCGCGACGGCGGCGTGTCGAGCACGAGCAGGTCGAAGTCGTGCTCGCGGTCGAGCTCGTAGAGCTTGGCGATCGCGGTGTACTCCTGCGAGCCGGCCACGGCGCTGGAGAGCTGCTGGTAGATGCGGTTCGCCGAGCACGTCGTCGCGCGTCTTCTCGTCGGGCGCGAGCTGCTCGATCACCTCGTCGAACGTGCGCTTGGGATCGAGCATCATCGCCCACAGCTCGCCCTTCATCGGGAGGCCGGCGGCCTCGAACAGCTTGGAGTCGACGAGATGCGGCTCGTTCCCCAGTTCCTCCAGCCCGAGTGAGTTGGCGAGGCGCCTGGCGGGGTCGATCGTGACCACCGCGACCTTCTTGCCCTCCGCGGCCGCGCCCATCGCGATCGCTGCGGCGGTCGTCGTCTTGCCGACGCCGCCCGAGCCGCCGCAGATGCACACGCGTTTGCCCTCGAGCGCCTCCGCGACGTTCACAGCTCGGCCTCCAGCTGCTCGGACAGCCGCTCGTACGCCGGCACGTCCAGGTCGGGCTGGAACAGGAACGGCAGCAGGACCGGGGCGTCGCCGGTCCCTTCCTCGAGGCGCGCCACCTGCTCGCGCTGGCCGCGCGCGCGCTGGTGCGCGGAGAGCGCGGCGCGCACGGCGGCGCGCGCGGTCGGGGTCCCGGCCGTGTCGGCCGCGCGCCGCAGCGCGCTCGCGTCGCGGGTGCTGAAGCGCTGCTCGTAGACGCCGTTGACGACCACGCGGTCCAGCTCGAGCCCGAGCTCGCTGCGCAACGAGTCGCGCAGCGACAGCGTCTCGTTGACCGGCATCTCCTCGGGGAGCGCGACCGCGACGACCCCGGTGCGCTCGGGGTCGGTGATCATCGCGTGGATCGCGCGGCCCTGGCTGGCGATCGGGCCGACGCGCGCGATGTCGGCGAAGGTCTTGGGCGCGCGCATCGTGGCGACGCCGTGCCCGGTGGCCGGCGCGTCCACGATCACGAGGTCGTAGCGGGCGGCATCTCGTGTGCGCCGCTCGAGCTGGGTCAGCTCCCACACCTTGCCGATCGTCACCAGCTCGCTCATGCCGGGCGTCGCGGCGGCGAAGTACTGGAACATGCGCGAGCCGGACAGCAGATCGGCCAGCGCCCTGACCGGGAGCTGGAGGCGGAGGTATTCCTCGATCGCGTGCTGGGGGTCGATCGAGATCGTGTAGAGGCCGTCCGCGAGCTCCACCTCGCGGAAGTGGCTGTCGTCGCGGCCGAACACCCGCGCCACGCGGTCCTGGTGGGCGACCTCGGCCACGATCGTCCGCAGCCCGCGGCGCGCGGCCAGGAGGCCGAGCGCGAGGGCGACGGTCGACTTCCCAACCCCGCCCTTCCCGGTGACGAAGACCAGGCGCTTGTCGAGCAGCGCGGCCACGGCCCAGCAGCGTATAGATCGCCCGGCGATAGTCCGCGCATGGAGGGCGCTCCGCTCGACCGGCTGCGTGCGGTGTACGACGAATGGGGCCGCGGGAACTTCCGCGCCGGCGCCGACCTCTTCGCGGACGACGTCGTGTGGAGGCCCGCGCCCGAGTTCCTCGATGCGGGCGAGGGAGCGGGGGCCGGCGGGAGTCGCCGCCTTCATGCGCGACTTCCTGGCCCGGTGGGAGGACTTCCGGATGGAGGCCGAGCGCATGGAGCGCATCGGCGACACGGTTCTCGTGCACGTGCGGCAGGTCGGAAGGGGCCGCACCAGCGGCGCGGAATCTGATCAGCGATACCTGATGCTGTGGACCTTCCGCGACGGGCTCGCGGCGCGAGTCGACATGTTCGTGCGCGAGGAAGACGCGCGCGCGGCCGCGGACGCGTAGCAGGTCCCCAGGAAGGAATCGCAACGGTGGTTGCGAATAACCCCGTGCACATGGGTTTCCCCTACGCGCATCGGAGCATCTCGTGACCCAGCAGGCCAAGGTCATCGCGTTCGCCAACCAGAAGGGTGGCGTCGCCAAGACCACCACCACGCTGAACGTCGCCGTCGCGTTCGCCGAGAAGGGCCACCGCGTTCTGTGCGTCGACATGGACCCGCAGGGCAACCTGACGATGTCGCAGGGCATCGATCCCGACCAGGTCGAGAAGTCGATGTACGACGTGCTCGTCCATGGCCTCTCCATCCGTGAGGCGATCCGCAAGCGCGAGATCGACATCGCCTGCGCGTCCATCGACCTCGCCGGGGCGGAGATCGCCATGTCCACGATGATCGGGCGCGAGCGGGCGCTGGAGAAGGGCCTGGCGCCCGTCAAGGAGGACTACGACTTCGTCTGCATCGACACGCCGCCCTCGCTCGGATTGCTCACGATCAACGCCCTGACGGCGGCCGACAAGGTAATCGTCCCCGTCCAATGCGAGTATCTGTCGATGCGTGGGCTGATCCAGCTCCAGAACACCCTCGCCATGATCCGCGAGAACCTCAATCCCGACATCGAGATCGAGGGCATTCTGCCCACGCTCGTGGATTCCCGGACCGTGCATGCCAAGGAGGCCATCGAGATCCTCGAGGAGAACTTTGGCGATCGGGTGTTCGCATCGCGCATCCGCAAGACGGTGCGCTTTGCGGAGGCACCCGTGAAGGGCATGTCGGTGCTCAAGTACGATCCCGACGGTACGGCGGCAAACGCCTACCGTCAGCTGGCGGAGGAGGTTCTCGAGAATGGCAAGCGGTAAGCGAGCGAGCATGCGAGAGGGCCCCCTGGCCGCGCTCTTCCGGCGCACCGAGGAGGAGGGGACGGAGTCGGGCGGCGAGGGCCGCCCCGACGCAGCTGAGGGCGAGGAGTCGCGCGAGCGCGCGCCCGAGGCGAGCACTCAGCGCCCGCCTGAGCCCGCCACCGCGGCCGCGCGCGAGCGCGAGGGCGAGGGCGAGGCCACGGAGGAGCCCGCGCCCCAGCGCACCGGCGTCCCCAGCCCCCGCGAGCGCCTGCGCCACGCCTTCTCGGCCGACATCCCCGAGAACGTCCTGGACCCGGCGGCGGCCGAAGCACCCGCCGCCGCGGCCGCCCCCGAGCCCCCGGACGCCTACGCGCGCCCCGGCGCCGAGCTCTACGGCCAGCCGGCCAGCGTCGGCGCGCCCGTCTTCGCGTGGTCGGCGTCGGCGGCGCCGGCGTCAACGCCGTCAACCGCATGGTCGACGCGGAGATCGAGGGCGTCGAGTTCATCGGCGTCAACACGGACCTGCAGTCGCTGCAGCAGTGCGCGGCGCACGTGACGCTCCACATCGGCGCGGAGGTCACGCGCGGCCTCGGGTCGGGATCGAACCCGGACCTCGGCCGCCAGGCGGCGATGGAGGAGTACGACAAGATCAAGGCGCTGCTCAAGGGCGCGGACATGGTGTTCGTGACCGCGGGCGCCGGCGGGGGCACCGGCACCGGCGCGGCGCCGATCCTGGCGCGCATCTCGCGCGAGATCGGCGCGCTCACGGTCGGCATCGTCACCAAGCCGTTCGGCTTCGAGGGCTCGCGCCGTCGCGAGCAGGCCGACGAGGGCGTGCAGGCGCTGGCCGACGAGGTCGACACGCTGATCGTGGTGCCCAACAACCGGCTGCTCTCGGTGCTCGACAAGAACACGTCGATGGTCGAGGCCTTCGAGGTCGCCGACGACGTGCTGCGCCAGGGCGTCCAGGGCATCTCCGACCTGGTCACGCTGCCCGGCCTGATCAACCTCGACTTCGCCGACGTCCGCACGATCATGTCCGAGGCCGGCGACGCGCTGCTGGGCATCGGCATGGCGACCGGCGACCGGCGCGCGATCGAGGCGGCGCAGCAGGCCGTCGCGTCTCCGCTGCTGGAGACGAGCATGGACGGCGCGCGGTCGATCCTGCTCTCGATCACGGGCGGCCGCGACCTCTCCCTGTGGGAGGTCAACGAGGCCGCCAAGGCCGTGGCCGAGGCCGCCCATCCCGAGGCGAACATCATCTTCGGCGCGATGGTCGACGAGAAGCTCGACGACGCCGTATGGGTGACGGTTGTCGCGACCGGCTACGGCGAGCCAGCGCCAACGGCCCCGTCACGAGGAGCCGCGCGGCGAGCCGCGGGTGACACGGGGCCCGGCGGGCCAGCGGTCGCGGCCGAGTGCGTCCGGGCGCCGCGAGGAGACGCCCGCCCGGCCCGCCTCGGAGCGCGAGCCGCGCGAGCGCGATCGTCCGCGCAAGAGCCTGGACGTCGCCGAGCTCGACGTCCCGGAGTTCATCCCCAAGGGGTGAGCCCCGATGGCGGCGCGCCGCGGTGGCGGGGTCGTCGCCGCCGGCCATCCGGAGACCGCCGGCGCCGGTGCCGAGGTGCTGCGCGCCGGCGGCAACGCCGTCGACGCGGCGGTGGCGGCCGTGCTCGCGTCGTTCACCGCCGAGCCGCTGCTGACCGGGCTGGGCGCCGGCGGCTACATGCTCGTGGCCCTCCCGGGGTCGGAGCCGGTGCTGCTCGACTTCTTCGTCGAGGCGCCGGGCCGCGGCGCCGACCCCGGCCAGCGCGCGGAGCTGGTGCCCGATCAGCGTGTCGTTCGGCGACGCCGTGCAGGTCTTCAACGTCGGCCCGGCCTCGGTGCGGGACGTACGGTACGCCCGGCCGGGCCTCGCGGACGCGGCGGCGCGGTGCGGGTCGCTGCCGCTGGCCGAGCTCGCCGCGCCCCGCGGTCGCGCTCGCCCGCGGCGGAGTCGAGGTCAACGCGGTGCAGGCCTACGTGATCGAGATCCTGGCCGAGATCGCGACGTCGACGCCCGGAATGCGCGCGCCCTGTTCGCTCCGGACGGCCGCCTGCTGCGCGAGGGCGACACCTTCCGCAATCCCGACCTGGCGGAGGCGCTCGAGCTCCTTGGCCGCGAGGGCGCCGCGCCCTTCTACACGGGCGAGATCGCGGCGGCCGTGATCGAGTGGCTCGACGGCCGGGGCGCGATGCTCACCGGCGCCGACCTCGCGGCCTACCGCGTCGTCGACCGCGAGCCGGTCCGGGTCGCCTACCGCGGGCGCGACGTCGTCACGAACCCTCCGCCGTCCGCGGGCGGCACCCTGATCGCCTATGCGCTGGCCCTGCTCGAGCGATCGCCCGAGCCTCCAACGCCGGCACGGATGGTCGACGTGATGGCGGCCGTTCAGGCGGAGCGCACGCCCGAGTTTCTCGACGGCCTGGACGACGAGGGCTTCCTCGAGCGGTTCCTCGCCTCGCGCCTCGGCTCGACCACGCACGTGTCGGTGCTCGACGCGGCCGGCGGGGCGTGCAGCGTGACGTGCTCGAACGGCGAGGGATCGGGCATCGTCGTGCCGGGCACGGGCCTGCACCTCAACAACATGCTGGGCGAGCAGGACCTCAACCCGCTCGGCTTCCACCGCCACCCGCCAAGCCGGCGGATGCCGAGCATGATGAGCCCGACCATGGTGCTGGGCGAGTCGGGCCCGGAGCTGGTCCTGGGCAGCGGCGGGTCGAACCGGCTGCGCTCCGCGATCCTGCAGACGGTCGTCAACGAGGTCGACCGCGGGATGGGCGTGTCCGCGGCGGTGCGCGCGCCGCGGCTCCACTTCGAGGACGGGGTCGTGTACACCGAGCCCGGGGTGGACCTGACGGACCTCGAAGGAGCCGAGTACGCGCTCTCGCGCTTCCGCGACCTCAACCTGTTCTTCGGGGGAGTGCACGCGGTCGCGCGCGACCCCGCGACCGGCGAGCTGTCGGGCGGCGGCGACCCGCGCCGCGGCGGGTCGGTGGCGGTCGCATGAGAGCGGCGATCGCCGCGCCGGCGCTGCTCGCCGCCGGCGCGCTCCTCGCCGCCTGCGGCCAGGCGGGCGCCGACCTGTTCGTGGTCACGCGCAGCGGCCAGGGGCCCGGCGCCGCGCTCACGCTGCGGGTGGCGGATGACGGCTTCGTGCGCTGCAACGGCGGCCCGCGCCGGCGGATCAGCGACGAGCAGTTGCTGCTCGCGCGGGAGGTCGAGCGCGAGCTCGACGGCGACGCCAAGCAGCGCACCTCGCGGCCGCCGGGTCCGGGGTCCGTGCTCTCCTATTCGGTCAGGTTGGAGAGCGGGACCGTGCGCTTCTCCGACACGTCTCCGGGAATCTCCAAGGAGGAGCGCAAGGCGGCCGCGTTCACGCGCGAGGTCGCGACCGGCGTGTGCCGGCTGCCCCGCTAGCGGTTCAGCCGAAGCGGACCTTCCCGTTGGAGCGCGCGCGGGCCTGCGCGCGCTCGACGAAGTCCAGGCGGCGCGCCGCGGCGCGGAACAGGCGCGTGACGAGGCGCAGGCGCGCGTTCTCGGAGCGGAGGTCGAGCAGGCCCTGCTTCGCCTCGAGGCCGAAGTCCACCGTCGCGGCCATGTCGTACGCGCCCATCGCGCCGAGCTCCTCGCCGTCGGGGCGGTTGTCGGTGGCCTGTTCGACGAGGTCCGCGTAGGTCGTCTGCGCGGTCTGCAGCGTGTCGTCGTCGACCGCCTCGTCGCGGTCCTCCAGGAACTCCACCTCGCCGGCCGGGTAGGGCAGCGCGTCCTGGCGCTCGAGGACGCGGAAGGGCCGCGTCCCGCGGGTGAGGATGTTCATGCGGCCGTCGTCCATGCGCTCGAGCACCTCGGTGATCTCGCAGGCGCAGCCGATCGGCCGCAGGCCGTCGTCGGAGAGCCACACGATGCCGAATTCGGACGCGCCGTCGAGGCAGTCGCCGATCATCGTCTGGTAGCGCTCCTCGAAGATGTGCAGGGGCACGACCTCGGACGGCAGCGCCACCATGCCAAGCGGGAAGAGGGGGAAGTCGCGCTCGATCGTCTCCATCGCGTTCAGTGTACGAACGCGCACGTCCCGGCGCCGCGGGCGCCAGGGCCCGCGTCGCCGGAACGGCTGGCGACCCGCGCGACTACCTCACGCAGGGCATGCGGTCGGTGGCGACCAGGCGCCCACCGCCGTAGCTGGTGTTGACCTGCTCGAACAACCACGAGCCCCGACAGGTCGGCGGTGCCACGGTGTAGTGCACCGCACGGCCCCGAACGCGGACGACGTGATCGGGGAAGTTCAGGTGCAGCTGGCTGATGCCGAACAGCGGCGCCGTGCCCGGGGTCAGCGGGCCGCCGTCGACGACGAACCCGGGACCGAAACCGGACGCGGGCGGCTTGATCTCCGCCACCAGCACGAGCGGCACCTGCTGGCCGTTGAGGTTGGCGAGCACCCGGAGGAGCAGCGCCGGCTTGCCGGCCGTGGTCTTGCCGTTGAACGCGGTCACCCTCGCCTGAATGGGCGTGGCGATCGTCGGGCGTGCGTCGGCGGTCGCGGTGCCCGTGGCGACCTGTGAGGCGCGCGGGCAATTGTTCTTGTCCACCTGGGCGCGCGTGCAGCTCGCGAACGCGGACGGGTTCACCTTGAAGCCCTTGGCGAGGCGGACGTCGTTGATTCGCGTCGAGTCGTTGGGCGTGGGAAGCGTGCCGTCGACGTCGTTGCCGGCGAACGAATCGAACTCGATGGCGACGCCCTGACCGGCGCGCGGCGGCGAGACCTTCACCTGTAGGACCAGAAAGCTCTTGCCACTGGGACCGCGGGCCGGAGCGCCGGCCTGGGCGGCAGATGCGAGGCCGAAGAGCGCGGCGGCGGCCGCTGCGGCGGTGAGGAACTTGGACGACACGAGTCCTCCTTGTCGGGTTTGGACGTGGGGCGACGCTACCGGCGCTCGGCCCCGGGCACAACTGGGGAGGCACCCCAGGGTTTTGGTGGGGCGCCTGATCGCGTTGGTGATGCCGGCCACGGCTCGGCGCGAGTATCCGATCGCGCCGAGCCGTGGCGGGTTTCGCTACCTCAGTCGGATCGTGGCGACGACGCCCGCGTGATCGGAGCGCCAGAGCCCGCGGATCCGGTCGCTCGTCCGGTTGCCGACCACCAGCGCGCGCAGGACCCTCGCCGTCGGCCGGACGACGATGTGGTCGATCCAGGTCTTGAGCTTCGACGACGCGTTGTTGAGCTTCTCGTCCTGACAGCAGGTCGCCCGCCGCGAGGACGTGTCCTTGAAGCCGGCGCCGATCACCGCGTTGTAACCGCCGCCGGCCTCGCGGGGATCGGAGTTGAAGTCGCCGGCGATGATCGTCGGCAGCGTCCGCGACGTCGCCCGCGTTGCCAGCAGCTGCTGGAACTGCTTCGTGGCGATCGCCGCGGAATACGCCTCCGCGTGCGGGTCGAGGAACAGGAAGCGCCGGCCGGCGACGGTGCCCTGCATACCCGCGTAGCCGCGGCGCAGGTTGATCGTCTGGCCGGGGATCGGCACCGAGAGCTGGTCGGAGAACGTCCCGTGCACGTCGCGTACGAAGCTGGCGCGGGCGCCGCGGCCCGTCCGCACGAGGACCGCGTTACCGAGCGTCAGCCGCAGGTCGTACCCCGCCGAGGAGGCCACCTGGACGTCGAGCTCGGTCTGCTGGGAGACGACCCGGTAGTTGAGGCCGCGGGCTCGGATCTCCTTCTGGAGCAGGGCGAGCCAGTCGTACTGCAGCGTGCGCGCCTTGCCTCCGCCGCTTGGGCCGCGGTAGTAGCGCGCCACCTCCTGCAGGCCGATCACGTCCGGCCTGGTGCTCGCGACCTCGCCGGCGAGCGCCTTGGCTCGCAGCGGGAAGTTCGTCTGCAGGACGGTCTGGTAGAGCGAGTTGGCCTTCTGCGCCTCGGTCTGGAGGTCGGGCGCGCTCGCGAGGGTGATGATCTCGGCGCCGAGGTACAGGTTGCGCGACATGATCGTCAGGTCGGGCTTGGGCGCGGCGGCCTGGGTGGGCGCGGCGAGGGCGCCGAGGGCCAGCACGGCCAGCAGCGCGGCGCGCGCGCAGAGACGGGTCGAAACGAGAGGCAAGGAGACTCCTTCGGGAGTGGGGGGCCACACCTGGAGGAAACCTCCGGGCGCATCCTTAACACGCGCGGCGGGCATACGGTTCGGTGTCATGACCGAGAGTCCGAGCGTGGGCGTGTTGGGTACGGGCATCATGGGCGCGCCGATGGCGCGCAACATCGCGGCGGCCGCGATGGAGGTGCGGGCGTGGAACCGCACGGCCGAGAAGGCCCAGGCGCTGGCGGGCGACGGCGTCACGCCGGCCGCCACCCCGGCCGAGGCGGCGCGTGGGGTGGATGCGGTCGTGACGATGCTCGCCGACGGCGACGCCGTCGAGTCGGCGATGACCGGCGACGACGGCGCGCTTGCGGCGATGGCCGCGGGCGGGTTGTGGTTGCAGATGAGCACGGTGGGCGTGGCCGCGACCGACCGGCTGGTGGCGCTGGCCTCCGAACGCGGCGTCGGCTACGTCGACGCCCCCGTGGTCGGCACCCGCCAGCCGGCGGAAGCGGGCGAGCTTCTGGTGCTCGCGTCGGCGCCCGAGGAGCTGCACGACCGCGCTGCGCCCGTGTTCGACGCGGTTGGCCGCGCCACGCGCTGGGTCGGCGAGGAGGCCGGCGCCGCCACCCGCCTCAAGCTCGTGTTCAACGGCTGGCTGGTGTCGCTGATGGAGTCGCTGTCGGAGACGCTCGCGTTCTCGCGCGCGATGGGCATCCCGCCCGAGCGGTTCCTCGAGGCGATCGACGGGACGCCGATGGGGCCGGCGTACGCCCAGCTCAAGGGGAGGGCGATGGCGAAGATGGACTTCTCCGAGGTCGCGTTCCCGCTGCGGCTCGCGCACAAGGACGCGCGCCTCGTGCTCGAGGCCGCCGAGGCGGAGGGCCTCGAGCTCCCGCTGATGCGCACCGCCGAGGCGCAGTTCGCGCGCGCCGAGGCGACCGGCCACGGGGACGAGGACCTCGCCGCCGTGCACCACGCGGTGGCCGGCGGCTGACCGTCGCCGACTACTAGGTGGGCTTGCGCGCCGCCAGCATCAGGTTGTAGAAGGCCTCCGGCGGCAGGCGGCCCTCGAGCAGGCGGCGGTCGACCTGCTGCAGCAGGAGGTAGCCGCGGTAGGCGTACTGGCGCCAGAGCCAGGGCACGTCGTCGGGGTCGGCCGTGCTCTCGAGCGTCCGGTTGGCCCAGCCGAACAACGACGCCAGCAGCTCCTCGCCGGTCACGCGCGCGGCCTCGAGGCCGGCGGCGAGGGCGAGGCGGCGCAGGTCGGCGGGGGAGAAGGCGTGCACGTCGACGAAGAACTCCATCCCGTGGTCGCCGCCCTCGGGGTGGCCGTTCCCCGCCGTGCCGTTCCCCTCCGGCGTCGCGGCGCCGGCGCGCAGCGCGCGGCGCCACAGCGGCGCGAGGGTCAGCGCGCTGCGCTTGGGTACCGCCGCGAGCCGATCCCCGTAGCGCGACGGCTCGCCGGCGAACGCGAGCGTCCCGCCCGGCTGCAGCACGCGGTGGAACTCGGCGAAGGCGCGCTCGAGGTCCGGGAGGTGGTGCAGCACCGCATGGCCGAAGACCAGGTCGAAGGACTCGTCCGGCAGGGCGAGCCGCTCGGCGTCGCCTGCCATGGTCTCGACCTCGAGGCCGAGCTCTGCGGCGTTGGCCTGCAGCGCGGCGAGCATGCCGGGCGAGATGTCGGTGCACACGGCCTCGCGCAGCACGCCCGCGAGCATCAGGTTGAGCGTGAAGTAGCCGGTTCCCGCGCCGATCTCAAGGCCGCGGTCGAACACCGGGAGCTCGCCACGGCCCAGCGCCTTGCGCAGCTTGCCGAGGACCTGGCCCTGGCCGGTCGAGCCGAAGTCGATGCCCCACTTGCCGTCGTAGTCCTCCGCCGCGGCGTCGTGGTAGCGGACGTTGACCTCGCGGATCTGCGCCGCTGTGGGCGGGGCCGGCATGGCGGCCGCGAACTGTACCGTTGCGCTGCGTGTCGTCGGAGCAGACCTACGTCCAGCGCGATCAGCCGCCCGGAGTCCCGCCGCTCGAGCTGACCGGCGAGCGCACGCTCCCCGACGTCCCCGAGGAGAACTACTGGTTCCAGCGCCACCTGGTCGTGTATCGGTGGATCGCCGAGCGCGTGGCCGGCCTCGACGTCGTCGACATGGCGTGCGGCGAGGGCTACGGCGCCGATGTGCTCGCCGGCACGGCGCGGTCCGTCGTCGGGGTGGACGCGAACCCCGAGGCCCATGCGCACGCGGCCGCGCGCTACCCGCGGGAGAACCTGCGGTTCGCGCGGGACCTCGTCGAGCGGTTCGCGCCGGAAGACCGCTGCGACGCCGTCTCGTTCCTGCAGACGATCGAGCACCTCGGGGAACCGGGCGCGGTGCTCGACCACTTCCGCTCGATCCTGCGGCCCAACGGTGTCGCCTACGTCTCGACGCCGAACGTGCTCACCCTCGCGCCGAAGGGCGCCGAGCGCTCGGGCAACCCCTGGCACGTGCACGAGTACCGCGCGGAGGAGTTCGCCGGGCTCCTCTATGCGCACTTCTCCGACGTCGAGCTGCACGGCCTGTTCCACGCCCGCCGGCTGCGCTGGCACGACTGGATGCTGCGCGCCGGCTGGGACGCGGTGCACCCGCGGGTCGGCCTGACCGGCGCGTTCTACTCCCGCTTCACCCCGGCGATCTCCGAGCGCGACTTCACGCTGCGACCCGGGGTGCCGGCGCAGCTCCAGCGCGCGCTGGACCTCGTCGCGGTCTGCCGGCTGTGAGTACGGGGGGTCAGGGCCCGGGCGAGCTCGCGCTCGTCCTGCACACGCACATGCCCTACGTGGAGGGGTTCGGGACCTGGCCCTTCGGCGAGGAGTGGCTGTTCGAGGCGATGGCCACGTCCTACCTGCCGCTGCTCGACGTGCTGGCGCGCGACGACGCGGCGATCACGGTGTCGCTGACCCCCGTGCTCTGCGACCAGCTCGAGGCGCCGGGCGTCGCCGAGCGGTTCCTCGCCTTCCTGCGCGACGTGCGCGCCGAGACGCACCGGCGCGACATCGAGGGCTGCCGCGACGGCGCACCCGAGCTGGTGGCCGAGCTGGAGAACTCCGCCCGCGACTACCAGTGGGCGGACGAGCGGTTCGAGGCGATCGGGCTCGATCTCCTGGGCGCGCTCGCGCCGTACGCCGGCTGGACGTCGGCGGCGACCCACGCCGTGCTGCCGCTCCTGGCGACCGACGCGGCGATCGAGCTGCAGGCGGCGACCGGCATTGCGTCGCATCGCCGGCGCTTCGGCGATTGGGGCGGCGGCTTCTGGCTGCCGGAGTGCGCGCACGCCGAGTGGTTCGGGCCGCTGCTGGTCGAGTTGGGAGTCGCGGCGGTCTGCGTCGAACTGACCGACGTGCTCGGTCCCGACGCGGCGGCGCAGCCGCTCGAACGGAAGGGCGGCCCCACGCTCGTGCCGATCGACCGCGACGTCGTGGACCTCGTCTGGAGCGATCGGGGATATCCCGCGCACGGCTCGTACCGCGACTATCACCACCACACGATCCACCACCACCGGCCGTGGGCAAACGACGGCTCGTCCTACGACCGCGAGGCCGCGCGGGCGCTTGCGCGCGATCACGCCCGCGCGTTCGTCGGACACGTGAAGGCCCGGCTCGGCGAGGGTCCGGGGCCGCGGCGTCAGCCGTCGCTGTGCGTCTGCGCGCTGGACACCGAGCTGCTCGGCCACTGGTGGCATGAGGGCGTCGCCTGGCTCGACGCGGTGATCGACGAGGCCGGCGCCCAGGGCGTGGCCCTTGCGAGGCTCGACGACGCGCTCGCGCACCGCGAGCCCGCGATCCTCGACCACCCGCTGCCCACCACCAGCTGGGGCACGCCGCGGGACCTCTCGACCTGGGACGGGCCGGCGGTCGCCGACTTCGCCTGGCGCGCCCGCGCGGCCGAGCTGCGCGTCGCGGCCGCGGGCCCGAGCGCCGGCGAGCGGGCCCTGCGCGAGCTGCTGGCGCTCCAATCCTCGGACTGGGCGTTCATGGTCACCCGGGGACTGGCGGGCGACTACCCGCGCCAGCGCGCCGCCGGCCACGGGGCGGAGCTGGATCGCGCGCTGCGCGCCCCGATAGGCTCCGCCGAGGCCCACCTGCGCAACCTCGCCCCGCAGCTGTCCCGCACCGCGCTGTGACCCGCGTCCTCATCTTGTCCTGGGAGTACCCCCCGCTGATCGAGGGCGGCCTGGCCCGGCACGTGCGCAAGCTCGCCGAGCAGCTGGTCGCCGTCGGGGACGTCGAGGTCCACGTCCTCACGCGCGGCGACGAGCGGATGGCGGCCGAGGACGAGCTCGAGGGCGTCTTCGTCCACCGCGTGCGCGAGCCGCTGCGCCCGCGGGACCTGGGAGAATTTGTGACCTGGGTCGAGCACATGAACGCGGACATGCTGGCGGCGGGCGTGGAGCTGGGCGACCGCTTCGACTTCGACCTCGTGCACGGCCACGACTGGCTCGTCGCGGTCGCCGGCGACCACCTCGCCAACCGTTTCCGCTGCCCGCTCGTCGTCACGATCCACGCGACCGAGTACGGACGCCATCAGGGCTGGGTCGACAAGCATCCGCAGTCGCACATCCACGGCGTCGAGCGCTGGATGGCGAACCGCGCGGACCGCGTGATCACCTGCTCGCATTACATGCGCGGCCACGTCGCCGACGTCTACGACCTGGAGGAGTCGCGCGTGACCGTGATCCCGAATGGGATCGACCCGCTCGACCTCCAGCCGGTGGACGACCTCGACCGCCTCCGCGCCCAGTTCGCGGCCAGGAACGAGCGCCTGGTCGTGCTGGTCGGGAGGCTGGTGTACGAGAAGGGCTTCCAGCTCGCGCTCGAGGCGCTGCCCGGCGTGATCGAGCGGCTCGGCGACGTGCGGTTCCTCGTCGCCGGATCGGGCACGCACGAGCAGGAGCTGCGCCGCCAGGCCGCCGAGCTGGGCCTCGACGCCCACGGCACCTTCCTGGGCTGGATCGGCGACGACGTGCTGCATTCGCTCTACCGGATCGCCGACCTCTGCGTGGTGCCCTCGATCTACGAGCCGTTCGGCCTCGTCGCGCTCGAGGCGATGGCGTCGGGCTGCCCGTGCATCGTGGCCGACACCGGAGGACTGCGCGAGATCGTCCCCGAGGACGAGCGCGTGGGCCTGCGCTTCAACGGCGGGGACGCCGAGCACCTCGCGACGATGGTCGAGCGCCTGCTCACCGACGATCCCCTGCGCGATCGGCTCGTGGCCGAGGCGTCCGAGCATGTGCTGCGCTTCGACTGGGCCGACGTGGCGCGGCAGACCTCGGCGCTCTACGCCCAGCTCGGGCGCGCCGCGGTGTAGGCTCGCACCAGCTACCGAGGAGAGACCATGCCGCCCACCGAGGCCGCCGCCGCCACGATCGACGCCGCCTTCGTCGAGGACTTCATCCCCCGCTGGGAGGGCGCCTGGAACTCGCACGAGCCCGACCGGCTCCTGGCGCTGATGACCGAGGACGTCACCTACGACGATTCCGCCTGGCCGACGAGGATGCACGGCCACGCGGACGTCCGCGAGTTCCTGCGACACGCGTGGACGGCCTTCCCGGACATGCGCTTCGCGTTCAGGGACGGGCCGTTCCTGCACCCGACCAAGGCGTCGGCGACGTTCGGCTGGACCGGCTCCGCCACCCACACCGGACGGATCGATCCACCGGGTGTCGCCCCGACCGGCCGGCATTTCACGTTCGAGGGCTTCGATCTGCACGAGTACCGGGACGGCCGGGTCGCGCGGCTCTGGATCTGCTTCGACATGGCCGGCATCATGCGCGACCTGGGCGTGCTCCCGCCCGCCGGAAGCCGCGCGGAGCAGCTCACCGCGAAGCTGGCGAACCTGCAGACACGGCTGCGCCGCTAGCGCCAGCGCAGGGTCCGCGGTGCGTCGCGCATGCGGATCACGCGCGCCGGGATGCCGCCGACGACCGCGTTGTCGGGCACGTCCTTCGTCACCACCGCGCTCGTGCCGAGCACCGCGTTGTCGCCCACAGTGACGCCGCGCAGAACGCACACGCCGTAGCCGATCCAGCAGTTGTTCCCCACGTTCACGTCGCGCTTGTAGATGCCCTGGAGGCGGATGGGCCGCTCGACCTCCACGACGCCGTGGTCGAAGTCGATCAGCATCACGCGGTCGGCGACGACGCACTCGCGTCCGATCGCGACGTGCTGGAACGCGGAGATCGTGCACTCCTGGCCGATCACGGTCTTCGCGCCGATCCGCACCTCGCCCTCGTGCACCCGGATCTTGCACCCGTGACCGATCCACGACCAGCGGCCGAGCACGAGTCGCGCGCCGCGCTTGATCTCGAGCGTCACGCCGGGGCCCACGAAGCACATGCCGTCGGTCACCAGCCGGCGACCGAAGCGCAGCTTCAGCCACCCCAGTCGCAGGAGCAGCCGCGCGTACTTGAGGTTGAGCATGCCGTGCGCGCGCATGAAGCGCAGCAGCACCAGCGGTCCGCCGTGGCGCGGCGGCGGCTCCCCGCGCACGGCCGCGGGGACGCCGTCGATCTCAGGTGGCGAAGCGGCAACAGGGTCCACGCCGGGAAGGCTAATGCGATGATGCCCCGCCGATGCCCGCCGACCCGGATCTTGCGAAACGCCTGCTCGCGGGCGACAAGCGCGCGCTGGCGCGCGCGATCTCGCTCGTCGAGGACGACGACCCGGCGGGGTGGGATCTCGTGCGCGAGGTCTACCCGAGCACCGGACGGGCGTCGGTGGTCGGCTTCACGGGTCCGCCGGGCGTCGGCAAGTCCACGCTGATCGGGGCGCTGACCACGGCGCAGCGCGAGGCCGGGCGCGACGTCGCCGTCCTCTCCATCGACCCCTCCTCGCCGTTCACGCACGGCGCGCTGCTGGGCGACCGCATCCGGCTGACGGAGCACTTCCTCGACCCCGGCGTGTTCATCCGCTCGATGGCCAATCGCGGCGCGCTCGGCGGGCTGTCGGAGGCGGCGCTGCAGGCCGCGCTGCTGATGGATGCGGCCGGCAAGGACGACGTGTTCATCGAGACGGTCGGGGTCGGCCAGGCCGAGGTCGACATCATCGACCACGCCGACACGATCGTGCTGGTGCTCCAGCCGGGCTCGGGCGACTCGATCCAGGCGCTGAAGGCCGGGGTGATGGAGATCCCTGACGTGATCGTCGTCAACAAGGCCGACCACCCGCTGACGGACACGATGCTCCGCGAGATCCGTGGTGTGCTCCACCTTGGCCCCCAGGCCGACTGGGACATCCCCGTCCTCACGACCGAGGCCGCGCACGGCAAGGGCATCGACGAGCTGGCGGCCGCGCTCGCCGAGCACCGCGCTCACATCGAGCGGGAGGGCACGCTCTCCGAGCGCCGGCGGCGCAATCTCATGAACGAGGTCCTCGCGCTGGCCACCGCGCGGATGCGCCGGCGGCTGGAGGACTCGGTCCGCGACGACGCCGACGTTCAGCATCTGCTCGACGAGGTCGTGGCGCGCCGGTTGGATCCGGCCAGCGCGGCGGGCTCGATCCTCGAGCGCGAGGACGGCAGCGGAGCGGGGCCGTGACCGCCGCCGGCCTCGAGTCGGGACTCGCGGCCCAGGCCGAGGCGTTCCGCCGCCGGGTGCGGGCCGGCGACGAGCACCTCGGCTGGAAGGTCGGGCTCAACGCCCCGGCGGTCCAGGCGGTTCTGGGGCTCGACGGGGTCGTAGTCGGCTTCCTCACCACCGCGACGGAGCTGGAGACCGGCGCTCCCCACTCGCTGGCGGGCGCCGCGAACCCGGGGATCGAGCCGGAGCTGGCCCTGCGCTTCGGTGCCGACGTCCCCGCCGACGCCTCGCCCGAGCAGGTCGCCGCGGCGATCGACGCGATCGCGCCGGCGCTGGAGCTGGTCGACCTCGACCGCCCGCTCGACGACCTGCACGCGATCCTTGCGGGCAACGTGTTTCACCGCGGCCTGCTCGTCGGCGACTTCGACGCGGGGCGCACGGGCATCGATCTCGCGGGCCTGTCGGTGTCGGTGGCGCGCAACGGGGAGGAGGCGGGCTCGGTGTCCGCCGCCGACGCCTACGACGATCTCGCCGAGACTGTGCGCTTCGTGACGCTGCGTCTGCGGGTCATGGGCGAGGCGCTGCGCGCCGGCCAGTTCGTGATCGCCGGGTCGCTCACCCCGATCGTGCCGGTCGCGGCCGGCGACGAGCTGCGCGCGGACTTCGGCCCACTCGGCACCCTCGAGTTGGAATTCACGGACTGAGCGGAGCCGCGGACTGCCGCCGGCGGACGCGCAGCAGCTCGCGCGCGACGAGCGCTGCGAGGGCCACCGCCAGCGTCCAGCCCACCACCGCCGCCCACGCCGAGCCCGCCCCGAAGCGCGGGAACAGCGCGTCGAGCGGGCCCCACGGGATCTCGTGGGGCGGGTGCGCCCACGTGCCGTGCCCCGTGCGCAGGGCGACGAACAGCCAGGCGCCGGCGGCCACCGTGAGCGCGCACAGGACCCCGCCGATCCGCGGCGCGTGGCGCAGACCCCAGGCGGCCAGCGCGGCCGCCGCCGGGAGCGCCGCCACCAGGTGGCGCCCCGGGAACCACTCCCCGGAGATGGTCGGAGCGGCCACGACGGCCACCGCCGCGATCGACCCGGCCAGCAGGAGCAGCAGCGTCGCGGCGACCTCGACGTCGTGCTGCTCGGGGACCGCGCGCGCCACCCGGTCGCGGCGTGAGCGCCACAGCAGCCACGCGGCGAAGAAGGCGAGAGCGAAGGCCGGCGCCCAGCGCAGGAGTCCCACGCCGCGATCGAGCCACAGCGAGGCGAGGCGCGGCAGACGCTCGAGCACGTCGGCGCTGCTGAGCGCGTCCGCCGTCGGCTTGCCGGCGGGGCCGACGGCGTAGGGGGTCAGCGCCTCGTACAGACGGCCGTTGACGGTCACGTACGCCACGAGCGAGGCGAAGAGCACCTCGGCCGCGACGAGGCCGTGGGTTCCGCGGCCCCGGCGCGCCGCCCACCGCCAGGAGGCGAGCAACACGACCACCGCCGGGACGAGGTACTTCGCCCCCAGCCACGGCACCGGCGCGAGGACGAGCCCGAGGGCGACGGCGGTGCGCAGGCGCGGGCGGTCGCGGTAGCGGAGCGCGAGGAACGCGGCGCCCGTGAGCGCAGCGGCGGCGGGGACGTCGGGGTAGATCTCGGTGGCGCTCGCGATCGCGGGTGGAGACAGCGCGCAGGCGAGCGGCGCCACGGTCGCCCACGGCTCGGGCACGAGGCGGCGCGCGAGCGCCGCGGCGAGGACGAACGCGAGCGCGGCGAGCGCCGCGATCACCAGTTCGGCGGCGGTGCTGCCGCCCAGGGCGTAGGCGGGGGCGAGCAGCACGGACACCCCCGCCGGCTGGGGCTCCACGAGCCGGCCGGCGATCACCCGCCCGTTCGTGTTCAGGGTCCCCGAGTAGAAGCTGCGGTACTGGCGCCGCGCGTACTCGTCGCGCAGGTCGATGTCGCCGCCGGACGCGATCGAGCGGGCCATCAGGAGGTAGCGCGGCTCGTCGCCGGCGTACCGGTGGTGGTCGGCGGCGTGGATGCCCAGCGTGGCGGCGTAGACCCCGAACAGTGCCAGCCACATGAGGCCCGCCCGGCGGCGACTCACGGCACGGGAGATCGAAGGCCCACGGCGGCAGAGTACGCATTCGATGTGCGGCTACCCGTACAGACCACCGCCGGTGCCGCGGCCAGAATCGTCGAGACCATGGCCACCTTCCTGATCGCCGACGACCACCCTCGGTTTCGCGCCCTCGTCTCGGTCCTGCTCCGGGAGGAGGGGCACGACGTCGTCGGGCAGGTCGCCGACGGCAACGGCGCCGTCGAGGCGGCCCGCAGGCTGGCGCCGGACGTGGTGCTCCTCGACGTCCACCTGCCGGACATCAGCGGCTTCGAGGTCGCGAGCCGCATCGCCGGCGAGGACGATGCACCGACCGTCTGGCTGACCTCGACGCACGAGGGCAGCGACTACGAGCAGATGGCCCGCCGCAACGGGGCGCGCGGCTTCGTTCCCAAGCACCACCTGTCGGCGGCGGCGATCGAGCAGCTGCTCGACTGATGACGGCGCTTGCGCGCCGCCGGTGGTGAGGGTACGTTCGCTCCGGTGCCCGCCCCCGCAGCACTCCGGGCCGATCACGCGGTTGCACGGATCCTGGCCGTTACGGACGACGAGGCGATGCTGTACGCGCGCGTGCTCGAGGCGATGGGCGACGCGCTGGACTGGGACTTCGGGGCGCTGTGGGCGGCCGAGCCCGACGGGGAGGCGATCGCCTGCGTCGAGTCGTGGTCGGCGCCGGACTTCGATGCCGGCGAGTTCGCCGAGGTGACGCGCACGATGCGGATGGAGCCGGGCGTCGGGCTGCCGGGCACCGTCTGGCGGAGTGGCCGCCCGGCGTGGATCGTGGACCCGTCGCAGACGCCGAACTTCCCGCGCGCGGCGGTCGCGGCGCGGACCGGCCTGCGGGCGGCCTTCGGCTTCCCGATGCGCAGCCCGCAGGGCGTGATCGGGGTGATCGAGTTCTTCACCCGCGAGCCGCGCACGCCGGACGACGAGCTCCTCGCGACGATGGCCTCGTTGGGGAGCCAGATCGGCCAGTTCGTCGTGCGCCGTCGCGCCGAACGGGACGTGCGCGAGAGCGATGAGCGCAAGCGCGCCATCCTGGACGCGGCGCTGGACTGCATCATCACGATCGACCACCGTGGGCGCGTGCTCGAGTTCAACCCGGCCGCGGAGCGCACCTTCGGCCTGGCGGCCGAGGACGCCGTCGGACGGGACATGGCCCAGCTGATCGTGCCGCCGTCGCTGCGCGACCGGCACCGCGCGGGCTTCGCGCGCTACCTCGAGACAGGCGAGCCCCACGTGGTCGGGCGGCGCCTGGAGATCACCGGCATGCGCGCCGACGGCAGCGAGTTCCCCGTCGAGCTCGCGATCACGCGGATCAACCTGCCGGGTCCGCCGCGGTTCACCGGGTACCTGCGCGACATCAGCGACCGCAAGCACGCGGAGGCCGAGCTGCGGGCCTCGCGCGCCCGGATCGTGGAGGCGGCCGACGCCGAGCGCCGGCGGCTGGAGCGCGACCTCCACGACGGCGCGCAGCAGCGCCTCGTGAACGTCGGGCTCACCCTCCGG
Source organism: uncultured Actinomycetes bacterium (assembly GCA_963725645.1). Lineage (GTDB taxonomy): Bacteria > Actinomycetota > Thermoleophilia > Solirubrobacterales > Solirubrobacteraceae > JALYZC01. The sequence goes on from CAVRZD010000006.1 coordinate 1,120,516, forward strand.
CTGGCGCAGTCGCGGCTCGCGAAGGAGGGCGGGGAGGAGCAGCCCCTCCTGGTGGAGGCGATCGACGAGCTCGGAGCGGCCGCGCTGGAGCTCCGCGAGCTGGCCCGCGGCATCCATCCCGCGGTGCTCTCCGACGGCGGGCTCGAGCCCGCGATCGGCGCGCTGATCGACCGCTGCAAGGCGCGGGTGGACCTGGTCGAGGCGCCGACGGATCGCCTGCCGGCGCCCGTGGAGGTGACGGCGTACTTCCTCGTGGCCGAGGCCCTGACGAACGTCACGCGCTACTCGGAGGCGACCCGGACCGAGGTCCTCGCGGCCCGGCGGGACGACGACCTGGTGGTGGAGGTGCGCGACGACGGGCGCGGCGGCGCGGACCCGGAGGCGGGATCGGGCCTGCGCGGTTTGGCCGACCGCGTGGCCGCCCTCGGCGGCGCGCTCGAGGTCATCAGCCCGCCCGGCGAGGGAACCGTCATCCGGGCGCGGATCCCATGCGGGTAGTCATCGCCGAGGACTCGGTCCTGCTGCGCGAGGGCATCGCCCGGCTGCTCGCGGAGGCCGGGATCGAGGTCGTGGGCCAGGCCGGCGACGCCGAGGACCTGATGCGCAAGGTGCGGGCGCACAAGCCCGACGTGGTGATCGTGGACATCCGCATGCCGCCCAAGCACGAGGACGAGGGCGTCCAGGCCGCGCGCGAGATCCGCTCCGAGCTGCCCGGCACGGGCGTGCTCGTGCTCTCGCAGTACGTCGACGAGCACTACGCCGTGCAGCTGCTCGCCGACGGTGCCGACGGCGTCGGGTACCTCCTCAAGGACCGCGTCGCCGACGTCGAGCGGTTCCTCGACGCTGTGCAGCGGGTCGCCGACGGCGGCTCCGCGCTCGATCCCGAGGTGGTCGCGCAGATGGTCGGGCGCAAGCGCGACGACCCGCTGGAGGAGCTGACGCCGCGCGAGCGCGAGGTGCTCGGGTTGATGGCGCAGGGCCTCTCGAACAAGGGGATCTGCGAGGAGCTCGTGCTCAGCGAGCGCGCGGTCGAGCGCCACATCACCGGCGTGCTCTCGAAGCTCGACATCCCGGCGACCGGCGCCGAGCACCGTCGCGTGCTCGCGGTCCTCGCCTACCTGCAGGCGTAGCGCTCGGGGGAGCTCAGCCGCTCAGGCGCCCAGCGCGCGGGCGATCACCATCTGCTGGACCTCGTCGGTCCCCTCGCCGATGGTGAGGATCTTGGCGTCGCGGTAGAAGCGGCACACGGGGTACTCCTCGATGTAGCCGTAGCCGCCGTGGATCTGCACGGCCTCCTCGGACGCGCGCACCGCCAGGCGGCCGGTCTTGAGCTTCGCCTGGGCGGCGGTCAGCGTGAAGTTGGCGCCGGCGTCCTTGAGCCGCGCGGCCTTGTAGGTGAGCAGGCGCGCGGCCTCGATCTCGGTGGCCATGTCGGCGAGCTTGGCTCCGATCGCCTGGAACTTCGCGATCGGCTGGCCGAACGCGCGGCGCTCCTTGGCGTAGGCAAGCGCCTCGTCGAGCGCGCCCTGCGCCAGGCCCACGCCCATGGCCGCCACGCCGATCCGCCCGATGTCGAGCACGTGCAGGAACTGCTTGAAGCCGCCCCCGCGCGGGCCGAGCAGGTGCTCCTCGGGCACGCGACACTCGGTGAACGTCAGCGGGCGCGTGTCCGATGCGTTCCAGCCCATCTTGCGGTAGGGCTCGCCCTGCTCGTACCCGGGCGTCCCGTTGGGGACGAGGATGTTCGAGATCTCCTTCTGGCCGTTCTCCTGTCCGGTTACGGCGGTGATCGCGACGACGCCGGAGATGTCGGTCCCGGCGTTGGTGATGAATTGCTTGGCGCCGTCGATCACCCACTCGCCGTCCTCCAGCCGCGCCCGGGTCTGCGTGTTCCCCGCATCCGACCCGGCCTCCGGCTCGGTCAGGCCGAACGCGCCGAGGCGCTCCCCGGCGCACAGCCGCGGCAGCCACTCGCGCTTCTGCTCCTCCGAGCCGAACAGGTAGATCGGCTGGGTGCCGAGCGACGTGTGCGCGCACACCGTGATCGCCACCGAGGAGTCCACGCGCGTCAGCTCCTCGACGGCGATCGCGTAGGCGAGCGTGTCCCCGCCGCCCCCGCCGTACTCCTCGGGGAAGGGAATGCCCATCAGGTTGAGCTCGCCGAGGCGCCGCACGATGTCGTAGGGGAACGCCTTCGTGCGGTCGAGCTCCTCCGCCACGGGCGCGACCTCGCCGCGCGCGAAGTCGCGCACGGTGCCCTGGATCAGGCGGTGCTCGTCGGACAGCTCGAAGTCCATCGGGCGGGCATTGTCACAGAGGGTTGCCGGGATCGGCACACTCCCCGCATGGGGCAGGCGGAGCTCTTGATCGTCGGATTGCTGGTGGCGGTGGCGGGACTGGGCGCGCTGGCGCGCGGCCTGTCGCTTCCGTATCCGATCGTCCTCGTCATCGGCGGCGCGCTGTTCGGCTTCGTTCCGGGCGTGCCCGAGGTCAAGCTCGACCCGGATGTGGTGCTCGTGATCTTCCTCCCGCCGCTCCTCTACGGCGCCGCGTTCTTCGCGAACCTCGGCGACATCCGCGCCAACCTCCGGCCGATCGCGCTCAGCTCGGTCGGACTGGTCCTGATCACGATGGCCACCGTCGCCGTGGCGGCGCACGAGCTGATCGACGGACTGCCGTGGGGGGCGGCGTTCGCCCTCGGCGCCGTCGTGTCGCCGACGGACCCGCTGGCGGGCGCCGCGATCATGCGGCGTCTCGGCGTGCCGCGCCGCCTGGTGAGCGTCGTCGAGGGGGAGGGCCTGTTCAACGACGCGACCGCGCTGGTCGCCTACCGCGTCGCCGTCGCCGCGGTGGTGAGCGGCAGCTTCTCCCTCGCCGACGCCGGCCTGACGTTCGTGGCGGGCGCCGCCGGGGGGATCGCCATCGGCCTGGTCGTCGGCTGGGTGATCGCCGAGATCCGCAAGCGGATCGCCGACCCGCAGCTCAGCATCACGGTGTCGCTCCTCAGCGGGTACGCCGCGTTCATCCCGGCCAATGCGCTCGGTGCGTCGGGAGTGCTGGCCGCCGTCACCACCGGCATCTACATGGGCATCCGCGGGCCGAGCATCATCTCGGCGCGTACGCGGCTCCAGGGCTTCATGGTCTGGGACATCCTCGACTTCCTGCTCAACGCGAGCCTGTTCGTCCTCGTCGGGCTCCAGCTGCGGACGGTCGTGGACGGTCTGGGCGGCTACTCGGCCGGCACGCTGGCGGGCTACGCCCTGGCGGTGAGCGCGGTCGTGATCGCGGTGCGGGTGGTGTGGGCCTTCACCGTTCCCTACCTGATCCGGGCGCTGGACCGGCGCCCCAGCCAGCGCGCCCGCCGCTCCGGGGCCGCCCCGCGCTTTGTGATCGCCTGGGCGGGCATGCGCGGGGCGGTCTCGCTCGCCGCCGCGCTCGCGCTTCCGCTGACGACGGACTCGGGCGCGCCGTTCCCGGACCGCGACCTCCTCATCTTCCTCACGTTCGCGGTGATCTTCGCGACGCTCGTCCTGCAGGGCCTGTCGCTGCCCGCGGTCATCCGCGCGCTGGACGTCCACAGCGACGGCAGCGAGGACCGCGAGGAGCTGCGCGCGCGCCTCGAGGCCACGAAGGCCGCGCTCGACCAGCTTGACGCCCTGGCCGACGAGGAATGGACGCGCGACGACACGATCGACCGCATGCGCCGCCTCTACGAGTACCGCAAGCGCCGCTTCGCGGCCCGCGCCGGGAAGATCGAGGACGACGGGTACGAGGACCGCTCGCTCGCCTACCAGCAGACGGTCCAGTCCGTGCTGGCCGCCCAGCGCGAGGCGCTTGTGCAGTTGCGCAACGACGGGACGATCTCCAACGAGGTCATGAACCTCGTGGTCCGGGAAATGGACCTGGAAGAGTCCCGGCTCGAAATCTGATCCGCACGCCTTCGTAAGGACTTCGCGCAGGCGGGCGGCGCGCGCGGCGGTCGCCCGTACGGTCGACGCATGTCGGGCCAGCGCGGGCAGGCGACGGTCGAGTGGACGGGACTTGCTGCTGCTCGTGGCCGGCGCCTTCGTCGCGCTGGCGCTGGCGGCGCACGCGGTCGGGGACGGCGGGCTACCGGCGCGCCTCGCCTGCGCGATCGCGGGCCGCGACTGCGCGCCGCGGCGCGTCTTCTCGGCGGCGGATTTCCGGCCGCTGGTCGGCATGCGCGCGACCCTCGACACGCAGGAGCGGGCACCGACGGGGCTCCTCAGCGCCGTCGGCTCGGTGCCGTCCGCGCTCGGAGGCGTCGCGACGGTGGTGCCGGCCGCGTCGGTCGTGGAGGCCGCCGGCGGGTTCGTGTGGCGCCACCGCCGCACGGTGCGCCAGGTGGCGGTGGCCACGGCGATCGGGGCCGGGGTGGCGGCAACGTGCGCGGCCGCGATCGTCGCCGCCAACGCGATCGGGGCGGTGGGCTGCGGCTCGGCGATCGTGGTCGGCGGGTTCGCGGCCTACGACAACGCGACGCGATGAGCGGGCGACCGCCGACGCCGCGGGCCCGCGCGGCTGTCGGGCTCGCCGCCCTCGCGGCCGGGGCGGGCGGGGTGGGGCTGGCTCGCGAGCTCGCCGGCGGCAGCATCGGTGTGCTGCGGTCGGTCTTCGTCGCGCTCGGGGCGGTGGCCGCAGCGGCCTGCCTGCTCGCGGCACGGCGGGAGGAGGGTGCGGTCGCCTGGATGCTCGCGGCGCTTGGCGCCACGCTCGCCGTCTGCACGGCGGCGGTGCTCGCGTAGCATCACGCGGTCATGCTCCCGAACGGCCGCCCCGCCCCGGACGTGCGCCTCGGCGCGACCGCCGACGATGGCATCGCCGCCAGCATCTTCGTGCTGGTCGAGCGCGGCGCCGCGCGCCGGCCTGCGCTCGCGATGGAGATGAGCGGGCGGATCGAGCTCCGCTTCGAGGAGGGCCTCGCGCCCGTGCGGCTGGTGTTCGAGGAGGGGGCGGTCGTCGTCGAGGACGGCGCCTGGGAGGCTCCGGACCTCCGCGTCACCGGCCGCCTCCCGCACGTCGTGGCCCTGACCGTCGCGCCGCTCCTCGGCGGCGTGCCGAATCCCGCGACGGGCCGCGGGCGCAGCGCCCTCGCGAAGGTCGCCGGCGGCCACGTGCGCCTCGAGGGCAACCGTCGGCTCGGCCGGAGCCTTCTGCGCCTCCTGGCCATCCACTAGCCAGCAACTGACGCCGGGGCGGAGGTCGTCAGGCAAGGATGCAGCCAGGCGTGGCGTGCTCCGCAGGCGAGCCGGCGAGGACGCAGCATGACGGCCTCCGGCCCCGTCAGGTAACACGGGCCCGGGCCGCCGCTATGCGACGACCCAAGCCCGGCGTCCCACTCGCAAGGGACTGGTGCTGGAACGATCCAGCGTGCCAGAGGTTACGCAGGGCCCTGAGCCGCCGGTAAAGACCGGGGCGCCTCCTCGATGTCGGCCGTTGCGCCGGCGTCAGCCGGCGGCGACCCCCCGCGCGAGGTCCACCAGCAGCCGCACGCCGAAGCCCGAACCGCCCTTGCGCGCGTACGGTCGCTCGAGGTCCCACGCCGTGCCCGCGATGTCGATGTGGGCCCACGGCACGTCGCCGACGAAGCGCTTGAGGAACTCGGCCGCGGTGATCGAGCTCGCCTTGCGCGCCTCGGTCGCGTTGACGATGTCGCCGTACCGACCCTCGATCATCTCGGCGTACTCGGGGTGCAGCGGCAGGCGCCACACCAGCTCGCCGCTCGCGCGCGCCTGCGCGTCTCGACGGCGCACCGCCCAGTCGTCGTCGTTGGCGAACAGCCCGGCGTAGGTCGAGCCCAGCGCGACGACGATCGCGCCGGTCAGGGTGGCGAGGTCGACGAGCCGCTCGGCGCCCTGCTCGACCGCCCACGCCAGGCAGTCCGCCAGCACCAGCCGTCCCTCGGCATCGGTGTTGTTGACCTCGATCGTGGTGCCGTTGCGGGCGCGGACGATGTCGCCGGGCTTGACCGCGTGGCCGCTCGGCATGTTCTCGGTCGCGCCGATCACCGCCACGACGCGCAGCGGCAGGCGCAGCCGGGCGATCGCGCCGACCGCCTCCAGCACGGCGGCGCCGCCGGACATGTCGAACTTCATCTCCGCCATCTTGGCCGCGGGCTTGATCGAGATGCCGCCGGTGTCGAACGTGACGGCCTTGCCCACCAGGCCCGAGCACCGGCCCGGCGGCCTCGGGCGGCTCGTAGCGGAGCGTGATCAGCGCGGGCTCCTCGTCGCTGCCGTGGGCCACGGCCGCGAAGGCGCCCATGCCGCGCTCGGCGATCGTCTCGCGACCGTCGACCTCGGCGGAGAGTGCGTCGCAGTTCGCCGGCCAGCTCGCGGGCGCGCTCGGCCAGCCTCGTCGGCGTCAGCTCGTTCGACGGCGTGTTCTGGAGGTCGCGGGCGGCGTTCTGGGCGGCGGCGACGATCGCCGCCGCCTCCACCGGGGCGGCGACGTCGTGGTGGGCGCTGACCAGCAGCGACGCGAGGCCGCCCGGCGCCGCGCCGTCCTCGTCGGGGTCGCTCTTGAACCGGTCGAAGCGATAGGCCGACAGCAGCGTGCCCTCGACCAGACCGGCGGCGAAGTCGTCGTCGACGTGGTGGGGCAGTTCCCAGCACAGCGCCCGCGCCCCGAGGTCGCGGGCCCGCGCCTCGGCGACCGCGGCCGCCACACGGGCGCCCTCGGCGTCCAGCCGCTCGCGCGCGCCCAGGCCCACGAGCACCCAGCGCGCACCCTCTGCGTGGGCGACCGCGACCTTTCGCGGCGCCGTCCTGGCCTCGCCGGACTCGACCAGCGCCCCCAGCGCGTCGCCGGGCACGTCGTGCGCCACTCCCTCGCCCTCGACCAGGCCGACGCAGATCGTGTCGGCGCCCGTCTGCAGCGGCGGGTCGGTGGTGGCCCGGACCTCCATCGGGGCGGGCACGATACCGGCGTCTCCTACACTTCATCGCCTTCGTCCGCGACCGGGAGACCGAAACCACCGATGCCCAGCACCGTGATCCTGTCCGCCGCCCGCACGCCGATCGGCAAGCTCGGCGGGGGCCTGTCAAGCCTCGACGCGACCGAGCTCGGCGGCACCGCGATCGCCGCAGCCCTCGAGCGCGCGCAGGTGGAGCCCGATGAGGTCCAGCACGTCGTCATGGGTCAGGTGCTCCAGGCCGGGCAGGGCCAGATCCCCTCGCGCCAGGCCCAGATCAAGGCCGGCATCCCCAAGGAGGTCTCCTCCGAGACGATCAACAAGGTGTGCGCGTCGGGCATCCGCGCCGCCGGGTTGATCGACAACGCGATACGGGCGAATGAGATCGAGATCGCCGTCGGCGGCGGGATGGAGTCGATGTCCAACGCGCCCTACCTGCTCAAGGACGCCCGCTTCGGCTTCCGCATGGGCGACGGCAAGGCGATCGACGCGATGATCCACGACGGCCTCACGAACCCGTTCTCCGGCAAGCACATGGCGCAGGAGGCCTCGGAGGTCGCCGCCGAGCTGGAGATGACCCGCGCCGACATGGATCGCTGGGCGCTGCGCTCCCACGAGCTGGCGCTGAAGGCGACCGACGAGGGCCGCCTCCCGGAGGAGATCGTCCCAGTGACCGTGAAGGGCAAGAAGGGCGACACGGTCGTGGAGGTGGACGAGGGGCCGCGGCGCGACACCAGCCTGGAGGTCCTCGCCAAGCTCCCGCCGATCTTCCTGAAGGACGGGAGCCACACGGCGGGCAACGCGCCCGGCGTCAACGACGGCGGCGGCGCGCTGGTGCTGTCCTCGGACGAGTGGGCCGAGCGGCACGGCAAGGAGCCGCTGGCGACGATCGTCGCCCAGGCCCAGGTCGCCGACGACTTCGCCTACCTCGCGCGCACGCCGGCCGCGGCGGCGAAGAAGGCGCTGGAGAAGGCGGGACTGAGCGTCGAGGACATCGACCTGTGGGAGATCAACGAGGCGTTCGCGTCGGTCACGCTGAACTCGATCCGCGTTCTCGGGATCGACGAGGACAAGGTCAACGTCAACGGCGGCGCCGTCGCGCTCGGCCACCCGATCGGCGCGTCGGGCGCGCGCATCCTCGGCGCGCTGGTGCATGAGCTGCGCCGCCGCGGCGGCGGCAAGGGCTGCGCCGCGATCTGCTCCGGCGGGGGCCAGGGGGACGCCGTGATCGTCGACGTTCCGGGTGCCTAGCGGCGACGCGCCCACACCCGTGGTGCCAGAGGCGCGCGGAGCTGCCTTCTTCGACCTCGACCGCACCCTCATGGCCGGCTCCTCCGCGTTCGAATTCGCGCGGGCGGCGTACAAGTCGGGGTTGATGCCGCGGCGGGCGCTGATCGGCGACGCGCTCGCCAACATCGCGTTCCGGCTGAAGGGCTCGACGGACGCCTCCACCGACGCCGTGCGCGAGCGGGTCGGACAGGCGCTCGCGGGCGTGCGCCAGCGCGACCTGCTGCGCCTCGGGCCCAACATGCTCGCGGGCATCCTCCCGCGCGTCTACGACCAGATGCTGCGGATCGCCTACGAGCATCAGGACGCCGGCCGGCCCGCCTACATCTGCACGGCCGCGTCCGCCGAGCTGGCCGAGATCCTCGCGGTGGTGCTGCGCTTCGACGGCGCCATCGGCACGCAGCCCGAGGTGGTCGACGGTGCGTACACGGGGCGCATCGACGGGCCGTTCGTCTATCGCGAGGGCAAGGCGCAGGCGGTGCGCGAGCTGGCCGGGCGCGAGGGCATCGACCTGGCCGCGTCCTACGCCTACTCGGACTCCGAGTCCGACCTCCCCTTCCTGCGGCTCGTCGGGCATCCCGTGGCCGTGAACCCCGACGCTCCGCTGGCGCGCGTGGCGCGCGAGCAGGGGTGGGAGGTCGTGCGCTTCGAGACGCTCGGTCGCCGCCTGAAGCTGCTCGGCGCGATCGTCGTGGCCGCGCTCGCGGGCAGCGCCAGCAGCGCGTTCGTACGCCGCCGCCGCCCGCCGCGGCGAGTCCGGCTCCCGGGCCGCCGATGAGCCTGCACGAGCTCACCGACGAGCAGCGCGCGATCCGCGACCTCGCGCGCCGCGTCGCGGACGAGGTGGTGGCGCCGGAGGCGCCGGAATGGGACCGCGAGCACCGGTTCCCGCGTGAGCTGTTCACGCGGCTCGGCCACCTCGGGCTCATGGGCGTATGCGTCCCCCCGAGCACGGCGGCGCGGGGGCCGATTTCCTGGCCTACGTGCTCGTGCTCGAGGAGCTGGCCCGGGCGGACGCCGGGGTGGCGGTCACGGTGGCCGTCCAGACGTCCGCCTGCGAGCTGCCGATCCTCGACCACGGGACGCCCGAGCAGCTCGAGCGCCTGCTCCCGCCGCTGGCCAGGGGAGAGGAGCTGGGCGCCTTCGCGCTGACCGAGCCCGAGGTCGGGTCGGACGCCGCGGCGCTGCGGGCGAGCGTCCGTGATGGTGGCATCAGCGGCTCGAAGCAGTTCATCACCAATGGGTCCTACGCGGACACGCTGATCGTGTTTGCACGCGACGACGAGGGCGCCGTGTCGGCCTACCTCGTTCGCGGCGACGACGACGGTCTGCGCGTCGTACGCGAGGAGGAGAAGCTCGGCCTGCACTCGTCCTCCACCGCGGCGCTGGCCTTCATGAACGTTGCGGCCGAGCCGCTGGGTGAGCATGGCGCTGGCATGCGCATCGCGCTCTCCACGCTCGACGGCGGACGCATCGGCATCGCCGCGCAGGCGACCGGGATCGCCCAGGCCGCGCTCGACCTCGCGACCGGCTACGCGCGCGAGCGCCGCGCCTTCGGGCGCCCGATCGGCGGCTTCCAGGCGATCCAGCATCGGCTCGCCGACATGCAGACCGAGATCGAGGCCGCGCGTGCGCTGACCTGGCGCGCGGCGCGGCTGAAGTCCGCCGGGCGCCCGCACACGATCGAGGGCGCCCAGGCCAAGCTGTTCGCCTCGGCGGTCGCGCGGCGCCAGACCGGCGAGGCGATCCAGGTGCTCGGCGGCTACGGCTACACGAAGGAGTTCCCGGCCGAGCGCTACTACCGCGACGCCAAGGTCACCGAGATCTACGAGGGCACGAGCGAGATCCAGCGGCTCGTGATCGCCCGTGCCCTGCTGGGCGAGGCGGCCGGCGACGGGCTCTAGCGGCGGTGGCCGGACCCGTGCGCGCCGCGGACCATCATCCACACCATCGCGACCATCATCCCGCCGCACAGGAGCGCGCCGAGCGCGAAGCCGGCGACGCCCACACCAGCGAGAACAGCCACCACGACGATGACGGCGCATGCCGCGCAGACCCACATGTGCTTTGCGGACATCTTCATACCTCGAAGGTAGTCCTCAGGCAGGCCGACGGCGACGGGGTTTCGCCGCCTGACCGGTCCGTATTCCATACGGCGCTGCGCGCGCCACGCGCGCCAACGTCGTGGCCGGGAGAATGCCGCAATCGACAACGACCAGACCTTCGTCTTCGCTGATCTCGCCGGCTACACGGCTCTGACCGAGGCGCACGGGGACGAGCATGCCGCGGATGCGGCGGCCGCGTTCTGCGCCGCCGTGCGTCCGCTACTCGACGACTACGACGCGGAGGAGATCAAGGCGATCGGCGATGCCCTGCTCATTCGCGTGCCCGACGCCGGTGACGCGGTGCGCCTGGCCGCCCGCATCGTCGCCGACTCCGGCGCCCGCCACCGCTCGCTCGGCGTCCGGGTCGGCATGCATACGGGGACGGCGGTGCGTCGCGACGGCGATTGGTTCGGCGCGGGGGTCAACCTCGCGTCGCGCGTCGCCGCGGCCGCCGGGTCGGGCGAGGTCCTCATGACGGCCGCCACCCGCGAGGCCGCGGGCGCGGCGCTCGCGGCCGGTCACGTCCGAAAGCTCGGCTCGCGGCGATTCCGGAACATCAGCCGCCCGGTGGAGATCGCCACGCTCGTCCTCGGCGCTGCGGGCGCCCAGCGTCTCCCGATCGATCCCGTTTGCCGGATGGCCGTCGATCCGGCGCAATCCCGGGAGCGCGCGATGCATCGCGGCGTCGAGTACCACTTCTGCTCCCCGACGTGTCGCGCGGCGTTCACCCGCGAGCCGGCTCGCTACGCGACGTAGGCCTGCGCTAGGAGGTGCAGCCGCCGCCACCGGCCAGCCGGAACGTGATCCGCCGGCCGCCGGAGGTCATGAGGACGCTGCTGTTGCCGCGGAAGCGTGCGCTCCAGCCCGGCGTCACGTTGCCGCGCTGGCAGGCGCGGGTCACGGCTCGCGCCTCGCCGCAGCCCAGGCCGGTCGCAACGATGCCCACGGCCGACGAGCCGCCCTCGCCGTTGGGATAGGTGATGTCGATCTTCCCGCAAGAGTGCGGGCCGGCCGGCACGGACGGCGTGGTCGTCGTCGCCGTCGTCGGCGCGGTGGTCCCCGTGCTCGTCGTCGGCGCCGTCACCGTCTGCACGACGGTCTGGGTGTTCACCGAGGTCACGGTCTTGGTGTCGCCGCCCCCGCAGCCCGCCGCGAGGATGGCGGCGGCGACAACTGAGAGCACGAGGACGGCGGGCCGGCGCACGGGCGCAACGCTAGTACAGGTCCGTCGGATCGCGCGCGATCTCCAGGAAGCGCTCGACCCCCTTCGGCGGGCCGAAGCCGAAGCGTTCGTACAACCCGTGCGCGTCCGCCGTGACCAGGAACACCCGCCGCAGGCCCTGCAGGTCGGGGTGGTCGAGCATCATCCCCATCAGCCACACGCCGAGCCCGCGGCCGCGGTGCTCGGCCAGCACGAAGACGTCGGCGAGATAGGCGAACACCGCCCGGTCCGTGACCGCGCGGGCGAAGCCGGCAAGCGCGCCGTCCGGGGCGTAGAGCCCGAAGCACAGCGACCACCGCAGCGAGCGCTCGACCACGTCGCGCGGCACGCCGGGCGACCAGTAGGACTCGTCGCTGAGGAACCGGTGGACGGCGTCGACGTCGACCCGGTCCGGGTCGGTGTCGATCTCGTAGCCGTCGGGGCGAGAGGCACGCACGATCTCAGCATCGCAGGGCCCGTCGATAGCCTGTCGCGCCCGTGACCTGGATCGCGCTTCCCCTCGCGGCACTGGCCGGCCTGGCGACCGCGGCCGGCGGCTACCTCGCCTTCCGCCTCTCGCATTCGTTGCCGACTCTGATCGCCCTCACCGGCGGCGTGGTCGTGGCCGTGGCGCTGTTCGACGTGCTTCCGGAGGCCGTCGACGCCGTCGACGATCCCCGGCGCGTTGCGACGCTGGTCGGCGTGGGATTCCTCGCCTTCTTCCTGATCGAGCGGGCGCTCGTCCTGCACCATCGCGACGACCCCGAGCAGGCGCGAGCGCACCACAAGGTCGGCGCCCTCGGCGCCGCCGGCCTGTCCGCGCATTCCTTCATCGACGGCCTCGGGATCGGTCTCGCGTTCGGCATCGACACCAAGACCGGTGTGCTCGTGGCGGTCGCCGTGCTCGCGCACGACTTCGCGGATGGCATGAACACGGTGTCCTTCGTGCTCAGCCAATCGCGCGACCGCGCTCGCGCCGCCCGATGGTTGTGGGTGGATGCGGCGGCTCCGTTCGTGGGTGCCGTGGTCGGGACCCAGCTCGAGATCTCCGACTACACGCTGGGCAGCATCCTCGCCGTGTACGCCGGCTTCTTCCTGTACATGGGCGCAACGGATCTGCTGCCGGAGGCACATACCCATCCGTCGCCCGCCCGCGTGGCGCTCACCGTCGCGGGGTTCGTGTTCATCTACGTCATCACGGTGATCGCTCCGAGCTGACGCGCGGCAGCACGAAGCGCCGCCCGAAGGCGGCGCTTCGGATCGCTGGAGCGCAGCTCGGCTAGCCGCCGGAGCCCGACCCGCTCGCCGGCGCGGCGGTCGAGTCGCCGCCACCGGACGTCGCGCTCGAGGCGCTGGAGACGGCATCGGAGGCCGCGCCACTCGCGGTGCTCACCGCGTCGCCGCCACCGCTCGAGCCACTCGAGGCCGAGCCGGCGTCGCCGGACGACGAGCTGCTGCTGCTGCTGCTGCTGCTGCTGCTGCTGCCGCCGCCGCCACTGTCGGAGCTCGAACCGGTCGAGTCCGAGGACGACGAGCCGCTGTCCGAGCCCGAACCGGAGCCCGTGCTCGCGCCGGAGCTCGAGCCGCCGCCGCTCGGGGCGGCCGGTGCCGGTGCCGGCGCAGGCGAGCCGGCATCGTTGCCGGAGCCGCTCCCGTCGCTCGTGCCCGACCCGGCGGACGGGTCGCTGCCCGCGCCCGGATCGACGGTCACGTCGCCGGAGCTCGAGCCGTCGCTCGAGGACTGGTCATAGCTCGAGCCGTCGCTCGAGGACTGGTCATAGCTCGAGCCGTCGCTCGAGGACTGGTCATAGCTCGAGCCGTCGCCCGAGGACTGGTCGTACCCCGACCCATCGCTCGAGGACTGGTCATAGCCCGAGCCGTCGGAACCGGCCGACTGGTCGGAGCTGGAGCCGGGGTCGCCGGAGCCGCTGCCGGTCGACGGGTCCGTGCCCGCGCCGGTGTCGCCGGACTGGCTGCCCGAGTCCGCGGTGCCGGTGCTGCCCGGGTCGCTCGTCGCGCTCGGGTCCGACCCGCCGCTCGGCGCCTGCGACGCGTCAGCGGCACCGGAGCCGCTGCCAGCGGGAGCGCTCGCCGGGACCATCGCCTCCGACGGCGTGGTCTGGGTCGACGGCGCGTCCTGGACCGACCAGTAGGCGCCGCCGGCGTTGGGGCCGCCGGCGCCCTTGGAGATGCCGCTCGGGGACGTCCGCTTCGCGGCGTCGCGGGCGATCGTGTTCAGGGCGGCCAGCGCGGTGGGCTGGCGCACGCGATTCTTCGACGCGATCTGCACCCGCGGGCGCGGCTTCGGCGGCGAGTAGGACGACCCGCCGGACGAGCCGCCGCCGGAGTACGAGGCCGACGACGCATAGGAGCGCGTGCTGCTCGCGCTCGAGCCGTGCCCGAGCAGGCCGTTGATCACCGACAGCATGGCCGAGCCGGCGCCGAAGCTGCCCAGGGGCCAGAAGCCGATCTCCAGGTGCGGCCCGGTCGAGATCCCGACGATGCCGTACCCGACGATGCTGATCTGCTGGCCGGCGCGGACGTGGTCGCCAACGCGGACGAGGTCGGCGCCGGAGTGGCCGTAGTAGATGATGCGGCCCTTCAGCGGCCCGCTGGTGATCTTCAGGACGATCGCGTTGGGCCCGAAGCCGCCGATGCCCTCCTGGATCACGACGCCGTCGCCCATGGCGAACAGCGGCGTGCCGCCCGGAGCGGCGTAGTCGACGCCCTGGTCGATCGAGCCGCCGCCGAGGTACTGGCGCGGCAGTGGGAGCGCCACGCCGTTGTCGAGCACGAGGCCCCCCTTGGGCGCGCCGGGGTGGAACACGACGGTCTTGGCGCCGCCCCCCGTGGAGGCGTGGGCGCCCGTGCTGCGATGCGTCGCGTGCGTACCCGCAGCCGAGGCAATCGTCGGGAGCTTGCCCTTCGGCTTCGGCGTCGTGCCGGTGCCGATCGCGGGCAGCGAGCCGCTCCCGGGCGTGAGCACGGCCTCGGTGCCGACGCCCTGAACGGTGTCCGTGGTGGCGAAACCGCCGTCCGGCGTGGCGTCCGCCTCCGCGGCCGAGAGCCCGCTCGAGACGTCGCCGGCGGACGGGGTCGCGGTCGTGGGCGACGTGTCGCTGGCGACGACCATGTCGCCGGGGAAGAGGGCCGACCAGGTCTGCGCGTCGACCCGGCCGTTGGCCGGCAGCTTGCGCGCGTGCTGGAAGGCGATCACGGCGGTCTTCGTCTTCTCGCCGAAGCGGCCGTCGACGTCGAGGTGCGTGTGCGGGACGATGCGGTTGAGCTGCTTCTGCAGCGCCGCGACGCCGTTCCCGGTGTCGCCGAAGTGCAGGAGGACGGGATCGGTGGGCGTCGTCTGACCGGTGGTCGCGCCCTCGTTCCCCGAGGCGGCGCCGGCCAGCGTCGGCGCGGCGGGGCCGACCACCATCGCGGCGGTGACGGTCAGCGCGGCGCCCTTGCGTCGCGGGGCCCGTCGGCGGGTGTCCTCGGCGAGGCGCCGGCGCTGGCGCGAGCGCGCGAGCGAGCGATGCCAGAGATGCTCCGAGGCGAGGTCGCGGTCGATCAGGGTGGGCCCGTGGGGGCCGTCATGGCGTGCGGACACTGTGGTCCTCCCGTTCTTTCTCGTGCCTACGGGGTTAGCTGACGGGCTCGCGCGGAAAGATCGCGCTACGCCGATGGCCCGACCGGCGATTCGCCCCAGCGGCTCGATGCCGCGTGGTTCCCCCGTTCCCCGGGCGCCTGACGCTCGGGAACTCGGCTTTGGGCTACTGGATCGGCGGGCAGACTAGCGCAATTTGCGGACATCTGCCGCATCACCCGCCCTCGCCGCGCCGCTCGCGCCGCTTCTTCTTCCACCCGTCCCACATCAGCGCGACGACGAGCACGGCCACGGGCAGACCGAAGATGATTCCCTCGATCCAGTGGCCCGCGTGCGCGAAGACGAGCATCCGCATCACGTTCTCACGGCGGACAGCAGCCAGAGTCCGAGGCTCGTGAACCCGACCATCACCACGAGCATCCAGTACTGCGAGCGCACGGCGTCGCGCGGCTTGCGATAGAGGGCGATCGCGCGGTCGTGCGCGAGGACCAGGCCGCACACGTGGCCGACGACGAGCGCGCCCACCTGGACGTACCAGGTGGTGTTGGACGAGATGACGTTGAGGTCGATCGTGGCCTTGGCCGTGCCGAACAGGTTCGAGCCGTCGCCGAGCGGGTCGGACACCAGGTACCCCGCCGCCTGGCCCTGGAAGATGAGCAGCGAGAAGTAGTGCGCGACCGCGTAGGCGAAGGCGATCGGGATCAGCGTGTGCGCGAAGCGCCCCGCCAGCTCGCTCGCCGTGTGGCCCTCGCCGACGGTCTGCATTCCCCGGACGCCGAGCCGGTAGAACCCGGAGACCACGAGGATGGCGACGGCGAGACCGACGGTGGACGCCCACTGGGTGGCCGTCTGGGGCCCGGCGCCGAGCTTCGAGAAGAAGTCCACGAGATCGGGGCTGGAGTCCGCCCACAGCGAGCCGTTCGAGAACCCGTCGAAGGAGGTCGTCCCGATCGCCGCGCACAGCAGCGCCACCGCGCCCGGCATCAGCGGCATCTGCGGCGCTCCGGACAGCGGCCGCCGCACGTACAGCACGCCGTCGCGGCGCTCCCACACCGACAGCCGGCTCAGGAGCTCGTAATACACGCCGAAGGCGTCGCCGCGGCGGCTCCACGTCTCCGCGCCGTAGGCGGTCATCCCCGCCAGCTGGACAACGGCATAGGCGACGGCGAGCCCCGCCACGACGTCCGGGTGGGTCTTGTCCTGGTAGGCGAGCTCGAGCCAGCCGAACGCGATGATCCCGGCCACCGCCGGCCAGCACCCGAGCCACGCCGGGTATGAGAGGGGCGGCGTCCAGGCGCGCCCCCCACGCAGCCGCGTGTACACCCAGCCGCTCGCGCGAGCGAGCGCCAGCCACGGGTTGAAGGAGCGAAAGACGTTCCCGACCAGCACGCTCACGATGACCATCCCGACCCAGAAGTGGACGTACACGAACACCGTCGCCAGGTTGGCCGTGGGCTCGTCCTGCACCCCCGCGAACCCGGCGTAGACGATGATCGCGAACAGCGCGATCCCGATCGCCCCAGCGGGCACGTCGAGCCATTCCGGCAGCCGGCCGATCCGCCGCCGGTGCTCCTCCTGGAGCTCGGGCTTCGGCCACAGCGCGGCCAGGAAGGCGAACGAGACGACCAGCACGATTGCCGCCGCCCACGAGAACAGCCACGTGGGCAGTGGCAGGTCCGTCTTGCCCTGCAGCCCGTGCGCGGACGCGACGCCCGGGAGGGCCAGTGGCGCGGCGGCGGCCAGGACGGCCGCCGTCGCGCCGCGCCGCGCCCGGGCGCTCACGGCTGCACCTTCAACGCCGCGATCTGCTCACCGGGCCCCTCCAGCTCGACCACGAATCCGCCGTCGATCTTCGCCGGAAAGCTGAACGACACCGAGCCGTTCTTCGGCACGGTCTTGTGGAAGTCGTACCCGTGGACGTGGATCTCCTGGGCGGAGTCGGACTGCACGGTGAAGCTGACCTGGTCGCCCTTTTTCACCGTGATGTCCTGGACGCCGCCCACCGGCTTGGCGTTGCGCACCACGATCACCTTCGGCGCCGGCGCGGCGGGCGTCGTCGTGCTCGTAGCCGCCGTGCCCGAGGCCGGAGCCTGGGCCTGCGTGGTCTTGCTGCTGCTGTTGCTGCCGCCGCCGGACTGGGCGATCACGAACGCCACCACGGCGACCACGACCACCAGTCCGAGCACGGCCCAGCGGGTGCCTGTCTTCATCGAAGGCCTCCTTCTGTCGGTTTCGGATCCCCGGCGCCTCGTCGGCCGGGGGGAGCGATCAGACGGAGATCGGCGGCGGCCCGCGGCCCGCGAGGAAGCGCGCGAGGGGATCGGGCGAAGAGAGGAGGAGGGGCGCGGGCGATGCGACGGCGCGCGCCGCCGGCGGCCGCGCCTCCCACACGGGGGCGGCCGCTCCGGGCTCCGTCGCGGCGGCGGCGCCGCGCACGGCCAGCGCGATCAGGCCCCCGACGACCGGTGCGCAGGCGAGGCCGATCCAACCGCCGTGCTCGAGCACGCCGGCCACGCCCGCCGGGTGCCCGGCGGCCAGCAGGCCCTCGATCAGCTCCTGGGCGCAGTAGGCCGCCGCGAGCGTGAGCGCCGAGCCCAGCCACAGGCGCGCGAAGCGGCGGCTGCGATCGCCGGTCGCGGGCCCGCCCGCGAGGCGCAGGACCACCTGGGCCGCTGCGAAGAGCGCTGCGAGCACGACGACCGGCACGAGCACCGAGAGGTAGGCGTGGCCCTGCGCCGAGGCTTCCCGCCCGGCGTGCTCCCCGTACGCGAGCGCGTACCGCAGCTCGTGCACCGCGAGCGCGCCTGCTGCGAGCAGGGCTGCCAGCCTGAACCTCCGGGCAGAGGTCACGGGCGCAGTGTACGTCGAATTCTAAATTCAGGACGAGGCTTCGGCGGGCGCCTGGTCGTCCTCGTCGCCGCCGTCCTCGTCCTCGTCCTCGCCCCGCCGGCGCAGCGCCGCCACGAGTGCGGCGAGCGCGACGAGCAGCACCGGGGCCCCGAACACGATCAGCGGCGAGGTCCCCCCGCCGGACTTCTTGTCCTTGGCGCCCGACGGCACCGGCACCGCCGCCACCGGGTGCCCGGACGCGGTCGCCATCTTCGGGACCGCCTCGATCGCGGCGCCCACGAGCCCGTCGGACTGCTTCGACCTGTCGACCTTGATCGACTGGATCGCCTGCTGCGCCTTCGCGGTGACGTTGTAGGTCGCGATCCCGGCCGGCATGACCACGAGCAGCGGGTCCTTGGTCTTGAACGCGATCTCGCGGCCCAGGAACGGCGCGTACTCGGCGGGCCGGCCGAACAGCTGCGGGATCGCACCGAGGTCGACGTTCGACTCGACCATCGCCACCTTGACGGGATACCCGGCCCTCTGGGATTCGGCGACGACCTTGTCCAGCGTGCGGCGCAGCTTGTCGGACGCGGGCGGCTGGTAGGGGTAGTAGACGTCCTGGAGCAGCAGGACGTCGCTCGGCGGGTCGGCGTCGGCGAGGGCGGCGGGCGCGGCGGCGGCGAGGGCCGCGACGCCGAGGGCGAGGACGAGCAGCGCGCGCATCGAGGCGCGAACGGTAGCGGCACCGCTCACAGCCCGCGCGGGAAGTGGTAGGCGGCGTGCGGCGGGACGTGCCCCGCGATCTCCAGCACCACGACGGCGTGCCGGCGCAGCGGCATCGCCCGCGGGTCCCCAGGCCAGGGACGTCCGTCGAGGTACGCGGCGACGCGCGTGCCCGGCGGCGCGCGGAAGGCGGCGAGGCGCGAGGCGGAGAGCGGCTGGCCCCAGATCGCGAACAGGTCCCCGAGCGTGAATGGCCCGGCGCGCGGATCGAGCTCCAGCAGGCCCGTGGGCTCGCGCGTGCGGATCGGATAGGAGCAGCGGGCGGAGTCCACGTAGGCGCCGCGCCCCCGCAGCGGTGGCGCCATCCCGATGCCCGCCGGCACGACCACGACCCGGCGGTGGGCGAAGACCTCGACGTGCGCGCCGACGCGGTGGTCGCCCGCGCTGCAGCGCAGCCGGCCGACGGGCGCGCCCGCGCGCGCGGCCGCGTCGCGCGTCGAGGGCATGTAGGCCGCGGTCGGGCCGACGCCGATCGGCGGGCCGGGCGGGGGGGCGGGGCGGTCGGTCGAGCCGCCGCACCCGGCGAGCAGCGTCAGCGCCGCTGCTAGCCCGAGGAGGCGGTGCGCGCCCGTCAGGGCGTCGCGGTCGCGGCGGGGGCGCCCATCATGTACTGCACGCACATCGCGTTCGCAGTATGACACCGCGGGGAGGACCGGCGCGGGTGCGCCGGAACCATTGCTAGGGTCAGCCCAGTCCATGCACCTGCCGAATCCGCGCGGCCTCCCGAGGGTCTCGCGGAGCGGGGGAACCACCGGTCGCCGCAGGGGCGACCGTGGGGCGAATCCGGGCCGAGAGGCCCGGTAGCGCGGCTTTCAGCGCGAGCCCGTCAGCTAACCCCGTAGGCCACGAAAGCGGAGGTGGAATCGTGACCCTCAAGGACCTTCGCCGGCTCGAGCCGGTCCAGGCGATCAGCGACGGTGGGGCGGTTGCGGGGGCGCTCGCGGGCGCCGCGCTCGCGATTGCGATCATCGCGCTGCTCCTCGGCGGCCTGTCGATCTTCCCGAGCTAGATCGCGTCCGGCGCCAGCGCCGCTTGCGGCCGGGCATCGTGCTAGCGTGCCGACCGCACGCCGAGTCTCCATAACCGGGGATCGGGGGAACCACCGGCCGCTCGACAGGGCGGTCGCGGGGCGAGTCCAGGCACTGCCGCCTGGTAGCGCGGATCAGCTGCGCAAGCCCGTCAGCTAACCCCGTAGGCGCGCCGAGCAGGACGACGGATCGCCACCGGATGACCGCCCGCGTGACAGCCTCGCCGAACCGCCGCCTACGCGTGTACGTCGCGTGCGCGGCCACGCTGGCGCTGACCGCGCTCGGTGCGATGCCCGCGCACGCCGCGAGCACCACAGCCTCGACCACGACCGGTGGCACGTCCTACGGCGCGCAGCCGACTCCCGACCTGCCCGCGGCCGAGAAGCGCATGGGCACCCATCGGCTCAAGCTCGGCTCCAAGGGCGACGAGGTGATGGTGCTGCAGATGTGGCTGCGCGACCTCGGCTACGGCTCCGTGAAGGTGACCGGGCGCTACGACCGCGCCACCCGGAATGCCGTCCGCCGCTTCCAGCGCGATCGCGGCCTCGGCTCCGACGGCGTCGCCGGCAGCGCGACCATCAAGGCGATGAGGTCGGCGCGCGCGGCGCGCAAGGCGCTCGCCGGCACCGACGGCTGGGTGTTCCCGATCCAGCCCATCAAGCGCGTGGCGCCGCCGAGCTACTGGAGCCCCGACCAGGGAATCGACATCCCGCCCTACACCGGTTTCTGCGGCAAGCAGCTCACGCTCGTGGCCGTGACCGACGGCAGGATCGTGGAGGAGGGCATCTCCGGCTTCGGCTCGCAGTCTCCGATCCTCAAGGTCTCCAGCGGCCCCTACGCCGGGCGCTACATCTACTACGGGCACTCGGCGCCGGCGCTCGTGAAGGTCGGTGCGTGGGTGAAGAAGGGCCAGCCCATCGCCCAGGTCGGTTGCGGCAGCGTCGGGATCTCGGACACGCCGCACCTGGAGATCGGCATCAGCCGCAGGGGCGGGCCGCCGTGTTGCCCCGGGTTCGGCGAGACCGCGCCGCTGATCACCGAGATCATGCTCCAGCTCTACCGCGCGCAGCGGTAGAGTACGTCGGCGCATCGCGTTTCGCAGGCGTGCCATCTTGGTGACGGTCGTGACGGACCACGAGCTCAACCTCAGCGGCGAACCCGCGATCGCGGGGCTCGATCCCGACCGCCCGGTCATCGCGCACTTCGAGGACGGGCCGCTGCGCGGCCAGGAGCACGTGTTCTTCCGGGCGCGCGCGGTGCACTCGCGCCGCATCCCTCGCGGCGCCGTGCGGCGCGCGCTGCGCGGGCGCCCGCGCTACGCGATCTACCAGGTCGCCACGTTGTGGTGGGACGACGGCATGCAGCACGGCGCCTACCGGTTCGCCGGCTACAACGCCCACCGCGCCGAGGACCCGCAGGCCTCCGTATTCCCCGGCTGAGACCGCGCGTACACTTCGCGCCATGGCCACCGAGCCCCGTGAGCTGACCGCGCTGGAGCGCTGGGAGCGCGAGCGCCTGAGCTCGACCCACCAGCGCGACGGGCTGTTCACCACCGTCAGCGGCGAGCCCGTCAAGCCGTTGTACACCGAGCAGGACCTCCCGGAGGACCCGGCCGCCAGCATCGGCCTGCCCGGCCAGTTCCCGTTCACGCGCGGCGTGTACCCGTCGATGTACCGGGGCCGCCTGTGGACGATGCGCCAGTTCGCCGGCTTCGGCACGGCCGAGGAGACGAACGAGCGCTTCCGCTACCTGCTCGACCACGGCCAGACCGGCCTGTCGACCGCATTCGACATGCCCAGCCTGATGGGTCACGACTCCGACCACCCGCGCGCGCTCGGCGAGGTCGGGCGCGAGGGGGTCGCCCTGGACGTGCTCGACGACATGGAGACGCTGTTCCGCGGGATCCCGGTCGACGAGGTCTCGGTCTCGATGACGATCAACGCGCCGGCCGCCGTCATGCTCGCCTTCTACGTCGTGGCCGCCGAGCGCCGCGGCATCCCGCCCGAGGCGCTGGCCGGAACGATCCAGGCGGACATCCTCAAGGAGTACATCGCGCAGAAGGAGTGGTGCTTCCCGATCGACCCGGCGATGCGCGTCGTCGGCGACATGATCGAGTGGGCCGCCGGCCACATGCCGCGCTGGCACCCGATCTCGATCTCCGGCTACCACATCCGCGAGGCCGGCTCGACCGCCGCCCAGGAGCTCGCCTTCACGCTCAAGGACGGGCTCACCTACGTCGAGCAGGCCGTCGCCCGCGGTCTCGACGTCGACGACTTCGCCCCGCGACTGTCGTTCTTCTTCAACGCGCAGATCGACCTCTTCGAGGAGGTCGCCAAGTACCGCGCGGCGCGGCGCATCTGGGCGCGCGAGCTGCGCGACCGCTTCGGTGCGCGCGACGAGCGCTCGTGGCTGATGCGCTTCCACACCCAGACCGCGGGGGTGTCGCTGACCGCCCAGCAGCCGCTCAACAACATCGTGCGCACGACGATCGAGGCGCTGGCCGGCGTGCTCGGCGGCACGCAGTCGCTGCACACCAACTCCTACGACGAGGCGCTCGCGCTGCCGACCGAGGAGGCCGTGCGCGTCGCGCTGCGCACGCAGCAGGTGATCGCGCACGAGACCGGCGTCACCAACACGATCGACCCGCTCGGCGGCGCCTACTTGGTCGAGGCGCTGACCGACGAGATCGAGCGCCAGGCCTACGACTACTTCGCCAAGATCGACGAGCTGGGCGGGATGGTCGAGGCGGTCAAGCGCAACTTCCCCCAGCGCGAGATCGCCGACGCCGCCTTCGCCTACCAGCGGGAGGTGGACGACGGCCGGCGGATCGTCGTCGGCGTCAACGCCTTCGAGCAGGAGGGCGAGGAGCCCGTCGAGATCCTTCGCATCGACCCGGCGCTCGAGCGCAAGCAGGTCGGCCGGCTCCAGGCGGTTCGCGCCGAGCGCGACGCGGCCGCGGTCGAGCGCGCGCTCACCCAACTCCGCGAGCAGGCCGCCGGCGACGCCAACCTGATGCCCGCGCTCCTGGAGGCCGCGCGCGACGCACGCGACCGAGGGCGAGATCGTCGCCTCGCTGCAGGCCGTCTTCGGCACCTACACCGAAGCACCCGTTTTCTAGAGCGGTCGGACCTTCGCTCGAGCGGTTACTGCCGCGCGGTCGATCGGGGTTTCGCTAGGGTCGCCCGCCTGATGCTCCTGAGGAGGATGCTTCCCGCCGTCGTTGCGGCGTGCGCGCTCGCGGCCCCGGCCGCCGCCCAGGCCCATGTGCTGTCCAAGCCGCGGGCGCAGGCGACGGCGATTTCGGCGGCCAAGCGCCTGGCGCGCAAGCGCCCCGGCGACGCGTCGCGGCCGCGCTACACAAGGCCGGTCTGCAAGCGCCGCTCGCGACACCGGTTCGTCTGCACGACCACGGTGCGCGGCACCAGCGCCTGCGATCGCACCGAGGCTGCGTGCGACGGCAGCTCGCCGTGGGAGCTCTCCTACGCGATCACGGTGAAGTTCCGCTCGGCCACGTCGAACCGCCTCCGAGTGACGGCGGTGGAGATCTGATGCGCGCCCGCCCGCGAACGCCGCGTCTCGGAGCGCTACTCGTCGGCGCGCTGCTCGGGCTCGCGCTGCTGTGGCCGGCGAGCGGCGGCGCCCACCCCGAGCGCGGCACCAAGTTCCCCGACCCGCATCCCGGCTCCGTTCCCGCGGCCCGCTCGGGCGGCCCCGCGATCGTGGTCTGCCAGCGCGACTCGCTCAGCCGCCTGAAGCGGATCTACGGGCGCAACCGCCGCGCGCTGCGCCCGCGCCTGCAGGCGCTGCGCCGCTGCCACTTCCGCAGCATCCAGTCGGCGGTCGACGCCGCCAAGAGCGGCGACCGGATCCTGCTCCTGCCGGGCGTCTACGCCGAGCCCGCGAGCCGGCGGGTCCCCGTCGGCAGCTTCGGCCAGCCGCCGTGCGCGAACGACTACGTCGAGACCGAGGGCTTTCAGAACACCGCGCCGCCGCCGCTCGGCCCGGCGTCGAACGATCCGCCCGTGCGGCCGAACCGCAACTACCAGGTCCACTGCCCGAACTCGAAGAACCTGATCGAGGTCGTCGGCGACCCGCGACCGGAGGACAACCCGCTCAACCCGAGCCTGCCCATCTGCGTGCAGAAGTGCAACCTCCAGATCTCGGGCTACGGGCGCGGCCCGGGCGACGTCCTGATCCAGGGCGACCGGCACAAGATCGACGTGCTCCGCGTGGACCGGGCGAACGGGATCTACCTCTCGAACTTCACGATCGAGCAGGGGGCGTTCAACGACATCGACATCGTCGAGGTGGACGGGTTCCACATCCACAACGTGGTCGCCCGCTACGCGCAGGACTACGGCATCCTGAGCTTCACGGCGATCCACGGCCTGTACGAGAACATCGAGGCGTACAACAACGGTGACTCGGGCGTGTACCCGGGCTCCAACGCCAAGGGCTGCAACGTCGACCCCAACGCCTACGGGACCTGCGACGCGGGCTCCTCGGCCGCCAGCCCCCGCGCGGGGTGCGGGTCCACCACGACCGAGCTGCGCAACGTCAACTCGCACGACAACGTGCTCGGCTACTCCGGCACCGCCGGAAACTCCACCTACATCCACGACTCGGACTTCCACGACAACAACGCCGGCCTAACGACGGACTCCTTCGCCTCCGGCCATCCGGGGATGCCGCAGGAGTGCTTCCGCTGGGAGCACAACCGGATCCACTCCAACAACGCCAACTACTTCACGGCCGAGCGTCAGGACTACTGCAACGCCCATCCCTTCGCCGAGCGCCCGAAGGAGATCGTGTGCCCGCAGTTCCAGGTGGCCGTCGGGACCGGCATCCTGATCGGTGGCGGCAACCGCGACCTCGTGCAGGACAACCAGATCTACGACAACTGGCGCTGGGGCGTGGCGCTGATCTCGGTGCCGGCGGCCATCCGCGGGGACAACGACCCGGGCCACCAGACCGACACCTCGAACGGCAGCCAGTTCCTCAACAACCGGATGGGCGTCGGCCCGGGCGGGCAGCGGGCCCCGAACGGGACCGACTTCTTCTGGGACGAGGAGGGCGTGCGCAACTGCTGGGCGGGAAACACCTCGCAGTCGGGCGCCGGCCGTCAGAGCACTCCGTCGAGCCTCCCGGGCTGCCCGGGGTCCGACGACTTCCATCCGGCGAACCCGGCCACGCAGACGATGCTGATCCCGTGCACGGCGTGGGACCCGGAGCGCAACCCGCGCCCGGTCGCCTGCGACTGGTTCGACCTGCCCGCCAAGCCGTCGTGATGCGCGCCGCGGCGGCCGCCGCCGGCGCCGCGCTGGCGCTGGCGGGCTGTGGCGGGGGAGAGGCAAAGCGGGCGAGCACCGGGCTGGAGTGGAAGAAGGAGCCGCTCGTCTTCCGCGCCACGCACCTGTCCTCCGACCGGGTCCTGACCGGCACCGTCGAGAACCGCTCCCGGCGCTCGCTGCACATCGTGGCGGCGCACGTGCGGGTGCGCGACGCAGGCGGCGCGTCCCTGCGCAGCTACGCCCAATTCGTCAATGCGTACGCGCATGGGCTCTACGGGGCCTACCAGAGGCCCAAGCCGCTTCCCCCGAACGAGCTGTCTCGACTCGGCCTCGTCGTGACGCTTCCGCCGGGATCGGTGGTCCCGCTCACGGTCGCGTACCGCGTCACCGCGACCACCCGGACGCCGCTGCGGGTCGACTACGGCACCGGGTCGCTGAACGTGCCTCGCGGGTGCGCCGCCAGTCGCAGTAGCTAGGATTCGCGCCCGCATGAACGCGACCGGAAACCGCAGGATCCGCGTCGTGGTCGCCAAGCCCGGGCTCGACGGGCACGATCGCGGCGCCAAGATCATCGCTCGCGCCCTGCGCGACGCGGGCATGGAGGTGATCTACACCGGCCTGCACCAGACGCCGGAGCAGATCGTCGCCACGGTGATCCAGGAGGATGCGGACGCCGTCGGACTCTCGATTCTCTCGGGCGCCCACATGACGCTCGTCCCGCGCGTGGTGGAGCTGCTGAAGGACGAGGGGGTCGACGACGTGGTCGTGACGGTGGGGGGCACCATCCCCGCCGACGACATCGACGAGCTCAAGCGGCTCGGCATCGCCGAGGTGTTCACGCCCGGCGCCTCCACGCAGGAGATCGTCGACTTCATCCAAGGTGCCGTGACCGCGTAGTGACAACCGCCACGAGCCTGGCGATTGACTGGTCAGTCAACAGCGTTATTATGCGCGACCCCCGCTCGCCCGAGACGCAAGGGCGAGCCCGCGCTGTCCCCGTGCCCGCCGCGTCGCTCGGCACACTGGAAGGAGGCCTGATTTGAAGATTTGCGTCCTCGTGAAAGAGGTCCCCGACGCCGCCGTCGAGAAGCGCATCGATCCCTCGACGGGGCGCATGGACCGCAGCGGAGAGAAGAACCTCAATCCGTTCGACACGCACGCCATCGAGGCGGCCATGCAGATCAAGGAGGGCGGTGCCGTCCCGGTCGAGGAGGTCGTCGCGGTCACGATGGGCCCGGAGAGCGCCGTCCGCGCGCTCCACAAGGCCGTCTCGCTCGGGGCCGACCGCTCCGTGCACCTGACGGACGAGAGCCTCGCCGGCTCCGACGTCGCGGCCACCGGCTACGCGCTGGCCAAGGCGCTGGAGAAGGAGTCCCCCGACCTCGTCCTGCTCGGCCAGCAGTCCGATGACGGCGAGTGCTACACGATCGGCGCCGTGGTGGCCGACCACCTGCAGGCGCCCTCGCTGACCCAGGTCATCAAGCTCGACGTCGCCGACGGCAAGCTGCGCTGCGAGCGCCAGGCCGAGTACGGCTACGACACCGTCGAGGTCGAGCTGCCGGCGGTCATCTCCGTCGGCGACGCGATCAACGAGCCGCGCTACCCGTCGCTGAAGGCGATCATGGGCGCGAAGAAGAAGCCGCTCGACACCCTCTCCGCCGGCGACGCCGGTATCGACGGCGGCAAGGTCGGCGGTGACGGCTCGCAGGTCGAGTGCGGGAACTTCCACGACCCGCCGCAGAAGGAGGCCGGCCAGATCATCGAGGACGAGGACACCAACGAGACCGTCGAGCAGATCGTGGCCTGGCTCGAGGAAAGGAAGCTGCTGGCATGAGCAACATCCTGGTCTACGTTCTTCACAAGGACGGGGAGTTCAACAAGAACTCCCTGGGCGCCGTCTCCGAGGGCGCCAAGCTCGCCGGCGAACTCGGCGGCGAGGCCCACGCGGTGGTCGTCGGCGGCGATGACCTGACCGACGAGCTCTGCGCCACGCTCGGCACCCACGGCGCCACCAAGGTCTACCGCGCCAAAGGCGCAGAGGGCCTGGCGCAGCCGGTCGTCGACGTGATGGCCAAGGTCATCACCGACAACGGGCACGGCTACGCGTTGTTCGGCGGCGGACTGCTCGGCTTCGAGATCGGCGCCGGCCTGGCCGCGCGCCTCGGCGCCGGCGTGACCATGGAGGTCACCGCCGTCAAGGCCGAGGACGGCAAGCTCGTGGCGGAGCGGCCGATCCTGCAGGACTCCTCGATCTCCGAGTCGCGCTACAAGGGCGACGTCGGCGTGATCATCGGCCGGCTCAACGCGTTCGAGGCCAGCGAGTCCGGCGGCGGCAGCGCGACCGTCGAGGACGTCGACGTCGAGTACTCGCCCTGGTCCAACAAGGCGACCATGGTGCAGCGCGGCGAGCAGCGCGGCGCCGACGTCGACATCGAGGGCGCCGACATCCTCGTGGCCGGCGGCCGCGGGCTCGGCAAGGCCGAGGGCTTCGAGCTCTGCGAGGAGCTCGCGACCGCCTTCGGTGGCGCCGTGGCCGCGACCCGCGCGGTGGTGGATGCCGGCTGGTACCCGTACGCCACGCAGATCGGCCAGACCGGCAAGACGGTCGCGCCGAAGCTGTACCTGGCGGCGGGGATCTCCGGCGCCATCCAGCACAAGGTCGGCATGCAGAACTCCGAGAACATCGTCGCGATCAACAAGGACTCCAACGCGCCGATCTTCGAGTTCTCCGACCTCGGCATCGTGGGCGACCTCAACAAGATCCTGCCCAAGCTGACCGAGGCCGTGAAGGCGAAGAAGGGCGGCTGATCGCGCCATGGCCGTTGACGGGTCCAGCAACGGAGCGGTACCGCCGAGCGCGTACCCGCCGCCGGTCGACTCGCCGAACGAGTTCATCAAGCGCGAGCTCGACGGCGAGGACGACCGGATCGACGTCGGCGTCGTGATCGTCGGCGGCGGCCCGGCGGGCCTGGCCTGCGCCAACCGCCTGCTGCAGCTGCTGGCCGAGGACGAGGCGCTGTCCGAGCGGCTCGGCGAGGTGCCGGTGGCGGTGGTCGAGAAGGGCAAGGCATGCGGCGCGCACAACCTCTCCGGCGCGTGCATGCGGCCGGAGCCGCTGCGCGCGCTGTTCCCGGACGTGGACCCGAAGGACTGGCCCTTCCGGCACGGCGACGAGGTGAGCAAGGAGACCGTCTACTGGATGCTCTCCCGGCGCATCGCGCTCCCGCTCAAGCCCACGCCGCCGCCGTTCCGCAACCACGGCAACTACGTGGTGTCGGTCGCCGAGCTGTCGCGCTGGCTGGCCGAGAAGGCCGAGGAGGCCGGCGCGTACATCCTCACCGAGACCTCGGCGACGCAGCTGCTCGTCGAGGACGGCGTCGTTCGCGGCGTGCGCTCGGGCGACAAGGGCCGCGGCAAGGACGGCGAGCCGCTCGGCAACTTCGAGCCGGGCTCCGACCTCGCCGCGCAGGCGACGGTCCTCGCCGAGGGGACGTGGGGACACCTGACCGGGGCGGCGATCCGCGAGTTCGACCTCGCGGCCGACCGCGAGCCGCAGGTGTGGTCGCTCGGCGTCAAGGAGGTGTGGGAGGTCGCCGAGCCGCTCGATCGCATCATCCACACGCTCGGCTGGCCGCTGCGCTACCGCGCCAAGTACCACGAGTTCGGCGGCTCCTGGATCTACCCGATGGGCGAGGACAAGGTCTCGCTGGGCTTCGTCGTCGGCCTCGACTACACCGACGCCACGCTGTCCGGGCACGACGTGCTCCAGCAGTTCAAGGAGAGCCGGCTCGTGCGCAGGATCCTCGAGGGCGGCAAGCGCCTGACCTGGGGCGCCAAGGCGATCCCGGAGGGCGGCTACTGGGCGATGCCCAAGCTGACGGCTCCCGGCCTCGCGCTCGCCGGCGACGCCGCCGGCATGGTCAACGTGCCGACGCTCAAGGGCATCCACTACTCGATCCAGGCCGGGATGCTCGCCGCGGAGACGATCTACCAGGGCCTGAAGTCGGGCTCGACGAACTTCAGCGCGTACGAGCAGCGGGTCGAGGACTCGATCATCGGCCAGGACCTCTACGAGTCGCGCAACATGAAGCAGCCGTTCGCGAAGGGCTTCTTCGTCGGCGGCGCGATCACGAACGCGATGGTGGTCAGCAAGGGCCGCTTCCCCGGCGGGCGCTGGCGCAATCACCGCGACGCCGACGCGCCGGTCTTCATCGGGAACAAGCGCAAGACGTATCCGAAGCCCGACGGCAAGTACACCTTCGACAAGCTCTCGAGCGTCTACGTCACCGGGAACGCGACGCGGGACGACGCGCCGAACCACATCCGCGTGCAGAAGCACGTGCCGCGGGAGGTCGCGGAGGCCTGGGTCTACATGTGCCCGGCCGGGGTCTACGAGCTGCCCGAGGACGCGCCCGAGGACGGCGACGTCGACGTGATCGTCAACTACACGAACTGCGTGCAGTGTGGGGCGATCACGGCCAAGGGCGGGCGCCTCACGCCGCCCGAGGGCGGCGACGGGCCCCTGTACACGGTCACCTAGACGCGCAACCATCCGTTTGCCCCGCTGTTAAGGGGTGTTCACATGGTGCGGAAGCTCATCCCGATCGCATGCGCGGGGGCGCTCGCGTTCCCCGCCGCGGCACAGCCGGCGAACCCGCCGCGCGCGTCTGCGCAGCTCGAGCGCTGCCATGCCTCGCTCGACGCCGCGCAGCGCTACGCCGTGTTCAGCGGCGTCATGCGCTCGCTGCGCGGGGGCCAGGACCGCATGGAGATGCGCTTCGACCTGTTCCGCCGGGCGGCGGGCGGCTTCGCGTTCAAGCGGGTCGCCGCGCCGGGCCTGGGCGTCTGGAACCACGCCGACGCCGGGGTGGGCCGCTTCAAGTTCAAGCAGAAGGTCGCGAACCTGACGGCGCCCGCGGCCTACCGCGCCGTCGTGAGCTTCCGCTGGATCAACGCAAGCGGCCGCGTGTTCGCCAGGGCGCAGCACGTCACGCCGACCTGCCAGCAGCCGGACCTGCGGCCGAACCTGCGGATCGGCAGGATCACGCCTCAGGGTCGGACGTACGTCGTCACGGTCCGCAACGACGGCCACAGCGCGGCGCGGGGGTTCGACGTGAGCCTCAGGGTGGGCGGCGTGCCGGTCGTGCCGACCCAGACCGTCGGCATCCTCGGCGCCGGCCAGCGGGCGGTCCTCCAGTTCGCGGGTCCTCGCTGCGGTGATCCGATCGTCGCGACGGCTGACAGCGGCGCCGCGGTGGCGGAGACCAGCGAGGCGGACAACCGGCTCACGGTGGCCTGTCCGTCCGTCGCGACCAGCTCGCGCTAGCGGTTGCGCCCGAGGACGATCGTGCCGGCCGCGGCGCCAGCCGGCACGGGACGTTCAGGCTCGCCCCGGGCACCAACGCCCGCTGATCGCCCCGCCCGCGCCCGCCCTGGTCGACCCAGCTAGAATCGATCTCGTGAAGACCGAGATCCATCCCGAGTACGTCGAGGCGCACGTCCGCTGCACCTGTGGCAACGAGTTCACGACGCGCTCGACCAAGTCCGAGCTGCACGTCGAGATCTGCTCGAACTGCCACCCGTTCTACACGGGGCGCCAGAAGCTCGTGGACTCCGGCGGCCGCGTCGAGCGCTTCCAGCGCCGGGCCGCCAAGCGCAAGAAGACCTCTCAGGCCGCGTCCTAGGGCCGCTCGCGTGCAGGCGACGGCCCCGCGCGCATCGCAATCCGCCGCGGATCCGGTCCGGATGCCCGACGGCGAGCTGATGGCCCAGCGGGACGCGCCCGTGGGCGGTCAGGCCGTGCTCGAGGGCGTGATGATGCGGGGCATCTCCACCTGGGCTGTGGCCGTGCGCAAGCCCGTCCCCGAGGACCTGCACGACGGCAAGCTCGATCCCGAGGAGGGCGCCCACGGCGAGATCGAGGTCTCGTCGTTCCCGCTCGTCTCGTGGACGAAGAAGCATCGGGTCCTGCGCTGGCCGATCATCCGCGGGGTCGTCGCCCTCGTCGAGTCGCTGAAGATCGGCTTCAAGGCGCTCGGCATCTCCGCCAACGCCCAGCTGCCCGAGGAGGAGGAGCCGATCTCGAGCGGCGCCTGGGTCGGGACGGTCGTCGTGGCCATGGTCTTCGCGATCGGGCTGTTCTTCGTCGTGCCGGTCGGTCTCACGAGCCTGATCAAGAGCTCGCTGCACTCCTCGGTGCTCTTCTGGCTGATCGAGGGGGTCGTGCGCACGGCGATCTTCCTCGGCTACCTGCTGCTGCTCTCGCGCCTGCGCGACCTGCGCCGGGTGTTCGAGTACCACGGCGCCGAGCACAAGACGATCGCATGCTACGAGGCCGGTCAGCCGCTGACCCCGGAGAACGCGGCTCGCTACTCGCGGCTGCACCCGCGCTGCGGCACGAGCTTCCTGCTGATCGTGATGATCGTCGCCATCTTCACCTTTGCCCCGATCGGGCTGCCGGCGTGGTACTTCCTCGTGGCCTCCCGCATTCTCGGCGTGCCCCTGATCGCCGGCATCTCCTTCGAGATCATCAAGTGGGCGGGGCGCAACCGCCGCAAGCGCTGGGTGCGCGTCGTCATGTGGCCCGGCCTCCAGCTCCAGAAGCTCACCACCCGCGAGCCCGACGCGGCCGAACTGGCCGTCGCGATCGCCGCGCTCGACGCCGTGCTGGCGGTCGAGCGCCCGGGCGAGGCCGACGCGGACGACCTCGTTGGCGTCGAGGTCGTGGCGTAGGATCGGGCTTCGCCGCGCTTCGGGCGCGACATCCATTGCGAGGAACGCCACGGAATTGGCAGAATCGGTGACGGGATGGCGCTGACGCAGCTCTCAGCGCTGGACGCTTCGTTCGTCCGGCTGGAGGCTCCGCGCGTGCACATGCACGTCACGTGGATCGCCTTCTTCGCGCCGGACGGGACGCGGCCACGTCCGACCGTGGAGGCCCTGCGCGCCTCGATCGCCGCGCGCCTGCCGTTGATGCCGCGCTTTCGCCAGCGCCTCGTATCGCCGCCGGCGGGCATGGGCGACCCCTTCTGGATCGACGACCCGGACTTCCGCGTCGCCCTGCACGTCGAGGGCTACACCGCGCCCGAGGAGGCCATGGATCTCGCCAGCTTCGAGTCGCTCACCGACGCGCTGCTGTCCGACCCGCTGGACCGCCGCCGGCCGCTGTGGCACCTCGTGCTGGTCCCGCGCCTGCAGGACGGCCGGGTGGGCCTGATCGGCCGCTTCCACCATGCGCTCGTCGACGGCACGTCCGCGATGGAGCTCGGGCTCGTGCTGTTCGACGCGCCCGACGCGGCGCCGCCCGACGCCGAGGAGGACGCGGACTGGGCGCCCGCGCCGCTCCCCGCCCCGGCGCGCCTCGCTGTCGCGACCGCGGCCGCTCGGCTGGGCCAGGCGCGGCGTGCTGCCACGCGGGCGCTGGGCGCCGCTCGCGCGCCGGGCGCCGCCGCCTCGACGCTGCTGACCTCGCTCACGCGCGCGTCCGCCGCCCTGCGCGAGGACGTGCTCGAGCCCGCGCCGCCGTCGCATCTCAACCGCACGGTCGGATCGGCGCGGACGGTCGCGCTGCGCCGCCTGCCGGCGCCGGCGCTCGTGGCCGTGAAGGAAGCGGCCGAGGTCACGCTCAACGACGTCGGCCTGGCGCTCGTCGCCGGCACGCTGCGGCGCCTCGCACTCGAGTTGGGCGAGCGCCCGCGCGCGCTGAAGGCCATGGTGCCCGTCAGCCTCCATCCCGACGACGATCGTGCGCGCTTCGGCAACGCGCTGTCCTTCGCCTTCCTCGAGCTCCCGCTGAATCGAGCCGACCCGGCAGACCGGCTCGCGCTCGTGCACGAGCGCACCGAGCGCTTCAAGGAGGCGCGCCGGCCCGCCGCCACGGCGCTGGCGGTCGACGCCCTCGCGGTCGTTCCCGCCCCCCTGCGAACGGGCCTCGCGCGGGCCGCCAACAGCGCGCGGATGTTCAACCTCAGCGTGTCCAACGTGCGCGGGCCGCGCCGGCCGTTCTACCTGCTCGGCGCGGAGCTCGACGAGGCCTACACGCTGGCGCCCCTGGGTGCCGAGCACGCCCTGTCGGTCGCCTTCTTCACCTACCGCGACGGCGTCCACTTCGCGTTCCAGGCCGACCCGGACGTCCTTCCCGGCGTCGACGGCCTGCCCGCCGCGCTCGACGCGGAGCTCGACGCGCTGGCCGAGGCGTACGCGTCGCCACGCGCGGCTCGAGCGCCGATCCTGACGCCTGATGCCTGAGCCCTGAGCTTCGGATCGCGCCCTAGACTCGATTCCATGATCGACAAGCTGGTCGAGCAGATCGAGGCGCGCTTCGCCGAGCTCGAGCGCGAGATGGCCGATCCCGAGGTGATCGCCGACCGCGAGCGCTACGCGCAGGTCGGGCGTGAGTACAGCGAGCTCGAGGCGGCCGCGAAGCTGGCGACCGACTGGCGCCGCGCCGTCGACGACGCGGCGGGCGCGCGCGAGTTGATCGGGGAGGACGGCGACGATCCCGAGCTGCGCGAGCTGCTGACCTCCTCCCAGCGGCGCATGGCGGAGCTCGAGGAGGAGATCCGGCTCGCGATGGTCGAGCGCGACCCCAACGACGACAAGAACGTGATCGTCGAGGTGCGGGCGGGGGCGGGCGGCGACGAGGCCGGTCTGTGGGCCGGAGACCTCCAGCGCATGCTGTCGAAGTACGCGGAGCGGCGCGGCTTCCAGACCGAGTCGCTGGCCGCCGGCGACGGGGCGTACACCTTCGCGGTGAAGGGCGACGGCGCGTATTCGGTCTTCAAGCACGAGGGCGGCACGCACCGGGTCCAGCGCATCCCGGAGACGGAGTCCCAGGGCCGCATCCACACCTCGACGGCGACCGTCGCCGTGCTCCCGGAGGCCGAGGACGTGGACGTGGAGGTCGACCCGAACGATCTCGAGATCGACGTGTACCGGTCCTCCGGGCCCGGCGGGCAGTCGGTGAACACCACCGACTCTGCCGTTCGCATCACCCACCGGCCGAGCGGGATCGTCGTCTCGATGCAGGACGAGAAGTCCCAGAAGCAGAATCGCGAGAAGGCGATGCGCGTCCTGCGCGCGCGCCTCTTCGAGCGCGCGCAGGCCGAGCAGCAGGCCGAGCTCGCGGCCGACAGGCGTGCACAGGTTGGAAGCGGCGAGCGGGCCGAGAAGATCCGCACCTACAACTTCCCCGAGCAGCGCGTGACCGATCACCGCATCGACCTCAAGGTGCACAACCTGCCCGCGGTCCTCGACGGGGACCTCGACGAGCTCACCGAGGCGCTCCAGGCCGACGAGAAGGCTCGCCGTCTCCAGGACCACTCCGAGGGCGCATGACCGCCGCGGCGCTCGCAAGTGCGGCGGCGGCGCTCGCCGAGGCGGGGTGCGACACCCCCCGGTTGGACGCCGAGATCCTGCTCGCCGAGGCCGCCGAGGTCGATCGCCTGAGCCTGTTCGCCGCGGGCGACGTCGCGCTGTCGTCCGGCCAGGCCGAACGCTTCGCGGCGCTGGTCGCGCGCCGCCTGCGCCGCGAGCCGGTGGCCTACATCCGCGGCCGCCGCGCCTTCCGCGACGTCGAGCTGGCGGTGGACCGGCGCGTGCTCGTCCCGCGGCCGGAGACCGAACTGCTGGTGGAGGCGGCGCTCGAGCTCCCGCAGGGCGCCCGCGTGCTCGACGTGGGGACGGGCAGCGGCGCCGTCGCGCTGGCGCTCAAGCAGGAGCGGCCCGATCTCCTCGTCGCCGGGAGCGACGTCAGCGCGGACGCGCTCGCGGTCGCGCGCACCAACGGCGCCCAGCTCGGCCTGGCGGTCGCCTGGCACCGGGCCGACCTGCTCGACGGCGCGCCCGGGCCCTGGGACGCGGTGGTCGCGAACCTGCCGTACGTCGCCGCGGCCGAGCTGGAGCAGCTGGCGCCCGAGATTGCCCGCCATGAGCCACGCGCGGCGCTCGAAGGCGGCGAGGACGGGCTCGAGATCATCGAGCGGTTGATGGGCGAGGTCGCCGCCGCCGGAATCCCCTGGGCCGCGCTCGAGGTCGGCCTCGGCCAGGCGGAATCGGTCCGGGCGCAGCTCGGCATGGCGGGCTACCCGTTCACCGAGGCACGGCCCGACCTCGCCGGCATCGCGCGCGTCGTGGTCGCCCGGCGTGACGCCTGACGACGCCGAGGCCTTGGAGCGGTGCGTGCGCGCCCACGGCGTCGCGCTGTTCCCGGCCGACACGGTCTACGGGCTGGCGTGCGCGCCCGGCGCGCCGGAGGCGGTCGGGCGCCTGTACGGCCTCAAAGGCCGGCCACGAGAGAAGCCGAGCGCTGTGATGTTCTTCAGTCGCGTCGCGGCGTACGCCGTCCTGACCGAGCTGGGCCCGCGCACCCGGTCCGCCCTCGACGCGCTGCTGCCCGGCGCGCTGACGGTGCTCCTCTCCAACCCGCGGAACCGGTTCCCGCTCGCGTGTGGCTCGGAGCCGACGACGCTCGGCCTTCGCGTGCCGCTGCTCGTCGGTGACATGGCGCCGCTGGCCGCGGTGCGCGGACCGGTGCTGCAGTCGAGCGCCAACCGCGCAGGAGGTCCCGACCCACGACGCATCGAGGACGTGCCCGCGGAGATCCGCGATGGCGTCGACCTCGTGCTCGACGGCGGGGAGCTGCCGGGGACCTCATCGACCGTGGTGGACCTGCGCCGCTACGAGGAACACGGGGAGTGGTCCATCGTCCGCGGGGGCGCGGTCCCCGCCCGCGAGCTCGGCCGCGTGCTCGACGCGCCCGTCTAGCCGCCCTCGGCGAGCCGCCGCCAGAAGCGCACCCACTCGCGCTCGTGGGCGATGCCGGCCTCGAGGGCGAGGCGGGGCCCGGCCGGGCCGCCCGCCTCGTCGAGCGCGGCGTGCAGCGACTCGTAGTCAGCGAGCTTGGCGTCGTGCGCCTCGAGCTGAGGGGCGGCGAGCTTCGCCGGGTCGGCGCCGAAGAACAGCTTGAGCAGCCCGGGATCGCGCAGCTCCGTGAAGTCGGCGGTCGGCTCGCTCGCCCACGCGCGCAGCGCCCGCCGTCCCTTGGCGGTGATGCGGTAGCGCCGCCGCCGCCGGCCGCCCTGCTCGCGGCGCTCGCTGACGTAGCCGGCCGCGGCGAGGCGCTCGGGCTCGGCGTAGAGCGCCGAGTGCTGCACGGTCCAGAAGTCGCCGACGGTCTCCGCCAGCAGCCGCTTGAGGTCGTAGGGGGTCGCCTCCCCGCAGAGGTCCAACAGGCCCAGGACGATGTACGAGGTGGGGGTGAGGCGCGGTTCGGCTTGCATTAGTCCATTTTGGACGGTATAGTTCTGGAGCGTCCAGTGTAGTCGACGGGAGGCTCGATGACCGACCACGCCGCCGGATTCCAGACGCTCGACCACGAGGTCTCGGTCGATCATCTTCCCGTCCAGGGGGAGCTTCCGCCCTGGCTCGCCGGCTCGCTGCTGCGTACCGGCCCAGCGCGGTTCGAGGCCAACGGGCGCAGCCTCAACCACTGGTTCGACGGCCAGGCGATGCTGCATCGGTTCAGCTTCGCCGACGGCGCGGTCGGTTACGCCAACCGCGAGCTCGCGACCCGGGCCGATGCCGCGGTGCGCGACGGGCACGTCGCCTACCGCGAGTTCGCCACCGACCCCTGCCGGTCGATCTTCCGCCGGATGGTGACGATGTTCTCGCCCGGCGCCACGGACAACGCGAACGTCAACCTGACGAAGGTGGGCGAGCGTTTCGTGGCCATGACCGAGACGCCGCTCCCCGTCGAGTTCGATCCGCACACGTTGCGCGCCCTCGGTGTCGCCGACTCCGAGCGCCCCGACGGCGAGATCACGACCGCCCACCCGCACCACGATTCTCAGCGCAGGGAGCTGGTGAACTACGCGATCAAGCTCGGGCCGCGCAGCACGTACCGGGTGTTCGGCCGCTCGCTGAACGGCGGAGGGCGCCGGACGATCGCGCGGCTCGCCACCCGCCGCCCGGCCTACATCCACAGCTTCGGGTTGACCGAGCAGTTCGTCGTGCTCTGTGAATTTCCGTTCGTCGTCGACCCGTTGCGCCTCGCCTTCAGCAACCGGCCGTTCATCGAGAACTACCGCTGGGAGCCCGAGCGGGGGACGCGGATCTGGCTGATCCACCGCGGCGACGGGGGAGTGCAGGGGCCGTTCGAGACCGAGGCGATCTTCGCGTTCCACCACGTCAACGCCTTCGAGCGCGATGACGAGGTCGTCGTGGACCTGTGCGCCTACGACGACACCGAAATCGTGCGGGCGCTGTACCTGGACCGCCTGCGCACGCCCGACCCGAACGTCCCGAGGCCATGGCTGGAACGGTGGCGGATCGACACCGCCACGAAGCGCGTCGGCCGGGAGCGCCTGGCCGATCAGTCGGTCGAGCTCCCGCGGATCGACTACCGGCGGCACAACGGCAGGCCCTACCGGTTCGCCTACGGCGCGAGCGCGACGAGCGACAGCCGCTTCCTCGACCGCCTGGCGAAGGTCGACGTGGACGATGGCTCAGCGGCCGTCTGGCACGAAGCCGGCACGTATCCGGGCGAGCCCGTCTTCGTGCCGCGCCCGGACGGCGCGGCCGAGGACGACGGGGTGGCGCTGTCGATCGTCCTCGACGCCGAGCAGCAACGGTCGTTCCTGCTCGTGCTCGACGCCGCGACGTTCGCCGAACGCGCCCGCGCGGAGGTGCCGCACCATATCCCCTTCGGCTTCCACGGCCAGTTCTTCGGATTCCTCGACTGAGGACCCGGCGGCGAGCTAGTACTTCGGCTCGCGACCCAGCAGCTCGCCCATCTCGCGCTCGAACTCCTCGATCTCGATCTCGCCGCGCGCGTAGCGCTCGCGCAGCACGCTCTCGGGCGAGAGCTCGGCATAGTCGCCGCCGACCAGCGGCGCCTTGAGGTGCCGCGCGCCCTCGCCGGGCTGCTCGACCTCGGAGAGCCGCCATGCGCCGTCGCGCCAGACGAACGTCCAGTACTCCTTGTGCTGCTGCTTGACGTTGGGGTGCCCCGCGACCAGGGCGCCGGAGTCGGCGTCCAGGATCGTCTCGACCAGGCTGATGTCCAGGAGCGCCGTCACGGTCGCCTCGCCCCCGGCGGCGCCCTCCTCGAAGGCGATGAAGTCGAGGTCCTCGATCAGCGGGTTCTCGAGCTGGTGCACCCGCCGCTGGTGGACGAGGCCGTCGATCCGCAGCTTCTGGCGGGTCAGGAGCTCCGGGGTCTCGAACGGCGCGCCGACCTCCGGGTCGCGTTCGATCCACTGGCGCTGGACGGCGAAGAACGCGTCGCGCACGCGCCGTCGCAGGGCCTCGGGCGACCACTTCGCGTCGAGTTGGCCGAGCGCGCCGAGACGCGCGACGACGTCCTCGCCGCGGCGCTCGGTTCCCACGGCGCCACCGGAGAACAGCCGGCCGAACAGCCCCATCGCTAGGCCGGCGTCTCCGTGTCCTCGTTCACCAGGTCCGCCTTGAGGTGATAGTCGCCCTCGGAGCGCTGCTGGATCTCGTCGAGCACCCAGCCGTACTCGGGGTGCCGGGAGAAGGACCAGTACTGCTCGAACTGCGACCGCGTCCGCTTGTTGCCGTTCACCACCCTGCCCGTCTTGATGTCCTCCACCCAGTCGCGGGCCGAGCACGCGATGTAGGCGACGAAGCGGTCCTCGCCGTCGTCGGCCACGTTGTAGATGCGCACGATCTCGACGTCGTGGAGCTGCGGCTTGGCGATGCGGTTCACGCGGCCCTGCTTCTCCAGGCCCTCGAGCTGCATGCGGTGGCGCTCGTAGAGCGCGTCGGAGACGTAGGGCCGGGACTCCTCGATGCGGCGGTCCTCCCACGACTTCTGGATCGGCGGGAAGCACGCGCGGACTCGCGTCGCGAGCTCGTTCGCGTCCCAGTAGCCGTCCTCCACGTTGGCGACCGACGCCGCCTCGGCGACCTTCTCGCCGCGCCGCCGCAGCTTCTCGCGCCATATGCGCTTCATCGCGCTCTGGTAGGCGGGCACGGCCCAGGCGGCAGCGAAGACGAGCAGGATGATCCCGAAGACGATCACCCCCGCGATGGCGCCGCCCGTCCCGGAGCTGCTGCCGCCGTAGGAGTGGTAGCCGCCGCCACCACCGCCGCCTCCGCTGAACCCGCCGCCACCGCCGCCTCCGCCGGTCGCCCCGCCGGCGAGCGCATGGGCGGCGACGGGCAGGGCGAGGCAGAGCAGCACCACGAATGCGGCGACGAGGACTGCGCGACGGCGACGCTCGGCTGGCATTGGTCAGGCGAGCATACCTCCGCCAACGCCGCTGGTATGGTCGAGCGCCCGCCATGACCGACCTACCCGCCGACTGGTTCAACCGCCCGCTCGCCGACGTCGACCCCGAGGTCGCCGAGGTCCTGCGCGGCGAGCTCGAGCGCCAGCAGCGCACGCTCGAGATGATCGCGTCGGAGAACTTCGTTCCCCAGGCCGTGCTCGACTGCCAGGGCTCCGTGCTGACGAACAAGTACGCGGAGGGCCTGCCCGGCAAGCGCTACTACGGCGGCTGCGAGTGGGTCGACATCGCGGAGAACCTCGCGATCGACCGCGCCAAGGCGTTGTTCGGCGCCGGCTACGCCAACGTGCAGCCGCACTCGGGCGCGTCGGCGAACGCGGCGGCCTACTTCGCGCTGCTCGAGCCCGGCGACACGATCCTGGGCCTCGATCTCGCCCACGGCGGCCACCTCACGCACGGGATGCCCAAGAACGTCTCCGGCCGCCTCTACCACGTCGTCGCCTACCACGTGAGCCGCGAGGACAGCCTCGTGGACATGGACGAGGTCGCCCGGCTCGCCGAAGAGCACAAGCCGAAGCTGATCATCGCCGGCTGGTCCGCCTATCCGCGCCAGCTCGACTTCGCGCACTTCCGCGAGATCGCCGACAGCGTCGGCGCGATCCTCATGACGGACATGGCCCACTTCGCCGGCCTGGTCGCCGCCGACCTGCACCCGAACCCCGTGCCGCATTCCCACGTCGTCACCACCACGATCCACAAGACGATCGGCGGTGCGCGCGGCGGCATGATCCTCTCCAACGACGAGGAGATCGCCAAGAAGCTCAACTCGGCCGTGTTCCCCGGGCAGCAGGGCGGCCCGCTCGAGCACGTGATCGCCGGCAAGGCGGTCGCGCTCAAGCTCGCGGCGACCGAGGCCTTCCGCGAGCGCCAGCGCCGCACGATCGAGGGCGCGCAGGCGGTGGGGGAGGAGCTGCTGGGCGCCGGCCACGGCGTCAACGTGCTCACCGGCGGCACCGACGTGCACCTGGTGGTGGTGGACCTGCGCGAGTCCGTACTGGACGGCAGGCAGGCCGAGGATCGCCTGCACGACATCGGGATCACGGTCAACCGCAACGCGGTGCCGTTCGACCCGCGCCCGCCGATGGTCTCCAGCGGCCTGCGCGTGGGCGCGCCGGCGCTGGCGACGCGCGGGCTGAAGGCCGCCGACTTCCACGAGGTCGGCGCGGTGATGGCGACCGCCCTGACGCCGGACTTCGACGCGCGTCGCGACGAGCTCGTCGAGCGGGCCGCCGCCGTCGCAGAGCGGTACCCGCTCTACCAGCACCTGGGCGCGGCCGCCGTCGTCTGACCCCCCCGCGGCGACCGCGCCGCGCATGCCGGCGCCGCGGCAACTGCGATGCTTTCGCGGGCCCATGAACGAGCTCGATGCGCTCTACGCGTTCCTGGTGGCGGCGGTGGTGGCGGGGCTGCTCACGCCCCTCGTGGCGCGATTCGCCGCCCGCATCGGCGCCGTGGACCACCCGCGGGAGCGCGGGCTCTCGGCCCGCGAGACGCCGCTGCTCGGCGGGTTGGCGATCCTCGCCGGCGTGCTGGCGGCGGGCGCGCTGTTCCTCCCCGGCGACGACCAGACGCGGGCGATCCTCGGCGCCGCCGCGCTCATCACCGCGGTCGGCGCGATCGACGACGCGAGGCCCCTCCCGCCCGTCGTCAAGCTCCTCGGCCAGATCGGGGCGGCGCTGATCGTGGTGCTCTCCGACGTCAAGGTCACGGTGATCACGCTCCCCTTCCTCGGCCACATCGACTTCGGCTCGACCTGGGGCGCCGTCCTCACCCTGATCGGCCTCGTCGGCGTCATGAACATCGTGAACTTCTCCGACGGGATCGACGGCCTGGCCGCGGGCGTGTGCACGATCAGCGCGGCCGCGTTCGCGATCATCGCCTTCGACCTCCAGCGCGAGGCGGCCGGCGTGCTGGCCGCGCTGACCGCCGGGGCCGCGTTCGGCTTCCTGTTCTGGAACTTCCACCCCGCGTCGGTCTTCATGGGCGACAGCGGCTCGAACCTGCTCGGCCTGTTGCTCGGCTGCATCGCGGTGCAGGGCACGCTGAAGACGAACGCCTTGATCGCGCTGGTCGGGCCGCTCGTGATCCTGGCCGTGCCGTTCCTCGACGGCGGCTTCGTGGTGGCCAAGCGGCTGAAGTACCGCCGCCGACCGTGGACCGCCGACGCCGAGCACTTCCACCACCGCCTGTCGCGCATCGGGTTCTCGCAGCGGCGCACGGTCCTGTACCTCTACGGCTGGACGTTCGCGCTCGCGGGCCTGGCGGTCGCGCTGCGGTTCATCCCGTACTCCGACCACCACGGCCACCTCGATGTCGGCTGGACAATCGTCGTCGTGGCGCTCGGCCTGCTGGCGATCGCGGCCAGCGTGTACCTCGTCTACGTGCTCGAGCTGCTCAAGTTCACCAGGCGCCGGGGCGACGAGCTGCGCGCACAGGATCCCGAGACCTCCGAGCACGAGATCGTCGCCTCGGTCGAGCGGGGGCTGGAGACCGGGGAGTTCGAGGCGCTCGACCCGCGCTAGACGGCTGGGACGCTAGACGGGCTCGAAGGTCAGTCCCGATACGGCCAACCCGAGGTCCCGGTGGTCTTCGGAGCCATCCCGCCGAGGGCGCAGGGTGGTGGTCGCGAACGCGAGCCACCGCACGCCGCCGCCGCGCAGGCCGAACCGGACGCCCTCCGGCTCGTACCGGTAGCTCCCGGGCGGTACCAGACGGCCGTCGACCGCGATGTGCAGCCCGGAGTCCGCGGCCGGTCGGATGGGCGCGACCTCGAGCCGGGCGGTGTAGCGGCCGGGGTGGGGAAGGGCGGCCTCGACGAGCGCCAGCGGCGAGGTCCAGCGGAAGCGGCGGCCCTGCGACTCTTCCACCACGTGGAACCCCATGAGGTGCGGCCCGTCGATCGTGGTCAGATCCAGGTGGGGGCCACCGAGCGGCGCTTCCGGCACCGTCGGTCGCGCGGCAAGCAGGTCGATGCGCCCGGCGCGCGCGCAGTAGCGCCACCAGTGGCCGAACGCGCGCGCCTGCTCAGTCGGGTGCCCTCGCAGCGACCGGATCCGCACGGCCGTGGCGGCCGCCTGCGCCTGGGCCAGCGCCGCCGCACCGCGCGGGCCGGCGACCGCCACCAGTGCGTGGCGGGCGGCCTCGCGCGCGACCCCGCGATCGCGCTTGCGAACGCCCACGGCCGCCCGCAGCGCCCGGCGGGCCCCGCGGCGGGTGAACGAGCGGCGATCGGTCCACTCGGCCGGCTCCACCAGGTACCGCTCGCGCACGTCCCTCGACGTCTCCCCGAAGTATGCGGCCTCGCCGCGGCCGAAGTCGCGGAGATGGACCCCGAGACCCTGCAGGTCCCCGTCGTACGTGTGGTGCACGACGGCGCGCGGCGCGTGCCCGAGCGCGAGGCCGCGCTCCCGCAGCTCGATCCCGAGGGCGAAGTTGGAGAAGTCGCCCAGATCCGAGCGGAAGCCGCCCACGTCGAGGAACACGTCGCGGCGGATCGCGAAGCTGTGGATCAGCACCCGGTTCCAGTGTCCGTCCGCCTCGCCCTCGGCCTGGCCGCGGCGGTAGATGTCGCGTTCGAACGCCCCGAGCTCCCCCTCCGCGCGGCCGACGCTCGACCCCCGAGCCCCGATCTCCCCGGTCCGGTCGAGGTGGGCGACCAGCTCCGCGAGGCACGCGGAGTCCGGCTCGCAGTGGGACTCGGTGAGGAAGAGCAGATGCCCGCCGGCGCGCTGCGCCCCGATGTTGAGCAGCTCGACGACGATGCGCGAGTCGGCGACGACCCAGTGGTCGCGCGGCGTCAGGAGCGGCCGCACCGCGGCCTCGAGCTCCGGGTCGACCCCCGGCGCGAGCGCGATGACCTCGTAGCGGTCACGCGGGAACGTCTGCTCCTGCGTCCAGGCGCGCACGCAGCGCTCGCCGGTCGCACGATCGTCCATCAACGGCACGAGTACCGATGCCTGGAGGCCCTCCAGCATCGGCCAGATCCTAGCCCCAGGCCGGTGCCGCCGGCCGCCTACGGGCGGCCGTACAGCGCGCCGGTCCAGACGCGCACGAGGCCCGCGGCGAACGCGTCGTCGTCCAGGTCGCCGCCCTGGACGAGGCGCTGGTAACAGGTCCGCTCGGTCATCCACGACAGGGAGAACGCCACGTCGTCCGCGGGCAT
Organism: uncultured Actinomycetes bacterium; assembly: GCA_963725645.1. Classification (GTDB taxonomy): domain Bacteria; phylum Actinomycetota; class Thermoleophilia; order Solirubrobacterales; family Solirubrobacteraceae; genus JALYZC01. The sequence continues at coordinate 1,164,052 of CAVRZD010000006.1, forward strand.
CGGGGCGATCCGCCCGGCCGCCTGCTCGGCCTCGATGCGGCGGCGGCTGGCCTCGACGAAGCGCCCGACGAGCGCGCGCCAGAACCCGGCCACCGCGTCGTCGACGGCGGCGGCCTCGACCACGGCGCGCAGGAGCACGCCGTGGTCGCGGTAGAGGGCGATCACCTGCCGAAGCGCCGCGGCGAGCTCGGTGGGGCCGTCGCCCTCGCCGCTCCACCAGGCGTCGGCCTCGGCGTAGAGCAGCTCGGCGACGTCCTCGGTCAACCGCATGAGCAGCTCGCGCTTGTCGTGGAAGTAGAAGTAGAACGCGGTCCGCGAGATGCCCGCGCGGGTGGCGATGCGCTCGACGCTGAGCTCGGAGTAGGAGACACCCTCGGCCAGTAGCGCCTCGGTCGCCTCGAGAACGCGCGCCTCGATCTGCGCGCGCTTGGCGCTGACGGCCTCGGGACGGCGCGACACCGTAGCCATGCCGCAACCGTACGCGAGACTTGACACAGTGTCAAACATCGTGTTCAATCGCCGTCACCCGACCGCGACGATCCGGAGGACCCTTCATGGCCACGACCCTCCTTGACCTCACCCAGCAGGGCGACGTCGGCACGATCACCGACGAGTCCAAGCTCGCGTCCGTCCAGCTGATGGACCCGCAGCAGCTCTACGAGCTGTGGGAGAAGCAGAACTGGGTGTCCCAGACGATCGACTTCACCAAGGACAAGGAGGACTGGGCCGCGCTTCACCGAGGAGGAGCGCGGCAACATGGCCTGGAACCTTTCGTCGTTCTTCGTCGGCGAGGAGCGCGTCACGACGCAGTTCACCGGCCTGGTGGCGGCGTACGAGGATCAGAGCGAGGAGGCCTTCCTCACCACCCAGCAGGTGGACGAGGCGCGCCACGCCCAGCACTTCAACCGCTTCTACGAGCAGGTCGTCGGTTACGACGGCACGTTCGACAAGCGGCTCGAGCGCGCTCGCGAGGATCTCAACGACGCGTTCCTCGTGCTCTTCGACGAGCACCTCGTCGACGCGTGCAACCGCCTGATGGCGGATCGCCACGACGTCGAGGCCAAGGTCGACTTCGTGACCACCTACCACATGGTCATCGAGGGCACGCTCGCCCTCACCGGCCAGTACTACATCACCGACTACTGCGAGCAGCACGACGTCCTGCCGGGCTTCGTCGAGGGCTTCCGCAACATCTCGCGGGACGAGCACCGCCATGTCGCCTACGGCACGTGGTACCTCAAGGAGAAGTGCAAGGACCCCGCCCTCAACGCGCGGGTGCAGGACAAGCTCGTCGAGCTGCTGCCCGTGGCCGCCGGCGTGTTCGTCCCGCCGGGCCTGCAGCTCGGGGACACCTACGAGATCCTCGGCTACTCGTCCGACCACGTGAACGAGTTCGCCTTCACGGCACTGTCGCGCCGGCTGAAGGTCATCGGCGTCGAGCTCCCGGCGGTGGCGGCGGCATGAGCGCCGGCACGCTCACCGTTCAGCGTTGGATCTGCGAGAGCTGCGGGATGATCTACGACCCGGCCGAGGGCGACCCCGACGGCGGGATCGTGCCGGGCACGGCCTTCGAGGACGTCCCCGACGACTGGTTCTGTCCCGTGTGCGGCGCGCGGAAGCGCGACTTCGCGCCCTACGAGGGCTAGTCCAGCCAGGCCTCCATCGCCTCGACGCCGGCGCGCTCGAGCGCGCAGGCGCGAGCCAGCGGCTCGGCCGCCGCCGCGTGGGCCGCGTCCACGTCCTCGCCCGACGCGGCCTGCGCGGCGGCCACCCACGCGGCGCTGCACTCGTCGTAGACGGCCGCGGCCTCGGCCAGCCCGTCGTCGCCGAGCAGGTCGCCGGCGTCGTGCAGGAACTCCGCGTGCAGCGAGCGGAACAGCGCCCCGCCGGTCCCGGCCTTGACCACGAACACGCGCAGGCCGCGCAGGGCCGAGGGCAAGCGCTCGCCGAAGCGCTTCGGCCAGGTCGGGAACGCCGTCTCGATCGCGGCCACGGCGCCCAGTCCCATCGGGGCGGTCGACCCCAGCAGCGAGCGCCCGCCGTCGCGCATGTTCTCGGCGGCGCCGCGCACGGTCGCCGCGATGGTCGCGCGCGCGTCCGGCAGCGCCGGCGGGAACCGCATCACCCACGTGCCGTGGCGGTTGGGCCCGGGAAAGGCACGTGAATTTCGCGCCCGCGCGAGCACGGGCAGCGAGCAGCGCTGGATCTCGTCACGGTCGTTGTCGGCGATGAAGGCCACGTCCTCGGCCTCGTCGTAACCGCACACGACGATGTCGTGCATCGTCATCCGCAGGCGTACGTTGAGGTACTCGAGCTCGCCGATGTCGGCCCACACCATCGTCGGGTGCCCGACGTCGAGCTCCTCGCGGAGCCAGCGCCAGCCCTCGTCCTCGTCGTCCGTTTGGCGCAGGTCGAGGTCGATGCCCAGGTGCGCGCAGCAATCGCGCTCCAGCCCGGCGGTGCGTCCGACCAGGTAGATGGGCGGCTCGACGTCGGGCAGCTCGACGTAGGCGAAGCCCAGACCGGCCCCGAGCCCGAAGGCCATGCCCTCCGACAGCGGCGCCGGGCCCCATGACAGGCGGTGGAACTCCAGCAGGTCGCGGAAGGCGCCCGAGCCGCAGTGCCCGGCCGGCCGGTGCGGATAGGGAATCTCGACGCGGCCGGGGGAGACGGTCACTCAGGTGCGCTGGCTGGGGTGGCCCTCGCCGGGCCACGGCGCGAGCAGCAGCAACAGTCGCGCGTCGCTGGTCGCGCGGACCTCGTGGCGCTCGGCCGGGTCGTAGACGGCGAGCGTCCCGGGGCCGACGCGCTCGGAGTCGCCGTCCTGGATCAGCTCGACCTCGCCGTCGACGATCACCAGCCACACGCGCTCGTGGACCTGGTGCTCGCCCAGCGCCTCGCCGGATGGAAGCTGGATCACGATCGAGCGGCCCTCGCCCTCGGACTGGAGCACCTCGGGCTGGTGGGGCGCGACCTCGAGCTTGCGCAGGTCCCAGTGCTGCATGACGGCCATCCTACCTTCGCGACGCCCGTCACGAAATTGCCGATCACCGGGCCGCTTCTATAGGATCGGATCCCCCTAGACACCGGCCTTTTCCGGGTTCGAACGAGTTTGCCCGCACGGCGTCAGGCGGGCATTCGTGTCTGTGGGACGGCGCGCTCTCCATGGCCGGTATCGACGACCACAGCCCCGATCAGCCGTGTCCGCTCACGCCGTAGGCGGCGCCGAGCCGATGGTCGCGGTCCGCTACCTCGATCTCGTCGTCCTGGCCGTCGCGTTTCCGATCTTCGTCGTCGGCGGCTTCCCGCTGCTGGGCTACGCCGCCGGGGCCGTCGCGTGGCTGCTCCAGCGCGGCATTCAGGTGCTGCTGCTGCGGCGCGCGACCGCCGCCGAGGACGTGCGCAGCACGGTCGGCATCACGGCGGCGTCGATGATCGCCCGCGGCTACCTCGTTGCCCTTACGATCTTCGGTGCGGGGTTGATCGAGCGAAAGGCGGGGCTGTCCGCGGCGATTCTCGTGATCGTGCTGTTCACCGTCTACTTCACCGTGTCGCTGATCACGCGGCCCTATGAGAGGCAGGGGCCGTGAGGGCGCGCCTGATCGCCGCCGCGTCGCCCGTCGTCCTGCTGCTGGTCGGACCCGCCGGCGCGTCGGCGATCGAGATCAACCAGGACTTCAAGCCCCAGAACGAGTTCAAGCTCGATCCCTGGATCAGCCTCAAGTTCGGGCCGGTGGACCTCAGCATCAACAAGGCCGTGCTGTACCTGCTGCTGGCGGCCGCGGCCACCACGCTGACGATGCTCTACATCGCCAACCGCATGCAGGCCAAGCCGAATCGCGTGCAGACGGCGGTCGAGGTCGCCTACCACCTCATGCGCGACAACATCGCCGGCGGGAACATGGACCGCAGGATGGTCACGAAGTGGTTTGCGTTCGTGGCCACGCTGTTCCTGTTCATCTGGTTCTCGAACATCATCGGCTACCTGCCGCTGCCGACGAACACGGAACACAAGATCAACATCTTCGGGGTGGAGGTCCCGTCACTCGCGCTGTACGCGGCCACGGCCAACATCTCCACGCCGCTCGTGCTGACGCTCATCGTGTGGTTCAGCTACCACGTCGAGGGGATCCGGGCAAAGGGCTTTGTCGGCTACATCAAGGGCTGGATCCCGAAGGGCACGCCGCGGGCCCTCGTCCCGCTCGTATTCCCGATCGAGGTGATCTCGCAGTTCGTGCGGATCATCTCGCTGTCCGTGCGACTATTCGCCAACATTCTCGCCGGGCATCTCCTCATCCTCTTCATGGGCGGGGGATTGGTCGTCCTGCTCAACCTCGCCGTGGTCGGCTCGGTCGTCCTGGGCGCGATCACGGGCGTTGCCGCCGTCGCCTTCTTCCTCTTCGAGGTGGGCCTGGTCGCCACGCTGCAGGCGTTCATCTTCGCCACGCTCACTGCCATCTACCTCGGCGAGTCCGTCGAGTCCCACTGATCAAGAAGGAGGGTTCCGAACCATGGATCTCGACCCCGGCCTCATCATCGGCGCGGTCAGCAATACGCAGAAGGGCCTCCAAGCCATCGCGCTCGGCGTCGGCGCCGGCCTGGGCACGATCGGCCCGGGCATCGGCGTGGGCTTCATCTTCGGCAAGGTGATCGAGTCGGTGACACGCCAGCCTGAGATGCGTGACGAGATCACCTCGATCCAGTGGCTCGGCTTCGCGCTGACCGAGGCGATCATCTTCTACGCCTTCATCTTCGGCCTGATCGCGTTCTTCCTCTCCGGCTGATGGGGGGAATCGTCCACAGCGTGCCGGTCGCGGACTCCGGCAACTTCCTCGTCAGTCCCGGCATCGGGCTGATGATCTGGACGCTGCTGGCGTTCCTCGTGACCCTGTACGTGCTGAAGAAGTACGCCTTCCCGCGCATCCAGGAGGCGCTGGAGAAGCGGCAGCATGCGATCGAGGAGTCCATCGAGGCCGCCGAGCGCACCCGCAAGGAGGCCGACGAGCTGCTCGAGGAGTACCGCGAGCGGCTCAGGGAGGCGCGCACGCAGGCGGAGGAGATCGTGACCCGCGCGCGCAAGGCGGCCGAGAACGCCGAGCGCGAGTCGCTGGAAGAAGCCAGGGAACGGCGCGAGGAGCTGCTGGAGCAGACGCGCAGGGACATCGAGGCCGAGACCCAGCGCGCGATCCAGGAGATTCGCAAGGAGGTCGCCGACCTCACCGTGCTGGCCACCGAGAAGGTGACCCGCAAGGCGCTGACGCCGGAGGACCAGCAGCGGCTCGTCGAGGACGCGCTGCGCGAGCTCGACTTCGAGGCGCTCTCCGGCGGTGGAGGAGGGCGGAGCAACTAGATGGAGGAGATCGCCCAGGTCTACGCGCGGGCGCTGTTCGACGCTGCCAAGGAGCGCGGGGAGCTCGACGAGGTGCGCGATCAGCTCGCCACCTTCGCCGACGCCGTCGACCGCTCGCGCGACCTCCAGGTGTTCCTGTTCTCGCCGTACTTCTCGACGGCGGAGAAGAAGGACGGTCTGCGGCGCGCGATCGAGGGCGCGAGCGAGACCTTCCTCAACTTCCTCGAGGTGCTGGTGGAGAACCACCGCATGCCGGCGATCTTCCGCACCCGCCGCCAGTACGACGAGCTGTGGGAGGAGGAGAACCATCTCCTGCCGGTGGAGATCACGAGCGCCGTCGCGCTCGACCACGCCACCGTGCAGCAGATCGGGAACACGATCGGGGAGCAGACCGGGCAGCACATCGAGCTCTCCAGCCACGTCGACCCTGACATCCTGGGCGGCATCGTCGTGCGCGTCGGGAACGCCATCCTCGACGCCTCGATCCGCAACCGCCTCGAACAACTACGCAAGCAGGTCGCCAAGGCCGCCTAGCGCGGCCGCGACGCCAAGGGAGCCAGACACCACATGCAGATCAAGCCCGACGAAATCACCTCCATCCTCAAGAGCCGCATCGAGGGGCTCGAAGTGGGCGGAGCCGATCTGGCCGAGGTGGGCACCGTGCTCTCGGTCGGCGACGGCATCGCGCGCCTCCACGGCCTCGAGAACTGCGAGGCGTTCGAGATGCTCGAGCTGCCCCACGACGTCACTGGGTTGGCGCTGAACCTCGAGTCCGACAACGTCGGCGCCGTGCTGTTCGGCGACTGGGAGGAGATCTCCGAGGGCGACACCGCCAAGCGCACCGGCCGCCTGCTCGAGATCCCGGTCGGCGAGGCGCTGCTCGGACGCATCGTCGACCCGCTCGGCCGCCCGCTCGACGGCAAGGGCGACATCGAAACCAGCGAGACCCGCCCGGCCGAGTTCAAGGCTCCCGGCGTCGTGCAGCGCCAGCCCGTGACCGAGCCGATGTACACGGGGCTGAAGGCCATCGACTCGATGATTCCCATCGGGCGCGGCCAGCGCGAGCTGATCATCGGCGATCGCCAGGTCGGCAAGACGGCGATCGCGATCGACACGATCATCAACAACCGGGACCGCGATCTCGTGTGCGTGTACGTGGCGATCGGCCAGCGCATGGCCACGGTCGTCGCGCTCGCCGAGACGCTCGCGGAGAACGGCGCGCTCGACAACACGATCATCGTGGCGGCGCCCGCCGACGAGGCGGCGCCGATCAAGTTCATGGCGCCCTATGCCGGATGCGCGATGGCCGAGCACTTCCTCTACGACGGCAAGGCGGCGCTGTGCGTGTACGACGACCTGACCAAGCACGCGTACGCCTACCGCCAGATGTCGCTGCTCCTGCGCCGACCGCCGGGCCGCGAGGCGTATCCGGGCGACGTGTTCTACCTGCATTCCCGCCTGCTCGAGCGCGCCGTCAAGCTCAACGACGATCTGGGTGGGGGCTCGCTGACCGCGCTTCCGATCATCGAGACCCAGGCGGGTGACGTGTCCGCGTACATCCCGACGAACGTGATCTCGATCACGGACGGGCAGATCTACCTGCAGCCCAAGCTCTTCTACTCGGGCGTGCGCCCGGCGATCAACGTCGGCATCTCGGTCTCCCGCGTGGGCGGCAACGCGCAGATCACCCCCATGCGCAAGGTTGCGGGGCGCCTGAAGCTCGACCTATCCCAGTACCGGGAGCTCGAGGCCTTCGCGCAGTTCGGCTCCGACCTCGACGTCGAGACGCAGCGCACCCTGGCACGCGGCGATCGCCTCGTGGCCACGCTCAACCAGCACGAGCGGGCCCCGCTGGCCGTGGAGGAGCAGGTCGTGCAGATCTTCGCCGGCATGAACGGCTACCTCGACCGCATCACCGTCGCCCGCGTGCCCGAGTTCCTCGCCGGGGTCCTCGAGAGCGCCCGAGCGGAGGCCGCCGACCTGCTCGAGCAGGTCGCCGGCGGCGACTGGTCGGACGAGACCCAGCAGGCCTTGGACGAGTTCGTGTCCAAGTTCGCCGCCGACTTCGGCTACGACCTCGACGAGGAGGGCCAGACGATGGACGAGGACGACCCCGATCGTATGTCACCGCGCGAGCCGGGCGAGGACGAGTTGCCGTCGGCCGACGAGGACCGGGCGGGCGAGTCCGAAGAGGCCGAGAAGGAGCCAGCCGAGGTCTGATGGCCAGCCAGCGCGACGTCCAGAACCGCATCGCGAGCGTCCAGAACATCCGCAAGATCACCCGCGCGATGGAGATGGTCGCCGCGGCCCGGCTGCGCCGCGCCGAGCAGCGGATCGAGCACCTGCGGCCCTACGCCGACGCGATCCGCCGCATGACCCGCCAGGCCGCCGAGGCGGCGGAGAATGTCCCCAGCCTGCCGATCCTCAACGAGCACGAGTCCGAGAGTTCGGTGGGCCTGTTGCTGGTGACCGGCGACCGCGGGCTGGCGGGGGCGTTCAACTCCCAGATCCTGCGCGCGGGCACGCGCGCGGCGCGCGAGCACGAGGGGGAGGGCCGCGCGGTGCGCTGGTACGCCTCGGGGCGCCGCGGCGTCTCCTCGCTGACCTTCCGCGGCCTCGAGGTCGCAGGCTCCTACGTCGGGTTCACCGAGCGGCCCAACTTCCCGGACGCGCGGAAGATCGCGCAGGACCTGATGGCGGCGTATGTCGACGAGCGGGTCGACCGCGTGGAGATCTTCTACAACGGGTACATCTCGCCGCTCGTGCAGGAGGTGCGCCGCGAGACGCTCCTGCCGCTCCAGCACGCGACCATCCTCGGCGAGGAAGAGGACGCCCCGGAGGAGGAGGGCGAGGAGCAGAAGGACCGGAGGGCCCTGGTCGAGTACGAGCCGGACCCCGAGGAGATCCTCAAGCGATTGGTGCCCGACTACGTCGAGATCTCGACGTACCGGGCGCTGCTGGAATCCGCCGCGTCCGAGCTGGGCGCGCGCATGACCGCGATGCGCAGCGCGTCCGACAACGCGGGCGAGGTCATCGAGGACCTGACGCTGGAGATGAACCGGGCGCGGCAGGCGGAGATCACGCAGGAGATCATGGAAGTCGTCGCCGGCGCCGAGGCGCTCGGCTAACCATCGAGGAGACACCGACACCTATGGAAGCGAGCAGCAACGGCAAGAGCGGCGGCACCAACCGGGGCCGCATCGAGGAGATCCAGGGCGTCGTGATCGAGGTGCTGTTCCCGGACGAGCTGCCGGAGATCAACCACGCGATCACGGTCGCCAAGCCGGACACCGGCGAGGAGCAGGCCGGCGTGAGCGCGGGCGCGGAGGAGGCCCTGCTCGTGTGCGAGGTCCAGCAGCACCTCGGCGACGATCGCGTGCGCGCCGTCGCGATGGACGCCACCGACGGGCTTGCCCGCGGCATGGAGGTGATCGACACCGGCGGGCCGATCACGGTGCCGGTCGGCCGCGAGACGCTCGGGCGCATCTTCAACCTGCTCGGCGACACGATCGACCTCGGCGCGCCGGTGAAGACCGAGGAGCGCTGGCCGATCCACAGGTCGGCGCCCGATGTCGAGAACCTGACTCCGACGACCGAGATGTTCGAGACCGGCATCAAGGTCATCGACCTGCTCGCGCCCTACGCGAAGGGCGGCAAGGTCGGGCTGTTCGGCGGCGCCGGCGTCGGCAAGACCGTGCTGATCCAGGAGCTGATCAACAACCTGGCGCAGGAGCACGGCGGCCTGTCGGCCTTCTGCGGCGTGGGCGAGCGCTCGCGCGAGGGGAACGACCTGTGGCTCGAGATGAAGGAATCGGGCGTGATCGACAAGACCATGCTCGTGTTCGGCCAGATGAACGAGCCGCCCGGAGCGCGCATGCGCGTGGCGCTGTCCGGCCTGACGATGGCGGAGTACTTCCGCGACGTCGACGGCCAGGACGTCCTCCTGTTCATCGACAACATCTTCCGCTTCGTGCAGGCCGGCTCGGAGGTCTCGGCGCTGCTCGGCCGGATGCCCTCGCAGGTCGGCTACCAGCCGACGCTGGAGACCGAGATGGGCCAGTTGCAGGAGCGCATCACCTCGACGCGCAAGGGCTCGGTCACGTCGGTGCAGGCGATCTACGTTCCCGCGGACGATCTCACCGACCCGGCGCCGGCGTCGGTGTTCGCCCACCTCAACGCGACGACGGTGCTCTCGCGCTCGATCTCCGAGAAGGGCATCTACCCGGCGGTCGACCCGCTCGACTCGACCTCGACCATCCTCAAGCCCGAGATCGTGGGCGAGGAGCACTTCGACGTCGCCAACCGCGTCAAGGAGACGCTGCAGCGCTACAAGGAGCTGCAGGACATCATCGCCATCCTCGGCATCGAGGAGCTCTCCGACGAGGACCGCCTGGCCGTGAACCGTGCGCGCCGCATCGAGCGGTTCCTGTCACAGCCCTTCACCGTCGCCCAGCAGTTCACGGGGACGGAGGGGGAGTACGTCCCGATCGCCGAGTCGATCCGCGGCTTCAGCGAGATCCTGGAGGGCAAGCACGACGACGTCCCCGAGCGGGCCTTCCTGCTGAAGGGCACGATCGACCAGGTCGTGGCCGAGGCCGGTGGCGGGGACGAGTAGCGGGCCATGGCGCGCACGAAGTTCCCGGTCGAGATCCTCAGCCCCGAGGGCCAGATCTTCGACGGCGAGGTGGAGATGCTCTCCACGCGCACGACCACGGGCTCGATCGGCGTGCTCGCCAACCACACGCCGCTGCTGGCAATGCTGGACCCGACCGAGCTGCGGCTGTACGAGTCCGAGAACGAGGTCATCCGCTTCGCCCAGGGCGAGGGGTACCTGCAGGTCGGATTCAACCGCGCGCTGATGCTGGTGGAGGAGGCGCATCGGCCGGACGAGCTGGACCGCGCCGAGCTGCAGGACAAGCTCAAGCGGGCCGAGCAGGAGCTCGACGCCGCCGAGGCGGGATCCGAGACTGCGCGCGTCGCCGAGCGCGACAGGGACCGCTGGCAGGCGTTCTTGCGGGTTCTCGACGACGAGTCGCGCTAGCGCACAGCCCATCCAGCGAACCCTCTACCCTTTTGGCCGTGATGGACGAGCGGCCTCTCGCCGAGCGCCTGATCACCTACGACACCTCGACGCTCGACGGGCTCCGCGCCGCGGCGGGCTTCGTCAAGGGTTGGCTCGAGTCCCGCGACGTGGACGTCCGCGACTCCGACCACGAGGGTCTGCCGGTGATCCAGGCCGACGTTGGCGCCCCCGACGGCTCCGGCGCCCCGACCGTGATCCTGCACGGGCATCTCGACGTGGTCCCTGGCCGAGCCGAGCAGTTCGAGCCGCGCGTGGAGGGCGACCGCTTGATCGGGCGCGGGGCCTACGACATGAAGGGCGGGCTGGCGGCGATGATGTGCGCGCTGCGCGAGGCGGCCGTCCAGGACGCCGTGCGGGTCCGCTTCCTGTGTGCGCCCGACGAGGAGGCCGAGGAGGTGGACGAGCGCTCGACCGATGCGCTGGTGCGCGCGGGCTTCGGCGGTGATTTCGCCATCACCGGCGAGCCCACCGACATGCACATCGGCGTGCAGGCGAAGGGCGTGCTGGCGATCCGCATCGTCGTGGCCGGCACGGCCGCCCACGGCTCCACCCCCTGGCTCGGCGACAACGCCGTGCTCAAGGCCATCGACACGTTCCGCGCGATCGAGTCGCTGCCGTTCACGCGCGAGTCCTCCGACCTGTTCGACCGGCCCTCGATCAACCTCGGGCGGATCGCCGGCGGCGACGCGCTCAACAAGGTCCCCGACGAGTGCATGCTGGACGTGGACATCCGCTACCTGCCCGGCCAGGACCCGGGTGACATCCTGGCCCAGATCCGCGCGCTCGGCGACGTCGAGATCGCGCGGACGTTCACGCGCGTGCCCGCCGAGGTCTCACGCACGCACCCGTACGTCCGCGCGCTCAGCGACGCCGTGCGCCGCTCCGAGGGCGGCGACGTGCTGAGCGTCGGTCGCGACGGCGCCTCCGATGCGGTGTCCTTCCTCGAAGCCGGCGTGCCGGCGGTCGAATTCGGGCCGCGCGGCGCGGGCCACCACGGGCCCGAGGAATGGGTGTCGATCTCGTCGCTCGAGCGCTATCGCCGCGCGCTGACCGAGTTCGTGCGCGGGCTGCCGGCGGCGCTGGAGCGCCCCGGCCCCGACCTCGAGGCCGTCGAGGGCGGCGGCTGATGGACCCGCAGATCCCGCGCCTCGCGCGCGGCATGTGGAAGCGCTTCGCGATCGCGTTCGCGTTGATCGTCGGGCTGAGCGCGGCCGCGACCGCGACCGCGGCCCTCCTCCAGGTCAAGGACATCGCCGATGCCCTCGACAAGGGCACGCACCTCAACCTCGGCAAGGACACGATCCAGCGGGGCGAGGTGGGCGGCCCGCAGACGATCATGGTGCTCGGCTCCGACCACCGCTCGTTCTACGGCAAGCATGTGCGCGGCAACTCCGACACGATGATGCTGATCCGGCTGGACCCGGACAAAGCGGCGACGTCGATCATGTCGATCCCGCGTGACCTCAAGGTGCCGATCACGTACCGCGGCCAGACCCAGTCGGCCAAGATCAACTCCGCCTACAACACGGGCGGCCCGGGGCTCGCGGCGCGCACCGTCCACCGCACGCTCGGGATCGACATCAACCACGTCATCGACATGGACTTCGGCGGCTTTCGCCACGCCGTCGACCGCGTCGGCTGCATCTACACCGACGTCGATCGCCGCTACTTCAACGACAACTCCGGCGGCGGCGAGCCCTACGCCCAGATCAACCTCCAGCCGGGCTACCAGAAGCTGTGCAACTACGACGCACTGTCCTATGTGCGATTCCGCCACGAGGACACCGACCTGGTCCGCGCCGCGCGCCAGCAGGACTTCCTGCGCCAGGCCAAGGACCAGCTCTCCGCGAGCAAGCTGTTCGACGACCGCGAGGCGCTGGCGAAGATCCTCGGCGCCTACACCTCGACCGACATTCGCGGCACCACGCAGGTGCTCGAGTTGATCAAGCTCGCCATCTTCTCCGCCGGACACCCGATCCGCGAGGTCCACTTCCGCTCGGAGGTCGGGCCGTCCTACGTGTACGCGACGACGAAGGACATCCGCGACAACGTCGCCGAGTTCATGAGCGGCGAGGCCAGCGGGGGCCAGCGTGCGCCGTCGCGCTCGACGGCGGCGCAGCGGGCGGCCGGGCGCAAGCGGCCGCGCGGCAAGCTCGTGGCGGGCGGGCTGGAGGACGCGAAGTCGCAGGGCGAGGAGCAGGCGATCGCGTCGGCGAACAAGGCCGGCTTCCCCTTCTACTACCCGACGCTGCGCTTGCGCGGCTCGATCTACTCCGGCGAGCCGCGGGTGTACTTCGTGCGCGACCAGAAGCGCCGGCGCCACCACGCCTATCGGATGGTCCTGGACACGGGCCGGCTTGGTGAATTCTATGGAATACAGGGCCTGACCTGGCGCAATCCCCCGATCCTCAGCAAGCCGACCGGCCACCAGACGGTCAACGGCCGGCGCCTGCTGCTCTTCGGGGACGGCAACCGGCTGCGCTTCGTGGCCTACCGCACGCGCCGCGCCGTGTACTGGGTGTCCAACACGCTGGTGCTTGGGCTGACGAACCGCCAGATGCTCGCGATCGCGGCGTCGCTGCGGCCGATCGGGCGCTGACGTGGCCGCGGAGCGCGAGCCCATCGCCGTCATCGGCGTCGGCTACGTTGGCCTGGTGACGGCCGCGGGCTTCGCCGAGCTGGGCAGCGACGTCTGGTGCGTCGACATCGACGCCGCCCGCATCGCGCGGCTGCAGGCCGGCGAGGTGCCCATCCACGAGCCCGGCCTGGGCGAGGTCCTCGCGGCGCAGCGCGAGCGCCTGCACTTCACGACCGACCTGGCCGAGGCGGTCGAGCACGTGCGCCTGCTGTTCGTCGCGGTCGGGACGCCGCCGACCTATTCCGGCGACGCCGACCTCTCCGCGGTCCACGCGGTGGTGGAGGCCCTGCCCGAGGCCGGTCGTCACGCGCTCGTGATGAAGTCGACCGTCCCGAGCGGCACGGGCGCCGCCGTCAAGCGCACGCTGGCCGCGCGCGGCGGCCCCGACTTCCCCTACGTCTCGTGCCCGGAGTTCCTGCGCGAGGGCTCGGCGCTGGCCGACTTCCGGCATCCCGACCGCGTGGTGATCGGCGACGACGGCGGCGAGGCCGGCGACGCCGTGGCAGCGCTGTACGAGCCGCTGGGCGCGCCGCTGGTGCGCACCGATGTGACCAGCGCCGAGATGATCAAGCTCGCGTCCAACGCCTTCCTGGCGACGAAGATCTCCTTCATCAACGAGATCGCCAACGTGTGCGAGGAGACCGGCGCCGACGTCAACGAGGTCGCTCGCGGGATGGGGCTCGACCCGCGCGTGGGCGCGTCGTTCCTGCAGGCGGGGGTGGGATTCGGCGGGTCGTGCTTTCCCAAGGATGTGAACGCGCTGAAGCAGCTCGCCGGCAACAGCGGCTACCACTTCCAGCTCCTGGGCGCGGTGATCGAGGTCAACGAGCTCCAGAAGCGCCGCGTCGTGGCCAAGCTGCAGAAGCACCTCGGCTCGCTCGTCGGGAAGACCGTGACGCTGCTCGGCCTCGCCTTCAAGCCGAACACCGACGACCTGCGCGAGGCCTCGTCGCTGGTACTCGCCGCGCGGCTGCAGGCCGAGGGCGCACACGTACGGGCCTACGACCCGGTGGCGGAGGCCGGGGCGGCCGAGCTGATGCCGGGGGTCGAGCTGGCGCCGGGCCCGCTGGAGGCGGTCGCGGAAGCCGACGCCGTGGTGCTCGTCACGGAGTGGGACGAGTTCACGGGGCTCGATTGGGGCGCGGTCGCCCGCAGGATGAACGGTACGCTGCTGATCGACGGGCGCAACGCGCTGGATCCCGAGGCCGTTCGCGCAGCCGGGCTCGACTACGAAGGAATTGGGCGGCGGTGAGTCAATGATGCGGGTGCGATGCAGGCGCTGATCCTCGTGGGCGGCGAAGGGACGCGGCTGCGGCCGCTGACCTCAACGGTCCCGAAGCCCGTCGTGCCGCTCGTGGACCGCCCGTTCATCGCCTACATGCTCGAGTGGCTGCGCGGACACGGCGTCGACGACGTCGTGATGTCCTGCGGCTTCCTCGCGTCCGGGGTGCGCAACGTGCTCGGCGACGGCTCGGGGCTCGGGATCAGGCTGCGCTACGTCGAGGAGCCGCGGCCCCTGGGCACCGGCGGGGCGGTGAAGTTCGCCGAGTCGCTGCTCGACGAGCGCTTCTTCATGCTCAACGGCGACGTGCTCAGCGATCTCGACCTCAGAGGCCAGCTCGACCAGCACGAGGAGACGCGCGCACGGGGCACGCTCGCGCTCATCGGCGTCGACGACCCGTCCGCGTACGGGCTGGTCCGGCTCAACGACGACCGGTCCGTCAAGGAATTCCTCGAGAAGCCGAGCCCGGACCAGATCGACACGAACCTCATCAGCGCCGGGGCGTACGTGCTCCAGCGCGACGTGCTCGAGCTGATCCCGCCCGACACCAACGCCTCGATCGAGCGCGACGTGTTCCCGGAGCTCGTGGGCGATGGGCTGTACGGGTTCCCCGGACACGGATACTGGCTGGACATCGGCACACCCGACCGCTACCTCCAGGCGACCTTCGACATCCTCGAGCGCAACGTCACGACGGCCGTCGGGGACGACCTCGGCGACAACTACCTCTCGGTCGCGGGGGACGCGTCGTTCAACGGCCGCGTCGTGCCGCCGGCGCGCGTCGGCGCCGGTTGTCGCATCGCAGCCGACGCCCGCGTCGGAAGCCTCGCGGTGCTGGGCGACAACGTCCGGGTGGGGGAGGGCACGACGATCGAGCAGGCCGTGGTCTTCAACGGTGCCGACATCGGCCCCAACTGCCAGCTGCGCAACTGCGTCCTCGGCGCCGGCGCGCGGGTCGGGGCCAACACGCACATCGAGGGCGGCGCGGTCCTCGGCGAGGGGGTGACGATCGGGGCGGACAACATCCTCACCCACGGCGCGCGTATCTTCCCCGGCGTGACCCTGCCCGACGGAGCCATCAAGTTTTGACCGGCGCCGCGACGACGACGCTGGATCGGGCGACCGTCGCCGCGGTCGATCTCAGCGGCCAGGTCGACGACATCCTCGGGCTGCCCGATCAGCTGCGGGACGCCCTGTTCAAGGTGGAGAGCGCCGGACTGCAAGCGCGCGACGCGCCCGGCGGCCTCGTCGTTGCCGGCATGGGCGGCTCCGCGATCGGCGGCGCGCTCGCGCGGTCTGCGCTCGGCGATCGAGCCTCGCGGCCGATCGCGGTGACGCGCTCCTACGAGCTGCCGGGCTGGACCACGCCCGACACGATGGTGCTGTGCGCCTCCTATTCGGGCGACACCGAGGAGACGCTCGCCTGCTATGAGGCGGCCGGCGCCGTCGGCGCCGCGGCGGGTGGTGACGACGACCGGCGGGCGGCTGGCCGAGGCGGCGCGCGAGGACGGCGTTCCCGTCATCCCGCTGCCGGGCGGGTTCCAGCCGCGGGCCGCGGTCGGCTATCTGATCGTGGCAGCGTTCGAGGTGGCCGCGCTGTGCGGGGCGGGTGACGGCATGCACGCGGAGATCGACGTGGCCGAGTCCCATACGAGGCAGCTCGTCGCCGAGTGGGGGCCGGACGGCCCCGAGGACAGCCTGCCGAAGTCGCTGGCGCGCGGCCTCGCCGACACGGTGCCCCTGATCGCCGGGTCCGGCCTGACCAGCGCCGTGGCCTACCGCTGGAAGTGCCAGATCAACGAGAACAGCAAGCTGCCGGCGTTCGCCCACGAGCTGCCCGAGCTCGACCACAACGAGCTCGTCGGCTGGTCGGGCGCCGCCGACCTCGGGCGCTTCTCGGCCGTCTTCCTCGACGACGCCGACCTGCACCCGCGCGCGCGCCAGCGCATCGAGCTGACGCGGGCGTTGGTCGAACCGGCCGCGGCGACCACGTTCGTCGTGCAGACGCAGGGTGAGAGCGCGACCGAGCGCCTCCTCTCGCTCGTGCTGCTGGGCGATCTCGTGTCGCTGTACCTCGCCGTGCTGCGCGGCGTCGATCCGGGGCCGGTCGAGGTGATCGAGCGGCTCAAGGAGGAGCTTGCGGCCGGGTAGGGCGGCGTGAGCGGCCTGCTCGCGCTGGAGCTCGACGAGGGCGTCGCACTCGTCACGCTCGAGCGTCCGGAGAAGCGCAACGCCCTGTCGATCGATCTGCGGATCGAGCTGGCTGACGCCTTCGGCCATCTCGCGGACGACGGGGGCGTCGCCTGCGCGGTGCTGACCGGCGCGGGCAGCGCGTTCTGCTCGGGGATGGACACGACGGAGTTCGGCGGGGACCGCGCGAACAGGGAACGGCTGGTCGAGTCGAGCATCGCGGCTTTCGGCGCGGTCGCACGGTTCCCCAAGCCGCTCGTCGGGGCGATCAACGGGCCGGCGATCGCCGGCGGGTTCGTCCTCGCGCTCTACTGCGACCTGCGGATCGCGTCGGAGACGGCCGCGTTCGGCTTCCCCGAGCTGCCGCGCGGCATCCCGCCGTCGTACGCGGCGGCGCGCGCGGCGGTGCCCGAGCCCCTGGCGCGCGAGCTCGCGCTGACCGGGCGCGTGCTCGACGCCGCCGAGGCCCGCGCCGCCGGCCTGGTTACGGAGGTGGTCCCCTTCGGCGACGCGGTCCCGCGCGCGCTCGAGGTCGCGCGCGCGATCGCCGCCAAGCCGCACGTGACCCTGCGCGAGGTCAAGCGCCGGATCCTGCTCGACGCCGAACATCTGCGCGGGCACCTGGTCGAGGACGAGGAGCGCGTCCTGCGGGCGGCGCTGCTCGGCGACGAGCCCGACGACCCGGCCGCCTGAGCCTCCGCGCCGCCTGAGAATCGGCGCAGTTCGCCACACATCGCCCACCGGCGGTGTCCTACGGTTCGCCTCCGGAAGCCGATGCCTCTCGCGGAGACTGCTGTCAGGCGCTAGCGCCCCTGCTATCGCGGCCGGTGGCCCGGGTCAGGGCGGCTCCGTGCTAGCGCCGGCGCTATCGCGGCCGGTGGCTCCCTCGGGGACGGCTCCCGGCTAGCACCTGCGCTATCGCCGGCTAGCAGTGTTGACGAGACACTTGCGCCCATGTCCTCAGCAGACAATCCCCCGTCCTTTCCCGTCATCGCCACCGGGCTGCACACGTCGATGCCGGATCTCGCGAGGATTCCGAAGGAACGGTGGAAGGAGGCTCTGGCGCCGTTCAGCTCGATCGCGCGAGACTCCGCGGTGCGCGCGCTGCCGGACCCGAAGGAGCGGTTCGACGCGATGCTCATCGCCGGCGATTGCGCGCGGGAGGACGCGGAGACGCGCGCCAGGATGGGCCAGGCGACCTCTCACGTGCGCGTGCCCGCGCCTGCTCCCGAGGCGCGGCCAGGCCCCCGTCGCAGTCGGCAGGTCAACGTGCGCCTGTACCCGCGCGACTTCGCCCGCCTGGCCGCCGCGGCGGCGGTGCTCGGCGCGACCCCGACCGAGCTCGCCCGCATTCTCATCGTGCGTGGGACGGCACGCGTGCTCGAGGAGGCGACGCAGCGCGGCAAACCTTGACACGCTCGTGATAAGGTTCGCGGCCGATGGACGGGCTGACCATCAACGAGGCGGCGGAGACCACCGGGTGGTCGCCGCGGATGCTTCGCTACATCGAGCGCGCCGGGCTGATCGTGCCGCCGCGCTCGGGCGCGGGCTACCGCCTCTACGGCGCCGGTGAGCTGCAGCGGCTGCGCACGCTGCGCGAGCTGCTCGAGCGCTTCGGCATCGCCCTCTCCGACGTCGGCTTCGCCCGGCGGCTGCGCGAGGACGGCGACCTGGACGAGGCGGTCGGATCCTGGCTGCAGGCACCGCCGGCGCGCCCGGAGGAGGTCCCGGCCGGCGACTGGCTGCGCTGGGAGCAGGACAAGCACAACAGGCTGTTGAACGAACTCATGGAGGCCGCATGACGACCACCGCCGCCCTGACAGCCACCGACTTCAAGGTGGCCGACCTCGCCCTGGCCGACTTCGGCCGCAAGGAGATCACACTCGCCGAGCACGAGATGCCCGGCCTGATGGCGATCCGCGAGGAATTCGCCGCGTCGCAGCCCCTCAGCGGCGCGCGCGTGACGGGCTCGCTGCACATGACGGTGCAGACCGCCGTCCTGATCGAGACCCTGGTCGCGCTCGGCGCCGAGGTGCGCTGGGCGTCCTGCAACATCTTCTCGACCCAGGACCACGCCGCGGCCGCCATCGTCGTGGGCCCGAACGGCACCGCCGAGGAGCCCCAGGGCGTTCCGGTGTACGCATGGAAGGGCGAGACCCTCGAGGAGTACTGGTGGTGCACCGAGCAGGCGCTGACCTGGCCCGAGGGAGGGCCGAACATGATCCTCGACGACGGCGGCGACGCCACGCTGCTCGTCCACAAGGGCGTCGAGTTCGAGAAGGCCGGCGCGGTGCCGGACCCGACGAGCGCCGACTCCGAGGAGTTCCAGGTCGTGCTCGCGCTGCTCCAGCGCTCGCTCGCCGAGGACCCGGAGCGGTGGACGCGGATCGCCGAGGGCATCAAGGGCGTCACCGAGGAGACAACCACCGGCGTGCACCGGCTCTACCAGTTCGCCGAGACCGGCGACCTGCTGTTCCCGGCCATCAACGTCAACGACGCCGTTACGAAGTCGAAGTTCGACAACAAGTACGGCTGCCGCCACTCGCTGATCGACGGGATCAACCGCGGCACCGACGTGCTGATCGGCGGCAAGACGGCCGTCATCTGCGGGTATGGCGACGTCGGCAAGGGCTGCGCCGACTCGCTGCGTGGCCAGGGCGCGCGCGTGGTCATCACGGAGATCGACCCGATTTGCGCCCTGCAGGCGGCGATGGACGGCTACCAGGTCGCGACGCTGGAGGACGTCCTCGAGACGGCCGACATCTTCGTCACCGCCACCGGCAACCGCGACGTCATCACGGCGGCCGACATGGCCCGCATGAAGCACCAGGCGATCGTCGGCAACATCGGCCACTTCGACAACGAGATCGACATGGCCGGGTTGGCAGCCACCGCGGGCATCGAGCGCGTCAACATCAAGCCGCAGGTGGACAAGTGGATCTTCTCGGACGGACACGCGGTGATCGTGCTCTCGGAGGGCCGGCTGCTGAACCTGGGCAACGCGACCGGGCATCCCAGCTTCGTGATGTCCAACTCGTTCGCCAACCAGACCATCGCCCAGATCGAGCTGTTCGCCAAGAACGACGACTACGAGAAGCGCGTGTACGTGCTGCCCAAGCACCTCGACGAGAAGGTCGCGCGCCTGCACCTCGACGCGCTTGGGGCCAAGCTCACCCAACTCTCCCCCGAGCAGGCCGCGTATCTCGGCGTGGAGGTCGACGGGCCCTACAAGCCGGACCACTACCGCTACTGAGCCCCACGCCCAAGCTCGAGCTCCCCCCGCACGACGTCGCCGACCTCTCCCTCGCTGGAGACGGCGAGGCGCGCGTCGCGTGGGCGGAGGGGCAGATGCCCGTGCTGCGCTCGATCCGCGAGCGATTCGCGAGCGAGCGACCGCTGGACGGCGTGCGTGTCGCGGCCTGCCTCCACGTCACGGCCGAGACGGCGAACTTCGCCGGCGCGCTGGCCGCCGGGGGCGCCAGCGTCGGCCTGTGCGCGGCCAACCCGCTGTCCACCCAGGACGAGGTCGCGGCCGCGCTGGTGAGCAGCGGCGTCGAGGTCCGCGCGGTGCACGGCGAGGGTCCCGACGCGATCGCCGCGAACGTCGCGGCGCTGGCGGGCGGCGGCCCTCAGATCACGGTCGACGACGGCGCCGATCTGCTGGCCGCGCTGCACGCCGCCGGCGCGCCGGCCGGCGTGCTGGGCGGCATCGAGGAGACGACGACGGGGCTGGTGCGCATCCGCCGGCTCGACGCCGCCGGACGCCTCGCCTACCCCGTGCTCGCCGTCAACGAGGCGGTGTCGGAGCGGGCCTTCAACGACCGCCACGGGACCGGCCAGTCCGCGCTGGACGGCGTCCTGCGCGCCACCAACCTGCTGCTGGCGGGCCACACGCTCGTGGTCGTCGGCTACGGCTGGGCCGGCAGGGGCATCGCCGCACGCGCCCGCGGCGCCGGCGCGGCCGTGATCGTGTGTGAGGTCGACCCGATGCGCGCCCTGGAGGCGCGCATGGACGGCTTCGAGGTGATGCCGGCGCTGGAGGCGGCCGCGCGCGGCGACCTGTTCATCACGGTCACGGGCTCGCGCTCGGTGCTGCGGGGTGAGCACTTCGCGCGCATGAAGGACGGCGCGGTGCTCGCCAACGCCGGGCACTTCGACGTCGAGATCGACCTCGACGAGCTGCGCGCCGCCGCCCGGGAGGACCCCGAGCAGGTGCGCCCGCTCGTCGAGCGCTACGACCTCGGCGACGGCCGCCGCCTGAACCTGCTCGCGCACGGCCGCGTTGTCAACCTGGCGGCTGCCGAGGGGCACCCGGCGGCGGTGATGGACATCTCCTTCGCCCTGCAGGCGCTGTGCATCGAGGAGTTGGTGGCCCGGGCCGGCGAGCTGAAACCGGGGGTGCACCCGGTCCCCAACGCGATCGATCGCGAGGTGGCGCGCCTCAAGCTCGCCGCCCTCGGGGTTCAGATCGACGCCCCCACGCCGGCCCAGGAGGAGTACCTGGACGCCTGGCGTCAGGCCGCGCCGTAGCGCTCCGCCCGCTCCTCCTCGCGTTCTGACTCGCCCAGGGCGCGCACGAACAGCCACACCATCGCGATGCCCATCACGATCGCCTGCTCGAGCGCCATCGTCGCGCCGCCGATCGACTGGTCCTCCAGCGGAGTCAGCCCCCAGTAGTGCGGGAGGTGCTCGTAGAACGTGTAGAGCACGCTGGGGGAGAACGTGAGCAGCACGCCGAGGAGACCGAGGCCGATCTTGCCGGTGAACATGTAGGCGACGGGCCCGAGGCCGCCGAGCCGGCGCCGGTTGCGGATCGGCGAGAGGACGTGCCACCAGTACAGGAGCCCGATCGACGCGAACGTGACGTGCTCGAGGGCGTGGAGGACGGGGTGCTCGAGCGCAGCGTCGTAGAGCGCCGGCACGTGCCACAGCCACATTCCGGCCACGTACAGCACCAGCGCGGTGGCGGGGTGGGCGAGCGGGCCGGCCCTCTCCTCGATCCGCTGGATCCGGCGCGTGACCGGACGGAGGATGACCTTGGTCAGCCCGAGCGTCAGCAGGATCGCCGCCAGGTCGACGATCAGCAGGTGTTGGACCATGTGCATGACGAAGAGCTGCTCGCCGAGCCGGTCCACCGGCGAGATCAGCGCCACGAACAGCGCGCCGATGCCGGCGGGAACGACGCCAGCCGCCAGCCGCTCGCGGCGCCCGGCCCCGCCTCGGCGCGGGCCGCGCGCCACCGGCGCCCGTAGATCACGAGCGCGGCTGCGAGCGCGAACAGCACCCCTGGGTTCAGCGTCCACGAATAGTCGGGAGCCACCGCGCGCGATTGTCGCAGCCGGCGTGCCACGCGCAACGCGCCACGCGGGCATGGTGCCGGGGGATGCTCCGCCCCCTCGCCGACGAGCTGCTCGCGCTGCTCGTGCCGCCGGCCTGCCTGGCGTGCGGGCGCGCGCTGCCGCGCGCGGGCGAGCCGCTGTGTCCGTCCTGCCGGCGGGGGCTGCCGTGGCTGTCTGCTCCGCGCTGCCCGCGCTGCGCGCTTCCCGCGCCGTGCCGGCCGTGTCCCGCGGCCGGCGCGCCGTTCGACGGGTCCTGGGCGCCGCTGGCCCACGACGGCCCGGCGCGCGCGCTGGTCGCTGCCCTGAAGTTCCGCGGCCGCCTGCCCGTCGCCGACCTGATGGCCGCGCAGATCGCCGCGGCGGCTCCACCCGACGTGCTCGCGCCGCCCGCGGTGCTCGTGCCTGTGCCGGCGCATCCGGGCCGCCGGCGCACGCGGGGATTCGACCAGGCGGAGCGGCTGGCGCGCGCGCTGGCCGGGCGCACGAGGCTGCCGGTGTCCGCCGCGCTGCGCCGCCCGGAGCCGGGCCCGCGCCAGCTCGGCGCATCGCGCGCCACCCGCCTGGCGGCGGGGCGGCTGGGCGTCGCCGCCGCCGGTCCCGCACCCGCCCGCGCGGTGCTCGTCGACGACGTGCACACCACCGGCGCCACCCTCCGGGCGTGCGCGGCCGCGCTGCGCGCCGCCGGCGCCGAGCGGGTCGCGTGCGTGACCTACGCGAGGGCACTCCGCGGGGGCTGACAAACCGCCGCGTCGGGCGTAGCATCCGGCCACGACGTCCACACACCGAGGAGGTCCCATGCGGATCGCGATCAAAGGGCGCAACACGCCGGTCACGGATGACATCCGGGACTACGTGGAGCGGAGGTTCGGAAAGATCGCGAAGCAGGTCTCCCCGCTCGCAGAGCTGGAGGTCGAGGTCAAGGAGGAGCGCAACCCGGCAATCGCCGACTCGCAGGTCGCCGAGGTCACGCTTCACCTCAAGGGCGTGACCCTCCGGGCCCGCGATGCGTCGCGGGACATGATCCACTCGATCAACCTCTGCGCGGAGGAGCTGGCCCGCCAGGTCAAGCGCCATCGCGACAAGCGGCGCAAGCGCCGGGAGTCCCGCTCCGCGGCCATCCGCGGCAACGTCTCACCCGCCTCCTGAGCGTTCCCTCGCCGTTGCTACGCTAGGCGCGTATGGGCATCTTGGATCGCGCGCTTCGCCTCGGCGAGGCCAAGCAATACAAGGGCTACGCCCAGCGGGTCGACCGCATCAACGCCTATGAGCCCGAGATGGAGCTCCTCACCGATGAGGAGCTCCGCCACGAGGCCGACAAGCTGCGTGAGCGGGCCCGCGACGGCGAGACGCTCGACGACCTGCTGTACGAGAGCTTCGCGCTGACGCGCGAGGCCTCCAAGCGCACACTCGGCCTGCGCCACTTCGACGTGCAGATGATCGGCGGCATGGTGCTGCACGACGGCGCGATCGCCGAGATGAAGACGGGCGAGGGCAAGACGCTGACGGCGACGTTGCCCATCGTCCTGAACTCGTTGGCGGGCAACGGCGTGCACCTCGTGACGGTCAACGACTACCTCGCCCGCCGCGACGCTGAGTGGATGAAGCCGATCTACGACACGCTCGGGGTGACCGTGGGGATCCTGCAGAACATGCAGCCCTACGAGGAGAAGCAGGCCGCCTACGCGGCCGACGTGACCTACGGCACCAACTCGGAGTTCGGCTTCGACTACCTGCGCGACAACATGGCCACCTCGCTGGAGGAGAAGGTCCAGCACGGCGCCCGCGAGAAGCCCGAGGACTGGGTCGAGGTGGACGCGAACGGCAAGCGCCATTCCTTCGCCCATCAGTTCGCGATCGTCGACGAGGTCGACAACATCCTCATCGACGAGGCGCGGACCCCGCTGATCATCTCGGGTGCTCCCGAGCAGGCCGCCGACCTGTACGCGAAGTTCGCCCGCCTGGCCCCGCAGTTCGAGTCCGGCAAGACGCCGATGGGCATGGACCCGCGCGCCAAGAAGGAGTTCGTAGCGGACTTCGACTTCGAGTTCGACGAGAAGCACAAGACGGTGGCGGTCACCGAGCGCGGTGTGAAGAAGGCCGAGCAATTCCTCGGCATCCCGCACCTGTACACGGCCGAGAACGGCCACCTCGTCAACCATCTCCAGCAGGCGCTCAAGGCGGAGTCGCTCTACAAGCGCGAGGTCGACTACGAGGTGATCGACGGCGAGGTGAAGATCATCGACGAGTTCACCGGCCGCATCCTCGAGGGCCGGCGCTGGTCGGAGGGCCTGCACCAGGCGGTCGAGGCCAAGGAGAAGGTGGCGGTGCAGGAGGAGAACCAGACGCTCGCCACGATCACGCTGCAGAACTACTTCCGCATGTACGAGAAGCTCGGCGGCATGACCGGCACGGCGCTGACCGAGGCGTCCGAGTTCATGAAGATCTACGACCTGCCCGTCGTCGAGGTCCCGACCAACGAGCCGATGGTGCGCGAGGACCGCAACGACCAGATCTACAAGACCAAGGACGGTAAGTGGGCGGCCGTCGTCAACGAGATCACCGAGCGCAACGAGCGCGGCCAGCCGGTGCTGGTGGGGACGATCTCAGTCGAGGTCTCCGAGCTGCTCTCCCAGCAGCTCGACACGCGGGGCATCAAGCACACCGTGCTCAACGCCAAGCCCGAGCACGCCGAGCGCGAGGGCGAGATCATCGCCGAGGCCGGCCAGCCCGGCGCGGTGACGATCGCGACCAACATGGCCGGCCGCGGCGTCGACATCAAGCTGGGCGGCAATCCGGAGCACCTGACGAGGCTGGAGCTGGCCAAGCTCGGCCTCAAGCCCGGCGACCCGGACTACGACGAGCGCTTCCAGGACGTCCTGCCGGCGATCGAGCGGCGGGTCGAGGGTGCGCACGAGGAGGTCCTCAACGCGGGCGGCCTGTTCATCTGCGGCACCGAGCGCCACGAGTCGCGCCGGATCGACAACCAGCTGCGCGGGCGCTCCGGCCGACAGGGCGACCCGGGCGAGTCGCGCTTCTTCCTGTCGGCCGAGGACGACCTCGTGCGCCTGTTCGCCGGCGAGCGCATCTACAAGATCCTCGAGCGCTTCGGCACGACGGACGACGAGGGCAACGAGGAGCCGATCGAGGCCAAGATGCTCACGAGCCAGATCGAGAAGGCGCAGAAGAAGGTCGAGGAGCAGAACTTCCTGATTCGCAAGCGCGTCCTCGAGTACGACGACGTGATGAACCAGCAGCGCGAGGTCATCTACGAGTACCGCGACCGCGTGCTCGAGGGCGAGGACCTCGGCGACGAGGCCCGCGAGCACGTGCGCGAGGTGATCGAGCGGCTCGTGAGCGAGTACACGCCCGGCGACTTCGTCGAGGACTGGGATGTGCCCGGACTGTTCGCCCAGGTCGAGCAGCTCTTCCCGACGGAGATCGACCCGGCCGAGCTCTCGCCCGAGCAGATCGAGCGGGCCGAGCTCGTCGACATGCTCGCCGAGGACGCGCTCGAGATGTACGGCGAGCGCGAGGAGGAGCTCGGCGAGGAGCTCATGCGGGCGCTCGAGCGCTACCTGCTGCTGCAGATCATCGACGAGCGCTGGCGTGAGCACCTCTACGACATGGACTATCTGCGCGAGGGGATCCACCTCCGCGGGTTCGCCCAGATCGAGCCGCTCGTCGCCTACAAGAACGAGGCGTTCGAGCTGTTCAACGACCTGATGAACGGCATCTGGACCGACTTCTCCCGCATGATCTTCAACGTCGAGGTGACGGTCGAGGGCGACAACGGGGCGGGCGGCGGGCCGTCGCCGATCCCGGCCAGCCCGGGCGCCGGCTCCTCATCGACCGCCTCGGGGCGCGTGTCCTACTCGGGTGGCGGCCCGGTCGGCGGCGCCGAGGCGATCGCGATGGCCTCGGCCGAGGCGGGCGCCGCCGCCGCGGCCTACGAGGACGGCGAGGTCTCCGAGCAGGAGATGTCGATGCTTCCGCAGCCGGTCGAGCAGCGCCACGTCGACGAGCACGAGCAGATCGGGCGCAACGACCCGTGCTGGTGCGGATCGGGCAAGAAGTTCAAGAAGTGCCACGGGGCGTAGTGGCGACGACACCCGCCTCGGAGCCGACGCCGCAGCGCCTTGCGGCGATCCGCGACCAGCTCAAGCTGCTCGCGGACTACCTTTGACCCGGCTGAGCTGAAGCGGCGCGTCGCCGGGCTCGAGGAGCAGATGGGCGCGCCCGGGTTCTGGGACGACCAGGAGCGGGCCGCACGGGTCAGCGCCGAGCACGCCCGCGCCACGCGCAAGCTCGAGGAGTTCGAGCGCCTCCAGGCGGACGTCGAGGACCTCGGCGGCCTGGTCGAGCTGGCCGAGGAGGACGCCGACCTGGCGGCCGAACTGGACGAGCAGATCGCCTCGGTCGAGCGCCGGCTGGCCGGGCTCGAGGAGGAGCGACTGTTCTCGGGCCGCTACGACTCGGGCGACGCGCTGGTGACGGTCAACGCCGGTGCCGGCGGCACCGACGCGCAGGACTGGGCCGAGATGGTCCTGCGCATGGAGATGCGCTGGGCCGAGAAGCGCGGCTTCAAGGTCGAGCTGCTCGAGGTCAGCCCGGGAGAGGAGGCCGGGATCAAGTCGGCGACCTTCCGCGTGTCGGGCGACAACGCCTACGGCCTCTACTCGGCCGAGAAGGGCGTGCACCGGCTCGTCCGGCTCTCGCCGTTCGACGCCGCCAAGCGGCGCCAGACGAGCTTCGCGGGCGTCGAGGTGTCCCCGGTCGTCGACGCGAGCGCGGACGTGAGGATCGAGGACGAGGACCTCCAGGTGGACACCTACCGCGCGAGCGGCGCCGGGGGGCAGCACGTGAACAAGACCGACTCGGCGGTGCGGATCACGCACCGCCCCAGCGGGATCGTCGTCCAGTGCCAGAACGAGCGCTCCCAGTCGTCCAACAAGGCCACCGCGATGGCGATGCTCCGCTCGAAGCTCGCCGAGCTCGAGGAGCGCAAGCGCCGGGAGGAGATCGCGGCGGAGCGGGGCGAGGCGCAGGACGTGAACTTCGGCTCGCAGATCCGCAACTACGTCCTGCACCCCTACAAGCAGGTCAAGGACCTGCGCACCGGCGTCGAGGCGGGTGACGTCCAGCGCGTGCTCGACGGCGATCTCGACGACTTCGTCCGCGCGTACCTGCTGCAGGAAGCGTCGAGCAACTAGCGCCGATGCAGCTGCCGCAGCAGACCGCGCCGTACCTGGAGGCGCTGACGTCGTATGCGTTCCGCGACCCCACGCGGTTCCACGTGCCGGGGCACAAGGGCGGGCCGGGCGCCGACGCCGGCCTGCGCCACGCGATGGGGGAGGCCGCGCTCACGCTCGACGTCGCGCAGGGCATCGAGGAGATCGACGTCGGCCCGCCGCCGACGCCCTACGACCGCGCCGAGACGCTTGCCGCCGACCTCTACGACGCCCAGCAGACCTGGTTCCTCTCCAACGGCGCCTCGCAGGGCAACCACGCCCTCTGCCTCACGCTCGCGCCCGAGGGCGCCGAGGTCGTCGCGCAGCGCAACTCCCACGGCTCGCTCGTGGACGGCCTGGTGCTCAGCGGCGGCGTAGCGCACTGGGTCGCGCCCGAGTACGACGACGACCTCGGCATGGCGCACGGCGTCACCCCGGAGGCCATCGCGGCGGCGCTGGCGGCCGCGCCCGAGGCGCGCGCCGTGTTCGTCGTGTCGCCCACCTACTACGGGATGGCGGCCGATGTCGCCGGCTGCGCGGAGGCGGCGCACGCCGCCGGCGCGGCGCTCGTCGTGGACCAGGCGTGGGGCCCGCACTTCGGCTTCCACCGCGCGGTCCCGCCCTCGGCGCTCCAGCAGGGCGCCGACGCGGCGCTCACCTCGACGCACAAGATGGTCGGGTCGCTGACCCAGTCGGCCATGCTCCACGTCGCGGACTCCGACCGCGTGGACGCCGAGCGGCTCGCGCGCATGGTGCGGCTGGTGCGCTCGACCAGCCCGAACTCGTTGCTGCTCGCCTCGCTCGACGCGGCCCGCCGCCAGATCGCGATCCACGGCCAGGACCTGCTCGGGCGCACGGTTGCCGCGGCGGATCGCGAGGTCGAGGCGATCGACGCGATCGAGGGGTGCCGGGTGGTGGGGGCGGACCTGGTCGGCCGGCCGGGGGTCGCCGCCCACGACCCGCTGCGGATCGTGATCGACGTCCGCGGGACGGGCTGCACGGGCTACGAGGTCTCCCAGGCGCTCCAGCGCGGCTCCGACGTGTACGTCGAGCTGGCCACGCACGCGACGATCGTGCTCGTGCTCGGTCTCGGCCAGCCCGTCGGCCCGCTCGAGCGCTTCGCCCACGACCTGGCGGCCGAGCTCGAGGAGATCCGCCGGCCCGGGACGGCGCCGATCCTCGCGCCGCCGCAGGCGACCTTGAGCACCGAGACCACCGTGCCGCCGCGCGAGGCCTTCCTGCGCCCCGGGAACGTGCTGCCCGTGGACGAGGCGGTCGGCCGCGTCTCGGCCGAGTCGATCGCGGGCTACCCGCCGGGGATCCCGGCGCTGCTGCCGGGGGAGCGGATCACGGCCGAGGTGGTCGAGTACCTGCGCGCCCTCGCCGCCGCCGGCGCGCGGCTGCACGGGGCCAGCGACCCGGGGTTCCAGACGATCACCGTCGTCGCCTGAGACCGCTGACGCTCCTGCGGACCTAGCGCTCCCGCTACGCTTGCTCCTCGGACGGAACGGACACCGCCCAGCCCGCCTTGCCGAGACTCCGCCTCGTACCCGCTGCTCCACTGCTCGCCCTGCTCGTCGTGCTGGGGGCCAATGCGCTCGCCAACGCGCCGTCGGCCGCGGCCGCGGACTGCCCGGTGAGCGGCATGGCCGTCACGAACTGGATCAACACGAGCGGAGGCGACTGGAACACCGCCACGAACTGGAGCAACGGCGTGCCCACCGCCGCCTGTGACGCCAACATCATGGGCACCGGGCCGTACACGGTGACGTTGACGACGACCGCAGCGACGAAGAAGCTGACGATCGGCCAGACCGGGCTGAAGACCATCAACGTCTCATCCAACGGGACCGCGGCGGGGATCACGGCGAGCGGCGAGCTCCACATGGGCACGTTCGGTGAGATCGTGCTCGACTGCCCCATCCCCGGCTGCACCGGGGCCGCGCCGTTCATCGACGTCGGCGCCTCCCCCAACCGCCTGTGGAACCAGGGGGGCAAGATCACCGTCACGCCCCAGGCGGGCGACGGCAGCGCGATCCTCAAGGGCGATGTCCTCAACCAGGGCGGCACCCTCCAGTTCAACGGCAGCGCGCAGTACAGGCACTCGACCGGGGCGACGACGACGCTCGACAACCAAGGGACGATCAATCTCGCCAACGGCGTCACGCTGACGTCGGCGGATGACACGTGCCCCGCCGGGGGCGGAACCGTTGCGGTGACGAACGGGACGAGCGGCCACATCAACGCCACCGGTACCGGCACGCTGAGCGCGCAGGTGTTCAACCAGGGCGCGGGGGACACCAGCGGCATCGCGCCGGTGACCCTGCCGTGCGGCGGGCTCAACTACACGGGCGCCGGCGCGAGCGGCGTGCTGGTGAACGGCAACGTCGGTCTGACCGGCAATCTTGCGGCGGGGCAGAACCTGAAGGTGGTGTCGGGCACCCTGACCGCGGCGGGAGGGTCGACCAACGCGGGAGCGATCACGCTCGATTCCACGTCCGCGAACGTCGCGCTCGACGCCCCGGCGGCCACGCTGACCAACTCCGGCACGATCACCACCACGGGAACCGCCAACACCCGAACGATCAAGGGCAACCTCAGCAACAGCGGGACGCTCCAGGTCAACAGCGACACGATGTACACGGACTCGACCGGACCCGCGACGCTCACCCAGACGGCTGGCACGACGGCCGTCGGCACCGGTGCGGCGCTCGACCTCACGGGTGCGACCGGGAGCACCTTCAGCCTCAATGGCGGGACATTGAGCGGCGGCGGCTCGGTCACCGGATCGGTGAACAACGCGAGCGGGACGGTCGCCCCCGGCTCGAGCCCAGGAACGCTGACGATCAGCGGGAACTACACACAGGGCCCCGCGGGCACGCTCGACGTCGAGGTCGATGGCACGACGCCGGGGCAGTTCGACAAGCTGGTGGTGGGTGCGAACGCGACGCTCGGGGGCACGCTGGCGCTGCATCCGAGCTCGGCGTTCGCCGCTGCGGCCGTGCCCGGCGACAGCGTCGGATTCCTCGCCGGCACCAACGCGGGGACCTTCGCCACGACGACGGTGACGCCCCCACTTGCTGGTGGCAACACGTTCAATCCTGGCTACGGCCCGACCGCGGTGAACGCCGTGGTAGGCGCCCCGCCGCCACCCCCTCTTCCGCTCGCGCCAACGCTGACCGTGATCCCGACCCCGACCGCGATCCCGGACACGACCAGACCCGGCCTCTCCGCCCTCGGGTTCTCATCCCGATCGTTTCTCGCGAGGGCGGGCACCACGCTGAAGCTGACGCTGTCGGAGGCCGCGACGATCTCCGCGGTCGTCAACCAGAGCGTCAGGGGCCACAGGGTTCGCGGGAGGTGCAGCCCCAGCGCCAAGACTGCGACGCGCTGCACGCTGACCGTGCGCCGCGCGAAGACGACCTTCCGTGGCGCGAAGGGCGCCAACCGGCTGAGGTTCAAGGTCTCGAGCCTCAAGCCCGGCAGCTACGCGCTGGTCCTCACCGCCCGTGATGCCGCGGGGAACGTCTCCCGGACGTTCACGCTGCGGTTCACGATCAAGCAGGCGCCTCGCAGGCGGTAGCGCACCCGACCGCCGGCTCCGTATCCTCCGCCGACCGTGGCGGACGAGCAGCTCAGCGAGGTCGTCGCGCGTGCCCTGGCCGAGGACATCGGCCCGGGTGACGCGACGAGCGCGGCGACGGTGGACGAGGGGGCCCGCGCGCGCGCCACGATCACGCAGAAGGCCCCGGGCGTCCTCTTCGGCCTCGACGCCGCCGAGGAGGCGTTCCGCCAGCTCGACCCCGGCGTCGAGATCGAGCGCCTCGCGCCGGAGGGCGAGTGGCGCGAGGGCGGGCCCGTGCTGCGCGTGGAGGGCCGCACGCGCGCGCTGCTCGGCGCCGAGCGCACGGCGCTGAACTTCCTCCAGCGCCTCTCCGGCGTGGCCACGGCCACCGCACGCGCGGTCAAGGAGGTCGAGGGCTCGGGCGCACAAATCCTCGACACCCGCAAGACCACGCCGGGGCTGCGAGCGCTCGAGAAGGCGGCGGTCCGCGCGGGCGGCGGCGTGAACCACCGCGCCGGGCTCTACGACGCGATCCTGATCAAGGAGAACCACGCGGCGGCGGCCGGCGGAGTGGGCGAGGCGGTGCGGCGCGCGCGGGCCGCGGCGCCCGACCTGCCGCTCGAGGTCGAGTGCCGCGACCTGGCCGAGGTGGACGAGGCGCTGGACGCCGGAGCGACCCGCCTGCTGCTCGACAACATGCCCCCCGCGCACCTGCGCGAGGTCGTCGAGCACGTGGCGGGGCGGGCGACGCTCGAGGCCAGCGGGGGGATCACGCTCGAGAATCTGGGGGAGGCTGCGACAACGGGCGTAGAATTCATCTCGATCGGTGCGCTGACCCACTCCGCGTCAGCGCTCGATCTATCCCTCACCCTGGAGCCATTGCCATGAAGCCTCTGCCCGTCATCCAGAACGGCGCGTCTTCCGAGACCCCCGAGAAGGTCGCCTCGCTGACAGCTGAGGTCCGCGAGCTGGCCGCCGAGCGCAACGCCGTCATCCTCGCCCACAACTACCAGGTGCCGGAGATCCAGAACGCGGCGGACTACGTCGGGGACTCGCTCGGTCTCTCGCGCCAGGCCAACGCCACCGAGGCCGAGGTCATCGCCTTCTGTGGCGTGCACTTCATGGCCGAGACGGCGTCGATCCTCTGCCGCGACAAGACCGTGCTGCTGCCCGACCTGCGCGCCGGCTGCTCGCTGGCCGACTCGATCACCGCCGACCAGCTGCGCCACTGGAAGGAGAAGCACCCGGGCGCCGTGGTCGTGATGTACGTGAACACCAGCGCCGACGTGAAGGCGGAGACCGACTACTGCTGCACGTCGGGCAACGCGGTCGCCGTCTGCGAGCACATCCTGCGCGAGCACGGCGACGACACCGAGATCCTCTTCGGCCCCGACATGTTCCTCGGCGCCCACGTCGAGAAGCAGCTCGGCCGCAAGCTCCACGTGTGGATCGGCGAGTGCCATGTGCACGCGGGCATCAGGCCATCGGACATCAACGACGTGCGCGCCGCGCACCCCGACGCCGACTTCCTCATCCACCCCGAATGCGGCTGCACGACGAGCGTGATGGAGTACGTCTCGGCCGGCGACATCGACCCGGAGGGCGTCGAGATGCTCTCCACCGGCGGGATGCTCAAGTATGCCGAGGAGCGGGCCGAGCCCGGCCGCGAGGCGATCGTCGCCACCGAGACCGGCATGATCTACGGACTCCAGCAGGCGGCGCCGGACACCGAGTTCATCGCCGCCAACCCGGCGGCGATCTGCCAGTACATGAAGATGATCACGCTGCCCAAGCTGCGCGACGCGCTCGCCAACATGGCGCCCGAGGTCCGCGTGCCCGACGAGATCGCCGAGCGGGCGCGGGTGCCGATCGAACGAATGGTGGCGATCTCCTAGGGAACGCAAACGGGGCGGCCCATGGGCCGCCCCGTTTCACCATTCCGGACCTGGATCGTCGTCAGGCGAGCTTGATCTCGTCGAAGACCGCTCCGGCGGGCGTGATCTTCAGTTCGGCCTCCCTGACCACGCGCCCCTGGGTGAGGTCCGCGGCTGTGCAGCCGTGGTTCTCGTTCTCGTTCTCGTTTTCGTTCTCGTTCTCGTTGGCGTCGTTCTCGTTGTCGTCGCCGTGGTTGTCACCGCTGGTCGTCGACCCTGGACCGCTGTTGTCGCCGTGGTGGTCGCCGCCGTCGCTGGTCGCCGTTGCGGTCGGCGTGGTCGGCGTGGCCGGCTTGACCTTGCACTCGGTGCTGGCGGTGACCTTGCCGGTCACGGTTCCGCCGCCGTCGAGCGCGATCGTGAGCGTGCCCGTGTTGGGGCTGCCCGGGTCCGCGACGAAGGACTGAATCGTGCCGGAGTGCTCGGCCCCGTCCTTGACGCCGTCGTTGTCGGTGTCGGCGTCGCGCGGGTTGTCTCCCGCCTTGAACTCACCGAGGTTGTTGAGCCCGTCGCGGTCCTGGTCGCGCTTCGTCTGCTTGACCTTCACCGACAGGTTGTGACGGCACTCCCAGCGGTCGGGGATGCGGTCGTGGTTGCGGTCCACCCGCGCGCTGCGCGGGCACGACTTGTGCTTGTGCTTGGAGCGAGCGGACGCGCCCGCCGGCAGCAGCATCAGGCTCGCCGCGAGGGCAGCGGCCAGACCGACGATGATCATCCTTCGCATGTCACGTCTCCTTGGGAAGGGTTCACAGGCTGTGACGACCCGATCCCGGGGAAGGTCACGCAAGCCTGGACATCTGATCGACCCGGCTCGCACACCAGGCGAGCGATCGCGCGCGCTCGTGGACGGTGGGACGGGGGATCCGGTGCGGTTCTAGTGCTCGGTGCCCGGCAGCTCGCCGAGCGAGCCGTCGCCGGAGCCCGAGCCGCCCGAGAGGCCGCCGTCGGAGCCCGAGCGGGATCCGTCCGAGCCGGAGCCCGAGGAGCCCGAGCCGCTCCCGGACGTGCCCGACCCCGAACCGCCGCCCGACGAGCCGGACCCCCCGCCGTCACCGCTCCCGCTCAGGCCGTCGCCGGAGCCGGAGCGCTCGCCGCCGGAGCCGGAGCCGCTGGAGCCGCTGTGGTCGTCGCCCCCCGAGCCCGATCCGCTGGAGCCCGAGTGATCGTCGCCCCCACCGGGCCCCGAGTGCCCGGAGCCGCCGTGATCGTCCCCGCCCCCCGAGCCGTCACGACCGTCGCGGCCCGAGCCCGAGTGCTCGCTGGAGCCGGACGTGCCCGAGCCGGAGGTCCGCCTGCCGCCGTCCGATCCGGAGCGTTCGGCGCCGGCCGCTCCGCTGCGGCCACCGGACCCGGTCGTCCCCGCGCTGCCGGTTCCGCCGTTCGCCACCCACCTCGCCGCGGGCGCCGTGGACGTGTCTGCCGCCGCGGCGTCGGGGCCGAGGCTGTGGTGCTTGGAGAGATCGTTGAGGGCGACCGGCCCGGTCACGAGCACGCCGGCCGCCACCAGCGCCGCGCCGCCCTTGAGCAGGAGCCCCGCGCCGCCGGCGGCCCCCAGCTCCGCGAGTCGCGCGGCCGTCGGTTCACCCGCGGTGGCGGCGCCGGCCGCCCACGCGGCGAGCGGTGCCGGCGTCACCACCGTCGCGGCCGCCCGCAGGGTCGCGCGCGCCCGGTGCACGAGCTGGCGGACGGCGCCGTCGGTGAGGCCGAGGTCGTGCGCGACCTGCGCGCGGCTGTCGCCGCCCACTGCCGTGCGCAGCAGCGCCTCGCGCTGGTTGCCCGGGAGCGCCGCTACACCGGCCAGCGTCTCGCGGATCACCGTGCGCCGCTCGAGGTCCGCCTCCGGCCCACCGGGCGACCGCAGCGATTCGTTGAGCTCGTCGTAGTCGTAGCCCGAGCGCTTGAGCGCGTCGAGGGCCGTGTTGTGGGCGATCCGGTACAGCCACGGCCGCAGGTCGCGCACCTCGGAGTCGTCCTGCAGCGACGACCACGCCTTCAGGAACGTCTGCTGGACCGCGTCCTCGGCCCGCGACTCGGGCAGCACGCGCCGCACGTGGCGGTGCAGCTGCCGTCGGTAGCGCTCGACGATGGCCTCGAAGGCCCGCTCGTGGCCTTGGCGCACGAGTGCGACCAGGCGTGCATCGGACTGCGTGCGCAGCAGGGTCGCGGACAGGAGGGGGGTCATGATCGTGGTATGGCAGCCGTGCCGGCAGCCATCCGGCCGCCTCTACAGGGTACGACGACCGTCAGGTCGAGTCGTCACGGGCCGCGAGCACGTCGGTCCCGGACTCGACTGCGGCACGCACGCGCGGGAGGTCCTCGAGCTTGCGCTCCAGCTCCACGGAGGTGTAGCAGTGCACCTCGGCGCGCTCGCCGATGGCGTCGGCATCCCACAGGGCCTCGGCCTGCCGCACGCGCTCCAGCCACGGCACGCCGTCGAAGCCCGGCGAGACGAGCACGACCAGGCACGGCTCGCCCGCGGCGACGTGCGCGCGCTCGATCGGCCAGCGGTCGCTCACGCGCTGGACGTAGAGCTGCAGCTCGCGGAGGGGGAGCGCGGCGTCCGGCACCAACCCCGCGATCCTACGCCGTCGCGGCGAACTCCTCCTCGTCGTGGGGGCCGACGCAGGCGATCGCGAGCTCCTGGCTGATCCCGCGCGCGACTTCGGCCACCTCGTCGTGGGTGACCGCGTCGAGGCGGGCGATCGCGGCGTCGGGGTCGATCTCCTCGCCGAATACGATCGACTCGTAGGCCGCGTGTCGCGCGACCGCGTTGGTGTTCTCGAACGCGAGCACGCGGCGGCCAGCGGCGTAGGCGCGCGCGCGCTCGACCTCCTCCTCGGTGGGCCCGTCCGCGCGCAGCTCGTCGACGATCTCCCGCATCCGCTGGAAGGCCTCGATGCACTTGGTCGAGTCGAGCCCGGCCGAGAGCTGCAGCACGCCGACGTCGGCGAAGGCGTGGTCGAGCGCGTAGACGGAGTAGGCGAGGCCGCGGCGCTCGCGGATCTCGTCGAACAGGCGCGAACCCATCGAGCCGCCGAGCAGCGTCGCGTAGATCGTCAGCGCGGCGCGCGCAGGGAGACTGGAGACGTCGATCGACGGGCGGTAGGACATGCGCAGGTGCGACTGCTTGGAGTCGCGGCGCTCGACGCGCGTGCGCGGCGCAAGGCTCGGGGCGGGGTCGTAGGGCCCGGGGGCGCCGAGATCGCGGGAAGCGCCCGAACAGCTCGTCGATCGCGCCGTTCCCGGCCACGGCGGATGGAGTACCGACCAGAAAAGCGCCACCCCGGACGCCGGCCCAGCGGCGCTCGCGGAAGGCGACGATGTCCTCGCGCCGGAACGCGCGCAGGTGCTCCTCGGGGCCGAGCACCGGCCGGCCGAGCGGGTGGTCGCCGAAGGCGGCCTCGTCGATCAGGTGCTCGGCCAGCACGGAGGGCTGGTCGTGTGCGCGGGCGATCTCCTGGATCACCACGCCGCGCTCGCGGTCCAGCTCGTCGGCGTCGATGCGCGGCCGCCCGACGAAGTCGGTCAGAAGGTCGATCGCCTGCGGGGCCGCCTCCGCGCGGGCGGTGATGTGGAACGCGACGAGGTCGTGGCTCGTGTACGCGTTGAGCGAGGCGCCCATGCGCTCGGCGGTCTCGTTGACGTCGCGGTAGGTCGGGTACTTCTCGCCGCCCTTGAAGACGAGGTGCTCGAGGAAGTGGGCCATGCCGTTCTCCTCGGCGCGCTCGGTGCGGGCGCCGGCGTCGAAGGCCACGAGCGCGGTCACCGAGCGCGTGCCGTCGAGCTCGACCCGATGCAGCGGCAGGCCGTTGGGCAGGGTGGAGGTGGAGGTCGTGGTCATGGTGCGAGGGTAGTGGGCCTGTGCAGGAGCGCTTGCACGGCTTCAGAAGCAAGCCGCAGCCATTTAGGGTCCGGCGCCGCGATGGCTGCTCCCGAGCGACAGCACCGCCAGGGCCGCGCGCGCTCCGGCGCGCGCCCCGCCGTGCCCAAGCGTCCGGCGGCGCGGCCGCCCGACGGCGAGCACGTGATCG
Organism: uncultured Actinomycetes bacterium; assembly: GCA_963725645.1. GTDB lineage: Bacteria > Actinomycetota > Thermoleophilia > Solirubrobacterales > Solirubrobacteraceae > JALYZC01. Next base: position 1,200,692 of record CAVRZD010000006.1, read on the forward strand.
AGTTCCGCGGCGTCTCGAAGGTCTACGAGGGCGGCGAGGTCGGCCTCGACCGCGTGACCTTCGAGATCGAGCGGGGCGAGTTCGTGTTTCTGGTCGGCCACACCGGCTCGGGGAAGTCGACCGTCATGCGCCTGCTGATCCGCGAGCTGGAGGCCTCGCAGGGCACGGTGCGCGTGGCCGGACACGACGTGCACGAGATCCCGCGGCGGCGGGTGCCCTACTACCGGCGCAACATCGGGGTCGTGTGGCAGGACTTCAAGCTGCTCCCGAACCGCACGGTGCACGACAACGTCGCCTACGCACTCCAGGTCACCGGCGGCAGTCGCCGCGAGATCCGCGCCAAGGTGCCCGACATCCTGCGCCTGACCGGGCTCTCGACGAAGCTCCACAGCTATCCCGACCAGCTCTCGGGCGGCGAGCAGCAGCGCGTCTCGATCGCGCGCGCGTTCGTCAACCACCCGCCGATGCTGCTGTGCGACGAGCCGACCGGGAACCTCGACCCCGAGACGAGCATCGGGATCATGCAGCTGCTCTACCGGATCAACCGCACGGGCACGACGGTGCTGGTCGCGACCCACGACCACGCGATGGTCGACAAGATGCGCCGCCGGGTGATCGAGCTGGCCGAGGGCCAGATCGTGCGCGACGAGGCGGCCGGGCTGTACACCGGCGACGAGTCGACGCGGGAGTTCGCGGCCCGCATGCGCGGCGCGGTCGCCGACCCGGACTTCGACTGGACCGCGTCGCCGCCGCGCACGCGCGCGAGCGTGAGCGCGTGCGCGACGCCGAGCGCGACCCGACCGACTGATGCGCCTGTCCTTCTTCCTCCGCGAGGCGATGCGCTCGCTGCGGCGCAGCGCGCTGCCGAGCTTCGCCGCGCTCGCGACGGTGCTGGTCACGATGCTCGTGCTGGGCGTGTTCATCCCGATCGTGCAGGCGACCACGGGCGCGGCGAACGAGGTCCGCGGCCGCCTGCTGCTCGACGTCTACCTCAAGACCGACGCCAAGCCGGCGGACATCCAGCGCGTGAAGGCGCTGATCGGACGGACCCCGCACGTCAAGCGCATCCAGTTCGTTTCCAAGGCCCAGGCGTACAAGGACGAGCGCAGGCGCAACCCCCAGGCCTACCAGCTGCTCGGCTCCAACCCGCTGCCCGACACATTCCGCGTCACGCCCGACCACGCGAGCAACCTCAACCGCGTGCGCGACGCGATCATGCCGGTCGGCGCGACCGGCCGCCGGACGCCCTCGGACTCCGCGATCGACGAGGTCAAGAACCGCCGCGACGAGACGAGCAAGATCCTCTCGGCCACCCGCATCGTGAAGCTGACGATGGCGCTGCTGGCCGCGCTGCTGATCGCCGCTTCGATCCTGCTGATCTCCAACACGATCAAGCTGTCGCTGTTCTCGCGGCGCCGCGAGGTCGAGGTGATGAAGCTGGTCGGCGCGACCGACTGGTTCATCCGCTGGCCGTTCGTGATCGAGGGCGTGATCGTCGGGGCGCTCGGGGGCGTGCTGGCGATCCTGCTGTTGGGTGTCGGGAAGGTCGCCCTGATCGACCCGCTCGCCCGCGACTTCGCGCTGATCGCCGCGCCCAGCACGATCAACTTCACACTCCTGATCGTGCTGCTGCTGGCGGCCAGCGTGGCCGTCTCGGCCACCGGCTCGGCGCTGTCGCTGCGCCGCTTCCTGCGGGTCTGAGGCCACGCCGGACCGGCCGGGCGGGGCTCGCCGGCTCAGTACCCTGCACCGCCATGCCTCCGCGCCGGCGCTCCTCCGTCATTTCCGTCACGCTCGCCGTGCTGGCGGTGCTCGTGCTGCTGTCCGTCGGCATCTACCTCGGCGGCCACCCGCAGGACCTGCCCGGCCCGATCCGCAATGCGCTGGTCTCCGAGGACGTGAAGACCACGCAGGAGGCCTTCGACGTCATCAGGCAGGACTACTACCGCAAGGTCAAGACCGGCTCCCTGGTCAACACCGGCATCGCGGGGGCCGTGGACTCCCTCCACGACCGCTTCTCCAGCTATCTCGACCCGACCGCCTACAAGCGCTTCCTCGAGCAGTCCAGCGGCCGGTTCTCCGGGATCGGGACCGAGGTCGTCCCCGACAAGCGCGGGCTGCGGGTCACGCGCGTGTTCGCGGGCACCCCGGCGGACAAGGCCGGCATCAAGGCCGGCGATCGCATCGTGGCGGTCGCCGGCACGTCGATCGCCGGCAAGCCGATCCAGCAGACCACCGCGCTGATCCGCGGCAAGCCGGGTACGTTCGTGCGGATCACGGTCGTCAGCGCGAAGCCGCCGGCGCGCCGCGAGCTGCGCGTCGCTCGCGCCCAGGTCTCGACGCCGTCGGTGACGTCCCGGCTGCGGACGGTCAAGGGCGTCAAGATCGGCTACGACGCCGTGTCGGGCTTCACGAACGGCGTGCACGGCGAGCTGCGCCGCGCGGTCGAGCGCCAGCGCGCCGCCGGCGCGAAGGGCGTGCTGATCGACATGCGCGACAACGGCGGCGGCCTGCTCAACGAGGCCGTGCTCGTGTCGAGCATCTTCATCGACCGCGGCCGCATCGTCAGCACGAAGGGCCGCATGCCGCGGGCGAACAAGGTCTACGAGGCCACGGGCGGGGCGCTGAAGGCCGACTTCCCGATCGTCGTGCTGGTCAACCACGACACGGCGTCGGCGGCGGAGATCGTCACCGCCGCGCTGCAGGAGCGCCGCGGCGCGAAGGTGGTGGGCACGCGCACGTTCGGCAAGGGCGTCTTCCAGGAGGTCAAGGAGATCTCCAACGGCGGGGCCCTGGACATCACCGTCGGCCAGTACTTCACGCCCAACGGCCACAATCTCGGGGGCGGCGGGATCAAGGAGGGCGCGGGCATCGCCCCGGACATCCGGGTCGTCGGTCCCCGGCGCCAGCTCGACGTCGCGCTCAACACCCTGGCCGCCGAGGCGCGCTGACCGGGTCCGCCGCCATCGTCGCCCTGCTCGAGAAGCGCGGGCGCTTCCTGGTGGCCTCGCCGTTCTTCGAGCGGGGGCGCCGGCTCGTCGTGGACCGCGACCGCCGCGCGGCACCGGGCGACCTCGTGCTGCTGCGCACGGCCGGCCAGGGCCGCGGCCACGCCAGGGTCCTGCGCCGGATCGGCCGCCCCGACGTGGCCCGGGACGTGATCGAGGCGCTGATGCTCGCGCGCGGGCTCCGGCGCGGCTTCCCAGACGCGGTCGAACGCGCCGCCGAGGAGCCCCCGGCCGAGCGCACGCGCCGCGACCTGCGCGACCTGGCGACCTTCACGATCGATCCGGCGAGCGCGCGCGACTTCGACGACGCGATCTCGGCCGAGGAGATCGGGGACGGCGCCTGGCGCGTGTGGGTGCACATCGCCGACGTGTCCGCGCACGTGCGGCCGGACTCGCCGCTGGATCGCGAGGCGCGCCGGCGGGGGACGAGCGTGTACGTGCCCGGCGCGGTCGAGCCGATGCTCCCCGCCGCGCTGTCGAGCGACGCCTGCTCGCTCGTGCCCGGGCGCGACCGGCCGGCCGTGACCGTGGAGATGGAGCTGCAGGGGGCGAACGTGCGGAAGGCATCGTTCCACCGCTCGCTGATGCGCTCCGACGCGCGCCTGGACTACGACCGCGTCGATCGCATCTTCGCCGGCCACGAGCCGGCGCTCGAACCATGGGCGGCGGGGCTGGCCGCCGCGCGCGCCGCCGCCGGTGCGCTCGAGGCGGAGCGCGAGCGGCGCGGGCGCGCTGCTCGTCGAGTCGGCCGAGCCGGAGTTCGAGTTCGACGACGCCGGGCACCCGATCGCGGCGCGCGAGGTCGAGTACACCGAGTCGCACCGGCTGATCGAGCACCTGATGATCGCGGCCAACGAGCAGGTGGCGACGCTGCTGGACGCCCGCCGGCTCCCCGCCCTCTACCGCGTCCACGAGCGCCCCGAGCCGACGAGCGTGCGGCGGCTGGTGGAGCAGCTCGCGTCCCTCGACGTTCCGACGCCCGCGCTTCCGGAGCACTTCACGTCGCAACAGGCGGCGGACCTGGTCGCGGAGTGCTCGCATCTCGTGGACGCCCACGTGCGGCGCACCGGTCACGGCCGGGCGGGACTGACCTCACTGGTGCTGCGCTCGCTCAAGCAGGCGCACTACACCCCGCACAACCTCGGCCACGCGGGATTGCATTCTCAGGGTTATTGCCACTTCACCTCGCCGATCCGCCGCTACCCCGACCTCGTCTGCCACCGCGCGCTGCTGAGCGGCATCGGCGGCGACGAGCCGCCCCCCGAGCGCGCGGGCCTGGAGGAGGAGGGCGTCTGGGCGTCCGAGCGCGAGCGCGAGGCGATGGCGATCGAGCGGGACGCGGACGACGTGGCCCGCTGCTTCCTGCTCGAGCGCGAGCTGCTCGAGACCGGCTGGAACCGGGTGTGGGAGGGGGAGGTGGTGGGCCTCGCGCCCGTCGGCGCGTTCGTGCGCTTCGGCGACGGCCACGAGGGCCTGCTGCCGGTGCGCCGCCTGCGCGGCGACTGGTGGGAGCTCAACGAGCAGGAGACGATCCTCCACGGCACCCGCGGCGGCGGGGCGATCCGCCTCGGGGACCCGGTCAAGGTCGAGGTCGGGAAGGTGGACGCGCCGCGCGGCCGCGTGGACCTCGAGCCGGTCGAGCTTCCAGCTTGAGCTACGATCCCCGCTTCGAGCGATGAGGCCCGCTCCGTAAACGCGCCGCGGCGCTGATGGCTTCTACGACGACGTTGGTTCAATGACGCCGATTGTGGAGGTCGCCCGTGGAGCCGGTCCAACTTGCCGCTGTTCTTGCTGCCGCCGTGCTGGTGGCGAGCATCGTCTCGGTCGAATCGGGGATCGCCGTCGCGCTGCTGGAGCTCGGCCTCGGCGTGTTCGCCGGCAACGTGTTCGGCATCAGCGGGGACCAGCAATGGCTGACGTTCATCGCCTCGTTTGCGTCCATCGTGCTGACCTTCCTCGCCGGGACCGAGGTGGATCCCGACGACTTTCGCGAGCGCTTCGGCCAGACCATGGCGATCGGGATCGTCTCGTTCGTCGGGCCGTTCGTGGTCGCCGGGCTCGTGTCGTACGGTCTGCTGGGCTGGACCGTGAAGGCGTCGCTGATCGCGGGGACCGCCCTCTCGACGACGTCGCTGGCGGTGGTGTACGCGGTGCTGGTCGAGACCGGGCTGAACGCCACCCGCGTCGGCAAGCTGCTGATGGGTGCCTGCTTCGTCACCGACATGGGCACCGCCCTGGCGCTTTCGGCCATTTTCATCACGCCGAACGGGTGGTTCCCGGCGTTCCTCGTCGGCTCGGTGGGGCTGATCCTGCTGCTGCCAAAGATCGCGCCGGGGTTCTTCCGGCGGTACGGCGACCGCGTGATCGAGCCGGAGATCAAGCTCGTCTTCGCGTGCCTGCTGGTGCTCATGGTGCTCGCGGACGCCTCCAAGGGCCAGGCCGTGCTCCCCGCGTTCGTGCTCGGGCTCGTGATGAGCCGCCACTACCGCGCGCATCGTGAGGAGCAGAAGCGGCTCCGCGTCGTGGCGTTCGCGTTCCTGACGCCGTTCTTCTTCCTCAAGGGCGGGCTCAACGTCTCGCTCGATGCCGTGTTCGCGAACCTCGGGCTGCTCGCGCTCCTGTTCGCCGCGAAGATGGTGCCCAAGCTCGGACTCGTGTTCCCGTTCGCGCGGCGGGCCGAGCCCCGGCACGCGCCGTTCATCACGCTGCTGATGAGCACGGGCTTGACCTTCGGCACGATCTCCTCGCTGTACGGCCTGAACGCCGGAATCATCGACCGTACGCAGTTCTCGCTGCTCGTGACGGTCGTGGTGCTGTCCGCGATCGTCCCGACCGCAATCGCCCAGTGGCGCTATTCGCCCCTCGGGGACCTCGACCGGCACACCGAGCCGGTCCCGGCCGAGGAGTACATCTAGGGCGAGGCCAGCGCGGCGGCCAGGGCCGATGCGAGCTCCTCGGCCACATCGAGGTGCGCGGGCTTCATCAGGCAGCAGCGCAGCACGGTGGTCGCATCGGCATCGGCCTCGATCCACGCGTGGCGGCGGCGCAGCCACGCCGTGTCGATGCGCAGCTTGGCGACGTGCCAGCCCCGCTCGGCAAGCGCGTCGAAGGCCGCGTCACTCGCCGCGCTGATCGCCGACGCGCTCGGCAGGCGCGCGAACGGGCAGACGATGTCGAGCTCGGGCTCGACGGCGAGCGCGAGCCGCTCGTCGGCCGCGAGCGCCGCCGCCAGCGCGACGCCCGCGCGGCGGGCCGCGCCGAGGAACGCGCCCAGCCCGCCCTGCGTCAGCGGGAACGCCCGCAGCGTCGTCCACAGCGCCGCGGCGGCCGCGCCCGCGCGCGAGCACTCGAGGCTGATCTCGCCGAGGTGCAGGTCGTCGGACGTGAAGTACGTGTAGGGCGAGTCGTGGGCGTACAGGCGCCCGACGCCGGGGTCGGCGAAGAGCACGCAGCCGCAGCCGTAGGGCTGCAGGCCGTGCTTGTGCGGGTCGACCACGATCGAGTCGGCGCGCGCCGCCGCGGCGAACGGCTCGGCCCGCACGCCGTCCGCCACGCCCGCCACGAGCGCGAAGAACCCGCCGTAGGCCGCGTCGACGTGCAGCCGCGCCCCATGCTCCGCGCACAGGTCGGCGATGGCTCCGAGGTCGTCGAGCGCGCCGAGCGACGTGGTCCCGAGCGTGGCGACCACGGTGCCGACGCGCCCGGCCTGGAGCCGGGCGGCGAGCGCCTGCGGGTCGAGGCGTCCCAGCTCGTCCTCGGCGACGGTCTCGTGGCGCGCGCCGACGACCTCCGCCATGCGCGCGTGCGTGTAGTGGGCGTTCGCGCCGGAGACGATCGCGGCACCGGGCGCCAGCCGGCTCGCCGCCCAGAGGGCCTCGAGGTTCGCGATCGTGCCCGAGGACGTCAGGTGCCCGAGGTGCGGATCGAGGCCGAACATGCCGGCGAGCTGCGCGACCGCCTCGCGCTCCATGCGCGCGGTGGCGGGCCCGCCGTCGAGCGCGTGGTTGTTCGGGTTGAGCAGCATCGTCGTCGCGTACGCGGCCCACGCGAGCGCGTGCGGCGGCTTGAGCATCTGGCCGGCGTAGTGCGCGTCGGGGTAGGGGTAGGTGTTGTCGAGGCGTTCGGCGAGCTCCGCCAGCGCCTCGCGCTCGGCTCCGGAGGCCTCGGCGCGGTCCTCCAGCAGCGACCCGAGCGGGAGCAGCGCGGCCGCTCGGCCGGCGAGGCGGTCGGCGAGGGCGGGGGGAAGTCGCACGTCCTGCGGGCGCACAGCCGCTATAGCTATAGGCCATGGCCAAGAAGGGCAAGCGCAAGGCGGCGCCCGGGGACGTCGCCAGCAACCGGCAGGCGGGGTTCCGCTACGAGTTCCTGGAGAGGCTCGAGTGCGGCCTCGTGCTCACGGGGACCGAGGTGAAGTCGTTGCGCGAGGGCAAGGCGCAGCTGAAGGACGGCTACGCCTCCGTCAGCGAGGGCGAGCTGTGGCTCCACAACGTCCACATCCCCCCGTATCCACCCGCCGCCGGCGCGAACCACGACCCCGAGCGACCCCGCAAGCTCCTCGTTCACCGGCGCGAGCTCGAGCGCCTGATGGGTAAGACGCGCGAGCGCGGGCTGACCCTGGTTCCCACCCGCATGTACTTCAAGGGGCCCAACGCGAAGGTCGAGTTGGCGCTGGCGCGGGGCAAGGACGTCCACGACAAGCGCGAGACGATCCGCCGTCGCGAGCAGCAGCGCGAGGTCGAGCGCGCGCTGCGCGACGCCCAGCGGTAGCGGGGCTCAGTCGCGGTCGATCAGCTCGTCGACGAGCGCGTTGGCGCAGTGCGGGCAGAACTGGCTGCCGGCGCCGCCGAGCAGCTCGGCCAGCGCGACGAGCCGTGAGCGCGCCGCCCGGTAGGACCGGTCGGAGGTCATCGCGTCGTAGGCGTCGCACACGGAGGTGATCCGGCTGGCGATCGGGATGTCGTAGCCGGCGAGGCCGTCCGGGTATCCGTTCCCGTCCCAGCGCTCGTGGCTGGCGCGCACGGCCGGGGCGAGGTGCGCCAGCTCGCGGACCTCGGCCACGGCCTCGGCGCCGATCGCCGGATGCGAGCGCATCGCCGCCCACTCCTCCTCGTCGAGCGGCCCCGGCTTGGCGAGAATTGCGTCGGGGATGGCGAGCTTGCCGACGTCGTGGAGCAGGGCCACCTGCTCGACCTCCGCGACGTGGTCGCGCGGGAGGTCGAGGCGGCGCGCCACGCGACGAGCGAGGTCGACGACGACGTAGGAGTGCGCGGCCGTGGGCCGGTCGTGCGACTCGACCGCGTGCAGGAGGGCACGTCCGTTCGGTCCGTGGACGGGCAGCGATGCCTTGTCGGGCCGGGTGACTTCCGCGCTGGTGCGTCTCACGAGCTCCTCCTTGGGGACGACCGGCACCTCCACGCATCACAACGCCGCCAGCACAGCGGGGTTGGAGACTTACGTCAGCCCAGCGTGCGCGGCAGGTGCGACAGGTCCATCCCAACGGCCAGCGCGACGATCAGGCCCACGTACACGGTCGCGACTGTGGCCCGGGCGCGTGGCGTGACGCGGTAGTAGGCGTTCTGCGCCTCGCCGCCGGCGCGCCGCTGGCGCCAGCGACGCCACGTCTCCATCCCGCCCAACAGCAGGATGATCAGCAGGATCGGGTTGGGAAACGCGATCGTGACCGCGACGAGCGCGGCGAAGCCGACGAACCACATCCACGGCGCCATCGCGGCCATCGCGCGGCCGCCGTCGAGCGGCACCACGGGGAGGAGGTTGAAGAGGTTGAGGAAGAAGCCGGTGAAGGCGAGGGCGCGCCAGATCTCGCCGCCGGTGAGGAGGTACACGGGGATGAGCGCGGCGGCGCCGAGCGAGCCCAGCACCGGGCCCGCGAGGCCGACGCGCGCCTCCGCGGTGGCGTTCTCGCCCAGGGACTTCGCCGCAACGACGGCGCCGAGGAAGGGGATGAACATCGGCGCGCTGGCGCGGATGCCCTCGCGACGGAGCTGGATCACGTGGCCCATCTCGTGGACGAGCAGCAGCAGGACGAAGCCGACCGCGAACGTCCAGCCGAAGAACAGGCTGTAGGCCGCGATCGAGACGAGCATGGAGCCGGAGGTCGTCAGCAGCTTGAGCTTCGGCAGCGCGACCAGCAGCAGCTTGAGCTTGGCCGCGAACTTCACGATCAGTGCGCCGATCGCGAGCGCGGTCGTCCCGACTCGTCGCCACAGCGGCCGGCGCTCGGGCTCGATGGGTCCGGTGGGGGGGACCGGCGGCACCGCGGCCGGTTCGGGCCCGGGCTGCGGCGGCTGCGGCGTGAGCCAGTGCGTGTGCTCCATGCCGTCAATTCTGGCAGGTGCCGCCTGCCGGCCCGGGGCCTCGAGTCTTTTTCGCGGAGGATGCGGGAACGACGCTTGCGCGCCCGCGGGTCTCGTTCTAGGTTGGATCTCGACGCGGGTGTCAAGTCGCAGAGAGCGAGGCCACCGAGGTGAAAGGCCCTGCCGCCCAGAGATCCGGAAGCTTCGGCAACTGGAAGGAGGGCTCCTCAAGTGGCTTGCCCCGCGTCATTTTCGTGCCCGGGGCCGGCCCGATCCTTCGCTCCGGGTCCAGTCCGCGCGACCGGCCCGTTCCGCGGCCGTACCGCCGGCGCCGTTCCCTCACCGTCTCCGCCGTCGCACGCGAGCTGCGCGCCGAGCGCGCCCGCATCGACGCGTCCTGACCCGGCTAGAATCGGGTGAGACATACACCCCTGGGGACGACAGGCTTCGACGTGGTCGGCTCGTGGGGGTGGTTGCGAGTCGAGGTCCCGGGAGGCCTCGTAAAACACCCGGGAAAACCATAAGTGCGGACTCTCACGAGTACGCCCTCGCCGCTTAGCCACTAGCTAAGCCGTGAGGTCTCGGCCCCCGCTGGCCTGCGGCGGGGATGCCCGGGATCAGAAAGCAGGCTTACCCTGAAGCGTGTCGCTCCCAGCGCGACGGGGACATCTTTCGGGAGCTGGTCCTTCGCAACCCGGCCGGCGTGGCGAGCGGAGGACGAGATCAGAGCGCCGGCTACGCTCGTAGAAGCCACCTTTCACGCGACCGCGGACGCGGGTTCGATTCCCGCCGTCTCCACTGAATACTTGCTTGCTTGTCGGCCGCGCCTGGGCTCAGCTATCGGGCTCCGCATCAGGCGCCGGTTGGTGCATCCATGCGCGGGACCATCATCGGGGTATCGTGCGTTGGCCCATGCCTCCGGAGACCCACTACGCGAAAAGCGGTGAGATCAACATCGCTTACCAGGTCGTCGGCAACGGTCCGCTCGACCTCGTCTTCGTGCCGGGCTTCATCTCGCACTTGGACCTGCAGTGGGCGGACCCGCGGATCGCGCGCTTCCTCGAGAAGCTTGGCTCGTTCTCGCGGCTGATCCTGTTTGACAAGCGGGGCACGGGCCTTTCCGATCCGGTCGCCGCGCCGGCGCCGCTGGAGGATCGCATTGACGACGTTCGCGTGGTGATGGACGCCGCCGGTTCGGAGCGCGCTGCACTGTTCGGACTGTCGGAGGGCGGGCCCATGAGCGTCCTCTTCGCGGCGACGTATCCCGAGCGCACGCGCGCCCTGATCCTCTGCGGCACCTTTGCCACCGGAACACTGGATCCCGATGACAACCCGGCCGGGCAGCGCTGGGTGGACGAATTCACGCGAGTGCGCGCTGCGGCCGATCACTGGGGCGAGGGTCGCACCCTTGAGATCTTCGCGCCGAGCGCCGACAGCGAGCGCGACCGGATCGGGCGCGGCATCTTCGAGCGCTCGGCCGCCAGTCCTCAGATGACGCGCACACTGCTGGACATGGTCGTCGAGACCGACGTCCGGGATCTCCTGCCCAGCATCCGCGTGCCGACACTGGTACTCCACCGCGAGGAGGAGTTCGTGCCGGTCGAGTCCGCGCGCTACCTGGCGGAGCACATTCCCGGCGCGCAGTTGGTCGTGTTGCCAGGGGCGGACCACATCCCCTTCTACGGCGACGCCGACGGTTACGCCGAGGAGATCGAGGAGTTCCTGACCGGCGCCCGGCACGCGCCCCCATCCGATCGCGTGCTCACGACCGTGATGTTCACCGACATCGTTGGCTCCACGGAGCGTGCGGGGGCGCTCGGGGATGCGCGCTGGCGGGAGCTGGTGGGCCGCCACGACGAGCTCGTGCGCTCAGAGCTCGAGCAGCACCGGGGCCGCGAAGTCAAGACCATGGGCGACGGCTTCCTGGCCACATTCGACGGCCCCGCGCGTGGGATCCGCTGTGCCCGCGCGATCGCGGACGAGGTGCAAGCGCTCGACATCGGGCTGCGAGCCGGGCTGCATACCGGCGAGTGCGAGCGCGTCGGCGATGACATCGGCGGCATGGCCGTCAACATCGGCGCCCGGATCAGCGCACTTGCCGGCGCGGACGAGGTGCTCGTCTCGAGCACCGTCAAAGACCTCGTCGTGGGCTCGGGCATCTCGTTCACCGACCGCGGAGCCCAACAGCTCAAAGGGGTGCCGGGCGAGTGGCATGTGTTCGCCGTGGACAGGGTCGAGATGCCGGCCAGCAGCCGGCTCGTGCCAGATACCCGCGAGCAGCGGCTGTCTTTCACGGACTCCTGAAGACGCTAGTCGCGATCGCGTCGTACTGAGAAAGCCCCCCAGAGGAGATCAGCGGTGTTCCGCAGGTTGCTCAGGAGAGTTGTGAGCGTCTTCTGACAATCCAGAATCGTCGGCCCACCGGGCCGGGCGGCTTTTCGACCTTCGAAGGGCATCCTGGGGCTTCTGCGTTGCATGGAGGCTGTTGCACAAAGCGCCCAGATTCGCCGGCCCGGTCGGTGGTGGGATAATCGACGCTGGACGCGGTATCACACGAGGCTGCTCTCCCATGGTGGGCCGTGCCGAAAGGCCCGATGCATGGTGGTGTCCCACGACCAATCGATGCACCGGCGTTTGGGGTGGTTTGTGCAACAGCCACCATGGAAAGCAGGAGCGCCCAGCCGCCGTTGCCGACCCGGCGGCCCCTCTCGCCCGTGGCAGGAGGGACCGTGCCCAGGCGGTGTTGCTCTCCTTAGAACTGGAGGACCGTGTCTCCCTCGGTGATCGCGGGCGGGTCGGCTGTCCCGCTCACGTTCTCCTTCACCCACTCCGCAGCGCGCCTGGAGGACTCGTCCGTCCCGGCCTTGTCTTCGCAGACCGTCACGGTCACGCCGCCGTCGCCACTTCGAAGCGCCGCGTAGTTGACGAAGCCTGGGACCCCGCTGATGAGGGCCTTCACGTCCGCCTCCCGCTGCCCAAGAAGATCGAAGAGCTCCGACGCCCCTTGGCCCGAATAGGTCCGAACAACTGCGTACATGCGGCCTTCCTTTCGCGTGGCTGATGCCACTTCGATGACCTTCCGAACCAACCTATCCGACCCCCGCAAGGGTTGCCGGATCGGACGAAACGCGAGCGTCGCGTCGCAAGCTCGACCATGCCGCTCTGGACGACGGGCAGGCGCAGCACAAGAGCGTCATCGCGCTACCGCGTCCGCATGGAATGGAGCGTCTGCGCGGCGCGCGCGCTGCTACCGGTTCCGACGTCGGTCCTCCCTGGGAGCGACCGGGGAGCAGGGCTCAGCAGCGTTCAGTCCAACTGCGAGCCATGTGCGGGGAACAGCGACGGGTTCGACAGTCGTCCCATCAACTCCATCGGCACCGGAAAGCCGCTCGGTTGAGCGGCTTTCCCGGTTCCACGGCGACGCGCGTCGCTACCGGCTGAGCGAGGCGGCGCAGTGGCGGCCGCTGCTGGCGGCGGGCGGCTGAGGGGCGTTCAGCCGACGCAATCGTCGGGCCTGTCCGGTCGGCTGGGTCCTCGCGGAGAGAACGCGCGCGGCCCGAGGCCCTCTCTGCCGGGCGTGTTCCGTAACGAGACTCACGAGTATCGAAAGTATGCTACCGTGTGACTTCCGGAACCAGTGAGTTCTGAAAGATCGCAGATGACCGACAAGACAGCGACGAGCGCACAACGTTCGATGGGCAGGCCCCGTGACGAGCGTGCCGATCGGGCGATCCTCTCTGCCACGCTCGAGCTGATGGCCGAAAATGGCGCCCGCGACCTCCGCATGGATGACGTCGCCGGCCGCGCCGGAGTGGGTAAGGCCACGATCTACCGCCGGTACCGCTCGAAGGACGAGCTGATAACGGCCGCTGTCGCAGGGCTGGTGAGCGAGATCCGGGTTCCGGACACGGGGCGCACGCGGGCCGACCTCCTCGCCCTCATGCGGAGCGCTGTCGACGTCTATCGCGGGTCGGTGGAGGCCGCTGTCATGCCCAGCCTGGTGGAGGCCATGAGCAGGGACGCCGAGCTCGCTCGCCTGGTGCGCGAGGGCTTCCTCGCACGACGGCGCGCGGCGCTGCGGACAGTGCTCGAACGCGGGATCGAGCGCGGCGACCTCCGCGGCGACTTGGACGTCGACCTCGCCCTCGACGTGCTCGGCGGACCGCTCTTCTACCGGCTGCTGATCACCGGCGGGCCGATCGACGAGCGGCTCGCCGAAGGCGTCGCCGACCTGATCATGCGCGGCTTCGCACCACAAGCGAAATCCACCGAACGACGGAAGGAAACGAGATGAAGATCCACGCAATCCAGACCGGGACCGTCGCCATCACGACGAAGTGGCGCGAGGGCGTGGGACATGGCCGACGCCGACTCGTCAGCACGCTCCTTGACCGCGAGTGGACCGAGCCGCTTCCGATCTACGCCTTTGTCATCGAGCACCCCGAGGGCGTGATCGTCGTCGACACCGGCGAGACGGCCCGTGTCTCCGAGCCCGGTTACTTCCCGCGCTGGCAACCGTTCTTCCGCTTCGCCGTTCGCGAGCAGGTGCAGCCCGAGCAGGAGATCGGCCCTCGGCTCGAGCAGCTCGGGATCCTGCCGTCCGATGTCCGCCGCGTCGTCGTGACTCATCTCCACACCGACCACGCGGGCGGGCTCCACCACTTCCCGGACAACGAGATCCTCGTCTCGAGGGTCGAGCTTGCCTACGCGCAAGGGCTGCGTGGCCGCCTTCGCGGCTACCCGAACAAGCGCTGGCCCGCCTGGTTTCGCCCGACCCTGGTCGACCTGCCGGCCGTTCGGTTCGGCCCGTTCCCCGCGAGCATGGCGCTAACGGAGGCAGGCGACGTAACCCTCGTGCCGGTCCCGGGACACAGCCCCGGCCAGCTCGCCGTCGTCGTGGAAGACGGCGACCACGCGGTCTTCCTCGCGGCCGACAGCTCCTACACCGAGGACGCCCTGCTTCGCGGAGTCGTTGATGGCGTCGGCCCCGACGAGGCCGCCGAGCGGCTCACCCACGAGCGCATCCGCGCTTATGCAGCCGAGAGCCCCACCGTCTATCTGCCGACGCATGACCCCGAGACTGCAACGCGACTGGCAGAGCGCCAGACGATCGGAGCTGCGCGGGAGGAGGCGATCGCGTGATCACCTTCGCAACCAGCGTACGCATCGAGTGCCCGATCGAGGAGGTCTTCGCCTTCGTTTCGGACCCGCTCCTGTTCCCGCGCTGGAATTCGGCGGTGCAGACCCTGCACGGCACCTCCGGAGAGACGGGCGGGCTGGGCTCGACGTACTCGATGCGGCGAGAGATACCGACCGGTCGAGTCGAGAACGAACTCGAGGTCTTCGAGCGCGAGCATGCCACCGAGTTCGGCATCCGTACAACTTCGGGGCCGACGCCTTTTTCTTACCGCTACCAATTTGCCCCTGACGGCGCCGGCACGGTCGTCCACCTGGACGCCACCGTCGAGCTGCCGGGGGTGGCCGCCGTGCTCGGGCCGCTCGCGGCGCGCGGGGTCAGGCGAGGCGTCGACGCGAACTTCGCTGCTCTCAAGCGCACGCTTGAGGCGAGTGCGAAAGACACAGAATCCGCGTCCGCATAGACAGCGAGGGCGCTCGCGACGCTTCTAACGAGGGTCCCCACACCTGCGGACTGCCGGAGCCGTTGGCGAGCATCTCGGCTCATTCACAAGGCAATCCGTAGTTGGCCTCGACCGACCGAGTACCCACGCCGGATGCGCAAGGGCAAGTAAGGCTGCACGCTTTGATGGAAAGGACGCGAATGCAACCCGGGGCGACTGGACACGTGGCTACGGACGTTGTCGAGAGCGCGCCGCCTCACGGCGGTTGGGTTGCTCCGGGCTTCGAGGAGGTGCGGGCCGAGTTCGACCGCAACTTCGTCGAGCGCGGGGAGATCGGCGCTGCCGTCGCTGCGTATTGGCGTGGCGAGAAGGTGGTCGAGCTGTGGGGTGGCCGCCGCACACCGACCGGCCAGGCACCGTGGAAGGAGGACACGATGGTCGTCGTCAATTCGACGACCAAGGGTCTGGCGGCGATGACGGTTGCCGTCGCGAACTCGCGCGGCTGGATCGACTACGACGCACCGGTCGCCGCGTACTGGCCCGAGTTCGCTCAGAACGGCAAGGGCGCGATCACGGTGCGCCAGCTCCTCAGTCACGAAGCGGGATTGGTGTGGATTGACGAGGCGCTGGACGTCGAGGACTTGCGTGACCTCGACTACGTCTCACGTGTGCTCGCGCGGCAGAAGCCGGCGTGGGAACCGGGGACGCGACACGGGTACCACGCGATGACGATCGGGCTCTACATGCAGGAGCTGATTCGCCACGCCGACCCGGCGCACCGCACGCTCGGCCGGTTCTTCCACGACGAGATCGCGCGACCTCTGGAGATTGAGTTCTACATCGGACTTCCGCCGGAGATTCCCGAGGAGCGGCTCGCGAAGCTGAGGCCCTTCTCTCCCATGCGCGCCATCCGAGCGCTGCGTTCGGTCCCCAGGGGGTTTGTGATGCGGATCCTGTGGCCGTGGTCGCTGCTGCGAAAGTCGATGCTCTTCGCGGACCTCGACTTCAACGATCGCCGTTCGCTCGAGATCGAGATCCCGGCAGGCAACGGCGTGGGGACGGCGCGTGCGATCGCGCGGGCCTATTCGGCGTTCGCGGAAGGAGGAGCAGAGCTCGGTATCACTCCGGCGACGCTCGCGAGCCTCACGGCGGTTCACGACGTCGAGCGTCCGAGGGACGAGGTGATGGGTGTGCCCAGCTGGATGTCGCTCGGTTTCCTCCGACCGGGTCCGCAGCTCGATTGGGGCTCGAGTCGGCGCGCCTTCGGCACGCCGGGCGCCGGCGGCTCGTTCGGTTTCGCCGATCCCGACGCACGGCTCGGCTTCGCCTACGCCATGAACAACATGGACTTCTACATGTTCGACGATCCGCGGGAGAAAGCACTGCGCGATGCCGTGCACCGCTCCATCCGCCGGCTCTCCGGCTGAAGCCGAGAGAATCCGCTGGAGCGGTGTGAAGGTGCGTCGGGAAGAAACCATGTGATGCTGCGCGCCCGCAGCGGGGTAGCGCACGGACGCCGCGGGGTCGCGGCGCCCGTGAAGGGGTGAGGAACCGCCTGAGGCTTTCGGCTTCAGGTGGCGAACTCGTGCTGGACCGTCCGGTGGGCGTGGGGGGCCGAATACTCGTCGCGGCGGAGCAGCATCGCGGCGAGCATGCTGGCCAGCATGGCGGCGTGCTCGATGACCATCAGGATGCCGATGTCCTGGACCAGGCCGGCCCACAGCAGCGCCATGACGGCGAACGTGGGGATGAACATCGATGCGGCCATCTCCATGTTCGGCCGCCACGCATGGCCGCGGTAACGCATCCAGGCGACCATCGGCACGGTCATCGTGACCGCCATCGCGAACAGCATCATCGCCGGCGCGTGGTCGTTCAGGTCTGACCAGCTGGTACCGAGGGCGCCGAACAGCCATTCGGCCGGCGGGCCGAGGACCACCATGCCGAGGAACATGGCGATGACCATCTCGACGTAGTGGCGGATGAAGTGCCGCGTCGAGCGGCCGCTTCGCGTGGTCAGGATCGTGGCGGTCATGGCAGTACTCCTTTGCATATACGAGTGGGGGGTATCCGTGAATACTGGAGAGGGCGTTGTCGGTCGACGTCGCATCGGGAGCGTCAGGCCGCGAGGTGGAAGCGTGCGCGGTAGTCGGCCGGGGAAACGCCGACGCGGCGATTGAACGCGCGGCGGAAGACCTCGGCGCTGGCGAAGCCGGCGGACTGGGCCACGGCCTCGAGGGACGGCGCGCCGTCCTCGAGCAGGGCGCGGGCGTGTTCGATGCGCAGCGTCTCGACGTACGCCGCCGGGGTCTCGCCAACCTCCCGGCGAAAGGCGCGGGCGAAGGAGCGCTCGCTCATGTTCGCGCGCTCCGCGAGCGCCGCGACCGAGAGGTCGTCGTTCAGGTGTCCGGCGATCCACGCCTGCAGCTCGCGAAGCGCCGGCCGCGCGGCCTGTTGGGCCGACAGCGCGCTGCTGAACTGCGATTGGCCGCCCGGCCGCTTGAGGAAGACCACGAGCCGGCGGGCGACCGCCAGCGCGACCTCGGGCCCCAGGTCCTCTTCGACGAGTGCCAGCGAGAGGTCCATGCCGGCCGTGACGCCGGCCGATGTCCACACCTCACCGTCGCGGATGAACACCGGGTCCGGGTCGACTTGGATCGTGGGGTAGCTCTTCGCGAGTCCGTCGCAGAAATCCCAGTGGGTCGTCGCGCGGCGCTCATGGAGCAGACCGGCCGCGGCGGCCAGGTAGGCGCCCGTGCAGACGGAGACCGTGCGCCTGGCCTGCCGCGACGCGCGGGCGACCCAGTCGACGACGGCGGCGTCGTGCACCGCTCTGCGTGCTCCCGCGCCGCCGGCGACGAGCAGGGTGTCGTGGCGCGGTGGCGGGTCGGGGAGCGGCGCCACGCCGAGGCGCACGCCGTTGCTCATCGTGACGGTGCCGGCGTCCGTCGGACCGACGACATCGATGCGATAGGCGCCGGGAACCTGGCTCGATGCCTCGTCGAAGACCTCGATGGGCCCGAGCACGTCGAGGGACTGGCACCCATCGACGGCCAGGGCAAGGATGTGGCGAGTTCGTGGCATGGGCACATCTTGCCGCCAATCCCGCCTGGCGCCAAGGTCAGATACCCCACGAATACTGCCAATCCGCCAAGCGCCGTCCGGGTTGCAGCGCGGCCGCGGCGGCGCTATGCTGAACCATATGGTTCAGTATTCGCAGATCGACCGGGCGTTCTCCGCGCTCTCGGATCCCACCCGCCGGGGCGTCCTCGAGCGCCTCGGCCGCGGCAGCGCGACCATCACCGAGCTCGCGGAGCCGTTCGGGATCTCGCTCACCGGGATGAAGAAGCACGTGCGGGTGCTCGAGGACGCCGAGCTCGTCTCCACCGAGAAGGTGGGGCGGGCGCGCCGGTGCACCCTCGGCCCGCGGCGCCTCGACGACGTCCAGGAGTGGATCGAGACCTACCGGCGGATGCTGGACGAACGCCTCGACCGGTTCGGGGAACTCCTCGAACGCACGAAAGGAATGCCGCAATGACCAGTGAACAGCAGCAGGCGCCAACTGCCACCATCACAACACCGACGGAGCGCGAGATCCAAGTCGAGCGCGAGTTCGACGCGCCACGAGACCGGGTGTTCACGGCCTACACCGATCCAGAGCTCATCCCCGAGTGGTGGGGGCCGCGCGACACGACGACCATCGTCGATCGGATGGATGTCAGGTCCGGCGGAAGCTGGCGATTCGTCATCCACCACCCGCATGGCAGGGAGAACGCGTTCCGCGGCACCTACCGCGAGGTCACCCCGCCCGAGCGAATCGTGCAGACCTTCGAGTGGGAGGGCATGCCGGGCCACGTGGCCGTCGAGACCGCCACGTTCGAGGATCTCGGCGACCGCACGAAGGTGACCACGGTCTCGCGCTTCCACACGGCCGAGGAACGCGACGGCGCGCTCTCGTCGGGCATGGAGCGCGGGACGAACGAGACCTACGCCCGCCTCGACGAGCTGCTGGCGAGACACGCCTAGGCGCTCGTGAGACCATCAGGTCGGTGGGCTGGCGGCGGGGCGCCGTTCCCGCGCGCCCGGCCGTGTGTCGCTTCAGCGCTTTCCGGTGTGCCGCTTGGGCTTCGGCCGGCGGTGCGGCTTCGAGCAGAGCCCGTACGTACGCCGGGTCGTGGCCGTCCGACGCCCGCCCAGGCGAAGTCGGATCACGAGGCGCTTCGAGCCGCGTGACAGGTAGCGCAGATCCACCACCGCGTAGAGGCCGTGCCTGCGCCGGACCATCGGGACGCGGCGGCCCGCGAGCGTGGCGCGCGCGCTGCGCACACGGGCGCCGCGGGGCACGCGCGCCTTGACGAGCAGGCGCCGGCGGCTCTGGCATGCCGGCCCACGCGCCGGCGTTCGTGTCGCGTCCTGCGGCCACACGCTCTTGTCGACGCGGAGGACGTAGAAGCCGCTCGTGCCGTCGCTGAACCAGACCTCGCGTCGCTCGGGCGCGAACGCGGGCTTCGACATCGCGAAGTCGCTGGCGCGGTACTCGTTCTCCGAGCGGGGCTGTGGCGGCGCGACGTAGTACCCGATCTCCTTGGGATGGACGAGGTCCGCGATGCTGAAGATGCGCAGGCCCGAGGCGATGAACGAGCACGCGACCACCTTGGGATCGACCCTCGTCGGGATGTTGCAGTAGTGCGCCGCGTAGCCCTGCGGCGCGCCGTTCCCGCCGGGATCGTTGGCGGCGGCGGCGTGCTCCGCGGGCTGGTTCACCGCCAGGCGCAGGTTGGACACGATGAACGGCTTCGTTTCGTCCGCGATGTCGATGATCCGGGCCTCGCCGACCATGTCCTTGTCGCCGCTCGGGCTCAGCGTCGACTGGTCGTACTCGTCGAACTCGAGCACGTAGGGGTGGCCGTGCTCCGTGAACGGGATCGCATTCTGCGGGATGGACACCGAGTTCCAGGTGAGCCGGCTGATCTCCCGCGCCTGCGGGTTGGGCCTGCGGGCTTGGATCTGGCTCGTGTCGAGGATGAGCAGGCCGCGGTTGCTCGGGTCCGCGATGTAGGCGCGGTTGCCATCGTCGCTGAGGGTCATGCCGTGGGAGTAGACGTTGCCCTGCCAGACCGCGTGCGGCGTCTTCGGGTTGGTGACGTCGATCGCCGTGATCGCCTGCAGCGCCGTGCTCGTCGCGTAGAAGGTCTTCCCATCGCGCGAAAAGCCGCTCTCGTGGCCGAAGCGTGCCAAGGGCCCGTACGACTGCAGCACGGGGTGGCGGCAGTCCGAATGCGCGTCGTAAATGGATACGAACCCGGGCTCCGTCGCGAGGTTGCCATTGACCGCGGCCAACAGCCCGCGCTTGGGGTTGAGGTTCAGCGACTCGTGCGGCGAGAGCATCGGGGTGGTCGTCAGCGTGTCGGTCTGGCGCGGATGCGCCGGGTCCGACATGTCGAGCACGGCGACCCCCTGCGACCCGGCGCCCGGGTTGAGCGCGTTGAGCGGGAACATCAGCGTGGTGTCGTAGAAGGCGCACTCGCGGCCGCGGCTGTCGACGTAGCGGTAGACCTTGAACCCGCCCTCGGTGCCCTGGTGGCCGACCAACGCGACGTTGCACCACAGCCCATCCTTCGCCGACCCTGCGGGAACGCGTCCGTCCACGCCCGGCTGCGGCCGCGAGCCGGGGCCGCACGGCACCAGCGGGGTGGCGACGAACGGCGGCTCGGCGCGATGGACGACCGGCGCCGCTGCCGGCGAGTCCCCGCCGGCCTGGCCGAGGGCGAACAGGTCGTTGAGAGGCTCGAGCTGCCCGTACGCGGCGGCGGCCACGATCGCCAATGCTCCGGCTGCCGCCAGCAGCACGATCACACGCACCCCACGCCTCGCCCTCATTCACCCGCTCCTGTCCGCCGCGTTTCGCTCATCGACCAACGACCCGGTCCCGCGTCGCGTCGATGGTACTGAAATCGGAGCGTCCTCAAGCCACCTCGGCGTGGGGCCTCGGCGAAGCCGAGTGGAGGCTTGCTAGGCCGGGTCGGAGCGTGCCCGGAGCGGGGCGGGGACGAGCGCTCCGCCGGCGATCACGAGGCAGAACGCGAGCAGGCGGGCGATGATCCCGAGCGCGCCGGATCCGATCGGCTCGCCGAAGACGAGGATGCCGCCGAGGATCGCGGCGAGGTTGGCCGCCACGGATGTGATTGCGATGACCTCGATGGCGAGCCCGAGCTGGAGGCTGCGGGCGGAGGCGTAGAAGGAGATGACGAAGGAGACCAGCGCGGTGAGCGTCCACGGGCTGAGCAGGCCGAACAGCGGCCCCTGTGAGTGCGTGAGGTACTTGATGGCAACATCGGAAACGCCGAAGAGCACGCCGGCGGCCGTCGCGAGCAGGAGCGCTTCGCCGCGCTGTGGCACGGCGCGGTGCGTCGAGATCCTCACGAGCCCGACACCGGCCGCCAAGATGGCGCCCTCGAAAGCAATCAGCGCCGCCAGCGACGAGCGTTGTGGGCCCTCTGCCGTGGCCGTCAGAGCGATGACCGCCAATCCCGCGGCTTGTGGTCGTCACGCCGATCCATTGCCGTCGTTCGAGGCGAAACCCGAAGAATCGTTCGGCCAGCACGGCCAGGAAGACGAGCCCTCCGGACATGACCGCCTGCACGCTCGACAGGGACGCGAGCGAGAGCGCCCCGATGTGCAGCCCCCAGGCGAAGAGCGAGACGATCCACCCCACCAAGAACCATCGCGAGCGAAACAGATCGGCGGCGCTGCGCAGCGGGCGGCGCACCCGGATCGATGGGGCGAGCACCGCGCCGCGCTGCTTGAACAAGAAGCCGAGGTTGGTGCCCAACGCCGAGCCGACCGCAAGAATCAGTCCCAGGATCACCGCTGGGACTCAATTGTGCCGTGGGCCGACGCTTCGCGCCCCTAGACTGAATTGATCCAACCTCGGGGCACATCGTCGGTGCGGCCGGAGACCAGGTACGCGGCGAACGGCGACGTCAACCTCGCCTACCAGGTCTTCGGCGAGGGCGACCTCGACCTGGTGCTCGTCAACGGGTACCTCAGCCACCTCGAGCTCGTCTGGGAGAACGAGCCTGCGGCCCGCTTCCTCGAGGGCCTCGCGTCCTTCGCGCGGGTGATCAACTTCGACCGCCGCGGCTCGGGGCTGTCCGATCCGGTGGCCGAGGCCCCGACGCTCGAGCAGCGAATGGACGACGTGCGGGCGGTGATGGATGCCGCGGGCACGGAGCGCGCGGCCCTGATGGGGATCTCGGAGGGCGTGTCGATGTGCATCCTGTTCGCGGCCACGTACCCGGAGCGCGCCCGCGCGCTCGTGGCCTACGGGGGCATGGCCCGGGGAACGGCGGACGACGACTACCCGTGGGCCTCGCCGGCGGACGCGCTGATCGAGTCGGGGAACGAGCTCGTCGGGCCGCACTGGGGTGAGGGCGCGTCGGTCGAGTTCGCCGCGCCGAGCCAGGCGCAGAATCCGGACACGCGCGCCTTCTTCGCTCGGTTGGAGCGCTCGAGCGCCAGCCCCGGGATGCTCCGGTCGCTGGTCCAGATGTTCCTCGACATCGACGTGCGCGACGTCGTGCCGACCGTTCACGTTCCGGTGCTGGTGCTTCACCGTCGCCACGACCGGCTCGTCAACATCGGCAACGGGCGCTGGCTCGCGGAGCACCTCCCCGATGCGCGGCTCGTCGAGCTGGCCGGCGAAGACCACAATCCGTGGTACCAGGACGCCGATGCCACCATCGGCGAGATCCAGGAGTTCCTCACCGGCACGCGCAACGCGGTCGAGCCCGAGCGGACGCTGGCGACCGTCCTGTTCACCGACATCGTCGACTCGACGCGCACCGCGTCCGAGCTCGGGGACCAGCGGTGGCGCGAGCTCCTCGAGCGCCACCAGCGGACCGTGCGGGAGGAGCTCGCGCGGTTCGGCGGCCGTGAGATCAAGTCGATCGGAGACGGGTTCCTGGCCGTGTTCGACGGGCCGGCGCGCGCGATTCGCTGCGCCGAGGTGATCGTCGCCGCCTCCGAGGAAGCCGGAATCCTGGTGCGCGCGGGGGTGCACACGGGCGAGTGCGAGGTCATGGGGGACGACATCGGCGGCATCGCCGTGCACATCGCGGCGCGCGTCAGCGCGCTCGCCGGGCCGGCCGAGGTGCTCGCCTCCCGCACCGTCAAGGACCTGGTGGCCGGATCGGGCATCGAGTTCTCCGACCGCGGCACGCACGCGCTGAAGGGCATCCCCGACACGTGGCAGCTGTACGCGGCGAGCTGCGCCTGAGGGCCGCGTCGGGCGTCTAGCGCCGGCGGGGTCGCAGCAGCTGCGCGCTGGACGTCTCGCGGAACCACTCCTCCCACTGCTCGGGCGTCCAGCCGCGCGCCCCAACGAGCAGCAGCCACAGGTCCGGGTGGTTGAGCGTCCAGAGGATGTCGGCGGCGCGGGCGACGTCGAGCCCGGGCCGCAGGGCCTTCTTCCCGTGCAGCGCCTTCACGATCGAGCGCTGGTTGTCGTAGAAGTCGGTCTGGATGCGGCTCCACAGCGCCCCGATGTCGGGGTCGGTCGGCGCGGCGCCGCGAATCACCTCGATCAGCGGCGCGATGCGCGTCTTGACCACGCGTGCGTTGCGCGCGTTCAGACGCAGCTGACGCTCGGGGTCGCGCTCCTCGAGGACCTCGCGGTACCAGTGCTGCTCGGCCACCGGAGCGTCGCCCTCGCCGCCGCGCAGCAGCACGTGCCAGAGCGCGCGCAGCAGGCCGCTCTTGGTCTCGAAGGACACGTACACCGTCTTGAGCGCCACGCCCGCCTCGGCGGCGATCGCCGCCATCGTGGTCGCCGCATAGCCCTGTCGCTCGAAGAGGCGCTGCGCGGCTTCGAGGATCTGCCGGCGCGTCGCCGCGGCCTGCTCGCGCCGGCGCGGGGAGTCATAACGGCGCTTGGTCTTGACACGCTCCGCCATTTCAGTATTCTCGCACAGAATTCATTACTCGCTACAACTACTCAAATCAGCGGGAGGCACGTCATGGAGGCCAGAAGCATCGTCGAGCAGCCGGATGAGCGGACGGACCGGGACGGTGGGGGCGTCGATGAGCGCCGCGCGCACGTTCACGGCATGTGGGCGTCCGTGGCCGGGTCGTGGGCCGAGCATGCCGAGTACGCGGACGCCCGCGGCGCCGAGGCCACGGAGCGGATGCTCGATCTGACAGCACCCGAGCCGGGCGAGCGCGTGCTCGAGCTGGCGTGCGGGCCCGGGGGCTTGGGGCTGGCGGCGGCGGAGTGGGTCGCGCCGGACGGCGAGGTCGTCCTGTCCGACGTGGCGGCCGAGATGACGGCGATCGCGGCGGCGCGGGCCGGCGCGCTCGGGCTGGGCAACGTCAGCACCCGCGAGCTGGACCTCGAGAGCATCGACGAGCCGGACGCCTCCTACGACGTGGTCCTCTGTCGGGAGGGGCTGATGTTCGCGCTCGACCCCGTCCGCGCGGCCCGCGAGATCCGGCGGGTCCTGCGGCCCGGCGGACGCTTCGCGGTCGCGGTGTGGGGGCCGCGTGACCGCAACCCGTGGCTGGGGGTCGTCTTCGACGCCGTGGGCGCGCAGCTCGGAAAGCCGATGCCTCCGC
The DNA here is from genome assembly GCA_963725645.1 of uncultured Actinomycetes bacterium. Classification (GTDB taxonomy): domain Bacteria; phylum Actinomycetota; class Thermoleophilia; order Solirubrobacterales; family Solirubrobacteraceae; genus JALYZC01. Next base: position 1,225,205 of record CAVRZD010000006.1, read on the forward strand.
CCGGCCTCCCCGGGCCGTTCGCGCTCGATGACGCCGAGCGGCTGGCGGGTGTGCTGACCGACGGCGGGCTGGCGGACGTGGTCGTCAGCGAGCTCCCCGTGCCGCTGCGGGCGGCCTCCTTCGACGAGTGGTGGACGAGGACGTCGGCGCTCGCCGGGCCGCTCGCCAAGCTGCTCGCGGCGCTGCCGGAGGATGCCGCGCAGGCGCTGCGCGCGCGCGTGCGCGAGGCCGCCGGCCCCTACGAGGCACCCGATGGGCTGGAGTTCCCGGGCGTCTCGCTGCTCGCGGCCGGGCGCCGCGGGTAACGGCGCTTCTTCGCCCGGCTGTCGATCTTCGGGGTTCGCGTTCGTCGTATCGGCGACCCCTACTCTTCGAAGGAGGCAGTCATGACGTACATGCTCCTGATCCATTCCGGCGACGCCGTGACGCGGTACGAGGGCATGAGCGAGGACGAGCAGAAGGCGCGCCCGGTGGTGGAGCGCTGAGCGAGCTCGACTCCGTCTTCCGGGACGAGTGGGGCCGCATCCTCGCTGCGCTGATCGGCTTCCTCGGCGACTTCGACCTCGCCGAGGAAGCCGCGCAGGAGGCGTTCGCGGTCGCCGCCGAGCGCTGGCCGCGTGAGGGGGCTCCCTCGAACCCGGGCGCCTGGCTGGTCACCACGGCGCGTAACCGCGCCATCGACCGGATCCGGCGCGACCGCACCCTCGCCGCGAAGACGAAGCTCCTCGAGGTGCCCGGGGCCGTTGAGGACGAGATCGACTTGGACGACACCGTGTTTCCCGACGAACGGCTCGAGCTGGTCTTCACGTGCTGCCATCCGGCGCTCGCGATGGACGCGCAGGTCGCGCTGACGCTCCGCACGCTGGGTGGCATGACGACACCCGAAATCGCGCGCGCGTTCCTGATCCCCGAGGCGACGATGGCGCAGCGGCTGGTGCGCGCCAAGCGGAAGATCAAGGCGGCCGGCATCCCGTTTCGCGTGCCGCCCGAACACCTGCTGCCGGACCGTCTGGTGGCGGTGCTGGCCGTCGTGTACCTCATCTACAACGAGGGCTACGGCGGCCGCGGCGATCTCGCGGGGGAGGCGATCCGCCTCGGGCGCGCGCTGGCCGAGCTCATGCCGGACGAGCCCGAGGTGCACGGGCTGCTCGCGCTGATGCTGCTGCACGATGCGCGCCGCGCCGCGCGGCTGCGCGACGGCGAGCTGGTGCTGCTGGCCGACCAGGACCGCGCGCTCTGGGACTCAGAGCAGATCGACACCGGCCGCGCGTCGCTGGACCGCGCGCTGGCGCTGCGCGGCCGCGGCCCGTACGTCCTCCAGGCGGCGATCGCCGCGCTGCACGCCGAGGACGAACGCGACTGGCCGCAGATCGCGGCGCTGTACGGCGAGCTCGCGCGGTTGACCGGCTCGCCGGTGGTCGAGCTCAACCGCGCGGTCGCGCTCGCCGAGACGGCCGGCCCGGAGGCGGGCCTGGCGGCGACCGACGGACTGGACCTCGACGACTATCACTATCTCCACGCCGCCCGCGCCGACTTCCTCCGCCGTCTCGATCGGCCCGACGAGGCGCGCGCGGCGTACGAGCGGGCGCTTGAGCTCGCGCACTCCGAGCACGAGCGTCGGTTCCTCGCGCGCCGGCTGGCCGAACTCTGAAGAGCGGCCCCTGGGCCGCGTCGGCCAGGCCCACCGGCGGCCACGACGAGCCGATCTGACCCACGTGAGAGGGTCGGCGCGTGGCCGTTTCCGCGACCGTGTCCCCCAGCGCGCGGCCGGCGGCGTGGGCCGCGATCGTGGTGGCGGCGGCCGCCGCCACCGGCGCGGCCGCGGCGGATTCGCGCGCGTACGTGGCCATCGCGATCGGCGCGCTGTGGGCCGGCGGCGCGCTGGCGCCGGGCGGCTTTCGCGCCCGCGGTCCGGCGCTGGCGGCGATGCCGGCGGCCGTCGGGATCGCGTTCGGCGCGGTCGTCGCGGCCCGCGGGGTGGGGTTCGTGGCGGTCGTGGTCGCCGTCGCCGTGGTTGCGGCCGCGGCGAGCGCGGCGGTCGCGTGGGGGCCGGCCTGGCACGCGACCGGCCTGGCCGCCGCCGGCGCCGCCTGCTGTGCCGCCGGTCCGCCGGGCGCCGGGATCGGCGTCCTCACGGCCGGGGCGCTCGCGGCCGCCGGCGCGGCCCTCGTGACGGTGGGGGTCCTCGGCGACCTCGGCGACGCGGCGGAACGGACCGGGGGCTCAGGCGTCCTGCCGGTGGCGGCGGTGGTCCTGTCGGGCGCCGCCGTCGCACTCGCCCTCGGCGCCGCACACGAGCTCGGCCTTCCGCGTGCGTACTGGGCGGCCGTCACCGTCGTGCTGGTGTTCCAGCCCGGCGCCGCCGTCACCTGGGGCACGGCCTGGCGGCGCGCGGCAGCGGCGCTCGTCGCCTCGGCGGTGGTCGTCGGGGTGGGCCAGGTGGTGACGGCGCACGGTGCGCTGGCGCTCGCGATCGCGATCGCCGTCGCCGTCGGCTTCGCGGCCGCGCGCCGCTATCCGCCGCTCTTCTGGACCTGCCAGTCGATCGCCGTGATGCTGCTGGTGGAGTCTGCGATCGGCGCCGCCGACGGCTGGGAGCTCGGCCTGGCGCGGGTGGGGGAGACACTCCTCGGGCTCGCGGTCGCCGGACTCGCCGCCCTCGCGCTGCCGCGCTTGCGCGAGCTGGTTTAGTGGGCCCCGCGATGGCCGAGGCGCAGACCACGCCGTTCTCGGGCCGCACGGCGTGGGGCCGGAACCTCGCGGCGCCCGTGCGCGACTTCCTGTCCACCGAGACCGGGAGCGCCGCCATCCTGCTCGGCGCCGCGGTGGCGGCGCTCGTATGGGCCAACTCCCCGTGGTCGGACTCCTACGAGTCCCTCTGGACCACGAAGCTCTCGATCCAGGTCGGGAGCGCGGGCATCTCCGAGGACCTCCGCGGCTGGGTCAACGACGGGCTGATGGTGTTCTTCTTCTTCGTCGTCGGGCTCGAGGCCAAGCGGGAGTTCGCGATGGGGGAGCTGCGCGAGCGGCGGCGGGTGGCGACGCCGGTGGTGGCCGCGGTGGCCGGGATGGCGCTGCCCGTGGCGATCTTCGTCCTCCTCAACGGCGGGGGCGCCGGCGCCCACGGCTGGGGCGTGGCCATGTCGACCGACACGGCGTTCGCCCTCGGCGTCCTCGCGCTCCTGGCGCCGCGTGGGACGCGCCTGAGGGTCTTCATGCTCACCCTCGCGGTGGTCGACGACCTCCTCGCCCTCGTCGTCATCGGGACGGTGTACAGCGGCAGCCTCGACCCGGTCGCGCTCGCGGTCGCCGTGGCGCTGTTCGGCGCGTTCGTCGCGGTGCGCTACCTGCCGATCTGGCAACGCGCGCCGGCCGCCGCGCTGATCGGCGCCGGCCTGTGGGTCGCGACGTTCGAGTCGGGCGTGCACCCGACGATCGCCGGCCTGGCCATGGGATTCGCGGTCAGCGCCTATCCGCCAGCCCGCCCCGAGCTGGAGCGCGCGACCGAGCTGGCGCGGTCGTTCCGCGAGCAGCCCACGCCGGAGCTGGCCCGGTCGGCGCAGCTCGGCGTGCTCTCCGCGATCTCGCCCAACGAACGGCTCCAGTACCGCCTGCACCCGTGGACGAGCTACGTGATCGTGCCGCTGTTCGCGCTGGCCAACGCCGGCATCCATCTCAACCGCGGGCTGGTGGACGACGCGCTCACGTCGCCGGTGACGCTGGGCATCGTGATCGCCTACGTCGTGGGCAAGCCGCTGGGCATCCTCGCGGGCTCGTGGCTGGCCCTGCGCCTGGGCGGCCGGCGGCGACCTCCGGTCAGCTGGCCCACGCTGGCCGCCGGCGGCGCCGTGGCCGGCATCGGGTTCACGGTCGCGCTGCTGATCGCGACCCTGGCCTTCCACGGCCGGCTGCTGGCCGAGGCCAAGCTCGGCATCCTCGCCGCCGCGGTCCTCGCCTCGGCGCTGACGTGGTGCGTCATACGCGTGATCCGGCACCTGCCGACGTCGGTGCGGGCGCGGCAGCTGCTCAAGGCGGACGAGGACATCCTCGACCTGGCGCGGGACGTCGATCCCGATCGCGACCACATTCGCGGCTCCCCGACAGCGCCCGTGACGGTCGTGGAGTACGGGGACTTCGAGTGCCCGTACTGCGGGCAGGCCGAGCCGGTCATCCGCGAGCTGCTGTCCTCGTTCGGCGCAGACCTGCGCTACGTGTGGCGCCACCTCCCGCTCAACGACGTCCACCCGCACGCCCAGATGGCGGCCGAGGCGGCCGAGGCGGCCGGAGCCCAGGGCGCCTTCTGGGAGATGCACGACACGCTCCTGAGCCACCAAGACGCGTTGGCGCCGACCGACCTCCGGGGCCACGCGGAGGCGCTCGGCCTCGACGTCGATCGCTTCTGGGACGAGCTCCGCCGCCGGGTCCACGCGCCCAGGGTGGCCGAGGACGTCGCCAGCGCCGAGCTGAGCGGCGTGTCGGGTACGCCGACCTTCTTCGTCAACGGCCGGCGCCACTGGGGCGCCTACGACGTCGCCACGCTCTCCGAGGTCGTTCGGCGCGCGCACGCGCGGGCGCGCCTCGGGACGCTGGACCGTTCGTCGGAACGCGTGGCGTGAATCTCGGACGGCGGGTCCGTGGCGGGCGCCGGCGCCGCGGCGCATCCTGTCGGTGAGCCCACGCCGCCCGAGAAAGGAGCACGACATGCGGGGCACCCAGGTCCATCCGCCCGCCAATCCGCCGATCGACGCCGCTGCGTTGCGCCGCTCGATCGCGGCGCTCGAGCGCCTACTCGGGCACTGAGCGCCGCGCGCCGGCGAGCACGAACGTCGTGGTTCGCGCCGGTGCTGACCGCCGTGACGACGACGGCGTAGAGCCCGCCCGGGGTCGCGTCGAGATGGGCGTCGAGGTAGGAGAGGCGGCTGCCAACTCCAGGCCGCGATAGCGTCCGTAGCCGATGAGCGACTCGCCGAGCCCCGAGGCCGTCGCCGGCAGGGGCGCCATGATCGCGGCGCGCGTGCTGCTCGTGCTGGCCACGCTGCTCACCGTCGTGGCGATTTTCGCCCTGTGGGTGAACCGCCAGGCGCTGGACACGAACGACTGGACGCGGACGAGCACCCGCCTGCTCCAGGACGCGCGCATCCGCTCGGCGCTGTCGACCTACATCGTCGACCAGCTGTACGCGAACGTCGACGTCGCGGGCGAGCTGCGCTCCCTCGCCCCGAAGGACCTGAAGCCGCTGGCCGGCCCCGCGGCCGGCGGCCTCCGCGACTTGCTCGGGCAGGCGGCCGAGCAGGCGCTCAAGCTCTCGCGCGTGCAGGACGCGTGGCGCCAGGCGAACCGCGTGGCCCACCGCGAGTTCGTCGCCGTCGTGGAGGGGCGCCAGCAGGGCGTCGTGAAGGTCAACCGGGGAGAGGTCGCGCTCGACCTGCGTCCGCTGGTCAGCGACCTCGCTCAGCGCGTCGGTATCGGCGACGTGGCGAGCAAGCTGCCCGCCGCGGCCGGCCACCTGCGCGTGCTGCGCTCCTCCCAGATCAAGACCGCGCAGCGCATCGCGAAGGCGTTGCGCGGCCTGGTGGTGGTCCTGCTGATCCTCGTGCCGGCGCTGTACGCCGCCGCCGTCCTGCTCGCGGCCGGGCGGCGCCGGCGGATCGTGATGGCCATCGGCTTCTGCTTCATCGGGGCCGGGCTGATCGTGTTGATCACCCGTGGGCTCGCCGGGGACTACGTCGTGGGCGCGCTCACGGACTCGGGCACCGACCGCCCGGCGGCGGACGCCGTGTGGTCGATCGGGACATCCGTGCTGGTGGACGTGGCGAACTCGGCGATCGTGGTCGGCATCCCGTTCATCGCCGCCGCGTGGGTGGCCGGGCCGACGCGATGGGCCGGCAATGTTCGCCGTTCGCTCGCGGGGCCGATGGCGGAGCGACCGCTGTACGTGTGGTCCGTCGTCGCCGCGATCATGCTCGCGCTGGTCGTGTGGGAGCCGATCCGCGCGTTCCGCAACCCGTTCGGCCTGCTGCTGATCATCGCGCTCGTGGTCGGCGGGATCGAGCTGCTGCGCCGTCAGATCGCCCGCGAGCACCCGGACGCCGAGGCGCCCGACATCGAGGCGTGGGCGCGCGACAGCGCCGCGCGCCTGCGCGCCGCGGCGGGGCGCCTGCGGCGGGGGGTCCGGGCGCGGCCGCCGGCGCCGGCCCCGACGCCGGAGGCGTCGCGCATCGAGCACCTCGAGCGCCTGGCCGCGCTGCACGAGCGCGGTGCTCTCAGCGACGAGGAGTTCGCGGCCGAGAAGGCCGCGCTGCGACGTGTCGGCGAGGGGAGCGGCGACGCGTGAGGAGCGCCCTGCGGCCGGGCCTGGCCTCGGCTGGACAAACGCGCAAGGATGTGACCGTGGCGGATGGGGCGCGCATCGACGGGCGCCAGGCGCTGTGGCTGGCGGTGATCGTCGCCGCGACGACGGCGGTGGCCGTGGTCGACATCGCCGACGACTCGCGTACGGTGCCGCTCGTGCTGCTCGTCTTCGGGCCGCTGGCCGCCGGCATGCTGTCCAGCCGGCTGGTCACGGCGGGCGTGGGGGCGTACGTGTTCGCGCTGACGGTCGCGATCGGCGCCGCCGACGGCTTCCTCCTCGCCGAGCGCCACCTGATCCTGCTGGGCGCCGTGCTCGGCGCTGCGGTGTTCGCCGCGTTCGTCGCGTCGGTGCGCTCCCGGCTCGAGGCCGAGCAGGGCCGCACGGCGACGCTGCTGTCCCGCGCGCGCGTGCTCGCCGACGCCGGTGCGGTGCTCGACCGATCCCTGAACCCGGACGAGACGCTCCGTCAGCTGGCGTCGCTGGCCGTCCCCGAGCACGCGTCGATGTGCGTGATCGACATCCTCGAGGAGGACGGCACCATCCGCGGCGCGGCCGTGGAGGCGCTGGACGGGACGACCGCGGCGGGTATGCGCGAGATGCGGGCGCGCTTCCCGCTCGACCCGGACGGGCCGCACCCGGTGGCGCGGGTCCTGCGGGAGGAGCGCTCGATGCTGATCCAGCTCGACGACCCCACGCTGGCGAGGCTGGCGGCCAGTGGGGAGCACCTCGACTTCATGCGGCGCACGCAGTACCAATCGGCGATCGTGGCGCCGCTGCGGGCGCGCAACCGGACCTACGGCGTGATCTCGTGGCTGCGCTTCGAGTACCAGCCCGCGTACGGGGCGGAGGACCTCGCGCTCGTGGAGGAGCTCGCGGCGCGCGCGGCGTTCGCCCTCTCCAACGCCCACCTGTTCGGGGACGCGCAGCGCTCGCGCCAGCGCAACGAGGAGGCGCGCGCTCAGGCCAGCGCGGCCCGCGAGCGGGCGGCGTTCCTGGCCGAGGCCGGCGTGCTGCTCGACCAGTCACTCGACTTCGACACCACGCTGGCCGACCTCGCGCGCCTGACCGTCCCCGGCCTGGCCGATTGGTGCTCGATCGACGTGCCCGGCCCCGAGGGGCGCCTGCGTAACGTCGTGATCGTGCACCGCGACCCGGCGCAGGAGGCGGCCGGCAGGCGTTTGCTCGAGCGCTACCCGCCGCGCCCCGACGAGGAGGTCGGAGCGCCGCGCGTGATGCGGACGGGCGCCGCCGAGTTCCTGCCCAGCGTGTCGCGCGAGCTGCTCGAGCAGGTGGCCGTGGACGCCGAGCACCTCGCGCTGCTCGAGGCCGTCGGCATCGAGTCGGCGCTGACCGTGCCGCTCTCCGCCCGCGGCCGGATCCTCGGCGCCATGACCCTCGCGACCGAGAACGGCCGCACGCTGACCGAGGACGACCTGACGCTCGCGCTGGAGCTCGGCGCGCGCGCGGGGCTGTCGGTGGACAACGCCCGCCTGTACGGGGATCGCGCACACGTCGCGCAGACTCTCCAGGCCAGCCTGCTGCCGCCGCAGCTGCCGCCGGTCCCCGGGATGCGCATGGCCGCGCGCTATCGCCCGGCCGCCGAGGGCATCGAGGTGGGGGGCGACTTCTACGACGTGTTCGCGGCCGGGCCCGACCGCTGGGTCCTGGTCGTCGGCGACGTCTGCGGCAAGGGCGCCGAGGCCGCCGCGGTGACCGCGCTCGCCCGGTACACGCTGCGGGCCGAGGCGGGTCGCGCGCTGCCGCCCCGCGAGGCGCTCAACCGGCTCAACGACGCGATGCTGCGCCAGCAGGAGGGCGGCCGCTTCCTCACGCTCGCCTACGCGGTCCTCAGCCACGAGGGCGACGGCGCGCGGCTTGTCGTCGCCTGCGCCGGCCACCCGCCGCCGGTGCTGCTGCGCAACGGCAGCGGCAGCGCGCTGCTCGGCCATCCCGGGTCGCTGCTCGGGGTGTTCGAGGATCCCGTCTTCGTCGAGCGATCGGTGGTGCTCGACCCGGGCGACAGCGCCGTCTTCTACACGGACGGCGTGACCGACGGGAACCGGGAGTGCCGGATGACGCCGGACGAGCTCGCCGACATGCTGGCGCCCCACGGGCACAAGGCGCCCGACGAGGTCGCGCGCGAGGTCGAGCGCGCCGCGGTGGGGCCGGACGGCGCGATGCTGCGCGACGACGTCGCCGTGCTCGTCACGCAGCGCGACGGCTGACATGAACGCGACCGAGTGGATCGAACGCTACGCCCGGCGGATCGGGACCGACCCGCCGACTCCGGACGAGGTCAGCGCGGTACTGAGCCTCGCCGCCGAGGCCGCGCACGCGTCCGAGCGCACCGCCGCGCCGGTCGCGTGCTGGCTCAGCGCGCGCGTCGGCGTCCCGCTCGACCGTGCGATCGAGCTGGCCAAGGAGATCGAGGGTCGCCGCGCCGACTAGAGCAACGCCGCGGCGCGCTCGAGGTCGCCCGGGGCGTTGACGTTGAACAGCAGGCGCGCGGGGTCGCCGAAGCGGCGCAGCTCCGCCGCTCCGATGCGGTAGGCGTCGAGCTCGGCCGCCACGACGTGCAGCGGGGCCTCGCGCGCGAGCGCGTCGCGCAGGGCCGGCAGCAGCGACGGGTGCCAGCGGGCGACGAGCGGGTGCAGGCGGCCGTCCGCCTCGGGGAGGACCAGCGGGGCCGTGTGCGCGGCCAGGTCGGCGAGCAGCTCCGCGGTGACGAACGGCATGTCGCACGCCACCGCGAGCACGGGCCGGTCGCCGGCACCGAGCAGCGCGGCGACGATGCCGGTGAGCGGGTGGACGGGCTCGGCCGGCTCGTCCCAGCGCGGCACTGCGAGCGGCGGCAGCGGCGAGTCGCGCTTGGCCACGACGACGGGCTCCAGCCCCGCGCCCTGCACCGCGGCCAGCGGGTATTCGAGCAGCGGGCGGCCGCCCAGCTCCAGCGTCGCCTTCGCCGCTCCCATGCGGCGGCTCGTGCCGCCGGCGAGGACGGCGCCAACGATCGGCTCCATGGTCCGTGTATACACCGGGGCGAATGCCGGCGGAGCTGATCGACCTCGAGACCGCGCGGGCGCGGGTGCTCGCGGCCGTGCGCGGGCCGCTGGCGGCCGAGTCCGTCGCGCTCCTTGGGGCGCTGGGACGCGTCCTGGCGGCGGACGTGGTCGCCGCGGACGACGTCCCGGGCTTCGACAACTCGGCGATGGACGGCTTCGCCGTCCGCGCCGCCGACACCGCCGCGGCCCCCGTGGTGCTCCCGGTCGCCGGGGAGTCGCGGGCGGGCCATCCTGCATCCGGCCCGCTTCCGCCGGGCGCGGCGATTGCGATCTCGACCGGCGCGATGCTGCCCGCCGGCGCCGACGCGGTCGTGCGGGTCGAGGACACGGCGCCGGTCGACGGCGCGGTCGAGGTGCGGGTCGCGGCCGAGCCCGGGCGCGACGTCCGCCGCGCCGGGGAGGACGTCGGCGCCGGCTCGACCGTGCTGCGCGCCGGCACGCGCATCGGCCCCGCAGAGCTGGGCGTCCTGGCCTCGGTGGGCGTCGCGGAGGCGTCATGCACGCGGCGTCCGCGCGTGGCCGTGCTGACGACCGGGGACGAGCTGGTCGGGCCGGGCGAGCAGCGCGGACCGGGGGAGGTGCGCGATACGAACCGGGTGGGGGTGGCCGGTCTCGCGCTCGACTCGGGCGCCGAGGTCGCGTTTGCGGCCCGCGTCGCCGACGAGCCCGAGGCCACGGTCGCGGCGCTGCGCGACGGCCTGGGCGCCGATGTCGTGGTCGCCTGCGGCGGCGTGTCGGTGGGGACCCACGACCACGTCAAGCCCGCGCTGGAGGAGCTGGGCGTCGACCCGGCCTTCTGGGGGGTGGCGCTGCGCCCCGGCAAGCCGACCTGGTTCGGCACGCGCGGGGACACGCTCGTGTTCGGGCTCCCGGGCAACCCCGTCTCGGCGATGGTGACGTTCCACCTGTTCGTGCGACCGGCGCTGCTCGCGCTCGCCGGCGCGGACGAGCCACGCACCGTGGCCGAGGCGACCATCGACGAGGCCTACGCCAAGGCGCCGGGCCGCGCGCACGCCGTACGCTGCACGCTGGAGGCGCGCGTCGACGGCTGGCACGTGCGCCCGACCGGGCCGCAGGGCTCGCACGTGCTGACCTCGATGCTCGGCGCCCGGGCGCTCGCGCTGCTGCCCGCCGACCGCGGCGACGTGGCGGCGGGGGAACGCGTCGAGATCGAGCTACTCCCGTAGCATCGCCGCCATGGTGGTGTCCGTCCGTCTGTTCGCCGTGCTGCGCGAGGCGGCGTGCCGCGAGCGGCTCGACGTCGAGCTCGCCGACGGCGCGACGGCGGGCGACCTGGTCGACGCCGTCGCCCGCGACGCGGGCCTCGGCGCCGTCGTGCAGCCGGGCCAGGTCGTCGTGGCCGTCAACCGCGAGTACGTGCCCGTGGGCCACCGCCTCAACGACGGCGACGACGTCGCGCTGATCCCGCCCGTCAGCGGCGGCGCGGCCACGGCCGTGCATGCACGCGTGACCGCCGAGCCGCTCGACCTGGGCGCGCTCGCGGCGGGCGTCGGGCGTCCGGGCGCCGGCGCCGTCGTGACCTTCTCGGGCACCACCCGGGACGTCGAGCGGCTCGACTACGAGGCCTACGCGGAGATGGCGCAGGAGCGGATCGCGGCCATCCTGGTCGACTGCTGCGAGCGCCACGGCCTGCACGCGGCCGCCGCCGAGCACCGCACGGGCGCGGTCCCGCGCGGCCAGGCGAGCGTCGTCGTGGCCGTGTCGGCCGCCCACCGCGCGGAGGCGTTCGCCGGCGCGCGCGAGGCGATCGACCGGATCAAGGCCGAGGCGCCGATCTGGAAGAAGGAGATCGTGGCCGGCGCCGGCGAGCGATGGGTCCAGGGGACCCTCCCGGGCTGATGGACGGATCAGGGTTCAGTCACCTGGACGAGGAGGGCCGTGCGCGAATGGTGGACGTGGGCTCCAAGCCGACGAGCGATCGCCGCGCCCGCGCGCGCGCGATCGTGCGCATGGCCCCGGACACGGCGGCGGCCGTGGCTCGCGGCGACGCCCCGAAGGGCGACGTCCTCGGCCCGGCCCGGATCGCCGGCGTGCAGGCGGCCAAGCGCACCGCCGAGCTGGTCCCGCTCGCCCACCCGCTGCCGCTGAGCTACGTCGACGTCGAGGCGGCTGTCGACGAGGCGTCCGGCACGGTCACGCTCGAGGCCGAGGCGCGCACGGTGGCGCAGACCGGGGTCGAGATGGAGGCGATGTGCGCGTGCGCGGTCGCCGCGCTGACCGTCTACGACATGGTCAAGGGGCTGGAGCGCGGCGTCGCGATCGAGCGCGTCGAGCTCCTGGAGAAGACCGGGGGCCGCCACGACTGGAGGCGCAGCGGGTGAAGGCGGCGGTCATCACGGTTTCGACCTCCAGGGCCGCGGGGGAGGGGGAGGACGAGAGCGGCCTAGCGCTCGCCCAGCTCGTGCGCTCGCTCGACCTCGAAGTCGCGGGCGCCGAGATCATCACGGACGACGCCGAGACGATCAGCGCGCGCCTGCGCCACTGGGCGGACGAGGAGGGGTGCGCGCTGATCCTCACCAGCGGCGGGACGGGCTTCGCGCCCAGCGACGTCACCCCCGAGGCGACACGCGCGGTGATCGAGCGCGAGGCGCCCGGCCTCGGCGAGGCGATGCGCGCCTCCTCGCGGGCGCACACCCCGAACTGGATGCTCACCCGCGCGATCGGCGGGATCCGCGGGGGCACGCTGATCGTGAACTTCCCGGGCAACCCGAACGCGATCCGCGAGACGGGCGGCGCGCTGGCCCAGGCGCTCCCGCACGCGCTCGCGCTACTCGCGGGCGAGCATCCCCACTGACCTCATTCCACGGGCGGAGCCGAGGAGAGGGCTCGTGCCGCGGCTCGGCGCACAACCGCAACCAGTTGCGTCCGGGCCGAAGGGCGGCCGACCTCCTCGGTGTCCGCGTTTCCGGAACTAGTCGAGCGGGACCACGCGGGTGGCGGTCCCCTTCCAGGTCGCCACGACCGCGTCGCCCGGCGCGAGGCCAAGGTCGTCCGCCGAGGCCGCGGTCAGCTCGGCGGTGAACGGCTGCCCGCCCGCGAGGCCAACCCGCACGCGATTGCCCAGCCGCGTGATCGAGGCCACCCGCGCATCGAGCCGGTTGCGGGCGGAGCCCGCGGGCGGCGTGTGCGGCGGCTCGAGCGCCACCTCCCACGGGTAGAGGGACACTGCGACCCGGCCCAGGGCGACGTCGGTGCTGACCGCCTCGCCGCCGCCGTCGAGCGCGACCGTCGTCAGGCCGCCCGGGCCCGCACGCGCCGTTCCCGTGAGCACCGTCGCGCCCACGAGGTCGGCGACGAACGCGGACGACGGCGCGGCGGCGATCGTGTCCGGGGCGCCCTGCTGCGCCACGTGCCCTTGATCCAGCACGGCGACCTCGCCCGCCAGCGCCGACGCCTCGGCGAAGTCGTGGGTCACGAGCAGCACCGGGATTTCGGCGGCCGCCAGGGTGCGCTGCAGCTCGTGCGCCGCCCGGGTCCGGTTGCGCGCGTCGAGCGCCGCGAGCGGCTCGTCGAGCAGGAGTGCGCGCGGCTCCCGGGCCAGCGCCCGCGCGAGCGCGACCCGCTGGCGTTCGCCGCCGCTGAGGTCCGCCGGTCGCGCGGCCGCCAGCGCTCCGGCGCCGAGGCGCTCGAGGGCGTCCTGCGCCCGCCGCCGCCGATCGGAGCGGGCGCCGCCCGGGGCCCCGAACGCGACGTTGTCGCGGGCGCTGAGGTGCGGGAACAGGGCGTAGTCCTGGAAGACCACGCCCACCTGGCGTCGCTCGGGTGGAAGGTCGCGCCCGCGCGCGACGTCCAGCCAAACCCCGTCGCCGCAGGCCACGCGGCCGGCGTCGGGATGCAGGAGGCCGGCGACGATCCGCAGCACGGTGGTCTTGCCCGCGCCCGAGGGTCCCACCAGCGCGAGGCAGCGTCCGGGCGCCACCGCGAGCGCGACGTCCAGCGCGAAGTCCCGCAGCGCGTGGCGAGCCTCAAGGGCGAGCACGGCCCAGCGCCTCCGGACCCGCCGCGAGCTTGACCGCGAGGAGCACGGCCGCGCTGACCGCCAGCAGCACCGCCGATAGCGCGAGCGCGGCCGGGAAGTCCTCGGCGAAGCGGTCGTAGATCGCCAGCGGCGCGGTCTGCGTGACGCCGCGCAGGCTGCCGGCGAACATCAGCGTCGCGCCGAATTCACCCAGCGCGCGGCCCCAGGCGAGCGCGGCGCCCGCGGCCAGGCCGCCGCGAGCGAGCGGAATCGCGACGCGCACGAACGCCCTCGCCTCGCCGGCCCCGAGCGTGCGCGCGGCGGCGAGCAGCGTCGGGTCCACGGCGGCGAAGGCGGCCTGCGCCTGGCGCAGGTAGAACGGGCTCGCGACGAAGGTGAGCGCGACCACCACCCCGGCCGTCGCGAGCACCAGCTCGACGCCGGCGTCGGCGAGCGCCGAGCCGAGGATCCCCTTCGGCCCCAGCGCCGCGAGCAGCGCGATGCCCGCCACCGCCGGCGGCAGCACGAGCGGCAGCTCGAGCACGGTGATCACCAGCGCGCGCCCGCGGAACCAGCGGGTCGCGAGCAGGTACGCGGCGGGGGTCCCGACGACCACGATCAGTGCCAGCGCCAGGGCGCTGGTCTCGAAGCTCAGGCGCAGCGCGTCGAGCGACTCGGCGTCGCCGAGGCTGTCCAGCAGCGCGCCCGGCGAGGTGTTGACGAAGATCGCCACCATCGGCAGGGCGAGGAAGACGAACGCGACGGCGAGCGCGCCCGCCAGCAGCCCGGCGAACCAGCCGCGGTGGCTCACGGCGGAGGCGGCTCGAAGCCGGCCACGCGCAGCTCGGCCGCGCCGCGCCCGTGCAGCAGCCCGTCGATGAACGCACGCGCCTGCGCGGCGTGGTCGCCGCCGCGCACGACCGCCGCCTCGTAGACCACCTGTGGCCGGATCGCGGCCGGCAGCTCGATCGCCCGCAGCGCGCCCTTGGTCGCGCGGACGTCGGTGACGTAGACGAACCCGCCGTCCACGGCGCCCTGCGTGAGCTTGCCGACGATCCCGGTCACGTCCGGCTCGCGGGAGCGCACATTGGCCAGCACGAGATCCCGCTCGCTCTGGTCGAGCCGGGCGAGCACCTGTCGCGTATAGGCGCCGATCGGCACCGTCGCGGACCCGACCGCGAGCTGTCGCCCCGGGCGCTCGAGGTCGCGCAGCCCGCGGGCCGCGGATCCCGCGGGGACAGCCAGCACGAGGCGGTTGCGCGCGAACGGCACCGGCCGCTCGACGAGGTGCTCGGCGTAGAGCGCCGCCGGGAGCGTGGCGTTGGCGGCGGCGTACACGTCCGGGCGCGCGCCCTGGCGGATCTGGGCGGCCAGGACGTCCGAGCCGCCGAACGACAGGCGCACGCGCGCGGCGTCGAAGGTGGCCGCGTACGCGGTGAAGGCCGACTTCAGCGACGCGGCGGCCGAGACCTTCAGGTCGGGGGTGCCGCCGCCACCGCCGCCGCAGCTCGTCAGCGCGAGCGCCGCGCCCAGCGCGGCGAGCGGCGCCCGCATCCTCATGCCCCGCGCTCCACCATCACCGAGGTCGCTTTGACCGTCGCGGTCGCCGGGACCCCGGGCGCCAGCCCGAGCTCGCGCACCGCGTCCCGCGTGACCGCGGCGGTGATGCGGTGCGGCCCGGCCTCGATCTCGACCAGCGCCATCACGCCATCGGTCTCGACCGAGCGCACGACGCCGGGGAAGCGGTTGCGGGCGGACAGCGGCGCCCCGGCCGGCTTGCGCTGCGGCCGCTGTGCCAGGCGCTCGACCTCGCGCCGCGATACGCGCCGGCGGTTGGCGCCGTCGCGCCGCGTGCGCACCTTGCCGGCGCGGTCCCAGCGGCGCAGCGTGTCGGCCGAGACGCCGATCGCCCGCGCCGCCTCGCCGAGGCTGAGGTCGTCGGGCATCCGCATAAGCATTGCATAGGTAAACGATCGAGCGTCGGCCGTCAGGCGTCAGCCGGCGTCATCGGGGTAGCCTTGCTTCAT
The DNA here is from genome assembly GCA_963725645.1 of uncultured Actinomycetes bacterium. Classification (GTDB taxonomy): domain Bacteria; phylum Actinomycetota; class Thermoleophilia; order Solirubrobacterales; family Solirubrobacteraceae; genus JALYZC01. Next base: position 1,240,625 of record CAVRZD010000006.1, read on the forward strand.
GGCCGTCTGGGTCGAGGGAATGCATGCGGTGGTCGAGCGCGACGGAGAGCGCGACGAGGTGGCGGTCGAGGAGCCGCTGGAGATCCGGGTAGACGACGCGCCGCTCGCCGTCACGATGCGCACGCCCGGGCACGACGAGGAGCTGGCCGCCGGGTTCCTGTTCGGCGAGGGCCTGCTCGACGGTCCGCCGCACTTCCGGGCCGATCCGGAGCTGGCGGCGAACCGCGTCGACGTAACCGGGCCGCTGCGCCGCGACCCCGGCACGCGGCGCTTCTACACCACGTCGTCGTGCGGCGTGTGCGGCAAGGGCGCACTCGAGGAGGTCGCGGTCGCCGCGCCGCCGGCGCCCGCCGGGCCGGTCGTGGCGCGCGAACTGCTGGCCGCGCTGCCCGGCCGCCTGCGCCAGCCCGAATTCGTCCGCACGGGCGGTCTCCACGCCACCGGGCTGTTCAACGCCGACGGTGAGCTGGCGATCGTGCGCGAAGACGTCGGCCGCCACAACGCGATGGACAAGGTCGTCGGCCGCGCGCTGCTCGACGGCCTCGTGCCCCTGGCGGAGCACCTGCTGTGCGTGTCCGGGCGGCTGTCCTTCGAGCTCGTCCAGAAGGCGGCCGTCGCCGGCGCGCCCGTGCTGGTCGGCGTCGGCGCGCCGACGTCGCTGGCGGTCGCGCTGGCCGCCGACCGCGGCCTCACCCTGGCCGGCTTCGCGCGCGCGGGACGGGTGAACGTGTACGCCGGACCCGAGCGCGTCGCCGCGGCGTGAGCTGGCCGCTGCTGCGTCAGCTGACCGGCGGCGACGCCCTCGGGCTGGGCCGCGCGGCACGGTCCAAGCGGTCCGAGGGTCTGCGACCGCGCACGTCGACCGCGGACCGGGTGGTCCCGTCGGTCTGCCCGTACTGCGCCGTCGGCTGCGGCCAGCGCGTGTACGTGAAGGACGAGCGCATCGTCGGGATCGAGGGCGACCCCGACAGCCCGATCTCCCGCGGGCGGCTGTGTCCCAAGGGGTCAGCAACCAAGCAACTCGTGACGAACCCGGGCCGGCTGAGCAAGGTCCGCTACCGCCCGCCGCACGGGACGTCGTGGCGGGACCTGGACCTCGACGAGGCGATGGAGATGATCGCCGAGCGCGTGATCGCCACGCGCGCGCGGACGTGGGAGGACGCGGACGAGCGGGGCGCGGCCCTGAACCGGACGCGCGGGTTCGCGCACCTCGGCGGCGCGACCCTGGACAACGAGGAGAACTACCTGATCAAGAAGTCCTTCACCGCCATGGGGGCGGTGCAGATCGAGAACCAGGCGCGCATATGACACAGCTCGACCGTCCCCGGTCTGGGGACTTCGTTCGGGCGCGGCGGCGCCACCACGTTCCAGCAGGACCTCCAGAACTCCGACTGCATCGTGATCATGGGGTCGAACATGGCCGAGTGCCACCCCGTCGGCTTCCAGTGGGTGGTCGAGGCGAGGCGCCGCGGCGCCAAGGTGATCCACGTCGACCCGCGCTTCACCCGCACGAGCGCGCTGGCCGACCTGCACGTCCCGCTGCGGGCCGGCAGCGACATCGCCTTCCTCGGCGGGATCGTGAACTTCATCCTCCAGAACGGCCGGGAGTTCCGGGAGTACGTGCGCGCCTACACCAACGCGCGCACGATCGTGTCCGACGACTTCCGCGACACGGAGGACCTCGACGGCCTGTTCTCGGGCTACGACCCGGCGTCCGGCACCTACGCCGCGGACTCGTGGCGGTACAAGGGCGTGGACGTCGGGTCGGCCGCGGGCGAGACGGACCGGGGGCCGTCGCGGACCGGCGAGCGGGCCCACGGCGCTCACGGCGGTGCGCTCGAGCACGGTTCGCCGCCGGAGGAGGACGAGACCCTCGAGCACCAGCGCTGCGTCTTCCAGCTGCTCAAGCGCCACTACTCGCGCTACACGCCCGAGCTGGTGGAGCGCGTCTGCGGCGTCAGGCGCGAGACGTTCCTCGAGGTGGCCGAGGCGCTGTGTGAGAACTCCGGGCGCGAGCGGACCTCGGCGTTCTGCTACGCGGTCGGCTGGACGCAGCACACCGTCGGCGTCCAGTACATCCGTGCCGCGGCGATCGTCCAGCTGCTGCTCGGCAACATCGGCCGCCCGGGGGGAGGGATCCTGGCGCTGCGCGGCCACGCCTCGATCCAGGGCTCGACCGACATCCCGACCCTGTACAACATCCTGCCGGGCTACCTGCCGATGCCCGGTCCCGGAACGACCCTGGACGACTACGTCGAGAGCAACACCGCGGCGGTCGGGTTCTGGGGGAACACGGGCAGCTACATCGTGTCGCTGCTGAAGGCCTGGTGGGGCGATGCGGCGACCGCCGAGAACGGGTTCTGCTTCGACCACCTGCCGCGGATCTCCGGCGATCACTCCCACTACCCGACGGTCGCCGACATGAACGACGGTCGCGTGGAGGGGTTCTTCGTGATGGGCGAGAACCCGGCGGTGGGGTCGGCGAACGGGCGGATGCAGCGGCTCGGGCTGGCCAAGCTCGACTGGCTCGTCGTGCGCGACTTCGTCGAGACCGAGACGGCCGCCTTCTGGCACGAGTCTCCGGAGCTCGAGACCGGCGAGCTGCGGACCGAGGACATCGCCACCGAGGTGTTCCTGCTCCCGGCCGCGACGCACACGGAGAAGGACGGCACGTTCACGAACACCCAGCGCCTGCTCCAGTGGCACCACAAGGCGGTCGATCCGCCGGGCGACGCGCGCTCGGAGCTGTGGTTCATGCACCACCTCTTCCAGCGGGTGCGGGCGAAGCTCGCCGGGTCGACTGAGCCGCGCGACCGTGCGATCCTCGACCTCGCCTGGGACTACCCCGTCGAGGGGCCGCACGACGATCCCCGCGCCGAGGCCGTGCTGGCGGAGATCGGCGGGTTCGACGCCGAGGGCGCCAACCTCCCCGATTACCTCCCGCTCGCCGACGACGGCTCCACGCGCTGCGGCTGCTGGATCTACGCCGGCTGCTACGCCGACGGGGTCAACCAGACGGCCCGGCGGAAGGCCGGCCGCGAGCAGAGCTGGGTGGCGCCCGAGTGGGCCTGGGCCTGGCCGATGAACCGCCGCATCCTCTACAACCGGGCGTCGGCCGACCCCGAGGGCCGGCCGTGGTCGGAGCGCAAGCGCTACGTCTGGTGGGACGAGGACGCCGAACGCTGGACCGGGGAGGACGTCCCCGACTTCACGCCGGACCGGCGGCCCGACCACGTCCCGCCCGAGGGCGCCGCCGGACCCGACGCGATCCGCGGCGACCAGCCGTTCGTCATGCAGGCCGACGGCCGGGGGTGGCTCTACGCCCCCACCGGCCTGAAGGACGGCCCGTTCCCCGCCCACTACGAGCCGCACGAGTCGCCGTTCGACAATCCGCTGTACGGTCGCCGAGCCAACCCGGCGCGCCAGCGGCTCGATCACCGCGAGAACCCGTACAACCGCGCCGATGGGCGCTTTCCCTACGTCTTCACGACGTACCGCCTGACCGAGCACCACACGGCCGGCCAGATGTCGCGCACGCTGCCGTACCTGTCGGAGCTGATGCCGGAGTTCTTCTGCGAGGTCTCGCCCGCGCTGGCGGCGGAGCGCGGGCTGGAGCACGGCGACTGGGCGACGATCGTGACGGCGCGCGCCGCGGTCGAGGCGCGCGTGCTGGTGACCGAGCGGATCCCGCCCCTGCGCGTCGGCGGGCGGGTGGTCCACCAGGTCGGCCTGCCCTACCACTGGGGCTCCGCCGGCTACGCGACCGGCGACGCCGCAAACGACCTGCTGGGCGTCGCCATGGATCCCAACGTCCACATCGGCGAGTACAAGGCCGCGACCTGCGACATCCGGCCCGGGCGCCGGCCCCGCGGCCCCGACGCCCGCCGGCTGGTCGAGGAGTACCGCGGTGCCTGACGTCTTCGAGCTCGAGACACACGCCTGGCCGGGTTCCTACGGCGAGGACGCCCAGCCCCGCGTCGGCTTCTTCACGGACACGAGCGTGTGCATCGGCTGCAAGGCCTGCGAGGTCGCGTGCAAGGAGTGGAACCACGTCCCCGAGGACGGCCTCGAGTTCACCGGCGACTCCTACGACAACACCGGCGCGCTGGGCGCCGACACGTGGCGGCACGTCGCCTTCATCGAGCAGCCCACGCGCGTGGACGGCGTGCAGCCCGGCGGCGATGGCGGCATGCGCTGGCTGATGTCGAGCGACGTGTGCAAGCACTGCACGAGCGCAGCCTGCCTCGACGTGTGCCCGACGGGCGCGCTGTTCCGCACCGAGTTCGGCACGGTCGTGATCCAGGAGGACGTCTGCAACGGCTGCGGCTACTGCGTCCCGGCGTGCCCGTTCGGCGTCATCGACCGGCGCGAGGGCGACGGGCGCGCCTGGAAGTGCACGCTCTGCTATGACCGGCTCAAGGACGGCCAGGAGCCGGCCTGCGCGAAGGCCTGCCCGACCGACTCGATCCAGTTCGGCGTGCTCGACGACCTGCGGGAGCGCGCGCAGGGACGGCTGACGGAGCTGCGGTGCGCCGGCGTCGACGAGGCGCGGCTGTACGGCGAGGACCCCGCCGACGGCGTCGGTGGCTTCGGGGCGTTCTTCCTGCTGCTCGACGAGCCCGAGACCTACGGGCTGCCGCCGGACCCGGTGGTCACCACGCGCGACCTGCCGGCGATGTACCGGACGGCGGCGCTCGCCGCGGGCGCGGTGCTGGCCGGGGTCGCGGCCGCGTTCGCCGGAGGCCGCCGATGAGCCGCGGGCGCGGGGAGGCCGCCATGGTGCCGCGCGCGGAGCCGGCCTCCTACTACGGCCGGCCGGTGATCAAGCCGCCGGTCTGGACCGCCGAGATCCCGTGGTACTTCTTCGCCGGGGGCCTCGCCGGCGCCGCGGCGCCGCTCGGCGTCGCCGCCGACCTGCTGGGGAACAGCGCCCTGGCGCGGCGGGCGTGGGCGCTGTCCCTGCTCGGCGTGGGCGCGAGCGTGCCCCTGCTCATCGCCGACCTGGGCCGGCCGGAGCGCTTCCTCAACATGCTGCGGATGCTCAAGGTCACCTCGCCGATGAGCCTGGGATCGTGGGTCCTCGCCGCCACCGGGCCGTGCGCCGCGGTCGGCGCGGCGCACGCCTGGTTTCGGTGGTTCCCGCGGCTGTCGGTGCCCGTGCGCGCGGGCGCGCTCTTCGTCGGGCCCACGCTCTCGACCTACACCGCCGTGCTCATCGCCAACACCGCCGTGCCGGTCTGGCACGAGGGCCGGCGTGAGCTTCCGTTCGTGTCCGCGGGCAGCGCGATGGCCAGCGCCGGCGCCGCGGCGGCCGCGCTCACCCCGCGTGCGTCGGCCGGCCCCGCCCGCCGGCTCCTCGCGGCCGGCGCCGCGCTGGAGCTGGCGGCCATGCAGGCGATGGAGCGCCGGCTCGGCGACCTGGCCGAGCCCTACCACCGCGGTCGGGCCGGCCGGTTCGCCCGCGCCGCCAGGACGCTCACCGTCGCGGGCGCCGCGCTCGTCGGGACGCGCGGCCGGCGCAGCCGCGCGGCCGCCGTCGCCGGAGGCGCCGGCGTCCTGGCCGGGGCCGCGTGCCAGCGCTGGGCGGTGTTCGAGGCGGGGAAGGCGTCGGCGGCCGATCCGCGGTACACGGTCGGCCCGCAGCGAGCGCGACTGACGACTGACGACTGACAACTTCCACTACGGTCCCGCGCCATGACGGACGCAATCGTCATCGGCGCGGGCCCGAACGGCCTCGTGGGCGCCAACGTGCTCGCGGACGCGGGCTGGGACGTGCTCGTGCTCGAGGCCAACGACGAGGTCGGCGGGGCCGTGCGCTCCGGCGAGCTGGTCGAGCCGGGCTTCACCTCCGACCTCTTCTCCGCCTTCTACCCACTCGCCGTCGCGTCGCCCGCCATCCGGGCGCTGCGGCTGGAGGAGCACGGCCTGCGCTGGTGCCGCTCGGCGCTCGCCTGCGCGCACCCGACGCCCGGTGGCGCCCACGCGGCGATCGCGACCGACGACGTGGACGCCACCGCCGCGACCTGCGAGGCCTACGCGGCCGGCGATGGTGACGCATGGCGCGCGCTGTACGGCCGCTGGGAGGAGGTCGGGGACCGGCTCTTGGACGCGCTCCTGACCCCGTTCCCGCCGCTGCGCGCGGCCGGGCGGCTGGCCGCCCGGCTGGGCCCCTCGGGCATCCTGCCCTTCCTGCGCTTCGGCGTGCTCCCGGTGCGGCGGGTGGGCGAGGAGGAGTTCGGGGGCGAGGGCGGCCCGCTGCTGCTGGCCGGCAACGCGCTGCACGCCGACTTCCTGCCGGAGTCCACGGGCAGCGCCCTGTTCGGCTGGCTGCTCGCATCGCTGGCCCAGCAGGTGGGCTTCCCCGTGCCGGAGGGCGGCGCGGGGCGGCTCAGCGGCGCGATGGCGCGGCGCCTGGAGGCGCGCGGCGGGCGCATCGAGTGCGGCGCGCGGGTCGAGCGCGTGGTCGTGCGCGGCGGGCGCGCCGCGGCCGTGCGGACGGCGGACGGCCGCGAGCTGCCCGCCGCGCGCGCGGTGCTCGCCGACGTGGCGGCGCCCGCGCTGTTCCTCGGGCTGGTGGGCGAGGAGCAGCTTCCGGCCGGCCTGCTCGCCGGCCTGCGCCGGTTCCAGTGGGACAGCGGCACGGTGAAGGTCGACTGGACGCTGGACGGCCCGATCCCGTGGGAGGCCGAGCCGGTGGGGCAGGCCGGGACCGTGCACGTCGGGCAGGACATGGACGAGCTCAGCCGGCACGCGCTCTCGCTCGCGATCGGCGAGGTGCCCGACCGGCCGTTCCTCGTGCTCGGCCAGTACGCAGCCATCGACCCCACCCGCGCGCCGGAGGGCAAGGAGGTGGCGTGGGCCTACACGCACGTGCCTCAGCGGGTGCGCGCCGACGCCGGCGGCGAGGGCCTCACCGGCGCGTGGGACGAGCGCGAGTCCAACGCGTTCGCCGACCGCGTCGAGGCGCAGGTCGAGCGCTTCGCGCCGGGCTTCCGCGACCGCATCCGCGCCCGCCACGTCTTCGACCCGCCGAGGCTGCACGCGGCCAACGCGAACCTCGTCGGCGGCGCGCTCAACGGCGGGACCGCCCAGATCCACCAGCAGCTCGTGTTCCGCCCGGCGTCTGGCCTCGGCCGGCCCGAGACGCCGATCGGAGGCCTGTACCTCGCCTCCGCCTCGGCCCATCCCGGCGGCGGCGTGCACGGCGCGTGCGGCGCCAACGCCGCGCGCGCCGCGCTGGCCTCCGCGCCCCGCCTGCGGCGGGCGCTGGCGGCGCGTCTCGCGCGGTAGGAAACGCCGACGGTGCTCGGCCGCCCGCTGCTAGCCGTCGACCTCGAGCCCGTCGGGCCCCACTCGCAGCGTGCGGCGCCCGGCGAGCAGCTCGAGCAGCTCGGCGCCCACGAGCTCGCGACGCCAGCCCTCGAGCACGCGCACCGGGGCCTCCTCGCCGCGCCGGGCGGCCTCGACCGCGCACACGAGCTCGGCCTGCGTCGCGATCAGCTCGGCTCCGACGCCGGTCTGCAGCGAGGCCTGGCGGACGAGCGCCTGCGACAGCGCGACCAGCGGCGCGTCCTCGGGCGCGGTGCGCGGAGGCTCCGGCGGCGCCGGCGGAGGCTCGCGCTCGGCGCCGCGGGCGATCGCGTCGAGCAGCTCGCGAGAGCGGCGCTCGCGGGTCGCCACGGGGAGCCCACGGGCCTGCCCCAGCGCGTCCTGGCTCGAGGGCCGTCGGCGCGCCAGCTCGACCAGCACGTGGTCGGGGAGGACCGACGGGACGCTGCGGTCCAGCCGCGCGGCGGTCCGCTCGCGCCACTCCACGAGCTCGATGGCGACCGCGCGGTCGCGCGCGCGCATGCGGGCGACCTTCGGCAGCCGCGCGAAGATCGTCGCCGGATCGCGCTCGTCGCTGGACCGCGCGACCGCGCGGGACTCCTCGCGCGCCCAGTCGAGGCGACCCGCCTCCGCGAGCTGCTCCGTGAGCGCGTCGCCGAGGGCGAGCAGGTGAACGGCGTCGGCGCGGGCGTACTCGAGCTGCTGCTCGGTCAGCGGCCGGCGGTCCCAGTGCGTGAAGGCCTCGCCGCCCGCCGGCTCGGCGCCGAGCACCTTGCGTACGAGCGAGCCATAGCCCTCCTGCACGCCGTAGCCCAGGAAGCCCGCCGCGACCTGCGTGTCGAAGACGTTCTGGACGTCGGTCTCCCAAGTGCGCTTGAGGATGGCGACGTCCTGGCGGCCGGCGTGCACCACCACCTCGACCGCCGGGTCGGCCAGCGCTGCGGCGAGGGGCCCGGGGTCGATCTCGTCCTCGATCGGGTCGAGGATCTCGGTCCGGATGCCGCCGGGCGCGTCGGGGTCGGCGACCGCGAGCTGGGCCAGGCACAGCATCGCCCGGTAGCGGCGCTCGGACATGAACTCCGTATCGATGGCCAGACGGCCCGCCTCGGCCGCCCGCCGCGCGAGCTCGACGGTCATGCCGCGAATCTATTGGTTGCGCGCGCTTCCTAGGACGCCGGCGCCGGCGGCGGCCCGGCCGGCGGCGCGGTCGGCGGCGTCGGCGCGGTGGGCCCGACGCCGCGTCGCGCGGCACGGGTGGACGCCGATCCCGGCGTACAGCCAGAACGCTCCGCGTGGTGTTGACAACGGGTGCAACGTCCGCTGCTGCGCCCGCTGCGCCGCCGCACTACCCTCATGGGGCACATGCGCCAGCAGGAAGCCGAGCAGGAAGCGGCGCGGCGCAACGCCGAGGACGAGCGCCGCCGTCGCTTCGTCTTCTATGCGCTCGACCACAGCGCCGGACTGGGCGACGACGCCTGGGAGGTCGAGATGCGCCTGCGCACCGACGACGACGGGCCGAGACCCGCCGCGGTGCCGGTTGCCGCCGCCGCGCCGGCCGAACAGGTCGAGGAGCCGGTCGAGCGGCCGGAGCCGGTGCCGGAGGCCCTACCGTTGACTGAGCGGTTCGACCCAGTCGATCTGGCGGAGCCGATCGACGAGCTCACGCCCGGCGGGCGCGCGACGGAGATGGACGCGCCGCCTCCGCCGCGGCCCCGCCGTCGTCTCCGCCTGATCCATATCTGGGGCGCGTTCGTGATCCTCGTCGGCGCGCTCTTCATCGGCGCCACGCTGCTGCTGTCGGTCGGGCTGCGCGACTACACGCACTTCGGCGTGATTCCGACCTCGATCGGCATCGGCCTCGGGCTGGTGGCCGTGTGGGTCGGGGTGGCGCTCGCGCGCACGGGGTAGCGCGATGCGCGCGCTCGCGATCTCGGACACCCATTTCGGCGCCTGGACGGGCGACGACCTGCTGTCGCACTCCTACGCGCGCGAGCGCCTGGCGCCGCATCTCGAGACGATCGACGAGCTGATCCTGCTCGGCGACCTCTTCGACTTCCTGTTCTCGACCGTCGAGCACGCGGTCGAGCAGGCGCAGGGCTTCTTCGACCTCGTGGCCGAGCGCATGCAGGGCCGGCGCGTCGTGTTCCTCGCCGGCAACCACGACCACCACACGATGGTGCGCGAGCTGGAGGAGAGCGTGCGCCTGCGCATCGCCGACGGCGCCGACGCCGCGGAGGCGGGCCGGCAGGCGCGCGAGAACGACTGGCTGCGCCGCTACCTCGAGCGCCGCATGCCCGGCGTGGAGGTGGAGATCGCCTACCCGACCCACTGGGTCGGGCGCGTCCTGCTCTTCCACGGGCACTACCTCGACGCGCACATGGAGGGTTCGCTGTCCAACCGGCTGCTGACGCGCACGATCTGGAAGGTCGCCGGCGGGCGTCCTGTCGATCAGCTCACGATCGAGGACTACGAGTCGGTGATCGTCCCGCTCACGGAGCTCCTGTACGCGGTCGCGCAGCTCCCGCGCGGGACCGCTGCCCAGCAGAGCGTGTACGACCAGATCGGCCGCCTCGGGCGGCTGCTCGCGATCCCCGGCGCTCCCGCTCGGGGCGCGCAGAAGGTCGCCGGGCGGGCCGTCGACGGGATGCGCGCGCTTCGTGACCGCCGCGAGCGCCACGCGATCACCGGCGTCCACGCGAGCGACGTGGTGACCGACGCCGCCGGCGCGCCGATGCTCCGGGCCCAGGGTGGGGCCGGCGCGCGCCGAGCCCGCCCGGGCCCCGCCGCCGCCGCGAGCGGCCCGCCTGGCACGGGGCTCGGCATGAGCGTGGTCCGCCCCGTCACGCCGAGCGGCCCGACGGCGCCCGCCGTGGCTGCGATGGGCCAGGTGGTCCGCAACCTCGGCTGGCACCGCGAGACGGACACGATGGTGTTCGCGCACACGCACCAGCCCCTCGCCGGCGTGGTCGCGCCCGGGACGCCGGGCAAGGTCAGGTTCTGGAACACCGGCTCGTGGATCTACGAGCCGAGCCTGGGATCGAGCCAGTCCTACCTGTCCTACCTCCGGCACGGCTGGCCCGGCACCGGCGTCCTGATCGACACCGACCGCGACGAGCCGGAGCTCGTCAGCATGCTTACCGACCTCAACCCCCTCGAGCAGGCGCGGGCGGCCGGTCGCCGTGGTGACGTCTACGGCGCCGCCGAGCGCTTCAAGGGGACGATCCCGACGCTCGAGGACGTCGAGGGGCCCGGTCGCGACTAGGTATTCCGATGACAAGCGGCGAGGCGGCGTTCACAAGGCGTTATGGTGCCTGCCGCGATGGCTCTCCTCGAGCTGACAGTTGAGCAGGGCGACCGCGGAACGGTGCGACTCGCGCTGGTCGGGGAGCTGGACATCTCCAGCGCTCCGCTGCTCGACGACGAGCTGTCAAAGCTCGAGGCCGCCGCTCCGCCGGTCATCGTGCTCGACCTGCGCGCGCTGGAGTTCATGGACTCCACCGGGCTCCGGACGGTGGTGACGGCGGACGCGCGGGCGCGCGAGTCGGGGCGCCGGCTGGCGATCGTCCGCGGCCCGGAGGCCGTGCACCGCGTCTTCAGCGTCACGCGGCTCGACGAGCGGCTCGACATCATCGACGACCCCGCGGCCGTCGAGGCCTAGGCCTTCCCCCATACCTCGCACCACGGTGTGATTCACGTGTCTCAGGTGATGCGGCCGTCGCCTCCGCACATCATCCAACGCGGAAGCCCCGTGGGAACCACGGACGCAGCATCGTGACGAGCGCGGTTGCGGCAGGCGCCGCGTCGGGCATACGCTCAACTCGGAATGTGTCGCCCGATCTAAGGAGCTTGAGATCGATGGCCAATTCCGCGCTGGATCGCAAGACCGGCGGCGGCTTGAGCCCGAATGAGCGCCGCGAGCATGCGGCTCGCCACGAGCGGCGCCGGCGGAAGCGGATCGAGCAGATCACGCGCAAGCGCCGTGAGGAGCGCGAGCGCCGCAAGCGCTCCGCGGCTCGACCTCCGCGAGCCACGTGAGCAGAGTGTCCCGGTAACCATCGACCATCGGAGAAAGCCCCATGCCCGCAGCCAAGAAGCCAACCTCAGCGAAGCGCAAGCGCGCCGCCGCAAAGGAGCCGCCCGCGCTCAGACGTCTGAACAAGTCGCTGGACACCGCGCAGGAGGCGCTGACAGCCCTGCGCAACGACCTGTCAACGGATGTCAGCAAGGGCGCGCGCGATCTCTACGGCGACGTGCAGAAGTTCGTCACCGACGCTCGGCGCGACAGCGGCAAGCTCGGGAAGGCGCTGCAGAAGGACGTCGGGCAGGCCGAGCGGCGCCTGGCGCGATCGGCCCGGACGGCGTCGGCACGCGGCGGGTCGGCCCGCAGGTCGACGGCCCGCCCCGGGGCCGGGCGCAGCACGGCCAAGCGCGGCTCATCTCGTTGAGCTCGGCCACGAGCTCGCGGGCGAGGCCACGCGCGGGGCTGCCGCTTCCACGCGATGCCACCGGCGCGTCCAAGCGGCGCGATATCCGTCGAGATCACACCGCGGGTTTGGGGCCCGTCTAGTCCGACGCGGCCCGGCGCGTGCGGCGGTGCGTCGGCGTCCCGAACACGTGGTCCCAGAACGGGGCGCTGACCCCGAAGCCGCGCGTGTGGTCCTGGAAGTGGTGGCGCATGTGCAGCTCGCGCAGCTTCCGGCCCAGCCACGTGCGCGGCCGATGATGGTGCACGTGGTAATGCATCATGTCGTAGAAGAGGTACCCGGCGAAGAATCCGGTCGCGATCGCATACGCGGCCGGGAGGCCGACGACCAGCACGAACAGGCCGAAGAACAGCGCCGAGAGCGGGACCGACAGGGACGGCGGCATCACGAGCCGCATGGGGTCGTTGGGGTGGTCGTGGTGGACGCCGTGGATGATCCAGTGCAGCCGCGCGCCGATGCGCCCCTCCGGCTCGAAGTGGAACACGAGGCGGTGCAGCCAGTACTCGGTCAGCGTCCAGAAGAGGTAGCCGCCGGCGATCAGTCCGATCGTCGCCGGCACCGCCATGCGGGCGAGCGCGGCCCACGCGAAGACCACGATCGCGGGCACGAAGATGAACAGCGGAACCGTCGGATGAACGCGCGAGACCTTGTCCAGCAGCCTGGACTCGAACATGCGTGGGGAGGCCCTCAGGACCTCCTCGCGAGGGGCTCCGGCGAGATCCTCGAGTTGGGGATACGACACAGCAACAGCATAGTAGGCCGGTACGCCGGCTCGGTTACGAAAATCGCTCAGCGGGCGTCGGTCAGACTGAGGCGCAACTCCTCTGTGCCGTTCCCCGTCGCGACGGTCACGTCGTCGGCGAGCTGATCCAGCACGGCGGGCATGCCGCCGAGCGCCGACGCGGTCACCAGGCGGTCGCCGCCGCCCGGCTCGAGCGGCCCGACACGCAGGTCGACGGCGCGCTGCGCAGTGTCGATGCTCACGTGGATGTGGCGCCCGACGATCAGCGCAGGAGCATGCGCGGCGATCGCGTCGCTGATCAGCACCACGTCGGCGAGCCGGTCGACCGAGAAGCTCGCACGGGCGGCCATCATCGCGTTGACCCGGCCGAGCACGGGTGCCGCCAGCGCGCCGGCCGCCACCGACACGACGAGGTCACCGCTCGGAGGGTCGACTGGATCCTCGATCTCCTCTGGGGCGGCGCGGTCCACGACGCCGCTGGCGCGAAAGCCCATGCGCACCTCGGTTCCCTCCCCGGCCGCGCCGCGGAACTCGACGTGGTCGGTCAGCGCCTGGATCAGCGACAACCCGACCCCCTGCACGCCGGCATCGGGCTCGGGCGGGTTCGGCTGGATGCCCTGTCCCTCGTCGCGGACGACCACGTCCAACTCGTCGTCGGCCGGACACACGTACACCTCGAGCGGGCCCTCGCGGCCGTCGTAGGCGTGCAGCACGACGTTGTTGCAGGCCTCGCTGACGGCGGTCTTGATGTCGGACAGCAGCCCGTCGTCCAGCCGCATCGCGTCGGCGATGCCGGTGAGCGCCTGCCGAACGACGGCGACGTTCTCGGCGCGGTTGGGCAGCACGACGCGCACATCAGGCGCCTCGCTGACCTTGAGCTTCAGCTCCACCATGAGCGCTCCGTCGGCACGTCAGTAGCCAATATCGACCAAGGCACGCGAATCCAAACCCCCGCAAGCGGCGAGACCACGCTTTCCGGCCCAATGCGGCCGGTACCGTAGGTCGGGTGGCGGACAGGCTACGCGGTTACCGCGACAAGCGCGATGCCGGGCGCACCCCGGAACCGCGCGGCGACGCGCCGAAGCGGGCCGCCACCCGCGGCCGTCGCCGGCGCGCGTCGCGCTTCGTGGTCCAGGAGCACCACGCCCGCAGCCTCCATTGGGACCTCCGGCTCGAGCGCGACGGCACGCTCGTGTCCTGGGCGGTGCCCAAGGGCATCCCGCCCGACCCCAAGCGCAACCACCTGGCGGTGCACGTCGAGGACCACCCGCTGGAGTACCTCGAGTTCGAGGGCGACATCCCGGCGGGCGAGTACGGCGCCGGGCGGGTGGAGATCTGGGATCGCGGCACCTACGAGGCCGAGAAGTTCCGCGACGACGAGGTGATCCTGACCTTCCACGGCGAGCGGCTGAACGGCCGCTACGCGCTGTTCCAGACCCGCGGGAAGGACTGGATGATCCACCGGATGGACCCGCCCGAGGATCCGGGGCGAGAGCCGGTGCCGACCGACCTCCGGCCGATGCTCGCCAAGTCCGGCGGCCTGCCGCGCGACGACGACGCCTTCGCCTACGAGGTCAAGTGGGACGGCGTGCGGGCGCTCGTCGCGGTCGAGGGCGGGCGTGTCCGGGCCTGGAGCCGGCGCGGGCGCGACATCACCGCCGCCTACCCGGAGCTGCGCGAGCTGGGCCGCGCGCTCGGGACCACGGAGGTGCTGCTCGACGGCGAACTGGTCGCGTTCGACCCCGAGGGCCGGCCGAGCTTCGAGCGCCTGCAGCGGCGCATGCACGCGTCCGAGACCGCGGCCCGGCGCCTGGCGGCCGACGTGCCGGTGACCTACGTCGCCTTCGACCTCCTGCACCTCGACGGCCGGCCGACGCTGCGGCTGCCCTACCGGGAGCGGCGCCGGCTGCTCGAGCGGCTCGAGCTCGAGGGCCCGCACTGGCGCACGCCCGCGTCGCACGTCGGCGACGGGCCCGCGATGGTGCGCGCCAGCCGCGAGCAGGGGCTCGAGGGCGTGGTTGCGAAGCGCCTGGACAGCGGGTACGAGCCGGGCCGCCGCAGCGGGGCGTGGATCAAGATCAAGCACCGCCGCCGCGCCGACCTGGTCGTCGGGGGGTGGATGCCGGGGGAGGGCGGCCGCCGGGGACGCATCGGTTCGCTCCTGACCGGGTTCCACGACGAGGACGGCGCGCTGCGCTACGCCGGGCGGGTCGGCAGCGGGCTGCGGGAGGACGACCTCGACCGTCTCGCCGAGCTGCTCGAGCCGCTGAAGCGGCGCTCCAGCCCGTTCGCCGGCCGCCAGCCGGGCCGCGGCGCACGCTTCGCCGAGCCGCGGCTCGTCGTCGGCGTCGAGTACGCCGAGTGGACCCGCTCGCGCACGCTGCGCGCACCCGTGTTCGCCGGCCTCGTCGAGGGGGCCGACCCCGACGCGGTCACGTGGGAGAGCGTCGAGGGTTAGCGCCGCCGCGCCCTATGCCGGCAGCGCGTGCACGAAGTCGACGAACTTGTTCGTATCCCGCACCGGGGGCCCGTGGCCGAAGCACGCGAGCGCCGGCTCGAGTGCCGCGAGCCGGCGCGCGGACTCGCGGTTGCGCGCGGGGTCCGGGGTGAAGATGCGCGGAGGCTCGTGCAGGCCCGTGATGCCGGTCAGGAGGTGCATCCCGTTGAGCACGTCCCCGAGCACGAGCGCACGGTCCGACTCGCGCCAGTAGGCGACGTGCCCGGCCGAGTGACCGGGGACCTCGAGCACCCGGAAGCCCGCGACCTCGTCACCCTCGCGCAGCGCACGGTCGACCTTGCGCGGCGGCCCCGTCCACATCCGGTCGACGATCCGGTTGACCCAGTGGTCGGGCTGGCGAGAGCGGATGTCGCCGTCCTCCATTGCCGCGACGTCGGCTTCGCCGACCCAGAGCGGGACCCCGAGTGCGTCGCAGATGGCCTTGCTCGCGCCCTGGTGGTCGGAATGGACGTGGGTGAGGGCGTGGGCGCTGACCTCGTGGCCGCGGACCTGGCGCAGGATTCGGCGGCCCGCGTGTCGCGTCGCGGCGTCCACGATCACGTCGCCCATCAGGTAGACGTTGATCCCGTTGGGGGGGAAGCCGGAGAGCTGGTACAGGCCGTCCGCGAGCTGCTTCACGGCGCGGAGCCTATCCGCGGGCTCGGCGCTCAGTCGCGCAGGCCGGCCCGCCGGTGGCCCAGGCGCACGCCTGCGCCGCGATGGCGGCGCAGGCGGCGCACGTCGGTGAGCTCGGTGCGCGACGTCAGGGCGGGACGCGGCCCGCTGGGAAGACGGCGGAGCGGCAGCGGTTTCTCGAGCACCTGGCCGTCGGGGCCACGGCTCACGAGCATCGCGCCCGCGGCGGGGCGCGAGGACACGACGTCGGCCAGCTGCTCGCCCTCGAACAGGAGCCCGACGCCGTCGTCGACGCCCCAGCCCGCGGGGAGCGCCCCCTCGCGGACCGCGGCCAGGTAGGCCGGGCGCCGGCCGGGCTCGTCGTGGTAGTGGACGCAGTTGGACCCACGCAGCAGTCCGAGCCCCGGCGCCGGGGCGAGGCGGCCGGTGGACGAGGTGATGCCGCCGTCGAACCAGCACATGGAGCCGGCGCTGAGGCCGCACAGCACGATGCCGGCCTCCCAGACGTCGCGCAGGATCGCGTCGAGGTCGTGCGCCTGCCAGATGGCGAGCATGTTGAGCATGCTTCCGCCGCCGACGTAGACGATGTCCTGCTCGAGGAGGTGCTCGCGCAGCGAGATCGGTCGCTGCCCGAGCCGGAACAGGGACAGATGCGAGGACAGGCACGGGCGGTCGTCGAAGGCGGCGTGGAAGCGCACGATCTGCTCCTGCGCGTCGCCCCCCGCGGTCGGGAGCAGGCAGATCCGCGGCTCGCGCCGGCCAGGCGCGAGGCCGAGCACGTAGTCGTCGAGGGCGTGATCCGACGAGCCCGTCGAGAAGCCGCCGCCGCCCATGGCGAAGATGCGGCGGCCGTCAGGCGGCAAGAGCGTCGGCCAGCGCCGGCGCGGCCGGTTCCTCCCCGAGATAGTCGGCGGCCAGCGAGGTCTCGATCACGGTGCCATCCATGCACGACACATGGTACGCCCGCGATTCGCGGCGGGAGGAGACGACGCGCGTCAGCTCCGTTCCGCGGAAGTGCAGCGCCGCGCCGTCCTCGCACGCGTAGCCCCCGCGCATGCCCTCGGTCAGAGAGCGGTGGTAGGCGCCGCGCCGCGCGGGCTCGCCGTCGTAGTGCACGGCGTTGGAGTACGGGAGGAGGCCCAGCCCCACGACGGCCTCGGGCGCGCCATGGAAGGCCGTGACGGCCTCGGCGAACCAGCACAGCGACCCGGCGCTCAGCCCGCACAGGACGATGCCGCGCCGCCAGGCCTCGCGCAGCACCTCGTCGACGCCGTGCGCCCGCCACACGCCGAGCAGGCTGATGACGCTCCCCCCGCCGACGTAGATGACGTCCTGCGTCAGCAGGTGCTCGCGCAGGTCGCCGCCGATGCCCCGCTCGCGGCGGAACAGCGAGACATGCGACGGTTCGCAACGGTCGGCCGGGAAGTGGCGAAAGAACCGGACGATGTAGTGGTCGGCGTCGCCGCTCGCGGACGGCAGGAAGCACACGCGCGGGCGTTCGCGCTCGACGAGGCCGAGGACGTACTCGTCCATCAGCGGGTTGCCCGCCTCCATCGAGAACCCTCCGCCACCGAACGCCACGATCTGCGGTGTCCCCTCCATCGTGTCGGGAGAGTAGGGGCAAATCCCGGCCTCAGCAGGAATTTCATCCCTTGGTCGAGTCCGCCTCGACCACCGGTCGAGTGCCGGGAATGCGGGCGCGTGGCGTGTGCCTGCCCGGTTCTTCGAGCACAACCCCTTCCCGTCCATCTAGTCTCTCCGGCGTGGAGCTGACCCCCCGCCAGCGCCGCGCGCTCGAGGCGATCTGCGACACGTTCCTGCCGCGGCACGACGGGCTGCCGTCGGCGACGGAGCTCGGGGTGCCGCAGGCGATCGCCGACGCGCTCGACGCCAACCCGCGGGAGGCCGAGCGCAAGCAGACGGCCCAGCTGCTCGGGCTCTGGGACACCGCGCTGCTGACCGCGATCGGCGGGGGCGGGCTGCACCGCTTCTCCGCGCTGCCGCGGGAGCGCCGTGAGGCGGTCCTGCGCTCCTGGTGCGACTCGCGGGTGGGGCAGCGCCGCGCCGCGTTCACCGCGCTGCGCAAGGCCGCGCTGCTGTTCGGCTACATGGTCCCGGGGCCGGAAGGGGGGCCGAACCCGCGCTGGGAGGCGTGCGCCTACCCGGGGCCGCCGGGGCCGCCCGCGGACCCGCCGCCGAAGGCGCTTGCGCCGCTGCCCGTCGAGGCCGACACCACGCTCGAGTGCGACGTGGTGGTGTGCGGGTCGGGAGCGGGCGGCGGCACGGCCGCCGGCGTCCTGGCCGCGGCCGGGCTCGACGTGGTCGTGCTCGAGGCCGGCGACTACTACGACGACGGCGATTTCGACGGGGCCGAGCTCGGCGGGTTCCAGCGCCTGTACCTCAACGCGGGCGGCGGGGCCTCGCACGACCAGAGCGTCGGCCTGCTGGCGGGGTCCTGCCTCGGCGGCGGCACGGTCGTCAACTACACGACCTCCTTCCACACCCCCGACGACGTGCGCGAGGAGTGGGCCGCCCACGGCGTGCCGGCGTTCACGAGCGCCGATTACGACGCCTCGCTCGAGGCCGTGTGCGAGCGCATCGGGGTCAACCAGGAGCAGTCGCGGCCCTCGGCGCGAGACGCGGCCATGGCCCGCGGCCTGACGGAGCTGGGCTGGCACGTCGACTCGATGCCGCGCAACGTGCGCGGCTGCGATCAGGGCGAGGTGTGCGGCTACTGCGGCTACGGCTGCAAGCTCGGCGCCAAGCAGTCCACCGCGAAGACGTGGCTGCTCGACGCGGCCGGCGACGGCGCGCGCATCGTGGTGCGCACCTCGGTCGACAGGGTCCGCGTCGAGGGCGGCGCGGCCCGCGGGGTGGAGGCGCGGACCGCCGACGGCCACCGCCTGACCGTGCGCTCGCGCGCGGTGGTGGCGGCGTGCGGCGCCCTCAACACCCCGGCGCTGCTGCGCCGCTCCGGGCTGGACAACGCCAACGTCGGCCGCCATCTCAAGCTGCATCCGGCGACCGCGGTGTGGGGCGTCTTCGACGACGAGGTGCGGCCGTGGGAGGGCACGATGCAGGCGCTGTACTCCGACCAGCATCGCCGCCTCGACGGCGGCTACGGGGTCAAGTACGAGACGGCGCCGATCCACCCGTCCCTGCTGATCGCCTTCGCGCCCTGGCGCTCGGGCGCCCAGCACGCCGAGCTCATGGGCGCGCTCGCGCACTCCACGCCGATCGGCGTGCTGCTCCGCGACCGCGACGGCGGCGAGGTGCGCGTCGGCCGCGACGGCCAGCCGGTCGTGCGCTACCGCCTGTCGGACTTCGACCGCCGCCACGCCCGCGTGGGGGTCGACGGCGCGGCGCAGATCCTCGAGGCCGCCGGTGCCCGCCGGATCTTCTCCGCGCACTCGAAGTGGGTGGCCTACGACCCCGGCGTGAAGGGCAGCCGGGCGGAGTTCATGGCCGCCGCCGACGTCTGCGGCTGGGACTCGGGCCGCTGCGCGTTCAACTCGTTCCACATCATGGGCTCGGCGCGGATGGGGGGCTCGCCCGCCGACTCCGCCTGCGACCCGCGCGGAGAGACCTGGGACGTCCGCGACCTCGTCGTCTGCGACGGCTCGGCGTTCCCGACCGCCTCGGGCGTCAACCCGATGGTCTCGATCGAGGCGATCGCGCACATGAACGCCCGCGGCCTGGCCGCGCGTCTTTCGTGACGGCGGCGAACGACGCTCCCGGTGCCGCGACGTTCCGCGTCGCGGCCGAGGCCTACGACCGGCACATCGGCCGCTACGGGCCGCAGCTCGCACGCGCGCTGATCGCGGCGGCCGGCGTCGAGCCGGGGCAGCGCGCTCTCGACGTCGGCTGCGGGCCCGGCGCGCTGACCGGCGAGCTCGTCGCGGTGCTGGGCGCCGGCTCGGTCGTGTCCGTCGACCCCTCCGAGCCGTTCGTGCGGGCGTGCCGGGAGCGCAACCCCGAGGCGGACGTGCGCACCGGCACGGCCGAGCGGCTGCCCGTCGCGGACGGCGCCGTCGACGCGGTGCTGTCCCAGCTCGTCCTCAACTTCTGCTCGGACCCGCCCGCCGCGCTGGACGAGATGCGACGCGTCGCGCGCGCCGGCGGCGTCGTGGCCGCGTGCGTGTGGGACTACGCCGAGGGGATGGAGCTGCTCCGCGCATTCTGGGACGCGGCGCGGGAGATCGAGCCGGAGCGCGGCGCGGCGCACGACGAGGCGGTGGTGATGCCGTACTGCCGCCGCGACGAGCTGGAGGGACTGTGGCGGCGCGTCGGGTTGCGCGACGTCGCTGGCGGCGAGCTCGTAGTCGGGGCCGCCTACGCCGACTTCGACGACCTGTGGGCGCCGTTCGCGGCCGCCGTCGGCCCCGCCGGCGCGTTCGCGGCGGGGTTGGACGCCGGACCCCGCGAGGCGTTGCGGACGGCCCTGCACCGCCGCCTGGGCGCGCCGGCGGGGCCGTTCGAGCTGCGTGCGCGGGCATGGTTCGCCCACGGGACCGTGGCCGGCCGCTAGTCCGGGTCGAAGCGCGACTGCTCGATACGCCGGGCCACGGTGTCGACCCAGGCCCCGTCGAAGCGCTCGCGCAGCGCGGCCGCGCTGGCCTCGTGGTCGTAGGGGATCCGGCGGTGCTCGACCCGGCGGTCGGGGTGGATCAGCGCGTAGGCGGCGCGTGGATCGCGGTCGAAGGGCATGCCGACGCTGCCCGGGTTGACGAGCTCGATGCCGCCGTGCGCCGAGAAGCGCCGGAAGGGAAGGTGGGTGTGGCCGAACACGAGTCGCGGCTCGGGCACCCCCTCGAGCAGCTCCTCCTCGTCGGGGCCCGGCGTGGGAAGGAACGAGCGCACGTCGGAGACCGGGGATCCGTGGCAGAAGCGCGCGTCGCCGTCCACGAGCATCTCCGGGAGCGCGGCCAGCTCGTCGACGTCGCCGGGTCCGAGCGCCTCGCGACAGGCGCCGATCGCGCCCTGCACCACCTCGTCGTCGGGCGCGTCGCCGGGCGCGGCCGTCCAGCGCTCGCCGTTGCCGCGGATCCACGCCGCCGGCAGCTCGCGCAGGCGCGCGATCGTCTCGGCCGGCCACGGCCCGAAGAGCGCGTAGTCGCCGCCGAGCATGTGACGATCGGCGCCGTGAAAGCGGGCGTCGTCGAGCACGGCGTCGAGCGCCGGCAGATTGCCGTGCACGTCGTAGAGCACCGCCAGGGTCACGTCCTCCGGGCCTCCCACGAGAACCCCCGCACCGCGAAGAAGATGCCGACCGCGGTCCACAGTGCGATCACGCCCAACGCCGTCAGGTTGTCGCTCACGCCCTTGCCGGTCACCATCGCCCCCGAGAGCCCGTCGACCACGTACTTCAGCGGCAGGACCTCGGCGATGTCGCGCACGAGCTTGGGCGCGCGGTCGGCGTCGAAGAAGACGCCCGAGATCAGGATCACCGGCAGGAACACCGCGTTGACGTAGGCGGGCGCCGACTCGAAGTTCGGGATCGCGTGCGAGTAGGCCACGCCGAGGGCCGCGAAGCAGGTCACGCCGGCCGCGGTGAAGACGACCAGCGCGATCCAGTCCTTCGGCCAGCCGACGCCGAAGAACAGCTTGCCCGCCACGGTGATGATCGCGATCTGCACGGCCGCGTTGGTGACCGCGCTGGCGAAGATCGCGCCCAGGTAGGAGCCGGACGGCAGCGGCGTGCCGCGAATGCGCTTGAGCACCTCGGTCTCGCGCAGCTGCGTCATGTTGAACGCGAGCGCGGTGAAGGTCGTCGACATGATGCTCAGGCCGGCGATGCCCGGGACGATGATGTTCAGGGCCTTCTGGTCGTTGGACGCCAGCCCGCCGATCAGCGCGAGCAGGATCAGCGGCAGCAGGAAGTTGAAGAAGGCGGCCGAGGGGTTGCGCCAGAACATCCGGCGCTCGAGCCGGTACTGCCGCCAGGTGAGGGCCAGCGCGCTATCCATCGTCCGTCAGCTCCAGGTAGATGTCCTCGAGCGAGGGCCGCGTCACGGACAGGTCGCGCAGGCGTTCGCCGCGCGCGAGCGTCGCCCCGGTCAGCTCGTGCAGCAGGGTCGTCGGGTCGTCGGTCTCGCGCTGCTCGATCAGGCCGCGGCCGTTGCGCCAGGCCACGCGGTAGCGGCTCGAGTCGCCGGCTCCGAGCTCGCCGGGCGCGCCCTCGGCCAGGATGCTCCCGTCCTTGATGATCGCGACGCGGTCGGCGAGCGCCTGGGCCTCCTCGAGGTAGTGGGTGGTGAGCAGCACGGTCTTGCCGAGGCCCTTGAGCGAGCGCACGGTGTCCCACGCCGCCCGCCGCGCCGCGGGGTCGAACCCCGTCGTCGGCTCGTCGAGGAAGATCAGCTCCGGGTCGCCCACCAGCGCGAGCGCGAGGTCGAGCCGGCGCAGCTGGCCGCCGGAGAGCCGGCGCGTGCGCACGTCCTCGGACTTGCGCAGGCCGGCGACGTCGATGACCTCGTCGACGTCGCGCGGGTCGGGGTAGAGGTGCGCCCAGTGCTCGAGCGCCTCGCGCACGGTGATATGGCGGTACATGCCCGAGCTCTGGAGCACGATGCCGACGCGGCGGCGCAGATCGAGCTCGCGCCGCGCGGGATCGTGCCCGAGCACGTCGACCGCACCGGCGCTGCGCTCGCGGTAGCCCTCGAGAATCTCGACCGTGGTCGTCTTGCCCGCTCCGTTGGGCCCGAGCAGGCCGAACACCTCACCACGGCCGACGCTGAAGTCGATCCCGGCCACGGCCTCGTGGTCGCCGTAGCGCTTGCGCAGGCCGCGGACCTCGATCGCCGGGGCGCTGTTCACAGCGCGGGATCATGACAAGCTAGTGGTCGTACCGGTCCCGGCTCGCACCCTGGCCGCCGTTCACATGGCCTACGCCTGCATCGACATCGGCTCGAACACGACGCGGCTCCTGGTTGCCGACGCCGCCGAGGGCCAGCTCCGCGAGCTCCTCCAGCAGCGCGCGTTCACGCGCATCGCGAAGGGCCGCAAGCGCGAGGAGCCCATCGACAGGGAGAAGATCGCCGAGGTGGCCGAGGTCGTCGCCACGCAGGTCCGCCTGGCGGACGAGCTCGGCGCCCGCGAGCTGCGCGCGGTGGGCACCGCGGCCATCCGGCAGGCGGCCAACGGCGACGAGCTGGTCGCGGCGATCCGCGACGAGGCCGGCGTCGACGTGCACATCCTCGACGGCGAGGAGGAGGCGCGGCTGGCGTTCGTGGGCGCGACCCGCACCCTCGGGCGTGAACCGGACGGCGAGGTCGGGGTCGTGGACGTCGGCGGCGGATCCTCCGAGCTGGCGCTGGGCACGCTGGCCGGCGGCGTGAGCTGGTCGGCCTCCTTCCGCGTCGGCTCTGGCTACCTGGCCGACGCCTACCTGCGCTCGGATCCCCCGTCGATCGGCGAGCTCAACGCGGTGCGCCAGCACGTCGACGGGGTGTTCGAGGGGCTGGAGCTGAGCACGCCCGCGCTCGGCGTGGCCGTCGGCGGCAGCGCGACGTCGCTGCGGCGCCTCGTCGGCGGTGTGCTGGAGCACGAGACCCTCGAGCGCGGGATCCGCGTGCTCGCCACGACCGGGATCGACCAGCTGGCGCGGCGCTTCGAGCTCGAGCCCGAGCGGGTGCGACTGCTGCCGGCGGGCATCCTCGTCCTCGAGGCGGCCTCCGATCGTTTGGGCGTGCCGCTGCAGATCGGGCGCGGCGGGCTGCGCGAGGGCGTCGTGTTGGAGATGATCGGCGCGGCGCGGGAGGCCGCGTAGGACCGCCGATGGCGAAGGCGCGACAGGTGCCCGGGCTCAACGGCGACGATCCGTTTCGCGTCGCGGCGGCCAGGGTCGTGTCGGTGCGCGGCGACGAGCTGTTCGAGCAGTCCGCCAACGTGCTCGACACCTCCGACATCGAGCGCGTGCACGACATGCGCGTGGCCACCCGGCGCCTGCGCGCGGTGCTGGAGATCTTCGCGCCGTGCTTCGAGCGCACGCTCCACCGCGGGGTGCTGGGGGACGTCAAGTCGCTCGCCGACGCGCTCGGCGAGCGCCGCGACCCGGACGTGCACATCGACGCGCTGCAGCGGTTTGCGAGCGCCGTGGCGGAGGCCGACCGGCCGGGCGTCGAGAGCCTCGTCGCGCGGCTGCGCAAGGACCAGGCGGCCGGCAACGCGACGCTGTCGCACGCGCTCGGCGAGATGGAGCGCTCCGACCTGCGCGGGCGGCTGCGGGCCCTGTGCGCGGCGGCGGAGGCGGCGGCATGAAGGCGCGCAAGGTCCGCAAGCTCGACCCCGAGATGCCCCTTGCCGACGCGGCCGAGCGGATCATCCGAGTGCGGTTGGACGAGCTGTCCTCGTTCACCCCGCGCGCGCTGGACCCGAGTGAGGAGCGCGCGCTGCACGACATGCGCATCGCCGCGAAGCGCCTGCGCTACCTGCTGGAGCTGACAGCGCCCTGCTTCGGCGCCTACGCGGTCACCGGGGCGAAGCGTGCCAAGCAGCTCCAGGACCTGCTCGGCGAGATCCACGACTGCGACGTGATGCTGCCGCTCGTGCGCGATCACCTCGCGGCGGTGCGGGCGGCCGACGCGGACGAGCTGCGCCGCCTGGCCGGCGACGCGGAGGACCTCGACCCGACGCTCGCGGCCCGCGCGCCCCACCGGCGCGCCTACCGCGGGCTGGAGACGCTGATCGTCCACCTCGAGGCACGCCGCCGGCTGCTGTTCGACCGCTTCCTCGCGCGCTGGCGCGCGCTGGAGCACCAGGGCTTCCGCGCCCGGCTGGAGCACGCCCTGAGTGAGCGCCCGCCCGCTCGTCCGGCGGCCCTCGACCGCGAGGCGGGCCGCCTCCGCGCGATGGTGACCGAGGACGAGCGCCGCCTCCGCGACGCCGCCGGCGGGCGGGCCCGCGACCTGCCGGCACGCCTGACCGACCCCGTCGCCTCCGACGGCGACGCCTGAGCGCAAGCTCGCGCCCGCGGCCGCTGCTGTGCCGCCGCTACCATCACCCGCAGGGAGGCGCGCGACGAGGAGGGGTCGCCGACGCGACCGGAGAGGATCCATGAGCACGCCCGACTTGACGCAGGAGCATGCCGGCCCCGAGGCCGAGGTGCCCGAGCGCGACCTCGGCGACGTCGAGTACTACTTCAACCGCGAGCTCTCCTGGCTGGACTTCAACGACCGCGTGCTGCAGCAGGCCGAGGACCCCGACGCGCCGCTGCTCGAGCGGGTCAAGTTCGCCGCGATCTACACCTCCAACCTCGACGAGTTCTTCATGGTGCGCGTGGCCGGCCTGCAGGACCAGGTCGAGGCGGGCGTGAGCACGCGGCTGCAGGACGGGCGCACGCCGAGCGAGACGATCGACGCGATCCGCGAGCGCGTGATCGAGATGAGCGGCCGCCTCTACGAATGCCTGGCGGACGGCCTGATCCCGGCGCTGGCGGAGCACGGCATCCGCATCGTGTCCTACGACCGGGTGTCGGAGGAGGAGCGGGCGTCGCTGTCCGAGCGGTTCCGGCGCCAGATCTTCCCGGTGCTCACGCCGCTGGCGGTCGGGGTCGGCCGGCCGTTCCCCTACATCTCCAACCTGTCGCTTTCGCTGGTCGTGCGCCTGCGCGACCCGGTCACGGACATGCGCACGTTCGCGCGCGTGAAGGTGCCGAAGGAGATGCTGCCGCGGTTCGTGCCGACCACCAGCCCGTCGTCCGGACGGGCCGGGGGTGCCCCCGAGGGGTCGTTCACCTTCGTGCCGCTCGAGGACGTCATCGCCCACCACCTCGACGCGCTGTTCCCCGGCATCGAGATCATCGACCACGACGTCTTCCGGGTCACGCGCGACGCCGACTTCAACGTGTCCGACGAGGCCGACGACCTGCTCGAGGCGATCGAGGAGGAGCTGCGCCGCCGCCGCTTCGGCGAGGTCGTGCGCGTCGAGGTGGGCCGCAGCATCGACCCCTCGCTGCGCGAGGAGCTGCGCGAGGCGCTGGGCGTCGAGGAGCGCGAGGTGTTCGACAAGGACGGCCTGCTCGACCTCAACGACCTGTGGCAGATCGCGAATCTGCCGGGCCTGGACGAGCTGCGCTACGAGCCGTGGACGCCCGTGACCCAACCGCGGCTGCAGGAGGAGGACCACGGTGAGCACATCGACGTGCTGGCCCAGATGCGCCGCGGCGACATCCTCGTCCACCACCCCTACGACTCCTTCGCCAGCTCGGTCGAGCGATTCGTCGAGCAGGCCGTCGCCGACCCCGACGTGCTGGCGATCAAGCAAACCGTGTACCGCACCAGCGACGACTCGCCGCTGGTGCCGGCGCTGATCCGCGCCTCCGAGCGCGGTAAGCAGGCGGTCTGCATGGTGGAGCTCAAGGCGCGCTTCGACGAGCGCGCCAACATCCAGTGGGGCAAGGCGCTCGAGGAGGCGGGCGTGCACGTCGTCTACGGCCTGCCGGCGCTGAAGACCCACGCCAAGTGCGTGCTGGTCATCCGCCGCGAGGGCGACGGCGTGCGCCACTACGTCCACATCGGGACCGGCAATTACCACCCCAAGACGGCGCGGCTCTACACCGATTTCGGCCTGTTCACGACCGACGAGGCGATCGGCGCGGACGTCGCCGACATGTTCAACTTCCTCACGGGCTACGCGCGCCCCCGCGGCTATCGCAAGGTGCTGATCGCCCCCGAACACCTGCGCGACGGCATCGTCGCCGAGATCGAGCGCACGATCGAGGCGCATACGCCCGCGCGGCCCGGGCGGATCGCGATGAAGATGAACGCGCTCGTGGACGGCGCCTGCATCCGAGCGCTGTACCGGGCGTCGCAGGCCGGCGTGCGCGTGGACCTCAACGTGCGCGGCGTCTGCTGTTTGAAGCCAGGCGTCGACGGGGTGTCCGACAACATCCGCGTGAACTCGATCGTCGGCCGCTTCCTCGAGCACTCGCGCATCTACGCGTTCGAGCGCAATGGCGACGAGCCGGTCGTCTACATCGGCTCGGCGGACCTCATGCCGCGCAACCTCAACACGCGCGTCGAGCTGGTGGCGTCGGTGGAGGACCCCGCGCTGCGCGACGACCTGCTCGACACGCTCGAGCGCTGCTACGCCGACGACTCCAACGCCTGGGACCTGCAGCCGGACGGCTCGTGGCGGCGCCGGGTGCCACAGGGCCCGGAGCCCCGCAGCGTGCAGCGCGAGCTGATGGTCGGGCACAGCGCGCGCGCGGCCGAGGGGGTCGCGCAGGCCGGCGCGGCCACGACCGTGCGCGGCGCGGACGCCACCGAGGCCGACGGGCACGCGTGAGCGCCCCCGCGGAGGCTCGTCCGCCGCGCGAGGCGATCGCCGACGTGCGCATCCGCGTACCGACGCGGGGCAACCGCAAGCTCGAGGCGCTGCTCACCGCCGTCAACGCGGACGACCAGGTGAAGGCCTGGTGGCACACGAGCGCCGTGAACGCGACGCGGCGGCTGGGGATGTCCGACCACTCGTGGGTCCATGTCCAGATCGTCGTCAACATCGCGCTGCGTCTGGCGCGGCTGCTGTTCCGCCGTGGCGTGGAGCCCAGCGTCGTCAGCGACCACGGGATGAGCCAGCGCGACGCCGAGGTCGTGATCGCCGCGGCCGCGTTGTTCCACTGCGTCGGCATGCAGGTCCACCGGTCCGCCCACGAGGCCTACTCGCTGTTCCTCACAGCCGACAAGCTCGGCGACCTGCTGGCCGGGATCTACGAGGAGCCCGAGCGCTCGGTCGTGGTCGCCGAGGTGCTGCACGCGATCATCGGCCACCGCCGTCGCGGCGACCCGTTCACGCTCGAGGCCGGCATCGTGCGCGTCGCCGATGCGCTCGACATGGCCCGCGGGCGCTCGCGCGTTCCCTTCGAGGCCGGCCAGCAGAACATCCACTCGCTGTCGGCGTACGCGATCGAGGAGGTCAAGATCTCCGCCGGGCGCGGTGACAAGCCGGTGCGTGTGGAGATCCTGATGTCCAACAGCGCCGGCATCTTCCAGGTCGACGAGCTGCTGGCGACGAAGCTGCGCGGCTCCGGGCTTGAGGAGCACCTCGAGGTCGTCGCCCGGATCGAGGCCGAGCACGAGGAGCGCCTGATCCCCGTGTTCCGGATCTAGTCCCGGTGGTCCTGCGCGAGGACGGCGACGGCGTCATCGCCATCGGCCAGCCCGCCCACGCGTGGATGTCGGGCCAGCTCGCGCGCGCGTGGGGCAACGAGCGCTTCGGCTCGTTCGCGCCGCGCGAGGAGGTGTGTCTCGCTGCCGAGCAGCACGACGTCGGGATGGCGGCGTGGGACGCGGCGCCGGAGCTCAACCGCGAGACGGGGTGGCCGCAGAGCTTCCTGGAGATGCCCGTGCATCGCCATCTCGAGCTGCGGTCGCGAGCGCCGGTGCTCGCACGCTCGCAGTCGCGGTATGCCGCGTTGCTCGTGTCGCTGCACGGAACGACGCTGTACGGCATGCGCGACGTCGAGCGCGAGCCGCCCGACGTCGCCGCGGCGATCCGTGACTACCGCGCCGCCCAGGCCACGCTCCAGGAAGAGCTGCGGGCCGCGTTACCCGCCGACCCGCGCTACGCCGAGCACGCCACTCCGGCGGCGATCGACCGCAACCGGAGACTCGTGTTCGCCTGGGACGGGATCTCCCTCGCGCTCTGCACGGGCCGCTTCCCATGGACGTCGCGCGCCGTGCCGGCGGTGGGGGAGGGCTCCGTCGACGTCACCGTCACCGGCACCGGCGACGGCACTGCGGCCGTCGTCGAGCCGTGGCCATTCGCGTCCGCGCGGCTGGCGGTGCACTGCGACGGCCGCCGGCTGGATAGCCGCTTCGTGGACGAGGGGGAGATGCGCCGTGCGCTGGACCGCGCGCCCTGGCGCACGCTGGAGTTCGAGCTCGCGCCGGCCGGCTAGGTCGGCGCGCGCGGCACGAGGCTACCGTCGAACGCCCGGTCCACGTCCGGCGGGGTCTTGACGATCCCGAAGCGCGCCTCCCAGGCGGCCCAGGCGCGCAGCGTCGTCGGGTCGAGCTGCCCCCAGCGGCGGTTGGGCGGGAGGAGGATGGGCGTCGTCGCGGACAGCTCGCTCTCGACGAGCGGCGGGTCGAGGCCGGGCTGGGCGCGCACGATGTCGAGCGCGCTGCGGATCGAGTTCCGGTCGGCGAACACGTAGCCGCGAGCGAGCGCGCGCAGGACCCGGCGGATCGTGTCGTGCCGGTGCCGCAGCGTCGGGCGCGTCACCGACAGCACGAGCTCCGGATAGCCGGGAGCGCCGTACTCGTCGACCTTGAAGGGATGGAAGCCGCGGCCCACGCGGGCGAGCGCCACGCCCTCGATGTTCCAGAACGCCGTGGCGGCCGCGACGCGGCGGGCCAGCAGGCTCGCCACGGCGTTGAAGCCGATCGTCACCGTCCGCACCCGCGCGGGATCCCCGCCCGCGCCCTTGACCGTCGAACGCAGGACGGCGTCGTCGCTCGGCACGCCGGTCACCCCGACCCGCCGCCCCGCCAGCGCGCGCGGCGAGCGCACGCCGTGCTGCGCGATCACCGACGCGAGCGGGCGCTGCACCAGCGCCGCCACGCCGACGACGTCGGCCCCGTGCTCGCGCGCCAGGGCCAGGTCGTGGATGTCGAGCACGGCGAGGTCGGCGCGGCCGGCGGCGAGGAGCTTGAGCGCCTCGGCCGAGTCGGCCGGCGTGCGGACGTTCAGCCGCACGCCCTCGCGGCGGTCGTACCGGCGCGCGACCGCGCTGAAGATTCCGGCGTGGTTGGCGTTCGGGGTGAAGTCGAGCAGCAACGTGACCTGACGGGTGCCGCCCGCCGTCCCGCTCCCGCCGCAACCGGCGCCGAGGCCCAGCGCGAGGGCGAGCGCCGCGAGCGCCGCCCCGGCGCGCGCTACCAGTGCACGCCCTTCATGAGGTTGGCCATCGCGATCTGCTCCATCGAGGCCTTCTCGTCCGGGTCCTTCTTGCCCTTGGCGGCGGCCGAGTCGGGGAACACGCGGTAGGCCATGTGCAGGATCTGGTCGACCGCCTTGGGCTGCAGTGCGTAGGCCACCTCGCCGAAGGTCCCAAGGCGGGTGTTGATCTGCTTGGGCTTCGCGCGGATCGCCTCGCACACCAGGTCCGCCGCCTCGTCGGGGGTGATCGTGGGGAAGGCGTCGTAGATCTTCGTCGGCGCGATCATCGGCGTGCGCACCAGCGGCATGTGGATGGTCGTGAACGTGATGCCGTCGCCGACCACCTCGGAAGCGGCGCACTTCGTCCAGGCGTCGAGCGCAGACTTCGACGCGACGTAGGCCGCGAAGCGCGGCGGGCTGGTCTGGACGCCGATCGACGACACGTTGACGACGTGCGCGCCGCCCTGCTCGATGAAATGAGGCAGGAACGCCATCACGAGCTTGATGGTGCCGAAGTAATTGAGTTGCATCGTGCGCTCGAAGTCGTGGAACCGGTCGAGCGACAGCGCCACCGAGCGGCGGATCGAGCGGCCGGCGTTGTTGACCAGGATGTCCACGCGCGGGTGGTCGGCAAGCACCTCCTCGACCAGGCCGTCGATCGAGTCGAGGTCGGACAGGTCGGCCGAATACGTGTAGGCGGTGCCGCCCCGGTCCTCGATCTCCTTCTTGGTCTCCTCGAGCTTGTCCGCGCTGCGCGCCACCAGCAGCGGGATTCCGCCCGCCGCCGCGATCTTCTCCGCCGCCGCCTTGCCGATGCCGCTCGAGGCGCCCGTGATGAGCGCGACCTTGCCGTTGACGGCGCCCTCGAACGAGCGGTCCTTGAACAGGTCGGGGTCGAGGTGGCGCTCCCAGTAGTCCCACAGCTTCACCGCGTAGGTGCCCAGCTCGGGGACCTCGATCCCGGAGCCCTTCAGCGCGCGCTCGGTGTCGCGGGTGTCGAACTGGGCGGTGAATCCGACGTGCTCGAGCACCTCGTCCGGGATGCCGAAGTCGGCCAGGACGGTCTTGCGCACCTCGCGCAGCTGCGGCAGCTTCATCAGCATTCCCATCACGCCGGTGGGGAGCGCGTCGATCAGGCGCTTGTCGATCCGCATGACCATCTGCGGCGCGTGCGCGGCCTTGGCGAACTCATTGAGCACCTCGCCAGAGCGCTGCGACCTCGGGCTGGTGAGGTGGAAGGCCTGGCCGTCGAGGTCGGGCTCGTGCGCGATGTGGTCCATCGCGGCGGCCACGTAGTCCACCGGCACGATGTTCGTGTACCCGAGCTCGGGGCCGAGCAGCGGGAACCACTCCGGCAGGAAGTGGCGCAGGCGCTGGATCGCCTTGAAGAAGTAGTAGGGCCCGTCGATCTTGTCCATCTCGCCGGTCCGGGAGTTGCCGACGACGATGGCGGGGCGGTAGACGCGCCACGGGCCCCGGACCTCGTCGCGGGCGATCTTCTCGGACTCGAACTTCGTG
Source organism: uncultured Actinomycetes bacterium (assembly GCA_963725645.1). Lineage (GTDB taxonomy): Bacteria > Actinomycetota > Thermoleophilia > Solirubrobacterales > Solirubrobacteraceae > JALYZC01. The sequence goes on from CAVRZD010000006.1 coordinate 1,271,712, forward strand.
CGGTGGTAGGCCGACGGCAGCTTCTGGCCCTCGTCGAACATGTCCTCGCGGTACAGGCCCTTGTACAGGCCGGCCGCGGCGACCGAGGACGTGTGGTGGAAGATCCCCGCGTCGATCGCGTTGGCGAGCTCGACCGCGTGGCGGGTGCCCGCGACGTTGTGCTTCTCGTTCTGCTCGTCGTCGGCCGTCATGTCGTACATCGCCGCGAGGTGGAAGAAGTGGTCCACCTTCCCCTTCAGCTCGGCGATCCGGTCGTCGGCGAGCCCGAGGTTGGGCTCCTGCAGGTCGCCCACGACCTTGGTCACCGTCTCGTGGGCGTCCAGGCGCCCGATCAGCTCGTCCATGCGCTCCTGCGAGCCCTCGCGCACGAGCACGTAGATGTGCCCGTCGCGCTCGAGCAGGCGCTCGACCAGATAGCGGCCGATGAACCCGGTGGCCCCGGTGACGAAGTAGGTCATCGCTGTCTCCCTCTCACAGGCACGTGGAGGGCAAGCCTATACGCCGCTATACGCCGGCGCCCGCGCCGCCCCGGCCCTCGCCGGCGGCGAAACGCCCGGCCCCCTCGACCGCGGTCCCGAAGGTCTCCATGCCGGCCCTCGCCTCGACGGCGAGGCCGGCGTCGAGCGGCAGACCGAGGCCCTCGATCGCCGCGCGACGGTCCGCCAGCATCGTGATCTGCGGGAAGGCGGCGAGCGCCTCGGCGTACTCGAGCGCGCGCTCGAGGTGGCGGCCCGCAGCGACCACCTCGGTCAGCAGGCCCATTCTCAGCGCCTCGTCGCTGTGGACCATGCGGCCCGACAGGATGAGGTCCAGCGCGCGCCCGAGCCCGACGATCCGCGGCAGGCGCTGGGTTCCTCCATCGATCAGCGGCACGCCCCAGCGGCGCTCGGGGAAGCCGAGCGTCGCGCCCTCGGCGGCGATGCGCAGGTCGCACCACAGCGCGAGCTCGAAGCCCCCCGCGAGGCACCAGCCGGAGATCGCGGCGATCGTCGGCTTCGGTGGCGTCAGACGGGTGAAGCCGAGCGGGCCCTCGGGCGCGCCGAGGCGTGGCCCGAAGGTGTCGATCGCCTTGAGGTCGGCGCCGGCGCAGAAGGCGACGTCCCCGGCGCCGGTGAGGACGAGGACGCGGGCGTCGTCGTCGGCCACGAACCGCCGGTAGCCGTCGCGCAGGTGCTCGGCCGTGGGGCCGTCGACGGCGTTGCGGCGCTCCTGGCGGTCGATCGTGAGGACGGCGGCGGCGCCGATGCGCTCGTAGCGGACGGGCTCGCTCATCGGCGGGGATCCTCCCACAACGGCCCGTGCGGCCCCAGACGCAGCGCGACCCCGGAGTGTGGGCCGGGGTCACGCAACGAGGAGGGATCTCGTGTGCGTGCGAAGCCTGCCATCGGCGCCGCCGAGAGGTGTGAAGAAGTCGAAAAGGGCTGCTACCAGCCGCCGGCCCACTCGGCCCGTGTGCGGCGGGCCTTGTCGGCGGACTTGCGCGCGGCCTTGCGCTTGTCGAGCTTCCACTGCAGCGCGCTCAGGAGCCCGATCAGCAGCGGGAACGCGGCGATCAGGATGAACGCCGTGTTCGTGATGACCTTGTCGTCGGTCTCGCCGTACGTGCCCTGCCCGCCGGTCGGGTCGCTGTTGCCGCCGGGCGGGCTCACCGTCACCGCCAGCGCGGGCGGCGCCACCAGGGCGAGCCACAGGAGCGTGGCGGGAAGGGCGAGGAGCAGACGGCGCATCATCGCGCGGGCAAGCCTACCGAAGGAATCGACCGACTACAGCGACCGCAGGAACGGCACGACCGTCCTGAGGAAGATGTTCTTGGACGGCGAGGCCAGCAGCGGGTCGAGGTGCGAGGAGTTGGGCACGTTGACGTAGGTCGCGCGGGGGATGTGCGAGCTGTGGAAGAGGCGTCGGGCGCCGCGCAGCACCCGGCCGTGCGTCAGCCTCGTCTGCTCGGCGTAGAGGGGTATGTTGATCTCGGCGCGGTGCCACGTGCGCAGCCCGAGGAAGTTCGTGGTCGGGTTGCGCGACAGGAGGTTGGCGCCGTCGACGTCGAGCCTCAGCCGTGTCGGGAAGTACCACTCGACGAAGTTGCCGGGCTCCTGGAAGAACCCGGAGGCGACGTTCTGGACCGGCGTCAGCCCGGTGTTCTGCCACGGCCGCGGGTCCCCGGACGGTGCGAGCCGGCCGGAGTTGACCTGGACGACGGAGAGGAGCGGCAGCGACGTCCGGAAGTCGAGTGCATAGCCCAGCGCCGCGGCGTTGGTCGCCCGGACCGGCGCCTTGAGGTTCGCCGGGACGAGGGGGGACGCCTGGATCGCGCTGGCGGCGTTCGGCTCGCGCTTGGCGTACATGCCGGCGAGCTCGGCGAACACCCCGGCTGCCCACGGCGGCAGGCCGGGGAACAGCGCCTCGAACGGGTCGGCCGTTCGCAGCGCGACGAGGCGCCGCCGGACCGCGGTGAGCGTCGGGGTCGCGAAGGTCCCGAGCAGCCCGCCGTCGATCAGGACCATCGCCTTGATGTCCCGGTAGCCGGGGTGGCCGTTGAAGTCCCAGCTCGCGTACGCGGCGGTGGTCGAGGCGCCGAGGGAATGGCCGCCGAGGATCACCTGGCGCCGGCCGCCGGCGCGGGCCGCGAGCACGACCTTGCGCAGATCCTCGAGCGCCAGCCTGAGCCCCCAGCTGCGCGCGAACGGCGTGTCCCGCTTGCCGTCGATGTACTTCGCCTTCAGCCCGAAGTAGTAGTCGTAGGCCTGCTGCGGCGTCCCGCTGCGGAACACGGATGCGTCCTCGAGCGCGTTCTCGCGGCGGTCGAGCGCCCACACCTGGAGGTTGGGGACACGGGCGATCAGCTGGCGCGCGATCTGGGTGAAATCGCCGGCGCCGCCGAGATAGCCGGGCACGAGCACGAGCACCCGCGTGGCCCGCGACGAGCCGAACTTGTGCACGAACACGCGGTTGTACTTCGCGGGGCCGGGGCCGGTCGCGCCCCGGATCGCGACGTACGGCTCGGCGGCGGCGCCGGCCGCCGCGGGGACGGCGAGGCCGACCGCGAGAGCGGCGACGAGGAGAGACAGGACGAGACGGGTCCGCATGGTGTCTGGCGTTACGGCCGCGAGGCTACCAACCGGCCGCGCTCGCGTTCTCCACATCTACACACTCCGGCAACGGCTCGTTCGCACCCCGGGGAGGTGCTCGGCCTAGCGTTCCGTGCGCAGGCGCGTGACCGGCCGCCGCCCTGATCGCCAGCTCGGCGTGCGCGACGGACGTCTTCGCGCGCCGCTCGGGTGCGGTGTTCGCCAGTCCACCGAGCCGAGCCGCTGGCGCCCCGGGCGGCGGGGACACCGCCCGGGGCGCACTGTTCTTCAGGCGTCGATGAGGGACCGCAGAGTTCCGGCCACCGAGTCCGGATTGCGGGTGAGCTCGCGAGCCGGCCGCCGTGGTCGAGCACAACCGGTTGCGGTTCGTCCGCCGTCAGGCGAGACGTTCCCCAGCCAAATCTCGCCTCCTCGATGCGTCTTTGTCGTGCTCTCGCAACAACTTCTTCACATCAGGGTCACAGCGAAAAAACACCCACTGAGCAGGGAAAGTCGAACGTGAGGACGTGTCCCGCCTCGGCCTGAACGTCCCCGCCGGCTGGTGGCCCGTCGCGCCGCTGGCCAAGAGCTTTGAGGCGGCGGGGTTCGCGTGGGCCCAGGTGCACGCGCCGCCGCCGGGCGTGCTGTGCGACCGCGACGGCCGCGCGCGTCATGCCGGTGCGCTGCGAGCTGCGCTGGACACCTGCGGACTGCGGCTGGTGCTGCACGCGCCCGACGAGCTCAGCGCCGGCACGCCCGACGCCGATCGGGCGCTCGACGGCCTGCTCGACTACGCCGAGGCCGCGCGCGCCGAGATCGTCGTCTACCACGCCGCGAACCTCGTGATGGTCGACGGCGGCCGGGCGGCTGCGCGCACCCGTGAGCGCGCGGCGCGGGAGGAGGATGCGCTCGCCGCCCGCGGCGGGCGGCTCGAAGAAGGCGGCCTCGTGCTCGCGCTCGAGAACCTGGCCCAGGTGTGGCCGGGCGACCCACCGCGGCTCGCCCACAACCCGGGCTATGTTCGCGAGCTGGTGCGCCGCCTCGGCTCGCCGCGGATCGGCATGTGCTTCGACGTGGGCCACGCGCGGATCGCCGCGGACCTGGTCGGCGGCGACCTGGCCTCGATGCTCGCGCCGGTGCTCGATGCCGTCGCCGTCTTCCACCTGCACGACAACCTCGGCGCGCGGCTCTCCCGCGGCGCCGCGCCGCCGGTGGACCCGCTGCGCCTGGACCTCCACCTTCCGCCCGGCGCCGGGCGCGTGTGCTGGAACGAGGTCGCCGGAGCGCTGCGTGCGCGTCGCGTGCCGCTGATGCTCGAGGTGCATCCGCCGCACCGTCCCGAGCCGGTCACGATGGCGAGCCTGACCGAGGAGCTGCTCGCGGGCGGCACGGTCGCCGCGGCGTGAGCCGGCCACGAGCCTTTACGACCTTTTCATCCCACACTGAGACTAGGCCCGTACCGTTTGCGCATGCCCTCCCTGATCGATCCCATCCTCCGCGTGATGCGCCGCGACCGGAACCGTCCGGTCGGCGTGTGCGCGGTGTGCCGGCGGCCGGTCAGCGACACGGACGATCGCTTCGACCTGCGTAGCGGCACGCATGTGCACCGCTCCTGCGCGACCTACCGCATGCGCGCCATCCGCGGCGACGCGCAGCGGTCGCCGGTCAGCGCTCGGCGAAGCGCACTTCACGTCGGCGACTGACCGACCACTCGCCCGCGCGCCAACGAACGCGGGTGCCGTCGGCCAGGCGCACGCCCGTGCGCCCGCTTGCGGGGCGGCCCCACAGCGTCGCCTCGAGCGGCCGCTCGGCCTCCTCGCGGTCGCCGAGGCCGGACGCGACGTCGTCCTCGGGGTAGGTGACGACGATCGACCCGTCGCGGACGTAGACGGGCACCTGGTGCGCCGGCGCCGTGGCGCGGACGCTCCCGCCGCCGCGCAGGCGCTCGCCACTGACGGCGTCGATCCACGTCGCCGCGCGGCAGCGGCACCTCGCGTTCGCGCGCGCCCGCCTCGAGCACCGGCGCGACCCACAGCGACGGGCCCGTAGGCGTAGGCGTCGGCGATCGTCCAGCCGCGGGCGTCGTCGGGATCGACCAGCAGCAGCGGGCGCACGATCGGCAGGCCGCAGCGCGCGGCGGTGGCGGCGGCGGCGCGCACGTAGGGCACCAGCCGCTCGTGGAGCAGCACGTAGGCGCGGTAGGCGTCGCGCGTCGCGGGGTCGTAGGTCCACGGCTCCTGCGCGAAGCGACCGTGCGCCTGCATGAGCGGCGTGAAGCAGCCGAACTGCACCCAGCGCATGAGCAGCTCGCGGGGGCAGCGCGCGATCCCGCGCTCGCCGAGGTAGCCGCCGACGTCGTGCGACCAGTTCGAGAAGCCGCTGGCCGCCGCGCTCAGCGTGGCGGCCACGAGCGCGCGCAGCGACCAGAAGTCCGAGGCCTGATCGCCGCCCCACAGCATGCCGGTCGCCTGCTGGCCGGTCCAGCCGCTGCGCCCGAACACGCACCCCGCGGCCCGGGTGGACCTCGTCGAGCGCGCGCTGCATCGAGCGCCGGTAGAGCCCGCCGTAGGCCCAGGCGGCGTCGGCGCCGCGGCGCCCGTCGGCGAAGCGGACCTCGTCGGGGAAGTAGTAGCCCTCGCCGTCGTCGGCCTTGATCCCCTCGACACCGAGCTCGAGCACGCCGCGCGCCTGCGCGCGCCACCACTCGTCGGCGGCTCGGCGACGTGAAGTCCACCGGCGACCCCGTGCCCATCCACCAGCGCGCGACGAACGGGTCGCCGTCGGCGTCGCGCACGAAGTGGCCGGCGGCGGCGCCCTCCGCGTAGTTCGAAGCCGGCTCGGCGGTGGAGGCGCTCGGACGCCGCGCCCGGCGGGCGCTGGCCGTCGATCGACTCGAGGTTGACCCACGGCGTGATCCACACCACCGTTCGCACCCCGGCCGCGCGCATCCGCCCGACCATCCCGGCGGGGTCCGGGAACTGGTGGGGATTGAACTCCCAGGTGTTGTACTGCGTCTCCCAGGGCGAGTCGATGACGACGGCGTCGAGCGGGATCCGGTGCCAGCGGTACCCGTGGAAGTCCTCGAGCACGTCGTCCTGGTGCTCGTAGACGTCGCGGCTCTTCCAGTGGCCGTAGCCCCATTCCGGCAGCAGCGCCGGGAAGCCGGTCAGCGCGCAGTAGCGGCGCAGGCGCGCCGCCGGGGTGGGATCGCACAGCAGGTGCAGGCGCAGCGGTCCCGCCGCGGCCCGGGCGGACAGGCCGGTCCGCCCGGGCGCGAGGTCCGCGCGCACGCCCGGGCCGGCCGTCTGCAGCCAGGCCGCGTAGCCGGCGCTCGAGAGCAGCCAGGGGACCGGGGCGTAGTCGCCCTGCGGGATCCCGCCCAGCTCGAGCATCTCCGCGGGGCAGTCGGGCCCGGTGTAGCGGCGGTCGGCGCCGAGGTGGACGCGTGCGCCCGGCCTGGTCGAGGTCGAGGCCGTGGCGGGCGCCGAGGCCGGTGAGGCGCTCGCGCAGGGTGCCGGTCCAGTCGGCGCCGATCCGCAGCGCGCCCGGCGGAGCCGCGTACGCGATCTCGACGTGGTGCTCGCCGTGCAGCGTGACCTGGACACCGCTCGCCTCGCGCAGTTCGCGCCGGGGCCCGAGGTCCTCGTGCGGCATCACCCCCTCGGTCATCGGCAGGAAGCGGTCGGCGGCGCTGCCGTCGGCGGCCCAGAGCGCGCAGGTCGGCGACCACCGGCCGGCCGGCGCGGCGCACCGCGATCCGCACGGGGTCGCCGGCGATCTCGACGCGCAGCGCGCCACGCTCGAGCGCGTCGGGGGAGAGGACGACGTCCATGGACACGCGTTCTTGTTCCACGCGCGCGCGCATCACCGGGTTGCGGTTCGGTGAAACGCGGTTCACAGGCAAGTCACATCACGTTGCCCGACAGTTCACAAAAGACGCTGCTATGCGGGCGAAATTGACCCGCGAGAACGTGAATCCGACAGAGGGAGCATCGATGACTCTCACCTCGACCACCCGGGTCGACCTGCACTGCCACTCCACCGCCTCGCAGCTCTCCAAGCTGGGCATCCAGCGCGCGTTGGGGCTTCCGGAGTGCGCCACGCCGCCGCAGGAGGTCTACGAGCTGGCCAAGCGGCGCGGGATGGACTACGTGACCATCACCGACCACGACACGATCGACGGCGTGCTCGAGCTCGGCGATCGGCCGGACGTGTTCGCGTCGGAGGAGCTGACGGTGTGGTTCCGCGGCGAGCCCCAGGCCGTGCACGTGCTCTGCTGGGGGATCACGCCCGCCGACCACGAGTGGCTGCAGGCGCACAACGACGACGTCGAGGCCTGCGCGGAGTACCTGCACGGCAACGACATCGCCTGCGCGCTGGCGCACCCCTTCTACGCGGTCGAGGCGCCGCTGACGCCGCGGCACCGCCGGCGCCTGGCCCGGCTCTTCCCGGTGTGGGAAACGCGCAACGGCTCGCGTGCGCGCGAGCTGAACCTCCCCGCCGCCGTGTACATCGAGACCCACGGCGGCACCGGCGTCGGCGGCTCCGACGACCACGCCGGTGTGGACATCGGGCGCACGTTCACCGAGACGCCGCCGGCGGCGAACGTGCAAGAGCTGCTCGCCACCTCCGCGAGGGGCGGGCGACGGCCCGCGGCGACCAGGGCAGCGCCGCCAAGTGGGCGCACGCCGCCATGGGCCTGGCCTCGCGGGTGTTCGGGCCCGACCACGCGGACGGCGACGCCCCGGCGCCGAATCCCGCCCACGTGCTGACGATGATCGAGCGCGTCATGCGCGAGGGCGACGCCCGCCGGGGAGCGATCGGCGCCGACCTCGGCCCCGACGACGCCCGGGCGCTGCTGCGCTCCTGGCTCGACGCGGTCGAGCTCGGCGTGACCGAGACGGAGCTGCTCGGCCTGCTCCAGGCCGACGACTTCTCGCACGCCGACCTCGCGCGACGGGCGCGGCGGATGCACGAGCGCAAGCTCCAGCGTGCCGTCGACGACGTGGTCGAGACCGCGGCCGACGAGCGACGGCGCGGCGCTGCCGCTGGCGGCGGCCGGGCTGACGCTGTTCGACGCCTGCGTGGCCGCGATCCCCTACGCGCCGGCGGCGGCCTTCCTCGGCAAGGAGAAGGCGAAGCTCGCGGCCCGCGAGGGCGAGCCGCCCCGCGTCGCCCTCGTGGCCGACGCCGTCGGCTCGACGCACGGCGTCACGCGCACGCTCGAGCAGATCCGCGAACGCGGGGTGCCCGGGTTCGAGGTCGAGGTGATCGGCACCGACCCGAACGTGGACCGCCGGCTGCCGGCGGTGGCCGAGATCGACGTGCCCTTCTACGCCGGCCTCGAGGTGGGGATTCCCTCGCTCCCGGCGATCGTCGACGCGCTCGCCGAGGGCCGCTACGACCTCGTGCACCTGCCGACGCCGGGGCCCAGCGGCGTGGCCGCGGCGCTGGTCGCGCGCGTCATGGACCTCCCGATCGTCGGCTCCTACCACACCGAGCTGGCGGCCTACGCGGCGCTGCGCACCGGGGACGGGTCGATCGAACGGGCGATGAGCGGGGCGCTGCGCGCCTTCTACGGGCAGTGCCGCGAGGTCCTGTCGCCGAGCCCGTCGGCGGACGCGTCGCTGCAGGCGCTCGGGATCCCGGCGGCGCGGATCGGCCGCTGGGACCGCGGCGTCGACCTGGGGCGCTTCGATCCCGACCGCCGCGTCGAGGGCGCATTCACCGGCGAGGTGAACGTGCTCTACGCCGGCCGTCTCACCCGCGAGAAGGGCGCCGACCTCCTCGCCGACGCCTTCCTCGCCGCGCGCGAGCGCGACCCGCGCCTGCACATGGTCCTGGCCGGCGGCGGCCCGGAGGAGGAAAGCCTGCGCCAGCGGCTCGGCGTGGACGCCACCTTCCTCGGCTGGCTCGAGGGCGACGAGCTGGCGCGCGCCTACGCGAGCGCGGACCTGTTCCTGTTCGCCTCGCGGACCGACACCTTCGGCCAGGTCATCCTCGAGGCGCAGGCCAGCGGGCTCCCGGTCGTCGCGGTCGCCGAGGGCGGGCCGCTCGAGCTGGTGGACGACGGCCGCAGCGGGCGCCTGTGCGCGCCCGAGGCGGGTGCGCTGGCGGCGGCGGTGGTCGAGCTGGCCGCCGACCCGGCGCTGCGCAGGCGCCTCGGCCGCGCGGGCGCGGCCGCCACCAGGGCACGGACCTGGGAGCGCGCGCTGGCGCAGCTCTCCGCCGGCTACGGCCGCGCGCTCGGCGCGGTGCCGTCGGTCGAGGTTCGGCGTGCCGCGTAGCTCGGGCGCGAGCTGTTCCGTTCTGTTCCGAGCCGCGGTGAAGGCGGGCTAGCGCGTGGCGTACTTCGAGGGCCGGGTCGGGACGACCGGGTTGTCGATCTGGTTGAGGCGGTCGATGAGCTTGACCCACTGGCTCGGCTTGAGCACCGAGTCGTAGTGCTGCTTGAGCTTCGCGCTATCCCCGACGAGCGGTTGGAAGCCGACGTGAATGTGGTCGGCGTGGTCGCCCTGAGCCCAGGCGTACGGCACGCCGGGGTAGTCCATCAGCGTGATCACCTGGTTGGGCTGCATCGTGCCCTGCAACGTGAGGATGCGCCGAACGGTGATGTCCGTGAGCGAGCCGGGCCCCTGGTGGCCCGCCATCGGGATCCCGTTGATCATCGCGATGTCGGCGGCGTCGCCGTAGGTGTGCTCGGAGATCGAGCCGCCGCCGGCGACGTAGAAGCTGTGCCCGCACTTCAGCGTCGAGACGTACGGCTTGAGGCCGGACGCGGCGAGGAACTCCAGCAGCGCGAGCACGCGGCGGTCGACGATGTGCGACTGGATGTCACGGCGGCCGCAGGCGTAGATCGAGATCCGAGGATCGGCCAATACGCGCTTCTCCAGTTGCGGTTTGGAGAGCAGCAGGATCTGGCCGATCGAGGGGTTCTTGGCGTTGCGGCCCCAGAAGGGGTTCTTGCCCGCGGCGCGGTAGATCGCGGTGGCCTCGAGCAGCTTCCAGCCGTCGAGGATCGGCTTGGGGTCGATCTGGGGGGCGCCGCGGCCGGCCGGCTTGATCGAGAACGTCACACGCGGCGCCAGTCGCTTGTCGGTGCGGTCGATCCGCCCGAGGATCGTGCCCGCGAGGACCTGCGCCCCGGGGCGCAGCGCCTTGAAAACGACCTCCGAACGGCGCAGGCCGAGAACCTTGGAGATGTAGTCGTCGTAGGTCGCGTATCCGGCGACCGGCGTGCCCGTGCCGAGCAGCTGCTGGTCGCCGCCTGCCCGGTAGGAGTTCCCCCGGCTGGGGTGCGCGAACAGCCGCTCCTTGGCCGGCGCCGCGGTCACCGGCGCGGCTGTCGTCGCCGTGCGGCTCCGCGCCGGCGCCACGTGCTGGCGGCCGGCGCTCGCGGCGCGCCCGGGCGCTCGGTCGCGCGGGGGCGCCTCGAATTCTGTCCGGAGCTTCGAAGCCGTCGGCTGCACGGGCTTGGGTGAGGGGTAGGACCCGGCGACGCGCCCGAGGTGCGCGTACGTGTAGGTGTTTCCGTAGGAGTCCTCGAGCACGACGTAGCGCCCCAGGCGCTTCGTGCTGCCGACCCGGCGGATGACCCCGTCGTTGACGGCGACCGCCGGCGCGCCCGCCCGCGCGAAGATGTCGATCGAGCGCCGGCGTGCGTTGTCGCCGACGTTCACCGCGGCGTTGCCCTTGCGGGGTCGGCTCGCCGTGCGGGGGTCGAGGCTCTGCGCGTAGGTGGCGCGGGCGGCGACGGGGAAGTGGCCTTCGGTGAGGCCGGTGAGGGAGCCGACGAGGTCGGCGGGCATGCCGCCGATGAGCTTGGCGCGCAGCATCACCGACTGCACGTACCAGTCGGCGTGGTTGTAGGCGAAGATCGCTTTGTTGATGTTCTTGTCGGCGCCGGCGGCGCGGAGGTAGCGGGCGGCGGCGAAGATCGCGTCGACGGGGTTGTAGGGGTCCTTCTTGCCGTCGCCGTTGGCGTCGACGCCGTAGGTGCGCCAGCTGGAGGGGATGAACTGCATCCAGCCCAGTGCGCCGGCGCTGGAGACGGAGAGGTTGCGCCCGTAGTCGGTCTCGATCTCGTTGATCGCCGCGAGCACCTGCCAGGGCACGCCGTACTCGGTGCCGGCGGCCTGGTAGATCGGCAGCAGGAACGGCGGGATCCGGAACTTCTCGATGAAGAAATTCGGCACCCCGAGCCGCGCGGCGCCGGGCTCGGCGATGGAGAGGGCCGGGTTCGCGGCCGAGGGAGAGCCGTCGCGATTGGTGTTCGGCGCGACGGCACGTGGCTTCGCCTTGCGCTTCTTGGCCCTCGGCCGCTTCGCCCTGGCGCGGCATCGGGCCGGCTTCGCGCGGGTGCTCGGCCGAGCTCTGGATTTCCGGCGAGAGCGCGCGGAGGTTCGCGAGGTGGGGCACTGCACGGCCGGTGTCTTGGGCTTGGTCGCCGGCGGGGCGGCCGGCGTCGTCGGAGTGGTCTCCGTGGTCGTCGGCGGCACGGTCGTTGTCGTGTCGGTCGTCGGTTGGGCGGTCGTCGTGCCCAGCGTGCTCGCCGGCGTGGTGGGCGCGGCGTCGCGCGCGGACGTCATCGACGTGGTCGTCGTCGCCACGGTGTCCTGGGCCAGGCCCGGCGTCAGCGTCCCGCCGGCGGGCCCGGCGACCAGGCCGGCGGCAAGCAGCGGGACGAGAAGGCGTCGGAGGGTCATGGGTGGACGGTGGGCCGGACCGGCGAACGGTGCCGGTCTTGTCTCAGGATACGGGCGGGCGTGCGCTCCAGCCCACGAGCGCACTGATTCTGGGAGCTACAACAGCCTGGAGCCATCCAAGTAGCTCCATCGGCACGGACGGCGGATTCGTGGAGGAATCCGCCGTCAGCTAAGCCGGAGCGCCCGGCTTGCGCGCCCGGACGATCGCCGACGTCGCGTGCTCGTGGACGCGATGGGTGAGGCGGACCTCGACGTCCGTGAAGCCCGCCGCCTGCAGGGTCTCGGTGAATTCCCGCTCGGTCAGCGCGCCCGCGATGCAGCCGGTCCAGGCGGCCATGTCGGCACGGGTGCGCTCGTCCATGTCCTCGTCGGCGATCACGTCGGAGACCGCAAAGCGGCCGCCGGGACGCAACACGCGCGCGGTCTCGGCGAGGACCTTGCCCTTGTCGCCGGAGAGGTTGATGACGCAGTTGGAGATCACCACGTCCACCGACGCGTCCGGGAGCGGCATGTCCTCGATGTAGCCCCTGACGAACTCGACGTTCTCGACGCCGGCTTCGCGCGCGTTCGCCCGGGCGAGGTCAAGCATCTCGTCCGTCATGTCGAGCCCGATCGCGCGGCCGCCCGGTGCCACGCGTTGCGCGGAGATCAGCACGTCAGCGCCAGCGCCCGAGCCGAGGTCCAGCACGGTCTCGCCCGCGTGGAGGTCGGCGACCGCGGTGGGCACGCCGCAGCCGAGCGAGGCGTCGAGGGCCGCGGCGGGCGCCCCGGCCGTCTCGGACTCGTCGTACAGGCCGCCGCCGAACACGCCCGTCGCGTCGGCGGGACTGCAACCGCAGCCGCCGTCGCCGCAGCCGCTCCCGGCGGTGGCGGCGGCCGCGTAGCGCTCGCGGACGGTCTCACGGATGTCGTCCTTCAACTCAGCCATGCGCTCAGCTCCTTCAGTGCGTCGGGGTTGACGTAGTAGTAGGCCCACAGCCCCTGGCGCTCGGAGTCCACGATCCCGGCGTGGCGCAGGACCTTGAGGTGGTGGGAGACCGTCGGCTGGGAGAGGTCGAAGAGGGGGACGAGCTCGCACACGCACACCTTCCCGGCGTGCTTGCGCAGCACGTCCACGAGCTGGAGGCGGATCGGGTCGCCGAGCGCCTTGGCCACCTGCGCCATCCGCTCGGCCTCGCGGCGCTCGACGTCGGGGTAGACGACCGGTTCGCAGCACGACTCGCCGGCCGGGCGCTTCTGCTTGGGAGTCAGCTCCAGATCGACTGCCATCTATATATAGATATCGATTGAGGTGATGTTTGTCAATGGATAGGCTGCTGGCCACCGCCTGAAACATCGAGGCCAGTAGGAGAGACCGATGCGATACGTGCTGTTCGTCTGCACCCACAACGCCGGGCGCTCGCAGATGGCGCAGGCGCTGTTCGAGCGCGATGCCCCGGACGACGTCCGCGCCGAGTCGGCCGGCACCCAGCCCGGCCGCGCGGTGTGGCCCGAGGTGGTGGAGGTCATGCGCGAGCTGGACATCGACCTCGCAGGGCGCCGCCCCACGAAGCTCACGGTCGAGATGCAGCTGCACGCCGATTGGGCCGTGACGATGGGCTGCGGGGACGTCTGCCCGTACGTGCCGACCACGGTCGAGGACTGGGACCTCCCCGATCCGGCCGGGAGGCCGATCGAGGAGGTCCGGGCCATCCGCGACGCGATCGAGGTCCGCGTCGGCGAACTCGTCGAGCAGCGGCTCGACGCGATCCGCTCCGACGACAGTGCCCACCAGTTCCGCCTGCGCAAGCTGCTGCCGGCGCTGGCGAAGGAGTTCGGCGAGACGCGCGACGACGAGGAGATCCGTGCCTGCACCGACGCGATCCTCGCCGAGTACAAGGACGTGCCGATCCGCGGCTACGTCATGACGCTGGCCGAGCGCCGCGCGCGCGAGTGCCTGCGGGCCGAGCACTGCGACGTGCTCGAGCCGGCGCACCTGGTCGAGGCGTGAGAGGCGACAGCCCGGATCTCGCGCGACGGGCCGCGGCCGAGGCGCTCGCCGCGTTCGCGCTGGTGTTCGCCGGCTGCGGGGCGATCGTCGCGAACGCGCAGTACGACGGCGCGCTCGGCGCGGTCGGGATCAGCCTGGTCTTCGGCCTGGTGATCATGGTGATGGTGTACGCGACCGGGCATCTGTCGGGAGCCCACATCAACCCGTCGGTGACGATCGCCTTCACGCTGACCCGCCATTTCCCCGCGCGCGAGGCTGTCGCCTACGTCGCCGCACAGCTCGCCGGCGCGACCGCCGCGGCGCTCGTGCTCTGGGGCGTGTGGACCGACAAGCCCGCCCACCTCGGGGCGACCATTCCCACGGTCGCCGCGGGCAGCGCGTTCCTCTACGAGGCGGTGCTGACGGCCTTCCTGATGTTCGTGATCATGGCCGTGGCCACCGACACCCGCGCGGTCGGTGCGGGCGCGGCGATCGCCATCGGCGGCGTGATCGGCCTCGATGCCCTGTTCGGCGGGCCGGTCACCGGCGCCTCGATGAACCCCGCGCGCTCGTTCGGCCCCGCGCTGGTCTCCGGGGACTGGCACGACTTCTGGGTCTACGTGGCCGGCCCGGTGGTCGGCGCGGCGCTGGGCGCACTGGCCTACCAGGTCGTGCGCGGTCGCGCCCAGCCCGTCGCCGGCTAGGAGCGCCGGCGCTTGAGCGCGATGCCCTCGAGCACGTGGGCGACCGTCTCGCACGCGTCGACGGCGGCCTCGAGCGACTCGAAGATGTCCTTCCAGCGGATCACCAGCATCGGGTCGATGCCGGTGGCGAACAGCGAGGCGACCCCGTCGCGGTGCAGCCGATCGCCCTCGTTCTCCAGCCGGTGGATCTCGATCAGCTGGGGCGCGAAGTCGGCGCCGGTGCGCAGCCCGCGCAGCGCGTGGGCGACCTCCTCGCTGGCGCCGACGAGCACCTCGGACAGCGCGACGGCCTGCTCCATCGGGGCCTCGACCCCGTAGAGCCCGAGCGCGTCGCCGGTCTGCTCGGCGTAGTCGACGATGTCGTCCAGGGTGCGCGTCAGCTCGTAGACGTCGGCCGACTCGAACGGCGGCCGCCCGCGCCGCGGACCCTCGCCGTTGAGCCGGTGGATGATGTCGTGGGCGATGCGGTCGCCCTCCTGCTCGCACAGCAGCAGGTCGCGCGCGAGCGGGGCGTGCTCGGGGAAGTCCGCGAGCATGTCGCGCAGCAGCAGGCTGGCCCGCTGCACGTTGCGGCCGGACTCCTCGAACAGCTCGAGGAGGCCCTCGTCGACTCGGCGTCTGAGTAGCGCCATCGGGTCGTCAGCCTAACCCCGGGATCGCGTCCGAAGGCGCGATCCGGGCGGTTTCACCAGGCTTTCACATCCGCTTCACGGGTCGGTAACGGGGCGACCCGTCCAGGGGCGCGAGGCTGTGCTCCAACGATGGAGGCAGCGCGCAGCGATGAGGTCATACGGGCGGACCAGCTCGAGATCCGCCCGGACGACGCGCTCGTCCTTGCGGCCGGCCGGCCGCTCAATCTCAGCGTGCGCGAGTACGGCGTGCTGCTCGGCCTGGCTCGCCGCGCCCCCCGGATCGTGTCGCGCGAGGAGCTCTCGACCGTCGTCTGGGACCACCCGCTGCGCGCCGGCGACCGCTCCGTCGACGTGTACGTCCACAAGGTGCGGTCCAAGCTCGAACGCGCGCTGCCCGAAACGCGCTTCATCCACACGCACGTCGGCTTCGGGTACCGCTTCGCGGCGGAGCCTTCACATGGTTTTCACAACGACGCCACAACTCGATAACAGACTGCGGAGCGCGCCGTGAAAGCGTGGCCGCCCGCATGAATCCACGATCCAAGGAGATCTCTGTGAGGTCACGCAATCTGCTCGCCATCGCGGCGACCGGCCTACTGGCCGTCGGTGCCGCGGCCTGCGGCAGCAGCTCGTCGAGCAGCACCTCCTCGAGCAGCGGCAACAAGCCGGGCGGCACCATCAGCGGCGCGGGCGCCACCTTCCCGCAGCCGGTCTACGACGAGTGGGGGAACCGCTTCAAGAGCGCAACCGGCACCACCGTCAACTACAACCCGATCGGCTCCGGTGGCGGTATCGCCCAGTTCACGGCGGGCACCGTCGACTTCGGTGCCACCGACGCGGCCATGAAGCCCGAGGAGCTGACGGCGGCCCAGAAGAAGGGCACCCCGGTGCACGTCCCGACCGTGTTCGGCGCGATCACCGTGTCCTACAACGTGTCGGGCCTCAGCAAGGGCCTCAAGCTGGACGGGGCCACGATCGCCGACATCTTCCTCGGGAAGATCAAGAAGTGGAACGACCCGGCGATCGCGGCGCTCAACCCGGGCACGAAGCTGCCGTCGACCGCGATCACGGTCGTGCACCGCTCGGATGAGTCGGGCACGACGAAGCTGTTCACGACGTTCCTGCAGGACACCAGCCCGACGTGGGCCAAGCAGGTGGGCTCGGACAAGACCGTCAAGTGGCCGACGGGCACCGGCGCGGCGAAGAACGCCGGCGTCGCCACGGCCGTGAAGCAGACGAACGGCGCCGTGGGGTATGTCGAGCAGGCCTACGCCCTGCAGAACAACTTCACGACTGCCGACGTGAAGAACAAGGCGGGCCAGTACGTGGCGCCGACCCTCGAGTCGACGACCGCGGCCGGCGAGGGCCTGACGATCCCGTCGGACCTGCGCTTCAGCGCGATCAACAAGTCCACGAACCCGCAGGCCTACCCGATCGCGTCGGCGACGTTCCTGCTCGTCTACAAGGACATCTGCAAGGCGGGCAAGTCGGCGAACACGGCACAGCTCCTCGTCAACTGGCTCAACTATGCGCTGGGCGACGGGCAGAAGGTGGCGCCCGAACTGCAGTACGCGCCGCTGCCGTCCAACATCCTGACCCCGGCGAAGGCGGCCGTTGCCGGCCTCACCTGCAACGGCGCGGCGTTGAAGCCGAACGCGTGACCTGAATGGAAGCCGGAAGCTTTCCCGCGCCCGACGGCCGCTCGGTTCTGAAGCGGTCGTCGGGCGCCCGGCTTCCGGACGTCATCCTCCAGTGGGGGGTGACCCTGCTGTCGGTCGCGATCCTCCTGCTGATCGCGTACTTCTTCCTGAAGCTGATCGACGAGTCGACGACGGTGTTCGACAAGTTCGGCGTCTTCGGCTTCACCTTCGACAACGACTGGGACGTCTCCAGGTCGATCTACGGCGCCCTGCCGCTGGTCGTGGGGACGCTGATCACGTCGGCGATCGCGCTCGTCATCGGTGTGCCGATCGCGGTGGCGACCGCGCTCTACATCACCGAGCTGTGCCCGCGTCGGTTCCGCTCGCCGCTCACGGTGCTGGTCGAGCTGCTCGCCGCCGTGCCCTCGGTCGTCTACGGGCTGTGGGCGTTCGTCGTGATCGTCCCGTTTCTGCTCCCGGCCGAGCAGTGGGTCGCCGACACCTTCAGCTTCATACCCTTCGTCGGGGGCCAGGCCGCCGGGCCGAACTACTTCATCGCCGGGCTCGTCCTGGCGATCATGATCCTGCCGATCGTCTCGGCGATCACGCGCGAGGTCATGTCGACTGTCCCGCCGGATCACAAGGAGGCGGCTCTGGCCCTGGGCGCCACGCGCTGGGAGATGATCCGCACCGCGATCCTCCCGTACTCGCGGGCCGGGATCTCGGGCGCCGCGATGCTCGGCCTGGGCCGGGCGATCGGCGAGACCATCGCCGTCACGATCGTGATCGGAAACGCGCCGAAGATCGGGGAATCGATCTTCTCCCAGGGCTACACGCTCGCGGCCGTGATCGCCAACGAGTTCGGCGAGGCGGCGTCCAATCCGCTGCACCGCTCGGCGCTGATCGCCGCCGGCCTCGTGCTCTTCGTCCTGACGCTGTTCGTGAACCTGATCGCCCGCTTCTACGTCCTGCGCGCAGAGCGCGGGGGGCGGGTGACGCGCACCGTCGCGCCGGGGATGGGCGAGTGAGCGACCAGGCCGCACCGGTGCTCCCGCGGGTCTCCCCCCGCCGCCGGCGCACGGACAAATTCATGCGCGGCCTGCTCGGCGCCGCCACGGGCGTGGCGATCGTCCCGCTCGTGCTGGTGATCTTCTACCTGATCCAGAAGGGCCTGGGCAGCTGGAGCCTCGACTTCTTCACCACCGACCCCTCCGGCAAGTTCTTCGGCGACCCGGGCGGCGTGAAGAGCGCGATCCTCGGGACGATCGAGATGGTCGCGCTCGCCACCGTGATCGCCGTGCCGATCGGGCTCGGGGTGGCGATCTACCTCGTCGAGTACGGCAAGCGCGGGCCGTTCGCCCAGGTCGTGCGCTACTTCATCGACGTGATGACCGGCGTGCCCTCGATCGTCTTCGGCCTGTTCATCTACATCACGCTGGTGCTCGCCGGGACGGGCGGCACCGCGTTCGCCGGCTGGAAGGGATCGGCCGCCCTCGCCCTGCTGATGCTGCCGATCGTCACGCGCGCCGGCGAGGTCGTCCTCACCCTCGTGCCCGACTCCTTGCGCGAGGGCGCGATGGCGCTAGGGGCCCCGCGCTGGCGCGTCGTCTTCCGGATCGTGCTGCCCACGGCCCTGCCGGGGCTGATCACGGGCATGCTGCTCGCGGTCGCCCGCGCGGCCGGTGAGACGGCGCCGCTGATCTTCACGGCCACGATCGTGAAGGGCAGCTCGCTCGATCTCAACGGCCCGATGAACTCGCTGCCCGCCCAGATCTTCTCCGACGTCGGCCAGGCGCAGGACCGCCTGGTCGCGCGCGCATGGGGGGCCGCGCTGACGTTGGTGCTCATGATCCTTATCCTCACCACCCTGGCTCGGGTGGTTTCACGAAGGAGCCGCCTGGCATGACGCAGCGACCGGAGACCGAGATGACCGACAGCAGTCCCACAACGGGGACGGGCGGGACCGAGCCGCGGCGGCCGCGAGCCGCGACCGCCGGCAGCCCGGCCCGGACGGTCACCGCGGCGGGCGACGGCAAGCCGGGCGTCGCGGCCGACTCCAACGCCCGCCGCGTCAGGCTCGAGGGCCTCTTTGCCTACTACGGCGAGGCGCCCGCGGTGCGAGACGTCGCGCTCGACTTTCCGCCCAACGAGGTCACCGCGATCATCGGCCCGTCCGGCTGCGGCAAGTCCACGCTCGTCCGCTGCATCAATCGCATGCACGAGGAGATCCCGGGCGCGCGCGCCGAGGGGAAGGTCCTGCTCGACGGCGAGGACCTCTACGCGAGCGGGGTCGACGTCGTGGCCGTGCGCCGCGCCGTCGGGATGGTGTTCCAGAAGCCCAACCCGTTCCCGACGATGTCGATCTTCGACAACGTGGCCGCCGGCCCGCGGCTCGCCGGCATCCGCAGCGGCGACCTGCGCGACCGCGTCGAGCGCACGCTGCGCGGCGCGGGCCTGTGGGAGGAGGTCAAGGACCGCCTCGACGAGCCCGGCATCGGGCTGTCCGGCGGCCAGCAGCAGCGCCTCTGCATCGCCCGCACGCTCGCAGTTGAGCCCGAGGTGATCCTCATGGACGAGCCCTGCTCGGCGCTCGATCCGGTGGCGACGCTGAAGATCGAGGAGCTGATCGCCGAGCTGCGAACCCGCTACACGATCGTGATCGTCACGCACAACATGCAGCAGGCGGGCCGCGTCGCCGACTCGACCGCCTTCATGCTCACCGGCGAGATGGTCGAGCACGCCTCCACCGACAAGATCTTCACCAATCCCAACGACGAACGCACGGAGGACTACGTCTCAGGGAAGTTCGGGTAGCAGGCGGCATGGCCGAGCAGACGCGCTCGCAGTTCCACGACCACCTACAGGAGCTCGAGACCCAGGCCCTCGGCGGCCTCGACATGGTCGTCAGCACGCTCGATCGCGCGTTAGAGGCCCTCGAGCACCAGGACGTTGAGCTCGCTTCGATGGTGATCGCCGACGACGACCGCATCGACGGGCGCTACCTCGAGGTGCACCAGGGGATCCTGTCGCTGCTGGCGACGGAAGCGCCGGTGGCGACCGACCTGCGGGTCGTCGCGGCGCTGTTGCACGTGATCAAGCACATCGAGCGCATGGGCGACCAGTGCGTGAACATCGCCAAGCTGATCCCCCTTTCCGGCCACGACCCGCCGACCGACGAGCAGATCATCGCGACGCTCGACCGCATGGGCACGCTGGTGCGCTCCCAGGTCGCGCAGGCCAAGCAGTGCTTCGCGCTGCGCGACGCCGCGCTGGCCGAGGACCTGGTGCGCCAGGACGCCGAGATCAACCGGCTCAACCGCGCGATCTTCGCCCGCGCGGTGGAGATCGGCGACGACCTGGACCGGCGCGAGTGGGCCGCCTACATGATGCTCGTGGCGCGGGCGCTGGAGCGCATCGGCGACAACGCAGTCGACATCGGGGAGCAGACGGCGTTCGTCGTCACCGGGTTGTTCCGCGAGTTCTCCGACGCCTCGCGCATCTCGTAGCTAGGTTGCCGCGCCATGCGCGCGCGTTTGCCTGCGGCCGGAGCCGCCGCCGGGTTCGGGCTGCTGCTCGTCTGCTCCGCGCTGATCGCCGGCGGCGCGGCGGCACGGCCCTCGAGTCAGGTCCCGGCGTCGCGGCACGGCTTCCCCGATTGGCTGCGGGGGCCGTGGCGCCTGCTGGGGGCCTCGGGTCTGACCTCGCAGCGCTTCGCGCTGCTGCTGCTCGGCGTGACGGTGGGGTATCTCGTGGTGCTCGGCTGCGCGGGAGCCGTGCGGGCTCGCTGGGCGATCGCGGGCATCGGGGCCGTGCACCTCGTGTTCCTGCTCGCACCGCCGCTGCTGTCCGGGGACGTGTTCGCCTACCTCCAGTACGCGCGCGTGTGGACGGTCCACGGGCTCAACCCGTACGCCGACGAGCCGACTCGCATCGCCGGCGACCTCGCCTTCCGCTTCTCCTCCGAGCACCGGATCACCAGCCCGTACGGGCCGCTCTGGACCTTCGTCTCCGACGCGGTCGCCGCCTTCGGGGTGCAGGCGGGCCTGTGGCTCTCGAAGGCGCTCGCGGCGCTCGCCTCGCTCGGGGTCGTCGCGCTGGTCTGGCGCGCGGCGGCCGGCGCCGGCCGCGACCCCGTCGCGCCGGCGCTGCTCGTGGGCCTCAACCCGCTGGTGGTGCTCTACGCCGTCGGCGGCGCGCACAACGACCTCCTGATGATGCTGCTCGCGGTCGCCGGGGCCGTGCTCCTCACCGCGCCGCGGGTTCCGCGCCCGGCGCTCGGCGGTGCCGCGCTCGCCGCCGCGGCGGCGGTGAAGGCCTCGGCGGGGCTGCTCCTGCCGTTCGCGCTCGTCGGCACCCGCGGAGCGCGCCGGTGGCGAGCGCTCGCGGGGATGCTCGCGGTCGCCGCCGTCGTATTGCTCGCCGCGTTGCTCGCCTTCGGCGGGGATGCCCTCAACCTCGTCGACGTGCTCGGCACCGAGCAGCAGCGGCGTGCGCTCAACAGCGTGCCGCGCGCCGCCTCACGGGTGCTCGGCTCCCACGGCCTGTCGGAGGGCGTGCGCGTCGCCTTCGCGGTCGCGTTCGGCGCGGTGGCCGTCGGCCTGCTGCTGTGGGTCCGCCGCGGCGCCGACTGGGTCACCGCCGCGGGCTGGGCCACCCTGGCGCTGCTGCTGTCCACCGCCTGGCTGCTGCCGTGGTACGGCGCCTGGCTGATGCCCCTGGCCGCGCTGTCGAGCGACCGTCGGCTGCGCCTCGCCGCGATCGCGTTCACCGCGGTCTACCTCGCGACGAAGATCCTTCCCAACCTGGGCTGATCAGACCGACTGATACGCCCGGTACTCCATGACTGTGGCGATGCGCTCCCGCGCCTCCTCGCCCCACAGCCAGTCGACCAGGTACAGGCCGAGGTCGAGCGCCGACGTCACGCCGGCGGCGGTCACCACGTTGCCTTCGGCCACGATCCGCTGGTCGGTCACGACCTCCTTGCACCAGGGCGCGAGCAGTTCGTGCGCGAGGTGGTGGGTGGTGGCGCGCTTGCCCTTGAGATGGCCGGCCGCGCCGAGCAGGAGCGAGCCGGTGCACGCGCTGGCCAGCGGCTTGTTGGAGGGCCAGCCCTTGAGGTAGTCGACGAAGCGGCCGTCGTGCATCAGCGACCGCGTCCCGACCCCGCCCGGCACGTAGAGCAGGTCGAACTGCTTGAGCTCCTCGAACACGCCGTCCGGGATGAACGTCAACCCGGTCTCGTCCACGATCGAC
This sequence comes from uncultured Actinomycetes bacterium, assembly GCA_963725645.1. GTDB lineage: Bacteria > Actinomycetota > Thermoleophilia > Solirubrobacterales > Solirubrobacteraceae > JALYZC01. The sequence goes on from CAVRZD010000006.1 coordinate 1,293,683, forward strand.
TGCTTCGTTCCGATCACGCGGCAGGTCACCTCGCGGTCGATCTGCATCGGCGCGATCCGGCGCAGCGCGTCGTAGACGGCGATGAGGTCCAACGCCGTCATGCCGGGGAAGGCGAGGAACGCGACGCGCTTGACGAGGACGCTCACGACGCGCAGGGCGCCGTGGCGGCGTCCGGTCCGGCGCGGCCCGCGCCGGCGCGGTCGTCGAAGATCACCGAGCCCGGGGCGCTGCGCGCGCGGATCGCCGCGGTCGCGCGGCGCTTCGCGGCGGCGGACACGAACCGCCCCGGCACGGCGCGGTGGCCCGCGACGAGCCGGTACGCCCAGCCGGTCAGCGGCAGGAGCGCGCGCATCGCGGCCGCGGGCACGCGTCCGCCGGGCAGCAGCCGCACGATCGGCGGCAGTGCCGGGCCGGCGGAGTACAGACGGCCGTCGGGGAAGGCGGCGTGCCAGGAGGCCAGGCAGGCGGCGGGGTCGAGGCGCGCCAGCAGCGCCTCGCCCTCGGCGTCCTGGATCGCCACCGGGCGCAGGCGGTGCCGACGGTCCCACGCGAGCACGCGGGCCATGGCCCAGCGGCAGAACCCGCAGTCCACGTCGTAGAGGACGATCGCCGACTCCATCGTGCGGCGAATTCTAAAGGCGGCCGGTTCGCGAGCCTGAACGGTTACGTGCGGGCGGCCGCGGGGCGCAATCGTGCGCGCGCCTGGCTGCGGCGTTTGAGCCGGTCCGCGATCCACGCCCAGTTGACGTACACGATGATCACCGTCGAGGCCATCGCGACGTAGTTGAGGTGCATCGTCGCGTAGATGCCGGCGTGCATCGACACCACGCCCGGGACGTACAACCAGCGCGACACGGGCCACAGGAGCGCGAGCGGGAACGTGCACTCGAGCACCAGCGTGCCCCACGCGAACAGGTGCGACAGCAGCGGGTGGTCGGCGATGAACAGGCCGAGGGAGTTGCCGTTCTGGGAGTCCGAGGCCGTGTAGAGCACCCAGCGCAGGTTGTCGCCGGAGGCCCAGTCCAGGCCCGTGTACTGCAGCTTGTGCAGGCCCGTGAGGCAGTAGGTGACGGCGATGAGCATCATCGCCGTGCGCACGGGCCAGCCGTAGTGCACCGACGTGTCCGGCGGTGGTGGCTCGCCGGACTCCCGGCTTCGCCGGCGGGCCCGCCAGGCGTCCACCGACCACACGTCGGAGTGGCGTGCGGGAATCAGGATGAACATGCACAGAAGCAGCAGGACGTCGTTGTGCACCACCTTCCCCTGGCTGGTGAGGAACCCGTTGAGGAAGACGGCGGCGACCCAGGCGATCGGCAGCGCGATGCGGCCCCGGAGCCCGGCGGCGGCGCAGACTGCCGCGATCACGCACACGATCAGGGCGAGCAGCAGCACCCCGCGCGAGGGCATGTGGTCGAACAGCTTCGCCCACGACAGGGGGCGGAACAGCGAGCCCTCCTGCTGGGACAGGTCGAGGTAGAGGTTGGGGCGCAGGCCGACGCGCAGGGCGAGCAGGGCGCAGAGGCCGATGCGGACCGCGGCCAGCGTCCGTGCCGAGCCGGGCTGGAAGAGCCAGCGATCGGGGCGCAGGACGCCGAGGTCGAGCCGGAAGTAGTCGCGGCTGATCCCGAGCCTAGACACGCCGGGCCCCCCTGCCGTCCGCGCACACGTAGAACAGGGTGCGGGTGGCCGCCGGCGGGTGGCGGCGGTTGCGGTGGCGGCGCAGGTTCACGTGGGTGCGGTAGATCCGCACGCCCGCCACCGGCACGCCGAACCCGCGCACGCGGCCGGCCCAGGCCTGGCACACCGCGTCCTTACGCTGCGGGGAGAGCTTCCCGTAGGTCTGCATGATCAACGGGAGGTGCCGGTCCGCGCGCGGGAACCGGGCGAAGTCGATCTTCGTCTCGCGCCCGCGCGCGTCGAACGTGAAGGCGCGCCAGCCGTACAGGTCGGCGCGGCGCGGATGCGAGAACAGCCGCCAGCCGGTCAGCGGCCAGGCCTCGATCGCGAAGACCCCGCAGATCAGGAAGGCGATCAGGTAGATCGCGACGAAGCCGCGCGCGAACGGACCGACGCGCTCGCGGTCGGTGTGCGCGGGGGGGCCGGGCGGCGGCTCCTGCGGCGGCTGGTCCCGCTGGGCCGGCGCCTCGACCGGGCTCGTGGACTGGGCGTCGGGCATCGCGGTGCGTTCGGAGCGTGGAGGGCGCTCCGGGCAGGGCAGTGTAGTGGCGCCGCCGGGGGGCCGGTCATCAGCAAGAATCCCGGATCCCGTGGCCGTAGTCCGCGCCATCAGCCTCAGCAGCGCCCCCGCCGCGGCCCCCGCCGCGGCCGAGCGCCCGCGCCCGCGCGTCGCCGCGGACGTGCGCCGCCGGATCGCGGGCACCACCGCGCTCGTCGCCATGGTGCTGGCGGGCCTCGCCATGGTCGTGACCGCCGCGGGCGGGGCGGACGGGAAGATCGTCAACGCGAGCCAGGCCGGCTTCCCCGGCTGGATGGCGGGCGCCTTCGGCGAGTTCGGCGCGAGCCCGTCGAAGGTGCGCTTCTACGTGCTCCTGCTCGTGATGGCCGCGTGCTACTTCGTCGTGCTGGGGTGCGTCCGGTCGGTGTCCGTGCGCTTCGCGGTCGGCGCGATCGTCGTGCTGCACCTGCTGTTCCTGCTCGCGCCGCCGCTGCTGTCCAAGGACATCTTCAACTACATCCAGTACGCCCGGCTCGGCGCCGTCCACGACCTGAACCCCTACACGCACGGGATCGGAGCCGCGCCCTTCGACCAGGCGTACCCGTACACGTGTTGCCACCACTACGCCGACCCGTACGGCCCGCTGTTCACGCTCGGTACCTACGCGCTGGCGCCGCTCGGCGTACCCGCGATGCTGTGGTCGCTGAAGACCGCGGTGGCGCTGGCCGGCCTCGGCTGCGTGGCCCTGGTGTGGAAGGGCGCACGGCTGCAGGGCCGCGACCCGCTCGCCCCGGCGGTGCTGGTCGGGCTCAACCCGGTATGGCTGGTGCTGACAGTGGGCGGGGCGCACAACGACCTGCTGATGGAGCTGTTCGCGGTCGGAGGCATCGTCATGTGGCTGGCCGGCCGGCAGGCGGGGGGCGCCGCCACGCTGGTCGTGGGCCTGGCGACCAAGATCTCCTCGGCGGTCGTGCTGCCGTTCATGGTGCTCGGCTCGGACCGGCGACTGCGCGTGCTGATCGCCGCCGGCGCGACCGCGCTGGCGCTGTTCGCCCTCTGGCTGGGCGTGTTCGGCACCGGCGCCCTGCGCGGGTTCGGCGGCGCGATCGGCCAGCAACAGGAGCTGTTCTCGCAGCGCAGCATCCCGCAGCAGCTCGGCGTGCTGTTCGACCTCGGGTCCCGGCCCCAGGGGATCCGCTTCCCGCTCACGGTCCTCCTGATCGGTTGGGTGCTGTGGCTCCTGTACCGGACCTGGAAGGGGGCGAACTGGATCGCCTGCGCCGGCTGGGCGACGTTCGGCGTGCTGGTCACCACCGCCTGGCTGCTGCCGTGGTACGTGTGCTGGCTGCTGCCCCTGGCCGCGCTGGGCGAGGACCGCCGGCTCCGCATCGCCGCCCTGGTCGCGACGCTGTACTTGATCTGGGCGCGCACGCCGGTGATCCTCGGCGGGTAGTCCCGCTCGTGACGCCAGCCACGTGATCTCGCGCGATTTGCGGACTGACCTGTGAAAAACCCGTAAAGCGGAGCGTGGGAGCTTGTACCCCTGTCCCGGATCGCACCTACACTTATCGCGCGATGACCGACTCGACCGCACCGGCGCAGGACGCCGCCGGCGACGGGCCGCAAGGCGCTCGCCAGAGCTCGTCCGCGATCCGGCTGGCCGTGATCGATGGCGACAGTGGCTTCCTCCAGGTCCTGACCAAGCGCCTGGACGGCGTCGGCTGGCAGTACCGCGTGCTCGCCAGTCCCGTCCCGCTGGACACCGTCGTGGCCATGCGGCTCAACGCGATCGTGATCGACCTCGCCGCGCTCGGTCCGCAGGCGTGGGGCTACCTCGAGCGGCTGTGCTCGATGCTTCCCGGCCTCGGTGTGGTCGTCTGCACCGGCCAGTCCACCGTCGCTCAGCGCGTGCGCGGGCTGCGGCTGGGCGCCGACGACTGGGTCACGAAGCCCTGCCACCCCGAGGAGCTGATCGCCCGCGTCGAGGCCGTCGTGCGCCGTCGCCGGCGCGCCGAGGCGCGCCAGGACGCCGCTCCCCTCGTCGTCGGGGAGGTGGAGATCCGGCCCGACCAGTACCAGGCCTTCGTCGGGGGTACGTCACTCGATCTCACGAGACGGGAGTTCGAGCTGATCCGCCTGCTCGCCGAGGCCGCCGGCCAGGTGCTCCAGCGCGAGGAGATCTACCAGCGCGTGTGGGGCTACGCGATGGCGCACGGCGATCGCTCGGTGGACGTGTTCGTGCGCAAGCTGCGCCAGAAGCTCGAGCGCTCGTCGCCGGGCTGGCGCTACATCCACACGCACTTCGGCATCGGGTACCGCTTCGCGCCCGAGTCGGTCGACGGCGTCGCCGACCGCGAGGCGGCCACCGCCACGCCCGAGTCGGCGCTCGGCGACGAGGCCGGCGCGGCCGACACCGAGCTCGTCTCCTAGCGCCGCTCCCCGGCGCGGATTAAGCTGGACGCGTGCGCAACGTGCGCAACGTCCTGATCATCCTGCTGCTCGCCGCCGCGGTCGCCTTCCTGCCCGCCGCCGGCGTGGGTGCGTCGTTCCTGGGCTGGCTGCTCGGCCTCGCGTTCCTCGGCGCGCTCGCCTGGTTCATCTCGCGCCTGTACCGCGAGTACCGCGTCACGCTGTACGGCCTCGGCGACCGCAATCGCGGCCTGCTCTACGGCGCGGTCGGCGTGACCGTCCTGACGCTCACGGCCACCCGGCTGATGTGGGAGAGCGCGGTCGGCACCCTCGCCTGGTTCGCCCTGCTCGGCGCGGCGATCTACGCGGCCGTGTACGTGTACCGGGCGTCGCGCGAGTACTGAGCCTCGCGTCGCTGAATCGTCACGAGCCGGTCTGGTTTCGTAACGCCCGCGGGCGGAGCCTTGCGCGCCGTGGGACACCGCGCGCTGAGATCGCAGGACGGGCAGGCCGCCGTCGAGCTGGTGGCCGCGCTGCCGTTCGTCGTCCTGCTCGCCGGGATCATGTGGCAGGCCGCGCTGGCCGGCCAGGCCGCCTGGCTCGCGGGTTCCGCGGCCCGGGCCGCCGCCCGGGCGCAGGCCGTGGGGGGCGACCCGGCGGGCGCCGCGCGCGGGGTCCTCCCGGCGCGGCTCGAGCGCGGCCTGCGCGTGCGCGCCGGCGCCGACGGCGCCGTCACGGTGACCGTCCCGGTGCCGCTCGTCGCCGGCCGCGGGCATCTCACGACCGTCGACGCCCGCGCGCGCTTCGAGCCGCAGGGCGCGGGCCGATGAGCGCGGCCCTCCGGCGCGAGGCCGGGCAGTCGACGCTCGAGGTGGTCGCGCTGCTGCCGACGGTCGCGCTGGCGGCGCTGACGATCCTCCAGCTGCTGGTCGCGGGCGCGACCGCGGAGTACGCCGGCCACGCGGCCGAGGCGGGCGCCGTGGCGATTTTGCAGGACCATGATCCGGCGGCGGCGGCGCGGGCCTCGCTCCCGGCCTGGACGGGCCGGCACGTGGCCGTGAGCGTGAGCGGGCGGCGGGTGCGCGTCCGCCTGCGCCCGCGGGGCCTGCTCCCGTTCGTCGCGGACGCGCTCGCCAGCACCGCGGACGCACGGGCCGGGGGCGGGTCGTGATTCCTCCCGCGGCGCTGAGCGCGATGCTCTCGCGCCTGTCCGCGCTGTTCCTCGCGCCGCCACCTCGGGCCGCCTCGGCGCCCGTCGCGCGCGCGAGGCCGGTGCCCAGCGTGGCGCTGCTGTGCCGGCCCGAGGACGCGCTTCCCACCGGCGGGGCGCTGGCCCTCGCGCTCGCACGCGACGCCCGGGCCCGCCGCGCGCTCGTCGCCGTCTGGCGGGGCGGCCCGCCGGCGGCCGAGGCGGTGCGCGCCCCGGCCGTGCCGGAGGCGCGGCGCCTCGTGCACGCGCTGGCCGCCCACGGCCTCGAGGCGGAGGCCACCGGCCGGCTCGCGCGCGTCCTGCTCCCCGATGAGCCCGAGGCGGCGCTGGCCGCCGGGGCGCGTGCCGCCGCGGTCGCGGCCGCGCCGACGGTGCTCGCCCTCGCCGGCCCGCGCGACGCTGTGCTCGACCGGCTCATCGCCGCGCAGGACCTCGCGGTGGTCGCGCGCTCCCGCGACCACGACGCGGTCGTGGCGGCGCTCGCCGTCGCGAGCATCGCCGCGCTCGGCGTGCCCGCGGTGGCCTGCGAGCCGGCCGCGGGGGCCCGCTCCCGCGCGCTCGCCGCCGCCGGGGTGTCGGCGTCCCGCGGGCTCGCCGCCCGGCTGGCCCCGGCCGTGGAGGCGGTGCGCTGAGCCGTGACGGGCCGCGATTCCGGCGCAGATCCTTCACACGCGCGTCTAGTCTCGTCACGCCCGCAGGCTCAGCCTGCCGGGCATGAGGCGGCGCAAGGCGGAAGGCGGGCGGTTGGCGGTGCGGCGCGGGCCGGCGGAGGCCGGCCAGGCGCTGCTGCTGCTCGTCGCGGCAATGGCCGCCGTGCTCGTCGGAGCGTTCGTGCTCGGCGCCGTCGCTCGCGGCGTCGGCGCCGAGGGGCGCGATCAGCGGGCGGCCGACCTCGGGGCGCTCGCCGGCGCGCGGGCGATGCGCACGGCCTACGACCGCCTGTTCGAGCCGCCGACGATCGCGGGCCATCCCAACCCGCGCCACCTCGAGCGCAACGCCTACCTCGAGCTGGGGCGTGCGGCGGCCACCCGCGGTGCGCGGATCAACGGCGCCCGGGCGGTGGAGGTCTCGTTCCCGGACGCGCGCTCCTTCGCGCCGGTGCGGGTGGCGGTGACGGTCCGCGACCCGGCGGTCGTCGAGCTTCACGGCCGACGCCGAGCGCTGGCCCTGCGCGCCCGCGCGGAGGCCGAGCTCGCGCCCGAGGGCGGCGGCGCGATGGGCTGGGCGACGGGCGGCGGATACACCGGCCCGCTCGCCTACCGGCAGGGCATGCCGATGCGCCCGGACGTGGCCCCGGCCTTCGATCGCATGGCGGCGGCCGCCCGCGCGGCCGGGATCTCGCTGTCGATCGTCTCCGGCTACCGCAGCGACGCCGAGCAGGCCAAGCTCTACGCCCAGCACCCGGATCCGAAGTGGGTCGCGCCGCCCGGGCAGTCGCTGCACCGGCTCGGCACCGAGCTCGACCTCGGCCCGCCGGGGGCGTGGGGGTGGCTGGAGGCCAACGCGGCGCGCTTCAACTTCCACAAGCGTTACTCGTGGGAGCCGTGGCACTTCGGCTACACGCTCAACCCGGGCTCGCGCTCGGTCGGCTTCGGGGCGGCGGCCGGCGAGCGGCGCTCGACGCTGCCCGCTTTCGTCCCCGCCCGCTTCGCGCCGGCGATCACGCGCGCCGCCCAGCGCTGGAGCGTGGGCGCGGCGCTGCTGGCCGCCCAGCTCTACGCCGAGTCGAACTTCAATCCGTTCTCGGTCAGCGGCGCCGGGGCGCAGGGGATCGCGCAGTTCATGCCCGGCACCGCCGCGCAGTACGGCCTGCGCAACCCCTTCGACGCGAACGCGTCGATCGACGCCCAGGCCCACCTCATGCACGACCTGCTGCGCCGCTTCGGCACCGTGCCGCTGGCGCTCGCCGCCTACAACGCCGGCGAGGGCGCGGTCGCGGCCTGCGGCTGCGTCCCGCCATACCCGGAGACCCGGGGCTACGTCGCCCGCATCCTCGCGCTGCTGCGCGGCGCGGGCGACACCACGGGCCTGGACTCCGGGCTGGCGGTACGGCTGGTGAGGTGACGTGCGGGCGGCCGAGCGCCGCACCCGCGATTGACGCTGGGTCGCGCCACGGGACCAGCCGTGAGACGATCGTGGCGGTGCGTCGGCTCAGGAGTTCCTGTGGGGCTATCTCAGCAGCGGTGGTGATCGCGGGCGTCGCGGCGGCGCCGGTGTCCGCCTACCGATCGCTGACGTGGAATATCGGCGGGAGCCCGACGTCCAGCGCGGGCTCACAGTTCAACCTGAATGACGTCCAGGTGGTCATCTCGCGGTTTGCGCCGGACATCGTGGCCGTCCAGGAGGTGTGCTCCTGGCAGGCGAGCGCGCTCGGTCAGTCGCTCGGCTACTACTGGCACGAGACGGCGATCGGCCGCTTCAACGACGGCCGAACGGGATCGGGCGGGACCTGCGACTACGGCAACGCGGTGCTGAGCAAGACGGAAATTCCGGCCAGCGGCCGCTACCGGACGAACCTGCTGGCGCCATCGGAGGGGTGCAAGAACGACGCGTTTCAGGGGAGCGGGTTCCCCGAGTGCCGGCTCGACATGGGCGCCTTAGTGACGCCCGCGGGAGGGTCGGTGGTTCGTTCCGCAAGCGCGCACGTGGGCACGGCAGGCGAGCCCTACACCTCCCCGTTTGACCAGTCGCTCGAGCTGAGCCGGTTGGTTGGCGATGCAACCAGCAATGCGGACGAGGGGGCCACGGTTGGAACGGCCCTGATGATGGGTGATTACAACGTGGGCCCCGAGGACTCCAGGATGGCGCCGAAGTTCGCGGCGCTCGGGTATGCCGACGCCGGCGGGGGCGTGGCAGGGCAGACGTGCGCAAGCACCCCGGGGTGTGAGTTCACCTACCCGTCCGGAGGCACGTATGGCGCTCCCACGTTCAAGGGCGACTACGTCTACTACAGGAACCTGCGTCTCGACGCCCACGAGGTGCCGGAGCCGCTGGTCAGCGGTCACGAGGCCTCAGATCATCGGCCGATCGTCGCGGACTTCTCGTCGCTGCCCGCTCCACCCGTAACGGTCATGCTGATCGCACCGCCGAACGGCAGCTCGGGGAACACCGCCTCTCCGACATTGCGGGGTACCGCCAGTGCCGCGGCCGGAGCGTCCTCGGTGACCGTGAAGATCCACGGCGGGCCGACCGGCACCGGTATGCCGGTGCAGACGCTCAGTGGTGTGCCGGTCGGCAGTGACGGTTCCTGGAGCGCATCGGTGGGCCTGTCGCTCGCCGATGGTGTTTACAGCGCCCAAGCACAGCAGACAGACTCCGGCGGCCGGTCGCGCTGGAGCGCGACCAACACGTTCACCGTCGACACCGCGGCCCCGTCGGTCACGCTGATCTCACCGGCCCACGGCAGCAACACGGGCAGCTCGCCAACGTTCAGCGGAACGGCCGGAACATCCTCAGGGGACGGAACCAGCGTGACGGTGAAGATCTACAGCGGCACATCGGCGACCGGGACGCAGATCCAGACTCTGTTGGCCCCAGTGTCGAGCGGCAGCTGGTCGGTCTTGAGCCCGGCGCTGGCGGCCGGCAGCTACACCGCCCGAGCGGAGCAGGTCGACGCGGCCGGTAACGCCGGCCTCAGCTCGGCGAACACATTCGTGATCCGCCGCCCGGACCTTGCCGCCATAGCGCTCCTGGCGGCGCCCGCGGTCTCCTCGGCGCGCGTGGCGCCCAATCGCTTCCGGCTCGGTCTGGCGCTGCCACGGGTCAGCCGCCGCATACCGATCGGCACCACCATCAGCTTCGCGCTATCCGAGCCCGGGCGGGTGACCCTGGCCTTTGCCCGGCGAGTGCCAGGACGTCGGGTGGGACGGCGCTGCGTGGCGCCGAGCAGACGCAACCACCGCGGCCGTGCCTGCACGCGGCTGCTGCCCGTCGGGAGCCTGAGCTTCAACGGCCATGCGGGGCGTAACCGGGTCGCCTTCCAGGGCCGTCTATCTCGTCGCAAGGCACTCAAGGCGGGCCGCCACAGCACCACGATCACGGCCATCAACGCGGCTGGGAGCCGGTCGCGGCCCGTGACCGTCAACTTCACGGCGCTGCCTGGCCGCTAACCCCACGCCACAGCGCGTCCTGGCGCTGCCGCTACGCGCGCAGCGTGTACCTAACGCGGGCGACCATGCTCTTCGCGCCCGTCGCGCTGCGCGCGCGGGCATAGACCACGTAGGTTCCGCGCGGAAGCCGATGACGCAGGCGCAGCGTCCAGCGCTTGGTGCCGCCGGCCTTCAGGAAGCGACCCGGCAAGCAGCCAATGCGGCTCGCACGACTGGTCTTCTTGGCGAGTCGGCCGGCTGTGCCGAGCGAGGTGCATCGCGCGCGGGCGGATTTCGTCTTGGCCCTCAGCACGCCCACGACGGATACCTCGACGCGCGAGACGGGCCCGGACGCGGTGCCGCCCAGGCTGCGCAGCTTGCGCGCGCGCGTCCCGCGGCGCGGCTTGGCGATCTTCACGGCGAGCTTCGCCGGCTGCGGCTGGGGCCGCGCCTGGATCGTCAGCCCGCCGGCCGCGTTGGCCGTGTTGCCGACCAGGTCGCGGGCCGTGACCGACCACGTCGAGGCGCCGGCGGCGGCGAACGCGTGGGTCACCGCGGCGCCCGGGGCCGTGGCGCCGTCGCCGAACGTCCAGTCGACGCCGGCGACGCCGAGATCGTCGGTCGGCGCCGAGCCGAAGGCCAGCGGCGCGCCGGCGAGGCCGCCGGCGGGTGCCGACACCGCGCCGAGCGCGGGCGGCGTGCCGTCGCCGAGCGCGAGCCCGGCCTGGAACGTGGCGGCGCCGGCGGGCCGGGGGTTCCAGCCCGCGACGATGTCGTTGGTCCCGAACGGGGCGAGCACGGCGGTGCCGGTGGCGTCGCTGTCGAGCCCGGTGGGCTGCGGTGGTCCGAGCGCGCCACCGGGCGACTGCACGCGCGCGACGAGCGAGAAGCGCTGCGAGCCGGGGAGCTTCTCTTCGTTGAACAGCGCGAGCTCGCCCTCCGCGGTGAAGGCGGGAACGAGGCTGGACGCCGATGCGCCGAGCCCGACGGCGGCGGCCGTGCCGAACGCGCTCGCCCCGTTCGCGCGCGTCGCGGCGTGGCCGGACGAGGTCGTGACCGCCGCGGCGCCACCGTTGGTGATCGCGATTCCTTCGAGCGGCTCGTTGATCAAGGTGTCGGTCACCGTTTGCGGCGCGCCGAAGACGCTCGCACCGGGCGCCAGCGACCGGACCTCGAGGGCGTAGCCGTTGTTCTGGGCGGCCTTCTGGTCCGCGACGACCGCGTGGCCGTCCGACGCCACGGCCAGCGCACTGCCACTCGTCTTGGGCCCGGTCAGCGTCGTTCCCGTCCACTGCCCGCCGGCCGGCCGGCGGGCGACCCGCAGGACCTGCGTGAACGGTGCGACCTGGAGGCTCTGGGTGAACGCCGCAATGGCGGTGCCGTAGGCGTCGATGCCGATCGACGCATCGTCGGCGCTGATCGAACCGAACCCAGGATCCGAGATGACCGAGTCGGCCGACGATCCGACGCGGGGGCGGACCTGGACGTGGGTCTCGTGGATGCACGAGCCCTTGTCACGGGTGTAGAGCACCATGACGGTGCCGTCCGGCGCGACCGCGAGGTGCGGCGTGAACGCGTTGTCGGAGACCTTCACACCGGCCCCGAACGTGCCACCGGGAGGGGCGGTGGCGACGAACACCGACGAGCCGGCGCAGGCATTGGCCTGCTGCCAGGCGACCGTGATCGTGCCGTCCGCCGCCACGATGGCCGCGGGTGCGCTGCTGCTGGCCGCGTTGAGGCTCTGCGCCGCACCGAACGCGGCGACGCCGGCGGGCTTGACCCTGGCGAAGATGTGGTTGACGCCCCCGACCTGCTGTGCGTAGGCCGCAGCGACCACGCCGGCGGCGTTGCCCGCCACGGCGGGGGTCTGGGCGGCGATCCCGGGATCAGAGGCGGACGACGCCAGCGGCGATCCGAACCGCACGTCGGCCGGTGCGCTGGCGGGCGCCGCGAGCCCGATGACGGCGACGGCGGCGACGCTGGCGGTTCCGATGCGGGTGGGGAAGTTCACGGGGTTCTCCGTTCCTGGATCGAGGTCCCGCGATGGTGGCGTCCGCGGGCCCCACCGGCCATGGGGGAGACCGGCGTCCGGGTGGCGGAGAACCGAACCATCGGAACGCCGGCCTGCTCACCCCGCGGCATCGCCGGCGTCGCCCCGTGCTCCGACGGGCCGGCGTGGGACTCAGCCCGCGAGCGCCGCTCGCGCCGCCTCGAGCGCCCGCTCGCAGCCCGCGCGATCGACGTCGAGGTGCGTGACCATGCGGATCAGCGCCGGGCCCACGCGGCTGACCTCGACCCCGGCGCGCCCGAGCTCGTCGACGAACCCGCCGGGGTTGGGCACGGTGAAGATCACGATGTTGCTCTCGATGGTGACGGGGTCGAGCCCCACGCCCGGCAGCTCCGCCAGCCCGTCGGCGAGGAAGCGCGCGTTGGCGTGGTCCTCGGCCAGGCGCTCGACGTGGTGATCGAGCGCGTACAGGCCCGCGGCCGCGACGACCCCCGACTGGCGGAAGGCGCCGCCCCACATCTGCTTATAGCGCCACGCCTCCTCGATCAGCTCGCGAGAGGCGGCCAGGCAGGCGCCCACCGGCGCGCCGAGGCCCTTGGTGAAGTCGATCCACGCCGTGTCGAAGCCGCTCGCGTAGTCGGCGGCGCTCACGCCCGTGGCGACGACCGCGTTGAGCAGCCGCGCGCCGTCCAGGTGTGAGCGCATGTCGTGGGCGCGCGCCACCTCGAGCACCTCGCGGATCTGCTGCAGCGGCCAGATCCGCCCGCCGGCGAGGTTCGTCGTCTGCTCGACGGAGACGAGCCGCGAGCGGGGGAGGTAGCGGTCGGGCGGGCGGACCGCCTCCCGCACCTGTGCCGCGGTGAAGCGCCCGCCGTCGCCGTCGAGGACGTGCATCATCGCGCTGGAGATCGCCGCCGGCCCGCCGGCCTCCGCGTTGATCGGGTGTGAGGTGCGGTCGAGCAGGACCTCGTCGCCGCCTGGCCGGAGGTGCAGGCGGAACGAGATCGCGTTGCACATCGTCCCCGACGGCAGGAACAGCCCCGCCTCGTGGCCGAGCAGCTCCGCAACCCGGTCCTGGAGGGCGGTCGTCGTCGGGTCGGCGAAGCGCTGCTCGTCGCCGACCTCGGCCGCCGCCATCGCCTGGCGCATCCCCTCGGTGGGGCGCGTCTGCGTGTCGCTGTAGAGGTTGACGGTGCCCCCGGCCATAGCCGGAGCACGATACCCGGCGCGTATCCTCGGGCTGATGGCCACGAAAGCCGCCGACAGGCTCACGGAGCAGCGACGGAACCTTCCCGACCAGCCGGGCGTCTACATCTTCCGCGACGCGCACGGTCGCGTGCTCTACGTGGGCAAGGCGAAGTCGGTCCGCAAGCGGGTCGCCTCGCACTTCTCCAAGCCCTCGGCCTACGGGCCGTCGGAGTTCGTGTCGGAGGTGGACGCCGTCGAGGCGATCGTCGTCGCGACCGAGGCCGAGGCGCTGCTCGCCGAGCAGAACTTCATCAAGCGCTACAAGCCGCGCTTCAACGTCCGCCTGCGCGACGACAAGTCCTATCCGTACATCGCGATCTCGCTGGACGAACCGTTTCCACGTGTCTACTTCACCCGCGAGCGCCACCGCCGCGAGCGCGCCTACTTCGGGCCCTACTCGAACGCGAAGAAGGTCCGCGGCACGCTCGACCTGCTGCAGAAGGTGTTCCTGTTCCGCTCCTGCGAGGGCGCCGAGCCCGGGCGGCGCAGCGGCTCGCCGTGCCTGGACTACTACATCAAGCGCTGCGAGGCCCCCTGCGTCGGCTATGTGTCCCGCGAGGACTACCGCGCCGGGATCGACGGCGTGATCGACTTCCTGTCCGGCCGCTACCGCCGCATCGAGGGCGACCTCGAGGCGAAGATGGCCGCCGCGGCCGAGGCGCAGGAGTTCGAGCAGGCCGCGCTGCATCGCAACCGCCTGCGCGCGGTGCGCTCGCTGCTCGAGCGCCAGCGCGTGGCCAACGAGGCGGTCGGCACCGTCGACGCGATCGCCGTCGCGGTCGACGGCGCAGACGCAAACGCCCAGGTGTTCCAGATCCGCGACGGCGTGCTGTCGGACCGCCAGTCCTTCTACCTCGCCAACGAGGCCGAGCGCGGCGAGCCCGAGGTGCTCGACGAGTTCGTGCTGCAGTACTACGGCACGGCCATGGCCATCCCGCCGCAGGTCGTCGTCCCGCGCAGCCACCGGCCGGACCCCGCGTTGGCCGAGGCGCTCGCGCAGCGCCGCGACGGCCCGGTCGAGGTGCGTCCGGCCGAACGGGGCGACAAGCGGCGGATCGTGGAGCTGGCCGAACGCAACGCGCGGCTCGCGCTCGACCAGGAGCGCCTCAAGGACGAGCGCCGCCGCCAGCGCCGCGTCGAGGCGCTCGACGGTCTCCAGGCGGCGCTCGGGCTCGACGTCCCGCCGATGCGGATCGAGTGCTTCGACATCTCCAACATCGGCGGCACCCACACGGTGGCGTCGATGGTCGTGTTCGAGGGCGGGGCGCCGAAGAAGGCCGACTACCGGCGCTTCACGATCCGGACCGTCGAGGGCTCGGACGACTTCGCCGCGATGGAGGAGGTGCTGTCCCGGCGGCTCGGGCAGTGGGAGCGCCAGGCCGACATCTCGCCGCACGACCGCGAGTATGACCCGGGCTTCGCCGCGCTGCCCAACGTGGTGGTGATCGACGGCGGCAAGGGCCAGCTCTCGAGCGGCCTGCGCGCCCTGCGTGGCTTCCGCGGGCGCGGGGTGGTCGTGATCGCGCTGGCCAAGCGGATCGAGGAGGTGTTCTTGCCCGGCGCCGTCGCCCCGCTCGTGCTGGACCACGACACCCCCGAGCTCCAGCTGCTCCAGCGGATCCGCGACGAGGCGCACCGCTTCGCGATCGAGCACCACCGCACGCGCCGCGACCGCGCGATGACCGGCTCGATCTTCGACGACCTGCCGGGCATCGGGCCGGCGCGCAAGCGCGCGCTGCTGGCCCACTTCGGCTCGCCCGAGGCGGTGCTGGCGGCCTCGCGCGAGGAGCTCGAGGCGGTGCCGGGCCTGCCGGGGAAGGTGGGGCGGGAGCTCCACGCGATGCTCAACCGCACCGCTCGATGACCCCCAAGCGCACGGATCGGCCCGACGACGTCGTTGACACCTCCGACGAACCTCGTCCGAACCGGAAGGGAGAATCCACAGACATGGGCGCGTCAAAGCCCGTCCGCCTCGGCGATCGTCTGCGCCGCGGCCGCCGGGGGCGCGCGGCGGTTCGCCCCGCGGGCTCCAATCTCGACGATCTCGTGATCATCACCGGCTTCTCCGGTGCCGGGAAGTCGACGGCCATGGCCGTGTTCGAGGACGCCGGCTACTTCTGCGTGGACAACCTGCCGCCGGAGATGATCCGCTCGCTGACCGAGCTGTTCATGCACGAGGGCTCCAAGGTCGAGCGCGCGGCGGTCGTGTCCGACGTGCGCGGCGGCGCGTACTTCGACGACCTGGCCGCGGTGCTCGACGAGCTCGACCGCGCCGGTGTCAGCCGCCGCGTGATCTTCCTCGACGCCGACGAGCAGACGCTGCTCAACCGCTACAAGGAGACCCGGCGCCGTCACCCGCTGGCGCCGGCCGGCAGCGTGGCCGAGGGGATCGCCTCGGAGCGTGCCCTGCTCACGCCGCTGCGCGAGCAGGCCGACATCGTCATCGACACGAGCGGGCTGACCGCGGTCATGCTGCGGCGCAAGCTCGCCGACGAGGTCATGGTCCCCGAGGCGCCCGCCAGTTGGCCGTCACCTTCGCCTCCTTCGGCCACAAGTACGGCCCGATGCGCGACGCCGACCTCTCCTTCGACGTGCGCTTCCTGCCCAACCCGCACTACGAGGTCAAGCTGCGGCCCCTGACCGGCCTGGACGAGCGCGTGGTCGTCTACATCGGCCGCGACGGCGGGCTGGACGAGTTCTACGAGCGCCTGATCCCGCTGCTGGACTACCTACTCCCGCAGTACGTGCACGAGGGGAAGGCGCACCTGATGGTCGCGATCGGCTGCACCGGCGGCCGCCACCGCTCGGTGGCGATCGCCGAGCACCTCGCCGCGCACTACCGCGAGAGCGGCTCCTACATCGTCGGCGTCAGCCACCGCGACATCGACAAGCCGCCGCGCGGGTAGCGTCCCGCCCTGCGGCGGAGCGTTGGCGTCCGGTGCAGGCGCCACGATTTCGGGCGCGATGATCGACCACGTAGGGTTCGAGGTCGCGGACCTGGAGCGCTCGAGCCGCTTCTACGACGCCGTCTTCTCGACGCTCGGCGTCCGGCGCATGCACAGCTCCGAGCAGGCGATCGCCTACGGCGTGACCGAGCCGACCTTCTGGCTCACAGCGCGCGCGGTGCCCGCGCACCACTACGGCCACATCGCGCTGCGAGCGGTCGGCAAGGTCGCCGTGGACGCCGCGCACGCCGCGGCCCTGGCGGCCGGCGGGCGCTGTGACGGCGAGCCCGGCCCGCGCCCCCGCTACGGCCCGCGCTACTACGCCGCCTACCTGCGCGACCCCGACGGCCTGCGCGTCGAGGTGGTCGCCGGCAGCGGTCCGTAGGGCGGGCCAATCCGCCGGCCACCCGCACGGCGCTGATAGCCTGCTGCGCCCCAGGGCCCGGCCGCCGAGGGCGGGCAGTGCGGGGCTGTGGGCCCTCTTCTGACGTCGCAGAGCAAAGGAACGAACGCATGTCCGTACGGGTCGGGATCAACGGCTTCGGTCGGATCGGCCGCAACGTGTTCCGCGCCGCGCAGGAGCAGCAGGCCGACATCGAGTGGGTCGCCGTCAACGATCTCACCGACGCCGAGACGCTCGGGCACCTGCTGAAGTACGACTCGATCCTGGGTCCGTACCCGGGGACGGTCGAGGTCACCGGCAACGGCCTCGAGGTCGACGGCGCCGAGCTGCGGGTGCTCGCCGAGCGCGACCCCGCCGCGCTGCCGTGGGGCGAGCTGGGCGCCGACGTCGTGATCGAGTCCACCGGCCTGTTCACCGACCGCGAGAACGCCGCCAAGCACCTCGACGGCGGCGCCGAAGAAGGTCGTGATCTCCGCGCCCGCGAGCGGGCCCGACGTGACGGTGGTGCTCGGCGTGAACTTCGACGGAGGTCTACGACCGCGACGCGCACGACGTGATCTCCAACGCCTCGTGCACGACGAACTGCCTCGCGCCGGTGGCCAAGGTGCTGCACGAGACGATCGGCATCAAGCACGGCCTGATGACGACGATCCACGCCTACACCGCTGACCAGCGCCTCCAGGACCTGCCCGCACAAGGACCTGCGCCGTGCCCGCGCCGCCGCGATCAACCTGATCCCGACGTCGACCGGCGCGGCCAAGGCGATCGGGCTCGTCATGCCCGAGCTGGACGGCAAGCTCCACGGCTTCTCGGTGCGCGCGCCGCTGCCCACCGGCTCCGTCGTCGACTTGACCGTGGAGACCGAGCGGGCCACCAGCGCGGAGGAGGTCAACGCGGCGTTCAAGGAGCGCGCGGACACCGGGCCGCTGAAGGGCATCCTGGCCTACACCGACGACCCGATCGTCTCCTCGGACATCATCAAGAGCTCCTATTCGTCGATGTTCGACTCCGAGCTCACCGCCGTGATCGACGAGACGCTGGTCAAGGTCGTGGCCTGGTACGACAACGAGTGGGGGT
The DNA here is from genome assembly GCA_963725645.1 of uncultured Actinomycetes bacterium. GTDB lineage: Bacteria > Actinomycetota > Thermoleophilia > Solirubrobacterales > Solirubrobacteraceae > JALYZC01. The sequence goes on from CAVRZD010000006.1 coordinate 1,311,247, forward strand.
ACTCCAACCGCGTCGTCGACCTGGTGCAGCAGCTCCAGTGAGGACGCTGGACGACGTCGACGTCGACGGCAAGCGCGTCCTGGTGCGGGTCGACTTCAACGTGCCGCTCGACGACGGCGAAATCACCGACGACACGCGCATCCGCGCGGCGCTTCCCACCATCGAGGCGCTGCGCGAGCGGCGCGCGCGGGTGATCCTGGTCTCGCATCTCGGGCGACCGAAGGACCGCGAACCGGAGCTGTCGCTGCGCCCGGTCGCCGACCGCCTCGCCGAGCTGCACGGGCGCCGACGTCACGCTTGCGCCGGCGGTCGTCGGGGACGAGGTCGAGGCGCTCGCCGACAACCTCGAGCCCCGGTGACGTGCTGATGCTGGAGAACGTGCGCTACGAGCCCGGCGAGACGAAGAACGACCCGGAGCTGGCGCGGGCGCTCGGCGCGCTCGCCGACGTCTACGTCAACGACGCGTTCGGGACGGCTCACCGCGCGCATGCGAGCACCGAGGGCGTCGCCCACCACGTCGAGGTCGCCGTGGCCGGCGAGCTCCTCGAGCGGGAGGTGACGACGCTGACCAGGCTGATCGACGATCCCGCGCGCCCGCTCGCGGCGATCCTCGGCGGCGCCAAGGTGTCGGACAAGATCGGCGTGATCGACCGCTTCCTCGACGTTGCCGACGCGATCCTCGTGGGGGGCGCGATGGCGTTCCCGTTCCTGGCCGCCCGCGGCCACTCCATCGGCGACTCGCTGTGCGACGACGCGGACGTCGACCTGGCCCGCCGCGCGCTGGCCGACGCCGAGGGGAGCTCGTGCCGGCTCGAGCTGCCGCGCGACCTCGTGCTCGGCGACCGCTTCGACGCCGCCGCCGAGCGCCGCGATCTCGACGGTGTCGACGTTCCCGACGGATGGATGGGCCTCGACATCGGGCCGCGCACCGCCGAGGACTACGCGGCCGAGGCCGCGGGCGCCGGCACGGTGTTCTGGAACGGGCCGATGGGCGCCTTCGAGCTCGAGCCGTTCGCCGCCGGAACGCGGACGCTCGCGGAGGCCGTGGCGGATGCGCCGGGCGTCACCGTGGTCGGCGGCGGCGACTCGGTCGCGGCGCTGCACCGGTTCGGTCTGAGCGACCGGATCTCGCACATCTCGACGGGCGGGGGCGCCTCGCTCGAGCTCCTCGAGGGCAAGGCCCTCCCCGGAGTGGAGGCGCTGGCGTGAGCGCGACGGGATCCATGCGCACGCCGCTGATCGCCGGCAACTGGAAGATGCACAAGACCGTCGCGGAGGCCGAGGCGTTCGTCGCCGGCCTGCTCCCCCGCGTCTCCAGCGCCGACGGCGTGGACGTCGCCATCTGCGCGCCGTTCACGGCGCTGGGCGCCCTGGTGGACTCGACGCGGGGCTCGCGCGTGCAGGTGTTCGCGCAGAACATGCACCAGGAGCCCTCCGGCGCGTTCACCGGCGAGGTGTCGGCGCCGATGCTGACCGAGCTGGACGTGCACGGCGTGGTGCTCGGGCACTCCGAGCGGCGGGCCTATTTCGGCGAGACCGACCGTGCGCTCGCGCTCAAGGTGCCGGCAGCGCTCGACGCCGGCCTCGTCCCCATCCTGTGCGTGGGGGAGACCGAGGAGGAGCGCGAGCGCAACGAGACCCAGCGCAAGCTGCGCCAGCAGGTGCAGGAGGGCCTCGCGACGGTACCGGCCGAGCGCCTCGCCGAGGTGGTCGTGGCCTACGAGCCGATCTGGGCGATCGGCACCGGCCAGGTCGCGACGCCGGCCCAGGCACAGGAGGCGATCGCCTTCGTACGGGCGCTGATCGGCGACCGGTCGCGCGAGCAGGCCGAGCTGGCCCGGATCCTGTACGGCGGCAGCGTGAAGGCCGACAACGCCGCCGAGCTGCTCGCGCTGCCGGACGTGGACGGCGCGCTGGTCGGCGGCGCCAGCCTCGAGCCGGACTCGCTCGCGGCGATCGTCGACGCCGCAGGCCGCTGATGGCGCTCCCCGCCGGCCCCGACCGGCTGCCCGTGCCGCGCGCCTGCCTGGTGGTGCTCGACGGCTGGGGCGTCGCTCCGCCGGGGCCGGGCAACGCCATCTCGCTGGCCGACACGCCGGTGTTCGACGAGCTGTGGAGCACCTACCCGCACACCCAGCTCACGGCTGGCGGCCGCGCCGTCGGCCTCCCCGAGGGTCAGATGGGCAACTCCGAGGTCGGGCACCTGAACCTCGGCGCAGGCACCGTGGTACGCCAGGACCTGACGAGGATCGACGACGCCGTTCGCGAGGGCGCATTGGCCGAGAACGCCGTCCTGCGCGAGGCGTTCGGCGGAGCCGAGCGCGTCCACCTCATCGGCCTGGTGTCCGACGGCGGCGTGCACTCGGGCTTCGGCCACCTGGAGGCGCTGATCGAGCTGGGCGCTGCGCTCGGCGTCGAGGATCTCGTCGTCCACGCGTTCACCGACGGCCGCGACACGCTCCCCGAGTCGGGCGCCGGCTACCTCGAGACGGTCGAGGGCTGGTGCGCGCGCGCCGGCAACGCCCGGATCGGCTCGGTGATCGGCCGCTACTTCGCGATGGATCGCGACCGCCGCTGGGATCGCATCGCCCAGGCCTACGACATGCTCGTCCACGGCCGCGCGCCGCATCGGGCCGCGACGGCGCCCGAGGCCGCGCGAGCATCGTACGAACGCGGCCAGACCGACGAGTTCATCGAGGCGACACTCGTGGGCGGCGACGCGCGGATCCGCCCGGACCGCGACAGCGTGTTCGGATTCAACTTCCGTCCCGATCGGATGCGCGAGATCACCCGCGCGCTGGCCGAGCCCGGCTTCGCCGAGCTGGACCGCGGCGGCGCCCCGCCGGTCGCGCGGTACGCCACGATGACCCAGTACGAAGAGGACTGGACCTACCCGGTCGCGTTCGCGCCCGAGCGCCCGCGCGTCACGCTCGCGGGAGTGATCGCCGACCGCGGCCTGCCCCAGCTGCACGTCGCCGAGACCGAGAAATACGCCCACGTCACCTACTTCTTCAACGGCGGCGAGGAGGATCCACACTCCGGCGAGACCCGCGAGCTGGTGCCCTCGCCCCGGGACGTCCCGACGTACGACCACAAGCCGGAGATGAGCGCCGCCGGCGTGGCCGAGGCGTTCGTCCGCCACTGGCGCGAGGAGGCGCCCAGCTTCGCCGTCGTCAACTTCGCGAACCCCGACATGGTCGGCCACACCGGCGTGATCCCCGCCGCCGTGACGGCGGTCGAGACCGTCGATGGCGTCCTCGCCGAGCTCGTGGGCGCCGTGCACGAAGCCGGCGGCGCGTGCGTGATCACCGCCGACCACGGCAACTGCGACCACATGCTCGAGCCGGACGGCAGTCCCAACACCGCCCACTCGCTCAACCCCGTGCCGCTGATCGTCACGGTCCCCGGACTCGATCTGCGCGACGGCGGCGTGCTCGCGGACGTCGCGCCGACGGTGCTCGAGCTGCTCAGCCTGACGCAACCGGCGGAGATGACGGGGCGGTCGCTGCTCCAGCCCTGACCGGCACGGCCGCGCCGCCGGCCGACGCGCTCACGTCGCTCGCGCCCGTTCCATGGTGCGGCGTACCCAGTCCACGAACGTCGGCAGCTCCCGCGGGTCCAGCGTATGGGGGACGGGGGACTCGCGGTACAGGACGTCGGCGCCGGCCGCGCGCAGGCGCTCGGCGGCCTGGCGGCCCCAGTCGACGGGGATGATCTGGTCGAGCGTCCCGTGCGCGATGGCGACCGGGAACCCCTCGCGGTCGGACAGGTCGAGCTCGTAGCCCTCGACCATCGGCATGAACGTGTTCATCGCGAGGATTCCCGCCGGAAGCGGGCGGTCGGCGACCAGGCTCAGGGCGTAGGCCATCACCCCGCCCTGCGAGAAGCCGCCGAGCACCGCCCGATCGATGCCGACGCCATGCTCGGCAAGCGCCTGGTCGAGCCACGACGACAGGGCGTCGAAGGAGGCTCCGAAGGTCTCCGGATCCGGGAAGCCCAGCTGTCGGATCACGTACCAGTGCCGTCCGCCCGGAGGAAGCTCGAGCGGCCCGCGTGGCGCGAGGCCGACCAGCCGCCGCTCGGGATCGAACACGTCCAGCAGCGGCGCGAGGTCCTGCTCGCTGGTCGCGCGTCCGTGCATGAGCACGAGCGCCCCCTCGGGCTCGCCGGCGGCGGGGCGGACGTGGGCGACGAGCTCGCTCATCGCACGAGAGCGTAGTCGCCCCGACAGCCGCGGCCCGCCGCCGCCCGCCCGTTTGGCGCCGGCCGCGGGCGCTGCTACCGTCGTTGCGGACGCAATCAGCCGTAGCCACGATGGCCACCACAAGCACACCCGCCGCCGCGGCGCTCTCGCCGGCCGAGCTGGCCGCCTGGCGCGGCTTCCTGCGGGCCCACGCGCTGCTCGTGCGCGAGCTCGACTGCGAGCTCGAGGCAGCCCACGGCTTGCCCCTGGTCTCCTACGAGCTGCTCGTGCGGCTCGAGAAGGCGCCCGACCAGCGCATGCGCATGCGGGAGCTCGCCGACGCGGTCATGCTCAGCCGCAGCGGCCTGACCAGGCTGGTGGATCGCCTCGTGCGCGACGGCCTGATCAGGCGCTCGACGTGCTCGGCCGACGCGCGCGGCGCGTACGCCGTTCTGACCCCGAAGGGGATGCGCGCGCTTCAGACCGCTCGCCCGGTGCACCTGGACGGCGTGCGCCGCCGCTTCCTGGACCATTTTGACGCGGACGATCTCGCCACCCTCACGGATGTCTGGGAACGCCTCACCGCCGGCGAAGACCGGCCTGAGGGCTGCGCATAAGACTTGACGCGCGTCGAGCGCGCGACCGGCTCGTTCAGCCGGTCGCTCACGCTGCCCGAGGGCGTGGACCCGGACGCGGTCGAGGCGTCGTTCGACAACGGCGTGCTCGAGGTTCGCATCCCCAAGCCGGAGGAGCGCAAGCCGCGGAAGGTCGCGATCTCGGTTGCCAACGGCGCCCAGCCCGAGGCCATCGAGGGCAGCGAGTCCGACAGCTAGCCGCTCCGCCGTCTTCATCCTCCGATCGCCCGGGCCCGCTTGCGGGCCCGGCGCGTTTGTACGCTGCGGGCATTCCCGCGCCGCTGAGCATCGAGCACCGCGACGCCGGCTCGCGCGCGCGCGCCGGCCGACTGCGCCTGGCTCACGGGGAGGTCCGTACCCCCGCCTTCGTCCCGCTCGCCACCAAGGGCGTGGTCAAGGGCCTCGAGCCATCCGAGGTGGCGGCGCTGGGGTACGACATGGTGCTCGGCAACGCCTTTCACCTGCTGCTCGAGCCGGGCCACGAGCTGGTCGCCCGCCACGGTGGCCTGCACGCCTTCATGAACTGGCCGGGACCGATCATCACCGACTCGGGCGGCTTCCAGGTCTTCTCGATGGGGCACGGCACGGTGGCCGACGAGGTCAAGGGCCGAGCGCCCCGCGCGAAGCGCGGCGACGGCGAGCGCGACGGGGCGATCCTGTCGATCGACGAGGAGGGCGTGCGCTTCCGTTCCTACACCGACGGCGCGGAGCGGTTCATGGGCCCCGAGACCTCGATGGAGGTCCAGGCCGCGCTGGGGTCGGACATCGCGCTGGCCTTCGACGAATGCACGCCCTTCCACGTGCCGCGGGAGTACACCGAGCGCTCGACCGAGCGCACCCACCGCTGGCTCGCCCGCTGCCTGGACTGGCACGGCGAGCACGGCGCGCCCGGCCAGGTGCTCTACGGGATCGTCCAGGGCGGGGCGTACGAGGACCTGCGCCGGGCCTCGGCACGCGAGGTCGCGGCGACCGGCTGCGACGGGATCGCCATCGGTGGCTCGCTCGGGCAGGACAAGGCGCAGATGCACGAGGTGGTGGGGTGGGCGACAGAGGAGCTGCCGGAGGACCGGCCGCGACACCTGCTCGGGATCGGGGAGGTGGACGACCTGATCCGCGGCGTCGAGCTGGGCATCGACACGTTCGACTGCGCCATGCCGACGCGCATCGCCCGCCACGGGATGGTCCTCGTGCCCGATCCCGGCGGCCGGTGGCGCACCGACCTGGCGAAGTCCAGGGCGCGCGACGCGTTCGGTCCACTGCTCGAGGGCTGCCCCTGCCCGGCCTGCACGGCCGGATACAGCCGCGCGTACCTCCACCACCTGCTGCGCGCGCGGGAGCTGACCGCGCTGCGCCTGATCACGCTGCACAACCTCGCCTTCATCGCGCGGCTGATGGCCGATCTGCGGGCGGCGATCGCTGCCGGGACGCTGGCCGAGACCGCGGCGGCCCTCCGTGCCGGGGCGGCCCCGGGCGCCGCCGCCGCGACGGACGCCGAGTGTTGAACAGTCGTATAGTCTCTAGGCTATGCGTTCAATGGCGATCCCTGAGTCGGATCTCACGACGAAGGCGCGCGTCCGCGAGGCCGCGATGGAGCGCTTCGCCGCCGACGGCGTCGCCGCCACCTCGCTGCGGGCCGTCGCACGCGCGGCGGGGGTCTCGCCCGGACTGGTCGTGCACCACTTCGGCTCGAAGGTCGGCCTCATCCGCGCGGTCGACGAGGCGGTGGTCCGGCGCATCAACGCGGCGCTCAGCGAGGTTCCGGTCGAGGGCTCCGGGCCCGAGCTGATCGCTCGCCGGGTCGAGCTCGTCGGCGAGCTGCTGCGCAACCAGCCGACGCTGTGCGACTACATCGGCCGCGCGCTGTCCGAGCACACGGAGGCCGGCGCGGACCTCTTCCACCGTCTGTTCGCCAATGCCCGCCGCGACGAGGCGCTGATCGAAGCCGGCGTGCTGCGCGGCGACACGGATCCGTTCTGGCGCAACATGCAGCAGCTCGTGCTGGTCGTGGCGCCGCTCATGTTGCGGCCGCTGGTCGAGCGCGAGCTCGGCGGCTCACTGCTGGACGAGCAGAACTTCGACCGCTGGATGCGGGCCAACGGCGATCTGCTCCAGCGCGGCCTCTACACGGGCCGATCGATCGCGAGGCAGCGGCGTGCTCGCGCCGGCTGACGCGCTCGAGCACCTTCGGCTCGCCTGCCGCATCGCGGGCATCGACGTCGCCGACGTGGCGCTCCCGGACGAGTACGACGTGGTCCTCGGCGGCCTGCGCCTGCACTGCCTCGACTGGACGGGCGCACCCGGCTCGGACCGCCCGCCCGTCGTCTTTCTCCACGGCGGCGGCCTGACCGCACACACGTGGGACCTCGTCTGCCTCGCGCTGCGCGACGAGTACCGGTGCCTGGCGCTGGACCAGCGCGGCCATGGCGACAGTGAATGGTCGCCGACGCTCGACTACGCTCCCGAGGCGCACGTGCGCGACATCGAGGCCCTGATCGAACATCTGGGGCTCGAGCCCCCGGCGCTGGTCGGGCAGTCGATGGGCGGGATGAACGCGCTCGCCTACGCCGCCCGCCCGGATGCCCGCCTCGCCGGCCTCGTGCTCGTCGACGTGGGACCCGACATCCGTTGGGACGGAGCGCAGCGCATCGCCAGCTTCGTCCAGGGGCCCGGCGAGCTCGACTCGGTCGAGGCGTTCGTCGAGCGCGCGCGGGCGTTCAGCCCCTCGCGGGATCCGCGCCTGCTCCGCCGCAGCATCCTGCACAATCTGCGCGCGCTTCCGGACGGCCGCTGGACGTGGAAGTACGACCGGCGGGCCATGACGCCCGAGCGGTTCGCCGCGCTCCGCGGGCGCATGGATGACATGCGCGCGCAGGTGTCGGCTGTGCGCTGCCCCGCGCTGGTCGTGCGCGGCGCCGACAGCGACGTGCTCGCGCCCGCGGATGCCGAGCGCCTCGCGGGCGCGTTCCGGGAGGGCCGCCTCGCCACGATCGCGGACGCGGGGCACACGGTGCAGGGCGACAATCCCGCGGCGCTGGCGCGGGTCCTGCGCGGCTTCCTCCGCCGGGTCTAGCCGGCCTCGACGTCGCGGACGATGTCCGCGATCCCGGCGCGGCGGGCGCCCGCGTCGGCGATGGATTGGAAGAGGCGGCCGCCGAACAGGAGCGGGATCGCCGAGCGCGGCACCACCACGCGGCGGGCCCGGCGCTCGATGCCGCGCTCGATGCCGCGCGCCGCGGCAGCCACCGGCAGCGGGCGCATGAGCCCCGGCGGCGAGTTGGCCCGCAGCCGCTGCGTCGGGCTCTCCGCGAACGCGTCGCGAGTCATGTCGGTGTCGATGAAGCCGAAGTACGCGCAGCCGACCGCGACGCCGTCGCCCGCAAGCTCCGGCCGCAACGAGTCCGCCAGCGCCTCGACGCCCGCCTTGGCCATGTTGTAGGGCGCCATCAGCGGCGCGTGGACCGCGGCGGCCATCGACGCGATGCACAGGATGTAGCCATGGCGCTCGCGCACGTGCGGGAGCGCGGCCCTGACCGTGCGCCAGACCCCCAGCAGGTTGATGTCGATCACGCGCTCGAACGCCTCCGGATCGACGCCGGCGACGGTCGTCACGGGCGGGGCGATGCCGGCGTTGGCCATCACGACGTCGATCCCGCCGAAGCGCTCGACCGCGGCGTCGACGGCGTGCCCGACCGCGGCCGTGTCGCGCACGTCGGCCTCCCACCACGCGGCGGCGTCGCCCAGCTCGCCCGTCAGTGGCTCGAGCAGCTCGGGCTCCAGCCCCACCAGGGCGAGGTTGGCGCCGCGGGCGGACAGGCGGCGGGCCGTCTCGGCGCCGATCCCGCGAGCCGCGCCGGTGATGAGCACCGTGCGCCCGCGGACGTCATAGGTCGGGCGGGCCATCGCTAGCGGGTGTTGTCGTCCACGAATTGCTTGACCTGGCCGATCGCCTGCTGCACGTTCTGCTCCGTCACGCGGCGCAGTTGCGGATTGTTGCTGAACGAGTCGCTGAGGATCACGACCCCTACGACGATCACGACGATCAGGACGAGCAGCAGGATCAGCCGGCGCAGGATGCGGCCGGAACGCCGGTCACGGTGCTGGCGCTCGCCCGCCCGCCGTGCGGAGCGCTCCTCAGCGGGCGTACGCGGACGCGCCGGCTCGGGCGGCGGTGCGGCGCGCCGTCGCGGCTCGGCCGGCCGCCGCGGTGCCAGGGCGCGGGTCGCCTCGGTCGCGGCGATCTCGGTGGCCGCGGTCCCCGCCAGCATCTCCGTCGCCGCCGTCGCCTCGTCGGCGCCGGGCGGCGCCGCGGGCGGCTCGATGCCCTGGGCGCCGTTGCGCAGCGCCTCTCCCATCGCAAGCGCGCTCGGAAAGCGCGCGGCGACGTCGAGCGCCATCGAGCGGGCGACGGCGTGGGCGAGCGCCGGCGGCACCTCGGGGTTGAGCGCGTCCAGCGGCGGCGGCAGCTCGCGCTGCTGCTTGAAGGCCAGCTCGGTCAGCGACGTGGCCTCGTACGGGAGCCGGCCGGCGAGCATCTGGTAGGTGACCACGCCGAGCGCGTACTGGTCCGCCGCCGGCCCGGCCTCCTCGCCGCGCGCCTGTTCGGGCGCGAGGTAGGCGGCGGTCCCGAGCACCGAGCCCACCTGGGTGATGCTGGACTGCTCGGTGGCCTTGGCGATTCCGAAGTCCGCGAGCTTGACGACACCGTCGTCGGAGCGCAGGAGATTCCCCGGCTTGACGTCGCGGTGCACGACGCCGTTGCGGTGGGCATGGTCGAGGCCGCGGCACGCCTGCGAGACGATTGTGATCGCGTCGTCGACGTGCAGGAGCTTCTGCTCGCGCAGGATCTCCGCGCACGAGCTCCCCGGGACGTACTCCATGACGATGTAGTGCTGGCCCGTCGGCTCGTCGAGCCCGAAGTCGAACACCTGCACGATGTTGGGGTGCACGAGGCGCGCAGCGGCCAGCGCCTCGCGGCGAAACCGCGACACGAAGTTGTCGTCGTCCGCGAGGTGCTCGGCCAGCAGCTTGACCGCCACCTCGCGCTCGAGGTTGGTGTCGAAGGCTAGCCGCACCGTGGACATGCCACCGGTGCCGAGGCGGCGATCCAGGCGGTAGCGCTCCGCGATGATCTCGTCGGCCATCAGTCCAGCGGGCTCCGCTGCCCGCCGCTGCCGTTGCCACTCCCCGGTCCGACGCCGCCCGATTGCCCGGTGTCGGTGGTTCCGGTCGTCGGTGGTGGTGTCTCGGTCGTCGTGGTCTGCGTGGTCGGCTGCGTCTCGGTGGTGGTGGTCTGGGTCGAGTGCGTGGTCTGGGTCGGCGTGGTCTGCGTGGAGACGGTGCTCTTCGTCTGCGTACTCTGCGTGCACTGCGCCTGTGCGCTGCTCGCGACATGCGCGAGGTTCGCCTGCAGCGTGGCCTGGAGCTTGGGATCGACCTTGGCGGGCAGGTTCTGCGCCTGGCGCTCGGCGGCGTTGATCGCGTCCAGCGCCGTGGTGCAGTTGCGGGCGGCGACGGCGGATGCCACGGAATCGAGCTTGTCGTTGATCGCGCTCGCATCGGATTGCGGCAGCAACTTGTTGCGATCGCCACAGGCGACCAGGAAAGCGCTGCTCAGGCCGAGCGAAAGCGCGAGGAGGATGGCGGCGGCTCTGCGCATCGGCGGCGGATGCTACTGCCCGTACTCCAGCCGTTCGGCAAGCGAGTCGGGCAGCCGCGCGGCGCGGATCGCGGCCGCCGCGGCGGGGATGTCGTAGGGGGTCCGGTGGAAGGTCGCGGTCCACGCGCCGGTGTCCAGCACGAGCCATGCGGCGCGCGGATCGCCGTCGCGCGGCTGGCCGACGCTGCCGGGGTTGACCAGCCATTCGCCTTCGACGAGGTCGAGCGTGGTGCCGTCGGGGCACGGCTCTCCGGTCGCCGCGGCGCCCTCCTGGCGCATGAACGCCAGCGCCACATGGGAGTGGCCGATCAGGCACACGCGCTCGGCCTGGGCGTCGAGGCACAGCTCGGCCAGCAGCGCCGAGAGCACGTACTCCCAGACCGGGTCGCGCGGGCTCGCGTGGTAAAGGCCGACGCCGCGGTGCACCTCCTTGGGCTCGAGCTCGTACAGGTAGGCGAGGTTCGCGTCGGCCAGCGTCTCCTGGGTCCAGCGCGCGGCCAGCTCAGCGCCGCGCGAGAACTCGTCCAGGGGGATGTCCCCCCGCACGGCCAGGTCGTGGTTGCCGGCCAGGCAGACATCGGCGCGCTCGGCGGTCAGCTCGCAGCATGCGTCCGGCTCGGCGCCGTAGCCGACGATGTCGCCCAGGCACCAGATGCGGTCCACGCCGGCGTCGTCGATCTCGGCCAGCACGGCCTCCAGGGCCTGCCGGTTGCCGTGGATGTCGGAGATGACGGCGATGCGCATGTCGAACGTGGGTAACGTGCCGGAGATGGACCGCGGACGCACGCGCCTGCCGATCGCGCTCGTCGCCGTCGTCGTGGTGGCGGAGGGCGCCGTGCTGCTGCTGCGGCCGCGCGGCGGCGTGATCGACCCGGCGCCGGTGAGCGCCGGATCGTACTTCAGCGGGCACGAGCTTACGCGCGCGCGCGACTTCCGCGGTCCGCAGCTCGCCCTCTTCGCCGGCCAGCTGGCGGTCGAGCTCGGCGTGCTGGTCTGGCTCGTGCGTCGTCCGCCCCGGCGCCTGCGCGGCCCGTTCCGGCGCCCGCTGGTGGCGGGCGCGGCGGCCGGCGCTGCGCTGTCGATCGCGCTGACGGTCGCGCCGCTGCCGTTGGCGGCGGTCGCGCGCCAGCGCTCGATCGACGTCGGTCTGACCACACAGTCGTGGGGCGGGTGGGCCGGCGACCTCGCCAAGTCATCCGCGATCGGTGCGGTGCTCGCCGGCGCCGGGGCCGCGTTGCTGCTCGCGTTGATGCGGCGCTTCCCGCGCGGCTGGTGGCTGCCGGGTTCGGTCGCGGTGGTCGCGGTCAGCGTAGGCTTCCTGTACGCGGGGCCGGTGGTGCTCGATCCGATCTTCAACCGGTTCGAGCCACTGCCGCCCGGGCGTGCCCGCAGCGACGTGCTCGAGCTCGCGCGGAAGGCCGGCGTGAAGGTCGGCCAGGTCTACGAGGTGGACGCGTCGCGCCGGACCACGGCGGCCAACGCCTACGTCACCGGTCTGGGCCGGACCAAGCGCGTCGTCCTCTACGACACGTTGCTGAAGCGGTTCTCGCGCGCGGAGACGAACCTGGTCGTCGCCCACGAGCTGGGCCACGTGCACTACCGCGACGTCCCGCGCGGGCTGCTGTACATGGCGCTGGTTGCGCCGGCGGCGCTGTTCGCCGCCGCCCGGCTGACCGAGCGGTGGCGCCCGCGTGACACCCTCCCCGGCGCGCCGGCCGTGCTCCCGGCCGCTGCGCTCGCCCTCGGCATCGTGGCCTTCGGGACGTCGATCATCTCCAACCAGCTCTCGCGGCGAGTGGAGCAGCGGGCGGACTCGTTCTCGCTGAAGCTCACCAATGAGCCCGGGCCGTTCATCTCATCGGAGCAGCGGCTGGCGGTGCAAAACCTCTCGAACCCCGACCCGCCCGACTGGCAGACCTTCCTGCTGGGGACGCACCCGCCGACGATCGAGCGGATCGGCGCCGCGGTCGCGTTCGAACGGGGGCGGCGGTAGGCGCTTCTGGGCCTCGGGCTAGGGCTCGGGCGGTTCACCCTTGGGCCGTGCTGGCTCCGGCTCGTAGACAACGAGCCTCCGCCTGCCCCGGCGAATGTGACCGGGCGGCTTCGCCGCCCTCCGGGCCCCGGCAGCTCCGGGTCTGCAAACAGCAGACCCTCCGCTGCGCGGGGCGGTTAGTACCGCTTCGCGGTAGCCGTGGTCCTACTCGTCGTCTTCTTCTTCGCCTTCGAACTCCGGGAGGTTCTTGATGCCCTCCCGGGTGCGCCACTTGGAGTAGTTGTCCTCCATGGCGTCGATCAGCTCGCGCATGAAGCGGGGGGAGAGGTTCACGCGGGAGACCACGACCCCGGGGATCTCCTCCTCGTCGACCTCGTGATCCACGCGCGCGAACGTGATCGTGAATTCGTAGTCCGAGTGCGAGACGTTGGCGAAGTTCGCGTAGACCCCGGCCATGATCTCGGGCGAGAAGTGGATGTTGATCTGGCGCTCTTGCGCGTCGTCGTCTTCGGTCATCGGGCTCCTCGCTCAGGTGGGGGTCGAGGCCGGGGCTAGTATCGCAGCCGTGCGGATCATCGTCCTGGCCGTCGGCCGGCTGCGGCCCCCCTTCGCGGACGACGTCCAGCACTACCAGAAGCTGCTCGCCGGACACGCGCGCGTGGAGCTGATCGAGCTGCGTGACGAGGAGCAGGTGGCGCGGCGGATCCCCGACCGCGCCTGGGTCTCGCTGCTCGACCAGGAGGGCGACACCTACGACTCCGTCGCCTTCTCGCGCTTCCTCGAGGAGCGCCGCCAGGCGGGCCGCGACGTGTGCTTCGTGATCGGCGGCCCGAAGGGCATCGAGCTCGAAGACGTCGACCACCGCTTCTCGCTCGGCCCGCTTACCCTGCCCCATCAGCTGGCCCGGGTGGTGCTGCTCGAACAGCTCTATCGCGGGCACAAGATCCTCGCCGGAGAGCCCTACCACTACTAGCCGTGGCTGACCCGACCGAACGCCTCGCCCGCTTCACCACGAACCTTCCCCGCATGCGTGCACGCGCCGAGATGGCCGTCTTCCTGCGCAGGATGGCGTGGCTGTGCGTGGCGATCGTCGCGCTCATCGTCGCCGGCACGGTCGGCTTCGTCGTCACCGAGGGCACGTCGGTGTGGAAGGCCTTCCGCTGGACGCTCGACACCGTCGCCACCGTGGGATCGATCCCGGCGCCCAACGACGCCGCCGGGCAGGTGCTGATCGTCGTCCTGATCGTGCTGGGCGTCGGTACGCTCTTCTACGCGCTGGTGACCGCCACCGAGTTCCTGGTCGCCGGGCACTTCAGCGGCCTGCTCGACGAGCGCCGCACGCAGCGGATGATCGACGCTCTCAACGACCACTACGTGATCTGCGGGTTCGGCCGCGTCGGCCGGCAGGTGGCGCGCGACCTGAGCGGGGCGAACGCGGACTACGTGGTCGTCGACGAGGACCCCGACAACCGCGACCGGGCCGCGGCCCTCGGGGTGCACTTCATCGAGGGCCGGCCGTCCGAGGACGAGATCCTGCGCGCGGCTGGGATCGAGCGCGCCCGGGCCGTGCTCGCGTGCGTGGACTCCGACCCCGAGAACATCTTCATCACGCTCAGCGCACGCGAGCTGCGCGACGACATCACCATCGTGGCCCGAGCCAGTGTCTCGGATTCCGAGAAGAAGCTCCGCCGGGCCGGCGCCGATCGCATCATCTCGCCATACAAGGCGAGCGGGAGCGAGATGGCCCGCTTCGCTCTGCACCCGCAGGTGACCGGCGCGATCGACGTCGCGCCGGAGTACCGCATGGAGGAGATCGAGGTGACGGCGGGCGCCGAGGGCGAGGGCAAGACCGTCGGCGACGTGCGGGGCGGCTCGGTGATCGTGGCGGTGCGCCGGTCGGACGGCACCGTCGGCGTCCAGCCCGGGGGCGACACCGTGCTCGCTGCGGGCGACGTGATCGTCGCGATGGGCACGCTGCGCACGATCCAGCGCCTCGAGGCGCTGTTCGAGCCGGCGAACGCCGCGCGCGTGGCGGGCGGCCCGACCGCATCGTGACGCCGCTCGGCGACCTGCGGGCGGCCGTCGAGGACGCGGCGGCGTCGATGCGCGGCAGCGGCGACGGCGCGGGCCCGCCGCCGACCCTCGAGCGCGCGCGCAAGCCCGAGTTCGGCGACTACTCGACCAACGCCGCGATGCTGCTCGCACCGGTGCTGGGGGAGCCGCCGCGCGCCATCGCCGACCAGCTGGCCGCGCTGCTCGCCGATCGGCTCGGCGACCGGCTCGACCGCGTCGAGGTGGCGGGGCCCGGCTTTCTCAACCTGTTCCTGGCCGATGCCTGGTACCGCGACGCGCTGCGCGGCGCGCTCGACGCCGGCGACGAGTACGGCGGCGCGCCGCGCGGACGCCGGCGAGCGCGTGCTGGTCGAGTTCGTCTCGGCCAACCCGACCGGCCCCCTGACCGCCGCCGGCGGCCGTCACGCCGCCTACGGCGACGCGCTCGCGCGGATCCTCGCGTTCCGCGGGAACGACGTCGAGCGCGAGTACTACATCAACGACCACGGCACCCAGGTGCGCAAGCTCGGCGAGTCGATCCGCGCGCGGGCGCGCGGAGAGGACGTGCCCGAGGGCGGTTACGAGGGCGACTACGTGCGCGACCTGGCGGCCGAGCTGCCGGGCGCGGCGGACGGCGACCCCGACGAGCTCGGCCGCCAGGGCGCCGAGCTGATGGTCGCGCGCATCCGCGCGACGCTGCACCGCTACCGCGTGGACTTCGACACCTGGTTCTCCGAGCGCACGCTGCACGAGGCGGAGCCGAGCCCGGTCGAGCAGCACTACGAGGAGCTCGAGCGCGAGGGCCACGTGTTCCGCTCCGAGGGCGCGGTGTGGCTGCGGACGTCCGCCTTCGGCGACGACAAGGATCGCGTCCTGCGCCGGTCCACCGGCGAGCACACGTACTTCGCCGCCGACGTCGCCTACCACGAGAGCAAGCGCGAGCGAGGATTCGACCGGCTCATCGACGTGTGGGGCGCCGACCACCACGGCTACGTCGCGCGGATGCAGGCGGCGTTCGCCGCGCTCGGCGGCGACCCCGACAAGCTCGAGCTGATCATCATGCAGTTCGTCAACGTGATCGAGCGCGGCGAACGGGCGTCGATGTCCAAGCGCCGCGGCGACTTCGTCACGCTCGACGACCTGCTGGACGAGATCGGCGTCGACGCGGCGCGCTTCTTCCTGCTCCAGCGCTCGCACGACACGACCGTGGACCTGGACCTCGACCTCGCGCGCGAGCAGTCCAGCGACAACCCCGTCTACTACGTGCAGTACGCGCACGCCCGGATCGCGTCGCTGCGCCAGAAGGCGGGCGACGCGCGCGTGGCAGAGGCGCTGAGCGCCGTCGCGGGCGGGGCGGGCCCGGGGAACGCGCCGCTCGATGCAGCCGAGCGCGCGCTGATCAACCGGCTGCTCGCGTTCCCCGCCGAGGTGGAGGAGGCGGCCACCCGCCGCGCGCCGCACCGCCTCGCGGTCTACGCGCTCGAGCTGGCGCAGGAGTTCACGGCGTTCTACCGCGACTGCCGCGTGGTCGGCGCCGAGCCCGAGGCCGTCGAGTCGTTCCGGCTGGCGCTGTCGGTGGCGGCGCAGCGCACGATCGCGCGGGCGCTGGACCTGCTCGGCGTCACAGCCCCGGAGTCGATGTAGCGCCGCGCAGCGCCGCTACCCGCCGCGGTAGCGGTCGCGCAGCGAGAGCACGTTGTCCACGTACTGCTGGGTCTCGGGAAGCAGGCCGCCGCTCTGGACCGAGCCCAGCCCCTGGTAGTAGCTCGCGACCGTCGAGACGGGGTCGTTGCCGGTGTGGTCGGCCAGGTAGCCCAGGTAGAGGGCGCCGGCGCGGACGTTGTCGCGCGCCGAGGCCGGGTCGAGCGGCTCCGAGGCCAGCGACCCGTTGATGAAGTCCCAGGTGCTGGGGAGGATTTGCATCACGCCGCGCGCGTCGGCCGAGGACGTGAGGCTGTTGTCGAAGCCGCTCTCCTGCGTGGCCACCGCGTCGGCCAGCGACGGCGAGACGTTCTCGCTCGCGGCGATGTCGCCGACCTCGCCGGGGGACACCGTCTCGTTGGTCGGGACGGGGGCGTCGCTCGTCGACGTCGTGTCCGTCGAGCCGCCTCCGCTCCCGCTGGTCGTCAGCGTCGTCCCTGCAACCAGGGGATCGTCGACGTAGAGGCCGTTGAGGTGCGCGAGCTCGTCGGTCGAGAGGCCCGAGCTCGCCGCGATGCCCGAGAGCGTGTCGCCCGGCTGCACGACGTAGCCGCCACCGCCACCGTCGCTGCCGGTCGCGCCACCGCCGCCGGTCGCGTCGCCGCCGCCGGCTGCGCCCGAGGGGTAGGGAACGAACAGCGACTCGCCCTCGATCAGGAGCGCGTCGGGCGAGAGGCCGTTGGCCGCCGCCAGCTCGTCCGTGGTCAGCCCATTCGCGGCCGCGACCGACGACAGCGACTCACCGCTCGTCACGGTGTGCGCGTCCGCCGGTGCCGGCAGGACGCAGACCGCGGCGACCGCCGCAAGCAAACCGACTCGAATCCCCCGCATACCCACAACCCCCTTGTCGACAGCGAGCGTCGGATGATCGTCGCACCAGTTCTCAGGTAAACCCCTGCACGCGAACGTGCATGAGTTGGCGCGCCGGGAGGGGGCGGCCCGCTGCCATACTCGGCCACTGTCATGCGACGCCTCGGCCTGCTGCTCGCCGCCGCCTGCCCGCTCGCGCTGGCCGCGTGCGGCGACTCCTCCTCGAGCGTGACCAAGCCGCCGGTGCGGCTCAGCGTCGATGCACCCGGCGACGGCGCGATCGTGCGCGCCGGCACGGTCGAGATCAGCGGGCGCGTGAGCCCGTCGGGCGCGAGCGTCACCGTGCTGGGCCGCTCGGCCACGATCGCCGGCGGGAGCTTCAGCGCCGCCGTCCCGCTGGAGGCCGGCGACAACGTCATCGACGTGATGGCGACCGCGCCGTCCTCGCGGCCGGCGATGACCGCCGTGCGCATCCTGCGCGAGATCACGATCCGGGTGCCCGACGTGACCGGCGACTCACCGGGTGACGCACGCTCCCGCCTCGAGCAGGCCGGGCTGCGCGCCGACGTGCACGAGTCCGGCGGCCTGTTCGACGATCTGCTGCCGACCGACCCGTCCGTGTGCGAGACCAGTCCCTCGCCGGGGACGCGCGTGGACCGCGGCAGCACGGTGCGCGTCCGTACGTCGAAGGTCTGCTGAGCGCTAGTTCATCTAGCTCGCCGGCTCGAGCGCGATCAGGGCGATCTTCGGGTCGCCGTGGCGGCGGACGACGCCGAACACGATCGTGCCGCCGAGCGAGGGGCGGCCGCCGCGCGTGACGGTGTAGCGCCCGCTTGCGCGGCCGGCGTCGCCGCCGGAGACCTGCAGATCGGACAGGCGGTAGCTGCCGACCGAGCGGTCGGCGAACTGGCGGCGGTAGACCGAGACCACGGCCGAGCGTCCCCGCTCCACGTCGCCGGGCGCGACGCGCCGCACGTCCGGCGTCACCGTGCGACCGAGCGCGGCCGGGTCCTCGCGGCTGTAGGCGCGCGCGAAGGCCGCGGTCGCCGACCGGACCTCGGCGGCGGTGAGTGGCCCGCTCGGGGTGCCGTCGCCGACGGACAGAGCGACCACCGCACCGGCGCCGGCGGCGACGACGATCGCGCCGGCGAGCACCGCGAGCACCCGGCGCCGCCGCCGGCGCCGGTGGAGCCTGACGGTCGGCGCTGCCGCGGGCGGCGGGGGCGGCGCCGGGGCCGCCGCGGGCGGCCGTGCGGGCACCGCCTCGGGGCCCACCATGTGCCGCGTCGGCGCCGCGGCCGTCGGGGGCTCGGGCGCCGGGACGGGCGGTGGGAGCGGCGGCGGCGCGGCGGGTCCGCGGGCCACGCTCTGCTCCACCTCGGTCACGCGCTCGCCGCGGGCCGCGGCCAGCACGGCGCGGCCGAGATCGCCGGCGGAGGGATAGCGGTCGACCGGGCGCTTGGCCA
Source organism: uncultured Actinomycetes bacterium (assembly GCA_963725645.1). Taxonomy (GTDB): domain Bacteria; phylum Actinomycetota; class Thermoleophilia; order Solirubrobacterales; family Solirubrobacteraceae; genus JALYZC01. The sequence goes on from CAVRZD010000006.1 coordinate 1,329,743, forward strand.
GCGCGCGGGCGACGACGGCGTCGAACTCGCGCGGCACCCCGGCCGTGTCCGATGGCCGCGGCGGCGCATCTTGCAGGTGCGCCGTGATCGTCGCCGGGACGGTGTCGCGCCGGAAGGGCGGGGCGCCGGTCAGCGCGGTGAAGAGCACGCAGCCGAGCGCGTACACGTCGGTGCGCGCGTCGGTCTCGCCGCCCTCGAGGTGCTCAGGCGCCATGTAGTCCACGGTCCCGACCCAGCTGTCGCTGTCGGTCAGACGGGTCTCGGAGTCGACCACGCGCGTGATGCCGAAGTCGCTGAGGTACACGTGCCCGCCGCCGGCGATCAGGATGTTCGCCGGCTTGACGTCGCGGTGGACCAGGCCCGCCTCGTGGGCGGCGTCGAGGCCGGCGCCGACCTGCGCGACGACGTCGGCGGCGCGGCCGGGGGCCATGCGCCCGTCGCGCTCGAGCAGGGAGCGCAGGTCGGTCCCGGCCACGTAGCGCATGACGAGGTAGAGGCGGCCGGCCTCCTCGCCCGCCGCGTAGACGGGGATCACGTTCGGGTGGTCGATCGCCGCGGTCAGACGCGACTCGCGCTCGAAGCGCTCGCGGAAGGCAGGTTCGGCCGCGCGGTCCGCGGCGATCAGCTTCACCGCCACCGGCCGCTCCAGCCGCAGCTCCGTCGCCCTGTAGATGACCCCCATGCCGCCCCGGCCGGCGACCGCCTCGATGCGGCAGCCGGCGATCGTCGTTCCAGGGGTGAAGTCGGTCACGGTCGCCATGCTCAGCCGTCGAACCGCGCCAGGTCCGAGTCGAGACGGCGCGCGTCCGACGGGTCGAGGTCGGGCACGTCCGCCGCGACCGACGGTCGGCGCCGGCGCCAGCGCAGCGCGAGCACCACGATCGCCAGCAGGCCGACGACGCCGAGGGCGATCGGCACGAGGTACGCAAAGAGGTCGAAACCACCTGACTTCGGGAGCGCCAGCACGTTGGGCCCGAACTCCTGCACCAGGCGGTGCTTGATCTGCTCCTTCGTGTAGCCCTGCTCGATCAGCCGCCGGATCAGCGCTCGCTCGTCGTTGGCCAGCGGCGCGTCGGTGGCGAGGTTCAACGGCGTCCCGCAGACGGGGCACATCACCTCGTCCTCGACGTCGTTCAGGGTGGTGCGCGGCGCCGCCGCGCCGGCCGCCGGAGCGAGCACGGACAGCGCGAGCAGGCCGACCAGCAGGAGGCGGGCGAATCGAGCCACCCCCGAAGGGTAGAAGTCAGCGCGCCAGGACGGTCCCGTTGCGCGAGTTGCAGACGTAACCCGTGACGCGGCGGATCGACCTCGGCACCGCCCGGCAGCGGTTCCTGGTCCGCAGGCTGAAGCTCGCGCTGTACTGCTCGCTGGTGGCCCAGGACTGCTGCGTGTCGCTCGAGGTGACCGAGCCCGTCCGCGTGGTCGGGCTCCGGCGCACGGTGAACGAGCCCAGGCTGCCGGGTCGCAGGAAGCGCCTGTTCCCGGGCCAGGCCACCCGTGACTTCACCACGTCCTCGGCGTTCGGGAACCTGCAGTTGGAGCCCACGGGGTAGAGCTGGTCGACCGCGTTGGCGAGGGCGCCCGGGGTGCCGTCCCGCATGACGTCGAGCTCGAGCACGTGATTGCGCACCCGGACCGGGATCCGCGGGATGGTGACGGTGCGCGTGCCGCAGGCGTGCGGCGGCGCTGCCCCGCAGGGCCTGCCGGTGTCGGACGGGTTCATCGTGGTGTCGTCCGCGCGGGTGACCGTGAGCACCAGCGGGACGTCGGCCTCCAGCTCGTAGAAGTCGGCACGTGGCGAATGCAGGCGATCGACGGAGAACACGCGCGCCCGCGTCCACCCGGCGGTGCGGAAGGTGACCGTCTGCGAGCCGGAGCCCGCGAACTCGCAGAAGACCGTGTTCTCGGTGATCCGCCAGTGCTTCTGCATCACGCCTGAGACCTTGAGCTCGAAGGGCACGCCGAAGCGGGGACCGGGGTACGTCACGCGGCCGCCCGCCGCCGCGGGCAGCGCCGCCGCTGCGATCAGCGCGACGAGCAGCGCCGCGCCCCCTGCCGACCTCCGGAAAACGCCCACGACGGCAGCCTGACAGATCCGCCCGCGCTCCGGTTCAGCAGCCCCCGCCGGGTAGAATCCGGCGCCTCGCGGACGTAGCTCAGCTGGTAGAGCGCGAGCTTCCCAAGCTCGAGGTCGCGGGTTCGAGACCCGTCGTCCGCTTCGCGAAGCCGCTAGGCCGCGGACGGCTTGCCCGGCGGCGAAGGTGGAGGAGGCGGCACGCTGTCCTGCGACCGCTTGCGCTCGCGGCGACGCAGCCGATCGGCGAAGTCCTCCGCGCGGCGCTGGCGCAGGCGCTCGGCCTCCTCGTCGAAGTGGGCGTCCCAGGGCGGCGGCCTTCCCTCGAGCTCCCACCAGGGCTTCTCCTCGTGCGTCGGCATGCTTCTCGGCGGATATCGACCATCGCCGACGACACGCCAAGCCGGTGCCGGGCCCGGTGGACGCGTCTACGTCCGACGTGGGGCTACGACCGCTGCGGTTGCGGTGCGGCTCTTACTGCTTGGTCGCGTTGACGAACTTGACCGTGCCGTTGTTGTCCGTCATCTGGAAGGTGATCTTGAACTTCTGGCCGTTGGCCAGGACGGCCGTGCAGCTGAACGTCTTGCCCTTCTTGACGCCGACGTCGGACGGGCACTTGACCGACTTCGCGCTTCCGCCGTTGGTGCTGACGACCTGCTTGGTGAAGCCCTCGGCCTTGCCCTGGTCGATGACCTTGCTCCCGCAGCCCGTGAGCGCGAGCGCGCCCACACCAACGACGGCGGGCAAGGCGACGCGAGTGTGACGCACCATCCCTGCTCCTCTCTTGATCGCAGTACCTCCAGTGCCGCGAGCACTCTAGTCGAGCATGCCCCGGCGCATCGCGGCGGCGACGGCGGCCGCGCGATCGGAGACGCCCAGCTTCTCGTACAGATGCTGGAGGTGGGTGCGTACGGTGGCGGGGCTGAGCCCGAGGCGCTTGGCGATGTCCGGCGCGAGCTCGCCTGCCGCGATCAGCTCGAGGATCTCCTGCTCGCGCGGTGAGAGCAGCGGCGCGTCCGCCTGCGCCCTGGTGCGCAGCTGGCCGGCCAGCTCGGTCTGGACCTCGGGGGCCAGCACGGTCTCGCCGCGCGCGACCGCGACGAGGCGATCGCAGATCTCGCTGCCGGACGCGGACTTGACCAGGAAGCCGGCGGCGCCCGCGGTGACCGCGCGGTACACGGCATCCGGGTCCGGGTAGCCGCTCAGCAGCACGATGCGGGTCGGCAGCTCCTCGCTCGCCGCCGCCTCGAGCACCTCGATGCCGCCGAGCTTGGGCATGCGCACGTCCAGCAGCGCGATGTCGGGCCGCAGCTCGCGGATCGCGTCCAGCGCGGTCTCGCCGTCGGCGTGTTCGCCGGCGAGCGTGAGCTCCGCACGCTGCTCGACGGCGTGCACGACGCCGCGGCGGAAGAGCGGATGGTCGTCGGCGACGAGCACGTGGACCACCGCGTCCTCGCGGCCGCTCACGCGAAGAAGACCTCGGCCGTCTCGTAGAGCTTGGGATCCAGGAGCTTGGGCTCGGCAAGCGCCTGCTCGAGCGGGACCTCGACGATGTCCGGGCCGTGCAGCGCGACCATGTTGTCGAAGTGGCCGGCGGCCACGGCGTCGATCGCCGCGACGCCGAAGCGCGTCGCGAGCACGCGGTCATAGGCCGTCGGCGTCCCACCCCGCTGGACGTGGCCGAGGATCGTCATCCGCGTCTCGTAGCCGGTGCGCTGTCTCGATCTCCTTCTCCAGGGTGACCGCGATGCCCCCGAGCCGCGGGTGGCCGAACGCGTCGGTCTCCTGCGGGCCGTCCGTCACCCCGCCGACCGGCTGCGCGCCCTCGGCGACGACGATGATCGAGAACAGGCGGCCGGTGGCGTGCCGGCGGCGGATCCGCGCGCACACCTCGTCGAGGTCGAACGGCCGCTCGGGCACGAGGATCGCGTCGGCGCCGCCGGACATGCCGCTGTAGGTGGCGATCCATCCGGCGCTGCGCCCCATCACCTCCACGACGATGACGCGGTTGTGGGACTCCGCCGTGGTGTGCAGGCGGTCGATGGCGTCGCTCGCGATCTGCACGGCCGTGTTGAACCCGAAGGTGAAGTCGGTGCCCCCGAGGTCGTTGTCGATCGTCTTGGGGACGCCGACGACGTCGACGCCGTCGCCCTTCAGCCGGTGCGCGACGCCGAGCGTGTCCTCGCCGCCGACCGCCACGACCGCGTCGACGCCGGCGTCGCTCAGCGCCGCGCGCGCCCGCTCGCCGCCGCCCTCGTCCGCGTAGGGATTGGTGCGCGAGGTCCCCAGGATCGTGCCGCCGCGGTGGAGGATCCCGGCCGTGTTGTCGTGGGTCAGCTCGAAGAAGTCACCGGCCAGCACGCCAGCCCAGCCGTTGCGAAAGCCGGCGATCTCGAAGCCGTGCTCGTTGATGCCACGGCGGACGACGGCGCGGATCACCGCGTTGAGCCCCGGGCAGTCGCCGCCGCCGGTCAGGATGCCGATGCGTGCCATGTGCCCAATCTATTCCACGGCGGGGTGCCGACGCAGAGCATTGTGCAGGCGGCAATCCATGGTGGGTTTTGCACGGCATTGAGTAGGTTTACCGACGTGATCGGGCGAAATGCCCTGCTCCGTCGGACTATCCTCGTCGCGGCCCCCCCAAATCGGCTGCCTGAGAAAGGACTCTCCCCATGCTGCACCGCCTCATCCTGCTGTCGCTCGCACTTGCCGTGCTCGCCATCCCGGCCGCACCGGCCGCCGCCGCCTCCACCACCGATGGCTATGCGACGCCGGCGGGCGTGTCGCAGACCCAGGTCTCGGACGGAACCCGGACCACGAGCTCGACTTCCGGCTCGACCCTTCCCTTCACCGGCCTCGACCTCGGGCTGATGCTCGTGGGCGGCGCGGTGCTGCTCGGCGGGGGGCTGGTGCTCAAGCGGTTCACGGACCGGGCGCCCGAGCGGGACTAGCGCTCGGCCAGAGGCCGTTTCAGAACCCCCCGGCGCAGTCTGGCGGGGGCGGATCTGCACGGACCACCGGCTTCGCCGGTGCCCTGGGTCCTCGGTCGGTGCAATGGCGCTGCCTGTGAGTATCCGGTTCCGTCAGGTGCTGAGCCTAAGGTCGTCTCATGGGGCGGCCAGACTTCCCGCGCACGATTGTGGAGTTCCAGGAGCGTTTTGGCGATGAGGCGGCCTGCCTTGAGTACCTGGCGGCCTCCCGCTGGCCGGTGGGTTACCGCTGCCCGGCTTGCGGCGGCGATCGCGCCTGGGTACTGGAGCGGCGCCACCTGTGGGAGTGCGCCGGCTGCCATCACCAGGCTTCGGTCACGGCGGGGACGGTGATGCACGGCACCCGCACCCCGCTGCGGCTGTGGTTCTGGGCCGCCTACCTGGTCGCGACTCACACCCCCGGGATCTCGGCCAAGCAGCTGCAGCGCCAGCTCGGGCTCACCCGCTATGAGACCGCCTGGCTCATGCTGCAGAAGCTGCGCCGGGCGATGGTGGCACCCGAGCGCACCCCGCTGCGGGACGAGGTCGAGGTCGACGAAGGCTTCGTGGGCGGCGTCGATCCCAGGCGCAGAGGCAGCCGAGACCGCATCGGAAAGCAGCTCGTGGCGGTTGCGGTTGAGGTGCGGGGCCGAGGCTCTGGACGGCTGCGGCTCGCCGCGCTCCCTGGCGCCTCGGGCGCATCGCTCGGCGGGTTCGTCTCGGCGAACATCGAGCCGGCGAGCATCGTCCACACCGATGGCTGGCGCGGCTATCGCCCACTCGCTGGCCTGGGCTACGACCACCGGCCCATCGCCCAGCTCTGGCGCACCGAGGAACGGCAGGCGATCCTCCCGCGCGCCGACCGCGCTCTCTCCAACCTCAAAACCTGGCTCCACGGCACCCACCGAAGCGCCTCAGCCAAGCACCTGCAGGTCTACCTCGACGAGTTCGTTTTCCGCCACAACCGCCGACGCACGCCAATGGCGGCCTTCCAAACACTGCTCGGGCTCGGGGCACTGCGCCAGCCCACCACCTACCGCGAGATCACCGCTGATGACGCCGCAGCCTGAGCCAACCGGATACACACAGGCGCTGCCATTGCACCCTCCCTGCGTCCTTGCCCCGCTTGATCCGGCGCGCGCCAGTCGCACACGCGGAGTTCCGAAACAGCCGCTAACCCCGCGTGCCGAAGTCCTGCGTGTAGGTCGCGCCGGCGAGCCCGGCGTCGTCCACCGGTACCCCGGCCACGACGCCGGTGCCGACCTCGCGGAACTGCCGACGCAGGATGTTCGCCCGGTGGCCCGGGCTGTGCATCCACGCATCGACGATCGCTGCCGGGGTGCCGAGCGGGCCGTCGCCCCACGCAATGTTCTCGCCGGCCATCCACGCGCGCGTGTGTCCCAGATAGCCGCTCGCCGTGACCCGGCTCGTCAGGGTCGAGCCCGCGGGGGAGGTGTGGTCGAAGTAGCCGTGGCGGACCATGTCGGCCGAATGCCGGGCGGCGGCGCGGTCGAGCAGGCGGTTGGCGCGCAGCGCGCGCAGGCCTCGTGCCGTCCGCTCGCGGTTGACGAGGCAGAGCACGGTTGCCCGCGCCGCCGCGACGTCGGCGACCGACGGCACCTCGGTCGCGTTCGCGCAGCGGGCCGCCGCGGCCGGCGAGACGGCCGCTCCGAGCGCCACCGCGCCCGCGAGCGCGGCAAGGACCAGCCGGAGTCGACGAGAGCGCGCCATCCCAATTGGCATCGGGCGGGCGGGCTCGCCCCCTGAGGGCCTGGCGGCCAACGTGGCCGGATCTTCCCAGGCGAGCGGGCTACCAGGCCTGGGCGCTGCCGCAGCGTGGGCAGCTGACCGACGCCGACACCGGCGCCGGGAAGGCGTAGCCGCACTCGCAGGAGTACAGCGCGGTGTCCTCCGGGCCGCCGGAGGAGCGGGCCCGCAGCTCGTCGGCGCCCGAGCCGGACGGCGCGGCGGGAGCGACCGGCCGCGGGCGGGTGCGTGCTCCGGAGCCGGTGGGGCGGCGGCCGGCCGGCGCGGCGAGGCGCTGGGATCTGCGGAGGGAGACGCGCATGGTCACTACCACAAACGCGGGTGGGCGCTCAGAGTTTCAGTCTTCCGGCGCGGATTCCTGCGCCCACGGCCCGGATTGCGGAGCGATGCAGCCGCCGGCGGGCGCGCCAAGGTGGTTTGGGATACTCCCGCCAGATGGATCCCGCCCGCAAGCGCCGCCTTCGGCTGGTCGTGGCGCTGAGCGTCGCCGTCCTCCTCGCCGGCGCCCTCGCCTACACGTCCTTCAGCGCCTCGAGCGAGGCGCGCAGCCCCTCGCAGCTCGCCCGCAGCGCGACGCCGGGGCAGTCCTACCAGCTGACCGGCAAGGTCGTCGCCGGCTCGATCCGCCACCAGGGCTCGACGCTGTTCTTCCGCGTGCGTGACCGCTCGGGGAGCGCGTCCGTGCCGATTCGCTACACGGGGGTCGTGCCTGATCCGTTCCGCGAGGGCCGCGAGGTGATCGTGACCGTGCGCAAGCGGGGCGGCGTGTTCGTGGGGGACAGGGACTCGCTCGTCACCAAGTGCCCGTCCAAGTTCACCGACAGGCAGAGCGGGAAGGCCTGAGCGCGGCGTGATCGTCGTCGGCCGTGCCTGCCTGATCCTCGCCCTGGCGGCCGCGCTGTACGGGATCGGGGCCTCGCTCTACGGCGCCCGCGCCCACCGCCAGGCCTGGATCGAGTCGGGCCGGCGCGCGATGTACGCCGTGTTCGGGATCGTGGCGGTGGCCTTCGGGCTGCTCGAGGGGGCCTTCCTGCGCTCCGACTTCTCGTTCGACGTCGTCGCCTCGCACTCGAGCACGACCACACCGGACTTCTACAAGGCGACCGCGATCTGGTCGTCGCAGGAGGGCTCCCTGCTGTTGTGGATCCTGCTGCTCGCGGGGTTCTCCAGCCTGGCGCTGCGCCTGTCGCACAACCGGCTGCGCGAGGTGACGCCCTACGCGCAGGCCGTCCTGCTCGGGTTCGCCGCGTTCTTCGCGGTGCTGCTGCTGGGCTTCGCCAACCCGTTCGAGCCGCGCTCGCCGGTGCCGGCCCAGGGGACCGGGCTGAACCCGCTGCTGCGCCACCCGATGATGGCGATCCACCCGGTGATGCTCTACTCGGGCTACACCCTCGCCGCGGTGCCGTTCGCGTTCGCGATCGGGGCGCTCGCGGCGCGGCGGCTGGGCGCCGACTGGATCGCCGCGATCCGGCGCTTCTCGCTCGCCGCCTGGCTGTGCCTCGGCATCGGGATTCTGCTCGGCGCGCGCTGGTCCTACGTCGAGCTGGGGTGGGGCGGGTACTGGGGCTGGGACCCGGTCGAGAACGCCTCGCTGATGCCGTGGCTCACCGGCACCGCCTTCCTGCACTCGATCATGATCCAGGAGAAGCGCGGCATGTTGAAGGTGTGGAACGTGTCGCTCGTGCTCGCGACCGGCACGCTCGCCGTGCTCGGCACGTTCCTCGTCCGCTCCGGCGTGCTGGACTCGATCCACGCGTTCGTGGGGGAGGGCAACGGCATCGCGTGGATGTTCACCGGACTGATCGCCGCGATGGTCGCCGGCTCGATCGCGCTCGTCTACAGCCGGCGCGCGTCGCTGCGCTCAGACCACCGGCTGGACTCGTTGTGGTCGCGCGAGGCGGTGTTCCTCCTCAACAACCTCGTGCTGGTGGCGCTGTGCTTCGTCGTCTTCTGGGGCACGTTCTTCCCGCTGATCTCCGAGGCGGTCACCGGGACGAAGGCATCCGTGGGCCCGCCGTGGTTCTCGCGCTACACGGTCCCGCTCGCGATCGTGCTCGTGCTGCTGGCCGGGATCGGCCCGGTGATCGCCTGGCGCGGCGCCACCGCGGCGAACCTGCGCCGCAATTTCACGGCGCCCGTGGCCGTCGGCCTGGCGACGCTCGTCGCGCTCCTGGTCCTCACCGACGCCGCCCGCAAGCCGCTGGCCCTGGCGATGTTCTGCTTCGCCGCGTTCGTGCTCGCCGCGGTCACGCAGGAATTGCTCCGCGGGACGCGCGCCCGGCGGGCGATGACGCGCGAGAGCCCCCCGGGGGCGCTGGTCGCGCTGGTGCGGCGCAACCGCCGCCGCTACGGCGGCTACCTCGTGCACGCCGGGATCGCGGTGCTGTTCGTCGGCGTGGCGGCGTCCTCGGCCTTCCAGCACGCGCGCGACTTCCGGCTCTCGCCCGGGCAGACGGCCAGGATCGGCGGCTACTCGCTCACCTACCTGAAGCCGACGGCCAAGCTGGCGTCCGAGAAGGTCTCGCTGGGGGCGGTGCTGCGGGTGCGCCGGGACGGGCGCGACCTCGGGACGCTGCGGCCCACGCGCGGGTACTACCCGACGCTCGAGCCCGACAAGGGCCCGGTAGCGGGGATCTTCGACGGCCAGGCCACCAGCGAGGTCGGGCTGCGCGCCGGGCTGCGCCGCGACCTGTGGACCGCGATCGAGCCCGACATCGGACCGCTGCAGCGGTTCATCTCCGAGGCCGACCGCCGCTTCGCCAACGCCGGCCCCGACGTGCAGGGCGTCGTGATCGCGGCGCTCGCGCAGCGCTACGTGCAGCGGCCGCCGCCGGCGATGTTCCGCATCATCGACTCGCCGCTGGTCGCGTGGATCTGGATCGGGTCGTTCATCGCCGTCACCGGCGGGCTGATCGCCCTGTGGCCGGCGCCGGCGGTCGCGCGCCGCCGCGCGACCGCGGCCGCCCGCGCCGGCACCGCGCGCGAGCCCGCGCGGGCGTAGCGTTCGCGGCCCTTGGACCTCGTGGCGTTCCTCGTCGTGGTCGCGCTGCTCGGCGCCGCCGTCTGGATCATCTCCGCGCCGCTGCGGCGGGAGCCCGAGGACGCACCGTCCGCCGATCCGGCCCCCGCCGCCGACGTCGAGCAGCTCGAAGCCGCGCGCGACGCCAAGTACCGCGAGATCCGCGACGCGGAGATGGACCTGCGCACCGGCAAGCTCTCCGAGGAGGACCACCGAGCGCTGGACGCCACGCTGCGCGCCGAGGCCGTCGAGATCCTGCGCGAGCTCGACGCGGCGCGCGATCAGGCCGCCGGCAGCGGCCAGACGACCTCGTAGCGCAGCACGTCGGGCCGCGCGAGCATCCCGAAGTCCCATTCCAGCGCCGGCACCTGCGTCCGGTACTCCCGCACGGCGGCGCGCTTGCGCTCGACCTCGGGCGGCTCGAGCTCGTGCACCGTCGGGGACAGCGCGGCGAGGTCGATCCCCGTGCCCTCCAGGTGGTGCGCCCAGAACACCTCCGGGTCGAGGTAGGGATCGGGCGCCTTGCCCGTGACCCAAGCGGGCCAGCCGTACTGCGTCGCGTGGGGCACATCCGCGTACAGGAGGACGGAGCGGCCCGCGGCGTGCAGGGCCAGGGCGGCGGCGCGCACCAGGCGGTGGTCGCGGTGGCCATCGAGCCCCCCGGCGGCCAACAGCGGGGCATCCGCGGGGGCGGCCGCGGCGATCGCCTCGACGATCGGCTCGAGCGCGGGCTCGCCGTCGCGGTACTGGCCGTCGAGGAACCCGAGGTTCTCGGGCTCGCGTCCCGCCAGCGCGAGCGCGCTGCGATCCTCGGCGTGGCGGTCACGCATGCGGATGACGGAGTCCTCGGCGCGCGTGAGCCGGTCCCACCACTGATCGCCGCGGTGGCCCTCCGGCGAGCCGCCGAAGACGTTGAGCACCCGCAGCGGTTCCGGGCTCGTCAGGAGGTGCCAGAGCGAGAGCACCGCGTCATCGGGGTGGGGCGAGAGGATCACGGGGGCGCTCACGCGAGGTCCGGACGCTATCCGCCGGCGCGGCCAGGTTCCAGGGAAAAGGACGCAGACCCCGCCTCGCCGCGCGACTAGACTGGCGCCGTGGGTCCGTCGTGTGCCAGCTGTGGAGCAGCGAACACGGCGGGCGCCCGGTTCTGCGCGCAGTGCGGCGCCGCTCTCGACGTGGAGCGCTGCGACGCGTGTGGCGAGGCGCTGGCCGACGGCGTGCGCTTCTGCCCAGCCTGCGGCGCGGCGGTGGGACGGGCGCCGCCCGTCGCGCGCGAGGAGCGCAAGGTCGTGACGGCGCTGTTCGCCGACGTCGTCGGCTCCACCGCGCTGGCCGAACGGCTCGACCCCGAGGACTTCACCAGCGTGGTGGGGGAGGCCGTGCGGCGGATGGCGGTTGCCGTCGAGACCTTCGGGGGCGCGGTGTCCGAGCTCGCGGGCGACGGGCTGCTGGCGCTGTTCGGCGCCCCGGCGGCGCACGAGGACGACCCCGAGCGGGCGGTGCTCGCCGGCCTGCGCATCGTCGGGGACATCGAGACCTACGCGGCCGAGGTTGCGCGCGACTGGGAGATCGCGGACTTCGGCGTCCGGGTGGGGATCGAGACCGGTCTGGCGGTGCTCGGGCCGCTCGGCGGGGGCAGCAAGGTCGAGTACACGGCGATGGGGGACTCCATCAACACGGCCGCCCGCCTCCAGGCGGCCTCCGAGGCCGGGATGGTGCTGGTCGGGGCGCAGACCCAGCGGCTGATCGCCCAGGTGTTCGCCTGGGGCGAGGCGCGGGAGCTTCAGCTCAAGGGCAAGGCGGAGTCGGTCCAGGCCTATCCGGTGCGCGAGCTCGAGGGCTCGCCCGCTGCCGCGCCGGCCGCGGACCGACGGTCGCCGCTCGTCGGGCGCGACGAGGAGCTCGCCGCGGCGGCCGCGGCGGTGGACGACGCGCTGGCCGGATCGGGCGGCGTCCTGATCGTGTCCGGGGACGCCGGCATCGGCAAGACCCGGCTTTCCGCCGAGCTGCGCCGCCGGTTCGACGAAGCCGGCAGCGCCGGGCGCTGGCTGACCGGACGGTGCGTCTCATACGGCGAGTCGTTGCCCTACTGGCCCTTCCGTGCGCTGCTGCGGGATTGGCTTCGCCGCGACGCCGACGTCGCGGGCGAGGTGGGCGAGACGCTGCGGGTGCGTCTCAACGGGCTCGTGGGCGAGCGCGCGGCCGAGGTGGAGCCGCTTCTGGGCGCGGTGCTCGGGGTCGCGCCCGGCGAGGACGATCCGTCCGAGGAGCTGCAGCGGCGCATCCACGACGCGGTGGGCACCGTGCTCGGTGCGCTGACGGGAGAGGGCCCGGTGGTGGTGTGCATCGACGACGCGCACTGGGCCGACGCGTCGTCGCTCGCGCTGGTCGAGCACCTGCTCGAGCTGTGCGACGAGGCACCTGTTCTGCTCGTCCTCTGCGCCCGCGCCGAGCGCGAGGGCGCGTGGTGGCACACGCGCGAGCGCGTGCTGCGCGAGCTTCCGCACCGGGTGCGCGAGCTGACGCTCGAAGCGCTCGGGGAGTCGGTCGACGCGGCGCTGCTCGAGTCGCTCGTGGGCGCCGACACGCTGCCCGACAAGCTCGCGCGTCGCCTGCTGGCTCGCGCGGAGGGCAATCCCTTCTACCTCGAGGAGCTGGTCCGGTCGATGATCGACGCGGGCGCGCTGGTTCCCGCGAACGGCGGCTGGTCCTTCGACCGCGACGTGCCGGTCGAGGTGCCCGAGACCGTCGAGAAGGTGATCCTCGCCCGCATCGACCGGCTCGATGCCGAGGCGCGGGAGGTGCTGGCCGCGGCCGCGGTGCTGGGGCGCCAGTTCACCCTCGGGCTGTTGGAGGCGGTCGCCTCGGACCCGAACACGATCCGCGGAGCCCTTCGAACGCTGCAGCGTGCCGAGCTCGTGCGTGAGGGCGCGCGCTGGCCCGAGGCCGTGTTCCGCTTCCGCCACAGCCTGATCCAGGAGGCCGCGTACCGCAGCCTCCTGCGGCGCCGCCGGCAGGAGCTGCACCGGCGGGTCGCCGCGGGGATCGAGGCGATGGAACCCGAGCGCGCCGAGGCCCTGGTCGGAATGCTCGCCCTCCACTGGGAGGCGGCGGGCGACGACGAGCGCGCGCTGCAGGCGCACCGCCGCGCCGCCGAGGCGGCCGGGCGCCTGTTCGCCCTGGAGGAGGCGATCGAGCACTGGACCGGGGTGCTCGACGCCGCCGAGCGGCTGGGCCTGCCGGCGACCGATGCTCGTGTGATCGACGCACGCCGGGGGCGCGGTACGAATCGCTACGGCCGCGGCGAGATCGACGGCGCCCGTCGGGACCTCGACGCCGGCCTGACCGGGGCCCGCGCGGCCGGGGACCGCGGGCGCGAGGTCGAGGTCCTGCTCGAACTCGCCGGCGTGATACGCAACGAGGACTGGACGCGCGCGCTGGCGCTGTACGACGAAGCCGTGGGGCAAGCCGATGCGCTCGGCGATTCCGCGCTCCGCGTCCGCGTCATGGCGCGCGGGTGCATCGCGTACTGCAACCAGCTGCGTCTCTCCCGGGCCGTTGCGAGCGGCGAGCGCGCGCTGGCGCTCGCCGAGGCGGGTGTCGGCGGCACCCAGGGGCTGATCTACGCGCTCGACGCGCTCAAGCTGACCGCGCAGCAACTCGGCGACCTCGACCGGCTCGAGCGGCTGGCCGAGCGGCTGCTGGCCCTCGTGACCGAGGCCTCCGAGGACCCGATCATGCTCCAGTGGGTCCTGCTCGAAGCCGCCTTTGCCCCGCTCGGTGCCGGGCGGTGGGATGAGGCCGCGACCCAGCTTCAGCGCGCGCGCGACATCGGCCGCGAGCGGGGGCAGACCGTGCACGATGCGCCGTTCGCCGCGGGACTGTGCTGGCTGCATCGCAGTCGGGGGGAGTACGACGAGGCGGTGGCGGTCGCCCGCGAGGTCGCCGAGGCGACGTACGACGTCGGCGCCGGCGAATGGGCGGCCTGGCTCGATGCCGACCTCGGATGGGCGCTGCTGGAGTCGGGCGACCCGGCCGCTGCCGCCGACGTGCTGGCCCGCGGCGCGGAGACGGCGGAGGCCATCGCGGCCCCCAACCCCCGCGCCCGCTGCACGAGCCTGCTGGCGTGGGCCCACGCCGTACAGGGGGACGTGGCGGAGGCCCGCGCGGCGCTGGAACGCGCCCACGCGGCGCTCGGCGTGGTCGAGGTCCCCGAGGGCCGCGCCTGGCTGTTCGGGGGGCACGCCTACGTCGCCGCGGCACGCGCGCGGCTCGCGCTCGGGGACGCCGCCGGGGCCGAGGCGCTGGTCGCTCCGCTGCGCGCGCCCGCCGAGGACTCCGGTTGGCGCGAGGTCGCCGCGGCGGCCGCGCTGGTCGCCGGCCTCGCCCGCGCGGCCGCCGGGGACGATGCCGGCGCGCACGAGGCGCTGACGCACGCGCTGGGCATCGCCGAGGCGACCGGGCTGCCGGCGATCGCCCGCGAGGCCGGCGCGGCCCTCAGTTGAGCAGCTCGGCGATGCTCGCCGCGGCGCGCCGGGCGCCGTCGGTCTCGACCGTGCGGTAGTCGACCTCGCGGCCGAGCTCCTCGACGATTGCGGCGGCGATGGCGTCCGGCGGCGAGTCCTCGAAGTCCATCCGCCGCCCGGCGCCGTAGCGCTCCAGGCGATGGTGGACGTGGAGGTTCTGCTCGAAGTGGTGCTTCAGCGGGAAGTAGATGAACGGCCGGCGGTTCGCGGTCAGCTCCATGGACGTCGTCAAGCCGCCCTGCACCACCGCCAGATCGCAGGCCGCCAGGTGCTTGTAGAGGTCGTGGACGTAGGCCCGCACCTCGAGCCCCTCGGCCCGCGGCAGCGAGCCCGGGTCGATCCGCGGGCCGGCGACCACGACCATCCGCAGCTCGGGAACACGCCGCTTCGCCTCCGGGTATGCGGCCATGACCTTGCGCAGCAGCGCCTCGCCGACGCCCGAGCCGCCGACCGTCACGATGCAGACGCGCTCGTCGTCGGCGTAGCCGAGCTCCGCCCTCAGCGCGTCGCGATCGGCGATCGGCTCAAAGCCCGTCACGTACCCGGAGAAGTCGAAGTGCTCCTCGGTCCAGTCGCGAATGAGCGGCAGGTCCACGCCGAAGCTCTCCGGGACGATGTCGTCGGGGTTGCCGACGAACAGCGCGCGGTCGCGAAGCCGGCCGTGGCGGGCGATGTGTTCGATCATCTCGGCGTTGTAGTCGGCCGTCAGGAACGCCTCGCGCTCGCCGCCGTCCTCCATCGGCAGCCAGCCCACGAAGTCGGTCAGCCAGACGTACTCGGCGCGCTTGAGCTCCGGGTTCTCGTGCAGGTAGTAGTCGAGCTCCCAGGCCTCGTCGCCGATCCAGAGGTCGTAGTGCCCGGCCTCCATGAGGTCGTGGAAGACCATGAAGTTCGCCACCAGGATCTCGTCCATCCGGCGCCACGCTCCGAAGCAGTGCAGGTCGTGCTCGGCGGACTCCGACTCGATGTGGCCGGACTCGTTGGCGAGGTGCGCGCTCGCCGGATGGATGCGCTCGCCCTCGCTCTCCAGCACCTTCGTCACGGGGTTCTGCGCCAGCCAGTCGATCTCGAGGTCGGGGTGGAGCGCACGCAGCTCCTTGGCGATCGCCACGTCGCGTCGCGCATGGCCGAGGCCGATCGGCGAGGAGATGTAGAGCGCGCGCTTGCGGCGCGATCTCCCGCGGGTCCAGGCTCGGGGCCGCGCCGCCGCGGGATCGGCGAAGTCGCGCAGCAGCAGGTTGACCTTGACCGGATCGCGGGCCTGCGGACCGTGTCCCGACCCCTCCATCGTCACCAGGGCGCCGCCGGTCATCTCGGCGAGCGCCGCGCCGGAGTCGTGGGGCCGAACGGCATCGTCGCGTCCGTGAACCACCAGCACCGGCCAGCGGATGTGGGCCGTCAGCTCCCGTACGCTGTCTTCATCCGGGAGCCGCGGCGCGAGCTGGGTCGCCACCAGCGTCTCGGGATCGGTCTCGAGCGCCCAGCCGATCGCGTCCTCGCGCTGCTTGGTCGAGTGCGGCTCGTTGAAGATCTGGGAGATGAAGAAGTCGAGGAAGTCCTCGTAGTGCTCGAGCCAGTAGTGCGTGTTCCACTTCTCCCAGCCCTCGTAGGACTCGCGCGGCGTCACGAACGCCTGCTCGGCGCCGTGGCGCGGCGCGGTCGGCGGCAGCGGCAGCGCCGGAGCGATGAACACCATGCCGGCGACCCGCTCGGGGTGGCCCGCCCCAATGTGCAGCGACCGCTCGGCGCCCCGCGACAGCGACACGAGCACGGCCTGCCGCGTGCCGGTCGCGTCCATGACGGCCAGGGCGTCGGCGGCGAACTCCGGCTCCGCGTAGGCCTCCGGCTCCGACGGGCGATCGGACCTGCCGTTGCCGCGCCCGTCGAAGGTGACGACCCGGAAGTGGCGCGACAGATAGGGGATCTGCGCCTTCCAGACTCGCGAGTGAAGCAGCGACCAGGTGGGGAGCAGGAGGATCGTTCTGTCGCCGTCGCCGTAGGCCTCGTAGAACGTACGCACGCCGTCGCGCTCGACGAACCCCTCCTGGTCCGGGTAGCGCGCGCGGGTCTGCTCCGCAGGCGTCGCAAGGGTCGTGAGGGTCATCGCAGCAGCTCGGCGAGGTGCTCGGCGGCACGGCGCGCGCCGTCGGTCTCGACCGGTCGGTAGTCGACCTCGCGCCCCAGCTCGTCGACGATCGCCTCGGCGATCGCGTCGGGCGGGCTGTCGTCGTACTCCATCCGCCGACCGGCGCCGTAGCGGTCGAGCCGGTGCGCAACGTGGATGCGCTGCTCGAAGTGGTGCTTGAGCGGGAAGTACAGGAACGGTCGGCGCCCGGCGGTCAGCTCCATCGCCGTGGTCAGCCCCCCCTGGACGACGGCGAGGTCGCAGGCGGCCAGGTGGCGATAGAGGTCGTGGACGTAGGGGAGGACCTCGAGGCCGTCGAGGTAGGGCAGCGAGTCCGGGTCGATGCGCGGGCCGGCGACGACGATCATGCGCAGGTCCGGGGCGCCGCGCTTCGCCTCCGGGTAGGCGGCGATGACCCGGCGGAGCAGGTCGCCTCCCACGCCCGAGCCGCCCACCGTCACGACGCACACCCGCTCGTCGGGCGCGTAGCCGAGCTCGGCCCTCAGGGCGTCGCGGTCGCCCAACGACGCGGGGTCGATCCCGGTCACGTATCCGGCGAACGCGAAGTGCTCCTCGGTCCAGTCGCGGATCAGCGGCAGGTCGGGCCCGAGCGGCTCGGGCACGATGTCGTCGGGATTGCCGACGAAGACTGCGCGGTCGCGCAGGCCGGGATGCGCCGCGATGTGCTCGACCATCTCGGCGTTGTAGTCGGCGGTCAGGAACCGCTCGCGCTCGTCGGCGTCCTCGACCGGGAGGAAGCCGACGAAGTCGGTCAGCCACGCGTAGGGCGTGCGCTTGAGCGACGGGTTCTCGTGCAGGTAGTAGTCGACGTCCCAGCCCTCGTCGGCGATCCACAGGTCGTGGCCGCCCGCTTCCACGACGTCGTGGAAGACCATGAAGTTGTTGACCAGGACCTCGTCCATGCGGCGGAAGGTCTGGAAGCAGTGCAGGTCGTGCTCGGCCGACTCGCACTCGAAGTGGCGCGACTCGCTGGCCAGGTGCCGGCTGGCCGGGTGGATCGCCTCGCCCTCGGCCTCGAGCACGCGCGTGACGGGGTCCTGGGCGAGCCAGTCGATCTGCAGGTCGGGTTCGAGCGCGCGCAGCTCACGGGCGATCGCGAGGTCGCGGCGCGCGTGGCCGAGCCCGATCGGCGAAGAGATCATGAGCGCGCGCGGCCGCCCGTCGCCGTTGTGCCGCAGCGCGGGGTCGCGCCGCGTGAGGCCGTCCGTCACCTCGTGCGCGAAGTCGCGCATGGCGACGTTGATCTCCACCGGCCTGCGCGCCGCCGAATGGGCGGTGTCCGAAAGCGGGTGCAGGCGCCCGCCGGTCTCGCGGGCGACCGCTGCGCCCCAGCTCGGCGGGGTGATCGGGTCGAGCTCGCCGTGGAGGACCAGCGTCGGGCAGGTGACCGCGCGCGCCATGTCGACGAACGTGTCGCGTCCGGCCCGGAAGACGTCGCCAATCGTGGGCAGGCCCATGGCCTCGACGGGCCCGAGCGTGTCGGCGATCCGCTCGCCGTCGGTGTCGAGTGCCCACTCGACGCAGTACTCGATGGCCTGCGTGGAGTGCGGCTCGGCGCAGACCTGCTCGCACCACCACTGCGCGAAGTCGCCGAGGTCCTCGCGCATGTGGTGCACGTTGTAGCGCTCGGCCCCCTCGTGGCGGTCGCGACGGTCGATCACGTTGGCCCGCGTCCACTCCGGCCACTCCTCTCCGTCCGGGAACAGCGCGCCGATGAAGATGGCAGCGTCCACGCGCTCCGCGTGGCTGGAGCACAGGTAGAGGTTCCACAGCGTCCCGGCGGACGCCGAGACGGTGATCGCCCGCTCGGTGCCGGTCGCGTCGAGGACCGCCACGGCGTCGGCGGCGAACTCGGGAGGGGCGTAGTGCTCGGGCCCGACCGGCCGGTCGGAGCGGCCGTTGCCGCGGCCGTCGAAGGTGACGACGCGGAAGTGGCGTGCGAGATACGGGATCTGGGCCTTCCAGAAGCGCGAGTGCACGAGCGACCACGTTGGAAGCAGCAGCAGCGTCGGCTCGCCGTCGCCATAGACCTCGTAGAAGCTGCGCACGCCGTCGCGCTCGACGTAGCCCTCGGTCTCGGGATAACAGGCACGCAGCGGCTCGCGCGACCGGAGCTCCCGCCTTTCGCGTCCAATCACCGTTGCCATGGCTCGACTCTGTCACGTCGTGACGGTCGTGAACAGGTCGTTTTCCGCACTCGAGGCGAGGTAGGGTCGAATCCATGGCGTCAGCGGCCGCACCCGGGCCGACTGCGACGGGCTTCCTTGCCGCGCTCGACGAGCCGGAGCGCTCCGACCTGCTCCGGCGGGGCCGGCGCCGGCGCTATCGGCGTGGTGCCACCCTCTTCCACGAGGGCGGCGGATCCGACGAGATCGTCGTCGTGCTGTCGGGGCGCGTGAAGGTCTCGACCGTCACCCCCGACGGCAAGGAGGTGGTGCTGGCGTTTCGCGGGCCGGGCGACCTCCTCGGTGAGCTCTCCGCCATCGACGGGGAGCCGCGGTCGGCCACCGTGGGTGCGCTCGAGCCGGTCGAAGCGGCCGTCGTCGCGGCGCGCGAGTTCCGGGCCTTCCTCGCCGCGCATCCGCGTATCGCGATCCTGCTGCTCGAGATGCTGACCCGCCGGCTGCGCGATGCCGACCGCAAGCGCGTCGAGTTCGGCGCGCACGACACGCTGGGGCGCGTCGCCGCGCGCCTCGTGGAGCTCGCCGAGCGCTACGGCGAGCCCGTCGGCGAGGGGGTGAGGATCACGCTCCCACTGTCCCAGGAGGAGCTGGCCGGATGGACGGGATCCTCGCGCGAGGCCGTGGGGAAGGCGCTGCACGCGCTCCGCGGCCTCGGCTGGGTCCGTACCGAGCGCCGCCGCATCACGGTCCTGGAGATGGAGCCGTTGCGGCGACGCTCGATGTGACGGCTCAGACCCGCTGTTGCACGGCGCCGAATGCGCCGGCGAAGAAGACCAGCGGGTCCTTGATGGGCGAGGTACGCAGGTCGTCGACCCGCCCTACGACGATCCAGTGGTCGCCGGTCGGATGCTCGGCGACGATCTCACACTCGAGGGTGGCGAGGGCGTCCGTGAGCAGCGGTACGCCGCCGCGCGCGGGCTCCCAGTCGAGGCCGGCGAATCGGTCCGCGCCGGCAGGCGTCGCGCGTATCGCGAACCGCTCGTGCTGTCGCCCCAGCACGTTGACGCCGAAGCGCCGCGCCCGTCGCATACGGGACCACGTGAGCGAGCTGCGGGACGGGCAGAACGACAGCAGGGGCGGCTCGAGCGACACGGACGCGAGCGAGTTCACGATCAACCCGGCGGGCTCGCCGTCCGGCGCCGCCGTGACGAGCGCGATCCCGGTCGCGAACCTGCCGAGTGCGTCGCGGAACGAGCGCGCGTCCGGCGTCTCCGCGGCGGGGGCTGGAGCTGCCAGCGCCATCTCAGTGGAGCGACGTCTCTTCGCCGAGAGCGACGTGGCCGAGGTAGTCGTAGGCGCGGTTGGCGCCGAGCGGGTGCATGAAGGAGCCGGCCTTGACGTCGCGGTACGCGCGTGCGAGCGGGCTGCCGTTGACATAACCGGCGCCGCCCGAGAGGGCGAGGGCGCGGTCCACGATGCGGGCGGCCGCCTCGTTGACGAACGCCTTGGCGGCCTGTGCCTCGGCGAACAGCGCGCGGAGCTCGTCGGCGCTGCCGTCGGACGCGGGGTTGGCGGCGCGGTGGTCGTCGATGAGCGCGGCCGCGCGCGACAGGACGCCGCGCGCGGCGGCGAGGTCGACGGCGTTGTCGGCCACCTGCATGCGCGGACGCGCATCGCCGTTGATGCGCCCGGCGATGCCGCGGCGGGCGACCGCGTCGGCCGACTCGGCGATGCCGAGCGAGGCCGCGGCGTGGAACAGCCCGGCCACCAGGTTGCGCTCCATGTACGGCAGCGGGTCGCCGGCCCGGAAGCCGCCTCGCACACCGGACTCGGGCAGCTCGACGCCCTCGAGCGAGACGGAGTTGCTGCCGGACGCGCGCATGCCGAGCGCGTCCCAATCGTCGTGCACCACGACGCCGGGCGCGTCGGTGGGCACCATCGCGTATGCGTAGCGCTCCGTGCCCTCGCCGTCGGCATAGGTGACGGCCACGTAGAGATCGGTGGCGGCGGGGGACATCGTGCAGAACATCTTGCGCCCGTCGATCCGCCAGCCCGGCTCGGTGCGGACGGCGCGCGTACCCGGCTTCGTCAAGTCCTGGCCGGGCTCGCTGATGGCGGCGGCCAGCACGACGCCGTCGTGCGCGATCTGCTCGAGCGACGAGGCGAAGCCGCGGGCTCGGCGCTCCGCCCCGGCCGCGACCGCGACCTCGCGACGGCGCTCCATGTTGAGCACTGCGACGAGATGCATGTTCACGCCGATAGCCACGGAGGCGTCGCCGCGCGCCAGGCGGCTCGACGCCACGACGAGGTCGTGCGCGGACGAGACACCGAGCCCACCGAGCTCGACGGGGACGGGCGCTGCGAAGTAGCCGGCGGCCTTGAGCGCGTCGATCGCCTCGAAGGGGTAACTGCCGTCGCGGTCGTGCTCCGCCGCGCGGGCGGCGAGCCCCTCGGAGATCTCCTCGGCGATCGCCACGAGGCGGACGCCGGCGTCGGTATGAGCTGTGAGTTCGATCGGCATGGCGGAATCTCCAATCCGCTCGTGATGCACCCGTGGCCGGAGCACGGCTCCGGCCACGGGGCTGCATGCGAGCCTCAGTCGGTCGCCACCTCCACGGCGACGGGCACGCCGTTGGTGACCATGTCGTAGACGGCCGAGCGCTTCTGGGCCCGCTCCACGACCTCGCGGAGCTTCTCCTCCGGCGCGTTGCCGGTCACGCGGAACGACACGCCGATGCGCTCGAACCCGTTGCGGGGGTCGTCGTCCACGCCGAGTGCGCCGCGCACGTCCATGTCGCCCGTGAGGGTCGACTCGACGGACGTGAGCTCGACCTTGCGCGCCGCGGCCACGTAGACGATCGACGTCGTCAGGCAGGCGGCGAGCGCGTGCAGCAGGTATTCGGCCGGGTTGGCACCGGTGTCGGTGCCGAGCAGGATCGCCGGCTCGCCCGCGTCGATTTCGAACGCTTCGGTGCGCGTGGTGTCCTCGCCACCCGCGGCGTAGAAGCCCTTGATCGTCGAGCGGTTGTGGGAGCCGTCGATCCAGTGGTTGTCGGCGCGGAACTGGAACTTCGCCAGCTCCGGCTGCGCCTTGATCAGGTCCAGCGTGGCGAACATCTTCTCGGTGTCCACGCCGTTGCGGATCGTGTCGGTGGCTACGCTCACTTCGAGACCTCCTCGGTCGTCCGGTTGCGACTTGCACCGTCGCAGCACGCGCCGCACTCGACCACGGCCTACGACCCACTGGGAGCGCGTCGTCCTACGCGTTCAGGCGTCGCCGACGGCCTCGACGGCCGGGATGACCTCGTCGATCAGGGCGAGGAACGCCGTCGTCAGCAGCGCGTGGGTCTCCTCGCGCGTCGCCTGACCGGCCAGCCACTGGCGGCAGGCGGCCTGGTTGAGTCCGAGCGCGCTACGCAGCACGACGCGCGCCTGGGGGGTGTCGGTGAGCGTGTCGGCGTTGGCGCGCAGGATGCGCTCGACCGCCGCCTCGCGCCCGCCCTCGATCAGCGCGCGGATCTCGGGGTCTGCGATCGCGTCGCCCTGCGCGGCCGTTGCGAGCCACGCCTCGCGGTTGCGCTCGACGATGTCCAGCCAGGTGTCGGCGTTGCGCGCGACCCGTTCCTCGCGCGGGAGCTCGGGGTCGCCGCCGGGGACGATCACGCCGGCCTCGGCGATCTCGCCGAGCACCGCGAGGTAGACCTCGCGAACGCCGCCGAAGTAGTGGTGCACGAGCCCGCGGGTGACGCCGGCCGCCCGGGCGATGTCGGCGATCGAGACGTCGTGGAACGGCCGCGCCGCGAACAGCCCGCGCGCCGCGGCGACGATCTGCGCCCGCCGCTCCTCGGGGGCGAGGCGCGAGCGGGAGGATGTGCGGGCGGAGGGCGGCATGGCGCCAAGGATAGCCCTTATTTGACAAGTCGCCAATAAGTTCTGTACGCTGCCGACACCGTCGGCCACCCCGCCGTCGGAACGTCCCCAGGTCGTCCAGGAAGGACTCACGCATGACGCATCGCCGCGCTCTCGGAGCCGCCGCGGTCGCCGGCGCGCTCGCGCTCGCCGGTTGGCTGACGGCCACCGCCGCCGCCGCAACGCCCATCGCGCCCAGCGGGGCGCCGACCTCGCTGCCCACCTTCCAGGGCGCCCCCGCGACCGCCAACCCGATCCGCGGCATCCCGCGGACGCCCCAGAACCCGTTCATGGCCCCGAATCCCAACAACAACGTGCACAACGACGCATGGATGACCGACTCCTACACGCGGCGCGGGCCGCTCGGGCGCAACCCGCTCACGTTCTCGGCCACGCTCGACAATCATGTCTGCATCACGCTGACCTTCGACTCCCGCGGGCGCCTGGTCGCGACCTGCGTGTCGGCCGCCACAGGGCCGCATCTGTACATGCTCAATCCGAGCACGCTCGACGTGCTCGCCGACTTCTCGCTGCCGTTCAAGCCGCCGCCGGCCGGCATCCCGGTCACGACGAACACGACCGGCGGGGCGTATTTCTTCCTCGACAACCGCGACCGCGCCGTCATGGCGACCACCGACCGCCACATCTGGGTGGTCGAGGAGACCGGCGGATCGGGCACGCCCGGCTTCCGACGAGTGCGCGACTTCAACGTCGGGCCGCTGCTCGCGCCGGACGAGCGCCTGCCGTCGGCGATCCCGGACTTCGGCGGTCGGCTGTGGTTCGTCGGCCGCCAGAAGGGCACCGTGGGCGCGCTCGACCCACGCACGGGTCGCGGCAGGTCGATCCGGCTCAACGAGGAGATCGAGAACTCGTTCGCGACGTCGCCGGAGGGCGTCTACATCGCGACCGACAAGGCGATGTACCGCTTCCGCCTCGGCTCCAACGGGCGCCCGCAGGTGGTGTGGCGCGTCGTGTACCGCAACGACCACAAGCAGAAGCCCGGGCAGTTCGATGCGGGCACCGGCACCACGCCGACGGTCATGCCCGGCGGCTATGTGGCGATCACCGACAACGCGAACCCCCTGAACATCGTCGTCTACCGCACGGCGGCGAAGCTGCGCCGCGGCCAGAGGCGGGTCGTGTGCCAGGTGCCGATCTTCTCGCGCAACGGCAGCTCGGACGAGAACTCGCTGATCGTCGCGGGCCGCTCGATCGTGGCCGAGAACAACTACGGCTACGACCTCGGCAAGACGCAGAACGGCGGCCTCACCACGCCGGGCATGACTCGCGTCGACGTTCGCGCCGACGGCCGCGGCTGCACGCGGGTCTGGACTAACCGCACCGAACGGGTGCCCAGCGTCGTCTCGAAGCTGTCGCTCGCCACCGGTCTGCTGTACACCTTCACCAAGGACCCGGACCCGGTCAACCCGACCGCCGACGCGTGGTTCTGGACCGCGGTGGACTTCCGCACCGGTCGCCTGGTGTGGAAGCGGCTCGCCGGGTCGGGCGCCAACTTCAACAACCACTACGCCGGCATCGCGATCGGCCCCAACGGCACCGAGTACGTGGGCGGGATCGGCGGCCTGATGGCCGTGCGGGACGGTGCCTAGTGACCTGAGTCAGAGATTCGTTGGCAGTAGGCGGCGAGGCTGTCGAGGATCTGGTCTGCGGTCTTGTGCCAGACGTAGGGCTTGGGGTCTTCGTTCCAGTTGGTGATCCAGGTGCGGATCGAGGCGACCAGGTCGCGGACCGAGCGGTGGGCTGAGCGTTTGATCCATTTTGCTGGTCAGCTCGGCGAACCAGCGCTCGACGAGGTTCAGCCAAGAGCTGTAGGTCGGCGTGAAGTGCAGATTGAAGCGCGGGTGGCGCAGCAGCCAGCGCTGGATCGACGGGGTCTTGTGCGTCGAGGAGTTGTCGAGCACCACGTGGACGTCCAGATGCGCCGGCACCGAGCTATCGACCAGGTTGAGGAACCGGCGGAACTCCTCGGCGCGATGGCGCGGCGACATGTCGGCGATCACCTGACCGGAGGCGACGTCGAGCGCGGCGTAGAGGTTCGTGGTGCCGTTGCGCACGTAGTCGTGGGTGCGCCGCTCGGGCACCCCGGGCATCAGCGGCAGCACCGGCGCCGAGCGGTCAAGCGCCTGGATCTGGGACTTCTCATCGACACACAGCACCACCGCGGCATCGGGAGGGTTCAGATACAGCCCGACGATGTCTCTGACCTTGTCGATGAACTGCGGATCGGGCGAGAGCTTGAAGGCCTCGGTCTGATGCGGTTTGAGCCCAAACGCCCGCCAGATCCGGCTGATCGCCGACTGGCTCATCCCCGTCGCCTGAGCCATCGAGCGCGTCGACCAATGCGTTGCGTCAGGCGGCTGCTCTTCGAGCGTCTTGACGATCACCCGCTCGATCCGATCGTCGCCGATCGAACGCGGCTTCCCCGGCCGCGGCTCGTCGTGCAACCCATCAAAGCCACGCCGGGCGAAGCGACCCCGCCACTTGCCCACAGTCGACTTCGTGCACCCCAAACGGGCCGCGATCTCCTTGCTCGCCACCCCATCAGCCGCCGCCAACACGATCTTGCAGCGCAATGCCAGCGCCTGCGCGCTCTTGGGGCGGCGAGCCCAGCGCTCGAGCACCTCCCGCTCCTCGTCGCTGAGCACCACCTCGACACGCTGCGCCATAACCGCCTCCCATCGTCGTAGATAACGACGATGGATTCGCCCCCGAACCCAACAAGCCTGCGAACTAACGACTCAGGTCACTAGCCGCCCTCGCGCACGGCCACGCCGGCGACCAGCGGCCGCACGAGCGGCGGCGCCTTCGGCATCTCGCCGTGGTCCGCGGACTCGACGCTCAACCGTGAGGCGTCCACCGCGGCGATCGTGTCGCGGTTCGGATGGCAGCCGCCGGCGACCCAGCCCCACGGGCGCGCGAGACGGTCCTGCCAGCGGGCGAGTCGGTGCCTGTCGTGCGCGCGCACGTGCTCGAGGAACAGCAGCCGCCCGCCGG
The DNA here is from genome assembly GCA_963725645.1 of uncultured Actinomycetes bacterium. Classification (GTDB taxonomy): domain Bacteria; phylum Actinomycetota; class Thermoleophilia; order Solirubrobacterales; family Solirubrobacteraceae; genus JALYZC01. The sequence goes on from CAVRZD010000006.1 coordinate 1,355,291, forward strand.
GCTTGAGCACGCGCGCGATCTCGTCGAGCGCTCGCGCGGGGTCCCGAACCGTGCACAGGACCAGCGTGGCCACGGCCGTGTCGAAGCGCGCGTCCTCGAACGGGAGCCGCTCGGCCGGCGCTTCCACCACCTCGGCCGGCCGAGCGGACTCGGCGAGGCGGGCGCGCAGGTGCCGCGCCATGTGGCGCTCGGGCTCGGTCAGCACCAGGTCGGTCACGGCGGCCGGGTAGTGGTGCAGGTTGAGCCCCGTGCCGGCGCCGATCTCAACGGTCGCCCCGCGCGCGCCGGCCAGCAGCTCGGCGCGGCGATCCTCGAACCCGGCGCGCTCGTTCCCCGCCACTATGCGGTCGTAGAACGCGGCGAAGAGCGGATTGCCCATGCCCGGGTACCCTATTGGGCGATGGAGCTGATCCTTTCCGTCCTGCAGGTGTTCATCTCGATTGTGCTGATCTTCCTGATCCTGATGCACTCGGGCAAGGACTCCGGGCTCTCGGGCGCCTTCGGCGTCGGCACCGGCTCTGGCCCGCTCGGCGGCGGCTCGCTGGTCGAGCGCAACCTGAACCGCTGGACGATCGGCTTCGCGATCGCGTTCGCCGTGAACACGATCGTGCTACTCAAGATCGGCTAGCAGCTCGTCGGTCGGCGCCTCGCGGAGCTCGAGCACCTCGACGCGCGCCGCGGAGGACTCGAGGATCTCGCGGTGCTGCTCGCGTCGCGGATCGGCGCGGTAGCTCGCGAGCGCCTCGGCCGAGGGAAAGCCCACGACGTGCACCTCGGTCAGGCCGTCCTCGCTGCACAGGCGCCGCTGCAACGCTCCTCCGTGATCGGGCAGCAGCGCGAGGACCGCACGCTCGTAGCGGCGAAAGCTCTCGACGCCGCGCTCGGGAACCCGCGCGAGCAGGACGACCACGACCTCCGCCACGGCTACCAGGCCGCCTCGTAGAGGGCCAGGATCTCGTTGCGGTCGGGCGGCGGTGGAATGAGCTGGAGCTCGACGCGCTGCAGCGCCGCCTCCGCGCACGGGCCCAGCTCCTCGGCGAGCACGCCGCGGTCGCGCAGCCGGGCCGGCCCGGCGCGTGCGCCGAGCCGCGCCGCGATCGACGCGAGGCCCTCGCCGGCGGCCCGGCCCATCGCCTCCAGCCGCTCGGGACGACGCCGCGCGAGCGCCGGCAGCGTGTGCGGCAGCATCACGGCGTTGGCGGCGCCGTGACCGATCGCCGTGCGGCGGACCAGCGTCTGGCAGACGACGTGGTGCAGCCCATAGCCGGCGACGTCGCTCGCCCAGCCGGCCAGCAGCGCACCGAGCGCGAGCCGATTGCGGTCGGGCTCCTCCGGCGCGAGGCCCGCGGCCAGCAGGCCGATCGCGCCGTGGGCCACGAGCGTGGACGCGGGATTGGCCCGCGGCGTCAGCGGGGCCTCGACGGCGTGGCCGATGGCGTTGAGCGCGCTCGCCGCCAGGTCCGGCTCCGGCTGGGAGGCCGACAGCGCCGGGTCGTTGACGACCACCTGCGGGCGCACGCGCGGGGCGGCGGCGTCGACTCCGGACGCGTGGCGGTGCCCGCGGGTCATCTCGGCGGCGGAGAGCGTGGTGGGAACGGCGGCCACCCGGCGCGGGGGGTCGGCCGCCGCCAGCGCCTTGGCAACGTCGATCACACGGCCTCCGCCGAGCGCGAGGAGCGTGTCGCCGGTTACCTCGCCTCGCAGCTCGCCGGCGATCTCGTCCACCCGTCCCTCGGGCACGTCGTGGACCGCGGCGGCGCGCTCCGCCAGGTCGCCCGCGCGTTCGCGCCCGCGCGGGGTGATGAGCAGGACGTAGCCCTCGCCCACGAGGTCCGGCACGTCGGCGAAGGCGCCGCGGCCGAAGCGGATCACGCGGTCGCCGTCGTCCCAGCGAAAGGGCTCGAGCGGGATGTCGGGCGCCGCCATCCGGCCGGACACTAGGCCGGGGCGCGCTCGAGCGCGCCCCGGTCGTCAGCGGCCTCGTCGGGCTCGTCCGGACCGGGCGCGGTCTCGTGGCGCACGATGAACGCCACCGAGGCCACGATCACGGCCGCCCCGACCAGCGTCAGCACGGTGATCTGCTCGGACAGCACGATCCAGCCAAGGAAGACGGCGATCACCGGGTTCACGTACGCGTACGTGGCGACCCGGGACACGGGAGCGTGCTGGAGCAGCCACGTGTAGGCGGAGTAGGCGACGATCGAGCCGATGAGGATGAGGTACGCGAACGCCCACAGGGACTCGGCCGACAGGGCACCCCAGTGGATGTCGCCGAGCTCGCCCGCGGCCCCGCCGCCGACCACCATGAGCAGGCCCGCGATCGTCATCTGGTAGCCGGTCGAGACGAGCGGGTCGTCCGGCATGTCGGCCCGCCCGGACGCCACCGAGCCCGTCGCCCACGACGCCGCCGCGACCACGACCAGGAGCAGCCCGGCGATGCTGACGCCCGCCGGCTGCTCGCCGGGGAGCAGCAGCAGCGCCACGCCGCCGAACCCGATCGCGACGCCCGCGAGCGTGGCTCGGCCCGGGTGCTCGCCGAGCAGCGCGCGCAGGAGCACGACCCACAGCGGCACCGAGGCGATCAGCAGCGCCGCGAGGCTGGAGGGGACCTCCTGCTCGGCGACGGTGACCAGGCCGTTGCCGCCGGCGGCGAGCAGCGTGCCGACGACCGCCGCCGACACGAGCTGGCGCCGCGTGATGCGCAGCGGCCCGCGGCGGAGGCGCAGGACCGCGAGCATCAGTGCGCCGGCGACCGCGAAGCGCAGCCCGGCGCCCAGCAGGGGCGGGACGGTCCGCACCATGATGCGGATCGCCAGATAGGTCGAGCCCCAGATCAGGTAGATCGTCCACAGGCCGGCCCACACCTTCCACGCGGGCGCGGCGAGGGGCGTCGGGGACGCGGCGCGCGCGCTCATCACGCCAAAGCGTCCCACGCCTGAGAGCGGGGGAACGCTCTGGTGCTGAGGGGGGACTCAGACGGGCAGCGCACGCCGGACGGCCGCACCGAGGCGCAGGCCGCTTCGGGAGCGGGCAGGCGTCGCCGCCGCGGCGGCGCGCACGCGTAGGAGGTCGACCACGTCGGCGGTCGGCCGGAACGGGTCGGCCACCGTCCCGCCGTCGAGCAACGAGAGGGCGGCGACGAGGCCGCCGTCCGCCTCCGCCAGGAGCACCGGGTCGGCGGGTGCGTGGCGGCTGTCGAGCTGGGCAAGGGCGGCGAGCGCGGGGCGGTCGTCGTCTTCGGCGAGCCTGATGGTGAGGCGGGTCTTGGATGTCATGACGATTCAACGCTCCGCGGTCGCGGGATGTGAGGTCGACATCCAGGTTGGCAGGCCAAAGCCATTACGACAAATGAAGGTTCTTGCTACCTGGGATAAGCTGCCCTTATGCTCGACGTGAAGCGGTTGAAGGTGCTCAGGGAGGTCGCGCGGACCGGCTCGTTCTCCGCCGCGGCGGACGAACTGGGGTACACGCAGCCGGCGGTTTCGCAGCAGATCTCGGCGCTCGAGCGCGAGGCCGGCACCCGTCTGCTGCGGCGTGGCGCGCGCGGCGTGACGCTCACCGATGCGGGCCGCGCACTGGTGGACCATTCGGACGCGATCCTCGCCAGGCTCACGGCCGCCGAGGAGGAGCTCGAGGCGATCGCCGGGCTGCGCGGCGGGCGGCTGCGGCTGGCGTCCTTCCCGACCGCGGGCGCCACGCTGGTGCCCCTGGCGATCGCGATGTTCTCCGACCGCCATCCCGACGTCGAGCTGTCGCTGATCGAGGCCGAGCCCGAGGACTCGCTGCCGGCGCTGCGCGCCGGCGACCTCGACGTCGCGCTGACCTTCGAGTACCCGTCGCTGCCGGCGAGCGCCCACGGCCGGCTGCGCGAGGACGTCGAGCTGACGCACCTGCTCGACGACCCCCACTACGTCGCGCTGCCGCTTGACCACCCGCTCGCGCGCAAGCACACAATCCGGCTCGAGCAGCTCGCCGAGGAGTCGTGGAGCCAGGCCAACTGCGGCGGGGTGTGCGACAGGATGCACGTGGCCGCCTGTGAGGCGGCGGGCTTCGAGCCCCGCGTCGGCTTCCAGAGCGACGACTACAACGTCGTCCAGGGCCTCGTCGCCGCGGGCGTCGCCATCTCGCTGATCCCCGAGCTGGCGCTGAGCAACCTGCGCGACGACATCGCGATCTGCTCGCTCGGCAAGTGGGCGCCCGTCCGCCGCGTGGCCGCGGCCACCCTTCCGGCCGCCGTCCGCTCACCCGCGACCGACGCCATGCTCGACATCCTCGTCGAGGCCGCGCGGGCGTACGAGACGCAGCGGCGCGATTTGGCCGCGTAGCCGGTCTTCGCCGCAGTAGGATCGACGCAGCGGGTGGGCCGTGTGGTGCCCACCCTCCTACGTTAAGGCGACGCAGACGAGTGAGCCCAGACAGCGACCCGGCCGGCCGAAGTCGGTCGAGCGACTCGGCTGCGAGCAGGCTTCGACTGGTCTTCGCGGGCGCCATCGCGTTGACGGTGGCGCTGCTCGCGTTTCTTCGCCTACTCCCTCGCGCACTCGCAGCAGCAGCAGCGCCGCGACCTGGACAAGCGCTTCCACGACCGCGCCGACGTGTCCGCGGCGTTGACGGCGGCGCTGTTCGAGATCGGTAGTCAGCAGGGGCAGGTCCAGAACGCGGCGAAGTTCGGGGGCGCCAAGGTCGACCCCGCGGTGCTCGCCGCGAGCGCGCGCCAGTCGCAGGCGCGGTACGCCGCGATCGTCGGGAGCGACGGCCGAGTGCTCGCCGCCACCCCGAACGCGCCGCCCCTTGCGGCGGCCACCGCGCCCTATGTCGCGAAGGCGCTGCGAACCGGCACCACCCAGCTCTCGAACCTGCTCCCTGGCTCGGGTGGCGTACCACGCCTCGACTTGGCGACTCCGTTCCCGACCCTGCACGGTCGCCGCGTCGAGGTCACGGGGCTGAGCGGGAACCTCCTCGCGCAGTTCCTCGGTGGCTTTCTGCGCAAGGTGCCCAACGTGGCCGCGGCCCGCTCGTACGTCATCGACGCCAACGGCAAGGTCGTGGGCTCCCCCGGACTCGGCAAGCCGCTGCCGGATCGCGCGCTGGCAGCGGCTGTGGCCACGCGGCGACAGGGCTCGTACGACGACAACCGCTATTTCACTTCGACGCCCGTCGGGGGGTCCCCGTGGCGGATCGTGCTGAGCACCTCCAAGAGCAAGCTGTACGCGACGGTCAACGGGAGTCAGCGGGTCGTCTCGTGGGTGATCTTCGCGGCGTTCGTGCTGGCCGCCGGCCTCGGGCTCTTCCTGCTGCGCCGCGTACTGGTCGCCAACAGCCGACTCGAGCGGGCCGAGCTCAGCCGCCTGCATGCGGTGGAGATCAACGACAACGTCGTACAGCGGCTGGTGGTCGCGAAGTACGCGCTCGACCGCGGGGCCACGGGGACGAGCCGGGAGAAGCTGGCCGAGACGCTGACCGAGACGCAACAACTCGTCACGAGCCTGCTCGAGGAGAAGGAGATCGCTCCGGGCGTTCTTCGGCGCGGTGCGCCCGCGGGGACGAAGGGGCCACCGGAGCCGCCGGTGCCGCCGCCGCCCGCCGGGTCGAAGTCATGAGCGAGGACGGGAAGATCCGCGTGTATCTCGTGGATGACGTGCAGGAGCTGCGGCTGCTCCTGCGCCTGGAGCTCGAGGCGGACCCGGACATCGAGGTCGTGGGGGAGGCCTCGGACGGCCGGACGGGCGTCGAGGGCGTCGCCGAGACGCAGCCCGACGTGGTTCTGCTCGATCTCTCGATGCCGGACATGGACGGCCTGGAGGCGCTCCCGGTCATGCGCGAGCGGGCTCCCGAGTCGCGGCTCGTCGTCCTCTCCGGCCACGAGGCCGGACGGATCAGCCTGGAGGCCCTCGAGCAGGGTGCGACGCGCTACGTCAACAACGCGGCCGACTTCGACGCGATCCGCGCCGAAGTCCGCGAGGTGGCGCGGCTTCAGCCGCCGTTCACCGACGAGCGCTTCCGGATCGTGCACCGCATGTGGACCGCCTTCCTCGGCGGGGCGATCGGCGACATGCTCAAGGGCGCGCAGCCGGATGCGACCTGGCTGCCGTGATCGCGGTGCTCGGCCGCGAGCCCGGGTCCACCGCGCCGCCGCAGCCGCCGCGGACCGACCGGCACGGGATCCCCGACCTGGCTGCATCCGCTGCAACCTCCAGATGGAGGGATCGGGCGTGTCCCCCGACGACGTGACGATCGACGCGGGACGCGTGGAGTCGGGCGACGCCGCGCCGATCGGTCCGGTGAAGGACGTCGGCATCCGGGTCGACCGGGCGGACGGATTCGTCCTGCGCAACGTCAAGGTCCGCCACGCCACAGAGCACGACGTCTACGTGCTCGAGAGCGACGGCTACCTGCTGGATCGCTTCAAGACCTTCTACGCGGGCGAGTACGGCGTGCTCACCTTCGTGGAGGACCACGGCCTGATGGAGAACTGCGAGGCCGCGGGACACGGCGACTCGGGCCTGTATCCGGGTGCCGGCGCGGACACCGGGAACCAGCGCGACACGAGCATCTACCCGCAGTTCCGCTACAGCCAGGAGATCCGTGACTGCGACTCGCACCACAACGCCGGCGGGTACTCGGGCACCGACGGCAACGCCGTCCACCTCCACCACAACAACTTCTACGACAACGCGCTGGGCTTCACGACCGACGTCTTCACGGCCGCGGGCCACCCCGGTTTCCCGCAGGACTCGGACCTGATCGAGAACAACAACTTCTACTCCAACAACTTCAACCCCTACGTCCCCGGCTCGGACGTCGTCCCCAGCGTTCCCCTCCCGGTCGGCACGGGCCTGTGGATCGCCGGCGGAAACGACAACGTGGTTCGCAACAATCGCTTCTACGACAACTGGCGGCGCGGCACGATGCTCTTCGCGGTCCCGGACCAGGTCGTCTGCGGGCCGACGGGCATCGATCCGTCCCAGCTCGCCGGATGCAATCCGACGGCCTTCCCGCCGTCGACGTCGTATCGCAACCAGTTCTACGGCAACGTGATGGGCCGCGCGCCCGACGGCACCGTCAAGTCCAACGGGACCGGGGACCTCGCGACGGGCCGCACCGACTTCTGGTGGGACGAGTTCCTCGGCACCACCGGCAACTGCTGGCACGGCAACACCGGCAAGGACGACACCGCGGCCGGCGTCACGAGCACGCCGCCGGCCCCGTTCCTGCCCTCCGCGTGCGACGGCTCGAGCGTCGGGACGGTCGGCCCGCAGCAGGAACCGGAGCTGCTCAACTGCCTCGCCGACATCACGTTCGACACGAAGACGTGCCCGTGGTTCACGACGCCGTCCAAGCCGTAGGCGGGCGGTCTCACCGGACGCTCCGCGCCGGCCGTCGCCGTCATGTGCTGCGGCGCGCTCCTGGGTGGTTGCGGAGGCTCGAGCGGCTCGAAGCCCCGCGTGACCCTCCCGCCTCCCGGCGTGGGGGCATCGATCCGCACCGACAACTGCACCGACTGGCGGCGCGGCACCGTCGAGCAGCGACGCGGCACGGTGGTTCAGCTCCGGCAGTTCGCCGGCGGGCCGGTCGGATCCTCCGCCGGCATCCAGAACGGCCCCGTGCTCGACGACGGCCGGGCCTACGAGCTCCTCCAGAGCTACTGCGCCAACTACTTCGCGCGCGGCTTCAAGCTCTACAAGCTCTACGAACGCGCGGCCGCCTTCCTCGGCCACTGAGAAGCCGAGAGCCCCGCTGCCGCGGGGCTCTCGAATGCGCCCGAGAGGATTCGAACCTCCACGGACCAAATGGTCCACAAGGCCCTCAACCTTGCGCGTCTACCAGTTCCGCCACAGGCGCGGGGGAGGCGAGTATAGCCCCGCCCGGCGGGCGCACTGACGCCGTCCGGCGCCTCCCTTGAGTCCGTCGGCGGGGCGCGCTACAGTCCCGAACACATGTTCGTCCCACCCTTCCTCAGCCAGCTCTAGGAGGCACCGCTCCCATGGTCGACCTCAACCTCACGAAGCGCCAGCAGGAGATCTTCGACTTCATCAAGCGCTACTCGTCGCGCCACGGCTATCCGCCGACGGTCCGCGACATCGGCAAGGCCGTCGGCCTCGCCTCCTCGTCCACCGTGCACGCCCACCTGGCGAACCTCGAGAAGGTCGGCCTGCTCCGGCGCGACCCGTCCAAGCCACGCGCGATCGAGATGCTCGACAAGGCGGTCGAGGGCGTCAAGAGCGTGGTGCGCCCGAACGGCCTCCCGCTCGTGGGCCAGGTGGCCGCGGGCCAGCCGGTGCTCGCCGAGGAGAACATCGAGGAGTACGTCGAGGTGCCCGGCCTGGCGGGCGGTGCGGACGGCGAGTACCTGCTGCGCGTCCGTGGCGACTCGATGAAGGACGCCGGCATCCTCGAGGGCGACCACGTCGCCGTGCGTCCGCAGAGCACGGCCAAGGACGGGCAGATCGTGGTCGCGCTGGTGGGCGAGGAGGCCACGATCAAGCGCTTCTTCAAGGAGGCCGACCACGTGCGCCTGCAGCCTGAGAACCCGACGATGGAGCCGATTCGCTCGCGCGAGGTGCGCGTCCTTGGCCGCGTGGTCGGCGTCATGCGGAAGGTCTCGTGACGACGCTTCTCGCTGAACGGATCGAGCATCCCCGCGCGGCCGAGTCGTCCGGTGGCCCCACTCTGGAGCGCCTGATCGCGGGTGTCTGGCACGACCTCGCGCACCGCGCGACTGCGGTGTGCCCGGTGTGCGCCGGGGAGATGTCACCGTCGTTCGCCGGGCGCGGCACGTGCGCCGCGTGCGGCACCGAGCTCTCGTAGTGCGCCGGGCAATCGCTGCGCTCACCGTCCTCGTGGCGGCCGCGGTCCCGGCGGGCTGCGGCGGCAACTCGCTGGACACGCATCGCGTTGAGGCGCGCCTGCGCGTCGGCATCACGCATCGGGGCATCGACGTAGGGTCCGTGCGGTGCCCCCGCAAGGTCGACGCGAAGAAGGGCGAGACGTTCACGTGCACCGCGACCGACCGTGCCGGCACGAGCGAGAAGGTCACCGTGCGCCAGCTCGACGACAAGGGCACGGTCCGCTGTACCGCGCTCGTCCTGCAGGGCAACCTCTGCCGCGCGTAGGCCATCCGCCGGCACCGGGCAGTACGCCGAGGCCGGGGGTCTCTCGGCGTCAGCCCTTCACGATCGTGAAGCTCACCGACCGAGGTGCGGACTGCAGCCCCGTCGAGTCGCGTGCGGTGACCGTCAGCGTGTAGCGCCCGGGCTTGAGTCGCTTGCGGCGCGAGAGGCGCCCCTGGAAGCGCACCTTGTTGGTGCCCGCGCGACCCCTGAAGCTCAGAGTGCCGACGGTGACGGTGCGCGTGCACCTGGGCTTCTTTCGGTTGCGCTTGGTCTGGGCCACGCACTTTCCCTTGACCCTGCGCCCGGCGACGCGCTGCGTGAACGCGAGCCGCACGGTCGCCGCTTTGTTGAGACGGAAGCTGAATGTCGTGCCCACGGGTGGCCTGCGTTTGCGGCTGATCTTGGCCAGGGCGCCTCCCTCGCGCCAACGGCTGGCCGACTGCCTCAGGTTCGTGACGGCCGGTCGCACCACCGCCGGTTGCGCGAGCGTCGTGAAGCTCTGCGTCGACCCCAACGACGTCTGGCGGAAGGTGTCCGAGCCGAACGCGCGGTAGGCGTACGCGGTCGCGGGCGCGAGGCCGCCGACCGCCTGCGTCAGGGTCGAGACGCCGCCGCCGGGAGTGGTCTGCAACGCGGTCTGGGTCCCGAACGCGGCCGTCTGCCCGAGCTCGAAGCCGATCGGCAGCGGCACGCCGAAGTCGTTCACCTGCGTCGCCAGCGTGGCGCCCGTAGTCGTCGGCGTGGCGCTCTCGGACAGGATGTCGGGCTCGAGGCGCTTGACGCGCGTCTGGAGGCGGGCGCCGTCCAGCTCAAACCAGGTGACGTAGGGCACCCCGCCGATGCTCGTGATGCTCGAGCTGTCGGCGCTCTTGGTCGCGTCGACGTTCAGCGCGCCGCTGACCGCCGTCCACGCGCCGCCGACGAAGTGCTTGACGTGGATCTGATCGGCGGTGCCGCTGAACTCCTCCCACGCGACGAAGGGCACCCCCCCGATGTTCGCGATGCGCGCGTTGGCCGCGTCCTTGGTGGCGTCGACGTTCAGCGCGCCGTCGACGGCGGTCCACGCGCCGCCGCTGAACTGCTTGACGTCGATCAGGGTGTGGGTGCCGTTCGACTCGTGCCAGGCGACGAACGGGACGCCGCCGACGTCCGCGATGGTCGGGGAGGAGGCCACCTTGGTCGCGTCGACGTTGAGCGGGGTCGCGACCCCGGTCCACGCGGCGCCGTTGAAGAGCTTGGCGCGGATCTGCGTGACGGCGCCGTTGGACTCCTCCCAGGCGACGTATGGCACGCCGCCGATACTGGCGATGCTCGGACGGGCGGCGTCCTTGGTCAGGTCGACGTTCAGCGGCGTGCCCACGTCGGTCCACGTGGCGCCGTTGAACTGTCGGACGCGGATCTGCGTGACGGTGCCATTGGACTCCTCCCACGCGACGAACGGGACGCCGCCGATGCCCGCGATGCTCGGGTGATTGGCGTTCTTGGTCGTGTCCGTGTTGAGCGCGGGGCCGACGGCGTTCCACGCGCCGCCGGTGAACCGCCTGACGTGGATCAGCGTGTGGGCAGCCGCGTCCGACTCGCTCCAGACGACGTACGGGACGCCGCCGATGCTGGTGATGCTGGGGTGGTCGGCATCCTTGGTCGTGTCGATGTTGAGCGAGGCCCCGACCGCGGTCCATGCGCCGCCGCTGAACTGCTTGACGCGAATCTGGTCGTGAGCACCGCTCGACTCGCGCCAAGCCACGTACGGCACGCCGTCGACGTTCGCGACGCGCGGGATCACGCCGTCCTTGGTCGCATCGACGTTGAGCGATCCCGCAAACGGCTGGTTCCAATTCGCCGGCGCGTTCGCCGGGGCGGCCAGCGCCAGCGCGAGCGCGATCGCGAGCACGCGCAGCGTTTGCCGTCGAGGTATGACGCGCTGTCGAGCACGAGACCCTACGTGCACAACCCCGAACTATGCTCCTTTTTCGCGCGCGCGGCAGCCACGGCGGTGCGGCGAAACCTGTGGCCGGCTCGACGCTGGCGCGGTATCCTCGACGTGCAGGTCAAGCAGTCGCGGAGGTCCAACCCTTCGAGGAAAGTCCGGACATCACAGGGCACGGTGGTCAGTAACGCTGAACCGGGGAGTTTCCCCGGGTCAGGGAGTTTTCCCCTGTAGCCGAAACTGACCCGGGGAAACCTGCGGGAAAGTGCCACAGAAATGACACCGCCTACGTCCCGGGCCACACGTGAGCCCGGGGCCGGCAAGGGTGAAATGGTGCGGTAAGAGCGCACCGGCGTCGCGGTGACGCGGCGGCCAGGCAAACCCCACCGGATGCAAGGCCAAGCCGGACCGCTTGCAGGCTGCCCGCCAAGGTCCAGGTCGGCCGCTCAGATGGATGGCTGCTCACGACAGAATCCGGCTTACCGACCTGCTACGGAGAGGCCCCGCTTTGGCGGGGCTTCTCTATGTGATGACGCGCCGGCGAGTCGTCGCGCCGAGCACGGAGCGCCGGAAAACCGTTGACGGGCGCGCCGCTCGTCGTGTACCGTCGCCGTGCCCAGGGCCAGGGAAGGAAGGGGCAGACCAATACGCCGTCTTGCGGTGGCCGTCGTTTCCAGCTACCTCGGCCGCCATCCGAACATGACCGCCAGTCGCGCGCCGCGTGCGGACCCGCCGCGGCGCGCCGGCAGGCGATCGCGCGTGCGAGTGGGCGCCGGCCCGCTGGCCCTGGCGGTCTGCGTCGCGCTCGGCGTCGCCGCCGTGACGGCGTCGGCGGCCGTAGCCGGTGCGATCACCACCGTCGCGGGCATCGGCAAGGACGGGTTCTCCGGGGACGGCGGGCCAGCGGCTGCCGCCGGGCTCTACTACCCGATGAGCGTTGCGCCGACCGCATCCGGCGGGTTTCTGATCGCCGACAAGCTCAACCACCGCATCCGGCAGGTCGCTCCCAACGGCACCATCAGTACGGTCGCGGGCAGGTCGGGCAACATCGCGTTCTCCGGCGACGGCGGCCCGGCGACCTCCGCCGACCTGTACAGCCCAACGGACGCGGAGCCGACGCCGGACGGCGGCTTCCTGATCAGCGACAGCTATAACAATCGGATTCGCAAGGTCTCGGCCGGTGGAACGATCACCACGATCGCGGGCACCGGCTCGGACCGTCCGTCCGGCGACGGCGGCCCCGCGACCGCGGCGTCCTTCTCGCCCTTCACCGTCGAGCCGACCCCCGACGGCGGCTACCTGATCGTGGACGACCTCAACAATCAGGTGCGCAAGGTCTCGGCGAGCGGGATCATCGCCACGGTCGCGGGCAACGGACACGGCGGCTTTGCCGGGGACGGCGGACCGGCCACCGCCGCCAAGCTCTTCTCCCCCAGCCGCGCCGTGCCCACTCCCGACGGCGGCTTCCTGATCGCCGACAGCTTCAACTACCGCATCCGCAAGGTATCCGCCGCGGGGACGATCACGACCGTCGCCGGCAGCGGAACCCCCGGCTTCTCCGGCGACGGCGGCCCTGCGACTCGCGCTCGGCTCTACGAGCCCGAGAGCGTCGAGCTCAGCGCCGACGGCGGCTTTCTCATCGCCGACCGGCTCAACCACCGCATCCGCAAGGTCTCGGCCGACGGCACGATCAGAACGGTCGCGGGCAATGGCACCCCCGGCTCCTTCGGCGACGGCGGCCCCCCGACCCGCGCCGCGCTGTTCGGACCCCGGTTCGTCGCGTCGACCCCGGACGGAGGGTTCCTGGTCGCCGATTCCGAGAACTCGCGCGTTCGCAAGGTCGATCCGGGGCCCGATCCCGCGCCGCTGGTGTGCGGTGCGGCGCGCGGCAACCCGCGGGTCGGTCGAACGGTCTTGGTCCGCCGGCTCCGGGGGGTGGTGTTCGTGAGGCGACCCGGCAGCCGCCGCCTCCGTCTGCGCCGCAGCGCCACCGTCCCGGTGGGTTCGACGGTCGACACCTCCCAAGGCCGGGTCAGGCTGGTGTCGGCCACGTGTCGCGCCGGGGTGACCCAGTCGGGCGTCTTCTACGGCGCCCCGTTCGTGGTCAGACAGGATCGGCGCTCGGCCCTCCTCGACCTGAGGCTCGTGGGCCTGGGGCCCTGCAACAGCTCGACGGCACGCGCAGCGCGCCGCAGCCGCCGCCGTTTCCACGCGAACGCCCACGGGCCCACGAAGACCAGCGGCGGACACAGCGCAGCGACGATCCGGGGAACCAGATGGCTGATAGAGGACACGTGCGACGGCACGACCACCGAGGTGCAGCGTGGAGCGGTCGTGGTCAGCGCCCTCGGTGACTTCCCGCAGACGTTGACACTGGACCATCCGGGCGACCGGGTCTCGCTGTACTGCTCCACTCGAGGGCCCGTGGCGGCGCCGTTCTACTGCCTGACGATGTTCAAGGCCGGACGCGACAGGAATACGTTCAGCATCAGTGACCGGGAACACATCCTTCCGATCGCCTCTGACTTCCAAGTGTGCGTCTCGGGACCGGGCCTCTCCAAGTGCTTCCCGTACGAGCTCGATCCCGATCACGGCGTCTCGTTCACGAAGATCGCCTGTACGCCACGACGAGCGGGCATCTTCACCGCGCGCTGGCGGGTTGCCGGGCGTCTCCTGGGCACGCTCCAATCCCCGCGGATGCCGGGTGGCGGCAACAACGCCTGCACCGACGTCACCGATACCAGCTGACGCTCAGCCGCGGCGCACGGAGACCAGCTGACCCGCAACTCGACCGTGGCACAAGCGGACCATGGTCCAGTTAGACTGCTCCGCCCGTGGCCGTCCGGACCAGACCCATCGCGCCACCCAAGCTCACCGACCCGCCGCGCGAGCGGGCGGACGCCGCCCGCAACCGCGCGCGCATCGTCGACGCCGCGCGAACCCTGTTCGCCGATCAGGGCGTCGCCGGGGTAACGATGGAGCAGGTCGCCCGGGCCGCCGGAGTGGGGAAGGGCACAGTGTTCCACCGCTTCGGCGACCGCGCCGGACTTGCGCTCGCGCTCCTCGACGACGGCGAGCGCCGGCTTCAGGACGCCGTGCTCCGGGGCCCGCCGCCGCTCGGCCCGGGCGCGCCCCCCAGCGAGCGCCTGCTGGCGTTCGTCGACGCGCTCGCCACCTTCACGCTGAAGAACGCCGAGCTCCTCCTCGCCGCCGAGTCCGGTCGCGGCGGCGGGCGGTGTGCCACGGGGGCCTACGCGGCGTGGCACCAGCACGTCACGAGCCTGCTCGCCGACACGCCGCCGCACGTGGACGCAGCGCTCCTCGCGCACCATCTCCTGGCCGCACTCGCGCCCGACGTCCTCGTCCATCTGCGGGAGCGGGGCGTCGGCGAGCGGCGGCTGCGGCGCTCGCTGGGAGAGTACGCGGCGCGCCTGGCCGCGACCTGACAGCGCCTCGAGCCGTGGAAAACCGGGAGGGCGGTGAGCACGCCGGCGTCCGCCTCGGGCTGCCGGACGGCGAGGCCGGCACCCTGCGCCGCGCCGGCCACGTGCACGACCTCGGTCGGCTCGGGTCTCCAACGCGATCTGGGACAAGCACGGGCCGCTCTGGCGCCCGGGTAGCATTTCCCGGGCCCATGCGCTTCGGCATCTTCTACGAGCACCAGCTTCCGCGGCCGTGGGGCGAGGACGCCGAGCGCAGCCTGATCGCCGACGCGCTCGACCAGGTCGAGCTGGCCGACCGGCTGGGGATCGACTCGGTGTGGGAGGTCGAGCACCACTTCCTCGAGGAGTACTCGCACTCCTCCGCCTCGGAGGTGTTCCTGGCCGCGGCAAGCCAGCGCACGCAGCGCATCCGCCTCGGCTTCGGGATCGTCGCCATCCCGCCCGGCTACCAGCATCCCGCGCGCGTGGCCGAAAAGGTGTCGATGCTCGACCTCGTGTCCGGCGGCCGGGTGGAGTTCGGGTCGGGCGAGACCTCGTCGGGCGCCGAGCTGGAGGGCTTCGGGGTCGATCGCGAGACCAAACGCGAGCAGTGGAACGAGGCGCTCGACGTGACCACTCGGATGATGGTCGAGGAGCCGTTCGCTGGCTGGGACGGGCGCTTCGTCACCATGCCGCCGCGCAACGTGGTCCCCAAGCCGGTGCAGAAGCCCCACCCACCGCTGTGGGTGGCCTGCTCGCGGCGCGAGACGATCCGGCTCGCGGCCGAGAAGGGAATCGGCGCGCTGTCGTTCTCTTTCGTCGAGCCCGAGGAGGCGAAGGAGTGGGTGGACGAGTACTACGACATCATCGCCTCGGATCGCTGCGTTCCGGCGGGCTTCGCCGTCAATCCGAACGTCGCCGTGGTGCTGCCGATGATGTGCCACGCCGACGAGGCGACGGCGATCGAGCGCGGCATCGACGGCGCGCACTTCTTCGGCTACTCGCTTGCCCACTACTACGTGTTCGGCGACCACCGCCCCGGGCGCACGAGCATCTGGGACGAGTTCCTCGAGCGCCGCGACGAGGCGGGTTTCTCGCGCAAGATCATCACTCCCGACGAGGCGCCGCTCGGCATCAAGATCATGGAGCAGGGCTTCGGCTCGCTGCGCGGCGCGATCGGCACGCCCGAGCAGATTCGGGAGCTCGTCCGCCGTTACGAGGCCGCCGGCGTGGATCAGATCATCTTCGTCTCGCAGGCCGGCAAGAACCAGCACGAGCACATCTGCGAGTCGCTCGAGTTGTTCGCCACCGAGGTGCTGCCGGAGTTCGCGCCCGAGGCCGAGGCGCGCGAGGTCGCCAAGTGCGAGCGGCTCGCGCCAGCCGTGGCGGCGGCGCTGGCGCGGCGCGAGCCGGCGCGGACGGCCGATCCGGAGTACGTGATCGCGCCGACCGCCTCGGGCCCGCCGCCCGCGCGCGTGGGGGCCGGCGCCGAGGATGGCGCCGCCTCGGCGTCGGCGGGCAACGGCCGCGCCGCGGGCGGTCTCGCGGCCCGCCTGCAGTCCGGTGGCGAGGCCGCCTTCGCCGCCTTTGTGCGGCGCTCGGACGACCGCCGCATCGAGCGCGTGGTGGGGTCGGAGACGGGTCTGCGGGTGTTGTTCGGCGGCATGGCGCGTCGCTTCGTGCCAGACAGGGCGAACGGGTTCGAGGGCGAGATCGAGTACGTGCTCGGCACGGCCGACGGCGGTGTGAAGTCGTGGGTCGTCCACGTCACCGGGCCGCCGCGACCGCGGGCAAGCGCCCGGCCCGGTCGCGCGGGCGATCCGCGGCTCAAGCTGTCGGTCCCGCTGGCCGACTTCGTTCGCATGGCCGTCCGCGACCTCGACCCCGGCAAGGCGCTGCTGAGCGGGCGGCTCGTGCTCGAGGGCGACTTCGCCGTCGCCGCGCAGCTCGGCGAGATGTTCGGCGAGCCGTCCTCGTACTGATCATGCGAGCACGGACGGCGATCGCCGCGGCAGGGACGGCCGCCATGCTGGCGCCGGCGACGGCCGGCGCGGCGACGATCGCCCCGCTGGACCCGAGCGCCTCGGCGACCACCGGCCCGGCGCTGGGCCCCGTGCTCGATCGCGTGATCGCCCGGCGCTCGGCGCGGGCCTCGGCGATCGTCGGCTCCACCCACGCCTACCGGACGGCCGACGGCACCGTCGTCGAGGTGCAGCTCTCCCAGAGCTTCGCCGACACCCCGAGCAACCGCGCCGGGGCGCAGAGCTTCGTGGACTTCCTCGGGACGCGCGTGCACGGCGGCGAGCTCGGCCGGCTGCGGATGTTCATCGGGACGCCCGCCGAGGTCAACGACGAGTGCGGGGGAGACGAAGGCGTCCAGGCCTGCTACGTCGGGGGCGAGCGGCGGATGTACGTGCCGAGCGAAGATCCCGGCGGGGGCGGCAGCCCGTACACGCGCGAGTACGTGATGACCCACGAGTACGGTCACCACATCGCCGGCAACCGCCGGAACGATCCGTTCTCGGCGATCAACTGGGGGCCGAAGTACTGGGCCTCCTACAAGCTCATCTGCGCGGGGGTGTTCCAGGGCCGGTACTTCCCCGGCAACCAGGGCGCCCACTACCTCGACGACCCGGGCGAGGGGTGGGCCGACAGCTACGCCCACCTCCACTACCCCAGCGTCCCGTTCCAGTTCAACCGCGGCTTCGCGCCCAACGCCGGCGCGTTCGCGGCGATCCGGCGCGACGTGCTCACGCCCTGGAACGGCCCGACCACGCGCACGATCCGCCGCACGTTGTCGAGCCGCCGCCGCGTGACGTCGACGACGTCGCGCCTCAGCCTCGACGGCACCGTCGCGCTCGCCCTCACCGGCCCCCGGCGCGCGAACTACGACCTGCAGGTGGTGGAGAACGGCCGGGTTGTGGACCAGACCCACGCCCGGGGCAGCCGCGACCACGTCGCGGGCACCGTGTGCCGCTCCAGCCAGGGCGCCACGAGTATCACCTTCCGCGTCCGCCGTCGCTCGGGCTCGGGGTCGTTCGCGCTGAGGATCTCGACGCCGGGGTAGCGCTCGCCTAGGCTGGTCGAGTGTCTCGCGAGGCTGTCGCGGTGGTGCAGCGCGCCTATGAGGCGTACTCGCAAGGGGACCTGGCGTCTGCCGGGTCGGCCTACAGTGAGGACACGCTCTGGGACGTCAGTCGCTTCCGACCCGATGAACGAGTTCACCGCGGGCTGTCGGAGCTCGCCAGGTACATCGGGACCTGGCGCGAGACCTGGACGGAGCACTCGTTCGTGTTGGAACAGGTCGTCGACGCCGGCGATCGAGTCGTCGCCGTGATCCGTGAGAGCGGACGGGGCAAGGCCAGCGGGGCTGCTGTATCGATTCGCTATGGCCAGGTGATCACGGTGCGCCAGGGGAAGATCGTCGAAACGGTCGTGTACCGGGACGCGCAGGATGCTTTCAACGCTGCCGGCGTTCCGGCTGAGATGCCTCACGCCGATGAACCCGCTGACTGAAGGATGGGGGGCGATGCCGAACCTCGCCCCACCACGCGGTTGAAAGACAGCCGAACCAATGCGAACATGTGTTCGCATTGGTCGTCTGCATCCTCCTTCCCCGCTTCGAGCTCGCCGTCGCCGTTGGCGACCGGAGGGCGCTGCTGCGGGGGCCGGCCGCGCTGGCGCCCGCGCCGGGCGACGGAACGCAGGCGATCGGAGAGCCCTCGGCGGCCGCCGAGGCGTTCGGCGTGCGCGCGGGGATGCGGCTGGGGGAGGCGCTGGCGCGCTGCCCGCGGCTCGCGCTCGTGCCGCCCGACCCCGCCGGCGCGGTGGAGGCCTGGGAGCTGGTGCTGGCGCGGCTGGAGGGGATCGGCGCCGCCGTCGCGCCCGAGCGCCCGGGGCTCGTGTGCTTCGAGGAGCGCGGCCTGCGGCGGCTGCTCGGCGGCGGCGAGCGGGTGATCGCGGCCGCCCGGCGCGCGGTCGGGCGGGCCGAGGCGCGTGTCGGTGCCGGGCCCTCGCGCTTCTGCGCGCTGGCCGCGGCGGCTCGCGCCCGACCGCGCCGTCCCGAGGTGGTCGCCGGCGGTGCGGCGGCCGCGCGCGCCTATCTCGCGCCGCTGCCGGTCGGCCTGCTGTGCACGGCGGGGGTGGAGGCGGAACTGCCGGCCACGCTGGAACGGCTCGGCGTCGGCACGCTCGGCGCGCTGGCTGCGCTGCCGCGTGCCGCGATCGCCGACCGCTTCGGGGCCCCGGGCCTGCGGGCGCTCGACCTCGTCCGCGGCGCCGGGGGGCCGCCGCGCCCGCGCGCCGCCGGAGAGCGGGTGGGGGAGGAGCTCGAGCTGCCGGAGGCCGCCTCCGGCCCGCAGCTCGAGCACGCGCTCGGCCTGCTCGTGGACCGGATGCTGGCCCGCCGCGAGCGGCGTGGGCGGACGCTGCGCGCCGCCGCCCTCGCGGCGCGGCTGGTGGAGGGTGGGACGTGGCGCGAGCGGATCACCTTCCGGGAGTCCACCGCCGACCCGCGCCGCCTGCGCCTCGCGCTGGCGTCCCATCTGGCCGAGCTGCCCGCGCCGGCCCGCACGCTCGAGCTCGTCGTCGAGCGCTTCGGGCCGCCGGTGTCCGACCAGCGCCCGCTGCTCGACGAGGCCGCGGCGGCGCGCAACGCCCGCCTGCGCGAGGCGGTCGCCCAGGCCCGCGCCGCCGCCGGGCCCGACGCCGCACTGCGCGTGATCGACATCGACCCCGACTCGCGGGTGCCCGAGCGCCGTTCGCTGCTGGCGCCCTACGACGGCGCGCCGCCCGCCCGCGGCCAGTCGGATGGCCGCGGCCGGCCGTGAGCGCTCCCCGCCGCCTCGCCGCCCCGCGCCGGGCCGCGGTCCGCGCCGGTCGCGGCGGCCGCCCGCTCGCCGTCGCCGGGCACGAGGTCGACGCGGTCCGCGAGTCCTGGCTGGTCGAGGACGGCTGGTGGACCGCCCGCCCGCTGCGGCGCCGCTACTGGGAGGTCGTCACGAGCGACGGCCACGACCTCGTCGTCTTTCACGATCTCGTGCGCGGAGGGTGGTTTTCCCAGCGTTAAGCGCCCGATTCGATCGCCGCGCCCGAATTGAGGTATCCAGGCACGCCGAACAGCGGTCGAGGCATTACATATGGCTGGCTGGCTCTGCCCGACCGAGCGCGACCGTGTGCGCGTGCTCGACAACAACCACCGCATCCGGCGGGCCCGGGCGATCGCGGGCGCCGCGATGGGCGTGACGATCCTCGCCACGATTCCCTGGACCGGATGGTGGACGCTGCCCCTCTTCGGGATCGCCGTCCTCACGGTCGGAACGCTGGACTGGCGGATGGCGCGCAACGAGCGTCCCGAGCGCGCGGTCGCCCTGACGCTGATCGTCATCAGCCTGGACCTCGCGTTCGGCGCCGCGCTCACGGGCGGGCCGACCAGCCCCGTCATGGCGTGGCTGGTGGTTCCCGCCGCGATGACCGCGATCCGGTTCCGCGCGCGTGTGGTCGTCGTCGCCGCGGTCCTGACGGCCTGCGAGATGGTCGCCGTGTCCGTCGCGGTCGACCCGGCCGCGCTCGTCGACGACCCGCGCGTCCTGATCCTCGCGATCTCCCTTCTCGTGGCGGTCGTCTCCGTCACCAGCGCGCTGACCGGCGCCGAGATGAAGTACCGCGAGGAGTCGGTGCTCGACCCGCTCACCGGGCTGCTCAACCGCAGCGGCCTGGAGAGTCGCTTCGCCGAGCTGCGCGAGCAGGCCCTCCTGCTCGGGAAGTCCGTCTGCCTGCTCGCCTGCGACCTCGACAACTTCAAGCGGGTCAACGACACCTACGGGCACGACCGCGGCGACGACGTGCTGCGCGACGTCACCTACGAGATGCGCAAGGCCCTGCGCTCGTTCGAGCTCTTCTACCGGCTCGGCGGCGAGGAATTCGTCGTGCTGCTCCCCGGCATGGACGTCGAGGGCAGCCTCGAGGTGGGCGAGCGCCTGCGCGCCGCGGTCGAGCAGTCGCGGCCGGGCGGGGTGGAGATCACGCTGTCGGTCGGCGTGGCGGCCGCAGAAGGCGCGGCGATCGAGTACGACGTGCTGTTCCAGCGTGCCGACCGCGCGCTGTACGAGGCCAAGGCCGCCGGGCGCAACCGCGTGGCCGCCGCCTCGGCACCGGGCGCAGAGCGGACGCTTATCCAGGCTTGATCAGCGCTCGGCTACTCTGCGGCGCATGAGGCGCAAACCGCGGATCGCGCTGCTCGTTGCCCTCGGATGCCTCCTCGTGCTCGTGGCGGTGTGGGCCGTCGCGTTCCTGGCTCCGTTCGGGCACTGGCTCGACGCGGCCACGCTGATGGGATTCGTCGACCTGCACTCGCCCGCGATCGACGGGCTCGCCGGCCGGGTCGGCGGGCTCGCCGATCCGCAGCCGTTCCTCGTGGCCGGCGCGGCGCTGGTCGCGATCGCGCTGGGGCGGGGCCGCCCGCGCACGGCGGCGGTCGTGCCCGTGATCCTGCTCGGCGCGAATGTCACGACGCAGCTGCTCAAGCCCGCGCTCGCCGACCCGCGCCTGTCGAGCCTGCTCACCGACACCCACATCAACGCGGCGTCGTGGCCGAGCGGGCATTCCACCGGCGCGATGTCGCTCGCCCTGTGCGCCGTGCTCGTCGCGTCTGCGCGCTGGCGGCCGCTCGTCGCGGCGCTCGGCGCCGTCTTCGCCGTGGCGGTGGGGTACTCGACGCTGGTCCTCGCGTGGCATTTCCCCAGCGACGTGCTCGCCGGTTTCCTCGTCGCGACGTTGTGGACCACGCTCGGGATCGCCGCGCTGTGGGCTGCCGCCGCCCGCTGGCCCGAGCGGGCCGGCCGCGGCCGCGAGGTCGCGCTGCGGGTCGGCGAGGCGCTGACGCCGTCGGCGCTCGCCGCCGTCACGGCCACGGCGTGCGCCGGGGCGCTGGCGCTGGCCCGTCCCGACGCCGCGCTGGCCTACGCGCAGGCGCACACGGTCTTCGTGGTCGGTGCCCTCACCATCGCGGTGCTGGGGGCGACCCTGGCGGCCACGCTCGCCGTCGCGCTGCGGCGGTAGGGCGAGCCCCCATACCCGCATCGCGGTGTGATTCTGGAGGGAGCCGCGGGTGATGGTCGTGCGCTGATACCTGAGGCGCTGATTCCGCCGGCGCCGGAGCCCGCATCCCGACATCGCCACCCCCGCTCCTCGTCACCGGCGGGCGTCTCGGGCGCCGGCGCTGAGACGCTCGCTTTGCATGGAGCAGAACACTCGGGGACGTGAAGACTCGCACCGCCGTCGTGGAGGAGTTCGGACAGCCGCTCAACGTCACAGCGGTCGAGCTCGGCGCCCCAAGCTGGTAGCCGGCGCGTACGACGTACGCTGCCCCGTCGCCGCTAGAGCGCCTGCATTGGGCGACGAGCAGAGGTGCGGTGGGATCGGCGGTCGGTCCTCCTTTTCGCGAAGCGTCACTCCCGCCTTGAAGTGGAAGCAGCACCGACGTTCGCGGCCGATCCCGCGGCACCTGCGAAGCGCGGCGTCTACGTAATCGCAACGGCGACTCGCGCTCGTCGCCGACACCGCATCCCAGCGTCAGCGATGACGACCGGGAGCTGAGACGGGCTCGCCCCCGTCCGCCGGGAGAACGTCATCTCCGAGCCCCGGCGAGGTCTGCACGGGCCTGCACCAGGCGTAATTGGCCCGGTCACCTCGCGGGTAAGTGCGGATGCCGATCCTGGGTCGCCGGTTAGCCTCGGCAGTATGGAATGGGTCACGGTTCATTGCGGTCGGTGCGGCGTCACGTACGAGACGGATCGGCGACTGGATCCGTTGCACCATTCCTGTCGCTGCGAGTTCTGCGGTGGCCTCGCCTGCGCAGAAGAGCCGTCCGATCCTCGGCCGGCTGCGTCCGTATCCGGGCGGCGCCCTCTGTTCGGCGCCCTCCGCTCACGGCACCGCGAGGCCCGGGGAGCACCGTGAACCGCTTGCTCGGTCTGCTTGCGGTCGTCGGCTTGCTCTTCATCGGCGGTTGCGATATCGGGCAGGGCGACGAATGAGCTTCTCCGGCAGGCCGGGCTCATTCACTCGGAGGCATGGAACGCTGGCGCGCACCCACTGGTTTGAGCGAGACCTTGGCGTCCACGCGCAGCTGCTGCAGACCGAGGGTCGGCTGACAGCGCTCGATGCCGAGCTGCTGGCCCAGCGAATCATCGATCTCATCGCTGAGGGCAAGCGCGACTTCGTCCTCGACCTCACCGGCCTGGAGACCGTCAACGGCGAGGCGGCGACGCCGCTGCTTCGCGCGGCGCGACGACTTCGACGTCGCAGGGGGCGGCTCATGATCGTGGCCGACGCGCGATCGGCCGAACTGCTGCACCACCGGCTCGACGACCTGGCCGGGTTTCCCGTCACGCGGGATGCGGCCATGTCGGAAATCGGGCGGCCCGAGGATCCTGCGCACCACGGCGCGGATGCCGCGGGATCGCGCTGAGACACGCGGGCGGCGGATCGAGTTCGCCATGTTCCAGCGGATCATCGTTGGCTGGGACGGCAGTCCGCGCGCCCCAGGGCTCGGGCACCCGCAGCCTGTAACGCCGCGGAAAAGCGCCCTGAGTGGCGTTGCGAGGCTGCTACGTTGGGTGGCCTATTAGTCGGACGGGAGCGGAGTCAGCCTGACGGTCGTGACCTGGACGAAAGAGGAGGCTTGTTTGCCTCATCTGCTTGTCACGGCTGACACCGAGCTAAGCCAGACGCTTGTACTCGCGGAGGAATTGACCCCCCTGCTGCTCGCCGACGGGCATTGCCGCGGCCAACTACTTGAGCGGCTTGCGTGGGGACTGGAGGCTGCCTCGGAAGCCGAGGCAGCCGATACCCCGCACGCCGCATCGACCTTCGCCGGAGCGCCTGACGCAGGGGGATTCCCGCGATCAGCGAAGTTTTCCGTGAGCGCGCGGGTTAGATAGCCGCAATGACGACTCAGACGTACCTCATCACGGATGTGTCGGGCGCCGAGCACGCCGCGGCGGCTGTCGGCGTGGACGTGGTGGCATCTGCCAACGGCGCCGGCAAGCGCCGGTCGGACCTGATGACCGCAAACGACGTCGAACTGTGCGAGCAGATGCGGGTCTGCCACCCCGACTTCCAGGGTCCTGGCACCGTCCTTCGGGTGGTGCTCGGGGAGCCCGGCGCTGTTGTTCGCTGGGATCTCGAGATCGCCGAGCCGGCCCGCACGATCATCGCCAAACCACAGCATCTGATCGCGATCGGGTTGGGGCGCGACGTCACCGCGCACCTCACGGCTATGTTCGAGGCGTTGGGCCTGCACGCCGAAGAGCCCGACCCAGCACAGTCGATCCCCGCACGCCCAACTCAGACCCGACGCGAAGGACCGTGCGCGCGGCGATTCCTTCGGCTCCTGCTCTGGAAACGACGGCCCGACGGATGACGGCAGTTCCGGGCGATGAGCGCCGCCCGGCTTCGCGTTCGCGCGGCTCGCGCTCAGGGGAGCTGGCTGCGTGATTGGCGTTCGTCAACTGGCCAGTTCGTCCCGGGTGCCGTCGCTCAGGCGCGGCATCTACTAGGTGCGCGCGAACCAGCGACCGGCGCGTGGTGCGGGTCTCAGTCTGCCGGCTCGATCAGTCCGTAGTGGCCGTCGTAGCGCATGTAGATGACGTTGCCACGGCGGGTTTGGGCGTTTGTGAAGAAGAGGAAGCGGTGGTCGAGCTGGTCCATCTCCGACACGGCCGTGTCGACGCTGATCGGCTCGGTGATGCGACTCGCCTCCTCGATCGGCCCATCGTCGTCGTGCGATGTCGGATCTGTCGCCGGGGGGCGGATGAGCCCGATCCTGTCGTCGTCGCGGCGGTAGACAACGGCGTCGGCGTCCGTATCTGCGTCGTGGAAGAGGTAGAAGTCGTGGTCGAGATCCTCGAGGTCGGCCACCGCCTCGAGCGGGATGATCGCGCCGAGCGCGAAGGTCTTGCGCCGAATGATCGAGCGCTCCCCGGGCGGTCGGGGGAAGAAGCTCGGCCGGGGCGGCGACCAGTCGCCGTGGCGCCACTCGTGTCGCGATCTTTCCGGAGCTCGCCGGTGAACGGTCGAGCGCCGTTCGGCGTAGTGCCTGAGCTGGCGCTCGAGGTGGGCGGCGAGCTGATCGACGGCCTGCGGCATGGCCACGTCAGCGACGCGGCCGCGCACCATGTGACCGTTGACGTTGAGCTCCGCCTCGGCCCTGGATGGGCGCTCGAGGCGGGGGTTGGGCTCTTCGGCGAGGACGACCCGGGCGCTCAGCATGCGATCGCGCACCTGACCCTCCAGCTGGGCGATTCGATCCCGGGCGTGCGCTTTGACCTCGTCCGCCACCTCGCCTCGTGTCGTCACGTCGACGTTCATGGTTCCGTCTCGGGCTTGTCGCTTTCTTGCCGGGCCCAGGGGGGTGGGTCAGCTGGTGAGCGTCGGTGCCTGCGCAATGCGCAGGAGCGTGCGGGTTCCGTCTTCAGCGTCGACGGCGATCGAGGCGGGCAGGATGCCGGCGCGGCTGTCGACCCAGATGTGCTGAGGGTGCTCGACGCGATGGTGGATCAGGGCGGGGGTGCCCGGCGTGCCACGCCCAGCGACGACCTCGAACTCGTCGCTTCGGGGGTCGTATGACATCGCGTGCAGCAGGAGCTCCGGCGGCTTCGACTTCGTCTCCGAGTTCCGGGCTGATGATTTCGATCCGGATGTCCGAGGTGGGGAGCTCCTGACTGAGTTCGTCGAGAAACGCCTTCCAATGGGATTTCTCCAATTCGCGCGTGAACTCCATATCGGCAACGGTAGGCGCGGTGCGGTAGCTGCGCATCCGCCAGAACCCACCCGTTGACTCGGTAGCGCACACGGATGCCATGACAATCGAGGTCGGCTACGGGGGGGGCTGGCGGAACGGAGTTGTCGATGGGGATCGGCGGCCAATCATTCCCGCGCTACCCGGTGAAGGTCCTCTTCAGGACTGAGGACGGTCGCGTGATCGCGGCCACATGGGCGCCAGCAAGGACGATGCAATGCGAGTGGCCGTGTCCGCGACGACTGCGCGGGGCAGGTCGGGTCTCTCTTGCCAGTACAGCGCGACGCCGACGAGCCTGGCGCGCATGTATTCGGCGACGACGTCGGCCCCCTGCGGGCGTCACGGCGCCTCGGAGAGAAACGCGGAGAGTGCATCGTGGGTCTGGCTGGGGCGCTCGATCTGGGGCACGTGTCCGCAGTCGAGCTCGACGTGGTGGGCGCGCGGCAGGGCGTCGGCGACGTGGCGCTCGAAGGCGATCGGTACGAGCCGGTCGCGGCGGCCCCAGACGAAGAGCGCCTCGGGTTGAAGTCCCTGCAACCTCGTCCAGAAACCGTCGCTCCCGTGCGGTTCCTCGAGGTAGATCTGACGCGCCGCGGCGTAGAACGCGGCCCGGCCTGCGGGCGTGAGATACGCGCGGAGGAACTCGTCGACGCCGGCCGCGGTCCAGCCCTCAGCGGCCCCTGGGATGAGTCGGTGCACGATCGCCTCGACGATCGGCCGCGGGGCGAGTTGGACGAGCCCGAGTTCCGGTCGCACGAGTCGCAGCAGCGGAGCCCACGGCCGCTCGCGTCGCCACGCCAGCGAGGGAGCCAGGAGCGCAAGTCGCCCGACTCGGTCGGGGTGCGCGAGGCCGACCTCGAGCGCCACGCGTCCGCCGAGGCTATTGCCGACGAGGTGGACGCGGGTCAGCTCGAGAGCGTCGAGCAGGTCGACGGCGGCGGCGGCGAAGAAGCGAGCGTCGTAGGGCGCACCGATCGGCTTGTCCGAGTCGCCGAACCCGGGGAGGTCCACGGCGATGACGCGAAAGCGGCCGGCCAGCGCGGCCACCGTGGGCAGGAACGATCCCTTGGTGGCGCCCAGACCGTGTAGCGCTAACACCGGCGACCCGCTGCCGGCTTCCAATATCGACAGCCGCGCGCCGCGGGTGGCGACCACGCGGAACCGCAGCCGCCCGGACTCGGTCATCCCACTGGTCGCGGCCAGAAAGCCCACTCCGAGATGCAGGTTGCGACGTATCGCCAAGCGACCCGACTGATAGGCGTCCATCCCACCGCGCAGGTCTTCCGCGATCCCGCGCCACGTCCCAGCGTCGGCGGTGAGCAGCGCATCCGGATCCCCGTGCGGGGGCTCCTCGCTGGCCGCACCGTCCGCGACGACGACATCCCAGGCGTCGCCCTCAGGGGTCGCGAGGCGGATGCGGCTCGGGCCGGGGGTCGCCTCGAAGGCAGCCGCGTCGTACCGGTCGACGAGCGTCCGCATGGAGTCCGGCGGTGCTCGCATCGGACTCGAGAGTACCCACCGGCCTCAGTCGGAGCGCGCCGATCCGGTCGCTTCTGCTTCGCGCGAAAGGGCAGAAGACGTGGGTACGACTTGACGTAAGACGTTGGTCTTGCGCTACCTGGAGACGGAATCCACTCTCCTCCATGGCAGTCCTGGATCTCCTCGGTGCCGGGGCGTGGACGTGGGCTTGGGTCGCCAGCGCTGAGAGGATCCCGGGCGTGGCCGGTAACGAACCGCTGGTTCTGCTTCATCCGCTCGGGATGTCGCCGCGAGTGTGGGACGGCGTGCGGCGGTTGGTGCTGCGGGACGTCGCTGTGCACGGCGACCGGCTCACCGTCGCGCAGGCCATCGAGGCCACCCGAGACATGCTCGCGTGCACGGTGGCCGACGACACCCTCTTCACCAACGAAGAGATCGCGCCGCTCGACCCCGCGCCTTGCCCGATCACGCTCGCGTGGGCGAGCGACGCGCCCTGCTGCCGGTCGAGGTCACGGCGCCGTCGCGCGTATGCGCTTGCCGCACGCCCACTTCGTCGTGCTTGCCGGCGTCGGGCACGTCCCCATGATCGACGACCCGGAGAACGTGGCCCGAACGATTCTGCAGACCACGGGCAGCGACAGGCGGAAGTCCTAACTGGCCATCGCCAGACGCTCGCTCCTGGCGATGCGACCATCGGGTCCAAAGCGGCCCGATATCCCTCGAAATCACCGCGATGCGGGAATGGGGCGAGCTACGCGTCCCGGCCCGCGCCCGGCTCCCACAGGGGCTCGGCGCCGCGGTTGGCCGCGCGGGCGAGGATGAACAGCAGGTCCGAGAGCCGGTTGAGGTAGCGGACCACCTCGGCGTTGAGCTCGCCGCCGACGGCGATCGCACGGCGCTCGGCGCGGCGGCACACCGTACGGGCGACGTGGAGCTGGGCGGCGACCGGGGTGCCGCCCGGGATCACGAAGGACTTCAGCGGCTCGAGCGTGGCGTTGACCTCGTCGCAGCGCGCCTCCAGCCACTCGGTCTGGGCCGGGACGAGCCGGAGGCGGTCGCGATCGCCGCCGGCCGGCACCGACACGTCGGCGCCGACGTCGAACAGGTCGTTCTGGACACGGCGCAGCCACTCCGGCCAGCCGTCCGGCAGGTTCTCGCGGGTCAGCAGGAGGCCGAGCTGGGCGTTGAGCTCGTCGACCGTCCCGTAGGCCTCGACGCGCGGGTGCGTCTTGGAGACGCGGCTCATGTCGCCGAGGTGGGTCTCGCCGCCGTCGCCGAGCTTCGTGTAGATCCTCGTGAGATTGACGGTCATGGCCCGGAGGATAGGATGCCGGAGCACATACCGGGTCGGTGGTCCAGGGAAGCCGGTGCAAGTCCGGCGCGGACCCGCCACTGTGACCGGGGAAGCCCGCCGCACGCGCGTCAGCGCGCAGGCCACGGAGACGCCCAGCGTCCCTGGAAGGCGCGGCCGGGTGGGCCCGGGAGCCAGGAGACCTGCCGCCGGCCATCAAGCACTGAACGCCCTCGCGGAAAGGGGTGGCTCACATGCAGTCTCAGTTCTCTCGTGTGGCCCGGACGGGTCTCGTTCTGATGCTCGCGCTTGCGGTGCTCGCCCCCGCGGCGCTCGCGGCGCCGGCGACGGTGCGCCTCCGGGTGGAGGGGTCGAGCGCCACGCTGTTCGAGGGCACCGTCGCCACGAACGCGAAGACGCTCACCAAGGACGGCTCCGGTCCGCACCCGTGCGACGGGACGAACGGCGGCGTGAACCCGACGCCCGGACCGGCGATGACCACGGCCCTCGACGACGGCTCGCTGGTCGCCGGCTTCACGTGGTCGGGCACGTGGTTCGACGGTTTTCAGGACTTCGGCATCGACCGGGTCGGGGCCGACAGCAACGGCGGGCCGCCGGACTTCGTGTCGTGGGGCTACGCGCTGAACTTCATGCCCTCCCAGATCGGCGGGTGCCAGCAGCAGGTGCAGAACGGCGACGACGTGCTGTTCGCGTACGACTTCTTCTCCAAGGTCCATCTCCTCAAGCTGGCGGCCCCCGGCAGCGCCAACACCGGCGAGCCGGTGCGGGTGACGGTGACGGACGGCCAGAACGGATCGCCGGTGGCCGGCGCGTCGGTCGGCGGCCAGGTCACGGGAGCCGACGGCGGCGCCACGCTCACCTTCGACACCGTGGGCGTGCACCCCCTGAAGGCCGACAAGGCCGACTCCGTGCGCTCCAACACGATTGGCGTCTGCGTGCACACCGGCGCGGACGGGGCGTGCGGGACGGGTCCCGGCGACGTCGCGGCCGGCGGCGGCTCGCAGGCCCGCGACAGCACCGGCCCGGTCGCACGGATCTCCGGCATCCGCCGCGGCCAGCGGTTCTCGGCGCGCCGCGCGCCGCGACTGCTCAAGGGCACGGTGGGCGTCGACCCGTCGGGGGTCAAGGCGGTCTACGTCCGCCTGTGGCGGCACCACCGCGGCCGCTGCGACTACTACTCGTGGCGGACCGAGAAGCTGCAGCGCGGCCGCTGCGGCGCCCATCGCGACCTGGTGTACGCGGGCGGGGGACCGAAGTGGTCCTACCTGCTGCCGTTCACGCCGCCGCCCGGCCACTACCGGGTCGACGCGATCGCCGTCGACGGCCACGGCAACGGCAGCGCGATCGCGGCGGGCGCCAACCGCGTGGACTTCTACGTCCGATGAGGCCGCGACTCATCGTCGCGCTCGCGCTCGCTCCGGCCGCCGTCGCGGCCGGGACGCCGGGCCCGGCGGCGGCTGCGGCCCCGCGCGTCGAGGTGATGGTCGCCGGCAAGACGAGCGTGCTGGCGGCGGCGCGGTTCGTGCGCGCGTCCGCGACCACGCTGGCGGTGGGGCGACGGCGGTGCGCCGTCGCGGCGGCGACACCGCTGGCCGCGCTGGCGGCGGTCAGGCGCGGGCGCGGTCCCGACTTCCGGCTGCGTGACTACGGCTCCTGCTCGCGCCGGGCGGTGGATTCGGGCGCGCTGTTCGTGGCACAGGTCGGGCCGGATCGCAACCGTCGCGCCGACGGCTGGGTCTACAAGGTCGGCCGCCGTGTGCCGTCCATCGGGGCGGCGGACCCGAGCGGGCGCCGGTTGCGCGCGGGCGATCGGCTGACCTGGTTCTACTGCCGCGCGCAGTCGAGTGGCGGCTGCCAGCGCACGCTCGAGGTCACGCCGCTGTCGGGCGCCGGACAGCCGCTGCGCGTGCTCGTGCGCGGCTACGACGACAACGGCCGCGGGGTCGCGGTGGCGGGGGCGACGGTCTCGGCGGGCCTGCAGACGGCGGTCACCGGCGCCGACGGCACGGCGAGCCTCCCGCCGGCCGGCGCGGCGGCGACCCGCACCGTGCAGGCTCAGCGCGCCGGCACCGTTCCATCGTTCCCGGAGAGGATGGCGTCGGGGTGAAGCGCGCGGCGATCGTCGGGCTGGCCCTGGCGGCGCTCCTGGCCGGCGCGGCCGGCTGCGGCCTCGGCGCCGGCCCGGGCACCGGCGGCGTCAGTCTCGTGGTGACGCGCGACTTCGGGGACGTCCGCGTCGGCGGCGCGCGCGCCGACCAGGTGCCGGGCAGCGAGACGGTGATGCGCTTCCTGGCGCGCTCCTTCTCGGTCCAGACCCGCTATGGCGGGGGCTTCGTGCAGGCCATCAACGGCCTGTCCGGGCAGTACGGGTCGGGGCGCAGGGTCGACTGGTTCTACTACGTCAACGGCATCGAGGCCGAGAAGGGCGCGGCCGCGTTCCCGCTGCACCGCGGCGACCGCGTGTGGTGGGACCGCCACGATTGGAGCGCCGCCCAGCGCGTGCCCGCGGTCGTCGGCTCGTTCCCCGAGCCGTTCCTGCACGGCCGCGAGGGCCGCCGGCTGCCGACCCGGATCGACTGCGCGCCCGACGCGGCCGCGGCCTGCGCGATGGTCGCGCGGCGCCTGCGGGCAGCGGGCGTGCCCGCGGGGCAGGCGGCGCTGGGGACGACGTTCGACCCGGACACGCTGCGGGTGGTGGTCGGCCCGTGGAGCGCGGCCCGCACCGATCCGGCCGCGCGGCAGGTCGAGAGCGGCCCGGTCGCGAGCGGCGTGTACGCCCGGTTCGACGCGGCCGGACGGCGGCTGGCGCTGCTCGACGCGAACGGCCGCGCCCGGCGCACGCTCGGCTCCGGCGCGGGGCTCGTCGCCGCGACTCGGCTGGGGGATCGGGCCCCGACCTGGGTGGTGGCGGGAACCGATGCCGCCGGCACCACGGCGGCGGCGCGGGCGTTCGCGGACCCCTCGGCCCTGTCCGATCGCTTCGCCGTCGCCGCCGTGTCCGGCGGCGTGCTGGCCGTACCCGTCGGAGGCGGGGCGTGACCTACCGCCGCGTCGCGAGCCCGCTGCACGCCACCCGCGCCGCCGCCGGCTGCGCCTACTGCGTGGCCCTCGCCGCGGTCGCCTTGATCGCGGACCATCCGGTGATGCTCGCGGCCGTCCTCGTCGCGGAGATCGGCGCGGCCGCCGCCGCGGGGACCGGGCGGCAGCTCCGCCGCGCGGCACTGTTCGCCGCGCCGCTCGCGCTGGCGATCGCCGTCGTCAACCCGATCGTCACGCGCGACGGCCTGACGGTGATCCTGCGCGGCGGGGAGGTCCCGTGGCTGGGCAACCTCGACATCACGCTCGAGGCCACGGCCTACGGCGGCGTGCTCGCGCTGCGCGCGGTGGCGCTGGTGCTCGCCGGCGCGCTGTACGCCGCGGCGGTCGACCCCGACGAGGTGCTGCGCCTGTTCCGGCGCGTGTCCTTCCGCTCCGCGCTGACCGCCGCGCTCGCAACTCGCATGGTGCCCGTACTCGCGCGCGATGCCGGCCGCCTGGCGGAGGCGCAGCGGTGCCGCCCGGCGGGAACCGCCCCGCGGCTGGCGGTCGTGCGCGCGACCGCCTCCAACGCGCTGGACCGCGCCATCGACGTGGCCGCCACGCTCGAGCTGCGCGGGTACGGCAGCGCGCGCCGGGCGCCGCACGCACGGCGGGCCTGGTCCCGCCACGACGTCGCCTTCGCGGCCGCGACCGTCGCGCTCGTCGCCCTCGCCGTCGCCGGCGAGCTGACCGGCGCGACGCACTTCGAGGCGTACCCGCGCCTCGAAGCGAGCTCGGGCGCGGGCCTGGTCGCGATCGCGGTCGCGATCGTCGCCTGCGCGCTGGCGCCGTTCATCGACCGCCGGGGGATCGAGCGATGACCTCCATGGTCTCGCTCGAGGACCTCACCTACCGCTACCCGGGCGCGAGCGCGCCGGCGCTGCGTGACGTCTCGCTCGAGATCGAGCCCGGCGAGCTGGTGCTGCTCGCCGGGGCGTCGGGCTCTGGGAAGTCGACGCTGCTGCGCACCGCCTGCGGGCTCGTGCCGCACGTGCACGGGGGCGAGGTGAGCGGGCGTGCGGAGGTGGCCGGGATGGACGTGCGCGAGCACGGGCCGGGCGAGCTGGCGGCGAGCGTCGGCACGCTGCTCCAGGACCCCGAGACCCAGATCGTGATGGGGACCGTGCGGGCGGAGCTCGCGTTCCCGCTCGAGAACCGCGGCGAGCCCGCCGCCGCCGTCGCGCGCGGCGTCGAGGAGGCGGCGCTGGCGCTGGGGGTCGCGTCGCTGCTGGATCGCCCGACCCACGAGCTGTCCGGCGGCGAGCTGCAGCGCGTCGCCCTGGCCGCCGCCCTGGCCGGGCGTCCCGCGCTGGCCGTGCTGGACGAGCCGACCTCGCAGCTCGACCCGGTCGCGGGGGACGAGCTGCTGTCGCTCCTGCGCCGACTCAACGAACAGTGGGACACCGCAATCCTGCTCGCCGACCACCGGCTCGACCGCGCGCTGCCGGCCGCGGATCAGGTCGTCGCGCTCGCCGACGGGATGGTGGCGTTCGCCGGGCCGCCGGGCGACTTCCTCGCGTGGGCCGCCGCCGCCGCGCCGGAGCTGCTGCCCCCGGCGGCCCAGCTCTTCGCCGACGCCGGGCTGCGGCCGCTGCCGACGGGCGTCAAGGCGGCGCGGGCGGCGCTGCGCGCCCACGGGCTGCTGGAGCGTGGCCGGGCCGCCGCCCAGCCCGGCGCGCCGCCGCCGGCCCGCGGCAGGAAGCGAAGCGCGGTGCCGGCCCTGCGCCTGCGCGGCGTCTGGCAGGAGTTCTCCGGCGGCGCGGCGGCGCTGCGCGGCGTCGACCTCAGCCTCGCCCCCGGGGAGCGCGTCGCCCTGATGGGGCGCAACGGGGCCGGGAAGTCCACGCTGCTGCGGGTCGCACGAGGCCTGCTCGCGCCCACGCGCGGGCGCGTCGAGCTCGCCGGGCCGATGGCCCTGCTGCTCCAGCATCCCGGCGACTACTTCCTGCGCGACCGCATCGGCGACGACGCGCCGCCCGCGGTGCTCGAGGCGGCCGGCCTCGCGGATCGGGCCGACCGCCACCCGCGCGACCTCTCCGGCGGCGAGCGCCAGCGCCTCGCGCTCGCGCTGGTCGCGGCCGGTGCCGGACCGGGCGATCCGGCGCCGGCGGTCGTGGGCCTGGACGAGCCCACGCGCGGAATGGATCACGCCCGCCGCGACGCCCTCGCCGCCGAGCTCCGGGCGCTCGCCCGGCGCGGCGCCGCGGCGATAGTCGCGACCCACGACGCGGAGCTCGCGGCGGCCTTCGCGACCCGCGTCGTGCTGCTCGGCGACGGGACCGTGGCCGCCGACGGGCCCCCGGACGAGGTGCTGGCCGGAGGCTGGTACTTCAGCACCGAGACCGCCCGCGTCCTCGGCGGCGCGGGTGGGGCGCTGCGCCCCGAGGAGGGCGCCGCGGTGCTGCGCGAGCGCCTGTCGCTGACGGAGGTGCCGACGTGACCTGGCAGCTCGCCTCGTTCGCGCTGCTGGCCTGCGCGCTGGCCGCCGGGTTCGGCTGGTACGAGCGCGCCCGGCCGCCGGCCCGGCTGGTCGCGCTGGTCGCGACCCTGGCCGCGCTCGGGGCGCTCGGGCGGGTCGCCTTCGGCGCGGTACCCAACGTCAAGCCGCTCACGGACATCGCGATCATCTCGGGGTTCGCGCTCGGCGCGGGCCCGGGCTTCGCCGTCGGCGCGCTGGCCGCGCTGAGCTCGAACTTCTTCTTCGGCCAGGGCCCATGGACGCCCTGGGAGATGGCGGCGTGGGGCGCGTGCGGCGTCGCCGGGGCGCTGCTCGCCCACGCCACCGGCGGCCGCATCGGTCGCGTGCCGCTCGCTGCGGCCTGCGGGCTGCTCGGCCTGGCCCACGGCGCGTTCATGGACTTCGGCGACTGGGTCCTCTACAGCGACCACACCGCGGCCTGGTACGCCGTCCGCGCCGGGACCTCGCTGCCGTTCAACCTCGCCCATGCTGTCGGCAACGTCGTGTTCTGCCTGGCGTTCGGCCCGGCGCTCCTGCGCGCGCTGCAGCGCTTCCGCACTCGCATGGAGGTGACCTGGCGGCCGGCCGTCGGCGCGGCGCCGCTGGCATCGGTCGCGCTCGCGGTCCTCGTCCTCGCCGGCGGTGCCGCCGCGGCCTCGCCCGCTCGCGCCGCGTCGCCCATCGCATACCTGCTCGGCGCCCAGAACGGCGACGGCGGCTTCGGCGCCGCGCGCGGCCAGCGCTCGACCCAGCTCTACACGGGGTGGTCGGCCCTGGGGCTCGCCGCCGCCGGGCGCAATCCGCTCGACGTGCGCCGCGGCGGCCGCAGCGCGATCGACGCCATCCGCGCCGGCCTGGCGAGTCTCAACGACACCGGCGAGCTCGAGCGCACGATCCTCGTCGTCCGCGCCGCCGGACTCGACCCGCGGCACTTCGGCGGCCGCGACCTCGTCGCCACGCTGCGCCGCCGGCAGCGCGCCGACGGAGCGCTCAGCGAGCAGGTCAACTGGACGTCGTTCGCGGTGCTC
The DNA here is from genome assembly GCA_963725645.1 of uncultured Actinomycetes bacterium. Taxonomy (GTDB): domain Bacteria; phylum Actinomycetota; class Thermoleophilia; order Solirubrobacterales; family Solirubrobacteraceae; genus JALYZC01. The sequence continues at coordinate 1,389,909 of CAVRZD010000006.1, forward strand.
GCGCTTCGCGCCGCGGGCTATTCCGCGTCCGCCGCGCCGGTGCGGCGCGCTGCGAACTGGCTCGCGGGCCAGCAGAACCGCGACGGCGGCTTCAACTTCGCCGGCCGCGGGGGGCCGAGCGGCATCGACGACACCAGCGCGCCGGTGCAGGCGCTCGCCGCCGCGGGCCGCGGTGGCTCGGGCGCGGTGCGGCGCGCCGTCGCGTTCCTGCGCGGCCAGCAGAACGGCGACGGCGGCTTCCCGCTCAACCGCGGCGGCCCCTCCAACGCCCAGTCGGCAGCCTGGGCGGCGCAGGCGTTCGTCGCCGCCGGGCGCAACCCCGGATCGGTGCGTCACGGCGGCCGCTCGGCGCTGGACTACCTGCGCTCGCTGACCGCGCCCGACGGCAGCGTGCGCTACTCGCGGACCAGCGGCCAGACCCCCGTCTGGGTCACCGCGCAGGCCCTGACCGCGCTGGCGCGGAGGGCGTTTCCGCTCGGGCCGGTCCGGCGTGCGCGGTCGGCCGGCTCGGGGGGCGCTGCGGCCGGTGCGGGCGCTGCCGCCGCCGCCCGCCCGAAGGGCGGGAAGGCCGGCGCCGGCGCGGGCGTCGGGGGCGCGTCGGGGGCCGCGCCTGGGGCTCTGATCCGGGCGGCCGCGCTCACCGGTCTCGCCGCCGGTTACCTGCTGGATTAGTAGGGTTCCCGCCCCTCCGGCCCATGAAGATCGCCGTACCCAAGGAGACTGCGGCAGGGGAGCGCCGCGTGGCGCTCGTTCCCGAGGTCGTGCGCAAGCTGACCGGCAACGGCCACGAGGTGGTCGTGCAGGCGGGCGCGGGCGAGGCCGCGATGATCCCCGACGCCCTCTACGAGGAGGCGGGCGCGAAGATCGCCTCCGACCCGGCGGCGGCCTGGGACGCCGACGTCGTGGTGAAGGTCGCGCCCCCGGAGGACGACGAGATTCCGCGCCTGAAGGGCGACAGCGTGCTGATCGGCTTCCTCGCCCCGCTGACGAATGCCGACGGCGTGCGTGCGCTGGCCGCCAGCGGCGCGACGGCGTTCGCGCTCGAGGCCGTCCCGCGCATCTCCCGCGCACAGTCCATGGACGCGCTGTCCTCGCAGAGCAACGTTGCCGGCTATCGCGCCGCGCTGCTCGGCGCGACGCACCTCGGCCGCTACTACCCGATGCTGATGACGGCCGCCGGCACGATCCGCCCCGCCAAGGTGCTCGTGCTCGGCGCCGGCGTCGCGGGGCTGCAGGCGATCGCGACCGCGCGCCGCCTCGGGGCGGCCGTCACCGGCTACGACGTCCGCAGCGCGGTGGCCGAGCAGGTCCAGTCGCTCGGCGCCCAGTTCCTCGAGCTGGAGGCGGGCAAGGGCGCCGAGGGCGAGGGCGGGTACGCGCGCGAGCTGACCGACGAGGAGAAGGCCGCCCAGCAGCAGGAGCTCACCGACGCCATCACCGAGTTCGACGTCGTCATCACCACGGCGCTCGTGCCCGGCCGCCCCGCACCGCGGCTCGTCACCGCCGACGCCGTGAAGCGCATGAAGCCCGGGCGCGGTCGTGATCGACCTCGCGGGCGAGGCGGGGGGCAACTGCGAGCTGACCGAGCCCGGCGAGTCCGTCGTCAAGCACGACGTGACCATCGACGCGCCGCTGAACCTCCCCAGCCACGATGGCCGAGCACGCCTCGCAGCTGTACGCGCGCAACATCCAGGCGCTCCTCGAGCTGATGACCGACGAGGAGGGCGGGCTGAAACTCGACTTCGACGACGAGATCATCGCCGGTGCCTGCGTCACCCGCGGCGGCGAGATCGTCCACGAGGGCGCCAAGCAGGCCGCCTGATGCTCGTCACGAACCTCGCCATCCTGGTGCTGGCCGGCTTCGTCGGCTTCGTGGTCATCTCGAAGGTCCCCAACACGCTCCACACGCCGCTGATGTCGGCCACCAACGCGATCCACGGGATCGTGATCCTCGGCGGCCTGCTCGTGCTCGGCCTCTCCGGCGAGCGGCACGCTGAACAAGGTGCTGCTGGTGATCGCGATCACGTTCGGGACGATCAACGTCGTCGGCGGCTTCCTCGTCACCGACCGCATGCTCGAGATGTTCAAGGGCAAGAAGCCGGCGAAGCAGGAGGAGATCGAGGAGGCCAAGGAGGAGAACAAGGCCGCATGACCGTCCTCGCGACATCCTTCCTGCAGGACCAGAACTTCATCGACGTCTGCTACATCGTCGCCTTCTCGCTGTTCATCTACGGCCTGATGCAACGTGCGCGGCCCGCGGACCGCGGTGCGGGGCAACGCGATCGCCGCCGGCGGTATGGCCATCGCGGTCGCCGCCACGCTCCTGACCCCCGGGATGGGCAACTGGGGCCTGATCATCCTCGGGGTCGTGATCGGCACCGCCGTGGGCATCCCGGCGGCGCGCAACGTGAAGATGACCGCGATGCCGCAGATGGTGGCGCTGTTCAACGGCGTCGGCGGCGGTGCGGTGGCGCTGATCGCCTGGGTCGAGTTCCGCAACACCGGCGGCTACTCCTCCGAGGCGCTGTACGTCGCGATCGCCTCGCTGTTCGGCGCCATCATCGGCTCGATCTCGTTCTGGGGCTCGAACATCGCGTTCGGCAAGCTCCAGGAGGTCATTCCGGGCCGGCCGATCACGCTCGGCCGGGCGCAGCAGTTCGTCAACCTGGCTTTGGCGCTAGTAGCAGTTGGCGTTCTCCGTCGGCGATCGCGGCCGGGAGCACCGACGAGATTCTGATCATCGGCGTGCTCGTCGCCGCCGCGCTGCTCGGCAACTTCCTCGTGCTGCCGATCGGCGGGGCCGACATGCCGGTGGTGATCTCGCTGCTCAACGCGTTCACCGGGCTGAGCGCGGCCGCGACCGGGATCGCGCTCAACAACACCGCGCTGATCGTCGCCGGCATGCTCGTCGGCGCGTCCGGCTCGATCCTGACCAACCTGATGGCCGAGGCGATGAACCGCTCGATCCCCAACATCGTCGCCGGCGGCTTCGGCGGCGGCGGGGCGGTGGCCGGCGCCGTGGGGGCGGGCGAGCACGAGGGCACGGTGCGCTCGACCACCGCGGCCGACACGGCGATCCAGCTCTCCTATGCGCGCCAGGTCGTGATCGTCCCCGGCTACGGGATGGCGGTGGCACAGGCCCAGCACGCGGTCCGGGAGCTGGCGAAGGAGCTCGAGTCCCGCGGGATCGACGTCAAGTACGCGATCCACCCGGTGGCCGGCCGGATGCCGGGCCACATGAACGTCCTGTTGGCCGAGGCCGACGTCCCCTACGACCAGCTCAAGGAGATGGACGACATCAACCCCGAGTTCCCGCGCACCGACGTGTCGCTGGTGATCGGGGCCAACGACGTGACCAACCCGGCCGCGAACACGAATCCCGACTCCCCGATCTACGGCATGCCGATCCTGAACGTGAACGAGTCCGAGTCGGTGATCGTGATCAAGCGCTCGATGAACCCCGGCTTCGCCGGCATCGAGAACGAGCTCTACTACGACCCCAAGACCCAGATGCTCTTCGGCGACGCCAAGACCGCGGTCGGCGAGATCACCGAAGAGGTGAAGGCGCTGTAGGGCTCGGTGAACGCCGTCGGCCCGCCGCGGGCGGGCCGACTGGTGTGAAGCCGGGGTGAACCGGCAGCGCTTGAGAAGCATCTCGAGGCTATCACCGGGTTCGGGGTGCACCGCCGAGGGTCGGAGTGCGGGGGACTCGAACCCCAATCGGAGGGTCGCTCCGATCTCGCGCTTCTCAAACGCTTGCGGCGCCTCGCCGCTTCACACTCCGACTGCGGCGAGCGTAGGAGGGCAGCTGGCTCCCGCCGCGGGCACCGCGAGATTCGTCACCGAGACTGAGGCGCGTCGTCGCCCGTTTGCGCGCCGTTTGCGGTGGCGTTGCGCTTTCGCGGGAGGCTGGCGAGCGCCAGTCAACCGATTCCAAGGAGGACCGTTCATGGGCACCATCGCGTGGGAGACCACCCCGGTCGAGATGCAGGAGGAGTTCGGCGAGTCGCGCGCCGTCGATGCCGGCGGCATGACGGTCGCGTTCGAGCGCTGGCAGGCGGGCCTGGAGGTCGGGCCGCTGTTCCGGGGCCTGCCCGACGACTCGTGCCAGTCGCCGCACTGGGGCTACCTGATCAAGGGGAAGCTGCGGATCGTCAACAGCGACGGCACGGAGTACACCGTCGACCCGGGCCAGGCGTACTACATGGCCCCGGGTCACGTCCCGTACTTCGACGAGGACGTCGAGCTGATCGAGTTCTCGCCGGCCGAGGCGCGCCGCAAGACGATGGAGCACGCCGCGCGGGTGATGGAGTCGATGCAGGAGCAGGGGGCGGGGGCGTGAAGCCGTCCGCCCTGGACGCTGTACCGGCCGGCTCGCCGCTCCGGCGGGCCGGCCGCCCGGCGGCGCCGGCCGCGACCATCGAGGCCGTCGAGGCGCGCGCGTGGGGCGACCTGTTTGCGGCAATGCCGCGGGCGCTCCGCGCCGCGCTGCAGGCCGAGACCCGCGTCATCGACGGCGCCCTGGTACTCGTCTGCCCGGGCTTCGACCGGCACAAGTTCAATTGCGCGCTGGGCATCGGCGTGCTGGAGCCGGCGACGTCCGCGGGCCTCGACGCGATCATCGACGTCTGGCGCGCCGCGGGGGTGACGGCCTTCATGCTCCAGTCCCAACCGCAAACGCGGCCGGACCCCTATCAGGGCTGGCTGGGCGAGCACGGGCTGCGCCCGACGAGCGCATGGGACCGGGTGGTGCGCGGCGACGAGCCGCTCGGCGCGCCGCTCGCCGCGGCCGATGGCCGCGACATCGCCGTGGAGCGCGTCGACGCCACGACGATGGAGGAGTGGTCCGGGCTGGTCACCCGCGTCTACGGCCTCGCCGCCGCCGACGTGTGGCTCAATGCGCTGCTCGGGCGGCCGGGGTGGCATCACTACCTCGCCCGCGAGGGCGGCGTCGCCGTTGCCGCGCGGAGCATGTACCTCGACGGAAGCCGCGAGGCCTGGCTGGGCATCGACGGACCCGTGCCGGGGGTCATGACGGCCGACTACACGCCCGACGCGGCGCTGTGCGCGAGGATCGTGGCCGATGCGCTGGCGCTGGGCGCGCGGACCATGGTCGCCGACATCGAAGCGGCTTCGCCGGCGCTCGACACCCCCGCCTACGCGTACTTCGCCGCGCTCGGCTTCGCGTGGCCGTACACGCGAGTGAACCACACGCCGAGACCACCCGACGGCTAGCGCTACGCCGCGTCCTGCTCCAGCTCGCGGATCGAGATCTCCACGCCCTGGTCTCGCCGGGTCGCCTCGAGCACGCTGTCCAGTGCCCGGACGGTGAGCCCCTCGGGCAGCACGACCTCGAGCATCATCGCGTAGAGGTCCTCGCGTCCGTCGCCGTTGGCGCCGGACACGCTCTCGTCGTCCGCGACCAGCCGCGTGTTGAGGTCGGTGATGTTGACCTCGCACTGCGCGAGCGCGGCCGACACGGCGTGGACGATCCCCGGGTGGTCGACGCCGTAGACGGTGACGGTGTGCGTGGGCGCGGGTATCGCGCGGTCGGCATCGGCGACCTCCGCGACCGAGATCGCCTCGAGGTTCAGCTCGTGGCCGGTGGCGACCAGGTCGGCGCGAAGCGCCCCCACATCGACCTCGTCGCCGCCCGACACGATCATCATCGTCGCGAAGTGGCCGCCGAGGATCGTCATCTGCGAGTCCTCCACGTTGAGCTCGTGGTCGAGGAGGTTCCGCGTGACCGCGGCGACGATGCCCGGCCGGTCCCGGCCGATGGCGGCGACAGCGAAGTGACCCACGGGGCGCAGCATAGGACGCGTGCAGCGCCTAGGCGGCCATCCGGCCGGCGCGGTCCGCCACCGCGGCCACGTCCGCCGCGTCGCCCGCCACCAGCAGGTACTCGACGTTGCGAAGGCGCCCGACGCGCCCGACGCGGCGGCCGGCCGGGTCGTGGATGCCGATCTGCGCGCCGACGTAGCGCTTGGAGTCGAAGGCCAGCGCGCGCACCGCGCCGCGTGCGGAACACAGCGCGACCAGGTCCTCCAGCTCGATCCACGACTCGTCGTTGTAGGAGAGCACGAGCACCCGCGCGCGCACGTCGCGCACGACGCGGGCAAGCGCGTCGCGGAAGGCGGGGCGGGAATTGAAGGCGCTGCGCGTCGCGGGGTTGCGGCAGTCGGCCCGCTTGCAGGCGACGCCGTAGTGCTCGGGCCCGTCCCAGGCCACGAGCGTCTCCCACACGTGGTAGTTGCGGTAGTAGGAGTGCTGGTTGTAGGGCGGGTCCAGATAGGCGAGGTCGACGTCGGGGAGATCGGCGGCGAGCGCGAGCGCATCGCCGCGCACCGCCGCGCCCGGGCCCGGCAGGAGCGCCGGCCGGCGCAGCTCGAGGTCGCGGTGCGAGCGCGGCGCCCACTCCTTCAGGTACGCCATCTGCACGCCGGTCGTGGAATCCACGCGGTCGGCCGCCTCGAGCAGGCTGGTCAGCAGGATCGGGTACAGCGGCGAGCCGGCGTACTCCGTCGCCAGGGCCTCGCGGATCGCGTCGATCCGGCGGCCGTTGTGCGGCTGGAAATAGCGCGCCTCGCGGCAGAACGTCTCCGTCACATAGCCGTCGCGGCCGGGCAGCGCGGAAAGCCGCGCCAGCGCGGCGGCCAGGGCCGCCTCGTCCACCTCGCGCGCGTCCATGGCCACGTAGCAGCGTGCGAGCACCTCCGAGTACCGCGCGCTGTCGACCGCCCACACCTGCGCGCCGCGGCGCTTGAACTCCTGGGCAACCCGCGTCGTACCCGTGAACAGGTCGAGCGCTGTGCGCGCGCCGGCGCGCTCGCAGAGGTCGCCGAGCACCGGAACGAGCCGGCGCTTGGAACCCAGGTACTTGATCACCGTAACGACGCTAGTGACGGATGCGGACGCACAAGGTAGGCTCGCCTTGATGCGAAGCCCGAGCGCCACGCCGCTCGCGCGAGAGCTCGAGCGGGCCATGCCGGAGCGGCCGTTCGCGGTCGAGTTCTGGGACGGCACCCGCGTGCCGGGGACGGCCTCCGACGGGCCCACCTTCAGCGTGCGCTCGCCCGCCGCCGTCGCACGTGCGGTGCGCTCGCCCGGCCAGCTCGGCCTCGGCCGAGCGTACGTCGCGGGAGAGCTCGACGCCGACGACGTCGAGGCGGTCGTCAGGCTGATCGGCGCCTGGGAGCCGCCACCGCTGAAGCCGGCGACCCGCGCCCGCCTCGCGCTCGCCGCCGCCCGCGCCGGCGGGCTGCGCCGGCCGCCGCCGCCGCCGCGCGCCGAGCTGCGCCCGCGCGGGCGGCTGCACAGCCGCGAGCGGGATGCGCTGTCCGTGCGCCACCACTACGACGTCTCCAACGACTTCTTCGCGCTCTTCCTCGACGAGTCGATGACGTACAGCTGCGGCGTCTTCAAGCTCGGCGCGGCCACGCTCGAGGAGGCTCAGGAGGCGAAGCTCGAGATGGTCTGCCGCAAGCTCGACCTGCAGGAGGGCCGGCGCGTGCTCGATGTCGGCTGCGGGTGGGGGAGCTTCGCGCTGCACGCCGCCGAGCGCCACGGCGTCTCGGTGCTGGGCATCACCCTGTCCGAGCCGCAGGCGGCGCTCGCGCGCGAGCGGGTGCGCGAGGCCGGACTCGACGACCGCATCGAGATCCAGGTGCGCGACTACCGCGACCTGCGCGGCGAGCGCTTCGACGCGATCTCCTCGATCGGCATGGTCGAGCACGTGGGGGAGGAGCGCGTCGAGGAGTACGCGCGCGCCCTGTTCGACGCGCTGGAGCCCGGCGGCCGGCTGCTCAACCACGGCATCACCCGGCTGACCCACTACGACCACCGCGAGGGTGAGTTCACCCTGCGCTTCGTCTTCCCCGACGGGAGGCTCCTGCACCTCGGGCGGGTGGTCGACGCGCTCGAGCGCGCGGGCTTCGAGCCCGAGCACGTCGAGGGCCTGCGCGAGGACTACGCGGAGACGCTGCGCCACTGGGCGCTCCGGCTCGACGAGAACCGCGACGAGGCCGTGCGCATGGCGGGCGAGGAGCGCGTCCGGGTGTGGCGCCTGTACCTCCGCGCCGCCCGCAACGGCTTCGAGGTCGGCTACACCTCGGTGTTCCAGGTGCTCTGCACCCGCCCGCTAGGTCAATCCAGGCGCTTGCGGAAGAACTTGCCGGCGTCGGTCATCCCCGCGCCGACGTAGAGCAGGTGGTCCTCCTTGCGGTTGTAGGAGGACTCCAGCACCACCGCCGAGCAGCCGCGGTCGCGGGCGCGCCGCTCCGCCTCGCCCAGCAGCGCGCGCGCGACGCCGCGTCCGCGCTCGCCCTCGTCCACGATCACGTCGGGGATCCAGGCCTGCGGCTCGTCGTGGTTGAGGCGCGCGCGGAAGTGCAGCGAGCAGAAGCCGATCACGCGGTCGCGGCCGGTCACGGCGACGAGGTGCGACGTCGAGGGATCGGTGAGCTGCGCGTTGAAGACCTCCTTCACCGCGGCCCGGTTGCGCGGCGTCACCGTCGGGCGACCGAGGCGCTCGAGCAGGCGCGTGACGGGTCCGAAGTCGTCGGGCTGGGCGGTGCGGATGACCATGTCTGCCATGTCCGGGCGGGAACGCTACTGGGCCAACGCATCGCGGCACCCGCCGGCCGGTCGTTTGCAGCCGGTTCCATGATTGTTCGGAACAATCTGGTACGGTCTGCGGAGTGCCACCGCGCCCGCTCGTCTCCGACCACGTCTTCCGGATCCTGCTCGAGGCGGTGCTCGCCGGCCGCTACGTGCCGGGCGAGAAGTTGCCGACGCAGCGCGCGCTGGCGGCCGACCTCGGAGTCACGATGGGCTCGCTGCGCGAGGCGCTCAAGCGCCTGGAGCAGATGGGCCTGATCGACGTCCGCCACGGCGACGCGATGCGGGTGCGCGACTGGCGCGAGCACGGCGGCCTGGACGTCATCGCCCACCTGCTCTTCACCTCCGGCGGGCTGGACGCGGGCGTGCTCGGCGACGTGCTCGAGGCCCGGCGCCTGATGCTCCGGGAGCTGGCCGCGCTGGCGGCGCTGCGCGCCGACGACCCGCAGAAGGCGCGCCTTCGGGAGCTCGCCGAGGCGTTCGCCGAGGCCCCGGACGCGCAGGCCGCGCAGGCGCTCGACTTCGCCTTCATGACCGAGCTGGCGGAGGCCGCGGACAACGTCGTGTTCGTCCTCATCCTCAACTCGATCCGTGCGCTGTACTTCGAACACGCCGCGACCCTCCAGGTGACCGCCCGCCCGGCCGAGCTGGCGCCCGCCTACGCCGAGGCCGCGGAGGCGGTCGCCGGGGGCGACGCCGACCGCGCCCGCGCGGTCCTGGACGCCCTGGCCGAGCGCCAGCGCGAGCGGGTGGAGACCGCGTTGCAGCGATGAGCGCGACCGGCCTGCATCCGCGCGAGGCGAGCATGTTCGCCTGCATCGCCGACACCGCCATCGCGCCGGCCGGGGCGTTGCCGCCGCTGCGCCGGACCGACGCGGTCACGGCCTTCGGCGCGCACCTCGCGGCCTCGCCGGGGCCCAACCGCGCCCTCCTGCGCGCGCTGCTGTACGCCGTCGAGGTCGCGCCCCTGGCGCTCGGCTACGGCGCGCGGCTCCGGCGCCTGAGCCCCGAAACGCGGATCGCCGCGCTGGAGCGCCTCGAGGCGGGTCCGGCCGGCGCCGCGCTGCGGCCTCTGACCGCGCTGGCGAAGTTGGCCTACTACGGCGACGACGGCGTCGCACGCACCCTCGGCTACGACCCGGATGCGGTCGTCGCCCGCGGCCGCGCGCTGCGCGAGGCGGAGGTGCGCTGGTGAGCACGGAGCCGCGGCCCACCGGCGACGAGGCCTACACCGACGGCACCGGGACCTTCCATCCGCTCGAGCGGCGGATCGTGACCGGGAGCGAGATCGGCGGGGAGCGCGTCGTCCACGCCGACGCGTGCGTGATCGGCGCCGGCGCCGGCGGCGCGGTGGCGGCCAAGGAGCTGGCCGAGGGCGGCATGCGCGTGGCGATGCTCGAGGAGGGGGAGTGGCACGACACCGACGAGTTCACGGCGCGCCCGCGGGACATGACCGTGCGGCTGTACCGCGACGCCGGCCAGATCGCGACCCTGGGCACGCCGCCGATCGTGCTGCCGCTTGGGCAGGCCGTCGGCGGCACCACGCTGGTCAACTCCGGCACCTGCTTTCGCACGCCGGCGCCGGTGCTCGAGCTCTGGCGCGAGCGTTTCGGCCTCGAGGAGCTGACCGAGCCGGCGCTGGACCCGTTCTTCCGCCGCGTCGAGCGCACCCTCAACGTCGCGCAGGTCCCCGCCAAGCTGGCCGGAGCGCAACGCCGCGGTCGTGCGCCGCGGCGCCGAGGCGCTGGGCTGGTCGGGCGACTTCCTCTTCCGCAACGTGCGCGGCTGCGTCGGCTCGGGCGTCTGCGTCTTCGGCTGCCCGGCGGGCGCCAAGCAGCACGTCGGCATCACCTACGTTCCGCGGGCGTGGGCCGCGGGCGCCACCACGTACACGGGGGCGCGCGCGGAGACGATCGAACTGGAGGGCGGCTCCGCGCGGGAGGTCGTCGCCAGGACCAGCGGCGGCGGGCGCCTGCGCGTGCGCTGCGAGCACGTGATCGTCGCCTGCGGTGCGATCCACACACCGCTGCTGCTGCGTCGCCAGGGCCTCGGCGGCGCGTCCGGCGAACTCGGGCGCAACCTCGCGATCCACCCGGCGACCGGGCTGCGCGCGCTGTTCGACGAGCAGATCGAGCTGTGGCGCGGCGTGCCGCAGTCCTACTACGTGGACGAGTTCGCGGACGAGGGCCTGATGTTCGAGGGCGCGGCCGGTCCGCCCGACTACATGGCGATGGCGCTGCCGGGGCTGGGCGCGCGCCACCGCGAGCTGATGGAGGACATCGCCCACATCTCGCAGTTCGGCGTGATGGTCTCCGACACCTCGCGCGGCCACGTGCACAAGGCGCTCGGACGGGCGCAGGTTCGCTACGACCTCAACGACCACGACACCGCCACGTTCAAGCGCGGGCTCGAGCTCCTGACCGAGCTCTACTGGGCCGCGGGCGCGCGCGCGGTGCAGGTTCCCGCGGCGGGTGTCCCGCTCCTGCGCGACGGCGACTCGGGCCCGCTGCAGCGCGCGCGCGTCCGCGCGCGCGACCTCGAGCTGATGGCCTTCCACCCGCTCGGCACCGCACGCGCGGGCGCGGACCCGCGTCGCGCCGTGCTCGACGGCGACCTCGCGGTGCACGGCGTCCGGGGCGTGCACGTGGCCGATGGCAGCGCCGTCCCGTCCTCGCTGGGGGTCAACCCGCAGATCACGATCATGGCCCTGGCAACGCGGCTGGCCTTCCACCTGCTCGGCGCCCGGGCGCCGGTCGACGAGCCGCCGCCGGAGCGGATCGCCGAGCCGCGCATCGGCGTGGCCCACGCGGCCGCATAGGGCGCGCCGGCCGGGGCGCGGGATTCGACGCCCGCGCCCCGGGGATAGCCTTCCCCCCGTGCAGATCGAGGAGGCCATCCGCACCCGCCGCACGATCAAGGCCTACGACCCCGCTCCGGTGGGGCGCGAGGTGCTCGACGAGCTCTTCGAGCTGGCGCGATGGGCGCCGAACCACAACCTCACCAATCCCTGGCGCTTCCGCGTGCTCGGTCCCGAGGCGGTGGGCCGGCTGAAGGAGGCCGCCGGCCCCGAGGCCGCGGCCAAGCTCGACCGCGCGCCCACGCTGGTCGTGGCCAGCGCCGCGCAGACCGGGGAGGAGGTGCAGGACGAGGAGGACGTCGCGGCCGCCACGATTGCCGCCTACATCGTGCTGCTCGGCGCCCACGCCCGCGGCCTGGCCGGGTACTGGCGCACGCCGGAGGTGCTGCGCACGCCGGACGGTCGGCGGGCGGTCGGCCTGCCCGACGGCGAGCGCTTCCTCGGCCTGCTCCACCTCGGGCGCGCACGCCAGGACAAGGCGCCGCCCGAGCGAGCGCAGGCCGAAGACTTCGTCGCCTACCTCGACTGATGCTTCCCCGCGCCGAGGCCATCGCCGCCCTGACGGAGGAGGAGTTCGACGTCGTCGTGGTCGGCGGCGGCATCACCGGGGCCGGCGTCGCGCTCGACGCCGCCGCTCGCGGCTACAGCGTGGCCCTGGTCGAGAAGACCGACTTCGCCGCCGGCACGAGCAGCCGCTCGTCCAAGCTCGTGCACGGCGGGTTGCGCTACCTGCAGAAGTTCGACCTCGGGCTGGTGCGCGAGGCGCTGCTCGAGCGTCAGCTCATGGTCAAGCTCGCCCCGCACCTGGTGCGCCCGCTCCAGCTCGTCGTCCCCGCCTTCAACGACGAGGCGCCGAACCGGATCGTCGGCCTCGGCCTGAACATGTACGACGTCCTGAGCATGGACAAGCTGCGCCGCCGCGGCCGCCGCGGCCGGGGCAACGACGAGGAGCCGAGCGCCGAGACGTGGGAGGAGTGGAGCCCCGAGCGCCACCGCACGATCTCGGGCGAGGAGGTCGTCGAGCTGCTGCCGGCGCTCGCCCCGCGCGACCCGACCTCCGGCTTCCTTTTCTACGACTGCCAGACCGACGACGCCCGGCTCGTGCTGACGGTGCTCGGCGAGGCCGAGCGCTTCGGCGCGATCTGCGCCAACGGCCTCGAGGTGGTCGAGCTGGCCGAGGAGGGCGGCCGCGCGGCCGGCGTCGTGGTGGTCGACGCCGACAGCGGCGAGCGGCTCACGATCCGCGCCGCGAACGTGGTCAACGCGACCGGCGTGTGGGCCGACCGGATCCGGCCCGAGGAGCTGCACGACGAGGAGGAGATCCCCGTCATCCGGCCCAGTCGCGGCACGCACGTCACGCTCGCCGCCGAGTCGCTGCCGCTCAACGCCGGCGCGATCGTGCCGGCCGGCGGCGGGCGCACGATCTTCGCGCTCCCGTGGCTGGGGCGGTCGCTGGTCGGCACCACCGACAACGACTACCAGGGCGACATCGACGCCGTCGAGCCCGCCGAGGACGACGTCGACTACCTGCTCACGGCGGTCAACGACTACTTCGGGACGGAGCTGGGCCGCGGCGATCTCACCGGCGCCTTTGCCGGCGTGCGCCCGCTGATCTCGACCGGCGACCCGAAGAAGTCGGTCGACATCTCCCGCCGGGCCGAGCTGTACGAGACCTCGAGCGGCCTGGTCACGATCACCGGCGGCAAGCTCACGACCTGGCGGCGCATGGCGAAACTGGCGGTCGACCGCCTGGTCGAGCGCGAGGGTCGCGACGCCCCGTGCCGAACGCACGAGATCCCGCTCGGCCAGGCCGTCGCGGCCGAGGACCTGCCGCGGGTCGAGGGCGTCCCCGAGGCCTCGTACGCGCGCCTGGCCGGGCGCTACGGCTACGCGGCGCGCGACGTCCTCGGCGTGGCCGGCGAGCGCGGCGAGCTGGCGCAGCCCGTGCTCCCGGGGCAGCCCGACCTGCTGGCCGAGCTGGTCTTCGCGGCGCGGCGCGAGCAGGCGCGGTCGCTGGCCGACGTGCTGCTGCGCCGCACGCGGCTCGGCCTGCTCGACGCGCGTGGGCTGGAGGGCGACGCGCTGGAGCGCGCGGCTCGCGCACTCGGCGGCGAGCTCGGATGGGACGACGCCCGGGTCGTCGCGGAGCTCGAGCGCTACCGCGCCACGGCGGCGCGCGAGGGTCTCGCCTCGTTGGACTAGCCTTACGCGTCGATGGGGCCGCTGACACGGAGGTTCGCGCTTGTCCTCGCTGCGATCGCTCTGGTGCCGGCGGGCTGCGGCGGCGGCAGTGGAAGCGACGCGAAGACCACCGGCGCGGCCACCGCCGCGCCGGCGCCCCGGACCGCGACCACGACGTCGAGCGCGCCGGCGCAGGGGGATGACAAGGTCGACCTCCCCAAGCCCTACACGCAGGTCGTCGCGGACGTCCAGCGGCGCCTCAACGCCCTGGCCCGCAAGCTTCCCAGCGCCTCGACGTTCGGGTCCGCGGCGTTCGGCGGCGCGTCGAGCGCGCTCGCGGCGGACGTCCACCGCATCGCCGTCGAGCTCGGGGCGACCCGGCCGCCCTACCCCGCGCGGGCCCTCCACGCCTCGGTCCTCCACCAGCTGCGCGCAATCGAGGACGACTTCCGGGCGCTGGCTGCAGCGAGCGACTCCCGCGACCTCAACGCGGCCTCGGACGCGCTCAGTGGGCTCTCGACCGCGCTGGGACGTGTTCAGTCTGACATCCGGCGCATCAGGGCGAGGGTTCGGTAGCGAAATACCTGGGTTGCCGTCCGCCCGATTCGCATAGGATCGGCGCGGAACGGAATCGAGTCCTGAACTCCACGGCCCGGGGCCGGGGTGTAGAGGAGGTTATGAGATGGCAACCAGGTCCATGTGGATTGGCGGCGTGTTGGTCACGTCGGCACTGATCGCGGGATGCGGCGGCGGCGGTTCCTCGACGCTCTCGCAGCAGGATCTGATCACCAAGGTCAAGCCGACCGTCGTCGAGTTGACGGGCAAGCAGGGCGACAGCACCGTGGGCGGCACCGGCGTGGTGATCGACGCCAAGAAGGGCCTGATCCTGACGGCCGAGCACGTGGTTGCCGGCGTCTCGGCGCTCAAGGTCAAGGTCGGCGACAACGCCGCGACCGCGGGTCCGGCCCGCGTCCTCGCCCAGGCGCCCTGCGACGACCTCGCCGTCGTCCAGATGGTCAACCCGCCCGCCGGGCTCAAGCAGGCCACGCTCGGCAGCTCGGCCAAGGTCAAGAGCGGCGAGCAGGTGACCGTGCTCGGCTACCCGGCGTCGTTCAGCAACCCCGAGACGCAGACCGTCGTGTCGACGAACGGCACCGTGTCCTCGGCCAACGTGGCCGCGGAGCCCGACCCCTCTCTGCCCAAGTACCCGTCCACGATCCAGCACCAGGCGCCGGTCAACCCCGGCAACTCCGGCGGCCCGCTCGTGAACACCAAGGGCGAGGTGATCGGGATCAACACCCTGCGCAACTCGAACCAGGGCGGCCGGACGATCCAGGGCCAGTACTACGCGATCTCGATCGACCGGATCAAGACGATCCTGCCCAGCCTGGAGGCCGGCAAGAGCCAGTCCTACGTCGGCTGGAGCCTCGCGCCGGTGGACCAGGTCAACCTCGCCAAGATCTTCGCCGCAGATCCCGACTTCCAGTCCGCGCGGCTGGGCACGGCGGCGCGGAGCTACATCAACCGGAACGGCCTCAAGGGCCTGTACGTGCTCGACACGACGACGGGCTCGCCGGCCAAGAACGCGAAGCTGTTCTTCGGCGACTTCATCACGAGCGTCGAGGGAACGCCGGTGAAGACCGTCGCCGAGATGTGCGACATCATCCAGTCGCACGGGCCGGGCGACAAGCTCGCGGTTCGCGGCCGGTACCTGAACAGCACCAGCAATCCCGCCAAGGTGCTGGTCGTGCCCTGGCGCACGCAGCTCACCCTCAAGTAGGCGCCGCGCCTGACGCGGCCGGTTCGCGCACCGGGCCCTAGCATGGGCCCGGTGCGCGGCCGCGACCTCGTGCTCCGTGCGGGCGACCGCACCCTTGCCCTGGGCGATCGCCCGCGCCTGATGGGCATCCTCAACGCCACGCCGGACTCGTTCTCCGGCGACGGCGCCCGCCTCGCGACGCTCGCGTCGCGCGTGGCGCGGGCGCGGGAGCTGGCGGCGCAGGGGGCGGAGCTGATCGACGTCGGCGGCGAGTCGCAGATCACGACCACGCCGCCGGTGGCGGTCGACGAGGAGATCCAGCGGGTGGTCCCGCTGATCGAGCGCATCGCCGCCGAACTGGACGTGCTGGTGTCGGTGGACACGTACAAGCCCGCGGTGGCCGAGGCCGCGGTCGGGGCGGGGGCGGGCATGGTCAACGACGTCAGCGGCCTGCGCGACCCGGAGCTCGCTGACGTGTGCGCGCGGTCCGGCGCCGCGCTGGTCGTCATGCACACGCGGGCCGAGCCCAAGCAGAAGGTGCTCGACCACGACTACGCGGACGTCGGCGCCGACGTGGCCGCCTTCCTGCGCGGGCGCATGGCGCTCGCCCGCGACCGCGGCGTGGCCGAGGAGCAGCTGGTCATCGACCCG
This sequence comes from uncultured Actinomycetes bacterium, assembly GCA_963725645.1. Classification (GTDB taxonomy): domain Bacteria; phylum Actinomycetota; class Thermoleophilia; order Solirubrobacterales; family Solirubrobacteraceae; genus JALYZC01. The sequence continues at coordinate 1,405,976 of CAVRZD010000006.1, forward strand.
GGGCCGGACTTCGCCAAGACGCCGGAGCAGACCGTCGAGGCGCTGCGTGCGCTGCCCGCGCTCGCGGCGCTCGGCCGGCCGATCCTGCTCGCGGTCTCGCGCAAGGACTTCGTCGGGGCGCTCACGGGGCGGCGGCCGACCGAGCGCGCGGCGGGGACGCTCGCGGCGCTGGCCCACGGCGTGGACGCCGGCGCGCGCCTGCTGCGCGTCCACGACGTCGCGGCGGCCGCCGACTACCTCGCCGTGCGCGCCGCACTCCGCGGCGAGGCGCCGGTCGACCCGGACCTCGAGCTCGCCGAGGGACTCCGTCGCGAGCCCGAACGCTGAGGGTCACCTTCCGGACAGCGAATCCGTCGGGGGCGCGGGGCATGCTATCCCGAAGGGACGAGCACGCCACGCGAAAAGGAGCGCCCATGAGACTGTTCATTGACACCGGGTCCGTCGCCGAGGTGGAGGAGATCGCGGGATGGGGCGTGCTGTCGGGCGCGACCACGAACCCGTCCCTGCTCGCGAAGGAGGAGGGCGACCCGGGCGAAGCGATCGTCCGGATCTGCGACCTGGTGGGCGGGCCCGTCTCCGCCGAGGTCGTCTCCGACGACCCGCACGAGATGGTCGAGCAGGGTCACGCGCTGCACGCGTTGCACGAGCACGTCGTGGTGAAGGTGCCGTTCGGCGCGGCCGGCCTGCAGGCGACTCGTGCGCTTGCCGACGACGGGATCACCGTGAACATGACGCTGGTCTTCTCGCCCACGCAGGCGCTCATGACCGCCGAGGCGGGGGCGACCTACGTGTCCTGCTTCATGGGCCGCCTCGACGACATCTCCGTCGACTCGGCCGAGGTCGTGGCGGCGATCTGCGAGTGCCTGCGGCGCACGGGCGCCCCGGCGCAGGTCCTCGCGGCGTCGATCCGCAACCCCGAGCACGTCGTGACCTCGGCGAAGCTCGGCTGCGACGTCGCGACGATTCCCGGGAAGGTGCTGCGCCAGATGCTCGCCCATCCGCTCACGACGCAGGGCATCGAGAAGTTCGGCGCCGACTGGGAGTCGCGGCCGGAGTTCGGCGAGTGGCTGAAGGGGCTGACGTCGCGCCGGGCGATCGCCGCCTGACCGCCGCCCCGAGTAGGGTGTGCCCGCGCGCCCGCTCCGGGCGCGTGGTCGCCGGTGGCTGATCCAACGCCGCCGGACGCCGACCGACCACGACAGAGAGGACCCCATGTCCGTGCTTGACCGTTCCGACCTCGAGGCCAGCCCGCTCGCCGATCTCCACGTGATCGCCTCCGAGCTCGGGCTCGACGGCTTTCGCCGCCTGCGCAAGGCCGAGCTGATCGACGCGATCGTCGAACGCCAGGGCGGGGGCGGCGACGAGGCCACCTCGGAGCACGCCGAACCCAAGGCGGAGGCGTCCCGCGATGACGCCGAGCCCGAGCCCGAGCCCGACGGCGACGCCGAAACCGACGGCGACGCCGAGGCCGAGGACGAGCGTCCGCGCCGTCGTCGCCGCGGTGGGCGGGGCCGCGGCCGCCGCAACGCCGAGCGCGAGGCCGAGGAGGACGGCGAATCCGACGCGGCCGGCGGCGACGACGCGCGCGAGGAGGAGTCGCGCGACCGCGTCGTCGAGGGCACCGTCGAGCTGCTCGGCAACGGCTCCGGCTTCGTGCGCGTCTCGCCCCCGGACCCGACGGACGAGGACGTCTACATCTCTGCGGCCCAGGTGCGGCGCTGCGAGCTGGTCTCCGGCGACACCGTGACGGGCCCGGTGCGGCGGCCGCGTCGCTCGGAGCGTTACCCCTCGCTCGTTCGCATCGACACGATCAACGGCACGCCGGCGGACGAGGTGGCCGAGGGCACGCGCTACGAGGACCTGCCCGCCGCGTTCCCTGCGGAGCGGCTCGCGCTCGGCTCCGAGGACCTCACCGTCCGCGCGATCGAGTGGCTGACGCCGTTCGGGAAGGGCTCGCGCGTCGCCATCGTCGGCGGCGCGCGCGCGGGCAAGACCGAGGCGTTGCTGCGGCTCGCGGCGGCGCTGGCTCCCGCGGCCGAGCCCGGCGGCTACGAGCTCTCGGTCGCGCTCGCCGGGGTGCGTCCCGAGGAGGTCGCCCTGTGGCAGGACGGCCCGGCGCCGCCGCCGACCGCCGCTGCGTCCTTCGCCACCTCCGCCGACGCGCAGGCCCAGGCCGTGGACACCGCGGTGGAGCAGGGCCGGCGCCGCGCCGCGCGCGGCAGCAACGTGGTATTGCTGATCGACACGCTGGACGCCGTCACGCCGTCGGTGGGGCGGCGGGCGCTCGGCGCCGCGCGCAACATCGTCGACGGGGGGTCGCTGACGGTGATCGCGACCGCGCAGGCCCCGCTGGGCGGCGAGACGACGGTGATCGCCCTCGACGAGGCGCTCGCCGGCACCCAGCGCTTCCCCGCGCTCGATCTGCGCCACAGCGGCGTCGTGCGCCCCGAGCTGCTGGTGGGCGACGCCGGCGCCGAGGCCATCGCCAAAGCGCGGGCGGAGGCGTTCGGTATCGCCTAGGCGCCGGCCCGCGCGGCGCGCTTCTCCCAGATCCGCGCCAGCGCGGCCACGTCGCGCTGCGTCAACGACGCGATGAGCCGTTCGTGGATCACGGCGTCGTGCGTGGGCCGCGCGGCCGCCAGCCGCCGCCGGCCCGCGGCCGTCAGCACCGCCTCGACCCCGCGCCCGTCGCCGGCGTGCCGGCGCCGGATCACGAGCCCGTCGCCCTCGAGCCTCGACACGAGGTGGGTGAGACCGGCGCCGCTGAGCAGGATCCGGTCCGCCAGCTCGTTCATCCGGAGGCGGTCGTCCTCCGCGTTCGCCAGCGTGATGAGGACGTCGAAGCCGCTGACGGACAGGTTGTGGTCCGCCTTCAGGCGCCGGTCCATCTCGGCGACCACCTCCGACTGGCATCGCAGGAGTCCATGCCAGGCGGCCGCCGCGGTGTCGCTGAGCATCGGGTGCGGTGAGGTTGCGTTCACGAGTCGCGGTATGAAATAGTTACTTCACGAAGAAACTATATCGGAGGTGTGCGGATGTTCGCCCAGGTGGTCACGTTCGAGGAGTCCGAGCCGGAGCTGAACGCCGGCATCCGGCATGTCGCGGAGGAGGTCATCCAACCGCTGCGGGACGCGAGCGGCGTGCGCGGCCTGTGGTTGGTGGACCGGGAGCGCGGCCGGCGGATCTCGGTGCTGGTCTGGGACGACGAGGCGGCGATGGAGGCCGGGATGGCGGCGATCGCGGCGGGGCGAGCCGACCCCGACGCGCCGCGGCCCACGCCGACGAGCGTGGAGCGCTACGAGGTCTACGGCGAGGTCTGAGCCCTCAGCGGGGCACGTAGGCGACGCGGTCCCAGGACGGCTCCGGGGCCAGCTCGATCGGCTCGCCGTCGCGGTCCGGCTGGATGTAGGCGAACGTCTGCGAGTCGGCCTCGTAGGCGACGTCGAGCTCGCCCTCCTTCACCCGCTGGTCGAGCCATGCGCTGCGGAAGACCAGGCGCCGCAGCCAGTGCACGAGCGAGCGGTCGGCGGGGCCGACGAGGTCCGGCCAGCAGTCGTTGACGTGCTCGCCCAGGGCGGACGCGGGATCGTGGACCTCGCCGTTGACGACGAGGTTGACGAGGTCCTCGAGCTCGGGCTGGTTGAGCCGGCCGTCGACGAAGCCGACCTTCAGCGCGGCCTGCTCGCAGCGCTCGCCGAAGTCGCGCTCGTTGAAGGTGAAGCGCAGCTCGCCGTACTCGAGCACGAAGTCCTGGCCGGAGTCGTAATTGCCTCGACGCGTCGTGTCCATGGCAGCGTCGGGATCATATGCACGACTCCTTCACGGCGACGGCGCCTGCAGGGGAACTTGCAGTAGGGTCGCTTGCGATGGCCGGAGAGCTCGATGGACGCGTGGCCGCGGTCACCGGCGCAACGTCGGGGATCGGCGAGGCGACGGCGGCGCGGCTGGCCGGCGCCGGCGCCACGGTCGCGCTCGCCGGCCGCCGCGAGGACCGCCTGACCGCCCTGGCCGAGCGCATCGAGGCCGACGGCGGCCGCGCGCTCGCCATCCCGACCGACGTCACCGACGAGGCGCAGGCGACCGCGTTCGTGCAGCGCGCCCACGGCGAGCTGGGCGGCCTGAACATCCTCGTCAACAACGCGGGCGTGATGCTGCTCGGCCCCGTCACGGGCGCGAACACCGACGAGTGGCGGCGGATGATCGAGGTCAACTGCCTCGGACTCCTGTACTGCACCCACGCGGCGCTGCCGCTGCTGGGCGAGCGTGGGGAGGGGGACGTCGTCAACGTCGCCTCGACCGCGGGCCGCCAGGCGAACCTCGGCTCCGCGGTCTACAACATGACCAAGTGGGGCGTCGTCGGCTTCACTGAGGGGCTGCGCCAAGAGGCGCTGCACGCCGGCGTCCGCGTGTCGGTGGTCGAGCCGGGCATGGTCGAGACCGAGCTGCTCGACCACAACGAGAACCCGATGGTGCTCGAGGCCGCGAAGAAGATGCGCGAGCAGATCGGCACGCCGCTGTCGTCCGACGACATTGCCCGGGCGATCCTCTACATCGTCTCCCAGCCCGCGCACGTCGCGATCAACGAGGTGCTCGTGCGGCCGACGCGGCAGTCGCGCTAGTCGGCGGGCACGGGCCCGGTGGCGTCGCCGCTGCCGGTCCGCCGGGTGACGAGCGCGTCGCGCATCTCGTCCGCCGGAACCGGGCGGGCGAAGAGGTAGCCCTGGCCGATGTCGCAGCCGAGCTCGCGCATCGAGGCGAGCTGGCCGTCGGTCTCGATGCCCTCGGCGATGGCGGGCAGCCCGAGGGCGTGGGCGAGGCTGACGATGTTCGCCGTGATCGCGGCGTCCCTGGCGTCGTGCTCCATTCCCTGCACGAACGACAGGTCGATCTTGACGAGGTCGATCGGGTACTGGCGGAGCTGGGCGAGCGACGAGGAGCCGGTGCCGAAGTCGTCGATGGCGATGCGCACCCCGAGCTCGTGGAGCTCCTGCAGCTCGGCCCGTGCGCGGTCGATGGCGGGCCCGTCGGCCACGATCGCCGTCTCCGTCACCTCGAGGCCGAGGTGGCGCGGGGACATCCCGGCGTCCTCGAGCACCTCGCGAACGAGCGCGCAGATCCCTCCCGACGACAGCTGTTTTCCGGACACGTTGACCCACGTCACGAACGGTTCCGGCAGGATCGCCTCGCGACGCCACTGGGCCGTCCGGGTGCACGCCTCGCGCAGCACGAGCTCGCCGAGCGGCACGATGAGCCCGGTCGCCTCGGCCACGGGGATGAACTGGCCGGGCGAGACGGGTCCGCGGGTTGGCGACGTCCAGCGCACCAGGGCCTCGACGCCGAGGATGCAATCGCCGTCGAGCGAGATCTCGGGCTGGTAGTGCACGCTGAACTCGCCCCGCTGGAGGCCGAGCCGCAGCTCGTGCTCGAGCCCGAGCAGCTCCCCGAGCTCGCGGGCCATGTCGTGGCGGAACACCTCGTGCCGGCCCCGGCCCCCCTCCTTCGCGGCGTACATGGCGACGTCGGCGTGGCGGATCAGCTCCTCGCTGTCCCCGACCCCGCCCGAGTGGGCAACGATGCCGACGCTCGCGCCGAGGGCGAGCTCGTGGTCGGCGACGAACAGCGGCGCCGAGAGCCGTTCCAGCAGGCGTCGGGCGACCGCTTCGCCGCGCACCTCGCCCGCGCCCTCGACGATCAGCGCGAACTCGTCGCCGCCGAGGCGCGCGAGCGTGTCGCTCGGGCGCACGACGTCGTCGAACCGCTTGGCCACGTCCTGGAGCAGCCGGTCGCCGGCGTCGTGGCCGAGGCTGTCGTTGACCTGCTTGAACCCGTCGAGGTCGACGAGCAGGACCGTCAGCGGCTCGCGGGAGCGGGCCGACCGCGCGAGGGCCTGGTCGAGCCGGTCGCGGAACAGCGCGCGGTTGGCGAGCCCCGTGAGGCCGTCGTGGAAGGCCTGGCGGGTGAGCTCCTCCTCCAGGCGGTTGCGCTCGGTCACGTCCCGGGCGTTGAGCAGCACGCCGCGGACGTGCCGGTCCTCCCGGAGATCGGTCACGTGGGCCTCGAGGTGGCGCCACTCCCCGAACCGGTTGCGCATCCGGAACACGACCTCGTGCGGCTCGCAGTGCGTGGTGGACGACAGCACCGCGGCCAGGTCGTCGGGGTGGACGAAGCTGGCGAAGCCGTCGCCGAGCGTGTCGTCCTCCGGTCGACCGAGCATGTCCGTGACCGACTGGCTCGCGTAGCGGCACCCGCCCGCGCCGAAGACCAGGACGAGGTCGGTCGAGGACGTGACGAGGGTGCGGAAGTGCGCGGTCTGCCGGCGGGTTGCGGCGATGAGCGCGAACGCGAGGCCGAGCGAGATGAGGAGCCCGCCGACCCCGAGGATGACCTGGATGTTGATGAGCTCGCTGATGTTGCGATCGGCGCCCGTGGCGATCGTCCGCGCGGCGTTGAGCGAGACGTTGGACGTCAGCGCGGCGAGGACGCGCAGGCGGTCGACCGGCCTGGTGACGCTGACGTGCTCCCGGGCCGTGACCGGAACGAATGCCAGCGGTCGGTGGGCCAGGATCGCGGCGCCCGTCGCAATCAAGTCTTTGGCGAGCCGGCGCTCCTGCCGGAACTGGGCGCGCGCCATCGTTCCGGTCGCCGCCGAGAGCTTCGTCTCGTCGTCGTCCCCGTTCACGGGCGGCGCCGTGCCGCCGTCGAGCAGCGCGTCGGCGCTGTGCAGGAGGATCGAGGCGGTGTACCCCGGGTCGACGCGCTGGCCGGCGCGCGCGAGCAGCACCTCCTTGACGTAGCGTTCGGCGAGCGTGCGCTGCCGGGCCGCGACCTCGACCACCGCGCCGCGGTGCTGCGAGCGCGAGGTAGCGGAGATCGACAGCACGACGCCCAGGACCGAGACCAGCGCGAAGGTGGCGAGGATCGCGCCGATGGCCTTGCGGCCGCGGAGGGCCAGCGGCGCGAACGCCCTCGAGCGCCGCGTCACGACACCACCACCTCGGTGCGCATGCCGGCGAGGTAGTGCCCGGCCATGTTGCAGAACAGCACGTAGCGACCGGGCGCGAGATGGAGGTGGGCCTGCTCGGCGCTGCCCGGCGGATGCCCTTCGATCGTGGCGACGGTGGACGTCTTCACGGCGTCCTCGTCGACCGTCAGCCCATCCGCGCGCAGCGGGAGCCGGGATCCCCGCGCGCGCACCACCAGCAGCTCGTGCGTGTCCGGACCGCGGTTCACGACGCGCAGTCGCAGGTCGCCCGAGGCGAGGTGGGTTGGACCCGAGACTCCGCCGATCGAGATCCGGAAGTCTCGCTCGCTCACCCCGACGCGCTCGCCGCCGGTGCGCGACGCCGCCCGCTGGCTCGAGCAGCCCGCGAAGGCCAGGACCAAGACGCCGGCACACGGGAGGGCCAGCAACCGCGTCAGCATCGGGCTCACGACCGGGGTATCGGAGGGAATCTCGCCCGCCGTTAGCACTCCGCCTGCAGCCGGGGGCGAGTTCTCGCCACCCGCGGCCTCCATAGGAGCGTGACCGAAGACGAGCGCGCAACCATCCTGATCGTCGAGGACGACGAGGCCACGGGGCGCTTCCTCGGCGACAACCTGACCGCCGACGGGCACGAGGTGCTCGTGGCCGACACTGGGCGCGACGGGCTGCGGATGCTCGAGTACAAGTTCCCCGACGTCGCGGTCGTCGACCTCGCCCTGCCCGACATCGACGGCCTTGACGTGATCGCGCGGGTGCGCGCCGCCGACGGGGTCGCCACACGCATCAACCCGGACACGCCGCTGCTCGTGCTGACCGGCCGCGACGGCGAGCTCGACCGCCTGCGCGGGTTCGAGCGCGGGTGCGACGACTACATGGTCAAGCCCTTCAGCTATCCGGAGCTCCGCCTGCGCATCGCTGCGCTGCTGCGCCGTGCCGACCGCGGGATGCGGCGCGGGCGCCTGCGGGTGGGCGAGCTGGAGGTCGATCCGCCCTCGCGCCGGGTCAGCCTGCGCGGGCGGCCCGTAGACCTGTCCCAGAAGGAATTCGCCCTGCTTCGCACGCTCGCCGCCGAGCCCACACGCGTGTTCACGAAGGAGGAGCTGCTGCGCACGGTGTGGGGCTTTCGCTCGATGGGCTCGACGCGGACGCTGGACTCCCACGCGTGCCGGCTGCGGCGCAAGCTGGGGGTCGGCGGGGACCGCTTCGTGGTCAACGTGTGGGGTGTCGGCTACCGCCTGATCGACGGGCTCGCCGCCGGAGCCGGATGACTCACCCGGCCTTCATCACGGCGAGCCTGGACGGCGAGCGGAGGCCCGGGTGAGCGCGGGGCTCGCGTGGCTGGGGTGGGGGCTCGCGTTCGCGGCGCTCGGCGCCGGCATGCTCGCCCAGCGCGAGCTGTGGCGGCGCATGGAGCTGGTCGCGCGCGCCTCGCACGAGCTCCGCGGCCCGCTCACCGCGGCTCGGCTCGGCCTGCACCTCGTCGCGCGCGGGCGCGGCGCGCCGGCCGACCGGCTCGCCGCGATCGACCTCGAGCTGCGGCGCGCCGGGCTGGCGCTCGACGACCTGGACGCGGCGCGTGCCGGTCGCCGCGCCCGCGACCGGCTCGAGACCGTCGCGGTCGCCGACCTGCTGCGGGACGCCGTCGCGGTGTGGCGGCCGGTCGCCCGCGCACGCGGGCGGGACCTGAGGCTCGAATGGGATCCGGCCGACGCGGCCGTGCACGGCGACCGCCTACGCCTGGCGCAGGCGTGCGGGAACCTGCTCGCCAACGCGATCGAGCACGGCCACGGATCCGTGTGCCTGCGGGGTCGCGCCACCGGTGCCCGGGTGCGGATCGAGGTCGTCGACGACGGCCCCGGGCTGCCGGCGCCGGTTGGCGCGCTCGCCAGCCGCCCGAGGGCGGGCCGCGGGCGCCGCGGGCGGGGCCTGGCGATCGCGGCGGAGATCGCGGCCCGGCATGGCGGCCGGCTCGCGTCCGCCCCGGCGGCGAGCGGTGGGCGCGTCGTGCTCGAGCTGCCGGTCGCCGGGCGGGCCGTCCGCGCCCGCCCGGCATGAGTCGGCGGCGCCGCGCCGTCCTGCTGCTCGGCCTGGCGCTCGCGCTCGGCGGGCTCGCCGCGGCCGACGTCTCGCGGCGCGAGGCCGCGCTGGCGCGCAGGCTCGGCCCCGCGGTCCCGGCGGTCGTCGCGCGCCGGGCGCTCGCGCCGGGGGACCGCGTGACCGCCGAGCGCCTCGGCGTCCGCCGCGTGCCCGCACGCTACGCGCCGGCCGGGGCGCTCGGCTCTCCGGGCGAGGCCGTCGGCATGCGGGTGAGCGCGGCGATCCCGGCCGGCGCCTACGTGACAGCCGGTGCGCTCAACGGAGGGCCGGGTGAGACCGCGAACGGGCCGGCGTTGCGCGCCGGCGAACGCGTCGCCGACCTCACTGCGGCCGGCCCGGCCGACCTGATCGTGCCGGGCGGCCGCGTGGACGTGCTCGTGACCCGCGATCCCGCACACGGCGGGCCCGGGCAGACCGCGCTGGCCCTCGAGGATGTCGAGGTGCTGGCGGCCGCTCCGGCCGAGCCGGGCGAGGGCTCGGGGCCCGGCGGCGGGGTGCCGCGGCTACGCGCCTCGCTGCGGGTGACGTTGCGCCAGGCGGTGTTCCTGGCCGCGGCCCAGGCCTTCTCCCGGGAGGTGCGGCTGCTCCCGCGCGCGCCCGGCGACGACCGCCGCGGCGCGGCCGGGCTCGTGGTGGGGGCGGACCTCGCCCCCTAGGCCTGCGCGTGCGTGCGTCGAGTCCCGACACGCACGCTCAAGCATTTCGCCGCGGGACCCGATGACAACCCCCGAGGCACGTCCCGCATGCGTATGTTCCGTTCCCTCCAGGTGATGACAGCGACCGCGCTCTGCGCGCTGGGTCTGCTGCTCGTGGGCGCCACCGCCAGCCAGGCGGCCTCGTCGCCGAAGATCACCCGCGTGAGCCCGCTCAAGCTGGGCGTCGGCGACGTCCTCACGGTCTACGGCAAGAACTTCGTCCCGGGCAAGAACCGCAACTACGTGATCTTCCAGCGCGCCCGCGCCCGCGCCGTGTTCGTCAAGGCCGACAACGCGACGAAGACGAAGATCACGCTGGTCGTCCCCTCCAAGCTCGTTCCGTTCCTGTCCCGGAAGGGCGGCGCCGCCGTGTACACCCGCTTCAACCTGCGCGTCCTCGGGCGCCGCCTGAGCCCGGTCTCGACGCGCAAGAGCCTCTCTCCGCAGATCGGCCCGCTCCCGACCGGCAAGCAGGCGCCGGTCTCGAGCGCCGATTGCGTCGGCGGCGTGCCCACCGGCAAGTCCGCCGACTCCGACCGCGACGGCCTGTCCGACGTGCGCGAGAAGCAGCTCAAGACCGACCCGTGCAACGCGGACAGCGACCGTGACGGCGTCCCCGACGGCTACGAGTACGAGTCGGCGCTCGACCTCAACAGCAAGGCCCTGCCCTACCCCGGCAAGCGCCCCTACCCGAACCCGCTGTACTCGGACTCCAGCGTCGACTACGACGGTGACGGCCTCACGATGATGGACGAGTACTCCGCCTGGGCGCGCTACGCCGACTCGAAGTTCCCGCTCACGTACAGCGACGGCACGCAGAACACCGGCGGCCCGCGGCCGGTCCCGCCGGGCAAGGCGTACCTCGATCTCAACGGCGACGGCAACCTCACGGACGACGAGCGCGACGTCGACAACGACGGCCTCGGCAACTGGGTCGAAGCCCACGGCCCCCTCAGCGGTCAGGGCTGGTGGTCGGCCATCTACGACACCGAAAAGCCCTACCTGGTCGCCTTCGCCGGAACGGATTGGCTCGATCCGGACACCGACGGCGACGGCCTGATCGACGGTCCCGACGACCAGGACCACGACGGGTACAGCAACGTCCAGGAGACCTCGCGCGGTCAGTCCGGCCTATGGGTGAACCCGTTCAACCCCTGCATCCCGAACTGGAAGAGCCCGACCTGCTCGCTGCACCCGCCGCCGAAGGACTCGTGGCCGCCGTTCGGCGACGGGTTCAACCCCGGCGAACCGCTCCCGTTGGTCTGGCCGCGGCCGTAGCAGCTGCGCGCGGTCCGTCGGCGGCCCTGTTACCTCCGGGCGTTGCGGGCATACCTATGGGTGTATGCGCTGCCGCAGCCACACCGGCCACGTCGTGTGTTCGACCTGCGACTACAAGCTCGGCCTCGGCCTCGGCGTCGCCTCGGAGCCGGGCCGCTGCCCGGACTGCAACGAGCCGCTGATGCTGACCGTCGAGATGCGCGCGCTGAGCCCGGAGCAGATCCGCACCGAGATCGAGCGCCAGGCGGCCCGCCGGCGCGAGCGCGAGCGCCTGCCGCTGCTCACGGCGCCGGACGCCGTGTAACGCGGCCGCGATCGCGTCAGACTCTGTGGCGTGATCCGCGACGCCCGCGCTGAAGCCGAGGACCGCCTCGGCGGCCACTTCGAGGCGCGCGTGCTCGAGCCATCGCCCCCGGCGGTCAACGAGGGGCCGTGGTTCGCCGACGACCCGGTCGCCGACGGTGACGGCCCCGAAGGACGCCAGGTCGTCTCGCCCGTCGGCACCGGGGACCTGCGCTGGGACGACCTGGCGCGGGGCGATCCCGAGCTCGCCGCGTGGTGCGCGGACCGCTGGCTGGCCGCCCACCAGCGGCTGGGCCCCGCGCCTGCGACGTTCGTCCAGACGCGCGAGGGCCTGCACCGCGTCGGCGAGGAGGTCCTCTCGAAGGCCCGCGAGCACGCGAACGGCAAGATCGCGCTGCGCTACACGCTCGGTGGGTTCGGCACGCCCTTCTTCGCCGACGACGTGCAGCTGCGCGTGGAGGGAACGGAGCTGATCGTCCAGGAGGGCGAGCGCGACCGCCGCGGCGAGATCACCACGCTGCGGGCCGCCGGCGAGCTCGTCGGTGCTCAGCTGCTGCCGGACGGCCTCGAGCTCGACGACGCGCCGCTCGCGGTGGACGCCGACGCGGCCCGCTTCCTCGGCGATTGGTACGGCTTCGCGTACTCCGTGCTCGAGGAGCTGCGGGCCGCCGCCGATCCGGCGCTCGATCCCAGCCGTGTGCAGCTGTGGGCCGAGCACTTCGACCCGTCGGTCGAGCTCGGGTCCGAGGCGGAGGGACGGCGTGCCGCGTACGGCGCCTCGCCGGGCGACGGCGAGCACCCCGAGCCCTATCTCTACGTGACGCCGTGGTCGGCGCCCCCGGTGGGCGAGCTCTGGAACGCCACCGGCTTCCCGGGCGCCGAGCTGCCGATCGCCGCGCTGCTGGAGGCCGACGACCAGCGCGCCGCCGCGCTCGAGTTCTACACCGCGCGCGTCGACGCGCTGGAGGCGGGCTAGCCCCGCCCCCGGCGCCAACCGCGAAACGCCTCCAGCAGCGGCTCGATGGACGCAGCCGGAACCTGCTCCGCCCGCAGCCGTCCCGTCAGCGTGATCGTGGTACGCATCTGCTCGAGGTACGTCGTGCAGGCGTCGCAGCCCGCGATGTGTCCGTCGAAGCGCGCGCGCTCGGCCGCGGGCAGCGCATCCTCGAAATAGTCGGTCACGAGCTCGACGAGCTCCTGGCAGCTCAGCGCCGTCGCGTTCACGCGGCCTCCAGCTCGGCCTCGCAGGCCATTCGCACCTTCGAGCGGGCGCGGTGGAGCAGCACGCGCTGGTTGGCGTCGGTGATCTCCAAGGCCGCGGCGACCTCCGCCGCGCTCCAGCCCTCGATGTCGCGCAGCGCGATCACGGTCCGCTGCGCGTCGGGCAGGTCCGCGATGGCCATGCGAATGCAGTCCATCGTCTCGCGTGCCTCCAGGCGCTCCTCGGGGAGGCGCGCCCACGAGCGCGGGGGCGTGGCCCAGCCGTTCGGCGCGCGCGGGTCCTCGGCGCTCAGGAAGCGCTCCTCGGGCACCGCCGGCTCGCCCGCCTCGTCCTCGCCCGACAGCGCGGAGAAGGGCACGCTGCGTGCCTCGCGCCCGCCGCGGGTCTTGGCGCGGTTGGTGAGGATGCGGAAGACCCAGGTCTTCAGGGAGGAGCGCCCCTCGAAGCGGTCGATGCCCTGCAGCACGGCCAGCCAGGTCTCCTGCACGACCTCCTCGGCCACGGCGCGGTCGCGCACGTACATCCGCGCGACGCGCAGCATCGCCGGGTGCCAGCGCCGCAGGAGCTCGGCGTAGACGGCCTCGTCGCCGGCGCGCAGGCCCGCGACGAGCCGGCGGTCCTCCGCCGCGGCGGCCTCCGCCTCGGCCGCCTCCGGCGCCGCGCCCTCCAGCGGATACATCAGCCGAGCTGGCGGTCGAGGTTCACGGCGGCGCTGATCAGCGCCAGGTGCGTGAAGGCCTGCGGGAAGTTGCCGAGCTGCTCGCCGGTCGGCCCGATCTCCTCGGAGTACAGGCCGAGGTGGTTGGCGTACGTCTGCATCTTCTCGAACGCCAGGCGCGCCTCGTTGAGCCTGCCGGCGCGCGCGAGCGCCTCGACGTACCAGAACGAGCAGATCGAGAACGTGCCCTCGTCGCCGCGCAGGCCGTCGGGCGAGGCCTCGACGTTGTAGCGGTAGACGAGCGAATCGGACACCAGCTCGTCGTCGATCGCCTTCAGGGTCGACAGCCAGCGCGGGTCCGTGGGGGCGATGAACTTCGCCAGCGGCATCATCATCACCGAGGCGTCGAGCACGTCGGTGTCGTAGTGCTGGACGAAGGCGTTGCGCTCCTCGTGCCAGCCGCGGGACATGACCTGCTCGTAGATCTGGTCGCGCGCCGCCATCCAGCGCACGATGTCGGCGGGGAGGCCCCGCTGGCGCGCCACGCGCACGGCGCGTTCGATCGCCACCCAGCACATCAGGCGCGAGTAGACGAAGTCCTGGCGGCCGCCTCGCGTCTCCCAGATGCCCTCGTCCGGTTGGTCCCAGTTCTCGCAGGTCCACTCGACGATCCGGCAGAGGTCCTCCCACGCGTCGTGGTAGATCGGGGTGCCGTACTTGTTGTAGAGGTAGACGGAATCGATCAGCTCGCCGTAGATGTCGAGCTGGAGCTGGTCGGACGCCCCGTTGCCGACGCGCACCGGAGCCGAGTCGCGATAGCCGGCCAGGTGGTCGAGCTCGATCTCGTCGAGCTGCGAGCGCCCGTCGATGCCGTACATGATCTGCAGCGGGCCCTCGGTCGCGTCGCGCTCCTTCCCCTCGCGGAAGCGGTCGGTCAGCCAGGCCATGAACGCCTGCGCCTCCTCGGTGAAGCCGAGGCGCAGCAGGGCGTAGAGCGAGAAGGCGGCGTCGCGGATCCAGGTGTAGCGGTAGTCCCAGTTGCGCGTGCCGCCGAGCTGCTCGGGGAGGCTGGTCGTGGGCGCGGCCACGATCGCGCCGGTCGGGTGATAGGTGAGCAGCTTCAGGGTCAGCGCCGAGCGGTTGACCATCTCGCGCCAGCGCCCCCGGTAGCCCGACTGGCTGAGCCATTTGCGCCAGTAGGCCACGGTGCCGTCGAACATGCGCCGCGTCTCTTCGTGGTGGTGGTGGCGCGGTACGAAGTCGTCCGGCACGCGCTCGAACAGGAACGTGGCCGTCTCGTTCTCCTTCAGCGAGAAGCTCGCGGTGACAGCGTCCTTGCCGGCGATCTTCAGCGGCACGGTGGACTCGAGCCCCATGGTCAGGTCGCGCGAGCGGAAGATCGCCCCGTGCTCGTGCAGGTTGACCTCGTGCGCGTCGCGTGCGTAGTCGAAGCGCGGCTCGATGTGCATGTGGAAGCGCATGTGGCCGCGCACGCTCACGACGCGCCGGACGATCCGCTGGCGGTGGGCGCCGTCGAGGTGCTCGCCGACCGGCATGAAGTCCTGCACCTCGCCGACCCCGTCGTCGGCGAGGAACCGGGTGATGAGGACGTTGGTGTCCGGGAAGTAGAGCTGCTTCGACGGGCAGTCGGAGTGCAGCGGCGCAACCCTCCAGAAGCCGCCCTTCCCCTTGTCGAGGATCGCGCCGAACACGCTCGGCGAGTCAAATCGGGGGCAGCAGTACCAGTCGATGGTGCCGTCGGTGCCGACCAGCGCGACCGAGTGCAGGTCCCCGATCAGTCCGTGCTCGGCGATCGGCAGGTAGTCGTCCATCCCGGCCATGTCCTGCGAGCAACCCTAACCGTTACCGCCGCGCCGACCGCGACGGCCGTGTCGCTACGCGGCGACGCGGGTCGGCGCCGGCTCGTGCTCCCGCTGGCGCTGGCGCTCCGGGGTGATGCGCACGACGTTCCAGGCGAGGCCGAGCCGCTCGAGAAGCCCGATCAGCGCGCCCGAGGGGTCCAGCTCCCGGCGCCGCAGGCCGTGTTGGGCCGCGCGCGGGAAGGCGTGGTGGTTGTGGTGCCAGGATTCGCCCAGCGAGGGAAGCGCGAGCCAGAACACGTTGGTCGAGTGATCGTCCGTGGCGAAGCGCCGCCGCCCGAAGAAGTGGCAGACGGAGTTGATGCTCCAGGTCACGTGGTGGAGCAGGAAGATGCGGACGAAGCCGCCCCACAGCAGCGCGGTGAGGGCGGCCGTGAGCGTCCCGCCGAGGAGGAAGCCGAGCGCGAACGGGATCGTGAGGCCGGCCACGACGATCAGCTCGAACGAGCGGTTGATCGTGCGCATTCCCCCGTCCTCCATCAGCTCGGGCGCGTAGCGGCGGCGCTGCGCGCGGCCCATGCTGTTCATCAGCCAGCCCATGTGCGCGTGCAGCAGGCCGCGCAGGCCGGAGCCGTGGCCGACGTGCGGGGAGTGGGGATCGCCCTCCTCGTCGGTGTGCGCGTGGTGCTTGCGGTGATCGGCGACCCACGTGATGACCGGCCCCTGCACGGACAGCGAGCCGAGCACGGCGAGCACGTACTTCAGCCGGCGGTGCGTCTCGAACGCTCGGTGCGTCAGCAGGCGGTGGAACCCGACGGTGACGCCGACGCCCGAGACCAGGTACATGACGGCGAGGATCCCCAGGTCCAGCGGCCCGACCGCGCGGTTCCAGAGCAGGACGAGCGCGACGAGGAACGCGACGAAGGGGACGATCACGGCGAGGAGGTTCACGGTGCGGGCCGTTCGCGACATGGTTTGAGCCTAGATGCCATGATCCGTGCGGTCTGCAACGCCGAAGCACGTTTTCGGGGCAAGTATTTGAGCAATCGCAACAAAGAATCGTCGGCGGCCCTGTGGCGCGACCTCCCGCCCGACCTCGCGGACGCGCTGCGGCCCGCGCTGGCCGGCCTCGCCGACCAGATCGTTGCGGCGGTCGGGGAGGGCGTCCCGGCCTATCGCGGCCAGCTGCGGGGCCGCTACGGCCGCAACATCCGCGCCGGGGTCGAGCAGGCGCTGGCCGGCTTCGTGGAGCTGGTGGCCGCGGGCGCACGCGCCGAGCTGCCGGGCCGCTCCGTCTACGTGGCGCTCGGCGCCGGCGAGCTCCGGGAGGGCCGCAGCCTCGAGTCGCTGCTCGCCGCGTACCGCCTCGGGGCGCGGGTCGCCTGGCGCGGGCTGATCGATGCGGGCGAGGCGGCCGGACTGCCGCCGGCCACGATGTACCGGATCGCCGAGGCCCTGTTTGCCTACATCGACGAGCTCTCGGCCGCCTCGGCCGAGGGTCACGCGCACGAGCAGTCCCGCCGCGCTGGCGAGCGCGAGGCGCGCCGGCGGGGCCTGCTGGAGCGGCTGCTCGCCGCGCCGCCGCCGGCGGCGGAGGAGGTGGCCGAGCTGGCCGGGGGCGCGGAATGGAGCCCCCAGGCGCGGGTGGCCGCGCTGGCCTGGGCGGCCGACGGCGGGGAGGCCGTCGCGCGGCGGCTGCCGCCGGACGCGCTCGTGGCGCCGTGGGAGGACGCCCTGGTCGCGCTGCTGGGCGATCCCGAGGCGCCGGGGCTCGAGGAGGTGCTCACGCGGGCGCTGGCGGAGCGCGGTGCCGCGCTGGGGCCCGCGGTCGAGCTCGAGCGGGCCGGGGAGTCGGCGCGGCTCGCGCTCGCGACGCTGCGCCTCGGCCCGGGCGGCCTGCGGCGGGCGCGGGACCACGCCCCCGAGCTGCTGCTGGCGGCCGATCCCGTTGTCGCGGGGGACCTGGCGGCCAGGCGCCTCGCCCCGCTCGGCGAGCTGCGCCTTTCGGCCCGGGCGCGGCTGACCGCCACGCTGGCGGCCTGGCTCGAGCACCAGGGCGACGTGCGCGCGACGGCGGAGACGCTCCATGTCCACGTGCAGACGGTCCGCTACCGCCTCGGGCAGCTGCGGGAGGTGTTCGGCGACGCGCTCGACGACGGCCGCGCGCGGCTGGAATTGACGCTTGCGCTGCTCGCGGACGCGGACGGCTGATCGAGACCGCGACTTTCCCGCGAGTGTGGTGTTGTCCCGGGTGGTACGACTACTACCGGGAGAGTACGAATGCGTCGCTGGCTCGCTGTTCCAATCGTCCTCGGCTGCCTTGCATCGGCGGCCCCCGCCGCCTCGGCGGCCACGCCGGCCGTACTGACAGGCTCCGCAACTTTGATCTCGAACACGAAGGCCACCCTGAACGGCACCGTCAAGGCCGGCGGCCAGCCGACGAGCTATGCCTTCCAGTACGGGCTCACGAGCGCCTACACGAAGCAGACCCCCGCGCACTCCGCGGGAACTGGTTTCACCAACCTGAAGGTCAAGGCCGCAATCAGCAGGCTGATTCCGGGAACCGTCTACCACTTCCGGATCGTGGCCGCGAACGCGAGCGGCGTTGCCGTCGGCGCCGATCGGACGTTCAAGACGACCGGGCACCCGCCGCCGGGCGTCTTCACCGGCCCGGCGGTGAACGTGAGCCGGCACGCCGCGCTGCTGACCGGCGCGGTGAGCACGGGCGGGCTGAGCACCACCTATCACTTCGACATCGGCACGTCGCCGTTCTCCGTCGTGCACACCAACAACGTCACGCTGGGGGCGACGAGCAACGCCGTGTCGGTGGCCGCTCCGGTGGGCCTCCTGGCCGATCACACGCTCTACCACTTCCGCTTGGTGGCGAGCAATTCGAGCGGGACGATCACCGGCGCCGACGTCGTCTTCGTCACGTCTCGCTTCGCGCCCGGTCTGACGCGGAACGCCCGGCCGCGTCACCTGACCAGCCGGCCGCACCTGCTCACGATCGGTGGCACGCTCCAGCTGCCGTCGGGCTTCCCGCCGTCGCAGGCCTGCCAGGGCCTGGTGCGCATCCAGGTGCAGAAGGGCCGCCGGACGGTGGTGAGCACCCGCGTCTTCGTGGGCGGCACCTGCCGCTACGGCACCCGCGTGATCGTGCCGCGGTCGGTCAGCGGCAGCGTCCGCGTGCAGGCGCGATTCCTGGGCAACTCGCTGCTCACGCCGCACTCGGCGCGGTCGCAGAGCATCAGCATCGGCTGACGGAGCTCCGACGAGCTGGTCTGCGCGTCAGGCCAGCTCGTCGGCCAGCTCGGCCACCGATTCGACGATCCGCGACGCCCGGTACGGATGGCGCTCGGCGTCCGCGAGCGCGGTCACGCCGGTGAGCACGAGGATCGTCTCCAGGCCCGCCTCGAGGCCCGCGACGACGTCGGTGTCCATGCGGTCGCCGATCATCGCCGTGGTCTCCGAGTGCGCGTCGATGGCGTTGAGGGCCGAGCGCATCATCAGCGGGTTCGGCTTCCCCACGAAATACGGCTGGACTCCGGTCGCGCGGCTGATCAGCGCCGCCACCGAGCCCGTCGCGGGGAGCGGGCCGGCGGCGGTGGCCCCGATGTTGTCGGGGTTCGTGGCGATGAAGCGGGCCCCGGCGGAGACGAGGCGAATGGCCTGGGTGATGCGCTCGAAGCTGTAGGTGCGCGTCTCGCCGAGCACGACATAGTCCGGTCCGCGCTCGCTGAGGGTGTAGCCGACGTCGTGCAGCGCGGTCGTGAGCCCGGCCTCGCCGATCACGAACGCTGACCCGCCCGGACGCTGGTCGGCGAGGAACCGGCCGGTGGCGAGGGCCGAGGTCCAGATCGACTCCTCCGGCACCTCCAGACCGCTGGCGCGCAGGCGGGCCGCCAGGTCGCGCGGGGTGTAGATCGAGTTGTTCGTGAGGACGAGGAAGGGCGCGCCGCGATCGCGCAGGGCGGCCAGGAAGCCGTCGGCGCCCGGAATCGCCTGCTCCTCGTGCACGAGCACGCCGTCCATGTCCATCAGCCATGAGCGGATCTCGCGCCGCGTCACTCCGGCAGCCTAGCCCCGCGGGGGCGAAGGACGGGGCCGCGCGCCCTCCTGTGGGTGTGGACGCCGCCGAGCTCGACGCCCTGGCCGGGTCGCTGCGCGAGCGCCTGCTCCGCGAGGCGGGGGAGGACGGCGGCGATCTCCTCGTGCGCATCCGTGCCCTGGTGGATCGCGAGGCGGCGGCGCTCGACGAAGGCGCGCGCTCCCGGCTGGCGGCGGCGGTGGCGCAGCGCTCGTTCGGGTTGGGGCCGCTCGAGCCGCTGCTGGGCGACCCGGCCGTGGACGAGGTGATGGTCAACGGGCCGGGCGCGGTGTGGGTGGAGCGCGGCGGCCGGATCGAGCGCGCCGGTGTGTCGTTCGCCTCCGAGGCGGACCTGCGGCACGCGATCGAGCGCATCCTCGCCCCGCTGGGGCGCCGCGTGGACGAGGCCACGCCGCTGGTCGACGCGCGGCTGCCCGACGGCTCGCGCGTGAACGTGATCATCCCGCCGCTCGCCCTCGACGGTCCGGTGCTCACGATCCGTCGCTTCCGCGCCCGCGGGCTGTCGGTCGACGACCTCGTCGACGCGGGCACCCTGAACCCGCCGCTGCGCGACTTCCTCGCCCGCTGCGTGCGGGCGCGCTGCAACCTGCTGGTCAGCGGCGGCACCGGCTCGGGCAAGACCACGCTGCTCAACGCGCTGTCCGCGTTCATTCCCGACTCCGAGCGCGTCGTCACGGTCGAGGACGCCGCCGAGCTGCGCCTGCTCCAGCCGCACGTCGTGCGGCTCGAGACGCGGCCGCGCTCGCTCGAGGGACGCGGCGAGGTGAGCGTGCGCGACCTCGTCCGCAACGCCCTGCGCATGCGCCCCGACCGGATCATCGTCGGCGAGGTGCGCGGGGCGGAGGCGCTCGCATGCTCAGCACGATTACCAGCCGGGCACGACGTCCCGGCTGTCTAGTAGACCCGTCCGCAAGTTCGTTCACGCAACCAGCTGCAGGTGCGGCTCGCGATCGGTGACCTCGGCGAGGACCCGGTCGAGGTCTGAGCGGGTGAAGGTCCACTCGAACGGCCGGGCGATCTCGGCGTAGCGGGCTTGGAAGGCGAGTAGCTGGTCGGAGAGCTGACCGAGTGAGCCGAAGTCGTTGGGCGTCAGCGCCTTGCGCTGGAGGATCGAGAAGTAGAGCTCGATCTGGTTGAGCCAGGAGGCGTGGATCGGGAGGTGGATCAGCCGCAGGTTCTCGTAGGCGCCCTCGAGCCGATCGACCGAGGTCTTGCCCGCGTGGGAGGAGCCGTTGTCGACGATCCAGAACACGCGGCGGGCGGACGCGTAAGGCTCGCTGCTCATGACGTCCTCGACGAGCCGGCCGAAGGGCTCGATCCCGGTCTTGGGCTCAACCCGGCCGAAGAGGTTGGCGTGGTGGACGTCCCAGGCGGCGAGATAGGCGAGGGTGCCGCCGCGGACGTAGTCGAACTCGCAAAGCGAGGGGCGCCCGCCAGCCGGGGCAAGGGTGCGATGACGGCGCCCCAGCGCCTGCAGCTGGGACTTCTCATCGGCTGAGATCACCAGCTCGTCGGGCCGCAGTCGGCGGCCCTCGAAGCGCCGCGCGTAGAGGTCGAGCACCCGCCCGGCCCTTTCCGCGAAGTTCGGATCTCTCGGAAACAACCAGGAGCGAACCTGCCAGGGCTTGATCGCCGAGTCGTGCAGCCAGCGCCAGATCGTCGTCGCCGAGGCGTCGGTGACGCCGCGCTCGATCACGAGACGGTGTAGCTCAGTGCGCGTGAAGCGCGAAAGCGGCAGGCCGTGGGCGGCCGGCAGCTCGCAGGCGATCGCCTTGACCTCGGCGACCTGCTCCGGGGGGAAAACGGCGCGGCCGCCCTGCGCGCTGTCTGTCGGTGAGGCCCTCGAGCCGCTGGTCGCTGAATCTTCGCCGCCACTTGCCGACGCACTCGGGGGTGCAGTCCAGGCGCTCGGCGACCCTGAGGTCGGTTTCACCGGCCGCCGAGTAGAGGACCATCCGCGCCCGCTGGACCTCGCGAAACGGGCGGGTCTCAGATCGAGCCAGGCGTTCGAGCTCGGCTCGCTCCTCGCAGTTCAGCTCGATCTCGATCTTCTGCGGCACCGCTGGAGGATTCGCCCTCCCATGGGCGATTCCTCCCCAGATCGCCTAAACGTACTTACGGACGCGTCTACTAGCCCGCCCGCACGAGGCGCACAACCGTGTCTACACGCCTACTGAGGTTCCGCTTCGCACGGTGGCTGTTGCACAAACCAGTCCGAAAACCGGGCCGTCAATTGGTCGCGGGATAACAGTGTTCAGATCGGCCGGAGCGGCTGAATCATTGGGACAAGACCAACACAAGAGCCGAGATCTCGCCGCTTCGTCCCACGGTCGCGCGCGTAGCCTTTCTTCGCGCCTTTGCGCGACAGCCTCCACGGAGAGCGGAAGCGCGGCACGGATGTGAAGGTCGGAATCGACCTCGCCAGCGAGCAAAGCCTCGTGCACGCGTCGCGCGCGGTCTCTCGATGCGGTCGGAGCGCCTACCGGCGCAACTCTAGACCGGGAGTGTGTGCGCACCGCGATCGCTGCCGCGCAGAACGTCCGGGGCAACCTCCTACATCGGGCGTCCCTGATCATGGGAGCCAAGGGCGTGTGTGTCGGTGCTCACAGAAGGATTGCCGCACTCAGTGCGTCTGGATGGGCATGGTCAAAGGACCCGCCCTGATGCAGCTTCGCGACGGGACCACGGTGGACGTTCGACCCGTGAGCCCCGAGGACAAGGACCTGATCCGCCGCGGCTTTGAGCGGCTCAGTCCCAGGTCGCGCTACCAGCGATTCCTTGTCCCGGTGCCCCAGCTTCACGATCGGATGCTTGGGTTCCTGACCGAGGTCGACCATCGCGACCACGAGGCGCTGCTGACGCTCGACGCCGCTACGGGCGAGGTGGTCGGAGTGGCGCGTTTCGTCCGTCTTGAATCCGACCCGGCGTCCGCCGAGGTGGCCGTGACGGTCGTGGACGACTGGCAGGGGCGGGGGCTCGGCACGGCGCTGCTCGATGCGCTGGCCGACCGTGCACGGGAGGAGAGCGTCACGCGGTTTACGGGAGTGGCGTTGGCCGAGAACCGCGACGTGCTCGGGCTGCTCGGCAAGCTCGGCGCCGTCGGCGTCGTCGGTCACGGGCCGGGAACCGTTGAGCTCGCCGTTGACCTGCCAGCTGAGCGCGTCGCCCTAGAGCGGATCGAAGTACGCCGCGGAGCGGCGCTGCCGGAGATCTCCAGCGTCATCCCCGGAGCCGAACTCGTGGGTAAGGCTCCTCCACTGCCGGCCTCGGCCGAGCGTCCAGACCAAGCGAAAGGACAGTCATGATCGTCATCGGCTCGTCACTCCTCGCGGCCCTCATCGCCGCGGCAGCCGGATTGGCGGCCGAGGACCGCCCGCACATGAAGAGGATCAACGTCTCGCCCGCACGGCAGGACCGCGGCGAATGGCTCGCCCCTCGCGGTTGACGTACCGCGAGGACTGGGAACTAATCTTGCCTCCTACAGAGCGTTTGCTGGCCGGTGCGCTCTCCCAACGGGCGGCCCGCGCACGAGTAACCGTACCGCGACCGGTTGCGCCCACGCGGTTCTGCATCCCGTGAGAGCATCGACCCGCGATGGAGCTCGCCGTTCACTTGCCGCTGATGGAATTCGCAGACGAGGGTCAGTCGCTCGCTCGTCTCACGCGTACGGTCGACGCCGCTCGCGAGTGCGGCTTCGCCGCGGTGTCCGCCAACGATCACTTCGTCTTTGCGACGCCGTGGCTCGACGGCCTGACGGCGTTGGCCGCCGTGCTCGAGCGATCCGGCGATATGGCCCTCGCGACGACAGTGTCGCTGGTCGCGCTTCGCGGGCCTGTGCCCTTGGCCAAGGCGCTCGCGGCGTTGGACTTGCTCTCCGACGGGCGGCTGATCGCAGGGGTCGGTCCCGGCTCGTCCGAGCGTGACTCCGACGCCGTGGGCATGCCCCACGAGGAACGCTGGAAGCGGTTCGACGAAGCCACCGCGATCGTCCGCGGACTGCTGCGAGGCGACCCGCTGCCCGAGACCCCGCGCTACTACGCGCTGCCGGACGCCGAGCTGGCCCCGGGTCCCCGCCGCAGCGGCGACGTCCCGCTGTGGATCGGGAGCTGGGGCTCGACGGCGGGTCTTCGGCGCGTCGCGCGCCTCGGCGATGGGTGGCTCGCATCGGCATACAACACGACCCCCGAGCAGTTCGGCGCCGCCAAGCAGTCGCTGTCGCAGGAGCTCCGCGCTCGCGACCGGGAGCCTCGAGGATTCCCCAACGCCCTGGTGACGATGTGGACCTGGATCACGGAGGACGCCAGCGAGGCAGACCGCGTCCTGCGGCAGGTCCTGGCGCCGCTCCTCAAGCGCGACCCTGAGGTCCTGCGCGATCAGGTCTGCGTCGGACCGGCTGGGTGGTGCGCCGAGCTGCTGTCGCGCTACGCCCGCGCAGGATGTGAGCGCGTGCACCTCTGGCCGCTCGGCGACGAGCCGCAACAGATCGAGCTCGCAGCGACGGATGTGCTTCCAGCGGTCGAGGCATGAGTGCTGCGTGGTCTCGGCCCACTAGGGACGCAGGTGAAGCAGGAGATCCGTTCTCCAGGGCGCCCGACTGGTGGCGATTGACAGTCGAAGCGCGTACGAAGTTCTGGGTTGAGGTCTCCTTCACCGACATCGGCGGGAAGTCGGCTGAGACTCGCTACTTCGAGGTGGGGCTAACCGCGTAGGGCTCGTCCGTCGGAATCGCCGCCGGCCTTGCTCGTCGTGACGCGGCAGCGATCTTGAGCAGGATCGGGGACTGACCGCGCTCAGCGCGGCTGATCAAAGATCTCGCTGAGAAAGTGCGTGATGATCCATGTGGCCACCCGCGATGTTGCCTGGGACGGGTCGCGCGCCGGGTTCAACTCGACGACGTCGAAGCCGATCACGCGACCGCGTCGCGCTACTTCGACCAAGATCGCGCGCAAGCTGCCGGTAGCTGAGTCCGCCCGGCTCCTGCAGCGAGTGCCCGCTTGCGACCGAGGAGTCGAGCACGTCGAGGTCGATCGAGACGTACAGCGCCTCGGTCTCCGGGACGGTCTCGCGCACCACATCGCCGGCCCCACGCTTGAGCACGTCCAGGCTGGTCGCCCACCGCACGCCGAGCTCTCGCATCCCATCCACCTCGCCGCGCTCCACATTTCGAACCCCGAGTGCGGTGACCGTGCCTACGAACGGCAGTTCCGCCAGCCGCCGCAGCTGGCTCGCGCCGGTCAGACGCGCGCCATCCAACTCGTCCAGGAAATCGGTGTGCGCGTCGACGTGCACGACATCGAACTCGCCCAGCGGCTCCATCCCACGGCCGAGCGGGTAGCTGATCGAGTGGTCGCCGCCCGAGCGTCGGGTGGCCGCGCCCCTCGAGAAAGCCGTCCGGCCCGACGTAGCTCGCGCCCGGCAGGTCCTGAGTCGCGCGTAGAGGTGGCAGCGCGCCCTTCTCGTCGCTCTGGGCGATGACCTTGTTGCCGATCTGCATGAGGCCGTCCTGGAGGCGGCTGCCGGTGTGCTGCTGGAGGTTCGTCGCCGCCCAGCCGGGATGCGCGGCGACGGCGTGGACGTCGGAGTCGGCCTCCGCGAGGCGGCGCTCGAGCTCGAGCGTGAACAGGAGGTTCGCGAGCTTGGACTGGCCGTAGGCGCGCCACGCGTTGTAGCCGCCGCGCTCCCAGTTGAGGTCGTCGAGGCGGATCTTCCCGTTGCGGTGGGCACCGGAGGCGACGGTGACGACCCGCCGCGTGACGTGGGGAGCAGGAGGTTGGTGAGGGCGAAGTGACCGAGGTGGTTCGTCCCGATCTGCAGCTCGAACCCGTCCTTCGTGCGCGTCTCGGGCAATGTTATTTTAAAATATTTATGAATAAAAACAAGACGAAGGAAAGAGGTGGGAAGGGCTCGCCTCTCTGGCGTGCACCTTGAGTCGCTGTTGGCCGAGCTGGACTTCGGTGTCCGGGTGGGCGCGGAGGTTGTGCATCCAAGCTGGGTTTCGCGGGTAGCCGCCCTTGGAGGCGACGACGAGCAAGTTGTCACCGTCCGGCATGTACACGAGCGGTGTCGTCCGTCGCTTCCCGCTCTTCGCCCCGATGTGATCGAGCAAGAGCAGGGACGGCAGCCCCGGCAGGCGGCCGCCGATGCGCCCACCCGTCGCCCGGTAGATGGCCGCGTGTCCGCGCATGAGAGGACTGAGGACAGGCCACAGGCGGTCGGCGACGTCCAGGTAGTCGATGCCCGAAGCCTAGAACGGCAGCCTCAGTGGCTCCGCTGGCGCTTCTGCTTCTCGTCCAAGCGGGAGCCTTGGGCGGCGGTCGGGTAGGTTGAGCCGGAAGCCCATCGAAGTGGCACCAGCCACGTGAAAGGCAGGCCGACATGTATGTAGTCGTTCGGACCTATTCGGGGCAGGGAGCGTCGGAACTGTTCGATCTCCTCGGGCAGAGGGAGGGGGACGTGAAGAACCTCATCGGCGGGGTGCCTGGCTTCGTCACCTACGCGGCCTTCCGGAGCGGCGAGGACAGCGGCACACAGTGACGGTCTGTCAAGACAAGGCCGGCACGGACGAGTCCTCCCGGCGCGCCGCCGAGTGGGTCAAGGAGAACGTCAGCACGACGGGCAACCCGCCCGTCATTACCGAGGGGAGCACGGTCCTCCAGTTCGACGCCTAGATGTCGATCCCGTAGTTCCAGATGTTCGGCCAGGGGCGGCTGGAGCTCGTCCCGTGGGCTGGCGGGCGCGTTGACGGCGGCGCGGGCGCCTGAGACGATCAGCTCTCAACCAGCAGGCGAGGAGAGGGCGGTCGATATGGCGGATGCAGCGTTGTTTATCGGTTGGGGGCCTCCGGTGCACGGTCGCGAGAAGAAGGGCCTCGACGTGTTCAACGAGGCGGTGCAGTGGTACGGCCAGCTCCAGCAGGAGGGGCGTGTCGAGTCGTTCGAGGTGGTGCTGCTCGAGCCCCACGGCGGCGACCTCGCCGGGTTCATCCTGGCGCGCGGCAGCCAGGACCAGATGCTGGCACTCCGCGGCAGCGAGGACTTCGAGCGCGTCACCACCCGCGCCAGCCTGATCGTCGACAACATTGGCGTGGCAGGTGCGTACATCAACGAGGGCCTGGCACGGGCGATGGGCATCTACCAGGCCCAACTCGACGAGCTCACCTAGCGCCGCGCGCCTGCGGCATCCCCGTGGACTGGTGGGGGTCGCTGCGTCACACCCTCCAGGCCGGGAAGCGGTGCGCTAAGGATTCGCCAAAGCCTCCTAGGCGGCCAGGGTGGTCACCTCGCCGTCTCGTGAGATCAGGAACTGCGCGCCCGTGGTGTCCGTGACGCGAACGTCGCCGTTTGGGTCTGCGCTGAGGATGACGATCCAGCCGCACAGCTTGCGCTTGTCCTCAAGGGCATGCAGGCTGGCTCGTTGGCGGATGGCCAACTCCACACCCGAGTGGTTCTCTACCGGGAGCGCCACGCGCACCCACTACCCTTGCCCCGCGTCGCCAACCTCCCGCGCCCAGGCATCACGAGGTTTCCTGGTGGGGCTCAGCCTTGGAGCCGAATCCGGCGCGGGCCGCGGTGCACGGCGCGGCCGGGCCCCCGGCGGGGAGGGGCCGGCGGCGCGCGAAGACCCTCGGTGCTCAGCCGTCGTGGCCTGTGCTCGTGTCGGTCTCGCCGTGGTCGCCCGACTGGTCCTGGTTGGCCGCGCCAGACTCGTTCTCGGTCGCGGCCGGCTCGGGCGGCTCGGCCGCCTCGTTCTGATCTCTCGTCCACGCGACGAGCTTCGCGGCCTCGGCCGTCCCAGGCGGCGCACCTCCTCCACCTCCAGCCGGCGGAGCCCCGGGCGGGACCGAGGACCTCTCACCGTTCGCGACAAATCGGGCGGCGGCTGTCGCGCTCAGACGGCCTTCTTGAGCAGGCCGAAGACGCCGCGCACGACCTCGCGCTTGACGGCCTGACCCTGCCTGGAGCTGAGAAAGGCTCCGATGGCCCCGGCGCCGCCGGCGGTGGCGCCGGCCGCTTCCTGCTGTTCAGCGGTGGGCTTGGGCGCGCCGCGGCGCAAGGGCGAAGCCTCGGAGCGACCGTGCCCCGAGTGCCTGACCGAGATTCCGGTCAAGGCGAAGCGTTGCCCCGCCTGCACCGCCCAGGTGCAGCCGGTGACCTAGAAACGGCGGCCGCCGCTCAGACGCCGCACGAGCGCCCGATCACATCGAGCATGATCTCGTCGGTGCCGCCGATGCGGTTCCGGATCGCCGCCCCGTGCGTGCGACGCGTCTCGGGCCAGGCTCTCATGGACGTTTCTGCCTCGACGTGCAACCGATTCCGGACGCGCTCGACGTCGGGTAACTCGCGGCGCGGGGAGTCGCTGGACATGCTCAGCGCGATGACCACCGGCCACGACGGGTCGCTGTCGACGGTCCACGCCGGGTCGCCGGAGGAGGCGCTGCGGCGGGTGGAGACGCTCGCGCTGATGGCCGACGTCGCGTTGCCGCACGCCGCCGTGCGCGAGCAGGTGGCGGGGGCGCTGGACCTGGTCGCCCATCTCGCACGGGGCCGCGACGGCGCACGGCGGCTGGTCGCCGTCGCCGAGGTCGTCCGGGTGGCCGGCGGCGCCGCGACGCGCGAGTGCTACGCATGGCGCGACGGGCGGCCGCGCTGGCGGGCGGCGCTGAGCGACCCGCTGGCCGGCCGGCTGGAGGCGGCCGCGTGAGTCCCGCCGCGCTGCTCGCCGCGGGGGCCGCGGGGTGCGGGGTGCTGGCGGCGTGGAACGCGCTGGCGGCGGTCGAGGGCTCGCGGCTGCTGGGCGCGGCCGGCCGGGCGCTGGGCCCGCTTCGCGCACTGAATCGGGCCCGCCCCGCGACGCCACCGGAGCGGCGCCGGCTGGCCGTGCTGATCGCCGTCTGCCTGCTGGGCGGGGGCTGGGTGCTCGCCGGCCCGCTGGCCGGGCTCGCCCTGGCAACCGCCGGGCCGTGGCTCGCCGCGGGCGTCGTCCGCTCACGGCGGCGGCGTCACCGGGCCGAGCTCGGTGCCGGCGCACCCGCGGTCGCTCGCGCGCTGGCCGACGCGCTCGCCGGGGGCCACTCGATCCGCGGCGCGATCGCCGCGGCGGCCGGCGGGGCCGGCGTGCCCGGGCCGGCCGGGGAGGAGTTGCGAGCAGCCGCGGGGGCGCTCGAGCTCGGGGAGCGCACCGAGGCCGTGCTCGAGCGCCTGCGCACACGGACGGCCGGCGCGCCCGGGGCCGCGGGTCGCGGCTTCGAGCTGGTGGTGGCGGCCGTTCTGCTGCAGCACCGGGCGGGCGGGGACCTGGCGCGGCTGCTGCGCGAGGCCGCGACCGCGATCGAGGCGGCGCTGCGGCTCGAGCGCGACGCCCGGGCCGCGACGGCCCAGGCGCGCTTCACCGGGGTGCTCGTGGCGATGTTGCCGCTCGCCGCCGCCGGGCTGGCGGAGCTGGGGAGCCCCGGCTATCTGCTGTCGCTGCTGCGGTCCCCGATCAGCGCGTGGCTGGCCGGCTGCGCCGCGGTGCTGTCGCTCGGCGGGCTGCTGCTGGTCCAGCGGCTCGCGCGGGTCCGCGCATGACCGCGGCGGCCGCGCTCGCCGCCGCCGCTGGTGCGCTCACCGCGGTGGCGCTCGTCGACGTCACCGGTTGGCTGGCCGCCCGCCGCGTGCGACCGGCGCGGGCGGCCCGGAGGACCCGCGGGCCCGTGCTCGTCGCGGCCCTCGTCCGTTTCGGTCGCCGGCTCGGTGTGCCGGCGGCGCCGGAGGACCTCGACGCCCGCCTCGAGGCTGCGGGGCGCCCGCTCGGGCTCGGCGCGCGTGATGCGATGGCGGCCAAGGGGGCCAGCGCGCTCGCGGCGCTCCTCGCCGGCGCGCCGCTGGCGGCGGCGCTGCCCGGGCGCCTCCCGTTCCTCGTCGCGGTCGGCCTCCCGGTGGCGGGGTTCCTCGCGCCGGACCTGCTGATCGCCCGCCGCACGCGCGCCCGCGGCCGCGCGATGGCGGCGGAGCTGGCGGATCTCCTCGACCTGCTGCGAATCTCCGTCGAGGCCGGCCTGCCGCTTGGGCGCGCGCTCAACGAGGTCGGCGCCCGGCACGGCGGCCTGCTGGCGCGCGAGTGGCGCGCCGCGGCCGCACGGATCGAGCTGGGGGTTCCGCACGCCGAGGCGCTCGCGCGTCTCGTGGCCCGCTGCCCGGTGCCGTCCGTCGCCACGCTCGCCGCCGCGCTGCGCCGGGCCGAGCGCCACGGCGCCCCACTCGCCGACACCCTCGCCGCGCAGGCGGCGGAGGCGCGCGCGGCCCACGCCCGCCGCCTGCACGAGCAGGCGGCAAGGGCGGCGCCGAAGATCCAGCTGGTCGTCGCGCTCATGCTCGTGCCCGCGGCGATGCTGCTCGTGGCCGCCGCGCTGGTGGCGTCGCTGGGCGCGACCGGCTGAGCGGCGGCCGCAAGCGAACGCCCAATCGCGCCGCCTGCAGGCGCAATTGCACTCGCTCGCGGTCCGCGCGGACGCCCTCACCCACCCCGCAAACCCCGATGGGAGCGGGGATTGCGGCCTCTGTCGGCCTCAGGGCTCAAGTAAAGTGGGGTATTGGACGAATATTGTGTTGCACAGTGGGATGAAGTGGGGTAGGTTGCCCCACGCAAGCGGACCGGGGTGGCGGGGCTCCTCCCACTCCGCCACCTCGGTCCGGTCTCATCTGAAAGGGACTTCGACGTGGCCTTCCGCGGCACCTTCGACTTCACGCTGGACGCCAAGAACCGGCTCACGGTGCCCGCCAAGTTTCGCGCCGCGCTCGCCGACGGGGTCGTGCTCGCGCGCGGGGCCGGCGCCTGCGTCGAGGTTTGGCCCCAGGCCGAGTACGAACGCCAGCACGGGCGCGCGCTCGAGGGCCTCAACCCGCTTTCGCGCGAGTACAAGGAGCTCAAGCGCCACCTGTTCGGCTCGGCGTCCGACACCGAGCTCGACGCGGCCGGGCGCGTGATGGTCCCGAGCTACCTGCTCCGGCACGCCCACCTCGACCGCGACGTCGCCGTGCTCGGGACCGGGGACTACCTCGAGGTCTGGGACCGCGTCACCTGGGAGAGCGAGAACGAGCGCGCCGCCGACCGAGTCACCGAGCTCACTGCACGTTTTGACCATCCTTCTTGACATGACCACCATCCACGTCCCGGTTCTGGCGGGGGAGCTGATCGAGGCGCTCGACCCGCGTCCGGGCCAGATCGCGATCGACTGCACCGTCGGCGGCGCCGGCCACGCGCGGCTGGTTGCCGAGCGCGTCGGCCCCGGTGGGACCCTGATCGGGATCGACCGCGACCCGGCGGCGGAGGAACACTTCGCCGAGCTCGCGGCCGAGGTCGCCTGCGCCACGCGCTTCCTGCGCATGTCGTTCGCCGAGGGCCTCGAGACCCTCGTCGCCGAGCGGGTCCAGGCCGACCTCGTCCTGCTCGACCTCGGCATGTCCTCGCTGCAGGTCGACACACGCGACCGCGGCTTCTCCTACGCCTACGACGCTCCACTGGACATGCGCATGGACCCCGAACAGGGACTGACGGCCGCAGACATCGTCAACACGTGGGACCAGCGGCGGCTCGCACGCCTCCTGCGTGAGTACGGCGAGGAGCGGTTCGCCAACGTGATCGCGCGCGCCATCGTGCGCCGCCGCGCGGAGGCCGAGCTGGAGACGACCCAGGAGCTCGTCGACGTGATCAAGGCGGCCGTGCCCGCGCCCGCGCGGTTCGCCGGTGGGCACCCGGCCAAGCGGTCCTTCCAGGCGCTGCGGATCGCCGTCAACGACGAGCTCGACCAGCTCGACCGCGCGTTGCCGCTGGCATGGGCGGCGCTGCGCGAGGGTGGGCGGATCGGGGCGATCTCGTTCCACTCGCTCGAGGATCGCCGCGTGAAGCGGTTCCTCGCCGAGCGCGCCCGCGGGTGCATCTGCCCGCCCGACCTGCCGGTGTGCGCGTGTGGCCGCGAGCCGGAGGCGGAGCTCATCAATCGCCGCGCCATCATGCCCACGCCCGGAGAAATCGCCGACAACCCGCGCTCGAAGTCGGCACGGCTGCGCGCGGCGAGGAAGATCGGGGCACCGGCGTGACCCCTTCCGGCGCCACCGCCGCCGCCCGGCGTGCGGCGAGCGCCCGCCGGCCCGCGCGTGCGCGGGGGCGTGCCGCGGCCGCACCCGCGGCGCCGCGGGTCGTCCCGCGCGTCCCGCGCCGCGTCTCCGGCCCCGCGCGCGGGCGCCGGCTGCGTCGCGGGCGGGCAACGCTCGGGGCGCGCGCGCTGGCCTGGCTGCGCGCGCTTCCGGACCACACGATCGTCGATCGCCTCACGCGCGGACGGCTCTGGATCGGCCTCATCGGCTGCCTGCTCCTCGGCCTCGTCGGGATGCAGGTCGCGCTGCTCAAGCTCAACGCCGGCATCGGCCGCGCCGTCCAGCAGGGCGCGACCCTGGAGCGGCGCAACGGCGAGCTGCGCGCGACGATCTCGCGCCTCGGCTCGGAGGAGCGCATCCAGGCGATGGGAGCGAAGCTCGGCTTGATCATGCCGGACGCCGGCAGCGTCACCTACCTGGCGGTCCGCGCCGGCCCGGACGCCGCCGCCGCGCTGCAGGCGCTGCGCGCCAACAAGCTCGGGCCCGCGGCGCCCCCGCCGGTGCAGGCACAGGCCCAGACGCAGCCCGGCGACCAGTCCGGCACCGCGGGATCCACGTCCGATCAGTCCGCCGCGGGCACCGATCAGGCCGGCGCGCCCGCGGACCAGTCCGCCGCGGCCGGCGCCTCACCGGATCAATCGTCGACCGCCGACCAGTCGGCCGCCGGCGCGACCGGCGACGCCGGGGGCGGCGACCCGTCCGCGGCCGGCGCGGGCGGCACCGGTCCGCAGGGGTAGCCCGATGTCCCTGATCGAGCGGCGGATCGGCCTCCTCTTCGCCGGCATCCTGCTGCTGCTCGTCTTCGCGGCGAGTCGCACCATGTGGCTCGGCCTGGTCAAGGGGTCCTCGCTGCGCCAGCGCGCCTCCGAGCAGCAGGTCTCGCAGGCGGTGGTGCCCGCGCCGCGCGGGACGATCACCGACCGCCGCGGGGTCGAGCTGGCCGTGTCCGAACCGGCCGCCGACATCGCCGCCGATCCGCTGATCATCAAGAACCCGCTGAGCGTCGCCCGGCAGGTGGCGCCGTTCGTGGGCGGCTCGGTCGACGACATCCTGCGCAAGCTCTCGGCCCGCGACCGCGGCTTCGTGTACCTGATCCGCCAGCTGCCCTCGGCGCGCGCCCGCCGGATTCAGCGCCTCGACCTCGAGGGCATCGAGGTGATCCCGTCCTCGCGGCGGATCTACCCGCAGGGGTCGCTGGCCTCCCAGGTCCTCGGGACCGTCGGCACCGACGGGGAGGGGCTCGCCGGGCTCGAGTACTCCGAGGACGGCGTGCTGCGCGGCCGTGACGGCCGCCGCCGCCTCGTCAAGGACGCGCTCGGCCAGCCGATCTCCCTCCAGGACCAGCGCAGCGCGCGGCCCGGGCGCGACGTCCGCCTGACGATCGACGCGGCGATCCAGCAGAAGGCGGAGGCCGTGCTCGCCGACGTCGGGCGCCATTGGAGTCCGAAGGGCGCGATGGCGCTGGTGATGGACCCCATGACCGGCAACCTCCTCGCCATGGCCTCGTGGCCGCGCGTGGACGCCAACCACTGGACCCAGGCTGCCGACTACGCGCGCGAGGACCGCGCGGTCGGCGCGGCCTACGAGCCGGGCTCGACCTTCAAGGCGTTCACGGTGGCCGGCGCGCTGACCGATGGGTTGGTCACGCCGCAGAGCGCATTCGACCTTGCGCCGGAGATCCACGTCGCCGACCGCACGATCGGCGAGGCCGAGTCGCGCGGCCAGGAGACGCTCACCACCGCGCAGATCCTGGCGCAGTCGAGCAACGTCGGCGCGGTCACCATCGGCCTCAAGGTGGGCGCGCAGCGCTTCGACCAGTGGGTCCGGGCGTTCGGCTTCGGCCGGACCACCGGCGTCGATCTCCCCGGCGAGGCGAGCGGGATCGTCCCCCGGCTCCAGGACTACTCGGGCTCGTCGATGGGCAACCTGCCGATCGGCCAGGGCCTGGCGGTCACCCCGCTGCAGATCGCCGCGGCCTACGGCGCGATCGCCAACGGCGGCCTGCTGCGGCGCCCGCACGTCATCGCGAGCGTGAACGGCCACCGGCCGCACCAGCCGCACCCGCGGCGGGTGATCTCGCCGCAGGTCGCCGCCAGCGTGCGTCAGATGCTCGAGGGCGTGCTGGCTCCCGGCGGCACCGCCAGCGAGGTGTCGATCCCCGGGTACCAGCTCGCCGGCAAGACCGGCACGGCGAACAAGCCTGACCCGACGACCGGCGGTTACTCGGACACGAAGTTCGTGTCCTCGTTCGTCGGCTTCGCCCCCGCCCGCAACCCGCGCCTGCTCGTCGCGATCATGGTCGACGAGCCGCAGGGCGAAGTGTTCGGGGGGCAGGTGGCCGCGCCCGCTTTCCAGCAGATCGCGTCGTTTGCGCTGCCGTATCTCGGGATCGGGCCAGGATAGGCATCAGTCGGCAGCCGCTCTTTCGAGGGATTTCGCTCGGGCGCACGTAAACTGGCGCGTCCATGGTGCTCGGAGAAGTGCTCGGCGCGGAGCCCGCGGACGTCGAGATCACAAGCCTTGCCTACGACAGCCGTCGCGTGACGCCGGGCACGCTGTTCTTCGCCGTGCCGGGGTTCCACCTCGACGGCCACGACTTCGCGCGCGAGGCGGTGGAGCGCGGCGCGGGAGCCCTGGTGGTCGAGCGCCCGCTGGGCCTCGGCGTGCCGGAGGTGGTCGTCGACTCCGTGCGCTCGACCATGGGCCCGGCCGCCGCGCGCTTCTACGGAGACCCCAGCCGCGATCTCTCCGTCGTCGCGGTGACCGGAACCAACGGCAAGACCACGACGACGTTCATGGTGCGGGCGATGCTCGAGGGATCCGGCCGCGCGTGCGGCCTGATCGGCACGATCAGGGTCGTCGTCGGCGGTATCGAGCACCCCGGCGGCCGCACCACGCCCGAGGCGATCGACCTCCAGGGCGAGCTGAAGGCGATGGTCGACGCGGGCGACCAGGCCTGCGCCGTCGAGGCCTCCTCGCACGGCCTCGCGCTCGAGCGCTGCGAGGGCATGCGCGCCCGCGTGGCGATCTTCACCAACCTCACGAGAGACCATTTCGACTTCCACGAATCGATGGAGGACTACTTCCAGGCCAAGCGGCGGCTGTTCGCGGCCGGTCCCGAGGTCGCGGTGATCAACGTCGACGACGAGCACGGCCGGCGGCTCGCCGACGAGCTGCCCCGGCCGATCACCTACGCCGTCGACGCGCCGGCCGACTATCGCGTCGAGGTGCTCGACAGCGGCCTGGCCGGGTCGCGCTTCCGAGTGCACACGCCCGACGGAGCCGTCGAGCTGCGCTGCGCCCTGCCGGGCCGGCACAACGCGGCCAACGCGACGGCGGCGCTCGCTGCGGCGCGCGCGCTGGGCGTGGACGACCAGGCCGCCGCCGGCGCGCTCGCCGCGCTCGAAGCCGTGCCGGGCCGGCTCGAGCCGGTCCGCACGGGCCAGGACTTCGAGGTGCTGATCGATTATTCGCACACGCCCGACTCGCTGCGCGGCGCGCTGGAGACCTCGCGGGAGCTGGCCGGCTCCGGGCGCCTGCTGTGCGTCTTCGGCTGCGGCGGGGACCGCGATCGCGGCAAGCGGCCGCGCATGGGCGCGATCGCCTCCCAGCTGGCCGATCACGTCATCGTCACGTCTGACAACCCGCGCTGGGAGGACCCGGCGGCGATCATCCGCGACGTGCTGGAGGGCGCCGGGGACGTCGACCGGCTCATCGACCGGCGGGAGGCGATCCAGCGCGCGATCGGGCTTGCCGAGCCCGGTGACCTCGTGCTCATCGCCGGCAAGGGCCACGAGCTCTACCAGGAGGTGGGCGGCCGCCGACTGCCCTTCGACGACGCGGCGACCGCGCGGGAGCTGCTGGCCGGCATGGTCGCCGGCGCCGTCTCGCCGCCGTCATGAAGCCGTGGACCGCCGAGCAGGTGGCCGAGGCGGCGGGCGCGCGGCTGATCGCCCCGGCGCCCGTGCGCACCGGGCCCGAGGGCGTGACCATCGACTCCCGCGCGGTTGGTGCCGGCGCGCTGTTCGTCGGACTGCCGGGCGAGCGCGCCGACGGCGGGCGCTACGCCCCGCAGGCGCTGGCGGCCGGTGCGTGGGGCGTGCTCGTGGCCCCGGAGCACGCCGACGCCGCGCGCTGCGCGGTCCCGGGCGCGCTGCTCGCGTCCGAGGACCCGCTGCGGGCGCTCCAGCGCCTCGCCACGGCCTGGCGGCGGGAGCTGGGGGCGAAGGTGATCGGCGTCACCGGCTCGACGGGCAAGACCTCGACGAAGGACATCCTGCGCGCGGTCCTGGCGCCGCACGTCCCCACGGTCGCGAGCGAAGCCAACCTCAACACCGACATCGGCCTGCCGCTCGCGGTGCTGCGGGCGCCCACGGGGACGCGCGCGCTCGTGCTCGAGATCGCCATGCGCGGACCCGGCGAGATCGCGGAGCTGACGGAGATCGCCGAGCCCGACGTCGGGGTGATCGTCAACATCGGGCCAGTCCACCTCGAGCTGCTGGGCTCGCTGGAGGCGATCGCCGCGGTCAAGGCCGAGCTGATCGCCGGCATGGCGCCGGGCACGACGGTCGTCGTGCCGGCCAACGAGCCCCTGCTGGCGCCGCACCTGCGCGAGGATCTGCGCACGGTGACCTTCGGCGAGAACGGCGACGTGCGGCTGGCGGCGGCCGACGGCGAGCGCGTCGAGATCGACGCCGAGGGCGAACGGATCGAGCTCGAGGTCGACTTCCCGCAGGCCCATTTCCGGCTCAACCTGCTGGCCGCGGTCGGCGCCGCGCTGGCGGCCGGTGTGCGGCCGTCCGGCCGCGTGGAGGTGGCCTTCTCGGCCCTGCGCGGGGAGCGCCTGGAGATCGACGACGACGTGCTCGTCATCAACGACTGCTACAACGCCAACCCGATGTCGATGCGGGCCGCCCTCGACGACCTCGCCGCGACGGCGCCCGGGCGCCGCGTCGCGGTGCTCGGCGACATGCTCGAGCTGGGCCCGGAAGCGGCGGAATTCCACGCCGAGGTCGGCCGCGACGCCTCCGCGCGCGGCGTCGACGTGCTGGTCACGGTCGGCCCGCTGTCCACCGCGACGGCCGGTGCGTTCGACGGCGAGGTGCACAGCGTGGCCGACGCCGGCGAGGCCGCCGCGCTGGTGCCCGAGCTCGTCGCGCCCGGGGACACCGTGCTGGTGAAGGCGTCGCGCGGCATCGGGCTGGAGGTCGTTGCAGACGCGCTGGCCGGGGCGACCGAGGCCTCGGCCTAGGAGACCGGCGCGTGGGCGAGATCCTGATCGCGGGCACCGCCTCGCTGCTGATCTGCGTGTTCCTATCGCCGAAGTTCATCTCGTTCCTGCGCGAGCGGGAGTTCGGCCAGCACATCCGCGAGGAGGGGCCGGAGGGCCACCACACCAAGGCGGGCACGCCGACCATGGGCGGGATCATCGTGGTGCTGGCGCTGGCGGCGCCGTTCTTGATCCTCAACGGCTACGGGCCGGAGGCGATGGGCGTGTTCGGCACGGCGATCCTGTGCGGGCTGCTCGGCTACGCAGACGACTACACGAAGATCGTCAAGCGGCGCTCGCTCGGGCTGCGCGCGCGCACGAAACTCATCGTGACCGTGCTGATCTCGCTCGGGCTGTGGTGGATGGCGACCCAGGAGGCGGGGCTGCCGAACACGCTGCGTCTGCGCGTGGTCGACTACCAGATCGACCTCGGGGTCTTCTATCCCGTGGTCGTCTACCTGGTCGTCGCCGGGACGACGAGTGGAGTCAACCTCACCGACGGGCTCGACGGGCTGGCCGCGGGATGCGCCGCGATCGTGCTGCTCGCGTTCGTGGGCATCACGTTCATCACCACGGGTGAGCGCGACCTCGCGCTGTTCGCCGCCTGCGGCGTGGGCGCGTGCGTCGGCTTCCTGTGGTTCAACTCGTTCCCGGCCAACATCTTCATGGGGGACACCGGCTCGCTCGCGCTCGGCGGCGCGATCGCCGGAATGGCGGTGATGACGAAGACCGAGATCCTGCTGATCATCATCGGCGCGATCTTCGTGATCGAAGCGCTGTCGGTGGCGATCCAGGTCTTCTCCTTCCAGACCTTCCGCAAGCGCGTGTTGCTGATGGCCCCGGTCCACCACCACTTCGAGCTGCTCGGGTGGTCGGAGACCAAGATCATCCTGCGGTTCTGGATCGTCGCCTCCGCCTTCGCGGCGATCGGCTTCACGATCTACCGGGCGTCCGTCTAGAGCGCCACCCGACCCTCGACGTTTGCACTCGAGACCGCCGGCAGTCGCGGCACTCATCGCCACGCGGCGTCCGGGCGCGACGCGAAGCTGGTAGCACCCCCGCCATGAAGCCCCGCCCGCCGCTGCCACCCGGCCCGTTCCTGGTCGTCGGCCTCGCCCGCTCGGGCGTCGCCGCGGCGCTGGCGCTGCGCGCCCGCGGAGAGGAGGTGATCGGCTGCGATGCGGGCACGCCGGAGGTCGGGAGGCTTCGGGACGCGGGCGTCGAAGTGCATGTGCAGACGCAAGGCAGCGAGCTGGTCGCGCGCGCCCGCACGCTCGTGAAGAGTCCCGGGGTCCCGCGCGAGGCTCCGGTCGTCGCGGCCGCGCGCGAGCGCGGCGCCACGGTGATCGGGGAGCTGGAGCTGGCCTGGCGGCTGATCCCAAACGAGTTCATCGCCGTGACCGGGACCAACGGAAAGACCACCACCACCGAGCTGATCGGCCACATCCACCGCGAGGCCGGGCTCCCGGTCGCGGTCGCCGGCAACGTCGGCGCGCCGGTGGCCGACCTCGCCGGGAAGATCGCTCCGGAGGCGACCGTCGTGTGCGAGGCCTCCTCGTTCCAGCTCGAGGACACGCTCGCGTTCGCGCCGGAGGCCGCCGTGCTGCTGAACCTGACCGAGGACCACCTCGACCGCCACGGCACCTTCGACGCATACGTCGCCGCCAAGCTGGAGGCGTTCCGCCGGCAGGGCAACGACGACCTGGCGGTGTACCCGTGCGGCCTCGGGATCGAGGACCTCGGCGGATGCGCCCGGCGGGTGTGCTTCGGCGACGGCGCCGAGGCCGAGCTGGCCGACCGGGCCGGAGCGCTGTGGTGGGCGGAGGAGCCGCTGCTGCGCACCGAGGAGATCCGCCTGCGGGGGCTGCACAACCGCCAGAACGCGATGGCCGCCGCGGCCGTGGCCCTCGCGCGCGGGGTGGACCCCCAGGCGGTCGCCGCGGGGCTGCGCGACTTCGCGGCCGTGCCGCACCGGCTCGAGGAGGTCGCCGAGCGCGACGGCGTGCTCTACGTCAACGACTCCAAGGCGACCAATCCCGCGTCGACGATCGTCGGGCTCGCGTCGTTCGAGCCGGGCTCGGTGCACCTGATCGCCGGCGGACACGCGAAGGGCCGCTTTGGCGAGCTGGTCGAGCCCGTCCGCGAACGCTGCGCTGCCGTGTACCTGATCGGCGAGGCCGCGGACGCGCTCGCCGCCGACCTGGCGCCGGCCGGGGTGTCGCTCCACCGCGCGGGCGACCTCGAGCGGGCCGTCGCCGCCGCTCGCGCCGCCGCGCGGCCGGGCTCCGTCGTCCTCCTCTCCCCGGCCTGCGCGTCCTACGACCAGTACACGGACTTCGAGGCGCGTGGGGAGCACTTCCGCGAGCTCGCCGGGGGGAGCGCCTGATGGCCGCCGCGCGCGGCGCCGCCCGCGGGCGCCGCCGCGGCCGGTCACGCTCCGCCCGTGCGGAGCGCCCGCTCGAGTACCGCATCCTGCTCACGGCGACGATGTGCCTGCTGGCGGGGGGCGCCGTGATGGTCTACAGCGCCTCGTCGGCGACCGACCTGCTCTCCGGCGCCGGCGACGGGTCCGGCTACCTCGTGAAATACGCCGCCTACGGAGCGATCGGGCTGGTCGCGATGCACTGGCTGGCCCGGCACGGGCTGGAGGGCGTGCGGCGCATCACGCCGCTGCTGCTGGCCGTGTCGCTCGGCCTGACGCTGGCCACGCTGCTGCCAGGCGTCGGGGTGCCGGTCAACGGCGCGCGGCGCTGGATCGGCGCCGGGACGCTGCAGTTCCAGCCCTCGGAGCTCCTCAAGCTCGCGCTCGTCCTCTACGGGGCGAACCTGCTCGACCGCCGCCCCGAGCGGATGCGACGGCTCAGCGGCATGGTCAGCCCGCTCCTGACCGTGGTCGGCGTGAGCTGCGCGCTGGTCGCCGTGCAGCCCGACCTCGGCACGGCGCTGGTCATCGCCTTCGCCCTGACCGGCCTGCTGATCGCGGGCGGCGTGCCGCTGCGCAACCTGGGCATCGTGGCCGCGGTGGGCCTCGGCCTGGTCGTGCTGTTCGCGCTGCTGGAGCCCTACCGCCGCGCCCGGCTGACGTCGTTCCTGGACCCGTGGGCGCACGCCGGCGGCAGCGGCTTCCAGTCCGTCCAGGGACAGATCGCGCTCGGGTCGGGTGGAGTCTTCGGCGTCGGCCTCGGGGAGTCGGTGCAGAAGGTCTTCTACCTGCCCGAGGCCCACACGGACTTCATCCTCGCCGTGATCGGCGAGGAACTGGGGATCGCCGGGGTGTGCGGAGTGCTGTTCCTCTACGGGATGATCGCCTACGCCGGCCTGCGCGCCGCCAAGGCGGCGGCCACGCGCTACGCCCAGCTGGTGGCGGCAGGCGTCACGTGCCTGATCCTGTCGCAGGCGACGCTGAACGTCTTCGCCGTCCTCGGGCTGGCGCCGCTGACCGGCG
This sequence comes from uncultured Actinomycetes bacterium, assembly GCA_963725645.1. Lineage (GTDB taxonomy): Bacteria > Actinomycetota > Thermoleophilia > Solirubrobacterales > Solirubrobacteraceae > JALYZC01. The sequence goes on from CAVRZD010000006.1 coordinate 1,445,987, forward strand.
TGCCGCTGCCGTTCATCTCGTACGGCTCGAGCAACCTGGTGGTGCTGCTGGCCGCGATGGGCCTGCTGCTCAACGTCGCCGCTCATGGGCGGCGGCTGCGCGCGGTCGGGCCCACGACACGGAAGGGGGCCGACGCGGGTGCCGACAAGGATCGTGATCGCGGCCGGCGGGACCGCCGGCCACGTCGTTCCGGCCCTGTCCGTCGCCGACGAGCTGCGGGCTGAGGGCGCGGAGGTCGCGTTCATCGGCGGCGAGCGGGCGGAGCTGGAGCTCGTTCCGGCCGCCGGCTACGAGCTGCACCGCATCCGCGCGACCGGGTTGGATCGCCGCAACCCGTTGCGCGCGGCGCGTGCGCTCGGCCTCGCCGCCGCGGGCGCGGCCCGCGCCGTGCGGCTGCTGGGCGACCTGCGTCCGGACGCGGTGCTGGGCGCGGGTGGTTACGTGGCCGGGCCGGTCGGCGCGGCCGCGGTGCTGCGGCGCGTGCCGCTCGTGCTGGCGGAGGCCGACAGCCACCTCGGCCTGACGAACCGCGCGCTCGCGCCGTTCGCGCGGCGGGTGTGCCTGGCGTTTCCGCTGCCCGGCCGCGACGGCCGGCGCTACCTCGTCACCGGGCGTCCGGTCCCGCCGCCCGCCACCGACCGCGGCGCGGCGCGCAGGCGCTTCGGGATCGAAGGGGACGAGACGGCCGTGCTGGTGTTCGGCGGCTCGCTCGGCGCGCGGTCGGTCAACGAGGCGGCGATCGCGGCGTTCGGGGAGGCGCCCTTCCGCGTGCTCCACGTGGCCGGGGAACGCGACTATCAGGCGCTGCGCGAGCGCGCGCGGGGTCCGCGCTACGACCTGCGCCCCTACCTCGACCTGGAGGCGTTCGGCCAGGCGCTGCTGGCATCCGATCTCGTGATTGGGCGCTCCGGAGGCTCGGTGTTCGAGATCGCCCTGTACGGCCGGCCGGCCGTCCTCGTCCCCTATCCCCACGCCACGGCCGACCACCAGACGACCAACGCGCGCTGGATGGCCGACGGCGGCGCGGCGGTCGTGATCGCCGACGACGAGCTGACCGGCCCCGTGCTCGCGCGCACGGTCGCCGAGCTGCTCGGCGACCGCTCCCGCCTGGCCGCGATGGCGGGTGCATCGGCGGGGCTCGCCCGCCCCAACGCCGCCCGCGACGTCGCCCACGAGCTGCTCGCGGCCGCTGGCCGTCGCTAGCCTCCGTCGCGTGGCGCGCGCAATCGGAATCAACCCCGCCCTCGGACCGGAGGGGCTGGAGAAGAGCGAGGCGGCGCGCGTGGAGATGCGGGCCCAGGGCCTCGGCGGCTGACGCGCGATGGGCGACGAGCGGCCCTGGCGCGGGCGGCGCCTGCACTTCGTCGGGATCGGCGGCGCCGGCATGAGCGGTCTCGCGCTCGTCGCCGCGCAGCTCGGCGCCGAGGTGACCGGCTCCGACCGGGCCGAGTCGTCGTACCTGACCGAGCTCCGGGCCGCGGGCATCGACCCGGCGATCGGCCACGCGGCCGCGAATGTGCCGGACGGTGGTGAGCTGGTCTACTCGACAGCGATTCCCGAGGACAATCCCGAGCGAGCGGCCGCCCGCCAGCGCGGCCTGCGGGAGTTGCACCGCGGCGAGCTGCTTGGTGAGGTCAGCGCGCTGAAGCGCTGCCTGGCGGTCTCGGGCACGCACGGCAAGACGACGACCACCGCGATGATCGTCCACGCGCTGCAGGCCTGCGGCATGGACCCGGCGTTCCTCGTCGGCGGCGAGATCCGGGTCGGGGACGGCCCGCCGCGCAACGCCGGCTGGGGGACGGGGGAGTGGATCGTGGTCGAGGGCGACGAGTCCGACCGCTCGCTGCTGCGGCTCGAGCCGGAGATCGCGGTCGTCACCAACGCCGAGCTCGACCACCACACGACATACGGGTCGCTGCAGGACGTCCAGCGGACGCTGCGCGAGTTCCTCGCCGGCGCCGCGCACGCGGTGGTCTGGGACCGGCCCGAGCTCGTGGCGCTGCGCGACGGTCCCGTGGTCGCGTTCGACGTCCCGGATCCGGTGCTCGACGCGGGCGGCTCGCGCTTTGGCGTCGACGGCGTGGACGTGCGCCTCGCGGTGCCCGGCGCCCACAATGCGCTCAACGCCGCCGCGGCGCTGGCCGCGTGTGCCCTGGTGGGCGTCGATCTCGAGCGCGCGGCCGCGTCGCTGGCGGACTTCCGCGGCGTCGCCCGGCGCTTCGAGCGCCTCGGCGAGACCCGCGCGGGCGCGGTCGTCTACGACGACTACGCCCACCATCCGACGGAGGTCGCGGCGACGCTGCGGGCGGCCCGCACGCTGGAGCCGAGGCGCCTGGTCGCGGTCTTCCAGCCCCACCTGTACTCGCGCACCGCCGCCCTGTGGAGAGAGTTCGGGGCCGCGCTGGCGCTCGCCGACGTGCCGGGGGTGGTCGAGATCTACCCCGCGCGCGAGCGCGCGGAAGACTTCCCCGGGATCAGCGGCCGCCTGGTCGCCGAGGCCGCGGCCGACGCGGCGGGTGGGCGCCGCGTGCTGTGGCTCGCCGATCTCGACGACGCCGAGCACGTGCTGCACTCGGAGCTGCGCGAGGGCGACCTGTGCCTGATGCTGGGGGCGGGCGACATCGACGGCCTCGGCCGGCGCCTCGTCGCCTGACGCCACGCGCGCAGGGCTGCGGCGTTCGGGGTCGAACTACCCAGCGATGACCGGCGCGCGCATCGCCCTCCCCCGACTCTGGCGCGCCCGCCCCGCGGCGGCGCGGTCGCGCGGCGGTGGACGCCCGCGCCGCCTGCGCCGCACGCTCGTGCTGGCCGGAGCGGTCGCGTTGCTCCTGACCGCGGCCTGGTACTGGGGCCGCGACCTGTCGCTGTGGTCGGTCGACAGCGTGCGCGTCACGGGCGCCACGGGTCAGGACGCGCCGCAGATCGAGGCCGCGCTGAAGAGCGCCGCCCACGGCATGACCACGCTGCACGTGCGCGCCGGCGACCTCCGCGACGCGGTGGCGCGCTTCCCGATCGTCAAGGCGCTGCGCGTACACACGAGCTTCCCGCACGGGCTGCGCATCGAGGTCGTCGAGAACGTCCCCGTCGCCGCGCTCGAGGCGACCGGGCGGCCCGTCGCCGTCGCCGCCGACGGCACGCTCCTGCGCGACCGGTCGATCGACGGCCTCCCGCTCGTCCCCGCCCACGGCGTTCCCACGGGCGAACGCGTGACCGACGCGCAAGCGGCGGGCGCGATCGCGCTCGCCGGCGCCGCTCCGGCGAGAGCGCGATCCTTGATCGCACGCGTGCGCAGCGGCGGGCACGACGGGCTCCGCGCCGAGCTGCAGGGCGGCTTCCGCGTCGAGTTCGGGCCGCCCACGCGGCTGCACGCGAAGTGGGCCGCCGCGTTGCGGGTGATGGCCGATGCGCGAGCGGAGGGCGCGACCTACCTCGACGTGCGCACGCCCGAGCGGCCGGTCGCCGGCGGCGCGTTCACGACGCCATTGCCCTCTGCGACGCCCGCGAGGACGCCCGGCACGACCCCCGATGGGACGACCGGCGGGGCCGACCCGAACGCGCCGGCCGCCGACCCGCAGGCCCAGAACCCCGCGATTTCCGGGGGAGAACCGCCAGCCTAAACCTATGGTTGAGCCTTATGGGGAGCTCGACTCGGGGTCGAGTCAAGCCTCCGCGGGGCGTCCAGAGTTGCACGATCTGCAAGGCTCGTTGCGAAATGAACGTTCCGTTGACAAAGTGCTGGAACTGCGCTTACGGTGGTCGTCGCCGAGGTAGCGTGGCGAGGCCAAACTCTCAACGCTAACTCGAGGGTCGGACAGACACTCAAGCTCATGGAAAGCGGCAGCTACCTGGCAGTGATCAAGGTTGTCGGCGTCGGCGGCGGAGGCACCAACGCCGTCAACCGCATGGTCGACGCTGGGCTCAGGGGCGTCGAGTTCATCGCCGCCAACACCGACGCGCAGGCGTTGCAGATGTGCGACGCCGACATCAAGCTCAACATCGGCCACGAGCTGACCAAGGGGCTGGGCGCGGGCGCGAACCCCGACGTCGGCCAGGGTGCGGCATCCGAGTCGCGCGACGACATCAAGGAGGCCCTCAAGGGCGCGGACATGGTGTTCGTCACCGCGGGCGAGGGCGGCGGCACCGGCACCGGCGCCGCGCCGGTCATCGCGGAGATCGCGAAGAACGAGATCGGCGCGCTGACCGTCGGCGTCGTCACGCGCCCGTTCGAGTTCGAGGGCGCCCAGCGCGCGTCGCAGGCCGAGGAGGGGATCGCCAAGCTGCGCGAGCAGGTCGACACGCTGATCGTGATCCCCAACGACAAACTCTTGTCGATCGTCGAGCGGCGAACGAGCATCATCGATGCCTTCCGCGAGGCCGACAACGTCCTGCGCCAGGGCGTCCAGGGCATCACCGACCTGATCACGATTCCCGGTCTGATCAATCTCGACTTCGCCGACGTCCGCACGGTCATGGAGGACGCCGGCACGGCGCTGATCGGCATCGGCGACGCCGCCGGGGAGAGCCGCGCGGTCGAGGCGGCCAAGTCGGCGATCTCCTCGCCGCTGCTCGAGGAGTCGGTCGAGGGCGCCGCGGGCATCCTGCTCAACATCACCGGCGGGCGCGACCTCGGCCTGTTCGAGGTCAACGAGGCGGCCGAGATCATCGCCAGCGCCGCCGACTCCAACGCGAACATCATCTTCGGCGCCGTGATCGACGAGACGCTCGCGGACGAGGTGCGCGTGACCGTGATCGCGACCGGCTTCCATCACCGGGGCACCCGCCCCAGCACGGCGCGCGACGCGGTCCGCTCGCGCCGCCGGGACCGCGACGTGACGCTGGACGACCGCCAGCGCTCGTCGCTGGAGATCTCCGAGGACGAGATCGACATCCCGCCGTTCCTGCGGGACTCGTAGATCGGTCCCATGCCGGGCCGCCGTCCGATCGCTGCACTGGCGATCACGGCCGCGATCCTGGCGGTGGCGGGCTGCGGCGGCGAATCGGCTGACCGCGGGACCCCGAGCCGCCGGGCGCTCGCCGCCTACGTGCAGCGGGTCGAGCCCATTCGCCTCGCCGTCAACCGACTGCTCGACGAGGCGGACCCCATCCTCGAGGACTACCGGCTCCACCGGCTGTCGCCGAAGACGGCGGGCCGCCGGTTCGACGGGCTCGAGCGCCGTTTCGCCCGCTACACCGAACGCATCGCGGCCATCCAGCCGGCGAATTCGGTCCTGGCCGGGGTGCACCGTCCCTACGCCCACACCTACGTGCTGGAGGACGCCTACCTCAGCGCGCTGGCGGCCGCGCTGCCGGAGGGGCGATTCGACCACCTGCCCGACACGCAGGCCCGCCAGCGGGCCGCGATCATCGAGTGGCGAACACGGCTCACCCTGCTCGCCGCGCGCACGGGAGCCCGACTTCCTGCCGATCTCCAGCAGGCCGGACGCGGCGAGATTGCGCCGTCGCCGGGCGGGAGCTGATGCGGCGCGGTTCGGTTCGGCCGGAAGAAATCGCCCCGTGGCGGCGTCGGGGCATACAGGATCGCTCTCTAGGAGGTCACGAATGCGCAGGTTCGTCGTCGTCGCTCTCGCTGCCGTACTCGGGCTCGTCGGGGCCGGATGCGGAAGCAGCAGCAGCAACAGCTCGAAGAGCAGCTCTTCCACGCCCGCCGCGGCACCGGCCGCCACCACCGCCACCCCGGCCGCGGGCGCCCACGCGATCACCGTGGGCGAGACGGAGTACAAGCTCACGCCCGCCGATCCCAGCGTGAAGAGCGGGGCGGTCACGATCACGGCCACGAACAACGGCAAGGTGACGCACGCGATCGCGGTCGAGGGCGCGGGTGCGGGCGGCAAGGACGCACGCAGCTCCGACATCGCCCCGGGCCAGACCGCGACCCTGGCGGTCGCGCTCAAGCCGGGGAAGGCCTACACGTGGTACTGCCCGATCGACGGTCACAAGGGCCTGGGGATGAAGGGAACCATCAAGGTCGCCGGCTCGAGCACGTCGGCGAGCTCGGCGCCGAAGACCACCACGAGCAGCGGTTCTTCCAGCAGCGCGAGCGGCTCCTCGGGCGGCTCGTCCAGCGGGTCGTCAGGCGGCTCCTCCGGCGGCGGATATGGGTACTGAGCGGCGTCGCTGCCATCCTCGGACTCGCGCCGGTCATCGCGCTCGTCGCGGTTGGTGCGGCAGCAGCAGCAGTTCGAGCAGCGCGCGCAGCTCCGACATCGCCCCGGGTCAGACGGCGACGCTCACGATGAACCTGAAGGCCGGCAGGACGTACGAGTTCTACTGCCCGATCGACGGGCACAAGAGCCTCGGCATGGCGGGCCACATCGCCACGTCCGGCGCGTCGGGCTCGGGCTCCGCCAGCCGACCGCAGACCTCCACAAGTGGTGGCTCCGGCGCCGGCTCGAGGGGCGCCTACTGACGCCCGTAACGGCCTCCGGCACGACGGGACGGCGCTGCTAGCCTCCCGCCCGTGCCGGGCGCCGAGACCCTGAACCGAACGCCCCTGTTCGATCGGCACGAGGCCGCGGGGGCGAAGATCGTCCCGTTCGCGGGCTGGGAGATGCCGGTCCAGTACGCGGGCGTGCGCGAGGAGCACCTGGCCGTGCGCGAGCACGCCGGCGTCTTCGACGTGTCGCACATGGGCGAGGTCGAGACGCGCGGGCCGCAGGCGCTCGAGTTCCTGCAGCGCGCGCTGTCCAACGACGTGCGCCGGATCCCCGAGGGCGGGGCGCAGTACGCGGTCATGTGCCGCGAGGACGGGGGCGTCCTCGACGATCTGTTCACGTACCGGCTGGCCGGCGAGACCTTCCTGACCGTCACCAACGCCGCGAACCACCCTCGCGACGTCGCCTGGCTGGCCGAGCAGTCCGAGGATTTCGACGTCGACGTGCTCGACGTCGCCGAGCGCTTCGCGATGCTCGCCGTGCAGGGCCCCGCGGCGCGCGGGATCGTGCGGTCGCTGACCGACGGCGAGCTCCCGCCGCGCATGCATGCGTGCGAGCGCGGGGTCGCCGGCATCCCCGCGCTCGTGTGCGGAACGGGCTACACCGGTGAGGACGGCGTCGAGCTCCTGCTGCACCCCGACGGGGCCGCCGACGCCTGGGACGCCCTGCTGGCCGCGGGCGCTGCGCCGGCGGGCCTGGCGGCGCGTGACACGCTTCGCCTCGAGGTCTGCTTCCACCTCTACGGCAACGACCTGATGGAGGAACGCGGGCCGATCGAGGCGGGGCTCGGCTGGGCCTGCAGGGAGGACACCGGCTTCATCGGCGCCGACGCCGTCCGCGCCGCCCGCGAGGCCGGGCCGGCCGAGCGGCTGGTGCCGTTCGTCATCGATGGGCCGGCCATCGCGCGCCAGGGCAACGCCGTGGTGGGGGGCGGCGAGGTGACCAGCGGGACCATGTCTCCCAGCCTCGGCGTGGGCATCGGCATGGCCTACGTGCCGGCCGAGCTCGCCGAGCCCGAGACGCGCTTTGCGATCGACGTTCGCGGGAAGGTGCGCGATGCGATCGTCAAGGAAAAGCCCCTCTACCGGAAGGACAGCTAGCGGACATGGCCGAGGCCAGCTACCCCGACGACCTGCTCTATCACCCCGAGCACGACTGGGCCCGCGTGGAGGGCGAGGAGGCGACCCTCGGCATCACCTGGTACGCCCAGGACCAGCTCGGCGAGGTCGTCTTCTTCGAACCGCCCGAGGTCGGGAGGGCCATCAGCAAGGACGATCCCTACGCCGAGGTCGAGTCGGTCAAGGCCGTGTCCGACGTGATCGCGCCGGTGTCCGGCGAGATCGTCGCCGTCAACGAGGCGCTGGGCGAGAACCCCGAGAAGATCAACGACGACCCCTACGGCGACGGCTGGATGGTGCGGGTGCGCCTCGCCGACTCCGGCGAGACCGATGGGCTGCTCTCCGCCGACGCCTACGCGAGCTCGCTGCAGTGACCACGTCCACCTCCCTGTCACGAGCCGCCCGATGACCACGTACACGTCGCTGACCGACGCCGACCGCGATGCGATGCTCGCGGCGATCGGCGTGCGCTCGGTCGGCGAGCTGTTCGCCGACATCCCCGCCGGGCTGCGGCTCGACGGCGGGCTGGACCTGCCGCCCGGGGCCGCGGAGCAGGAGGTCTACGAGGAGCTGCGCGCGCTGGCGGCGCGCAACTCCTCGGCCGAGGACGAGGTCTCGTTCCTCGGCGCCGGGATGTACGACCACTACGTCCCGGCCCTGATCGACTCGATCCTGCAGCGCTCGGAGTTCCTGACGCCCTACACGCCGTACCAGCCGGAGATCTCCCAGGGCGGGCTGCAGGCGATGTTCGAGTACCAGACGGCGATCAGCGAGCTGACCGGCCTGCCCGTTTCCAACGCGTCGGTGTACGAGGGGCCGTCGGCGCTGGCCGCCGCGGGCTACCTCGCCAAGCTCGCCAACGGGCGCGGCCGCTTCGTCGTCTCGCGCGGCGTCCACCCGCACAGCCGCGAGGCGCTGGCCACGACGTCGGCGGGGTGGGGCACGGAGATCGTCGAGGTCCCGCTCGCGGACGGCGCGACGGACGCGGCGGCGCTGGCCGCGGCGATCGACGGGGACACCAGCGCCGTCTTCCTGCAGCAGCCCAACTTCCTCGGTTCCGTCGAGGACCTCGAGGCACTGACCGGCACCGCCCGCGAGGCCGGCGCGCTGGTCGTGTGCGCCTGCGACCCGATCCCGCTCGGCATCCTGCGGCCGCCCGGGGAGTGCGGCGTCGACGTCGCGGTGGGCGAGGGCCAGACGCTCGGCAACCGCCTCGACTACGGCGGCCCCTCCTTCGGGTTCTTCGCCGCCGGCGACGCCTACCTGCGGCGGATGCCGGGCCGGATCGCCGGCGAGACCACTGACGTCGACGGACGCCGGGGGTTCGTGCTCACGTTGCAGACGCGCGAGCAGCACATCCGCCGTGAGAAGGCCACGTCGAACATCTGCACGGCGCAGGCGCTGAACGCGCTCGGCGGCGTCATCTACCTGTCCTGGCTGGGGCGGCGCGGTCTCGTCGAGCTCGGCGAGCTGCTGGCCCGCCGTACCGCGTACGCGCGCGAGCGGCTGGCAGCGCTCGACGGCGTCGGTCCGGCGCACGAGCAGCCGGTCGTGCGGGAGTTCGCGGTCGCCCTGGACGCGCCGGTCGAGGCCGTGCGGGCCCGCTGCCTGGACGAGGGCGTCAACCCGGGCTACGCGCTCGGCCGGGACTACCCCGAGTACGAGAACGGCCTGTTGGTCGCGCTGACCGAGCTGCGGACGCGGGCGGACATCGACCGGCTGGCCGACGTCCTCGGCCGCGCGGTCGCGGCGGAGCGCACCGGGCAGACCGCGGGGGTGGGGGCAGCCGGATGATTCACCCGGCCTCCAATCAGGCGAGCCCGGATGGCGAGCGGAGGCTCGGGTGAGCGCGCAGCTGACCGAGACGCCGCAGCAGCGCGACCGCGCGGTGACGATCTACGAGCGCTCCAAGCCCGGTCGGCGCGCCTTCGTCGCGCCCGAGGCCGGCGTTCCCGAACGCTCGCTCGACGAGCTGATCCCGGCTCGGCTGCGGCGGACCGAGCCGGCGAAGCTGCCAGAGCTCGCCGAGCCCGAGATCGTGCGCCACTACAACCGGATCTCCAAGCGGAACTTCGATCTCGACACCGGCTTCTACCCGCTCGGCTCGTGCACGATGAAGCACAACCCCAAGCTGCACGAGCGCGTCGCGGCGCTGCCCGGGAACGCGCGCCTGCACCCGCTCCAGGATCCGGCGCGCGCGCAGGGGGCCCTCGAGCTGATGTGGCGCCTGCAGGGTGCCCTGGCGGAGATCGCCGGCCTCCCGCACGTCTCGCTCCAGCCCTCCGCCGGGTCGCACGGCGAGCTCGCCGGCGTGCTGCTCACGCGGGCCTACCACGAGGACCGCGGTGAGACGCGCCACAAGGTGCTCACGCCCGACACGGCGCACGGGACCAACCCCGCGACCGTGACGATGGCGGGCTACGAGCTCGTGAAGGTCGCCACGGCGCCGGACGGCGGCGTGGACGTGGACGACCTGCGCCTCAAGGCGGACGACGACGTCGCCTGCCTGATGCTCACCAACCCCAACACGCTCGGCGTGTTCGACCGCAACATCGAGGAGATCGCGCGCATCGTGCACGGCGTCGGCGCGACGCTCTACTACGACGGCGCGAACCTCAACGCGGTCGTCGGCATCTCGCGCCCGGGCGACATGGGGTTCGACATCGTCCACTTCAACCTGCACAAGACGTTCACGCAGCCGCACGGCGGCGGCGGGCCGGGCGCCGGCCCGATCGCCGTGTCCGACCGCATCGAGCCGTTCCTGCCGCGACCGCAGGTGGTGCGCCGCGAAGCGGAGGGCAACGGCGCGTCGCAGGCCTTCTTCGACCTGGACTCCGACCGGCCCAAGTCGATCGGGCGGCTGCGCGGCTTCCAGGGCAACTACGGCGTGTTCGTGCGCTCCTACGCCTACATCCGCTCGCTCGGTGCGGAGGGCCTCCGCGAGATGTCCGAGATCGCGGTCCTCAACGCGAACTACCTGCTCGCGCGGTTGAAGGAGGCGGGCGTGGCCGAGTACCTGCCGGTCGCCTACGACCGCCTCTGCATGCACGAGTTCGTGCTCTCCGGCGCGCCGATGAAGCGTGAGCTGAAGGTCAAGACGCTCGACCTCGCCAAGCGCCTGCTCGACCACGACATGCACCCGCCGACGGTGTACTTCCCGCTGCTGGTCGACGAGGCGCTGCTGGTCGAGCCGACCGAGACCGAGACGAAGGAGACGCTCGACGCGTTCGCCGACGCGATCGCCGAGATCCTGCGCGAGGCGAAGGACGATCCCTCGATCGCGCAGAACGCGCCGTACACGACGCCGGTGCGCCGGCTGGACGAGGCCGCGGCGGCGAAGCGGCCCGTGATCCGCCAGCCGCTCTGAGCGGCGGCCGCTAGGCTGCCGCGCGCGTGCGGATCTTCTCCGGCATCCAGCCCACCGGGCGCAAGCACCTGGGCAACTACATCGGCGCGATCACGCAGTACGTGGCCGGCCAGGATCGCGGCGACCCGGCGATCTACTGCATCGTCGACCTGCACGCGGTCACGGTGCCCTACGACCCGGCCGAGCTGCGCGAGCGGGTGTACGACACGACCGCGCTCCTGATGGCGGCGGGGCTCGACCCGGATCGGTGCGTCCTGTTCCGCCAGGGCGACGTCGAGGAGCACACCGAGCTGTGCTGGCTACTGGCGAGCGTGACCGCGTACGGCGACCTGCAGCGCATGCACCAGTTCAAGGAGAAGTCAGCCGGCCAGCGCGAGCTCGTGTCGGCCGGGCTGTTCCTCTACCCGGTGCTCCAGGCCGCCGACGTGCTCGCCTACCGCGCCGGCGACGTCCCGGTCGGGGAGGACCAGCGCCAGCACATCGAGCTCATGCGCGACATCGCCCAGCGCTTCAACGCGCGCTTCGGCGACGTCCTGGTGGTGCCCGAGGGCCGCTACCCGGAGGTCGGGGCGCGCATCATGGACCTGCAGAACCCCGAGATGAAGATGTCGACCACCGGCGGGTCCGAGCAGGGCACGGTGCTCGTGCTGGACGAGCCGAAGACGATCGAGAAGAAGGTCAAGTCGGCGGTCACGGACTCGGGCAGCGAGGTGCGGCGGGCCGCGGACAAGCCGGGCATGTCGAACCTGATCGAGATCCTCGCCGCCGTCCGCGGCGCGAGCCCGGCGGACATCGAGGCGGAGTACGGCGAGTCGGGGTACGGGGAGTTCAAGGCCGCGGTGGCCGAGGACGTGGTCGACTACCTGGCGCCCGTGCGCGAGCGCTACGAGGAGCTGCGCGATGACGAGGCCGCGCTCGAGGCGACGCTCGCCGCCGGCGCCGAGAAGGCGCGCGCGATGGCGGCCGAGACCCTGGCCGCTGTGCGCCGCACGATGGGCGTCGGGCCCGCGAGCTAGCGTTTCGCCATGCACCTCGCCGAGCTCGAGCTCGACCTCGACGTCTTCTCGGGTCCGTTCGACCTCCTGCTGACCCTCGTCCTGCGCGAGGAGGTGGACCTGCTGGAGGTCGATCTGGCGGACGTCGTGCTCTCCTACCTCGATCACCTCGAGGACCGCGGCGAGCTCGACCTCGAGGTGGCGACCGAGTTCCTCGTCCTGATCGCGGCGCTGCTCGAGCTCAAGTCGCGGCTGATGCTCCCGCGCGACGACGACGAGTTGCTCGACCTCGAGCCGGCCGAGGCGGCCGAGGAGCTGCTCGCGCGGATGCTGGCGGCGCGACGCTACCGACGCGCCGCGGACGAGCTGGCGGCACGGCTGGAGGCCGAGAGCGGCTTCCGCTACCGCTCGGCGCCGCTGCCGCCGCACCTCAAGCGGGCGCCGCTGGAGGCGGCCGAGGCGGTCTACGACCCGGCGCGGCTGGGCGAGGCGCTCGGCGACCTGCTGCGCCATCCGCCGCCGATCGACGTCGGGCACATGCACGTCGTGGCGGCGCGAGTGTCGGTGGCCGCGCGGCTCGAGCATCTGCGCAGGCTGCTGCGCCGCGGCTCGTTCAGCTTCGACGAGGCGGTGCGCGGCGCCGACCGCGTGACCGTGGCCACCACGCTGTTCGCGCTGCTGGAGCTCTACAAGCAGGGCGAGGCGTCGTGGGCGCAGCCGGAGCCGTTCGGCGAGATCGTCGTGAGCGCTCGCGCGGAGGACGCCGCGCCGGCGCGGCGAAGGGCGGCCGGATGAGGGAGCTCGACCGCGTGCTCGAGGCGCTGCTGTTCCTCTCCGCCGACCCGGTGCCGGTGCCCGACCTGGCCGAGGCGGCGCAGACCTCCGACGGCGAGGTGGTCGAGTCGCTCGCGCGTCTGCGCGAGAACTACGCCGAGGGCTGGCGCGGGATCGTGCTGCGCGAGGTCGCCGGTGGGTTCACGCTCGCGTCGGACCCCGTGGCCGAGCCGGCCGCGCGCCGGCTGCTGTCGAAGCCGCGAACGCCGCCGCTCACGCCCGCGCAGGCCGAGACGCTGGCGATCGTCGCCTATCTCCAACCCGTCTCGCGACCGGAGATCGCGCGCATCCGCGGCGTCTCGTCGGACTCCGCGACGGCCTCGCTGCACGAGCGCGGGCTGATCGAGGAGGCGGGGCGCTCCCCGTTCGGCGCCGTGCTCTACCGCACCACCGAGCTGTTCCTCAAGCTCTTCGGCCTGCGCTCGAACGACGACCTGCCCGACCCCACGCAGTGGGACCCGAGCCCCGAGGAGGAGGGCGAGCTGCGCGACCGCCTGCTGCGCGCCGGCGAGGCCCGCGCCGGCGTGGCGCCGCAGGCCGACCCGGCGGGCACGGCGACCGACTGAGTCCCTAGCCGGGCTCAGCAGTCACGCCGGCGGCGAGCTGCCCGCAGGCGGCCTCGATCTCGCGCCCGCGCGTGAGGCGGACGGTGACGGGCACGCGGTGCTCCTCCAGTGCGGCCCGGAAGGCGGCGATCGCCTCCCGGCTCGAGCCCTCGTACGTCCCGGTGGGGTTGTAGGGGATGAGGTTGACCTTGAAGGCGCGCGGGTCGAGCGCCTCGGCCAGCGCCAGCGCCTGCTCGTAGCGGTCGTTGACGCCGGCCAGCATCACGTACTCGACGAATACCTGGCGGCGGCGCCGCGCGTGGTGCGCGCGGCACGCGTCCAGCACCTCCGCGAGTGGATAGCGGTCGTTGACGGGCATGAGCTGCGACCGCAGCGCGTCGTCGGCCGCGTGCAGCGAGAGCGCGAGCCGGACGGGTGGTCCGTCCGCGGTCAACCGGCGGATGCCCGGAACCCACCCGACGGTGGAGACCGTCGTGCGCCGGTGCGTGATGCCGGCGTCGGGGAGGCGCTTGCACGCTGCGAGCACGGCGTCGAGGTTGAGCATCGGCTCGCCCATGCCCATGAACACGCAGTGGTCCACCGGCTCGATCCGGCGGAAGTGCAGCGCCTGGTCGAGGATCTCCGAGGCCGTGAGATTGCGATGGAAGCGCATCGAGCCGGTGGCGCAGAAGGTGCACGTCAGCGGGCAGCCCGACTGGGAGCTCAGGCACACCGACCGCCGCCCGTCCCGGTAGCGCATGAGCACGGCCTCGACCGGGTGGCCGTCGTGCGTGCGAAACAGCGTCTTGACCGTGCCGTCGGCGGCGTGGGACTCGTGCTCGAGCGCGAGCGTCGAGAACGGGACCCGCTCGCCGAGCCCCGCTCGCAGCGCGAGCGGCAGGTCGGTCATCCCGTCGTAGCCCGCCGCACCGCGTGCGGCCCACGCCCACACCTGGCGGGCACGGAAGGCGGGCTCGTCGGCATCGTCGAGGGTGCGCTCCAGCAGATCGAGGTCCATCGCCTGCAATCCTCGCACCCGATGCGCCTCGCCAAGTACCTCGCCCATGCCGGCGTCGCCTCGCGGCGTGCGGCCGAGGAGCTCGTGCGCGGCGGCCGCGTGACCGTGGGCGGCGAGGTGGTGCGGGATCCGGCCCGCGACGTCGACGAGAACAGCGGTGTGGCGCTGGACGGCACCGAAGTCGCCGGGCCCGAGGCGCGCGTGGTCTACGCGGTCCACAAGCCCGAGGGCGTTGTCTCGACCGCCAGCGATCCCGGCGGGCGCGACACCGTCATCGGGCTCGTGCCGGGGGAGGAGCGGCGGCTCTACCCGGTCGGGCGCCTCGATGCGGACACCACGGGGCTGCTGCTGTTGACCAACGACGGCGAGCTGGCGCATCGGCTCATGCACCCGAGCTTCGAGGTCCCGAAGACGTACGCGGCGCGCGTGGCACACCCCCCGGTCGGCGAGTCGGCGCTGCGCGTGCTGCGCGAGGGGGTCGAGCTCGAGGACGGTGTGACGCGGCCGGCGCGAGTGCGCCGCGTGGCGCCGGACGCGCTCGAGCTGACGATCCATGAGGGCCGCAAGCGCCAGGTCCGGCGAATGTGTGCCGCCGTCGGCCACCCCGTGCGGGCGCTCCAGCGGGTGCGCTTCGGCCCGCTGGAGCTGGGCGACCTGGCGCCCGGCGCGCACCGCCGGCTGACGGCGGCCGAGGTTGAGCGCCTGCACCGGGACTCAATGTCACACGGCACCCGCCGCAACTCTTAGGCTCTCGACGGGATCCGTGTGACGACGCCCATGCGCCAAACCACCCCCGCCCTGATCGCCGCTGTGCTGGTCCTGCTGCTCGCGCCCGCGGCTGCGCACGGGCGTGCCGCTGACGGGACTATCGGCAACATCGCCGGCAGCGCCGAGGGCTTCGCCGGCGATGGCGGCCCGGCCGGGCAGGCGCTGCTCCACTTCCCCGCCGACGTGGCCTACGACACGTCCGGCCGGATCCTGATCGCCGACCTCTTCAACAACCGCATCCGCCGCGTCGGCGCGGGCGGCGTCATCGACACCACGGCCGGCACCGGGAGCCCCGATCCGGGCGACCAGGCGACCGACTGCGCGGCGACCGGGCCCGCGACCGACGCCAAGCTGGCCCAGCCTAGGGGTGTGACAGCCCTCCCTGACGGCGGCTACCTGATCGCTGACGCGAACGTGAACTGCATCCGACGGGTGGCCGCCGACGGGACGGTCAGCCGGTTCGCGGGCGCGGCCGACGGCCAGCCCGGAGGGAGCGGGGACGGCGGCCCCGCCGCCGCCGCCCGCCTCAACACTCCCGGCGACACCGCCGTGGCGGGCGACGGCACGGTCTACATCGCCGACACCGGCAACGGCCGCGTGCGCCGGGTCGCGCCGAACGGCGTCATCACGACGATCGCCGGCAGCGTGCCCGGGTTCGCCGGCGATGGCGGCGTCGCATCAGCGGCGCTGCTGAACGGTCCACACGACGTCGCCGTCGCCTCCGACGGCGCCCTGCTGATCGCCGACTCGGGGAACAACCGCGTGCGCCGCATCGGCAGCAACAACGTGATCACGACCGTGGCCGGAACGACGGTGGGCTTCGGCGGCGACGGCAACCCGGCGACCACGGCCCAGCTGAATTCCCCGACCAGCGTCGCCGCGCTCCCCAATGGCGGCTTCCTGGTGGCCGACGCGAATAACAGCCGCGTGCGACGGGTGACGCCGCTCGGCGCGATCTTCACCGTCGCGGGCACGACGGCGGGCCTCGGTGGCGACGGCGGCCTGGCCAAGAACGCCCAGCTCGCCCTGCCCAGCGGCGTCACGCCGGCTCCCGGCGGCGGCTTCGCCGTGGCCGACCTCGGCAACGACCGCGTGCGTGTCGTCAGCGATGTCGGCGCGGTGCCCGGCGCCGTGCTGCGCCGCTCCGAGAACATCGAGCCGGGCAACGGCACCGTCATGGTGCAGCCCATGGGCGCGACGACCACGAGGCGGCTCAGCGAGGAGGATCTCATCCCCCTTGGCTCCCGGGTCGATGCCAGCGGCGGCGCCGTGAACATGACGTTCGCCAGCAACGCGAGCGGCGGACGCTCGCCGGCGCAGCTCTACTCGGGCGCGTTCACGACCGTGCAGGACCGCACGGGGGCCAATCCGGTCACCGAGTTCCGCCTCGTCGGCGCGTTGCCGGGCTGCCGCAAGCGCCCGCCCAAGGGCGGGGTCGCGAGCCTCGGAGCGTCGGATGCGTTCGGGCCGCTGGGCTCCGCGGCGAAGCGCAAGTCGCGACGGCGCCTGTGGGCCAACGGCCGCGGCCGCTACCGCACCCGCGGCCGCTACGTGGCGGCGACCGTACGCGGCACGCGGTGGCAGACGATCGACCAGTGCGACACCAGCACCGTGCGCGTGGCGCGTGGCTCGGTTTCCGTGCGCGACCTGCTCCGCAAGCGGACGGTGGTCGTGCGGGCGCGTCACTTCTACACGGCCCCCGGCCCGAAGAAGCTCCGGAAGAAGAAGACGCGCTAGATGAGTGATTCCACGACCCCGCGTGCGTGGATGACGCGCGGTTAGCTGCGCTGGATCGGGGTCATCGGGCTCGCCAATACCGCTGGTATTGGCTTCGCCCTGCTTCCCCCGCCCAGCTTGCTCCCGCGCGCCCCCACGCACACGCGGCCGCGGAATCAATCATCTAGGCGGCGCGCTCCCCGAGTGGCGCGAGCGCGCACGCTAGCCTCCTGGCCGCCATGCGGCTGTTCGCGATCCGGGGCGCCACCAGCGTCGAGCGCAACGACGGCGAGTCGATCCTCGCCGCGACCGAGGAGCTCGTCCGCGAGGTGATGGAGCGCAACGCGCTGGCACCGGACGACATGGTCTCGTGCATCTTTACGGCCACCGACGATCTCGACGCCGAGTTCCCGGCGGTCGCGGCCCGCCGGCTGGGGCTGGGGCGCGTGCCGCTCCTGTGCTCCCGCGAGATCCCCGTGCCCGGCGCGCTCCCGCGGGTGATCCGGCTGCTGCTGCACTACCACGCGGACGACGCCCACGAGCCCGCCCACGTGTACCTGCACGAGGCGCGCGGGCTGCGGGCGGACCTGGACGCCGCTCAGTAGGGTCCGGGACATGGCCGACGAGGTGCACGAGGTCGTCGAGGGCGACGGCTACGCGGTCGCCCACATCGACGCGATGGGCGATGACTACGGCTTTCGCAAGGTCCGCCGGGCCGTGGGAGTGACGGAGTTCGGGGTCAACGCCGTGGTGATGCCACCGCACTACGGGGGTGGCGGCCACTACCACGACGACCAGCAGGAGCTGTACTTCGTGCACCGCGGCACCATGGAGTTCGAGTTCGGCGACGGCAGCCGCCACCGCCTCGGGCCGGGCGCCGTGGCGCGCGTGGACGCGGCGACGGTGCGCCGGTTCCGCAACATCGGCGATGACGACGCGGTCTACGTCATCGTCGGCGCCAAGGGCGGGTACGTCGGCCGCGACGCGCATCTGCCGCCGGGCGAGGAGCACGTCGCCGGGCCGTCACAATAGGCCCGTGGCCCTCGAGTTCGCCCGGCGCATTCGCGACATCCCGGTCTATCCGGCCGCGGACGGCTACGCGCTGCCCGAGGAGGTGGCGATGCTCGCCTCCAATGAGTCGCCCGACCCACCGCTGCCCGCCGTCGTGGAGGCGGTGCAGCGCGTGCTGTCGGGGATCAACCGCTACCCGGACCCCACGAACGCGACGCTGCGCAGCCGCCTGTCGCGCGCCTACGGCGTGCCCGCCAACCGGATCGCGATCGGCAACGGCTCGTGCGACGTCCTGCTCGCCGCCGGCGAGGCGCTGCTCGAGCCCGGGGCGGAGCTCGTGTACGCGTGGCCGTCCTTCAGCGTCTACCCGCACCTGGCGGCGGCGACCGGCGCGACCGCGGTCACCGTTCCACTCGACGACGAGGACCGCCACGACCTGGCGGCGATGGCCGATGCGGTGACCGTCGCCACCCGGCTCGTGATCGTCTGCAATCCCAACAACCCGACCAGCACCGCGGTGCCGCTGGCGGAGATCCGCGCGCTGCTCGAGGCCGTCCCGCGGCACGTCTGCGTGATCGTCGACGAGGCCTACTGCGAGTTCAACGTGCTCGAGGACCCCGACGCCTCGCTCGACCTCCTCGCGGCCTACCCCAACCTGGTCCTGCTGCGCACGTTCTCCAAGGTGCACGGGCTGTGCGGGCTGCGCGTCGGCTTCGCCCTGTGCGGCGCCGAGGAGTTTCGCCTGGCGGTGGACCAGGTCCGCCAGCCGTTCTTCTGCAACGCGGCGGCGCAGGCCGCGGCGGTCGAGGCGCTCGAGCACGGCGACGAGGTCACGCGCCGCGTGGAACGGGCGGTCGCCGGCCGCCTCCAGCTGGAGGAGGGCCTCCGCGGGCTCGGCCTGCCGGTCGCCGAGTCCCAGGCGAACTTCGTCTGGACTCACCTCCCGGAGGAGGCCGAGGAGTCCGCGGTCGTCCGCGGCCTGGCCGAGCGCGGCGTGCTGGTCCGCGCGGGCGCCGCCCTCGGACGCGAGGGCGCCCTGCGGATCACCTGCGGCACCCCGCAGGAGAACGACCGCTTCGTCGCCGCATTGGCGGAGATCGTCGACGCCTAGGCAACTCCACGGCGGTCTGCTACAAAGCACGGACTCGCATGCGCGACCGCCGCTCCGATACCGCTTCAGATCATCACGCCGCCCCGCGCGGCGCGCGGTTCGACGGCTACTTTCACACCTACGCCTGGCGATTTAGCTAGGCGCTCGGCCGACCGCGGAGGTCGACCGCTTCAGGGTCCATCGGGGCCGGGCGCCGTTCCCAGGGGCTTCACCGCCCGCACGCAGCAGTTCGTAGAGTTTCCAGGGAATTTCGAAAGGACCAGGCATGATGATCGTGATGAAAGCGGAGGCGACGCCCGAGGAGGTGCGGGCGGTCGTCGAGCGCGTGGAGGGCGGCGGAGCCAGGGCGCACGTCTCCGAGGGCGAAGAGGTGACCGTCGTCGGAGCGATCGGCGACCGCGAGCACGTCCAACGACTCGGGCTGGAGGGCCATTCCGGGGTTGACCAGGTCATCCCCATCCTCAAGCCCTACAAGCTCGCGTCGATCCAGATCGCCCAGGGCGAGCGCACGGTGCTCGATGTCGGCGGGCGCAAGGTGGGCGCCGAGCACTTCGCGGTGATCGCCGGTCCGTGCACCGTCGAGACCCTCGACCAGACCGTGGAGACCGCGCGTGCGGTCCGCGACGCGGGCGCGTCCCTGTTCCGTGGCGGCGCGTACAAGCCGCGCACGTCCCCGTACTCCTTCCAGGGGCTCGGCCAGGAGGGGTTGCACATGCTGGCGGCGGCCAGGGCCGAGAGCGGGTTGCCGGTGGTCACCGAGTGCATGGACCCACGTGACCTCGACGCGGTGCTCGACGTGGCGGACGTGCTCCAGGTCGGCGCGCGGAACATGCAGAACTACCCCCTGCTGACGGAGATCGGGCGGTCCGGCCGGCCGGTGCTGCTAAAGCGCGGCCTGTCCTCGACGCTCGAGGAGCTGCTGATGTCGGCCGAGTACATCCTCAAGGAGGGCAACGAGGCGGTCATGCTGTGCGAGCGCGGCATTCGTACGTTCGAGACGGCCCACCGCTTCACGCTCGACCTCATGGCGGTGCCGGCGCTCAAGGAGATGACCCACCTGCCCGTGATCGTCGACCCGAGTCACGCGGCGGGGAAGCGGGCGTTCGTCGAGCCCCTGTCGCTCGCCGCCGCCGCGGCCGGGGCGGACGGGATCATCGTCGAGGTTCACCCCGAGCCCGACGCCGCGGTCTGCGACGGCCCCCAGCAACTGCGCGCCGATGACTTCGCGGGCTTCCTGCGCCGGGTCGAGCGTGTCGCCGAGATCGCGGGCAAGGACCTGGCCGCGGCCGTCTGAGGTGCCGGGTCGCAGCAGGCATCCCGATCACGTACGTGATCAGCGCATCGAGCAGGTCGTTCCGCTCGTGGCTCCGGCGCAGATCCTCGACGAGATGCCGCTGACCGACGAGCAGGCCGCGGTGGTCCTGCGCGGCCGCTCCGAGGTGCACGCGATCCTGAACGGGGCCGACGACCGCCTGCTGGCGGTGGTGGGCCCGTGCAGCGTGCACGACATCGACGCGGCGTTGGACTACGCCGGGCGCCTGAGCGTCCAGGCGCAGGAGCTCCGGGACGATCTCTGCCTGGCCATGCGCGTGTACTTCGAGAAGCCGCGCACCACCACCGGCTGGAAGGGCATGATCAACGACCCGCACCTGGACGGGTCGCGCGACGTCAACGCCGGCCTCCACATGGCACGAGGCCTGCTCCTGGAGGTCCTGGGCCTGGGCGTTCCGGTGGGCTGCGAGTTCCTGGACCCGATCACCCCGCAGTACATCTCCGACGCGGTCGCCTGGGGCGCGATCGGCGCGCGAACGACGGAGAGCCAGATCCACCGCCAGCTCGGGTCGGGTCTCTCGATGCCGGTCGGATTCAAGAACCGCACCGACGGCAACGTCCAGGTGGCGGTGGACGCGGTACGCGCCGCCGCGGTGTCCCATGCCTTCGCGGGGATCGACGTGACCGGGACGCCCGCGATCCTCCACACGCGTGGCAACCCCGACTGTCACATCATCCTGCGCGGAGGCAGCGACGCGCCGAACTACGGCGCCGCGCCGGTGGCGGACGCCCTCGCGAAGCTGCGCGCCGCCGGTCTCCCCGAGCGCGTGGTGATCGACGTCTCGCACGACAACAGCGGTAAGGACCCCGACCGCCAGCCCGTGGCGGCGGACGACGTGGCGCGGCAGGTCGCCGACGGCAGCCATGCCGTCGTCGGCGTGATGCTCGAGTCGTTCCTCGTCGCCGGGCGGCAGGACCTCGGCTCCGGCACACCGCTCACGTACGGCCAGTCGATCACGGACGCCTGCATGGACTGGGAGACCACGGTCGGCGTGCTCGACCGTCTTGCGAGCGCGGTCAGGGCGCGTCGCGGCCGCGCATGACGATCGCCGTCATCGGCGTCGGCCTGATCGGCGGCTCGATCGGGCTGGCCGCGCGCGAGCGCCTCGGCGCGACGGTGCAGGGATTCGACGCAGGCGACGGCGTGCTCGACGCCGCGCTGGGGCGCGGCGCGGTGGACCGCGCGTGCGCGAGTCCGGCCGAGGCGGTCGAGGGGGCCGAGACGGTGTTCGTCGCGGTTCCGGTCGGCGCCGTGCCCGGCGCGGTCGGGGAGGCCCTGGCTGCCGCGGGCGAGGACGTGCGTCGTCACGGACGTGGGCTCGACCAAGCGCGACGTCGTCGCCGCCCACGCGGACCCGCGCTTCGTCGGCGGCCACCCGCTGACCGGCGCGGAGACCGCCGGCGTCGAGCACGCGCGCGTCGACCTGTTCGAGGGCGCCACCTGGTACTTGACGCCGACGGCGACGACGTCGGGGATGCTCTACGAGCGCCTGCACCGCACGATCGCCGGGCTCGGCGCCCACCCGGCCGCGATCGACGCCGCCACGCACGACCGCCTGCTGGCCAACGTCTCGCACCTGCCGCACGTGCTCGCCAACGTGCTCGTCTCGCAGGCCGCGGACACCCTGGCCGGACGAGAACGAGCGCCTGCCCGCCACCGGGCCGAGCTTCCGCGACGCCACCCGCGTCGCCGGCGCCAACGGGGCGATATGGACGGATATCTATCTGTCAAACCGCGATGCCCTGGTCCAGCAGCTCGACGAAACCGCTCGCGCGGCTCGCCGGCGTCCGCGACGCGCTCGTGGCCGGCGGACGCGCGACGGCATCGCGGCCTGGAACGAGCGCGCCGCCGACGACCGGCGGGCGCTGCTCGAGGCCGGCCTCGCCGGCGGCCCGGTGCACGAGCTGCGGGTGTCGGTGCCGAACCGCCCGGGCGTGGTGGCGGAGATCGCGCTCGAGCTGGGCCGCGCTGGCATCAACATCACCGACATGGCCCTGTATCCCGCCGACGGACATGCGCGAGGGCGTCGTCGCGCTGTGGATCGCGGGCGACGAGCCCGCCGCGCGCGCAGCCGAGCGCGCGGCGGCGCTGGGCTTCCCGGTGGCGCGGGCGTGACCCGCGTCCGCTTCGATCCGGCGCCCGCGCTGAAGGGGACGATCACCGCGCCGCCGGACAAGTCGATCTCCCATCGCGCGGCCCTGTTCGCCGCGATGAGCGACGAGCCCGTCTCGATCGTCAACTACCTCGACGCCGGCGACACCAACTCCACGCTCGACGCGATCCGCGCGCTCGGCGTGATCGTCGAGCAGCGCCCGGACGAGCTGCTGGTCCGCGGCGGCGGGCTGCGCAGCGTGCAGGAGCTCGACGCTCCCGATCGACGTCGGCAACGCCGGCACCCTGATGCGCCTGCTGCCCGGCTGGCTCGCGGGCCAGGACGGGGGCAGCTGGACGCTCGACGGCGACGAGTCGATCCGCCGCCGTCCCGTGGACCGGATCGCGGAGCCGCTGCGCATGATGGGCGCGCAGGTCGACGCGCGCGACGGCCGCTTTCCGCCCTTCACGGTCCACGGCGCGCAGCTGCACGGCATCGACTACGAGCTGCCGGTGGCGAGCGCGCAGGTCAAGTCGTGCGTGCTGATCGCGGGGCTGGTCGCCGATGGCGAGACCGCGGTGATCGAGCCCGTCGGCGACCCGCGACCACACCGAGCGCATGCTGCGAGCGCGCCGGTGTCGACGTCCGCTGTGTCGGGCGGCGCGCGACGGTCGGCAACGTGGACGAGCTCGAGCTGGACCGTGTCGTCGTTCCCGGCGACCTGTCCTCGGCGGCCTTCCTCGTCGCGGCGGGCGTGCTCGTCCCGGGCTCGCGGCTGGTGGTCGGAGAACGTCGGCATCGAACTGGACCCGAGCGGGCTTCCTGCGCATCGTCGAGCGGATGGGCGCGGTCGTCGTCGGCGACCTGGAGGACGAGCCGGAGGAGGTCCCGGCGGAGGAGCCGGTGTCCGACCTCGACGTGCGCGCCGGCCCGCTCGTCGCCACCGACGTCGAGCCCGACGAGGTGCCGCTGGCGATCGACGAGCTGCCGCTGGTGGCGCTGCTGGCGTGCTTCGCCGAAGGCGAGACCGTCGTCCGCGGGGCGCACGAGCTGCGGCTGAAGGAGACCGACCGCATCGCCGCCGTCGTCGACGGGCTGCGCGGGCTCGGCGCCGAGATCGAGGCCTGGGACGACGGGTTCGCGGTCACGGGCACCGGCGGCCTGCAGGGCGGGCCGCTCGACGCCCAGGGCGACCACCGCCTCGCGATGCTGGGCGCGGTGGCCGGCCTCGCCTCGCGCGACGGCGTCGAGGTGATCGGCATGGACGCGGCCGCCATCTCGTATCCGGACTTCCTCGACGACATGCGCGCGCTGGAGGCCGTCGCCTAGTGGCCCCTCCCGCGACGGCGGACCCGAAACGGCGGCCCCAGATCGCCGGCTGGCCGCGTCCTCAGTCGAGCCAATGCCGCCAGCATTGCCCTCTCCCTGCGTCCTCGCCAGCCGACGCCTGGGCCGCGCCGTTCCGCGCCCGACGTCACGAGAAGGACCACGCGTGATCGTCGCCATCGACGGGCCCGCCGGCGCGGGCAAGTCGACCGTGGCCCGCGCCGTCGCCGAGGCGCTGGGCTTCACCTACCTCGACTCGGGGGCGATGTACCGGACGGTCGCGCTGGGCGCGCTCGAGCGCGGGCGGCCGCCCGCGGAGGTGGCGCGCGACGCCGAGATCGAGCTGGGCGACGGCGTGCGGCTCGACGGTCGCGACGTGACCGCCGCGATCCGCGCGCCCGAGGTCTCCGAGGCGGCCTCGCGCGTGGCCGCCGACCCCGACGTGCGCGCGGCGCTGGTGGAGCGCCAGCGGGCGCCTGATGGCGACCGGCGACTGGGTCGCCGAGGGGCGCGACATCGGCACCGTCGTGGCGCCGGACGCCGCGGTCAAGGTGTTCCTCACCGCGAGCCCCGAGGAGCGCGCGCGGCGGCGGGCGGCCGAGCTGGGCGCCGACACGCGACGCGGTGCTCGCCGACCAGGCGACTGCGCGACGAGCGTGACCGCACGCGCGCGCACAGCCCGCTGCGCCCGGCGGCGGGGGCCGTCGAGCTCGACACGACCGGGCTGTCGGTCGATCAGGTCGTGGCGCGCATCGCCGCGCTCGTCGCCGCCGCGCGCGCGGCGTGACGCCCGCCGCTCGCCCGGTCCGCCGTGCATACTCGTTGTCATGAAGGTTGCGGTCGTCGGCTATCCGAACGTCGGGAAGTCATCGCTGGTCAACCGCCTCGCCGGCTCGCGCGAGGCGGTCGTGCACGAGCGCGCCGGGGTGACCCGCGACCGCAAGGAGGTGCCCGCCGAGTGGAGCGGGCACGGCTTCACCCTGGTCGACACCGGGGGCGTGGACCTCGCCGACCGCGACGCGCTCGCCGTCGCGGTGCAGGACCAGGCCCGGGCCGCGCTCGCCGATGCCGCCGTGGTCGTCCTGGTGGTGGACGCACGCGCGGGGCTGGGCCCGGGCGACGAGGAACTGGCCGTGCTGCTGCGGGGCTCGGACCGGCCCGTGGTGGTGGCGGCGAACAAGTGCGACGCGTCCGCCGACCTCGCGCTGGCGGCCGAGTTCCACCGCCTCGGGCTGGGCGACCCTGTGGCCGTGTCGGCCGCGCATGGGCTGGGGACCGGCGACCTGCTGGACCGGGTGGTCGCGTCGCTGCCGGCGGAGGCGGCGGCCGAGCCGGCCGACGCCGACGCGATCCGCCTGGCCGTGATCGGGCGCCCCAACGTCGGCAAGTCCTCGCTGGTGAACCGCTTCCTCGGCGCCGAGCGCGTGATCGTGTCCGACCGCGCGGGGACGACGCGCGACGCGATCGACACGCGACTGGAGGTGGACGGGCGGCCGCTCGTGGTGGTCGACACGGCGGGCCTGCGCCGCGCCGCCAAGGTGGCCGAGGACATCGAGTACTACACGGCGCTGCGCTCGCGCCGCGCGGCCGAGCGCGCCGACGTCGCCCTCGTCGTGTGCGACGCGGCCGACGGCGTGACCTCGCAGGACCTCCGCGTGGCCGAGCTGGCCATGCAGAGCGGGTGCGCCACGGCGCTGGTGCTGAACAAGTGGGACCTCGCGGGCGAGCTCGACCTCGAGCACGAGCGGGCGCGCGTGGCCTCGCGCCTGCGCCTGCGTCCGCGCGTGCTGACCGCCAGCGCCACGACCGGGCGCAACATCGCCCGCGTGCTGGCCGAGGCCATCGCGCTCGGCGACCGGGCGCGCGAGCGCATCCCGACGCCGGAGCTGAACCGCTTCCTCGCCGACCTCGTGGCGACGCGCCAGCCTCCGGCCCGCCAGGGCAACCGCCTGAAGCTGCTCTACATGGCCCAGGTCGGTGTGCGGCCACCCCGCTTCGCCGTGCACGTCAACCACCGGCGGCGGCTGACGCGCGACTACGCCTACTTCCTCGAGAACCGCCTGCGGGCCCGCTACCGGCTGGAGGGCGTGCCGCTGGTGATCGATTTCGCCGAGCGCGGCCGGCGCCGCGCCGAGGGCGGACGCCGCGCGACCGGCGCGCCCGCGGGGCCTTCGTGATTCACTGTCGCGCCGCGTGACCGAGACCGCCACGCCCCCTCGCGACCGCGGCCCGAGCAGGGACGACCTCCTCGCCGCCGCGTACCGCCGCAGGCGCGCGCTCGCCCTCGTCGCGGCCGGGCTGCTCGTCCTCGTGGTGGTGCTGCTGCTGCGCTCGTGCGGCGGGGACTCGCCACCGGCGCAGGGCGCGGCGAAGTTCGTCCCCGCGCGCGTGCTGGCTTGGGTCCACGTCTCCACCGACCGGGATCGCGACGGCGTGCGCCGCGCGCTGGCGCTCGCAAAGCGATTCCCGAGCTACGGCCGCCTGCAGGATGCGCTGCTGACGCGGCTCGCCAGCGGCTCCGCGCCCGTTCGCTACGACCGCGACCTCGCTCCGTGGCTCGGCAAGGAAATCGGACTTGCGCTGCTCGATACGACCGGGCAGACCGCGGGCACGCTGATCGTCGCCGCGGTGGCGGATCGGGGCAAGGCCGACGCGTACGTGCGGCGCGCCGGGCAGTCCTCGACGACCACCTACCGCCGCGTCAAGATCCGCCGCTTCGGCGCCGTCGCGAGCACGATCACGGGCGGCTACCTGCTGATTGGCCAGGAGTCCGTCCTGCGCGGCGTGATCGACTCGACGCACGGCCGGGGGCGGACGCTCGCCGCCGACCCGACCTACCGCCGGGCGATGCACGGGCTTCCGACGGGCCGCGTGGCCGATGCGTTTCTCACGCCGGGCGGCGTGCGCCGCCTGCTCGAGCCGCAGGGCGGCCCGCTCGGGGTCGCCGGGGTCCTGCTCGACCAGCCCGCCCTCGCCGGAGCAGGGGTGGCGCTCACCGCCCAGGACGGGGACGCCCGGCTGACCGTCCGCTCGATCCGCGACCCGCGCCTGGCGCGGAACCGGCCGGCCACCTTCGGCGCCTTCGCTCCCAGCCTCACGAGCGCCGTGCCGAAGAACGCGATGGCCTACGTCGGCATCAGCGGCCTGGACAAGGCCGCCCGCCGCATCCTCTCGATCAGCGCCGCCACCGGCGCCGCCGGCGCGCGCATCCAACGCCTGCTGCGCACCCGCGCCCGCGACTTCTCGCGCCGCACCGGCGTCAACGTCGAGCGCGACGTGCTGCCGCTGTTCCGGGGGGAAGTTGCGCTGTGGCTGGCCTCGTCGCTGCCCTCCCCGTACCTGACGCTGATCGCGCGCACGACGGACGAGGCGCGGACCCGCGCCGCACTGGGCAAGCTGCAGGCGCCGCTGGTGCAGCTGTTCCTGCCCCAGACCGCCCAGCCCGGGCAGGCGCCGACGTTCGCCGAGCGCGACATCGGCGGCGGCGTGCAGGCCTTCTCGCTCGACCTCGCCCCCGGGGTGCAGATCAACTACGCCGTGTTCGACGGCAAGCTGGTGATCTCCACGAACCTCGCGGGCGTGCGCGCGGTCAAGCGCGCGGACGGCTCGCTGACGGACAACGGCGCCTATCAGGCCACCCTTGGGCATCGCCCGAAGCGGGTGACCTCGCTAGTCTTCCTCGACTTCAGCCAGCTCCTCGGACTGGGCGAGCGCACGGGGCTCAACGCCAGCCGCAACTACCTCGCGGCGCGCAACGACCTCCGGCGCATACGGGCGCTCGGCGCCTCCACGTCCGGCGGGGGGACGGAATCGACCACGGAGCTTCGCCTGCAGATCTCATGACCCAGCTTTCCGACAACGAGTTCCTGTTCACGTCGGAGTCGGTGACCGAGGGCCACCCCGACAAGGTCGCCGACCAGATCTCCGACGGCGTGCTCGATGCCGTCCTGCGCGACGACCCGAACGGCCGCGTCGCCTGCGAGACGCTCGTGAACACGGGGCTCGTCGTCGTCTCCGGCGAGATCTCGACCGACGACGTACGTGGACATCCAGGACATCGCCCGCGAGACGATCCGCAAGATCGGCTACACCGACGCGGACCTCGGCTTCTCGGCCGACTCGTGCGCCGTCATCAACGCGATCGACAAGCAGTCGCCGGACATCGCCCAGGGCGTGGACGAGGCGCTCGAGGCGCGCACGGACCCCGCCGACGACGACGAGCTCGACGTCGCCGGCGCGGGCGACCAGGGCATGATGTTCGGCTACGCCACGCGCGAGACGCCCGAGCTGATGCCGACTGCCGATCTCGCTCGCCCACAAGCTCGCCCACCGCCTCGCCGAGGTGCGCCGGGCCGACGTGATTCCGTACCTGCGGCCGGACGGGAAGACCCAGGTCACCGTCCGCTACGAGAACGGCCGCCCGATCGAGATCGAGAAGGTCCTGATCTCCACCCAGCACCGTGACGGGATCGACGCGGACACGATGATCCGGCCGGACCTGTGGGAGCACGTGGTGCACCCCGTGCTGCCGGCCGAGCTCTACGACGAGCGCAAGCTCAACACGCCGAAGAACCTGCTCGTCAACCCGACGGGGCGGTTCGTGATCGGCGGCCCGGTCGGCGATTGCGGCCTGACGGGACGCAAGATCATCGTCGACACCTACGGCGGCATGGCCCGCCACGGCGGCGGCGCCTTCAGCGGGAAGGACCCGTCGAAGGTCGACCGCTCGGCGGCCTACGCGGCCCGCTACGTGGCCAAGAACGTGGTCGCGGCCGGCCTGGCCGACCGCTGCGAGGTCCAGGTGGCGTACGCGATCGGCGTTGCGCACCCGGTGTCGGTGATGGTCGAGACGTTCGGCACCGAGCGCGTCCCGGTGGCGAGGATCCGTGAGCTCATCGACGAGCAGTTCGACCTGCGGCCGGGCGCGTTCCGCAAGTACCTGGACCTGCACCGGCCGATCTTCCAGAAGACGGCGGCCTACGGCCACTTCGGCCGCGAGGACCACGACTTCACCTGGGAGAAGACGGACAAGGCCGAGGCGCTGCGGGCGGCGGCCGGCGTCGAGCAGGGCGCGGTCGGCTCGCCCGGCTGATCCGGCAGGGCCCGTCCCGCGAACACCGATCCTGGGGCGCCACACGACCCAGGAGGTTCGAAGATGTCCGCTGAGTCCGAAGCGCTGGCCCGTCGCTACTTCGAGGAGCTCTGCAACGGCCGCCAGCTCGACGTCGCCGACGAGATCATCGCCGCCGATCACGTCTACCACGACAACCAGTCCCCGCCGACCGCGCCGGGCCCGGACGCCATCAAGGAGACCGTCGCGATCTACCAGGACACGCTGGACGGGCACTGGAACGTGCGCGAGATCTTCAGCGCCGGCGACCGCGTCGTCACGCGCTGGACCGGCACGGGCACGCACAGGGCCGAGCTGCTCGGCGTGCGGCCGACGGGGAACGACATCTCGGTCGAGGCGATCACGATCATGCGCATCGCCGACGGCAAGATCGCCGAGAACTGGACGACCTGGGAGGCGCTCGCACTGGCCCAGCAGATCGGCGCGGTGCCCACGCCGGCGTCGGCCTAGGAGCCCGGCGGGGCCTGCGGCGGCGGTGCCGCCGGCGGGGGCGGCGCGGCCGCGAGGCCCTGCTGCTGGAGGCTCTGCGCCTGCGCCTGCGAGGCCTCGTGCAGCGCCTGCTCGACCTTCTTGGAGACCTTCTCGGGCTGGGCGACGCCGGCGAAGGCGAAGTCCGAGTCGTCGGTGCCGGCCGTGTCGAAGTCGACGGTCCCGACCTGCAGGATGCGCTCGAGCACGCCCTGGTCGGTGTTGACGTTCTGGATGCGGTCCACGCGTGTCTCCTGCACGTTGCGGGAGATGATCCCGCGGCGAATGCGCAGGCGCTGGTTGGTGATCGAGTAGGTGGTGGCGATCCGCTTGACGAAGCCGACGACGACGGCGACGGCGAGCAGCACGACGGCGACCAGGACGCCGAGGCCGACCGAGCCCACCAGCCAGCAGATCGCGCCGATGATCACGGCGACGACGAGCCCCTTGAGGTAGAAGCTCAGGATCGCCCGCCACGACGGATGGCCGTGGAAGACGATGTGCTCGCCGTCACGCAGGTCCACGCAGCCAGGGTACCCACTCGGGCGCGTCCGCGGCCGGTCCTACGCTGGGTCCGGATGCCCGCGATCGCCAAGGTGGAGCCTCTGACCCCCGCGCGCGCCCTGCGGGGCCCGTTCGACTACCTGCTGCCCGCCGCGCTGGCGGACGTGGAGGTGGGGTCCCTGCTCGTCGTGCCCTTCGGCCGCCGCCGGGTGCTGGGCGTGGTGGTGGACCTGGCGAGCGAGTCGGCGGTCGCCCCGGAGCGGCTGGCGGCGCCGGTCCACGCGCTCGAGCAGGGGGTCCCGGCGGAGCTCGTGCGGCTCGCCCACTGGATCGCCGACGAGTACTGCTCGACGCCGGCGCGCGCGCTGAGCCTCGTGCTCCCGCCGGGGGCCGGGCAACGCCCGCGCGTGCGGGCCCGCACCGCGCTGGCGGCCGAGATCAGCGCCGCGGGCGCGGCCGCGCTGGAGGACGGCGAGCGGCTCGGAACGCGCCAGCGGGCGGCGCTCGAGGCGCTGCGTGCGGCCGCAGCACCGCTGGCGACCGCCGGCCTGCCCGGCGGGCATGCGACGGCGCGGCGGCTCGCCGAGCGGGGATTCGTCGCGCTCGAGCGCCGCGCGCGGCCGCGGCGCCCTCACCACGCCGCCGTCGGGTCGCCCGCTCCAGCGGGGGCCGCGCTGCCGACGCCCGCGCAGTCCGCCGCGCTGGCGCCGGTGGAGGCCGCGATCGCCGCCGGGCGGGCGGAGCGGCTGCTGCTGCACGGCGTCACCGGCTCGGGCAAGACCGAGGTCTACGTCCGCGCCGCGGCCGCGGCGCTGGAGCGCGGGCGCAGCGCGATCGTGCTGGTGCCCGAGATCGCCCTGACCCCGCAGATCGTCGCGCGCTTCATCGCTCGCTTCGGCGAGACGGTCGCGGTGCTGCACTCGCGCCTGTCCGACGGCGAGCGCTACGACGAGTGGCGCCGGTTGCGGGCGGGCGCGGCGCGCGTGTGCGTCGGGCCGCGCTCGGCCGTGTTCGCGCCCCTCGCCGATCTCGGGCTCGTCGTCGTGGACGAGGAGCACGACCCCTCCTACAAGCACGAGGGCGACCCCCGCTACGACGCTCGGCGGGTGGCCGAGCGGCGCGCCGCCGCGGCCGGCGCCGTGCTGCTCGCGGGGAGCGCGACGCCCCGCCCGGAGAGCTGGCGCTCGCTGCGGCGCCTGCGGCTGCCCGAGCGGGTGGACGGCCGGCCGTTGCCGCCGGTCGAGGTGCTGGACATGCGCGACGCGGCGCACGCGCTGCACCCGCGCACGCGCGGAGGCGCTCGAGGAGGTCCGGCGCGAGCGGCGCAAGGCGATCGTGCTGCTCAACCGCCGCGGCTGGTCCAACTTCCTCTCCTGCCGCTCGTGCGGGCGCGTGTGGGAGTGCCCGCACTGCGACGTCGCCCTGGTGCTCCATCGGGCCGCGGGCGCGGTCACCTGCCACCACTGCGGCCACCGCGAGCCGGTCGCCGGAGCGCTGCGACTCGTGCGGCTCGCTGTCGGTCGCCCGTCACGGCGCGGGCACCGAGCGTCTCGAGCACGAGCTGGCCGCGGCGTTCTCGGCCGACCCGGCGTTCCCGGTGTTCCGCCTCGACTCCGACACGGCGACGCGCCGCGGCGCCGTCGCCGGGCTGCTCGAGCGTTTCGACCGCGCGCCCGCCGGCGTGCTGGTCGGCACGCAGATGGTCGCCAAGGGCCACGACTTCCCCGACGTCACGCTCGGGGTGGTGCTCGACGCCGACGCGACGCTGCGCTTCCCGGACTTCCGCGCCGAGGAGCGCACGTTCGCGCTCGTCGCCCAGCTGGCCGGGCGTGCCGGCCGTGGGCCCGGCGGCGGGCGCGTGATCGTGCAGACGCTGGCGCCCGACGCGCCGTCGATCGTCCGCGCGGCCCACCACGACGCCGACGGATTCCTCGAGGAGGAGCTGGCCCGCCGCGAGGCCCTGCGCTACCCGCCGTTCACGGATCTGATCCGGGTCGTCTGCGCGTCCGCCGAGCCCGGCGCCGCCGCGGCGGCCGCCGCCGCGGTGCGCGCAGCGGCTCGGCTCGCCGCCGCAGGCGGCGGTGCTCGGTCCGGCGCCGCTGTTCCGCCTGCGCGGCCGCGAGCGCAGCCAGCTCGTCGTCAAGGCGGGCGACCGCGCCGCCGCGGTCCGCGCCGTGGGCGGTGCCGTGGCCGAGGTCGCCGCCGACCGCACGCACCGGCGGGCGCAGTTCTCGGTGGACGTCGATCCGCAGTAGGCGCCTCGATCTAGACTCAGGGCATGGCAGAAGAGCCAGAGGACCGCGTCGACGAGACACTCGCCGACGCCGAGGCCGAGCCGGGGCGCCCGGCCCTCGACCCCGAGACCGCCGCCCGCCGCGCAGCGGCGCTGGCGCAGGTCCGCCAGTTCGGCGACCCGGTGCTGAAGGCGAAGGCGGTGCCGGTCGAGCGCTTCGACGATCGACTGCGCGCCGAGGTCGCGCGCATGGCGGGGATCATGGGCGACGCGCTCGGCATTGGCCTCGCCGCGACCCAGCTCGGCGTGATGCATCGGGTGCTCGTGTACAGGGTCGGCGAGGACGGGCTGCTCGCGGCGCTGGTCAACCCGGAGCTCGAGTGGGCCGGGAACGACGTCGAGGAGGCCGAGGAGGGCTGCCTCAGCCTGCCCGGCGTGCACGTCGACGTCGAGCGGCCCGTACACGTGCGGGTGCGGGCGCGGGACGAGCACGGCGAGCCGTTGACGATCGAGGCCAGCGGGCTCGAGGCCAGGGTGATCCAGCACGAGATCGACCACCTCGACGGCGTGCTGATCCTCGACCGCATTCCACGCGGGGCGCGCAAGGAGGCCATGCGCGAGCTGCGCGAAACGCTCGACGCTCGCGCGGCCTAGCGACCCGGCGGCGCAGCGGCGTGCGGACCGTCTTCCTCGGCACATCGGCGTTCGCGGCGGCCGTGCTCGAGCGCCTCGCCGGCAGCGAGCACCGGCCCTCGCTCGTCGTCACGCGCCCCGACCGGCCCGCCGGGCGCGGACGCAGGCTCGCTGCTCCCCCGATCGTCGAGGCGGCGCGGGCGATGGACCTCGAGGTGCTTCAGCCGGAGTCGGTCAACGACGAGGCGACGCGCGAGCGCATCGCCGCCGAGCGCCCGGACGTCGTGTGCGTGTGCGCGTTCGGTGCGCTGATCAAGCCGCCGCTCCTGACGGAGTTCGAGATGCTCAACGTGCACCCGTCGCTGCTCCCGCGCTGGCGCGGCGCCGCGCCGGTCGAGCGGGCGATCATGGCGGGCGACGCCGAGACCGGCGTGTCGATCATGCGCGTGACGGAGGGCCTCGACAGCGGCCCGGTCTGCCTGCAGGCGGCCGAGCCGATCCGTCCCGACGACACCTACGGCTCGCTGGCACCGCGGCTCCAGGACATGGGCGGCGCGCTGCTGCTGCGGGCGCTCGACGACCGCCCGCCGTTCACCGAGCAGGACGAGGCCGAGGCGACCTACGCCGACAAGATCGAGGCCGCCGACCGCACGTTGGATCCCGCGCGGCCGGCCGTGGAGCTCGAGCGCACCGTGCGCGCGCTGCACCCGCACATCGGCGCCCGGGTGGCGTTGCCCGACGGCTCCATCCTGCGCGTGCTGGCCGCGGCGGCGCTCGACCGCGGCCCGCCGCAGGGCGTCTTCGCCGCCGCCGACGGGCGCCTCGCGCTGGGCTGCTCGGAGGGCGCGCTCGAGCTGCTCGCCGTCCAGCCGTCGGGCGGACGCGCGATGCAGGCGGCCGACTACCTGCGCGGCCACGGCGTTCCGGGGGCATGAGCCCGGCGACCGCGAGCCGGGTCTCGCCCGCGCGGCGCGTGGCGTACACGGTGGTCCGCCGGACGTTCGAGGACGGCGCCTACACGGACCGCGCGCTGCGGGCGGAGGCCGGGCGCGCCGGCCTCGAGCAGCGTGAGCTCGCCTTCGCGACCGCCCTCGCCTACGGGACCGTGCAACGGAGGCGCACGCTCGACCACGCTGATCGCCGAGCTGGCCGGCCGTGACGTCGAGCGGCTCGACCCGCCGGTGCTCGCTGCGCTGCGGCTGGGCCTGCTTCAGCTCGCGTTCCTCGACGGCGTGGCCGACCACGCGGCGGTGGACCAGTCCGTCGAGCTGGCGAAGACCGCCGGGCGCGGGCACGGCCTCGTGAACGCGGTGCTGCGGCGGGCCGCCGGCGAGGCGCGCGACCGCGTCGCGGCGATGCCGGACGACACCCCCGAGGCGGCGGCGCTGCGCCATTCGCACCCGGACTGGGTCGCCCGCCTGTGGTGGGACGCGCTGGGGGCGGCCGATGCCCGCGCGCTGATGGCGGCCGACAACGAGCCGGCGGAGACGGCGGTGCGGGTCAACACGCTGGTCGCCGACCCGGCCGCCGTGGCGGCGCGATCCGGGGGCCGCCGCGTGGAGGGGCTGGAGGAGGCCCTGTTGCTCGACCGGGTTCCGGCGCTCGGCGACGAGCTGATGCCGCAGTCGCGCGCGTCGATGGGCGTGGCGCGGATGCTCGCCCCACGGCCCGGCGAGCGCGTGCTGGACCTGTGTGCCGCGCCGGGGGCCAAGGCGACCCACATCGCCGCGCTGATGGAGGACCGCGGCCAGGTCGTCGCGGTCGAGCGCGACCCGGCTCGGGCGGGCGAGCTGCGGGCCACCTGCGAGCGCCTGCGGGCGACCTGCGTCGAGGTCCGCATCGCCGACGCGCGCGAGCCCGTCGCCGCCGCGGGCTTTGATCGCGTGCTGGTGGACCCGCCGTGCTCGGGCCTCGGGACCCTCCAGGCCCGGCCGGACCTGCGCTGGCGGGTGCACGAGCACGACCTCGACGAGCTCGTGTCCCGGCAGGCGGCGATCCTCGACGCCGCGGTCGCCGCGTTGCGACCGGGTGGGACCCTCGTGTACTCGACCTGCACGCTGTCGCCGCGGGAGAACGAGGCACAGATCGCGGCGCTGACCCAGCGCCGCCCCGTCTGGGAACATCACGGCATGCCCAGCGTCCGTGTGACGATGCCGCATCGCGACGGAACGGCGGGATTCTTCGTGGCGCGGCTGCGCAGGGCCGAGGGGTCGCCGTGAGCGACTCCGAGGTCACCGTCGGGGTCGCCTGCCCCGAGTGCGGCGAGCCCTGGCTGCGCCCGACGAACCTCCCCGGCCGGTATCGCTGCGTGTACTGCCTGCGGCGCTTCGAGCTGGTGTCGCTCTGCCCGAACTGCGGGGAGCACTCGACGATCGTGCGCATGTCGAGCACCGCCATCCTCACCTGCAACCACTGCGGCCACTCGATGCTCCAGGCCCTGTGACGCACGAGCTGCCGAGCGGGCGTCGCGTCGCCCCGTCGATCCTGTCGGCCGACTTCGCGCACCTGGGCGAGCAGGTCGCCGCCGTCATGGACGCCGGCGCCCGCGTCATCCACGTGGACGTCATGGACGGGCACTTCGTCCCCCCGATCACGATCGGCGCGCTGATCGTGGAGTCGCTGCGCGACCAGGTCCACGCGGCGGGTGGCTGGCTCGACGTGCACCTGATGGTCGAGCGCCCCGAGCGGCACGTCGCCGCGTTCGCCGACGCGGGGGCCGACTCGATCAACATCCACGAGGAGGCCACCCCGCACGTCAACTACGCGCTCAACCTGGTCAAGGACGCGGGCTGCCGCGCCGGCCTCGCGATCACCCCGGCCACGCCGGTCGAGATGGTCCGCGAGGTGACCGAGATCGTCGACATCGTCCTGTGCATGACCGTCAACCCCGGCTGGGGCGGCCAGCCCTTCATTCCCACCTCATTGGACAAGATCGCGCGGCTGCGCGACCTCCTCCCCGAGACGGTGGGGATCACCGTCGACGGTGGGGTCGACGCGAACACCGCCGGCCCCTGCGCCGAGGCGGGCGCCACGCTGTTCGTCGCCGGCTCGGCGGTGTTCGGGGCCGAGGACCCCGCGGCGGCCTACGGCGCGCTCGTCGGCGCCGCCGGTGCGACCTGAACCAGCGCGATCGTCCACGGAATCGGGCTGCGGACGGTGACCACCCGGCCGCGCGCCGCCGCCAGGCGCGCGAGTGACCGCCGCGAGAAGTGCTGGCGGTGCCCCGGCGTGTTGCCCAGCGAGCGCCAGTGCGCGCCCCGAAGGAGGTTGAGCAGGCGCCACAGCGGCTCGCGGGGAGTCGAGACGAGGACGTGGGTGCGGGCGACTCGCGCCAACTCCGCGAGGAACGCCGCCGGGTCGGCGACGTGCTCGAGGACCTCGATCGCCGTCACGGCGTCGAACGTGTCGTCGCCGAACGGCAGGGGCGGCGCCGGTGGGATCGCGCGCAGCTCGACGCCCGGGCGCTCGCGCGCCGCCCACTCGGCTCGCAGCCGGGCGTCCTCGACGTCCACGCCGACGACGCGCGCGACGCCCGGCCGGTCGGCCCAGGCGGCGCTCAGCACGCCCTCGCCGCAGCCCACGTCGAGGATCGATGTGGGCGCCGCGAGGTCGACCAGCCCGTCGACGACGGCGCGGAAGCGCGTCACCAGCCCGCGCGCCGCCGGGTTGCGCGTGGCGTACTTTGGGTAGAGGTTGCCGGCTCCGGCGGCGGCGCTCACCGACGCACGGTGTGGCCGTTGGACGAGCCGTTCTCGTGGTGCGAGGGCGGCACGCCGAGTGCGAGCTCGATGCGCCGGGCGCGCTCGAGCGTCCGCTGCGTCAGGATCCGCTGGGCGTAGAGCAGGTCGCCCAGCACGCCGAGCCCCGCCAACAGCACGGCGCTGCCCAGCAGCACCGCGCCCGCCACCAGCGACGCGAAGGCCAGGGCGAGGCCGGCCAGGCCGACGACGAGGGCGCCGGCCAGGAACACCCGCAGCGGCTCGTGCTGCGCGTAGATGCGGAAGATCGACAGCCCGTTGCGGCGCACGTAGGTCCACAGGGAGGGGAACAGCCGCGACGGCCGCGTGTCCGGGTTCGTGCGCACGGCGACGTGCTCGACGGCGACCGGTGTGCGGCCGGCCGCGATCAGGCTCTCCAGGGTGTAGGTGTAGGTCGACACCACGTGGGTCTGGATCGCCGCCTCGCGGTTGAGCGCGCGAAAGCCCGACGCGGCGTCGGCGACGCGGGTCGACGACGCCCGCCTGACGAGCCAGGAGCCCAGCCGCGAGAGGCCGCGCTTGCGGGCGGAGAAGTGCGCGGAGGTGCGAACCTCGCGGTCGCCGACGACGAGGTCCGCGCGCCCCGCCAGGATCGGCGCGACGAGGCGGGGGACGTCCGCGCCGCGGTACTGGTTGTCGGCGTCGGTGTTGACGATCACGTCGGCGCCGAGCTTGAGCGCGGCGTCCAGTCCGGCCTGGAAGGCGGCGGCGAGGCCGCGGTGGACGGGGAGCCGGACGACGTGGTCGACGCCGTGCGCCCGCGCCACCTCGACCGTGCGGTCGCGCGAGCCGTCGTCGACGACCAGCCACTCGACGCGGTCGAAACCGTCGACCTCCCGGGGGAGCTCGGCCAGCGTGCGCGGCAGGGTCGCCTCCTCGTCGAGGCAGGGGATCTGGATGATCAGTTTCGGCATTGCGCCAGAATGGGCGCGGATTATGCCGCTCCGCGCGCGCCGGTGGACGTGGCCGCTCGCCGTCGCCGCGACGACGGCGGTCGCCCTCGCGCTGCGCCTGTGGGGCGTGCGGCACGGCCTGCCCTATGCCTACAACGTCGACGAGAACGCACATTTCGTCCCGCGGGCGATCGGGCTGTTCGGCCACGGCTGGAACCCGCACTACTTCGCGAATCCGCCGGCGCTGACCTACCTGCTGCACGCCTCCTTCGCGCTCTGGTTCGGGGGAGGACAGGCAACCGGCCGCGCGTTCGCGCGCGATCCGGGCCAGGTGTTCGAGGTGGCGCGGGTCGCCACCGCGCTGGTGTCGGTCGCGGCGGTCCCGCTGCTCTGCCTGGCGGGCGCGCGCCTGCTCGGCCGGGCCGCAGGACTGCTCGCCGGCGCGCTGCTCGCGGTGGCCTTCCTGCCGGTCTTCTACGCCCACGAGGCGCTCGACGACGCTGCCGCCCTGACCCCGCTCGCGCTCGCGCTGTACGGCGCCGCCGGGGTGCTGCGCCACGGCCGCCGCCGGGACTACCTGATCGCCGGCGCCGGGCTGGGGCTGGCATGGGCGACCAAGTACACGGCGGCGATCGTCGCCCTGCCCCTGCTGGCGGCGGCGTTCGCGGGCCCCGGCTCGCCCGCGCGCGCCGCACGTCGCCTCGGCCTGGGGTTGGCCGTCGCCCTTGTGGCGGCGCTCGCGGCCAATCCCTACGCCCTGCTCGACGCCCCCGGCTTCCTCGCCGGCCTGCGCCATCAGGCGAGCGCGAGCGGCGCTGCGAAGCTCGGCATCACGGAGGACAGCGGGCACCTCTACTACCTGTGGACGCTGACCTGGGGGCTGGGCTGGATCCCGGCCCTGGCCGCGCTCGGCGGCGCGGTGCAGCTGCTGCGCACGGATCGCCGCGTGGCCGCCGTGCTGGTTCCCGCGCCGGCGCTGTTCCTGCTCTACATGGGCCTCCAGGAGCGGTACTTCGGGCGCTGGCTGATGCCGGCGCTGCCGTTCTTGTGCCTCCTGGCGGCGGCCGGCGCCGTCGCGCTCGTGCGCCTGGCACCGGCGCGCGCGCGGGCCGCGGCCGCGGCGCTGGCGGTTGCGGCGTTGTGCGCCCAGGGTCTCGTCTTCAGCGTCCACGGCGATCTCGTCCTGAGCCGGGCGGACACCCGTGCGGCGGCGCGCGCCTGGATGCTCGCGCACGTGCCGCGGGGCGCGGCCGTCGTCGTCGAGCCGGTCGTGACCGACCACTGGCTGGGCGACTCCGGCCGCTGGCGCAACGTCGCCCCGGACGCCGTGCGGCCGCCGGGATTCCAGCGCCTCCCGGACGGCCAGGTCCTGTGGCGGCAGCCGCGATCCACGGGCGCGGTCGGCTTCGACGGGTACGAGCACACGCTGTCGCCGGCGCTGCTGGAGGCGTGGGCGCAGGCCGGGGTGTGCTGGGTGATGACCGGGTCGACGCAGGCCGGGCGGGCGCTCGCCGACCCGCGCGCCGCGCCCGACGCCGTCGCGTTCTACCGCGCCCTGGAGCGGCGCGGCGAGCGGGTCTTCCGGGTCAGCCCGATGGCCGGCGGGGGTGCGCCGCCGGAGTTCAACTTCGATTGGTCCTTTGACCACTACCCGCTCGGATACCGCCGCCCCGGGCCTCTGGTGGAGGTCTACCGGCTGCGCGGGGCGCGCTGCGCCAGGGGCGTTGCAGGTCGGCCGCAGGCGTGACGCGACCCCTATCCTGAAGGACCCCGAATGAGCGATTCCACCGCCGCGCACACCGACATCGACGCACCGCACCTTGCTCGCGCGATCGAGCTGGCGGCGCGCGGCCTGGGTCGCGTGAGCCCCAATCCGCTCGTCGGCGCCGTGATCGTCAAGGACGGCGCGGTCGTGGGGGAGGGCCACCACGCCTTCTACGGCGGTCCGCATGCCGAGGTCGGCGCGATCGACGCGGCCGGCGACACCGATCTGCACGGCGCGACCATGTACGTGTCGCTGGAGCCCTGCTGCCACGAGGGCAAGACGCCGCCCTGCACGAGCGCGATCGCCGCGGCGGGCATCGCGCGGGTCGTGGTCGCCTCCGACGACCCCTCCGAGCACGCCGCCGGCCGCGGGCTTGGCATCCTGCGCGACGAGGGGATCGAGGTCGAGA
This sequence comes from uncultured Actinomycetes bacterium, assembly GCA_963725645.1. Taxonomy (GTDB): domain Bacteria; phylum Actinomycetota; class Thermoleophilia; order Solirubrobacterales; family Solirubrobacteraceae; genus JALYZC01. Next base: position 1,485,467 of record CAVRZD010000006.1, read on the forward strand.
TGGTCGAGTGCGAGCTGGCCGAACGCGCGCGACTGCTCAACCAGCCCTTCCGCAAGCACGCCCGCACCGGGCGCCCGCACGTGCGCTTCAAGTCCGCCATATCGCTCGACGGCAAGGTCGCCACCGAGAGCGGCGACTCGAAGTGGATCTCGGGGGAGTCCAGCCGCGCCCGGGCGCACCGCTGGCGCGCGGAGTGCGACGCGGTGGCCGTGGGGATCGGGACCGCCCTGGCGGACGACCCGCAGCTGACCGCACGCGTGGAGGGCGTCGCGCGCCAGCCGCGCCGCGTCGTGTTCGACTCGCTCGCCCGCCTGCCGCTCGACTCCAAGCTGGTCCGGGCGGCCGGCGAGATCCCGCTCACGGTCGTGGTCTCGCGCGCCGCGCCCCGCGCGGACACCGGCGCGCTCACCGGCACTGGCGCCGAGGTGATCGTGGCGACGGGCGAGAACGAGACGGCGCGTGTGCGCTCGGCGCTCTCCCAGCTCGGCGCGCAGGGGATCAGCTCGATCCTGCTCGAGGGTGGTCCGCACCTGGCGGGGGCGTTCCTGGACGCCGGCGAGATCGACGAGCTGTGCCTGTTCCTGGCGCCGATCGTGCTCGGCGGCCGCAGCGCCCGCGACGCGATCGAGGGCGAGGGCCGCGAGCGCATCGCCGAAGCCGTGCGCGCGCTCAGCCTGGAGTGCGAGCCCATCGACGAGGACCTGCTGGTATCGGCCCGCCTGACGGAGTGGTGATGTTCACGGGGCTGATCCAGGACCTGGGGACCGTCGAGGACGTCGAGCAGACCGGCGATGGGATGCGCCTTCGGATCCGCGGCGCCGTCACCGGGGAGCTGCACGAGGGCGACTCGGTGGCGGTCAACGGCGTCTGCCTGACCGCGACGGCGGTCGAGAACGGGACGTTCGCGGCCGACGTCATGGAGCAGACGCTGCGCCACAGCTCGCTGGCCGCCGCGACGCCCGGCGCGCGGGTCAACCTCGAACTGCCGCTGCGGGCCGCCGACCGCCTCGGCGGCCACGTCGTGCAGGGCCACGTCGACGGGCTCGGCGTCGTCCTCGACGTCGCCGACGAGGGCTTCGCCCGCCGGGTGCGGATCGGGGCTCCTCCCGAGCTGCTGCGCTACGTCGTCGAGCGCGGCTCGATCGCCGTCGACGGGATCTCGCTGACCGTCGCCGAGCTCGGCGACGACAGCTTCAGCGTCTCCCTCGTCCCGGAGACGCTGGAGCGGACCAACCTCGGCGCGGCGGGCTCGGGCACGAACGTCAACCTCGAGGTCGACGTGCTGGCGAAGTACGTCGAGCGGCTGGTGGCAACGTGAGCACGACTCCGCGAACCGGCTTTTCCACCATCGAGGACGCGCTCGAGGACTTCCGCGGCGGCAAGATGATCGTCGTCTGCGACGGCGAGGACCGCGAGAACGAGGGCGATCTCGTGCTCGCCGCGCAGTTCGCCACGCCCGAGGCGATCAACTTCATGGCCAAGGAGGGGCGCGGGCTCGTGTGCCTGGCGCTGACGCCCGAGCGCTGCGACGAGCTGGGCCTCGACCTCATGGCCCCCAAGAACGAGGACCCGCTCAAGACGGCGTTCACGGTGTCCATCGAGGCGCGCGAGGGGGTCACCACCGGGATCTCCGCTCACGACCGCGCGCACACGATCCAGATTGCCATCGACCCCGCCTCGCGGCCCCACGACCTCGTGCAGCCCGGGCACGTGTTCCCGCTCAAGGCTCGGACGGGCGGCGTGCTCGAGCGCACCGGCCACACCGAGGCGAGCGTGGACCTCGCGCGCCTCGCGGGCCTCACGCCCGCGGGCGTCATCTGCGAGATCATGAAGGACGACGGGACGATGGCCCGGGTGTCCGACCTCGTGCCCTACTGCGACCGGCACGACCTGCGGATGATCACCGTCGCCGACCTGATCGCCTACCGGCGGCGGACGGAGAAGCTGGTCGAGCGCGTCGTGGCGACGGGGCTCCCCACGACGTTCGGGGAATTCTCCGCCGTCGGCTACCGGTCGCTGGTCGACAACAAGCACCACGTCGCGCTCGTCAAGGGCGAGGTCGCGGGCCGCGAGGACGTGCTCGTGCGCGTGCATTCCGAGTGCCTGACCGGCGATGTGTTCCACTCCCTGCGCTGCGACTGCGGCGACCAGCTCGAGGCGGCGCTGGCGATGATCGAGGCGGAGGGGCTGGGCGTGCTCCTGTATCTGTCCCAGGAGGGCCGCGGGATCGGCCTGCTGAACAAGCTGCGCGCCTACAGGCTCCAGGAGGACGGGCTCGACACCGTCGACGCCAACCTCAAGCTCGGTCTCCCGGCGGACCTGCGCGACTACGGGATCGGCGCGCAGATCCTGACCGACCTCGGGCTGACGAGCATCCGCATCCTCACGAACAACCCGAAGAAGATCATCGGCATGGAGGGCTACGGCCTCTCGGTCACCGACCAGCTGCCGATCGTCGCGCCGGCCAACCCGCACAACGAGGCCTACCTGCGCGCGAAGCGGGAGCGGATGGGGCACACGCTGCACCATCAGGGGCTGCCGCTCGACGAGGAGCTGCTCGCGCGCGAGGCGGAGGAGGACCGCGCGCGCGAGGACGACGACGCGAGCCCGCCGGGCTCCCTCCTGTGACGTTCGCGATCGTGGTCGGCCGGTTCTACGAGGACCTGGCCGAGCGGCTCGTCGAGGGCGCGCGGGAGGAGCTGGCCGCGGCGGGCGCCGCGACGGTCGACGTCTTCGACGTTCCCGGAGCCTACGAGCTGCCGCTGGCCGCGAGCTACGCGGCGGGCTCGGGCCGGTACGAGGGCGTGGTCTGCCTGGGCGCGGTGATCCGCGGCGAGACCGACCACTACGACTACGTCTGCGGCGAGGCCGCCCGCGGCATCCAGGACGTGCAGCTGCGCACGGGCGTTCCGTGCGCCTTCGGCGTGCTCACGGTCGACACGATGGAGCAGGCGCTCGAGCGGTCCGGCGGCTCCAAGCGGCATACGGGCCGCGATGCCGCCCGCGCGGTGCTGACGATGGCCGCGCTGCGCGAGCGGCTGCGCTGAGCAGCTAGCTCGGGGCTGGATCCGCCGCGAGTGCGTCGCCGTCCGGCTGCGGCTCGTCGAGGCCGTAGCGGCGCTTCGCCAGCGCGCACACCGGCACGGCGAGGATGATCGCGAGGACCGCGCCGGCGGCGATGAGCACGGCCGCGCCGCCACCCGCGACGAGGTGGAGGACCACCGCGAGCACGCAGGCGGCGGGCACGATGATCGCCAGCGCCCACCAGAAGGCGCGCCGGTGGGCGTCGACGACCGGTCGGCGCAGCAGCAGGCCGGTGAGCTCGTAGAGGCGAAGGCGCGGACCGGTCACGGGCATGTCCCGGTCGCGCCCGAGGACGGCTTCATCGTGATCAGTGCCGTCCCGTTGGGGTTGTCGTTCTGCACGTTGCTCACCGTCACCATCCTGCCGCCGGAGTCCGCGCACAGGTTGTAGGTCCCGTACGGGAGGCCCGGGTCCGGGGCGAGGCCGCTGGCGTTGGTGGGGCCGAGGTCGACGGTGCCGCCGCAGCCCTGCGCGGTGGCGGTCGCGCGGACGCGGGCGCCGGAGAGCGGGTTGTTCGAGCTGTTGGTCGTCTTCACGTTGATCGCGGGCTGACGGATGCTCACGGCCGTCGTCTGGCCGCCGGTGGCGGTGGTCAGCGCCCGGTAGTCGGGGTTGCCCGGGGTGGCGACGGGGTAGCGCGCCGGGTCGGCGCCCACGCAGTTGCCGGCGAACACGCTGTACGGGCTGGTGAACGGGTACACCGCCGTGGCGTCGATCGAGGTCGAGGGCGTGCCGGGGCCGTAGCTGCGGATGCCCGGGGCGTCCAGTCCGGAGTTGCCGATCGAGAGGAATCGCGCCTTGGAGGCCTGGACCGCGAGGTTCAGCGGCTTGGTCGTGAACGTGGCCGTCATCTGCGCGGCCGTCCCGCATTCGAGCACGACCGTCTGCGTCGCGCTGCCGACCACGCTGGCCTGGACGTTGGGCGGGTTGTCCCCCTGGTGGTCGATGCAGTTCGAGCCGAGCGTGACGGTGTAGTTCCCGGCGCCGACGAACCCCCACACGACGCACCCGAGGCTGTTGGTGGTGTCGCTGAGGCTGTCGGGCCCGACGGCGGTCACCGGCACGCCGCTCAGGGGCTGCCCGGCCGGATTCTGCGCGCTGACGATGAGCGTGCCCTGGTCCGAGGAGAACGACCCGGCGGGCGGTGAGAGCAGGCTGTCGATCTGGACCGGCTTGACCGGACCCATGCGCGGCCAGGTGACCGTGGAGGTGATGTGCAGGTAGTCGGCCGTGGCCGTGCCGTTGGTGGCGCAGCTCGTGGTGCCGGTGTTGTCGTCGATCCAGTCGGCGCGCGAGACGACGGTGTAGGCCACGCCGGCGACCGTCTGCGTGCGCGTCTCGCGGTAGTTGGAGAGGTCGACCGACTTGAAGGCCCGCAGGCGCTCCTGGTCCTGCTGGGCGACGCCGGCGGCCTCGGCGCGCGACTTGATGGAGCCGGACGTCGCCGACGCCTGGTCGAACGCGGAGAACGTTCCGACCACCACGACCACGAGCAGGGCCGCCGAAACGACCAGCTCGATGATCGCGAAGCCGCTCTCCTGCTGTGCCGACAGCCGAGCCATCAGTCCTGTCTTCGGCATTTCGCCACAAACCTGCGTACCACGAAGCGGTGAACGCGCGGCTTCGCCGCCCGAACCTGTGCAACCGGCGGCCGTCTACCCCTCGTCGCCGCGGTGCTCGCTGCGGCCGTGACCCTTCCCGCGCTTGGCTTTCCGTCCGGGCGCCGCCCGCGGCGGCTGGACGGGCACGATGCCGGCTGCGCGTCGGGCCAGGTCGAGCTCTCGCTGCACCACCCCGCGCTGGTCGTCGAATTGCAGGCGGCGCTGCAGGACCGGGATCGCGTCGCCGGGCCGGCCCGCGAGCCGCAGCGAGCGGCCGAGGTTGTAGAGCGCGTACGCGCAGGTGAGCCCTGCGCCGGGTCCGCAGGCACCGGCGACCGCGCGACGCAGCGGCTCGATCGCCTCGCCGTAGCGGCCCTCCTGCATCAACGCGAAGCCGCGGTCGTTGAGCGTGGCGGGATCGTCAGCCGGGGCGGGGGCCGGGGAAGCGGTACGCGTCGGGGCCGGGCGGGCCTGGGCGCGGGCGGGAGCCTGGGCGCGCTGTGCGCTCGTCGGCGCCCGCGTCGAACGCGCCGCGCGGCGCTCGCCGCCGTCCGCCAGCAGCGCGATCGTCGCGGCGGCGAGCGCGAGCCCACCCAGCGCCATCAGCGCGAGCGCGCGCCGGCGGGGCCGGCGCTCGTGCGGCGCCGGCACGAGCGCGCGCGTCGCCGCGGTCGGCTCGCCGCGCCGAAGGGCGCGCTCCAGGGCGTCCACGAACGCCGTGGCGCTCGGCCACCGGGCGGCCGGGTCCTTCGCGAGCGCGCGCCCGATCACGGGGTCCACCGCGGCCGGGAGGGTGGGGTGGACGACCGATGCCGCGACCGGGTCCTCCTCCACGTGCGCACGCGCCTGGGCCACGACGTTGTCCGCCGCGAACGGCCGCTCGCCGGTCAGCAGGCGCTGGGCGACGACACCGAGCGAGTACACGTCGCTCGCGGCCGTGGCGGGCTGGCCGCGGACCTGCTCGGGCGAGGTGTACGAGGCCGTGCCGAGGACCTGGCCGGTGTCCGTGAGCGGGTCGTCGAGCGCGACGCGGGCGATGCCGAAGTCGGCCACGGCGAGACGGCCGTGCTCGTCGAGCAGCAGGTTGCTCGGCTTCACGTCCCGGTGCACGATGCCGCGCTCGTGCGCGGCGTCGAGCGCGCTCGCCGTGGCGCGCAGCCATGCGATCGCGCGATCGGGCGGCGCGGCCCGGCCGTTCCGCAGCGCCTCGGCGACGGAACCGCCGGCCAGATGCTCCATCACGATGTAGGGGCGGCCCTGATGCTCGCCGACATCGAAGATCGTCACGACGTGCGGATGGGACGCGAGGACCGCGGCGGCGTGCGCTTCCCGCATGAAGCGGACCTTCGCGCGGGCGTCGCCCACGAACTGCTCGGCCAGCAGCTTGACGGCCACGCGCCGGCCGAGCACCCGATCCTCGGCCGCCCACACCGAGGCCATCCCTCCGTTGGCGACGTGGGTCAGGATCTCGAAGCGCTCGGGAAGCGAGACGATGGGTGTCACGCGCATGGTCGATCGCGCCGCCGCGGCGGGCGACCGTGAGGGCGTACCCGGACGGGGGGCTCGGCGAAACCTTGTCCGGGCGGCCCTCGCTAGACTCGTCGCGATGCCACGCGTCTGCCACTCATGCGGGAAGGGCCCCGCCTTCGGCCACAGCCGCAGCCACTCGATGGTCGCCACCAAGCGGCGTTTCGAGCCCAACCTCCAGAAGGTCCGCATCGACGACCGCGGCACGCCGCGCCGCGTCTACGTCTGCACCCGCTGCCTCAAGGCCGCCAAGGTCACCAAGGCCGTCTGACCCGGGCCGCCCGGACGCGACAGTCGCGCTAGGTTCCGCGCGTGGCCGAGCAGAACCTCGAGCGCTTTCGGACGGTCGTCAAGGCCGCGATGGCGCAACTGGAGGAACGCCGCGCGGAGGTCAACGACCTCAACGTGTTCCCGGTCGCCGACGGCGACACCGGGGACAACATGGCGCTGACCCTGAGGGCGGTCGTCGCCGAGCTCGACCGCCTGGCCGGCGACGGCGGTCGCACGATCGACGAGATCGGGCGCGAGGAGATCGTCGAGTCGGTCGCCCGCGCCGCCCTGCTCGGCGCGCGCGGCAATAGCGGGGTGATCCTCTCGCAGCTCATCCGTGGCGCCGCCGAGGAGCTGGGGAGCCGCCCGGGCGAGCTGGTCGACCCGGTGCTGGTGGGCGCGGCGATGGCGCGTGCCGCCGACCGCGCGTATGCGTCGGTGCGCGATCCGGCCGAGGGCACGATCCTCACCGTGGTGCGCGAGATGGCCCACCGGATCGCCTCCGACCTTGCACATATGCCGGAGACCCGGCTGGGTCCCGACGCGCCGCCGGAGGTGCAGGACGCCGCGCTGGCCGAGATCCTCGAGGGCGCACTGCAGGCGGGCGACGAGTCGCTCAAGCGCGGTCCCGAGCTCCTGCCGGTGCTCCGCGAGGCCGGCGTCGTGGACGCCGGGGGCTACGCCGTCACGATCATCTTCGCCGGGATCGTGGCGGCCCTGCGCGGTGCCGAGCCGCCGCCGCTCGACCACCACGCGCCGGCCCGAGTGACCCACCCCCAGCACGAGTCCTCCACCTTCCGCTACTGCACGAACTTCGCGGTCACCGGGGCCGAGCTCGGCGACCGATCCGTGTGGGGCGAGCGCCTCGAGGAGTTCGGCGACTCGGTGCTGGTGGTCGGCGACCCGACGACGCTCAAGGTCCACGTCCACACCGACGAGCCCGAGCGCGCGACCGGCCTGTTCGAGGCGGCCGGAGGGTCGGTGTCCCACCTCGACGTGGCCGACATGGCCGTGCAGATCGCCGCGCGCGACGCGCGCCTCGGCGCCGCGGGCAACGGGGACTGGACCGGGCCCCCGGCGCCGCGCCCGCCGGCGGCCTGCGGCGCGCTCGCCGTGGTCTCCGGGGCCGGGATGCGAGCGCTGTTCGAGGGGTTCGGACTGCACACGCTGGACGGCGGCCCGACGTTGAACCCGTCCACCTACGACCTGCTGGCCGGTATCCACGGCGTCCCCGCCGAGGCGGTCATCGTGCTCCCGAACAGCCCGAACGTGGTGATGGCCGCCGAGCGCGCCGCCGAGCTGTCGGACAAGCGGGTCGTGGTCGTCCCCACGCGCTCGCAGCAGGCCGGCCTGGCTGCGGCGGTCGCGCTCGAGCCCGGCCATTCGGCGGACTTCAACGCGGACGGGATGCGGGCGGCCCTCGAGCGCGTCCGCACCGGCGCCGTGGCGCCGGCCGCCCGCGACGACGGGAAGGGGCGTTTCCGGCAGGGTGACGCCGTCGGGTTCGTGGAGGAGCAGATCGTGGCCTGGGGGGAGCCCGAGCCGACGCTGCGCGCGGTGCTCGACCGCCTCGGCGGCGGCGCCGAGCTGCTCACGTGCATTGCCGGCGACGGCGCTCCGCTGCCCGACGAGCGGGTCGCCGAGCTGGCTCCCGACGGCGTCGAGCTGGAGTGCTCGGAGGGCGGCCAGCCCTCCTATTGGTGGCTCGTCGCCGCGGAGTAGTCGGGCCGACCGCGCGGCGAGGCATCATCTGGCGCGATGTCCCGCGCCGCCCCAGCCCGCGCCGGCCTGGTCGCCTTCGGCTCGGCCGCCCCGCTCGACGACGAGGCGCTGCACGACGCGCCGGTTCGCTGGCCGCGGCCGTCGCGCCTGGCCGAGCCGCTGCGGGTGAGCCCGGCGCCGGCCGCCAAGGGGGCCGACGCGCTCGGGCTCGCAACGGTCGGCGACCTGCTCGCGCACCTGCCGCACGACCGTCGCGAGGCCCGCACCGTGGCGGCGCTCACGCCCGGTGAGACGGCGACCGTCGTCGTCGAGGTCCGCAACATCCGCAGCCGCCCGGTCCGCCGCCGCGGGATGCGCCCGCTCGTGGAGGCGACGGTCGCCGACGCGACCGGCCCGATGAAGGCGACGTTCTTCAACCAGCCGTGGCTCGAGCGCAAGTACTCGCCGGGCACGCGGCTCGTCCTGCACGGCAAGTACCGCGGGCGCAACGCCTTCACCGTGCAGAGTCACGCGCCCACGGCGGATGCCGTGGCCGGGGCCGACGCCGTGGCCCACTACCCGGCGTCGGAGGGCATCACGTCGACCCAGATCCTCGCGCTCGTGCGCGAGCACCGCGACGAGCTGGTCGATGTCCTCGAGCCGCTGCCGGCGCGGCTGCGCGCGGGGGAGCGGCTGCCCGACCGGGCCGCCGCCCTCACGGCGGTGCACTTCCCGGACGCCGAGGGCGACGCGCCCGGCGGACGCCGCCGACTGGCCTTCGACGAGCTGCTGCTGCTCCAGCTCGCGCTGCTGCGCCGCCGCGCCCTGCGGCGAGACCGTCGCGGCGGCGCCGGCGCTCGACGGCCCGCTCGAGCTGACGGACCGCTGGCTGCGCGAGGCGCTGCCGTTCGCCCCGACGGCGGACCAGGGCCGCGCGATCGAACAGGTCTTCGCGGACCTGGCGGGCGAGCGTCCCATGCAGCGGCTGCTGATGGGCGAGGTCGGGTCGGGCAAGACCGTGGTGGCGCTGGCCGCGATGCTGCGCGCCGTCGAGCACGGGATGCAGGCGGCGCTCATGGCCCCCACCGAGACGCTGGCCGAGCAGCACTTCGCGACGATCCAGCGGCTGCTCGGAGCCGAGTCGGTGACCGCGGCGCTGCTCACCGGCTCGACCCCGGCCGCGCGCCGCGCCGACGCCCTGGCGAAGCTGGCCAGCGGCGAGCTCTCGCTGGTGGTCGGCACCCACGCGCTGATCGAGGAGGACGTCGTATTCGATCGGCTCGCCGTCGCCGTGGTGGACGAGCAGCATCGCTTCGGCGTGCGCCAGCGTGCCACGCTGGACCGCAAGGCGGGAGGCTCTGGCGGGGGCGGGCTCCGCCCGCACGTGCTCTCGCTGACCGCGACGCCGATCCCGCGCACGCTCGCGCTGACCGCCTACGGCGACCTCGACACCACCGTGCTGCGCGAGCTTCCCTCCGGGCGCAAGCCCATCGAGACCCACGTGGCGGGGTCCGAGCGCGAGCGCGCGCGCGCGTACGAGCGCATCCGCGAGGAGCTGCGCGCCGGGCGCCAGGCGTTCGTCGTGTGCCCGCTGGTGGAGGAGTCCGAGGCGCTCGCGGCGCGCGCCGCGACCGCGGAGTACGAGCGCCTCGACCGGACCGAGTTCGCCGACTTCGAGCGTGGTGCTGCTCCACGGCCAGATGCGCCCGCGCGCCAAGCAGGAGGCGATGGCGGCGTTCGCCGAGGGGCGGGCCGACGTGCTCGTGGCGACGTCGGTGATCGAGGTGGGCATCGACGTCCCCAACGCGACCGTGATGCTGGTGGAGAACGCCGAGCGCTACGGGATCTCGCAGCTGCATCAGCTGCGCGGCCGCGTCGGCCGCGGCGAGCACGCGTCGGTGTGCGTGCTCTTCGGCCCGCGCGACTCGGCGCGGCTGCGCGCGCTGGCCGAGCACTACGACGGCTTCAAGCTGGCCGAGATCGACCTCGAGCTGCGCGGCGAGGGGGAGATCATCGGCACGCGCCAGCACGGCCTGGCGGAGTTCCGCGTCGCGCGGCTGCCCGAGGACGCCGACCTGCTCGATCGCGCCCGCGGCTACGCCCGCACGGTGCTGGCCGCCGACCCCGAGCTCGCGACGCCGGAGCACGCGCTGCTGGCCGAGGCGCTGCGTGCCGCCTACGGCGCCGAGGCGCTCGAGCCGATCCCGGCGTGAGGATCGTCGCCGGCGCGTACGGGGGACGGCGCCTGACGGCCCCCCGCGGCGGGCGGGTGCGCCCGACCTCCGACCGCGTGCGCGAGGCGCTGTTCTCGATCCTGGGCACGGTCGCAGGGGCGCGGGTGCTCGACCTGTTCGCCGGCTCGGGCGCGCTCGGGATCGAGGCCCTCTCGCGCGGCGCCGCCGAGGCGACGTTCGTCGACAGCGCGCCCGCCGCCGCGCGGGCCGTGCGCGCGAACCTCGACGCGCTCGGCATCGGCGCCGAGGTGCGCCGCGCCGACGCGCGCGCCTTCCTCCGCAGCGCACGCGCCGGCGGGCGCCAATACGATCTGGTCTTCCTCGACCCCCCGTACCGGCGCGGCGGGCGTCCTGGCCGAGGCCCTCGCGGGCGACCTGGCCGCGGTGCTCGCGCCGCGGGCGCGGGTCGTGGCGGAGAGCGACCGCCGGAGCCCGCTGGAGCTGCCGCTGGAGCTGCATCGACGAGCGCCGCTACGGCGACACCCTGATCCGCATCTCCATGACCCCGATCCAACCGGATCGCCATCTGCCCGGGCTCCTACGACCCGGTCACCAACGGCCACCTCGACGTCATCGGGCGCGCCGCCGGCATGTTCGACGAGGTCATCGTCGGAGTCGTCAACCTGCCGGTCCGCAAGGGCAAGACGCTGTTCACCGCCGAGGAGCGCTGCGGCTTCCTCGAAGCCGCCACCGCGCACCTCGACAACGTCACGGGCGAAGCCGTTCTCCAACCTCGTGGTCGACTTCGCCCGCGAGAACGGGGCGCAGCGCGATCGTCAAGGGTCTGCGCGCGATCTCGGACTTCGAGTACGAGTTCGAGATGAATCAGTTCAACCGCAGGCAGGCGCCGGAGATAGAGTCCGTGTACCTGATGGCCAGCCCCGAGTACAGTTTCCTCTCATCAAGCGGGGTCAAGGAGCTCGCCACCTTCGGTGGCGACATCCACGATCTCGTCCCTCCGGAGGTCGCCGAAACGGCTGAAGGAAGAGCTGGCCCGCTGACGAAGTAGCAGACGCTGAAATGGACGTCCTCGTACTGATCGACAAGCTGGACGACCTCGTCCACAACGCCAAGCCCGTCCCGCTGACGGACCAGGTGCGCGTGGACAAGGAGGAGATCTACGACATCCTCGACCAGATGCGCGCGACGATCCCCGAGGAGATCAAGCAGGCGCGCTGGATCGTGAAGGAGCGCCAGGAGATGCTCGCCGAGGCCAAGCGCGAGGCCGAGCGGATCGTCAAGGAGGCGCGCGAGCGAGCCGAGAAGCTGGTCAGCGACGAGGAGATCACCAAGCAGGCCGAGCGCGCCGCGGAGGACATCATCGAGGACGCCCGCGCCCGCGAGCGCGAGATCCGCCTCGGCGCCGAGGACTACGCCGACGAGATCCTCAACACGCTCGAGGTCAACCTCTCGAAGTTCATCGCGGCCGTCCAGCGCGGCCGCGACCGCCTCGCCGGCAAGGACGAGCCGGCCGAGGTCGCCTGACCGAGCCCCCGCCCCGCGTCGCTGCTGCCGCGACGCTGCGGTGGCAGGCCGGCCTCTGCCGCGGGATCGGCTCGCCGCTGTACGCGCGGCTGTTGGCGGCGGCCGCCGACGACACCGAGGCCGGCGGGCCCTGCGGGGATGTGCTCGCGGGGCACGAGGCGGACCCGATCGGCTCGGTGCCGGCGCTGCGCCTCATGGCCGCCGTGCACCGCCTGGTGCTGCGCGGCCGTGCGCCCGACCTGGGGCGCCACTACCCGTCGGCCGGCGGTGATGCCGGCGCGGGGGACGCGTGGCCGGACTTCCGCGCGACCGTGGCCGACCACGCCGTCGAGCTGCGCGAGCTGATCGAGCGGCCCGTGCAGACCAACGAGGTCGGCCGCTCCGCCGCGCTGCTCGGCGGCTTCCTGCACGTCGTCGACTCGACCGGCCTGCCGCTCCGCCTGCTCGAGATCGGCTGCAGCGCCGGGCTCAACCTGCGCTGGCACCGCTGGTTCTACGACGCCGGCGCGGCCGGCGCCTGGGGCGACCCCGACTCGCCGGTGCGCCTCGGCGACCGGTTCGACCCGGCTCCGCCGCTCGGCGCCGCCGCCGAGGTGGTGGAGCGGCGCGGCTGCGACGCGCAGCCGCTCGACCTCGCCTCCGACGCCCACCGCGAGACGCTGCTGGCCTGCACGTGGCCGGACCAGGTCGAGCGCTTCGCGCAACTCGGCGCGGCCCTCGACGTCGCCGCCCGCGATCCGGTCGCGATCGACCGCGCGGCGGCGGGCGAGTGGCTGGAGCGACGGCTCGCCGCCCCCGTTCCGGGTGCCGCCACGGTCGTGTTCCAGTCGCTCGTGCTCCAGTACCTCGACGACGCGGAGCGGGCGCGGGTGCGCGACGTCATCGAGGCGGCCGGCGCCGCCGCGACCGCGGCGGCGCCGCTTGCCTGGCTGCGCATGGAGCCGGGCGGCGAGCTGGCCGATGTGCGCCTGCGGACGTGGCCGGGCGGCGAGGACGCGCTGGTCGCGCGCGCCGGCTACCACGGGCGCCCCGTGCGCTGGCTCGGCCTCTAGACGGCCTCGCCGTCGGCCCGGCGGCGCTCGCGGTCGAGGTCGATGGCGCGGATCGCGTGCTCGTCGGGGAGCTTGTCGAGCACCTCGGCGACGATCTCCTGCACGTCGCGCTCCTCGTGCCCGAGGTCGTCGTAGAGCGACTTCAGTGCCGTATGGGTGACCTTCAACTGCGCCGGCGTGAGCTCGAGGTCGTATGCGGTGTCGAGCGGGCCGATCAGGTCCTCGGATCCCTCCATCGTGGATCAAGGGTACTCTCGGGCGCGGCCGTGATCGAGGTCCTGGACACCGACATCACGACCCTCGAGGTCGACGCGATCGCCAACGCCGCGAACACGCGGCTGCTGCACGGCGGCGGGGTCGCGGGGGCGATCGCCCGCGCCGGCGGGCCGCGGGTCCAGGAGGAGAGCGGCGAACGCGCTCCGATCGGGCTCGGCGAGGCGGTCGAGACGACGGCGGGCGACATGCCGGCACGCTGGGTGATCCACGCGGCGACGATGGAGCCCGGCGGGCCCACGTCTGCGGAAGTCATCCGCCGGGCCACGGCGAGCGCGCTGCGCCGGGCCGATGAGCTCGGTGCGCGGTCGGTCGCGCTCGTGGCCTTTGGCACGGGCGTCGGCGGCTTCCCGCTCGAGGAGGCGGCGCAGATCGAGGTCGAGGAGGTCCGCCGCGCGCTCGACGCGGGAAGCGGCCTGGAGCGCATCGTGTTCGCCGTGCGGGGCGACGCGGCGCGCGGAGCGTTCGAGCGCGCGCTCGCGGACTGACCGCCTGGTTCCCCGACCCCGACGGCAACGTCCTGTCGGTGGCGGAGCCGCGCTACTTGACCGTGAAGTCGGTGTGCTGTCCGGCCACGTAATGGCCGGGCAGGTTGCAGATCAGCGCGTAGTGGCCGGCGGCCAGCTTGAACGTGACGCTCTTGCTCGCGCCCGCGTTCAGCTCACCGGTCTCGCCGACGCTGCCGGCCTCGTCGGCCTCGCCGCCCTGGTTCAGGTCGGCGGCCGGCTTGTTCGTCTTGATCACGACGAGCTCATGCGGGACGTGTCCCGCGTTGGTGACCGCGAAGGTGACCGAGCCGGCCTTGCCGACCGGGGGCGCGGGCGTGACCGTGAACTCCTTGAGCGTCACGGCGATGTGCCCCGAGGGGGTGCCCTGAGCGGCCGCCGGGGTCGTGGCGGGGGCGGCCGCAGGGGTCGTGGCGGTGCTGGCGCTCGAGCTGCTCTTCGAGCTGGAGCCGCCGCACGCGGCCAGGACGAGCGGGGCGGCGATAACGAGGGGGAGGATGCGAAGTCTTGACATGATCCAAACCGTATGGCCGCCGGAGGCGCCGGGGCATCGGCCTATTTCCACGACGCCGGTCCGTAGTAATCCACCGGAAGTCGGCCCCGAAGCGCTAGCCGATCGCGAAGCCGTCGAGCCCCGCGGGCGGCTCGTCGACCACCTCGACGCGGCTGACCCGCGCCCCACGCGGCCCGATCTCGCAGAACCGCACCAGCGCCTCGACCGCGTCCGGCGGGCCCTCGAAGGCCGCCTCGACGGTCCCGTCGGGCCGGTTGCGGACCCAGCCGTCGACCCCGCGGGCGCGGGCACGCTGGCGCGCGGAGTCGCGGAAGAAGACGCCCTGCACCCGGCCGTGCACGACGACCCGGCGGCGGATGCGCTGCTCGCTCACGCGGTCAGTGTGCCCGACGACGGCGCCGAGTGGACCGACCGGGGCAGCGAGTAGCTCGGCTGGCCCTAGTCCGCCGGGGCGAGCAGCTCGTCGATCCGCGCGAGGTGGCTGCGGACCGTCGTCGCCATCGTCTCGAGCAGGTCGTCGGCGGCGTCGATGCTCGTCCGCGCGCCGGTCAGCTTCTGCTTGATCGAGCGGACCTCGTCCATGGCGCCGAGCGCGCGCTCGACGGTGTCGGCGATCGCCGCGGAGTCGATCGCCCCCTGGCCGCCCCGTGCCATCAGCACGCGGGCGCGGGCCAGGCGGTAGGCCAGCTCCAGGCCGAGCGCGGAGCCCTCGTCGGGGTCGTACACCGCGAGCAGCTTGTCGCCGCTGTACTCGCGCAGGGCCTGCGTCCGCGCCGGCAGCTTGTCCTCGGAGGGCACGACGAGCACCGCGTAGTCGGCCTCGCGCTCGGCGCGCCCGCGATCGAGCTCGCGCATCGCCTCGGGCTTGGGCAGCTTGGAGTTCTTGGCCTCGAACACGATGCGCCCGCGCACCGGTCCGCGCGCGCCCTCGATGCCAACGACGATGTCGCCGGTCTTGCGGGTCGCGCCCTTGACGTCGCCGACGGCGTCGCAGTCGTCGCCCTGGACGCCCGCGATCTCGTCGATCGTCTCGCACACCGCCTCCTCGTAGTCGCGCCCCTTCGCCGTGCCCCGCTCACGTTCCTCGGCCAGCTCCAGCTGCTTCTCCTTGTCGCCGCGCAGGGCCTGGAGCTCCTGCTGGAGCTCGGCGATCCGGTCGCGCATCGCGCGGAGGTTGGCGTCCTGCTGCTCGGCCGACCGGTTCAGGGCCGCCAGCGCGGCCTTCTGGAACCCGGCGAGCGGGTTGCTGGGGTCCTCGGCCGACAGCTGGCGGGCGAGGTCCTCGCGCAGCCGCGTGTTGGCCTCGCCGACGAGCTCCTTGACGCGGTGCTGGACGGCCTCGGAGCTGCCGTCCGAGAAGCGGCGCTCGAACTCCTTCGCGAGCGTGTCGGTGACCTCCCGGGCCCGCTCGCCGAAGTCCGACTGCAGCTCGCGCGCGGCTCGCTCGAACTCGGTCTTGACGTACTCGGCGTTGGCGCCCGTCTGCTCGCGGTGGAGCACGCGGGCACCGATCTCGACGGCGTCGACGAGCAGCCCGACGGTGTCCTCGCCGGCGTCCTCGCGCTCCTGCACGAGGCGGACGGTGGTCTCGTCCTCGACGACCACGCCGTCGACGGCAACGCGATCGCCGCCGACGGTGCGGACGTGCGGGGGCCGAAGTGGGGTTGCGGCTTCCATGATCGTTCAGTCGCAGGGTAGGTGTCGGACCTGACGGACCGGGCGGGGTAGTGTTCCGCCCGGTCCCATGCTCAGCGGACTGTCCCAACGCCTCCACAACGTGCGCACGCTCGCCGGCGCCGGCATCATCAGGCCGGCTCGCCCGGACCGGCTCGTGCGCGTCGTCCGTGCGCTGGCGCGGTTCGGCCCGACGCCGGCGGCCGGGTACGAGGCGTGTGCCGCCCGCTACCCGCACGAACCGGCCCTCATCGACGAGCTCGGCACGCTCACCTTCGAGCAGATCCACCATCGCACCAACGCGCTCGCGCACGCGTTCTCGGACGCCGGAGTCGTCGAGGGCGACGGCGTCGCGGTGATGTGCCGCAACCACCGCTACTTCATCGAGGCCACGGTCGCCTGCTCCAAGCTCGGGGCCAACACGCTCTACCTCAACACGATGTTCGCGGCGCCCCAGATCACCGACGTGGTCAAGCGCGAGGGCCCGCGCGCGATCGTGTTCGACGAGGAGTTCGCCGGCCTCGTGCACGACGCCGCCCAGCGGCGCAAGCGCTTCATCGGCTGGCACGAGGCGGAGTCCGAGCTCGACGACCCGACGCTCGAGTCGATGGTCGCAGGCGGCGACACCGAGAACGTCGTGCCGCCGGCCGAGAAGGGCCGCGTGACGATCCTCACCTCGGGCACCACCGGGACGCCGAAGGGTGCGTCGCGCTCCCAGCCCGAGACGCTCGACCCGGCCGCG
This sequence comes from uncultured Actinomycetes bacterium, assembly GCA_963725645.1. Classification (GTDB taxonomy): domain Bacteria; phylum Actinomycetota; class Thermoleophilia; order Solirubrobacterales; family Solirubrobacteraceae; genus JALYZC01. The sequence continues at coordinate 1,502,130 of CAVRZD010000006.1, forward strand.
GCGCTGCTGTCGAAGATCCCGCTGCACGCGCGCGAGCGCACGATGATCGCGGCGCCGATGTTCCACTCGTGGGGGTTCGCGCACTTCACCCTCGGGATGGCGCTGTCCTCGACGCTCGTGCTGCGGCGGAAGTTCGACCCGGAGGCCACCCTCTCGGCGGTGGCGCAGCACCGCTGCACGGCGCTTGCGGTCGTGCCCGTGATGCTCCAGCGCATCCTCGACCTCGGCGAGGAGGTGATCGCCAAGTACGACACCTCGAGCCTGCGCGTGATCGCCGTCAGCGGCTCGGCCCTGCCCGGCGAGCTGGCCGCGCGGGTGATGGACGTGTTCGGCGACGTGCTCTACAACCTCTACGGCTCGACCGAGGTGGCGTGGGCGACCATCGCCACGCCGGAGGACATGCGCGCCGCGCCCGGGACGGCGGGCAAGGCGCCACGCGGCACGGTGCTCAAGATCGTCGACGACCAGGGCCGCGAGCTTCCCGCCGGCGAGACCGGCCGCATCTTCGTCGGCAACGAACTGCTGTTCGAGGGCTACACCGGCGGGGGCAACAAGGAGATCGTCGACGGCCTCATGTCCACGGGCGACGTCGGCCACGTGGACCGGGAGGGGCGGCTGTTCGTCGAGGGCCGCGACGACGAGATGATCGTCTCGGGGGGCGAGAACGTGTTCCCGGCCGAGGTCGAGGACCTGCTCGCCAAGCACGACGCGGTCCGCGAGGTGGCCGTGGTCGGCGTCGACGACGAGAAGTTCGGCCAGCGCCTGAAGGCGTTCGTGGTCACCAAGGACAGCGCCAGCCTGAACGAGGAGGACGCCAAGAAGTACGTGAAGGCCAACCTCGCGAGCTTCAAGGTGCCGCGCGAGGTCGAGTTCATCGAAGAGCTGCCGCGGAACGCCACCGGCAAGGTGCTCAAGCGCGAGCTGACGTAGCGTCGGCCGCGAAGCGCGCCGTCAGGTGGGCGAGCGTGGCGGCGAACAGGCGCCGCATCCACGAGGCGCCCCCGAGCGCGAGCACGGCGCGGTCCAGCGCGCCCGCCTGCACGACCGTCGCCGTCAGGCCGACCTCGGCCGCGGCGCCGCCCTGGCGCTCGCGCACGGTCCACGCCACCCGCGCCTCGGTGTGCCCGAGCTTGGCCATGCCCTCGAGGCGCTCCGGCGGCTGGACCCGCTCGACGGAGGTGACCGCCGTGCGACGCAGGCCGAGTGGGCCGCGGATGCGTACGTGCCCGCCGTCGCCGCGGCCGTCGAGCGCCACGACCTCGATCCAGCGCCCCGCGACGGCCCAGTGGTTGCCGAGGTCCGACAGGAAGTCGAACACCGCCTCGCGCGGTGCGGGCACGACCGCGCTGGCCTCGATCCGCCTCACGGCGCCGGCCGCGGCGGCACCACCACGGCCGCGCCGCGGAAGCGTCCGGCGCGCAGGTCCTCGAGCGCGTCGTTGGCACGTTCGAGCGGGTACTCCGTGACCTCGGTCCGTACCGGCACCTCCGGGGCGAGCGCAAGGAACTCCTCCCCGTCGCGCCGTGTCAAGTTCGCCACCGACCGCAGCACCCGCTCCTCCCACAGCGCCTCGTAGGGAAACGACGGGATGTCGCTCATGTGGATCCCCGCGCACACCACCACGCCGCCGCGGTCCGTCGCCCGCAGCGCGGCCGGGACCAGCTCGCCGACCGGGGCGAAGATCATGGCCGCGTCGAGCGGCTCGGGGGCCGGGCCGAGCGAGTCGCCCGCCCACTCGGCTCCGAGCTCGCGCGCGAACGCCTGCGTGTTCGTGTCGTCGCCGCGCGTGAAGGCGAACACCCGCCGCGCCTGCGACACCGCGACCTGGCAGATGATGTGCGCGGCGGCGCCGAAACCGTAGAGGCCGAGCCGCTCGCCGTCGCCCGCCAGACCCAGCGCGCGGTACCCGATCAGCCCCGCGCACAGCAGCGGGGCGGCCTGGAGGTCGGGGTAGCCCTCCGGGATCGGGAAGCAGAAGCGCGCGTCGGCGACCGTGTACTCCGCGTAGCCGCCGTCGATGTCGCGCCCGGTGAAGCGGGCCTGCTCGCACAGGTTCTCGCGCCCGCTCCGGCAGAACCGGCAGGTGCCGTCCGTCCAGCCCAGCCACGGCACGCCCACCCTGGCGCCGGGCTCGAGGCCGTCCGCCCCCTCGATCACCTCGCCCACGATCTGGTGGCCGAGCACGCGCGGCGGGTCGGGGACGTTCACCTCGCCGTCGAGCAGGTGCAGGTCGGTGCGGCACACCCCGCAGGCGAGCACCCGCAGGAGTACCTGGCCGTCCGCCGGCTCGGGGCGTGGGAGGTCGACCGCCACGAGCGGCCGGCCCGGCGCCTCGAGCACCATCGCGCGCATGCCGGCGCATCATCTCGTACCGGCGCGGGCACCGACGGGCCAGCGCCCCGTGGGTCCGTAGGCTTTCCGCCCGATGCGCATCGCCCTGATCGCCGTGCTCGGGTTCTGCGCCGTGTTCGCCTGGACGCTGATCGTGGCGCAGGGCAGCGACGGCCCGCCCGTCAGCGCGACCCGGTTCTGCGGGACCTGGCGGCCCGCCGGCGACCGCCCGCACCGCCACGTCGCGTTCGCCAATCGCATGAGCTGCGGCCGCGCCCTGCGGGTGGCCGCCGAGTTCAACCGCGACCACGACTGCCCGGCGCGCAGCCACTGCGACGCCAAGGTCGACGGGCTGAAGTGCTTCTACAAGGGCGCGGCCGGGGTGCACCTCACCTGGGTCGGGTGCGAGACGCCGGCCGGCGATGCCCCGCGCACGGTGTTCTCGGTCGACCGGACCTAGCGCCCCGTCAGGCCGCCAGCGCCTCGAGCGCGCGCTCGTGGTCGGTGTAGACGTCGACGCGGAGGATCCTGCCGCCGCGGAGGGTCCACAACTGCGCCCAGGGAAACCTGGCCTCGATCTGGGACGCGCGCCCCGACGCACGCATCTCGCCCAGCGTGACCAGGCGATCGTCCGCGCGCTCGAAGCGCTCGATCGCGAAGTCGAACTCGCCGGCGGTGTCGCTGATCTGGCCGGCCCACTCCATCATGCCCTCGACGCCGTGGTAGACGTCGCGCCAGTCGAAGAAGTCCGAGTGGTTGTGCAGCTCGAATGCGGCGTCGATGTTGCTCTGGAGCGCCTCGACGTCGAGGGCCAGCACCGCCGCGCTGAATGCCCGCTGCTGGCGGTCGAACGCGGCCGCGATCTCGCCCTCGTCGCCGCCGTCCAGCGCGGCGAGGAACGCCGGCCAGCTCTCGCGGATGTCGGGATCGGACACCGCGGCCAGTATCGCGCAGCGCCGGCGGCACGGGCCGCTACCCTCGGTGTGGTGTCCGCGTTGACCGACACCTTCGATCTCGGCGCGCTCTCGCTCGGTGCCGGGGAGGGCCGCCGGCTGGAGCTCGCGGCGGCCGCCGAGCCGCTCGACCTCGGCGGGGAGCGTTACGTGGTGGAACCGCGCCCGCTTCCGGTGACGCTCGACGTGTCGCGCATGACGGGGGGAGGCTGGGCGCTGCGGCTGCGCTTCGCCGCGCGGCTCGAGGGCAGCTGCATGCGCTGTCTCGAGCCCGCCGCGCCGGTCATCGATGTGGACGCGCGCGAGGTCGAGCAGCCCGGGTGCGGGGAGGAGCTGGACTCCCCCTACGTCGACGCTGACGCCCTCGACCTCCGCGGCTGGGCGCGCGACGCGCTCGTGCTCGCTCGCCCCGCGCAGCTGCTCTGCCGCCCGGACTGCGCCGGCCTCTGCGCGGTCTGCGGCGAGAACCTCAACGACGCGCCGGACCACCGCCACGAACGCGAGCCCGACCCGCGCTGGGCGAAGCTGCGCGAGCTGAGGCTCGATTGACCTTGGGCCGCGCTGGCTCCGGCTCGTACAACGAGCCTCCGCCTGCCCAGGCGATGTGACCGGGCCTCGCATTGGCCGCGCTGGCTCCGGGCCGTGAAACACCGGCCTCCGCCTGCCCAGGCGATGTGACCGGGCGGCTTCGCCGCCCTCCCGGCCCCGGCAGCTCCGGGCCTGCAAACAGCAGGCCCTCCGCTGCTCGGGGCAGTTAGTACCGCTTCGCGGTAGCCGTGCTTGTCTTGGGCGGCGGCATTGCGTTGCTAGTCTGCACGGCGCCCATGGCCGTCCCCAAGCAAAAGCAGGCGCGTGCCCGCACGCGCAAGCGCCGGGCGCAGCACAAGATCTCCGCGCCGACGCTCAACGAGTGCCCGCAGTGCCACGCGCCGCGCCGGCCCCACCGGGTGTGCCCGAACTGCGGCACGTACGCCGGGCGCGAGGTGATCGCGCCGGTTGCGCACGATCACCACGACCACGACCACGACTAGGTGGTCCCGGCCATGACGGGCACGGTCACCGTTGCGGTCGATGCGAACGGGGCGGACCTCGGCGCGGCCGAGGTCGCGGCCGGCGCCGCCCTCGCGGCCGAGCGCGGGACGCGCGTGCTGCTGTTCGGGCCCGCGGCGAAGATCGGCAACGTGCCGCACGGGGTCGAGGTGGTGGACGCTCCGGTCTCGATCGCCAAGGCGGCCGACCCGGCGCTCGCGGTGCGCTCGACCCCCGACGCCTCGATCGTGCGCGCGGTCGAGGCCGTGGCGGCCGGCGACGCGGACGCGCTCGTCTCCGGCGGCTCGACCGGCGCCGCCATCGCCGCCGGCGTGTTCAACGTCAAACGCGCGCGCGGGATCTACCGGCCGGCCCTCGCGCTGCCGATGCCGATCCCCGGCGCGCCGATCCTGCTCCTCGACGTCGGCGCCAATCTGTCGGCTCGGCCCGAGCACCTCGTCCAGTTCGCCTTCATGGGGGCCGCGATGTCCCGGGCGGTCCTCGGGGTGGCGTGTCCGCGGGTGGCGCTGCTGTCCAACGGCGAGGAGGCGACAAAGGGAACCGCGGACGTCGTCGCCGCCCACGAGCAGCTCGCCGCCCGCGCACCCGCGGTCGCCGACCTCGAGTTCGTCGGCAACGTGGAGGGGACGCAGGTCACGACCGGTGCGGCCGACGTCATCGTCACCGACGGCTTCACCGGCAACGTCGCGCTGAAGCTGCTGGAGGGCACGTCGGCCACGATCCTGGGCGCCGTTCGCGACGCGGCCACCTCGACGCCGCGCGCGAAGCTCGGGGGGCTGCTGCTGCGTCCGGCGCTGCGGCGATTGCGCGACGAGATCGACCCGGAGGGCCCGGGCGGCGCCTACATGCTCGGGCTGCGCCGCGTGGGGATCGTCGCCCACGGGCGCTTCACGCGCCACGGGTTCGCCCAGGCGATCGGCGTGGCCGAGCGCGCGGTGCGCGAGCGAGCGGTCGAGCGCACCGCACGAGCTGCTCGAAGTCGGCGGGCGCGCTGCGCTCCGCGCCGGTGTCCGAGCCCCCCGCTAGCTCGGGGTCCCCGCGATGAACGCGCGAGGAGGTCCTGTCCCTGATCCGCAACCACCTGTCCGACGAGCTGGAGGTGGACCCCGAGCGTATCGACGAGGACCACGCGCTTCAAGGAGGATCTCGAGGCCGACTCGCTCGATCTCTACACGCTGGTGCAGGAGCTGGAGGACAGCTACGGGGTGCGGATCCCCGACGAGGAGGCGGCGAAGATCCTGACCGTCGGGCAGGCGGCCGACTTCGTCCTCGCCCACCAGCCCGAGCCGAGGCCCTGACTCCTGCAGCACCTCGCAGAGCTTCTCGACGAGCTGCCGGAGCGATCTGGCCCGGCAGGTCTTCACGCACGCGTCGTGGACCGATCGGCGCTCCGACTCCTACGAGCGCCTGGCCTTCCTCGGCGACAGCGTGCTGGGACTCGCGGTCACCGACCCACCTCTACCCGCGGTTCGAGGCGGAGCGCTTCGGCGCGGGGCGCCTGACCAAGCTCCGCGCGCAGGCCGTCTCGGGCGCTCGTGCATGGCGGTGGCCGAGCGCGCTCGGCCTGCCCGAGCGGCTGCGGCGGCGGCGCCGCGGAGCACGTCGCCGACGGCCCGCGCGCTGGTCGGCACCGAACGCGTGCTGGCCTCGGTCATGGAGGCGGTGATCGGCGCCTGCTACCTCGCGTTCGGGTTCGAGCGCACCGCGGCCGCGGTCGTCGAGGCCTTCGAGCCGCAGGTCGAGGAGGCGCTCGAGCATCCGGTGCGACTACAAGTCGGCGCTCCAGGAACGGCTGGCGCGCCGCGGCGAGCTGGTGGACTACGACGTGGTGAGCGAGGAGGGCCCGCCGCACGACCGCACCTTCGAGGTGGTGGCGATGGTCGACGGCGGCGAGGTCGGTCGCGGCTCGTGGCCGCAGCAAGAAGGACGCCGAGCAGGCGGCCGCGCGACGATCGCGCTCGAGGGGCTGGAGGAGCCGTGAGCCCGCGATGCACCTGAGGTCGATCACGCTCAAGGGCTTCAAGTCCTTCCCCGACCGCACCCGCCTGGAGTTCGGCCCCGGCGTGAGCGTGATCGTCGGGCCCAACGGGTCGGGCAAGTCGAACATCACCGACGCGCGTGCTGTGGGCGCTCGGCGAGCAGTCGCCGCTCGCCGTCCGCGGCCAGTCGATGCAGGACGTGATCTTCGGCGGCGCCCGCGGCCAGCAGGCCCGCCAGCACGCCGAGGTGGAGCTGGTGCTCGACAACTCCGACGGCGGTCTCGACGTGGACTGCGTCGGAGATCTCGATCCTGCGCCGGCTCGACCGCACCGGCGAGGGCGAGTACCGGCTCAACGGCGCCCGCTGCCGGCTGGTCGACGTGGTCGAGGTGCTCTCCGACACCGGGCTGGGCAAGGAGATGCACTCGGTCGTCTCCCAGGGCCGCGTCGAGGCGATCGTCTCGTCGCGGCCGCGCGACCGCCGGCTGCTGGTCGAGGAGGCGGCCGGGCTGGGCAAGCACCGCAAGCGCCGCCGCCGCGCGCAGCTCAAGCTCGAGCGCACGCAGGACAACCTCGACCGCGCGCTCGACGTCGAGCGCGAGGCGCGCTCGCGGCTGCGTCCGCTCAAGCGCCAGGCCGAGGCGGCCGAGCTGCACGCCCGGCTCGAGCGCCAGTCGCTGGAGGCGCGCTGGGAGCTGGCCCGCGACGCCGTCCGCCAGCGCCGGGCCGCACTGGCCGAGGCCGAGGCCGCGGCGGCCGAGGCGCGCGCCGCGCGCGACGAGGTCGACGCCGAGCTCGCCGCCGTGGCCGGCCGCCGGGAGGCCGCCGAGGAGGCGCTGGCGACTCGCGGCGAGCGCCGCGAGGCGCTGAGCGCGCGCAGCTTCGCCGTGCGCGCCGCGCACGAACGGGTGGGCCTGCGGCTGGAGCAGGCGCGCGTGACGGCATCGGCCCTCGCGGACCGCGTCGCCGCCGGCCGGGCGCGGCTCGAGGCGCTCGAGGCCGAGGCGGCCGAGGACGACGGGGGCGACGGCGACTCCCGCCTGACCGCGCTGTCCCGCGAGCTGGACGAGCTCGATCGCGCCCGCGCGGCGGCGCTGGACGAGCAGCTCGCGGGGATGGAGGACGAGCGCCGCGCCGCGCACGGCGCGCTCGAGCGCGCCGAGGCCGAGCTGGCGGCGCGACGCGAGGCCGTGGCCTGCCGCCGAGGCGGAGGCCGGGCGCGGCCGCGCCGCTGCGCAGGAGGCCGAGACGGCCGCCGAGGCCGCCCGCCGCGAGGTGGCACGGGTGGCCGGCGAGCTGGCCGCCTCCGAGCAGTTCCTCAGCGACGGGTCCGGCGCCCCCTGGATGGGCGAGGACGGCGCGCTCTCGGACCGCCTCGACGTCGCCGCGGGCTACGAGGCGGCGGTCGCCGCCGCCCTCGGCGGCCGCCTTGGGGCGGCCGTTGCACGCGACCGGCCGGGCGGCGGCGCGCTGCTCGATCGCGCCGGCGAAGAGGGCGGCAGCGTCCTGGTTGCCGGCGGCGAGACGACCGTGCGCGGGGCGCCCCCCGCCGCCGGCGCCGAGCCGCTGCTCGACCACGTCCATGGTCCCGATGCCGCGCTCGTCCTCCTGGCCGACGCGTGGGTGGTCGAGCGGCTCGACGACGTGCCCGACGACTTCCGCGGCATCGCCGTGACGCGTTCCGGCCGCGCCTGGTTCGGCGCCGCCCGCGAGCTGCGCCAGGTGCGCGCCGGCGGGCGCGAGCGGCGGCTGGCCGAGCGCAACCGCCGCCGTCGTCTCGAGACCGAGCACGTGACGGCCGCGGAGGCCGAGCGCGTCGCCGGCGCAGGCGCCGAGGCCGCCGGAGCCGAGGCCGGCGCGGCCGACGTCGCGCTCCGCGCGGCGGAGGACGCCCTGCGCGCGGCCCAACGCGAGCGCGACGTGGCGGCAGAGGCGGCGCGCCGCGCGGACTGGCTGATCGAGCAGCGCCGGAAGGGTCCTGACGAGGGCCCCACCGCCGTGCGCCGTGCCCAGATCCAGGCGGAGCTCGAGGCCGAGCGTCGGCTCGCCGAGCGCGCCGAGCGCATCCGCGAGCAGCGTCGCGCACGGCTCGAGGCGCAGCGTGAGCGCCTCGAGCTCGACGAGGCCCTCGTGCCGGCAGCCGCGAGGCTGGCCGACGCGCTCGACGCGGTGTCCGCCGCGCTGGCGGGCCACGCCACCGCGCTCCAGGCCGAGCTCGAGACTGACCGCGCGGGCGGGGAGGAAGTGGCCGCCGAGCTGCGCCGCTGCGCCGCCGAGGAGGCCCGTCTCCAGGGCGAGCTGCGCGGGCGGGCCGAGCGCGTGACGACGGCGGAGGTGACGGCCCAGCAGGTGCGCGACCACGCCGCCGAGGCCGAGGCCGAGCTCGGCGACCTGGCCGGCCGGCTCGAGCTGGCACCGGAGCCCGCCGACGAGCCGCTCGAGCAGGAGCAGCGCGACGGGCTGGCCACGCGCATCGAGCGCCTGGCGCGCCGGCGCGAGCAGCTCGGCCCGGTGAACCCGCTCGCCGAGCGCGAGTACGACGAGGCGCGCGAGTACGTGGAGGGGCTCGAGGCCCAGCGCCGCGACCTGGAGACCGCGCTGCGCGAGCTCGAGTCGCTGATCGCCGAGACCGACCGCCGCATCCGCGACGCCTTCGAGACCACGTTCGAGGCCGCGGCGAAGAACTTCGAGGAGGTGGTGTCGCAGCTCTTCCCGGGCGGTCGCGGCCGCCTGCGGCTGGTGCGCGAGGACCGCGGCCCGCGGCCCGTGCTCGGCGGCGCGCCGGCGGACGACGGCGGCGACGGGGCGGCCGACGAGGCCGACGCCGCGCGGTCGGAGGAGGATGAGGAGGAGCTGGGCGTCGAGATCGAGATGACGCCGGCCGGCAAGTCGATGAAGCGGCTGTCGCTGCTCTCGGGCGGCGAGAAGTCGCTGACGGCGCTGGCCTTCCTGTTCGCGATCTTCCTCGCGCGCCCGTGTCCCTTCTACGTGCTCGACGAGGTCGAGGCGGCGCTCGACGACCTCAACATCGACCGCTTCCTCACGCTGCTGCGCCGGTACTCCGGCGACGCGCAGTTCATCGTCGTCACCCACCAGAAGCGCACGATGGAGGCGGCCGACACGCTGTACGGCGTCTCGATGGGGGACGACGGGGTCTCGAAGGTGATCTCGCGGCGGCTCCCGCGCGAATCACCTGCGGCGGCCGCCCCGGATGACTCACCCGGCGTCCAGTCCGGCGAGCCCGGATGGCGAGCGGACGCCCGGGTGAGCGCCTGAAGAACATGCCCGTCACCTGGTCCGACGCTGCCGACGAGATCATCGCCGGCGACCTCACCACGGGCGTCGCCTATGTGACGCCCGCCGGCGGCGCCGTGGTGACCGCGGTGGCGCCGATCGGCCTGCGCGACCGCGACGCGGGCGCGGTGACGTTCACCACCTCGCTGGGGTTCGGGCGCAAGCTCGAGCGGCTGCGCCGGGAGCCGCGGATGTCGCTCGCCTACCACGCGCGCGAGCACGGCTTCAGCGACCGCCCGGAGTTCGTCCTGGTCCAGGGCCGCGCGACGATCGTCGAGGAGCCGGACCAGGAGTACCTCGAGACCGTCGTCCAGCCGGCCGCCGAGCGGTTTCTCGGCCCGCCCAGGCGCGGGCTGTTCTGGGACCGCTGGCTGGCGGCCTACTACGCCGATCGCGTGCCCGTGCACGTGGACGTCGAACGGGTGGTCGTGTGGCCGGACCTGCGCTGCGCGGGCGAGCCGGAGGTGTTCGGCGCGCCGCTGCCGGCCGAGCCGGCCGCGCCGCAGGAGCCGCCCAAGAAGGGCGCCGGGCCGCGTCTCGGCGTCGGCGCCGCGCAGCGCAAGCTGGCCGCGCTGCCGCACGGCCTGCTCGCCTACGTCCAGCCCGACCGCTACCCGGCGATCGTGCCGGTCGAGTTCGGCGAGCCGTGCGAGGCGGGCATCGCGCTGGGCGCGGCCGACGGACTGCTGCCGCCCGGCGGGCGTCGCGCCGGGGTGCTCTCCCACAACTACCGCCCGAAGCTCATCGGCCTGTCCGCGCGCCAGCACACGGGCTGGCTGCAGGACGGCGTCTACGCCCCCCACACCGAGAGCGGCTTCCGGGCACCGGCCAACAAGACCCTGCTCCTGCTGGGCAACGGCTACCTGGCGCGCCGCGGGCTCAAGCGGGCGCAGCGCGCAGCCGCCAAGAGCCGGGCTTGACGGCCGCCTCGCCGATCCGATAGGAACGGCCGGAGGGCTCGAGTGCACGGACAGGGAAGAGTCGCCGGTCTGATGTGCGCGGTCGTCGCGCTCGGCGCGGGCGGCACGGCGTCGGCCGCCTCGCTCCCGGACTTCTCGCGGGGGCCCGGAGTCGCCCGGGGGGTGATGGGGGGCCAGTGGAAGGTCATTGCGAAGGCCTACGAGCAGGCCGGTGAGCGCACCACCGAGTCCGAGGGTGACAACCAGAGCCTGGTCAACGCCCACGGGAGCTACCAAGGAGCCAAGTGGGAGTTCTCCCTCACGCTCCAGAAGCCGGCCGCCGCCTTCACGCTGAGCCCGGGCGTTCCCGGCTTCGACGCGCTCTCGCCCAGCTCCCTCGGTCTCTCCTTCCCGACCGGGTCCGGCTGGAGGTTCCGGATCGCCGGAGGCATCAAGGCGCACGCGAAGGTCAGAGTCGGCGGCACGACCGTGTTCTCCTGGAGCCCCGGTCTGCGCTACTCGATGTCGCTGCCCAGGATCAAGCTCACCGGCGGGCTCACGCTGGACGCCAGCGACCCGACCCGCCCGGCGGTGACCGGCCGCCGGCTGGGCGCCGGGGGGAGCATCGACCTCGGCGGAATCCTCGGCGGCCTGCACCCGAGCTTCAAGTTCGGACAGGTCGACGGGGCGCCCGCGCTGATCGGCGGCGCCAAGGGGAACGTCGGCCTGCCGGACCTCGGCGCGCGCTTCGACGGGACGGTCAGCCTGAGCTTCCTCCCGACCCGCTCACCCGACTTCAGCGACGCGCTCACGGGCACCGCGAGCGCCGCGGCGAAGAGCGTCGGGGAGAAGCTCGGTTTGGGCAGCGATTGGGTCGTGGTGCGGCTGCGTCTCGATGGCAAGCTCTCGTTCAAGCTCGGCCATGTCGCACGCCGCGAGACCCACGCCGCGATCCAGTTCGCGTGGCCGCTCCCCTCGCAGCGCGACCTGAACAACTTCCTGCTGATCCTCGCCGGGTTGAGCAACTTCTCGCTGCCCCGCCACTGGGGCGACAACCCGCCGCCCGCCTACCGCACGCCGCCACCGCCGCCCGGGGTCGACTACCGCGGCACCGCACTGGACCTCGAGGATCACATCCTGCCGCACATCCCCAACGGCCTCGTCCACTCGATCATTCGGCCCGGCGGCCAGAAGGCGTACGCCGCCGAGGCGGACGCGGCGATCAGCAGCGGCGAGTACCTGGCCGCCGAGGCGTTCCGCTCCTCCACCACTCACGACCCGCGCGCGCTCCAGCGCCTCAACGACGTGCTCGACGGGATCGACCGCCTGTTCTGGGTGACCGAGGACGCCGCGGCATCGGGACAGCAGCTGATCGCCAACCCCTACGCGCCGGGGACCCTGGCGCGGACGGCCACGCTCGCTCCCCCGCTGCGGCCCATCCAGGTGGTCCGGGCGCCCCACGGCAAGGTCAAGGTGCTCGTGCCCAAGCGGCTGAGCGGTCGCGCGAGCGCTCTGCCTCCCACCACCATCTCCTACGCGGACGGCCCACTGGCGAACCGGGGCTGCTACTACCTGCGCCCAGAGGACGGCTGGACCGTGACGTCGGGACGCACGACGCGCCACGCGGCCACCTACGCGGACGCGGTGCGGCGCTCCGGGCCCCTCGTCCGCGGCCGGGCCGGCACAGCGAAGATCACGCCGCGCGGAAGGGTGTGGCAGGGCCTGGGCTGCGGCGGCACATCGCCGGTCAGCCGGGACCAGTACACCGGCGTGTTCTTCGGACTGGGGCTCACCTACAAGCTCGTCGACGACGCCGCCGTGCGCGCGCATGTCCGCGCGCTCGTCGACAAGGCGCTGGGGTATCTCCAGCGCAACAGCTGGCGCATCCTCGTGCCCTTCGAGAACGCGGGCACGTGCAGCCAGTCGGTCTCGACGGCCACCATCCAATGCGACCTCGCCAAGGCGAAGGTCCGCAACCTGGGCAGCGAGAACTTCTTCTTCAGCTTCGACGACCAGGCGTCGTTCCGGCGCGTCGGCGCGACCGTCGACCCCGGCCGCTGGCTCAGCGACTACGAGACGGCCGCGCCGCTCCTCGCCACCCCGGCCTGGGCCGGCGTCTATCTCACGACGCTCGATCCCCTCTTCCAGTACTACAAGTTCAACCTCGCCCACGAGGTGATCGGGTCGCTGCTGTTCCTCGAGAACGGCGACGCGCTGCGGCAGCTCTACCTGCCGGCGTTCGACCTGCTGCGAGGCGCGACGCGGGCGCACCAGAACGCGTTCTTCGACCTGCTGACGATTCTCGTCCAACCCGATGCCCTGCGCGGCGACGTGGCGTCTGAGCCCTCGGCGAACAACCCGCAGATCAGCCTCGCCGACGAGATCCGCTCGCTCCTTGCCGAGTGGGTAACGCGGCGCAACGAGAGCCCGGGCCCCAATCACACGCCCTACCTCAACCTCGCGGACCCGGGCTACGTCCTCGGCCTGTGGCCGGACAACATCGGCCTGTACACCACGTTGGACTTCGACCCCAAGTGCCTCTCGCGCTGGGCGCTCCCCCCACAGGCCCGCAAGGGCCAGCACCACGACAACCTGTGGGAGGCGGAGCCCTTCGGCGTGGGGATCACGGCGCGCAACTGCAACTCGACGGTGCGACCGACGCAGGCCGGCCTGCAGCAGAGCTCGTCGAGCGGTGGGTACCCCTCCAACCGCGAGGCGCCGGGCGTCGACTACCTGCTGCCGTATTGGATGGCGGTCTACCTGGGCATCCTGCCCAAGCCCGCCTGACGCGCATCAGCGCATCAGATCGTGGTTGATGCCCGCGGCCGTGACGACCCGGTCCCACACCGCCTCGGCCGGGGCGGCCAGGCGCGATCGTTGTTCGACGCGGCCCTCGCGGCTCACAGCGCCTTCTCGAACCAGTGGGCCGCGTAGGGGTTGCCGTTGTAGTCGGGGACCTCGAGGTAGCCGAGGGCGCGGTACATGGCCAGGGCCTCTGGCTGGCCCGACGAGGTGTCGAGCACCACGCGGCGGTGGCCCGTCGCCCGCGCCGCGTCCTCCAGCGCGGCGAGCAGGCGACGGCCGACGCCGCGCCGGCGTGCCGCCGGGGCGACCCACATGCGCTTGATCTCGGCGCCCTCGGGCCGGGTCTTCACGCCGCCACAGGCGATCGCCTCGCCGTTCACGTAGCCGACGAGGAAGACGCCCGCCGGCGGAGCCATCTCGTCGGCGCCGGCCGGCGCGCCGCGCGCCTCGTCGAACTCGCCAAGACGAGCGCGCAGGTCGGCCAGGTAGGCGTCGAGTAGCGCCCGTGCGGCCGGCGCGTCGGCCCGCTCGACGCGGAATTCGGGCTCGGACACGCTGATATCGTCGCCGATCGCCGTGGCCCGCGACTGGCAGGACCTGTTCATCACCGGCGCGGAGCCCGCGGCCGCGACCGAGGCCGGGCCGGCCCGCGAGGAGGAGCGACGCGGCTTCTTCCGCCGCCTGCGCGACAACATGGCCAAGACGCGCCAGGCGATCTCCGCGGAGGTCTCCTCGACGCTGTTCGACCAGCTCGACGCCGAGACGTGGGAGCACCTCGAGGAGGCGCTGATCCACGCCGACGTCGGGGCGCGCACCACCGCGCAGGTGGTCGAACGCCTCGAGCGCGAGGTGGAGGCCGGCGAGGTGGCGGACGGGCCCGCCCTGACGGCCAGGCTGATCGAGCTCCTGGCCGAGCTGGCCACGCCGGCCGCCGACGGCGCCGACCGCATCAGCCTTCTCGAGCAGCCCACGGTGCTGCTCGTCGTCGGCGTCAACGGCACCGGCAAGACGACCACGATCGGCAAGCTCGCCTGGCATCTGCGCCACACGCTGGACCGCACCGTCGTGATCGGTGCGGCCGACACCTTCCGCGCCGCCGCCGTCGAGCAGCTCGAGCAGTGGGCGCAGCGCGCCGGTTGCTCGTTCGTGCGCGGCGCACCCGACGCCGACCCGGGCGCGGTCGCGTTCGACGCGGTCGCCACCGCTCGGCGGGAGGGGGCGGACGTCGTGATCGTCGACACCGCGGGGCGCCTCCACACCCAGGACGAGCTCATGGCCGAGCTGGGGAAGGTCGCACGCGTCATCGGCAAGCAGCTTCCGGGCGCTCCGCACGAGACGCTGCTGACCATCGACGCCACGACCGGCCAGAACGGCGTGCGCCAGGCGCGCGTGTTCGGCGAGGTGGTACCGGTGTCCGGCATCGTGCTGACGAAGCTCGACGGCACGGCGAAGGGCGGGATCGCCCTGGCCATCGCCGGGGAGCTCGGGATCCCGGTGAAGCTGATCGGGGTCGGCGAGGGCCTCGAGGACCTGCGCCCGTTCGAGCCACGGGACTTCGCCCGCGCGCTGATTGAGGGGTAAGCTCGGCGCGCCTATGACCTGGACGGTCTGGATCATCGCCGCCGTCGTGCTCGCCGTCGGGGAGATGCTCACGCTGAGCTTCTTCCTGGCGCCCTTCGCCGCGGGCGCCCTGCTCGCCGCGCTCGTGTCCGTCGTCGGCGGCGGCCTGATCGCCTCGTGGGCGATCTTCATCATCACCTCGCTGCTGCTGCTGCTCGTGGTGCGGCCGATCGCGCGCTCGCATCGCAGGCAGCCGTCGCACCTCCGCACGGGCACCGCCGCTCTGATCGGCGGGAAGGGGACCGTCGTCGAGCGCGTCGCCAACCTCGAGGCGGTCGGGGCGATAAGGCTCGACAACGGCGAGGTGTGGACCGCGCGCGCCTTCGACGAGAACCGGATCTACGACATCGGCGAGCGCGTGGAGGTTCTCGAGATCCGCGGCGCGACCGCGATGGTCCATGACTGACCCCAGCGTCCCGCAGAACCCCAACCTCAGGGAGGACTCATGGCAGGACTGATCGTGCTCATCGTCGTCGCGGTGTTCTTCATCTTCGTGGCCGCGCGGACGGTCCGGATCATTCCGCAGGCGCGCGCCGGGATCGTCGAGCGGCTGGGCCGCTACCAGCGCACGCTCACTCCCGGGCTGACGATCCTGATCCCGTTCATGGACCGGCTCAAGCCGCTGATCGACCTGCGCGAGCAGGTCGTCGCCTTCCAGCCGCAGCCCGTGATCACCGAGGACAACCTCGTCGTCCAGATCGACACCGTCCTCTACTTCACGGTGACCGACGCGAAGTCCGCGACCTACGAGATCGCCAATCCGCTCCAGGCGATCGAGCAGCTCACCGTCACGACGCTGCGCAACGTGATCGGGAGCATGACCCTCGAGGACACGCTCACCTCCCGCGACAACGTCAACCAGCAGCTGCGCGTGGTGCTCGACGAGGCGACCGGCAAGTGGGGGATCCGCGTCAACCGGGTGGAGATCAAGTCGATCGATCCGCCGACGACGATCCAGGAGGCGATGGAGAAGCAGATGCGCGCCGAGCGCGACCGCCGCGCCGCGATCCTCAACGCCGAGGGCGTCAAGCAGTCCCAGATCCTCACCGCCGAGGGCGAGAAGCAGTCGGCCGTGCTCAAGGCCGAGGGCGCCAAGACCGCGGCGATCCTGCGCGCCGAGGGCGACTCGAAGGCGATCGAGACCGTGTTCCAGGCGATCCACGACGGCCGGCCCGACCAGGAGCTCCTCAGCTACCAGTACCTCCAGATGCTGCCGCAGCTCGCCCAGGGCCCGGCGAACAAGATCTTCGTGATCCCGTCGGAGTTCACCCAGGCGCTGGGGAACATCGGTCAGGCGATCCAGGGCCGCGGGCCCGGCCCGGGCCCCGGGAACGGGCCGGCCCCGCCGCGCCCGTGATGGACCTCCACACCGCGCCGCACCTCGACCGCGCCGGGCTGGTCACGATCGACGTTCAGCGCGACACGCTCGACGGGGCGCCGCTGGAGATCCCTGGCACCTCGGCGGCGCTGCCCGCGATGACGGCGTTGGCCGCGGCCTTCCGCTCCGCCGGACGGCCGATCGTGCACGTCGTGCGCCTCTACCGCGAGGACGGCAGCAACGTCGACCTCTGCCGCCGGGGGCAGGTCGAGGCGGGTGCGCGCATCCTGGCGCCGGGAGACGAGGGGGCCGACCCGGCGCCGGGCCTGGCTCCCGACGGCGCGCCCGCCCTGGACGCCGAGGCGCTGCTGACCGGCGAGCTCCAGCCGCTCGGCCCGGCGGAATGGGCGATGTACAAGCCGCGCTGGGGCGCGTTCTACGAGACACCGCTCGAGGGCCACCTCCGTGGCCTCGGAGTGGACACGCTCGCCTTCTGCGGCGCGAACTTCCCCAACTGCCCGCGCACGTCGATCTACGAGGCCAGCGAGCGCGACTTCCGCATCGTGGTGGCCGTCGACGCCGTGTCGGGCCTGTACGACCGCGGGCGCGAGGAGCTGGCGGCGATCGGGGTGACGCTGCAGGCGGCGGACGAGATCATCGCCGCGCTCGGCATCGCGGCGCCCGCCGAGCGCTAGCCTGGGCGCCCGTGTTCGACTCTCTCTCCGAGAAGCTCCAGGAGACCCTGACCGACGTCCGCCAGCGCGGCACGCTGACCGAGGACGACGTCGACAAGGTCATGCGCGAGATCCGGCTCGCCCTCCTGGAGGCCGACGTCAACTTCAGGGTGGTCAAGTCGTTCACGGCCGCGGTCAAGGAGCGCTGCCTGACCGAGGAGGTCATCGGCCACCTCAATCCCGGCCAGCAGGTGATCAAGATCGTCGACGAGGAGCTGACCGCGCTGATGGGCGGCGCCGGCGCGGGGATCACGTTCTCGCCGCGGCCCCCGACCGTGATCCTGATGGCCGGGCTGCAGGGCTCGGGCAAGACGACCGCGACGGCGAAGCTCGCGCGGCACCTGCACGCCGAGCACGGGTCGTCCGTGGCCGTGGCCGCCTGCGACGTCTACCGGCCGGCCGCCGTCGAGCAGCTCGTGAAGGTCGGCGCCCAGGCCGGCGCCGACGTCTACGAGCGCGGGACGGACGCGAACCCGGTCGAGATCGCCATCTGGGCGCGCGACCGCGCGGCCGAGCAGGGGAAGGACGTGCTGATCGTGGACACGTCCGGGCGCCTCCACGTCGACAAGGAGCTGATGGACGAGCTGGCCGCGATCAAGACGGCGATCACGCCGCACTCCGTCCTGCTCGTGGTCGACGCGATGACGGGTCAGGACGCGGTCAACGTGGCCCAGGAGTTCGGCGCGGTCGCCCCGTTCGACGGCGTGGTGATGACCAAGCTCGACGGCGACGCCCGCGGCGGCGCCGCCCTCTCCGTCAAGGCG
Organism: uncultured Actinomycetes bacterium; assembly: GCA_963725645.1. Taxonomy (GTDB): domain Bacteria; phylum Actinomycetota; class Thermoleophilia; order Solirubrobacterales; family Solirubrobacteraceae; genus JALYZC01. Next base: position 1,519,877 of record CAVRZD010000006.1, read on the forward strand.
GTCACCGGTAAGCCGATCATGTTCGCCTCGACCGGCGAGAAGCTCGACCAGTTCGAGCGCTTCCACCCCGACCGGATGGCCCAGCGGATCCTCGGCATGGGCGACGTGCTCACGTTCATCGAGAAGGCCGAGGCGCAGGTGGACGCCGAGGAGGCCGCCGAGATGGAGCGCAAGCTGCGCAGGGCGGAGTTCAGCCTCGAGGACTTCCTCAGCCAGATGAAGCAGGTCCGCCGCATGGGCCCGCTGACGAACCTGCTCGGCATGATTCCCGGGATGGCGGGCGCGAAGGAGCTGCGCGGCCTGAAGATCGACGAGCGCGAGCTCGACCGGATCGAGGCGATCATCCTGTCGATGACGCCCGAGGAGCGCCGCCACCCGGAGCTGATCAAGGGCTCGCGGCGGCTGCGGATCGCACGCGGGTCGGGCACCAACGTGCAGGCCGTCAACCAGCTCGTCAAGCAGTTCCACCAGATGCGCAAGCTGATGAAGCGGCTGGGGGAGGGAAAGATGCCCGACCTCGGCGCCCTCATGCGCCAAGCTCGCTGAGGGCTTGCAGCCGGCGCCGTGGTGGGCGCCGTTCGGCATCCCCTCGTTCCGGGGGGCGGGCATCGCTTCGCGATGGCCCGCCTTTGGTTTACCCCTCCACGAGGGCATGGCCGAACGGCGCTCCTTGCCGCATCGTGGGACGAGTTATGCATCGTGGCGGTGCATTTCTCGTCCCACGTCGAGATGCCGCAGCGTGCCAGCGCGATATGTCGGGCACCTTCGCTGAGCCAAGAATTGCCGCCGGAACCGCGGTGCGCCTCGTCAGAACTATTCGAACCCAACCGCCCGGGTTGGGTCCGCTTCGTGCACGATGTGGGCATGGCGGATGTACGCCGGGAAGATTTCGTCGTGGACGTGTGGCACGCCGCGCCTGGTGGGCCCCGAAGCGTCGCCGTCAAGGTGACTCACGTCCGGACCGGGTGGACCGAGTTCGAGGACTCGCACCCGACGGAGAAGGAGAACCGCGAAGCGGCGTGGGACAGATTGATTGGGCGGCTACGTCAGCGCGACGACAGCGACTAACTACGGCTTACGGCCTTCTTTGTGCGCGGCTTGCCCGGGCGCGTCGTCGCCGCGCAACTCGTTGACGGAGCTAACCGTTCATGTCGGGGCGCATCGCTGAGTAAGCCGTGCCTGCATGGCCAGACATCGAGTAGCGCCGGTCGGTCATCGCCCTCGTGGAGCAGTCAACAAAAGGAGGGCCATCGCGGAGCGATGCCCGACTCGCGGAACGAGGGCGATACCGACCGGCGCCCCACCGCGCCGCCGAGGTCCCTGTCGTTCGCGCGCCCGCAGTCGCCAAGGCTCCGCTACCCTTCTCGGCCGCATGTCCGTCCGTCTCAGGCTCACCCGCGTCGGCGGGAAGAAGGATCCGATCTGGCGCGTCGTCGTCGCCGATCAGCGCTCGCCGCGCGACGGCCGCGTGATCGAGACCGTCGGCCGCTACAACCCGCAGACCGACCCGTCCACGGTGTCGCTCGAGGAGGACCGTGTGCGCGCCTGGCTGGCGCGCGGCGCCCAGCCGACTCCCACCGTGCGCAAGCTGCTCAAGATCCAGGGCATCGAGCCCTCCGGGCGGTAGCGACACCGCTGGCCGGCGGGGGGCCGCGCGATGAAGGAGCTGCTCGAGTACCTCGCCAGGGCGCTCGTCGAGGAGCCCGACGCCGTCGAGGTCGAGCAGTTCGAGGAGGACGACGGCACCGTCGTGCTCGAGCTGTCGGTCGCGGACGACGACTACGGCAAGGTGATCGGGCGCGGCGGCCGGACGGCCGCGGCGCTGCGCACGGTCGTGAAGGCCGCCGCGGTGAAGGAGAACCGCCGTGTCCTCGTCGACATCGTCGACTGACGGCCCCGAGGGCATCGTGGTCGGCCGCGTCGGGCGGCCCCACGGCCTCGACGGCTCGTTCCACGTGACCCGTCCGCGCGGCGAGCTGCTGGCCGCGGGCGCGGTCGTCGACGTTGCCGGCGCGTCCCGGGAGGTGATCCGCCGGGCGGGCACCGACGAACGGCCGATCGTCCGGCTGGCCGGTTGCGACGACCGCGACGCCGCGGAGGCGTTGCGCGGGGAGGAGCTGCGGGTGGCGCGCGCCGACGCGGCGGCGCTCGAGGAGGGCGAATTCTGGGCGGAGGAGCTCGAGGGGTGCGAGGTCCGCGACGGGACGGCGGTGGTGGGCGTGGTGCGCCGGCTGGTCGCGCTGCCCTCGTGCGAGGCGCTGGAGGTCGCCCGCGAGGGAGACGCGGACCTGCTCGTGCCGCTGGTCCACGACGCGGTGCGCGCCGTGGATCCCGCCGCCCGCCGGATCGACGTCGATCTGCGCTTCCTCGGCGCAACCTGATGGACGTCGACGTCTTCACGCTGTTCCCGGAGGCCTTCGACTGGTTCGTCGGGCAACGCCACGTTCGCAACGCCGTCGCCAACGGGCTGCGGCTGGACTGCGTCTCCTATCGCGACCACACGCCGCTCTCGGGCGGCCAGGTCGACGACACGCCGTTCGGAGGAGGAGCCGGGATGGTCCTCCGGGTGGACGTCGTCGATGCGGCGCTGCGCGCCCGCTACGGCCGCGACCCCGTCGAGCTCCACGGGGGCTCCGCCGGCGAAGCCGGTGGACGGCGGTTCGTCGCCCTGACCCCCGGCGGGCGGCTGCTCGACGACGAGCTGGCCTCGGAGTTGGCGGCCGAACGGGCCCTGACGCTGCTGTGCGGCCGCTACGAGGGCTTCGACGAGCGAATCGTCGAGCACCTGGCGACGGACGCCGTGTCGATCGGGCGCTACGTGCTCTCGGGAGGCGAACTGGCGGCGATGGTGCTCTGCGACGCGGTGATCCGCAAGCTGCCCGGCGCCCTCGGCGACGAGTCCTCCGCGGTAGAGGAGTCCTTCAGCCCGGCGCTCGAGGGCGCGCCCGAGTACCCGCACTACACCCGACCGGCCGAATACCGGGGCTGGGCGGTGCCGGAGGTGCTCCTGTCCGGACACCACGCCCGCATCCGCGAGTGGCGGCTCGAGCAGGCCCGACGCCGGGGGAGCGGGGAGGCGAAACCGCTACGATAGGCGCCCGCGCCGGGCGGTGTGCCCCGCGCTCTCTTTTTGCCATGAGCAGCGTGATCGAAAGCCTCGAGCGCGCGCAACTGCGCCGCGTCCCGGACTTCGCCCCGGGCGACCGCGTGCGCGTGCATTTCCAGGTGGTCGAGGGTTCGCGCCGCCGCACCCAGGTGTTCGAAGGCGTGGTGCTCAAGCGCCAGGGGCACGGAGTGCGGGAGACGTTCACGGTCCGCAAGCAGTCCTTCGGCGTGGGCGTGGAGCGCACGTTTCCGGTCCACTCGCCGAAGATCGAGCGCATCGAGATCGCCGCCCGCGGCGACGTCCGGCGCGCCAAGCTCTACTACCTGCGCGAGCGGGTCGGCAAGCGCGCCCGCGTGCGCGAGCGCCGGGCCGCGGGAGCCGAGGAGGTCGTCGAGGGCGGGTTGCTGCACGTCCCCGAGGAGCCTCCGCCGGCGGAGGGTGAGATGCCGTCCGACGACGAGGCGCCGCGCGAGGGCGAGGCCGAGGCGGCCGTCGAGGCCGCGGCGGAGGCCGAGCAGGCCGAGGCCGAGGCCGACGCCGGGAAGGCCGAGGGTGAGGCCGAAGGCGAGAGCGCAGCGCCCGAGCAACCCGCGGACGACGCCGCCGGGGAAGCGGCGCCGGCCGACGGTGATGGCGAGCGCGAGTGAGCGTCGCCAAGGCCAAGAAGCGGAAGAAGTCGACCTCCAGCTCCCTGCTGGAGCTCGTTCTGATCGTCGCCACCGCCCTGGCGCTGGCGCTCGGCATCCAGGCCTTCCTGGTCAAGCCCTACCGGATCCCGAGCGAGTCGATGGAGCCCACGCTCCAGGTCGGCCAGCGCGTGCTGGTCAACCGGATCGGCACCCGCTTCTCGGACCCGGGCGTCGGCGACGTGCTCGTCTTCCACCCGCCGAAGGGCTCCGAGGACAACCGTTGCGGCGTGCCGCCCGTCCCGGGTCGCGCCTGTCCCGAGCCGACGCGCGGGCGCTCGGACGTCAACTTCATCAAGCGCGTGGTCGGCCTGCCCGGCGACACGATCGCGATCCGCGACGGCCACGTGATCCGGAACGGCAAGCCCGCGACCGAGAAGTTCATCAAGCCCTGCACCGGCGGCGAGGAGTGCAACTTCCCCCGGCCGATCCGCGTGCCGAAGGACGACTACTTCATGATGGGCGACAACCGTGGCTCATCCGACGACAGCCGGTTCTGGGGCCCGGTCCCGAAGAAGTGGATCATCGGTGCGGCGTTCGCGACCTACTGGCCGCCGGGCCGCATCGGCCTCCTCTAGAGATCCGGGTGGGGGTTCCGCCGGGCCTTCGGTCATGATGCGCGCCATCGTGGCCCGTCGTCCCCAGCGCCCAACGGCGCGCAGGCTCTTCGCCTTCGATCGGGATCTGGGGGTGCGCTTCGTGGCCGGCGCGGACGAGGCGGGGCGGGGATGCCTGGCCGGGCCGCTGGTCGCCGCGGCCGTGCTGTTCGACTACGAGCGCCTCGGCCTGCGCGAGGTGCGGGCGCTGTCCGCGCTCAACGACTCCAAGCAGCACAACGCCGAGGCGCGCGACACGCTCTACCCGATCGTGATGCGCACCGCCGCGCGCGTGGCCGTCGTGTCGCGGTGCGTGCGCGGCATCGACGCGCGCGGCCTGCACGTCACCAACCTGGCCGCCCTGCGCGACGCGCTCGTGCGCGTGGCGCGGCCCGGCTGCGTGTGCCTGTCCGACGGCTTCCCCGTTGGCGATGTCGGCCACCGGCAGCGGGCCGTGATCAGCGGCGACGCGCGCAGCGCGGCGATCGCCGCGGCCTCGATCGTCGCGAAGGTGACGCGCGACCGCTACATGCAGCGCGCGGACGCGCTGCACCCCGGCTGGGAGTTCGCGACCCACGTCGGTTACGCGACGCCCGAGCACCGCGCGGCGATCATGGCCCGCGGCGTCTCGCCCCTGCACCGGCCTTGTCGTTCCAGTCGGCGGCGTACCAGCAGCTCGCCGCTCTAGAACGCGCCCTCGAGGTGCTCGAGGCGCGACGAGCCGCCCGCGCGCGTCGATCGTCACGCCGATCGCGTCGAAGCGCAGCTCGGCGGTGTGCGGCCGGTCGGTCCGCTCGGCCAGCCACTGGCGTGCCATCGCCCGCACGCGCGCCTGCTTGAGGCCGCCGAGCGCGTCCCACGGTAGCCCGCTCCCGACGCGCCGGGTCTTCACCTCGCAGAAGACCAGCCGCGCGCCGTCGAAGGCGACGAGGTCGAGCTCGCCCAGACGCGTGCGGTAGTTGCGCTCCAGCACCCGCAGGCCGCGGCGCTCGAGGTGCGCGGCCGCCAGGTGCTCGCCGCGGGCGCCGAGCCGGTGACGCAGGTCGTTGGACACGGCCCGCGACGCTAGGCCCGCGGGAGTCGCCCGGGGCGCGCGTCCTGTGCCGGTTCGGCGACGCGGGCGCGGAGTGCCGGCGGGCGGCCTGTGCCGCACCGGCCAATCGGCGCGCCGCGCGCGTCCCGCGTCACACCTCGCTCCCTAGCGTCGTCGCCGTGCTCGCCCGCGTCACCGCATTCGCCATCGACGGCCTCGACTCGCGCCCGGTCACGGTCGAGGTCGACATCCGCCCCGGGCTGCCGGCCTTTACGGTCGTCGGCCTGGCGGACAAGGCCGTGCGCGAGGCGCGCGAGCGGGTGCGGTCGGCGGTGCTCAACTCGGGCTTCGAGTTCCCACAGCGGCGGATCACCTCCAATCTGGCCCCGGCTCACCTCCGCAAGGTGGGGCCGGGGTTCGACCTGGCGATCGCCGTCGGGCTGCTCGCGGCCGCCGGGCAGGTGGCGGCCGACGCGCTGGAGCGCTGGGCGGTGTTCGGCGAGCTCTCGCTGGGTGGCGAGCTGCGACCGGCCCGCGGGACGCTCAGCGTTGCGGAGGGCGCGCGTCGGCTGGGGATCGACGGTCTGATCCTCCCGCGCGAGCGCGCGGCGGAGGCCGCGCTCGTCGACGGCCTCCGTGTCGCCGGGGTGGCGACCCTGCGCGAGGTGACCGAGGTGCTCGCGGGTGAGCGGACCGCTCCCGCGCCGCAGTCGCCGCCGCCCGACAACTGCGCAGGCGAGCCCGATGGCCGATCTTGGGGACGTGCGCGGCCACGCCGAGCCGGTCGAGGCGCTCGTGATCGCGGCGGCCGGCGGCCACCACCTCCTGATGGAGGGCCCGCCGGGCACCGGGAAGACCATGCTCGCCCGACGGCTGCCGGGCATCCTGCCGCCGCTGTCCCGGGCCGAGGCGATCGAGGTGACCCGGATCCGCAGCGTCGCCGGGCGCCACGCCGGCGCCGCGCTCGCGGCCGCCCGGCCCTTCCGGGCACCGCACCACAGCATCTCGGCCTCCGGGCTCGTCGGCGGCGGCACGGTTCCGGCGCCGGGCGAGGCCACGTTCGCCCACCACGGCGTGCTGTTCCTCGACGAGCTCTCCGAGTTCGCGCGGCCGGCGCTGGAGGCGTTGCGCCAGCCGCTCGAGGACGGCCACGTGATCGTCGTGCGCGGCCAGCACGCGATGCGGTTCCCGACCCGGTTCATGCTCGTCGCGGCCACGAACCCCTGCGCCTGCGGGTTCCACGGCGAGGCCGGGAGATGTCGCTGCTCGGACTCCGAGCTCGCGCGCCACCGCCGCCGCCTCAGCGGCCCGCTCCTCGATCGCGTGGACCTGCTCATCGGCGTGCCCCGCCCGAGCGCCGACGATCTCGGCGCTCCATCGGCCACCACGTCGGCCGCCGCCCGCGACCGCGTGCTCGCTGCGCGCGAGCGCCAATCGCGGCGCCTGGCCGCGACCGGCGTGGCGTGCAACGCCAGGATGACTCCGCGTCAGCTGCGGCGCCACGTCGCGCTGTCCGACGCGGCCGACGCCGCACTGCGCGACGCACACGAGCGCGCGCACCTGAGCCCGCGCGGGCGCCAGCGAGTGCTGCGCGTGGCGCGCACCGTGGCCGACCTCGACGGAGTCGAGCTCGTGACCACCGAGCACGTCCTCAAGGCCCTGTCGCTGCGCCAGCACGAGCCCGGCGAGGAGCCCGACGCCCCCGCGACGGCGACGGCGGCGGCGGTCCTGGCGAGGTGAGCGCGTGCGACGACTGCCTGCGGCGCACCTGGCTGGTGGCGGCGCTGGCGGCACGCCTCCAGCGGGTCGGCGGACCGCCCGTCGTGCGCGCCCTGCTGGCGCTCGACGACGCCGAGCTGCTGGCGGCCCTCGCGAACGGTGAGCGGGGAGCGCCGATCCGCGCCGGCCATCGCGCGTTCGATCCCGGCGACGCACGCGACCGCTGCCGCGCCGCCGGGCTGGAGGCGGTGTGCCGCTGCAATGCCGCCTACCCGGCCGCCCTGCGCGACCTGGAGGCGGTGCCGGCCGTGCTGCACGCCACCAGCCTGCGGACGCTCGCCGCCGCGACCGCCGAGCCGGCTGTCGTCGTCGTCGGCGCCCGTCGCGCATCGACGTACGGCCTCGAGGTGGCGCGCGCGCTCGGCCGCGACCTCGGCGCCGCGGGCGCGCCGGTGGTCAGCGGCCTCGCGCTCGGCGTCGACGGCGCCGCGCACCGGGGCGCGCTGGCCGGCGCCGGGACCACCGTGGCGGTGCTCGCGGGCGGCGCGGACGTGCCCTACCCGGCCAGCCACGCGCGGCTGTACCGCCGGATCGCCGGCGCCGGCGCCGGCTCCGCGGTGTCCGAGCTGCCGCCGGGCACGCGCGCCTTCCCCTGGTGCTTTCCGGCCCGCAACCGCATCATCGCCGCGCTGGGCGCGCTGACCGTCGTGGTGGAGGCCGCGCCGCGGTCGGGCGCGCTGGTGACCGCCGCGGTCGCGCGCGAGCTCGGCCGCGAGGTCGGCGCGGTGCCCGGCCAGGTCACGTCCGACCTCGCGAGCGGGACCAACGCGCTGATCGCCGACGGCGCGCACCTGGTCTCGGGCGCGCAGGATGCGCTCGACGTGACCTATGGCGCCGGCGTCCGACGTGTGCCCGAGCGTCCGATCCCTGCCGACCTCGATCCCGCCCTCCGCCGGCTGCTCGAGGCGGTCGCGGCGGGCCACGACACCGTCGCGGCCGCGGGCCGCCACGCCGCGGGCGCGGGCGACGCGGCCGTCGCGCTCACCCGGCTGGAGCTGCTCGGCCTGCTGCGTCGCACCGCCGGAGGCCGCTACGTGCGGGTCGCGTAATCTCGAACGCCGCGTGCCGGAACCCACCCGCATCCCTCGCGTGCTTACGATCGCCGGCTCGGACTCCGGGGGCGGGGCCGGCATCCAGGCCGACCTCAAGGCGTTCGCCGCGGCCGGAGTGCACGGGATGACCGCGATCACCGCCATCACGGCGCAGAACACGGTCGGCGTCAGCGCCGTGCAGGCGATCGCCCCCGAGGTGATCGTGGCGCAGGTGCGGGCGGTCGCCGAGGACATCGGTGTCGACGCCGTGAAGATCGGGATGCTCGGCGACATCGCCACGATCGCGGCGGTCGGCGACGCGCTCGACCTGCTCGACCCGGACAGCCCGGTCGTGCTCGACCCGGTCATGGTGGCCGAGTCCGGCGCCGAGCTCCTGGCCCCCGACGCGCGGGACGCGCTGGTCCGGGACCTCCTGCCGCGCGCCACCGTGGTCACGCCGAACGTCCCGGAGGCGCGGGTCCTGGCGGGGGCGCCGGAGGCCGAGCCCGACGACCTCGCCCGCGCCGTGCACGCGCTCGGTCCGCGCGCCGTCGTGGTCACCGGCGGGCACCGCGAGGATCCGGTGGACGTGTTCTACGACGGCGAGCACCTCGAGCACATCGGCGGGCCCCGGCACCCCGACGGCGCCTCGCACGGGTCCGGCTGCACGCACGCCTCGACGCTCGCGGCGCGTCTGGCGTTCGGGGACTCGCTGCGCGAGGCGGCCACGGTCGCCCGGGCGGTGACGGCTGACGCGGTGGCCCACGGCCTGCGCGACGTCGGAAGGGGCGCGGGCCCCGTGGACGTCCTCCACTCGCGTGGCTGACCCAGGGTCCTCTGGCATAATCGGGGACCGTGAAGTTCCTGCGTATGAAGCCCGGACACGGCGAGGTCCTGCTCGCCGAGGGTGACGTGGAGGTGGAGGAGGACGAGCAGGCCCTGATCGAGGAGTTCAGGCGCCAGCTCGACCAGGGGATGTGGGCCGCGGTGCCCACCAACAGCGCCGGCCGGCGCGAGGCGGAGATCGTCAAGGCCTTCGAGAACGTGCCTCGCGACGCCGAGCGCGTGATCTTCTTCCCGCGCGCCGCCGGCGGCGCGCGCTGAGGCGGCCGCGCCGTGGCGCTCGCGCTCTTCGCAACCTGCATCGTCATCGTCGTACTGCTGTGGGAGATCGCCTGGCCGCGCATCGAGCAGGCCCGCGAGCGCCGCAAGGCCAACCGGCAGCGGGTGCCTCGCCACGACTACGACCCGGGCCGCGAGCGCCGCGCCGAGCAGCGCGCGCGCCAGCTGCTGCGGTCCTGCGTCAACGACGAGGAGTGGGGGATGTACCGCGACCTCGGGTTCATCCGCGTGTGGGGGGCGCGGGCCGAGGGCCCCGGCGCGGGTGGCGCCCCCTACGCCTACCTCATCTACCCGCACAAGCCGATCGTCGCCTACCTGCCCCAGACCCGCGAGCTGCTCAACGAGTACTGCGTCGAGTTCCCCGACGAGACGCGGCCCTATGGGAGCGCTCTGCTCCCCGAGTCCGACGACGTGCTCGCCAAGTGGATGGCGCTGACCGGAGACGAGCGCCGGCTGATCGCCGACGCGAACATGCACCTGCCGGGGCGCCAGGTCGATCCCAAGCAGGTCCGCCGCGACCTGTGGCGGCTCGGGGAGTGGGAGCGCGAGCGGGCCCGCCGCGCGCCCCGAGCCGCGAGCGAGGGCGGTAGCGTTCCCGCCCCGTGACGCCTCCCCCGAGCACGACCTTCGACCTCAAGCACAAGAGCCGCGCCCTCACCGAGGGGCCGGAGCGCGCCGCCGCGCGCGCCTACCTCCACGGCATCGGCTTCGACGAGGAGGCCCTGGCCAAGCCGATCGTCGGGGTCGCCTCCACCTGGATCGAGGCGATGCCGTGCAACTTCCACCTGCGCGCGCTGGCCGCGAAGGTCAAGGAGGGCGTCCGCGCCGCCGGCGGCACGCCGATGGAGTTCAACACGATCGCGATCTCCGACGGCATCACGATGGGCACGTCGGGGATGAAGACGTCGCTGGTCTCGCGCGAGGCGATCGCCGACACGATCGAGCTGACCGGCCTCGGTTACCTGTTCGACGCCGTCGTGGCGCTGAGCGGGTGCGACAAGACGATCCCCGGGACCGTGATGGCGCTGGCCCGGTTGGACGTCCCCTCGGTGATGCTCTACGGCGGCTCGATCTACCCCGGCCGCTTCGAAGGCCACGACGTCACGATCCAGGACGTGTTCGAGGCGGTCGGCCGTCACGCGGCCGGCGACATGACCGACGAGCAACTGGAGGCGCTGGTCGAAGTGGCGTCGCCGGGCTCGGGCGCATGCGGCGGCCAGTTCACGGCCAACACCATGGCGATGGCGTTCGAGGTCATGGGTATCTCGCCGCCGGGCGCCGCGATGGTGCCGGCGATGGACGGCCGCAAGAGCGAGGTGGCGGTCGACGCCGGCAGGCTCGTGCTGGACGTACTTGCCCGCGGCCAGCGGCCCAGCGACATCATCACTCGCGAGTCGCTGGAGAACGCGATCGCCGCCGTCGCCACCAGCGGCGGGTCGACGAACGCCGTGCTGCACCTCCTGGCGGTTGCGCGCGAGGCCGGCGTCGAGCTCGCGATCGACGACTTCGACCGCATCAGCGAGCGCACGCCGCTGCTGTGCAGCCTGAAGCCCGGCGGTGACTACGTCGCGGTGGACCTCTACGAGGCCGGCGGGATCGCGCTCGTGGCCCAGCGGCTGCTCGAGGCGGGGCTGCTGCACGCCGACGCCCCCACCGTCTCCGGCCAGACGATCGGCGACGTCGCGCGCGCGGCCGAGGAGGCCGAGGGCCAGCAGGTGGTCCGCTCGCTGTCGGACCCGATCAAGCCCACGGGCGGCCTCGCCATCCTGCGCGGGAACCTCGCTCCGGAGGGATGCGTGGTGAAGCTCGCGGGCCACGAGCGCACGACGCACGCCGGCCCGGCGCGTGTGTTCGAGTCCGAGGAGGACGCCATGGCCGCAGTCACGGGCAAGCGAATCGAGGCCGGCGACGTCGTCGTGATCCGCAACGAGGGCCCCGCCGGCGGGCCCGGCATGCGCGAGATGCTCGCCGTCACCGCCGCGCTGGTGGGCGAGGGCCTGGGCGAGGACGTCGCACTGCTCACCGACGGCCGCTTCTCCGGGGCCACCCACGGCCTGATGGCGGGCCACGTCGCACCCGAGGCGCTGCGCGGCGGCCCGATCGCCGCGGTCCGTGACGGGGACCGCGTCACCCTCGACGTGGCGGCCCGGCGCCTCGACGTCGAGCTCAGCGACGAGGAGATCGCGGCGCGCGTCGCGGCCTACGAACCACCGCCGCCCGCGTACCGCCAGGGCGTCATGGCGAAGTACGCCAGGTTGGTGTCCTCGGCCTCGCAGGGGGCCGTGTGCGGGTGACGGCCTGCATGCACGCGCTCAACCCCCCTCGCTGAACCGCCGATACACGACTGTGGCCAGGCCCTGGCTGTCTCGACCCCTGCGCGCGCAGGCCGACGAAGACCACCCGACCGGGGTGCCCGAACGGGCCGTGATCGCCCAGGTCTTCGGCATTCTTCTCTGCGCCGGCGCCGTGCTGGGCTTCGCCGCATTGCCGTTCCTGCCCACGGAGACCGACGTGATCGGCTCGGCGATCACCGGCGTCGTGGCCGTCGTGGCCGGCGTCGGCCTCCTGCTCGCGCGACGACGCATCGGTCTGCTGCCGCTGTACGCCGCCGCGCTGCTCGGCACCGCGCTGATCACGAGCGCGCTCTTCTTCAACGGCCACCGCAACGACGACACCGAGGTCCTGTACATGTGGGTCGGCCTCGTCTGCTTCTACTTCTTCACCTGGCGGGCGGCCACGGTGCAGGCGGCCGGGGTGGCGTTCGCCTTCGCCTTCTACCTGGCCGTGGAGGACCCCTCGGGCGCGGCGCCAGTCCGGTGGCTGATCGTCGTCACCACGGTCGCGACCACGGGCATCCTCGTCAGCCTCCTGCGCGATCGCGTCGAACGGCTGATCAACCGCCTCGCTGCGGCGGCGCGCACGGATCCGCTCACGCAGCTGCTCAACCGCCGCGCTTTCGACGTGCTGCTGGCCTGGGAGATCGACCGCGCCGCGCGCGCCAGCCGGCCCGTGAGCGTGCTCCTCGGGGACCTCGACCACTTCAAGACCGTCAACGACCGCTTCGGCCACGGCGCCGGCGACGTCGCGCTCCAGCGTGCCGCGACCGCGCTGCGCGCGGTGACGCGCCGCACCGACACGCTCGCGCGCATCGGTGGGGAGGAGTTCGCGGTGATCGCGACCGACAGCGACGAGCGCAGCGCCTACGTGCTGGCGGAGCGCATGCGCTGCTCGATCCGCGACAGCTTCGCCGGCGAGCCCGTCCCGCTGACCATCTCGTTCGGCGTGGCGGCGATGCCGGCCCACGGGCACGACGCCGACGGCCTCGTCCGCGCCGCGGACGAGGCGCTGTACGCCGCCAAGGAGCTCGGCCGCGACCGCACCGTGATCCACAGCGCCGAGCTGGCCGCCGTCGCGCCCGCGCCCACCGTCGCGCATGCCGACACCGACACCGACGCCGAGGTCGACGCCCAGCTACTGGAGGGGCGCGAGGCGCTCGCCGGCCAGCCCGGCTGGATGCATGTTCCGGACGAGGACGAGCGCGAGGAGATCGTCGCGCTGCTCGACGACGGCGCCATCGTCCCGGTGTTCCAGCCGATCGTCGCCCTCACGACGGGGCACGTCGTCGGCTACGAGGCGCTCGCGCGCTTCCCCGCGCTGCCCGATCGCGGCCCCGACGCGGTGTTCGCGCAGGCCTACCGCTGCGGAATGGGCCCCGAGCTGGAGGCCGCCTCGCTGCGCGCCGCGCTCGCGGCCGAGGGCCGGCCGACGGGCGCGTTCCTCGCCGTCAACGTGCGGCCCTCGGCGCTGACCGCGGCGGCCGTGCGCGCCGCGCTGCCGGACGACCTCGACGGGATCGTTGTGGAGGTCACCGAGCAGGAGCTGGCGCCGGACGAGCAGGGGCTCGCCGGCGAACTCGAGGATCTGCGCGAGCGCGGGGCGCTGGTCGCCGTCGACGACGCCGGCTCGGCCTACGCCGGCCTGCACCGGGTCATGCGGCTCCGGCCCGACGTCATCAAGCTCGATCGCCCCCTCGTGGCGGACATCTCGGTGCGCGCCGACAAGGCCGCGCTGGTGGAGGCGCTGGTGGGGTTCGCGCACCGCACCGGCGCCGCCGTCTGCGCGGAGGGCATCGAGCAGCTCGACGACCTCGGGGCGCTCGCCGACCTCGACGTCCACTACGGGCAGGGTTATGCGATCGCGCGCCCGAGCCCGCCATGGGCCGACGTGCCGGAGCTGGTCCGCGAGACGCTGCTGCGGCGCTCGCTGTCCTCGCCCGCCGAACGCGAGGGCTACGACGCCAACGCGGGCGCCGACCGGCGCCTCGAGCGCCTCGCCGCCCAGCTCACGCAGGTGCGATCGCTCGCGGACCTCGACGGAGTGACGGAGACGCTCGCGGCCGAGCTGCGCGCCGACGAGGTCGTGTGCTCGCGCTGGCACCGCCGCCGCGACGCGGTGGAGACGCTGTCGGAGCGCCGCTGGAGCCCGACCGGCGAGCTGTACCCGCTCGCGCGCTTTCCCCTCACCCGCAGGGTGCTGTCCGAGCAGGTGGCGGTGCAGGTGCTTGCCGGCGACCCGGCCGCCGACCCCGCCGAGGTCGAGCTGCTGCGAGCCGAGGGCGGCCACCGTGCGCTGCTGATGGTGCCGATCGTCGCGCGCGGGGAGACTTTCGGGCTGATCGAGGCCTTCTCTCACCAGGAGCGACCTTGGAGCGCGACGGCGATCAACCGCGCGCGCATCGTCAGCGCGCAGCTCGGCGCGGTGCTCGCCGGCCTCGACTACTCCCCGCTGTCGAGGGATCTCTCGCCGAGGAATTCCTCGAGCGCCGCGTTGAAGCGCGCGGGCCGCTCGACCATCGGCACGTGACCGGTGTCGTCGAAGACGACGACCCGGGACCCCCCGATCAGACGGTGGTAGTCCTCGGCTGAGGAGACCGGTACGACGCGATCGTTGCGGCCCCAGACGATCAGCGTGGGACAGGCGATCTCGCCCACCCGCGCGCGGAAGTCGTAGGACATGATCGCGTCGGTCGCGTCGGGCGCGCCCGGCTTGCCCGAGCCGCGCATGAGCTCGAAGCACATCGGACCCGAGAGCGGCTCGGGGTGGCGCACGACCACGTCGAGCACCCGCCGGCGCAGGCGCGGGCGGCGCACCAGCGTTTCCGCCCGCGCCTCGGGAACGGCGGCGTAGGCATTGACCGCCCGCGCGAACGCGATGTAGGAGCGGCGGCGGAAGAACTCGGTCGAGAGGCCGAGGTACGTCGTGGCCAGGCCTGCGGCCGAGACGAGGACCAGGCGCTCGACCCGCTGCGGGGCCTTGATGGCCAGCTCGGCGGCGGCGAAGCCGCCCATCGAGTTGCCCACCACCGGCGCGGCCGTGATGTCGAGGCGATCCATCAGCGCGTCGAGCGTGCGCCCGTAGTTCTCGATGGTGATCCGCTCCCGCGGCATGGGGGAGTGGCCGAAGCCGGGGAGGTCCATCGCGACGACTCGGTGGTTCCGCGAGAAATGCGGGATGTTGGGCAGCCAGTTGGCCCAGCGGCCCGAGTGGCCGTGCACCAGCACGAGCGGTGGGCCCTCGCCGCGTTCGATCACGTTGATGGGGCCGCCGGGCAGCGCAACCCAGCGCTGGTGGCGGCGCCAGTCGATGTCGCGCCAGTCCTCGTGGCCCTGCGCACCGTAGTCGTCGATGCCGGTCGCGCGCTCGTCCGCGCCAACCTCGGTCACGGGCGTGGCGGGGGCGGCCATGCCGATAAACGTACCGGGGCGCCGATCGAGGTGATCGATCGCCTCCTGGCGCGCAGCCGCTCGGGTGGCGCCTGATCCACGCACACCCCGCGCTCATCACACCCCGGCAAGCGGGCTTGCAGCCTGTACGCCCGCGAACGTACCTCCTACAATCTCCGGCGGTTAAGCGAGCCGTGCGAAGTCGATCCTTCATCATCATCGCCTCGTCACTGGCCGTCCTCATCGTGGGGGCGGCCGCGTTATACCTGTACGACCACGGCCGGCGCGACACCATCGCCAACGGCGTGAAGATCGCCGGGATCGACGTCGGCGGCATGAGCACGAAGACGGCGACCGTGAAGGTCCGCAGCGAGCTCAGGGCGCGCCTGCAGCAGCCGATCGTGGTGGCCTACGGCAAGCGCCGTTTCACGCTGCATCCGGCGACCGCGAGGGTGGGCTACGACGTGCAGGCGACCGTCGACGAGGCGATCGCGCGCAGCCGCGAGGGGAACATCATCGGGCGCAGCTGGCGCTCGCTCACCGGCGGCTCGGTGGACGCCAACCTGGCGCCCAAGGTGACCTACTCGCGCCAGGTCGTCAACCGCTTCGTCGAGGGCGTCTCCAAGGAGCTCAACCGCGCGCCCCGGGACGCCTCGATCGGCTACTCGGCCTCCGGCCTCGAGCGGGTTCCCGGCCGCGACGGGCTGTCCGTCAACACGTCGCAACTGCGCAACGGCGTGCTCTTCGACATCGAGAATCAGCGCTACGAGGGCGTGCTGCGCCCCGTCGCCCATCGCACCAAGCCCAACGTCACCAGCTCCGAGCTCAGCCGCAAGTATCCGCGGGTGATCGTGGTCAACCGCGGTGGCTTCACGCTGACGCTGTACAAGCACCTGCGCAAGTACAAGAGCTACGGCATCGCCGTCGGTCAGGCAGGGCTCGAGACTCCGGCCGGCCTGCACAGCGTCATCAGCAAGCAGGTCGACCCCGCCTGGAACGTGCCCAACGAGGCGTGGGCCGGGAGCCTCGCAGGCCAGGTCATTCCCGGCGGGACGCCCGAGAACCCGCTGAAGGCGCGCTGGATCGGCTTCTTCGCGGGCGACGGAATTCACGGCACCGCCGACGACGCCTCGATCGGGTCGGCGGCCTCGCACGGGTGCATCCGCATGCACGTCTCGGACGTCGAGGACCTGTACAACCGGGTCCAGCTCGGCGACCCGGTCTACATCATCTAGACGGCCGCGGGGACCACCCGCACGCCGGCGAGCTCGGAGCGGGCGCGAAACAGGGTTCCGCCGGTGTCGGGCGTGTGGAGGTTGTCGGCCGTCGTGATCAGCACGTCCCGGCCGTCCGAGCCGCCGAAGCTCAGGCTGGAGACGAATCGCGCCGGCACGTCGATCACCGCGTCGAGCTCGCCGGCCGGGGTGAAACGGGCCACGCCGCCGCCCTCGCCGAGCGCCACCCAGACGCCGCCCTCGGCGTCAACTGCCAGACCGTCCGCCGAGCCGTCCGGTGACTCGCAGAAGACGTCCGGATCCCCGCCCGCGGCCGGCAGGATCAGCACGCGCCGATCGGCGTAGTCCGAGACGTAGACCGCCGAGCCGTCCGGCGAGACCCCGACGCCGTTGGGCCAGGTGACGCACTCGGTCAGGACCTCCACGGCACCCCGCTCCCCGACCCGCAGGAGCCTCCCCGGGACCGGGTCCTCGCCCGCGAGCGGCCGGTAGCGCAGCGCGCCGACGAGCACGGCGCCGTCGGCGTCGGTGCAGAGGTCGTTGTACCCCGTCACGCCCTCGCGGCCCAACAGCTCGCGCTCGGACCGGTCGGCGCCGACGTGCAGCAGCGTGCGACCGGTCACCACCACGCCGCCGTCGCGGTGCAGGACCAGGCCGCCGATGCCGCGGCGGCCAGGGAGCAGCTCGCGCACCGCCCCGGCCGCGTCCACCTCGTAGACGCCCCCGGCGAGCACGTCGCTGTACAGCGCCGCGCCGTCCGGCCGGAGCCGCGGGGCCTCCAGCAGCCCGTGCGGGCGGGCGAGCACGGCGGGGACCGGCTCGGGCGCCGAGAGCGCGCCGCTCACGCCTGCGCAAGCCCGATCCGGGCGGGCTCGACCTCTTCCCAGCCGTCTTGCAGGAGGGAGGCGTGCTGGCCTCCGTGGCGAACACACAGCCTGCCGATGTACACGCCCCGGGTCCGCTTGCGCAACACCGCGTACCACATCGTCGACGCATCGCTCGGCGCGTCGATGCGATGCCACGGGCGGGGCGGCCCGTCCACCGCCGACGCGATGCCGGCCTCCAGCAGTTGGCCCTGGGTGGCGATCTGACCCGTGGCGGTGTCGATGAAGAACACGCCCACGACGGAGCAGCCTAGCGACGCCTGGGCGCACGCCCTGGTTGCGTTCGACCGCGACCTGCGCCGCCGCGGCGCGGCGGAGAAGACCCGCCGCGCCTACACGATCGATCTTGGCCAGTTCGCCCGCTGGGCCAGCGGTCGCGGCCTGGTGCCGGAGGGAGTGGGGACCCGTGACCTGCGCCGCTACGCCGCCGCGCTGTCCGAGCACGGCGGCGCGCCCAGCACGGTGGCCCGCAAGATCGCGTCGTTGCGGTCGTTCTTCCGCTCGCTCGTCGAGCACCGCCGCATCGAGCAGAACCCGGCGGACCTCCTGACCGCGCCCAAGCGCCGGCGGCGCCTGCCGCGCACGCTCAAGCCGGCGGAGGTCGCGAGCCTGCTGGACCGCATTCCCGCCAGCACGCCGCTGGAGCTGCGCGACCGCGCCCTGTTCGAGCTGGCCTACGCGTCGGGGCTGCGCGCCGAGGAGCTCGTCAACCTCGACGTCGCGTCGCTGGACTTCGACGACGAGCAGGTGCGGGTCGAGGGCAAGGGCGGCAAGACGCGCGTCGTGCCCGTCGGCGAGCACGCCCTGAAGGCGCTGCGGGAGTACGTCGAGCGCGGCCGACCGGCGCTCAGCCCGACCCGCTCGGGCGCCGGCGCCGCCGCGGGGGAGGAGCCGGCGCTGTTCCTGTCCAAGTCCGGGCGGCGGTTGTCGACCTCGGACGTGCGGCGCCGACTGCGCGTGTGGGCCCGCCACGCGGCCGTGCAGGCAGGGGCGTCGCCGCACTGGCTGCGGCACTCCTTCGCCACCCATCTGCTCGAGGGAGGAGCCGATTTGCGGGCGATTCAGGAGCTCTTGGGACACGCGTCGCTCTCGACGACGCAGGTCTACACTCAAGTAGAGTCAGCCCGGCTGCGCACGGTGTACGCCCGCAGTCACCCGCGGGCGTGAGGAGAGAGGTCGGACGTCCTGGAAACCAACGTCAAAGCGATCGAGCTGAAGGACCTGTGGCGTCGGTATCGAGAGCAGGATGACCAGCGCGCCCGCGAGCGACTCGTCGTCGCCTATTCGCCCCTGGTCAAGTACGTCGCCGGCCGGATGGGCTCCGGCCTGCCCGCGCACGTCGAGGAGGCCGACCTCATCTCCTACGGGCTCGTCGGCCTGATCTCCGCGATCGAGCGCTACGAGCCCGAGCGGGAGATCAAGTTCGAGACCTACGCGATCCCCCGCATCCGCGGCGCGATCATCGACGAGCTGCGCGCGCTCGACTGGGTGCCGCGGTCGGTCCGGGCCCGCGCCCGCGAGATCGAGAAGGCCAACGTCAAGCTCGAGCACAAGCTTCAGCGCGCCCCCACGGACGAGGAGATCGCCGCCGAGCTTGACATCGAGCTGGAGGACTTCCAGGAGTCGCTGATCCAGATCTCCAACTCCACGATCGCCGCGCTCGACGAGCTCTGGACGGTGTCGGACTCCAGCGGCGACCAGGTGTCGCTGCTCGACACCCTGCACGACCCGACCTCGCCCGACCCCGCCAAGGTCATGGACGCCACCGACCTCAAGGACCGTGTCGCCGACGCGATCGCCCGCCTGCCCGAGCGCGAGAAGCTCGTGATCGCCCTCTACTACTACGAGAACCTGACGCTGAGGGAGATCGGGGAGGTGCTTGGGGTCACCGAGTCGAGGATCTCGCAGCTGCACACCAAGGCGGTGCTGCGACTGCGGGCGCGCATGCAGGAGGAGGACCTCAGCGCGGACCTCGGGTCCGGCTAGGCCGGCGCGGTGAGCGCCGCGCGGGCCTCGGCCTCGTCGTAGAACTCCTGATAGTGCGAGATCTTGCCGTCGCGGAACGTCAGCACGACGTAGTTCGTCGCCGACACGTTCGCGCCGCTGGACTCGCCCCGGGCCCGTTCGGTGGACACGACGAAGACTCGGTCGCCGTGGTCCTCGAGGCCGGTGACCTCGAAGCTGTACTCCTCCCACTGGTCGAACCACCGGCGCCACGACGCGCAGATCCCGTCGTGGCCCCGCCAGACCTCCCGATCCGCCCGTCCCGGGTCCTCCTCCCACACGGCGTCCTCGGTGAACGCCTCGGCGACGGCGTCGAGCAGGATGTCCAGCAGCGCCTGCTTGTCCAGGCCGGCGGCGCCATCGAAGAGCCCACGGACGAACGCGACGTTCTCGGCGGACACGGCGAAAGCCTATCCACGGCTACCGCGAAGCGGTACTGACTGCCCCGCGCAGCGGAGGGCTTGTTGTTCACAAGCCCGGAGCCAGCCCGGCCGAGGAGACGGCCGCGCCCTCGCCAACCTCGCGCCCACGCTTCGGTAAGGTCGGGCCTCGATCGAGGAGAGGAGCACGGGTGAAGGCCGCTGACACGATCCGCAACGTCGCGCTCGTCGGGCACCGCGGCACCGGAAAGACGTCGCTGTTCGAGGCGTTGCTGTTCGAGGCCGGGGCGATCAACCGGCTGGGCACGGTGGTCGACGGCTCGACGGTCTCCGACGCCGACGAGGACGAGCAGGCTCGCCAGATGTCGATCTCGGCGGCGCTCGCCTCGTTCGAGTGGAAGGACCGCAAGATCAACCTCCTCGACACGCCCGGGGATCCGTCGTTCGTGGCCGATGCGCTCGGCGCCCTGCGCGTGTCCGAGTCCGCCGTGTTCGTCGTGAACGCCGTGATGGGCGTGGAGGTCACCACCACCCGTCTGTGGCAGCGCGCCGCCGAGCTGGACCTCGCGCGGCTCGTGTTCGTGAACATGCTCGACCGCGAGCGCGCCGACTTCTTCCGCGCGCTGGAGTCGCTCAAGAGCGCATTCGGCCCGCACGTGGTGGCGACCGAGATCCCGATCGGCACGGAGCACGACGTCCGCGGCCTGATCGACCTGATCGACATGAAGGCCTACGAGTTCTCCGGCGACGGACGCAGCAACGCGAAGCCGATCGACATCCCGGGCGAGCTCGCCGCCGAGGCGGAGAGCTACCGCGAGAAGCTCATGGACGAGGTGGCGGAGAACTCCGACGCGCTGATGGAGCGCTATCTGGAGGGCGAGGAGATCTCTCACGAGGAGATCGTGGCGGCGCTGAAGGACGGCACCAACCACGGCGACATCTTCCCGGTCACCTGCGGGATCGCGACCCACAACCAGGGCACCGCTCGCCTCCTCGACGCGTTCGTCGAGGACCTGCCGTCGCCGGTGAAGCACGGGGCGCTCGAGCTGTCCGACGAGGTGACGCTCGAGCCCGACGAGGCGAAGGAGACCTTCGCCTACGTGTTCAAGACCCGCGCCGACGCGTTCGCCGGCCGGATCAACCTGTTTCGCGTCTACCAGGGCGTGGTCACGCACGACTCGCACGTCGTCAACTCGCGCACCCAGAGCAAGGAGCGCATCGGCCAGCTGATCGTCTTCGAGGGCAAGGAGACCGGCCACGCCGACGCGTTCGGCCCCGGCGACATCGGGGCGGTCGCCAAGCTCAAGGAGACCAAGGCCGGCGACTGGCTGCTGTCGAAGGCGCAGCCCGTGGAGATGCCGCAGATCAAGCTTCCGGCGCCCGTCATGGCCTTTGCCGTGGCGCCGAAGGCCAAGGGCGACGAGGAGAAGGTCTTCAGCTCGCTGCGCCGCCTCCAGGAGGAGGACCCGACGATCGACCTGCACCGCGATCCGCAGACGGGCGACCAGATCGTCGCCGGCCTCTCGCAGGTGCACGTCGAGGTGATCGTGGAGCGCATGAAGTCCCGGTTCGGCGCCGAGGTGGAGCTCAAGCCGCCGCGCGTGCCCTACACCGAGACGATCCGCGGCAGCGCCAAGGCGCACGGGCGCCACAAGAAGCAGAGCGGCGGCCGCGGGCAGTTCGGCGACTGCCACATCGAGGTCGAGCCGCTGCCCGACGGCGACGAGTTCGAGTTCGTCAACAAGATCAAGGGCGGCGTGATCCCCAACTCGTTCATCCCCGCGGTCGAGAAGGGCGTGCGCGAGGCGATGCAGCACGGCACGGTGGCCGGCTACCCGGTCAAGGGCGTCCAGGTCACGCTGTTCGACGGCCAGTACCACACGGTGGACTCCTCGGAGATCGCCTTCAAGCTGGCCGGCTCGCAGGCCATGAAGCAGGCGCTCGAGCAGGCCAACCCGGTGCTGCTGGAGCCGATCATGCTCGTGACGGTGTCGGTTCCCGAGGAGGCGGTCGGCGACGTGATCGGCGACCTCAACAGCCGCCGCGGGCGGCCGATGGGCATGGAGCCCAGCGGCGGCATGACCGAGATCAAGGCCGAGGTCCCGATGGCGGAGATGCTTTCCTACGCGCCCGACCTCCGGTCGATCACCGGCGGCCAGGGCGAGTACACGATGGAGTTCGAGCGCTACGAGGAGGTCCCCGGCCACCTCGCCCAGAAGGTCGTGGAAGAGGCGCAGGCCGAGTCGGACGCGGTCCGGGCCTAGCCGGCGCCGGCGTGGCGGCCGCGGGGCCGCTGGTACCCTCAGCGGCGCTGCCATGACCCGTAAGGACGTCCGCACCGAGCACGATGCGGTCGCCTGCGACGTATGCGGTCGCACTCTTCTGCGCGGTGAGCACGCCGAGACCTACCTGGCGGGCGCATCGCGTCGTCAGGTGTGCGAGCTGTGCACGGCGCGGGCCACCCATCAGGGCTGGATCCGCGAGAGCGCCTCGCTGGAGATGTCAGGCGGCGGCCGCGATCGCCCCGAGCGCCGGCCGCTGCGCGGCCGCCTGCGGGCGCGCTACGGCCGCGACCGCCGCACGCGCGAGGCGGCCGAGGCGGAACCCGGCGAGGAGGCGTTGGAGGAGTCCGCGCCGGCGGCCCATGGCTTCGACCCCGACCACAGCATCCACGCCGTCCCGACCAACGGCGAGATGAAGGCGGAGCGTGCGGTCGAGCTGTTCAACGCCAGCGACCACCCGCGCACGGTCGCTGGTGTGGCGCGGTCGCTGGGCGCTCCGGGCGTGACCGTCCGGCCCGGCGACGACGGGAGCGTGGTGGGGATCGTGGTCGCGTGGGAGCTGTGCTGGTACCGCTACGAGGTGGATCTCGCGGAGGGGCCGGCCGCGGTCCGCGTGGCCGCGCAGGGCTACGAGCTGACCGAGCTGGCGCCAGAGGACCAGGAGGCCAATGCGGCGGCTGATGAGCACGGTGGGCTGGCGCTGGCGGGCTGACGGCGGTTGACGCGCTAGGATCCGGAGCCGCCCGGGGCGTGGAGTTCGCCCGCAGGCACGTCCACCGATGTCACAGCGATGATCTACTGCGTCGTCCCACAGGAGCTCGCGGACGAGCTCTACGACAAGCTCTCGAAGTACTACGAGGACGACCCCAACGTGAAGGTCATCATCGACCGCCGCCGGGGCGATCGCCGCGGCTCCGCCGCTCGGGAGAACCCGGACTCGGGCAACCGCCAGGTTCGGGACCGCCGCCGCGCGCGGGTGCCCGGGGAATTTCCGCCGACCGACGTCGGCTAGCGTTCCGCCTCGATGAAGCTCGTCGTCCATGTGGACGGCGGCGCCCGCGGCAACCCCGGGCCCGCCGCCGTGGCGGTGGTGGTGTCCACGCCCGACGGCGAGGTGCTCGACGAGGTCGGCAAGGTCATCGGCGTGGCGACCAACAACGTCGCCGAGTACCGCGGCCTCCTGCTCGGGCTCGAGCGCGCGCGGGCGCTCGGCGCCACCGAGGTCGAGGTCGTCAACGACTCGGAGCTGGTCGCGCGCCAGGTGATGGGCGACTACAAGGTCAAGCACGCCGGGCTCAAGCCGCTCCACCAGGAGGTGCTCGCGACGCTGCGCGGCCTCGAGCGCTGGTCGATCTCCCCGGTGCCTCGCGAGCAAAACGCGCGCGCCGACGCCCTCGTCAACGCGGCGCTGGACGGTGAGTCGGTGGGCGATGGATCAGGCTGAGCGCGTCGCGCGCCGCGCCGAGCAGGCGCGGATCGTCCGGCGCCGCCGCCGTGCCGCCGGGCTCGGGCTGCTCGGCGTCGCGGCCACGATCGTGGCGGCGGTGCTCCTGCTCGGGAGCGGGGGCGGGAGCGGCGGCTCCGCGACCTCCGCGGCGCCGTCCGGGACGGCCGGGTCGCGGTCGTCGACCGGAGCCGGCGCCGCGAAGGCGAAGTCGAGCCCGCTGCTCGGCCCGATCCCCGCGAGCGCGCCGGGCGCCCACAGGGCCCCGAACGAGCCTGTGCCGATCCTCATGTACCACGTGATCGGCACCCCCAAGCCGGGGACGCCGTATCCCGAGCTGTGGGTGACGGCGCCGGACTTCAGCGCCCAGATGCACGCCCTGGCCGACCAGGGCTACCACGGCGTGACGCTGCAGCAGGCCTACGACGCGTGGCACCACGGTGGGCTGCTCCCGTCCAAGCCCGTCGTGGTGTCCTTCGACGACGGCTACAGCGGCCAGTACAAGGATGCGATGCCGATGCTGCGCAGCCTCCACTGGCCGGGCGTGCTCAACCTCAAGCTCGGCAACCTGCGGGACCTCAAGGTCGCCCACGTGCGCGAGATGATCGCCAACGGCTGGGAGGTGGACTCGCACACGATCAACCACCCCTCCCTGACGGCGGTGGACGACTCCCGGCTGCGCTACGAGCTCGAGGCGTCGAAGGCGCGGCTGAAGAAGGACTTCGGGGTGACCGTCAACTTCTTCTGCTACCCGGCCGGCACGTACGACCAGCACGTGATCGCGGCCGTGAAGCGCGCCGGCTACCTCGCCGCCACCACGACGGACGAGGGCTACGCTCGCCCGCAGGACACGTTCGTGCTCGGCCGCGTTCGCGTCAACGGCTCGGACAGCCCGGCCGGCCTGCTGGCCAGGCTCACGGGCACCGACCCGAGCGCCGCGCCGACGCTGCGGGCCCAGGGCGGTGCCTGACCCCGTCGCCGCCGAGGGCCTCACCGGGCGCGAGCGGCTGCTGCTGGCGCTGCTCGCCGTGCTGACCGTCGCGGCCGGCGCCCTCCACTACGCCGGCGCCCCGGGGATCACGGCCTTCGTGGCGGCGACGGCCGCGCTCGCCGGGATGGCCTGGGTCGTCTCGTTCGCCACCGAGCAGGTGGGCGAGCGCTTCGGCCCGGCCGTCACGGGCGTGCTGCAGTCCACGCTCGGCAACCTGCCGGAGTTCTTCGTCGTGGTCTTCGCGCTCGGGGCGGGGGAGATCGTGGTGGCGCAGTTCTCCCTGATCGGCTCGATCTTCGCCAACGCGCTGTTCGTGCTCGGCCTCGTGATCGTTGTCGGCTCCCGCAAGGCCCCGGACGGAGTCATGCGCTTCGGGCACCGCCTGCCGCGCGACACGGCGACGCTGATGCTGCTGTCGGTCTTCATCATCGCGCTGATGGGCCTGTCGCTGAGCTCCGGCGACCGGGCGAGCCACCACACGCAGGCGATCTCGACGATCGGCGCGGTGGTCCTGCTGCTCGTGTACCTGACCTGGGTGATCCCGTACGTGCGGGGCGAGGACGGCGGCCAGCCAAATGCGCAGCCGCGGCTGCCGCTGTCGCTCTCGATCGCGCTGCTCGCGGTCGCCGGAACGGCCGCGGCGTTCGTCTCCGACTGGTTCATCGCCGAGCTGAATCCCGCGATCGATGCCCTCGGCGTGTCCAAGGAGTTCGCTGGGCTCGTGATCGTCGCGATCGCGGGGAATGCGGTCGAGAACTTCACGGGTCTGGTGCTCGCCAACAAGGGCCAGGCGGATCTCGCGATCTCCGTGGTCAAGAACTCGGTCGCCCAGATCGCCGCCTTCCTGTTCCCCGCGCTCGTCCTCGTCTCGCTGCTGTTCACGACGCCGCTCACGTTCGCGCTCGCGCCGGTGTACATCGGCGCGCTGGTGCTGACGGCCCTGGTCGTGTGGCAGGTCACGGGCGACGGCGAGGCGACCGCCTTCGAGGGCTGTGCCCTGGTGGGGATCTACTTGATCCTCGCGGCGTTCACGCTGTACGAGTAATGCAGCATCTCGTCGCGCCCTACCGCGCGATGGCCGACATCCAGGGGCGCCACCGGCCCCTGGCTCCGTTTCGCGTTGCGGCGGCGGGTCCGGATAGGCTCGCCACGAGCCCCAACGAGGAGGACCTGCATGCCGATCCGTCGAGTCGTCGCCATCGCCGCAGTCGCCGCGCTGGCTGGAGCCGCCACCAGCGCACTCTCGCTGGCCTCGGGCGCCGGGCGGTCGGCCGCCACGCAGCCCTGCTTCGACTTCACGGTGGTCCAGCCCGACCCGGCGGCCCAATTCAGCGCCGGGACGTACCACCGGCAGAACTTCAGCCCGGGCAACTCGCTCAACTGCAACACGACGTACAACATCTTCCGCAGCTACCTGTACGACCCGCAGTCGCTGACCGGATGGACCGTCGGGCCGCTGACCGGCTCGCTGCGGGGCCAGATCGGCAAGCGCTTCGTCCAGAAGGGAACGAACAACAGCGTCGGCTTCAACATCTACCGCGCCGGACGCAGGCCGGTCGTCAGGCCGCTGGTGAAGAACGTCAGCCTCCAGGCGAACACCACGCGGACCTACTCGGTGACCGTGTCCACCCGCATCCCGGACGTAGGCGAGACCGTCCAGCTGATCAACGGCGGCGGGTCCCAGATCCTGCAGTCGGGCTACAGGATCAGCGGCCCGAACACCGTCTACTTCGCCCAGGTCCAGACGCCGAGCCTGGTCGGCTTCAACGGCCAGGTGCGGTTCACGATCTCCGTGCAGTCGTAGAGGAGAAGCGGATGATGGGACTCGAACCCACGACCTTCTGCATGGCAAGCAGACGCTCTAGCCAACTGAGCTACATCCGCAGCGGGGGCCGAGTATAGCCCCGGTTTGGGGGCGACCTCCGCCGTCCGGACACGGCCGTCACGCCGTTTGAGTTAATGGCTCCGATGGCGCCGCTGGCTCAGCCACGAACGGCGATCGCGTCGGCAGCGCGGCGGCTCGGCGTGCGCCCGGCGCCGCCGCGGGCCCGCCGCTGGTGGGATCTCCTCCTGGTCGTCTGGATGGCGTGGATCTTCGACGCCGTCAACAACCTCGGCCCGGTCCGCCAGCACCTGGCCGAGCGCGATGGCGCCGAGGTCCTCGACGTCGAGCGGGCGCTGCACGCCGCTCCGGAGCTGGCGCTGAACACCTGGCTCGCGGCGCATCACGCGCTCAGCGAGATCGTCGTCTTCTGGTACGTCAACGTCCACGGCGCGGTCACGTTCGCCGTGTTCGGCTGGCTGTGGTGGCGCCGGCCCGACCTGCTGCCACCCCTGCGCACGGCCCTGGTCATCATCACCGCGGTCGGACTGGCCGTGTTCTGGGCGCTACCCGTCGCGCCGCCCCGGATGCTCAGCGCGGACGGCTACGTCGACCTGGTCGCGGCCGTGCACCACGTGCCGGTCTGGCAGGCCGGTTGGACGGCACTCGACGCCAACCAGCTGGCGGCGTTCCCGTCCCTGCACATCGCCTGGGCCGTCTGGGCGGCGATCGCGCTGTGGCGGATCTGGCCGCGCCCGTGGCTGCGCGGCCTGGCGGTCGCCTACCCGTTCGTGACCCTGTTCGCCGTGATGGCGACGGGCAACCACTACCTCGCCGACGGCGTCATCGGGGCGGTGATCACCGCGCTGGCGGTGCTGGGCTGCGACCGCCTGCGGGCCCGCCGGCCCACCGACGCCGCCGCCGCGGCGGGGTCCACACTGGGTTCGATCGCACCGGAGCGGGCCTACGGGTCGGGATGACCCAGCACCACGTCGAGATCGTCCGCGAGGCCCACGAGCGCTTCGCCAAGACGGGCGATCCGATATCGCTGTTCCGCATTCGCGCGGTCGGAGCCGGCAGCGCCGCGGCCGTCGAGCGGGGGGACGGCATCGTGTGGGCCTTCCGCGCCGGCAAGCTCGCCCGCCTCGACCACTTCAACGATCAGGACGCGGCCCTCGAGGCCGTGGGGCTTCGGGAGTCGCCGACCTAGGAGACGGCTATTCCTGGGGTTGCATCCCTGGGTGGACCGTCCGTACGGTCCAATGGTCCACATTTCCACGGAAGGTGCCGCATGAGGAAGCTCATCACCATCGCCGCAGTCCTCGGCGTGCTCGCTGTCCCGAGTACTGCGCTGGCCGGCAATTCCGGCGACGGCTCGGAGTACCACCCGCAGGGGAGCCCCTGCGGCCAGTATCACGGCGCGTTCGGGTACTTCGGCAAGAACAACAACCTCGGCATAAAGTCGGATCCGACGGATCCCGGCGCCGACGGTCAGGCGACCGGCGACGCGAACAGCGCCAAGGGCTGCCAGCAGCACTTCTCGTAGACGGGTCGGCGAGGGTGGCGGACCCCGAACCGGGGTCCGCCATCTCCCGCCTGTGCGCGCCCTGCGGGATACTGGGCGGGCGGTGTCGCAGGAGAATGTCGAGCTCGCGTGGCGAGCGTCCCGGGCGTGGAACGACGGCGGCGTGGACGCCGTGCTTCCGTACCTGGACGCCGATGTCGAGTGGCACCCGCCGGCGGAGTCGATGGAGCCGGGCATCTACCGCGGCCACGACGGCGTGCGCGACTACCTCGGTCGGCTGGCCGAGATCTTCGAGGAGGTGCATATGGAACCCCTCGAGGTCATCGATGTCGACGACGAACACGTCATCTCGGTCATCCGCCTCATCGCGCGGGACGAGCACTCCGCCATGGAGATCAACGCCGATTGGGCGTGGCTGATCACCGTCGGCGAGAACGGGAAGGGAGTTCACATCGAGACCTTCACCGACCGGGTCCAGGCCCTCCAAGCCGTGGGGCTGCGGGAGTAGGCGGTGTCGCAGGAGAACGTCGAGACCGTCCGTGACGTCTACGAGCGCTGGAGCCAGGGCGACTTTCGGACGAGCGTCGATGTACTTGATCCGCTCGTCTTGTTCGTTCTGCGCCCTGAATTTCCCGACGCCGGAACCTACCTCGGCCTCGAGCGACTCGCGGAGTACACGCGAGGCCTTCTCGAGCCCTGGACCCGCTTCACGATCGAAGCGGAGGAGATCACCGACGCGGGGGACAGCGTGGTCGTGGCGGTACTTCAGCGCGGGGTCGGGGGCGGAAGCGGGGCAGCCAGCGAGTTCCGTTACTTCCACGTGTGGTCCTTCCGGGGCCGCAAGGTGATCCGCCTCGAGAACTTCCGGGACCGCGCGGAAGCCCTCGAAGCCGTGGGGCTGCGGGAGTAGGGGCGCTAGGTCACGCTGACCGGCGTCCCGTCGTTCGGAGGCACGGTTGGAGGCATGCCCTATATCACGGTTGAGGAAGCTCTCGCCGTGGGGCTGCGGGAGTAGGCGATGTCGCAGGAGAACGTGGAGATCGTCGACACGAGAGCGCGTGGCCGTCTAGGATCGCGGTCAGGGTCAGTTCGAGGCGACTCGGCACGGCGGGCCATCAGGAGGGAGTTGGCATGTCACGCTGGAACGACGGCCATCGCTTCAGGGTCGGGTCGCGTCGTACCGAGGCGCGGCGGCGACCCTGGGGGCGCCGTGGCCCGGGCGCTTGGGCATGAGGGGCTATGCCCGTAGCGGCCGGTTACCGCTCGTCGCGCTCGGCCGCCGACGAGGTCGTCGCAGACATCGAAGGCGGTGGAGGGGCGGCTCGCAGCGATGCGCTCGCACGTCATCCGACGATCACTCGGTCGGCGCCTTCGTCGCCGGGGTCGTCGAGCGCTACGGGCGCCTCGACATCCTGATCAACGCCGCCGGACGCCTCGACGAAGCTGACACGGTGCGGTTCGACGCCCTGGAGACGGCCGCGACCCGAGCGCTGCTGGAGGTCGACGTGCTCGGCACGATGCGCGTGTGCCAAGCCGCGCTCCCCGACATGGGCGCGAACGGCTCCGGGGCAATCGTGAACTTCTCCAGCACCTACGGCAACGGCATCACGCCGACCAACCCCATCAACTGGGTGCCCGTCGGCTACTGCACCGCGAAGGGGGCGATCCGGGGGTTCACGTCGTCGCTGGCGCGCGACGTCGCGCCAGCCATCCGCGTCAACGCGTTGGCCCCCGGCCCGATCACCGGCGACTGGGAGGGC
Source organism: uncultured Actinomycetes bacterium (assembly GCA_963725645.1). Classification (GTDB taxonomy): domain Bacteria; phylum Actinomycetota; class Thermoleophilia; order Solirubrobacterales; family Solirubrobacteraceae; genus JALYZC01. Next base: position 1,549,280 of record CAVRZD010000006.1, read on the forward strand.
GAGTGGGGCATCTCGCGCGAGAACATTGACGAGGCGATCGCGATGAACCCACTCAAGCGCTTCGGCTCCCCCGAAGAGATCGCCGAGACGGCGCTTTTCCTCGCCTCGGACGGCGCCGGGTACATGACCGGGCAAGTGGACCACGTCGACGGAGGCTGGCTACCGGCGGCAGACCACGAGGGTGCGGCGTCCGATGCGATTCTCGCGACGGCAAGGCGCGCCTTGCGCCCTAGAGGCGCCCCCGAGGCGCGCTGAGGCGGGCCGCCTGAAAGTCCCGTAGCCACCGAAGGCGACGACCGGAATCGAACCGGTGTAAACGGCTTTGCAGGCCGCTGCGTAACCACTCCGCCACGTCGCCGGGGGCTGCGGAGCAAGCGTAGCGAGCGGATCGGGAGTACTAGACTCGCGCCGACCGCAGCGCGACGAGGGGAGAGGCGATGAAGTACGTGATCACCGGCGGCTCCGGCTACATCGGGTCGAGGCTGGTCGAGTTCCTCGCGAACCGCGACGACACCGAGCGGATCGCCATCGCCGACATCAGGCCGCCGCGGATCCCGCACGTGCGCACGGAGTTCCATCGCATCGACGTGCGCGACCGCGCCGGCCTGCAGGCGCTGCTCGAGCGCGTGCAGCCCGATGCGCTCGTCCACCTGGCGTTCGTCCTCAACCCGATCCGGGACGAGGAGACGATGTACGACATCGACGTCAACGGCACGTTCAATGCCCTCGACGCCGCCGCCCGCACCGGGACGAAGCACGTGCTCGTGACCTCCTCCACCACCGCGTACGGCGCCTGGCCAGACAACCCCGAGCCGATCGGCGAGGACTGGATCCTGCGCGGGCAGCCGGACTTCGCCTACGCCCGCCACAAGACCGATGCCGACCGCATCTGCCGGCTCTGGGCTGCCGACCACCCCGATCGCATGATGACGATCGTGCGTCCGTGCATCGTCCTCGGCCCGAACGTCGACAACTACATCGTGCGCGGCTGGTCCAAGGCTCCGTTCCTGCCGCGGTTCCGCGGCGAGCGTGATCAGCACGTCCAGTTCGTCCACGAGGACGACCTGGCCGAGGCGATCAGCGGCCTGCTGGTGGGGCGGCACGCCGGCGCGTTCAACGTCACCGGCGACGGCGTCATGACCTGGCAGGAGACCGCCGAGGTCGCCGGGATCAAGGTCCGCACGATGCCCTTCGGCTTCTTCTACGGCCTCAACAAGCTGCTCTGGCGCCTGCACGTCCCCGGCACGGAGTCTCCGCCCGGGAACCTGCACTTCATCCGCAATCCGTGGGTGTGCTCCAACGACAAGCTCAAGCAGACCCTGGGCTGGGCGCCGAAGCACGACAGCCGCGAGACGTTCGAGCTGACGCTGCGGGCGCGGGGCGTCCTGGGCGCCGACGGGACGCCTGGAGCGCCGCCCGTCGCGGCCGAGGCGGCCAGCCCGAACGGGCACGGGGCGCAGGACCCCGCGGCGGTCGGCTGAACGGGCCGAAGGGTCCGCCCCGCGTTGGTAGGCTTGCCGCCCCAGGGCGATTAGCTCAGCTGGGAGAGCGCCGCCTCGACAAGGCGGAGGTCACTGGTTCGAGCCCAGTATCGCCCACTCGGACCGACCCGCGAGTGCCATCGCGCCAGAATCTCGCGTCCAAATCGCGTGAATAGTTCCCGGGAGGTTCGGGTAATGCGGCGTTTGGCCCTGTGTCGGGCAGAGGTGGGAAAGACTGGGGTTGCCACCCCAGTGGCAGACGGCGGAGCTCCAGCTAGGATTCCGACGGTAATCAGTCGAACCTGCGTTCGCCTCGCACCGTTCGTCTGTGTAGGCTAAGATGCGACGCTTGCGGAAGCTCGCGCCGGCGGCAAAAAACTTGCCGGTTTCCGGGCAAAAAACCGATTTCCCACCATTCCGGCAAGTTGAGTCACGAAATGCCCGCCCAGGGCAGGAAGGCAGGGCCCATGCCTCGTCGTCTTATCGCAGTGCTAGTTGTTTCGGTCCTTGTGCTTGGTGCCGTGGCCGCTCCGTCGTTCGCGGCTACCACGAGCCAGGAGGGCTACACCACGCCCGCGGGCGTCGTCCAGAGTGACGTCGCGGGCAACGATGCGAACACCACGCGCTCGACCTCCGGGTCGCAGCTCCCGTTCACGGGTCTCGATGTCGGCCTCATCGCCGGCGCCGGCGCCGTGCTGGTGCTGCTTGGCTTCGGTATGTCGCGCCTGACTCGCACGCGCGCCCGCACCGAGTAGGACGGAACACGGGCGGCGGCCGGTCAGCGTCATGCCCGAAAACGAGGATCGCGCGCCGGCGGCGGGAGCCGGCGACGCGGGCGCGCTCCGGTCGACGATCCGACTCGTGGACGAACTGGTCGACGCCCTGGTCGGCCAGGTTCGCCGCGCCAAGCGCCAGGGGGAGACCGCGACCGGCCTCCCGCGCGGAACGAAGAAGGCGCTCAAGGAGCTGGCCGACGACGCGGCGAGCATCGAGGGCAGCAGCGCCGAGCTCCTCGAGGCGCTCGGCGCGGACACGACGGGCGCGAAGCCGCCGCCACCGCCGGTGACCGACACGTCCGCCGGGGAGGAGGAGGCCGGATCCTCGAGCGACGAGATCGTGCGCTCGCTCGCGATCGATCTGCGGCTCCAGGGCCATTCTCGCGACGAGGTGCGCGAGCGCCTCGAGGAGACCTTCGGCGCCGATCAGGCGGCCGGGGTGATCGACGAAGTGTTCGACGGCTGACAACGCGGGCCCGGCTTCCCGCGATCCGCGTTCCGTCCGCCCACGCGGTATAACAACGCCCGTACACGGTTTGTACGCGCCAGCGCACACGTGCGAACGGGATGATCGCCGCAGTCACCATCACCATCCACGCAATCGAGCTCGTGATCGTTTGCGTGCTCGTCCTGCTGTGGCTGCTCGTCGTGACCTGGCGGCGGATCTAGCCGCTACGACGTCGCCGCCGTCCCGTCGAGCTCGTCGAGCAGACGCTCGAGGTCGTGCTCGTCGTTCCACGCGCCGACGGACGCGCGCAGCAGCGGCCTGCCCGGGAGGTCGCGCACGATCACGCCGCGCTCGGCCAGGCGGTCGCGCTCGCCGACGGGGTCGGCGCTCGAGAACGCGACGAGCGTCGTGTCGCCGCGCGGCGCCACGGTGCGGCCGCGCTCGTCCAGCTCGTCCGCGAGCTGGGCGGCCAGCGCGCGGGCGCGCTCGTGGACGGCGGGCCATCCCGCCTCGGCCAGGGGGACGAGCGCGGCCCCGGCGAACGCGAGCGCCTCGGCCGAGAGCGTCTGGGTGTCGTAGCGGCGCGCGTCGTCGTGCAGGGGCGCTTCCAGTCCGGGCCCCGTGTCGGCGAACGAGGCGTAGCCCCGAGTGATCGGGGTCAGTCGCTCGCGGATCGCGGGGGAGGCGTAGAGCATGCCGGTGCCGTCGGGACCGCACAGCCACTTCTGGCCGGCCCCCGCGTAGAGGTCGCAGCCGAGCTCGCCGACGTGCACGGGCAGCGCGCCGACTCCCTGTGCGCCGTCGAGCAGCACGGGCACGTCGACCTCGGCGAGCGCGACGGGCGCGACCGCGCCCGTCACCCACGAGACGTGCGAGCACGCCACGAGCCGCGTGGCGGGCCCGACGGCGTCGGCGACCGCGTCGAGCGGGACCACCCGCACGGTCGCGCCGCCGACGTCCCGCGCCGCCTGCAGCGGACCGAGGAGGCCGGGGTGCTCCTCGTCGCTGGTGACGATCTCGTCGCCGCGCCCGAGCCGGAGGCCGGCCACGGCAATCGAGAGCGCCTCGGTCGTGCAGGTGGTCAGCGCGACGTCCGCGGGCTGGCAGCCGAGCCGGCCGGCGTATGCCGCCCGCAGCTCCGTGGCGAGCTCCGCGCGGCGCCGGAAGTGGGCGATGAAGCGCCCGTCGGAGACCTGGCGCTCGAGCTCCGTGCGCGCGGCGATGAGCGCGCCTGACGGCACGGGGCCGTCGCTCCCACTGTTCAGGTAGGCCTTGCGGCGCAGGACGGCGAACTCGTCGCGGAGTCGGGCGATGTCCACCCCGCGGAGGATATGCGGGCGGCTACCGGCTGCAGACCGGCCACTGGCTCGGCCCTGAGCGGGCGAGCAGGATCCCGGCGCGGCGCGTCTGCTCGGCCATCGACGCTTTGGCCGGGTCGCCCCGGCCGCCGACGCTTCGGTAGGTCTCTATGGTGAACTGATAAGCGCCGCGGTATAGCCCGCCGCCCCCAATGGATCGCGGGTTCCCGTGCGATTCGCACTCCGCGATGCGGCGCAGGATCGGGGGGATGCGAACGGGGACCGCGCGCCGGTGCGCGCGGCGACGGATCACTACGGCCGCCCGGTGCATCTGCCCGTCGACGCTGCGGTGACCGGCCAGGGGCGCGGCGAGGGGCGCGGGCCGGGCCTGTCCGGCGTCGCCGGGGTCGGCGGCCAGGGCGATCCCGACCGGCGCCGTGACGGCGGCGGCCGCGATGGCGGCCAGGGACAGCTTGGTCGAAGCCTGCATGCGAACGACGTCCTCCTCCGGCGGGCGGCACGAGGACGTGCGCGGGCCGGTGATCGGGTGGTGCCGGCGCGAGGCCGGTGCGAACTCGAGGGCCGGCGGGGCGAAATCGCCAAAAGCCGGTCCAACAGCGAACGAGTGTTCCCGCAGCGAGCCGATCACTCTGTGACGTCGAGCACACAAGCGGGGCGGCCAGGCGCGCGGCTAGCATGGGCCGGAATGCAGGTCACGCTCCCAGACGGCAATTCGCTCGAGCTTCCGGACGGCGCCACGGGCGGCGACGCGGCGGCGGCGATCGGCCCCGGGCTGGCGAAGGCCGCCCTCGCGGTCCGCGTCAACGGCGATCTGCGCGACCTGGCCCGCCCGCTCGACGACGGGGCGCCGATCGAGATCGTCACCGACCGCAGCGACGACGCGCTCACCCTGATCCGCCACGACGCCGCCCACGTGCTCGCGACCGCGGTGATGGAGCTCTATCCGGGCGTGAAGATCTCGATCGGGCCGCCGATCGAGCAGGGCTTCTACTACGACTTCGACTTCCCGGAGGGCGCGCACGTCTCCGAGGCCGACTTCGAGGCGATCGAGGCCAAGATGCGCGACCACGTGAAGGCGGACGAGCCCTTCGTGCGCGAGGACGTCTCCGCGGGCGACGCGCTCGAGCGCTTCGTCCGCGAGGGCCAGGACTACAAGGTGGAGCTCATCGAGGACCTCGTTCGCGACGAGGGCGTGGACACGGTCTCGCTGTACACCAACGGCCCCTTCACCGACCTCTGTCGCGGCCCGCACTCCCCGTCGACGGGTCACGTCGGCGCGTTCAAGCTCCAGTCCGTCGCCGGCGCCTACTGGCGCGGCCAGGCGGACAACCCGATGCTCACGCGCATCTACGGCACCGCCTTCCCGACGAAGAAGGAGCTCGACGAGCACCTCGAGCGTCTCGAGCTGGCCCGGGCGCGTGACCACCGCAAGATCGGGCAGGAGCTCGAGCTGTTCACGTTCTCGCCGCTGTCGCCGGGCTCACCGTTCTGGCAACCCAACGGCGTGGCCGTGTGGAACGCCCTGGCGGCGCTGTGGCGCGAGCAGAACGCCGCCCGCGGCTACCGCGAGGTCAAGACGCCGATCCTCTACGACGTCGAGCTGTGGAAGCAGTCGGGCCACTGGGACAAGTTCCGGGACAACATGTACTTCACCGAGGTGGAGGACCGGCCCATGGGCCTCAAGCCCATGAACTGCCCGGCGCACATCCAGCTCTACAAGGGCGAGCGGCGGTCCTACCGCGATCTCCCGATTCGGTTCGCCGAGCAGGGGCTCGTCCACCGCCACGAGCCGAGCGGGACGCTGCACGGCCTGCTGCGCGTCCGCCACATCACGCAGGACGACGCCCACATCTTCTGCACGCCGGACCAGATCGAGGACGAGGTCCTCGGCTGCCTGGACTTCGGCTTCTACCTCTACGACCTCTTCGGCTTCGAGCCGCGGCTGGAGTTGTCCACCCGACCCGACAACCGGCTCGGATCCGACGAGCAATGGGACCAGGCCGAGGGGGCGCTCGCCGGCGCGCTGGAGCGGCGCGGGCTGGCGTACGAGATCGGGGAGGGGGAGGGCACCTTCTACGGTCCGAAGATCGACCTGCACATGACCGACTCGATCGGCCGCTCCTGGCAGCTCGGGACTGTCCAGCTGGACTACCTGATGCCCGAGCGCTTCGCTCTTCGATACACGGGCGCGGACGACGCCGAGCACCAGCCGGTGATGATCCACCGCGCGCTGTTCGGGTCCTTTGAGCGCTTCATCGGCATCCTCATCGAGCACTACGCCGGCGAGTTCCCGGTGTGGCTGGCGCCGGTGCAGGCGATCGTGCTGCCGATCGCCGACCGCCACGCGGAGTACGCGGCGTCGGTGGCCGGGCGCCTGCGCGGCGAGGGTGCGCGCGTCGAGCTCGACGACCGCTCCGAGTCGCTCGGCCGGCGGATCCGCGACGCCGAGGTACGCAAGGTCCCCTACATCCTCGTCGCCGGCGACCGCGAGGTCGAGTCCGGGCAGGTCGCGCTGCGCGAGCACCGCCGCGGCGACGAGGGCGCGGTCGCGGTCGACGAGTTCGCGCAGCGCCTCGCGCGCGAGACGGCCGAGCGCTCGGCCTGACTAGGACCCCGGCCGCAGCTTGCGCAGCAGCGCGCCGCCGATCGTCACCGGGTGGTTGAGCACGGTGGCGAGGCGACCGGTGAGCGTGAGCGGATCGTGCGCCACGCCGAGCTGCCGCAGGATCGTGTTCTGGTCGAAGTAGACCCGCTCGCACACGAGCCGGTCCTCCTCGAACAGGAACACCGCGACCATCCGGCAGCGGAACGAGCGACCGGTCGCAGGCAGGCCGCGGAAGTCGCCGCGGTGTGTGCCGGTCAGCTCGAGCTCCATCAGCACGGCGTCGTCGGCGTGGTGGAGGGCGAGCACCTCGTTGCGCTGGTCGGGGAAGGCCGCGCGGGTCTCGCGGTAATAGGCGGCGACGTCCTCGGGGCCGTCGATCACCTCGCCGGTGGGAATCAGCTCGTAGCGCGGGTGGTCGAAGGACGCGAGCGCGACATCGAAGGCGTGCCGGTTCTCCGACTCGGCGTGCTCGCGCACGATCGCCTCGCGGCGCGTGCGCAGGTCGGCGTTCACGGTCACGTCGCGGACCCTACGTGGTCGTGGTTCCCGGCGCGGCAAAGTCCGGTCGGGGCCCGCGGACGACTACGGGCGCATCTGCTGCTTCGGACGGATGCCAGGCGCGCGGCCAGCCGGTTCACTGCGCACATGGTCCACGGCGCTTTGGAAGGAGATGCCATGACAACGGGAACCAGCACGGATGGCCGATTGGAAGACGTTGAGGAGTCGGTGGGATACGACGCCTCGATCATGGCGAAGCTCGACCAGGTCGAACGGCGGGTCGACGAGCAGGGTCGCAGCATGAAGCGAACCCAGCAGGGCTTCGCGATCTTCGCCGGCCTCGCGCTCGTCATCGCTCTCGCCAACCTCATTGCGGTCGGGTTCAAGCTCGACGGCAAGACCACCACGACCGCTTCGTCGAAGAAGCCGTCGGTCGCGACCGCTCCGGTGGTGCCCGCGGCCGCCGCGGCGACTCCGGCGGCGGCCGCTCCGGCGGCGGCATCGCATACGATCGGCGTGTCGCTGAAGGAGTTCAGCGTCAGCCCGAGCCCGACCGCCGGGGCGGCGGGCAAGGTCACGTTCAACGTGCGCAACACGGGCAACGTGCCGCACGAGATGGTTGTGATCCGCACGCCGAAGGCCGCCGGCAGTCTGCTGAAGGGCGACGTGGCCGACGAGGCCGGAAGCGTCGGCGAGACCGGCGACGTGGCTCCGGGCGCGGCGAAGACCGTCAGCCTGACACTGAAGAAGGGCCACTACGTCCTTCTGTGCAACCTGCCGGGGCATTACAAGGCCGGCCAGCGCACGGACTTCACGGTCCAGTAGCGCTCGCCAGTCGACTCGGCCGGCACGCGACCGGGACGGGGGTCAGCCCACCCGGTCGCGTCACGCCGTGATCGTGCGGGTACCCGCCGCTATACTCGCCGCGTTGACTTCGCCGACGACCTTCCCGCCGCGCCAGGCTTGACGCGCCGCACGCCCTCCTAGTGCCGGTCCCACGCAGGTTCGACCGGCGCCCGCCCGAGCGGGACCCGACACGCATCAACGAACGCATCCGCGTTCCCGAGGTTCGCCTGATCGGCGACGACGGCTCGCAGGTCGGCGTCATCAAGACCGACGAGGCACTGCGCATCGCACAGGACCGCGACCTCGACCTCGTCGAGGTCGCCCCCGACGCCCGCCCGCCGGTCTGCCGCGTGCTCGACTACTCGAAGTACAAGTACGAGCAGGAGCAGAAGCAGAAGCAGGCGCGCAAGCACCAGCAGCAGATCACGGTCCGCGAGATCAAGTTCCGGCCCAAGATCGCCCAGCACGACTACGACACGAAGAAGGGCCACGTCGAGCGCTTCCTGCGCCACCAGGACAAGGTCAAGGTCACGATCATGTTCCGCGGCCGCGAGGTCACGCACCCCGAGCGCGGGGAGATGATCCTCACGCGCCTGGCCGACGAGCTGGCGGAGCTGGCGGTCGTGGAGCAACGCCCGATCCAGGACGGGCGCAACATGACCATGATGCTCGCTCCTGCGAAGGCCGCCGAGGATGCGAAGCCGGCGAAGGCCGCCGAGGAGAGCAAGCCTGCGAAGGCCGCCGAGGATGCGAAGCCGGCGAAGGCCGCCGAGGAGAGCAAGCCTGCGAAGGCCGCCGACGATGCGAAGCCGGCGAAGGCCGCGGAGGACAGTAAGCCGGCGAAGGCTGCCGCGGCTGGCGCCAAGCCGAAGGCCTGACGCCGGCGCGGTTGCGGGCGACGGAAGCTCTAGGAGGCGCGGGCGGCGTCGCTCGAGGCCGCCGCGCGGGTCTCGGCGAGCATGCGCTCGATCTGCCCCAGTTCGTTCGACACGATCTGGAGGCTGACGTGGAGCTGGGTGAACTCGTGGGAGACGCAGTCGTGCGCCGCGTCGGCGAGGCCGAAGACCGCCTCGCGGACGGCGTGCACCTCGCGCTCGAGACCCGCGAGGGTCTCCGCGCGGGCTGCGTCGATCGGTGTGACGGCGCGTGGTGCGTCCGGCGCCTGCGGGCGCCGCTCGCCGCCGCCACGAAGGCGTCGCGCCGCGGAGATGAAGGGGGGGGTCTGAGGCATCGGGTCCTTCCGTGCGAGCAGCCTGACGGCAGGATTGCCGCGGCGCCCGTCGATTGGGACGGCACGGCGGTATTGCGTGGGTTTGCGGACGAAACGTGCACGGCCGGGCGAGGTTCCCGGGCCGACCGTCTGCTTCAATAGGCCACCGCGATGCCCAAGATGAAGACCCACTCCGGCGCCAAGAAGCGCTTTCGCACGACCGCAAAGGGCAAGCTGCGCGGCCGGCACTCCTTCTCGAGCCACATACTCGAAAAGAAATCGCCCAAGCGCAAGCGCCACTTCGCCACCCCGGTCGAGATCTCCAAGGCGGATCGTCCGCGGGTGCGCAAGCTGCTGCAGGAGAAGTCCAGGTGACCAGGGTCAAGCGCTCGGTCCACGCGCGGAAGAAGCGCCGCGCCGCACTCGCCCGGACCAAGGGCTACCGCGGCGAGGCGCACTCGTCGTACCGCCGGGCGAAGGAGGCGCTGCTCAAGGCCGACTCCTACGCCTACCGCGACCGGCGCGCGCGCAAGCGCGACTTCCGCCGGCTGTGGATCACGCGCATCAACGCGGCGGCCCGCCGTGAGGGCATGTCGTACTCGCAGTTCATGCACGGCCTGCGCACCGCGGGGATCGAGCTGGACCGCAAGGTCCTGGCCGACATCGCCGTGCGCGACGCCGACACCTTCCGACGCTTTGCCGATCGCGCCCGCGAGGCGGCGGCGAGCTGAGCTCTCAGCAGACCGACGCAAGAGCCTCGAGGGCGCCGCTTCGTCGGCGCCCTTTGTCGTTCTGAAACCGCAAACCGAGAACCGAGAACGTGATCACTTCCATCCACAACGAACAGCTCAAGGAGGTCCGGCGGCTCGCCCGGCGGCGCGGGCGCGAGCGCTCGGGCGCGTTCGTGGCCGAGGGCGAGGACCTGCTGGCCGCGGCCGACGCCGCCGGCTGGCCGGCGCGGGAGCGCTACGTCGCCGCCGGCAGCGACCTGGACGGGGTCGAGGTCGAGCCCGACGTGCTCGCGCGGGTCTCTGCGCTCGGGTCGGGCACGCGCGCGCTCGCCGTCTACGACGAGCGCTGGGCGGCCCCGGCCGGGCCGCTGTGCGTCCACCTCCACGGCGTCGGCGATCCGGGGAACGTCGGCACGGTGCTGCGCGCGGCGCTCGCGTTCGGCGCGGCGTCGGTCGCGCTCGGCCCCGAGTGCGCGGACCCCTTCGGTCCGCGCGCCGTGCGCGCGTCGATGGGCGCGATCTTCTCGGTGCCCGTGGCCCGCGTCGACGGGCCGGCCGGCTTGCCGGGCGAGCGGATCGCGCTCGTCCCGCATGAGGGCGAGCCCCTGCGCGGCCCGGTCGCCGGCGACACGACCCTGGTGGTTGGCGCCGAGCGCGAGGGGCTCCCGCCGGAGGTCGTGGCGGCCTGCGACCGCGCCGCCCACATCCCGATCGCGGCGGAGTCCCTGAACGCGGCGATGGCCGCCGCGGTGGCCCTCTATGAGCTGACTAGGATGGCCGCCTCATGATGGAGCGGATCCAGCAACTGCGGGCGGAGGGCGAGGCCGCGGTGTCGACCGCTGGCAGCGCCGCCGAGCTGGAGGACCTGCGGATCCGCCTGCTCGGCCGCAAGGCCGAGCTGCCGCAGCTGCTGCGCGGCGTCCGCGACCTGCCACCCGATGAGCGCGGACCCGTCGGCAAGGCGGCCAACGAGGCCCGCACGGCGCTCGAGGGCATGATCGAGGCCCGCGCCGCCGAGCTTGACGCGTCGGAGCTGGATGCGCGGCTGCTCGAGGACCGGGTCGACGTCACGCTGCCGGGCGACCCCCGCGAGCCGATCGGCCGGCTGCATCTGGTCACCCACATGCGCCGCGAGCTGGAGGACGTCTTCGCCGGGCTGGGCTTCGACGTGGCCGAGGGGCCCGAGGTGGAGACGGTCCACTACAACTTCGACGCGCTCAACCACGCGCCCAACCACCCGGCACGCGAGTGGACCGACACGTTCTACGTGTCCGACGACGTGCTGCTGCGGACTCACACCTCGCCGGTCCAGATCCGCGCGATGGAGCAGCAGCCGCCGCCGCTGTACATCGTGATGCCCGGGCGGGTGTACCGGCCGGACTCCGACGCGACCCACACGCCCCAGTTCCACCAGCTCGAGGGCCTCGCGGTGGACGAGGACGTCACGCTCGCCGACCTGCACGGCACGCTGCTCGCCTTCGCGCGCGCGGTGTTCGGCCCCGAGCGCGAGGTGCGCATGCGCCCGCACTTCTTCCCGTTCACGGAGCCGAGCGTGGAGGTCGACGTCTCCTGCTTCCGCTGCAACGGCGCGGGCCACCTCCCGGACGGCTCGCGCTGCCCGTTGTGCAAGGGCGAGCGCTGGATCGAGATCCTCGGCGCCGGCATGGTGGACCCGAACGTCTTCTCCTACGTGCGCGACCACGGGTACGACCCGGAGCGGATCCAGGGCTTCGCGTTCGGCATGGGGATCGAGCGCATCGCGATGCTCAAGCACGAGGTCCCCGACCTCCGGCTGTTCTACGACAACGACGTCCGCTTCCTGGAGCAATTCGGATGAGGGTCCCGCTGCGCTGGCTGCACGACTTCACCCGTCCCGAGCTGACGACGGCCGAGCTGGCCGACCGGCTCGACATGACGGGGACCAAGGTCGAGCGCGTCGAGCGCTTCGGCGTCGGCGACCCGGCGGCGTTCGTCGTCGGGCGCGTGCTGGCGGCGGACCCGCACCCCGACGCCGACCGCCTCAGCGTGTGTCGCGTGGACGTCGGTGACGGCGAGGCCGCGCAGATCGTGTGCGGCGCGCCCAACGTCGCGGCCGGTCAGACGGTGGCGGTCGCGCGACCCGGCGCGGTCATGCCCGACGGGACGACGCTCGGCGCGGCGAAGCTGCGCGGGGTCGTGTCCGAGGGCATGATCCTGGCCGAGGACGAGCTCGCGATCGGCACCGAGCACGCCGGGATCCTGATCCTCGACGACAACGGCCAATCGCCGGGCACGCCGCTCGTCGACGTGCTGCCGATCGTCGACGACGTGCTCGAGCTGGAGATCACGCCGAACCGGCCGGACTGCCTGGGCGTGTACGGCGTGGCGCGCGAGGTCCACGCCGCCACCGGCGCGCCGCTCGCGCCGCCGCCGTGGTTCGACGACCCGGGCTCCGACGGCGACGTCGCGGGCGTGGACATCTCCGTCGACGTGCCGGAGCTGTGCCCGCGCTTCACGGCGCGGCTGTTCGACGACGTCACGATCGCGCCCTCGCCGCCGTGGCTGAAGGCGCGCCTGATGGCGGCCGGACAGCGGCCGATCTCCAACGTCGTCGACATCACCAACTACGTGATGCTGCTCACCGCGCAGCCGCTGCATGCGTTCGACTTCGCCCGCGTCGCCGGCGGCAAGCTGGTCGTGCGCCGGGCCGGGGAGGGCGAGGAGGTCGAGACGCTCGACGGCGAGGTGCGCCGCCTCGACGGCGACGTCGTCGTGATCGACGACGCCGACGGGCCGACGTCGATCGCGGGGATCATGGGCGGCGCGCGCTCCGAGGTGGACGACGGCACGACGCGCGTGCTGATGGAGGCCGCCACCTGGAACGGCCCGAACATCCACCGCAGCTCGCTGCGCCTCGGCCTGCGCAGCGAGGCCTCGGCACGCTTCGAGAAGCAGCTCCAGCCCGAGTTCGCCCTCCAGGCCCAGGCCGTTGCGGCCCGGCTGATGGTCGAGCTCTGCGGCGCGACGCTCGTGCCCGGCACCGTCGACGTGGGCGGCCCCGGGCCGTCCCCGGCCACGGTCCACCTGCGCGAGCGGCGCGTGACCGCGCTGCTCGGGGCGCCGATCGCGCGTCGGCGCCAGCAGGAGATCCTGGAGTCCCTCGAGTTCGGTGTGGCCGATGCGGACGACGGGCTCGACGCGGCGGTGCCGGCCCACCGCCGGGACGACGTCACGCGCGAGGCCGACCTGGTCGAGGAGGTCGCGCGCATCGACGGCGTCGACCGGCTGCCCGCCACCCTGCCGGCGCGCCAGGATGCGGGCGGGGGACTGACCGCCGAGCAGCGGGCGCACCGCCGCGCCGCGGACGCGCTGACCGGTCACGGGCTGCTCGAGGTCATGGGGTGGAGCTTCCAGGCGCCTTCGATGGCCGACCGGCTGCGCCTGCCGGCCGACGACGCGCGCCGCCGGTTCGTGCGGCTCACCAACCCGCTGTCGGAGGAGCAGTCGGTCATGCGCACGCTGCTGCTCGGCTCGCTGCTCGACGCCGCCGCGTACAACGCCGCGCGCGACGCGGGCGACCTGCGGCTGTTCGAGACGGGGGGCGTGTACCTCGCGGACGTGAACGGCGCGCTGCCCGACGAGCGCCGGCACCTCGGCGTGCTGCTCAGCGGTGCGGCCCGCCCGCGGTCGTGGCGCACGTCGGCGCCGCCCCCGGCCGACCTCTACGCGGCCAAGGGCGTGCTGGCGGCGCTGCTGGACACGCTGCGGCTGGAGTGGAGCGCGGCCGACGCGCCGCAGCCGTTCCTGCATCCGGGGCGCAGCGCGGCGGTCACCGTCGAGGGCGACGTGCTCGGCTGGCTCGGCGAGGTCCACCCGCTGGTCGCGCGTGCCTGGGACCTCGACCGCGCCGCGGCGTTCGAGCTCGACCTCGACCGGCTGGCCAGGCTGGCGGGCGCACGCGTCGAGATCTACGAGGACGTCACGAGCTTCCCGGCCGTGCGCCAGGACATCGCGGTCGTCGTCGCCGACGACGTTCCCGCCGCGCGCGTGCGGGAGATCGTGTTCGGCGCCGGCGGCGACCTGCTCCGCGGGGCGGACGTGTTCGACGTCTACCGCGGCGAGCAGGTGGGGGACGGGCGCGTGTCGCTCGCGCTCGCGCTCGAGTTCCGCGCGGCCGATCGGACGCTGACCGACGACGAGGTGGCCGAGCTGCGCGCCGCGATCGCGGAGGCGCTGCGGCGCGAGGTCGGAGGTGAGCTGCGTGCCTGACGTCGCCGTCCTGGGAGCGTCCGGGTACGCCGGCGCGCTGAGCGCCCAGCTCCTGTGGCGGCATCCCGCCTTCGAGCTCGCGGCGGTCACGAGCCGCAGCGACGCCGGCAGCCGCCTGGACGAGTTGCACCCGCGCTACCGCGTTCCGCTGGTGCTCGAGGAGTTTGACCTCGAGCGCCACGGCGCCGTGGACGCGGCGATCGTCGCGTACCCGCACGGGGCATCGGCTCCGGTCGTCAAGGAGCTGGTACGCCGGGGGGTCGTAGTAGTTGACTTATCTGCCGATTTCCGGCTGCGCGACCTCGCGGTCTACGAGCGCCACTACGGCGCCCACGCGGCGCCCGAGCTGCTGGACGAGGCCGTGTACGGGCTCACGGAACTGCACCGCGCCGAGGTGCCCGGCGCCGGCGTCGTCGCCAACCCCGGCTGCTTCCCGACCGCGGCCGTGCTGGCGCTGGCGCCGCTGGCCCGCGCGGGCCTGATCGCCGACGTGGTCGTAGACGCGAAGACGGGCGTGTCGGGGGCGGGCCGCCAGGCGACCGAGACCACCCACTTCGTCACCGCCGACGAGAACGTGAACCCTTATGGCCTGCCCGTGCATCGCCACGTCGCGGAGATGGACCAGGAGCTGGCGGCGCTCGGCGCGCCTGTCGCGGCGACGTTCGTGCCACACCTCGTCCCGCTCGATCAGGGCGAGCTCGTGTCCTGCTACGTCACGCCGTCGCGCGAGACTTCGGCGGACGAGGTGCGCGCGCTGTTCGCGGACGCCTACGCCGACGAGCCCTTCGTGGAGCTGGCCGAGCGCCCGCCCGGCGTGCGCGAGGTGCGCGACACGAACCTGTGCCGGATCTCGACCCACGCCGACCCGCGCACTGGGAGGGTCCTGTCGTTCGCGGCCATCGACAACCTGTGGAAGGGCACCGCCTCGCAGGCCGTGCAGAACCTCAACCTGATGTTCGGTCGGCCCGAACAGGAGGGGATTTCGTGAACTTCTTCGCCTCGCGCTGGGTCGACGCGCCCGAGCACGTGACCGAGGCGAACGGCCTCGCCGCCGGATTCCGGGCAGCCGGCGTCGCCTGCGGCATCAAGCCGAGCGGGGCGCCGGACCTGGGGCTGCTGGTCTCCGACGCCGACACCGTGAGCGCGGCGCGATTCACGCGCTCCGGCGTGCTCGCGGCGCCCGTGCTCCTGTGCCAAGAACGCTGCGACCTCGCCGGCCTGCGCGCGATCGTCGCCAACTCGGGCTGCGCGAACGCTGCCACCGGGCGCCGCGGGCTCGACGCCGCGGCCAAGGTCCAGGGCGCCGGAGCGCTCGCCGCCGGTGTCGCCGAGTCGACGGTCGCGGTGGCCTCGACCGGCGGCATCGCGCACGACCTGCCGGTCGACCGGGTCGTGGCCGGCATCGCCGCCGCCCGGGGCGAGCTCGCGGCCGACGGCGACGTCGCGCTGGCCGACGCGATCCGGACCACGGACGCCTTCCCCAAGCGCGCGTCGCTTGCCGTGGAGCTCCCCTCGGGCGCGGTGCGCGTCAGCGCCCAGGCCAAGGGCGCGGGCATGATCTCGCCCGGGTTCGCGACGATGTTCTGCTTCGTGCAGACCGACGCGGCGCTTGCGCCGGAGACGGCGGACCTGCTGTTGGGCGTGACGGTCAAGCGCTCGTTCGACCGCATCAGCGTGGACGGCCAGCTCTCCACCAACGACACCGCGATCCTGATGGCCAACGGGGCGTCGGGCGTGTCGGTGGAGCCCGAGTCCGACGACGAGCTGCGTCTCGGCGAGGCGCTCGACGCACTCCTGCGCCAGCTCGCGCTGATGATCGTCCGCGACGGCGAGGGCGCGAAGCGGATCGGCCGCGTGGTCGTGCGCGGCGGCCACGAGCTCCACGTCGAGGGTGCCGCCCGCGCGGTCGCGAATTCCCCGTTGGTGAAGGCCGCGCTGCACGGCGGCGATCCCAACTGGGGCCGCATCGCCCAGTCCGTCGGCATGGCGCTGCCCGGCACCGCGCCGCTGCCGTTCGACGTCGAGGTGGAGGGCGTGCAGGTGTGCGCGGGCGGGGTCGGGCTGGACCATGACGAGGCGGCGCTCGCGGAGGCCGTCCAGCGCGACGAGGTCGAGTACGTGGTCGGGCTGCCGGGTGAGGGCCACGAGACGGAGGTCTTCTTTTCCGATCTCAGTTGCGAGTACGTGAAGATCAACGCGGAGTACACGACGTGACCGATCCCATCCCCACCCCGCCGCGCGATGTCGGCACGCTGCTCGAGGCGCTGCCCTACATCCGCGACTTCCACGGCAAGACGATCGTGATCAAGTACGGCGGCGCCGCGATGGAGGACCGCGCGCTGCGCGAGGACTTCGCCCGCGACGTCGTGCTGCTCAAGTACGTCGGGCTCAACCCGATCGTCGTGCACGGGGGCGGCCCCGAGATCACCGACTACATGGACCGGCTCGGGCTGACGGTCGAGTTCGTCGACGGCCTGCGCGTGTCCGACCAGGCCACGGTCGAGGTGGCGAAGATGGTCCTGATCGGCAAGGTCAACAAGGACATCGTGCTGCGGCTCGGCCGGCACGGGCAGCGCGCGGTCGGGCTGTCCGGGGACGACGGGCTCCTGTTCCGCGCCGAGCGCCAGACCGCGCCCGGCGGGCAGGACATCGGCTTCGTCGGGCGCATCGAGCAGGTCGACGTCGACGTGATCAACCACGTCGCCGAGGACTACATCCCGGTGGTCGCGTCCGTCGGGGCCGATCGGTTGGGCGTCTCGCACAACATCAACGCCGACGAGGCCGCGGGGGCCGTGGCCGGAGCGCTGGGGGCGTACAAGCTGATGTTCCTCACCGACGTCGAGGGCTGGCTGCGCGACCCGGACGACCCGGGGAGCGTGGTGTCCGAGGCCTCCGCGGCGGAGGTCACCGAGGCCCTGCCGTCGGTGAGCGGCGGGATGCGCCCGAAGCTGCAGGCCTGCGTCGACGCGATCTCCGCCGGCGTCACGTTCTCGCACATCGTCGATGGCCGGCTGCCGCACTCGCTGCTACTCGAGCTGTTCACCGACGCGGGCATCGGGACGAAGATCCGCGCATGAGCCTCGCGGAGCTTCAGGCGCTCGAGCGCGAGCGCGTCGTGCCGTCCTACGCGCGGTTCCCCGTCGAGTTCGTGCGCGGGGAGGGCGCGCGCCTGTGGGACGACGAGGGCAACGAGTACCTGGACTTCCTCGCCGGCATCAGCGTGTCGAGCGTCGGTCACTGCCACCCGGCCGTCGTGGAAGCCGTCCGCGAGCAGGCCGGGCGCCTCATGCACGTCACCAACCTCTTCTACACCGAGCCGCCGATGCGGCTGGCGGCCCGCCTGTCGCAACGCTCGCTCGGCGGCAAGGTGTTCTTCACGAACTCCGGCGCCGAGGCGATCGAGGCCGCGATCAAGCTCGCGCGCAAGGCGCGCCGCCACGGCGGCATCGTGGTGGTCGAGCAGGCGTTCCACGGCCGGACCTACGGCGCGCTGTCGGCGACGCCGCAGGAGTCCAAGCAGGAGCCCTTCGCACCGCTCGTGCCCGGCTTCGAAGTCGTGCCCAAGGACCCGGACGCGCTGGACGCAGCGGTCGACGAGGGCACGGCGGCGGTCCTGCTCGAGCCGGTCCAGGGCGAGACGGGGATCAACGTGCTCTCCGACGAGCTGCTGCGTGCGGCGCGCGCGGCCTGCGACCGGACCGGGGCCGCGCTGATCTTCGACGAGGTCCAGTGCGGGCTGGGCCGCACCGGGACGCTGTGGGCGCACGAGCACGCCGGCGTGACGCCGGACGCGATGACGGTCGCCAAGGCGCTCGGCGGCGGCATGCCGATCGGGGCGCTGATCACGGGGCCGCGCCTGGCCGACGTCCTCGAGCCCGGCGACCACGGTTCGACCTTCGCCGGCGGTCCGGTGGTGGCCGCCGCCGGCCTCGCGGTGCTCGACGTGATCGACGACGAGGCGCTGCTCGCGCACGTGCGCGAGCTGGGCGAGCGGCTCGCGACCGGCCTCGGCGAGCTGCCGGGCGTGCGCGCGGTCCGCGGCCGCGGGCTCATGCGCGCGATCGACGTCGACGGCGCGCCCGAGCTGGTGCGCCGCGCGCTGCTCGAGCAGCGGCTCGTGCTCAACGCGACCGGGCCGGAGACCGTGCGCTTCCTGCCGCCGCTGACGGTTGACGAGGCCGAGGTCGACGAGGCGCTGCGGCGCGTGACCGGCCTGCTCGCCTGAGCGGGTCTGGTACGGTTTTCCCCGCAATTCGCCGAATCCCCGGGCGTTCCGGGGAACGGGGGACCCAGAAGGTTGGGGCGAATCCCGCGATGATTCGCGGGACGCGCCGGAAACGCGCGAGCCCGTCAGCTAACCCCGTAGGCGTGATCAGTGGGAAGCGATCGGATTCGCGTGTCACCCATGCCCGCCTTCTGTGCTCGCCGCGCCGGCATCGCCGTCGCGGTGCTCGCGCTGCTCCTGACGCCGGCCGTCGCGGCCGCCGCCGCGACGCCGCGCGGGATCGCCCCCGGCCCGGCGCCGACGACGCCGACGGGGGGCACGACCTACGACACTCGCCCGATCGCCTACGGCGCCAGCGGCGCGGTCGTCCGCATGCTGCAGAAGTCGCTGAAGCTCGCGGGCTACGGCGTCCCGCAGACCGGCCGGTTCCAGTCCGGCACCGAGCGGGCCGTGCGGCGCTTCCAGCGCGACCGCAAGCTGCCCGTGACCGGCATGTTCGACGCCAGGACCGCCGCCGCCCTGCGTGGCGTGCTCGCCGTGCCGCCGCTGCCGTCGAACACCGGGAGCGACGTGCGGTCCCGCATTGTGGCGATCGCGCGCAGCCAGATCGGCCAGAGCGAGAGCCCGCGCGGGTCCAACTGCACGAAGTTCGGTCCGTGCGAGGCCTGGTGCGCGGACTTCGCCACCTGGGTGTGGCGCCAGGCCGGCGTGGCCGGGATCGGCCGCATTGCGTGGGTGCCCGACCTGCCGCTGTGGGGCAGGCGGCACGGGTCGTGGAAGCCTGGGTACCGGAACAATCCCCAACCCGGCGACATGGTGATCTTCTCCGGACTGCACGTCGGGCTGGTCGAGCGGGTGACCGCGAGCACCATCACGATCATCGCCGGCAACACGAGCACCAACAACGTCGCACGCCGCGGACCGGCCTCGCCGTCCAACGGCTACACGATGGGGCCCGCGGCGATCAGCGGCTACGTGTCGCCGGTCCCGGCGAGCGTCGCCGCGCGGGCTTCGGCCGCCGCCCCGCTGCCGCGCCCGACGGCGGCGCAGATGGCCGCCCAGGACCCGCAGGACCGCGACCCGCGGCTCGCGGCCCGGGAGCACTGAGGGATCAGGCCCTAAGCTTCCGCGGCCATGGCCGCGCCCAGCGAGTTCCCGCCCAAGACGGCGTCGTACGAGGCCGAGCCCGGCGACGTCCACCGGGTCCTGCTCCTGTACTCCGGGGGGCTGGACACCAGCGTGATGCTCAAGTGGATCCAGGAGCGCTACGAGGCGGAGGTCGTGGCGCTGACGGTCAACCTCGGCCAGCCCGGAGAGGACTACGACGTCATCGAGGGCAAGGCGAAGCAGCTCGGCGCGCTCGAGTGCCACGTCGTCGACGCGCGTGAGGAGTTCGCGCGCGAGTACGTGGCGCCGGCGATTCGGGCGAACGCGCTGTACGGCGGCGGCTACCCGCTCTTCACCGCGCTCGGCCGTCCGCTGATCGCGAAGCTCGCGGTCGAGCAGGCACGCACCTCGGGCTGCGACACGATCGCCCACGGCTGCACCGGGAAGGGCAACGACCAGGTCCGGATCGAGGCGACCGTGGCGACGCTGGCGCCCGAGCTGAAGGTCATCGCCCCCGTGCGCTCCTGGCAGATGGGTCGCGAGGAGGAGGTGGCCTACGCGCGCGAGCACGGGATCCCCGTCAAGGGCGGAACCGAGGTCGCGCCGTATTCGATCGACGACAACCTCTGGGGGCGCAGCTCCGAGGGCCGCTGGATCGAGGAGCTCGACCACGCGCCCGAGGACGACGTCTTCGGGCTCGTCACGCGCCCCGAGGAGGCGCCCGACGAGGCCGAGGTCGTCGAGGTCTCCTTCGAGCGCGGCCTTCCCGTGGCGCTCAACGGCGAGCGGCTCGAGCTGGTGGCGCTGCTCGAGCGCGCGGCGGAGATCGGCGCGCGCCACGGCGTCGGCATCGTGGATCACATCGAGGACCGCATCGTCGGGTTGAAGGTGCGCGACATCTACGAGGTCCCGGCGGCGGCGATCATCCTGCCCGCCCACCAGGAGCTCGAGAAGCTGGTCGGCACGATCCACCAGAACCAGTTCAAGCCCCAGCTCGACCACCAGTGGGCCTACCTCGTGTACGCGGGCCTGTGGTGGGAGCCGCTGCGGGCCGACCTCGACGCCTTCGTCGACCACGTCAACGAGCAGGTGACCGGCACGATCGGGCTGAAGCTCTACAAGGGCTCGGTACGAGTGGTCACGCGGGAGTCGCCGAACGCCGTCTACGACGCGGCGCTCGCGAGCTTCGCCGACTCCGGGGGACTGTTCTCGCAGGCCGCCTCGCCCGGGTTCATCGAGCTGTGGTCGCTGCAATCGCGGCTGGCGTGGCGGCTGCGGCAGCGGTCGTGACCGATGCGGCGCCCGCGGCTGGTTGAGCGGCGAGCGCTCGGGTACGATCGATCCATGCGACGCGCCGGCTACCAGCTCCTCGGCTACGTCGTGTGGAAGCTCACGGTGCGGGGCCTCCGGCGCCAGTCCGGCGGCCCGGGGACGAAGCTCGTGGCGGGCGCGCTCGTCGCGGCGGTGCTCGTGGCCGTGGTGCTCGCCGCTCGACGCGGCGGCGGCGGCGACGACGACGTCTGAGCGCCCCGCCGCGCAGCGCGGTCGCGTCCGGGCCCGAGCCTAGCCTGAGCCGCCATGGTGGAACCTGGCTCGCGCCCCGCGGAGGCGGCGGGGCTGCGCATCGACGCCGTCGAGGTGCTGCCGACCGATCTGCGCTCGGTCCTGCTGCGGGTCGCCGGCGCCTGGGAGGGACCGCCGCCCAAGCACCTGGACGCGCCCGTGCTGGTGCTGCGCCCGCCGGGCCGCGTCCACCGGATCGACGCGCTGCCCGAGACGTCCGGCGCGGCGGCCCGCGCCGCACCCGAGATCCAGCCCTTCCGCGCCGCGTTCTCGGTGCCCGACGCGCTCGCGGCACTGCTCGAGGACGGCGTCGAGCTCGACCTCGGGCCGCTGACCGTGCGCATTCCGGCGCCCGCGTCGCAGGGCGGGGACGCCGATGCGGAGGACGCGGAGGGCACGGTCGTCGATCGGGCGGTTCTGGCCGAGCGCCGCGCCCGGCGGGCCGAGCTGGCCGAGGAGGCCAACCTCCAGCGCGCGGGCGAGGCCGAGGACGCCGCCGCGAAGCTCGAGGGCGAGCTCGGCAAGCTCGAGCTGCGCCTGGCGGCGGCCGATGAGGAGCGCGCGGCGCTCGGGGCGCGTCTGGCGGCGTACGAGCGCGAGATGCGCGCCGCGCGCCAGAGCGCCCATGCCGAGCAGCGGCTGCGCGAGGAGGCGACGGCCGAGAGCCGGCGCCGCGCGGCGGAGGCCGAGGCGGAGGCCGCCGGGCTGCGCGATCAGCTCCGCGCGGCCGGCGAGCGGGCGCGGAGGCTGGACCGCGAGCTCGAGACCATGCGCCGCCGCGCCGACGAGGCCCAGCAGGCGATGGCCGCGGCGCGCACCGGCGAGCGGACGGCGGCCGAGCGGCGCCGAGAGCTCGACGCGCGCGAGCGCGAGCTCCAGGGCCGCGCCGACGCCGTCGCGCGGGCCGAGGACGAGACGAAGGCGGCGCGCGGGGAGCTCTCCCACGCCATGGCCAGGGCCGCCACCGTGGGGCGGGAGCTCGAGGCGCTGCGGCGCGAGATCGAGACCCCGGCGGTCCGCGACCTCGCCCGCCTGGAGGCCGAGGCGAGCACGCGCGCTGAGGCGCTCGCGGCGGCGCAGCTCGCCATCGCCGAGGCCCGCGCGACGATCGCCGGCGCGCAGGCCGAGCTCGAGCGCGAGCGCGCCGAGTCGGTGACGGCCGAGGCGGGGCTGCGGGAGCGCCTGGATCGCGAGCGCGCCGCGCGCGAGGCGGCCCAGGCGCGGGCCGCCGAGCTGGAGCGCTCCGTGACCGAGCAGGGCGAGCGGGGAACCGAGGTGGCGGCGGTCCACGAGCGCCTCGAGGGCTCGCTCGCCGCGCTGCAGGCGGAGCTCGTCGGCGCCCGCGCCGAGGCCGAGCGCCAGGCGAGCGAGCGCGAGGCGCTGACCGCGGATCGCGACGCGCTGGCGGCGCGACTGGCGATCGCCGAGGCCGACCGCCGGCCGATCAAGCGGGTGCCACGCCGATCGACGCGCGCCGCCGCCTCGCCGTGGCTCGGGGAGGCGCTGCGCCGGCTGGTGCGCACGGACGAGGCCGCCGCGGGCCGCCTCGCGCTGCAGCTGCTGCCCGGCCAGGCCCTGGCGGTGGCCGGGCCGCTGGACTACGACGTCGTGGCGTCCGCGCTCGGGACGCACCGGGTCACGGTTCGCCCGGGCGCCGCCGAGCTGACCACGCTGACGGCACCGCGGGCGCGCGGGACCGCCGACTTCCGGATCGTGGCCACGCCGGCGGGCCTGGTCGACCTGGTCGTCGACGGTGGCGCTGCGCGCCCGGCCGGCGTCCGCGCCACCGGCACGCTGCGGCGGCGCCGCGCGCTGCGCGGCCTTCCGGCCGTGCCGCTGCGCCTCGGCGCCCTCGCGCGTGCCGGCGTCCTGCCCGACCCGGGCCTGCTCTACCGCGCCCTGGCCGAGGCGGTCGAACCCGAGTGGACGCGCGGACACCGCTTCACGATCGCGCTCGAGATCGCGGGTCCGCGCGGCGGCACCTGGCATGTGACCGCCGCCGACGGCGCCCCGCTCGCCGTCCGCGAGGCGCCGCCGGATGCCGCGGTCGAGGCGGCCGTGCGCACGTCGCAGGCCGGTCTCCAGCACCTGCTCGACGGCGAGGCGCCCCCGGCCGGGGAGAAGGCCGCGATGCGCGGCGAGGCGGCCGCGATCGGGCTGCTCGCCCAGTGGACCGACCGGGCGTGCTGGCTCGGCGGCGGCGGCGCGCCCTGAGCGCAGACGCGTCCCGCAACGAGCGAGATTCACGCTCGCCGGCCCCCGGCCGGCATCCGGGTCGGCGCCTAGGATGGCCGCATCCCGTGAGCACCCCCGGCTGCGCGCACCTCCACGTCCACTCCGAGTACTCGCTCCTCGACGGCGCCTGCAAGATCGACGCGCTCGCCGAACGCGCCGCGGCCTTCGACCAGCCCGCGCTCGGGCTCACCGACCACGGCGTGATGAACGGCGCAATCGAGCTGCACAAGGCGTGCGAGGCGCACGGGATCAAGCCGGTCTTCGGCTGCGAGGTCTACTTCGTGGACGACCGCCGGGCCCGTCCGGTCCCCGGCGCGCGGATCGAGCGCAACCACCTCACGCTGCTCGCCGCGAGCGACGCCGGCTACCGGAACCTGGTGAAGCTCTCCTCGGCCGGCTTCACCGAGGGCCTGGTCCGCGGGCGCCCGGCGATCGACATGGAGCTGCTCTCGACTCACGCCGACGGCCTGATCGCGCTCACCGGCTGCCTGCAGTCGCGCTTCTGCCAGCGGCTGGTCGAGGACCGCCCGGCCGAGGCGCGCGCGCACGTGGGCGACCTGATGGGGGCCCTCGGCGCCGACCAGGTCTACTTCGAGGTCCAGCGCAACGGCGTGCCGGCACAGGAGAAGGCCAACGAGGGCATCGCCCGCATCGCCCGCGAGCTGGGCCGCCCGCTGGTGGCGACCGGCGACGTGCATTACCTGCGCCGCGAGGACTACGACCACCACGCCGCGCTCCTGTGCGTGCAGACCAAGAGCGCGCTGACGGCGCCGAAGCTGTCGTTCGACACCAACGAGTTCTTCCTGCGCTCGTCGGCGGAGATGGCCGACGCGTTCACCGATCTGCCCGAGGCGCTCGCCACGACGCTGGAGATCGCCGAGCGCTGCGACGTGCGGCTCAAGCTGGGCGAGCGGCTCATCCCCAGCTTCGAGACCCCGGACGGCCGGCCCGAGGCCGACTACTTGCGGGAGCTCGTCGAGCAGGGCCTGCGGCTGCGCTACGGCGACCCACCGCCGGCCGAGGCGCGCGAGCGCATGGACTACGAGCTCTCGGTGATCGACCAGATGGGCTTCAACGCCTACTTCCTGATCGTCTGGGACTTCGTCAAGTTCGCCAAGGAGAACGGCATCACGGTCGGCCCGGGGCGCGGCTCGGCGGCGGGCTCGATCGTCGCCTACTGCCTCGCGATCACGGACGTGGACCCCCTGCGCTACGAGCTGCTCTTCGAGCGCTTCCTCAACCCCGAGCGGGTGTCGATGCCCGACATCGACATCGACTTCTCGGTCCGCGGGCGCGAGCGCGTGATCCGCTACGTGACCGAGCGCTACGGCGCGGATCGGGTCGCGCAGATCATCACCTTCGGCCAGATGAAGCCGCGGGCCGCCACCCGCGACGCGGCGCGGGTGCTCGGCCACGACTACGCGACCGGCGACCGCCTCGCCAAGCTGATCCCGGAGCCGATCATGGGGCGGCCCCCGTCGTTCGAGGACTGCCTCGGCGCCGGCGAGCCCCTGCGCGCGGTCTACGACGATGAGCCGGCGGCCAGGCAGATCGTCGACGTCGCGCGCGGGCTCGAGGGGATCGTGCGGAACTCCTCGATCCACGCCGCGGCGGTGGTCATCGCCGACCGCCCGCTGACCGACATCGTGCCGCTCCAACTCGCCGAGGCGACCGGCGCGGCCGCCACCGACGCCAACGGCGAGCGCGTGTACCGCACCGTCACGCAGTACTCGATGAAGCCGATCGAGGAGATCGGGCTGCTGAAGATGGACTTCCTCGGCCTCCGCAATCTCGACGTGATCGAGGATGCGCTCGACATCGTCGAGCGCTCGACCGGTGAGCGCCCGGACATGACGACCCTGCCGCTCGACGACCAGCGGACGTACGAGATGCTCGCGCGCGGCGAGTCGATCGGCGTCTTCCAGTTCGAGTCCGAGGGCATGCGCGACGGGCTCAAGAAGGTGCGGCCGACCGAGTTCGACGACCTCGTGGCGCTGGTGGCGCTGTACCGCCCCGGGGCGATGGACCAGATCCCCAACTACGCCCGCGGCAAGCGTGACCCCGCGTCGGTGCAGATCCCGGACGAGCGCCTGCGCCCGATCCTCGACCCGACCAAGGGTGTGATCCTCTACCAGGAGCAGGCGATGCAGATCGCCAAGACGATCGCCGGCTTCTCCGGGGCCAAGGCCGACGACCTGCGCAAGGCGATCGGCAAGAAGAAGCGCGACGCCATGGCCAAGCTCAAGCCCGAGTTCGTGGAGGGCTGCGCGGCATCCGGGACGAGCCGCGAGGTCACCGAGTGGCTGTGGGCGACGAACGAGCGCAGCGCCGACTACTCCTTCAACAAGGCCCACGCCGCGTGCTACGCGCTGATCGCCTACCGCACCGCGTGGCTCAAGGCCAACCACCCGGCCGAGTACATGGCTGCGCTCATCTCCTCGGTCATGGCCACGAAGGACAAGGTGCCGTTCTTCGTCGCCCGCTGCGAGGACATGGGCATCGACATCCTGCCGCCGGACGTCAACGAGTCCGACCACCGGTTCGTCGTCGTCGAGGGCAACATCCGCTTCGGGCTCAACGCGGTCAAGGGCGTCGGGCACGCGGCCGTCGAGGCGATCAAGCGTGCCCGCGAGGAGGGCGGCCGGTTCGTCTCGCTATGGGACTTCTGCGCGCGCGTGGACTCCCGCACGGTCAACAAGAAGTCGATCGAGGCGCTGATCAAGTGCGGCGCGTTCGACTCGACCGGCGCGTCGCGCAAGGGGATGCTGGAGGTGCTCGAGGCCGCGCAGGGCGCCGGGCAGAAGACGCAGCAGGACGCGCTCATCGGCCAGGGCTCGATCTTCGACCTCTCCGGCGAGGCCGGCGCGGTGGACGGGTCCGGCCCGGCCAACGCGTTCGCGCGCCCGGCGCATCCGGCGATCCCGCCCGCCGAGTTCGACCGCACCGAGCTGCTGGCCGCCGAGAAGGAGGCGCTCGGCCTGTTCGTCTCCGCGCACCCGCTCAAGGCCGTGCGCGCGGCGATGCGCGCGAAGGTCGACTGCTCGCTCGCCGACGTCACCGGCCGCCGCGACGGGGACTGGGCGATGGTCGGCGGGATCATCACGCAGACCAAGCGGATCCGGACGAAGAAGGGCGACCCGATGATGTTCGCGACGCTCGACGACCTCGAGGGCACGATCGAGCTGCTGGTGTTCGGGAACGTCCTGAGCGGCGCCGAGGACCTGCTCGCGCCCGACCGCATCGTCACCGTGCGCGGCCGGGTGGACCATCGCGACGCGACCAGCACCTGCATGATCGCCCAGGAGATCGAGACGTTCGATCCCTCCCACGAGGAGGTCGCCGCCGCCGAGGCGCGGGCCGCCACCGCCGTCGCCGCTCGGGCGCCGCTGCACCTGCGCGTCGACGCCGCACTGCTGCCGGCCGGCGTGATCGGCGAGCTCAAGCACGTGCTGGAGAACTTCCCGGGCGAGGCCGAGGTGGTCCTGGAGATGAAGACCGCGGACGGCGCCCGCCGCCTCCGTCTCGGCCCGTCCTACCGCGTCACGCCGAGCCCGAGCCTCCAGGCCGAGCTAGACCACCTCCTGGGCGACGCCGCACTAGCGGCCTAGGGCCGCCGCTGCCGGCGTCCTCGCTTCAGCCGCGGCGGGCCTTGAGCCCGCGCTTGCGCAGCCGCTTCATCGCATCCACGTCGGCCTTGGCCGGCTGCTTGCCCTCCACCCCGGGGCCCTCGAAGATCGCCGGCAGGCCGTCGAAGCGCGGCTCGGACAAGAACACGCTGCAGCCCTTCACCCCCAGCTCGCCCTCGCCCAATGGGGCGTGGCGGTCGACGTTGGAGCCCAGGCCCGTCATCGAGTCGTTGACGTGCAGCGAGCCGAGGCGCTCGAGCCCGACGATCTCCGCGCACTCGTCGATCACCTCGCGCAGACCCTCGGCCGTGCGCACGTCGTAGCCGGACGCGTAGAGGTGGCAGGAGTCCAGGCACAGCCCGAGGCGGCCGTCCCCGCCGGCGGCGTCGATCAGCGCGGCCAGCTCGGTGAACGAGCGGCCCAGCGTGCCGCCGGCGCCAGCGGTGTCCTCGAGGTGCAGCGGGCACTCCTCCGACTCGGCCAGCGCCTCGCGGATGACCGCGCCGGCGCGCACGACGGCGGCGTCCACGTCGCCGCCCAGGGCCGAGCCCGCATGCAGGACGACCCCGCAGATACCGAGCGCGGCGCCGGAGCGCAGCGCGATCGTCAGCGAGGTCAGGGACTTCCGCCGGATCTCTGGGTCCTCGCTGGCGCAGTTGATCAGGTACACGGCGTGGATCACGGCCGCCTGCACGCTCGAGGCCGCGAGCGTCTCGCGAAACTCGGCCGCCTCCTCCTCGGTGTACTCGCGCGCCCGCCACGCGCGGGGGCTCTGGTTGAAGAACTGGATCGACTCGGCGCCGCGCTCCACGCCGCGGTCGACGGCCCGGGCGGGGCCGCCGGCGGGAGAGACGTGCGCGCCCACGAGCATCGGGCGCACCCTACAAGCGGGATCCGGCCACTAGCATCGCGGCCGTGCCCGATCCCCTTCGCGTCCGCTTCGCGCCCTCGCCGACCGGCGCGCTGCACATCGGCGGCGCCCGCACGGCCCTCTACAACTGGCTGCTCGCCCGCGGGCAGGGCGGCACCTTGCTGCTGCGCATCGAGGACACCGACCGCGAGCGCTCGACGCCGGAGAACGTCGAGCAGATCCTCGACGCGCTGCGCTGGCTCGAGCTGGACTGGGACGAGGGGCCCGTCTTCCAGTCCGAGCGCGCCGAGCGCCACCGCGAGGTGCTGCAGCGCCTGCTCGACGACGACCACGCCTACCGCTCGTCGGCGACCGCCGACGACGTCAGGGCCTACAAGGCCGAGCATGGCGCCGAGCGCGGGTTCCGCGGTGAGCCGGAGGCCGAGGGCGCGGTCCGGCTCCGGGTTCCCGCCGAGGGCGCGACCGTCGTCCACGACGTGATCCGCGGCGACACCGCGTTCGCGCACGAGCACCTCGACGACCCGGTGATCGCTCGCGCGGACGGATCGGTGCTCTACAACTTCGCCGTTGCGGTGGACGACCTCGACGCCGGCATCACCCACGTTGTGCGCGGCGAAGATCACCTGTCCAACGCGCCCAAGCAGCTGCTGGTGTTCGAGGCGCTCGACGCGGCGGCGCCGCTCTACGCCCACCTGCCGCTGCTGCACGGCCCCGACGGGAAGAAGCTGTCCAAGCGCCACGGCGCCGCGTCGGTGCAGGAGCTGCGGGCGGCGGGATACCTGCCCGAATCGGTGCGGAACTACCTCGCGCTGCTGGGCGCCGGTTTCGACCCCGAGCGGGATCGCTTTACGACGGCCGAGCTGGCCGAGCGCTTCGCGCTCGAGCGGGTGTCGCGCTCCCCGGCGGTGTTCGACGAGCGCAAGCTGCGCACGTTCAACGGGCGCGACCTGCGCGAGTTGCCCCTCGACGATCTCGTCGCCCGCCTCGAGGCGTTCACGGGCCGCGAGGGTCTGCGCCCAGCCGTGGAGATCGCCCAGGACAAGCTCCAGACCCTGGCCGACTTCTGGCCGCTGTGCGGGTTCCTCTTCGACGGGCCGGCCGACGACCCCGACGCGTTCGCCCGCGTCATGGGCGCCGAGGGCGCGAAGGAGGCGCTCGCCGAGGCCCGCGACGCGCTGGCCGGGGTCGAGCCGTTCGACGTCGAGCACGTCGAGGCGGCCCTGCGCGGGGTGGTCGAGCGCCGGGGCGCCAAGCCCAAGGACGTGTTCCAGCCGGTGCGCGTGGCGATCGCCGGAACCACGGTTTCCCCCGGTATCTTCGAGAGCGTGGCCGTTCTGGGGCGGGACGAGACGCTCACGCGCATCGATGCGGCATTGACGCGGGCATAGGCGAGGCACTAAACCATTCGTCCAGATGTGCCGATGAATCGCCCAGCCCCTCAAGTTCGGTCGGGGCGACGCTCCGAGCCAAGCTCCTTCCACGACGATGCCCGCATCCGCCGCTGTGTCCGCCGCCTCCGCGCCCCCTGATAGCGCCGCCGCCCAGCGGCGCCACAACGAGGGCCATGGTCGTCGCCTGACGTCGGCGTTCGAGGCGCTCGAGGCCTTCCCGGCGCTGGCCGAGTCCCGCAACCGGGTGCTGCGCCTCTTCGGCCAGGACCAGGCTTCCGCCGCCGACATCGTGGCCGCCGTCGAGTCCGACGTCGCGCTGGCGATCGCCGTGCTGCGCGTCGCCAACCGCGTCCAGGGCAAGACCAAGGGCAAGGTGGACAGCGTGGTGAAGTCGGTCGAGGTCCTGTCGCCTCAGGCGGTCAAGGCGCTCGCCAGCCGCGCCCGCACCTTCGACTTCTTCGAGCGCAGCGGCGTCTGGGACGTCGCCCCCGAGCACTTCCGCCTGCACGCGCTGGCCACGCAGCGCGCCGCCGACCGGCTGGCGACCGAGGTCAGCTACAACCACCGCGACCGCCTGATGGTCACGGCCATGCTGCACGACATCGGGAAGCTCGTGCTGATCCAGGCGTACCCCGGCTATCCCGGAGCAGGTGCACGGCGACGCGGGTACCCCCGAGGAGCGCATCCACCGCGAGCGCCGCGAGCTCGGTGTCGACCACGCACTCGTTGGCGGCGTCCTGGCGCGCCGCTGGGGTCTGCCGAAGAGCATCGCGTCGACGATCGAGCGCCATCATCACGACGACGCCGGCGACGAGGCCGTGTTCGTCCGCCTCGCCGACATGCTGGCCCACTACGCGCAGGGCGCGCCCGTGTCGCCGTCAGAGCTGCTCAAGGTCGCGCGGCAGATCGGGCTCAGCCCGGCCGAGCTGCGCAGCGTGATGTACGAGCTGCCCTACCCGCAGACCGGTCGCCAGCGCCAGATCGACCCGTGCCCGCTCTCCGACCGCGAGCTCGAGGTGCTCAAGCGCCTCGCCAGCGGCAAGGTCTACAAGCAGATCGCGTCCGAGCTCTCGCTCTCCACGAGCACCGTGCGGACGCACCTGCACAACATCTACGGCAAGCTCGGCGCCGTGGACCGTGCGCAGGCCGTGCTCGTCGCTACGCAGCGCGGCTGGATCTGATTCGCCGGCGGTTCGCCGCCCACGCCGTCCACGCGATCGCGACGCCGGCCGCATCGATCCCCCAGTCGATCGGCGAGCCGCTGCGGCCGTGCACGAAGGTCTGGTGGAACTCGTCGGTGGCGGCGTAGGCGAGCGCGATCGCGGCGGCGCCGACGGCCGCGCCCGAGCCGAAGCCGAACGCGCGGCACCACAGCCACCACAGCACGCCGTACTCCGTCATGTGCAGGATCTTGCGGCCGATCTCGTCGACGAGCCCGAGCCCGGAGTTGAGGTCGGGCTGGGCGGAGAGGAAGTAGATCAGCCCCATCAGCGCCAGCGGCGGCGCGAAGGCGGCGATGCGTGCGGGTGACATACGATCGACATCGTAGGTCGATGCCGTGATCTCCATCACCACCAAGTCCCCGTATGCCCTGCAGGCGCTCGCCGAGCTCGGGCGCAGCGGCGGCGACGCGCCGGTGCCGATCGGCGAGCTCGCCCGGCGCCGCGACATCCCGGTGCAGTTCCTCGAGCAGCTCTTCGCGGTCCTGCGCCGCGCGGGCGTTCTGCGCTCGCAGCGCGGGGTCAAGGGCGGCTACTCGTTCGCGCGCCAGCCCGCCGAGATCACGGTGCTCGAGCTCGTCGAGCTGCTCGACGGCCCGCTCGGCGCCGACTCCACCGGCGTGTTCGCCGACGCCGCGGGCGCGGCCCGCGACGTCCTGGCCAAGACCACGGTGCAGGACGTCATCGAGCGCGAGGCCCGGGAGTCGGGCTCGGCGATGTACCACATCTAGACGGGCGGCTACCCCCGGCGCAGCAGGCGCGACATCGTCACGCCGACGGCGATCACGACCAGCCCGCCCGCCAGGACGAGCACGAGGTCGAAGCCGGTGAAGGGAAGGGTGCCGCTGTGCTGCCCGGTGGCGATGTCGCTCTGGGCGACGCCCTGGGGGTCGTAGCCCTCCTGGATCGGCGCCGCGGCGAGTGCGGGTGCCGTCAGCGTCGCGAACGCCACCGCCAGCGTGGCGGTGAGGCCAAACAGTCGAGAGGTCATGCGGGTGCCGTGCCTTTCCGTCGCTTGTCGGATGACCTGACAACCCGCCGTGGCGCGGTGACTTACGGAGAGCCCGGATCCGGACAGCGACGGTTACAGTGCCGCTTCGCAATGCCGGGAATCCCGATCAACATCGCCGAGCATGTCGGGCGCACGCCGATGGTGCAGCTCACGCGTGTGCTCGACGGCGCGGCGGAGGGCGCCGAGGTCTTCGCCAAGCTGGAGGCGTTCAACCCCGGCGGCAGCGTCAAGGACCGCATCGGCGTGGCGATGATCGAGGCGGCCGAGGCCGAGGGCCGGATCGAGCCCGGGAAGACGACGATCGTCGAGGCGACCAGCGGCAACACCGGGATCGCGCTCGCGTTCGTGTGCGCGGCCAAGGGCTATGAGCTCGTGCTCACGCTGCCGCAGGGCATGAGCCGCGAGCGCGAGCGGTCTGCTGCGGCTCTACGGCGCCGAGGTCCAGGAGGTCGAGTCGCTCGGCGGCATGGACGAGGCGGTCGCCGCCGCGCGCCGGCTGGCCGAGCGCGACGACGTGTTCCTGCCCGACCAGTTCTCCAACCCCGCCAACCCGAGATCCACCGTCGCACGACCGGCGCCCGAGATCCTCGATGCGCTCGACGGGCGAGGTCGACGTGTTCGTCGCCGGCGTCGGCACCGGCGGGACGATCACCGGCGTGGGGGAGGTGCTCAAGGACCGCGACCCGAGAACCCGCGTCGTGGCGGTCGAGCCGAGCCAGCTCGGCGGTGCTCTCGGGCGGCCGCTCCGGGGCCGCACAAGATCCAGGGGATCGGCGCCGGCTTCGTGCCCGCGGTGCTCAATCGCGACGTGCTCGACGAGGTGATCGCGATCAGCGACGAGGACGCGATCGAGACCGCGCGGCTGCTCGCGCGCCGCGAGGGCGTGCTCGCGGGCATCTCGGGCGGCGCGGCGGTGTGCGGCGGCGCTCGAGCTGGCGCGGCGCCCGGAGTCGCAGGGCAAGCGGATCGTCACGATCCTGCCCGACTCCGGCGAGCGCTACGTGTCGACGCCGTTCTTCGCGCCGTAGCGGGCCGGCACCGCGGCGTCGCTACGCTTTGCGCATGCTCGGCCTGGGAACGCTGGCCCGCGTGGTCGGCGAGGTGCGCCGTGACGTGGCGGCCGCGCGCGAGCGCGACCCGGCGGCTCGTGGGGTCGCGCCCGCGGAGATCCTCGCCTCCTGGCCCGGCGTCCACGCCCTGCTCGTCCACCGCGTCGCCCATGCGCCTGCGTGAGGCCGGCGTTCCGCTGTTCCCGCGCGGCCTCGCGACGGCCTCGCGCTCGCTGACCGGGATCGAGATCCACCCGGCGGCGGACATCGGCGAGAGCTTCTTCATCGACCACGGCATGGGCGTCGTCGTCGGCGAGACGGCGGAGATCGGCGACAACGTGACGCTGTACCAGGGCGTGACGCTCGGCGGCACCGGGTTCGCGACCGGCAAGCGCCACCCGACCGTCGAGGACAACGTGACGATCGGCTCCGGCGCCAAGCTGCTCGGGCCGATCACGATCGGCCACGGCTCGAAGATCGGCGCGAACAGCGTGGTCATCCACGACGTGCCGGCGAACTCGACGGTGGTCGGCAACCCCGGCCATCCGGTGCGCGTCGAGGGCCGCCGCCCGGAGGGGCCGGACGCCGACTGGATCCACCTCCCGGACCCGATCGCCGATGCGATCACGGGCCTCGCCAGCCGGATCGGCGCGCTCGAGCGCGCGCTGGCGGACCTCGCGGGCGAGGAGACCGTCGAGACCTCCGCCGAGGTCCGCCCGCTGCGCCCGGCGAGCGGGCCGAACCCCGCCGGGGGCTAGCAGGGTCTAGAAAAGCTCGGGAGCCCAGCTGAAGCAGCCGCCACGCCTCAGCTTTGGGATACTCGGCGGGCGATGTCGCAGGAGAACGTCGAGCTCGTGCGCCGTCTGCGGGAAGCACTCAACGCCCGTGATCTCGACCGGTACTACTCCGAGTTCTTCGATCCAGAGGTCGAATGGCAGACGTCGGCGGAAGACCCCGACGCTGCAACCCATCGGGGGCGACCGGCGTACAAGCGTTATGTGGAGCAGTGGTTGGACAGCTTCGACGGGCTCCACGCGGACGTTGAGGAATACATCGACGTTGGCGACGACCGCGTCTTTACGTGGGTTCGCTACACCGGACGGGGACGGGAGAGTGGCGTCCCTGCCGACTGGTACCTGGCGATCATCTTCACCATCCGAGACGGCAAGGTTGTGCGCGGCGAGGAGTACTTCGACCGAAACGAGGCCCTCGAAGCCGCCGGGCTGTCGGAGTAGCCGTGGCGCGTTTCGCGAGCCGTTTCGCTAGACCCTCCTAGTAGAAGACCGTCCGCGTGCGGTGGCGCGGGACGGCCTTGTAGCGCGGCGCCTGGCCGCGGCTCCAGAGCCAGCCGTCGAGCGTCCGCGGCGGCACCCCGAGGCGCGCCGCGAGCAGCCCGCCGGCGTGGACGGCGCACGCCCGGATCTCGACCTCCTCCGGCGAGCCGGGCTCGAGCAGCTCGCCCGCGTCGATCCTCGTCGCCAGCTCGGGGTCGTAGCGCAGCACGCCGTCCACGCGCAGTACGTGGGGAACGAGGTTGTCGGCGAAGATCGTCAGCTGGTCGAGGTCTCCGAACTCGGCCACTCCGGCCAGGGCGAGATCGTTGGGGGTGATCTGGGCCCGCTTGAAGAACCCGCGGTCATCGAACATCGGCATGCCCGCCGCGAGCTGGCCGGCCAACCGTTCGGCTGAGCCTTCGGCGGCACCGACCGCCTCGAGGGCGGTGCGACTCGCCAGCCAGGCGCCGAGCTGACTGAGCGCGCGTGCGTAGAGCGCCATCAGCTCGTGGCCGGGGTCCTGGCCCAGCACGTCCCCGACGCTGGACGCGTCCAGGTTGCGGAGTCCCGCGGCATCCCACGGCCCTTCGCAGCGCCAGCGGTCGGCCAGCGCCCACGCCACCGTGAAGTAGCCCGAGCAGCCCTCACGCTTCCGCAGCGTCGGGAACCACCCCGAGCCGAAGTTGATCGTGTCGAGCGCCAGCAGGTAGGCGGTGACGTCCTCGCGCGAACCTTCCAGGTAGTGGCGCTCGGGGTCCAGTACCGGTGCCGGTCCTGGCTCGACGGCGGGGAGGCACTCGAGATCGATCTCGACGAAGCGAGCCCGCTCCGCAATCGCGGCGCACTCGGCACGGACGTCGTCGCACAGCCCCACACGCGCGACTCTAGGCGGCTAGCATCGCCGGCGTGAACGCGACGCCGGCCTGGGAGCTGTCGGGTACCTACCTCGAGTCGTGCAACTGCGAGGCGATCTGCCCCTGCCGCCGAATCGGCGGACGGCAGGGAGGACGCTCGACCTACGGCACTTGCGTCGGCGCCCTCTCCTGGGCCGTCCTGGCGGGGCGCGTCGCCGACGTCGACCTCGCGGGGCTGCGCACCGTGATGGCCACCCATTACGAGGACGACGAACCGGGCTCGCCGTGGGAATTCCACCTCTACGTCGACGAGCGCGGCGACACCCGCCAGCGGCAGGCGCTGGAGGACATCTTCCTCGGCCGGCTCGGGGGCACGCCGCAGCGCCAGTTCCCGTGGGTGTTCAAGCCCTCGACGGTGCTCGGCGTCCACGCCGCGCCGATCGAGATCGACCACACGCCGGGACGTGGCTGGTTCCGCGTGCGCGACCGGGTGACCGTCCGCGTGCGCGAGCCCGTCGTCGATCAGGAGCCGGTCACGTGCGTGATCCCGGGGCACGATCGCGACGGGCGCGAGCTGCTCGTGGACGAGCTGCGGGTCGACGCCGCGCCGCTTGCCTTCGAGTTCAGCGAGCGCTGCGCGTACGAGGCGACCTTCGCCTACTCGTCGGGCGACGAATAGGCCGCCTCCGCGGCGCGGGCATCGGCCGCGGCGCCCGCTATCGTCGGGCGCGATGGCCGAGAGGACGACCGCCGCCCCGACCGAGAGCGTGGATGCCCTGCTCGAAGGGCTCAACGACCCCCAGCGGGAGGCGGTCACCTACGGCGACGGGCCGCTGCTCATCCTGGCCGGGGCGGGCTCCGGCAAGACCCGCGTCCTGACCCACCGCATCGCCTACCTCGTCGGGACCGGCCGCGCGCGGGCGGGGGAGATCCTGGCGATCACCTTCACCAACAAGGCCGCGCAGGAGATGCGCGAGCGGGTCGAGCTGCTGCTGGGCTCGCGCGTACGGGCCATGTGGGTGTTGACCTTCCACTCGGCCTGCGCGCGCATGCTGCGCGCCGACGCCGAGCGCCTCGGCTACACGCGCCAGTTCACGATCTACGACCAGGCGGACTCGCGCCGGATGGTCAAGCGCTGCCTCGACGAGCTCGGCGTCGACCTCAAGCGCTTCACCCCCGCGGCAGTCCAGAACCAGATCAGCGCGGCGAAGAACGAGCTGCGCGCCGCCGAGGACTACCGCCAGATCGTCGGCTCGTTCTTCGAGCAGACGGTGGCGGACGCCTACGACCTCTACGAGCGCGAGATGCACCGCGCCAACGCGCTCGACTTCGACGATCTGCTGTTCCGGGCGGTCAACGTGCTCGAGCTGTTCCCCGAGGTCCGCGAGCGCTACCAGACGGCCTTCCGCCACGTGCTCGTCGACGAGTACCAGGACACCAACCACGCCCAGTACCGCTGGCTGCAGCTGCTGGCGGGGGAGGGGACCGGCGACGAACCGGGCCAGGGGCACCGCAACCTGGCCGTGGTCGGGGACGAAGACCAGAGCGTGTACTCGTTCCGCTCCGCCGACGTCCGCAACATCCTCGAGTTCGAGGACGACTTCCCGGACGCCAAGGTCATTCGTCTCGAGCAGAACTACCGCTCGACGCAGACCATCCTCGACGTCGCCAACGCCGTGATCAAGAACAACCGTGGGCGCCTGGGCAAGACGCTCTTCACCGAGCTCGGGGAGGGGGACCCGGTCAAGATCCGCGAGCTCGACGACGAGCACGCGGAGGCGCGGTTCGTCTCCGGCGAGATCCAGCGGCTCGTGGACGAGGGCGTCTCGCGCGAGGAGATCGCGGTCTTCTACCGGACGAACGCGCAGTCGCGGGTCCTCGAGGACCGCCTGATCCGCGACGAGATCGCCTATCAGATCATCGGTGGGACGAAGTTCTACGACCGGGCCGAGATCAAGGACGCGGTCGCGTACCTGATCACCCTGATCAACCCGGCGGACGTCGTCGCCTTCACGCGAATCGTGAACTCGCCCCGGCGCGGGATCGGCCAGACGTCGCTCTCGCGGGTCATCGCCCGGGCCAACACGACGGGCGAGTCGGTGTGGGACACGGCGACCGATCCGGGCGCCGTGCCGGGCCTCGGCACCGCGGCGGTCAAGGCCTTCGACCGCTTCATGGCGACCATGCGCGTGCTGCGCGAGCGCGCCGAGGCGGGCGCGACCGTGTCGGAGCTCGTCGAGGAGATCCTGCGCGAGACCGGCTACACCGAGGCGCTGGAGAACGAGCGCACGATCGAGGCCCAGGGCCGCCTCGAGAACCTCGAAGAGCTCGTCGAGGTGGCGCGCGAGTACGACGCCAGCGTCGAGGACGCGTCGCTCGACGGCTTCCTCCAGCAGATCGCGCTGCTCTCCGACGCCGACGCGCTGCGCGACGAGGAGGGCCTCGCGACGCTGATGACGCTGCACACCGCGAAGGGCCTCGAGTTCCCCATCGTGTTCATGATCGGCTGCGAGGAGGGGGTGTTCCCGCACTCCCGCGCGCTCGACGAGGGCGGCCTCGAGGAGGAGCGCCGCCTCTGCTACGTCGGCATCACGCGCGCGCAACGCGACCTGTACCTCTGCTACGCGCGCACCCGCAACGTGTTCGGCTCGCGCATGTACGGGCTGCGCAGCCGCTTCATCGACGAGATCCCGGCCGACCTGACCGACGACGAGTCCGAGCCGCGCGTCGGCGCGGCTCCCGGCGGAGGCTCGTGGCGCGCGGCGCAGACCACCTGGGACGGCGCCCAGGGCGAGGCGGTGGCGGCTCCGGAGTTCCGCCTCGGCGACGACATCGTCCACGCCGCCTTCGGCGAGGGCGTCGTGACCGGCGTCGAGCCCGGCGGGATCGTGGTGGTGCGCTTCGCCGGCGACGGCACCGAGCGCAAGTTGATGGCCGCCCACGCACCGATCACGAGGCGCTGAGCATGGCGACGATCATCGACGGGAAGGCCGTGGCCGCGCGCGTGCGCGAGGAGGTGGCCGCCGGCGTGGCCGAGC
The DNA here is from genome assembly GCA_963725645.1 of uncultured Actinomycetes bacterium. Taxonomy (GTDB): domain Bacteria; phylum Actinomycetota; class Thermoleophilia; order Solirubrobacterales; family Solirubrobacteraceae; genus JALYZC01. The sequence continues at coordinate 1,586,907 of CAVRZD010000006.1, forward strand.
TGGTCGCGGAGACCGGCGCGCCGCCCGGCCTGGCCACGGTGCTGGTGGGCGACGACCCGGCGTCGGACATCTACGTCTCGAATAAGCAGAAGGCGTGCCGCGAGGTCGGGATCGACGGCCGCGACCACCGCCTGCCGGCCGACGCGAGCCAGGAGGAGGTCGCCGACCTGCTCGCGTCGCTCGGCGACGACCCGGCGGTGAGCGGGATCCTGCTCCAGCTCCCGGTCCCCGACCACCTCGACGGCGACGCGCTCACCGCCCGGATCGACCCGGCGAAGGACGTCGATGGCCTGACCCCGATCAGCGCGGGCAGGCTCGCACAGGGCCGCCCCGGCCTCCGGCCGTGCACGCCGTCGGGCGTGATCGAGCTGCTCGATGCCTACGACGTGCCGCTCGAGGGCGCGGAGGCTGTGGTGGTCGGGCGCTCGCTGCTCGTCGGGCGCCCGCTCGCGTTCCTGCTGCTCGAGCGCAACGCGACGGTCACGATGTGCCATTCGCGCACCCGCGACCTCCCGTCGGTATGCGCGCGCGCCGACGTGCTCGTGGCCGCGGTCGGGTCCCCGCGCCTGCTGGGCGCGGACGCGGTCAAGCCGGGAGCCGCCGTGATCGACGTGGGCTTGAACCGGCTCGAGGACGGGCTCGCCGGGGACGTCGACTTCGAGGCCGCCGCGGAGCGCGCCGGCCTGATCAGCCCGGTTCCGGGCGGGGTCGGCCCGATGACCGTCGCGTGCCTGCTGCGCAACACGCTGCTGGCCGCGCGCGCCCTGGCGGTGCCGCTGCGCGGCCGGACCGACGGTCTAGGCTTGCCAGGAAACGCGATGCGACCGGCGAACTCCACCTGAGACCAACGGAGGAGAGGGATGGACACGACCAAGATTCGGTTCGGGGAGGCGGTTGCCGCGGGCTCGGCGCTGCTGCTCTTCATCATCATGTTCCTGCCCTGGTACGGCTACAGCGCGAAGGGAACGAGCAGCCTCGGCTTCAGCGTCAGCGCGAACCGCAGCGCGTGGCAGGCCTACGGCTTCATCGACCTGATCCTCTTCGTCACGATCATCGCGGCCCTCGGCATGGCGGTGCTGTCGATGACGCAGCGGTCCGCGGCGCTCCCGGTCTCGGCCAGCGTCCTGGTGGCGATCCTCGGTGGCATCTCGGTGCTGCTGATCCTGTTCCGGATCGTCTCCAAGCCGGACTACTGCCGCGGCGGTGCGTGCGCGAGCGACTTCCTCGACGTCAGCCTGAAGTACGGCATCTTCCTCGGGCTCATCACCGCCGGGGGCATCGCGGCCGGCGCGTTCCTCGCCATGCGCGAGGAGGGCACGAGCTTCGGCGACGCCGCCCAGGGCCTCCGGGGCGGGACGGGCGCCGGCGCCGCTCCGCCGCCGGCCCAGCCGCAGCAGCCGCCCGCGCCGCCCGCGGGCCAGCCCCCGGCGGCTCCGCCGCAGGCGCCGCCGGCCGGCCAGCCGCCCGCGGAGCAGCCGCCACCGGCTGGGCCGCCGCCGTCGCAGCCGCCCCCATCGCAGCCGCCGCCGGGCGGAGGCGGGCCCCCGACGGGCTGACGCGGTCGCGTGTGCGGGGGCGTCGCTCGACGCGCCCGCACGGGTGACCCCGTGCCGTGCGGCCGATGGCGTCCCGCAAGCAGGTTCTCGGCGAGCTGCTGACGGGGGTGTCGGGCGCGGCGCTGCTGATCGCGATGTTCGCGCTGGACTGGTTCTCGTTCATCGACGCGGCGCAGCGGCGGTCGTTGCAGCGGTTCGGGGTCACCGAGGGCAGCGTCCCGTCGCTGCACTCCGACGGCTGGTCCGCGCTGCCCGCGCCGCGCTGGGCGCTCCTGGCGACGTGCGCGCTGTGCGCGGCGTCCGTCGTGACGGCGCTGCGCGCGAGCCCGCGGATCGCGGCCCGGGTCGACCTCGTCCTGCTCGTCGTCGCGGTCACGAGCGCCGGGCTCATGGTGTTCCGCGTGCTCGACCCTCCGGGGCCCAACGAGCTCGCGACGGTCGAGGCGGGCGCCTTCGTGGGGCTGGCCGCCACCCTCGGCGCGGCGGGCGGCGCGTACCTGACGATCCGCGGCCTGGGGACCAGCGTGCGCGGGATCTGGGCCGTGCTCGAGACCGAGTCGAGCGGGCCGCCCGTTCGTCCGCAGACCCCGACTCCGCCGGCCGCTCCGCCTGCGCCCGACCCCAGCGCGCCGCACTCGATTCCCCCGCCGACTGCGCGCCCCCGCGACGGGGGCGAACCGGGATAGAGTCCGCGGCGTGAGCGAGCCGCGGCCAAACATCGTCGTCGTGGCGATCGCCGGGCTGGCCTGCCTGCTGCTGATCGTCGGCGCCGTGGGGACGTGGCAGACGGTGGACGTGAGCCTGGGCGGGGTGACGGCGAGCGCCAGCGCCACGGGCGTCGAGCACGGCTCCGACGGGCCGATCGTGATCGGCATGGCGGTGATCGCCGCGATCATGGTGCTCTGCTACGTGCTCGTGCCGGGCCAACCGCTGTGGGCCGCGATCGTCGCGCTCGTCATCGCCGGCCTCGCGCTGCTCACGACCGTCGCGGACACCATCGACGTCGCGGACCGCTCCTTCCGCAGCCCGGGCTGGGGCCTCTATCTCGACGTCGCCGCCTCGATCGCGCTCACGGCCGCGACCGCGCTGCTGGTCCGCGAGTCCGTGGTTCATGGGCGCGCGGTCCGCGCGGCGAGGCCCGTCGCGCCGTGGCCCGGCCAGCAGCCGCAGCAGCCGGCCCAGCCCGTGCGGCCCACGGCGTCCACCCAACCGGCCGCGGCCGCCCAACCGGCGGCCCCGACACCACCGGCCGCGCCCGCCCAACCCGTCCAGCCGGCCGCGGCCACACCCGCCGGCTGGCATCCCGACCCGTGGGGCCAGAAGCGCCTGCGCTACTGGGACGGGGCGCAGTGGACGGGCCACACGGCCGACTGACGCCGCCCGCGTCCTAGAATCAGCCGCCCATGATCGACCGTGACGAGGTCCTCCACGTGGCGCGCCTCGCGCGCCTCGCGCTGTCCGAGGAGGAGGTCGAGCGGATGGCCCGCGAGCTGTCGGCCGTGCTCGACCACATCGAGCGGATCTCCGAGCTCGACCTCGACGGCGTGCCGCCGACCTCGCACGTGATCGACGTCGCCGGCGCGCTGCGCGACGACGAGCCGCGGCCCTCGCTGCCCCGCGAGGTCGCGCTCGACCAGGCGCCCGCGGTCGAGGACGGCGGCTTCCTCGTCCCCAGCCCGGGCGGATGAGCAGACGTCATTTCGCTCTGCCGCCGTGGAGGCGGCCGAGCGCGTAGGTGCCGGCGACGCTGGCACCGGACGAGCTGTTCGCGGCCTACCGCGACGCGCGCCGCCGCGGACGAGCTCAACGCGTTCACCTGGGTCGCCGACGAACGGGACGGCGCGGCCGCCGACGCGGCCGTGAGCCCGCTCGGCGGCGTGCCGCTCGCGGTCAAGGACCTCTTCTGCACCGCGGGCGTCCCCAGCCAGGCCGGCTCGCGCATCCTGGAGGACTACCGGCCGCCGTACACGGCGACGGTCGTTCGCGCGGCTCGCCGACGCCGGCGCGCCGCTGCTGGGCAAGACCAACCAGGACGAGTTCGCGATGGGCTCGTCGAACGAGAACTCGGCCTACGGGCCGGTGCTCAACCCGTGGGATCGCGAGCGCGTCCCCGGCGGCTCCTCCGGCGGCAGCGCCGCGGCCGTCGCGGCCGGGCTGGCGCCGTGGGCGATCGGGACCGACACCGGCGGCTCGATCCGCCAGCCCGCGGCCCTGTGCGGGATCGTCGGGCTCAAGCCCACCTACGGCGCCTGCTCGCGCTACGGCATGATCGCGTTCGCCTCATCGCTCGACCAGGCCGGCCCGCTCACGCGCGACGTGCGCGACGCGGCGCTGCTGTTCTCCCACATGGTCGGCCGCGATCCGTGCGACGCGACCTCGCTCGAGTTTCCCGAGGCCGTCCGCCTGCCCCGAGGCCGAGCGCCTCGACGGGCTGCGCCTCGGCGTGCCCGAGGAGCTGAGCGGGCGAGGGCGGCATCGAGCCCGGCGTGCGGGAGGCGTTCGAGGCGACGCCTGAAGCTGGCCGAGGAGCTCGGCGCGGCGGTCGAGCCGATGTCGCTTGCCGCACGCGCCGCACGCGCTGTCGGCCTACTACCTGATCGCCCCGGCGGAGGCCTCGTCCAACCTCGCCCGCTTCGACGGCGTGCGCTACGGCCTGCGGGTCGACGGCGACGCCTCGCTGCTCGAGATGTACGAGCGCACCCGCGAGGCCGGCTTCGGCCCGGAGGTCAAGCGCCGGATCATGCTCGGGACCTACGCGCTGTCGACCGGCTACTACGACGCCTACTACGGTCGCGCCCAGCGCGTGCGCACGAAGATCGCCGAGGACTTCCGCGCCGCCTTCGAGCGGGTCGACTTCGTGTCACGCCGACCTCGCCGACCGTCGCCTTCCCGCTCGGCGCCAAGACCGACGACCCGCTCGCGATGTACCTCAACGACTACTGCACCGTGCCGATGCCGCTGGCCGGGATCCCGGCGATCTCGATTCCCAACGGCCTGTCCGAGGGCCTGCCGGTCGGGCTCCAGCTCGCCGGGCCGGCGTTCAGCGAGAACCGCCTGCTCGACGCTGCGCACGCGCTCGAGCAGGCGATCGGCTTCGACGGGAGCGAGGCCGCGCGCATGAGCGCCGCGCCGGCCTACGAGCCCGTCATCGGGCTGGAGATCCACGTCCAGCTCGCGACACGAACGAAGATGTTCTGCGGGTGCGAGCTGTCGTTCGGCGACCCGCCCAACACGCACACGTGCCCGGTCTGCCTCGGGCTGCCCGGGCGCGCTGCCCGGTCGTCAACGCGCGCGCGGTCCACTACGCGCTGCTGATCGGCCTGGCGCTCGGCTGCGAGCTGGCGCCGCGCTCGATCTTCCACCGCAAGAACTACTTCTATCCCGACCTGCCCAAGGGCTACCAGATCAGCCAGTACGACGAGCCGCTGTGCCGCGGCGGGCGGCTCGGTGAGGTGCGCATCCACCGCGTGCACCTCGAGGAGGACGCCGCCAAGCTCGTGCACGTCGGGCATTCCGGCCGGATCCACGGCGTCCGACGCGAGCGTCGTGGACTTCAACCGCGGCGGCACGCCGCTGGTCGAGATCGTCACCGAGCCCGACCTGCGCTCGCCGGCGCAGGCGCGCGAGTGGCTCGAGCTGCTGCGCCGTGACGCTGCGCCGGCTCGGCGTGTCGGACGTGCACATGGAGGAGGGGTCGCTGCGCTGCGACGCCAACGTCTCGCTGCGGCCGGCCGGGAGCGAGGAGCTCGGGGTCAAGACCGAGCTGAAGAACATGAACTCCTTCCGCTTCATCGAACGCGGCATCGAGGCGGAGATCGAGCGCCAGCGCACGATCCTGGAAGCCGGAGGGCAGGTCGAGCAGGAGACGCTGCACTTCGATCCCCGGACCGGCGAGCTGACGCCGCTGCGCTCGAAGGAGGAGGCGCACGACTACCGCTACTTCCCTGAGCCGGACCTCGTCCCGGTGGAGGTGACCGACGCGATGATCGAGGCGGCGCGCGCCGAGGTGCCGGAGCTGCCGGCGGCGCGCGCGACACGCTTCGAGCGACGACCTCGGCCTGCAGCCCCGACACGGCGCGGATGCTGGCGTTTCGCACCGACCTGGGCGACTACTTCGAGGCCGCGCTTGCCGCCGATGGCGCCGACCCCCAGCCGCTCGCCAACTGGGTGACCAACGAGCTCGTGCGCAACGTCGGCGACGACGATCCCGCCGAGTCCAAGGTCTCGCCCAAGGCGCTTGCCCGGCTGGTCGGAATGGTCGAGGACAAGGCGGTGACCGCCGACGGCGCCAAGCAGGTGCTCGAGCGCCTCGTGGCCGAGGGGGGAGATCCGGCGGCGATCGTCGAGGCCGAGGGCCTCGGCGCGATGGGCGACGGCGGCGAACTGGCCGAGATCGTCGCGCGCGCGATCGAGGCCGACCCGGAGGCGGCCGAGAAGGTGCGCGGTGGTAACGCGAAGGCGATCGGCGCGCTCGTCGGCGCGGTGATGCGCGAGACCAGGGGCCGCGCCGACGGCGGCGAGGTCAACCGGCTGATCCGCGAGCAGCTTGGGCTCTAGTGGCGCAGGCGTAGCATTCATCGCCAACGTCAGCGGAAGGAGACCACCGATGTCACGACTCGTCCGCATGGACCGCAGCGGCCACACGACGCTCGCCGAGTGGACCGCCGCCGATGATCGCTCCGTGGAGTCCGCCGTGGCGGCGTTCCGCGCGGAGCTGGACCGCGGCTCCTTCGCCGTCGTGCCGCAGGGCGAGGGCCACGCCGAGCAGGTCACCGAGCTGCCGGTCGACGCCGACCTCGTCGTGATCCGGCGGCCGATCGCCGGCGGGTAGCGGCCGTGGAGGCCGGCGCCGCGAGCGCGCAGGGCGCGCAGGCTCTCCCCGAGCTGGCCTCGGTCTACTGGCGTCCGCGCGTCGACGAACACCGGCTGCTCCAGCGCGGCCGCCTGTGGACGACGATCACCGTCGCCCACGTGGTGCCGTTCGTCGCGATCGCGGCCCTGATCGTCGTCCTCCAGCCGTTGGCCGTCGCCGTCTCGCTGATCGCGCTCGCCAAGGCCTGGCTGATCCCGGCGCTCTACGCCCAGCGGGGCGCCAACGTCGTACGGCCCAAGCGCCGCCAGGGAGCGGAGCCCGAGCGCCGAGCGCTGGGGCTCCTCGGCGACCTTGTGGACCACGACGCCCGCGAGCTCTACGCCGCCACCGGCCTCGTGCTCGAGCGGGGCGCCCTCGGCGTGTGGCTCGTGGGGGAGGCGGGCGCGGTGCTCGTGCGCCCCGGGCGGCGACGGGTGTTCTGCTATTGCGTGCGCGTGCCCGAGGACGAGCTTCCCTCGGCCGACCGCACGTCGCACCTGCTGCTGGCGCTGCGCGAGGACGAGGCCGGCTTCGCGACGGTCGCCAACCTCGCGTTCAGCGGCGCGCGCTGGCGGCTGCGCCGCCGGCTCGAGCGCCGCATGCGCCCGGCGCTGGCCGCGGCGGCCCGGGCCGCCTAGCGCCCTCGACCGCCTGTCGAATCCCGCGTCGCGATTTGTGGACCGGCGGGAGATGGCCCGGAGGCCCGCCACCCGGCACACTCGGTCCATGACGATCCCCGCTCCCATCTCCAGGTTCAAGCTGATTCCCGAACCGCGGGCCGAGACGCCCGGCGCCACCGTCGTGCGGCGCTACCACCTGTCGCGGCTGCGGCTCAACGGACGCCCGCCCTCGCAGGGCCGCCACACGCACCTGAAGCGCACGTACGACTGAGGCCCGCCCGGCCGAGCCGGCGGCGTGAGTACCCTTAGGGGTATGGAAGAAGTCGAACGCTCACGGTCGCGCTCACCTTCGATCGCCAAGCGGGCGCTCGCGGTCGGCGTTCTCGTCATCGCCGCGTACATCCTGCTGAAGCTCGTGATCGGGATCGTCACCGCGCTCGCGGTTCCGATTCTCGTGATCCTCGCCATCGTGGCGATCGTCTGGGCGATCCGAGTCCTCTGACGAGGCGGCGCCCGCCGTGGCGTATCTGTTCATCGCCCTGGGGTTCGCCCTCGCCGGCGGCATCGTCGGGAAGGTCAAGGGCAGCTCGTTCTTCCTCTGGTTCCTGATCTCGGGGATCCTGCCGTTCGTCGGCCTGACCGCCGCGCTGCTCTACCGCTGGGACCGCGACGAGTCCCGCCGGCAATGCCCACGGTGCGGGCGGGTCGTGATGCTCCACGACGCCGTGTGCACCCGCTGCGGCGCCGAGCTGGAGTTCCCGGACGTCGTGCTCGCGCCGGAGTCGGCGTCGCCCGGAGCGGGCGCCTCCTGACCGCCGGCCGCCGCCCAGAGCGCCGGAAAACCGCTGGTACACTCGCTCGACCGCGCGGCGCGCGCACGAAGCCACGTGTGCGCCGGTGTCCCTCGAAATAGCCGGAAAGGAGGCGAACGCAGATGCGAGCGGCCGACGCTCTCATGGAATGTCTGAAGGCGGAGGGTGTCGAAGACGTATTCGGCCTGCCCGGCGGCGCCAACCTTCCGACCTACGACGCCCTGTACGACGCCGGCATCCGCCACGTCCTGGTCCGCCACGAGGCCGGCGGCGGCCACGCCGCCGAGGGCTATGCCAAGGCCACCGGCCGCGTCGGCGTGGCGTTCGGCACGTCCGGACCCGGCGCCACCAACCTCGTCACGCCGATCACCGACGCCATGCTGGACTCGGTGCCGACGGTCTTCATCACGGGCCAGGTGCGGACCGAGCTGATCGGCACCGACGGCTTCCAGGAGTGCGACACCGGCGGCATCACGATCCCGGTGGTCAAGCACTCGTTCATGATCCAGGACCCGCGGGAGATCCCGGAGGCGATCCACCAGGCCTTCTACCTGGCGCGCTCCGGCCGTCCGGGCCCGGTGCTCGTCGACATCCCGCAGGACCTGAGTCGGGCGGACATCGAGTACGAGCCGGCCTCCGGCGACGTCCACCTGCCCGGATACCAGCCCACGGTCGAGGGCAACCAGAAGCAGATCCGGATCGCCGCCAAGGCCCTGGCCAACGCGCGGCGCCCGGTCATCTACGCCGGCGGCGGCGTGATCAACGCCAACGCGGCCGACGAGCTGACCGAGCTGGGCACGGCCGATCGCTTCCCGGTCACCTGCACGGTGATGGGCCTGGGCGGGTTCCCCGCGCCGCACGAGCAGTGGTTGGGCATGCTCGGCATGCACGGGACCCGCGCTGCCAACTATGCGATGGACGAGGCCGACCTGATCGTGGCGATCGGGGCCCGCTTCGACGACCGCATCACCGGCAAGCTGTCGGAGTTCGCCCCCCGGGCGAAGTTCGTCCACATCGACGTCGACCCGGCCGAGATCTCCAAGAACGTCCCGGCGCACATCCCGATCGTCGGCGACGCGAAGAACATCATCCCGCGGCTGACGGCCGAGTACCGGGCGCTCGGCGCGGACTCGTCGCGGCTGGAGGACTGGTGGGACCGCATCCACGCCTGGCAGACGCAGTACCCGCTGGCCTACGAGGACTCGGCCGACAGCGAGATCAAGCCGCAGTACATGGTCCAGGCGCTGTACGAGGCGACCGGCGGCGACGCAATCGTCACCTCCGACGTGGGCCAGCACCAGATGTGGGCGGCGCAGTACTTCCACTTCGCGCGCCCGCGGCGCTGGATCAACTCGGGCGGGTTGGGCACGATGGGCTTCGGCCTGCCGGCGGCCATGGGCGCCAAGGTCGGCTGCCCCGAGGAGACCGTCGTGTGCATCGCCGGCGACGGCTCGGTGCAGATGAACATGCAGGAGATGGCGACGTGCGTCGAGGGCAACATCCCGATCAAGGTGTTCATCATGAACAACGGGTTCCTCGGCATGGTCCGCCAGTGGCAGGAGCTGTTCTGGGACGGCCGCTACAGCCACGTCGAGATGGGCCAGTCGCCCGACTTCGTCAAGCTCGCGGAGGCCTACGGCGCGACGGGGCTGCGCTTCGAGGACAAGCGGACGCTGGTCGACGACATGCGCGAGGCCCTGAACACCGAGGGTCCGGTGCTGGTCGACGTGCGCGTGACCAAGGAGGAGAACACCTACCCGATGATCCCGGCCGGCCAGGCCGCCCGGGACATGGTGGGGTGATCCAGATGCCCCTCCCCGACCCACACACCCACAGATGACGCGCAACCCCTTCGCTGGATCTGCGTCATCGGGCTTGCCTTTGCCGGTGGCAAAGGCTGCGCCCTGCTTCCTTGACCAGCTCGATCTTGCGCGCCCCTGTGGGCGCGTGGACCGAGGAAGGAACATCTGATGGGTGAACCCGGAACCAAGGAACTCATCTCGCTGGAGGAGCTGCAGGCCGCCGGCGGCCTGCGGACGGGGCGCAAGCACGTTCTCTCGATCCTGGTCGAGAACAAGCCCGGCGTCCTGACCCGGATCGCCGGCCTGTTCGCGCGGCGGGCGTTCAACATCGACACGCTGGCCGTCGGGCCGACCGACGACGACGCGGTCTCGCGCATCACGCTGACCGTGGACGGCGCCAAGCACCCGATCGACCAGGTGACCAAGCAGCTGCACAAGCTGGTCAACGTGCTCAAGATCCGCGACCTCGAGCCGGACGAGGCGGTGTCGCGCGAGCTTGCGCTCTTCAAGGTCTCGGCCGACGGGGCGCAGCGCGGCGAGGTCATGCAGATCACCGACATCTTCCGCGGCAAGGTCGTCGACGTCGGCAAGCGGTCGATCGTGATCGAGATCACCGGCACGGACGACAAGATCGAGGCCTTCGAGCAACTCGTGCGGCCGTTCGGGCTGATCGAGATGGTGCGCACCGGCGAGATCGCGATCTCGCGCGGGCGCGGCGAGACGTAGGCTGCCGACAGCATGAGCGCCCAGCGGACCACCGGCACCGCAGCCGCCGGCGGTCCCTTCGCCCTGGACACGGGGGCGCGCTCGCGCGTCGTCGACCAGCTCGACCGGGCGGTGCGCCGTTCCCGCGCCGAGGGCAGAGAGGTGTTGACGGCGACGACCATCGACGCGGGGGAGCGGGTCGATCCGACCGCGATCGCGTGCGCCTCGCGGCGCCCCAGCGAGCGCTGGTTCTGCCTCGAGCAGCCCGACCGCGAGGGTTTCGCGCTGGCCGCCCTCGGGGCCGTGCGCACCCTCGAGGCGCGGGGGCCGGCGCGTTTCGTCGAGGTTGCGGCGGCCTGGCGCGCGCTGGCCGCCGATGCCATCACCGACCTCCACGAGGGCCCGCGCGGCGCCGGGCTCGTGGCGGTGGGCGGGTTCGCGTTCGCGCCCGACGGCGGCTCGGCCCCGCACTGGGCGGGCTTCCCGCCCGCTTCGCTCGTGGTGCCCGAGGTCGCGTTCGCGCGCCGCGCCGGCGTGACCTGGCTGACGCTCGCCACGCTGGTGGCCCCCGACGACATGACCGAGGGCCTGCTCGCCCGCCTCGATCGACGACTGGGCGAGCTGCGCGCCGGGCCGCTTCCCCTGCTCGACCCGGCGCCCGCGGAGCGCGCACGCGTCGCCGGGGCGATGCCGCCACAGCACTACGTGTCGGCCGTCGCGCGCGCCGTCGAGCGCATCCGCGCCGGGGAGCTCGAGAAGGTCGTGCTGGCGCGCGAGGTCGCGGTGCACGCGCCCGCCCCGCACGACGCGGGCGCCATCCTCGGCGTGCTGCGAGAGGCGTTCCCGCAGTGCTTCGTCTTCGCCACCGGCGTCGGTGATGCCGCCTTCGTGGCCGCCAGCCCGGAGCTGCTCGTGCGCCGCGAGGGCCAGCGCGCCAGCACGCTGGCGCTGGCCGGGTCGACGCGCCGCAGCGCCGACCCGGCGGTCGACGACCACCTCGGCGAGCAGCTCCTGCGCAGCGCCAAGGACCGCGAGGAGCAGGCGATCGTCGCCCGCCGGATCGAGCGGACGCTGCGCCCGCACGCGGTGTGGGTGACCGCCGCGCCCGAGCCGGTCATCGTGCGCATGGCCAACATCCAGCACCTTGCCACGCCGATCCGCGTGCAGCTCGCCGAACCGATCGGCGCGGTCGACCTGGCCGGGCTGCTGCACCCGACGCCGGCCGTGGGGGGCGAGCCGTTCGCCCGGGCCGAGGGCCTGATCCCGGAGCTCGAGGGCCTCGACCGCGGCTGGTACGCCGGCCCCGTCGGCTGGACCGACGCGGCCGAGGACGGAGAATTTTGCGTGGCGCTGCGGTGCGCCCTTGTGCGTGGCGCCGAGGCGCGCTGCTATGCCGGGGTCGGCGTGGTCCGCGACTCGGACCCCGCCGCCGAGCTGGCCGAGACCGAGGTCAAGCTGCAGGCGCTGCTGCCCGTGCTGGCCGGCTGAGCGACATACCGTCGTCATACCGGAGCCTCACCGGAATTGTGCGCGGCGGGCCTACGGTGGCCGGCATGAACTCAACGCTCCGCATCCTCACCCTTGCCGTAATCGCCGCAACCGTCCTTGCGGTGCCCGCCGCCGCCCAGGCCGCCACTCCCACCGTGGACGGCTACGCCACCAACGGCGCCCAGGCGCAGGCTGACGTGTCGGCCGGCGGCGCCAACGACGGCGGCACGCTGCGCCAGCTGCCCTTCACGGGCTTCGACCTGTGGTTCGCCGCCGCCGGCGGGCTGCTGCTCGCCGTCGGGGGAGTGGCGCTGCGCCGAGCTGTGAAGAACCCGACGAATCCTCGCGAAGTGCCTCCAAATCGATGAACTGGCTGGTACCCTCATCCGACGGGTTCGGTCGCGCAGGGAACGTATGGAAGGGGGGGCACGATGCCACGCAAGAAGACACCGTCCACCGTTGCTGAAGCCACGCCGGGATCGCGGATCGACGAGCGGCTGGACCATCTCGAGGCACTGGTGGGCGCGCTCACGGCCGAGATCGAACTCCTCCGGGCCGAGCGCCAGGAATGGCGCGCGACCGAGCGCGAGGCGGTGGAGGCCGCCGAGGCTCACCGCGTGCGCCCCAGCTCCGACGAGATGCGCGCGGTCGCGCGCGGCGAGCGGACGGACGCCGGCCTCGCACGTGTGGCCGCCCTCCAGCTGGTCGCCGCGGGCCTTGACCGCGAGGCCGTCACCGCCGAGCTCCAGCGTCTGGGGATCGACGATCCCGAGCCGGTCGTGACCGAGGTCTTCCGGCACACCGAGCCGGCGGCCAAGGCGAGCTGACCCTCAGGCCAGCGCCGCCGCGACCGCTCCCCACACCCGCCGGTGCAGCTCGACGTTCGCCGCACGGTCGGTCCTGACCTCGACGATGGACGTGCCCGCGCCCTCGAGCGCGCGGGCGAGCGCGGCGTCGAAGTCGCTCGGGCTGGTCACGAGCTCGTGGTCCGCGCCGAACAGCGAGGCCGCGCGGGCGAAGTCCAGGCCGTGCGGCGTGGCGACGTGCTCCTCGAACACGTCGGTCTCGCCGGCGATCGGGAGGAAGTGGAAGATGCCGCCGCCGTCGTTGTTGAGGAGGACGATCGCCAGCGGTAGGCCCAGCCGCGCCCCGGCGAGCAACCCGCCGAGGTCGTGGACCAGGGCGACGTCGCCGATCAGCAGGACCGTCGGCGCGTCGCCGGCCGCGGCCGCACCGTAGGCGGACGACACCGTTCCGTCGATGCCGTTGGCGCCGCGGTTGGAGAGCACCCGCGGTGGGTCGCCCCGGGCCGGGAAGAACGTCTCCACGTCGCGCACCGGCATCGAGGACGCAACGAAGAGGGTCGCGTCGGCGGGGACCGTCGCGCCCAGACGAGCGCACACCCAGGGCTCGGACAGCTCGTCGCCGAGCGCGCGGCCGGTCGCCTGCGCGGCCGTATCGTCGGCGCGGCGCCACGCGTCGCCCCACGCGGCATCCGGCGCCCGCTCGAGGCGCTCCGTCGCCTCGGCGAGCGTGGTCGCCGGATCCGCGGGGACGACCAGGGCCGTCGCTCCATCGGGGTCCAGCCAGGCGCGCTCGGCGTCCACCACCACGTCGAGCGCATCGTGCGCACCGGCGAGCCAGGCGCGCAGGGGCTTGGAGGTCGGCAGGTCGCCGACGCGTAGGACGAGCTCGGGCGGGTGACCGCCCGCGAACCCCGCGTCGCGCAGCAGCGCGTCGTAGTGTGCGACCGCGGTCGGGTCCCGGCGCGCGCCCGAGAGCGGGTCGGCGAGTACGGGATACCCGGCGGTCTCCGCGAACCCCTCCACCGCGAGGGCGAGCGCCGAATCGCGCTCGGAGCGCCCGCATACGAGCACGCCGCGCGGCCGTGCCTCCAGCGCGTCCATCAGGCGATGCAGCGCCGCCGGGGCCGGGCGTCCGTCGGCGGGCGCGCGGTCGACCCACGGCGCTCCGTCGGCCCGGCCGCCGTCGGCGTCGGGCAGCGGGCCGTCCGGCACCAGCGGCTCGCGCAGCGGGAAGTTGAGGTGCACGGGGCCGGGCCGGCCCTCGAGCGCCGTCCAGTAGGCGCGGCAGGCGAGGGTGCGCAGGAACCGCAGCCGGTCCGGTTCGGCGTCCTGGATGCCGACCTCGAAGAACCACTTGGCCGCCGCGCCGTAGAGCTTGACCTGGTCGATCGTCTGGCCGGCCCCGGTCTCGCGCAACTCGGGCGGGCGGTCGGCCGTGAGCACGATCAGCGGCACGCGAGCCTCTCGGGCCTCGTGCACCGCCGGGGTCAGCTCGGCCGCGGCGGTCCCCGACGTGCAGGCGACCGCGACCGGCCGGCGGCTCGCCTTGGCGAGGCCGAGCGCGAAGAAGCCGGCGCAGCGCTCGTCGATGTGGGAGTGGCAGCGCAGCCGCTGCTCTCGCGCGAGGGCGAGCACGAGCGGCGCCGAGCGCGAGCCGGGGGACGTGCACGCGTCGGTCATGCCGCAGCGCGCGAGCTCGTCGCAGAACGCGCGCAGGAGCAGGTGGGTGTCGGTCGCGGTCATGATTCGGGGCGTGCGCCCGACCGTCCTCCTCCTCCACGGGTTCACCCAGACGGGCGCCAGCTGGCGCGGCGTGGTCGAAGCGCTCGGCGAACGCTATACGCGCGCTCGCCCCCGACCTGCGCGGGCACGGGTCGGCGGCGACGCGGCGCCCGGTGACGGTCGAGGCCTGCGTGGCCGACGTGATCTCGGAGGCTCCGGAGCGCTTCGCCCTCGCCGGCTACTCGATGGGGGGCCGACTCGCACTGCGGGTCGCGCTGGCGCACCCCGAGCGCGTGGAGCGCCTGGTCCTCGTCGGCACGACGCCGGGCATCGCCGACGACGTCGAGCGCGCCGCCCGGGGCGAGGCCGACGAGGCCCTCGCCGCCGAGCTGGAGGTCGGCCTGGACATCGAGGCGTTCGCGAGCCGCTGGGGGCGCCAGCCGATCTTCAAGGGGCAGCCGCCGGACGTGGCGGCGATCGCCCACGAGGACCGCTTGCGCAACGACCCGTCCGGCCTCGCGGCCGCCCTCCGCGGCCTGGGCCAGGGCGCCGCCGAGCCGCTCTGGCCGCGCCTGGGCGAGCTGCGCATGACGGTCACCGCGATCGCCGGCGAGCGCGACGGCACCTACGCCAAGCTGGCCGAACGAATGGTCGCGCGCATGCCGCGCGCGCGGGCCCTGATCGTGCCCGGCGCCGGCCACGCGGTCCACCTCGAGGCGCCGGCCATCGTTGCCGGCGCGCTGCGGGGCGGGCAGGACGCCTGAGTCCCGCATCGAAACGCTCCGCCACGTGTTCCGGGCCTCCGTGACCGTCGCTCGCAGACCGGTCGTGCTCGCAGCCGCGCTGCTGCTGGCCGTCACGGCCGCCGCCAGCGCGGCGGCGGCGACGGGCGGCACGGGACCGGGCGCGACCCAGCCGGGTCCCGCGCTCCCGGCGCTGACGACGCGCCAGCTGGTCGGCCAGCACATGGTGTTCTCCTACGCGGGCGCGACGCCGCCCGCCGCGCTCGAGCGCCGTATCCGCGCGGGCGAGGCCGCCGGCGTCATCCTCTTCGCGCGCAACATCGCCTCCCGCGCGCGTCTGCGCGCGACGATCGCGCGGCTGCAGGCGCTGCCGCGTCCGGCCGGCCTGCGGGCGCCGCTGCTCGTCATGATCGACCAGGAGGGCGGCCTCGTGAAGCGCCTCAGCGGGGCGCCGAGCCGCAGCCCGGCGGCGGTCGGGCGCACCGGCAGCACGGCGGTCGCGCGCAGCGAGGGGACGGCCACGGCCCGCAACCTGCGCAGCGTCGGCGTCAACGTGAACCTCGCGCCGGTGCTGGACACGGGGCGTGCCGGGTCGTTCTCCGAGCAGCTGGGCCGCAGCTACTCCCGCGACCCCGCGAAGGTCGCCGCGCTCGGCACCGCCTTCGCCGGCGCGCTGCACAGCGGCGGCGTCGCCGCCACGGCCAAGCACTTCCCCGGGATCGGCGTGCCGCGCGTGGACGAGGACGCGGTGGCGAGCCGCATCGGGCTCTCGCAGGCGACGCTGCGGCGCATCGACGAGGTTCCCTTCGCGGCGGCGATCCGCGCCCGCATCGACCTGGTGATGCTGGCCACCGCGATCTACCCGGCGTTCGACCGCCTCCCGGCCCTCTTCTCGCGGCGGCTGGCCACCGACGAGCTGCGCGGCCGCCTCGGCTTTACGGGCGTGTCGATCACCGACGACCTCGAGACGGCCGCCGCGTCGAGGTACGGCTCACCGGCGACGCAGGCGCGGATGTCCACGCGCGCCGGCGCCGACCTGCTCCTGTTCGCGCAGTCCTACGCCGGCGGCGTGCGGGCGGAGGAGGGGCTGATCGGCGACGCCCGCGCGGGCCGTGTGTCGGCCGCCGAGCTCCGGGCCTCGGCGGCGCGGGTGCTGGCGCTGCGCGCCGCGCTGCGATGAGCGCCCCGGCGGCCGGGTAGCCTTCCGATTCGCATGGCCGAGGCGAGCGCATCCACCCCTGTCCTGCTGGGCTACGACGGCTCCGACGCCGCGGGGCGGGCGATCGAGCGCGCGGCGGGCCTCATCGGGGGCGGCCCGGCCGTGGTCCTCACGGTATGGGAACCGACCGCGGCCTTCACCGGCTACGACCCCCTCGCCGGGGTGAGCGAGGGGATGGGCCGCGCCGCCGGGCTCGAGCGCGAGATGGACGACATCGGCGCCCAGGTCGCCCAGCGCACGGCCGAGCAGGGCGTGGAGGTGGCGCGGAAGCATGGCTTCGACGCCACCGCGCAAACGGCCGAGGGCAAGATCTGGCGCACGATCGTGGACGTCGCCGACGAGCTCGACGCGAGCGCGATCGTCGTCGGCACGCGCGGGCACAGCGGGCTGCAGTCGCTGATGATCGGCAGCGTCGCCAACGGGGTGGTCCACCACAGCGACCGGCCCGTGCTCGTCATCCCACCGGCCAAGTGACGCCGAGCCCGGGGCCGCGCGGCACCTCGATCCGCCCGTCGCGGGCGGGGAAGGGGTCGCTGAGGTTCTCGAACAGCGGTAGCGTGGCCAGCCCACAGGCCGGGATGTCCGGCCCCAGCGCCGCGGCCGCGTGCAGGCCCGCCGCGATTCCGATCGGCCCGTCGTAGGTCGAGGCGACGTAGACCTGCGAGCCGGCCTCGCGCGCGGTCTCCGCCGCGACCCAGAGGCGCGCGATGCCGCCGCACCCGGCGACCCTGAGGCAGACGAGGTCGCACGCGCCCGACGCGATCGCGTCCGGCTCACGAGCCGTCTCGTCCATGGCAATCGGGATTTCGCCGTCGAGGCGCTCGCGCAGGGCAGCGAGCTCGGCGACGCCGTGCACCGGCTCCTCGCATAGCTCGAGTCGGGAGGGCGCGACCGAGCGCAGGGCGGCCACCGCCTCCTCCACGTCCCATGCGCCGTTGGCGTCGATGCGAATGGCGACGTCGGAGCCGACGGCCGCCCGCACGGCCGCCACCCGCCCCGCGTCGTCGCCGACGCCGACCTTGAGCTTGACGGTGTCGAAGCCCGCCTTTGCGGCCGCGGAGGCCTCCGCGGCCGCGCCGGCCCGGTCCGTGGCCGTGATCGTCGCGTTGACGGGGATCGAGGCGGAGGGCCGCTCGGTCTCGAGCTCCGCGATCGGTCGTCCCTCGATCCTCGAGGTCAGATCGAGCGAGGCGATGTCGAGCGCGGCCGCACCCTGGGGCACCGCGGGCTCGTCGACGTCGGCGCCCTCGGTGCCCGCCGCGGCGAGATGTCCGAGCGCGGCGAGTTCAGCGCGAATCGCAGTCTCGGCCTCCTCGAGGGTCCGCCCGTCGTACCCCGGGAGCGGCGCGGCCTCGCCCAATCCTTCGTTCCCGTCCTCGTCGCGCAACCGCAGCACCAGCACCGCGCGCTCGGTCAGCGTCCCGTACGCCGTCGCGATCGGCTGCCGGAACCGGAAGCTCACCCGCTCCAGCTCGACATCCATCACGACAGCAGGATTCCGCCCGAGAGCAGCAGGCAGAAGACCAGCTGGAGCATTCCGGTGCGGGCGAGCGCGGCGTTGAGCGTCGGCCCGTCGGTGTGATTCGCGACGGTGCGGACCAGCGGCACGGCCAGCGGAATCGCGAGCCAGGGCAGCAGCAGCCAGGCCGACAGCGAGCCGAGCACCCACGGCAGCGGCGCGAGGAAGAACGCGACATACACCATCGCCGCGTACAGCCGTCGCGCGCGCTGCCGGCCCAGCCGCACGGCCAGCGTGCGCTTGCCGGCGCGACGGTCGGTCTCGAGGTCGCGGATGTTGTTGACCATCAGGATCGCCGCGGCGAGCAGTCCCACGGGAACGGCCAGGACGAACGCCTCCCACGGCAGTTCCTTGGCCTGCACGAAATAGGAGCCCGTGACCGCCACGATCCCGAAGAAGGCGAACACGAAGAGCTCGCCCAGGCCCTCGTACCCGTAGGGCCGCGGCCCGCCGGTGTACAGCACGCCCGCGAGGATCGACGCGCCCCCGACGAGGAGCAGCTCCCAGCCGGCGACGGCGACGAGGTAGATGCCGACCAGCACGGCGACCCCGAACGACACGTACGTCGCCATCAGCACCTGCCGCGGCGGCACCAGGCCGCCGGCGGTCACCCGAACCGGTCCGAGGCGGTCCTCGGTGTCGGCGCCGCGGCGCGCGTCGGAGTAGTCGTTGGACAGGTTCGTGCCGACCTGGATGAAGATCGCCCCGACGAGGGTCGCGATGAAGGTGAGCGGGTGGAAGATGCCGGCCTGCCCGGCGAGCGCGGTGCCGACGAGCACGGGCGCGACGGCCGCGGGCAGCGTGCGCGGCCGCGCCGCCATCAGCCAGATCCGGGTGCCGCTCGGCATCCGTTCCGCTACGGCCGGCGAGGGAACTTCGAGAAGTCGGGGCTGCGCCGCTCCACGTACGCGTCGCGCCCCTCGTGCGCCTCCTCGCTGCCGTAGAAGAGGAGGTTCGTGTCGTGCGCGAGCTGCTGGATGCCCGCCAGGCCGTCCTCGGTCGCGTTGAAGCTCGCCTTCAGGAGGCGTAGCGCGAACGGCGACAGCGCGAGCATCTCGCGGCACCACTCGACGGTCTCCGCCTCGAGGCGCTCGAGCGGCACGACCGCGTTCACGAGGCCCCAGTCCAGCGCCGTCCGAGCGTCGTACTGGCGACATAGGAACCACACCTCGCGGGCGCGCTTGGCGCCGATCTGGCGGGCGAGCAGGCCCGCGCCGTAGCCCCCGTCGAAGGACCCCACCTTCGGCCCGGTCTGCCCGAAGCGCGCGTTGTCGGCTGCGATCGACAAATCACATACGACGTGGAGCACCTGTCCGCCGCCGATCGCATAGCCCGCAACCATGGCCACGACGGGCTTGGGCGTGCGGCGGATCTGCACGTGGAGATCGGTGACGTGAAAGCGGCCGACGCCGCGCTGCGCCGCCGCGTCGTCGGCGAGGTAACCGGCATCCCCGCGCACGCGCTGGTCGCCCCCCGAGCAGAACGCATCCGGTCCTTCGCCCGTGAGGATGATCACGCCGACGTCGAGGTCATCGCGCGCCCGCGTGAGGGCGTCGGAGATCTCGATCAGCGTCTGCGGCCGGAAGGCGTTGCGCACCTCCGGGCGGTCGATCGTGATCTTCGCGATGCCGTCGCCCGAGGTCTCGTAGCGGATGTCCGCGTACTCGGCGGCGGCGGTCCACGTCACGGGACTCATGCGGCCGGCAACACTAGCCTGTCGGGGATGGAAATCCCGTGCTGGCTCGCGAGCGCGGCGGCGCTCGAGCCGGACCGCGCTGCGGTCGAGACCGCCGGCGAGACCGTCGCGTACGCCGACCTGCTGGCGCGCGCCGACGCGGCCGCGCGGCGCCTCGCCGCGCGCGGGGTCGCGCCCCGCCAACGGGTCGCGCTGGTCCTCCCGCCCGGACTCGCCTTCGCCGAGGCGCTCCACGGCTGCTGGCGCCTCGGCGCCGTGCCGGTGGCGGTCGACCCGCGGCTGGCGCCCGCCGAGCGCGCCGCTCGCACGGCGGGGGCGGCGGCCGTCGTGGACGCCCCGGTGCAGGGCGAGGCGGCCGACCCGCCCCTGCGCGACGCGCACGACCGCGACGCGGTCGCCGCCGTCGTGCACACGTCGGGCACCACGTCGGCCCCCGGCGCGGTCGAGCTGACCTTCGGGAACTTCGAAGCGAGCGCGCGCGGCTCCGCGGCGGTGCTCGGCCACGACCGCGGCGAACGGTGGTTGTCGGCGCTGCCGGTCGCACACGTCGGCGGCCTGTCGGTGCTCGTCCGCAGCGCAGCGTTCGCGACCACGGCCGTCCTGCACGAGCGATTCGACCCCGCCGCGGCCGAGGCCGCCCTGCGCGAGCGCGGCGTGACCGTGGTCTCGCTCGTCGCCACGATGCTCGCCCGCCTGCTCGACGTCGGCCTCGAGCGCCCGCCGGCGCTGCGGTGCGCGCTGCTCGGCGGCGGGGCGCTGCCGCCCGCGCTGGCCGCCCGCGCGGCGGATGCGGGCATCCCGGTGGCGCAGACCTACGGCCTGACCGAGGCGTGCTCGCAGGTCACGACCTCGGCGATCGGCGAGCCCGACACGGCCGGCCGGCCGCTGCCGGGCACGCGCCTCGAGCTCGCGGCCGACGGCGAGATCCTCGTGGCCGGGCCCACGGTCGCGCCCGGCGCCGCCGGCGCCGACGGCCTGCTGCATACCGGCGACCTCGGCACGCTCGACGCCGGCGGACGGCTGACCGTCACGGGCCGCAAGACCGACACGATCGTGACGGGCGGCGAGAACGTCGCGCCGGCCGAGGTCGAGGCGGTTCTGGCGCGTCACCCGGCGGTCGCGGAGGCGGCCGTGCACGCGCGCCCGGACCCGGAGTGGGGGGAGGCGGTCGTGGCCACGGTGGTGCTGCGCCCCGGTGTCGTGACCGACGAGGGCGCGCTGCGCGCCCACTGCCGTGGCGCGCTGACCGGGTTCAAGGTCCCGAAGGCGATCGAGTTCTCCGACGAGCTTCCGCGCACGCCGTCGGGAAAGCTGCTGCGCCGGGAGCTGGCGTGACGGGCTTCGACGCGGACGCCTACCGGACGACCGCGCAGGACATCTGGGAGCGCGCCGCGCCCGGCTGGCGCGATCGCCGCGCCGCGCTCCAGGCCATCGCGATGCCCGTCTCGCGGTGGATGGCCGACGCGATCCGCCCACAACCCGGCCATCGGGTGCTCGAGCTCGCCGCGGGATCGGGTGACACCGGCTTCCTCGTCGCCGAGCTGATCGCTCCGGGCGGCACGCTGATCTGCTCCGACGCGTCGGACGGCATGCTCGACGGCGCGCGCGCCCGCGCGGCGGAGCTCGGCGTGCGGGGCGTCGAGTTCCGGTCGCTCAACGCCGAGTGGATCGACCTTCCGGCCGCGAGCCTCGATGCCGTCCTGTGCCGGTGGGGCTACATCCTGCTCGCGGACCCGGGCGCGGCGCTGCGCGAGACCAGGCGCGTCCTGCGGCCCGGCGGGCGCGTGGCGCTCGCCGCGTGGGGGGCGGGCGAGGACAACGTGTGGGCGTCGGTCGCCTCCGACGAGGTGCAGCGCCTGCTCGGGACGCCGCCGCCACACCCCGACCAGCCCGGAATGTTCGCGTTCGCCGCCCCGGGCCGGATCGAGGCGCTGCTGCTCGACGCTGGATTCGCCGACGTCGAGCTGGAGGCGCTCGACCTCGCGTTCGCCTACGTGGACGAGGACGCCTGGTGGGAGGACCGCATCGCCCTCTCGGTCCCCTTCGCCGACGCGCTTGGCGCCCTCGACGCGAACGGCCGCGACCGCCTGCGCGAGGCGATCGACGCCCGGCTCGCCGAGTATCGCGACGAGTCCGGGGGCCTGACCGTCCCCGGCCGGGCGCTGGTCGCCGCCGCCACCGCCTGACCGCGCGACGGGTGTACTAGTGTGGCGCGCCATGTTCTACGACGACGACGCCGACCTCAGCGTGCTCGACGGGAAGACCGTCGCCATCATCGGCTACGGCTCCCAGGGCCACGCGCACGCGCTCAACCTCAAGGACTCGGGCGTGAACGTGGTGGTCGGGCTGCGTCCGGACTCGACGTCCGTCGAGGAGGCGCGTGGCCACGGCCTCGAGGTCCTCGACCCCGCCGATGCCGCGTCCCGCGGCGACATCGTGATGATGCTCGTCCCCGACGAGCTGCACCGGCGGATCTGGGAGGAGGAGGTCCGCGACGGCATCGCCGCCGGCAACACGCTCATGTTCGGCCACGGCTTCTCGATCCACTTCGGCGAGGTCGAACCGCCGGCTGACGTGGACGTCGCGATGGTCGCTCCGAAGGGGCCGGGCCACCTCGTGCGGCGCCAGTTCACCGAGGGCCGCGGGGTCCCGTGCCTGATGGCGGTCCACCAGGACGCCAGCGGGAAGGCGCGCGAGACGGCGCTCGCGTATGCGAAGGGGATCGGCGGCACGCGCGCCGGCGTGATCGAGACCACCTTCAAGGACGAGACCGAGACCGACCTCTTCGGCGAGCAGGCCGTCCTCTGCGGCGGCGTGACCGAGCTGGTGCGCGCCGGATACGAGACGCTGGTCGAGGCCGGCTACGACCCGCGACTCGCCTACTTCGAATGCCTCCACGAGCTCAAGCTGATCGTGGACCTGATGTACGAGAAGGGCATCACCGGGATGCGCTACTCGATCAGCAACACGGCCGAGTACGGGGACCTCACGAGGGGTAAACGCGTCATCGGCGAGCCGACACGGGCGGCGATGAAGCAGCTGCTCTCCGAGATCCAGGACGGGACGTTCGCGCGGGAATGGATCGCCGAGAACCGCGCCGGTCAGGAGAACTTCAAGCGCATGCGCGAGGAGCAGGCCGACCACCAGGTCGAGCGCGAGGGCCGCGAGCTGCGCTCGATGATGGACTGGATCGAGACCGACTTCTGAGCCGGGGCGACGGCATCGTCGGCTCCACCGTCATCACCGCGCGCTACGCGCCGTACGCCCGCGTCCTGGGCCGTTCCTTCCTCGACCACCACCCCGACGCCCGCTTCGTCGTCCTGATCGCCGACGACCTCGACGGCGGACTCGAGGTCGACCGCGACTTCGAGACGGTGCGCCCGGGCGACATCGGGATCGACGACGCCGAGTTGCACCGCCGCGGCGTGATGTTCGACGGCCAGGGGCTGACGTGCTCGATGAAGGCCCCGCTGCTGGCGCACCTGCTCGACCGCGGCGAGGACGCGGCCCTGCTGCTCGACGCCGACTCGTGCGTGTACGCGGATCTCGACGGGCTCGCCGAGTTGGCCCGGCGCCACGGCACGGTCCTCACGCCGCACAGCACGGTGCCCCACGACGACGTCGACCTCGAGCGGATGATCATCCGCACCGGCGCGTTCAACTCGGGCCTGCTGGCCGTGGGCGCGGGCGCCCGGTCGTTCCTGGACTGGTGGGGCACCCGGATCGCGCGGCGCTGCATCCCCGAGCCGGGGACGGGCGTGTTCAACGAGCAGGCCTGGCTCGACCTCGTGCCTGGGCTGTTCGACCACCACGTGCTGCGCGACCCCGGCTGCAACGTGAGCGGTTTCGCCATGCACTACCGCGACGTCGTGTGGCGCAACGGCACGCCGACGTTCGAGGACGCGCCACTGCGCCACTTCCACTTCCTGTGCGGCTTCGACCCGCGCCGCCCGGACCTGCTCACCACGACCCCGGCGATCGACGAGCACTGGCCCTCGCTCGACGAACGGCCCGGCCTCGCGCGCCTCGCCCGCGACTACGCCGACCGGCTGCTCGGGGCGGGGTACGACGACGCACGGGCGGCCCGGGCGCCGTTCGACGCGCTCCCCGACGGCCAAATGACGACGCCGCTGATGCGCCGCCTGTATCGCGACGCGGTCATCGCTGCGGACGCGTCCGGGGCGCCGGAGCCGCCGAACCCGTGGACCGCGGGGCCGTCGTCGTTCCTCGCCTGGCTCAACGAGCCGGCCGGCCCACCGCCCGCCCCCTCGCGCTACCTGCTGGCGCTGTGGGCCGAGCGCTCCGACCTGATGGCCACGTTCCCCGACGCCCCGGGCGCCGACGCCGCCGCGTATCTGGCCTGGGCCACGACCAAGCGCGACGCCGACCACGACCACATCCCGGCGGCTCTGGTCCCGCCGCAGCCGCGGATCGCCGCTGCCGGGACGTCGCTGGGCCCGGAGGCCGCGCGGGAGCTGGCCGCCGAGCACGGCCGGCTCGCGCGCGACTTCGACGCCCTGCGCCGGAGCCGGAGCTGGCGCCTCACCGCTCCGGCGCGCTCCGCGGCCCGGCGCGTCCGGGCCGCGCGCACCGGCCGCCGGGACTCGCCCGCCGGAGGCTGAGACGCACCGGACCCGCGCGCTATCGTTGCCGACCTCGTGACGGCGCCGAACCCCTACGTGAAGCAGTACCTGATGACGGCGGGCCCGACCCCGCTGCCTCCGCGCGTGCTCTCGGTCATGGCCGAGCCGGTGGTCTACCACCGCGCTCCCGCCTTCGACGCGCTGTTCGCGCGCGTGCTCGATCGGCTGCCGCGCGTGTTCGGGACCTCCAACGACGTGATGGTCTTCGCGTCCAGCGGCTCGGGCGCGATGGAGTCCGCCGTTGCGAACCTCGTCGCTCCCGGCGATCCGATCCTGGCCTGCGCCGCCGGGAAGTTCGGCGAGCGCTGGATCGAGCTGGGTGAGGCCCACGGCGCGGACGTGGTCCGCTACGAGCCGGAGTGGGGCGCGCGGCTCGATCCCGACGAGGTCGACCGCCGCCTGGCGGAACGCCCGGAGATCCAGGTCGCATTCGCCACGTTGTCGGAGACGTCGACGGGCGTGGTCCACGACGTCCAGGCGCTCGCCGAGGTCGTCCGCCGCCACGACGCGATGCTCGTCGTCGACGCGGTCTCGGGTCTCGGCGCCGCCGAGTGCCGTCAGGACGAATGGGGGCTCGACGTGGTCGTCACGGGCTCGCAGAAGGCGCTGATGACTCCCCCCGGCCTCGGCTTCGTCTCCGCCTCCCAGCGCGCGCTGGACCATGCGGCGCAGCGCCCGGGCGGCACCTACTACTTCAACTGGGAGCGCACCGTGGCCGAGCTGCGCAAGGACGCCCCGGCCACCCCGTTCACGCCGGCCGTCTCGTTGCTCGCCGGCCTCGACGTGGCGCTGGAGATGATCGAGGAGGAGGGCCTCGAGCGCGTGCTCGCGCGTCACGACCTGCTCGCCCGCGCCGCGCGCGCCGGCGTCGCCGGGCTCGGCCTCGACCTGTTCGGCGATCCCGACGAGCGCGCGACCGTCGTGACGGCCGTCGAACTGCCCGATGGCATCGACGGCGGCAAGGTCCCCGGGCTGCTGCGCAAGCGCGGCATCACCGCGAACGGCGGCCAGGCCCAGCTCAAGGGCCGCATCCTGCGCATCGCCCACTGCGGGTACTTCGGCGCCTTCGACATCATCATCTCGCTGGCCGGCCTCGAGCAGGTGCTCGCGGAGCTCGGGCACGAGGTGGAGCTGGGCGCCGGCGTCGCTGCCGCCCAGCGCGTGTTCCTCGAGGCCGGCGTGGGCGCGGTCGCGCCGCCCGCGTGACCGCCGCAAAGCCGAAGATCCTCGTCAAGGAGAAGATCGCCGACACGGGCGTGGACCTCCTGCGCGAGCGCTTCGACGTCGACGTGGGCGTCGACTGGTCCGACGACGAGCTCGCCGAGCGCATCGGGGGCTACGACGGCATCCTGATCCGCTCGGCCACCAAGCTCACGGCCGACCTGATCGCGCGCGCCGACCGCCTGAAGGTGATCGGCCGCGCCGGCGTCGGCGTGGACAACGTCGATGTCGAGGCCGCCACCAAGCGCGGGATCGTGGTCGCCAACGCGCCCCAGTCCAACACGATCGCCGCCGCCGAGCACACGATCGCGCTGATCCTCGCGCTCGCCCGCAACGTGCCCCAGGCGCACGCCTCGCTCACCGACCATCGCTGGGAGCGCTCCAGGTTTGGCGGCGTCGAGGTGTACGAGAAGACGCTGGGCATCCTGGGCTTCGGGCGCATCGGCCAGCTCGTCGCCGCGCGTGCGAGCGCATTCGGCATGAACGTGCTCGCCTACGACCCGTTCGTCGCGGCCGAGCGTTACGTGGAGCTGGGCGTGGAGAAGGCCGAGTCGTCCGACGAGGTCTACGCGCGCGCCGACTTCATCACGGTCCACCTGCCCAAGACGCCCGAGACGAGGGGCTGGCTCGATGCCGAGGCCTTCGCCAAGATGAAGGACGGGGTGCGCGTCATCAACTGCGCCCGCGGCGAGCTGGTCGTGGACGAGGCGCTCAAGGACGCGCTGGACTCGGGCAAGGTCGCCGGCGCCGCGCTCGACGTGTTCCCGGAGGAGCCGATCACCGACTACGCGCTCTTCGACGGCTACGACAACGTCGTCGTCACGCCGCACCTGGGCGCCTCCACCACGGAGGCCCAGGACCGCGCCGGCGTCCAGACGGCCGAGCAGGTCCTCGCCGCGCTCACCGGGGGTGTGGTGACCAACGCGGTGAACATCCCCGCGATCCCGGCACGCGACATGGAGGTGCTCGGGCCGTTCCTGCCGCTGTGCGAGTCCCTCGGGCGCCTCGGCCTGGCGCTGGCGCAGGGCTCCTCCATCGATCGCATCGAGGCCGAGTTCCTCGGCCGTATCGCCGAGCACGACACGCGCCTGCTGGCCACGTCCGTGCTGCTCGGGGTGTTGCGCGGCCACACCGAGGAGGACGTCAACCTCGTCAACGCCCCCGCGCTGGCGGAGGAGCGCGGCATCGAGCTGGCCGAGGCCAAGCGCACCAGCGCGCGCGACTACACCGACCTCGTGCGCGTGGTCGTGGCGAGCGGCGACGCGAGCGTGCGCGTGGTCGGCACCACGATCGGCCGCCGCGCGCGGCCGCACCTGCTGGAGGCCTGGGGCCAGCGCTTCGACCTCCAGCTCGAGCCCTACGTGACGCTCTTCCGCTACAGCGACGTCCCGGGCATGGTCGGCCGCGTCGGTACGGCCTTCGGCGAGCACGGCATCAACATCGTGTCGGCGGCCGTGGGCCGCCAGCCCGACGGGGCGCCGCAGGAGGACCGGTCGCTGGCCGCGATGGCGATCACGAGCGACCGGCCCGTGCCGCAGGACGTGGTGGACGAGATCGTCGCCGGCGAGGGCTTCGTCGACGGCCGCACCGTGGCGCTCTGACGCTCGTCCGCCCCGGCCACCCGCTCGAGCGCCGCTGGGCCAAAGTGGACAAACCGCCCTTGCTCCCCGTCGGCGCACTCTCGTACGCTGCGGCGTACACGACGGAGGAGGAGAGCGGCGTGGAGAGCGCATCGGTTCCGGTTAGCGGAGTGACGGTGGAGGTCCCCGACAAGGGCCTCAAGAAGAACGCCATCGGTTTCCTGTCCAACGTGGTGATCGGCGTGGCGTCAACGGCGCCCGCGTACTCGCTCGCGGCCACGCTCGGATTCGTCGTCGCCGTCGGCGGGGTTGGCGTGCACGCGCCGGCGGTCATGATCGTCGCGTTCGTCCCGATGCTGTTCGTGGCCGCGGCCTACAAGTACCTCAACCGCGCCGACCCGGACTGCGGGACGACGTTCACGTGGACGACGCGCGCCTTCGGGCCGCAGGTCGGTTGGATCGGAGGCTGGGCGATCATCATCACCGACATCATCGTGATGGCGACGCTGGCCGAGATCGCCGCCAAGTACACCTACCTCCTGTTCGACTGGAACAGCGCCGCACGATCGACCTTCGCGCTGATCGTGGCGGCGGTCATCTGGATCGCCCTGATGACCTGGATCTGCTACCGCGGGATCGAGCTCTCGGCCAAGACGCAGCAGTTCCTGCTCGGCGCGGAGGTCGTGATCCTCTTCATCTTCGCCGTCGTCGCGCTGGTCAAGGTCTACGCCAATAGCCCCGCGGGCTCGATCGAGCCGGCGTTCTCCTGGTTCAACCCGTTCGACATGTCATCGACGGCGCTGATCGACGGCGTGCTGCTCGGGGTCTTCATCTACTGGGGGTGGGACAGCGGGGTGGCGGTCAACGAGGAGTCGGAGGGCAGCGCGGACGGTCCCGGCCGCGCCGCCGTGCTCTCGACGATCCTGCTCGTCCTGATCTACGTGATCGTGTCGGCCGCGTCGCAGGCGTATGCCGGTACGAAGTTCCTCAGCGACAACTCCGACGACGTGCTGAGCGTCCTCGGCAACAAGGTCTTCGGCGACCCGTGGAACAAGTTGCTAATCATCGCCGTCCTCACCTCGGCGTCCGCGTCGACGCAGACGACGATCCTGCCCACGGCGCGCACGACGCTCTCGATGGCGCGCTTCAAGGCGATCCCGGAGTCGTTCGGACGGATCCACCCGCGCAACCTGACGCCCTCGGTGTCCACCCTCGCGATGGGCGGGATATCGATCGTCTGGACGATCCTCGTGCTGGCGCTCAACCCCGGTCAAACGGTGCTCGGGGACTCGATCACGGCACTCGGCTTTGGCATCTGCTTCTACTACGGGCTGACGGCGTTCGCATGCGTCGTGTTCTTCCGCAAGGAGCTCTTCAAGAGTGCCCGCAATTTCATCTTCGTCGGCCTGGTCCCCCTGGTCGGCGGCCTGATGATGCTGGGGATCTTCATCAAGGCGTTCAGCGACTACAGCAAGGCCGGCGTCAACTACGCCAAGCCGATCCTCGGAATCGAGGTGCCGATCGCGATCGGGGTCGGCGGGCTCCTGCTCGGCGTGGTGCTGATGTTCTTCGCCTGGGCGAAATACAGGGAATTCTTCAGGCGCAGGCCGGAGGCCGCGATCGAGGGGACCCTCGAGGCGCCGGTCGAGCACGCCGAGGCGCACCTGTGAGCGCATAGGGGTCACGCACCACGCGCCAGCGCGACTCCTGGGATAGGCTCGCCGGCGCATGCGCGCGGTCGTGATCACGAAGCACGGGCCGCCCGAGGTGCTCCAGGTCGAGGAGCGCCCGGCGCCCGACCGGCCGCTGGGCGGCCAGGTCGCGGTCGACGTCGCCGCCGCCGGCATCAACTTCGCCGACACCATGGCGCGGGTGGGCCTGTATCCCGACGCGCCCAAGCCGCCGACCGTCGTCGGGTACGAGGTCGCGGGGACGGTCCGGGCCGTCGGCCCCGGCGCCGAGGGCATCGAGGTCGGCCAGCGTGTGATGGCCGGAACGCGCTTCGGCGGCTACGTCGAGCAGATCGTGGTCAAGGCGGCCGACGTCGTGCCGCTGCCCGACGGGCTGAGCTTCGAGCAGGGCGCAGCGATCCCCGTCAACTACTCGACCGCGTGGGCCGGCCTGATCCGCTACGGCGCGCTCCAGCGCGGCGAGCGCGTGCTGATCCACGCCGCCGCCGGGGGCGTCGGCATCTCCGCGACGCAGATCGCGAAGCGGTCGGGCGCCGAGATCTATGGCACGGCCTCGCCCGGCAAGCACGAGGCGATCCGCGGGTTCGGCGTCGACCACGCGATCGACTACACCCGGCCGGGCTGGGAGGCCGACCTCCCGGAGTTCGACGTGATCATGGACGCCATCGGCGGCAAGAGCTTCCGCACCGGCTACAACCTGCTCGCGCCCGGCGGCCGCCTGGTCGCGTTCGGGGCCTCGTCGGTGATGTCGGGCGAGCGGCGCAACCTGGTCACCGCGGCCCGGGCCGCGATCCGGATGCCGCGCTTCAACCTGATCAAGCAGATGTCGGCGTCGAAGGCGGTGATCGGCCTCAACATGCTCACGCTGTGGGACCACGCCGGCACGATCGAGCCCTGGATCGCCCCGCTGCGCGAGATGCTCGACGACGGGACGATCGTGCCCGTCGTCGCGGAGGCGTTCCCGTTCGACCGCGCCCCGGACGCCCACCGCTTCATCGCCGAGCGGCGCAACATCGGCAAGGTCGTCCTCACGCCCTAGCCGGCGCAACCGGGCGTGCTACATTCCGCGAGCGCATGACGCACCTGCTCGACCTTCGCCTTCTTCTCCTCCCCCTTCGGGGGGAATAGCGCGTGGCGGCCGCGTAGCCGCAAACCAGCCGAGAAGAAGCCGTAGGACGAGACGCAAAGGAGCGACATGACCAGGCCGGACGATCCCAATCGAGTACTGATCTTCGACACCACGCTGCGGGACGGCGAGCAGTCGCCCGGTATCTCGCTCAACGTGGCCGAGAAGCTCGAGATCGCCCAGCAGCTCGCGCGCCTCGGCGTTGACGTGATCGAGGCCGGGTTCCCGATCACGTCGCCGGGCGACTCGGAGGCGGTCGAGACGATCTCCCGCAACGTCCAGGGTCCCGTGATCGCGGGCCTGGCGCGCACGCACGTCGCCGACATCGACGCGGCGTACGAGGCGGTCAGGGACGCGGAGCGCCCGCGCATCCACACCTTCATCTCGACCTCCGACATCCACATCGAGCACCAGCTCCAGACCACGCGCGAGGACGTCAAGGGCCAGGCCCGCGCCGCCGTCGCGCACGCCAAGGGCTACGTGGACGACGTGGAGTTCTCGCCCATGGACGCCACCCGCGCCGACGTCGAGTACACCGCCGAGGTGTGCGCGATCGCGCTCGAGGAGGGCGCGACGACGATCAACATCCCCGACACGGTCGGCTACACGATGCCGCAGGAGTACACCGCCTACCTCGCGCGGCTGTACGAGCTGGTGCCGGGCCTGCGCGACGTGGTCGTCTCGGTCCACTGCCACGACGACCTAGGGCTGGCCGTGGCCAACTCGTTCGCCGGCGTGCTGGCGGGCGCGCGCCAGGTCGAGTGCGCGATCAACGGGCTCGGCGAGCGGGCGGGCAACGCCTCGCTCGAGGAGATCGCCATGCTGCTGCACACCCGCCGGGCCGACGTGGGGCTGCACACGGGGATCGTCACCACGGAGATCGCGCGGACCAGCCGCCTGGTCTCGCGGCTGACCGGCTATTCGGTGCAGCCCAACAAGGCCGTGGTCGGGCGCAACGCGTTCGCGCACGAGTCGGGCATCCACCAGGACGGCGTGCTCAAGGAGCGCACGACCTACGAGATCATGGACGCGCGCACGATCGGGCTGGAGTCCAACTCGATCGTGCTCGGCAAGCACTCCGGCCGCCACGCCCTGCAGCAGGCGCTCGAGGAGCTGGGCTACCAGGTCTCCGGCCAGACGCTCAACCATGCGTTCAAGCGCTTCAAGGAGATCGCGGACAAGAAGAAGCAGGTCACCGCGATGGACCTCGAGGCGCTGGCGACCGACGAGCTGCGCGACGACATGGGCTCCTACAACCTGCTCTGGTTCGACGTCGAAGCCTCGTCGCGCCGGCCGCCCCACGCGCGGGTCGGCGTCCGCCTCCCCGATGGGACGGAGGCCGAGGGCGCGTTCACCGGCGACGGGCCGATCGACGCGGTCTTCCGTGCGATCAACGCCGCCGCCGGGCGCGAGGCCAAGCTACGCGAGTTCCGCGTCGACGCGGTCACGGGCGGCCAGGACGCGCTCGGGGA
The DNA here is from genome assembly GCA_963725645.1 of uncultured Actinomycetes bacterium. GTDB lineage: Bacteria > Actinomycetota > Thermoleophilia > Solirubrobacterales > Solirubrobacteraceae > JALYZC01. The sequence continues at coordinate 1,618,180 of CAVRZD010000006.1, forward strand.
GACCTCGGTGGTGCTCGAGCTCGGCGACGTCACGGCCTCGGGCCAGGGCGTCTCGACCGACATCATCGAGGCCGCCGGCCGCGCCTACGTGCGCGCACTCTCGAATGCCGAGCGCCGTCGCGCGCAGGCCGAGCGCGACGCCGAGGCCGAGGTCGCCGCCGCCGCCACGCCGTAGCGCTCCTGGACGCCGGGGGCGGCGGCGCCCTATCGTGCCGCGCATGGAGACGAGCGCCGCCGCCGCCGCCACAAGACCCGCCGCCCTCGACGGGCCGACGCTGTGCGCGGCGTTCCAGCGCACGGCAGCGGAGCGGGGCGACGCCGTCGCGCTGCGCACCCCGGGCGACGGCGTACGCGTGACGTGGCGCGAGTACGCGGCGCGCGCAGGCGACTACGCGTCGGGCCTGGCGGCGCTGGGCATCGGCCCCGGCGACACGGTCGCGATCATGCTCTGCAACCGGCCCGAGTTCCACCTCGTGGACTGCGCTGCGATGCACCTCGGCGCAGTCCCGTTCTCGGTCTACAACACGTCCTCGCCCGAGCAGCTCGAGTACCTGCTCGGCGACGCCGCCAACCGCGTCGTGATCTGCGAGCCCGCGTTCCTGGACCGCGTGCTCGCTGCCCGCGCCGCCTGTCCCGCGGTCGAGCACGTGATCGTCGTCGACGGAGAGGGCGGAGGAGGGCACGCTCACGCTCGACGACCTCGTGGCCCATGGCGAGCCAGGCTTCGACGCCGAGGCCGCCGCGCGCGCCGTCGCGCCCGACGACCTGCTCACGCTGATCTACACGTCGGGCACGACCGGCCCGCCCAAGGGCGTGCAGATCACGCACGCGAACATGCTCGCCGAGTGGCGGGCCCTGTACGCCGTGTCGCCGACCCCGCCCCACGGACGCCTGATCTCCTTCCTGCCGGCAGCCCACATCGCGGACCGCTGGTCGAGCCACTACGGCGCGATGGTCTTCGGCCACGAGGTCACGTGCTGTCGCGACCCCCGCCGGGTCATGGAGATCGTCCCCGAGGTGCGCCCGACGACGTTCGGCACCGTGCCCCGGATCTGGGAGAAGACGAAGACCGCGCTGGAGGCCGCCTTCGACGCCGAGCCCGACGAGGACCGGCGCGCCGCGGTGCGTTGGGCGCTCGACGTCGGCCGGCGGCGCGTGCGCGCCGTGCAGGCGGGCGAACCGGTCGACGAGGCGCTCGCGGATGAGCACGCCCGGGCCGACGAGCTCGTGCTCTCCAAGCTGCGCGAGCACCTCGGGCTCGACCAGGCCGACCGCTTCGTGGCCGGGGCGGCGCCGACGCCGGTGGACGTGCTCGAGTTCTTCGCCGCCATCGGCATCGAGATCTCCGAGACCTGGGGGATGTCCGAGCTCACGTGCCTGGCCACGATCAACCCGCCCGAGCGGATCAAGATCGGCACCGTCGGTCGGCCGATTCCCGGCGTCGAGGTGCGCCTCGCCGACGACGGCGAGATCCTCGTCCGCGGCGACATCGTCATGCCGGGCTATCGCAAGCAGCCGGAGCTGACCGCCGACACGATCGACCCCGACGGCTGGCTGCACACCGGCGACGTCGGGACGTTCGACGAGGACGGCTACCTGAGCATCGTCGACCGCAAGAAGGAGCTGATCATCAACTCCGCGGGCAAGAACATGTCGCCGGCCAACATCGAGGCGGCACTGAAGGCCGCGAGTCCGCTGATCGGCCAGGCGTGCGTGATCGGCGACCGCCGCCCCTACAACGTCGCGTTGATCGTGCTCGACCCCGACGGCACGGCGGCGTTCGCCGGCGAGCACGGCCTCGGGGACGAGGCGCTGGGCGCACTGGCCGAGGCCGAGGCGATCGTCGAGGCCGTGGCCGCCGGCGTGCAGCGCGCCAACGAGCGGCTCTCCCGCGTCGAGCAGATCAAGCGCTTCCGGATCCTCGAGGGGGAGTGGGAGCCCGGCGGCGACGAGCTGACGCCGACGATGAAGCTCAAGCGCCGGCCGATCGGCGAGAAGTACGCCGAGGAGATCGAGGCGCTGTACGCCGAGGCCTGACCGTCGCACGAACGGCGGCGTTCGCTTTACAATCGGGGCATGCGCCTGGGCAGGGGAGCCCTGATCGCGGCCGTCGCGGCCGGCCTGACGCTGCTCGACAGCGCGCCGGCGGGCGCGCTCGCGCCGCCGACCGGCTGGAACGGCGCGAACCCGTTCAGCTGCGAGCTCCAGTACGTCGGCTTCGGAACCGCCTTCCCGCACCCCGACGCGGACCCCTTCTGCGTCGACTTCGACAAGCGCCGCCAGAACGTCACCGACCTCGGCGTCGTGGACTTCCTGTCGCAGGAGCCCGCGCGGGTCGCGGCGGCCGTGCCGAAGTGCTTCTACTTCCAGTCCGACCACTGGCGCGGCTCGATCGTCCAGGGCGATCCGTCCACGAAGACCTACGAGTGGGACGGGCACTACTTCTTCGACAAGGCGACCGGCGACGGCGGCGTATGGGTGACGAACTTCAACTTCAACGGGCAGACGTACGACCCGAGCGCGATTCCGGGCATCCCGCCCGAGTACTCGCGCTTCTTCGGGCCCGGGACCGGCGGCATGATCACGCACAACTCCATCCCCGGCGATCCCCGCTGCGTCGAGCTCGCCCGCACCAACCCGCGCGCCGTGTACGGCGCCGGGAAGCCGGTGCCGAGCTGTTCCTCGCCGAACGGAAGCGCCTCGACCCGCCGCCTCGGGGTCGTGACCGTCGGCGACACGGAGCGCCGCGTCCGCGACCTGCTGGGCGCGCCCAGCGAGGTGCGTCGCGGGTTCCTGCGGTATTGCCTGAACGACCGCGCCACCTTCCTGGTCGGCCAGGCGGGGGACCGAAGCGGCGACGCCGGCGGTGCGGGCGCCGGCGACGAGCCGACCACCCTCGTCTACACCGACTCGCAGGCCTACCGCTACCTCCGCGTCCGGCCCGGGCTCGGCACCAGCGCGCTCAAGCGCCGCTGGCGCCACGCGACCATCCGCCTCCGCATGGGGAAGGTCGCGATCTACGCGCCGAGCCGGACGAGCCCGGTGATCGTCGGCCTGCGCTCGGCGCGCGTGCGCTGGATCGCGGTCTACGACCGCGGCCGGATCCGCTCGCCCAGCTCGCTTCGCGAGTACCTGCTGCGCACCACGCCCGACTGACGCGGCTCAGCGCACCAGCGTGACGGTGCGATCGATCGCCCGCGCGCCCGGGAGCGTGATCCGCACGCGCAGGCGCGCGCGCCGCACGCCGCGAAGCGCGCGTCGCGCGGCGCGGCTCAGGCGGGCGGTGACCACCACCGGTCGTCCGGCGCGCACGGCACGCGAGGCCGCGGCCGCGAGCCGGCGTCCCAGCCGCACGCTGACGCGGCAGCGGCCGCGTCCGGTCGCCGTGCAGGTGACGCGCAGCCCGTGTCGCAGGACGTAGCCGATGCGCTGCACCGACGCGAGCCGGGCGCGCGCGCCGCTTCCCGACCGCGAGCCGCCGGCGCCGCCCGTCGCGCCACCCGAGCCCCCGCCCGCACCGCCGAGCCCGGCCACCGCGGCGCGTGCGTCCACGATGCCCGCACCGTAGGTGGAGTCCGGGCCGGGTGAGCCGACGTCGCGCGCGGTCGCAAGGATGCGCTGGACGGCAGCCTGCCCGTGCACGCCGAGCCCGGCGAGCAGGGCGGCCACGGCGGCGACGTGCGGAGTCGCCTGCGAGGTCCCGGCCATCTCCTCGTACGTGCTCGAGGGGACGGTCGAGAGGATGTCGTGGTCCAGCGGCAGTCCCGACCCGCCCGGTGCGCTGATGCCGAGCCCGTCGCCGAAGTTCGAGTAGACGGCACGGTTCCCGCTGCGGTCGACGGCGCCGACGCACAGCAGGCGCCCCTCCCCGGACGGTTGGTCGCACGCGGGGAGGCCGCTGTTGCCCGCGGCCGCCACGACCACGATGCCGGCGTCGAGCGCGCGGTCGATCGCCTGGTCGAACTCCGGCGTGCTGCCGCCGAGCAGGGGGACGTCGCTGCCGAGGGACAGGTTGATGACGTCGACCCGGTGCGCGACCGCGTAGTCGATGCCCCTGATGACGTCGTCGGTGCTCCCCGAGCCGTCATTGCCGAGCACGCGCACGGGCAGCACCATCGCGCCGGGCGCCACGCCCTCGACGCCGATTCCGTTGCCCGCGTCGGCGGCGACGATCCCGGTCACGTGCGTCCCGTGGCCCTCGCCGTCCTGGGGCGTCGCGTCGCCGTCGACGAAGTCGTAGCCGGGCAGCAGCCGCCCGGCGAGGTCCGGGTGATCGGCCTGCACGCCGCTGTCGACCACCGCGACGACGGCGCCGCGGCCGGTGGCGACCTGATGCGCGGGGTCGGCCGCGATCATGTCGAGCCCCCACTGCTGCGGGCGCAGGGGGTCGGGCGCCGCCCGCGCCGCCGGCGCGACGGCGAGCAACCCCGCCACCGCCAGGAGGACGAGCCGCCGCATCGCGCGGCGAGTGTAGCGGCGGCATCGCGCCGCCGGCGCCGGTCGATCGGACGTACGGGCGTACGTGATAACGTACGCACAGTGGCCACCGAGACCGTCGAGAGCAACGGCATCCCGCCGATCGGTCCGCGCATCCGCGCGCTGCGCGAGGCCGAGGGCCTGTCGCTGCGGGACCTCGCCGAGCGCAGCGGCGTCAGCGCGCCGATGCTCTCGCAGGTCGAGCGCGGGGAGACGAGCCCGACGCTCGCGGTCGCGGGGCGGATCGCCGCGGGCCTCGAGCTCCGCCTGTCGCAGCTCCTGCGCCTCGACGAGGGGGGCGCCGTCACCGTCGTTCGGGCTGCCGAGCGGCGCAAGGGCGGCGGCCGCGGCCATCGCTACGAGCTGCTCACGCCGCCGCTGCCCGGCCAGCGGGCGGAGGTGTCGCGCCACGTACTCGCCCCGGGCGCGCAGACCGGAGGTCCCGGGGACCCGCCCATGCACGAGCCCGGCAGCCGCGAGACCGCCGTGGTCGAGTCCGGGCCGGTCGTCCTCACCTGCGACGGCGACCGTCACGAGCTCGCCGCCGGCGACACGGTGACGTTCGACGCCGACCTGCCCCACCACTTCGAGAACCCCGGAACGCGGGACGCGGTGCTGCTCGCCGTCGTGAGCGCCGGCCTGCGCCGCAGCTGATACGAGGATGCCGATGCCACAGACGCTGTTCGACAAGATCTGGGCGGCCCACGAGGTCGCGGACAACCTGCTCTACATCGACCTGCACCTGGTGCACGAGGTCACCAGCCCGCAGGCGTTCGACGGCCTACGCCTCGAGGGTCGCCCGGTGCGGCGGCCCGACCGTACGCTGGCGACGGCCGACCACAACGTGCCGACCGACGGTACGCCGGCCGCGATCCACATCCGCGACGAGCTCTCGCGCCTGCAGGTCGAGACCCTGGAGCGCAACTGCGAGGAGTTCGGCATCCCGATCTACTCGCTGGGCTCCGACCGCCAGGGCATCGTGCACGTCATCGGGCCAGAGCTCGGGGTCACCCAGCCGGGCATGACGATCGTGTGCGGCGACTCGCACACCGCGACCCACGGCGCCTTCGGAGCGCTCGCCTTCGGCATTGGCACGAGCGAGGTCGAGCACGTACTGGCGACGCAGTGCCTCGCCCAGCAGAAGCCGCGTTCCATGCGCATCCGTTACGAGGGCGAGCTCGGGTTCGGCGTCACCGCCAAGGACCTGATCCTCGGGACGATCGGCCAGATGGGGGTCGAGGGCGCGGTGGGCCACGTGGTCGAGTACTCCGGCCCGGCGATCGGGGCGATGTCGATGGAGGGCCGCATGACGGTCTGCAACATGACGATCGAGGGCGGCGGCCGCGCGGGCATGGTCGCGCCCGACGACACCACCTTCGCCTGGGTCGAGGGCCGCGCGGGCGCGCCCGCGGAGTTCGAGGCGGCCGTTGAGAGTTGGCGCGACCTGCGCACCGACGACGGGGCCGAGTTCGACCGCGACATCGAGGTCGACGCCGGGGCGCTCTCCCCGATGGTCACCTGGGGCACGACGCCGGGCATGGTCGTCGGAGTCACCGACGCCGTCCCCGAGCCGCGCTCGGAGGGCGACGAGCGGGCCCTGCAGTACATGGCGCTCGAGCCCGGCACGCCGATGCGGGATATCCCGATCGAGCGCGTGTTCGTGGGCTCGTGCACGAACTCGCGCATCGGCGACCTGCGCGCCGCCGCGGAGGTCGTGGACGGGCGCCGGGTGGCCGACGGCGTGCGCGCGATGGTCGTCCCCGGCTCGGTGCCGGTGAAGACCCAGGCCGAGGCGGAGGGCCTGCACGACGTGTTCGAGGCCGCCGGCTTCGAGTGGCGCGGCGCGGGCTGCTCGATGTGCCTCGGGATGAACCCCGACATCCTCCAGCCGGGCGAGCGCTGCGCGTCCACGTCCAACCGCAACTTCGAGGGCCGCCAGGGTCGCGGCGGCCGCACCCACCTCGTGTCACCCCAGATGGCCGCGGCAGCCGCGGTCGAGGGGCACTTCGTCGACATCCGCGACTGGGAAGGCGGGCGCTGATGGACCCGATCACCATCGTCCACGGCGGCGTCACGGTCCTCGACCGCGCCGACGTCGACACCGACCAGATCATCCCCAAGCAGTTCCTCAAGCGCGTCGAGCGCACCGGCTTCGGGGAGTACCTCTTCTACGACTGGGCGAAGGAGCCCGGCTGGGAGCTCCCGAGGAACCCGATTCTCGCCACCGGGCGCAACTTCGGCTGCGGCTCCTCCCGCGAGCACGCCCCGTGGGCGTTGGAGGACTACGGGTTCCGGGCGATCATCGCGCCCAGCTTCGGCGACATCTTCTATTCCAACTGCACGAAGATCGGCCTGCTGCCGGTCGTGCTGGCGGAGGAGGAGGTGCGCGCGGTCATGGCCGAGGGCGAGGCCGCGATCGACCTCGAGGTCCAGGAGGTCGAGTTCGCGGGCGGCGTGTCGCGCTTCGAGATCGATCCGGACATCAAGTACCGCCTGATGAACGGGCTGGACGACATCGGGCAGTCGCTGGAGCGCATCGACGACATCGCGCGCTTCGAGCGCGAGCGCGAGCGAACCGGCCCGGTCACGACCGATGTGTGAAATCCTTTCGGAGGGATAGCTCGCGGGCCAGGGAAGGGGTGCCGCGGGGTCAATCGGAAGCTTGCGGGGGCAGGGAAACGCAGATCCGCGAGCGGACCCGCGGGAGGGTCAACACATGAAGAAGCTCAAGCTGTGCGTCGCGTGCGCCCCGGTGCTCGCTGCGCTCGCGCTCGCGCCCGCCGCATCGGCGTGGGCCCCGGCTGCCACGGCGGCCATCCATCCCGGCGTGCAGACGTTCACGGAGGGGGCCCAGTGCACGTCGAACTTCATCTTCACGAGCGGTTCGACCGTGTACGTCGGCCAGGCGGCCCACTGCTCCGGCACCGGCGCGGCGACGGACACCGACGGGTGCACGAGCCAGTCGCTGCCGATCGGGACGAAGGTCGACGTGACGGGCGCCAGCAAGCAGGGGACGCTGGTCTACAACTCGTGGATCACGATGCAGGCGAAGGGCGAGACCAATCCCGACACCTGCGCCTTCAACGACCTGGCGCTGGTGCAGCTCGACCCGTCCGACGTCGCCAAGGTCAACCCGTCCGTGCCCGGCTTCGGCGGGCCCACGGGCGTGGCCGAGGCCCCGACGAGCGCCGGAGCCACCGTCTACACCTACGGGAACTCCGAGCTCCGCGGCGGCGTCACGAAGCTCAGCCCGAAGCAGGGGGCCGTCGTTCAGCAGCAGGGCAACGGCTGGAGTCGTGACGTCTACACCGTGACGCCCGGGATCCCCGGCGACTCCGGCAGCGGGTTCCTCGACTCCAGCGGCAAGGCCATCGGCGTGCTCAGCACGGTGCAGCTCGCGCCGCTGGCGGCGTCGAACGGCGTGGGCGACCTCGCACGCGAGATCACCTATATGCACGCCAACGCCAACGGCGCGAACGTCGAGCCGGGCACGCAGCAGTTCAACGCGAACCTGGTCGGCGCCATCCTCGGCGCCTGAGCCCTCCCCGGCCCCGGCACGGCGGGTACAGTGCCCGCCGTGCCGGCGCGCCGCATCGTCACGCTCCCCGGCGACGGGATCGGGCCGGAGATCCTGGCGCCGGCCCTCGACGTCCTCAACGAGCTGGGCGACTTCGAGTTCGAGGAGCACGTCTTCGGCGGCGCCGCGATCGACGCCCACGGCACGGCGCTGCCCGACGAGGTGCTCGAGGCCTGCCGCACCGCCGACGCCGTGCTGCTCGCGGCGGTCGGCGGCCCGAAGTGGGACACGACCGACCCGGCGGCGCCGCGCCCCGAGCAGGGACTGCTCGGCCTGCGCAAGGGCCTCGGGCTGTACGCGAACCTGCGGCCCGTGCGGCCGCTGCCCGCGCTCTACGACGCGAGCCCGCTGCGCCGCGAGGTGATCGAGGGCACCGACCTGCTCGTCGTGCGCGAGCTCACGGGCGGCATCTACTTCGGCGAGAAGACGCGAACCGACGACGCCGCGAGCGACGTGTGCACCTACACCGTGGGCGAGATCGAGCGCATCGCCCGCACCGCATTCCGCGCCGCGCGCTCGCGGGTGACGAGCGTCGACAAGGCCAACGTGCTCGAGACCTCGCGGCTGTGGCGGGAGGTGGTCCACCGGGTGCACGGTGCGGAGTTCCCCAACATCGAGCTCGAGCACCTGCTCGTCGACAACGCCGCCATGAAGCTCATCGCGGCGCCGCGGCACTTCGACGTGATCCTGACCGAGAACATGTTCGGCGACATCCTCAGCGACGAGGCGGCGATGCTCACGGGCTCGATCGGCATGCTCCCGAGCGCGTCGCTCGGCGACGGCGGACCCGGCCTGTTCGAGCCCGTCCACGGGTCGGCGCCCGACATCGCCGGCCGGGGACAGGCCAATCCGCTGGCGATGTTCCTCTCCGCCGCGCTCATGCTGCGGCACGGCCTCGGTATGCAGGACGAGTCCGCCGCTCTAGAATCGGCCGTCGACCGCGCGCTCGACGCCGGTCTGCGAACCCCCGACCTGGGCGGGACGGCGACGACCGCCGAGGCCACCCGGGCGGTGCTCTCACAGCTCCAAGGAGACTGACGTGGACCAAGCCGACCTCATCTGGATGAACGGAGACTTCGTCGCCTGGGAGGACGCCAAGGTCCACGTACTCACCCATGGCCTGCACTACGGCACCGGCGTCTTCGAGGGCATCCGAGCCTACGACACGGAGCTCGGCACAGCGATCTTCCGTCACCGCGACCACCTCGACCGGCTGTTCCGTTCGGCCGGGCTGTACCACATGCCGATCCCCTACACGCTGGAGGAGCTGCGCGCGGCGACGCACGAGCTGATCGTGCGCAACAACCTGCGCTCCTGCTACATCCGCCCGATCGCGTTCCGCGGGTACGGCCAGATGGGCCTCTACCCGCTCGACGCGCCGGTCGACGTCTCGATCGCGGTCTGGGAGTGGGGGGCCTACCTCGGCGAGGAGGGCAAGCAGCGGGGCATTCGCGCGAAGGTGTCCTCGTGGCGGCGCATCAGCGGCGACTCCTTGATCCCGCACGCGAAGGCGTCCGGGCAGTACCTCAACAGCGTCCTGGCCAAGATCGAGAGCCAGAAGGCCGGGTACGAGGAGGCGATCCTGCTCGACGACATCGGCCACGTGTGCGAGGGCTCGGGCGAGAACATCTTCGTCATCCGCGACGGCGAGATCGCCACGCCCCCGTCGACCGCGGGCATCCTCGACGGGATCAACCGGCGCTCCGTTTGCACGATCGCCGAGGACCTCGGGCACCGCGTGGTGCACCGCGACATCGACCGCGGCGAGCTGTACATGGCCGACGAGGTGTTCTTGACCGGGACGGCGGCCGAGCTGGTGCCCGTCCGCGAGGTCGACGACCACACCGTGGGCGGGGGCGAGCCGGGGCCGATCACCCGCGAGCTGCAGCGGGCCTTCGACGACGCGCTGCATGGCCGCACCGAGCGCTACCGCGACTGGCTCGACGTGGTCAAGGTTCCCACGAAGGCCGCCTGAGCACGCTACCCTCAGGGCCCATGTCACGGGCCCCCGCGTGCCGGCGAATTATCCCCGCGGCCCAGCGCTGACGCTGACCGCTGCCGGAATTCGCCCCTCCTGCACGAAAGGACCCCCGTGACCCGCTCACAGATCCAGCTCTACGACACCACGCTCCGCGACGGCATGCAGGGCGAGGGCATGTCGCTGTCCGCCGGCGAGAAGCTGCGCGTGGCCCACCGGCTCGACGAGCTCGGCGTCGATCTCGTGGAGGCCGGCTTCCCGTCGTCGAACCCCAAGGAGCTCGAGCTGTTCGCGCTGCTCGAGCGCGAGACGTTCGGCCACGCCGAGGTCGCGGCCTTCGGCATGACCCGTCGGCGGGACGCGAGCGCCTCCGAGGACGCCGGGCTGCGCGTGCTGGCGGACTGCTTCGCGCCCGTGTGCACCCTGGTCGGCAAGACCTGGAGCCTGCACCTCGAGAAGGTCGTGCGAGTGGACCGCGAGGAGAACCTGCGGATGATCGCCGAGTCGGTCGGGTTCCTCGTGGAGCAGGGCAAACGCGTCGTCTACGACGCCGAGCACTTCTTCGACGGATGGCGCGACGATCGCGACTACGCGCTGGCCTGCCTGCGCGCCGCGGCCGACGCAGGCGCCGAGACCGTCGTGCCCTGCGACACCAACGGCGGTTCCCTGCCGCCCGCCATCCACGAGGCGATGCGCGACGTCGTCGCCGAGCTGGGTCCCAGCGGCGTCCAGGTCGGGATCCACTGCCACAACGATGCGGAGTGCGGCGTGGCGAACTCGATTGCCGGCGTGGCGGAGGGCGCCACCCACGTGCAGGGCACGATCAACGGCTACGGCGAGCGCTGCGGCAACGCCAACCTCGTCTCGATCATCCCGAACCTGCAGCTCAAGCTCGGCTACGAGTGCCTCCCGCCGGAGCGGCTCGGCGGCCTGACCGAGACGGCCCACTTCGTCGCGGAGCTGCTGAACTTCACCCCGGATCCCGACCAGCCGTACGTGGGCAAGAACGCCTTCGCGCACAAGGGCGGGATGCACGTCGCCGGCGTCAACTCCGACCCGTCGACCTTCGAGCACCTCGACCCGGACCTCGTCGGCAACCGCCGCGATCTCCTGATCTCCGAGCTGTCGGGCAAGGGCACGGTCCAGGCGCGGGCCCGCGACGCCGGGCTGGACCTCGACGACGCCGCCGCCCACCGCGTCGTGGAGCGCGTAAAGGAGCTCGAGCACGAGGGCTACCACTTCGAGGCCGCCGACGGCTCCTTCGAGCTGCTGCTGCGCAAGGAGACCGGCGACTACGAGCCGCTGTTCCGGCTCGAGTCGTGGCGCGCGATCGTGGAGAAGCGCGCCGACGGCAAGGTGGAGACCGAGGCAACGATCAAGATCTGGGTCGGCGGCGAGCGCCACGTTCGCACCGCCGAGGGCAACGGCCCGGTCAACGCGCTCGACAAGGCGCTGCGGGCGGCAATCGCCGAGATCTATCCCCACCTGAAGGACATCGAGCTCGTGAACTTCAAGGTCCGGATCCTCGACGAGACCAAGGGCACCGGGGCCGTCACGCGGGTCCTGCTGGACGCCTCGGACGGCACCGACGTCTGGGGATCGATCGGGGTCTCGGAGAACATCATCGAGGCGTCGTGGGAGGCGCTGGTGGATTCCCTGGAACGGGGCATGCAGGAAGGGGCGTCAGGCTTCAGTCATCAGGCTTCACAGCCCGCCGGCACTGACTCCCCCGACGCCTGATGCCTGATCCACCCATCCCGCTCGCCCGGCCGGTCCTGGGGTCGGAGGAGGAGGCGGCGGTGCTCGCGGTGCTCCGCTCGGGGCGGCTGTCCCTCGGTCCCAGGGTCGCGGAGTTCGAGGCGGCGTTCGCCGGCTGGCTGGGCGTCGCCCACGCGAGCGCCGTGTCGAGCGGCACGGCCGGGCTGCACCTGGCGCTGCGCGCGGTCGGGGTGAGCGACGGCGACGAGGTCGTGACCTCGCCGTTCTCGTTCGTCGCCTCGGCCAACGTGATGGTCTACGAGCGTGCCCGGCCCGTGTTCGCCGACATCGACCCGGTCACTCTCAACCTGGCCCCCGACGCCGCGGCGGCCGCCCTCACCGACCGCACCGCCGCGGTCCTGCCCGTCCACATCTTCGGCTACCCGGCCGACTTGCCGGCCTTCGAGCGCCTCGGCCGCCCGATCGTGGAGGACGCCTGCGAGGCACTCGGCGCGGAGCACGCCGATGGGACGCGCGTGGGCGCCCGCGGCCATCCCGCGGTGTTCGGCTTCTACGCCAACAAGCAGCTCACGACGGGCGAGGGCGGCATGGTGACGCTGGGGGACGCGGCGCTCAAGGAGCGCATCGACTCGGAGCGCAACCAGGGGCGCGCGCCCGATATGGACTGGCTCGACCACGACCGGCTCGGGTTCAACTACCGCCTCTCGGACCTCGCCTGCGGGCTCGGCCTGGCGCAGCTCGGGCGCCTCGACGACCTGCTCGCCGCGCGATCACGCGCGGCCGACGCCTACCGGGCGGCGCTGGCGGGGATCGAGGGCCTCGAACTGCCGTGTCCGGACGCCGGCGGCAACCGCCGCGGCTGGTTCGTGTTCGTCGTGCAGCTCCCGCGTGGAGTCGACCGCGGGGCGACCGTGCGGACGCTGGCCGCGCGCGGGATCCAGAGCAAGCCATACCTCCCGGCGATCCACCTGATGTCGTTCTACCGCGAGCGATTCGGGCATCGCGAGGGCGAGTTCCCGGTCTGCGAGGACGTGGCGGCCCGCTCGCTCGCGCTGCCGTTCTTCCCGGAGATGACCGACGTCGAGGTGGAGCGCGTAGCCGTCGCGCTGCGCGGCGCGCTCGAGCCCGCTTGAGTCCCGGCCGACAACCGGCACAATCCAGGGTCATGGTGCAGGACGGCAGCGGCCAGCCGAACGCGGACGTGGACCTCGCAGCGCTTCCGCCGCCATCGCCCGCGCCCGCGTCCACCGACGTCGACCTCGACGCGCTCCCGCCGCCGGCGCGGCCGGGAACGGGCGGGATCGACCTGACCGTGCGCCGTCCGCGCCGCGTGCGACCGGCGCGCCGCGACCCGGTCGCACGGATCGTTGCGCGCGACCGCAAGCGCCGCCGCCAGGCGCGCGCGCTCGGCGCCGCGGGCTTCGTGCTCGCCGCCGTGGTGCCCGCGCTGCTCTTCCACCGGGTGATCGTCGACATCGCGCACGAGTTCCGGCTCGACGCGCGGTACCTGCTCGAGTGGGCACCCTGGGTCCTGCTCGTCCTCGGCCTCGCGTTCCTGCTCCCGGTCGCCTACTCCGCCGGGCTGGACCCGGACAGCCGACATTTCCCGCGGTTCCGCCGTGCGTACGCCGGCTGGGGAATCACGCTGTACCTGCTCGGCATCGCCCTGGCCACGCAGGTGGCCCAGCTGTACGCGCTGCACCACTGACCCGCGCGCTTACACTGGCGCGTCATGGCGCGCTTCGGTCAGCCGCAGGATCCTGTGTTCCAGAAGCTCAACGCCTCGATCTCGTTCGACTGGCGGCTGGGCCCCTACGACGTCGCCCAGTCGCGGGCGCACGCATCGATGCTGGCCGCGCAGGGCATCATCTCCGACCCCGAGCGCGACGAGCTCGTGCGCGCGCTGGAGGAGGTCGAGCGCGAGCTCGACGAGGGCCGCTTCCCGTTCCAGCCCGACGACGAGGACATCCACATGGCGATCGAGCGCCGCGTGACCGAGCTCGCCGGGCCGGTGGGAGGGAAGCTCCACACCGCGCGCTCGCGCAACGACCAGGTCGCCACCGACCTCGCGATGTTCGTGCGCGCCCATGCGCTCGGGACCGCCGACCGCGTCACGGCCGTGATGGCCACGCTGGCCGATCGCGCCGAGGCGCACCTCGACTGGCCAATGCCGGGGTACACGCACCTGCAACGAGCGCAGCCCGTGTACGTGTCCCACCACCTGCTGGCGTACTTCTGGATGCTCGAGCGCGACCGCGCGCGTCTGCGCTTCGCCGCCGCCCAGGCCGACCGCCTGCCGCTCGGGTCGGGTGCGCTCGCCGGGGTGAATTTCGCCACGGACCGCGGCGCCGTGGCCGCCGAGCTGGGCTTCGACGGCGTGTCGCCCAACTCGGTCGACGCCGTCTCCAACCGCGACTTCGTGCTCGACCTGCTCGCGGCCGCCGCGACCTGCGCCACCCACCTGTCACGACTCGGCGCCGAGATCGTGCTGTGGTCGTCGGAGGAGTTCGGCTTCTGCGAGCTCCCGGACGCGTTCGCGTCGGGCTCGTCGATCATGCCCCAGAAGAAGAACCCCGACGCCGCCGAGCTCCTGCGCGCCAAGGCGCCGCGGCTGGCCGCCCACCTCGTCGCGATGCATGGCGTGCTCCACGGCCTCCCGCTCACCTACAACAAGGATCTCCAGGAGGACAAGGAGCACCTGTTCGACGCCGTCGACACGCTCGACCTCTGCCTCGACGCCGCCCGCGGGATGATCGAGGGCATCACCTTCCGGCGCTCGCGCCTCGCGGCCGCGGCCGCCGACGAGTTCCTCGCCGCGACCGACGTGGCCGACCTCCTCGTGCGCCGCGGGGTGCCCTTCCGCGAGTCCCACGCCGTCGTCGCGGGGCTCGTCCGTCGCGCGCTCGAGCAGGGCGTGACCCTCTCCGAGCTCCCGCCGGAGGCGCTCGCGGAGCACTCCGAGGTGCTCGACGAGGAGTTCTACGCGGTCCTCGCCGAGGGCGCCTGGCTGGAGTCGAAGGTCTCGCAGGGCGGGACCGCGCTGCCGCGGGTCCGCGAGCAGCTCGCGGAGGCGCGGCGCGCGCTCGAGGCCCCGGCCGCGTGAGGGCGGCGTTCTTCGATCGCCCCGTGCTCGAGGTCGCCCGCGACCTGGTGGGCTGCGCGGTCCGCCACGGCGACACCGCGGGCGTGATCGTCGAGACCGAGGCCTACCACGACTCCGAGCCGGCCTGCCATGCCTACGTCGGCCTCACCCCGCGCACGGCGACCCTGTTCGGCCCGCCCGGCCGCGCGTACGTGTACCGCTCCTACGGTGTCCACGCGATGCTCAACGCCGTCTCCGAGCCGGACGGCGTCGGCGCCGCGGTGCTCATCCGGGCGCTCGAGCCACTCGCCGGCCTCGGCGCGATGCGGGCGCGCCGCGGCCTCGAACGCCTCGAGGACCTCTGCTCGGGCCCCGGGCGTTTGACCCAGGCCCTCGGCATCGGCCTCGACCTCAACGCCACCGACCTGCTGACCGGGCCGATCCGGCTCGAGCCGCGCGCAGCCGGCTGGCGCGAGCGCGTGCTCGCGACCGCTCCGCGCGTCGGGATCACCAAGGCCGTCGAGCTGCCGTGGCGCTTCACCGCCGAGGGCAGCCGCTTCGTGTCGCGGCCGCGGCCGCGAGCCGGTGCCCTAGCCTGACGGCCCGGGCGCCTGCGCGCCGCCGCTGTCCCCGCCGCCGGAGGAGGGCGGGCCTCCGCCCCCGCCCCCGCCGCCGCCGCCGGCTCCACCGCCACCGCCACCGGTGTCACCGGAGCCGCCGCCGCCACCCGTGGAGCCACCGCCCGTGCCACCCAAGCTTCCGCCACCGCCTCCGCCGCCCGCGGACGGTGCCGATTGATCGGTGCCGGTGCCCGCGGAACCCGAGCCGGTGTCGCCAGAGGACGAGTCCGAGCCGGTCGAAGAGCCCGTGCTGTCGGTGGACGTCGTCCCCTTCTTCTTGGGATTGCGCGCGGCGTCGTCGGCGCGGTGCTGGGCGTCGATGTCCCGCGCGGCGAGCATGAAGTCGTGCCAGATGTCGGCCGGGAAGGTCTTGCCCGTCACCGCGCTGCCGCCGTACTCGGTCAGCATCGGCCTGAGCTTGTCGGGGTAGCCGACCCAGATCGCCGTGGTGTACTTCTCGTTGAACCCGACGAACCAGGCGTCGCCCGAGTTCTCGGTGGTGCCGGTCTTGCCGGCCTCGAAGCCGCCGATCGCGGCACCGGTGCCGGTGCCGCCCGAGATCACGCCCTCGAGCATCTGCGTCTCGGTCTCGGCCACGCGCTTGGGCAGCGCCCGGATCTTGTTGGGGTGGTCGTTGACCGCGATCACGTTGTTGTGGCTGTCGCGGACCTCGTGGATCCCGACCGGCCCGGCCTTCTCCGCCCCGAGCCGCCGGTTGGTGATCTTCAGCCCGCCCTGCTGGATCGTCGAGTACGCGTGCGCCATGTCGAGCGGGGTGACGCCCTGCCTGAGGCCTCCGAGCGTGATCGCGTAGTTGTGCGAGATCGGGGTTCGAATGCCCATGGAATAGGCGGCGCGCACGACCCGCGGAATGCCGGTTCGAATGCCCACCTCGGCGAACACCGAGTTGTCCGACTGCGCGATGGCGTCCCAGAGCGATCGCGAGCCGGCGTACTCGCCCTCGAAGTTGTGGACCTGGAAGACCTCCCTGCCGCCGCTGTGGGGCACCGTGAACTCCTTCTGCTGCGACGCCCACACGGAGTCGGGCGAGATGCCCTTCTTCAGCGCGGCGGCCAGCACGAAGGCCTTGAAGGCGGAGCCTGGCTGGCGCTGGCCCTGCGTCGCCAGGTTGAAGGACGAGTGCTTGTAATCGGGGCCGCCGACCATCGCGCGGACCTCGCCCGTCTTGTTGTCGATGCACACAAGCGAGGCGGTCGGTCCGCTGGGGTCGGAGAAGCGGCTCTGGACCGCGTTGACCGCCGCCTGCTGGAGGTCGAGGTCGAGCGTGGTCTTCACCTTCAGGCCGCCGATGAACGCCCGCTGGCCGAAGTGGTTGTACATCTGCTGGCGCACCCAGTCCACGAAGAAGGCGGCCGAGGGATCGGTGACCGCCTCGGTCGGGGGCTGGATGCTGTCGCGGGTCGGCAGCGCGATGTGCGTGTCCTGGTCGTACTCCGACGGGGTGATGTAGCCCTGGGTGAGCATCTTCTTGAGCACGAAGTTCCGTCGCTGCGTGGCGGCCTGCGGGTGGGCGATCGGGTCGAAGCCGTAGGGCGAGGACACGACGCCGGCGAGCAGGGCCGACTGCGACGGGTTGAGGAGGGCGGCGCAGTGATCGTCGGGGTTCCCGCCGCAGTTGAGGTCCTTGCCGAAGTAGATCCGCGCGGCGGACTCGATCCCGTATGCGCCGTTGCCGAAGTAGATCGTGTTGAGGTACTCGGTGAGGATCTTCTGCTTCGTCCACTGGCGCGTGAGGTGGTAGGCCAGGGCGGCCTCGCGGAGCTTCTCGAAGACGGTTCGGTTGTTCTGGGCCTCGAGCGCGTTCTTGACGAACTGTTGGGTGATCGTCGATCCACCCTGGGCGCTGGAGCCGAGCTTGACGTCGGCGAGCAGGGCGCGGGCCATGCCGCGGACGTCGATGCCCTTGTTCTGGTAGAAGCGCTCGTCCTCGACGGAGACGATGGCGTGCTGCATCGCCGGCGCGATCTGGTCCGAGCTCACGAGGATGCGGTTCTTGTTGTCGGACAGGATCGCCAGCGAGCGGCCGCGATCGTCGAGCAGCACCGACTTCTTGGCGTTGCGGAACTGCTGCTTGTTCTCCAGCTGCGGCAGGTCGGAGGCGACCGCCATCATCATCCCGAACACCGTCGAGACGAAGGCGAGCATCCCCAGCGGCACGAGGATGAGGGCGAGCCGGACGCGGTTCAGCCGCGGCTTGCGGCGCGGTCCGCCGTTGGCCGGCGAGCTGCCGTCCGGCCGCTGAAACGGGATCGGAGCCGGCGGATCTTCGCCGGAGGGGATGTCGGTGGGATCGTCGCTCATGCGCGGGCGCGGAGAAGCGACCGGGCTGCGGACAGGATCCGCAACATCGGCGAGCAGGCAGCAGCCGTTGGGCCGCGCCAAGCGCGAAAGTCTAGCATTGGGCCTCGATGCCGCCCACCGCATCCGACCCCGCCGAGGCGGCCGCCCGGCTCGCCCACGACGCGGTCGATTCGCTGCCCGAGGGCGCCCTGGCGGACAAGCTCGCGGAGGCCGCGGCGGAGGGTCGTCCCCTGCGGGTGAAGCTCGGCATCGACCCCACCGCGCCGGACATCCACCTCGGCCACACCGTCGTGCTCCAGCGGCTGCGCGAGTTCCAGGACGCCGGCCACCTCGTGGTGCTGATCGTCGGCGACTTCACCGCGCGCGTGGGCGATCCGAGCGGGCGCTCCTCCACGCGCCCCGTCCTATCGGGCGAGGAGATCGACGCCAACGCCCGCACGTTCCAGGACCAGGCCTTCAAGGTGCTGGACCCCGACCCGGCCAGGGTGGAGGTCCGACGCAACAGCGAATGGCTCGACATGGCGGCCCCGGACCTCTTCGCGCTCGCCCGCACGGCCACCGTCGCCCAGCTGCTCGAGCGCGACGACTTCGCGAAGCGCTACGCCGCGGGCGAGCCGATCTCGGTGCTCGAGCTGCTCTACCCGCTGCTGCAGGGCTACGACTCGGTCGCGATCCGCGCGGACGTCGAGCTCGGCGGCACCGACCAGAAGTTCAACCTGCTGCTCGGGCGCGACGTCCAGCGCGCGTACGGCCAGCCCGAGCAGGCGGTGCTGACGCTGCCGATCCTGCCGGGGACCGACGGCGAACGCCGGATGTCCAAGACGCTGGACAACTACATCGGGGTGATCGAGCCGCCGGAGGAGATCTACGGCAAGACCATGCGCGTGCCCGACTCCGCGCTCGACGCCTACTACCGGCTCCTGCTGGGCCGGCCGACGCCGGCCGACGCCGGCCCGCGCGACGCCAAGCGGGCGCTCGCCCGGGCGCTCGTCGCCCGCTTCCACGACGAGTCCGCGGCCGCGGCCGCGGAGCAGCACTTCGACCGCCTGCACGTCGAGCGGCGTCCGCCGGAGGAGATCGAGGAGGCGCCGTTCGAGGCCGTCAACGGCGCCGTCCACCTGCCCGCGCTGATCCAGACCCTCTTCGGCCTCTCGCGCTCGGAGGGGCGCCGGCTGCTCGAGCAGGGCGGCGTCCGCCTCGACGGCGAGCCCGTGGGCGCCGACGAGCAGGACCTCCCGGCCGAGCGCCTCGACGGCGCCGTCCTCCAGGTCGGCAAGCGGCGCTTCCGGCGCCTGCGCCGCAGCTGAGGGGCCGCAGCCGTGGCCGTGCACAGCGCCATGCTGCGACTCCGCACCCGGGGGCAGGGGCAGATCGTGGACCTGACCGAGGGGGTCGCCAGCGTCGTGGAGGCCGCCGGCGCGCAGCAGGGGATCGTGTGCGTGGCCGGCCGCGGGTCGACGGTCGCGGTGACGACGATGGAGTACGAGCCCGGCGGGGTCCACGATCTCAGCGAGGCGCTCGAGCGGCTGATCCCCACCCACGGGGACTACCAGCACAACCGCCTCAACCACGACACCAACTCCCATGCGCACATGCGCGCGGCGATCATCGGCCCCAGCGAGACGATCCCGGTGGTGGAGGGCCGCCTCGCGCTCGGGACGTGGCAGCAGGTCGTGCTGCTCGACTTCGACGACCGCGAGCGCGACCGCACGGTGCACGTGCAGGTCGTCTGGTAGGTCGGAAACCGGTAGGAGGCGGTCCGCGGGCCTATCCCGGCACGCCTGCGAGCGCTATACTGGCCGGCCCGCTTCTCGAGCGCCCGGTGAGGGCTGCTCGGGCGGCGCGCCCTCGAGGCGGAACCCCCTCCGGAGAGCGGCGCGGCGGTCTTTGAAAACTCGACAGCATGCATGCAGGCGACTCCCATTGCCTGCATGTCCAGGTTCGAACTGCCGCCCGCCCGCGTTCGCGCGGCCGCGGCGGCGGCCAGAATTACCCCGTCATGCATCCCGGGCGCCCAGCTTGTGTACCAGGGCGCCCCTCGTGTGGATGCTGACGAACTCTCTCGGTCGCGACGGCTTCGGTCGTCGTGGCCACTATTCACGGAGAGTTTGATCCTGGCTCAGGACGAACGCTGGCGGCGTGCTTAACACATGCAAGTGGAGCGACGAACCAGGGCTTGCCCTGGGGCAAAGCCGCGAACGGGTGAGTAACACGTGGGTTACCTGCCCCGATGACCGGGACAACCCGAGGAAACTCGAGCTAATACCGGATGTGCTCGCGAGCCACAAGGCTCGCGCGGAAAGGAAGCTTCGGCCTCCGCATCGGGATGGGCCCGCGGCCCATTAGCTTGTTGGTGGGGTAATGGCCCACCAAGGCCGCGATGGGTAGCTGGTCTGAGAGGACGATCAGCCACACTGGGACTGAGACACGGCCCAGACTCCTACGGGAGGCAGCAGTGGGGAATCTTGCGCAATGCGCGAAAGCGTGACGCAGCAACGCCGCGTGGGGGAAGACGGCCTTCGGGTTGTAAACCCCTTTCAGTTGGGACGAAGCTCCGTCCGTTAATAGCGGGCCGGAGTGACGGTACCTTCAGAAGAAGCCCCGGCTAACTACGTGCCAGCAGCCGCGGTAATACGTAGGGGGCAAGCGTTGTCCGGAATCATTGGGCGTAAAGAGCGTGTAGGTGGCCCGGTCAGTCCGCCGTGAAAGTCCAGGGCTCAACCCTGGAATGCCGGTGGATACTGCCGGGCTGGAGTCCGGAAGAGGCGAGTGGAATTCCTGGTGTAGCGGTGAAATGCGCAGATATCAGGAGGAACACCAATGGCGAAGGCAGCTCGCTGGGACGGTACTGACACTGAGACGCGAAAGCGTGGGGAGCAAACAGGATTAGATACCCTGGTAGTCCACGCTGTAAACGATGGGCACTAGGTGTGGGGGGTGTCGACTCCCCCCGTGCCGGCGCTAACGCATTAAGTGCCCCGCCTGGGGAGTACGGCCGCAAGGCTAAAACTCAAAGGAATTGACGGGGGCCCGCACAAGCAGCGGAGCATGTGGTTTAATTCGACGCAACGCGAAGAACCTTACCTGGGTTTGACATGTACCTGACCGCCGTGGAAACACGGTTTCCCTTCGGGGCAGGTTCACAGGTGGTGCATGGCTGTCGTCAGCTCGTGTCGTGAGATGTTGGGTTAAGTCCCGCAACGAGCGCAACCCCCGTCGCATGTTGCCAGCATTCAGTTGGGGACTCATGCGAGACTGCCGGTGACAAACCGGAGGAAGGTGGGGATGACGTCAAGTCATCATGCCCCTTATGTCCAGGGCTACACACGTGCTACATTGGCCGGTACAGAGGGCAGCGATACCGCGAGGTGGAGCGAATCCCTCAAAGCCGGTCTCAGTTCGGATTGCAGGCTGAAACTCGCCTGCATGAAGGCGGAGTTGCTAGTAATCGCAGATCAGCAATGCTGCGGTGAATACGTTCCCGGGCCTTGTACACACCGCCCGTCACACCACGGGAATTGGCAACACCCGAAGCCGGTGGCCTAACCCCTCTGGGGAAGGAGCCGTCGAAGGTGGGGCCAGTGACTGGGGTGAAGTCGTAACAAGGTAGCCGTACCGGAAGGTGCGGCTGGATCACCTCCTTTCTAGGGAGCATCTTTGGATGCCGCCGGCGCCGAATCGCGCGCCGGCGCCTAGAACGTCGACCGGACCTGGCGGCCGACCCCTCGTGGGTCGCGCCGCATGCTGTCGAGTTTTGAGAGACCGGCCGCGGCCGGGGCACCGGGCACCTGTCCCAGCTCCGCCCCCGCGGCACACCGCCTCTCCGCGGACCTTGAAAACTGCACAGCAGGAGCCAACGTAAACGGGTATCACCGGCCGGGCCCTCGGGTTCCGGCTTTGATCACCGTCAAGATAAGAAGGGCACACGGTGGATGCCTTGGCATCAGGAGTCGAAGAAGGGCGTGGACGGCTGCGATAAGCCGCGGTGAGGCGCTGAACGGCCTTTGACCCGCGGATTCCCGAATGGGGTAACCCGGCGCCGGTAATGCGGCGTCATCCCGCGTTGAACACATAGGCGCGGAGAAGACAAGCGGGCGAAGTGAAACATCTCAGTAGCCCGAGGAAAGGAAATCAACCGAGACTCCCCGAGTAGTGGCGAGCGAAAGGGGATCGGCCCAAACCAGACAGGTGTAAGCGGGCACGCGTTGCCTGTCTGGGGTTGTAGGACGCCTGGTCCGGACCGTGCCCGGTTCGGCGGAAGTCAGAAAGCCGTGCGGTAGCCGAAGCGCGTGGAACCGCGCACCATAGAGGGCAATCGTCCCGTAGGCGAAACCCCGCGGCCTTCCGTCAGGCGTTCCTGAGTAGGTCCGTGCACGTGAAACGCGGACTGAACCTGGGGGGACCACCCTCCAAGGCTAAGTACTCCCTGGTGACCGATAGCGGACTAGTACCGTGAGGGAAAGGTGAAAAGTACCCCGGAAGGGGAGTGAAATAGTACCTGAAACCGCGTGCCTACAAGCGGTGGGAGCGGCCTTGTGCCGTGACCGCGTGCTTTTTGCATAACGAGCCGGCGAGTTACTCGTCTGCGGCAAGGTTAAGCGATGAGCGGAGCCGTAGCGAAAGCGAGTCCGAACAGGGCGACAAAGTCGCGGGCGGTAGACGCGAAACTGAGCGAGCTACCCATGGGCAGGTTGAAGCGGGGGTAAGACTCCGTGGAGGACCGAACCGACCTAGGTTGAAAACTGGGCGGATGACCTGTGGGTCGGAGTGAAAGGCTAATCAAGCTCAGAGATATCTCGTTCTCTCCGAAATATATTTAGGTATAGCCTCGGATAAATTGCGTTGTGGCCGTAGAGCACTGTTTGGACTAGGGGCCCTACCAGGTTACCGACTTCAGGCAAACTCCGAAGACCATCACGTGTACTCCGGGAGTCAGTTGCTGGGGGATAAACTTCAGCGTCGAGAGGGGAACAGCCCAGACCGCCAGCTAAGGTCCCAAAGTACTAGCTAAGTGGGAAACGATGTTCGAATGCAGAGACAACCAGGAGGTTGGCTTAGAGGCAGCCATCCTTGAAAGAGTGCGTAACAGCTCACTGGTCAAGTGTTCGGGCGCGGACAATGTAACGGGGCTCAAGCTAGTCACCGAAGCTGCGGGTGCGTGAGGACCTCGGTCCGATCGCGCGGTAGGAGAGCGTTCCTGTGCCCGTGAAGCGGCGGCGTGAGCCAGCCGTGGAGGCGCGGGAAGTGAGAATGCCGGCATGAGTAACGAAAGGGGGGTGAGAATCCCCCCCGCCGATTGCCCAAGGTTTCCTGAGCAACGTTCTTCGGCTCAGGGTTAGTCGGGTCCTAAGGCGAGGCCGAAAGGCGTAGCCGATGGCCAACGGGTTGATATTCCCGTACCACGTCGCGTCCGCTTGACCAAAGGGTGGACGAGGACGGCTAGGGGAACCCAGGCGATGGTCGACCTGGGGTAAGCATGTAGGGGTGGCCCCGTAAATGCGGGGCCGCATAACCCGAGGTGCGATGCCAGCTGGCTCTAAGCCGGCGAGTCCCCGACGCCATGCCTCCTAGAAAAGCCTCTAGGGAGGACGCGCGTGCCCGTACCAAAACCGACACAGGTGGGCAAGTAGAGAATACTAAGGTGATCGAGATAACCCTCGTTAAGGAACTCGGCAAAATCGCCCCGTAACTTCGGGATAAGGGGTGCCCCGGTAAGGTGAAGTCCTTCGCGGATGGAGCCCGAGGGGGCCGCAGTGAATTGGTTCAAGCGACTGTTTACCAAAAACACAGGTCTCTGCGAAGTCGTAAGACGACGTATAGGGGCTGACGCCTGCCCGGTGCCGGAAGGTTACGTGGAGGCGTTAGGGCTTCGGCCCGAAGCGCTGAAACTAAGCCCCGGTAAACGGCGGCCGTAACTATAACGGTCCTAAGGTAGCGAAATTCCTTGTCGGGTAAGTTCCGACCTGCACGAATGGCGTAACGACTTGAACGCTGTCTCAACGAGGGGCTCGGTGAAATTGCAGTCTCGGTGAAGATGCCGAGTACCCGCGGCTGGACGGAAAGACCCCGTGAACCTTTACTACAACCTGGTATTGGGGTTCGGTGCATCTCGCTCAGGATAGGTGGGAGGCTATGAAGCAGCGGTTGCGGCCGCTGTGGAGCCAACCTTGAGATACCACCCTTGATGTACTGGATCTCTAACAGTGCACCGTGAATCCGGGCGCTGAACAGTGCCAGGTGGGTAGTTTGACTGGGGCGGTCGCCTCCCAAAATGTAACGGAGGCGCGCAAAGGTTCCCTCAGCACGGTTGGAAATCGTGCGCAGAGTGCAAAGGCATCAAGGGAGCTTGACTGCGAGACATACAGGTCGAGCAGGTGCGAAAGCAGGCCTTAGTGATCCGGCGGTAGCAAGTGGAAGCGCCGTCGCTCAACGGATAAAAGGTACTCCGGGGATAACAGGCTTATCGGGCCCAAGAGTCCACATCGACGGCCCGGTTTGGCACCTCGATGTCGGCTCGTCGCATCCTGGGGCTGAAGTAGGTCCCAAGGGTTGGGCTGTTCGCCCATTAAAGCGGTACGCGAGCTGGGTTCAGAACGTCGTGAGACAGTTCGGTCCCTATCCGCCGTGGGCGTTGGAGAGTTGAGAGGATTCGTCCCTAGTACGAGAGGACCGGGATGAACGCACCTCTGGTGTATCTGTTGTCCTGCCAAGGGCACCGCAGGTTAGCTACGTGCGGATCGGATAACCGCTGAAGGCATCTAAGCGGGAAGCCGGCCTCGAGATGAGCTCTCCCATCCCCTCGAGGGAGTAAGACCCCTGGTAGATCACCAGGTTGATAGGCCGGATCTGGAAGCACGGTGACGTGCGAAGGAGACCGGTACTAATGGGTCGAGGGCTTGACGGATGATTTTTCCTCGTGATGCCCGCGAGGTCGGCTCCGCTGTGCAGTTTTGAGGGCCCGCCGAGAGGCTGGTCTCTACCCCTTTCGGTGGCCATAGCGAGAGGGCTACACCTCTTCCCATTCCGAACAGAGTAGTTAAGCCTCTCAGCGCCGATGGTACTTGGCTCGCAAGGGCCTGGGAGAGTAGGTCGCCGCCGTTCTTCTCAGCTGGAACGTGATGCCCGCGCCGCCCACCCCGGGCGGCGCGGCTCACGCTTGCTCACTCGTGGCCAGGCCGTGGCGGCACGGGGCACACGCACACCTGTGCGCGCGGTGCCACCGTGCCGGGGCGCCGGCGCAGACCGCCGCGCAATGCGCGACGGTGGGGATGCGCGCCTCCCAGCGCCCGCTCGGGCCGTGCCTCGGCTCCACCCTCGTCGCGCAGCAGCGCGAAGTCGAGGACGCCGTCGACGAGCCCGCGGAAGGACCGCGCGTTCGGGTGGCGTCGGGGGGTGGAGAGGAACATGTGTTCGCAGGCTAGGAACGGGCTCGGACGGAACCTCGGCCGGCCGCTTCAGGGGCGGACCGCAAACGCGAAATCCCTGCAAATCGGCACTTTCCTCGCAGCGATCCTGCAAGCGATCTTGCACCGACGCGCCGGCGGTTCAGGCGGAATCGGGCGCCGGCACGAGCTCGTCGGCGTGCTCCTCGAGCGCCGCGATGACGAACGCGAGATGCTCGTCGAAGTCCACGCCGAGCTCCTCCGCGCCACCCCGCAGGGCGTCGCGATCCACGGCGGCGGCGAAGCTGGGCTGCTTGAGCTTCTTCTTGACGGACTTCGGCGTCATCCCGTGGAGGCCATCGGGGCGAACGTAGGCCACGGCGAGCAGGAAGCCGGACAGCTCGTCGACGGCGTAGAGGGTCTTCTCCATGCGCGTCACGCGGGGAACCCCGAGGAAGTCCGCGTGCGACGCCACGCCGCGGACGACCTCCTCCGGGTAGCCGCGCTCCTCCAGCTCGCGCAGGGCGTAGCGGGGGTGCCCGTCCTCGAGCGACGGATAGCGCTCGTAGTCGAGGTCGTGGAGCAGCCCGGTGGTGCCCCACAGCTCCTCGTCCTCGCCGAAACGGCGGGCGTACGCGCGCATGGCCGCCTCGACCGCCAGCATGTGCCGCCGCAGCGAGTCCGACTCCGTCCACTCGCAAAGCAGGGTCCAAGAGTCAGCGCGCGAAATCTCCAGCAGCATGGCTGTTACCCTAGCCAAGCGCCCCAGCGCGGCTCCGTCCGCGCCCCCGAAACGGCGTCCTCGCATGGAGAAATTCGTCATCGAAGGCGGCGCCCCGCTGTCGGGCACGGTGGTTCCTGCCGGTAACAAGAACGCCGCTCTGCCGATCCTGGCCGCGTGCGTCCTCACCGAGGACGAGGTCGTCCTGCGCAATGTCCCGCGGATCCGCGATGTCGAGGCCATGCTCGACCTCCTGCGCGACCTGGGCGTGCGCGTCGACTGGCGCGGCGCCAACGAGGTCCTGCTGTGCGCGGCCGCGGTCGACCGCACCGCCGTCGATCGCGAGCAGGCCGGCTTCATTCGCGCGTCCTTCCTCGTGGCGGGGCCCCTGCTCGCGCGCTTCGGTGAGGCGTTGATGCCGCCGCCGGGCGGCGATGTGATCGGCCGCCGGCGGCTGGACCCGCACCTCGATGGCTTCCGCGCCCTCGGCGCCGAGTTCAAGCACGGGGCCGACATCACCATCACCGCTCCCGACGGCGGCCTGCGGGCCAGCGACGTGTTCATGGACGAGCCGTCCGTGATGGCGACCGAGAACGTGCTGATGGCCGCGGCGCTGACGCCCGGAGCGACGGTCGTCCACAACGCCGCCTGCGAGCCCCACGTCCAGGACCTCGCGCGGATGCTCGTGAAGATGGGGGCCGACATCCAGGGGATCGGGTCCAACCTGCTGACGGTCAACGGCGTCGAAAAGCTCCGCGGCTGCGAGCACGAGGTCGGCCCGGACCACATCGAGATCGCCTCGTTCATGGCGCTCGCCGGCGTCACCGGGGGCGCACTGCGCATCCGGTCCTGCCGCGCGGCGGACCTCCACATGATCCGGCTCGTCTTCGAGCGGCTGGGCCTCCGCTCCGAGCTCGACGGCGACGACGTCGTCGTGCCGGGCGATCAGCGCCTGGCGATCCGTCGGGACGTCGGCGAACACAAGGCCAAGATCCAGGACGGGCCGTGGCCGGCGTTCCCCGCCGATCTCACGAGCATCGCCGTGGCGCTCGCGACCCAGAGCGAGGGCTCCGTGCTGATCCACGAGTGGATGTTCGAGAACCGCCTGATCTTCACCGACAAGCTCGTCCTCATGGGCGCCGACGTCACCCTGTGCGACCCGCACCGGGCGATCGTCGAGGGCCCGCGGCGCCTGCGCGGGGAGAAGCTCGACTCGCCCGACATCCGAGCCGGCATGGCCATGCTGATCGCGGCGCTGTGCGCCGAGGGCGGCAGCGAGATCGGCAACGTGCGCCAGATCGACCGCGGCTACGAGCGCATCGACGAGCGCCTGCGCGACCTCGGCGCGCACATCGAGCGCGTCGCGACGGAGCCGGTCCACGCCTAGGGGCGTGGCCGCTCCGCGAGACACTTCCACGCCCATGAGCCACCCGATCCCCAGCGGAACGCGAGACGTGCTGCCCGACGAGATGCGCGAGCTGCGCGCGATCTCCGAGCGCGTGCGCGCCGTGTTCGACGCCGCCGGCTACGGCGAGGTCTACACGCCCGCGCTCGAGTACGACTCCGATATCGAGCGCGCCGACCTGGCCGGCGCGCGGCCCGCGTATCGCCTGTTCGACGAGCACGGGAACGTGCTCGTGCTGCGCTCCGACATGACCGTGCCGATCGCCCGCGTCGTGGCGACGCGCTACGCGCAGTCCGACCCGCCGCTGCGCTTCTGCTACCTCGCGCACGCCTACCGCGGGGTGCGCCCGCAGCGCGGCCAGGTTCGAGAGATCCTCCAGGCCGGGATCGAGCTGATCGGCTCGCCGGCGCCCGCGGGGACGGCCGAGGCCCTCGGCCTGCTCTGCCGGGCGCTGGACGCCGCCGGGCTGCGCGACTACCGCGTCGGGCTCGGAGACGCCTCGCTGTACGGCGCGCTGCTCGACGCCTACGCGGTCGCGCCGGAGGCGCGGGAGCGGATCCTGTACGAGCTCGTCACGCGCGACTTCGTCGGGCTCGAGCGCGAGATCGCCGCGGCCGGGATCGACGGCGACGAGGCCGATCTGCTGCTCCGCGTGCCCCAGATGCGCGGCGGTGCCGACGTGCTCGAGGCCAGCGACGGGCCCGTCGCCGAGGCGCTCGCCGGCATGCGTGCCGTGCGTGAGCTGCTCGATCCCGCCGCCTCCGAGCGTGTGATCTTCGACCTCGGGCTCGTGCGCGACCTCGGCTACTACACGGGCGCCGTGTTCGAGGTCTACGACCCGGCGCTCGGCGTTCCCGTCGGCGGCGGCGGTCGCTACGACGAGCTGCTCGGGCGCTTCGGGCGCCCGCTCCCCGCCGCGGGCTTCGCGCTCGACCTCGAGCGGCTGCACATCGCGCTGACCGGAGAGGAGCGCACGTGAACAACCTGATCATCGCCGTCCCGCGCGGAGCGCTGCTCGAGGGCACGCTCGACGCGCTCGACCGCCTGGGGGTGGACACGTCCGAGCTGCGCAGCAACGACCGCCGGCTGCTGTTCGAGGAGGCGGGCGTGATCACGATGCGCCCGTCGGACGTGCCGACCTACGTGGAGGCGGGCGCCGCGGACCTCGGCATCACCGGCAAGGACGTCCTGATGGAGCAGCGCGAGCGCGACGTCTACGAGCTCCTCGACCTCGGCTACGGGCGCTGCCGCATGGTGCTCGCCACCCGCGCCGGCGAGGACCCGACCGCCGAGGCGCTGCGCCGCCTCGGCCTGGTCCGCATCGCCACGAAGTACCCGCGGATCGCGGCGCGCTGGTTCGAGGAGACCGGCCGGCAGGCCGAGATCGTGGAGGTCAAGGGCTCCGTCGAGCTGGCGCCGCTCACGGGTCTGGTGGACGCGATCGTGGACCTCACCGCCACGGGCACCACGCTGGAGGAGAACGGCCTGGTGGTGCGCGAGGAGATCGCGACCTGCACCGCGCGCCTGATCGCCAACCCGGTCGCGCACAAGCTCAAGGCGGCGGCGATCGACGACCTCAAGGAGCGCCTGCGTGCGGGTTGAGCGGACCGTGTTGGACCGCGACCCGGCGGCGACTGCGGTCGCCCTGCGCGAGGCCACGGCCGTGCAGCCGGAGGTCGTCGCCCGCGTGGCGGAGATCGTCGCGCGGGTGCGCGCGGAGGGCGACGAGGCCGTCGCCGCGCTGACCCGGGAGCTCGACACGCACGGAGCCGCCCCGCCCACACTGCGCGTCTCGGACGACGAGCTCCGCGCCGCGCTCGATCGAACCGACGGGACCCTGCGCGCCGGGCTGGCGCTCGCGGCTGTGAACGTCCGCGACGTGGCGGCCGCCGGCGTGGCCTCCGGCCGTGACGTCGACCTGGGGCAGGGCCAGCGCGTCACGCTGCGCGAGGTCCCCGTGCGGAGGGCCGCCGTCTACGTGCCCGGTGGTCGCGCCCCGTATCCGAGCACCGTGATCATGGGCGCGGTCACGGCGCGGGTGGCGGGGGTCGAGCGGGTCGTCGTCTGCGCGCCCCCGGGCGCGGACGGGCGCGTCGACGATGCGATCCTCGCCGCCTGTGGCGTCTGCGCCGTGGACGAGGTGTACGCCATGGGCGGGGCGCAGGCGATCGCCGCGCTGGCCCTCGGCACGCAGGCGGTCCCGGCCGTCGACGTCGTCGTCGGCCCCGGGAACGTCTACGTGCAGGAGGCCAAGCGCCAGCTCACGCATCTCGTGGGGATCGACGGCTTCGCCGGGCCCAGCGAGCTCGTCGTCCTGCTCGACGACCCGGGGACGGGCGCCGACGTGGCGCTGGACCTGCTCGCCCAAGCCGAGCACGGTCCCGACAGCCCGGTCATCGCGCTGTCCCCGTCGCCCGCCGCGCTCGACGCCGTGGCGGCAATGCTGGAGGAGGCGGTCGACCCGCCGAACACGACTGCGCGCCTGCTCGAGGCGCCCGACCTCGACGCGGCCCTGGCCTTCTGCGAGAGCTTCGCTCCCGAGCACCTGCAGCTCGTGGGGAAGGGCGCCGAGGCGCTCGCGCCGCGCGTCTCCCGCGCCGGCTGCCTGTTCGTGGGCGGCCTGGCGGCCACGGCGTTCGGCGACTACGTCGCGGGCTCCAACCACGTCCTTCCGACCGGCGGCGCGGCGCGCTTCGCGTCGGTCCTGTCGCCGCAGCACTTCCGGCGGCGCATGTCCGAGGTGCGGCTCGAGCCGGGCCCGGGCCTGGCCGAGCTGGCCCGGAGCGGCGCCCGGATCGCCCGCGCCGAGGGCTTCGAGTGGCACGCCCGCTCCATGGAGTCCCGCATCGGGGAGAATCAGGCGACATGACGCGCACCGGCGACATCGCCCGCCAGACCAAGGAGACCGACGTTCGGCTCTCGCTCGCCCTGGACGGAACCGGCGCCGGCGAGCGCCGCACGGGCGTCGGGTTCCTCGACCACATGCTCGACCTGCTCGCGCGCCACGGCCGCCTCGACCTCGACGTCGCCGTGACCGGAGACCTCGAGACCGGCGGCCACCACACGGTCGAGGACACCGGCATCTGCCTCGGGCAGGCGCTGGATGCGGCCCTCGGCGACCGTAGCGGGATCACCCGCTACGGGCAGGCGACCGTGCCCATGGACGAGGCCCGCGCGGCCTGCGCGCTGGACGTCTCCGGGCGTCCGTACTGCTCGTTCGAGGCCGACCTGCCGCCCGGCGATATCGCCGGCTTCGAGCACGAGCTGGCCGAGGAGTTCTTCCGCGCCGTGGCGACCAACGCGCGACTGACGCTCCACGTCGTCGTCGAGTCCGGCACCAATGCCCACCACATGATCGAGGCCGCGTTCAAGGCGTTCGCCCGCGCGCTGCGCATGGCGACAGTGCTGGATCTCACAGAGACGGGCGTGCCGAGCACGAAGGGGACGCTCACATGAGCGCGCCGGTCGTTGCGGTCGTGGATTACGGCATGGGCAACCGCCGCTCGGTCGAGAAGGCGCTCGAGCACGTCGGCGCGCGGGCGCTGATCACGGGCGACCCCGCCGACCTGCGGGCGGCCGACGGGCTGGTCGTCCCCGGCGTCGGCGCGTTCCCGAAGGCGATGGCCAACCTCCGCGCACTGGGCCTGGACGACCTGATCGCCGAACGCCTCGGTGCCGGCGCGCCGGTCCTGGGGATCTGCCTCGGGATGCAGCTGCTGTTCGACTCCTCGGACGAGCTGGGCGGCGCGGCGGGCCTGGGCCTGCTCCCCGGAACGGTCACGCAGCTGCTGCCGGGCGACGGCAAGCTGCCGCACATCGGCTGGAACCTCGTCCGCCTGCAGCGCGAGTCGGCGTTGACCGCGGGACTGCCGACGGAGTGCGCCTTCTATCACGTGCACAGCTTCGCCCCGCGCCCGGCCGAGGCGTCCGACGTGCTCGGCACGAGCGAGTACGGCGAGCCATTCGTCAGCGCGGTCGATCGCGACCCGCTGTTCGGCGTTCAGTTCCATCCCGAGAAGTCGTCGGCCCACGGGCTCGCGCTGCTGCGCAACTTCGCCGCGGTCTGCTCGCGCGTGCGGGCGTGATCCTCTACCCCGCCATCGACATCCTCGACGGCCGGGCGGTCCGCCTCGTCCAGGGCGACTTCGAGGACCCGACCGTGTACGCCGAGGACCCCATGATCGCCGCCCACGACTGGGTGTCGCAGGGGGCGCGGGCGCTGCACCTCGTGGACCTCGACGGCGCCCGGGCCGGCGAGCCGGTCAACGTGCACCACGTGCGGGCGATCATCGACACGGTGGACGTGCCGATCCAGGTCGGCGGCGGCCTGCGCACCGCGGCCGACGTCGACGCGATCCTGGAGGCCGGCGCGGCGCGCGTCGTCGTCGGCACGGCGGCCCATCGCGACGGCGAGTTCCTGGAGGAGGTGCTGACCGCCCACGGCGAGCGCGTGGCGGTCGCCGTCGACGTGCGCGACGGCAGGGTCTCGGCGGCCGGCTGGACCGAGTCGACCGAACAGGCCCCGGACGCGGTGCTCAGGGGCCTCGCCGCCCAGGGCGTCCGCACCGTCGTCTACACCGACGTGGATCGCGACGGCATGCTCTCCGGGCCCGACGTCGACACGCTGGCCAGTGTGCTCGAGCCATGGCCCGGCCGGCTCGTCTACTCGGGCGGGATCGGCTCGCTGAGCCACCTCGAGGCGCTCGTCGACCTCCCGCTCGACGGCGTGATCGTCGGCAAGGCGCTCTACGAGGAGCGCTTCACGATCGTCGAGGCGCAGGAGGCGCTGGCGCGGCCCTGATGCACTACAAGCGCGTCATCCCGTGCCTCGACGTCGACGCCGGCCGGGTCGTCAAGGGCACCGAGTTCGTCGACCTGCGCGACGCCGGCGACCCGGTCGAGCTGGCTGCACACTACGACGCCGAGGGCGCCGACGAGGTCGTGTTCCTCGACATCACCGCGACGCACGAGAAGCGCGACACGGTCGCCGACCTGGCGCGCCGCACGGCCGACGACGTGTTCGTGCCGTTCACGATCGGCGGCGGGATCCGCAGCGTGGAGGACGCGCAGGCGGTGCTCGACGCGGGCGCCGACAAGGTGTCGGTCAACTCCGCCGCCGTGGCCGATCCGGGCCTGCTCGACGAGCTGGCGCGGGTGTTCGGGGCGCAGTGCGTCGTGCTGGCGATCGACGCCAAGCGGCGTGCGGACGCGCCCGGCTGGGAGGTGTTCGTGGCGGGCGGGCGCACGCCCACCGGCCGCGATGCCGTCGAGTGGGCTCGCGAGGGCACGGCGCGCGGGGCCGGGGAGATCCTGCTCACGAGCATGGACCGCGACGGCACGGAGGACGGCTACGACCTCGAGCTGACCTCCGCCGTGGCGGCGGCGGTCGGCGTCCCGGTGATCGCGTCGGGGGGCGCCGGCGAGCTCCACCACCTCGTCGAGGCCCTCGAGGCCGGCGCCGACGCCGTTCTGTGCGCCTCGATCTTCCACTATGGCCGCTTCCGCGTGCGCGAGGCCAAGGAGGCGCTCGCCGCCGCCGGCGTGGCCGTGCGCCGCGATTGAGCTATTCGCCCGGCGTGGTGGTGGTCGGGGTGGTTCGCGCCGGCGGGCGCGCGGGCGGCGGGACGCCGCGCGGGTCGAGCGCGTAGAGGTCGCGGTACCCGTCGATGTAGAGGCGCTTCCCGTCGGAGATGACCGGGTCGAACTTGCCGTCGAAGAAGCTGTAGACCTTCTTGCCGGTGCGGATGTCCAGGCCCGTGGTGGCCGTGTTCTGCAGCGTGGCGAAGTAGACGATGTTGCCGATGATCGTCGAGCCGCCGGAGATCGAGTTGCCGGCCTCGTAGCTCCAGCGCGTGTCCCCGGAGCGGGCGTTGTAGGCGTTGAACGTGCCGTCGTAGGAACCGACGTAGACGGTCGGGCCGATCCCCGGCACCTCCGCCACCGAGGGCGACGCGTACACGTAGTTGCCGGTCGAGCGGGCCCAGGCGAGCTTCCCCGTGCGGGCGACGAACGAGTACATCCGGTTGTCGGTGTTGCCGATGTAGACCCGCCCGAAGGCCACCGCCGGCGTCGCGTAGAACGTGCCGGAGGAGAACCCGAAGGCGGCGCCGCTGGTTCCGCTGCTCCACACCCGCTTGCCGCTGGCGGCCCGCACCGCGTGGACCGACCCGCCGTAGTCCCCGAAGTAGGCGATGCCGTTGACGAGCGCGACGCCGCCCTTCACCGCGCCGTTGGCGCTGTAGCGCCACACCTGGCGGCCCGTGGCGGCGCGGAGGGCGTAGACCGCGCCGCCCTCGTCGCCGAAGTAGAGGACGCCGCGGTAGAGCAGGGGGGAGGACT
This sequence comes from uncultured Actinomycetes bacterium, assembly GCA_963725645.1. GTDB lineage: Bacteria > Actinomycetota > Thermoleophilia > Solirubrobacterales > Solirubrobacteraceae > JALYZC01. The sequence continues at coordinate 1,651,801 of CAVRZD010000006.1, forward strand.
CGCTGCGGCTGGAGAGCGCCTTGCTCCAGCGAATCCGGCCGGTGGTGGCGTTGAGCGCGACCACGCTGCCGTTCTCCGACCCCTCGCGGCGCAGCACCGTCACGTACACGCTGCCGTCCCCGACCGCGGGGGAGGCCGCCGCGAGGGTTCCGAGGCGGCGCTTCCAGTACACGTGGCCGGTCTCCTTGTTGATGCGCCGGAGGTTGCCCGAGTCCGAGAGCTGGTAGAGCGACCCGCGCCAGATCACCGGCGGGAACTCCAGGAGCACGCGGCCCTTGAGGCGCCAGCGGGTGCGGTACGGGGGTTTGACCGTGGTGGTGGGGAAGTAGCGCCGGCGATCGAGCGAGTACCCGAGCATCGGCCAGCTGAACGTGTCGACCCTGGGCTTCGGCGGCGGCGCCGGGCGCTCCTGGACGAACTCGGCGTGCGAGTTGCGCACGTCGCCGGGCTTGGAGGCGAGCACGTAGGCGACCGCGCCTCCCAGGAGGAGCACGACGGCGGCGACAAGCCATGGCCAGCGACGTCGCCGGCGCCCGGGCGAGGACATGGCGGGCATGCTAGAGACCAACGCGGCGGCGGCGCCGGGGTTGCGGAGGCGATACTTGCGCCGTGTCCGCAGCCCCCGACGACCCGTTCGAGCGACTGCGCGCCCAGCCGCGCGCCGGGCGCCTCATCGAGGCGCTCGCGGGTGTCGAGGGCGCCCACCTCGTCGGCGGCGCCGTGCGCGACGTCCTGCTCGGCGGCGAGCCCGTCAACCTCGACGTGGTTGTCGAGGGCGACGCGGCGGCGGCGGCGCGCATGGCGGCAGACCGTCTCGGCGGCCGCGTGCGCGAGCACGAACGCTTCGGCACCGCTCTCGTCGAGGCGGACGACCTGACCGTCGACGTCGCGCGGGCGCGCCGCGAGCGCTACCCCGCGCCGGGTGCCCTGCCCGAGGTCGAGCCGGCGTCGCTGGAGGAGGACCTCCTGCGGCGGGACTTCACCGTCAACGCCCTCGCGATCGCGCTCGGCCCGCCCGCGGCGGGCACGCTCCGCGCCGCGCCGGGCGCACGCGAGGACCTCGACGCCCGGCTGCTGCGCGTGTTCCACGACCGCTCGTTCGTGGACGACCCGACCCGGCTGCTGCGACTCGTGCGCTACGCGACCCGCCTGCGCTTCGCCATCGAGCGCGGGACGGAGGCGCTCGCGCGCGCCGCGATCTCCGGAGGAGCGCCGGCCACGGTGTCCGGCGGCCGGATCGGCGACGAGCTGCGCCTCCTGCTGGGCGAGCCCGACCCCAACGCCGCCCTGGCCCTGGCGAGCGACCTCGGGCTCGACCGCGCGCTGCACCCGGCGTTCGCGCCCGACGCGGCGGTCGCCGCCCGCGCGCGCTCGGTCCTGCCGCCCGACGGCCGGGGTGACCTGGTGGTCCTGGCCGCCGGCTGCCGCGCATTCGAGCCCGAGCGCCTGACCGCGTGGCTGGATGAGCTCGAATTCCCCGCCGCCGAGCGGGACGTGGTCGCCGCCGCGGCGCTCGACGCCGAGCCGCTGGGCCGGGGGCTGGCCGCGGCGAGCGGCCCGTCGGAGATCGCCGGCGCCGCGCGGGGGAACGCGCCCGAGGCGGTGGCGCTCGCGTCCGCGCTGGTGCCCGAGGCGGTTCCGGCGGCCGCGCGCTGGCTGGACGAGCTGCGCCACGTCACGCTCGAGATCGATGGCGAGGACCTGCTCGCCGCGGGCGTCCCCGAGGGTCCAGAGGTCGGCCGCGCGCTGGCCGCCGCGCTGGCCCGCAAGCTCGATGGCGAGGCCGCCGGACGCGAGGCGGAGCTGGCCGCCGCGCTCGCGGCGATCGGGCGCCAATAACATCCCGGGCGACGTGTCCGAGGATGCCAACGCGCTGCGCTGGGACGGGAGCCCCGGCAACTACGAGGTCTACTACCTCTCGTTCACCGATCCCGCGAGCGGCGTCGGCCTGTGGATCCGCTACACGATGGTCGCGCCGCTCGCCGATACCGGCGAGCCCGCGACCTGCTCGCTGTGGCTGATGGCGATGGACCCCGCCGGCGGCGAGCACGGCCTGCTCGGGCGCAAGCAATCGTGGCCGGCCGCGGAGATGCACGCCGGCGACGACCCGTTCGAGCTGCGGATCGCGGAGTCAGTCCTGACCGATCGCGGCATGACGGGAGGCTTCGACGACGTGCGCTGGGACCTGCACTGGGAGCCGACGCCGAAGCCCTACGAGCACGTTCACCCGGTGCTCCAGCGCGCACGGGTCGCCAAGACGGTCCTCGTGCTCCCGCACGCCGACCTCGAGATCTCGGGAACGGTGTCCATCCCGGGCCACGACCTCGCGGTCGCCGGCGCGCGCGGCGGGCAGGCGCACATCTGGGGCTCCAAGCACGCCAACCGCTGGGCGTGGGTCCACTGCAACGACTTCTGCAGCCTCGAGGGTGAGCCGCGCGAGGGCGACTTCATCGACGGCGTATCGGTGTTCGTGCCGCGGTTCGGGCGGGAGATCGGCCCCAGCACGCCGGTCGTCGGGCGCTTCGGCGGGCGGGACTTCAGCTCCACCGGCCCGCTGCAGGTCACCCGCAACCCGAGCCACTTCGCGTTGACCTCGTGGCAGCTCGAGGCGCGCGACGGATCGCGCAAGGTGGTGGCCACCGTCGATGCGCCCCGCGAGACCCTCGTGGGCGTCACCTACCACGACCCCGACGGGGAGCTCGCGTACTGCTACAACAGCGAGATCGCGTCGTCGCGCGTGCAGGTATGGGACCGCGAGCGCGGGAGCGGCTGGCGGCTGACCGATTCGCTCGTCGCGCCCGGCCGCACGCACTTCGAGTACGCCCAGCGCGAGGCCCTCGCCGACCTCCCGCTGCTCGTGAAGTGAACCTGCCCGCGCCGTTCCGGCACGAGGGCGAGCACCTCGCGATCGACCTCCCGGGCGGGCGCGCGCTGTTCACCACGCGCCGCGGCGGGGTGTCGAGGGGCCCGTACACCAGCCTCAACCTCGGCGCCTTCACCGGCGACGACCCCGCCGACGTCGGGGCCAACCGCGAGCGCCTCGCGGAGCTGGCCGGCGTCCCGCGCGAACGCTTCGCCCAGGGCCGGCAGGTGCACGAGGCGACGGTCCGCCGCCGCACCGAGCCGCCCGACCCGGCCGAGCGCCCACCGGCGCCGGCCGACGGCCAGGCGACCGACCGGGCCGGCATCGCGCCGGTCGTCCTGGTCGCCGACTGCGTTCCCCTGGCCCTGGTGGCACCGGGCGCGGTGGCCATGCTGCACTGCGGCTGGCGCGGCCTCGCCGCCGGCATCGTCGCCGAGGGGGCGGCGGCGCTGCGCGAGCTCGGCGCGGGCGAGGGCATCACGGCGGCCATCGGGCCCGGCGCCGGGCGCTGCTGCTACGAGGTCGGGGAGGAGGTGCACGCCGCGTTCGCCGACCTCGGACCCGACGTGCGCGACGGCCGGCGTCTCGACCTCAAGCTCGTGGTGCGGCGCCGGCTCGCGGCCGCGGGCATCGTCGAGGCCTACGACGTCGACCTCTGCACGATGTGCTCGGACCCGGCGCTGTTCTTCTCCCACCGGCGCGACGGCGGCGTGACCGGCCGCCAGGCGGGGGTGGCGTGGCGGAGCTGATCAGAGGCCTGGATCCGGCGCGCGTGCGGGCGAACCTCGAGGCGGTGCGCGGCGAGATCGCCGCGGCGGCGGACCGCGCGGGGCGCGACCCGTCCGGCGTCGAGGTCTGCGCCGCGACGAAGTACGTCCCCGTCGACGAGCTCGGCGCGCTGGCCGCGGCCGGCATCGCCCTCGTGGGCGAGAACCGCGCCCAGGACCTCGAGGCCAAGGTCGCGGCCCACGGCGACCGCTTCGCCTGGGACTTCATCGGCCAGCTCCAGAGCCGGAAGGTCAAGCAGATCGTGCGACACGTGCGCGTGATCCACTCGGTGGCGTCCGAGTCGGCGCTGGGCCAGCTCGAGCGCCACGCCGGCGCCGCCCGGCCCGGGCTCGAGGTGCTCGTCGAGGTCAACGTCTCCGGCGAGGAGGGTAAGGCCGGCGTCGCACCCGCGGCGCTCGAGCGCTACCTCGCGCGCGCCCCCGTCGGCGGCGTCGTGCCGATCACCGGCCTGATGACGATGCCGCCGCTGGCCGACGACCCGGAGGCGAGCCGCCCGTACTTCGCCCGGCTGCGGGAGCTGGCCGAGGGCCATGGCCTCCCGCGGGTGTCGATGGGGACCACGCAGGACTACGCCGTCGCCGTCGAGGAGGGGGCCACGATCGTGCGTATCGGCACAAGATTGTACGGCTGAGACGTTGCGGCGTTTGGCCCGCGCGCTCGCAACCCGCATAATGTCGGGTCAGCGCAGGGAATCCGTATCCTCGCGCGAACCCTCTTCTCGAACGCAATGGCCTTCCGCGACACCTGGCACCGCGCGCTCGTCTACTTCGGCCTCGCCGAGGACCACGAGTACTACGAGGACGAGGCGGCGCCGGCCGCGGAGCCCGAGGAGCAGATCGGCGAGCGCTACCGCGAGCGCCCGAACGTGCGCCGTCTCTCGCAGCGTCGCCGCCGCGACGAGATCGACGACATCTTCGCCGACGACGCCGGCGAGGAGCGCAGCACGACGGTGCTCCGCTCGGTGCCCGGCGGCCGCAACGGCGGCGCGGCGGCGACGTGCGCGTGCACCTCGTCGTGCCCAAGAGCTTCAACGACGCCCAGGACGTGGCCGACAAGTTCAAGGACTCGATCCCGGTCATCCTGAACCTGCAGGGCTCCGACACCGACCTCTCGAAGCGCCTGATCGACTTCTCCAGCGGGCTCACCTACGCGCTCGACGGCGGCATGCAGCGGATCGCCGACAAGGTCTTCCTGCTCACGCCGCGCAACGTCGAGGTCTCCGCCGAGGAGCGCGCGCGGCTGATCGAGAAGGGCTTCTTCAACCAGAGCTGACGGCCGGGCCGCCGAGGCCACGGCTCGCGCGGGCCGCGCGGGATAGCCTTCCGCGGATGGCCGTGGGGCTCGTCGGATCGGGGAACATCGCGCGCGCGCTGGCGCGGGGGTGGGGCGACCCCGTGCTCGCCACCGACGCCGGCTCGGGTCGCGCGGCGAAGCTCGTGGCCGAGCTCGGCGGCCAGGCGGTCGCCGGCAACGCCGAGCTGGCCGAGCGCGCCGACATCGTCGTGCTGTGCCACAAGCCCGCCCAGCTCGAGCAGGTGGCGCGGGAGGTCGCGGGTCGCGCGCGCGTCGTGGCCTCGGTCCTCGCCGGCGTGACGGTGGCCGAGCTGCGCGCGGCCTACGGCGACACGCCGGTGTTCCGGCTCATGCCCAACACGCCGGTGGAGGTGCGCCAGGGCGTGACCGTGATCGCCCGCGACCCCGACGCCGACCCCGCCCTGCTGGCCGAGGTCGTGGACCTGTTCGAGCGCCTCGGGGCCGTCTTCCCCGTTGCCGAGGAGGAGATGGACGTGGCGATGGCGCTGATGGGCTGCGCGCCCGCCTACCTCGCGCTCGTCGCCCAGGCGCAGGTCGACGCGGCGACCGCGCGCGGGATGGACGCCGACACCGCCGCGCGCCTCGTCGTCGAGGCGATGGGGGGCACGGCAGCGCTGTTGCGCGCCCGCGACCACGACGCCGCCGCGGTGCGGCGCGAGGTCGCCTCACCGGGGGGGTACACCGAGCGCGGTCTGCGCGCGCTGGAGGAGGCGGGCGTGCCCGAGGCGCTGCACACCGCCATGGACGTGGTCACGGGGCCGCGTCGCGCATGACGGTCCTCGCCGCCATCGACCGCACGGACATCGCCCAGTACCTGGCGGCGCTCGTCACCGTCTACTCGCTGATCATCTTCGCCTACGTGCTGCTGTCGCTGGTCTTCTCGTTCGGCGTGCGCGTGCCCTACTCGCGCTGGTCCGACGCGGTGCTGGGGTTCCTGCGCGACGTCTGCGAGCCCTACCTGCGGCTGTTCCGGCGCTTCATCCCGATGATCGGCCCGCTGGACATCAGCCCGATCGTCGCCCTGCTGGTGCTCCAGATCGTGGGGAACTTCGTCGTCAACGCCGTCCACGGGTAGGGCGATGGATGCGTCGGTGGGGCGCGCCTGGTACCGCGTCGCGCTCGTCACGGCGATCGTGCTCGCGCTCGACCAGGCCACCAAGGCGCTCGTGCGCAGCTCGATCGAGGCCGGTTCGCGGCACAAGTTCCTGCCGGCGGTCGACCTCGTCAACGTCCGCAACCGCGGGATCGCGTTCGGGCTGTTCACCGAGAACGCGACCCTGCTCACCGCGCTCACCCTGGCCGCGCTGGCGCTGCTGCTGTTCTACTTCGCCCGGCACACGGAGCGGCCGCTCGCGTGGCTGCCGACCGGCCTGCTCCTCGGCGGCGCGCTGGGCAACATGTTCGACCGCCTCCACCGCGGGGCCGTCACCGACTTCATCGACGTGCCGCTGTGGCCGTCCTTCAACGTCGCCGACATGGCGATCACGTTCGGCGTGCTGTCGCTGCTGTACGTGATCGAGCAGAGCCCGCCTCGAGCGCCGCGGCATGCGGGTCCTTGACGTCCCCGCCTCGGCGGCCGGCGAGCGCCTCGACCGCTTCCTGGCCGGGCCACTCGGCTCCCGCGCGCACGCGCAGCGGCTGATCGACGCCGCGCAGGTGCTGGTCGACGGCACCGCGCAGCCCAAGCGCCATCTCCTCGCCGGCGGGGAGCGCGTCGAGGTGGACGAGGCCGACCCCCGGCCGGCGCCCGAGCGCGGCGAGGCGCCGTTCACCGTGGCCTACGAGGACGAGCACCTGCTCGTGGTCGACAAGCCGGCCGGCGTCGTGGTGCACCCCGCGCGGGGTCACCGGACCGGCACGCTCGCGCAGGCGCTCGCGGGCCTGGCCTCCGGTGGACCCGACCCATGGCGGGCGGGGATCGTCCACCGCCTCGACCGGGACACGTCGGGGCTGCTGGTGGTGGCGCGCTCCGACGAGGTCCATCGCAGGCTGAAGGCGGCGCTGTCGTCGCGGCGGATCCAGCGCGAGTACCTCGCGCTCGTCGACGGCCGCCCGCCCGCGCGCACCGGCACGATCGACGCCCCGATCGGGCGCGATCGCCGCCACCCCGAGCGCGTGTCGACGGACACCGACGCCCCGCGCGAGGCGACGACCGACTTCGCGGTCGAGCGCGCGCTGCCGCACAGCTCGCTCCTGCGGGTTCGCCTGCGCACCGGGCGCACTCATCAGATCCGCGTCCACCTCGAGGCGATCGGCCACCCCGTGGTCGGCGACGCGGTGTACGCGGGCCGCTCTCCCGGCGACACCTACGGGCTCGAGCGCCAGTTCCTGCACGCGGAGCGCCTCGCGTTCGACCACCCGGTGACGGGCGCCCGCGTGGACGTGCACTCGCCGCTGCCCGCGGACCTCGTGGCGGCACTCGCGCAGGCCGAGCGGCGAGGCGGTTCATCCACGGCCACCCCGCGCTCGGGCTGAAGGGAAGCGGACCGGTCCACCGGAGGTAGGGGAAGGGAGGGCCGGCCCGCGACGCGCCGGAACCCCGGAGGTAGGGGAAGGGGGTACCGGCCCGCACCCCCAGGAACGCGCTTCGCACCGGAAACTTGCGCGAAAAGTCGCGTACACTCCTTCGCCAACCTGAACGCAACCCGGCGCGGGCCCTGGCTCGCGGCCCTGCCCGGCGCGGCGCGCAAGCGCCAGCCGGGATCGCAAAGCCTCCGCACCGGTAGCAGCACGACAACGACAAGGGAGAAGACAGTGGCTTCCATTGGCATCAAGGAGCTGCTGGAGGCCGGAGTGCACTTCGGCCACCAGACGCGCCGCTGGAACCCCAAGATGCGCCGCTTCATCCACGGCGAGCGCGAGGGGATCTACCTCATCGACCTGCTGCAGACGGCCGAGCTGGTGCAGCGGGCGCAGACGTTCGTCTCGGACATCGCCCACCGGGGCGGCACCGTGCTGTTCGTCGGCACCAAGAAGCAGGCCCGCGACGCCGTCAAGGACGCCGCCGAGGGCGCCTCCATGCCGTACGTCAACCACCGCTGGCTGGGCGGGCTGCTGACGAACTACCAGACGATCTCCAAGCGGATCGCGCGCCTGCACGACCTCGAGCGCTTTCAGACCGATGGCCAGCTCGACCTGCTGCCCACGCGCGAGCGCATGGCCTCGCAGGCGGACCTCGCCAAGCTGCAGGCAAATCTGGGTGGCGTGAAGGACATGCAGCGCGTCCCGGACGCCATGTTCGTCATCGACCTCAACACCGAGGAGATCGCGGTGCGCGAGGCCAAGCGGCTCGGCATCCCGATCATCGGCCTCGTGGACACCAACTGCGACCCCGACGGCATCGAGTACGTGATCCCGGGCAACGACGACGCCATCCGCTCCTGCGCATTGATCACCAGCGCGATCGGCGACGTGGCCGCCGCCGGCCACGCCGTGTTCCGCGCCGAGGAGGAGAAGGCGCGCGCAGAGGCGGAGGAGAAGGCGCGCCGCGAGCAGGAGGAGCGCGAGCGCCGGGAGGCCGAGGAGCAGGCCAAGCGCGAGGCCGAGGAGGCCGCCGCCGCGGCGGCGACCGCCGCCGAGGAGGGCGCCGCAGCGCCGGCCGAGGGTGCCCAGGCACCGCCCGCCGAGGCGCCGCCCGCCGAGGCGCCGCCCGCCGAGGCGCCGCCCGCCGAGCCGCCCGCGCCGCCCCAGGAGGCGCAGGCCGCCGCCCCGACCGCCGCCGACGGCGAGGAGAAGGCATGAGTGTCACCGCAGCCGATGTGAAGGCCCTGCGCGACCGCACCGGCGCGGGGATGATGGATGCCAAGCGGGCGCTGGAGGAGGCCGACGGCGACGCCGACAAGGCGGTCGAGGTCCTCCGCGTCAAGCTCGGCAAGAACGTCGCGAAGCTCTCCGGCCGCGAGGCCGCCGAGGGCACCGTCCAGTCCTACATCCACGCCAACGGTAAGGTCGGCGTGCTCGTGGAGGTCGACTGCAACACCGACTTCGTCGCGCGCAACGAGGACTTCGTCGCGTTTGCGAAGGACGTGGCGCTGCACGTGGCCGGGAGCCCGACCGTCCAGTGGGTCTCCGACGAGGACGTGCCCGAGGATGCCAAGGACGCCGAGCGGCGCGTGTACGAGCAGCAGGCCGCCGACAAGCCCGAGGACATCCGGCCCAAGATCGCCGAGGGCAAGCTGAGCAAGTGGCTCGACGACGTCGTGCTGCTGCGCCAGCAGCACGTCAACGCCGACAAGCACGAGGAGAAGACCATCCAGGAGCTGCGCGACGAGCTGTCGTCGAAGACCGGCGAGAACGTGGTGATCCGGCGCTTCGTCCGCTTCACGGTGGGGGACTAGCCGTGGAGGCCGGCGCGCCGGACTTCGACGGCCCCGCCTTCAAGCGCATCCTCCTCAAGCTCTCGGGCGAGGCACTGCTCGGCGACCTCGACTACGGCGCCGACCCGGAGCAGATCAAGACCGTCGCCGCCCAGGTCGCGCGCGTGCGCGAGCGCGGGGTCGAGGTGGCGATCGTGGTCGGCGCCGGCAACATCTACCGCGGGATGGCGGGCGCGGCCGCCGGCATGGACCGGGCGACCGCCGACTACATGGGCATGCTCGCCACGGTGCTCAACGCGCTCGCGCTCCAGGACGCGCTGGAGAAGGCCGGGGTCAACACGCGCGTGCAATCGGCGATCACGATCTCCGAGGTCGCGGAGCCATACATCCGCCGTCGCGCCATCCGGCACCTCGAGAAGGGGCGCGTCGTGATCTTCGCCGCCGGCACCGGCAACCCGTTCTTCACCACCGACACCGCCGCCGCGCTGCGCGCGTCGGAGATCCACGCCGAGGCGATCCTGATGGCGAAGAACCGCGTCGAGGGCGTCTACACGGCCGACCCGGCCGAGGACCCGGACGCGACGTTCCTCGAGCAGATCACCTACATGGACGCGATCCAGCGCCAGTTGCGCGTGATGGACGCGACAGCGCTCACGCTCTGCATGGAGAACCAGCTCCCGCTCTACGTGTTCAACATGGACGACGAGGAGAACATCGACCGGATAGTGTCCGGCGAGCGAGTGGGGACCCTGGTGAGCAGCAGCTGAGATGTCCGAGCTGATCGACGTACTGCTGGCGGACGCGACCGAGCGCATGGGCAAGTCGGTGGAGTCGATCCGCCACGAGTTCGGGACCGTCCGCACCGGGCGCGCAAGCCCCGCGCTGCTCGACCGCATCACGGTCGACTACTACGGCACGCAGACGCCGCTCAAGCAGCTCGCGACCATCTCCGCGCCCGAGGCGCGCCTGCTCACCGTGCAGGCCTACGACAAGTCGTCGGTCAAGAGCATCGAGAAGGCGATCATGGAGTCCGACGTCGGGTTGACGCCCAACAGCGACGGCGCCCTGATCCGCCTGGCGATCCCCGAGCTCACCGAGGAGCGCCGCAAGGAGATGGTCAAGACGGTGCACTCGATCGCCGAGGAGGGGCGCGTCGCGATCCGCAACATCCGCCGCGACTGCATGCACGAGCTGCGCGAGCTGAAGAGCGGCGGGGATGTCGGCTCCGACGACGAGCACCGCGGCGAGGTCGAGCTGCAGAAGCTCACCGACGACAAGATCGGGGAGCTCGACGCCCTGATGAAGGGCAAAGAGGCGGAAGTCCTCGAGGTCTAGTGGCCTCCGAGGCGACTCGCGCTCGCTACGTCGCCATCATCACGGACGGCAACGGGCGCTGGGCCCAGCGGGAGGGGGTCAGCGTCGAGGACGGTCACCGCGCGGGCGCCGACAACGTGAAGGCGCGCCTGCGCGACGCGGTCGACTTCGGGCTGCGCGAGCTGACCGTGTACTCGTTCTCGACCGAGAACTGGTCGCGCTCGCCGGAGGAGATTGCGGGCCTCATGCGGATGCACGGCGAGCGCATCGAGGTCGAGACGCCCGAGCTGCACGAGGAGGGCGTGCGCATGCGCTTCATCGGTCGCCGTGAGGGCATCGAGCCGCACCTCGTCGAGCGCATGGCGTGGGCCGAGCAGCTGACGGCCGCCAACGAGCGGATCACGCTGTTCGTGGCGTTCAACTACGGCGGGCGGGCGGAGATCGTCGACGCGGCGCGAAACTTCACGGGAACCACTGAGGAGGAGTTCCGCGCGCAGCTGTACGCGCCCGAGATGCACGACCCGGACCTGATCATCCGCACGAGCGGCGAGCAGCGGCTGTCCAACTACCTGCTGTGGCAGTCGGCGTACTCGGAGCTGGTCTTCCGCGACGAGCTCTGGCCGGACTTCACGCGCGAGGCCTTCGCCGAGTCGCTGGCGGAATTCGAAGCCCGCCGGCGCCGGTTCGGGGGGCGCTGATGGCGCGGCCGCGGGGCGGCCGCCGCCCGCCGCCGAGCGCTCGCCGGTCGCGCCGACGCGGCCGGCGCAACCGCAGCTCCGACCTGGTCGGGCGCGTCGCCGTCGCGATCCCGGCGATCGTCTTCGCGGTCGTGATCGTCGCGAGCGGGGGACTGATCTTCGCGCTCGGCGTGGGCGCGCTCGGCATCGTCTGCCTGGTGGAGCTCTACGGACTCCTTGATCGCGCCCACCCGGTCAGGCTCGCGGGCTTCATCACCGTGATCGCGCTCGTCCTGGCCGCGCAGTACGGCAGCCAGTTCCAGGTCCTGCTCGTGACCGTCGCGGCGCTGCCGGTGCTGTTCGGGCTCGTCCTGCTCGGGCCGCGGCGGCGGGGCGCGACCGCGGCGATGGCCGCCACCGTGCTGGGCATCTACTGGATCGGCTTCGCGATCGCGCACGCCGTGCTGCTGCGCAACCTCCTGCACGGCGACGCGATCATCGTCGACGTGCTGGTCGGGACCTTCCTCGGCGACACCGGCGCCTACTTCGGCGGGCGCATGTTCGGCCGCCGGCCGCTCGCGCCCGAGATCTCGCCCAACAAGACCGTCGAGGGCATGCTGATCGGGATGGTGGTGGCGATCGCCGCGGTCTGGTTCGCGGGCCTCTACCAGGACTGGCTCTCGGGCGCCGATGCGCTCATCCTCGGCCTCGGCGTCGCCCTCGCGGCCCCGCTCGGCGACCTGTTCGAGTCGCTGATCAAGCGCGACATGGACGCCAAGGACGCCGGGCGGTTGTTCGGCGCCCACGGGGGCGCACTGGACCGCCTCGACGCGGCGCTCTTCACCATCCCGGTCGGGTACTACATCTGGGTGGCGCTGATGTAGCTACCCGGGCAGGCCCGCGGCCTCGCGAGCCTGCTCGGCGGTCGCGTACTCGCGGCCGCGGACGATCCGGCGGTCGCGGACCGTGTAGATGACGGCGTAGCGGCCCTCGACCCAGCGCTCGCTGCCGCGAGCGCGTCCGGCGGTGTGGACGACGCCGCCCACGCGGTCGCCTGTCGCGAAGATGACCTCCTCGAGCTCCGCCCGGAACTCGTCGAACATCTCCAACCACTCCTCGTAGTAGCGACGCATGGCGTCCCGGCCACTGAACACGCCGACGTCGTCCAGCGCACCCTCGACCGCTCGCCATTCGATGTCGGGGTGCCAGAACTCGGCGGTCGCGTCGATCCCACCGTCCTCGAGGGCCTCCCAGGACCGCCGCACGACCTCGACGTTCTCGCGCGACATCGTGGGGCCCAGTATCGCGTTATCCGCGCCTTAGGGCGACCCTGCCACACTCATGGGCCGTGGCACGCAGCGTCCTCATCCTGGGCTCCACGGGCTCGATCGGCACGCAGGCGCTCGAGATCGTCGAGGGCTCCTCCGACGTCGCGGTCGTCGGCCTGTCCGCCGAGAGCTCGTGGGAGCTGCTCGTGGAGCAGGCGCGCGCGCACGGCGTCGCGCGCGTGGCGTTGAGCGACCCCGACGCCGCCGCCCGCGCGGCCGCGGCGTGGCCCGACGGCGAGGTGCTCGCCGGCGCCGAGGGCCTCGTGCGCCTGGTGGTCGAGTCGGGCGCGGAGCTGGTGCTCAACGCGCTGGTCGGCGCGGCCGGCCTCGGTCCCACCGTGGCCGCGCTGGGGGAGGGGATCGACCTGGCGCTGGCCAACAAGGAGTCGCTGGTGGTCGGCGGCGAGCTGGTCACGCAGCTGGCGGAGGCGACGGGTGCGCACATCGTCCCGGTCGACTCCGAGCACTCGGCGCTCGCGCAGCTGATCGCCGGCGAGGGCGCGGGGACCGTCGAGCGGCTCGTGCTCACCGCGTCGGGCGGGCCCTTCCGCGGGCGCTCGCGCGCCGAGCTGGAGAGCGTGACGGTGGAACAGGCGCTCGCGCACCCGACGTGGGACATGGGCGGCAAGATCACGATCGACTCGGCCACGCTGATGAACAAGGGGCTCGAGCTGATCGAGGCCCACCACCTGTTCGGCACGCCGTACGAGCGCATCGACGTCGTCGTGCACCCCCAGTCGATCGTGCACTCGCTCGTGCACCTGTGCGACGGGGCCACGCTGGCCCACCTCGGCTATCCGGACATGCGCGTGCCGATCTCCTACGCCCTCCACTTCCCCGAGCGCGCCGACGTGCCCGTGCGCACGCTCGACCTGGTCGAGCTGGGCGCGCTCACCTTCGAGGCGGTGGACGTCGACGCGTTCCCGGCGCTGCGGCTCGCCCGCGAGGCGGCGCAGGCCGGCGGCACCGCGCCGTGCGTGCTCAACGCGGCGAACGAGGTGGCGGTGCACGCCTTCCTCGCCGGCCGGCTCCCGTTCCTCGGCATCCCCGAGGTCATCGACCGCGCGCTGGAGCGCCTCGAGCCGGGTCGCGTGCACTCCTTCGACTCGCTCTACGCCGCCGACACGGACGCGCGCGCACTGGCCGCGGAGCTGGTCGCGGAGCGGGGAGCGCCGGCATGAGCTGGGTCCTCACGATCATCGGCTTCTGCGCGCTGATCGTCCTGCACGAGTTCGGTCACTTCGCCGCGGCCAAGCTCACCGGGATGCGGGTGGAGCGTTTCCTGCTGTTCTTCCCGCCCGCGCTGTTCAAGGTGCGGCGCGGCGAGACGGAGTACGGCATCGGCGCGATCCCCCTCGGCGGCATGGTGAAGATCACCGGGATGGACCCGCGCGTGGAGCTCCCGGAGGACGTCGCGCCGCGCGCCTACTACCGCCAGCCCGTGTGGAAGCGCATCGTGGTGATCAGCGCCGGACCGGCGATGAACCTGCTGATCGCCTTCCTGATCCTGTGGGGCCTGTTCCTCGCGAACGGCAGCTCGACCGCGACGAAGACGATCGACACGAAGGGCCTGCGGGCCCCGGCCGCCACCGTTCTGCGGCCGGGCGACCGGGTCGTGTCCGTCGACGGAAAGGGCGGCAGCCAGGAGGCGATCGCGCTCGCGGTCGCGCGCCATCACTGTCCCGGGAAGGCCACGAACGGCTGTCAGGCGTCGACGCCCGCCACGGTCACCGTGATCCGCGACGGGCGCCGGATGGCCTTCGCGATCACGCCGCGCTACGACGCGGAGGTCGGACGCACGCGGCTCGGGTTCACCTACGAGGTGCAGCATCACGACGTCGGCCCCGTGGGGGCGGCGCGGGAGAGCGTCAGCGGGATGTGGCGGGTGACCGAGCTGACCGTGTCCGCCATCGCGCGCATCTTCCAGCCCGAGCAGCGCAAGCAGCTCTCCAGCGTCGTGGGGGCGAGCAAGGTGACCGAGCAGGCGTTCAACCAGGACATCAGCGCCGCGCTCAGCCTGCTCGCGCTGATCTCGCTCTCCCTGGCGATCATCAACCTGTTCCCCTTCCTGCCGCTCGACGGCGGGCACATCTTCTGGGCGCTGGCCGAGAAGGTCCGCGGCGGGCGCCCCGTCCCGTTCGAGGTGATGGAGCGCGCCGGCGTGATCGGCTTCGCGCTCGTGCTGATGCTGTTCTTCATCGGGCTCAGCAACGACATCGGCCGGCTGCAGGGCGCCGGATTCCCCTCGCGCTAGCGGGCCGCGCGAACTTTTTCCCAGCGCACCGGATTCTTGCCGCAATAGTTCCGACCGGCGTGCGTCTCAGGGGGCAGGAGGCCGGGCCGTGAGAGCGAAAAGGTCCGCAAAGGGAGCAAGGATGAAGACCCCGATCGTGCAAGAGACTCGCCGCGCCGGGCACATGAAGCCCGACGCGCACCGGCGGCAGGTCAGTCTCGTCGCGCGCTCGCTGATCGCCGTGCGCGAGACCCGGTACGCCTGGGACGAGCGCACGCGCACCCAGCGTCGCGCGGCCTGAGGCGAGCCCGCAGCCGGCCGTTCCAGCGCGCGCCAGCGTGCCTGCGGTAGCGTTCTTCCCAGAGGGCAGCAAATCCCGAGGGAGGGACGAGGATGGAAGGCAGCACCGCCACCGAGGCAGCCGGAAAGCGCGCGATCGACGCCCCGACCGTCGCCGAGGCGTTTCGCATCACCGCGGAGCAGAGGCCCGACGGCGTCGCCCTGCGCAACCGGGACGACACCGTCTCGATCACCTGGGGCGAGCTGCGCGACCGCGCGGACGCGCTCGCCGGCGGACTCGCCAAGCTGGGCGTGGGCCCGGGCGACAGCGTCGCCCTCATGTTCGGCAACCGGCCGGAGTTCCACATCTCCGACCTCGCGGCGATGACGCTGGGCGCCGTGCCCTTCTCGATCTACCCGACGTACACGCCCGAGCAGATCCAGTACCTGATCTCGGACTCCGGCGCGCGCGTCGCGATCCTCGAGCAGGCGTTTCTCGACCGCATGCTCGAGGCCCGCAAGGAGCTGCCCGACCTCGACCACGTGATCGTCGTCGATGGCGAGGCGCCGGAGGGCGTCACGCCGCTGGCGGACGTCGAGGGGTCGAACCCCGACTTCGACGTCGAGGCCTCCTGGCGCGCGATCAAGCCCGACGACCTGCTCACGCTGATCTACACCTCCGGAACGACGGGACCCCCGAAGGGCGTCCAGCTCTCCCACGCGAACATGATGGACGTCATCGCGTCGGTGGAGGAGATCATCGGCCTGCCCGAGGGCATCAGGGTCATCTCCTGGCTGCCCTCGGCGCACGTCGCCGAGCGCAACGCCCATCACTACATCCCGATCGTGTTCGCCGGGACGATCACGTGCTGCGAGAACCCGCGCGAGGTGATGAGCTACCTGCCCGACGTGCGGCCCAACTGGTTCTTCGCCGTTCCGCGCATCTGGGAGAAGCTGAAGGCCGGCCTGGAGACGATGCTGCACTCGCAGCCCGAGGAGCAGCGTGAGAAGGTCGAGCGCGCGATCGAGGCCGCGCGCGAGAAGGTGCGGCTCGAGCAGGCGGGGAAGGACGTTCCGGCCGATCTCGCCGAGGAGGTGGCCGCCGCCGACGAGCAGTACTTCGCCGGCCTGCGCAAGATGCTCGGCCTCGACGACGTGATCACGATCAACGTCGGCGCCGCGCCGACCCCGGTCGAGGTACTCGAGTTCTTCCATGCCATCGGCCTCGAGCTGGCCGAGCTGTACGGCATGTCCGAGTCGACCGGCGCCGGGACGTGCAACCGGCCCGGTCAGGTGAAGATCGGCACCGTCGGCCCGGCGGCGCCGGGCTGCGAGATCAAGCTCGCCGAGGACGGGGAGGTCCTGATCCGGGGCGGCTGCGTCATGGTCGGGTACCGCAACCAGCCCGAGAAGACGGCCGAGACCATCGACGCGGAGGGCTGGCTGCACACGGGCGACATCGGCGAGATCGACGACGATGGCTTCCTCACGATCGTCGACCGCAAGAAGGAGCTCATCATCAACGCGGCCGGCAAGAACATGTCACCGGCGAACATCGAGGCCGAGCTCAAGACCGCCACCCCGCTGATCGGGCAGGCGGCGGCGATCGGCGATGCTCGTCCCTACAACACTGCGTTGCTCGTGCTCGACGCCGACTTCGCCCCGCAGTGGGCGTCGAAGCAGGGGATCGAGGACACGTCGCTGGAGGCGCTCGCCGCCGACGAGACGGTCCGCACCGCGGTCCAGGAGGGCGTCGATGCAGCCAACGAGCACCTGGCGCGTGTCGAGCAGATCAAGAAGTTCACGATCGTCCCCGGCGACTGGCTGCCCGGAGGCGACGAGCTGACGCCGACGATGAAGCTCAAGCGCAAGCCGATCGCCGAGAAGTACGCGGCCGAGATCGAGGCGATGTACGCGAAGTAGGCCCGCCCGCCGGGGCGTGCCCCAGGGTCACGGCTCGTACAGGTACAGGGCGGGGACGTCGCTCGCGCGGCTGTTCTGGAGGATCCCCGAGCTCACCGCCACCGGCGTCCGCGACCGGTAGCGCGCGACGAGGAAGACGCGGTCGCGGCGCGTGCCCACGAGCGCGAACTGGGAATAGGACAGCGGCGGCACCCGCGCGGGCCGCTGCGGGCCCTCGCCCTGCTTGCGCCGCAGCGCGACGCCGAGCACGTCGATCTCCCGCACCCGGTCGCCGGTCCGTAGCGGGCGGGCCCGCGGGAGGTAGACCTGGAGCGGCAGAACCCCGTCTCCGGGCGTCACCACGATCGCGCGCGGGCCGGTGGCGCGGCCCAGCGCCCCCGCGGCGCCGCGCCAGTCGTCGCGCTGGAAGGTCCGGTCCACGTCGACCGAGAACACGGCGACGAGGAAGATCGCACACAGCACGCCGGCGCCGGCCGGGCCGGCCCAGCCGGCCCGCGGCGCGGCGAACCCGATGGCCGGCACGGCCGCGAGCGGCAGCCAGGCCTCGATCATGTTGCGCGTGTTGAGGTAGTCGACGCCGACGAGCGCGGCGGCGACCACGCCGACCACCGCGACCGCGCCGAGCCCGCCCGCGAGCGCCGCGCCCCGCCGCGCCGCCGGGTCCGCGCGGGCGAACGCGAGCCACGCCCCGACCAGGACCAGCAGCGCGGCGATCACGGTCAGCACCAGCTCGGCCGGCGCGTCGTAGGCGGTCAGCAGCTGCTTGGGCAGCTCGACGATGCGGGTGCCCAGCGCCCCGGGGACCGAGGTCGTGGCCGGGGAGCTCTGGTCCGAGGCGATCGGCACGAGCGCGGTGCACGCGGCGAGGATCGGCGCGACGGCGAGCAGCACCGAGCGGCGCCGCGGCGCACGCCAGGCCAGCCACGCCGCCTGCGGCACGATCAGGACGAGGGCGAAGTAGTGGGTGGCGAGCGCCAGCACGGAGAGCCCGGCCCACCAGGCCAGGTCGCGCCCCCGCCACGACTCCAGGAAGCGCACGAACGCGAGCAGCGCCAGCGCGGTGAGCAGCGCGAGCAGGATGTAGGGCCGCGCCTCCTGGGAGAACCACACGAGCAGCGGGCTGCAGGCGGCCAGCGCCGCCATGGCGACGCCCGCGCGCGCGCCCGCGAGCCGCCCCGCGACGGCGTAGGCGGCGGGTACCATCGCCGTCCCGCACACCGCCGACAGCGAACGCAGGCCGGCCTCGCCGGATCCGAACAGCTTCGCCCACCCCCACGCGAGCACGTAGTACAGCGGCGGGTTGCCCTCCATCCGCGGGATGCGGTCGAGCATGTCGCCGAGCGACAGCTTCGTCAGCAGCGCGGTGGCGGCCTCGTTGTACCAGTAGCTCTGGAGGTCGAGCGTGGAGAAGCGCAGCGCGGCGGCGAGCAGCGTCAGCAGTGCCACGGCGACGAGCGCGCCGCGGCCGGCGGCCCTCGCTCCGCTCACGGAAGCCGCTCGTACGCCGGGAGCGTGAAGAACTCGGGGAAGTCGTCGCCGAGGGCGGACTGCTCGAAGATCGCGCGGGCGCCGTCCTGCACCTCGATGCGCTCGAGCTCCTCGTCGGCGATCCCGCGCACCAGGTCCGGCGTGATCGTCTCCCCGGACGGCAGCGTCACCCCGTGGCGAATCCACTGCCACACCTGCGAGCGGGCGATCTCGGCCGTGGCGGCGTCCTCCATCAGCCCGTGGATCGCCGCGGCGCCATTCCCGCCGAGCCAGGCCGAGACGTACTGCATCCCGACGTTGACGTCGTTGCGCAGGCCCTCCGCGGTGACGCCGTCGCGGCCGCCGGCCGAGGCCGCATCCAGCAGGTCGTCGGGCGTCACCTCGACGTCGTCGCGGCGGCGCTCGACCTGGTTGGGGCGCTCGCCGAGGACCGCGTCGAACTGCTCGCGGGCGACCGGCACGAGGTCGGGATGCGCGACCCAGGTGCCGTCGAATCCGTCGCCGGCCTCACGGGCCTTGTCGGCGCGTACGCCCTCGATCGCCCGCTCGTTGGCCTCCGGGTCGCGGCGCGAGGGGATCAGCGCCGCCATACCGCCCATCGCGTGCGCGCCGCGGCGATGGCAGGTGCGCACGAGCAGCTCGGTGTACGCGCGCATGAACGGGACCGTCATGGTCACGGCGCCGCGGTCGGGGAGCACGAACTCCGGTCGCTCCCGGAAGCACTTGATCATGGAGAAGATGTAATCCCAGCGCCCGGCGTTCAGCGCCAGTGCGTGCGGGCCCAGCTCGTGGAGGATCTCCTCCATCTGGAACGCCGCCGGCACCGTCTCGATCAGCACCGTCGCGCGGATCGTCCCGGGATCGAGGCCCAGGGCCTCCTCGGCGGCCCCGAACGCGTCCTTCCACAGCCTGGCCTCGAGATGGCTCTCGAGCTTGGGCAGGTACAGGTACGGCCCGGTGCCGCGGTCGAGCAGGGCGCGCGCGTTGTTGAACACGTACAGGCCGAAGTCGAGCAGCGAGGCGCTCGCCGGGCGGCCGTCGACCAGCACGTGGCGCTCGACAAGGTGCCAGCCGCGGGGACGCACGATCAGGACCGCCGGATCCTCACCGAGCTCGTAGCGGCGGCCGTCCGGCCCCTCGAACTCGATGGTGCCGGCAACCGCGTCGATCAGGTTGACCTGGGCCTCGGCGACGTTGGACCAGGTGGGGGAGAGCGAGTCCTCCAGATCGGCCATGAACGCGCGGGCACCGGAGTTGAGCGCGTTGATCATCATCTTGCGGTCGGCCGGACCGGTGATCTCGACCCGGCGGTCGCGTAGATCCGGCGGGGGCGGCGGGACGGTCCAGTCGCCCGCGCGCATCGCCTCGGTCTGCGCGAGGAACTCGAGACCGCCGCCCGTCGCCAGGCGGGCGCGGCGCTCGCCGCGCGACTTCAACAGCCACTCGCGTGTGCCGTCGAAGCGGCGGTGCAACCGCCCGACGAAGTCGAGCGCCGCGGGCGAGAGCGCCTCGGCGGCGCGGCCCTCGAGCGGGGCGGCAACCTCGACGCGGTGCATCAGCCCGCGCTCCGGATCGAGCGGTCGAGCAGCTCGACTGGATGGACGACGGGGAGCGGACGCCCCGCGGCGCGCAGCTGCGCGGCGATCTGGAGCGTGCATCCGGGGTTGCCCGCCGCGACCGTCTCGGCCCCCGTGTCGAGCAGCGCACGCGCCTTGCGCGCTCCCAGCTCGCCCGCCGCGGCCGGCTGGAGAAGGTTGTAGATCCCAGCCGAGCCGCAGCACAGGTCGGCCTCCGCGGGCTCGCGCAGCTCCAGGCCCGGCACGCGGCGAAGGAGGGCGCGCGGCGCGGCGCGCACGCCCTGGGCGTGGGCGAGGTGGCACGCGTCGTGGTAGGCGACGGACATCGGGAGCGGGCCGCGCGCGGCCCGCGGCTCGCCGTCGGCCAGCAGCTCGCTGACGTCGCGTACGCGGGCGGCGAACGCCGCAGCGCGCGGCGCCCAGGCGGGGTCGTCGCGGAGCACGTGCGGGTAGTCGCGCATCGCCGACCCGCAGCCCGCCGCGGTGACCGCGACGGCGTCGAAGTCCTCGAGCGCCGCGATCGTCGCGCGGGCGAGCTCGCGCGCCGGTTCGGCGTCGCCGGCGTGGAGCTGCAGCGCGCCGCAGCAGCGCGGCGCTTCGGGTGCGTGGACCTCCCACCCCTCGGCGGCCAGCACGCGCGCAGCGGCGGCGTTGACGTGGCCGAACACGGCGCGCTGGACGCAGCCCTGGAGCAGCGCGACGCGACCGCGGCGCTCGCCGCGAGCCGGCGTCAGCGCCGGTGGGCGCTCCCGCGCCTCGCGCACCGGGGTGTCGGGCACCAGCGCGGCCACGTCCCGCAGCCCCGGCACACGTCGCGCCAGACGCGCGAGCGGCAGGAGCGGGACCAGCGCGCGCAGCCGCCGCGGGTGCGGGAACAGGGCAAAGACGACGCGGCGCTCCAGCCGTTCGCGCCGGGAGCGGTCGTGGCGTCGCTCGACCTGGGCGCGGGCGTCCTCGATCAGCCGGTCGTATTGCACGCCGGACGGGCAGGCGGTCACGCACGCCATGCAGCCGAGGCAGCGGTCGAGGTGCAACACGGTCTCGTCATCGAGGACACTGCCCTCCTCCAGCCCCTGCTTCATCAGGGCGATGCGCCCGCGTGGCGAGTCCATCTCCTCGCCCCACAGCACATAGGTCGGGCACGTGGGCAGGCAGAAGCCGCAGTGCACGCAGGCGTCGAGCAGCTCGGGCTCGGGCGGGCGCACCTCGTCGAACGCGCGGGACGGCGCCGCCATCAGATCCCCGCCGCGTAGCGGCCGGGGTTGCAGACCCCGGCCGGGTCGAAACGCTCCTTCACGCGGCGCATCAGCGCGGCGCGCGGTCCGTCGGACGGCTCGTCCCACGGGTCCAGCCCGGCGCGCACCTCCTCGGGCGCATCGAGCACGACGCAGGCCGCGGGCGCCAGCGCGGCGCGCAGGCGCCCGATCGCAGCGGCCAGCTCGGCCTCCCCGGCGGGCGCCAGGCGCAGCCACGACAGCCCCAGGCCGGCCCGCGCGACCACCGACGCACCCGCGTCCCGCGCAGCGTCGAGCACGGAGGGCAGGGCGCTCGGGCGCCCCGACACGCGCACGACCGCGCCGCCCGGTTTGGCGCGCTGGCCGTCGCGCTGCGCGGCCCAGGCGCTCACGTCGTCGGTCTCCTCGGCCTCCAGCCCCGCCGCGGTCAGCGTCGTGGCCGCCTCCTGCGCCTGCGCACCGGCCGCGGCGCCGGCGAAGCGAACGAGCACAGCGCCCGCGCCGTCGGCCCAGGCCAGGTCGAGCGCCTCGGGCTGCAGCGGCGCGCCCGCCAGCGCCGCCGCGCCGCGCGCGAGTGCGTCGGGATCGCTCGCCGCCGCGCGAAGGGTGACGGGATCGGACGGGAGCGGGTGAAGGCGCAGCGCGACCTCGACCACGACGCCCAGGGTCCCGAAGGAGCCCGCCAGCAGCTTGCCGAGGTCGTAGCCCGCGACGTTCTTGATCACCCGCCCGCCGGCCCGGGCCACGCTGCCGTCGGGGAGCGCGACGGCGACGCCGAGCACGAGGTCGCGCGGCGCGCCGAAGCGGTGGCGCAGCGGGCCCGAGTCGCCCGTCGCGACGATCCCGCCGATGGTGGCGCCGCCGGCGTCCGGCGGATCGAGCGCCAGCCGCTGCCCGGCGCGGGCGAAGGCGGCCTGGGCGGCGGCGTGCGGCAGGCCCGCGCCGAGCACGGCGGTCAGGTCGTTCGCGTCGTGCGCGACGATCGCGTCGAGCGCACCGGTGCGCAGCTCGACGTCGGCCGGCGCCGGGCGGCCCCAGCCGAGCTTCGTCCCGCCCCCGCGCGGACGCACCCGCAGTCCACGCTCCGCGGCGTCCCGCAGCAGGGCCGCGGCGGCCTCGCCCGACGCCGGCGTCTCGACCCGCAGCTGCTCGACGGTCGCCATGCTCAGAAGCGCTCCGCGATGCCCTGCTGCTCGAGCGGGTGCCGGCGATAGGGGCCGGGCACCTCGCCGCACAGGCGCGGCGTGGGCATGACCTTCCCGGGGTTCGCGAGCCCGTCGGGGTCGAACGCGCAGCGCAGGTGCTGGAACGCCGCCAGGTCCGGCTCGCCGAACAGGCGCGGCATGTGGCGCTTCTTGTCGACCCCGATGCCGTGCTCGCCGGTGATCGAGCCGCCCGCGTCCACGCACGCCTCGAGGATCAGCCCGGCGAGCTCCTCGGCCCGCACGGCCTCCTCGGCCCCGCGGAAGCACACGAGCGGGTGCAGGTTGCCGTCGCCGGCGTGGAACACGTTGGCGACGGGCAGCCCGTACTCGGCCGCCAGCTCCTCGATGCGTGCCAGGACCTCCGGCAGCCGCGTGCGCGGGACCACGCCGTCCTGCACGTAGTAGGTGGGCGAGATGCGGCCCATCGCCGCGAACGCCGCCTTGCGCGCCCGCCATACGCGCTCGCGCTCGGCCTCGTCGCGGGCCACCCGGACCTCCATCGCGCCGTGGCGCTCGCACAGCGCCACGACCCGCTCGAGACAGGCGTCGCACTCGGCCTGCGGACCGTCGAGCTCGACGAGCAGCGCCGCCCCGGCGTCGCGACGGTACCCGGCGCCGGTCGCGTCCTCGGTGGCCTCGATCGCGAGGTGGTCCATCATCTCGATCGCGCTGGGCGTCACGCCCGCGCCGACGATGTCGGACACGACGTGTCCCGCGGCCTCGGTGCCCGCGAAGAAGGCGACGAGCGTCCGCACGGCTGCGGGCACCGGAACGACCCGCAGCGTGATCCTGGTCGCCACGCCGAGCGTGCCCTCCGAGCCGACGAACGCGCCCACGAGGTCGTAGCCCGGGCGGTCGGGATCGCCGCCGAGCTCGACCACCTCGCCGTCGGGCAGCACGACCTCGAGCGCGGTCACGTAGTTGGTCGTGAAGCCGTACTTGAAGCAGTGCGCGCCGCCGGAGTTCTCGGCCACGTTGCCGCCGATCGAGCAGACGACCTGGCTGGAGGGGTCCGGCGGAAAGAAGTGCGTCGGAGCGACCGCGCGCGAGACGTCGAGGTTGGTGACGCCGGGCTCGACCACGACGCGCTGGTCGGCGAGATCGACCTCGAGCACGCGCCGCAGGCGGCTCAACGCGATCAGGACCCCGTCGGCGACGGGCAGCGCACCGCCGGAGAGTCCCGTGCCGGAGCCGCGCGCGACGAACGGCGCACCGGCCGCGTGGCAGGCGCGGACGACGTCGCGGACCTGCTCGGCCGTCGTGGGGAGCACGACGACCCCGGGCGTGACCGCGTACTGGAGCAGGCCGTCGGACTCGTACGTGCGCCGCTGCGCCTCGGCGGTCACGACGCCATCCTCGCCGCACGCGCGGCGCAGGTCGGCGAGAAGCGTGGACGACACCACGTCGGGCAGCGTATCCCCGGGCGCGGGCGCCGGCGCTTGTGACGAACGTCGCTTGTTCACATCTGCATCATCCGCCACAACCACGCTCTCGTACACTGGACCACATGGCTTCCGCCCGGCAGATCGTCGTCGGCGGCGTCCCCATCGGCGGGGGCGCCCCGGTGGTCGTGCAGACGATGACGAAGACCGAGACCGCCAACCTGCAGGCGACGATGGACCAGATCCGCACCGTGGCCGAGGCGGGCGCGGACATCGTGCGCGTCGCGGTGCCGCGCGACGACGACATCGAGGCGCTCAAGACGATCGTGGTCGAGTCGCCGATCCCGGTGATCGCCGACATCCACTTCAACCACACGCTCGCGCTGAAGGCCATCGACGCCGGCGCCCACTGCGTGCGCATCAACCCCGGCAACATCGGCGGCCCCGACAAGGTCGCCGAGGTCGCCGAGCGCGCGAAGGCCGCCGGCACGCCGATGCGCATCGGCGTCAACTCGGGCTCGCTGCCCAAGCACCTCCGCGACCTGGAGTTCAGCAACCCCGTCGAGGCGCTCGTGACGGCGGCGAGCGAGTTCGTCGAGCTGATGGAGCGCCTGGACTTCACCGACTTCAAGGTCTCGATGAAGTCCACCAGCGTCCCCAACACGATCGCGTCGAACCGCCTGCTGGCGGAGAAGATCGACTACCCGCTGCACCTCGGGATCACCGAGGCGGGGACGAAGTGGTCGGGATCGCTGAAGTCCTCCGTCGGCCTCGGCACGTTGCTCGCCGACGGCATCGGCGACACGATCCGCATCTCGCTCTCCACCTTCCACGCGGAGGAGGAGGTCAAGGTCGCCTGGGAGATCCTCAAGGCGCTCAAGCTGCGCGAGCGCGGCCCGGTGCTGATCGCCTGCCCGACGTGCGGGCGCCTGCAGTTCGACATGGACAGCGTGGTGGCCGAGGTGGAGCGCCGGCTCGAGGCCTACGACGACCCGATCGAGGTCTCGGTCCTCGGCTGCGCCGTCAACGGGATCGGCGAGGCTCGCCACGCCGACTTCGGCATCACCGGGGCCAAGAACGAGGGGATGGTCTACTCCAAGGGCGAGCCGCTGCGCAAGGTGCCCCAGGACGAGCTGGTCGACGTCCTGTTCGAGGAGATCGACAAGTACTTCGCCGCCGGCAGGAAGGTCGTCAAGGACGAGCGCGAGGCGGCCGAGGGGGCCGAGTGGCTCGCGAAGATCGAGGCCGAGAACGCCGGCGAGCTCACGCCCGAGCGACTCGCCGCGATGGAGGCCGAGGCGGCCGACGACGCGGACGCCGACCGCGAGCTCGTGCAACGCCTGGACGAGGACGAGTCGCCCGTCTCCGGGCGGCGCTTCAGCCGGGCGTAGGGCGTTCGGGGACCTTGGCGCTCCGTCGCCCCCGAGCTGGTTACCCTCGACGCTTGCGCATCCGCCTGTCCCTGGCCGTCATCGCACTCGCGCTGGCCGGCGCCGGCGTCTCCCCCGCCGGTGCCGCGACCCGCGCCGCACCGCCCGTGCCGCTGGGCTTCGTGGGCATGAACCTCGACCCGGAGACCGTCGCGTCCGACGCGCTCAGCCGCGAGCTCGGGCTGATGCCCACCGTGGGAGTCGAGTCCGTCCGCTACGCCTTCTACTGGTCCCAGGCCCAGCCGTACGCCACGGCCGCGGACATCCCGGCCGCCGAGCGCGATCGCTTCGTCGACGCCGGCGGCGTCCCGACCGACTTCAGCGCCAGCGATCGGCTGGTCGAGGGCGCAACCCGCCGCGGCCTGCGCTTCCTTCCCTCGGTCGTGGGCGCGCCGAGGTGGGACCGGGAGTACCCCAACCGCTCGTTCTCCCCGCCGGCCCGGCCCGAGCCGTTCGGGGCCTTCCTGCGCGCGCTGATCGGCCGCTACGGCCCGCGCGGCTCGTTCTGGGCCGAGCACCCCGGCCTCCCGCGGGTGCCGATCCGCGCGTGGCAGGTGTGGAACGAGGAGAGCGGGCCGTTCTTCTGGGCCGACGACGACCGGGGGAGGTTCCCGGCCGAGCGCCACCGCTGGGTGCGGCCCTATCTCAAGCTGCTGCGCGCAGCCCACGACGCCGTCAAGGCGGCCGACCCCGGCGCCCGCGTGGTGCTCGGCGGCCTGTTCAGCGCCAGCTGGATCAGCATGCGCCAGCTCTACTCCGCCGACCCGCGCGCGGGCCGGCTCTTCGACGTCGCCTCCATCCATCCCTACACGGCCCTTCCCGCCAACGTGCGCCTGACCGTCGAGCTCAACCGCGCCGTCATGGACCGCCGCGGCGACCGGCGCAAGCCCATCGTCCTCACCGAGTTCGGCTGGCCGTCGGCGGCCGGCCGCGCACGACCGACGCTCGGGTTCGAGACGACCGAGGCCGGCCAGGCGCGGCTCCTGCGCACGGGTCTCAACATGATCGCCCGGGACCGCACGCGCCTGCGGATCGCGGGCGTGTACTGGTACGACTGGGCCGGCACCGACGGCGGCACGTCGGTGTTCTCCTACGCCGGCGTGCGACACCGCAGCGGCGACGGACGCCTGTCGTCGAAGCCCGCGTTCACCGCGTTGCGCAGCACCGCCCGCGCGCTGGAGCGCTGCGCCCGCGGCGCGCGGCGTCCGGGCTGCCACTCCTAGGGCGCGGGCCGGGTTCAGCGACCGACCAGCGCGCGCCGCGCGCCGAGCAGCACGCGGTAGGTCAGCAGCGGCGTCCCGCCGATCGTGATGACCCCGCTGTCCCAGCGGCGGGTGTACGTGCGCACCAGGTGGTAGAGGAGCATCGAGCGCACGCCGGCGCGCTTGGCGATGCGGAACGCGGCCACGGTCCAGCTCGCGCGGCGGGCCTCCGAGCGCACCGGGTAGGAGCCGAGGATCTGGTAGCCGAACTCGGTGAAGTAGATCGGCAGCGGCCGACCGGACGGCGTGCGCAACCGGTGCCGGCGGGCGAGATCGCGCAGGTTGGACTTGATCGTCGAGATCGAGGAGATCCCGACGTAGCGCCTGCTCTTGCGGTCGGGCGCGAGGTTGTATTGGAAGGGGTGGTAGGCGAGGCCGTCGGCGCGCGCGCCGTTGCGGGTCGCCGCCCACAGGAACTTCATCGGCGCCGTGCCGCCCGGGTTGCGCAGGTTGCCCGAGAACAGCTCCCCGAACAGCACCTGCGCCCCGGGGTCGATGCGCTTGATCGTCCGGTACCCGGCCTTGAAGAGGTTGGCGTACATGGTCGGGGCCTTGCGCTGGGGCTCGAGGTAGTAGACGAGGTCCGGCTCGTTCCAGATCGAGTACCGCCGCACGCGGCCCTTGAACTGGGTGGCGACCTCCGACACCCAGGAGGCGAAGCGGACGGGGGAGGGGTACTTATGGCCGATCCAGCGCGGCGCGCGGGCGTCGAAGTAGCGCGGCGTGCCCATCAGCGTGAAGTGGAGCCGGAAGCCCTTGGAGCGAGCGAGGTCCACGAGCGAGTCGTACGGCCCCGGGCCGAGGCGCACCCAGTCGGCGTAGATGACGTTGACGCGCACCACCGTCGCGCCGATTGCACGAGCCTGGTCGAGCGCATGGTCGCGGGAGTAGCTCGTGCCGGCCAGGAGCGTGCGGTCGTCCTGGACCGCGATCTCGAAGGCGCGTGCGGGCGCGGCCGCGACGGCGACCGCGGCGAGCGCGAGGGTGAGGACGATCGTGATCCGCAGCCGCCTGCCTCCCGTCCGGATCGCGTCGATCGTCAGTCCCATCGCGCCCCCAACGACGCTTTATGCTGGAAGTTGCGGTGCGGCCACTCGGGCAAGACGTACGCGCCAGCGCGCTCGCCCTCGCCGGTTCGCGCCTGCTGGTCTGGATCGCCGGCGCCGGCGCCTTCCTCGTCGCCGGCAACGGGCCGAACCGGAAGTTCGACTTCCTCGGCCTGACCGGCCACCTCGGCGCGGTCGGCGACGTGCTCGCGGCGCCGGTCGCGCGCTGGGACGCCATCTGGTACCTGCACATCGCCGAGCACGGGTACCCGCACACGACCGAGGCGGCCTACTTCCCGCTGTACCCGCTGCTGATCCACGCGGCGGCCTGGATCACGCGCTCGACGGTCGTCGCCGCGGCGCTCATCTCGCTGGCCGCGTTCCTCGTCGCGCTCGTGGCGCTGCACCGCCTGACCGAGCTCGAGCTGGGCGCCGGCGCGGCGCGGCGCACCGTCGTCCTGGTCGCCTTCTTCCCCGCCGCGGTGTTCTTCTCGGCGGCCTACACGGAGTCGCTGTTCCTCGCGCTCTCGGTCGGCGTGCTCCTCGCCGCACGCCGGGAGCGCTGGGCGCTGGCCGGTGTGCTCGGCGCCCTCGCCGCCGCGACGCGCAGCGCCGGCGTACTCCTGATCGTGCCCGCGCTCCTCATGTACCTCGCCGAGACGCCGGCGGACGGACGGCGGTGGCGGCCCGACGCGGCCTGGCTGCTGCTGATCCCCTGCGGCCTCGGCGCCTTCCTGCTCGCCAGCCAGCTCATGCTCGGCGACGCGTTCGCGACCGTCAACGCCCAGGATCACTTCCACCGCGCGTTCGCCGGCCCCTTCAGCTCGGTCTGGCGGGGGTTCGACGAGTCCGGGCACGCCCTGAGCGCGATCGCGGGCGGGGACCTCACCGCGTCGGCGCTGCGCAAGCTCGCGCTGCTCCTCACCGCCCTGGCGGCGCTGTGCGCGGCCGTGGGCGTCTTCAGGCGGCTGGGACCGGCATACGGGTCCTACGCGGTCCTGGCGCTCGCAGCGGGGCTCTCGACGCCGCAGGCCGGACACCCGCTGTCCTCGTCGCCGCGCTACATCCTCGTCGTGTTCCCGCTCTTCATGTGGCTGGGGGCGCTGCTCGAGGACCGGCGGGCGTTCGTGGTGGTGACGGCGGTGTTCGCGCTCGGGCTGGCGTACTGCAGCGCGCTGTTCGCCACGTGGCATTTCGTGGCCTAGCTGGTCCTACACCTAGCGGACCGCGGAGCGCCTAGCGGAAGCCCTTGCGTGCGGCGCCGACCAGCGCGGTGTAGGTCGGCAGCGGCGTGCCGTTCAGCCGCACGATCCCGGAGTCCCAGATGTCCCCTGCCAGCGTGCCGCTGGGCGACTGCACGAGCTGGTAGTAGAGCATCTCCTTGACGCCCTGGCTGCGTGCGTAGCGGAACGCCCGCACCGTCCAGTCGCGGCGCCGCGACTCCGACATCCGATAGAAGCCCTTGGTCAGGTAGCCGAACTCCGTGTAGTAGAGCGGGAGCGTGCCGCCGCGGAGCGTCGTGAGCTTGTGTCGGCGCGCGAGGTCGCGGAGGGTGCGCTTGATCGCGGACGTGCTGTTGATGCCGACGAACCCCCTGCTGCTCCTGCCGGAGCCCGGGCGCTTGTAGAACTCGAACGGGTGGTGGGCGAAGCCGTCCGCCTTCAGCCCCGAGGCGACCCTGCGCAGGAAGCCGAGCGGGTCGTGCGAGGAGGTGAGCTCGCCGATGAGGACCTGGATGCGGCCGTCGACGCGCTTGAGCGCCGGATAGGTTGCCAGGAAGATCTTGCGGTACATCAGCGGGGCCGACCGGGTCGGGGCGAGCCAGCGCCCGAGGTTCGGCTCGTTTTCGATCGAGTAGCGGAATACGCGGCCCTTGAAATGGGTGGCGACGAGGACCGCGAAGCTGCGAAAGCGCGTCGGGCTGGGCTTGTACCAGCTCAGGCGCCGGTCGCCCCTGGGGTCATAGGACGGGGTGCCCGCGATCGTGACCTGCACGTTGAACCCGCGCGCCCGCGCCGCGTCGACCGCGGCGTCGTACTGCGCGAAGCCGTGGCGCACGTAGTCCGACCAGATCACGTTGATCCGCACCCAGCGCGCACCGAACGCCCGCGCGTCGGTGAAAGCCGCGTCGCGGCCGCCCGGCGGACCGTAGGCCTGGGCGACGATCACGGGGTCGTCCTGCACGCCGATCTGCATTGCCGCGCCGGCGGACGCGGGCACGGCGGCGGCGCTCGCGACGAGCGCCGCGCCGGTGATCAGGATTCGTCGAGGGGTTCCGTCCCGGAGGCCGATCCGGCTAGAAACCCGCATACGAACGGCGGTTGCGCTGCAGGTTGGTGTAGGTCACGTCCGGCACGCCCTTCATCGAGACCAGTCCGGAGTCCCACACGTCGCCGAAGGTGTTCGGGTTGTGGACGAGCTGGTACCAGAGCATCTCCTTGACCTTGAAGCGCGCGACGAGCCGCATGGCCTTCAGCGCCCACACGCGGCGCTTGGCCTGCGTCATCTTGTAGCGCCCGGCGGTCTGGTAACCGAACTCGGTGTAGTGCAGCGGGAGCGTGCCGCCGCGGGGCGTGCTGATGCGCCGCTGGCGCGCGAGCGTGCGCAGCGTGGCCTGAATCCACGGCGTGCTGTTGATGCCGATGAACCCGCTCACCCGGCGCGGCGCCCTGCGGATGATCTTCTTGCCGGGCTCGGTGAAGAACTCGAACGGGTGGTAGGCCAGGCCGTCGGCCTTGATCCCCCGGCCCATCCGCTGCATGAACGCGAGCGGGTTGTTGGCGGAGGTGAACTCCCCGATCAGCACTGCCGCGCGCCGGTCCACGCGCTTGATCGCCGGATAGGCCGCCAGGACGAGAGCGCGGTAGATCCTCGGCGCCTGGCTCTGTGGCGTGATCCAGCGCGCCAGGTTGGGCTCGTCCCACAGCGAGTAGCGGAACACGCGGCCCTTGAAGTGCTTGGCGACGAGCGTCACGAAGGCCTTGTAGCGCGACGGCCGCGGGCGGTTGTAGCTCAGGTACTTGTCGCCGTGGGGCTCGTACTGCGGCGTGCCCGCGATCGTGATCTGCGGCCGGACGCCGTTGGCCCGCGCCCGGTTGACCGCGTTGTCCCAGGGCAGGAAGCAGCGCGAGTTCCCGAACTGCTTGCAGGCGGCCTTGTAGTCCGCCCACAGGATGTTGAAGCGAATCCACTTCACGCCGAGCGCCTTGGCCTGCTGGTAGCCCTTCGTGAACGTGTAGGTCGGGAACCCACCGTTGAGGAAGACCGAGTCGTCCTGGATCGCGATCTCCGTCCGCGCGCTGGCGGGCTGGGCGGCGATGCCGGCACCCGCGAGGGCGGCGACGGCCGCGAGCAGCGCGGTCGCGCGGCGGGCGGCAGGACGGGAAGCGATCATGGTCTTCACGGGGTGGCCTCCGGAGGGTGGGGGGTAGGGCGCATCGTGCGCCGCCCGTTGTGACACGGCCGCGGCCTCGAACCATCCCATCCGCGAGCCGCGGCACCGATGCTCACCGCAGGGAGAGCGGGAGCGAGCCGGCGGCTAGCGTAGCAAGCCGAAAAGTGGCCGGTGGAGGTGTCGCGCGAAAGTGCCATTCGGGCAGTGAACCGCCCGCGCCGGGGAAAGTTGCGGCCGCGCGAAGGGGTATCGCGGCCGGTCGACGCAGGTGTGCCGAGGCGCCCGCTACCCTGCCCTGATGCATCCAACACGGTTCCTGGCGCGTCGCCGCTCGGCGGCGCTTTTTCTTGTAGCCACCGTGACGCTGCTCGCGGCCGCCGTGTTCCCGGGCGCCGGCGCGGCCGCGACGAAGAAGAAGGAACCCCCGATCGTCGCGCCGCCGCGCCCGTACTCGTTCCTGCTCAACTACACCGACCAGCTCGGCGTCCCGGGCTTCGCGGGCGGGACGGGCCTGACGCCGCAGTCGGATCTGTACACGGGCTACGACGAGCTTTCGCTGCGCGTCGGGCCGGGCGGGCGCTCGTTCCCGTCCGACGGGCGCGCGCTCGTGGAGAACCGCTACCCGGTGCTGGTCTCCGACCGGCTGGAGGGCAAGATCCTCTACCGGCTGACGGTGTTCGCGGCGCCGGTCGCGGGCCAGCAGGTGAACTTCGCGCGGGTCGACGCGTTCAACCCGGGCACGAAGTCGCGGGCGGCGCGGGTGGTCGCCTTCACCCGCAGCGCCGGGGCCGCCCTCGTCACGCATCCCAACGGCCGGACCTACCGTTCCTACCGCTTCGGCCGCCCCGCGAACCCCGACCGGCCGGGTCTGTACTTCCAGCCCGGGACGGACCTCAACCCGCTGTCGGTCTATGCGTTCGCGGGCGAGGCGTTCACCCGCGACGGCGCCGTGCTCTACGACGCCCACCCGGTCGAGCCCGGCGTGCAGGTCGGCCAGAGCGTGCGGGTGGACGCGCTGCCGATCGACCGCCAGACGATCTTCGGGCAGAGCCAGTACGACGTCGTGCTCAAGCCGCGCACGCACCTCCACGTCGACTTCCGCATGCCGGTGACCCCGGTGGCACCGGCCACGCCGCAGTACGGGCGCATCGCGCACGCTTCCTTCAACGCCTACCTGCGCCGCACGCTTGCCTCCTGGGGCCAGCTCCAGCGCGGCGCGATGCGCATCGACGTGCCCGAGCCGAGGGTCGTGAGCACGTTCTACGCGAGCCTCGACAACATCCTGCTGCCGCGCTACCGCCTCGGCGGCAACGGCGACTGGGTGCAGACCGTCAACCAGCAGCGCTATCACGCATTCTGGCTGCGCGACGGCGCGGTGATGAACCACGCGCTCGACGTCGCCGGCCTGCATCGGCAGGCGGGCCAGAACCTGCCGTTCTTCCTCACGTGGCAGGACCCGAGCGGGCTCTTCATCTCCCGCCCGGGCCAGCTCGACGGGTTCGGCCAGGCGCTGTGGGCGTTCGGCGACCACCTCGAGCGGACCGGCGACACCGCGTTCGCCCGTCGTGCCTACCCGGCCGTACAGCGCGCGATGGCCTGGTTCGAGGCGGCCCGCGGGGCCGACCCGCTGCACCTCCTTCCGGTCGCGACACCGGGGGACAACGAGGTCACGACCGGCCACCTCCCGGGCAACGACTTCTGGGCCTACGCCGGCATCGAGCAGGCCGTGCGGATGGCGCGGCGTCTCGGCCACGGCGGCGACGCCTCACGCTGGAACGGCGACCTGGCCGACTACCGCCGGACGATCCAGGCCCAGGTCCGCGCCTCCGCCGCGCTGCTCGGTGGCTTCATCCCGCCGTCGTTGGAGGGCGGCGGCGGCCAGGACTGGGGCAACTACTGGGCGGCCTACCCGTCGCAGCCGTTCTCGCCCACCGACCCGCTCGTGACGCGCACCATCCAGCACGCGCGCAGCGAGTACCGCGAGGGCATCGCCACCTACGGCGAGCCGAAGATGCTCCACGCCTATCTCGCGTTCCGTGTGCTGGAGACCCAGCTCGAGCGCAACGAGCCCTCCGACGTGGTCCAGGGCTTCTACAACGAGCTCGCGCACACGACCTCGACGGGCGCGTCGTTCGAGACGGGGCTCCTGCCGTTCGCGGACCGGACGATCGACCTCACGACCGTCCCGCACGGCTGGTGGGCGGCCGAGTACGTGACGCTGCTGCGCAACATGCTGGTGCGGGAGGAGGGCAACGGGGTCGTGCTGATGTCGGCGCTGTCGCCCTCGTGGCTGAAGTCCGGGCAGGTCGTGGCCGTGGGCGAGGCCCCGACGACCTTCGGGACCGTGGCCTTCACGCTGACCCCGAGGTCGGACGGCGCAACCCTGTCGTGGCGAACGAACCTGCGGTCGGGCACGAAGCTCAGCTGGCCCGTGCCCCTCGGCGTGACGGCGGTTCAAGCGCCCGGCCTGAGCCGGGGCGTGATCCACCTGCGCGGCAGGTCGGGCTCGATCCAGGTGTCCTGGAGGATCGCCCGCGGGCCCAAGCCGACGTTCGAGAAGACGGTCGCGGCGCTGCTGAAGCAGTACAAGCGCAATGGCGGCACCGCACGGAGCGCCGGCCACAACGCGGCGCCCGTCGTTTCCGAATAGGCCGCTTGCCTACGCTGCGGCGAACCGGGCCGCCACGGCGTCCCAGGCCACGACGTTCCACCACGCGTCGATGTAGTCGGGGCGCCTGTTCTGGTACTTGAGGTAGTAGGCGTGCTCCCACACGTCGACGCCGAGGAGCGGCGTCTGGCCCTTGGAGATCGGGTTGTCCTGGTTGGCGCTCCCGACCACCGCGAGCCCCGAGCCGTCGTGCACCAGCCACGACCAGCCCGAGCCGAACTGGCCCACGCCGGTCTCCTTGAGCTTCGCCTGGAAGTCGGAGAAGGAGCCGAAGGCCGATGAGATCGCCGCGGCCAGGTCGCCGTCCGGCTCGCCACCGCCGTCAGGGCTCATCGACTCCCAGAAGAGCGAGTGGTTGTAGTGGCCGCCGCCGTTGTTGCGGACCGCCGTCGCCTTGTCGCCCAGCGAGTCCAGGTTCTTGAGGACCTCCTCGACCGGCTTGTCGGCCCAGTCGGTGCCCTCGAGCGCGGCGTTGGCCTTGTCCACGTAGGCCTGGTGGTGCTTGTCGTGATGCAGGCGCATCGTCGCCTCGTCGATGTGGGGCTCGAGCGCGTTGTAGTCATAGGGGAGCGGTGGGACTTCGTAGGCCATCGGTGCCTCCTGTGTCGGCGATTGACCCTGCTGTGCGCTGTTGTATCACCCGCAGCCATCTAGGCTTCGGCGAGCCATGACCCGCCTGTCCCAATACTTCCTGCCGACCGAGCGCGAGGCGCCCGCCGACGCCGAGGCGGTCTCGCACAAGCTGATGGTGCGCGCCGGCCTGATCCGGCAGGTCGGCGCCGGCCTGTGGTCGTGGCTGCCGGCGGGGTGGCGGGTGCACGAGCGCGTCGTGCAGATCGTGCGCGAGGAGATCGAACGCGATCGGCGGCCAGGAGCTGCTCATGCCCGTGCTCCTGCCGGCGGAGCCTGTGGAAGCGCACGGGCCGCTACGGCATCGACGAGCTGTTCAAGCTCCACGACCGCCGGGGCGCGGAGCTGGTGCTCGCGATGACCCACGAGGAGGTCGTCACGACCCACGTCGCGCAGGTCGTGCGCTCCTACCGCGACCTGCCGCTGATCCTCTACCACTTCCAGGTCAAGGAGCGCGACGAGCCGCGGCCGCGCGCGGGCGTGCTGCGGACGCGCGAGTTCATCATGAAGGACGCCTACACCTTCGACCGCGACGAGGCCGGTCTCGCGGAGCGATACGACAAGCACATCGTCGCCTACGACCGCATCTTCGACCGCTGCGGGCTGGAGTGGTACCGGGTCGAGTCCGACGTCGGGATGATGGGCGGCCTCGGTGCGCACGAGTACATGGCGCCGTGCGCGGCCGGCGAGAACGAGGTCGCGCTCGCCCCCGGCTACGCCGCCAACGTGGAGATCGCCTCGGCCGAGCCGCATCGGGTACAGCTGGCCGGTCCGGCCGCCGCACCGAAGGAGGTCTCGACGCCGGGCCTCACGACGGTCGACGAGGTCGCGGCGGCGCTGGAGGTCCCCGCCGGCGGCCTGCTCAAGGCCTTCCCGGTCGTGGTCGAGGACCGCGGCATGGTCCTCGCGCTCGTGCGCGGCGACCACCGCGTGAACGAGATCAAGCTCCAGAACGCGCTCGGCGCGCCCTTCCGCGTGGCGACGCCCGAGGAGATGGCGGAGCGCGTCGGGCCGGCCGGGTTCATCGGCCCGGTCGGCGCCGACGTGGAGGTCCTGCTCGACGACGCCGTCGCCGGGCGCGAGGGGGAGGCCGGCTACGTCACCGGTGCGAACAGGCCGGACACCCACCTGCGCGGCGTTCTGCCCGGCCGCGACTTCGCCTTCCAGGCTGCCGACGTCCGCCGCGTCGAGCCGGGCGAACGCGTCGACGGAAAGGAGATCCGGATCGAGCCGCGCGATCGAGGTCGGCAACATCTTCAAGCTCGGCACGCGCTACTCCGAGCCGCTCGACGCCACCTACCTGGACGAGGACGGCCGCGAGCAGCTGATCTGGATGGGGTCCTACGGGATCGGCCCGGCGCGCATCGCGGCCGCGGCGGTGGAGCAGTTCGCCGACGAGCACGGCATCTCGTGGCCGCGCGCGCTGGCGCCCTTCGACGTCGAGGTGGTCGCGCTCGGGAAGCCGGGCACCGACGAGCGCGCGCTCGCCGAGCGCCTCTACGACGAGTTGCGCGCCACGGGGCTGGATGTCCTCTACGACGACCGTGACGCCGGCGCAGGTGAGAAGTTCGCCGACGCCGAGCTGCTCGGCTGCCCGCTGCGCGTGACCGTCGGCAAGCGGACCCTGGAGTCCGGCGAGCTCGAGGTCCAGGTGCGCCGCGGCCGCGAGGCGCGCTCGCTGCCCCTTGACGGCGCGGCGGCGGCGGTGGACCGGCTGTGGCAGACGCTCCCCTGAGCGACGCGGCGGCGCGCCGGGCCGAGCGCGTGGAGCGCGCCCGCCTCACGACGCGCCGGCTGTTGGGGCTCGACCGTTCGGGGCCCCCGCCGCCCGAGACGCTGTCCGGGCACCCGCTCAACCCCTGGACGATCCCCAACGCGATCGGCTTCGCCCGCCTCGCGCTGATCCCGGTCTTCCTCGTGGTCGCCTACAACACCGACGACGGGCAGACGGGCCTGGGGGCGGCGATCTTCGCTCGTGATCGCCGTCTCCGACTACCTCGACGGGATCGCGGCGCGCGTCACCGGGCAGTACAGCCGGCTCGGCGCGCTCCTCGACCCGCTCGTCGACCGGTTGCTCGTGGTCTCGGGCCTCGCGGTCTGCTGGAACTTCGAGCTGCTTCCGCGCTGGGCGATCGGCGTCCTGGTCGCGCGTGAGGTGTTGATGCTCGGGCTCGCGCGCGTGGCCATCCAGCGCGGGGTGGAGCTGAAGATCAACTGGTTCGGGCGCCTGGGGGTGTGGTGGACGATGGCCGCGCCGTTCTGGGCGATGGTCGGCGTCGACGTGCTCGCGAAGATCGGGCTGTACGTCGGCCTCGTTCTCACGCTGATCGCGACCGCGATCTACCTGCGCGACGGCGTGGGGCAGATGCGGGCGCGGCGCAAGAGGGATTTCAGACCCTCAACCCCAACTTGACCCCCCGTGAGGCGCGGCTATACTCGCGCTCCGCGTCGCCGCCCAAGGAGATCGTATGGACGAGACCTTTCCGGACCTTGGCTCGCTCTCCGACCAGGAGCTCAAGGACGTCATCCAGCAGCTGACCGAGGAGGAGCTCGAGGTTTCCTACCGTCGCCGCATCCTCCACGGCAAGATCGACATCCTGCGCGCCGAGCTGGTCAACCGGCTGCGCAAGAAGCACGAGAGCGGTGAGGACGTGATCTCGGTGACCGACGTCGAGCGGCTCACCGACATCCTCGCCGGCAAGGTTCCCGCTGGAGCGGACGAGTAGCCGGTCCGGGCGAGGAGGGAGCGCCGTGGCCGTCCACTGCCCCGAGTGCGGCTTCGTCAACGACGAGGGCGCCAACTACTGCCAGAAGTGCGGCGCCTTCCTCGGCGCGCCCGAGCCGCCCGCCGACGAGACGACCGCCACCTACCGCGTCGACGACGAGACCGGCGAGATCCAGCCGGTCGAGATCGAGGACGTGGTGGCCGACACCGGGGCGGCCCTCGTCATCCGCGCCGGGGGCGGGCGCACCGGCGAGTCCTTCCCGCTCGAGACGGAGCGGCTCACCGTCGGCCGTCGCCCCGAGTCCGACATCTTCCTCGACGACGTGACCGTGTCGCGCGACCACGCGGTGATCGTGCGCCGCGGCTCGGACTACTACCTCGACGACCTCGGCTCGCTGAACGGCACCTACGTCAACCGCCAGCGCGTGGACTCGCGCCAGCTCGAGGACGGCGACGAGCTCCAGATCGGCAAGTACAAGCTCTCCTACCTCCACAAGTGAGGCCATGATGGCCACCCGCACCCAGGACCCCACGATCGAGCTTCCCGACATCCCCGCTCCCGAGCCGGCCGGCCGCGGCGCGAAGTCGATGACGATCGGCGCCGTCTGCAAGGCGCTCAAGCAGGAGTTCCCCGACATCTCGATCTCCAAGATCCGCTACCTCGAGGACCAGAAGCTGCTCACGCCGCGGCGCACGCCGGGCGGCTACCGCCTCTACTCGCCCGGCGACGTGGCGCGCCTGCGCACGATCCTGCGCCTCCAGCGCGACGAGTTCCTCCCACTGCGCGTCATCCGCCAGGAGCTCGCGGCCGGCCGCGGCGCGGCGCCGGCCGCGACGCGCACCGAGGGGCGGCCGATGCGGCCGGCGTCGATGACCGTGGCGGAGCGCGGGACCGTGTACACGCTGGAGGACGTGCTCGAGGACACGCACGCGGACCCCAAGCTCGTCCGCGAGCTGGAGGAGTACGGCGTGATCAAGGGCGAGCTGCGCGCGGGCGTGAAGTGCTACGACGAGACCGAGCGCGAGATCATCCGCGCCGTGACCGAGCTGGCGCGCCACGGCGTCGGCGGCCGCAACCTGCGTGTGTTCCGCACCTCGGCCGATCGCGAGGCGGCGCTGCTGCAGCAGATCCTCGCCCCGGCGCTGCGCTCCCGGAACCCCGAGAAGCGCAAGGAGGCCATCGAGACGTTGGAGAACCTCGCGGCCGTCGCGACGCACTTGAAGCACCTGCTGCTGATCCGGGATCTGCGCAAGATCGCCGGCTGAGCCGCGCCCCGCGTGGACCTGCGCGACTACATCCGCGACATCCCGGACTTCCCCAAGCCCGGGATCGTCTTCAAGGACATCACGCCGCTGCTGCTCGACGCGCGGGCGTACGACCGCGCCGTCAGCGCGCTCGCCGAGTACGCCGAGCCGCTGGACGTCGACGTCGTCCTGGCCGCCGAGGCGCGCGGGTTCATCTTCGGCGGCGCGCTCGCGCGCGAGCTGGGCGCCGGATTCGCGCCGGCGCGCAAGCGCGGCAAGCTCCCCTCGGACACGATCAGCGCGGAGTACGTGCTCGAGTACGGGGCCGACGTGCTCGAGCTACACGCCGACGCGCTCGCCGGCGGCGCGCGGGTGCTCGTCCACGACGACCTGCTGGCGACCGGGGGCACGACCAGGGCCAAGATCGAGCTCGTCGAGCGGCTGGGGGCGACGGTGGTCGGCTGCGTGTACGTGGTCGAGCTCGCGTTCCTCGGCGGCCGCGAGGCGCTCGCCGGCCGCGACGTGCACGCGCTCGTCACATATTCGGGGGAATAGTCTGGCCGCGATGCCGACGACCCGTCGCAGCCGCTTCGTCGGCGCCGGCCCCGAGGACGTGTGGCGGCTGGTGGCCGACCCGCACCACC
Organism: uncultured Actinomycetes bacterium; assembly: GCA_963725645.1. Classification (GTDB taxonomy): domain Bacteria; phylum Actinomycetota; class Thermoleophilia; order Solirubrobacterales; family Solirubrobacteraceae; genus JALYZC01. The sequence goes on from CAVRZD010000006.1 coordinate 1,690,768, forward strand.
TGCCGCGCTGGTGGCCGCGCGTGCTGCGCGTCGAGAACGTGGCCGGCGAGCGCTGGACGAAGGTGCTGGGGACCGACAAGGGCAAGTCCGTGCGCGCCGACGAGCACGTCGTCGACATCGATCCGCCCGCGCGGCTCAGTTGGACGCAGGACCTCGAGGAGTCGCCGTTCGAGCGCATGTTCCGCGAGGTGACGACCGAGGTCGTACTCGAGCCCGAGGCCGGCGGCACGCGCGTCACGCTCGCGCTGCACCAGCGCCTGCGCGGGATCAACCGGCTCGGCGGGTTCCTCCTGCGCCGCGCATCGGCGCGCGTGCTCGACGAGGCGCTCGACGGACTGGAGCGCGCGTATGGCGCTTGACCGCCCGTCGGGCGACGAGCGCGCGCGGCGCGAGATGAAGTGGTGGGGCTGGGGCGACCCCGACCACCGGCCGACGCTGCCCGACCACGCGGTCGCATTCCTGCGCGCCGAGGTCGGGATCGCCGACCAGCCGCGCCGGCCGGTCGCGCTGGACGACGTCACGCTGGGGGAGCCCGCGCTGCCCGGCGACGCTCGTGCGCGCCTGGCGGCGGCGGTGGGGGAGGAGCACGTGCGCGACGACCGCCGCACCCGCGTGCGTGCACGCCGCCGGCAAGAGCTACCCCGACCTCGTGCGCCAGCGCGCCGGGCTGTGCGAGGGCGCCCCCGACGCCGTGGTGTCGCCCGAGTCGGCCGAGGAGGTGCGCGCGGTGCTCGACGCCGCGGCCGAGGCCGGCGTCGCCGTCGTGCCGTTCGGCGGCGGAACCAGCGTCGTCGGCGGCGTCGATCCCGAGCGCGGTCGCCTTCGGCGCCGCGATCGCGCTCGACCTCGGCCGGATGGACGCGCTGCTCGCGCTCGACGAGCGCTCGCTGACGGCGACGTTCGGGCCGGGCATCCGCGGGCCCGAGGTCGAGGCGCTGCTGGCGCGCCGCGGCCTGACGCTCGGGCACTTCCCGCAGAGCTACGAGTTCGCCTCGCTCGGCGGCTATGCGGCCACCCGCTCGGCCGGACAGGCCTCGACCGGCTACGGGCGCTTCGACGAGCTCGTGCTCGGGTTGCGCTGCGCTGCTCCGGCCGGCGAGCTGGCGGCCGCGGCCGACTTCCCCGCCAGCGCCGCCGGGCCGTCGCTGCGCGAGGTGCTGGTCGGCTCCGAGGGCACGCTCGGCGTGATCACGGAGCTGACCGTGCGCGTGCGGCCCCGCCCGCCCGAGCGGCGCTACGAGGGCTGGTTCTTCCGCTCGTTCGCGGAGGGCGCCGATGCGTTCCGCGAGCTGGAGCAGCGCCGCGCCGCGCCCGACGTGGCGCGGCTCTCCGACGAGGACGAGACCCGTTCGGCGCTCGCCTTCGCCGCCACCGGCGGCGCCCGGGACCTCGTCGGCCGAGCGTACCTGCGCGCGCGCGGGTACGCCGGCGGGTGCCTCGTGGTCACGGGCTGGGACGGGAGCGACGAGGAGATCGCGCGCCGCCGCGCGGCCGGCGCGCGGATCCTGCGCCGCGCCGGCGGGCTGCCGCTGGGGCGCGGACCCGGAGCCGCCTGGGAGCGCTCGCGCTTCGAGACACCGTACCTGCGCGACGACATGCTCGAACGCGGCGTGATGGTGGAGACGCTCGAGACCGCGACGAACTGGTCGAACCTGTCGACGCTGCACGGGGCGGTCCGCGACGCCCTGCACGAGGCGCTCGGGGCGCGTGGCACGCCCCCGCTGGTCCTGTGCCACGTCTCCCATCTGTACCCGTCGGGCGCCTCGCTGTACTTCACGTTCATGGCCCGCCAGGAGGCCTACCACGAGCTCGACCAGTGGCGGGCGGCCAAGCGCGCGGCCGGCGACGCGATCGTGGCGAGCGGCGGCACGATCACCCACCACCATGCGATCGGGCGCGACCACGTGCCCTGGATGCGCGCCGAGACCGGCGCGCTGGGGGTGGACGTCCTGCGCGCCGCGAAGGCGACGGCCGACCCCGCCGGGATCATGAACCCCGGCAAGCTGCTGCCGGACGGCCCGTAGTTATCGCGTCGCGCCGGTGGAGCCACCCGGCGAAGGCCGCTACCGCTCTTGGTCCAATTCGGAAGTCTCGATTTCGACCTCGGCGCGCTCGCTCAGTCACGGTTAGCGGTAGTCGTCGACGGCGACGACGAGGTGGTCCGGAGCTGTCCCGACGGTGAGCGTCTGCGGCCTGCAGCACCAACTATCGCGCACCGATGCGCCAGATCCACATGCCGCTGGGCCGCCTAACAACTAACTGGTGCTGTGGTCGTCGTTTCTTCACGGCAGGGTCATGCCGTACTCGTTGTTGGTGTAGCAGGTCATCATCGACGTGTGGAGCCCCACACAGGGGCCACCGTGGACCGCGGATGTCCACACGTCAGCGGGCGGGAGCGCCATCGTGACTTGCGTGGGGTTCTGCCACCAACCCTCGGGACCGTGCGTCGATCCCGTCGCGTCGGCGTAGTCCACGCCGCCCTTTGCAGCAGACGAGCTCTGACTCCCGTTCGGCGGAAGCATTGTGTCGGTTTCATAGATCAGCACGCCTGCGCCGCCGAGGTTCGGCTCGCCTGGATTAGCCACTCCGCCGAAGCATTCGGTAAGCAGGTCGTAGTGGGCGGTGATCGCCACATTCCAGTTGGGGTCGGTTCCGGGCGTCCGGTTGAACGTAGCGGTCGGAGCTGAGGAGCAGGTGACCCTGAAGGTCAGTGCTGGGGCGCGTGTTCTGCGCCTAGACGACCGGGATCGCCCCTGTGCAAGTGTCTCGGCCGTTTGGGGGTTGGGGTCTTGGTATGTCTGAAGCTTGCGGTTTAGGGCGGCGATGTTGCGTTGCATCTGAGCCAGCTGTGCTTTGGTGAAGTGGGCTTGCGTGTGGGCAAGCCGTATCTGCGCTGCGGTCAGGTGGATCTGTGGGGCAGCCGCGGCGGTGGCAGGCGTCGCGAGGGCGATTGCGACCGCCGCTAAGGAAGCGAGCGACTTAGTGGGCATCATCGTCCGCGCTCCTTCGCTGAGGCCCGCGCGGATGCGGTGGTGACTGCGGATCATGTGGACCCCCTCTGGGTTGGTCAACCGCCGACGACCATAGGAGCGCTCGAGCCCCTCAATGTCGGCCGTCTGGCGGATCTTTCGGGTTGTGGCCACCACGGCCGGCGGTTGGAGGCGACTAGCGCGGGGAGTCCGCCATCTGGCCGATATTCCGGCCTGTGACCCGTCGTATCGTCGGGTCTCGACCAGCTGACCGGGGGTGTTTACGATGAGCGAATCCAGGGCGAGCCACAGCTTCGCGCGGCCCGCGTTCTGGGGAGAGGGCTTGACCACCGGCACGAACTCCTTCGCGCTCCCGGCGGGCACGGTGACGTTCCTGCTGTCAGATGTCGAGGGCTCGACGCGTGGCTGGGAGGCGGACAGCGGGGCAATGGCCGACGCGGTGGTGATCTACTACCGGATCCTGGACGAGGCGATCGCCCGCCACGGCGGTGTGCGACCGGTCGAGCAGGGCGAAGGCGACAGCGTGGTTGCGGCATTCGCGCGGGCCTCGGACGCCCTCGCCGCGGCGCTCGAGGCCCAGCTCGCACTCTGCGCCCAGCGGTGGCCGGGCGAGAGGTCGCTGCGAGTGCGGATCGCGCTGCACACCGGTGAGGCCCAGCTGCGCGACGAGGGCAACTACTTCGGCGTCGCGCTCTCGCGTTGCGCGCGCCTCCGCGCGCTCGCTGCCGGTGGCCAGACGGTTCTCTCGCGGGCGGTACACGACCTCGTCGCCGATCGGCTACCGGTGGGGGTCGAGCTGCTCGACTGCGGCGTGCACCGCTTGCGCGACCTCGGTCGACCGGAGCACGTCTTTGCGATGGCGCATCCGGAGTTGCCGGTCGCGCCGGTCGAGCTGCAATCGCTCGACGCGCTGCCGAACAATCTTCCCAGTCTGTTGACCAGCTTCGTCGGGCGCCATGCCGAGCTCGGCGAGCTTGCAGAAGCGCTCGCGCAGACGCGGCTGTTGACAATCACCGGTGCTGGCGGCGCGGGCAAGACGCGGCTGGCGTTGCAGCTCGCCGCCGACACCCTGGAGCACTTCGATGACGGAACCTGGTGGCTGGACCTGGCGTCGCTGGGCGACCCGCTGGCGGTGGGGGAGGCGCTGCTCGTCGCGCTGGGCTTGCGCACATCGGTCGGCCTGACGCAGCTACAGGTGGCGTCCGCGTACCTGGGCGGCCGCGAGGCGCTGCTGCTGTTCGATAACTGCGAGCACTTGCTCGAGGAGATCGCTGCGATCGCGGCGACGCTGCTGGACTCCTGCCCGCGGGTCACGATCCTCGCAACGAGCCGCGCGCCGCTCGGCCTGCCGGGCGAGACGACCTGGCGCGTGCCGTCGCTTTCGCTGCCGAGGGAAGAGCCGCAGCGCGAGTCGATCGCGGCGCTCGCGCAGTCAGAGGCGGTGCGGCTGTTCATCGAGCGCGCACGCAAGGTCCGTCCCAACTTCGCCGTCAGCAACGAGAACGCCCCGGCAGTGGCGCAGATCTGCCAGGAGCTCGACGGCATACCGTTGGCGCTCGAGCTGGCCGCGGCGCGGGTGCGGATGCTGACCGTGGAGCAGATCGCGGCGGGGCTGGTCGACCGCTTCCGACTGCTCACCGGCGGGACGCGCACGGCGCTACCGCGTCAGCAGACGCTGCGCGCGTCGGTCGACTGGAGCCACGAGCTGCTGAGCGAGGCCGAGCGCGTCGTGCTGCGGCGCCTGGGCGTGTTCGCGGGCGGCTTCACGCTTGACGCCGCCGAGCGCGTCGTCGCAGGTGACGGTGTCGACCGCTACGCGGCGCTGGAGCTGCTGACTTCGCTTGTCGACAAGTCGCTGGTGATGGTCGAGGAGCGCGGCGCAGCCGCGCGCTACCGACTGCTCGAGACCGTCCGCCACTACGCGCTTGACCGCCTCGCGCAGGCCGGCGAGAGTGAGGTCGTCCGCGACCGCCATCGCGACGCGTTCCTCGAGCTGGCCGAACGCGCCGCGCCGGAGCTCGACGGCGCCGGGCAGCTGGCCTGGCGTGAGATGCTAGATGCCGAAGCCGCCAACCTGGCTGCCGCGCTTGAGCGCGCGTGCGCGACCCAGCCCGAGCTCGCGCTGCGCCTGACGATCGCGCTCACCATCTGGTGGCGCCAGCGCGGGCGCTTCACCGAGGCCGATGCAGCCTACGCGCTGGCGCTCGCCGCTCCTGACGTCGACGTCGGGCTACGGGCGCTGGCCACGGCGGGACGTGCCTTCTGCGCTGCCATGGCGGGCTCCGTCGACGCGGCGGCCTACGGCGTCGAAGCGCTGAGAATGGCCGACGAGGCGGGCGACGCCGGCACGACAGCGCTCGCGCTGGACGCGATCGGCACCGCCGAGATGTTTAGCAACCCTCGCTCGGCGCGCGCACACTTCGAACGCGCGATTGCACACGCCCGCGCGGCCGGCATGGAGCCGGCAGAGGTCTATGCCACGCAGGTGCTCGCCACCATCTACACCCTCGGCGGGGACTTCCATTCAAGCGAGCGGTTATTGACGGAAGTCGAGCCGCTCGAACAGCGCGTCGGCAACCCGCAGCAGGTCGGATACCGGGCCTGGCTATTGGGATTCAACGCGCACTTCGAGGGCCGACACGAGCACGCGGCCGCCCGCTATGCGAGCGCCCGGGAGGTGGCGCAGGAAGTGGGCGACCCGGTCTTGCAAGCGCTGGTCGATGCCGATTCTGGCCTACTGGAGATGCAGCGCGGCGACGGCGAAGCCGCGCTCGCCACACTGCTTCAGCGGCTAGAGACGATCTTGACAGAGGGAGCCGGTGTGGCCTGGCCAACGCTCGTCACCTCCACGGGCCTGGTCGAGCTCTCGTGCGGGCACCTCGCGGAGGCGCGCGACCGGTTGCAAGGACTGATCGACGTCGTCGGCGAACGCGACCCGTTCCACGCGAGCTGGGCCTACGCGGGTCTCGCGCACGCGCAGCGGCTGCTCGGAGACCCGCACGCGGCCGACGCGGCGGCGCGCCGCGGCCTGGAGCTCGCCGAGTCACTCGACAGCAGCCTGCTCGTCGGCGAGAGTCGCCTCGCGCTCGCGCGGCTGGCCGCTGCGCGCGGCGAGTGGCGCGAGGCCGAGCAGCACGCCCACGCGCTGCTCGACGCGTGCGCCGAGCAGGGATCGCTGCAAATCGCGCCCAACGCTCTCAACGCGCTCGCCGAGATCGCAGCAGGGAACGGCAGCCACAGCGAGGCCGTCGGTCTCCTCGCGGCGGCCGCCCGCGTCATGCGCGACATGGGGATCAAGGCGACCTGGGTCGGCGACGACGATCGCTGGCCCGCGCTCGCCGACGAGCTCCGAAACACGCTCGGCCAAGAGGCGTTCGATGCCGCCTGGGCCGCCGGCAACGAACTCGACCTCGAGCAAGCGATCGCCTGGGCGCGCCGCGCACGCGGTGAACGCAAGCGCCCGCAGGTCGGCTGGGAAGCGCTGACGCCAACCGAGCACCGCGTGGTCGAGCTGACCGCCCAAGGGCTCACCAACCCGCAAATCGGCGAGCAGATGTTCATCACCCGAGCGACCGTCAAGACGCACCTCGAACGGATCTACGCCAAGCTCGGCGTACACAGCCGCGCAGAGCTCAGCGCCGAAGCCGCACGCCACGGACCCACGACCTGAACCGCCAACAACGCTCGCTCCCCGCCACCGTTGCGCTCTCACAATCTCGTGGTTGCGAAAGCCTGCGCGACAGTCCAGCTCACTGCCGCTCCGGACGAACAGCGGAAGTTCCTCCGTCAGGGCCAGGCTCGGCCGTAACGTGCGCGCCAGTTATGCGCCAGGCGAGCGCCGCCCCAGGCGGACTCCAGCGGACCCCAGGGCATCGACGTGTGGTACGAACTCCCTGCACAGCGGCTGCTCTCAGCCGATTTGCAGGGGTTCTGCGCACGCCGGCTATGCGGTCATGAACCCCGGGAAGCTGCTGCCCGACTAGCCGGTCTGGAGCTTGCCCTGCAACACGATGGCCCCGGGCTTCTTCGGGAGCACCGGGCGTGTGCCACTGACCCGCTCGGAGGTGACGATGAGGTTCTGGAAGCCGCTGGCGTCGGTCGGCAGCACGCCCTGGGTGACGAACTTGCCGTCCTTGCCGACGCGCGAGGGCACGAAGCCCAGCAGCTTGCTCTTGGTCGGGGAGGTGTACAGCCACAGCGCGTATGCGCCCGCCGGCAGGCCCTGGCCGGCGACGATCAGCAGGCGACGGTTGCTCTGCGCGAACACCTGCGCGAGGCCGAGCGCCTTGCCGCCGCTCGGCGGGCGCAGGTTGATCTGCGCCACCGGTGTCGCCTGGGCCGTGCTGGTGCCGGTGGTCGGGGTGCTCGAGATCGTGCTCGCCTTGGTGTCGCTCTTGGAGCCGCTGCCGCCTCCGCTGGTCACCAGCAGGACCGCCACCACCGCCACGAGCACGCCGATGCCGCCCAGCAGCAGCGCGCCGCCGAGGCGGGAGCTGCGCGGCTCGCGCGCGATGTCGCGAGCCCGCTCGTCCTCGGTGATCGGCTCTCGGCCGGCCCCGCGTGTCGTGGCCTCGGGCGCCTCCTCCTCGTCGACGTCTGCCTCGGGACCCTCCTCGGGGATCTCGGGCAGCGGCTCGGCCGCCAGCGGCCGCAGCGAGTCCGCCACGACCCGCGCCCACGCCCGCGCGGCGGCCGACCCGGCCAGGTGGTCGCGCGTCGCCGCCCGCTGCGAGACCGACTGCTGGCCGAGCAGATAGTCCGACACCTCGGCCCGGCGTTCGGGCGCCAGCCGGCGCCCGGAGTCCGGCCCGAGCTCCTCCAGCGCCGCGTGGGCGCGCTCGCGCACGGCGGACGCGTCGATGCTCAGCAGTGCGGAGAGGTCGTCGTAGGTCTGGCCCTGCTTGAGCAGCAACTGCAGGACCGCGCGCTGGTCGGCCGGGAGGGCGTCGATCTCGGTCATGCGGCGCGAAGCCTATCCACGCCGGGGGACTAGAGTGCCGCCCTCGTGCCTGAGACCCCGCCGCCCGCGTTCACCGAGGGCTTCGCCAAGCTCGTCGGGATCGAGGTGACCGACGTCACCGAGGAGGAGATTCGCGCGGTCGTGCCCGTGCGACCGGAGCTCCTCCAGCCCATGGGCCTCGTCGACGGGGGCGTCTACGCCACGATCGCCGAGGACGTGTGCTCCGCGGCGACGTTCATGACGGTCAACGCCGAGCGCGGGGCAGTGGCGATGGGCCTCTCCAACCAGACCAGCTTCGTGCGGCCGATCACCGAGGGCACGATCCACGCGGTCGCGCGCGCGCGGCACCGCGGGCGCACCACGTGGATCTGGGAGGTGGACTTCCTCGACGACGCCGAGCGCCTATGCGCGATGTCGCGCATGACGATCGCCGTGCGCGAGCCCCGCGGCTGACGGATCGGCCAATCCGATTTGTCCGGCGGGCCATGCGCGGGGCAACCGCGTTGGGTCAGAATCCCGGTATGACGGCACCGGAACTACTCGTTCGTCGGGCGTCCCCGGCCGACGCGGCTGCCGTCGCGGGCATCTACAACGAGGGCATCGCGGAGCGCCAGTCGACGTTCGAGACCGAGCCACGGCGCCCGCTCGACGTCATCGGGCGCCTGGCATCGAGCTCGCACCCGGCGCTCGTGGCCGTCCGCGCCGACGAGGTGGTTGGCTGGGCCTGGCTCGCGCCCTACAGCGAGCGTCGAGCCTACGCCGGCGTGGCCGAATGCAGCGTGTACGTGCGGACCGCGGAGCGCCGGCGCGGGATCGGAGCCCGGCTGGTGGGAGACCTCGTCGTGGAGGCGGAGCTGCAGGGCTTCCACAAGCTCCTGGGCAAGCTCTTCACGTCGAACGCGGCCAGCATCCGCCTCGTCCGTCACTGCGGGTTTCGCGAGGTGGGCGTGCATCGCTGCCACGGCCGGCTCGAGGGCGAGTGGCGCGACGTGCTCCTCGTCGAGCTCCTGCTCGGCGACGCCGCGCAGGCCGCCGTGGCGTGACTAGCCGCCGTAGCGGTTGGTGATCGGCATGCGGCGGTCGCGGCCGAAGGCCCGCGGGGTGATCTTGATCCCGGGCGGCGCCTGGCGCCGCTTGTACTCCGCGCGGTCCACCAGCGCGAGCACGCGGTCGACGTCGTCAGGGGCGTTCCCGGCGTCGATCAGCGCCTCGCGGCCGACGTCCTGCTCGACGTAGGCCTCGAGGATGGGGTCGAGCACGTCGTAGGGCGGCAGCGAGTCCTCGTCGCGCTGATCGGGGCGCAGCTCGGCGCTGGGGGCACGATCGAGGATGCTCTGGGGGATCGGCGGCGTCTCGCCGGCCCGCCCCGCCACGTCGTTACGGTGGCGCGCGAGCCGGTAGACGAGCGTCTTGGGCACGTCCTTGACCACCGCGAAGCCGCCGGCCGTATCGCCGTACAGGGTCGCGTAGCCCACCGAGAGCTCCGACTTGTTGCCGGTGGTGAGGACCAGCCAGCCGAACTTGTTCGACAGGGCCATCAGCAGGTTCCCGCGAATCCGCGCCTGGAGGTTCTCCTCGGTGATGTCGGGCGCGCGGCCGTCGAAGCTGCCCGCCAGCATCCCCTCGTAGGCCTCCATCGCCGGACCGATCTCCAGGTCGCGGGCGTCGACACCCAGGTTGGCGGCCAGTGCGCGGGCGTCGGCCTGCGTCTCGGCGGAGGAGTAGGGCGAGGGCATGACCGCCACGTGCACGCGCTCGGGGCCGAGCGCATCGACCGCAATGCAGGCGACCAGCGCCGAGTCGATGCCCCCGGAGAGGCCGAGCACCACCTCGCCGAAGCGGTTCTTCTCCACGTAGTCGCGGAGCCCGACCGTGAGCGCCGTGTAGACCTCGGCGTCGGGATCGAGCTCCGCCGCGAGCCGCTCCGGCGGCGCCGGCCCCGCGGGGCGCGGGGGGAGCGCCACCGAGGCGAGCTCGTCGACCCGACCGCCCCCGCGGCGCGCCGCCGCGCGGCTGCGCGCGTCGCGCAGGCGGGCGGCCGCCGGCGCCTCGACGTCGACGTCGACCAGCAGCAGCTCCTCGGCGAACTGCGCAGCGCGGGCGAGCGTGCGGCCCTCGTGGTCGACCACCAGCGAATGGCCGTCGAAGACCAGCTCGTCCTGGCCGCCGACGAGGTTGCAATACGCGACCACCGCGAGCGAGTCACGCGCGCGCTGGGCGAACATGCGCTCGCGGTCGTGCCCCTTGCCGGCGTGGTAGGGCGAGGCCGAGGCGTTGAGGATCAGCGTCGCCCCGGCGAGCGCCTCATCGGTGAGCGGCGGCCCCGGCTCCCAGCAGTCCTCGCAGACCGTGAGCCCGACGCGAACGCCGTCGAGGTCCACCACCCCGCCGCACGCGCCCGGCCGGAAGTAGCGCTGCTCGTCGAACACGCCGTAGTTGGGGAGGAACACCTTGCGGTAGATCGCCTGCACCTCGCCGTTCGCGAGCACGGCGCTGGCGTTGAACACGTCCTCGGCGAGCTGCGGGAAGCCGACGACGGCGACGATGTCCCTGGCGTCGGCCGCGAGGCGATCGAGCGCGGCGCGCGCCGCCTCGAGGAAGTGGCGCTTGAGCAACAGGTCCTCGGGCGGGTAGCCGGTCACGGCCAGCTCGGGAAACACGACGAGCTGCGCGCCGGCCGCGCGAGCCCGCTCCAGGTAGTCGCGCAGGTGCGCCTCGTTGCCGGCGATGTCGCCGACGACGAGGTCGAGCTGGGCGAGCGCGAGGCGCAGCGGAGCGGCCATGTCGTGAATTATCGCGGTCGCGCTACTGGCGCCCGACCCCGAGCCACGCCTCCACGAACTGTCGCAGCGCGGGGTCGGTGGGGGAGGGGGTGCGCAGCAGGTGCCGCCAGGCCGCGGCGACCACCCCCGTGGTGCCCGGCCGCAGCGCGAGGACGACCGCCTGGCCCTCCTGCACGAGCGGCACGTCGAACGGGCCGGCCTCGTCGTTCGCCAGCGATCGCAGCGCCGGCGGGGGCTTGGGCGTCCCGTAGAACAGCAGGACGTTGCCGGCCGCCAGCGCCGTCAGCACCTGAGCGTCGGTCAGCTGCGTCGCGTCGCGGGTCACGGGCGCCGGCGCGTGCGGGCCGCTCGTCGGCGGGTCGGAGTTGTAGGGCTGTGGGGGCCGCTGGCCGGCCTCCAGGCGCGCCGCCCCCTGGTCGGGGAACGCCTGGCCCGGCCCGCTCGCGGCGCGCGACACGGGCGCGCTGTCGCGCCCGGAGAAGAACGCGATCAGCCCGACCACCCCCGCCAGCGCCACGACGATCGCGGCCAGGACGCCGGCGGCGCGCCGCACTCAGCCCGAGCGCGGCGCCGGCTTGCGGGAGCGAGGGCGGGCGCCCGGGCGGCCGCGCGGCATGTCGATGCCCAGCGCCGGGCGGCCGTTGCCGGCCTTCGCCTCGTCCCGCTCCTCGGCCTTGGCCTCCTTCGCGGCCCCGGCGTCGGCCACCACGCCGGCGGCGAGGGCGAGCTCGTCGATCGCCGCCTCCAGGTCCTTGCCGACCTGCTCGATGTCGGGCATCGCGTCGAAGTCGCCCAGCAGGCCGAAGTTCAACCGGCCGTGGTAGCTCATGATCGCGATGCCGAGCCCGACGTTGAGCGTGAGCGGAACCTGCGGGTAGAGCGCGGTCAGGCGCCGCCCGAGCATGTACAGCTCGAACTGCGGGCCCGGAACGTTGGTCACCACGAGGTTGAAGAACCGCTGGCGCGCCTGAAGGCGGGCGGCCTGGGACATGATCGTCGGCGGCGCGAAGTCGGCCAGATCGGTCAGCACCTGGGCGCCGACGGCCTGGCCGGACTCCTTCAGGTCGCCCATCGCCGCGTGTACGACGGCGAAGCACTCGATGGGGTCCTCGAGGTCCACGGGCAGCGGCGCGGACATCGCCGCGACGCGGTTGCCCAGGGCGCCGCGCTCGGCCTCGGCTCGCACCGACACCGGGACCATCGCCTTCAGGCGCATCCCCTCGGTGTCGATCCCGCGGCCGCGCAGGAAGCGCCCGAGCGCCAGCGACACCCCGGCGAGGACGACGTCGTTCACCGTGCCGCCCAGCTCGTTCTTGATCGCCTTGAACCGCCCGAGGTCGCCCTCGACCCAGGTGAAGCGCCGGTGCGGCCCGATCTTGACGTTCAGCGGGCTCGACGGGGCGCCCCCGCCGGCGAACGCGAACGCGCCCAGCGCGGAGAGGCTCTCGCGGGCCCTGCCGAGCACCTGGCGCGGGCCGCGCAGCACCGCGCGGGCGCCGCGCACGATCTCGCCGGGAACGGTGGTCCGCTCGAGCAGGGCGTCGGCGAGCAGCTGCGCGCCGCTGGGCTCGGGGCCCGGAAGCCATGGATCGGCCGCGGGGGTCGGTGCGGGTTCGGGCGAGGTGTCGAACAGGACCGTGGTGACGTCCACGCCGGACACGCCGTCTACGAGCGCGTGGTGGGTCTTGCTGATCATCGCGAAGCGATCGCCGCTGAGCCCGCTGACCAGCCAGATCTCCCACAGCGGCTTGGAGCGGTCCAGCTCCTGGGAGAACAGCCGCCCGGCCAGGCGCTTGAGCTCGGCCTCGGTGCCCGGCCGCGGCAGCGCGGTGTGCCGGATGTGGTACTCCGGGTTGAAGTGGGGGTCGTCCACCCATACCGGGCGCCCCTGCTGCAGGGGCACGAACGCGAGCCGCTGCCGGTAGCGCGGCACGAGGTGCAGCCGGCGCTCGATCTGGTCGATCAGCTCCTCGTGGCTGGGCTCGTCGCCCTCGAATACGAGCACGCCGCCGACGTGCATGTGGGCGGAGTCGCGCTCGAGGTGCAGGAACGAGGCGTCGAGCCCCGTGAGGCGGTCGGGTCTTGCCACGGCCTGATTCTCCCTCACGGAAGGCGGGTGTGGCAAGGCCGGTTAGCGTTCCGACGATGGCCGTGCCCGGCGCACCGTACGACGACCCGATCCGGCCCTTCTACGACGACCTCGCGGCCGGGCTGCCGAGCGGCACCGCGTGGTTCGACGTGCACACGCACACGGGGGCCAACGACCCCGACGGCTATCAGGCGTCGGCGGCGGAGATCGTCGCGGGGCTCGACCGCGCGGGCCACGCCCACGCGCTGGTGTTCCCGCTGCAGGAGCCGGACGGCTACCGCGACGCGAACGAGCGGGTCCTGGCCGAGGCACAGGGGTCGGGCGGGCGCCTGCGCGCGCTCTGCCGGCTGGACCCGCACACGGCGGCGATCGACGACGCCCGGCGCTGCCTCGAGGCCGGCGCGGTCGGATTCAAGCTGCACCCGCGCGCCGAGCGGTTCGAGCTCTCGCAGCCGCGCGTGGAGGAGATCGTCGCGCTGGCCGACGACCTGCGGCTGCCGGTCGTCGTGCACGCCGGGCGCGGGATCCCGTCGCTCGGGCACGACGCGGTGGAGCTCGCGCGCCGGCATCCGGGGGCGCGGATCGTGCTGGCGCACGCGGGCATCAGCGACCTCGCGTGGATCTGGAGCGCCGCGCGCGAGCTGCCGAACCTGTTCTTCGACACGGCCTGGTGGAACGTCGCCGATCTCGTCGCGCTGTTCTCGCTCGTCCCGCCCGGGCAGATCCTCTACGGCAGCGACATGCCCTACGGGAGCGGCGTCTGGTGCGGACTGATCGCCCTGCGGCTCGGGGCGGCGGCCGGCCTGCCGCCGGAGACGATGGGCGCGATCGTCGGCGGCCAGCTCCAGCGCATGCTCGCGGGCGAGGACCCGGCGGATCTCGGCCCGGCCCCGGGGCCGCCCCTGCAGCCGCGGTGGCTGGCGGCGGCGCGCGCGCTGAGCCATCTCAACTCGGGGATCTCGCGCGGCTTCGCCGGCGCGGACCCGCGCGAGCCCTTCGCGCTGGCCCGACTCGCGTGCGAGGTGCCCGCGGACGACCCGCAGCGCCCGCTCCTGACCGCCGTCGCCGGCCTCATCGAGCGGGCGGCGGCCGCCGCGGACGAGGACGGCCCGCGGCGCCCCGCGGTGCTGTATCCGGCGCTGTGCGCGGCGCTCTTGGCCGGAACGCCCGGCGTCCGCGTGCCTGGTGTGTGACCAGCGTCACAGCCTCGTGTGACGGCCGTCACAGCATGCCGCTTTTCCGACACTAGCCTCCCGAAAAGTTGTTCGACTGCCGAGTCGCCGCCGCACGATGCGGCGGTGAGCGGGGGAACCACTGCAGGTGCAGCGCTTCTTGCGCCGCGCCGGCCGGGGCGAATCGCGGGCTGATGCCCGTGTAGCGCCCGCCGTCCGGACTGTCCCAACCGACCGGACGGCCGCCGCGAGCCCGACAGCTAACCCCGTAGGCGCTGCTCGACGAACGCAAGGAGGTCGACCTCTTCATGAGGCCGAAGATGAACGCGCGCGTCGCGACTGCACTGACGGCTGCGGGCGCGCTCTCGATGACCATGATCGCTGCGACGAAGGCGCCCGCGAGCGCGCCGGCGCAGCCCGATTCCGAGCTCGCGATGACCATCACCGACAGGACCCTGATCTACGGGCAGTCGCTCGTCGTGACGGGCCGCGCGCCGGCCGAGGCCGCGGGTCGCCGGCTGGTGCTCGAGTTCCGCCCGCGTGGCGCGGACTGGGGCCCGGCAGCCACCACGACGCCGGGCACCGACGGCCGCTACCGCTTCCGCGTCCGGGCCGAGCGCTCGGGCGAGGCGCGCGTCAGCGTCGCCGATGGAGCGGCCGCCACCCGCGCGGCCGGCGCCGCGCCGTCGCCGAACGGCGGCGTCGCGAGCACCGTCCAGGGCGTCAGCGTGGCGAGCAGCTTCGCCGGCCGCTGGCGCGCGATCGACGTGAACGCCGGTCGGGTCGCCGTCGTGCGCGGCACGCTGCGTCCCGGCGTCGCCGGACGCGCCGTGACGCTCGAGCGTCCGGGCCGTCACCTGCTGGCCCGCGCGAAGACGGGCCGCCACGGCCGGTTCGTCCTGCGCTACCGGACGTCGGGCGCCGGCTCGACGCCCCTGCGCCTGCGCTTCCGGGGCGATCGCGCCAACGCGGGCGCCTGGAGCCGCGCCGGCATGGTCAACGCCTACCACGAGTCCTACGCCTCGTGGTACGAGGACGGCGGCGCGACCGCGTGCGGCTTCCACGCCCGCTACGGCGTGGCGCACCGCACGCTGCCGTGTGGCACGAAGGTGACGATCCGCTACGGCGGTCGCCGCGTCGTGGCCACGGTCGACGACCGCGGCCCGTTCGTCGGCGGCCGCGACTGGGACCTCAACGGCGCCGTCGCCGGCGCCCTGGGGTTCGGCGGCACCGGTGCCATCTGGGTCAGCCGCTAGTACGTCGGGCGCCGAGAAGCGGCATCTGAGCAGTGCGAGGGGCTCCCGATCGGGAGCCCCTCGTGCGTCTGGGCGCGGGCGTACGCTGGGCCGGCATGCGCACAATCGCCCACGTCGACCTCGACGCGTTCTACGTCAGCGTCGAGCTGCTGCGCCGGCCGGAGCTGCGGGGTCTGCCCGTGGTCGTGGCGGGCAGCGGCCCGCGCGCGGTCGTCACCACCGCGTCGTACGAGGCCCGCGAGTTCGGCGTGGGGTCGGCGACTCCCGCCGCGCGGGCGCGCCGGCTGTGCCCCGATGCGGTGTTCCTCCCGCCCGACTTCGACGCCTACCGCGCGGTCTCGCGCGAGGTGATGGCGCGCGTGCGAGCGACCGTTCCGACGGTCGAGGTGGCGGGCCTCGACGAGGCGTATCTCGACCTCAGCGGGCTCGTCGCCCCGCACGCGGCGATGCGGCGCCTGATCACGGACATCAAGGCGGCCACCGGGCTCGGCTGCTCGGTCGGGATCGGCCCGAACAAGCTCGTGGCGAAGGTCGCGTCGGACGCGGAGAAGCCGCGCGGATTCGTGGTGCTCTCGCGCGAGCAGGCGTGCGCGCGCTTCGCCCAAGCGCCGCCGGCGCTGCTGCCCGGCGTCGGGCCCAAGACGGCCGAGCGGCTCGACGCCATGGGCATCGCAACGATCGCCGCGCTCGCGGCGGCCACGCCGGACGCGCTGGCCGAGCGCTTCGGCGCGCGCCTGGGCCCGTACCTGGCCGGCCGGGCGCGGTTCGAGGACGACGGACCGGTCACGTCGGTCCGCATCGCGGTGTCGGAGTCGCGCGAGACGACGTTCGACCGCGACATCGCCGCGCTGGAGGAGATGGAGGACGTGCTCGAGGGGCTCACCCGGCGCCTGTGCGAGGCGCTCGTCAAGCAGGACCGCCGCGGGCGCACGATCGGGATCAAGGTCCGCCTCGACGACTTCTCCACACACACGCGGGCGCGCACGCTGCCGCGCGCGGTCAACGCGGCCGCCGAGGTCGGCGCGGTGGCGCGCGAGCTTCTGCGCGAGTTCGCGCCGGCCCGGCCGGTGCGGCTGCTCGGTGTCCGGGTGGCGAGCTTCGAGGCAGGGGCCGACGACTCGGCGCCGCAGCTCGCGCTGCCGGTGTAGCGTTCCGGACCGTGCCGCACGCCGACGTCAACGGCCACGAGCTCTACTACGAGCGCCGCGGGAGCGGCGAGCCCCTGCTGCTGATCCAGGGCATGACCGGCAACCACATGCACTGGGGGGAGCCGTTCCTCTCGCAGATCGAGCCCGACTTCGACGCGATCTACTACGACCACCGCGGCATCGGGCGCTCCACGCCGGCGACCGAGCCGTTCTCGATCGCCGACCTGGCGGACGACTCCGTGGCGCTGCTGGACCTCCTCGAGATCGAGACCGCCCACGTGATGGGCGTCTCGATGGGCGGGATGACCGCACAGGAGGTGGCGCTGCGCCACCCGCAGCGCCTGCGAACGCTCACGCTCGGCTGCACGTTCGCCGGGGGTCCCGACAGCACGCCCACCGATCCCGCGGTCGTCATGCGCCTCGGCGAGCTGCTCATGTCGGGCAGGATCGGCGAGGCCTTCGCGGAAGGACTGCGGTTCAACGTCTCGCCCGAGTTCATCGCCGACGATCGCAACGTGGCGCCGTTCCGCGAGATCGCCGACGAGCTGCCGATGGAGCTGCCGATCATGATCGCGCAGCTGCAGGCCATCTCCGCACACGATACGACCGCGAGGCTCGGCGACATCGAGGCGCCGACGCTGATCGTCCACGGATCCATCGACCAGATCCTGCCGGTCGCCAACGCGCACCACATGGCCGGGCTCATGCCCGACGCCCGGCTCGAGATCCTCGACGGCGTCGGCCACCTGTTCTGGTGGGAGCGCCCCGAGCGCTCGGCCGAGCTGGTGCGCGAGCACGCGGCGGCGGGCGCCGCCGCGACTCAGTAGATCTCCATCCGCTCGATCAGGCCGTCGCGAATCGTGTAGACGTGCTTGACGTAGCCGTCGGAGAGCAGCCCGCCGCCGGTGGCGCCAGCCCGGCCTCGATGTCGCGGGCGTTGAAGGCGTCGTAGGCGCGGCGCAGGAGCTCTTCGTGCTCGCTCACGCCCTGCCCTGCGTCAGTACAGGGCGGTGGCCAGCCGGCGGCGGTACTCGCGAGCGCGCGGATCCTCGGCCCCGAGCTCGTCGAGCACGCCGACGATCGCCCGGCGCAGGTCCTCGCGCGCGCCGTCGGCGCTGGTGCCGAGCGCCTCCAGCAGCTGGTCGAGCCCGCGCTCGACCTCGCCGGCGTCGAGCGCGGCGAACGCCTTCCGCAGCGCGGGGTCCTCGTCCCGCTCGAGCCGGATGCGCGCGGCCAGGCCCTCCGCGCCGAAGTCCCCGGCGATCGGCTCCACCAACCTGAGCGCCTCGTCGCCCTCGCCGCGGCCGAGCAAGAGGCGCGCCAGCGGGACGGCGGCGTCGGCCCGCGCCGGCTCGAGCTCGAGCGCGCGGCGCAGCGACGCCTCGTCGCCGCCCTCAACGAGCGCGTCGGCCTCGGACGGGACGAGCCCGTCGAAGAACCGTTCGACCATCGCCGGCGGCTGCGCGCCGACGAACTCGTCGACCACCCGGCCGTTCTCGAACGCCTTCACGGCGGGGATGCCCTGGATGCCGAAGGCCTGGGAGATCGTCGGATTCGCGTCGGTGTCGAGCTTGGCGAGCACGACCTTGCCCTCGCGCTTGCCGGCCTCGCGCTCGAGGACCGGGGTGAGCTGCCGGCAGGGGCCGCACCAGTCGGCCCAGAAGTCCACGACGACCGGGGTCGTCTTGGAGCGCTCGAGCACCTCGGTCTCGAAGGTGTCCTCTGTCACGTCGATGACCATGGGTTCTAGGGTAGACCGCATGGCCACCGACGCAACCGTCGAGCGCGCCGGCGTGCGGCTGTCGGCGGACGACGTGGGGGAGGGGATCCCGGTGGTCCTGCTGCACGGGCTGACCGCGACCCGGCGCTACGTGGTGATGGGCTCGCGCACACTGGAGCGCTCCGGCCATCGGGTGATCGCCTACGACGCCCGCGGCCACGGGCGGTCCACACCCGCGCCGGCGCCGCAGGCGTACGGATACGACGAGCTCGCCGCCGACCTGGCCGCGGTGCTCGACGAGCTCGCGGTCGAGCGCGCGGTGCTGGCCGGCGCCTCGATGGGCGCCCACACGCTGCTGCGCCTCGCGCTCGCTGCGCCGGAGCGTGTGGCGGCGGCGGTGGCGGTCACGCCCGGGTTCGATCCCGCGACCGTCGACGACCCCGAGCGGCTCGCGCGCTGGGACGCGCTGGCCGCGGGCCTGCGCGGGCGTGGGGTGGAGGGGTTCATGGCCGCCTACGGCGAGCCGCCGGTGCCCGAGCGCCGGCGCGACGCGGTCCGCCAGCTGCTGCGCCAGCGCCTGAGCGAACACGAGCATCCCGACGCCGTCGCCGACGCGCTGTCGGTTGTGCCGCGCTCGCGCCCGTTCGCCGCGATCGACGACCTGGCTGCGATCGAGGCGCCCGTCGTGGTGGTCGCGAGCCGTGACGAGGCCGACCCGGAGCATCCGTTCGCGCTCGCGCAGGCCTACGTCGACGCCATCCCCGCGGCCGAGCTGGTGATCGAGGAGGAGGGGCAGTCCCCGCTCGCGTGGCAGGGCGGCCGGCTGTCGGCAGTGATCGCCGAGGCCGCGTCCCGGGCCGCCCGCGACGGCCTCGTGCGATGAGCCCGGCCGGGTACAGCGGCACCCCGCTGCCCAAGAAGCTCGGCATCCAGGAGGGCGCCGCAGTGGCGTTCCTCAACGCCCCGGACGACTTCGGGGCGACGCTCGGCGAGCTCCCCGACGGGGTGGCCGAGCGCAACCGGCTGCGCGGGCCGCTCGACGTGATCGTGTTCTTCACCGTCCGCCGCGCCGAGCTCGAGCGCCGGATCGAGCGGCTCAAGGCCGCGCTGCACCCGGCCGGGAGGCTGTGGATCGGGTGGCCGAAGCGGGCCGCGAAGGTCGAGACCGACATGACCGAGGACGTCGTGCGCGCCGTCTCGCTCCCGCTCGGGCTGGTGGACAACAAGGTCGCCGCGATCGACGAGACCTGGTCGGGGCTCCAGCTCGTCATCCGGAGAGCGCTGCGATGACGGGCAAGGTCGTCGTGGTGACCGGCGCGAGCTCCGGCATCGGCGCGGCCGCGGCGGTCGAGCTCGCGAAGCGCGGCGCGACCGTGGTGCCGGTCGGCCGCAACCCGAGGCGGCTCGCGCAGGTCGCCGAGCAGGTGGGCGGGGAGCCGCTGCAGGCCGACTTCGCCTCGCTCGCGGCGGTGCGGGGACTCGCCGGCGAGCTGCTCGAGCGCCACGCGCGCATCGACGTGCTCGTCAACAACGCGGGGCTCGTGACGAGCCGCCGCGAGCTGACCGAGGACGGCTACGAGAAGACCTTCGCCGTCAACCACCTGGCGCCGTTCCTCCTCACGAACCTCCTGCTCGACCGCCTGCGCGCGTCGGCGCCCGCGCGCGTCGTCACGACCAGCTCCGGCGCCCACGGCGGCGGCCGCCTGGACTTCGACGACCTCCAGTCCGAGCGCTCGTGGTCCATGATGCGCGCGTACGGCACCTCCAAGCTCGCGAACGTCCTCTTCACGCGCGGGCTGGCGATGCGGGTGGACCCCGCGGAGGTGACGGCGAACTGCCTGCACCCGGGCGTGATCACCACGCGGCTCGGGCGCGGCGCGGGCCGTCTGGGCGGCCTGGTGTGGACCGCCGGGGGCGTGTTCATGCGATCGCCGAAGCGGGGCGCCGCCACGATCGTGTACCTGGCGACCTCGGAGGAGGGGGGAGAGGTGACCGGCGGCTACTACGAGAACTCCCGCCCCGCCGGCACCAGCGGCGCCGCGGGCGACATCGAGCTGGCCGACCGGCTGTGGCTCGAGAGCGAGCGCCTCGTGGGCCTGCAGCCGCGGGGATCGGGATAGGATCGCGGTTGATGCGAGTCTTCCTGACCGGCGCGACCGGCTTTATCGGCGGCGGCATCGCGAGGGCGCTGCGCGAGCGCGGCGACGACGTGCGCGCGCTGGTCCGCAGCCTGGAGAAGGCGAAGGAGCTCGAGGAGGCCGGCGTCGAGCTGGTCGCCGGATCGCTCGCCGACCGCGACGCCATTCGCACGGCGATGGAGGGCTGCGATGCGGTCATCCACAACGCCGCCGTGTACGAGGTCGGCATCAAGAAGTCCGAGCGCCCGGCGATGTACGAGGCCAACGTCGTCGGCACCGAGAACGTGCTGGGCGCCGCGCTGGACGCCAAGGTCCCGAAGGTCGTCTACGTGTCCACCGTCGGGGTCTTCGGCAACACGCAGGGCGAGATCGTCGAGGAGGGCCACGAGCATCAGGGCGAGTACTGCTCCTACTACGAGGAGACAAAGGTGCTCGCCCACAAGGTGGCCGAGCGTCTCATCGGCGAGGGGCTGCCGTGCGTGATCGTGCAGCCGGGTGGCGTCTACGGTCCCGACGACCACTCCGCCGTGGGCGACCTGATCGAGCGCTTCGTCGCCGGCAAGCTCCCGGCGATGGTGTTCGGCGACCTCGGCTTCAACCTGGTCCACCGCGACGACGTGGTCGCGGGCGTGCTGCTCGCGCTCGACAAGGGCGTCCCGGGGCAGGCCTACATCCTCGGCGGCGAGGTCACGACGATGCGCGGCATGATCGAGACGCTCGCGGGGGTCGTCGATCGCAAGCCACCCCGGTTGAACATGCCCGTGACCGTCCTGCGCATCTCGCGTCCGCTCGGCCCCGTCATGGGGCCGGCGCTCGGCTTCCCGCCCAACTTCGGCGAGCTCATCTCCGCCTCGGACGGCGTCACCTACTGGGCGCGCCACGACAAGGCGGTGCGCGAGCTGGGCTACTCCCCGCGTTCGCTCGAGCAGGGCCTGCGCGACACGCTCGCCGCCGAGGGCAAGCTCCCCGCGAGGGCCTGAGCGCCGCCGGCACCGCGGGCGGGGGGTTTGACGCCCTGCTTATCGTTCGTAAGTAATGGAGGAGAATCGCAAGACCGAGCTGCGCCGGATCGCGCGCCTGTTCCGGCCCTACCGCGCCCGCCTGAGCGCGGTCCTCGCGCTGATCCTCGTGTCCGCCGGACTGGGGATGGTGTCGCCGTTCCTGCTGCGCCAGGTGCTCGACACCGCGATCCCGGACCGCGACACGGCGCTGCTGACGTGGCTCGTGCTCGGCATGATCGGGATCTCGATCGCCACCGGTGCGCTCGGCGTCGCGCAGACGTGGCTCTCCAACGTCGTGGGCCAGCGCGTCATGCACGACCTGCGCTCGGCCGTCTATCGCCACCTGCAGCGGCTGTCGCTCGCGTTCTTCACCCGCACCCGCACGGGGGAGGTGCAGTCGCGCATCGCCAACGACATCGGCGGCGTGCAGAACGTCGTCACGAGCACGGCGACGTCGATCGTCTCCAACGTGACCACGGTGATCGCCGCGCTGGTGGCGATGGTCGCGCTCGACTGGCGGCTCGCCGTCTTCTCGCTCGCGCTGCTGCCCTTCTTCGTGTGGCTGACACGCCGGGTGGGAAAGGAGCGCAAGCGCATAGCCGCCACGCGTCAGGGCCGGATGGCCGACATCTCGTCGCTGGTGGAGGAGTCCCTCTCGGTGTCGGGCATCCTGCTCGGCAAGACGATGGGGCGCTCGCCGGAGCTCGCCGACCGCTTCGAGCGCGAGTCCGCGGCGCTGGCCGACCTCGAGGTCCGCTCGCGCATGGCCGGGCGCTGGCGCATGGCGTCGGTCCAGATGAGCTTCGCGATCATGCCGGCGGCCGTGTACTGGTTCGCGGGCCAGAGCATCGCCGGCGGGGGCCACGAGATCTCGATCGGGACGCTCGTCGCGTTCACCACGCTGCAGACGCGCCTGTTCTTCCCGATCCAGTCGCTGCTGTCGGTGGGAGTGGACGTGCAGAGCTCGCTCGCCCTGTTCGACCGCATCTTCGAGTACCTCGACCTGCCGGTGGACATCAGCGAACGCGAGGGCGCGGTGCAGCTGGATCCCTCCGGCGTGCGCGGCGCGATCAGCTTCCGCCGCGTGGGGTTCGCCTACGACGCCGGCGGCGACCCCACCCTGCAGGACATCGACATCGAGGTCCCGGCGGGCACCCACACGGCGATCGTCGGCGAGACGGGCTCGGGGAAGACGACGCTGGGCTATCTCGTCGCGCGCCTCTACGACCCGGCCACCGGGACGATTGCGATCGACGGCGTCGACGTGCGCGACCTGTCGTTCGCGTCGCTCGCGCGCACCGTCGGCCTCGTGTCGCAGGAGACCTACCTGTTCCACGCCACGATCCGAGAGAACCTGCGCTTCGCGCAGCCCGAGGCGAGCGACGAGCAGCTCGAGGTGGCCGCGCGCGCGGCGCAGATCCACGAGCTGATCGACGGCCTGCCCGACGGCTACGACACGGTGGTGGGGGAGCGGGGGTACCGCTTCTCCGGTGGCGAGAAGCAGCGGATCGCGATCGCCCGGACGATCCTGCGCAACCCGCCGCTGCTCGTGCTCGACGAGGCGACCAGCGCGCTGGACAACCAGACCGAGCGCGCGGTGCAGGCCGCGCTGGACGAGCTCGCCGAGGGGCGCACGACGATCGCCATCGCGCACCGGCTTTCGACGGTCCGCCACGCCGACCAGATCGTCGTCCTCGACCGCGGGCGGATCGTCGAGCGCGGCACGCACGAGCGGCTGCTCGCGCGGGACGGCCGCTACGCCGAGCTCGCCGCGCGCGAGGGCCTGCACGCCGGGCCCGAGCCGGCCGACGAGCTGGCGCTCGCCTGAGCTGCGGCCGGCTCGGGCGGAAGGCCGATGCGCGTCAGGCCGTCGCCGAGGCGGGCTCCTCCGCACGCGTCTCGCCCGTTCCGCGCGGGGCGTCCCACTGCTCGTCGGTCATGGCCAGCACGGCCCGGCCGATCATGCCGACACCGATGAGCGTCAGCGCGTTGTCGACGATGTTCACGCCCTTGCTCTGCCCGGCGAAGGCCACCAACCCCGCCAGGGCGATGATGACGGCCGCCCAGACCGGCACCAGCCGGGTTCGCCACGCGGCGATCGCCAGCAGGATCAGGCCGAGCACGATCCCCAGGACGAACAGGACGAACAGCGGGGTTCCCGAGGCCGTCATGTTGCTCTTGTGCAGGAACGCGGCCAGCGCCACGCGGTTCAGGCCGGTCTGGTTCACCATCTCGTACTCGATGACCGTGAACGCGTAGAACGCAAAGGTCACGGAGGTCCCCGATGAGCAGGAGGCTGCCCGCGATCTGGCCCAGCGTGACGCGGCGGCCGCGGAAGACGTGAATGAGGCCCACGGTCGCGGCGAGGAGGAGCAGCGAGGCGACGAGGTAGATCAGGCCGCCGGCGATGTAGCTGCCCTTGTGGGCCGCGATCTTGTTGAGCTCCTTGAGCTTGTTGTCGTTGTCGGTGTCCGGGCTGACCACCGCGGCGACGAGCAGGCCCAGCGGACCAAGGATCAACGCCAAGCCGGCAAACGTCCGGCCGAAGTTGCGTGCGTCTGAGAATTTGAGCATCGGACCTCCGGTCGATGGGGTATCGCCCTGGCCCGAGCATCCGCGACGCTAGATCGCCGCGGAGGCGCTGTCAACCGGGTCGTCTACGGCCGAACGCCGACCTTGGTCAGCGCCGCCAGGGCAGCCGCGAGCGAGGCTTGCGGTGCGCCCGACGGGCCGCCACGCCGCCCCCGATGCCGAGCCCGACGAGCGCCAGACCCGCGGCGATCAGCCCGGGGCGCGACCGCAGGCGGCCGAACTCCTCCTGCACGGCGGGCCAGACCAAATCGTCGACGACCTCGCTCGCCTCCTCCCGCGTCGGCTGTCGGTGCTCGACGGGGATCGGCTCGGAGAACGCGACCTGCACGCGCTTGGGCTTCGGCAGCGGACCGAGGAAGAGGTGGTCGGTGCCGGTGATCGCCGCGGGCACGAGCGGGGCGCCGGTCTCGAGCGCCAGCCGCGCCGCACCGCGCCTGGGCTCGCCGAGCTCGTCGGGCTCGCGGATCCGCGTGCCCTCCGGGAACAGCGCCAGCAGCCCGCCCTGGCGCAGGATCTCGCGGGCCGTCTCCAGCGCCTCGGCGTCGGACTCGCCGCGGCGGACCGGGAACGCGCCGAGCCGCACCAGCAGGCGGCCCCACGGGCCCTCGAACAGCTCGCGCTTGCCCATGTAGCGCACATGCCGCCGCGTGGCGGCGGCGACGAAGAAGGAGTCCCAGAAGGACTTGTGGTTGGGAACGACGACCGCCGGGCCCTCGGCGGGCAGGTGCTCTGCTCCGCTGATGCGCAGCCGGAACCAGATGCGCATGAGCGGCACCACCAGACCGCGCACGAGCGCGTACAGCGGCCGCGAGACGCCCTTCTCGCGCGCGAGGCGGTGAGCCTGCTCGCCGGTCACCGCCTCATCCTCTCGCGTCGACCGGACCTCCGCCGTCGAGTGCGAGCATCCAGTTCTGGCCGACGACCTCGGGGCCGAAGTCGCTGTGCGGCGCCGCGTCGACCAGCTCGAAGCCGGCCCGTTCGTAGATGCGCCGCGCGTCGCGCAGGACGTCGTTGGTCCACAGCGTCACCGCGGAGTAGCCGGCCGCGCGCGCAAAGCGCAGCACGGCGTCGACCAGGTCGGTGCCGACGCCCAGCCCGCGCGCCGAGGGCTCGACCAGGAGCAGCCGCAGCTGCGCGACCTCGTCATCGCGGCGCACGCACAACACGCAGCCGGCAGGCTCGCCGTCGACCGCGGCGATCCAGGCGCGGTCACGTTCAGGATCTCGCTGCTCGGCGAAGTCGGCCACGATCCGCGCGACGAGCGTCTCGAAGCGCGCGTCCCAGCCGAACTCCTGCCGATAGAGCGCGCCGTGGCGCTGGACGATCCAGCCCAGCTCGCCGTCCCCGGGCTCGCGCAGGACGACCTCGCGCGGCGGGGGCTCGGCGTCCAACGTCGAGCGGATCGTCCGCATTCCTTCGAGCAGGCGCCGCTGCTCGGCATCGCCCAGCCGTGCGAGCAGCGCCCCGATCTCCTCCGCTGAGCGGCGGTCCAGCGTGCCGGCCGTGGACCGGCCGCGCGCGGTGAGGCGCACGACGCGGCGGCGCGCATCGGCCTCGGCGGGCTCGCGGAGGACGAGCCCCTTCGCCTCGAATCGGGCGAGGATCCGGCTCAGGTAGCCGGCGTCGATCGCCACGGCGTCGCGCAGCGCGCCCACGTCGAGCGAGTCGGACCGCGACAGCTCGAAGAGCACGCGCGCCTCGGTGAGGGAGTAGCTGGTGTCCAGCAGACCCTCGTCGAGCACCCCGATGACTCCGGTGTAGAAGCGGTTGAACGCCCGGACGGCGTCGACGCGGTCAGGAGTGGGGGCGGATTTCATTGACTGAGTCAAGGATTCTACATCGACTCGGGGCGGGGCACCCGCTCCCATCGGCGATTCTCACCCCGCATGGGGATTGGCGCGTAGACGCTCGGGTACGACACCGTGGCAGGACCCCGCCTGCCCATGTCCCAAGGACCTGAGGTTGACTGTCGCGGGGCGCCTCCGGTATTCAGTCCCTCAGCGGAAACGCGGGGGGCGCGGACCGCCAACTTCGAAAGGACCCGCCCATGCCGGAGACGACTCTCGACGCCGCCGCCACCGACGACCTGCGCTCTGCGCTCGACGGCACGCTCGTCACGCCCGAGGACGATGGCTACGAGGACGCCCGCAAGACCGCCAACGGCATGATCGACAAGCGCCCGGCCGCCGTCGCCCAGTGCGCCTCCGTGGCCGACGTCCGGGCCGCCCTGGCAACCGCCCGGGCCAACGGCATCATCGTCGCCGTGCGCGGCGGGGCCCACTCCGCACAGGGCTTCTCCTCCTGCGACGACGGCATCGTGATCGACCTGCGGCCGATGAACCGGGTCGACGTCGATGCCGACGCGCGCATCGCCAAGGTCGGGGCCGGCGCCAACTGGGGCGAGCTCGACGCCGCCACGCAGGAGCACGGACTGGCCGTCACCGGTGGGCGCGTGTCGGACACCGGCGTCGCCGGGCTCACGCTCGGGTCGGGGAGCGGCTGGATCGAGCGCATGTACGGCGTGACGTGCGCGTCGCTGATCTCGGCGGAGGTCGTGACGGCGGCCGGCGACGTGGTGACCGCGAGCGAGACCGAGAACCCCGAGCTGCTGTGGGGCCTGCGCGGCGGGGGCGGCAACTTCGGCATCGTCACCGAGTTCACCTTCCGCCTGCACCCGGTCGGCCCGATCCTCCTCGCCGCCCAGCTCGGCTACCCCCGCGAGGGGACGAAGGAGCTGCTGCGCAAATACCGCGACTACATGGAGTCGGCGCCCGACGAGGTCGGCGGCGGCATGGCGCTGATCACCGCTCCGCCGCTGGACTTCATCCCGGAGCCGGTGCGCGGGCAGCCGATCACGGGCGTGATCTTCTGCTACATCGGCGACGTGGAGGCCGGCCAGGCCGCGCTCGCGGACCTCAAGGATGCGCTCGGGCCGCCGGCGATGGACATGGTGCAGCCGATGCCCTACACCGCGCTGCAGCAGATGATCGACGCATCCTCCCCGCGCGGCATCCACGAGTACTTCAAGATCGACTTCCTCCAGGCGCTGTCCGACGAGGCGATCGACACCCTCGTGGACAAGGCGGGGGAGGCCCCGTCGCCGCACACCCAGGTCATCATCCTGGAGCCGCTGGGGGGCGCGTACTCGCGCACCGACCGCGAGTCGATGGCGCTGGAGACGCCCGACGCCCCCTGGGCCTACCACAACCTCAACATGTGGTTCGACCCGGCCGAGGACGACGCCAACGTCGCGTTCGCGCGCGAGTTCGCCGCCGCGACGAAGCCGTACGGCGTGGGCGTCGCGTACCCGAACTTCGTCAACACCGACGAGGTCGCCGAGCGCTGGCGGGCCTCCTTCGGCGACGCGACGTGGGAGCGCCTCACCGCCCTGAAGCAGCAGTGGGACCCCGACAACGTGTTCCGCCTCAACGTCAACGTGCCGCCGAACGGCGCGTGACCGACACCGAGACGCCCGGGGTCATCGTGATCGCCCGGGTGCGCTGCCGCCCCGAGCAGCGAGCCGATCTGGTCGCGCTGCTCGAGGGGCTGCAGGAGGCGTCGCGCCGGGACGAGGGCTGCCTGCGCTACGGATTCTCGGCGACGATCGAGGACGACCATGCGTTCGTGGCCGTCGAGGAGTGGGCGAGCCGCGAGGCCCTCGCGGCGCACCTGCGCCAGCCGCACATCGCCGAGTTCATCCGCGACCTCCCGGCGGCGACCGACGCGCCGCCCGAGGTCTCGGCGCACGAAATCGCGGGCACTGCGCCGCTGCCGTTCGGTTAGCCGGGCAACGCGGCCCAGCGACGCGCACTTATGGAAACCGGTTCGAGCCGCTAGTCCAGCGCGACCAGCCGCCCCGCGCGCAGGCGTCCTGAGGCCGCGCGCAGGCGAGCGGAGCCGCGCGCAGGCGAGCGTCGGAGGTGGCCGGCCGCGCGGCCGAAACGCTCAACGGAGGTCGAGCGACGAAGCCGATGCCCGCTCAGGAGGGCATGCAAGCTGAACACCCGCGGCGTCGTCACACGGGTTCAATCCGAAACGATCGTCGCGCCGATGCCGATGGCGATCATCGCGAACGAGATGATGAAGATGACCGTGAGACTCATGACATTCCTTCCTTTCACGGACATCTTCGGGGGCGCGGACGGGCGCGCCAACCGGAGGAAGCCGTCGCCTGAGGCGGAGAAGCCCTCCGCCCGGGGCGGAGAATTACGCGTCGACGAGTCCGCAGGGTCCCGTAGCGACGCAATGCTCGCTAACAACGGTTATGTAGAGTCGTTGGAGGCTGTCGGCCGCTGCTGAGGGTTCGCGGGCGATTCGGGGGTGGCGCGGTACGCTCGTCCCATGGCACTCCCGGTCGAGACCTTCAAGCTCGAGGCGATCTCGCCGCGCGCCTACCAGCACCCGGCGGACCGCGCGGCCACGGCGGCGCTGCAGCGCGTCCCGTACCTCGACGACGTCGTCCGCCGGCTGATCGGCCTCGGCTACGAGCGCGCGCTGCGCGCGGTGTCGCTCGGCGGCGCGGTGCGCCTCGGCCAGCACCAGCTCCCGGGCGTCTGGGTCCTGCACCGCGAGGTGTTCCACGTGCTCGACCTCGACGATGCCGTCCCGGACCTCTACCTGACCCAGTTCCCGCTCGCCAATGCGTTCACGATCGGATCGGACAAGCCGATCGTCCTGCTCAACTCCGAGCTGCTGCACCTCATGGACGACAGCGGCCGCCGCGCCGTCCTCGCCCACGAGGCGGCCCACGTGCACTCCGACCACGTCCTCTACCAGACGGCGCTGCTGATCCTGGTGCGGCTCGGCACGTCGCGGCTGCCGGCGCTCGCCGGCCTGCCGCTGCTGGCGATCCGGCTCGCGCTGCTCGAGTGGTTCCGCGCCGCCGAGCTGAGCTGCGACCGCGCAGCCGCGCTCGTCACGCGCGACACCACCGCCGTCTGCCGCTCGCTGATGGTGCTCTCGGCCGGCGCGGCGGCCGACGAGCTCAACCTCGACGCCTTCATGGCGCAGGCCGCCGAGTACGAGGAGGACGCCAGGGGCCTCGACCGCCTGACCAAGCTCGTCAACGACATGAACCTCACCCACCCCATGCCCGTGCGCCGGGCGCGCGCGCTGATCGACTTCGTGCGCTCCGGCGAGTACGACCGGATCGTCGGCGGCGAGTACCCGCGCCGCGGTCAGGAGCCGCCGCTCAGGGACGAGGCCGACAGCGCGGCCGCGCACTACGGGGACCGCGTCACCGGCGCGTTCCAGCAGGCCGGCTCGTCGATCGCCGAGATCGGCGAGCAGCTGCGCGACTGGCTCAGCCGCGCAGGCGGATCAGCGTGATCCCGTCCCGCACGCTCAGCATCACGCACACCACCCGCTCGTCCTCGCGCACCCGGTCGTTGAACTCCCGCAGGGCCACGGCGGCATCGGACTGGTCCTCCTCCCCGGCCACGTTCCCGCTCCACAGGGTGTTGTCGACCGCGATCAGTCCCCGCTCGGCGAGCTTGGGCACGACGGCCTCGTAGTAGTTGACGTAATTCTGCTTGTCCGCGTCGATGAACACGAGGTCGAACGGCCCGTCGAGCGCCGTGACGGACTCGAGCGCCGGGCCCCGGCGCAGCTCGATGCGGTCGGCGTACGGCGACGCGTCGATGTGGCGCTGCGCGAAGTCGGCGTGCTCGTCGCTGAGCTCGCATGTGACGATCCGCCCGCCGGGCGGCAGCGCGGCCGCCATCGATAGGGCCGAGTACCCGCTGTATGTGCCCAGCTCCACGACGAGCTGCGGGCTGGCCGCCCACACGAGCGCCTCGAGGAGGCGGCCCTCCACGGTGCCCGTGAGCATCTGCGGGGCGTTCAGCGTCGCCCGCGTCTCCTCCGCCAGCGCCGCCAGGTGCGGCTCCGGCGGCGTCGTGTGCGCCTCGATATAGGCCTCGAGTTGCTCGCTGGCCAGGATCGGCGACATCAGCGCCGGCGGCTGAGGGCGGCGAACCCGATCGTCATCGCGAGGTTGCCCGCGCCCGCGAGCCACAGGCCCTGGCGCGCGCCGGGCCGCGAGAACCCGGGCGAGCGCGACCACAGGATGTCGGTGAGCAGCTCGGTGCCGCGCAGCCACGCGAGCGCCCACCAGTCGCGACTCTCGCCGCGCCGCGCCGCCACCAGGTGCGCGGCCGCGAAGGTCAGCCAGATGGGCGCGCAGCGACGGAACAGCTCCTCCGCCTCGGGCGTGGGCTCGTCGTGCCCCAGCACCCGCAGCGTCGCGCTCGGCGCGAGCAGCGCGCCGGTGCCAAGGGCGAGATCGAACGCAATCATCGCCCGATTGGTGCGCTCCATCTGCTCGGCCAGTCCCATCGCCGCGCGAGCATATAGACCGCCGCCGTAGACTTCCCGCACGATGGCTCCCAAGCAGCGTCAGATCCGCATCGAGCAGCGCGGCGGCCTCGCGGCGATGCAGGACCTCGAGTCGCGTTCGGACGACGAGCTCGAGCGCGAGACCCGCAACCGCGCGGCCGCCCGCGCGATTCTCGGCGCCCGCGCCGCGGACCGCTACGACGCTCAGGCGGCGCGGCAGTACTTCAAGCAGGCCATCGCCGCCGCCCGACCGCAGGAGCGCATGCAGCTCCGGCGGATGGCGGACGCGTCGCTCGCTCTCGCCGAGCGGCGGGCCGGCGACCTCAAGGACGCGGTCGAGAAGCTCGGCCAGGAGGCTCCGGGGCGCCGCCAGCTCCTGGCGCTCCAGTTCATGGGCCTGGTCGCCCCGCCCGCGGGGGCGGGAATCCTGCTGCGGATCCGCGGCATCCTGATCCTGATCGTCGTCGTGCTGGGACTCCTCGCCCTCGGGCTCGGCCTGGTCGAGCTCGTCTCCCTGCCGTTCGGCGGCGTGTCGCTCGGCGGCGGCGTGCTGCTCGGCTTCCTCGTCGTGGCCGCGGCGCTCGGGGTGATGGCCCTGCTCGGGCGCCGGCGCCAGCAGAAGGCGCGCGCCGAGCGGGCTGCGGCAAGCTCCTAGCCGGACCGTGTGCGGACGCTACACCCTCGCCGGGCCGGATCCCTCCGTCCTGCGGGCGCGCTTCCCGCTCGGGGAGTCGCTGCAGATCGAGCGCCGCTACAACGTCGCCCCCGGCGACGACGTCGTCGGGGTGATCCGGCGGCGCGAGCACGAACCCGAGGGCACGCTCCTGCGCTGGGGCCTGGTGCCGCACTGGGCCAAGGACGCGAAGGTG
Source organism: uncultured Actinomycetes bacterium (assembly GCA_963725645.1). Classification (GTDB taxonomy): domain Bacteria; phylum Actinomycetota; class Thermoleophilia; order Solirubrobacterales; family Solirubrobacteraceae; genus JALYZC01. The sequence goes on from CAVRZD010000006.1 coordinate 1,721,822, forward strand.
GGCTATCGCACTATCAACGCACGCGCCGAATCGATCGACGAACGCCCGGCCTTCGCCCGCGCGTTCGAGCGCCATCGCTGCCTGATCGTCGCCGACGGCTTCTATGAGTGGCGCAAGCTGGACGACTCGCCGCGGCCGCCGAAGCAGCCGTACTGGGTGAGCCTGCCGGGCGGCGACCCGTTCGCGTTCGCCGGACTGTGGGCCGCCTGGCGCACCCCGGAGGACACGTGGCTGCGGTCCTGCACGATCGTCACCACGGTGCCGAACGAGACGCTGGCCCCGATCCACGACCGCATGCCGGTGATCCTGCCGGCCGAGGCGGAGGCGGCCTGGCTGGACCCCGCGAGCGACCCGGACCGGTTGCGCGAGCTGCTGCGACCGCTCCCCGACGAGCTGACTGCGGTCCGGGCGGTCGGCGACGCCGTCAACGACGCGCACTACGACGGTCCCGCCTGCCTGGACCCGCCGGCCGGCGACCGGCCGGCCGACCCGGCGGCGCGGCTGTTCTAGCTACTTCTTCTTGACCTGGACGACGCGCATCGCGTTGATCACGACGGGCTGCAGCGGCTGATCGGTGTTGGGGTTGGTGGGCAGCACCGCGATCCGGTCGGCGGTGTCCATGCCCGCGGTCACCCGGCCCACCAGCGCGTACTCCGGGTTGAGCTGGGCGTCGGGGCCGGTGACGATGAAGAACTGGCTGCCCGCGGTGCCGGCGTCCTCGATCTCCTGCTTGGCCATCGCGACCACGCCGCGGGTGTAGTGCAGGTCGCCGGGCGGCGCTTCGACGGTCTTGTAGCCGGGCCCGCCGGTGCCGTCGCCCCGCGGGTCGCCACCCTGGATGAGGTCGCCGGGGACGACGCGGTGAAACGTCAGGCCGTCGTAGAACCCCAGCCGCGCCAGCGACGCGAACGACGATGCCGTCTTCGGCGCGCGCTTGACGTCGAGAGTGATCGTGAACGCGCCGCAGCTCGTGGTGACGTTGACCAGCCAGGTCGCGCCGGCGTCCAGGCGCGCCGTCGGCGCCGGGAGCCGTTCGCTGCGTCGGGCCGTCGGCGCGCGAACCCGCTTGCAGGTGACGGGCCTCGGCTGCGGCGCCGCCGCGGTGCCGGTCCTCGAGGTCGCCGTCGTCCTGCTGGTGCCCTCCTTGTCGGCTCCGCATCCCGCGGTTCCGACGAGGGCGAGCATCACGGCGAGCGCGGGCGCGAGGGGTCGCGACACGGCGGCGAAGGATAATCAGCCGCCGTGCCCCTTTCGCCGCTTCTCCGCCGCTACGACCACGCCCTGCTCGACCTCGACGGCTGCGTGTGGGTCGGCGACGAGCCGACGGCGCGGGCCGTGGAGGCCGTGACCGCGCTGCGCCGGGCCGGAAAGGGCCTCGCGTTCGTGACCAACGACTCGCGCGTGAGCAGCGAGGACCTCGTGCGCAAGCTGTGGGGCCAGGGCTTCCAGGCGTCACTCGAGGAGGTCGTGACCGTCGGGGGTGCGCTGCAGCACCTGCTCGCGGAGCGGGCCGACCGGCTGCGCAACGCGTTCGTGATCGGCTCGGACTCGATTGCCGAGCACGTCGAGGACGCGGGCCTGCGCGTGGCCAACGGGACCGAGTTCGCCACCCGTGCCGACGTCGTCGTCGTCGGGCTCGACGTGCAATTCGATTACTCGCAGCTGCGCACGGCGGTCCAGGCCCTCGACCGCGGTGCGGAACTCGTGGCCACCGGACGCGATCCCACGCTCCCGATGCCCGACGGCCCCTGGCCCGGCACCGGATCGATCCTGGCGGCGCTGGAGTACGCCAGCGGTCGGCGCGCCGCGACGGTCGGCAAACCCGACCCCCAGCTCTTCAACACCGCGCTGGACCGCCTCGGCGAGGGGCGGGCGCTCGTGGTGGGCGATCGCCTGGATACCGATCTCGCGGGCGCTGCGGCGGCCGGCCTGGACGCCGCGATCGTCCTGACCGGTGCCGCCGCGCGCGACGAGGCGGAGGCGGCGAAGGATCCCGCGCCGGTCGCCGTCGCCGACACGCTCGCGACGCTGGTGCTCGACGGGGTCCCGGCGTGAGGCGGCGGACGCACCACAAGCACTCCAGCCGCAAGGGCTACCGCCGGCTGCTCGACCGCCTCGCCGACCACGAGGCCGTGCACCGCGTGGCCACGGGCCGGGTGAAGCCGCGAATGGGTTCGGGCCGCCCGGTCGCGCCCATCTCCAAGGTGCGCCGCGTCGAGTCCGGGCTGTCGATCACGATCAACGCCGACGGTGCCGTGATCGACGCCTACGTCATCACCGACCGGCCTGCGGAGGTCGAGGCGTACCTGCGCGACAGCGGGCTGGCGCGCTAGAGCCTCCACGGCGGGTTCAATCGGTTCTCCCCCGCGGTGTAAAGGAACAGGACGTTGCCGTCGGGGTCGCGCAGGGTCGCCTCCCGCCACAGCCACGGCTGGTCGGTCGGATCCAGGTCGAACGCGAGGCCTCGGGCCTGCAGCGCGGCCACGGTCGCGTCCACGTCGTCGCACTCGAAGTGGACCGTGGTGGTCGGCTCCGCCACCGCGTCCACGCGATGCAGCGAGAGCGTGGCGTCACCGGCGGGCGCGACGAAGCGGGCGTAATCGGGGTAGCTGGCGACGATCTGGCGCAGCCCCAGCTGCGCGTAGAACTCCACCGATCGCTCGACGTCGGTTGCACCGAGGGTTACGTGGTTGAGCCGCACGGTGCCCGCCAGGGTACGGTGTCGCCGCCATGGATCGCACGATCGCCCTCGTCGTCAACCCCAACGCCGGCGGAGGCCGCGCGGCCGAGGCGCTGCCCGTGGTCGAGGCGACGCTGACGCGCCTCGGGCTGCCGTTTCACACCGAGCGCACCACGTCGCTCGAGCATGCCAAGGAGCTGGCGCGTGCCGCCGTCGAGGCCGACGAGACCGTGGCGGCGCTCAGCGGCGACGGGCTGATCGGCAAGGTCGCTGGAGCGCTGGCCGGGACCGGCGGCGTCCTCGCCGTGCTCCCCGGGGGACGTGGCAACGACCTCGCGCGGGCGCTGGGCATCCCCCACGACCCCGAGGCGGCCGCCCAGGTGCTCGCGGCCGGGCGTATCCGCGAGCTCGACCTCGGCGAGGTCGACGGGCGGCCGTACATCGGCATTGCCTCGTGCGGCTTCGATTCGGAGGCGAACCGGATCGCCAACGAGGCCCCTCCGGCCCTGGGCAACCTCGTGTACGCCTACGGCGCGCTGCGCGCGCTGGCGGCCTGGAAGCCGGCGCGCTTCGACCTCGAGCTCGACGGCCGCGGGCTGTCCTTCAGCGGCTACAGCGTGGCGGTCGCGAACTCGCCCCGCTACGGCGGCGGCATGCACATGGCTCCGAACGCCGAGCTCGACGACGGCCTGTTCGACGTGGTGATGAGCGGAAAGGCGCCCAAGCGCCGGTTCCTCACCGCGCTCCCGAAGGTGTTCGAGGGCACCCACGTCGACCTGCCCTCGGTCCACGTCGAGCGCGCCCGGGAGGTGCGGATCGCCGCCGACCGGCCGTTCACCGTCTACGCCGACGGCGACCCGATCGGCGACCTGCCCGTCACGGTGCGGGTGCGCCCGCGCGCGGTGCGCGTGCTCGTGCCGGCATGACCGGGGACGCCGAGGTCGTCGTATGGCATGACCTGGAGTGCGGCGGGTACGGCGCCGACCTGTCGCTGTGGCGCGAGCTGGCCACAGCGGCCGGCGGTCCCGTGCTGGACGTTGGCGCGGGCACCGGTCGGGTGGCGCTGGACCTCGCGCGGCGCGGGCATGACGTCGTCGCGCTCGACCGCGACGCGGAGCTGCTCGCGGCGCTGGAGGCGCGCGCGCGGGCCGAGGACCTGGACGTCGCCACGCTGTGCGCCGACGCGCGCGCCTTCGACGCGGGCCGCCGCTTCGCGGTCTGCGTGGTTCCGATGCAGACGATCCAGCTCCTGGGCGGACCGGACGGCCGCGCGCGCTGCCTGGCGTGCGTGCGCGCCCACCTCGAGCCCGGCGGTCGGCTGGCGGCGGCGCTGGCCGACCCGCTCGAGGGCTTCGACGGCGACGTGCTCGCGCTGCCGCTGCCCGACATGGGCGAGCACGACGGCTGGGTGTACTCCTCCCAACCAATCGCCCTGCACCGCGAGAACGGCTCGACGGTGATCGAGCGCACGCGGCAGCGCGTGGCGCCGGACGGCGCGCGCACCGAGGCCACGGACCTCGTGCGACTCGACGACCTCGAGGCCGCGCAGCTGGAGCGCGAGGCGAGCACGCAAGGGCTGCGCGTGCTCCCCCGCCGCCGGGTTCCGGCGACGGAGGAGCACGTGGGCAGCGAGGTCGTGCTGCTGGAGGCGTGAGGCGGCGCTACAGCAGCCCGTTGGCCTGCAGGAACTTCTGGGCCACCTCCGCGGGATTGTTCTTGTCCAGGTCCACGGCGGCGTTCATCTGCTGCATGGCCTGGACCGTCAGCTTCGCGCTGACGGCGTTGAGGATCTGCGAGAACTCAGGCCCCTCGGCGTCGATCGTCTTCTTCGAGAAGATCGGTACCACGTTCTGGAAGCCGAAGATGTTCTTCGGGTCCTTCAGGATCGTGTAGGAGCCGCGCTGGAGCTGGCCGTCGGTCGTGAACACGTCCGCCACCTGGATCTGGCCGGCGTCGAGCGCCTTGTACTGCAGGCCGATGGCCAGCGGCTTGAAGTTCACGTTCGTGATCCCGTACACCTGCTTCATCCCGACCAGGCCGGTGAACCGCGTCTTGAACTCCGGTGGCGCGCCGAGCGCGAAGCGGCCAACCCCCTTGAGATCGGGCACCTGGGTCAGGTTGTGCTGCTGGGCGTACGCCGGCTTCGTCGCCAGCGCGTCCACGTCGGAGAACGGCGTCATGGGCAGCACCGTGTAGCCCCGCCCGTTCTCGAACTTCTTGACCGCGTCGAACGTCGCCTGCGGCGTCGGGTAGGACTTGTTGTCGTGTGCGATGGCGGTCAGGACGATTCCCGTGTACTCGGGGTAGCCGTTGATCTGCCCGCTCGTCAGCGCCTTGTCGATCAGCTCGGACGAGCCGATGTCGCTCTTGACGGTCACCGAGTAGCCCTTCGCCCGCAGCGCCTGGGCGTACAGCTGGCCCAGGACGAACTGCTCGGTGAAGTTCTTGTCGCCGATCGTCACCGCGGGCTTTCCGGCCCCGGGCTTGCCGCTCGGCGTGGTCGCGCTCGTGCTGCTCTTGCTGCTGCTGCCGCACGCGGCGACCACCACGGCCAGCGCCAGGGCCAGGCCGGCCGCGACGCCCTGCTTTGCCTTGCTGTGCACGTATCCCCCTTCGTCGGGTTTCGCTCTCGGTTGTGCCTCGGAGGTCAATTGAGTTCGGTCCCGGGCACCGGCCGCCCCGCGACGACGGGCGCGGCGGCGCCCTCGTCGGGCGGCGGCGCGTCGGAGACCTCGGCGGCGCGGCGCAGCCCGCGCGGGGTGACCGCGCGTTGCAGCGCGCCGAACGCCGCGTCGACGAGCAGGGCGAGGGCGGCGACCCAGATCGCCGCCGCGATCACGCCCGCCAGCTTGTAGCTCGCCTGGTTGACGATGATGTCGCCGAGCCCGCCGCCGCCGGCGATCGCGGCCAGCGTCGCGGTCGCCACGACGTAGACCGCCGACGTGCGGATGCCCGCGAACACGAGCGGCAGGCTGATCGGGAGCTCGACTCGCGTGAACACCTGCCACGGGCGCATTCCCATGCCCTCGGCGGCCTGGACCATGTCGCGGTCCACCTGGTCGATCCCGAGGTAGGCGTTCGTGAGGATCGGCGGGACCGCGAGCACGACTAGCGCGAACATCACGTTGATGAAGCCGATGCCCAGGATCCCGAGCCCGATCGCGATGATGGCCAGGCTGGGGAGCGCGCGGCCGACGTTGGCCGCGTTGATCGCGAGGAACGAGCCCCGGTGCAGGTGTCCGAGCCACAGCCCGATCGGCAGCGCGATCACCAGCGACACGCCGATCGCCGCGCCGCTGAGCTCGAGGTGCTCGACCGTCTTGGTCAGCAGCAGGTCGACGTTGTCCGCCATGAACTTGAACGCGTTGACGAAGTCGTTCACCCGCGGCCTCCCGACCGCGCCCATGGGGTGACGAGGCGTTGCACGCCCACCAGCAGCGCGTCGGCCACCAGGGCAAGCAGCACGGCGAGGGCCCCGGCGGCGATGAACTCGGTGTTGAAGCTCGACTGGAGCGCGGAGAAGATCGGCGCCCCGAGGCCCTCGTCGACGACGAAGGCCGCAACCGTCGCGAGGCTGATGATCGTGACCGTTGCCACGCGCACGCCGGCGATGATCGCCGGCACCGCGAGCGGCACCTCGATCCGCCACAGCATCTGACGGCGCGTGAAGCCCATGCCGCGAGCGGCCTCCCGCGAGTCCTGCGGCACCTCGCGCAGCCCGGTGAGCGTGTTGCGGAACAGGATCAGCAGCGTGTAGGAGACGAGCGCGACCTCGACAGTCAGCTCGGTGAGCCCGGTGATCGGGACCAGCAGCTGGAACAGCGCGAGGCTGGGGATTGTGTAGAGCACGCCGGCGAACACCGTGAAGGGACGCTCGAACCACCCGCGCTCATAGGCCAAGATCGCGCAGGCGATCGCGATCGCGAACCCGACCACGACCGCGATCAGCGTGAGCTTGATGTGGTCGAGCAGCGCCGGCTGGAAGACGTCGTCCCAGTGGTCGGAGAACCAGCCCCAGCAGAACGTGCGGTTCTGGCGGACGCAATCGTCCGCGTGGCCGAACTTCGGGATCACCGTCTGCGCGGTGACGAGGCTGTGCAGGACCGAGGCGGTCACGCGCTCGCCGCCGGGCGGCGCCCACCTCCGTTGGACAATGTGGCCGACACCATGTCGACGGTGACCGTGCCGACTGGGCGCCCGTCGGCGTCGAGCACCATCAGCGGCCGACCGCCGTTGGTGAGCATCAGCGAAAGCGCATCGCGCAGGGACGTGGTCTCCGATGCCGTCCGCGCGCCGTCGGACCCTCCGACACCGCCGCCGGGCGGCGGTGGCTCGAGCTCGAGGTCGGTCAGCCGGGTCAGCGACAGGCGCTTGAGCCCGCGGTCGGCGCCGACGAACGAGGCGACGAAGGCGTCGGACGGCGAGGCCAGGATCTCGTCGGGCGTCGCGTACTGGGCCAGCACGCCGCCCTGGCGCAGGATCGCGATGCGGTCGCCCATCTTGATCGCCTCGTCGATGTCGTGCGTGACGAATATGACTGTCTTTTGAATTTCCCGGTGCAGGCGCAGGAACTCGTTCTGCAGGCGGTCGCGCGTGATCGGATCGATCGCCCCGAAGGGCTCATCCATGAGCATCAGCGGCGGATCCGCGGCCATCGCCCGGGCCAGCCCGACGCGCTGACGCTGGCCGCCGGACAACTCGGCTGGGTAGCGCCCGCGGTCCTGCTCGGGGTCGAGCCCGACGAGCTCGAGCAGCTCGTCGACGCGGCGCGAGATCCGTGCCCGGTCCCACCCCAGCAGTCGCGGAACCGTGGCGATGTTGTCGGCCACGTGCATGTGCGGGAACAGGCCCACCTGCTGAATCACGTAGCCGATCCCCCGCCGCAGCTGCGTAAGCTCCATGCCGCGGACGGAATCGCCGTCGATCGTGATGTCGCCCTCGGTGATGTCGATCAGGCGGTTGACCATCTTCATCGCCGTGGTCTTGCCGCCGCCCGACGGGCCGACGAGCACGCAGATCTCGCCAGCGGGCACGACCAGGGACAGGGAGCTCACCGCCGGCGTGTCACGTCCGGGATAGCGCTTCGTGACGCTGTCGAAGACGAGTTCGGCGGCGCTTCCGTCGCCACCCGCGGACGCGTCAGAAGAGGCCATGAGTCGCCGGCCGGAGTATCGTGGTGACGGGCACGAGAGGGCGCTCCCTGCGCTCGGCGCCACCCTAGCATCCGGCGCTACGTCAGCCGGGCCGCCCGCAGGAAGTCCCGCGCGACGTCGGCCGGGCTGCGCTTGTCCACCTCGACCGCCGCGTTCATCCGGCGCATCGCGGCAGTCGTGAGCTTCGCGCTGACCGCGTCGAGCGTCCGGGTGAAGGCGGGCCCCTCGGCGGCGATCACCGCGCGGGAGAACACCGGCACGACGTTCTGCACGCCGAAGACCCGCCGCGGGTCGGCCAGCACCGCGTACCGGCCGCTCCGCAGGGCCGGGTCGGTCGTGACCACCGCGGCGACCTGCACGCGCCCGCGATCGAGCGCGGCGTACTGCGCCCCGAGGCTGAGCGGGACGAACCGCACTCCGGCGATCCCGTACGCGCGTCGCACCGCGGGCAGCCCCGCGGCGCGGACGTCGAAGTCCGGGGCTCCCCCGAGCGCGAAGCGACCGACCCGCGCGAGCCCGCCGACGTCGTCGAGGCCGTGCGCGCGCGCGTACGCGGCCGTGGTGGCGAGCGCGTCGGCGCGCTCGAACGGCGTGGCCGCCAGCGCGACGAACCCGCGCCGGGCCTCGAACGCGCGCACGGCGCGGTAGGCCGCGCCGGCGTTCGACGGCGGGCGGGGGTCGTGCGCGAGGCTGTCGAGGATCGCGCCCACGTACTCGGGGTAGCCGTCGATCTGACCGTCCACCAGCGCACGGTCGGCCGCCACGCGATTCGGCAGGTCCTGCTTGAGGCGGACCTGGAAGCCCCGCGCGCGCAGCGCGTGCGCGTACAGCTGGCCGAGGATCCGCTGCTCGGTGAAGTCCTGGCTGCCGATCACGACCGGCGGATGCCCGACCCCCGGCCCGCTGGGCGCCGTCTTGCTCGAGCCGCCGCCGCAGCCGGCAGCGAGCGCCGCCGCCGCCAGGCCGGCCGCGAGCGCGGCGATCGGTGGGTGCATCCGCGCCGGCACGAGGCGGCACCCTAGTGGAGTGCCCGGGTCAGCCGGCGTCGGCGCCGGCGGCCTGCAGCCCGTCGTTCGCGAACGGCGCGCAGTTGAGGTCGGCGTCGCGCAGCGACGTGCCCCGGCCGAAGACCTCGCCCGCGCCGCGCAGCAGCGAGCAGCGCACGCGCTCGCCCATCGTGTGAGAGACGTTGAAGGCGTAGTTGTCGTTGTCGACCGGGCTGAGCTCGTCGCCACGCTCGTTGAAGAACGTCCGCCGGATCGGCTCCGGGTAGGCGGCGTACGGCGCGATCAGGTACCCGAGCTGGTCGTCGGCGAGCCCGGCGGTCATGTACCCGCGCATCCCGGGCGCCTGGGCGCGGACGGCGAGCGCGATCTGCGGGTAGGCCTCGCCGGGGATGACGGAGAGCAGCACGTCGCCGATCCGCAGGCTCCCGGTCGTCGTCCCGATGACGACGCCGGTGAGCCACGGCGGCGTGAGCGAGCGGTTCAGCGGGGCGCCGGCGGCCTGCCCGGCGTAAACGAGGCCCAGCAGCAGCGGGCTCGAGGCGAGGTCCTGGATCAGGTAGGAGCGTGCGTCGACGACGGGAGCGCCGCTCAGCGGTGCCGCCGCGCGGGCCGCCGCGGCGGCGCGGTCGACCACGCGCCGGGCGTAGTCGTCCAGCTTGCAGAGCTGGAGGGCGTCCCCGGTGGCCGCGTGCGAGCAGCCGCGGTCGGCGGGCTGGGTGCGCCCGAGCGTCGCGACGACCGTCATCGCGTCGCCGCCGAAGCGCTGCTCGAGCATGGGGTTGGCCGCCTGCGGCCAGTCGCCCGAGATCTTCGTGTTGTCGGATCCGAGCACGGTCGCGTGCGAGGAGAAGTCGATCATCGTGGCGAGGGGCTGGCCGTTGTCGTCCCGGGCCTGGAGGACGCGGACATCGGAGTCCATGACCTTGTTCGCGGCGTCGTAGTCGAACTGGTTGGACTGCAGGTCGCGGCCGTCGACCGCGCCGTAGTAGAGCGTGCCCGGCCGGCGGTTGCGGTAGGCGGCCAGGATCGCGTCGACCGTGCGGTCGAACATGAGCTTGCGGTACGCCTCGGGCACGCCTCCCCACACGCCCATGGGATCGGCGCCGCTGTGGCTGTGGTCGGACTGGACCACGACGTTCGAGGCGCCGAGTGCGCCGCCGGTCCGCGCCGCCACCGTGCGGCGGATGTCCACCAGTCCGTACTTGTCGTCGCGGTTCGCCGCGAACCAGCCCTGGACCTCGATGTCGGCGATCGCGACCGTGCGTCCGCCCCCGGTGATCGCGATCGCCCGCACGCTGGGACCGGATCCGAGGATGCCGGTGGCCGCGCGGCCGCGCGGCAGCGCGCCCGTCGGGTGGGGCGCCGCCGGCGGGACTCCCGAGCCGAGGCCGTAGCCGCCGAGGTAGACCGGCTGGCCCCCGTACGTACCGTTGGTGTCGGGATCGATCGATCGCGTGGCGATGCCGACGCTGTAGCGCAGTCCGGCCGCGCCGTTCCCGGCGACGATGACCTGTCCGTCGCGGCAGCCGAAGCGCACCGGCGGGAAGGAGATGCCGGCCCTCCGCGTCTTGAGCCCGCGCGCCGGCGCCGGTGCGCCGCGCTGGAGCAGCCGCGAACGCGACAGGGCGACGATCCGTGCCGTGCGACAGTCGCCCAGCACCCTGCGGCCCGTCGGCGTCAGCGCCAGCTTCACCGTGCGACGGCCGGCGTGCGTGAACCGGAACGTCCGGGCGCGCACGAGCGCGCGGCCCGGGCGGCGGCGCGCGGCCGCGCTGCCCACCCGCACGTCGGCACTGACCCGCACGGTCACGGGCCGGCTGGCCCACAGCCGCACGCGGAAGGCCCGGGCGCGCAGGATCGCCAACCGCCCGTCGCGCACGATGTCGGCGCGCACGTAGGACGGCGCGGCGCGCACGCCGGCCTGCGCCTCCCCCGCTGCGCCCGCCGCCGCTCCCACGACGACCAGCGCCACGGCCACACCCCTGCGACTCCTCATGGCCGCCGGACTATTGCAAACGCGGGCGTTTACTCGCGCCGCTCAGTCGCCGGTCGAGCCGAAGCCGCCCTCGCCGCGGGTGGTCTCGGCCAGCTCCGCGACCTCGACGATGTCGGGCGCCTCGACCCGCACGACGAGCAGCTGCGCGATCCGGTCGCCGGCCTTGTAGCGGAAGTCCTCGCGCGCATCGGTGTTGATCAGCAGCACGCGCACCTCGCCCCGGTAGCCCTGGTCGATCAGCCCGGGCGCGTTGACCAGCGAGATGCCGTGGCGCGCGGCCAGCCCGGACCGCGGCAGGACCAGGCCGGCGTGGCGCTCGGGAAGCTCCATCGCGATGCCGGTCGCGACGGCGGCGCGCTCGCCCGCCGCGATCGTCCCACCGTCGAGCGCGTAGAGGTCGAAGCCGGCGTCACCGGCATGGACCCGCGTCGGCAGGCACGCGCGCGGCGTCAGGCGCCGGATCGCCAGCCTCATGCGCGACCGTTGACCGCGAAGCGCTCGAAGCGCGCAGCGGCGGTGGCCGGCAGACGGGCGGTCACGTGCACGCCCTCGGCGGTGTCCTCGCGCTCCAGGTCCGCCGCGAGGTCGTGCAGCTCGGCCAGGCGCCCGCCCTCGCCGTAGGGCAGGAGCAGTTCGACCGGGCGCAGGCCGCGGCGAAACTCCCGTTCGACGCCCTCGGCCAGGGCCTCGAGCCCCTCCCCGGTCTCGGCGGAGAGCAACAGGCCGTCGGGGTGGCGGAAGCCCAGCTCGCGCCGGTGGTCGGCGTCGATCAGGTCGACCTTGTTGAGGGCGAGCAGCCGCGGCGCGCCGCCGGCGCCGATCTCCTCGAGCACGTCCTCGACCGCCCGCACCATCTCCAGCAGCTCCTCCTCGGGCACAGACGCGTCGACGACGTGCACGACGAGGTCGGCCAGCCGCGTCTCCTCCAGCGTGGCGCCGAAGGCGTCGACCAGCTGGTGGGGAAGCTTGCGGATGAAGCCGACGGTGTCGGTGACGAGGATCGGGCGCCCGCCGATGCGGACGGTGCGCGTGGTCGGGTCGAGCGTGTGGAACAGCCGGTCGCGCACGCCCACGGCACCGCCGCCCGCGCCGCCGAGCTCGTCGGTGAGCGCGTTGAGCAGCGTGGACTTGCCGGCGTTGGTGTAGCCGGCCAGAGCGACCCGCGGCAGTGCCGCGCGCTCGCGCTCGGCGCGCATCACGCCGCGGCTGGAGCGGACCCCGGCGAGCTTGCGCCGCAGCGCGGCGATGCGGTCGCGCGCCAGGCGGCGGTCCGTCTCGATCTGGGTCTCCCCCGGGCCGCGCGTGCCGATCCCGCCGTCGATGCGCCCCGCGCCGAGCCGCTCGAGGTGGGTCCACAGGCCGCGCATGCGCGCGAGGTTGTACTCCAGCTGGGCGAGCTCGACCTGCAGCTTGCCCTCGGCCGTGTGGGCGTGGCCGGCGAAGATGTCGAGGATCACGGCCGTGCGGTCGATGACCGGCAGCCCGAGCGCCTCCTCGAGGTTGCGCTCCTGACGCGGGGTCAGCTCGTCGTCGCAGGCGATCAGGTTCGCGTCCGCCTCGGCCAGCTGCGGCCTGAGCTCCTCGAGCTTGCCGCGCCCGAGGTAGGTGTTCGGGTGCGGCATGTCGCGGTGCTGGACCACCTGCCCGACGGCGGCGACGCCGGCGGTGCGCAGGAGCTCGCGCAGCTCGGCGAGATCCTCGCCCTCCGGCGCGACGGCGACACAGAAGGCCCGCTGCTTCGCGCGCCCGGGGCGCTCATCGGCGCCATGGCGCGACTGCGTGCTGCGTCCGTTGCGACTGCGGTTCACTCGCGGCAAGTGTAGGCGGCGGAGCGCGTGCCGTTACCCCGCCAGCTTCCCGAGGCGCTCGACGGCCTCGAGCAGCCGCTCGTCGGGCGTCGTGAGCGAGATGCGGAAGAAGCCCTCGCCGCTGGGCCCGTACGCGCCGCCGGGAGAGAGGACCACGGCCGCCTCCTCGAGCACGTGCTCGCAGTAGGCGGCCGAGGACTCGAACCCCTCGGGGACCGGCGCCCAGATGTAGATCGTCGCCCGTGGCGGAGTCACGTCGACGCCGATCCTCCGGAGCGCGTCGACCATCAGGTCGCGACGGCGGCGGTAGAGCTCGTTCATCGACGCGACCTCCGCGTCGGCGTCGGGCGAGAGCGCGGCCACGCCGGCGAGCTGCACCGCCTCGAAGTTGCCCGAGTCGACGTTGGACTTCAGCCGCCAGTAGCTCGTGATCGCATCGGCGTTGCCGACGATCGCGGCGCAGCGCCAGCCGGTCATGTTGTAGCCCTTGGACAGCGAGAAGACCTCGACCCCGACGTCCTTGGCGCCGGGGGTCTCGAGGAACGACGGTGCGCGGTAGCCGTCGTAGGTCGTCTCGCTGTAGGCGTTGTCGTGCACGACCAGGACGTCGTGCTCACCGGCGAAGTCCACGACGCGCTCGAAGAACCCCTCTGGCACGACGGCCCCGGTCGGGTTGTTGGGGTAGTTGATGAAGAGCAGCTTCGCCCGCTTCAGCGCGCCGCGATCGATCGCGTCGAGGTCGGGCACGAAGCCGAGGTCGGGCACGAGCGGCATCAGCACCGCCTCGGCGCCCGCCAGCAGCGGGCCGCCGGTGTAGACCGGGTAGCCGGGGTCGGCGGCGAGCGCGACGTCGCCCGGGTCGAGGAAGGCAAGGTTGAGGTTGAAGATGCACTCCTTGGCGCCGATCGCCGGCATGACCTCGGCGTCGGGGTCGATCCCCTCGACGTCGAAGCGCCGCTCGTAGAAGTCGCGCACGGCCTCGCGGAACTCGGCGCGCCCGCGGTTGGACGGGTACTGGTGGGTGCCCGGGTCGGCGACCGCCTCCTGCATCGCCTCGACGACCAGCGGCGGGGTCGGGCGATCGGGATCGCCGATGCCCAGCGAGATGACGTCGATGCCCGCCTCGCGCTTCGCGGCGATCTTGCGCTCCAGCTCGGCGAACAGGTACGGCGGGATCCGCTCCAGGCGCTCACTCGGTTGCATGCAGCTCCCTTTCGAGCTCTTCGGCCAGCTCACCCCGGTACACCGGCACTGCCCAGCCGGTCAGGTTGACGTGCAGGTCCTCCCCCACCTCGACCTCCAGCTCGCCGCCGTCGAGGCGGACGGTCACCTCGCCGTCGGCGCCGCGCAGCACGTAGGCGACCGCGGCGCCGCTCGCGCCGGTCCCGGAGGACATCGTCTCCCCCACCCCGCGCTCGAAGATGCGCGCGCGGATCGTGCCCGGCTCGACCTCCGCGACCCAGGAGACGTTGGTGCGGTTGGGGAAGAGCTCGTGGTGCTCCATCGGTGGGCCCAGCGCGACGACGTCGAGGGACGCCAGCTCCTCGCCATCGTCGACGAAGATCGCGCACTGCGGGTTGCCGATCGAGACGTGCTGGAAGTCCCACTCCCGCCCGCCGGCGCTCAGCCGGCCGGCACCGCCGTCGTCGCCGGTCGGGAAGTCGGCCGAGCGCAGGCTCGCGCGGCCCATGTCGACCGTGCACGTGGTCGGCCCGGTGATCGTGGGGCGGATCTCGCCGGCCGCGGTCTGGATCGAGAACGTCTCGGCGTCGGTCCACCCCGCCCGGCGCAGGTAGAGGATCGCCTCGCGCGCCCCGTTGCCGGACAGCTCGGCCTCGGAGCCGTCGGGGTTGAAGATGCGCAGGCCGGCGACGAAGCCCGGCTCGTCGGGCTCGGAGAGCAGCAGCACTCCGTCGGAGCCGACGCCCGTGTGCACGTCGCACAGGCGTCGCACGCGACCGGCCGTGAGCGGCCAGGGCAGCTCGACCGCCTCCACGATGAGGTAGTCGTTGCCCAGGGCCTGCCATTTCTCGAAGCGCATCGCGGGCGGGAGTATCGCGCCCGCGTGTAATCGTTGGCGGCGTGGGCACGCCCGACTCCCCCCTCGACGCCTGGCTGCCGGACCCGCACGCGCGCACCCGGCACGTCCGTTCCAGCCCCGCGCCGCCGGAGCAGCTGTGGGTGGCGGCCGAGGGCGTGCGCGTCCTCGACACGGCCACGCTGCGGCCGCTGATCATGCTGCGCTTCGGCGGCGACGCGCCCTCGGTCGACACCACCTTCCGCGAGCTGTTCCGCCGCCCGCCGTTCGTGCTCCTCGACGAGGGCGAGCGCTGGTCGGCCTCGGGGGTGGCGGGACGGCTGTGGGCGGGCCGCGGCGGCCTCGCGCACCTCGGCGGGCCGGAGGACTACCGCGCGTGGGACGAGCCGGGCACCGCGCGCGTCGCGGTGCTCACCTCCGTTCGCGCCCGCCCCGACGGCGGCTCGGAGATCGTGACCGAGACGCGCGTGCGCTGCCTGGACCGGAGCGCGCTGCGGCGCTTCCGCGCCTACTGGGCGGTCGTCGGGCCGTTCTCGCGATTCATCCGGATCGATCTGCTCGCGGCCGCGGTCCGACGAGCGTGAGCACCTCGCCGGCGACGTCGGCCGCCTCGCGCCCCGTCACGTCGATCACGCGCACCCCGGCGAGCTTGCGCATCCACGTGAGCTGCCGGCGCGCGTAGCTGCGCGTGTGGCGCTTCATCGTCTCGACGTCGCCCGCCAGCAGCTCGGCGAAGCCCAGCGCCTTGCGCGCGGTCTCCGAGGCGCCGGCGGCGTGCGCCGCGCGCACCTCCTCGAGCGCGCCGGCCTGCACCATCGCGTCCACCCGCGCGTCGATGCGCGCGTAGAGCGCCTCACGCTCCATCACCAGGCCCGCCAGCAGCGTCGGGTGGCGCGTGTGCTCGGTCCACAGCTGCGAGCGCTCCGGCGGGGGCTCGAGCTCGCCGGCCTCCAGCAGCTCGAGCGCACGCACGATCCGCTGGCGGTCGTTGGGATCGATCGCGCCGGCGGCCCACGGCGCGCGCCGCCGCAGGTCGGCGTGCAGGGCCTGCGCGCCGCGCGCGGAGAGCTCGGCCTCGAGGCGCTCGCGCACGCCCTCGGGCGGCGGCGGGCGCAGGTCGAGGTCGGCCAGCGCGGCGCGGAGGTAGAGGCCGGTCCCGCCCAGCACGATCGGCCGCCGGCCCGCCGCCAGCAGCCCGTCGATCTCGGCATGCGCGAGCTCGGCGTACTGCCCGGCGCTGAAGCGCGCGTCGACCGGCAGGAAGGACACGAGCCGGTGCTCCAGCAGGGCGCGCTCCCGCGGGCCGGCGACGCCCGTCAGCACCTCCAGCCCGCGGTACACCTGCAGCGCGTCCGCCGACACGGCGACCGGGTCCTCATCGCGCTCGGCGCGCAGGCGCGCGGCCAGCGCGATCGCCGCGTCGGTCTTGCCGACGCCCGTCGGGCCGAACAGCGCGATGACCTCTGGCGGAGGCATGCCGCGGAGTATCGTCACCGACATGGGGGTTCGCATCGGCTGTGGCCTCTCCACGGAGTCCGACGCGCGCGACGGTGCCGGCGAGGCGGCGCAGGCGGCCCTGCAGGCGCTCGACGGCGCAGCGGTGGACCTCGCGGTCGTGTTCGCCTCGGGCACCCATCTCGCGGCGCCGGAAGCGACGCTCGAGGCTGCGCACGACGCCCTGGCCCCACGGACGCTGATCGGCTGCGGCGCCGGCGGCGTGCTCGGTGCGGCGCACGAGATCGAGGACGGCACCGCCGTGGCGGTATGGGCGGCCGCATCTCGACGGCGGGCGGGCGACCCCCTTCCACGCCGAGACGGTCGAGGTGGACGAGGGCGTGGCGATCGCGGGCCTGCCCCAGCTCGACGGCGCGGCCGCCGCGATCCTGCTCGCCGACCCGTACAGCTTTCCCACCGACGCGCTGCTGCGCCAGCTCTCCCGGGACGCGCCCGGCGTGCCGGTGCTCGGAGGCCTTTCCAGCGCCCGCACGCTGGAGGGCGCCGGCGCCCTGTTCGCGGGCGAGACGGTCGCGAGCGAAGGCGCCGTGGGCGCCCGGCTGGACGGCCTGGACGTGATGCCGTGCGTGTCACAGGGCGCGGCGCCGGTCGGCCCTGAGCTGACGATCACCGCCGCGGACGGCCACGTGATCGAGGAGCTGGCGGGCGTGCCCGCGCTGCAGAAGCTGCGCGAGGTCATCGGCGAGCTGGAACCCGGCGAGCGCACGCTGGTGGCGCACGGCATGCTGCTCGGCATCGTCACCGCGGCCGGCAAGCCGGACTACGAGCGCGGCGACTTCCTCGTTCGCGGCATCCTCGGCGGCGACCCCGACACCGGTGCCGTCGCCGTCGGGGCGGCGGTCGAGCCCGGCCAGGTCGTGCGGTTGCACGCCCGCGACGCCGACTCGGCGGACACCGACCTGCGCGAGGCGCTGGGCCTGCGAATGGCGGCGCTCGGCGGCGACCCGCCGGCCGGAGCGCTCGTGTTCACGTGCAACGGGCGCGGGCAGGACATGTTCGGCGCGCCCGACCACGACGCGGCGGCGCTGGACCGCGAGCTCCAGGGCGCGCCCGCGGCGGGCTTCTTCGCGGCCGGCGAGATCGGCCCCGTCGGCGGCGAGAGCTTCCTGCACGGCTTCACCGCCACTGTGGCAATCTTCCCGCCGTGAACGTCGCCGGGAGGACCGTGCTGCTCACCGGCGCGACGGGCGGGCTCGGCAACGCAATCGCCCGCGCACTCGGCGCCCGGGGCGCCAAGCTCATCCTCAGCGGCCGCCGCACCGACGTGCTCGAGCCGCTGGCCGAGGAGGTGGGCGGTCGGTCGATCGCCGCCGACCTGACCGACCGGGCGGCCGTGGAGCGGCTGGCGGCCGAGGCGGGTGACGTCGACATTCTGGTGCTCAACGCGGGCCTCCCGGCCGACGGGCCGGTGCTCGAGTACACCGCCGACCAGGTGGATCGCGCGCTCGACGTCAACCTGCGGGCGCCGATGATCCTGGCGCGAACGCTCTCGGAGCCCATGGTGGCCCGCGGAGCGGGGCACATCGTCTTCATGTCATCGCTGGCCGGGAAGGTGGCGACGGGCAATTCCGCGATCTATGCGGCCACGAAGTTCGGGCTTCGCGGTTTTGCGTGGGGACTGCGTCAGGACCTGTGGGACACCGGCGTTGGGGTCTCGGTGATCAGTCCGGGCATCATCCGCGACGCCGGGTTCTTCGCGGACGCCGGGATCGCGGCGCCTTTCGGGTCCGCGACGCGCACGGCCGGTGACGTCGGGAACGCGGTCGTGGCGGCGATCGAACGTGACCGCGCCGAGATCGTGGTCGGATCGGTGGGAGAGAAGGTCTGGGGCGCTCTCGGAGCGCTCACGCCGAGCACGCTCGCCTTCATCAACCGGCGGTTCGGGGGCAACGACGTGGCCGGCGCCCTGGGGGCGAGCGAGGCGCACCGCTCCAAGCGCTGAGTCGACGGCTCGCTCAGGCGATCGGCGAGTCGCCGGGGGCACCGTTGGCGCCATTCGCGCCGTTCGCGGCGTCGCGTGCGATCCCGCCGACCGCCGAGAGGATCTCGTTGGCGAGCTTGGGCCCCTCCGCGGCCTGCTGTGGGGTCGCCTCGATCCGCACGACGATCTCGTCCCCGTCGAGCTCCTCGAGCACGATCCTCGGATCGGACCGCGTGGGCACGGTGACCGCCTCCTCGAGCAGGGCCTGCACGTCGCTGGGGCGAACGTCGGCGGGGAGGCGCGCGCGCAGGTCCACCCCCTCGGGCTCGCGCAGGGGGATCACCGCCATCGAGAGCACCACGCTGTTGGGCACCATGATCGAGTCGTCGCCGCTGGCCAGCGTCAGGTACAGCAGGCCGAGCGAGCTGACCACCCCCTCGACCTGGCCGCCCACGGGGCCGCCCTTGAGACGAACCCGGTCCCCGACCCGGAAGGGCCGGGCGCTGAGGAGGACCGTCCCGGCGAACACGTTCCCCAGCGTCTGCTGAGCGGCGAGACCGAGGACCACCGCGGTCACGGCACCGCCGAGGGCAAGCGTCGTCGGGTCCAGGCCGGCGACATGGAGGGCGACGATCAGCGCGATGCCGATCGTGAGCAGGCGCAGCAGGAAGCCGACGGTGCCCGCGGTGGCCGGATCCATCCGCCGGAACAGCGCCGGGCCGACCGAGCGGCCCACGTCGCGGGCGAACGCCCAGCCGAGGATCACCAGCGCGATCACCGTGATGATCCGCACCGGGAAGTCGAAGTCCGACCCGAAGATCTCCTGGCGGTAGGAGTAGACGACGAGGATCCCGGCCAGCGCGGGCAGCAGCACGGCGGCCTGCCGCCGCGCGCGCCGCGCCGACCGCTCGCCGATCTGCCGCGACAGCCCGACCTCCTCCCACGAGTGGCTGCGGGTCCTGAACATGTCGCGCATCTGGGCGCTTCTGTCGCGCTTGGAGGCCATAGGAGTCATTGATAGCAACGCCGGAGCCCGCCGCGCGTTTCACCCCGGCCACCTGTGAGAGCGCGCACACACGCCCGACCGGCGACTAGAACAGCGTCGCCTGGCGCCTGCGGAGCGGTGGAGGCCTCCCCGTTCGAGCCTCCTCTCCCCCGTCCTCGAACGAACGGATCAGGCGGCCGACCCGATCGGGCGACGAGGGGTCGCGTGGGTGCCGGCGCACCAGCGCCTGGAGCCGCCGACGCTCCTCCGGCACGGCGTAGGCGCCGCGGCGGTACAGCTCCTCGTAGCGCGGAACGAGGTCCGGGCGCTGCGAGCGGAGCCAGTCGAACCAGATCTCCCGCACCTCGCCGCGGAGGTGCAGGGCCACGCCGCCGATGCCCGTGGCGCCCGCCTCGGTCGCCAGTTCGAGGATCGGCTCGACCTGCTCGGGCGCGTCGTTTATCCCCGGCATCAGCGGCGCGATCAGCACGCCGGTCGGGATTCCCGCGCGGTTGAGCTCGGCGACAGCCTCGAGGCGCTTGCGCGGATGCGGCGTGTGCGGCTCGGTCGCGCGCCAGGCCTTCTCGTCGAGCGTCGGGACCGACAGGTTCGCGGTGAAGCCCACCTGCTCGGCGAGCTCGCGCATCAGATCGAGGTCGCGGAGCAGCAGCGGCGACTTGGTCAGCACCGAACACGGCGTGTCGGCGTCGCGCAGCGCCTCCCAGATGCCCGGCATGAGCCGGTACCGGCTCTCCGCCCACTGGTAGGGATCGGTGTTCGTCCCCAGCGCCACGTGCTCGCGCTTCCACGACGGCCGCGCCAGCTCGGCCCGCAGCACCTCCGGCACGTTGACCTTGACGACGATCTCGCGCTCGAAGTCCCGGCGGGCGTTGAAGTCGAGGTAGGTGTGGGTGGGGCGAGCAAAACAGAAGGCGCACGAATGAGTGCAACCCCTATATGGATTGATCGTGAAGCGGAACGGCAGCTGCGACTGCTTCGGCACGCGGTTGAGCGCGCTCCGTGCCACGACCTCGTAGAACCGCGTGTCGAGCGCCTCGGGCGCGTCGAACGTCCGGACGACGGCTTCGTCGCGGTATCCGGGCAGACGGCGGGCCGCATCGGCTTCGGTCGAGAGGGAGTCCCAGCGCACGAACGTATGTTCGCATACCTCCCGGACCGATCACGAAATGCAGAAGGGCGGCCAAATCCCTCCGGCCGCCCTCCCAGCCTTCCTTGACGATCCGTCGTCCGGGCGGAGCGCCAACGGGCATCGTGCCCAGCACTCCGCTCCAACAAGCGGAGCTTCACTGACCGCCCAGGTTGGCGCAATCGAACAAACGTCGAATTCCCTGGACACCGCGCCCAAATGGGCGCTAGGCGGGCTCGCCCGCGCGGGCGAGCAGGCGCTCCTCGCCCGCCAGGGTCTGGCTCGTCGCCTCGACCACATCGACCGGGACGATCTCGCCCGACCGTGCCAGGCCGGTGAAGTTCACGACCTTGTTGTGCCGCGTGCGTCCGCGCAGCCGCGTGGGATCGGTGCGCGACGGGCCCTCGACGAGCACGTCGAGCGTGCGACCCACGAAGCGCTGGGCCCGGTCCCGCGCCCGGCGCTGCACGGCCTCGACAAGCCGCTCCATCCGCTCGACGGCGACGTCGTGCGGCACCCGCTCGGAGAAGTCGGCCGCCTCGGTGCCACGCCGGGGCGAGTAGATGAACGTGAAGGCGCCGTCGTAGCCGACCTCCTCGACGACCTCGAGCGTGGCGGCGAAGTCGGCCTCGGTCTCCCCGGGGAAGCCGACGATGATGTCGGTCGTCAGCGCGCAGTCGGGAACGTGCTCGCGCAGCATCCCGACCTTCGCCAGGTAGCGGTCCCGGTCGTAGGTGCGCCGCATCGCCTTCAGGACGCGCGACGAGCCCGACTGCAGGGGCAGGTGGACGTGCTCGCACACCGCGTCGCACTCGGCGTGCGCCCGGGCGACGTCCTCGCGGATGTCCTTCGGGTGCGGGCTCGTGTAGCGGATGCGGTCGATGCCCTCGACGCCGTCGATCGCCCGCAGCAGCCCGGCGAACGTCCACCGCTCGTGGCCGCGGCGGCCGAGGTCGCGGCCGTAGGAGTTGACGTTCTGGCCCAGCAGGGTGACCTCGCGCACGCCGTCGGCGGCCATGCGCTCGACCTCGCCCACCAGCTCCCCGGCCGGCCGCGACACCTCGCGGCCGCGGGTCGAGGGGACGATGCAGTAGGCGCAGGCGCAGTTGCAGCCCACGCTGATCTGCAGCCAGGCCTGGAAGTCCCGTGCGCGCTTCTCGGGCAGATGCCCCGTGAAGCCCTCGAACTCGAAGAAGCCCTGGGCGGTGAGCGAGTCCGACGTGAGGAACTCGGCCAGCTTGTGGACCTGCCCGGGACCGAACGCGACGTCGACGAACGGGAATCGGCGGAAGACCTCGTCCTTGACCGACTGCGCCCAGCAGCCCCCGACGCCGACGATCGCGTCGGGACGCTCGCGCTTGATCCGCTTGGCCTCCCCGAGGTGCGCGACGAAGCGATCGTCGGCCTTCTCGCGGATCGAGCAGGTGTTGAAGAGGATGACGTCGGCCTCGCCGCGCGCGCCCGCCTCCTCGTAGCCGAGCGACTCCAGCATGCCCTTCATGTGCTCGGAGTCGTGCTCGTTCATCTGGCAGCCGAACGTGGTCACGTGGTAGCGCGGCATCGGCTGAAGGGTACTGTCCGTCCATGCCGCCCCTCCCCCTCCCCGACCCGCCGCTGAGCGACGGCGACATCGCCCTGCGGGAGAAGGCCGAGGCCGACGTTCCGGCGCTGGTGGCGGCCGTACAGGACCCGCTGATCCCACGCTACACGCGCGTGCCCTCGCCCTACGGCGAGCGCGAGGCCCGGGAGTTCCTGGTCGAGCAGCGCCGCCGACGCGAGGAGGGCGTCGAGCTCGCGCTGCTCGTCGTCGACGCCGACACCGACGCTCTGCTCGGGTCCGTCGGCGCGCGCGTCGACGCCGACAACGCGCGCGCCGAGATCGGCTACTGGGTGGCGCGCGAGGCGCGCGGGTGCGGCGTCGCGTCGCGCGCCGTCGTGCTCCTGGGCGAGTGGCTGTTCGCGGCGCTCGGACTGGCCCGGCTGCAGATCCACACCGAGACCGAGAACGTCGCCTCCCAGCGCGTTGCGGAGCGCGCCGGCTTCGCCCGCGAGGGCGTGCTGCGCTCCTACGAGCTGATCAAGGGGCGGCCGATCGACGTGGTGATGTTCGCCGCGCTGCCGGGCGACCTGCTCACTTCGCGTACTCGGTCGAGCGCGACTCGCGGATCACCGTGACCTTGATCTGGCCCGGGTACTCGAGCTCCTGCTCGATCTCGCGGGCGATGTCGTGCGAGAGCGCCACCGCCGCGTCGTCGTCGATCGCGTTGGGCGCGACCATCACGCGGATCTCCCGTCCCGCCTGCATCGCGTAGACGCGGTCCACGCCCGCGTGGCGCGTCGCGATCTGCTCGAGGTCGCGCAAACGGCTGACGTACTGCTCGAGCGACTCGCCGCGCGCGCCCGGGCGAGCGCCGGAGAGCGCGTCGGCGGCCTGGACGATCACGGCCTCGACGGTCTGGGGCTCGACCTCGTTGTGGTGGGCCTCCATGGCGTGCGCGACGGCCTCGGACTCGCCGTGCTTGCGCGCGAGGTCGCCGCCGACGAGCGCGTGCGGCCCCTCGACCTCGTGGGACACGGCCTTGCCGATGTCGTGGAGCAGGGCGGCCCGGCGAGCGGTCTTGGCGCTCGCCCCCAGCTCGTCGGCCATCAGCCCGGCGAGCTGGGTGACCTCGACGACGTGGTCGAGCACGTTCTGGCCATAGGAGGTCCGGAACTTCAGGCGCCCGAGCAGCCTGATCAGCTCGGGGTCGAGCGCCGGCACGTTGGCCTCGAGCGCGGCCTGCTCGCCGGCCTCGAACATGTGGGAGTCCAGCTCGGACTTCGACTGGTAGTACATCTCCTCGATCCGGGCCGGGTGGATGCGACCGTCCGCGAGCAGCTTCTCCAGCGTCATGCGGGCGACCTCGCGGCGGACCCCGTCGAAGCCGGAGAGCACGACCGCGTGCGGCGTGTCGTCGATGATGAAGTCCACGCCCGTCAGGTTCTCCAGTGCGCGGATGTTCCGGCCCTCGCGGCCGATCACGCGCCCCTTCATGTCGTCGCTCGGGAGCTGGACGACGGACACGGTCGTCTCGGACGCGTGCGCGGCGGCGAGCCGGCCCATGCACACGGACAAGATGTTGCGCACGCGTCGCTCGGCTTGGAGCTTGGTCTCCTCGTCGATCTGGCGCAGGAGCTTGGCCGCGTCGTGACGGGCCTGGTCCTCGACCTCCTTGAGCAGCACCTGCTTGGCCTGCGAGGCGCTGAGCCCCGCGACGCGTTCGAGCTCGCGCAGGTGCTCGCGCTTGCGCTCCTCGAGCAGTTCCCGCTGGTGGTCGAGCTCGCGCTCGCGGTCGTCGAGGCGCTGGTCGCGGCGGCTCAACTCCGCCAGCTTGGCGTCGATCGCCTCCTCCTTGGAGATCACGCGCTCCTCGATGCGGACGATCTCGCCGCGACGCTCCAGCAGCTCCGCCTCCACCTCGTCGCGGGCGACGGGCGGCCCCGAGGCCGTCGCCGGCCCGCCGCGGCCGCCCGCCGGCGCGCGACTGTAGAGCAGCGCCGCCACCACCAGGCCTACCGCCAGGAGCGCCGCCGCGATCACGATTGCCATGGCTGTCCCTCACTCCGGGATCGTGAACACGAGCCCGGTCGCTGTCGGTGATTGTCAGCGTCGGAGGGGCCGCGCGAGGAGCACGGAGCCCAGAGCAGCCGGCGGTCGTGACCGCCGCGTCAGGATGTCGCAGCTACGACGGACTGGTGTGCGTCGATGGAGTCGGCCCCCTCGGGCCGGGGTCGTTGGCTTGGCTTGCCGTCACGAATCCAATGGCTGTTGGTGCTCGAAAGTCGCTCGTTTGCGGGAATTTCATGCCCTCGCGGGCCCGTCTTTCGCTGCCACGGATCGTAAACCGCGACCGCGCCTCGCGCAAACGAACGCGGGTTCGACGCGCCCCGGGCGACGACGGGGCGACGATGGACCTCGGCCGCGTGACCCGCGCCGGGACCGTAATCTGTCCGAGGTGCCCGAGCCGCCTAGCTTCCGCTACCGCCTGGAGCAACAGGCGCCCCGGACCGGGGCCGGCGGGACGACCCGGGGAGCCTCGGTGCGGGAGTTCCCGGCCTCCGCGGGCCTCGCCGGGGTCTCGATGCGGCTCGCACCCGGCAGCCTGCGCGAGCTGCACTGGCACGCCAACGCCGCGGAATGGGCCTATGTGGTCAGCGGTTCCTGCCGGACGACCATCGTGCATCCCGACGGCTCCTCCGCGGTCGACACGTTCGGGCCCGGAGACGTCTGGTACTTCCCGCGCGGCTACGGGCACTCGATCCAGGGTCTCGGGCCCGGCGAGTGCCACTTCATCCTCATCTTCGACAACGGCGACTTCTCCGAGGACCACACCTTCAGCCTGACCGACTTCCTCGCCCACGTCCCCACCGCGGTGAGGGCCCAGAACCTCGGCCTGAGCGAGGCCGAGGCCGCCCGGCTTCCCGACCACGAGGTGTACTTCGCCCAGGGCCCGGCCCCGGCCGACGACTCGGCCGCGGCGACACCGCGGAGCGAGCCGGAGCTCACCACCGCGCACCGCTATCCGCTGATGGCGCAGGAGCCGCGCCGGAGCCCCGGCGGCGGCACGCAGCGAACCGTCACGGTCGAGGAGTTCCCGATCTCCTCGACCATGGCCGGGTCCGTGATCGAGCTGGAGCCAGGCGCACTGCGCGAGCTGCACTGGCACCCGAACGCCGACGAGTGGCAGTACTACATCAGCGGCCGGGCGCAGATGACGGTGTTCCTGAGCCAGGGCCAGTCGGTGACGGAGGAGTTCGAGGCCGGCGACGTCGGCTACGCCCCGATGGGCGCGGGCCACTACATCCTCAACGTCGGCGACAGGGTGTGCCGCGTCCTGGTCGGCTTCAACAACGGCCACTACCGGGCCATCGACCTCAGCACTTGGCTGGCCACGAACCCGACCGACACGCTCGCCGCCAACCTGAGCCTGCCCGAGGAGATCCTCGCCAAGCTCCCACGGGAGCCCCGGTTCATCGTGCCGCCGGCGCCGGCGCGCGACTAGCCGTGCCGGTAGGCCCGGATCGCGTCGTGGGCCAGCTCGAGCTCGTAGCCGCGGCGCATGAGCAGGCCGAGGGCGCGGTTGAGGTCGCGCTCCTCGCGCGGAGGCGACGGGAAGCGGCGCGCCAGCAGCGCGACCGCGGCGTCGAGCTCGCCCTCCTCGCCGGGCGCGGACGCCTCGGCGGCGAGCGCCCCGCCGATGCCCAGCTCCCGGAGGCGCCGTTCGATCCGCTCGGACCCCCAGTGGTCCAGGGTCCGCTTGTCCTCGGCGAAGCGATGGGCGAGGCGGACGTCGTCGAGGTAGCCCTGCTCGGTCAGCTCCGCCACGGCCTCGTCGGCGATCTCCGGCTGTACGCCGCGACCCGAGAGGTGCGCGCGCATCTCGACCTCGGTCCGGTCCCGGTGCGCCAGGAACCGGTAGCCGAGCCCGAGCGCGCGCTCGAGGTCCTCCCCACGGCCGCCGTCGTTACTCAGTGGTTCCGGCCGCAAGGCCAGTCGGGGGTCTTGCGGTCGGGACCACAAAATCAGGCGGCCTTCTCCTCAGGCGCCTCGGGCTCCTCGGCCAGCGCGACCGGGCGGTCGCCGCCCTCGATCGGCTTGACGAGGTCGCGGTCGAGGCCCAGCGCCTCGTACACCTTGGCCTCGATCTCGCGGGTCACCTCCGGGTGCTCGTCCAGGTGGGCCTTGGCGTTGGCGCGGCCCTGGCCGATGCGCTCGTCGCCGTAGGAGAAGAACGACCCGGACTTCGTCACCACGTTGTGCTCCAGCCCGAGGTCGAGGATGCAGCCCGCGGACGAGATGCCCTTGCCGAACTCGATGTCGAACTCGGCGATGCGGAAGGGCGCGGCGACCTTGTTCTTGACGACCTTGACCTTCACGCGGTTGCCCACCGCCTCGGTGCCGTCCTTCAGCGTCTCGATCCGGCGGATGTCCAGGCGCTGGGAGGAATAGAACTTCAGCGCGCGCCCGCCGGGTTGGGTCTCGGGGGAATTGTGCACCACCACGTGATCCACGAGGTAGGTGTGGTTCCCTTCGATCTGGAGGTCATAGCGGTTGCCTTTGCGCGAACCGGGCGGCTTGCGATACTTGCGCAGCACCTTCATCGGCGCAGCGCGGAGGGCCGTCCGCGCGGTCAGACGCGTCCCGTTGAGGTGAGCGTCGCTGGTGTCAGGATGCCAGCCGAAGCGCCCGCGGAGATCGGGGTGCAGCTTGTAGTCGAGCGACGGGTGCACGTAAGGGGCGATCCTCTGTTGGAAGGCGCGCGTGCGCTCACCGCTGAACAACAGATTGTGACCACTGATCGAGGGCTTTCCCATGCCGAGCTTCTCGCACCCGGCGGCCAGGCGCTCCTTGTCGCCATCGCTGAGGGCGGCGCACGAGATCGTCGCCTTTCCGTGGCCCCACTGCTCGTAGTTGCCCCCGAAGGTTCCATCGTCGCAGTACCAGGCGGCGATCGCGCGCTCGTCGAGCTGGTCGATCAGCTCGTCGCTCACCGTCCGTCCGCCTGACTTGGCGTAGACGGCCTCGTGTAGCCAAGCCAGCTGATGCATCGGGATGGTGTCGAAACCGATGCCGTTCCCGGTCGCGCCGATCTTGTTGGCGAAGGGCGCGAGCATCTCGTGCTTCCACTCGCAGTAGGCACGCTGTCTCTCGCCGTGGCCGACACGGAAGTGTGCATTGTGCTCGGAGGCAAAGCGCAGAGAGCCGTCGCCCAAGAGGCTGCCCAGGATCAGCTGCATCTGGTCCGCGCGCAAGTCATAGTGCTTGACCGCGGTGAGAACCTCATCGCCCTCGTCGATCTCGCCCGCCGGCCTCTCGCCCGCGGGGGTAAAGATGAGGTGGTTTGGGGTGCAGGTGAAGTGGTGCCGTCCGCGACCACCACCGACCTCGAACCGGAGCCACTCGTCGGTCTCGCCGTTCTTGTAGTAGTCGACGATCCTCCGCGGCGAGATGTCCCCCGTCTCAGGATCCATCGACAACACCTCGAGGGGCATGCGCTGGTTGACGATCTTGCCGATGCGCTCGGTCGTGCCATCCGCGAGCATGACTCGAGTGTCATACGAAAAGCAGCCGAACATTACCCCGACCTTCTCCCGGATCTGGTTGGTGAACAGGCAGAGGGTCTGAGTGCGGTTGAGGTTGCCCGCCAGCTTGCGCATGGCCTGGGACATCATCCGCGCCTGGACACCGACGCTCTGGTCGCCCATCTGGCCCTCCAGCTCGGCGCGCGGCGTGAGCGCGGCGACCGAGTCGATGGCCACGACGTCGACCGCGCTGGAGCGGATGAGCATGTCGGCGATCTCCAGCGCCTGCTCGCCGTAGTCGGGCTGGGAGACGAGCAGCTCGTCGATGTCGACGCCGATCTCCTTGGCGTAGAGCGGGTCCATCGCGTGCTCGGCGTCGATGAACGCGCACACGCCGCCGAGCTTCTGGGCCTCGGCGAGCATGTGGTAGATCAGGGTCGTCTTCCCCGATGACTCGGGACCGAAGATCTCGACGATGCGGCCGCGCGGGACGCCGCCGATCCCCAGCGCCAGGTCGAGCGAGAGCGCGCCCGTGGGGATCGCGTCCACGCGGACCTGCGCCCCCTCGTCGCCCATGCGCATGACGGTGCCCTTGCCGAACTCGCGCTCGATCTGGGTCAGCGCGCCCTGGAGGGCGGCGTCGCGGGCCTGGGCGGCCTTGGTGTCGTCGGTCATGCGCGTGGCTCCTTGGCGGTCTGGTTTCGAACGATCCACCGTAGGCAGCGGGGCGGACAGAACGGGAACGTACGTGCGATCGTGTGACGGGACAACGCGCGTTTGCCACAAGGCGGTGGCGCTGCTCTACCGAGACAGCCCGACACGCGCGAGCGGCTCGTAGCGGGCGCCCTCGCGGGACAGCCGGGAGCGGTACAGCGTCACCGCGACGCCCGGGAATTCCAGCGGCGGCGGTGGATTCAGCTCGTCGCGCGAGCCCGCGCGGGCCCCGCGCGGCACGCGCGCCACGGTCGCGTGCGGGCGGAAGGGACGTTTCTCGGGCTCGAAGGCGCAGCCCGCCTCCAGCGCATCCGACACGGCAAGCTGCAACGCCGACAGCCCGCCGCCCTCCTCCTCCAGGTCCACCGCCAGCACCCGCGGGCGCCGCGGCGGCAGCCAGCCCGCCTCGCCCAGCGCCAGGCGCGGCGCCGCCGCGCTCTCCCCCACCGCGCCGAGCGCCAGCGCGGCGATCTCCCCCGTCTGGCCCTCGTCCCGCCAGCCCAGGAAGCACAGCGTCACGTGCAGGGCGTCCGCCGGCACCAGGCGCAGCCGGCGCTCGCCCTCCCTCCCGGCGACCTCCCTCCCCCATGTCGCGAGCGCCTCGCGGACCTCCTCCGGGAGGTCGAGCGCGACGAACAGCCGCGCCCGCGCCGCCCCGCTCACGCCCGCGCCGGCTCGGCCTCGCCGCTCACGGCCCCGTCGTGCTCGCCGAGGAGCAGCCGCCGGATCAGGTGGAGGCAGACCGTCGTCGAGCGGTCGCGCACGTCCACGCGCGAGCCGGGGAGCTGCAGGTCCCGCGCGAGACGCCCGGCGCCGCGCTCGACGATGCAGAAGCAGACGTAGCCCACGGGCTTCTCCTCCGTGCCTCCGTCCGGGCCGGCGACGCCGGTCACGCCCACGCCCACGTCGGCGCCGAAGCGCGTGATCGCGCCGTCCGCGAGGGCGCCCGCGACCTCGGGCGAGACGGCGCCGTGGGTGTCGATCACCTCCGGGTCCACGCCCACGAGGTCGGCCTTCGCCGCGTTGGAGTACGCCGTGACGCCGCCGCGCATGTACGCCGAGGCGCCCGGGCGTTCGGTCAGGCGGGCGCTGACCAATCCACCGGTGCACGACTCCGCGACCGCGATCGTGCGCAGCGGCGGGCCGGTCAGCAGGGCGGCGACCTGGTCGTCGACCGACGAGCCGTCGTCGGAGAACAGCGTGTCGCCGTGGCGTTCGCGGATCAGGCCCTCCAGCCCGCGGTAGGCGTCTTCGGCGGTCGGCTCGTAGCGGGTGACCACCTCGATCTCGCCGCGGCGCAGGCAGGTGGTGATCTCGAGCGCCGACAGCGGGATGCCCCGCTCGTCCTCGGCCGCCCGCAGCGTCGCGGCGATCTCGGACTCGGGGATCCCGAACAGCCGCAGCATCTCCTGGCGGTAGGTGACCGCCGTGCTCGTGGCCGCCCGGAACGCCGCGGTCTCCCGCGCGGTGTGCCACATCGGGTGCAGCTCGCGCGGCGGGCCGGGGAGCACGACCACCGTCGGGCCCTCGGCGCTGCCCGGCGGCACGACCAGGCCCGGTGCGGTCCCGACCGGATCGATCACCGTGGCGCCCTCGGGGATCACCGCCTGCTTGCGGTTCGAGGCGCGGACGGCCTCCTCGTCGAGCTGCGGCCAGCGCGCGAGCAGGGGCTTGAGGATCTCGGCGATGCGCTCCTCGAGCCGCTCGTCCAGCACCATCTCGCGCCCGCAGAAGCCCCCGACGACCTCGGCGGTCAGATCGTCCGCGGTCGGTCCGAGCCCGCCGCTGGTGATGATCACGTCCATCCCCTGACCGGCGAGGAAGCGCAGCGCCTCGAGCATGTCGTCCGGCCGGTCGCCGACGACGATCGTTGCGGCGTGGTCCACGCCGATCTCGCGCAGGCGCTCGGACAGCCACGGCCCGTTGCGGTCCGAGACGCGGCCCGAGAGCACCTCGGTCCCGGTGACGACGATGCCCGCCCGTGCGCTCACTGGCTGCAGGTGGGCAGGCGGGCCTGGGAGAGCTCGCGCCGGCTCGTCGGCGTGATCTCGAAGCCGATCGGGTTGCTGCTGCTGCGGATCTGGACCGTCTTGCCGTTGACCCTCATCTCCTGGGGCCCGTGGCCGAAGAGGACGGAGAAGCGCTTGGCCTTGAAGGTCGGCGGCGGCGCGTTGGGATCCAGCGTCTGGCCGTCGATCAACCGCTTGCCGCTGGAGTCCACCAGGCATACGTAGACGGGGTCGATCGGAAGCAGCTTCAGCCGCGCCACGGTCGGACGCGCCGCGACCGGCCGGCGGGGCTTGGGCTTGGCCTTTCGGGTCGTCGACTGCGTGGCGACCGTGCTCTGCTCGGACTGGCCGCCGCCCACCGAGCCGATCACGATCAGCAGCGCGATGATCGCCAGGACCGAGAGGCCGATGATCCAGCCGCGCGACAGCCGCGGCGCGCTCAGGCGAGCGGCGCGGCGCTCGGGCCTGAGGTTCGGGGTGATCGGCGCGAGGTCGAGCTCGGAGGGATGCTCGTGGCGCAGGCGGTACTCCTCCACCAGCAGCTTGGAGTCAAGGCCGAGGTAGTCCGCGTAGGTGCGCAGGAACGAGCGCACGAACGTGGGCCCGGGCAACAGGCCCCACTCCTCGTTCTCCAGCGCGCGGAGGTACTTGGCGCGGATCTTCGTCCTCGCCTCGACCTCGGAGACGTCGATCTTGGCGCGCATGCGGGCCTCGCGCAGGGTTTCGCCGATCTCTGGCATACCGGCTGGAATCTAGCGCGGGCCGGTCTTCAGCCCGCGTCCCGCGGATTCCTAACCGTGCAGGTCGTCGGGCTCGGCGGCGACGGGCTCCGGCCTGCCCCCGCCCGCGTCGGCCAGGTTGGCCAGGACGCGCGGCACGTCGCCCTCGGTGATCAGGACCTGGCGCGGCTTGGATCCCTCGTAGCCGGAGATCACGCCGCGGCGCTCGAGCATGTCGATCAACCGCCCGGCGCGCGTGTAGCCGAGACGTAGGCGGCGCTGGAGCATCGAGGTCGACGCGGTGCCCATCTGGGCGACCAGCGCGATCGCGTCGGACAGCAGCGGATCCTCGTCGGGATCGAACTCGTCGTCCCCGCCGCCAGCGCCGTCCTCCTCGGACTCGACCTCCTCCAGCAACCCTTCGTGGAACTCGGGCTCGCCCTGGCGACGCCAGAAGTCGGTGATCGCGGCGATCTGGGCCTCGTCCACGTACGCGCCCTGGATGCGCTGGAGCTTGGACGTGCCCAGCGGCAGGAACAGCATGTCCCCCATCCCCAGCAGCGACTCGGCCCCGTTCTGGTCCAGGATGACGCGCGAATCCGTCTGCGAGGAAACCGCGAACGCGATCCGCGACGGGACGTTGGCCTTGATCATCCCGGTGATCACGTCGACGCGCGGGCTCTGCGTGGCGAGCACGAGGTGGATGCCCACCGCGCGCGCCTTCTGCGCGAGGCGGATGACGGCGTCCTCGACATCGGCGGGCGCGACCATCATGAGGTCCGCCAGCTCGTCGATCACGCACAGCACATAGGGCAGCGCGGGCTCGCCGCGCCCGGCGCGCACGCGGTTGAGCTCGATCAGGCTGCGGGTGCGCGCGATGGACATCTCGCCGTAGCGTGTCTCCATCTCGCGCACGAGGTTGGCGAGGGCATTGGCGGCCATGCGCGGCGAGGTGATGACGGGCGTCAGCAGGTGCGGGATCGAGTCGTAGTGGTTGAGCTCGACCTGCTTGGGGTCCACCAGCACGAGCCGGACCTCGTGCGGCGTCGCGCGCAGCAGGATCGAGGCCAGCATGGCGTTGATCGCGCCGGACTTCCCCGCCCCGGTGGTGCCGGCAACGAGCAGGTGCGGCATGCGCGCGAGGTCGGCGCCGATCGCCTTGCCGGACACGTCCTTGCCCAGCCACACCGACAGCGGAGACCAGTCCTCCGGCGGCTCCTGGAAGACGTCGCCGAGGTGGACGATGCGCCGGCGCTGGTTGGGAACCTCGACGCCGACGGCCTGCTTGCCGGGGATCGGCGCGAGGATGCGGATCTCGGTGGCCGCCAGCGCGTAGGCGAGATCGTCCTTGAGCTGCGCCACCTTGGCGACCTTCGTGCCGGGCGCGAGCCGCAGCTCGTAGCGGGTGATGTGCGGGCCGGTGACGGTGCCGACGACCTTGGCGTCGACGCCGAAGTGCCCGAGCGCCTCGAGCAGCGCCGCCGCGGTCTTCTCCTGGCCGGTGGTGTCGGGCTTGGCGGCCGCGGCGGTCGAGCGCTTCAGCAGCTTGGACTGTGGCACCCGCCAGGCGAACCCGGGGTCGTCCGTGATGGTGCGCTGCGGCCGGGCGCCGGGCGCAGCCGCCGGCGCGGGCACCGGCGCGTGGTCGCGCCGCGTGACGCCGGGCTCCTCCGGCTCGTCCGCGGACGCGTCGGCCGCGTCGGGCTCGAAGGCGTGGTCGGATTCGTCGTCCGGGCGCTCCTCCGCCGTCGGCGCGTCCTCGGGCGGCGGGCCCTCGTGCGCCCGAACAGATCGGGGAAGCGCGTGGCGGCGTCGAGCGGCGGCGCCTCGACATGCGTGGCCTTGACCACCAGCTCGCGGTCCGACGGCTCCGGCGGCGTCAGCGGCTGACCCGCGGCGTCGAGCGCGGCGGGCTCGTCGCCGCGACGCTGCAGCGCCGCGCTCAGCTCCGTGGTGGAGTCGCGCAGCGCACGCCCGGTCCCCACCAGGCCGGTGCGCAGCGCGTGCACGACGCCGGCGATCGTGGCGCCGGTCAGCAGCAGCAGCGCCGCCAGGAAGAGGAACAGCGCGATCACGTGGGCGCCCACGCTCTGGACCGCGGGGGCCGCGGCCGAGTACAGCGCCTCCCCCACCACGCCGCCGCGCGGCTGGATGAACGCGCGGCCCCACTCGTCCGCGCGGGCGCCGCCGGGCCCGAGCCCGAAGGTGCCGGCGGCGAGCGCGAGCGTGAGGGCGGCGAACAGGCAGAGCGCGCCCGACGCGAACGGACGACTGTTGGGCAGGAACGGCCGCAGTACGACGATCGCCCCGCCGGCGATCAGCGCGGCCGGCACGACGTAGGCGACCACCCCGACCAGGTAGCGGAAGCCGTCGGCGAGCGCGCCGCCCACCTGGCCGCCGTTCCAATCGCCGTAGAACACGAACGCGAGGAACACGCCGAGCGCGACGAGCGCGAGGCCGACGATGTCCAGCTGGCGCTGCTCGAGCACCGGCAGGCGCAGCCAGAGTCCCGCGCCGTAGCGGCGCGGAGGGCGGCGCCGCGCGGGCTTCTTGGCAGGTTTGCGGGCAGGCTTCTTCGCGGTCTTCTTGCGCGCGGTCATCGGAGAACAACCCTTCGACGCGTGGCGGCTCGACCCTGCCGGCGTAAAGGCGCACTAAAACTCCCCGCCGCCGAGCCCGATTCGTCCTACCATCGGAGCCCATGAACGACTTCGCGCGCCCCCCGCGCGTGCTCGTCGTCGAGGACGACGACGAGATCGCGCTCGCGCTCCAGCGCTCACTGCGCATGGAGGGCTACGACGTGCGCCTCGCCGAGGACGGCGTCGACGCGCTCGACCAGGCGCACGCCTTCCTGCCCGACGTCGTGCTGCTCGACCTCGGCCTGCCCAAGCTGGACGGGATCGAGGTGGCCAAGGAGCTGCGCAAGCGCGAGGACGACGTCGGCATCCTGATGCTGACCGCGCGCGACGGCCTCGACGATCGCGTCGCCGGGCTCGACACGGGCGCCGACGACTACCTCGTCAAGCCCTTCGAGCGCCAGGAGCTGCTGGCGCGGATGCGGGCGCTGCTGCGTCGCCGTCCGCCGCGCGGTTCCGCGCCGCTGGTCGTCGGCGACCTGCGGCTCAACCCCGACACCCACGAGGTCGTCCGCGGAGAGCGGGCGATCGACTTGACCCAGCGCGAGTTCGAGCTGCTCGAGTACCTGATGCGCAACGAGCGCATCGTGGTGTCGCGGCAGCGTCTGCTCGACGAGGTGTGGGGCTACGACCCGTTCTCGATCACCAACACGATCGAGGTGTTCGTCTCGAACCTGAGAAGGAAGCTCGAAGCCGATGGCGAGCCTCGGCTCCTCCATACGATCCGCGGCGCGGGCTACGTCCTCCGCGTATAGGCGCCTGCCGATCCGCTGGCGGCTCGCCGGCGGCTCCGCGGTCCTGACGCTCGTGATCCTGATGGGCTTCGCCGCGATCGTCGGCGTGGCCACGACGCGCCGGATCCGGGCCGACTTCAACGGCCAGGTGCGCTCGTCCGCCGATGACCTCGCCGGCCGCATCGTCGTCCGGCCCGGCCGCAACCCGCAGTGCGTGGGGCCGAACCTCGACGTCTACGGCGGTGCCGAGAACGCCCAGATCCGCGTCGTCACGCTGGCGGGCGACACGATCTGCCAGACCAAGGGGGCGCCCGACCTGGGCTTCCCGCGGCCGAACACCGGCGTCGACGCCAACGGCTACCGAGTCGAGGCGCACCCGATCGAGATCCCGCTCTTCGGGCAGGCCGTGCTGCAGTACGCCCGCCCGCTCTCGGACGTCGACCGCACGATCGACAAGGTCCGCCTGTTCCTGATCTTCGGGGTGCTGGCCGGCGCCGCGCTCGCGCTCCTCGCCGGCCTCGCGATCTCGCGGCGCGCGATGGCGCCGATCGCCGAGCTGACCGGCGCCGCCCGCGAGGTCGAGCGCACGCGCGACCCCGGAGGACGCCGCCTCCCCCACCCCGAGGCCGACGACGAGGTCGCCGAGCTGGCCCGCACGCTGGAGGACATGCTGGAGGCGCTGGACGCCTCGCGGGCCGAGACCGAGGGCATGCTCGCGCGCCAGCGTTCGTTCGTGGCCGACGCCTCGCACGAGCTGCGCACGCCGCTCACCAGCGTGCTGGCGAACCTCGAGCTGCTGGCCGAGGAGCTCGAGGGCGAGCAGGGCGAGGCCGCGCGCGCGGCGCTTCGCTCGTCGCGGCGGATGCGCCGCCTGGTGGCCGACCTGCTGCTGCTGGCCCGCGCCGACGCGGGACGCGTGCGCCCGCACCGCCCGACCGACGTCGGCGCCGTCGTGGCCGAGGCGGCCGCCGAGCTCGGCCCCGTGGCGGACGACCACGAGCTGACCGTCGATGCCGAGCCTGCCGTGGTGGACGGCGTGCGCGACGAGCTGCACCGCCTGGCGGTGAACCTGATCGAGAACGCGATCCGGCACACGCCACCGGGCACGCACGTGCACGCGCAGGTGGGCGAGCGGGACGGCGAGGTCACGCTCGTCGTCGAGGACGACGGGCCGGGCGTGCCGGAGCCCCTCGCGCCGCGCATCTTCGAGCGCTTCGTGCGCGGCGGCGGCGATCGCGCGGGGTCGTCGGGCCTCGGCCTGGCGATCGTGCACGCCGTGGCCGAGTCGCACGGCGGCACGGTTGCGCTGGAGCGCCCGGCCTCGGGCCGGGGCGCGCGCTTCGTCGTGCGCCTGCCGGCGGCCGAGCCGACGGGGCGCGAGCTGGCGCCAACGCCGGCCTGACCAAGCCAGATCAGGGCACGCGGATGGCGGGCCTTGGAGCTCGCGCGAGCCACCCGCGGCCGCCACCGGCGAGCGCCCGTGCGAGCACGAGCCGCACGCGCCGGCCGCCGACGACCCCGGTGACGACGCCGCCGCGGCTCAGAAGGAGATGAGCCCGCGCCGCCGCCGGCCCGGCCACGGACAGGTGCGCCGGTCCGCCGCGCTCCACGGCGCTGACGCGCACGCCGGGGACGTACACCAGATCGTGCATCGTGATGGCGCTTCGCGTCGACGCGATGAAGCCGCCGCGCAGGCCTCCGGCGCGACCCGAGTCGGGCGCGTGGAGCTCGCCGTCCTGGAGGGTGAGCAGGGCGGCGCGCACCGTGCGGCCGCGCCGGCCTGGCAGGCCGACGAGCGGATCGACCTGGCCGATGCGCGTGGGCGGTAGGTCCGTCGGGTCGATCTCACGGCGCGTGCTGCCGCATGCGTGCGGGCGCCGCGCGCCGAAGAACGTGTCCACGGCCCGCTGCGCGCAGCCCGAGAGGTCATTGAACAGCACCGCGTGACCGACATGCGCGACGGGGACCAGGCGGGCGTGCGGCAGCTGGCCCGCGAGGGTGCGCGCGTCCTCGAGCGGCGTGCGCAGGTCGTCGCGGCCCGAGAGGATCAGGGCGGGGACGTCGGGCAGCGGCCCCGGCGCGAGCGCAGGCGCCGCGAGCGCGTTCGGCCACCGCAGGCACAGGCCCGTGCCGGCCTTGAGCGCCGCCAGCGCTCCGAAGGGATCGAAGGTGGACGCCGGGAAGCCCGCGATGGTGGCCTGGGCGGCGGCCAGCCGGTCCGGGATCGGCGTCGAGCGGGTCCAGAGCTGGTCGGCCTCCTCGCAGATCGTGGCCGCGAACAGCGCGTCGCTCTGCTCGGAGGGCTTCGACGCCTCCACCGCGACCGCGCGCAGGAGCGCGCGGGCGAGCGGTGCGCGGTCGCCCCTGAGCGCAGCGCGGACGGCCGCCGGCGTGTCGGCGCGCAGGACCGAGTCGAAGTCTCCGGCCACGGCGATCTGCACGAGCGCGGAGGCGTCCAGGAGCATCGTCCGGCGCCGGCCGCGTCCGTCGAACGCGGTGCCCGAGCCGGGCCGTGCGTCGAACCGCGCCGACAGCCGCCGCAGGTCGGGCAGCGGGTCGAGGCCGAAGCGCGCGCAGGCGCCGCCGGCGCAGAGGACGCCGAGCACGCGCGGCAGCGCCGCCAGCGTGCTGCGCGCCAGCGGGTCGCCGGCGTCGGGGAGCACGAGGGAGTCGAGGATCAGGCCGTCCACGTGGTCCGGGTAGCGCTTGGCGTACGCCTCGGCGACCTTGGTTCCGTACGACGTCCCGTACAGCGTCAGGCGCGGCTCGCCGAGCGCCTGGCGTATCGCCTCGACGTCCTCGACCGAGTCGATCGTGTCGTAGTGCGCCCGTGCCGCGCCGAGCGCGTTCGCGCACGCCTCGCCGGCGGCGGCGACCTCGGCGGGCGTGGCCTCGGGGCGCTGGTCGAGGCGCTCGAGGCCCCCGCAGCGCAGCAGGCCGGACTTCCCGGTCCCGCGCTGGTCGAAGACGATCAGGTCGCGCGTGCGCAGCGCGGCGCCGAGCAGCGTGGCGAAGTCGTCGGCCAGCGGCGCGGCGGCCTGGCCCGGGCCGCCGGCGAGCGCGAGCACCGCGCCGCGGGCGGCGCCGACCGTCGGGGGGCGGCGCTCGACGAGCAGGCTGATCGTGCCGGGGACGGCGCCGGAGCGGTCCAGCGGCACGTCGAGATGCGCGCAGCGGAACGCCGAGCCCCTCGCGCAGCGGCTGAAGTCGAGCGCCCCCGCCGGCGGCGCGGCGGCGCCGAGCGCGACGGCGGCTGACAGCGCAGCACCGGCGGCGATCCGTCGCACGCCGCGGCGTCGCCTCACACCTCGACCACCACGGGCAGCACCATCGGCCGGCGGCGCAGGCGTTCGTACACGAACTCGGCCAGGTCGTCGTGGAGCACCTGCTGGAGCAGATCGATCTCCCTGATCTCCTCGCCGGCAGCGCGCTCGAGGGACGCCTCGACCGCGTCGCGGATCTCATCGACCAGGCCGTCGGCCTCCTCGACGAACGGGACGCCGCGGAAGATCACCTCGGGATCCGCGACCGACTGGCCGTCCTGCTCGGACACGGTGGCGACGACGATGAAGATGCCGTCCGCGGACAGCATGCGCCGGTCGCGCAGCGCGACGTCGGAGGGGTCGCCGATGTCGACGCCGTCGACGAAGATCATCCCGGACTGCTCGCGCGCGCCGAACCGGGCGCCGCGCTCGTCGAGCTCCAGCGGGAGCCCGTTCTCGCCCTTGAAGATGTCGTCGGGCGGGATCCCGACGGCCTCGGCCAGGTTCGCATGGAGCTGGATGCGCTTGTGGTCGCCGTGGAACGGGAAGAC
Source organism: uncultured Actinomycetes bacterium (assembly GCA_963725645.1). Classification (GTDB taxonomy): domain Bacteria; phylum Actinomycetota; class Thermoleophilia; order Solirubrobacterales; family Solirubrobacteraceae; genus JALYZC01. Next base: position 1,759,760 of record CAVRZD010000006.1, read on the forward strand.
GTGGCGCGGCTTCGTCAGGTTCAGCATGAGCTTGATCTCCTCGGCGTAGCCGTGCCCGCTGGCGTGGACGGGAGCGTCCCCGGTCGTGATCACGTCACATCCGATGTGGTAGAGCCGGTCGATCGTGTCGTTGACGGCCCGCTCGTTTCCCGGGATCGGCGTGGCCGAGAAGACCACCGTGTCCCCGTCGTGCAGCTCGACCTGCGGGTGGTCGCGGTGCGCCATGCGCCGCAGCGCCGACAGCGGCTCGCCCTGCGAGCCGGTGGACACGATCACCAGCTTGTCGTCGCGGTAGTCCTCGACCTCCCGCACCGGCACGAACTGCCCCTCCTCGACCTCGATGTGGCCGAGCGAGCGACCGATGTTGACGTTCTTGCGCATCGAGCGGCCCACCAGCGCGACCTTGCGGCCGAGCGCGGCCGCGGCATCGCAGACCTGCTGTACCCGGTGGATGTTCGAGGCGAAGCTCGTGACCACGATGCGGCCCTCGCAGCGCGCGAAGACCTCCTCCAGGTGCGGGCCCACGCCGGACTCCGAGGGCGAGAACCCCGCGCGGTCGGCGTTGGTCGAGTCGCCGCACAGCAGGAGCAGCCCCTCGCGCCCGAGCTCGGCCAGCCGGGAGACGTCGGCGGGCTCGCCGTCCACGGGCGTCTGGTCGAACTTGTAGTCCCCGGTGACGAGGACCGTGCCCAGCTCCGTCGTGATCGCGACGGCGCACGAATCGGGGATCGAGTGCGTCATGTGGATCAGCTCGACGCCGAAGGGGCCGAGCTCGACGGTCTCCCCCGCGTCCAGCTTCTCCAGCGGGGTCTCCGTCAGCTTGTGCTCGTCGAGCTTGGAGCGCGCCATCGCCATGGTGAGCGCGCCCCCGTGCACCACCGGGACGCTGTCCTCGCCCAGCTCGCGCAGGACCCACGGCAGCGCTCCGAGATGGTCCTCGTGGCCGTGCGTGACGACGATGCCCTCGATGTCGTCCCTGCGGTCGCGCAGGTAGGCGAAGTCGGGCAGCACGAGGTCGATGCCGAGCATGTCCGCGCTCGGGAAGCGCAGGCCGACGTCGATCACGACGATGCGACCGTCGCACTCGACGACCGTCATGTTCTTGCCGATCTCGCCCAGGCCGCCGAGCGGCAGGACGCGCACGGCTGACGCGCTCACGTGGTCGTCGCGGCGAGGAGCCCGTGACGGTCGAGCACGGCGCGGATCGTGGCGACCTCGTCCTCGGTCGCCTCGACGAGCGGAAGCCGCAGGCCGCCGACCTCGTGGCCCAGGAGGTTGAGCGCCGCCTTCACGGGGATCGGGTTGGTGGTGACCGACAGGGCGACATAGACATCGGCGAGAGCCGCATCGATCTCCCTCCGGCGCTCGGGCTCGTCGACCATTCGGCGCATCTCCTCGCCCACGATGTGGCTCCCGACGAGCACGCCGCCCGCCCCGCCGAGCTCGAGGACGTCGCAGAGCATGTCGTCGTTGCCGGCGTAGATGTCCAGCCCGTCCACGAGCGCGAGGTTGTCCGGGTTGGCCTGCTTGACGCCCTCGACGTGCTCGATCTGCGCGAGCTCCGCGAGCAGGTCGTTGGGCATGTCGACGCCCGTGCGTTGGGGGATGTTGTAGAGCAGGACCGGGCGGTCGGTGGCCCGGGCGACCTCCTCGAAGTGGCGCACGATCCCGCGGCGGTTGGGCTTGTTGTAGTAGGGCGTGACCGACAGCGTGGCGTCGGCGCCGAGCTCGGTCGCGCGCTCGGTCAGGTGGACGGCGTGCCGGGTCTCGTTGGACCCGGTGCCGGCCACCACGGTGGCGCGATCGCCGATCTCCTGCACCGCGAGCTCGATCACGCGCAGGTGCTCGTCGTCGGAGAGCGTCGGCGCCTCGCCGGTGGTCGCGGCGGCGACGACGCCGTCCGAGCCGTGGTCGACGAGGTGGTTGAGGAGGCGGACGAAGGCGTCCTCGTCAACGCGCAGCCGCTCGTCGAACGGCGTGACGACGGCGGTCAGGATGGCGCCGAGCTCAGGCATGGCCCGAGAGTATCGCGCACCGCGCCGGCTGTCTGTCGGCGACGCGGCTCAGCCGGCGAGCGGGTCGCCGCTCGTCATGGCCGGCGGGTCGTTGGGGTCGTTCTTCTCCGCGTCCCCGGGAGGCGCGGGCGGAGCCGCGGGCGGGGGCGCAGGAGCCGGCTTGGGCTCCTCCGCGGCGGGCTCGGGCGGTGCCTCGGCCGCCGGCTGGTCCGGCTGGGCGAGGCCCTCGGACGCGGCCGGCTGCGCGGCGGGCGCGCCCGTCGCGGCGGGCTCGGCGGCCGGTGGAGCCGGAGCCGCGGCCGCCGGCGGCGCGGCCGCGGGCGGCGCCGCCTCCTGCTGGACCGGGCGCCCGTGCTTGTCGTACTCGACGGCCGGGCCCTGGGACTGCTGACCGGAGCCCTGCTGGGACTCGTTGAACTTCTTCTGCGCCTCGTCGATCTTCTGCTGGGCCTGTTCGGCCATCTGCTTGGCCTTGTCCATGAATCCCATGCGCTGTCTCTCCTAGCTCCGGGGGGTCGCCCGCAGTCAAGCAGCTTGCCTCGAGCCCCGCAAGCCGGCGTCCATGCCCCTTGGACGAGTCCTCAGGCGACGCTGTCGGGCGGCTCGCCGGGCGGGTCGGGGGCGTCCTCGGCGTCGCGCGCGGGCGTCGACGGGCGCCCGCCCCAGGACAGCACCGACAGCGGCGCGAGCACGCCGGGCTTGTGGCGCTCCGGCAGCGGCACCGCCTCCAGCTTGACCTTCTCGTCGGAGCCGACCACATGCGTGACCCGTACGCCCGTCAACCGCGCGATGCGATGCGGGAGGTCCATCAGCATCCACTTCGACGCCTGCCCCGGAAGCGTCGACACGATCACCTCGTCGAACCTGCGCGGGTCCCACAGGTTGGCGACCGCGTCGATCGGGTCGGGCGGACCGAGGCCTCCCTCGATCTCCAGCCCGGCGTCGCGCAGGCGGCCCAGCGCCGCCGCCAGCTTGCCCTCCGCCGCCGCGCGCGAGTCTGGCCCCGCCGCCATGGGCGGCACAATCAGCACGTACGCCACCGGCCCCTGGTCGGCGCGCGCGACCAGCGCCTCGCTGAGCTCGTCGGAATCGGACGTCCGGTTCGCGACGACGAGGATGCAGTGCTTGAACGCCATCGCCCGTCAACGGTAGCGCCGCGACCGGCGGGGGGCAACGGGGCGGGCGCGCCGTCTACATCAGGTGCTCGAGCCCGACCACGGGCGACTCGAGCAGCGAGCCGACCCTCCGCACCGCGAGCAGGACGCCCGGCATGAACGACTCGCGGTCGACGGAGTCGTGGCGGATCGTCAACGTCTGGCCCACGTCGCCGAGGATGACCTCCTGGTGGGCGACCAGGCCCGGGAGGCGCACCGAGTGGATCGGGACGTCGCCGTCCATCAGCTCGGCGGTGCGCGCCGCCGTCCCGCTGGGCGCGTCGAGCTTGCGGTCGTGGTGCAGCTCGACGATCTCGGCCCTGGCCATGTGCCTGGAGGCCTCGGCTGCGAAGCGCATCATCAGCACGGCGCCGATCGCGAAGTTGGGGGCGACGAAGACGTTGGCGCCGCTCAGGCCGCGCAGCTCCGCCACGTCGAAGCCCGTCGTGCCCACCACGACGTGGACGCCGGCGGCGACCGCCTCGCGCACGTTCGCGAGTGCGGTGTCCGGTTGCGTGAAGTCGACCAGGACGTCCGCGTCGCCGAGCACGTCGGCCACCGCGGTGCCGAGCGCGGGATCGGCGCGGCCGGTCAGCTCCATGTCGTCGGCGCCCTCCACGGCCGCACACACCGTCGCGCCCATCCGGCCGGCGGCGCCAGCAACGGCGACCCGGATCACGCCGCCTCCGCGGCGAGCGCGCCGAGCGGCTCGAGCGCGGCGCGGAACGCGTCCTCGTCGGGCCCGATGCCCGCCGCCGACAGGTCGTCGCTGCGGTACAGCGCGTCCACCAGCTCGCGGACGTCGTCGCCCGTGACGGCGTCGATGCGGTCGATGAGCTCGTCGACGGAGAGCAGCGGCACGCCGGTGAGCGTGGACGCGCCGAGCCGGTTCATCCGGGTCGAGGTCGACTCCAGCGACAGCACCAGGCGACCCTTGACGTTCTCCTTGGCCCGCGTCAGCTCGTCGGCGGACGCCGGGTCCTCGCGCATCCGGTCCAGCTCGCTCGTCAGCACGCGCATCGCCTCGGCCAGCTGCTCGGGGCCGGTGCCGAGGTACACGCCGACCTGGCCGGTGTCGGCGTACTGGCTCGAGAACGAGTAGACCGAGTAGGCCAGGCCGCGCTTCTCGCGGATCTCCTGAAACAGACGCGAGGACGAGGTCCCGCCCAGGATCGCGTCGAGCACGCGCAGCGCGAAGCGCCGGTCGTCGTGGCGCGAGACGCCCGGCGCGCCCAGGCACACGTGGTACTGCTCGGTGTCCTTGCGCTCGAAGAGCACGACCGGCGCGCCGGGCTCCGGGGCGGGGCCGACCGTCGGGGCCTCGCCGGCAGCGGACGGCCCGCTGTCGCGCGCCATCGCGACCAGCTCGTCGTGGTCGACCGAGCCGGCGGCGGCGATGACGACGTTGCCGGGCACGTAGCGCGCGTCGTGGAATTCCGCGACTCCCTCGCGCCGCGCGCTGCGGATCACGTCGGCGCGGCCGATCACGGCGCGCCCGAGCGGATGGTCGCCGAACACCGCGCGCCCGAGCACGTCGAACACCTTGTCCTGGGGATCGTCCTCGTACATCGCGATCTCCTGCAGGATCACCTCGCGCTCGATCTCCACGTCGGCGATCAGCGGCCGCCACACCATGTCGGCGATCACGTCGAAGGCTCGCGGCAGGTGGCGGTCGAGCACTCGCGCGTAGACGGACGTCGTCTCCTTGCCCGTGCCGGCGTTGAGCTCGGCGCCCATCGCGTCGAACAGCTGGTCGATCTCCAGCGAGCGAGTAGCGACGCCGTAGCCGCGGAACAGCAGGTGCTCGAGCAGGTGCGAGATCCCCGCCTCGGCATCCGCCTCGGCTCTGGATCCGGTGCCGATGAAGAACCCGAGCGCCACGGACCGCACGGAGGGCATCGCCTCCGTGACGATCCGGACGCCCGAGTCCAGCTCGGTCAGGCGGTGCTCGGCAGGACCCGCGATGGCCCTACCGCCGGTCGCGGTCGCGCGCGCGCGAGCGGTCGCCACGGCCGTCGCGGCCGTCCGCGCCCGCCGCGGCCTCCGCTGCGGCCGTCGCGGCGCGGCCCGCCGCGCGGACGGTCGCGCTCGGCGGCGGCGACGGCGGCGAGCTCCTCGACCGACTTGCCCTCGACCTCGGGATCGTCGGCGAGGCGCAGGCCGATGCGGCCGCGCTCCCGGTCGACCTCGACCACCTTGACCGAGACCTCGTCGCCCTTGTTCAGGACCTCCTCGACCGTGTTCGGGCGCTGGCCCGGCGCGATGTTGGAGATGTGCAGCAGGCCGTCGGTGCCCTTGGCGAGCTCGACGAAGGCGCCGAACGTGGTGGTCTTGACCACCTTGCCGGTGAACTCGTCGCCGACCTCGACCTCCTTGGTCATGGTCGCGGATGCGCTCGACCAGGGCGTCGCCCAGCTCGCCGTTGGCCGAGTAGATCAGCACCTGGCCCTCGTCGTTGACGTCGATCTGGGACTCGAACTCCTCCTGCAGGGCGCGGATCGTCTCGCCGCCCTTGCCGATCAGCACGCCGATCTTCTCCGGGTCGATCTGGATCGTCATGATCCGCGGCGCGTAGGGCGACAGCTCGCCGCGCGGCGCGTCGATCGCCTCGGCCATCTTGCCGAGGATGAACGTGCGGGCCTCGTGCGCCTGCGTCGAGCGCGTCGCGCAGGATGTCGAAGGTGACGCCGGTGATCTTGATGTCCATCTGCAGCGCCGTGATGCCCGTTCTCGGTGCCGGCGACCTTGAAGTCCATGTCGCCGAGGTGGTCCTCCACGCCCGCGATGTCGGTGAGCACGACGTAGTCGTCGCCCTCCTTGATCAGGCCCATCGCGATGCCCGCCACCGGCCGCTCGATCGGCACGCCCGCGTCCATCAGCGACAGCGAGGAGCCGCACACCGAGGCCATCGACGAGGAGCCGTTGGACTCGAGGATGTCCGACACCACGCGGATGGTGTAGGGGAAGTCCTCGGTCGACGGGATCATCGGCACCAGCGCCCGCTCGGCGAGCGCGCCGTGGCCGATGTCGCGGCGCTTGGGGCCGCGCATGAACCCGGCCTCCCCGACCGAGAAGGGCGGGAAGTTGTAGTGGTGCCAGTAGAACTTCGCCGTCTCCAGGCCGAGCGTGTCCAGGCGCATCTCCTCGCGGAGCGTGCCGAGCGCGACGACGCTGAACGCCTGCGTCTGGCCGCGGGTGAACAGCGCCGAGCCGTGGGTGCGCGGGGCGACCCCGACCTCGATCGAGATGTCGCGGATCTCCTCGGCGCCGCGGCCGTCCGGCCGCTTCTTCTGCACCGCGATGCGCTCGCGGATGATCGCTCTTCTCGAGCTTGTCGAAGGCCAGCTGGACGGCGGCGCTTGCGCGCGACGTAGCTCCTCCGTCGCCTCGCCGTCGGGTGCGGGAGCGTACTGCTCGAGCACCGCGGCCTCGACCGCCTTGCTCGCGTCCTGGCGCTCGAGCTTGTCCTCGACCTGGGTGGCCTCGTCGAGCGCCGCGCCGTGGGAGGCCTTGATCTGCTCGAGCAGGGCCTCGTCGACCTGCGGGACCTCGACCTCGATCTTCTCCTTGCCGGCCTTCTCGCGCAGCTCGCGCTGGAGCGCGCACAGCTTCTTGATCTCGGAGTGGGCGATGTCGAGCGCGTCGAGGATCTCGGCCTCGGGGATCTCGTTCGCGCCCGCCTCGACCATGAGGATCGCCTCCTCGGTGCCGGCCACGACGAGGTCGAGGTCGGCGTCGTCGAGCGAGGTCCTCCTCGTCGGGGTTGACGACGAAGTTGCCGTCGACCTTGCCGATCCGCACCGCGCCGACGGGCACCGGGAACGGGATGTCGGACACCATCAGCGCGGCGCTGGCGCCGTTCATCGCGAGGATGTCGTAGGGGTGGACGTGGTCGACCGAGAGCGGGATGCGCCACCAGCTGGGTCTCGTAGCGCCAGCCCTTGGGGAAGAGCGGGCGCAGCGGGACGGTCGATCATGCGCGCGGTCAGCGTGCCCTTCTCGCCCGCGCGGCCCTCGCGCTTGAAGAACGAGCCGGGGATCTTGCCGGCGGCGTACATGCGCTCCTCGACGTCCACCGTCAGCGGGAGGAAGTCGACGTCGCGGAGGTTGCCTGCGGTGGCGGTGGAGAGCACCATCGTGTCCCCCGCGCGGACGACCACGGCGCCGGAGGCCTGCTTGGCCATCTTGCCGGTCTCGAACGAGATCTCGGTACCCGCGATCTCCACGGAGACCCGCGTCACGTCGTCTGCCATAGGTTCCTTTCCTGCCCGCTCATCGGTCGGCGGCGCGGCTTTCTCATCGCTCGAGTACCGAGCGGGTAGCAGCGCCCCTAGCGCATGGAGCGTTCGACGCAGTCCTCCGATCGTGACTTCCGCTACGAGTGGTTCCGCACCGCCGAGGAAGGGCGCTCGGCCGCGGGGCTGGCTTAGGACGGAGCCAGCCGCGCGAGCAGCGCCGCATCGGGAACGCCGGCGTGGAGCTCGCCGTCGACGAACAGCGTCGGCGTCGTGACGACCCCGGCGCGGATGCCCGGCCTCGAAGTCGCGCGCGCACGCGCGCCGCCGCCTCCGCGGCGCGGCGGTCGGCCTCGAAGCGGTCGAGGTCGAGGCCGAGCTCGTCGGCGCGCGCGCCACAGGTGCGGATCCTCGAGGCGGCCCTGGTCGGCGAAGAGCGCGTCGTGCATCTCCCAGAAGCGGCCCTGGCGCGCCGGCCGCCTCGGCGGCCGCGGCGAGCGCCCACGCCCGCGGGTGCTTGGAGCGCACCGGGAAGTGCCGGAAGACGCGCCGCACGCGGCAGCTCGCGCCAGGCGCACGTGCGCGACGCGCGCAGAAGGGCACTCGAAGTCGGCGTACTCGATCACGAGCGGCGCGTCCGGCGCGCCGCGGACGTGGTCGTCGGCGGCAAGCGCCGGCGGCGGCGCGCTGCCGAGATCGGTCACGGCGTCAGGCGCGCGACTGGACGGCGGCGAGGCCGTCGAAGATCAGGTTCGCCCCGGGCAGGTCGGCGGGCGACGGCGGCCTCGTAGCTCCACTGCACGACGCCGTCGGGGTCGATGATCACCAGCGCCCGCTGCGGGAAGCCGGCCGTCGTGGTAGACGCCGAAGGCGCGGCAGACCGCGCCCTTGGGCTCGAAGTCCGAGAGCTGCGGGATCGCCACGCCGAGCTTCTCCCGGAAGGCCTTCTGCGACCACGTGGCGTCGCACGAGACGCCGTAGAGCCGCGCCCGGCGGCCTCGAACTCGTCGAGCACCTCGTTGTAGACGTTGAGCTGGTCGGTGCAGACCGGGCTGAAGGCGAACGGGATAGAAGACGAGGACGGTCGTGCTGCCCGCGCAGGTCGTCCTGGGTGAACTCCTCCCCCGTTCTCGGTGGCGAGCGTGAAGTCGGGCGCCGGCGTCCCCGGCTCGACGCGGGCTCACTTGCGCAGCCCGAGCTCCTTGATGAGCGCGCGGTAGCGCTCGAGGTCCGAGCGCTGGAGGTAGTTGAGCAACCGCCGGCGGCGGCCGACGAGCATCAGCAGCCCGCGGCGCGAGTGATGGTCCTTGCGTGTGCGTCGCGCAGGTGCTCGGTGAGGTCGTTGATGCGCTCGGTGAGCAGCGCGATCTGGACCTCGGTGGAGCCGGTGTCCCGCTCGGCCTTGCCGAACTGCGTGACGAGCTCCTGCTTTGCGCTGCGGCCGTGACGGTCATGCGGCGGGCGACGGTAGCAGAGCGTCAACCCGCCAGCTCGCGCGTCTCGCTGCACGTCGCGCTGCATCTGCTCGACGAGCGCGTCGACGGAGTCGAACGCCGCTCGCCGCGCAGCCGCGCGAGGAAGTCGAGGCGCAGCTCGCTGCCGTAGAGGTCGCCCTCGAAGTCGATCAGGTAGGCCTCGACCAGCACGCCGCGGCCGGTCTCGAACGTCGGCCGCACGCCGATGTTGACCGCCGCCGGGACGCCGTTCGGCCGCGGCAGGCGTAGACGCCGTGTCGGGGCACACGAGCGCGCTCGTCGGGCACGAGGTTGGCCGTCGGGAAGCCGAGCTCGCGCCCGCGGCCGTCGCCGTGCACGACCTCGCCCCGGAGCTGGAACGGCCGCGCCGAGGAAGGCGATCGCGTGCGCGACCTCGCCGGCGGCCACCAGCCCGCGGATGTGGCTGGAGGACACGGTCTCGCCCTCGACCTCGACGAGCGGCACGACGCGGGTCTCGAAGCGCCCGTCGGCGGCGCAGCAGCGCCGCGTCGCCCGCGCGCCTTGTGGCCGAAGCGGAAGTTCTCGCCCGACCGAGACGTGCGTGGCGCCCAGCGTGTCGACCAGCACGCCGTCGATGAACTCCTCGCGCGCTGCGCTGGGCGAAGGCCTCGTCGAAGGGGATCACGACCATCTCCTCCACGCCGAGCGTCGGCGACCAGCTCGGCCTTGACGTCGAGGCGCGGTGAGCAGCTTCGGCGCGCCGTCGCGGGCTGGATCACCGACGAGCGGGTGCGGGTCGAACGTCAGCACGGTGTCGCTGCCCGGCGATCACCTCGCGGTGGCCGAGGTGCACGCCGTCGAACACGCCGACGGCGACGCGGCGCGGGCGCGGCTGCGGCATCGGGGAGGCGGGTGACCTTCATCGCGCCGCGGAAGCCTACGACGGGCTTGAGCTCCGTCCGTCCCGCGGCTCGGCGAGCGCGATCAGGCCGTCGGCGTCCGTGAGCCGCAGTCGGCTCCGGCGCCCGCCTCGCCCGGCACGGCCACGCCGTGCGGCCGCGCGGCGGGCGTCGTCGCCGTCCGAGCCGGCGCTCGGGCAGGAACGCCGAGCGCGTCGGCCAGCGGGCACGATCCGGTCCGGCGTCCGCGTCCGCGACGCGGAACGGGCCGATCGCCGTGCGGCGCAGCTCCGCGCAGTAGGCGTCGCCGAGGTCGGCGATCAGGCTGCGGACGTAGGTGCCCGAGGAGCACTCGATCTCGAAGCTCGGCGCGGTCGCCGTCGCGCCCGAGCAGCTCGAAGCGGTGCACGGTGACCGTCCGCTCGGGCATCTCGACCGCCTCGCCGCGCCGCGCCGGCGGTAGGCGCGCTCGCCGCCGACCTTCACCGCCGAGTAGGCCGGCGGGCGCTGGCGCATCTCGCCGGTCGGGCAGCTCGAGCGGATCGCCGGCAGGACCGGCCGGTCTCGGCGATCTCGCCCTCGGGGTCGCCGGTGCGTCGACACGGCGCCGAAGCCGCGCGACGACCCGTAGGTCTTCGGCAGCGCCATGAAGAAGCGCTGCGCCCGCGTGGCGCGCCCGACGAGCACGAGCAGCAGGCCGGTGGCGAACGGGTCGAGCGTGCCGGCGTGGCCGACCGCGCTTGCCGCCGCAGCTCGCGCCGCACGGCCGCGCGACGACGTCGTGCGAGGTCATCGCCCGCGGGCTTGTCGATCAGAGGAGGACGCCCGACCGCTGACCACCTGGTGCGCTGACGCCTGACGCCGTACAGCTGCGCCGCGACCTCACTCCGCGCAGGAACGCGACGAGCTCCTCCCACGGCATCGTCGGTCGAGAAGCCGGCGGCCTGGCGGTGGCCGCCGCCGCCCTGGGCGCGGGCGATCGCGCGAGACGTCGACGCGGTCGTCGGTGGCGCGCAGCGAGACCTTGCGCCGGCCCTCCTGGCCGTCGCCGAGCAGGTCGCGCACGAGCCCCGCCACCGCCGTGCCCTCGACCGACGCGCAGGTGGTCGACGACGCCCTCGGAGTAGTTCTCCTCGGCGCCCGGTCTCGCGTAGTCGTCGCGCGATCAGGTGGGTGATCGTGAGCGCGCCGTCGTCGAAGCGCTCGACGTTGCGAGAGCCCGCGCGCCAGCAGCTCGAGCTTGCCGTACGGGATGCCCTCGTACAGGCGGCGGTAGATCTCGTGGACGTCGACGCCGGCGTCGATCAGCTCGGCCGCCATCACGTGCGCGCGCGTGCCCGGTGTTCTCGTACATGAAGCGCCCGGTGTCGGTGACCAGGCCGACGTAGAGCGCCTCGGCGATCGTCTGCGACGGCTCGACGCCGAGCCCGCGCATCAGGTCCCAGACGATCTCGGCCGTGCACGACGCCTCCGGCACGACGTGGTTGACCGTCCCGAAGCGCGTGTTGTCGTGGTGGTGGTCGATGTTGAGGATGTGCGCGCCGTCGCGCCTGAGCACGTCGCCGGGGTTGCGGTCGATGTTGCCGCAGTCGAGGAACACGATCGTGCGCTCCTCGACGTCGTCGGGCGGCACGCTGACCAGGCCGTCGAGCTGGAAGAAGCGGTACTCGTAGGGCAGCGGGAACTCGTCGGCGGCCATGAACATCACGCTGTCCTTGCCGAGCGCGCTCGAGCATGCTCGTGCATCGCGACGAGCGAGCCGAGCGCGTCGCCGTCGGGGTTCTCGTGCGTGACGAGCAGGAAGCGCTCGACGTCCGCGCAGCTCGTCGAGCACCTGCGCGCGCGTGGCCGTTGGCGCCGTTCGTCGTGGCGCTCACGCGCCCAGCTCCCGGTCGAGCAGCTCCGCGATCCGCATGCGCCCGCTCGACCGTGTCGTCGTAGACGAAGGTCGAGCGTCGGCGTGTGCTTGAGGCGCAGCTCGCCGGCGATCCGGCGCTGCAGGAAGCCGTGCGCGGAGCGCAGCCCCTCCAGCGAGCCCTCGCGCTGCGGCGTCGTCGCCGAGCACGCTCACGTAGACGCGCGCATGGCGCAGGTCTGGGCTTGTCTCGACACCGGTCACGGTCACGAATCCGACCCGGGGGTCCTTCAGGTCCTGTGCGATGGCGTCGCTGAGCACCTCGCGAACGGCCTCGTCGACGCGGCGCATGCGGTCGCCGAGCATCCTATCCCTCCCGTGCGGACGCCACGCCGCCTCGATCAGGCCGTCAGATCCTCCAGCGAGCGCGAGCGTGCGCTCGACCCGCACGCCGTCCGGGAAGCGGCCGTCCAGCCAGCGCTCGACCGCGTCGCCGGCGGCCTCGAGCCGACCGCGTCGAGCCGCCGGCGAGCGCCGCCGACCAGCGTCGCGCGCTGCCAGCGGTCCTGATGGCCGACCTCGGCGACGGCCGCGCCGATCCGCGTTGGAGCAGGTACGCCTTGACGGGCGCCAGCTCCCGGCGCTTGGCCTTCAGGCTCACCGCCTCGGGGAAGTGCAGGTCGGATCGAGCAGGACGGCGACGAACGCCCGAGGACGTCGCGCTCGGCACCGTCACTCGAGCTCGCGCTCGACCTGCCGCGTCGCGTAGACCTCGAGCACGTCGCCCTCCTTGACGTCCTGGAAGTCCTCGAGCACGATGCCGCACTCGAAGCCCGCCGCGACCTCGCGCACGTCGTCGTTGAAGCGGCGCAGGATGGCGATCTCGCCGTCGTAGACGATCGTGCCGTCGCGCACCAGCCGCACCTTCGCGCCGCGGCGTGACCTTGCCCTCGGTCACGTACGAGCCGGCGATCGTGCCGACCCGCGAGGCCTGGAAGAGCTGGCGGACCTCGACCTGGCCGAGCGCTCTCCTCGACCTCCTCGGGCTCGAGCATGCCCTCCATCGCGGCGCGCAGCTCCTCGATCGCCCGGTAGATGACCGTGTAGGTGCGGATCTCGACGCCCTCGCGGTCGGCGGCGTCGCGGGCGTCGCCGACCGGGCGGACGTTGAAGCCGAGGATGACGCCGCTCGGAGGCCGCCGCGAGCATCACGTCGGACTCGTTGATGCCGCCGACGCCGCGGTGGATGACGTTGACCGCGACCTCGTCCTGCGGCAGCTTGGCGATCTCGTCCTCGATCGCCTCCAGCGAGCCGGCCACGTCGGCCTTGAGCGACGAGGTTGAGCTCCTTGAGCTCGCCCTCGCTGGGCGCTGCTTGAAGACGTCCTCGAGCGAGACCTTCGGCCCGAGCGCCGGGCGAGCGACTCGGTCTTGAGGCGGTTGGCGCGCTCGCCCGCGAGCTGGCGCGCGCGGCGGTCGTTCTCGACGACGCGGACGTACTCGCCCGCCTCGGGGACGCCGTCGAAGCCGAGGATCTCGACCGGCTCGCCCGGGCCGGCGCTGCTTGACCCGGTCGCCCGATGAAGTCGTGCATCGCGCGGACGCGGCCCCAGTGGGCGCCGGCGACGAGCGCGTCGCCGACCTTCAGCGTGCCGCGCTGGATGAGGATCGTCACGACCGGCCCGCGGCCCGGGTCGAGCTTGGACTCGATCACGACGCCGGACGCCTCGGCGTCGGGGTTGGCCTTGAGCTCCTCGAGCTCGGCGACGACCTGGATCGTGTCGAGCAGGTCGTCGAGGCCCTGCTTGGTCTTGGCCGAGACGTCGACGAACTCGGTGTCGCCGCCCCACTCGGCCGGCTGGAGGCCGCGCTGGGTCATCTCGGTGCGCACGCGCGTCGGGCTCCGCGCCCTCCTTGTCGATCTTGTTGACCGCGACGAGGATCGGGACGTCGGCGGCCTTCGCGTGGTCGATCGCCTCGTCGGTCTGCGGCTTGACGCCGTCGTCGGCGGCGACCACGATCACCGCGATGTCGGTGACGCGGGCGCCGCGGGCGCGCATGGCGGTGAACGCCTCGTGGCCCGGCGTGTCGAGGAAGGTGATCGTCTTGTCGCCGTGGTGCACCTGGTAGGCGCCGATGTGCTGGGTGATGCCGCCGGCCTCGCCGGCCACGACCTCGGTCTCGCGGATCGCGTCCAGCAGCGAGGTCTTGCCGTGGTCGACGTGGCCCATGATCGTCACGACCGGCGGGCGCTCGACCAGGTCCTCGTCGGCGTCCTCGAACTCGGCTCGACCTCGACGTCGTCGGCGGCGTGGACGATCTCGATCTCCTTGTCGAACTCGTCGGCCGAGCACCTGGATCGCCTCGTCGGAGAGCGTCTGGGTGAGCGTGGCCATCTCCCCCAGGCTCATGAGCTTCTTGATCACCTCGGGGACCGGCGACGCCGAGGTACTCGGCGACGTCCTTGACGGTCGAGCCGGAGTTGATGCGGATCACGTCGAGCGCGGCGCGCGGCGGGAGCCGCGCGATCGCCGCCGTGACCTCGTCGTCGACGCCGCGGCGGCGGCGTCCGCGCCGCGGCGCCGCGGCGCGGCTGCTGGGCGGGCGGCGGGCCGCGCCTGCTGGCGGCGCGAGGCCTGCGAGTCGATCACGACGCGGCGGCGGCCGCCGGCGCCGGCGCCGGGCGCGCGCTCGCCGGGGAGCGAGTCGCGCGTGGGGCGCTGCTTGGGCGCCGCCGGGCGCTGCGCGGCGGGCGCCGGGCCGGCGTCATCGGCCGGCGCGGCGCCGTCGGCCGCGGCCTCGGCGGCGCGTCCTTCGGCTCCGCCGCCTCGGGCTCGGCGCGGCGGGCTTGCGGCCTTGCGCGGCTTGGCCTTCGCGGCCTTGGCCGGCGCCTTCGCCTGGCCGTACCGGTGGCCGGCGCAGCGCCGTTGCCGAGCGCCGCCAGCGCGTCGGCCTCCTCGACGGAGGACGCGGCCGCCTTGACCTCGATGCCGGCTGCCTTCAGCTTGGCGAGCAGCTCCTTGCTGGTGAGGCCCTGCTCCTTGGCGATTTCGTGGACGCGCTTCTTGGCCATCAGTCGAACAAGTCTACGAGCTCATCGGGCACGGTCACCGTCGTGCGCAGCGCCCGCGCGAGCGGGCGTGGGCGCAGGCCGCGCCCGGCGCACTCCGGCGTCGGGTGCACATAGGCGCCGCGACCGGGTGCGCGAGCGCCGGGATCGGCGATGACGACACCGCCCCGGGCCGCGAGGCGCGTCAAGTCGCGCTTGGGAACGACCCGTCCACAGCCGACGCAGCGCCGCAGTGGCTCGCGGGCTATGCCGCGCCCTCGCCAGCCGGGCCCGCCGCGGGCTCTCCCGCGGCCGGTCGGCCGTCCGGTTCCGGCGCGGCGTCCTCGGCGAGGGCCTCTTCGGGCGGCGGCTCGGCCTCGTCGGCCGCGGGCTCCACGGTCTCCTCGACCGCCGGCTCCTCGGCCTGCTCGGCCGCCGGCTCCTCGGGGGCCTCCTCCGCCTCGGGCTCGACCGCCGCGTCCTCGGCGAGCGCCTCCTCAGGGGGCGGCTCCTCGGCGACGGCGTCGGGGCCGGCCGCGGCGGCGCGGGCGACGATCTCGGCGACGTCGTCGTCGGAGCGCTCGGCGTCCGCCAATGCGGCGATGTCCGCCTCGTCCAGCCCGCTGAGCACGACGACCTTGTCGGTGTCGACGCGGCGCAGCGCCTGGTGGGCGTCCAGGCCGCAGTAGCGGAACCCGGGCAGCGCGGCGTTCGGGCAGCGGCGGCCGGTCGACAGGATCGCGGCGCAGCGGCCCGAGACCTCCTCCTCGTCGTAGCCGTGCTCGGCCTCCTCGGCCGCGAACTCGGTCTCGGACTTGATGTCCACGCGCCAGCCGGTCAGCCGAGCGGCGAGGCGGGCGTTCTGGCCCTCGCGGCCGATCGCCAGCGACAGCTGGTCGTCGGGCACGATCACCGTCGCCTGCCGGTCCTCGTCGTCGACGAGGACCTCGCGCACGCGCGCGGGCGAAAGTGCCTTGGCGACGAACCGGGCCGGCTCGTCGTTGTAGGGGATGATGTCGATCTTCTCGCCGCGCAGCTCGGACACGACCATGCGCACGCGCGAGCCGCGCGGGCCGACGCAGGCGCCGACCGGATCCACGCCGTCGGCGTGCGAGATGACCGCGATCTTCGAGCGGTAGCCGGGCTCGCGCGCGACGTTGGTGATCTCCACCAGGCCGTCGGCGATCTCGGGGACCTCGAGCTCGAACAGCTTCTTGATCAGCTCGGGGTCGCGACGC
The DNA here is from genome assembly GCA_963725645.1 of uncultured Actinomycetes bacterium. Classification (GTDB taxonomy): domain Bacteria; phylum Actinomycetota; class Thermoleophilia; order Solirubrobacterales; family Solirubrobacteraceae; genus JALYZC01. The sequence goes on from CAVRZD010000006.1 coordinate 1,775,641, forward strand.
GAGACGATGATGCTCGGGCCCTTGGTCGAGGCCGAGACCTCCTTGATGACGGCCTTGATGCGGCCGGAGTGCTCGTAGCGCTCGCCGTCGACCTGCTCGGACTTGGGCAGCAGCGCCTCGACGCGCTCGCGCAGCTGGACGAGCGTGTAGCGCGAGTCGGACTGCTGGACGATGCCGGTGACCAGCTCGCCGACGCGGTCGCGGTACTCCTCGAACATCATGTCGCGCTCGGCCTCGCGGATCCGCTGCAGGATCACCTGCTTGGCCGTCTGCGCGGCGATGCGGCCGAAGTCGTCCGGGGTGACGTCGCGCTCGTCGATCTGGTCGCGGTACTGCGCGAACTTCTCCGGGTCGATCTCGGGGTCCTCGGGCTCGCGCACCTCGCCCGTCTCCGGGTCGATGACGGTGCCCTCGTCGATCGTCTCGACGATCAGCTGCGCCTCGAGCCGCTCGGGGATCATCAGCTCGTAGACCTTGAAGTCGCCGCTCTCGCGGTCCATCTCGACGCGGGCGTACTTGGCCGCGCCCGGCGTCTTCTTGTAGGCCGACAGCAGCGCGTCCTCGAGCGCGAAGATCAGCTTCTCCGGCGCGATGCCCTTCTCGCGGGCGAGCGCGGTGGTGGCTTCCAGGATCTCCTTGGACATGACTAGACGCCCTCCACGAGGTTCGAGCGTTGGATGTCGCCGTAGGCGATCGCCACGACACCGTCGGGCGCGGCGACCGTCACCTCGTCCTCGGACGCGCCGACGAGCTCCCCGGTGACGGAGCGGCGCTCTGAGCCGTGCAGCGGGGCGCGCGTGCGGACGCGCGCACGCCGGCCGAGGAAGCGGCGGAAGTGATCGGGCTTCGTCAGCGGTCGCTCCGAGCCGGGCGAGGAGACCTCGATCGTGTAGGTCTCGCGCAGCGGGGCGAGCGCATGCGAGACGCGCTCGCACAGCTCCAGCGACACGCCGTTCGGATGGTCGATGAACACGCGCAGCGTGGCGGCGCCGACGACCTCGGCGAGCAGCACCTCGACATCGGGCTCGGCCTGGGCCAGGCGTGCCTCGACCTCGGCTTGGATTGCGCTCAAATTCTCCCTCCGAAACGAAAGAAAGTGGGCGTGCGCCCACTTTCGAACTGCACTCCGGCCGCGGCGGGCCGGCTATCGAAAGCTTCCGGGTGAGGATAGCACCGGACCCACGATCCGTCGGCCCGCGGGAGCGCCGCTACGCTGGCCGGATGGCAGCCACGGAGACCGACGCCGCGGCCGCGATCGAGACCTATCTCGACGCGCTCGACGGCGAGACCCGGCGGGTGGCGGCGGGCGAGTGGGGGCTCACGGTGGACGCCGCCGGCTGGCCGCTGCACGTCGGCGTCGCGCTGCGCGACGGGCTCCTGCGCGCCCAGGCCGAGGTCGTCGAGCCCGGCCACATCGACGACCACGCCCTGCTGCACTGGAACCGCTCGCTGCCGCTCGTGCGCTTCTCGCACACCGGCGCCGGGGCGGTCTGGGTCCAGGGGGACCTGCCGCTCGAGGCCGTGTCGGCCGAGCGGCTCGACGGGTTCCTCGGGCTGCTCGTGCGCGTCGCGACCCAGGCCCGCGAGGCCGCAGGCTAGACCGTCAGGACGATCTTCCCGCGCGTGTGTCCGGCCTCGTTGAGCTCGTGCGCGCGCGCCACCTCGGTCAGCGGCAGCACCTCCGCGATCTCCACGCGCACGTCGCCCGCCGCGACGAGCTCGGCGATCCGCGCCAGCTGGTCGCCGTCCGGGCTCATCACCAGCAGCTCGGCGCGCACGCCGCGCTCGCGGGCCTCGTCCTCGGGCGGTGGGCCGGCGATGGTGAGGACGATGCCGCCCGGCCGCGTAGCGGGGACGAGCGCCGCCGTCGTCTCGCCGCCCACGGTGTCGAACGCGACGTCCGCGTCCTGCACCACGTCGGCGACGTCCTGCGCGGTGTAGTCGACCTAGTGGAGGATCAGGCAACGTTTGCCGTGTTGACGACCGTGCGTAGGCGGGCGTCGTCGGCGTGGTGGTTGCGCCAGGCGATGTAGCGGCGGATGAGCCGGGCCTGGGTGGCGTGATCGGGGTGGTCGGTGCCGTCGAGGGTGAAGTAGCGCAGCGCTTTGAACTGGGCCTCGATGCGGTTCAGCCAGGAACCGTAGTGTGGGGTGTGGGCGAGCTCGACGTTGTTGTCGGCGGCCCACTCGCGGACCTTGTCGCCGAGGTGGGGGCTGAAGTTGTCGAGGATGAAGTGGAGCCGCATCTCGGCCGGGTAGAGCGAGCGGATGTAGCGGCAGAAGGCGAGGAACTCGACGCGGGTCTTGCGCTTCTTGATGTGGCCGTAGAGGCGATCGCGGCCGACGTCGTAGGCGCCGAGCATGTGCCGGACGCCGTGCGGGCGCTTGTAGGTCGCGCGGATCCGCCGCGGCTTCTTCAGCGGCGCCCACGCCTTGCCGCCCGGCTGGGGCTGGATGTTCAACGGCCCGAACTCGTCGAGGCAGATGACGGTCGCCGTGCCGGCCTCGGCGAGTTCGTAGAGCTCAAGGATGCGGTTCTTTTTCGGCTCGAAGTTCGGGTCATTGGAGCGCTTCCAGGTCCTCACCGCTTGAAAGGAGACGCCCTCCTCGCGCAACAGGGCGCGCAGCCCCTCGTGGGAGATGTCCGTGACCACCCCCTCGGCGACCAGGTAGTCGGCCAGCTTCGCCAGACTCCAGGTCGCAAACGGCCGCCCGAGATCGGTCGGGACCGACAGCGCGATCTTCTTGATCGCCCGCCGCTGGGGCAGCGTGAACGTCGCCGGGCGCCCGCCGGCGTAGCGCGGGTAGAGCGCGTCGAACCCGTCGCGGTTGAAGTTGTGGATCACCTCGCGGACCGTGTCCGGGTCGGTGAACACAACCTCGCTGATCTTGGTCGGGCTCATCCGCTGCGCCGACAGCAGCACGATCTGCGCCCGCCGCCACGTCACAACCGACCCACTGCCGCGACGCACGATCCGCAGCAGCCGATTGCCCTCCTCGTTGGTGATCTCCCGAAGCTCCACCCTGGCCGCCATTCTCGCCTCCCGATCGCCGATCGCGTTCGGAAAGCCAGTTCGCCGACGGCCGCCGGAGCCCTAGTTACGGAAACCGGCAAACGTTGCCGGTCACACCACTAGTCGTCGGCGCCGAGCCCGAGCACAAAGTCGCGGTTGCGGGCGGACCCGGTGCCGATCGTCCGCGCGCCGGCGTGCCTGGCGAACTGCACCCCGAGGTGGCCGACGCCCCCGGCGGCGCCGGCGACCAACGCGGTCTGGCCGCGCTCGAGGCCGCCGCGGTCGAACAGCGCCTGCCAGGCGGTCATCCCGGCCACCGGGATCGCGGCGGCCTGCTCGTGGCTGAGGCCCGCCGGCTTGTGGGCAATCCCGCCCGCGGCGGCGGCGGCGAGCTCCGCGTACCCGCCGCTGATGGCCATGCCGAACACCTCGTCGCCCTCGGCGAACGCGTCGGACCGCGACGCCTCGACGGTGCCGGACACGTCCTTGCCGAGCACCGCCGGAAGCGCCTCGTCGACGAACCCGCGCCGGTACTTCCAGTCGACCGGGTTGACCGAGACGGCGCGGACGCGGATCAGGACCTCGCCGTCGCCGGGCTCCGGCCGTTCGGCCTCCTCGTAGTGCAGGACCTCCGGGCCGCCCGTCTCGTGCATCACCACGGCCTGCATGGCCGTCTCCTCTCGATCGGGAAGGATGACCCAGCTTACTCATCGTAAGCTGGCGGCCCGAGGCCGTTTCCTAGATCACCTCCACCGGCGCGGGGATGGTGTCGCCGCTGGTGTCCTCGAGCGAGCGGCCGCGGGTCTCCGGGAACCGCAGTGCGATCAGGGTTGCCGCCAGCAGCGGGAAGATCGCGAGCGCCGCGATGGCGGGTCCGACGCCCAGCGGTCCGGCGAGTGCCCCGGCCGTGGCCAGCCCGACGCCCGAGCCCGTCACCGCGCACGCGAGCACCAGCGTATTGGCCGCCGCACGCACGCGCGTGGGGAACAGCTCCGGGGTGTACACGCCCGACGCGGCCAGGCTGAGCGAGCCGAGCACCTGCCCGGCGAACGCGAACAGCCACAGCCAGGGCGGTCCGGTGAGGAAGAACCCGGCGAACGAGACGGCGGCGACCACGATCGCCGGGACGGCAACGACCTTGCGCCCGCGCACGTCGGCCAGCCGTCCGCCCAGCACGACCGTCAGCGACGCCGGGGCGCCGGTCAGCGCGAGGAACAGGACGATCTGCACCGAGGAGAAGTGGCGCACGTCGTCGAGGTAGCGCGTGAAGAACTCGGCCGTGGGCGCGAAGAAGATCGCGCTGAGGAACGCGACCCCGCCGACCAGGGCCAGACGCCGCGCGAGGGGCCGGCGCAGCAGCTCGCCGTAGCCGTGACGCTCGGGGGCGTGCACCACGAAGCGCGGGGACTCGCGCAGGAGCCGGCCCGCGTGCAGGACCAGCGGCAGCGCGAGCAGCTGGACCAGGTACACGGCGGCGAAGCCGACCCGGCCCGCGGCCGCGACGGGCAGCGACGCCACGGCGAGCGCGACGCCCACTCCGCTCGCCAGGAACACGAGGGACAGGGTCACCGCCCTGTTGCCGGCGGGAACGCTCTCGACCGCCAGGATGCCGGCGGCGACGCCGAGGAGCGTGTCGATGCAGCGCAGCACGACATGGCCGCCGATGTAGACGTCGAACGTCGGCGCCAGCCCGAGCACGGCCGTCACGAGACAGTGAGCGACGATGGCGCCGACCACGAGCCGCCGGCGCCCCAGCCGGTCGGCCAGGGGGCCGAGCAGCAGCGCGACCACCACGCCGATGCGCACCACCGCCAGCCCCGTCCCGAGCGCCGCGTCGCCGACGTCGTAGACCTTGGCGGCGTAGGGCAGCGTCTGCGTCAGCAGCCCGCCGGTGCCGCCGCCGTAGCTGGAGACCGCACCGATCAGGCACAGGCAGGCCACGGTCGCGGTGGCAGGCGCGTCCTGCGGTACGGGCGGCGCCCACCAGGGCACGTCCGTGGGCAGCGGCCGGCCGGCATCGGCGGCCGCCTCGACGCGCCGCGCCCGCCGGCGGACGAGCGGCGCCCAGAACAGCCGGAAGTACGGGATCGGCAGGCGATAGCTGACCCGGTGACGGCCGTCGGCGCCGCGCTCGAGCACGGGCTCGTGGGCCAGCGGCAGCGCCCTCGGATCCACCGCGTGCGCCTCGGCTCCCGGCCGCCCCGTCACGGCGCCCAGCGTATTGAAGGCGAAGTGCCGTCGAGCCAGGCGGCGACGCCGCGGCCTAAGCCGGCGAACACCAAGCCTGAGCGTGCGGCCGGCCGCGGGATAGTGCTGCGCACGGCCGGCGGCCCGGACGTGCGCTCAGGCGAGGGTTTGCAGCCGGGTCAGGCCGCGGCGCGCGCTCTGTCGCGATAGAGGCGGTAGTCCGGGCGGTCCGGGCGCAGGCAGGCGGCCAGAGCGAGCGGGCGGCGCGCCTCGGCGTGGCGTCCGAGCTGCTGCAGCGAACGGCCGAGGCAGAAGAGTGCGTAGTCGTTCGTCGGCGCCCGCTGAACGACGGCCTCGAACTCCGCCGCGGCCTCGGCGTGCTGGCGGGCGTGGAAGTAGGCGCGGCCGAGCGCCTCACGGATCGAGGTGGGCTCGGGGTCCAGATCGCGGGCGCGCGACAGCGCGATCGTGGCCGCGTGGTAGTCGCGCGCCTCCAGCAGCGCGGTCCCGCGGCGGTAGAGCTCGTACACGTCGGACACGACGTCCTAGTGTAGGCGGGGCGGGAGTGCCCAGAGGCCGCGCGCGCGGCCCCACAGGCCCAGCCCCTGGCTCAGCGCGCGCCGCAGCCCGCGGCGCTGGGCCGGCGTCGGCGCCGGGGCGGCCGCGGCGAAGCGGTGCGCGCGCAGTGCACGGACGTAGGCGGCGGCGCCGGGGAGGGTCGCGAGGCGGCGCTCGAGCGCCTGCAGCGTCGTTCCATGCGGGGCCGGACGGCCGGTGCGGCGCAGCGCTCGCTCGAGCTCGGCGACGTAGGGGTCACGCGGCGACCCGCCGCGGCGCCGTCGGGGCAGGGCGAGCGCGACCGCGCCGAACACCGCCGCCACGAGCGCCGCCACGGCGAGGATCGGGAGCGGGCCGGGGCCGTCCCCGTTGCCCCGCGCGAACGCCGTCGCGGGCTTGCGCACGGGCTGGCGACCGGCCCCGGTATCCCGCGGGTCGGGCGAGCCGGCCGACGGCGTCGTGCCGTAGCTCGCCTGCGAAGCCGCGGGTGCGGCCGGCGGCGTCGGGTCGAACGGGACCCAGCCGTAGGGCTCGAAGTAGGCCTCGACCCAGGAGTGGGCGTCGTTGTCGCGGACGACGTATTCGCCGCGCGACCGGCTGTAGGCGCCGGGCGCGAAGCCCGTGGCCACGCGGGCGGGCACACCGCCCATGCGCAGCAGCAGCGCCATCCCGCCGGAGAACTGCTGGCAGTAGCCCGTGCGATCCGTCGAGAGGAAGCTCGCCAAGGGCACCGCGCGCTGCGGCGGGGTCTCGTTGTAGCTAAACCCCTTCGAGAGGTAGGCCTCGACCGCGCGGACGTACTCGTAGGGCGTGCGGGCGCCGGCGGCCAGCCGGCGGGCGAGCGCGTAGGCGCCCGCGTACGGGCCGGCGCGCAGCGCGGCGTCGCCGTGGCCCAGCACGACCCCGCGCAGGACGGTGGCGGGCGTGCCGCCCCGGCCGAAGGGCGGGAAGGCCACGCCGCCCTCGCCCGGCCCGGCGATCTCGGGCCGGGCGGCGTAGCCGCCGCCGGCGGCCGGAGCGGGGAGCGCCACGGTCAGATAGGCGTACAGCGGCGAGCCGAGGATCCGGCCGCCGCCGCCCGCCCGCACCGGCGGACCCCCGGCCGACGCCAGCTCGCGCGCGGTGGGGCGCGGCGTGTAGACGCGCGCCACGTAGGAGTCGCCGCTGCGCAGCGGGGTCCCGGCGTCGTAGGTCCCGGGGCTCCCGGCCGCCACCGGTGCGGCCCGGGCGTCCCGGATCAGCAGCGTGTTTCCCGCGCCGATGAACTGCTCCGAGCGCAGCGCGCGCACCGTGATCCGCACGTCCTGGGTCCATTCGGGGTGGCTGTAGAAGGCGGCCGGTGCCTCCTCGTCCGCGGCCCCGCGCACGTGCAGCCAGCGCAGGCCGTCGAAGCCGTCGAGGTTCTCGGCCTTCCAGTAGGCCGCGTGGGCGGCCTTGATGCGCAGGACCTCGCGGCCGTCGCGGGGCCAGTTCAGCGGGCCGTAGCGGTGGTCCCAGTCGAACGTGGTTCCCCGGGCAGAGGCGATCTCACCGGCAAGGTCGTTGACGTCGAGGATCGGGGTCTCGCGGTCGAGCAGCGGGGCGGCGAGCAGGCCGACCCCGACGGCCGCCGCGACGAGCGCCGCCGCCCGCGGCGCGCTGTCGGGCGTCACGCGCTCCAGCCACAGGAAACCGGCGACGAGCACGGTGAAGATCGCGCCGCGCAGGAACGGATCGGGCAGCTCGCGAGCGACCGAGGGCACGACGAAGAGCAGCAGCAGCGCGGTCAGCGGCAGGGCGCGCGCGGCGCGCGAGCGTCCGAGGGCCCCGAACGCGGTCAGGACGGCGAAGGCGACGAGCAGCCCGCCGCCGGCGAGGATCACGAGCCGCGGCCAGGGGTCCGCGCCGGCATACGGGACCGCGATGCTCGGAAGCGCCTCCACCCCCTGCCAGATCCCGTCGAGCAGGTCGTTCCAGTTGCCGGGCGCCAGCAGCCGCGCCGGGACCCCGGCGGCGAGCAGCACGAGCGCCGCCGCGCCGAGGGCGGCCACCACGGCGATCGCAGCGCGCGCGGCCGGTCCGCGGCGCGCGCCGACGACGAGCAGCCAGGCGCCGGCTGCGGCCGCCGCGAGCGCGAGCATGATCCGCCCGGCGGCGCCGGGCGACACCAGCAGGCCCCACTGCCAGGCGCCGAACGCGGCCAGCCCGACCAGGCCGGCGAGCCGGGCCGCCGGCGGCGTCGAGGACCGCATCGCCGCGCTCATGCGCCGACCGCCGCGCGCGCGCCGGACGCGAGGACGTAGCCGCTGCATCCGGCCACGCTGAAGGCCGCGTGGCGGCCCGCGAGTCGCCCGGGCACGACGAGCACGACGCGCTGATGGCCGTGCCCGCGGAGGAGCCGGTGCCGCGCCCGCATGCCGCGCCGCGCCGCCACGTAGTAGACGGTATGCGCCCCGGCGGCCGCCGCGCCCAGCGCGGACGCCGCCGGACCCGGGGCGACCAGCGCGAGGCGGGCGTGCACGGCCGGCCACCCCCGCCCGTCGGCCTCCAGGGCGGTGGCGCGGCGATCGCCGGGCAGCAGGATCGAGCAGCCTCCGCCCCGCGCCAGCGCGTACCCAAGCGATGCCGCGGCCCGCACGGCCGCGTCGAGGTCATCGGCGTCCGCCGGACCGGCGGCGTCGAGCACGACCAGCGGCCGCCCCTCGCCCTCGGGGCGCAGACGACGCTCGAGCAGTCCGGCGCCGCGGGCCAGCGCGGCCCAGTGGATCCGCGAGGCCGGCGCGCCGTCACGGTAGGGCCGCAGGCCGTCCAGCTCGATCTCCGCGCCCGCGACGGGCGCCGCGCTGCCGCCCGACTGCAGCGGCGAGCCCTCGCCCGCGGCGGTCACGGGGTGCACGCGCGGGAGCACGAGGACCCGCTCGTCCGCCTCCCCCTCGCCCACCCGGCGCCCGGCGACGCCGAGCGGGTCGCGCAGTGCGAGCACGGGCGCCGCCAGGGTGCGCGCACCGCGGCGGGCGAAGCGCACGTCGATGCGCACGCGCGCGACCGCGCGGCCGGAGCGCAGCGGCGCCGGTTCGGGCAGCAGCGAGTCCTCGAGCGCGCCGCCCGGCAGGGGCAGCGCGCCGGCGCGCGCCGTGATGCGCACGCTGAGCGGCTCCTCCTCCATCACGCGGCGTGCGGAGAGCTCGCGCGCGACGCCGGCGCCGCGCGCGGCGGCGGCGACCCAGCCGGCGCAGGCCGTCGCCAGGGCGACCAGCGCCACGCCCGGAACCAGCAGCGGCTCGGCGTCCACGGCGACGCCCAGCAGCACCAGCGCGAGGCCCAGCGCGCCGGTCGCGAGCGCCCCGCGCATCACATCGCCGGAGTCGCGCTGACGGCGTCGGCCACGACGTGGCGGCGAGTGGCCTCGAGCTCCTCCCCGCCGGCGTCGGGCGCGAGCAGCAGGCGGTGGGCGAGCACGGGCTGGGCGAGCGCCTGCACGTCGTCCGGAAGCGCGTGGTCGCGGCTGTCGAGCGCGGCCAGCGCCTTCGCCGAGCGCAGGAGCATCAGGCCCGCGCGCGGGCTGGCGCCGAGCTCGACGCGCGGGTCCGTGCGGGTGCGCCCGAGCAGCTCGACCACGTACTCGCGCAGCGCCGGCGCAGCATGGACGCGCCCGGCGGCCTCCTGGAGCGCGACCACGTCGGTGGGCGAGACGACCGGCTCGAGCGCGAGCACGCGATCGCCGGCCTCGTGGCTGGCGAGCATGCCCGCCTCGGCCGCGGCGCTCGGGTACCCGAGCGATACGCGAGCCATGAAGCGGTCCACCTGCGCCTCCGGCAGCGGGTAGGTGCCCTCGTACTCGATCGGGTTCTGCGTCGCGAGCACGAGGAACGGCCGCGCCAGCTCGTGCGTGTGCACGTCGACCGTCACGTGGCGCTCCTGCATGCACTCGAGCAGCCCGGACTGGGTCTTGGGCGAGGCCCGGTTGACCTCGTCCACCAGCACGACGTTGGCGAAGATCGGTCCAGGGCGGAACTCGAAGCGCTGCTCGCGCTCGTTGTACACGTTCGTGCCCACGATGTCGGCGGGCAGAAGGTCCGCCGTGCATTGGATCCGCGCGAACTGGCCGTCGATCGAGCGGGCGAGCGCGCGGGCCAGTGCTGTCTTGCCGACGCCCGGGTAGTCCTCGATCAGGACGTGGCCCTCGGCGGCGAGGGCGACGACCACGGATCGCAGCACGTCGGCGTCGACCTCGACGGCCCGGGCGACGTTCTCAGCCAGGCGCCGCCCCACGGCGGCCGCCGCCTCAAGCTCGTGCGGCGCCAGGCCTTCCAGGCGCTCCGGGGGCTCCATGCTTGAAGTTGTACTCCCCGTCCGACCGCTGCTGCTCCACCGCGTCGAGGATGGCGCCCGCGACCTCGGGCTTCGAGGTCCGCGGCACCGGCTGCTCGGCACCGGCGGTGACGATCGTCACCTCGTTCTCGGGCGTGTCGAAACCGATGTCGGCTCGCGAGATGTCGTTGACGACCACCAGGTCGAGGCCCTTGCGCTCGAGCTTGCCGCGGGCCAGCTCGACCGCGTTGCCGCCGTGCTCGGCGGCGAAGCCGACGAGCGTCTGCCCGGTGCGACGCGCGGCCGCCAGGGCGGCCAGGGCGTCCTCGGTGCGCTCGAGCCGGAGATCGAGCTCGGCGGCCGCCTCCTTCTTCAGCTTTGCCTCGGCGGGAGCGGCGGGACGGTAGTCGGCCACCGCGGCGGCCATCAGCAGCACGTCGCAGTCGCCGAAGCGCGCCTCGCAGGCCGCCGTCAGCTCGGCCGCGGTGGCGACGTCCTCGTAGGCCACGACCGGGTTGCGCGGCAGGGTGACGTTGGCGGCGATCACGGTGACCTCGGCGCCGCGGCGCGCGGCCTCGTCGGCCAGGGCGAAGCCCATGCGGCCCGACGAGCGGTTGCCGACGTAGCGCACCGAGTCGATCGGCTCGCGCGTGCCACCCGCGGTCACGAGGACCTTCAGACCATCCATCGAGCGCGGCGCCCCGCTGGGCACGACCGCCTCGACCGCGGCGAGCAGCTCCGGCGGCTCGCGCAGCCGCCCGACACCCCACTCGCCCTTGGACCCGAGCGCGCCGACCTCGGGCTCGAGCACCGCCACGCCGCGCGCCCGCAGCGTGTCCAGGTTGGCCCGGGTCGCCGCGTGCTCGTACATCGCGTCGTTCATGGCCGGCGCGACGAGCACCGGGCAGGTCGCTGCCAGCGCCGCGCTGGTCAGCAGGTTGTCCGCCAGCCCGGCCGCCAGCTTGGCGATCGTGTTGGCCGACGCCGGCGCGATCAGGAAGGCGTCGGCGTTGCGGACCAGCTCGAGGTGGTTGAGCGGGTCGTGCTCCGGCGGTGACTGGTCGGGAAAGGCGCCGCGTGCAGGATCACGCTCGAACTCGGAGGTCAGGACCGGCGCGCCCGTGAGCGCGGCGAACGCGGCCGTGCCGACGAAGCGCGTGCTCGCCTCGGTCTGCACGACCCGCACGGTATGCCCGGCCTTGACGGCCAGGCGAGCCAGCTCGAGCGCCTTGTAGGCGGCGATTCCGCCGCTGACCCCGAGGAGCACGCGTGCCATGCCGCCGCCTCCAGGCTCGGACCGGGACTACCGGTAGTGGTACTTGATCTTGCCCGCTTCGACTTCCTCGAGCGCGATCGTGAGGTAGTTCTTGGAGCGGGTCTCGACCATCGGCGGGGGGAACTCGTCGAACGTGCCCTCACCGAGGTTGTGGTAGTAGGAGTTGATCTGGCGGGCGCGCTTCGCGGCCACGATCACACTGGCGTAATTGGAGTCGACGACCTCGAGGAGGCGGTCGACGCGAGGAGAGATCATGCACTGGAGTCTAGCGGGCGCTCGAGCTCGCGCCGCACGATCTCCGCCAGCTCCTCGGTCGCCTGCTCCAGACGGTCGTTGACGACCACGTATTCGAATTCCTTCTCGGCCTCGAGCTCCTCGAGCGCCGTCGCGAGCCGCGCCTCGACGTCCGCGGGGGCGTCGGTGCCCCGGCCGACGAGGCGCGCGCGCAGCGCCTCGACCGACGGCGGGGCGATGAACACCTGCACCGCCTCCGGCATCCCGGCGCGGATCTGGCGGGCGCCCTGCACCTCGATCTCGAGCACCACCCCGGCCCCCGCGGCCATGCGCCGCTCGAGCTCGGAGCGCAGCGTCCCGTACTGGCGGCCCGAGTAGCGCGCGTGCTCGACGAAGTCCCCGGCCGCCACGCGGCGGTCGAATTCCTCGTCGCTGAGGAAGTGGTAGTCGACGCCGTCGCGCTCCCCGGGCCGCGGCGCGCGGGTGGTCGCCGACACCGACAGCTCGAGGCCCGGCACGCGCTCGAGCAGGCCCCGGATCAGCGTTCCCTTGCCGACCCCGGAAGGACCGGTGATCACGAAGACGTGCCCCACGTTCGGTGGAGGGCGCCAGCCCTCGAAACTAGTGGGCCACTAGCGCCGGAGCATCACGACGAGCTCCGAGCGCTGACGCTCGGAGAGGCCGCCGATCGTCTTGCTCGGCGAGATGCGGCATTGGTTGAGGACCTTGTTGGCCTTCACCCGGCCGTACTTCGGAACGGCCAGCAGCATGTCGAAGACCTTGGCCGTCTCGACGTACGCGGGCGGGTCGAGCAGGAGCTGATGGATCGACACGCGCCCGCCCTTCAGGTCGCGCTTGAGCTGCGCGCGGCGGGTGCGAATGTCGTTGGCGCGCTTGAGCGCGTCGAGTCTCTGCAGGAGGGAGCGCTCCGGTGCCGCGGTGGGCTTCGTGGGCGTGTTCGTCGGCGCCGGCGCCATTGGCGCGAGTCTTGCATCTTCGCTCTCCGGCCGCAAGGAAAACAGCGCGAATTCACCTGCAGCTCAACCTGAGGTCGAGCTATCGTAAACTCTGGAAAACAGTGTTGTGTGTGTTTCCAGGCGCTTTACGTTACACCGGTTCTAGGTTTATCGACAGATCCGGTTTCCGGCGCAGTTTTGGACCGCTTCGATCGTAGATCGAGCAGCTCGTCGGCCACCCGGCCGCCGGCCCTCGGGTCGCGGAAGCTCTCGGTCCCGACGGCGACCAGCCTGGCGCCGGCGCGCAGCAGATCGTCGGCGTCAGCGCCGCACTGTACCCCGCCCATGCCGACCACCGGAATCGTCACGCGGCCGGCGACGTCCTGCACCTGCGCGAGCGCGATCGCGCGCACCGCGGGGCCGGACACCCCGCCGGTCCCGCCCCCGAGCCAGGGCTCGCGGGTACGCGGACTCAACGCCATTCCGCGCAGCGTGTTGATCAGCGAGACCGCGTCGGCGCCCGTCGCCTCGGCGGCGGCCGCGACCGCGCCGACGTCGGTCGCGTTCGGCGTCAGCTTGACGATCAGCGGCTTCGACGTGCGCGGTCGGACGTGCTCGAGCAGCGCGGCCGTCTCGCCCGGGTCGGCGCCCATGATCAGCCCACTCTCTACGTTCGGGCAGGAGACGTTGAGCTCGAGCGCGGCCACCTCGTCGCGCGCGGCGAACGCCTCCACCAAGCGGCCGACCTCCTCGCGCGTGAAGCCCATCACGTTGACGATCAGCGGCACCGGCAGGGCGGCGAGCTCCGGCAGGTCGCGCTCGAGATAGCCGTCCAGTCCGCGGTTGGGGAGGCCGATCGAGTTGATCAGGCCGGCCGGCTGCTCCCAGAGCCGCGGCGGCGGGTTGCCCTGCCGCGGCTCCAGCGTGACGGTCTTGGAGACGAAGGCGGCGAACGGGAAGTCCGCGAGCAGCGCGTCGCCGAACGTCCGCCGCGCCGCGATCGCGTCGAAGGTGCCGGAGCCGTTGACGATCGGGTGGGCCAGCTCGATGCCGCAGAAGTCGATCAATGGCCCGCCCCTGCGACCAGCGCCGTGTCGAGGGCGCCGGCGTCCAGCACCGGCCCGTCCAGGCACAGACGTACGTACCCGTCGCGGGTGGGCACCACGCAGCCGAAGCAGGCCCCGAACCCGCACGCCATTCCGGACTCCATGGCGAGCTGGGCCGGCACGCCGCGATGCGCGCACAGCGCGCGCACCGCCTCGAGCATCGGCGGCGGGCCGCAGGCGTAGACGACAGCGCGCGGATCGGCGTCGAGCGACGCCTCCAGCAGGTCGACGACCGGGCCGTGGTGGCCGACCGAGCCGTCGTCGGTGGCGAGGTCCACGTCCGCGAGCAGCGCCGCGGCCTCGGCGTGGGCGCTGGAGCGGAACCCCAGGAGCGCCGGCCCGCCGACCTCGTCCTGCCAGCCCGCCAGCGGCACGATCCCGATGCCGCCGCCCACGAGCACCGGCGCGCGCCCGTCCTCCGGGCGCGCGAACCCGATGCCCAGCGGCCCGGTCAGCCGCAGGCCCGCGCCGGGCTCGAGCTCGGCCAGGCGGTGGGTGCCCGGGCCGACGTCCTCGAGCAGGAACTCCAGGCGCCCCTCGCCCGCGCGCAGGAACGAGAACGCACGCGGAAGGAAGGGTCGCTCGTGGTCCCCTCCCCCCCAGCGATCGCAGGCCGCGAGCATGTAGAACTGGCCCGGGCGCGGCGCGGGCCCGTCGGGGTCCGAGACCTCCAGCACGCGGTAGGCGCCGACCGCGCGGTTGGCCTCGATCTCGCCGCGCCTGCGGCCGAACGGGGCGATCGTTCGCTGCGCTTCGCTCATGCTTCCGCGGCCCGCGGCCGCGCCGAGGCGGTCGCGCCGTCGGCCAGGTGGAGCTCCTGGAGCGACAGCACCGGGGCCTCCCCCTGACGGGCCGCGGCGATCGCGCGGGTCGCCGCGAATCCCCCAGACAGCGTCGTGATGCAAGGAATCCCGCGTGCGACCGCCGCCGCGCGGATCTCGTAGCCGTCCGAGCGGGCGCCGGTCCCCGCCGGCGTGTTGATCACCAGGTCGACGTCGCCGCGCTCGATCCAGTCCACCACGTGCGGAGAGCCCTCCCCGAGCTTGTTCAGCGTCTCGACCGGGACGCCCATCCGCGAGATCCGCTGTGCGGTGCCTCGCGTGGCGACGATGCGGAAGCCGAGGTCGTGCAGCTGCGCCGCGATGCCCTGCGCGCCGGCCTTGTCGCCGTCGGCCACCGTCACGAAGACGGTGCCCTCCTGCGGCAGGCGCGCGCCCGCCGCCGCCTGGGCCTTGGCGAACGCCGTCGGGAAGTCGCGGGCCACGCCCATGACCTCGCCCGTCGAGCGCATCTCGGGCGCCAGCAGCGCGTCGGAGCCGTGGAAGCGGTCGAAGGGCAGCACCGCCTCCTTGACGGCCACGTGCTCGACCGCCGTCTCGGCCGAGGCCTCGGGCGGAACGCCCAGCTCCGCGATCCGCTCGCCGAGCATGATCCGGCAGGCGAGCTTCGCCAGTGGCACGCCCGTGGCCTTGGACACGAACGGGACCGTCCGCGAGGCGCGCGGGTTGGCCTCGATCACGTACAGGCCGTCGCCGAGCACCGCGAACTGGACGTTGAGCAGACCGACGACCCCGAGGCCCAGCGCGATCCCGGCCGTCTGCTCGCGGATGCGCGCAAGCATCGCGTCGCCAAGCGAGTGCGGCGGCAGCACGCAGGCGGAGTCGCCGGAGTGGATCCCGGCCTCCTCGACGTGCTGCATGATGCCGCCGATCCACACCTCGTCGCCGTCGCAGAGCGCGTCGACGTCGACCTCGATCGCGTCCTCGAGAAAGCGGTCGAGGAAGATCTCGCGTCCGTCGGTCGCCATCGTCGCCGAGGCGCGCTCGAGGTAGTCGCGCAGGCCGGCCTCGTCATAGACGATCTCCATCGCGCGCCCGCCGAGGACGTAGGAGGGGCGCACGAGCAGCGGGAAGCCGACGTCGCCGGCCTTGGCCAGCGCATCCTGGGCCGACAGCGCCGTCGCGTACGGCGGTGCCTCGTAGCCCAGCCGCGCCAGCAGCGCGCCGAAGCGCCCGCGATCCTCGGCCAGGTCGATCGCATCGACGCTCGTGCCCAACAGGGGCACCCCGGCCTCCGCCAGCCCGGCGGCGAGCTTGAGCGGCGTCTGGCCGCCGAACTGGACGATCACGCCCTCGGGATCCTCGACCGCGCAGATCCCCAGCACGTCCTCGAGCGTCAGCGGCTCGAAGTAGAGGCGGTCGGAGGTGTCGTAGTCGGTCGAGACCGTCTCGGGATTGCAGTTGACCATGACGGCGTCGCGCCCCCGCTCGCGCACGGTCATGGCCGCGTGCACGCAGCAGTAGTCGAACTCGATGCCCTGGCCGATCCGGTTCGGGCCGGAGCCGAGGATCATCACGCTCGGCCTGGTTCCGCGGGCGACCTCGTGGGCGGGCCCACCCGCCGCCGGGCGCTCCCAGCCGGAGTAGTAGTAGGGCGTCTCCGCCTCGAACTCGGCCGCGCACGTGTCCACGGCCTTGTAGGTGCGCTCGCCGGCGAACGGCGCGGCCTCGTCCGCAGCCAGCTCGTGCAGCTCGCGCAGGAACCAGGGGTCGATCAACGTCCGCTCGCGGACGGCTTCGAGCGCCAGGCCTCGGCGGAATGCCTCCAGGATCAGGTCGTAGCGGTCGGGACGCGGCCGCTCCAGCCGCGCCAGCAGCTCCTCCTCGTCGAGGTCGAGCCTGGGCGACACGTCGAGCTCGCGCGAGCGCATCGCCTTGGCGAACGCCTGCTGGAAGGTCCGCCCGATCGCCATCACCTCGCCCACCGACTGCATGTGGGTGGTCAGCTCGTCGCCCACGTCGGGGAACTTCTCGAAGGCGAAGCGCGGCCACTTGACCACGGCGTAGTCGATCGTCGGCTCGAACGAGGCCGGCGTCCGGCGGGTGATGTCGTTCGGGATCTCCTCCAGCGCGTAGCCCACGGCCAGGCGGGCGGCGATCTTCGCGATCGGGAACCCGGTCGCCTTCGACGCGAGCGCGGACGAACGCGACACGCGCGGGTTCATTTCGATCACGACGATCTCGTCGGTGGCGGGGTTGACGGCGAACTGCACGTTGGAGCCGCCGGTCTCCACCCCCACCGCGCGGATCACGGCGATCGCCTGGTCGCGCAGCGCCTGGTACTGGCGGTCGGTCAGGGTCTGCTGGGGCGCCACCGTGACCGAGTCGCCGGTGTGGACGCCCATCGGGTCGACGTTCTCGATCGAGCAGATGATCACGACGTTGTCGTTGCGGTCGCGCATGACCTCGAGCTCGAACTCGCCCCAGCCGAGCACGCTCTCGTCGAGCAGCACCTGGCCGATCGGCGAGATCGCCAGCCCGGCGGCGACGACCCGGTCGAACTCCGCCTCGGTGCGGACGACGCCGCCCCCGCGCCCGCCGAGGGTGAAGGCCGGCCGGACCACGATCGGCAGCCCGATGTCGGTCATGTGCGAGCGCGCCTCGGCCGAGCTGGTCGCGATCGCGCTCCGCGGCATCCGCAGCCCGGCCGCGGCCATCGTCTCGCGGAACACGTCGCGGTCCTCGGCGCGGATGATCGCGTCGAGGTCGGCGCCGATCAGCTCGACGCCGTGGCGCTCGAGCGTGCCGTCCTCCCCCAGTTCCTTGGCCAGGTTGAGCGCGGTCTGACCGCCGAGCGTGGGCAGCAGCGCGTCGGGCTTCTCCTTGGCGATCACCTGCGCGACCGGCCCGGGCAGCAGCGGCTCGATGTAGGTGCGCGTGGCGAACTCGGGGTCGGTCATGATCGTCGCCGGGTTGGAGTTCACGAGCACGACCTCGTAGCCCTCCTCGAGCAGGACCTTGCAGGCCTGCACGCCCGAGTAGTCGAACTCGGCCGCCTGCCCGATGACGATCGGGCCGGAGCCGAGGATCAGGATCTTGCGGAGGTCGTCGCGCCGGGGCATCAGGCCGCCGCCTGGGCGATCTGGTCGAGGAACCGATCGAAGAGGTAGAGCGAGTCGTGCGGGCCGGGGCCGGCCTCGGGGTGGTACTGGACGGTGCCTCCCGGCACGTCGACCAGCGTCAGCCCCTCCACGGTGCGGTCGTAGAGGTTGAGGTGGGTGAGCTCGGCGGTGCCGAAGTCGGTCTCCCAGCGCACCGGCTCGTCGCGGTCGATCGTGCGGCCGCCATCCGGCGCGAGCACCGCGAAGCCGTGGTTCTGGCTCGTGATCTCGATCTTCCCGGTCGTGAGGTCCTTGACCGGATGGTTGGCGCCGCGGTGGCCGAAGGGCAGCTTGTAGGTCTCCAGGCCGACGGCGCGGCAGAGCAGCTGGTGGCCGAGGCAGATCCCGAACACCGGGCGCTTGCCGACGAGGTCGCGGACGGTGTCGACGACGTAGTCCAGCGCGGCCGGGTCGCCGGGGCCGTTGGCGAGGAAGTAGGCGTCGGCGTCGCGGGCGAGCAGCTCGTCGGCGGTCACGCTGCAGGGGTGCAGCTCGACGGTCGCGCCGCGCCGGCGCAGGTTGGCGACGATCGACCCCTTGATGCCGGTGTCGATGGCCGCGATGCGGGGCCCGGCCGCCCCGCCGCCCGTCGGCTCCAGCACGGAGACCTCGGCCGGGGTGACCTCCCGCGCCAGGTCGCGCCCGTCCATCGGCGGCTCGGCGGCGATCAGGGCCCGCGCCTCGGCTTCCGCCAGGTCCGCCGGGAACACGCCGCCGCGCATGGCGCCGGCGTCGCGGATGTGCCGGACGAGCGCACGCGTGTCCACGCCGGTGATCGCCGGGATGCCGCAGTCCTCGAGCCAGTCCAGCCAGCCGCGCTCGGCGCCGGGGGCGTCCTCGCGGTTGACCGCGGCGCGCATGATCGCCGCGCGCGCGTGGACGCCGTCCGACTCCATCGCCTCGCCCGAGACGCCGTAGTTGCCGATGTGCGGGTAGGTGAACGTGATCAGCTGGCCCGCGTAGGAGGGGTCGGTCATCGACTCCTGGTAGCCGGACATGGCGGTGTTGAACACGACCTCGCCGGTCACCGGACCGGGGGCCGCGCACGCGTCGCCGTCGAAGCGCGCGCCGTCTTCGAGGAGCACGTACGCGCTGCCGCTCACTTGACGAGCGCCTGCACTTCCTTGAACTCGGGCGTTCCCGCCCTTCCCAGCAGCTCGAAGAGCGCCATCTCCGTCGAGGTGAGCATGGCGCCCGAGGCCTCCATCTTCGCCAGGCCCGCGCGGCGGTTCGCCGCGGTGCGCGAGGTGACCGCGTCGGTGGCGACCTGCACGTCGACGCCGTCGTCGAGCAGGTCACCGACCGTCTGCGCGACGCACACGTGCGTCTCGATCCCGCATACGAGCGCCTGATCGCGGCCCCCGAGGTCGAATCCCTCGGCGCGCGCGGCGGAGAAGGCCTCCTTCTCGAGGCGCGGGATCCCGTCGAGGTGCTCGGCCAGCTCCGGCACGGTCTCCCCCAGCCCGCGGGGGTACTGCTCGGTGACCACCACGGGAACGCCGAGGATGCGCGCACCCTGCACGAGGATGGCGGCGTTGCGGGCGACCGCGTCGAACTCGCCGACGGCGGGACGGAACGCCTCCTGGACGTCGACGACCACGAGCGCGGTGCGGTCGCGCTCGAGCAGCCGGCTCACGCGGCGACCTCGTCCGGCGCCCCGGCCCCGTGCGCGACCGCGCCGCCGGCGATCGTCAGCAGGATCGCCCCGCGCACCGTCCGGCCGTCGAAGGCGCAGTGCTCGGCGCGGCTGTGGTACCCGGCCTCCCCCACCGTCCAGTCGGCGGCGAGGTCGACGAGCACGAGGTCGGCGGGCGCCCCGGGCTCGATCCGCGGGGTCGGAAGGTCGAACAGCGCCGCGCCGGCCGTCATGCGCTCGACCAGGACGCCCAGGCCGAGGACGCCCGGGAGCACGAGCTCGGTATGGAGGACCGGGAAGGCGGTCTCGAGCCCGATCGTGCCCATCGGCGCCTCCTCGAATGGCACCTCCTTCTCCTCGCGCGCGTGCGGGGCGTGGTCGGTGGCGACGCAGTCGATCGTCCCGTCGCGCAGGCCCTCGACCAGGGCGGCGCGGTCGGCCTCGGTGCGCAGCGGGGGGTTCATCTTCAGCGCCGTGTCGAGCCCGCCGAGCAGAGCGGCGTCCGTGAGGACGAGATGGTGCGGCGTGGCCTCGGCGCTGATGCGCACGCCGGCCTCCTTGGCCGCCGCGACCGCCTCCACGGACGGCACGCACGAGAGGTGCTGCACGTGGATCCGGGCGTTCTCGTACCCGGCGAGGGCGGCATCGCGGGCGATCATCGTCGACTCGGACACCGGCGGGATCCCGGCCAGGCCGAGGCGGGCGGACACGTCCCCCTCGTGCATGACGCCGGCGCCCGACAGCGTCGGGTCCTCCTCGTGCAGCGCGATCACGCCGCCGCACAGCCGCTGGTACTGCAGGGCCCGGAGCAGAAGGCCGGCGCTGGTGACCGGCCTGCCGTCGTCGGTGAAGCCCAGCGCGCCCTCGTCGCGCAGCTCGGCCATCTCGGTGAGCGCCTCGCCCTCGAGCCGGCGCGTGATCGAGGCGAGGAAGCCGACGGGCACGCGCGCGGTCTCCTCCGCGTCGTCGCGCAGGGCCCGCAGCACCGAGGCCGAGTCGACCGTCGGATCGGTGTTGGGCATGGCGATGACGCCGCCGAAACCCCCGGCCGCGGCCGCGCGCGTGCCGGTCTCGAGGTCCTCCTTGTGCTCGTGGCCGGGCGTGCGCAGGTGGACGTGGGGATCGAAGAACGCCGGGAACAGGTGGCGCCCGGCGCCGTCGATAGTGCCGCCGTCCTCCGGCTCCGGCAGCGCCCCCGGCGTGCTCAGCTCGGCGATGGCGCCATCGCGCACGAGCACGTCGTGCGGCGCGTCGAGGCCCGTGCGCGGGTCGAGGACGTGGGCGCCGCGGATCAGCAGGGTCGCCGGCCCGCGCGCCGGTGCCACGAGGGGCCGGGTCATGCCGGCGCCTCCGCCGGCGCCGGCACGTCGGCGGGTGGCTGCGCCGCGGCGGGGTCGGCCGGCGCATCCGCGGGCGCGCCGGCGACCAGCTCGTAGAGCACCGCCATGCGCACGACGATGCCGGCCTCGACCTGGGCCGTGATCACGGCCTGCGGGCCGTCGATCACGTCGGCGGCCAACTCGACGCCGCGGTTGACCGGGCCGGGATGCATGAGCACCTGGCCGGAGCGCAGGCGGGCGGCATCGATCTGGTAGCGCATCGCGTACTCGCGCAGCGAGGGCACGTAGGACTCGCGCATGCGCTCGCGCTGCATGCGCAGGGCGTAGACCACGTCGGCCTCGCCGAGGCCGTCGAGGGTGTAGGCGACCGAGCAGCCCAGGGCCTCGATCCCGCGCGGGATCAGGGTCGGCGGCCCGCACACCGTCACCTGCGCCCCCATCCGGGTGAGGGCGAGGACCTCCGAGCGGGCGACCCGCGAGTGCAGCACGTCGCCGACGATCCACACCTTCACTCCCTCGAGCGCGCCGAGGCGCTCGCGCAGCGTGTAGACGTCCAGCAGCGCCTGGGTGGGGTGCTCGTGCTTGCCGTCGCCCGCGTTGACGACCGCCGCGGGACTCCACCGGGCGACCAGGTCCGCGGCGCCGACGTGGGGCGAGCGGATCACGATGGCCGACGGGTCGTACGCGCTGAGCGTCTGCACCGTGTCCTTGAGCGACTCGCCCTTGTCCACCGACGAGCCGGCCGCGCGGATCGAGTGGACCTCCGCCGACAGGCGCTTGGCGGCGATCTCGAAGGAGGTGCTGGTACGGGTGGAGGCCTCGTAGAAGAGGTTGACGACGGTCTTGTACTGGAGCGCCGGGACCTTCTTGATCGGCCGG
This sequence comes from uncultured Actinomycetes bacterium, assembly GCA_963725645.1. GTDB lineage: Bacteria > Actinomycetota > Thermoleophilia > Solirubrobacterales > Solirubrobacteraceae > JALYZC01. The sequence continues at coordinate 1,797,056 of CAVRZD010000006.1, forward strand.
CGCGACACGTCCTCGAACTCCTTGGCGCGCTCGAGGATCCGCTCGATGTCGCCCCTCGAGAGGTCGTCGACGGAGAGCAGGTGCTTCATGCCGCGCGAACCTCCCTCGATGGCCGGTCAGGAGCGATGACGACCTCGTCCACGTCGTCGATCTCCTCGACGTGGACGTTCACGCGCTCGCCGGGCGCGGTGGGCAGATTCTTGCCCACGAAGTCGGGGCGAATCGGCAGCTCGCGGTGCCCGCGGTCGGCGAGAACCGCGAGCCGTACCGAGGCCGGGCGCCCGTAGGCGAACAGCGCCTCGATTGCGGCGCGGACCGTGCGGCCCGTGTAGAGCACGTCGTCGACGATCACGACCGTGCGCCCCTCGAGCGGGAAGTCCAGATGGGAGGCGTGCACGACCGGGGCGGCCGGGCGGGTGGCCAGGTCGTCGCGGTAGAAGCTGATGTCGACGTCGCCGAGCGGGACGCCGGTCTCGGCCAGCTCCGCGACCAGCGGTTGCAGGCGGGCGGCGAGCACCGCGCCGCGGCGGTGGATGCCGACCAGCGCGACGTCCGCGCCCCCGTCGCGCTCGACGATCTCGTGTGCGATCCGCACGAGCGTGCGGCGCATGTCATCGCGGTCGAGGACGACCTTCGCGTTGCTCTGGTCCAACTTCGTGCCCCTTCCTGGCCTCTCGGGACCGGGTTAAAGGAACCGCCGCGCAGCAGCCTAGCAGCGCGACGCGACGCCGGCCCCTCGGCGGGGCCGGCGTCGCCGACGGAATGTCGTGCGCTACCTAGGTCGGGTCGATCCCGCCGCCGCCCGCAACGCAGACGACGCCGACGACCGTGCCGCGGCCGGCGTGGCCGGGCGCCGGGCCATAGCCCGGGTCCGTCTCCACCAGCACGACCTTGGCCACGTCGCCGGAGATCACGGGTCCGGCCTTGGTGACGTGGCTGGACGCGATCACCGGCATGACGTCCGGCACGGCGCCCGGAGGCGCCGAGCTGTTTCCGGGCCGCGTGGTCCAGGTGCTGCCGCAGGCCGGTGGGACGCCGAGCGTGTCGGTGGCGAAGCCCTTGAAGGCCGCCGGCGCCGTGCCGCCGCTGAGGCTGTTGCGCTTCCACCACTGCGCTCCCCAGTAGGTGACGTGGCTGCCGACGGCGGAGTTCTCGTCGCCGATCACGAACGAGCCGTGATCGAACGGTCCGCCGGGCTTCGCCATCGCCGTGCCGCCCAGCGCCAGCACGAGCGCCGCGGCCAGAGGGCCGATCGCGAGCGCCCGGAGGGTCCTGCGTGAGCACCTGCCGTCCATCGAGTCTCCTTCCCGCTGAATGCCCGTGCATCGGCGGAGGCGCCCGCATCCTTCAGCGCGCGGCGGCCGGTGCGGACGATCGAACGAGCGACCCCGCGCGGGCTCAGGTCGCGACCGGCTCCTCCCAGCGGACGAGGTGCGGCTCGCCCCGCTCCGGGAAGGGAACCTCGATCGCGTCGAAGTCCCGCGGGACCACGGTGCGCTCGAACACCGCGCGGGCCTCGTCGCGGATCTCGTGGCCGCCGTAGCGCGTGGACACGTGCGTGAGTGCGAGCAGGCGCACGTCGGCGTCGCGCGCCAGCCCCGCGGCGGCCGCGGCGGTGGAGTGGCCGGTCTGTGCGGCGCGCTCGCGCTCCTCCTCGGTGAACGTGGCCTCGTGGACCAGGACGTCCGCCCCGTGCGCCGCGACCCGCAACGAGTCGCACGGCGCCGTGTCGCCGGAGACGACGATCTTGCGCCCGGCGCGCGCCGGCCCGACGACCTGCTCGGGCCGCACGCCCCCGACCGCCTCGCCGCGCTGCAGGCGCCCGAAGTCCGGCCCGGGGGCGACGCCGAGGCGCTCCGCCTTGCCGGCGTCGAATTCGCCCGGCCGCTCGTCCTCCCACAGCACCCACGCCAGCGCCGGCACGCGGTGCGCGACCTCGATCGCGGCCAGCGTGCAGCCGTCGCGCCGCACCTCGGTACCGGGCGCGACCTCCTCGATCGTGAGGTCGTAGCGCACGCGGCCGTAGACCGCGCGCATCACCTTCATCAGCTCGCGCAGTCCGCGCGGCCCGCGCACCGTGAGCGGACGCTCGCGGTCGCGCAGGTCGAAGGTCTTCAGCATCCCGGGCAGGCCGAGCCAGTGGTCGGCGTGGAAATGCGTGAGCAGAACCTCGTCGACCTCCGGCAGGCCCACCGAGCGCACGAGCTGGCGCTGCGTCCCCTCGCCGCAGTCGAACAGCAGCTTCTCGCCGCCGCGGCGGACGAGCAGCGCGGGCATCCCGCGTCGGGCGGTGGGCACCGAGCCGCCGGTGCCGGCGAAGAACACGTCGAGGTCCATGGTCGGGCGAGGTTAGAGGCTCGGCCTCTCAGTCGAGCGCGAGCAACTCGAAGTCCACCGCCCCGGCGCGGGCTCGGGCGATGCCCATCGTGTGCTGCGGGGCGCGGCGGCGCTCGGTGGGGCTGCCGGGGTTGAACACCTGGAACCCGTCGCCGTCGGTTTCGTGCGTGGGCAGGTGCGAGTGGCCGAAGACCACGGCGTCGGCGCCCCGAAACCGCTTGCGCAGGCGCTTGACGCGGCCCTCGCGCGGGCCGCCGTCATGCACCATCGCGATCTGCGCACCCTCCGCCTCGACCAGTCGGGTCTCGGGCAGCAGCGCGCGCACCTCGGGCTGGTCGACGTTGCCACGCACGCCGACCAGGGGCGCGTACAGCTCGAGCGCGCGCAGTACGGAGAGCGCGAAGAAGTCCCCGGCGTGGAGGATGAGGTCGGCGCGCTTGAGCACGCGCACGCAGGAGAGCGGCAGCGACCGCTCTCCTCGGGGCATGTGCGTGTCGGCCAGAACCGCGATCAGCATGGCCCGGGACGCTAGTGGCTCGCCGCTAAGCTGCGACGGCACGCGCCCGTAGCTCAGTGGATAGAGCGCCCGCCTCCGGAGCGGGAGGTCGCAGGTTCAAATCCTGCCGGGCGCGCTCACGACGTGCCCGGACCCATCCGCTCAGCCTAGGCCTGGGGTGGAAGCTGTTCCAGTGTCTCGAGCTCGAAGCGTAGGACCTTGACGAGGCGGCTGCCGGGGATCGTCGCTTCGAGCATGTCGAGCGACTTGCGGTTGCGGCTCAGCTTGGGGTCGACCTCCTCGCGACGGGCTCCCGTGGCCAAAAGGGTCCGCAGCTCGCGCACCTTGGAGATCTTGTCGGCGGCGTACAGAGCGGCGGGGTACCCGCCGAGGTGCCGCACGCGCTCGCGCAGCTCGTCCTTGCGCTGCTCCTCCCCGTCGATCGAGGGGTCGTCGCTGACGGCGGCCACCAGTTCGGCCACCTGCGGGCCGAACTGGACCTCGAGCTCCCAGCGCTGTGCGTCGGTGTCCTCGAGCACGTCGTGCAGGACGCCGGCCGCGACGACGTGGTCGGGGTAGCCCGAGCGTGCCAGCAGCGAGGCGACTTCCAGGGGGTGCACGACGAAGAAGGCGTGGTCGGCCACGCGACGCTGCCCCGAGTGCCGCTCTACGGCGTACTGCACGGCCGCGCGGGAGCGAGGCAGAGGCTCCAGGAAGCTGAGATGCGGCTCGTGCTCCACCTCGGTTGGCATCGTCCGAGCCTAGGCGTCGACTCGCCAGGGGACGTGAACGTGGTGTGAAGGACTGCAGGTGAATGGATCGCATGTGAAAGTCATGTGAAAGCGATGTGAGGCGATCTCCCCCGGGCCAAGAGATGTGACACTTCTGTGAACGGTGTCGCTTTGCGGGGTTCCCGCATCGAGTTGGTGGCCTTGACCGGTGGCGCTCACGCACAGGTGAAGCTAGCCTCGCGCTCACTCGAGGTTCCGACCGACTGGAAGCGATGTCCAAGCAGCGCATCATCGAGGCACTGGGCGAGGAGGAGCTGCTCCTCCCCGAGCTGGTGCGCCGTGCGCTGGCCGCCAACGATCGCGTCAAGTACCTGCTGACGCTGGTCCAGACGGCCCGAGCGGGCGCCGATGGCGACGACGCCGCACCCAACCTGCGCGAGGAACGGCTGGCAAGCGGCGTCGGCGAGCCGGCGCTGGACGGGGTGGTGCGCGCCGCTGCGCGACGGGCGGACGGCGTCTACACGATCCCCGAGGTCGAGGACCTGGTACGGCGGGCCCACAGCGAGGTGGAGGTGATGCTGGCCGCGGTGCGCGCGGACGACGGAGCGGTGAGCGGCCTCGACCGGCGTCTGGCCGAGCTCTCCGGGGAGTTGGCTCCGGCGGGTGACGCGATCTCCGGCGATGACATCTCGCGGCTCACGTCGGGGCGTCGGGGCGCAGCGGACAGCCTGCATCTGATCGTGATGGACGCCCATCGCGAGCTCAACCGGGTGCAGCAGAGCCTCGCCACCGAATCGATCGACGGGGCCCTGGTTCGCGACCTGTCCAACGAGGACCGAGCGCTGGTGCGGGCGTTCATGCGCGGCCTCGCGAGAACCCAGGCCCTGCGTTTCGATCACCCCGGCCTGGGCACGGTGGCAACGCGCAGCGGCCCGGCGCTGGTGTTGCAGAACGACATCGGCGAGACGGACGCCCACGTGCTCGTCGTACACGTCACCGAGGGCGCGGTCACCATCACCTACACCGACGTCCACCTGGAGCGACTGCGCTTCTTCCAGCGGCTGTTCGAAGGTCGGGACGTGCAGTGGGAGGGTCCGCGTTCACGCAGCGATCCGGCGATGGAGGACGGTCGCTACCACCTGACCGTCGGCCGCTTCGAGGCCGCGACGGCGGCCTCGCTGCAGAAGTACCTCGAGCACGTTGGCTCGCGGCTGGTGTTCCTGATCGACTGGAACCGCGCGCGCAAGCGGCTGCGTCGCCTGGTCGGCAAGGGCGCCGCAATCGACATGCTGCGCTGGGCTGCCGAGCACGATTACGGGCACATGGCGTTTCTGCTCGCCGGCAGCGACGCGCTCGTGTACGACGCGCTCGAGTTCGGCGCGGGCCGGGCAGCGCACGCCGGCGATTCACTGAGCGACGTGCTCGGCGTCGACGCGGCGCGCGAGTACCTGCGGTCGGTGCTACGGATCTGCGCGCAGGACATGCTTGCCGGCCGCCCACTGTCCCTGATCCAGGACAAGGTCCGCGCCGAGCTGATCGGTCATGTGCGCACGGCACGCCAGGAGCTCATGGATCTCATACGCAGGCACGCCGAGCTGGTGGTGGAGATCGGCGAGACCGTCCCGGACGCGCTCGAGGAAGCGTCACTCGCGCACGAGATCGTGCGTCGCGACGCGTCCGCGCAGCTGGCACGCGAGTGGGAACGACGCGCCGACGAGGTGGTGAACCGCGTTCGCGCAGCGGCATCGCGCACGGAGGACCCGACTTCGGTTCTCGAGCTCGTCGAGACGGCCGACGACGTCGGCGACAGCCTCGAGGAGGCGACGTACTACCTCGCTCTCCTCCCCCAGGGTCAGCCGGCCGGCGGCGTCCGCGCCCAGACCCGGCGTTTGACCACGCTGGTCCTCGCGGCTGCACGCGCATACCTCCGCGCGACCGTGCTGGGCCGCGAGGTCGGGCGCGCGGGGCCGCGCGAGGACATGGACGGATTCCTCGAGGCGGTGCATCGCGTGGTGGGCCTGGAACGTGAGACCGACGAGGTCCAGCGCTCGGTCCATGCCGCCCTGGTGGCCGAGGTGGACGCGCCCGGAATCCTGTTCGTGCTCGTCGAGGCTACGCGCGCCCTCGAGGAGGCGGCGGACGCGCTCATGCACGCCGCGCGCAAGCTGCGTACCCATGTGCTGGGGCGGGTCGTCGCCTCGGAGCCCCCGCCGCGACGACCCGGCAGGTCGGACCCGGTGCGACTCGGTTCCACCGACGAGCGCAACTCCGGCCAGTCGGCCTACGTGATCGCCGGCCGTGAAACGGCGCTGCCTGACGCGGCCGAGATCGGCGGCAAGGCACACGGACTCGCGCGGATGGCCCGTGCGGGGCTGCGGGTTCCCGAGGCGGCGGTGCTGGGCACGTCGATATCGCGCCGACACAGCGAGACCGGCGGCTCGGCGAATCTGGAGGCGCTGCTGGCCGGCGCGGTGGACCCCATCGAGCAGCGCACCGGCCTGGGCTTCGGCGACGTCCGCCGCCCGCTGCTGCTCTCCGTGCGTTCCGGTGCGCCCGTGTCCATGCCGGGCATGCTCGAGACGGTTCTCGACATCGGTGTATGCGACGCGACCGTCGATGGCCTGGTGGCGATGACCGGCAATCCGCGTCTGGCCTGGGACTGCTACCGCCGACTCGTGGAGTCCTACGCCCACGTCGTAGCCGGCTGTCCGGCCCAACCCTTCGAGGAGGCGACGCGTGAGCGGTTGAGCGCGGCGGGAGTACAGCGGGCACGCGACCTTGACGCGCTCGCGCTCGCCGACCTCACCCACGCGCACCTTGAACGCTTCGCTGCGCTCGCCGATCAGCCGTTCCCCCAGGAGCCCCAGCGCCAGCTGGAGGGCGCCGTTCGCGCCGTCCTGGACTCGTGGGGAGGGCGGAAGGCGCGCGAGTATCGGCGGCTCAAAGACGTGCCAGAGAGCCTGGGCACAGCGGTCATCCTCCAGCGAATGGTGTTCGGCAACGCCGGCGGCCTGTCAGGCTCGGGCGTGGCCTTCACGCGCGACCCGGCCACCGGGGAGCGGCGGCTGTACATGGACTTCCTGCTCGATGCCCAGGGCGAGGACATCGTGTCCGGTCGCCGCGTGGTCGACGGCGCCGAGGAGCTCGTTCTGCTGGCGCCCGAGCTGCACGAGCGCATCGCCGGCACCTGCTCGCTCCTCGAGCGCGAGTTCGGCGACGCTCAGGAGTTCGAGTTCACGGTCCAGGACGGAGAGCTCTTCTTGCTCCAGACCCGCACTGCGAAGCGCACGCCCTGGGCCGCGTTGCACATCGCCGTCGACCTCGTGCGCGAGGAGGTGATCCCGCGCGAGACGGCGCTGGAGCGGCTCGCGCCAGTCGACATCGACGGCATCCGCCGCGTCCGCGTGCACGGCGGCGACGAGACGGCGGAGGTCTGCCGCGCGCTCCCGGCGAGCATGGGGGTGGCCACCGGGCCGATCGCGCTCGACACCGAGGCCGCCACGCGCCTCGCCCACGAGGGGCGCCCACCCGTGCTGGTCCGCCCCGACACCGCGACCGAGGACATCGCGGGGATGGCCGTCGCAGCCGGGGTCCTGACCGGTGCGGGCGGCCGCACCTCGCACGCCGCGGTGGTCGCGCGCGAACTCGACAAGCCGTGCCTCGTGGGCTGCGCCGACCTCGAGGTCGACCTCGGCACCCGCCGAGCGAAGATCGGCCGTTGGGAGTTCAGCGAGGGCGAGGAGGTCTGCCTCGACGCCGAGTCCGGGCGCGTGTTCGCGGGCTCTCCCACGCTCGAGGAAGAACGCCCCACAGAGGAGCTGGCTGCCCTCGCCTCGTGGGCCGACCAGCGCGGCGAAACGCCGCAGCCAACTGCGCAAGCGGCCGAGGCCCGCGAGAAGGTTCTACGGTGGACGCGAAGCAGCGACGAGCCTACGGTGAGCGAAGCCGACCGGAGTTGAAGATGGCCACCGACACGCACTCCCAAGGCACCGAAGCCGACGCCGCACACGCCAGCGCGAGCCGGCAGCTCGAGCGACTGGTCGAGATCAGGGCATCGCTCGCCGTCGCGCAGGAGGCGCTGGCCTCGATGCGCGGCGACCCGCACGCCGACGCACTCGCGGCTGTGAACGAGTTCGATCGCGTCATCGCCACAGCACGGCAGGGTCTGGCCGATCTGACCGTCGCGCTCCGCAGCGACCTCGCCGACCTGCGTCGTGCGACCAAAGACGCGCCACGGACCCGGGGGCACCGATATTGACGACCTCGCCTCACCGCGTCAGTCCGTCCACCGACGGTGAGGTTCGCGCGCGGCAGCACCGGCCTGAGCATGAGGCGCGCGCGGCGAACGCCGCGTCGCGCCCCGCGGGTGCCGGCGCCGGGATCGAGATCGAGCGCAAGTTCCTCGTCAAGGCGCTGCCGGACGGACTGGACCGCTACCCGTCCGAGCAGGTATCGCAGGGGTACGTCGCGATCGGCGAGGGCGGACTCGAGGTCCGGCTGCGCCGCCGCGGCGAGAACACGACGCTGACGGTCAAGAAGGGCCGCGGTCGCGCGCGCCGTGAGGAGGAGATGACAACCGAGCCAGAGCAGTTCGAGCGTCTGTGGCCGCTGACGGAAGGCCGGCGCGTCGAGAAGACGCGCCGGCTGATCACGACGGATTCGGGGCTGGTGATCGAGCTCGACACCTACGCCGAAGACCTCGCGGGCCTGGCGACGGTGGAGGTGGAGTTCGGCTCCGAGGCGGACGCGGACGCCTTCGAGCCGCCGGAGTGGTTCGGGCCCGAGGTCACCGACGATGACCGCTACAAGAACCAGCGGCTGGCCTGCAACGGCGCGCCCCCGCCACCTCGCGCTGGACCGGAGCCCTTCCGGCTGTACCGGGGAGAGGCGTCCTCCGAGGGGATTCGCCGGATCGTGCGCGGACAGATCGATGCGGCCATCGACGACCTGGGGGGCGGAGCGCTCGAGGACCCCGGCGAGGCGGTCCATGCCGTCCGGAAGCGCTTCAAGCGGGTCCGCGCGACCGTCCGACTCGTGCGCGACGTGATCGGCGACGAGGTCTACCGGCGGGAGAACGCGACGTTCCGAGACCTCGGTCAGCGGCTCTCCGATGCACGCGACAGCCAGGTGCTGATCGAGACGCTGGACGGGCTGTGCGCTCGCTACGCCTTCGAGCTTCCCTCCGGAACCTTCGCCGAACTGCGCGCCGCGCTGGTGGGCGACTTCGAGGTCGCCGAGCGACATCTGCGTGAGGACACTGTCGCCGGCGCACCGATCATCGCCGAGCTTCGCGCAGCGCGCATCCGCGCCGCCGCGTGGCCGCTGGAGAGCGATGACGTCAGCGCGCTCGCACCCGGGTTCGAACGCATTTACCGCCGTGGCCGCCGCACCTACCAGGCCGCCCGCGAGGATCTCTCCGACGAGAGCTTCCACGAGCTGCGCAAGCGCACCAAGGACGTGTGGCACGCCGCCCAGATCCTCAGGGTCGCGGCCCCCAAGAGGATGAAGGCACTCGCCGATCGCGCGCACCGGCTCTCCGACCTGGTGGGCGACGACCACGACCTCGCAGTGCTCTCCCAGCAGACCGAGCAGCGACCGGAGCGCTTCGCCGACGAGTCCGAGGCGGCGCGGCTCACCGCGCTCGCCGCCCGCCGCCGCCGCAAGATCCAGGGCGAGGCCCTCGCGCTCGCCGAACGCTGCTTCGCCGCCGATTCGCGGAAGCTCAAGCGGCGCATCGAACGGGCGTGAGCCTGCGGCCACGCCGGGCCGCGCGGCTCGCCCCAGCGGCGGCAAACAAGGCGGCCGTCGCCGCGCGACAGGTGGAACGGTGCGCTTGAAGACTCGCCGGCGATCGCCCGGCTGATCACGAGGCGCTGGATCTCCGAGGTGCCGGAGCCTCCGGGGCCAGGACTGAGACGGGCACACGAGGCGCCGGAAGCCGTCCGATACACCCGCCGCCGGCCGCCGGCATCGTCCTGGCACAGGCCCAGCGTTTGGGTACTGGCCGCCCTGCCAGTGCCCAAATCCCGCCGATTCGCCCCCAATCAGGCCGTATCCGCCGGGCGGTCGGGGTCGTCGTTCTCGCCGCTCCCATCAGTGTTTCTCGGCGTTTCCGGGTCGTCATCGGCTTCGCCTCCGGAGCGGGAGGTCGCAGGTTCAAATCCTGCCGGGCGCGCCTCGGTCTCGGTTTCCCAGTTCCTCGTTCAGGTCCGCGCGAACACGATGTGTCCCTCGGCGTGGGTGACCGCCGGACCGTGGGCGACGAGCGACACGATGCAGCCGCGGGCGCCGCAGCGCACGGCGATCGTCTCGGCGCCCGCCTCCGTGGCGGCGAGCAGGTCGCCCGCGCGGACACCGGCGCCGTGGAGCGCGGTGCCCGAGACTCCGAGGATCGAGTCGGTGCCCGGATGCGGGGCTCCGGTCACCGCGCGGTCCGCCAGCAGCGCCGTCGTGCCGCGATCGAAGCCGCGCGGGACGAAGGCGAGGCTCTCCACCCCGATGTCGCCGCCGGCGGGCAGCCCGGAGCGTGCCAGGGTCCGCGACCGGCCGCGGGCGTCGACGGCGATCAGGACGCCGTGGAGCTCGTCGGCCGCGATGAGTCGGCCGCCGAAACGGCCGAAGGTCCGCGGCGCGACGACCATGCCGCCCTCGACGATCGGGATCCGCGGCGCAACCGCACGCAGCCGGTTGCGGCAGTCCAGCGCGTACAGGGCCGCGCTGCCGCCGCCGATCCCGGCGCTCACGAGCACGCGGTGGCCGAACGCTCCGACCGTGTCGAAGGCGATGCCGTTGGGGAACGAGCCGACCGGCAGGTCGGCGACGCGCCGAGCGTGCCCGGTCGCGTCCACGCGGACCACACCGGGCCGGGCGGTGCTCGGGTCCAGCGCGTAGACGTCGTCGCGCTGGAACGAGCAGCGCGCGCCCGGCACCCGCTGCCCGGCCGAGCGCACGATGTAGGGCTCGCCGTCGCCCCCGCGGTACCCGCGCGCGAACGGTGACGGTGACCGCCCAAGGCGCAGCAGACCGAGGCCGCCGTTCACGGCGAGCGTCACGCGGCCATCGGCCCGCGGCGTGGCGAGATCCACGACTCCGCGTACGTTCGCGAAGGGTCGCCAGCGCGCGACGCGAGCACCCGCGTCCGCGGCGCAGGACGCCGTGCAGATGGTGAGACACAGCAGCAGACCCGCAGCCCGGCGAGACATCGCGCCCGAGTGTAGGTCCCTACGCGAGAGCGAGCGACCGCGGAGCCTTGGTCCGATCGCGCAGAGCCCACGCGCACGTGCCGCCGTCGCCGCTGACTCCCCAGGCATCGGACAACTCCGCAACAGCGACCATGGCCTCGACGACGTCGCGGGCGGTGCGCGGCGCGGTGACGTCGCGATCCAGCTGATATCGGGTTCGCATGTGTGGCGCCTACCCGACTGTCGGGTGCAAACCCCGGGCATGTCCGCCGAAGACGATCGCGCTCAATAGCCGCGCGCCCGCAGCTGCGCCGCCAGCGCCTGCAGCCGCAGGCCCTCCGCGCGCAGGTCGCCCAGCGCGGCCTTCAGCGCCGCGGCGTCCCGGCGCCGCAGCGCGTCCCGCGCGCGGCGGGCGTCGTCGGCGAGCGCCTTCAGCGACGACACGACGCGCGCGTGCACGTCGGCGACCTCCGCGGGCGGCGCGACCGGACGGACGCCGAGGTACGCGCGCTCGTACAGCGCGCGGACGCGATCGAACACGCGTGCGTTGGCCTCCGCCGGCGCGGAGTCGTCGACCTGACGGGAGAGGCTGCCCGCGCCGGCGGCGCGACCGAGCGCGCCGACCAGGCGCCGCTCGTAGGCGGACTTCTGCGCTGCCGTCGCGGGCGGCGCGGTGCCGGTGGTCGGAGCCGACACCGTCCCGCTGTCGCCGCCGCCGCAGCCGGCCACTGACGCGGCGGCGAGCACGACGACCGACGCCGTCAGCCGGCGCCCGATCACACCACGAAGGTGCGGTACCGCACCGCGCCGCGCACCACGGCGGCGGTCTCGACCACGTCGCGGGCGAACAGGACCGGCACGGCCCACCAGCCGGCGCCGGCGCGGCGCGCGCGGGCGTGCAGCTGGAGCGCATGGCGCAGGAGCAGGAACCGGCGCAGCCAGCGGGGCGCGGCGAGGCCCAGGAGGGAGCGCACGACCAGCCAGTGCCAGCCGCTCCAGAACACGCCGCGGCTCAGCTCCGCGCGCATCTCTGGGTGGTCGGCGAACACCCGCACGGACGCGGTCCACCGCCAAGCGTCGCGCAGGGTCCCGCGGACGCCGAGCTCCTCGACCGCGTGGTGCACGAGCGCGTCCGGGGCGAACACCGCCCCGCGCCCCGCCCCGAGCGCCCGGTGGGCCAGGTCGGTGTCCTCGCCGCCCGGCTGCAGGCCGAATCCCTCGTCGAAGCCCTCCAGCGCCGCGAGCAGCTCCCGCGGGTAGAACATGTTCGCCGTCTCGTACCACGGGCCCAGGCGGCGCACGCGCAGGGTCCGCGTGAGGACGCCCTCGCGCTCGATGCCCCCGGGCTCGGGCTCAGTGCGGCCCTGGACGATGGCCCGCGGGTCGCCGCTGTGGGCCGCGAGGCCGGCGGCCAGCCAGCCCGGCGCCGGGGCGCAGTCGTCGTCGGTGAACGCGACGAGCGCGGCGCGCGCCTCCCGCCACGCCGCATTTCGCGCCGCGCCGGGCCCGCGCGCGCGCTCGTGGCGCACCACGCGCAGATCCAGAGCGCCTCGCGCGCGCTCGGCCTCGAGGACCGCCGCGGTCTCCGGCCCCGACCCGTCGTCGACCACGACGACCTCGAACACGTCCGGCGCCAGCGTCTGCGCGCGCAGCGCATCGAACAGGGCGGCCAGGCCGGACGGACGATCGTGCGTGGCGACGGCGACCGTCACCGCCGGGGCGCCGGCCGGGGCGCTAGCGCCCACCGGCCACGGCGGGCAGGATCGTCACCTCGTCGCCGTCGGAGACCTCGGTCTCCAGCCCGGACAGGAAGCGGATGTCCTCCCCGCCGACGTACACGTTGACGAACCGGCGCAGATCTCCGTCGTCGCAGATCCGGTCGCGCAGCTCGGCGAAGCGGTCGAACAGCGAGTCGAGCACCTCGCCGACGGTGCCGCCATTGACCTCGGCCTCCGCCTCACCGTCGGTCACCGCGCGCAGCTGCGTCGGGATCTTCACCAGGACGGCCATGTCCGGCGAAAGACTACGCGCTCACCGGGATGGGCACCGACGCCTCGAAGGCCTCGAGCGAAGGCTCGATCTCGTGCGCCTCGAAGGTGCCGCGCACCACGTCGAGCGTCTTCAGCCCGTCGCCCGTGATGACGAGGACGACCCGCTCGTCGGCGCCGATGTCGCCCCGCTCGGCGAGCTTGGACAGCACCGCGGTCGTCACGCCGCCGGCCGTCTCGGTGAAGATGCCGGTGGTCTCGGCGAGCAGGCGCACGCCGTCGCGGATCTCCTCGTCGGTGACCGCGTCGATCCCGCCGCCGGTCTGCCGCGCCAGCTCGAGCGCGTACGGCCCATCGGCCGGGTTGCCGATCGCGAGCGACTTGGCGATCGTGTCCGGGTTGCGCACCGGGCGGCAGATGTCCTGGCCGTCGGCGAACGCGCTGGCCACCGGCGAGCAGCCGGCGGCCTGGGCGCCGTTGAAGGCCGGTACCGCGCCGCTCACGAGCCCGACGTCGATCCACTCCTCGAAGCCGCGGCCGATCTTCGTGAACAGCGACCCGGACGCGACCGGGCAGACGATGCGGTCCGGCAGCTCCCAGCCGAGTTGCTCGGCCGTCTCGAAGGCGATGGTCTTCGACCCCTCCGCGTAGTACGGCCGCAGGTTGACGTTGACGAACGCCCACTCGTGCTCGCCGGCCAGCTCGGTGCAGAGCCGGTTGACCTCGTCGTAGGAGCCCCGCACGGCGACGAGGTGGGTCCCGTACACGCCCGTGGCCAGCACCTTCTGTTCCTCGAGGTTCGCCGGGATGAACACGTAGGACTCGAGCCCGGCCGCAGCGGAGTGCGCGGCGACCGCGCCGGCGAGGTTGCCGGTGGAGGCGCAGGCCACCACCTGGTAGCCCAGCTCCTGCGCCCGGGCCAACGCCACCGACACGACGCGGTCCTTGAAGGAGTGCGTGGGGTTCGCGGTGTCGTTCTTCACCCACACCTCGGCCAGTCCGAGGCGCTCCGCGAGCCGGTCCGCGCGCGCGAGCGGCGTGCAGCCGGTCGGCAGCGCGCTCCGCGGCGCGCTGCTCAGGGGCAGGAAATCGGCGTAGCGCCAGATCGTCTGCGGGCCCGCCTGGATGCGGCGTCGCAGCTCATCGACGTCCGGGCGCTCCTCGCGCGTGTAGGACACCTCGAGGGGCCCGAAGCAGCGCTCGCATACGTAGCGGGCCTCGAGCGGGTATTCGGTTGAGCACTCCTTGCACTTCAGCGCATCTACGGCCATGAAAAAACCTCCGCCCGGGATGTGGACGGAGGTTCCAGAAACCTTGGCCACATCTCCCAGGCTTGTTGTTGGAGCCTGTTGGAATTGGCACCTTTCCCGCCGTAGCGGGGGGTTGCCGGGGTTTCATAGGGCCAGTCCCTCCACCCCTCTGGATGCGTACAGCTATGTGGCGCGGCAGTATAGCCAGCCGCCGGCGGGAAGCAAGCACCAGCGCAGGTACACTTGGCTTCGGAGCGAATCTGATGAGCGACGACCCGCGAAGTCCCAATGCCGAGCCTGCCCAAGCCCCGCTTTGGTCGATCGGCGCGTGCGCGTGGCAACGTCGCCACCCGCCCGGTCGAGCCTGAGACACCCAGCGTCGAGACCGTCGAGACGGAGGGCCTGCGCTGGATTCACATCGAGCGCCCGCGCGCGATCGACCGCGCCTGGCTAGAGGAGCACTTCGACTTCCACCCGCTCGACTACGAGGACGTCTTCTCGCGCAACCAGCGCGCCAAGATCGACGAGTACGAGGACTACCTGTTCATCGTGCTCCACTTCCCGCGCTTCGACAAGCAGGTGGGCCGGCTCAACGCGGCCGAGCTCGACCTGTTCGTCGGCCAGGACTTCGTCATCACGCTGCCCAACGAGCCGCTCCAGCCCGTCGAGTATCTGTTCGAGCGCTGCCGCTCCAACCCGGAGTACCGCGAGCAGCTGTTCTCCAAGGGCGCGGGCTACCTGCTCTACAAGATCGTGGACGACTCCGTCGACGCCTCGTTTCCGATGCTGCGCAAGATGGGCAACAAGCTCGAACGCCTCGAGGAGGAGATCTTCGCGGGCCGCTCCAAGGAGATCGTGCGCGACCTCTCCAACGTCAAGCAGGAGATCATCAACTTCCGCAAGGTCGTCCGCCCGCAGCGCGTCGTGATCGCGGACCTGGAGCGCACGAAGGCGCGCTACATCGCCGACGACCTCGACATCTACTTCGACGACATCAACGACGCGTCCGAGCGCATCTGGCAGATGCTCGAGGGCTACAAGGAGACGGCCGAGGCGCTCGAGGAGACCAACGAATCGGTGCTCACCCACCAGCTCAACGACGTCCTGCGGGTGCTCACCGTGCTCACGGTCGTCTTCCTCCCGCTCACGCTGGTGGCGGGTATCTGGGGGATGAACACGAAGGTGCCCGGCGAGGGCGGGATCGAGGGGTTCTGGATCGTCGTCGGGGCGATGGTCGTGCTACTCGTCGGCATGCTCGCATTCGCGCGCAGGCGCGGCTGGTTGTAGGGCCGGCGGCCGCCTCAGAGCACCGGCGAGCGGGCGCGGACGCTGCCCGCCACGAGGGCACCCAGCGAGACTGCGTCGCCCGCCACGCGCACGGCCGCGATGGCCGGCGCGCGGCGGCGCCCCCAGCGCAGGACGTCCTGCTCGAGGTGACGGACATACGGCGCGGCCGCCAGCGCCGCGAGGGCCGGGCGGCGCCGTACGCCGGCGATCACGGCGCCCGCGACGGCGAGGTCGAATGCGGCGGTGCGCGGGGTGAGGAACAGGCGGCGGTAGAGGAAGGCCTCTCGCAGCTCGGGGATGCGCGCGGCCATCGCGGGGAAGAAGCGCAGCCGAAAACGCTCGGCCACGTATCCGGCGGGCCCGCGTGGATGGACCGCGTGGTGCACGAGAGCCTCGGAGCAGAAGGCGATGCGCGCGCCGGAGCGCCGCGCGCGCCACCCGAACCAAACGTCCTCCCCCAGCTCGATCCCACGCCGCGGTCGCAGCCAGCTCTCAAAGCCCCCGAGCCGCTCGAACCATTCGCGGCGCACGAGCAGGTTGGCCGTCTCGAACAGCGGCGACGGCCCTGCGACCCAGATGCCGCGGTCATACGGCCCGACCGCCTCGCCGGGAGGCGTGTCGACCCGGCCCTGGACGAGATCGGCGGTGGCAAGCGCCGCCACGCCCGCGGCAAGCCATCCCGGCGCGGGCACGCAGTCGGCGTCCAGGAAGGCCAGGAGCGGGGCTCCGGCCGCCCGCGCCCCGGCGTTGCGCGCGGCTGCCGGCCCGTCCACCGGGCCCTCGAGGACACGCGGACCGAGCGCGTGCTCGCGGGCGTGCGCCGCGGTGGCGTCGCGCGAGCCGTCGTCCACGACGATCACCTCGAAGCCGCCCTCGACCCGTTGCGCGGCGAGCCCGTCCAAGGCGCGCCCGATGGTGGCCTCCGCGTCGCGGGCGGGCACGATCACGGTCACCGCTGGCACGGGCGGAGCTTACGCGGCGCTCGCGCGTAACGGGCGCAAGGCGGCGGTGTTCTACGCCATCGTGGCCGCGTCGATTGAGCTGCTCGAGCGACTGGCCTCGGACCACGCGCGGGGTGCCCGCGCGCCGAGCCAGCGCATGCTCGTCATCGTCAACCCCTATGCGACGACGGTCTCCGACCGGCTCAAGAACCTCGTCGTGTACGCGCTTCGCGGGCGCTACGAGGTGGATGCGGTCGATACGCAGGGCCGTGAGCATGCCACCGCGTTGTCGCGCGAGGCGGCGCACGAAGGCTACGACGTGGTCGTGGCCTTCGGCGGAGACGGTACGGTCAACGAGGCCGCGAACGGCCTCGCCGGCTCACCCACCCCCCTGAGCTGCCTTCCGGGCGGCGCCACCAACGTGTACTGCCGTCTGCTCGGGATTCCGTCCGAGATCGTCGACGCCACCGAGCACCTGTTGCGCCTGGCCGACGAATGGCGGCCGCGGGCCGTCGACCTGGGGACGGTCAACGATCGCTGCTTCACGTTCTCGGCCGGCCTCGGGCTCGACGCGAGCGTGGTGGACCGGGTGGACAGCCATCCCCGCCTCAAGGCGCGCCTCGGCGAGTACTACTTCACGTATGCCGCCGTCACGACCTTCGTCCGCCGGTACCTCGTCCGCCCTCCCCGCTTGGTGCTCGAGGTCGGGGACCAGGAGCTGACGGGCGTCACCGCGATCGTGCAGAAGGGCGAGCCGTACACCTACTTCGGCCGGCGTCCGATCAACGTCGCCGAGGGTGCCCGGCTGGACGACGGCCGGCTGGCCGGCGCCGTGCTGGCCCGCGCCAACCCGCTCGACATGCCCACCGTCATCTGGCGCGCCTTCGCGCGCCGCGCCAGCCTCGCCCGCCACCGCCAGGTCCAAGCCTTCGCGGGCGCCACGCGGTTGCGCGCGCGCTCGCTCGACGAGCGACCCCTCCCGCTGCAGGTCGACGGCGACCACATCGGCGAGGTCTCTGAGGCGGACTTCGGCGTGCGCCCGGGCGCGCTGACCGTCGTCGCCTGACCGCCCTCAGCCGACGGCCTCGGCTTCGAGGGCGGCGGCGAGCGCGGACTCAACTGCCCGGTGAAACGCGACGCTGGTGTGGCGGCGAGCTGTAGCCAGGCCTCCCTCGCGCAGCCGCGCGCGCAGCGCTTCGTCCCCCGCCAGCCGGCGGACCGCCGTCGCGAGCCCGTCCGCGTCGTCGGCCTCGAAGACGAGGCAGTTGTCCGCGTCGCGAAGGTATTCGCGCGACCCGCCGCGCGCCGTGCTCACCACGGCTCGGCCGCGCGCCATGGCCTCGAGGGGAACGAGCCCCCATGGTTCCTCCCAGCGAGCAGGGAAGACGACGGCATCGTGGTCGTCGATGATCGCCGGGAGCTCGGCGCGCGGGCGTGCAGGGGCCAGGCGCGCGCGGCCGTCGAGGTCGGCGGCGCGAGCTCGCAGCTTCGCCAGGTGGCGTCCATCGCCGTCTCCCATGATCGTCAGCGTCGCCTCGCTCGGCAGTCCCGTCATCGCCTCGATCGCCGCCGCGGGTCTTTTGGAATCGCCGCTCGTATGGCCGGGCACGCGGAGGAGATGAAACGGTTCTGGAACGCACGCGCACGCGAGGGCGCGTTCTTCTTCGTCGACAGCCGGCCGCCCTACCGATCGCCCGATCCCGAACGGTTCTGGACGACCGAGGACATCGTCGATTACCTCCTCGGGGGGCTCGGCGTGGAGCTTCGCAGCACCGACACCGCACTGGAGATCGGCTGCGGCCTTGGTCGGCTCACGCGGGTGCTCGCGGCTCGGGCTCGGCGCGTCATCGCGCTCGACATCTCCGAGGAGATGCTGGCCCGCGCCCGCCAGCACAATCCCGACCTGCCCAACGTCGAGTGGCTCCTGGGCGATGGGTTTCCCTCGCCGGGGTCCCCGACGGCTTCGTCGACGCGTGCGTGTCGGTGGTTGTCCTCCAGCACATGCCCGACCCCTCGCTGACGCTCGGGTACGTTCGAGAGGTCGGCCGCACGCTGCGACCCGACGGGTGGGCGGCGCTGCAGGTCTCCAACGATCCCGGTGGCCATCGCCGGTGGGTCGGTATCCGCCATCAGGTCAAGGCCCTGGCCGGACGAGCCCCCGCGGCTTGACCCACCCGGCATGGATCGGTTCGGCCGTGGCGCTCGATGTCCTGGGCGAAGCCGCGCACGACGGCGGCATGGACGTTGAGGCCGTGTGGGCCGAGGGCAGCCAGTACTGCCAGGTACCTGCTGCGAAAGCGCTCGGACGGCGCCGCTACGCCGCCGTCGGCGTGACGCGATAGGCGTCGAACACGCCGTCGACGTTGCGCAGGCGGCTGACCGCGCCGTCGAGGGCCTGCGTGTCGGGGACCTCGACCACGAAGCGGTTGCGGACCATCTGGTCGGACACCGTGCAGCGCGCTTCGAGGATGTTGACCCCGGTCTCCGCGAACGACCGCGACAGGTCCTCGAGCAGGCGGTGGCGGTCCCAGGCGTCGACGTGGATCTCGACGCGGAACGCCGTCTTCCCCTCTCCGTCCCAGGAGACGTTGGTGAAGCGGTCGGGGTCCTTGGCCAGCGCGCGGGCGTTGGGGCAGTCCTCGCGGTGGATCGTGATCCCGCGCCCGAGGGAGATGTAGCCGACGATCTGGTCGCCCGGCACCGGCCGGCAGCACTTGGCCAGCCGGAGCATGACGTCGTCCACGCCCTCGACGTGGATCCCGTACTGCGAGGAGGAGGAGTCGGGGCGGCGGCGGCTGCGCTTGGTGGAGAGCAGGTTGCCGGCCGTCGGCTCGCCGTCAGCCGACTCGCCGTGCTTGAGCCGCTGCATCACCTTCTGCGTGACGACCTTCGGCGACACCTTCGCCGCGCCGAGCGCGATGTAGAAGTCGTCGGCCTTCTTGAACCCCATCTCGCGGATCACGTGGGCGAGGATCGGCGCGCCCACCAGCCGCTGAGCGGGCAGGCCCTGCTTGCGCATGTGCTCCTGGAGCAGCTCGCGGCCCGCGTGCTCGGTGTCCTTGCGCGACTCCGCCCGGAACCATTGCTTGATCTTGTTGCGCGCGCGCGTGGTCTTGACCAGGGCGAGCCAGTCGCGCGAGGGGCCGCGTTCGCGCTTGGACGTCAGCACCTCGACGATGTCGCCGGACTGCAGCTCGTAGTGCAGCGGCACGATCTTGTTGTTGACCTTGGCGCCGACGCAGCGGTGCCCGACGTCGGTGTGGATCTCGTACGCGAAGTCCAGCGGCGTCGCGCCCGCGTTCAGCGACTTGACCTCACCCTTGGGCGTGAAGACGAACACCTCGTCCTCGAAGAGGTCGACCTTGAGCGTCTCGACGAAGTCGGAGGAGTCCTCGAGCTCCTGCTGCCAGTCGAGCAGGCGCCGCAGCCACTTGAGCTTGCCGTCGGCGTCGGCACCCTGCGCACCCTTGGGGCCCGTGCCCTCGCCGGCCTTGTAGATCCAGTGCGCCGCGATCCCGTACTCGGCCATGTCGTGCATCTCGCGCGTGCGGATCTGGATCTCCAGCGGCCGCCCCTCGGGCCCGATCACCGTCGTGTGCAGCGACTGGTACATGTTGAACTTCGGCATCGCGATGAAGTCCTTGAAGCGTCCCGGCAGCGGCTTCCACAGCGAGTGGATCACCCCGACGGCGCCGTAGCAGTCCTTCACCGACTCCACCATCACCCTCATGGCAGTGAGATCGTAGATCTCGTTAAATTCTCTGCCCTTCTTGGTCATCTTCGAGTAGATCGAATAGAAGTTCTTGGCCCGTCCGGCGATCTCGGCGTCGATGCTGAGCGCCTCCAGCTCCTTGAGCAGGTAGGCGCCGGCCCGGTCGACGTAGACCTCGCGCTCCTCGCGCTGCTGGGCGACGAGGCTCTTGATCTCCTGGTACTTGCGCGGGTGCAGGGTGGAAAAGGCGAGGTCCTCCAGCTCCCACTTGATCGCGTGGATGCCGAGCCGGTGGGCAATCGGCCCGTAGATGTCGAGCGTCTCCTTGGCCTTCTCGATCTGCTTCTGCTTGGGCAGCGCGTCGATCGTGCGCATGTTGTGCAGCCGGTCGGCCAGCTTGATCAGGATGACCCGGATGTCCGAGGCCATCGCGACCATCATCTTGCGGTAGTTCTCGGCCTGGGCCTCGTCGCGCGACTGGAACGTGATCCCGGTGAGCTTCGTGACGCCGTCGACGAGGTTGGCGATCTCGTCGCCGAAGCGCTCCTGCACCTCCTCGAGCGAGGCCGACGTGTCCTCGACGGTGTCGTGCAGCAGGGCGGCGCACAGCGTCTCGGTGTCGAGGCGCAGCCCGGCACACACCTTCGCGACGCCGACCGGGTGGTTGATGAAGTCCTCGCCGGACTTGCGGCGCTGGTCGGCGTGGTGCTCGCAGGCGAAAATGTACGCCTGGCCGACGGCGTCGCGGTCGACCTGGACCGCGGTCTCGCCGGCGTGCTCCTCGACGACCGCGAACAGATCGCCGAGCAGCTGCGCCTCGCGCTCGGACAGGCTCGCCTCGGCGACCGGGGCGTGCTCGACCTGCGGATGCTCGAGGGTGCCGACGGGCCGGCGCTCGGTCGGGCGGCGCTGGTCGGCGGCGCCGGAGCCCTTGGTCGCCCGTGGGCGTCGGACGCGCGGCTTGCGCGGCGACTTCGCCTTCGTCTTGGCCTTCGCGGCCCCGTTGCCCGAGGCGGCCTTGCGCCGGCCGTCGCCCGAGGCGGCCTTGCGCGGCGCCGCCTTGGCGTTCTTCACGCCGCTCGAGCTGCTGCGCCGCTCAGCCACCGGGTCCCGTCCTCGTGCCGGCGTTCGTACGCGCGGAAGGCCTGCGAGCGCTCGAGCTCCGTACGACCGGCGGCGGGTACGCCGACCGACCGGCCCGCGGCATCGACGGTGACGAGGCCCAGCTCGGCGAGCACGCGCAGCGCGCGGCCCGCCGCGGCCGCGGACCGCGGCCGCTCGGCGTCGCCGCGCAGCAACGCCTCGAGCTCGCCACCGGCCGCCCCGCCGCGGTCGCGCAGGGCCCGGTAGAGGATGGCGAGCAGCTCGCGCTGACCGTATTCGTGCTCATGGACGCTCCTGGCAAAGCGTAGCTCAGGGTGCCCGTACCCAAGGTGGGCGTGCGCGCCGGCCGGACCGGCCGCCAGCAGGCGCTCGTGGTGGGCGTGGCCCGGTGGGTCGAGGGCGAACACATGGGGATAGGCATCGGCGATCGCCGGGTCGCGCTCCAGCGCGGCGTACGAGCACAGGGCGAAGCCGCCGAGCCGACCGGTCAGCGCGCGCGCCCGGCGCGGCGCGTCGGCGCATACGACGAGCACCGGCTCGCCGGACGCGACCAGCGCCCCGAGGCAGCCCGCGATCCCGCGGTCGCGACGGTCGTGGAGCGCGCGGGCGTGCGGGCCGTCGCCGCCCGGCGGCGGCCACGACTCGAGCGGGGCGTCGAGCTCGGCCAGCGCGGCGGCGACGAAGTCGGCCGGCTCGCCGACGACCTCGAGCCGCGCGGGCGCGCTGGCGCGCGCGCTCCGCAGCGCGAGCTGGGGCTCCACCGCGCCGTTCCAGGTCCGCCGGCTGAGCGCGAATGTGGCGTCCACGGGCTCGTCCGTGGCCGCCGGGAGGCGGCCCCCGGGCACGCCGAAGGCGACGGCCCGGGCGCGCGCTCCGCCGGCGGTGACCGTGAAGCGCGCGTGGCGCCCCTCCCCCATCGCCCGCGGGTCGGTGAATGTCGCCGCCGGCACGAGCAGCACCGGCACGGGGTTGCCGATCCCGCAGGGCTCCAGCCGCTCGAGCTCCTCGGCCAGGGCAAGGCCGAGCGCGTCCCCGGCCACGACGGCGTCGACCCGCTCGGCGGGGACGAGGTCCACGGGCGCGAGCGCGGCCGCGGCGTGCGCCTCGAAGGCGGCGCGGAATGCATCGAGGTCGGCGCGCGCGATCTCGAGGCCGGCGGCAGCGCGGTGGCCGCCGTAGCGGCGCAGGTGCTCGCCGCCGGCAGTCAGCCCGGCGAGGAGGTCGAACCCCGGGATGGATCGGCCCGACCCGGTCCCGCCGTCGCCCTCGAGCGCGACGAGCACGGTCGGGCGGTGATGGCGCTCGGCCAGCCGCGAGGCGACGATTCCGATCACGCCCGGGTGCCAGTCGTCGCCGGCGAGGACGTACGCGGACCGCTCGCCCGCCTCGGCGACCTGGGCCTCGGCGGCGAACAGGATCCGCGTCTCGACGTCGCGGCGCTCCGCGTTGGCGCGGTCGAGCTCGTCGGCCACGGCCGCCGCGCGCGCCTCGTCCTCGGTCAGGACCAGCTCCAGCCCCGCGTCGGCGCGCTGCAGGCGCCCGGCGGCATTGATCCGGGGCGCCAGGCGGAAGCCGAGGGTCCGGGCGTCGAGACCACTCGGGTCGGCCTGGGCGACCCGCATCAGCGCACGCAGCCCCGGCTTCGCGGTCCCCGCCAGCGCGCGCAGCCCGGCGCGCACGAGCCGGCGGTTCTCGCCCACGAGCGGGACGCAATCCGCCACCGTCGCCAGCGCGACCAGGTCCAGGTCCTCGGCGGCGGCGGGCGCGGGCGCGCCGGCCGCCGCCTCCAGCGCCTGCGCAAACTTGAAGGCGACGCCGGTCGCGCACAGGTCCGTGCACGGGTACGCCGAGATCGACGGGTGCACGATCGGGGCGTCGGGCAGGGCGCCATCGGCGCGGGGCCGGTGGTGGTCGGTCACGACCACGTCGAGGTCACTCGCGCGTGCGGCCGCGACCTCCTCGACCGCGGTGATCGCACAGTCGACCGTGACGAGCAGGCGCGTACCGCGAGCGCGCAGTCGCTCGACCGTGGCGAGCGACAGCCCGTAGCCGTCGTCGAGGCGGCTCGGCAGGTACCAGTCGACCTCCGCGCCGAGCCGCCGCAGGCAGCGCACCAGCACGGCGGTGGAGCACACGCCGTCGACGTCGTAGTCGCCGTGGATCGTGATCCGGGTGCCCGCGCGGACGTGCCCCAGCACGAGGTCCACGGCCGCGCCGATCCCGTCGAAGGCGTCCGGAGGATGCTCGTCCGCCGCGTCCAGGAACCCCCGTGCGGCAGTCGGCGTGGCGTGGCCGCGGCGCACGAGCACCTGGGCGAGCGCGTCCGACACCCCCAGCTCGCGCTCGAGCGCGAACACGGCCGTCAGGTCGCAGGCGGGGACGTCGAGGCGCGGCTCGGCCATGGCTCGAGAGCGTAGGCGCGAGGTGCGACGGAACCGCGCGGCTGTGGCGGAATCAGCGCCGAGGGAGGCCGGCGACGCCGGTGCCGTGCTGGCGCTCGCGCCGGATGCCCTCGTAGTAGACGAGGGCCATGCCGATGATCGCGCCGGGGATCGCCTCCAGCGCCGTCGCCAGCTCGGTGTCGTTGCGTCCGGGGATCACACCGCCGTTGACGATCAGGCCGAAGACGATCGCGCCGATCAGCGCACCCACGAAGGCGCCCACGATGCCGCCCCAGAAGCGGTCCGGGAGCCAGATCGTGAAATGCCAGAGGGCCAGGCCCATCATGACCCAGGCGAGCATGCCCATTATCGGTTCCTCCCGTGACGGCCGCGGCGCTTGGACTTGCTCGCGCCCTTCGGCTTGGGCTCCGGCTTCTTGCGCGGCGTGGCGCCGCCGCCGGCGGTGCTGCTCGACGAGGAGCGCCGCCGTGCGCGCGGGCCGTTCCCGCGCACCGGGACCGGCTGAGGCTCGGGCTCGCCGTCGGGCGCGCCGTCGCCGGTCTCCTCGGCGATGTCGGCGACCATGTCGTCGAACTCCTCGCGCGAGACCTCCTCCGGCTGGTCCGGCCCGGTCACGCGTCCGCGGCGGCGCCGGCGGGTTCGGGCCGGCGAGACCGGCTCGGCTTCGACCTCCTCGCCGCCGACCGTGGCCACCGCGTACGCGGGCACGAGGCCGCCGTGCTCGCCCCGGATGCGCTCGTCGCGCTGGACGTACACGCGCTCGCGCTCCTTCCAGTGGGTCAGCACGGGCGACGCGATGAAGATCGACGAGTACGCGCCCGACGCCACGCCGACGAGGAGGGCGAAGGCGAAGTCCTTCAGCGTGTCCCCGCCGAAGAGCAGCAGCGCGGTCACGGGCAGCAGCGTGCACAGCGTGGTCGCGAGCGATCGCGTCAGCACCTCGCTCATCGAGCGGTTGACGATCTGGGAGAAGGCGGCGCGCGGCATTCGCGGGACGTTCTCGCGCACGCGGTCGAACACGATGATCGTGTCGTACAGGGAGTACCCCAGGATGGTGAGCAGCGCCGCGACCGTCGACGTCGTCACCTCCCGGCCGGTGAGCGAGTACACGCCGCTGGTGATCAGCAGGTCGTGCATCAGGGCGATCAGGACGGGGACGGCGTACTTCCACTCGAACCGCAGCGCGATGTACGCCGAGATCACCAGCAGCGACGCGATGATCGCGATCACCGCCGTCCTGGCGATCGTCTTGCCGAACGTCGGGCCGATCGAGGTGTTGGAGAAGTTGTTGCCGACGCCGTAGCGCTGGTCAAGGGCGGTGCGCACCTGCTCCACCTTGTTCGGCTGCAGCGTCTTGGTGGAGATCTGGAAGACGTACTTGCCCAGGTCCTTGTTGTTGACCTTCTGGATCTTGGCGTCGTTGAAGCCCTGCGCCGCCATGACCGCGCGGACGCCGTTCTCGGTCGCGGGGCGCTGGACCGCCGTGGTGATGCGCGTGCCCGACTCGAAGTCGATGCCGAAGTTCAGCCCCTTCCCGCCGATCGACAGCGCGCCGATCAGCAGGATCACGCCCGACATCGAGAAGAACCACCTGGACGCGCCCATGAAGTCGAAGCGGATCGCGCGGCGCCGCTTGGCCGCGCCGAGCGCGGCCGGGCTGCGCAGGACGGACGAGCGCCCGAGGGACCCGAGGATCGCCTGGGTCGCCATCACGGCCGTGAGGAAGGAGACGATCGTGCCGATGCCGAGCACGAACGCGAAGCCCTTCACCCCGGCGGTGGCGAGGATGAACAGGATGAACGCCGTCATCAGCGTGACGACGTTCGCGTCGATGATCGCCGTGAGGCCCTTCTTGTACCCCGTCGCGATCCCGCGCGGCACCGATGCGCCCGCGCGTATCTCCTCCTTCACCCGTTCGAAGATCACGATGTTGGCGTCGGCCGCCACCCCGATCGTGAGGATCAGGCCGGCGATCCCGGGCAGCGTCAGGGTGATCGGGATCAGCTCGATCAGGGCCGCGAAGTAGAGCGCGTAGAGCGCCAGTGCGCCGACCGCGATGAGGCCGAGCACGCGGTAGAACACGAGCAGGAACAGGGCCACCAGCCCGAGGCCCACGAGGCCGGCGGTGACGCCCTGGCTGAGCGCCTCCTTGCCCAGCGTCGCCGAGACCTGCGACTGCGAGATCAGCTTGAGCTTGATCGGCAGCGCGCCGATCTGGAGCAGCTTGGCCAGGTCCTGCGCGGACTGGATCGTGAACCCGCCCTCGATGTCGGCGCCGTTGGCGCCGTCGATCCCGTCGGGGTTCTGCTGGAAGTCGATGTACGGGACGGTCACCAGCTCGCCGTCGAGCACGGCGGCGAAGTGCTGGAAGGACTGCTGCGGGGACTGGCCGGGCGCCTGCTGCTCCTGACCACGCTGGGCGATCTTGCGCGTGACCTTCTGCCAGGCCGAGCGCCCCTTGTCGGTGAAGTTGAAGGTGACGATCGGCGCGCCGTTGCCGCCGCCGCCGCGGTTGAAGTCCTGCTTGACGTCGGTGAGCTCGGTGCCCGACAGGGCCGGGTTGTCGTTGAGGACGTAGTAGCTCGTGGCCGACTTCTTGGTCTGGCGGTCCTTCTCCCCGCGGACGACGATCGTGCCCTGGTTGACCTTCACGACCCGCGTGCCCTTCGGGGCCTCGCCGCCGGGCAGGTCACCCGTCAGGTCGGTCGGGACCTCCGCCGGGCCCGCGAGGACCTTCTTCTGCTTGTCGTCGACGAGGAAGTACTCGCCGTTGGTCGTGGCCCTGCCGTTGTTCGTGGTGGGCGCGCGCTTGGACGCCAGCACGACCGCGTCGTAGTAGGGCAGCCCGCCGGACGTGCCGGCCGCCCCCCCGCCGGTCACGTTCTGGTCGGTGGGGTTGGGCTTGAGGTCCGGCCCGAGGACGTTGGCCTCCCAGTCGTAGAACTGGAGCTGGGCGACCTTGCCGACCTGGCGGACCGCGCGCTGGGCGTTCCTGGTCCCCGGCAGGCCGACCGCGATCTGGTCGGCGCCCGAGCGCTGGATCTCGGGCTCGCTGACGCCGAACGCGTCGACGCGCTTGCGGATGACGTCGAGCGCGCGGTCGATGGCCTGCGAGTCGACCTTTGGCTGCTGCGGGGTCGGGCGTCCCTGGTAGACGAGCTCGACGCCGCCCTTGAGGTCGAGGCCGCGCTTGACGTCGTGCGTCAGCAGCACGAGCACCGAGCCGAGCGCCAACAGGAAGACGGCCAGCAGGACGAAGGCGTTGCGACGGCGGTCGCTCATGGGCGCGCGGACAGAAGGTTCGGTTCCTGGCCCGCGTGCCTGCGGGGGCGCGCAAGACCGAACCCGTCAAGGACACAGGGTGCAGCCTTTGCCCAGGGCAAAGGCAAACCCGAGGACGCAGATCCAGCGAAGGTATTGCGCGTCATCCGTAGGTACGGGGGTCGGGGACCGGGCCTTCTACGTTACTTGGCGGGGGTGAGGATGACGAGCAGGCCGCCGTCGTCGTCGTAGGCCGGGAACAGGTCGGCCGTGGCGCGCGCCGGCAGGTCGCCCTCGGCGTGGACCTCGACGGGCTTGCCGAGCACGCGCACCCCCCACTCGAGCGCGGTGGCCACCTGGTCGTCGCCGTTCTCGAACTTCAGCCCGAGCACGTCCATCACCGGGCGCCCGATCACCTTCTCCTCGGTCAGCCCGGTGAGCTCGGTCGCCCCGCGGCCGATCCCCAGCAGGCGGCCCTGCTGGTCGCACACGAAGAAGGCGGCGTCCGGCGCCGGGTAGTAGTCGTCGAGCAGCTCGAACAGGAAGCCGAAGCCGCAGCGGTTGCAGCCCCGGGCCTCACGGCGGAACCCGGCCGTGCGCTCGCTCGAGGTGGTGCGGTTGCCGCAGTTGGGACAGATGAAGAGGTGGGCCATGGCTCGCATGCAGGATACGAACCCGCGCGAGGCTACGGCGTCGCGGTTAAGCGCGGCTTACGACACCGGCGAAGTCCGCCGCGAACTGGGAGTAGATCTGGGCGACTCCTCGAAGTGGCCGGGCTTGGCGTGCAGGGTGAACTCGGCTACGTGCATCCGACGGTCCTCTCTCGGTGTCACGTGCAGATCAGAACAGACGCGCCACGTCGGCCGGCGCCTCGAGCCCGAGGTGCGCCCAGGCGTGCGGGGTGGCCACGCGGCCGCGCGGCGTGCGGTGGAGCAAGCCCGTCTGGACGAGGTAGGGCTCGTAGACATCCTCGATCGTGTCCGCCTCCTCCCCGACGGCGACCGCCAGGGTCGAGAGGCCGACCGGCCCGCCGGCGAACTTCGCGCAGATCGCGTGGAGCAGCGCGCGATCCAGGCGGTCGAGGCCCGCGGCGTCGATCTCCAGCTCCTCCAGCGCGGCGCCGGCGACCGCGACGGTGATCGTGCCCTGGGCGCGCACCTCGGCGTAGTCGCGCACGCGCTTGAGCAGGCGGTTGGCCACGCGCGGGGTGCCGCGGCTGCGCTCGGCGATCGCGTCGGCCCCGTTGTCCTCGATCGCGGCGCCGAGGATGCGCGCCGACCGGCGCACGATCTGCCCGAGGTCGTCGGGCCCGTAGTGCTCGAGGCGCTGCTGGATGCCGAAGCGCTCGCGCAGCGGCGTCGTCAGCAGCCCGGCTCGCGTGGTCGCGCCGATCAGCGTGAACGGCGGCAGCTCGAGTGTCACGACCCGCGCGCCGGCGCCCTGCCCGACCGTGATCGGGAGCCGCCGATCCTCCATCGCCGGGTAGAAGGTCTCCTCCAGCGCCCGTGGCAGGCGGTGCACCTCGTCCACGAAGAACACGCTGCGCGGCTCGAGCGCCGTCAGGAAGGCGGCCACGTCGCCCTTGCGCTCGAGCGCCGGGCCGGCCGTCGCGACGAACGGCGCGCCGAGCTCGGCCGCCACGATCTGTGCGAGCGAGGTCTTGCCCAACCCCGGCGGGCCGGCCAGCAGCAGGTGGTCGAGCGCCTCGTCGCGGGCCGCGGCGGCCTCGAGGGCCACCGCGAGCTGGCGCTTAACGCTCTCCTGGCCGACGAACTCGTCGAGCGCGCGCGGCCGCAGCGAGCGGTCGAGCTCGTCCTCGACCAGCTCGTCCGGGGTCTGGATGCGCGCGGTGGTGGCGTCGCTCACGCGCGGGCTCCCTTGAGGGCGTGCGCGATCAGGTCCTCCGGCGTCTCGGCCTCGGCTGGCGCGGACTCGAGCATCTCGGCCGCCTCCTGCACCGAGAACCCGAGGCCCACGAGGCCGTCGCGGGCCAGGAGGCGGGGGTTATCGCCGCGCGAGACGGTGATCGGATCGGCTTCGCCGGCCGCGCCCACCTTCTCGCGCAGCTCGACGATGATCCGCTCGGCCGTCCGCTTGCCGATGCCGGGCACCGCCTGGAAACGGGCGGCGTCGCCGGCCGCGAGGGCGCCCACGAGCTCGCGCGGGGGGCCGCCCGACAGCACCGCGAGCGCGACCTTGGGCCCGACGGCCTGGACGCCGAGCAGCAGCAGGAACAGCTCGCGCTCCTCCTCGCTGGCGAAGCCGTACAGCGTCAGGGCGTCGTCGCGCACGACGAGGTGGGAGTGCAGCGTGACCGGCTTGCCCACGGCCGGGACCCGCTTGAGGGTCTCGGCGGACACGGCCAGGCGATAGCCGACGCCGCCGCACTCCACGACGACCGCGTCCGGCCGCCGCACGGCGACCGCGCCGGTGACCAGCGCGATCATGCGCGCGCCAGCGCCGCGGCCAGCGGCGCGCGGTTGAGATGGCAGATGGCCACCGCGAGCGCGTCGGCGGCGTGGTCGGGCGCCGGCGGCGCCGGCAGGCCGAGCAGGGTCCCGACCATCTGCTGGACCTGGGCCTTGCCCGCACGGCCGTTGCCGCATACCGCGCCCTTGACCTGCTGCGGCGTGTAGGACGAGCACGGGAGCGCGCGGCGCCCGGCGGCGAGCAGCACGACGCCCCGCGCCTGCCCGACCGCGAATGCGGAACGCGCGTTCTGGCCGAAGTACAGGTCCTCGACGGCGAGCTCCTGGACGAGGTGCTCGTCGAGCAGCTCGCAGACGCGGTCGTAGATCGCCGTCAGCCGCGCCTCGGGGGCGCCGCGGGAGGGCGTCTCGATCACCCCGCCGTCGAGGGCGGCGAAGCGCCCGTCGCGGCGGCGCACAACGCCGTAGCCCGTGCTGGCCGTGCCGGGGTCGATGCCCATGACAACCATCTGATGTGCGGATTCTGCGCAGCGGGCCGGATGCCTCCCCGTGACCCGGTCCACCGGCGTCGGCGAAGGTGGTCAAATCCAGGCCGTTTTCTGCCGATATTGCTCGTGGTGCGTGGTCGTCAACAACGCGAGGACCTCGAGCGCCAGCTCGCTGACGCTCAGCGGCAGATCGCCGATCTGGAGCGTCGCCTCGGCCTGCAGGCGGGGAACGACCCCGTCACGGGGCTGCTCAACCTCGGCCGTTTCCGCACGCAGCTGGACGTGGAGGTCAAGCGCACGCGCCGCCACGGCCGCCCGCTGTGCGCCGCCGTGCTCGACATCGACAGCTTCCGGGCGGTCAACACGCAGCACGGCTACGCGGTCGGCGACGAGGTGCTCACGGCCACCGGCCGCGCGCTCGGTGCCGGGATGCGCGCCCACGACCTCGCCTGCCGTACCGGCGCCGACGAGTTCGCGATCCTGCTCCCTGAGACCGACCTCGCGGGCGCCCAGACCGGGATGGAGCGCGTCCTGCGCGAGCTGGAGCACACGAGCGTGGGTCCGCTCGAGGCGATCCAGGCCTCGATCGGCGTGGCGGAGTTCGACCGCGCGGACACGGCCGCGCAGCTGCTGGCAACGGCCGCGTTGGGCGTGGACCGGGCGCGCGCCGAGGGCGGCGGGCGCGTCAGCACCGCGGGCGTCGAGGGCGGCGCGGCGCCGGCCGACGCCCACCGGCGCGACGCGGTGGCCGCGCTCGCGGTGGCGCTGCTCGAGCGCGACCGCTATACGGGCGAGCACTCCGAGTACGTCGTCGAGTTGACCGGCGCCGTCGCGCGCGGCATGGGCCTCGACGACGAGGCCACCGCCCAGGTTCAGGCCGCCGCGCTGCTGCACGACATCGGGAAGGTGGCGGTGCCCGACGAGATCCTCAACAAGCCCGGCGCGCTGACGGACGAGCAGTGGCGCAAGATGCGCGACCACACCGTGATCGGCGAGCGGATCCTGCGTGCCATCCCGGGGCTCGGGAACGTCGCCCGGGTGGTCCGCCACGAGCACGAGCGCTGGGACGGCGGCGGCTACCCGGACGGGCTCTCGGGCGAGGACATCCCGATCGGCTCGCGGATCATCTTCGCCTGCGACGCCTACCACGCGATGACCTCGGACCGGCCCTACCGGGCCGCCATGTCCCACGCGGAGGCGATCGCGGAGCTCAGCGCCAACGCCGGCAGCCAGTTCGACCCGAGCGTGGTCGAGATCCTGATCGGGCAGCTCTACGGCCAGCGCCAGGCCGCGGCCGCGATCAGCGCTTCTTCTTCGGGCTAGCGACTGCCTTGTTCGCGCGCGGCCCGGGCCCGCGCCGCGCCCGCTCGCCGGCGCGCATCCGCTCGAGCCCGATCCAGGCGAAGTCCATCACCGCGTCCACCAGCTCGGCGCGCGGCACCTCCTGATGGTCGGCCCACCAGTTGGCGAGCGCCTGCACGGCGCCCACCAGCTGCTCGGCCAGCATCTCGATCGCGCGCCGCCGATCCGCCTTGTCGTCCGGCGAGGCGGCCGGCTCGGCCGCGATCAGCGCGGCCACCACGCCCGCCACCTGGCTCCGGACGCGGTCGAGGAAGGCCGCGACCTCGGGGTCGGCGGCCTCGCGGAACAGCATGCGCCAGGCGCCGCGGCGCTCCTCCACGAAGGTGAGGAAGGCGTCGACGCCCGCGCGCAGGCGGACCTCGCCGGGCTCCGCGGTGGCGGCGCCCGCCGCCAGGCGGCGGAAGATCTCGGCGGCCTGGGCGTCGAGCAGCGACGCCCACAGCGCCTGCTTGGACGCGAAGTGCTCGTAGATCAGGGCCTTGGAGACGCCGGCCTCGCGCGCGATCTCGTCGATCGAGGACGCGTGGTAACCGCGGTCGGCGAACACCCGCATGGCCGCGTCGAGGATCGCGGCCCGACGCTCGCCCGCCGGCATGCGGCGCCGGTGGCGGGAACGACGGGATCGTGTGTGTGAGCTCACAGTTCCGGGTCTTGCTAACTGACCATTCAGTTAGTTATCCTAGCGCGCGTCAGCCGCGCCATTCGATCACGGGAGACCTCGATGATGCTGAACGCGACTTCGGACACCGTCAAGCACGCATCCGCGCGCCTCGAGCGCGTCGCGGGCCCGGTGCTGCGCCTGGCCGAGCGCGAGAGCGGCGTGCCGGCGCGCTTCATCATCCCGGTGCTCGTCGCGTCCGCGTCCCTGCTGATCGCCGTCCTGGGGATGTACTGGGACATCGGCTACCACATCGATCACGGGCGCGACCAGAACCTCTTCACCCTCCCCCACGACCTGATCGTCATCGGCCTGCAGGGGATCGTGCTCGCGGTCGTCCTCCACGCGATCATCCCCGGACCGCGGGCGCGCGGGGAGCGCACGTTCTTCGACGACCGGGTCTCGCTCGCGCCCGGCGCGATGCAGATGCTCGCCTGCGGTTCGATCGCGCTGCTGGGCTTCCCGCTCGACGCGTTCTGGCACGCACTCTTCGGCGAGGACGTCACGCTCTGGGGCCCCACGCACCTCTTCATGATCGGCGGCGCGGGCCTCTCCACCCTCGGCATGTGGATGCTCGCGCGGCAGGGCGCCGAGCTCGGCGAGCCCACGCGGATCTTCCGCTCCAGCCAGGTGCGCTTCGCGGGCTCGCTGCTGATCGGGCTCTCGACCTTCCAGGCCGAGTTCGACTTCGGCGTGCCGCAGTTCCAGCTCCTCTACCAGCCCGTGCTGATCGCCTTCGCCGCGGCGCTCGCCCTGGTCTGCGCGCGCTCCCTGCTGGGCCCGTGGGGCGCGGTGAAGGTGCTGGGGCTGTTCTTCGTGGTGCGCGGAGCCCTCGCGATCTTCGTCGGGCCGGTGATCGGCTTCACCTCGCCGCACTTCCCGCTCTACATCGTCGAGGCGCTGGTCGTCGAGGGCGTCGCGCTGGTGGCGTGGAAGCGCCCACTGCGCTTCGCGCTGCTCTCCGGCGCCGGCATCGGCACCATCGGCCTGGCCGCCGAATGGGGTTGGAGCCATGTGTGGATGCCGCACCCCTGGACCGCCTCGCTGCTGCCCCAGGCGTTGATCCTGACGCTCGCGGCGGCGCTCGGCGGCGCGCTGCTCGGCCAGCGGGTGGCCCAGGCGCTGGCCGAGCCCGGCAGCCCACGCGGGGCGCTGCCGGCGCTGCCGGCCGCGGCCACGGCGCTCGCCGCGGTCGCCGTGCTCGTCGCGATCGCGGTGCCGCTGCCGCGCGCCGCCACCGGCGACGGGACGCGCGCCACGCTGGTGCCGACGCCCGCCGGTCCGGGCCACGTCAACGTCGCGGTGACGGTCGACCCGCCGCGCTCCGCTCGCGGGGCCGAGTGGTTCGAGGTCCTCTCGTGGCAGGGCCGCACGGAGAACCGCCGCATCACGCACCTGCACCGCATCGCGGGCGGCCGCTACGCCGCGGACGCCCCGATCCCGGTCGGCGGCACCTGGAAGTCGATGCTCCGCCTGGCCCGGGGCGACCACCTGATGGCCCTGCCGGTGTTCCTGCCGGCCACGCCCGAGGCGAACCGTCCGGCGGTCCCGGTCGCGGTGCGCAGCGGCCCGCTGACGTCGGACACGTTCCAGCTCCAGCGCGAGGCGCGCGGCGGGGCGACGTGGGTCAAGGTGACCGCCTACTCGATCCTCGGCGCGATCGTCGTGCTGTGGCTGATCATGACCGCCACCAGCCTGCGGGCGCTCGAGCGGGCGCGCGCGCCCGATCCGCGCGGGCCGCGGCAGGCCCGCCCAAACGCCCGCGAGCTGGCGGCGGTCTAGAACGCCGGCCGCCCGCGGTCGTGCGCTCCCCTACTTGGGCAGGCTCGACCCGGCGAGCAGGAAGAACCAGGCGCCGAACAGCAGCAGCGCGCTGGACACGCTGACGACCATCACGATGTCCACGACGCGCGTCTGCCGCCCCGAGCCGCGCTCTCCGCGCATGCTCCGATGCCAGGGAAGGCGCACGCGGACAGTCGCGTTCGTGTTGGTGACGCGCCCGTACAGGTGGTCGAGCCGCGAGAGCAGCTTGCCCAGGACGATCATCGAGACCACCACGCCCACGAGGATCAGCAGGTACGGACCGAGCGACGGCGTCGAGCCCGACTGGAGCTGGGAGCCCAGCCACAGCCAGAACAACGGCGCGCCGAGCCACATCAGCAGGCTGCCGACCACCATCACGGCAATCAGCAGCATGGCCGCCGCCTTGTTGGTAACCCCGGGGGCGCGGGTGGGTGGCGCCGGCACCGCGCTCAGCCCGCCGCCGCCACGCGCTCGAGCACGTCGGCGGCGGCGTCGAAGTTGGCGTGGACCGCGTTGACGTCGTCGTCGGCCTCGAGCGCCTCGAGCAGGCGCAGCAGCTGCGCGACGTCGCTCTCGTCCACCGGCACGCGCGAGATCGGCCGCTGCACCACCTCGGCGCTCTCGATCTCGACGCCCGCGGCCTCGAGCGCGGCGCGCACGGCCGCCAGGTCGCCGGGCTCGGAGACGATCTCGTAGATGTCGCCGTCCGCGACGATGTCCTCGGCGCCCGCGTCGATCGCTGGTTCGAGGTCGTCCTCCGACCAGCGCTCGGCGTCCACCACCACGACGCCGTGCTTCTCGAAGAGGTACGCGACGGACCCGGGCTCGCCGAGCGCCCCGGCCTGCTTGTCGAAGATGTGGCGCACCTCGGCGCCGGTGCGATTGCGGTTGTCGGTCAGCGCCTCCACCAGGATCGCCACGCCGCCGGGACCGTAGCCCTCGTAGACGACCGACTCGATCGCGTTGGCGTCCGCGCCCTCGCCGGTGCCCTTCGCGATCGCGCGCTCGATGTTGTCCTTGGGCATCGAGGCGTCGCGCGCCTTCTGGACCGCGGTGGCCAGCGTCGCGTTGGAATCCGGGTCGCCGCCGCCGTCGCGCGCGGCGACCGTGATTGCGCGGGCGAGCTTGGTGAATTGCTGGCCGCGGCGCGAGTCGACGATCGCCTTCTTGTGCTTGATCGAGGCCCATTTGGAGTGTCCGGACATGCTCGGAAGTCTAGGAGGATGCGGGGCCGGCGGCGGCACCCGCGGGCACGAGCGCGGACGGGTACTCGCGATACCACGCGATCGTCCGCTCGATCCCCTCCTCGAGATCCACCGTTGGCTTCCAGCCGGTCAGCTCGCGCAGCCTGGTGGCGTCGACGAACTGCCGGTCGATCTCGCCAGGCGGCGTCCCGGCGCCGCGGAACTCCGGCTCCACGTCGGTCCCGGCGACGCGGCAGATCAGCTCGACCAACTCGCGCACGGAGTGCGGACGCCCGGCGCCGGCGTTGAACGCCTGCCCGGCGGCGCCGTCGCCGTCAAGCGCCTCGGCCAGCGCAAGGTAGGCGGCGGCGGCGTCCTCGACATAGAGGAAATCGCGCTCCGGCAAGCCGTCCGAGCGGATGATCGGCGAGCGCCCCGCGATGGCCGCGCTGGCGACCTCCGGGATCAGCCGCGACGGATTGAGGTCCCCGCCGCCGTAGAGGTTGGCGAACCGCGTGACCGCGACCCGCAGCCCGTACGTCTCCCAGTAACTGCGGGCGATCAGATCGGCTGCGGCCTTGCTGACGTCATACGGGAAGCGCGGGCGCAGCGCGAAGTCCTCGCGGTAGGGAAGGTCGTGGTGGTCGCCGTACGCCTTGTCCGAGGACGCCACAACCACCCGCGACACGCCCTGCAGGCGGCAGGCCTCCAACACCGTCCACGTGCCCCCGACGTTTGTCTCGAAGGTCGAGACCGGCGAGCGGTTGGCGGCGCCGACCGTCGTCTGGGCGGCGAGGTGGAACATCGTGTCGACCTCGTACTCGGCGATCGCGCGGTTCATCGTCTCGGCCACGGTGCAATCGCCGTGGACGACGTTCACATGCTGCTCGGTGCCCTCGATCTGCAGGGCGGCAACCGGCGTTTCGTCGCGCTTGAGCACGGTGACACGGGCGTCCTCGCCGCGCAGCGCCTTGACCAGCCACGAGCCCAGCAGCCCATAGGCCCCGGTGACCATCACCGAGCGCCCCGCCCACGCGGCGCTCATGCCCACACTCTCCACGGCGGCCGCTCGCCCGCCCACAGGTCGTTGAGCTGGACGGCGTCCTTGTAGGTGTCCATGCACTCCCAGAAGCCCGTATGGCGGAACGCGCGTAGCTGGTCGTCGGCGGCCAGCCCCTCGAGCGGCTCGCGCTCCAGGACGCTGGAGTCCGACAGGTAGTCGAACACACCCGGCTCGAAGCAGAAGAAGCCGCCGTTGATCCAGCGCTCCGAGCGGGGCTTCTCGTCGAACCCGGTGACCCGGCCGTCCCCGTCGAGCTCCGTGACCCCGAACTGGAGTCGGGGCCGCACGACGGTCATCGTGGCCAACGCGCCGTGCTCGCGATGGAACCGGATCAGCTCCACCAGGTCGATGTCGGCCACCCCGTCGGCGTAGGTCGCGCAGAACGCCCGGTCGGGCACCTCGTTGCGGACTCGCGCGATCCGCCCTCCGGTCGGGGTGTCGTCGCCCGTGCGGACGCAGACAACGTCGGTGTCCTCCGGCCATTCCGTCTCGGCCACGAAGCGTTCGATGCTCTCCCCCAGGTAGCCGAGGCACAACACGAACCGACTCAGCCCTTGCGCGAGGAAGATCCGCATCACATGCCAAAGGATCGGGCGGCCCCCGATCTCCACGAGCGGCTTCGGGATCGTGCGCGTGTGCTCCTGCAGGCGCGTGCCGCGACCACCGCACAGGATCACGACCGAATCGATGTCGCCGGCGACCATCCAGGCGGCATTATGACCACGGCGCCCCGCCACAGGCCGGACCGTGTGGCCGTCCCCCGCCGTCCCTTCGGCATAGGATTGCCGCCCATGGCGAGCGCGACCATCGATCCCGCCATCTTCAAGGCCTACGACGTCCGCGGCCTCCACCCGGACCAGATCGACGGCGACGTGGCGGAGCAGCTCGGCCGCGGCTTCGTGCGCGTGCTCGCCGGCCTGGCCGGCAAGCCGCCTGGCGAACTGCGCATCGGGCTCGGGCGCGACATGCGCCCGGCCGCGCCCGAGCTGGCGGCCCGGTACCGCGACGGCATGGTCGCCGAGGGCGCGCACGTGATCGACGCCGGTCAGGTGGGCACCGAGATGCTCTACTGGCTCGTCGGTGCCCGCGGGCTCGACGGCGGTGCGATGTGTACCGCGTCGCACAACCCCAAGGCCTATACGGGTGCGAAGTTCGTCAAGGAGGGGGCGATCGCGCTCTCCGGCGACGCCGGCCTCCAGGAGATCCGCGAGGCCATCGAGGCGGGTCTCGGCGAGGCACCGGGCGGGGGGAGCGCCGAGGACGTCGACATCTACCCCGCGTTCCACGAGGCCGCGCTCGCGCTGGTCGACGCCGACGACGTCAAGCCCCTGCGCATCGTGGTGGACGGCAGCCACGGGATGGCGGGCCCCATGGTCGGGCCGCTGCTGGAGCGCATCGGCCTCGACCCGATCACGGAGCACTGGGAGGCCGACGGCAACCTGATCCCCGACCGCGGGCCCAACCCGCTGCTGGAGGAGAACCGGCGGCTCATCGTGGAGAAGGTCCGGGAGGTCGACGCCGATCTCGGGATCGCCTGGGACGGTGACGCCGACCGCTGCTTCTTCATCGACGAGTACGGCGAGTTCGTGCCCGGGGACTTCCTCACCGCGCTGCTGGCCGAGTCGATCCTGCGCAAGCAGCCGGGCGCGAAGATCCTCTACGACGTGCGCGCGAGCCGGGCGGTTCCCGACACGGTCGAGGCGGCCGGCGGGACCGCGCTGATCAACCGCGTGGGCCACGCCTTCTTCAAGACCCGGATGCGCGACGAGGGCGGCGTCTTCGGCGGCGAGGTCTCCGGCCACTACTACTTCAACCAGTTCTACAACGCCGACTCCGGGACGCTCCCCGCCCTGCTGATCCTCGAGCGCCTGTCGGTCGAGGACGCGCGGATGTCCGACCTGCTCGAGCCCTTCCGCGTGAAGTACTTCATCTCGGGCGAGATCAACTCCGAGGTGGCCGACCAGCAGGCGAAGATGGAGGAGATCGCCGCGCGCTACTCCGACGCGCGGCAGTCGCGGCTGGACGGCATCTCGATCGACTACGACGACTGGCACTTCAACGTGCGACCGTCGAACACCGAGCCGCTGCTGCGCCTGTGCCTGGAGTCGCTGGTGTCGCACGAGGACATGGAGCGCCGCCGCGACGAGGTGCTCGCGCTGATTCGCTCGTGAGCGACGACGGCGCGGCGGCCGCGCTGGAGCGCGCCTCCGCCGCCGGTATCCACCGCCTCGCGATCCCCACGCCGTTCGCGGTCGGGCGGGTCAACACGTACCTGATCGAGGACGACCCGCTGACCCTCGTCGACTCGGGCCCGAACTCGGCCAAGGCGCTGGACGAGCTCGAGCGCCAGCTGGCCGCGCACGGTCACGCGATCGAGGACCTCGAGCTGCTCGTCGTCACCCACCAGCACATCGACCACCTCGGACTGCTCGACGTGCTCGCCCGGCGCTCGGGGGCCGAGGTCGCCGCGCTCGACCTGCTCGCGCCCTACCTCGCCGCCTACTCCGAGGACGCCGAACGCGACGACGAGTTCGCCGAGGCGCTGATGCTGCGTCACGGGATTCCCGAGGACGTCACCCACGCCCTGCGCTCCGTTTCGCGCGCCTTTCGCGCCTGGGGTTCGAGCGCCGCCGTCACCCGGCGGCTGCACGACGGCGAGCGCCTGGAGCTCGGCGACCGTACGCTCGAGGTCCTGCATCGGCCGGGCCACTCTCCCACCGACACGATCTTCTGGGACGCCGACCGGCGGATGCTGCTCGCCGCCGATCACCTCATCAAGCACATCTCCTCCAACCCGCTCGTCTCGCGCCCGCCGGGCACCGAGCCGCACGCCGCCGTGGCCGACCGACCGCGCGCCCTGATCACCTACCTGGAGTCGCTGCGGCGCACCCGCGAGATGCCGATCGAGCTGGTGCTCCCCGGCCACGGCGACCCGATCGAGGACCACCGCGCACTGATCGATGAGCGCTTCCGGCTGCACGACCGCCGCGCGCGGAAGATCCACGGCCTGCTCGCCGAGCGGCCCCGGACCGCGCACGAGATCGCGCAGGCGCTGTGGGGCGACGTCGCCGTCACGCAGGCCTACCTGACGCTGTCGGAGGTGCTCGGCCACGTGGACCTGCTGCTGGCCGACGGCCGCGCCCGCGAGGTCGAGGACGACGGCGTGGCGCGCTTCGAGGCGCTTCAACCTGCGGGAGCGTAGGCCCGCCAGGCTAGCGGCGGTCCAGCTCGTCGAGGTGCTCGACGTTGGCGCGGTCGTCGGCGTCCGCGCTGGGCTCGCCCGCGAACCACGCGTCGAGGATCTCGGCCAGCTCGGCCTCGGAGGTGGAGCGCAGCGACAGGGCGAGCACGTTGGCGTCGTTCCACCGGCGCGCGCCCTCCGCGGTCTGGGCGTCGCCGCACAGCGCGGCGCGCACGCCTGGCACCTTGTTGGCGGCGATCGAGGCGCCGGTGCCCGTCCAGCAGCACACCACGCCCTGGTCCGCGCGCCCCTCGACCACGTCGCGCGCCGCCGCCGCGCTGGCCGAGGCCCACCCGTCGCCCTCCGCGTCGGTCAGGGCGCCGTGCAGGACCGCCTCGTGGCCGCGGCGGCGCAGCTCCTCAACGACCGCGTCCGCGACGCCCGTGCGCTCATCGGCGGCCACCGCGATGCGCACGCCGGATCAGGCCTCGCGGGCGGCCGCCGCCGTGGGCGCGGAAGAGAGCAGCTCGAGGTCGCGGTCGACCATGCCGGCGATCATCGCCTCGAAGGGCATCTCGGGCTCCCAGCCCAGCCGCGCGCGCGCCCGCGACGGGTCGCCGCGGCGCTCGGCGCCGACCTCGGGCCGGACGAGCTCCTCGTCGACCTGGACGTGCTCGCCGGGGTCCAGGCCCACGCGTCCGAACGCGAGCGCGACCAGCTCCCGCACGGTGTGGGTGCGCCCGGTCGCGACGACGTAATCGTCGGCGGCTTCCTGCTGGAGCATCCGCCACATCGCCTCCACGAAGTCGCCGGCGTAACCCCAGTCGCGCCGCGCGTCGAGGTCTCCCAGCACGACGTGGCGCTCGAGCCCGAGCTTGATGGCGGCCGCGGCGCGGGTCACCTTGCGCGTCACGAACGCCGGTGGGCGGCGCGGCGACTCGTGGTTGTAGGTGATCCCGACCGAGACGTGCAGGCCGTGGTTGGCGCGGTAGGCCGCGGCCGTCAGCTGGGCGTGCAGCTTGGCGATGCCGTACGGGTTGACCGGGCGCAGCGGCGTCGCCTCCGTCTGGGGCGCCGCGTCGGGCACTCCGAACACCTCGCTCGATGAGGCCTGGTAGACGCGGGTCGCGGGATGATCGCGGGCGACGGCCTCGAGCATCGCGGTCACCGCGGTGGCGTTGATCTCGACCGTGGCGACCGGGTCGTCCCACGAACCCGGCACGAAGGTGGTCGCCGCGAGGTTGTACAGCTCTCGCGGCCGACAGCGGTCGATCACCGCCGGCAGGGCGCCGAGGTCGCGCAGATCGCAGGCGAGGACGGTGATCCGGTCGCGGATCGCCACCAGGTTGGGCCGCGCGGCGTCCGGTTCGGCCCGCACCGTTCCCCATACGTCGTAGCCGCGCCCGAGCAGCAGCTCGGCGAGGTAGGAGCCGTCCTGCCCGTCGATGCCCGTGATCAGCGCGCGCGGCCCTTCGTTCATCGCGCACAGTCTGTCAGGGTGCCCGCCCGTGCAACCGTTGGCGGTGATCAATGCGCGTGCGGCCGCCCGCCGCGAGATCGGGGGGGTCGAGCGCTGGACGCGCGAGGTAGCGGCGCGGCTCCCCGCCCTGCGCCCGGACGGGTATGTCGTGGCGCGGCCCCCGCGCGCGCTGGCCCACCGCGCCGGCCACGCCTGGGAGCAGGTCGCGCTTCCCGCGCTGGCGGCGCGGCGACGCGCGGCGGTCGTGGTCTCCCCCGCCAACCTGGCGCCGCTGGCCTGGCCGCGTAACGTGCTCGTGCTGCACGACGTCTCGTCGCTGCGTCACCCCGAGTGGTACGGCCGGGCCTACGCGGCCTGGCAGCGCGGGCTGCTTCCGGCGCTCGTGCGGCGGGCGTCACGCGTGGTGACCGTGTCGGAGTTCTCGCGCGACGAGATTGCCGCGAGCACCGGGGTGGACGCGAGCGCCGTCGCCGTCGTGCCGGGCGGCGTGGACGAGCGGTTCGCGCCCGGCGCGGCGGCCGACGACGCTCGGGCGGCGCTCGGCCTGCAGCGGCCCTACGTGCTGACGGTGGCGACCCACGGGGCGCGGAAGAACCTCGGCGCGCTCGGCCCGGCAGCGCGCGAGCTGGCCGCGCGCGGCGTCGACCTCGTCGCCGCCGGCGGACGACGCGACTACCTCCCGGGGGCGGACGCCGCCCCCGGGATCCATGCGCTCGGCTACGTCGACGACGCGCTCCTGCCCGGCCTGTACGCCGGCGCGAGCGCGTTCGTGCTCGCGTCGCGCTACGAGGGCTTCGGGCTGACGTGTCTGGAGGCGATGGCCGCGGGCGTCCCCGTCGTCGCGGCCGACGCCGGCGCGCTGCCCGAGACGTGTGGCGGCGCGGCACTGCTCGCCGACCCCGACGACGCCGCGGCGCTCACCGGCGCCGTGCTGGCCTGCCTCGACGACGAAGCGCGCGCCGCGCGGCTGCGGACCGCCGGTCTCGAGCGCGCGCGCGCGTTCACCTGGGACCGCACAGCGCGCGAGCTGGACGCCGTCGTGCGCGAGACCGTCGCCCGGGCGGCCGCCTAACATGCCTCCGAGCATGGACGTCCCCAACCCGGACGATCAGCCGACGGTCGAGGCCGACGCCGCCGAGCCACCCCCGGCGGCCGTTCCGGCCGGGGCGGCGCTCCCCGGCGAGAACCCCGACCGGCTGCGCGAGCAGGCGCGCCAGCTGCACGAGGAGGCCGGCGATCGCGCCCGCGCCGCCGGCGAGCTGCGCGACGCCGCCGCCGCGCTGCGCGACCAGGCCGCGGCGCTTCTCGAGCGCGTGCCGGAGCTGGCGGCCGAGGCCCCGCCGCTGGACGACGCCGAGGCACCAGCCGCGGAACCGATCAGCGAGCTCCCGGCCGAGGACGCCACACCACGACGCCGCTGGCTTCGCCGTCGCGACTAGGGCCTGGTCGAGAGCCGCTCGCGCTCGACCTCGTCGAGCGCGTCGCCCTCGTCCACCAGGTTGCGCCGTCCGCGCACGAAGTACAGCGGCCGGCCCTTGACCTCGTCGTAGATGCGCCCGACGTACTCGCCGAGGATCCCGAGGGTGATCAGCTGCACGCCGCCGAGCAGCAGGATCGCGATCGTCAACGAGCCGAACCCCGGGAGGTAGGAGCCGACGATCCGCAGGACGATGATCACCGGGACCAGCGCGAACGCGACGGTGGAGATGAGGAATCCCAGGACGGTCGCGAACTGGAGCGGCACGTGCGAGAACGACGAGACCGCGTCGAGGGCGAACTTGATCATCTTCTTCAGCGTGTACTTCGTCTCGCCGGCGTAGCGGGCGTCGCGCTGGTACGGCACGGCCGTCTGCGTGAATCCGACCCACACGGTCATGCCGCGGAGGTAGCGGTTGCGCTCGCGCATCGACAGCAGGGCCTGGAGCGCGCGGCGGTCCATGAGGCGGAAGTCGCCCGAGTTCTGCTGGAGCTCGATCGAGGAGACCTTGGAGATCAACCGGTAGAACCACTTCGCGGTGACGAGCTTGAAGGCGCTCTCCCCCGCTCGCGTGTTGCGAACGGCGTAGACGACGTCGGTGCCCGTGCGCCAGTGGTCCAGCAGCTCGGGGATGACCTCCGGCGGGTCCTGCAGGTCGGCGTCGATCATCACGACCGCGTCGCCGGTGGCGTGGTCGAGGCCGGCAGTCAGCGCGGTCTGGTGGCCGAACGGGCGCGAGAGCGTGACCACACGCAGGCGGGGGTCGTTGGAGGCGAGCCGCTCGAGGATCTGCGGCGTGCTGTCGCTCGATCCGTCGTCGACGACGATCAGCTCGAACGGGAGGTCGCCGAGCGCGCTGCACACGCGCGAGTAGAACGCCTCGGCCAGCTCCTCCTCGTTGAGCA
This sequence comes from uncultured Actinomycetes bacterium, assembly GCA_963725645.1. GTDB lineage: Bacteria > Actinomycetota > Thermoleophilia > Solirubrobacterales > Solirubrobacteraceae > JALYZC01. The sequence continues at coordinate 1,839,776 of CAVRZD010000006.1, forward strand.
TCGGGGCGACGACGCTCAGCAGCCGCAGCCTGCGGTCGGTCGTGCCGTTGGTGGTCGTCGAATCGGCCATGGGCGACAGTCGAGGAGGGCGGCGCGGAAGGCACGGCGCCGCCGGTCGAGCGGCCGCCCAGTTTAGACCTTCGCCGCCGGGGGTGAGGAGTATGGTCGCGGGCGTGCAGGCGCAGGCGCTGGAGCCGGAGATACGGCGCGTGGGCGCCGAGCTGGCGGCCGCGTTCCCCTCCCCCGCACGCCACCCGCTGCGGACGCTGGACGAGAAGGCGATGGAGTACTCGGCCCGCGACGAGGCGCTGCGCGCGGCGCTGTTCCGGTTCGTCGACGTCGTGCCCGCCTGCCGCTCGCTCGACGACCTGGCGGTCCATCTGACGGGGTACCTCGACGAGCTGCCCTCGCGGACGCCGCCGCTGGAGGGCGCGATGCGCATGGCGCACACCCGCGCGGGACGCGCCGCGCTCGGCGCCGCGGCGGCGGCCGGCGTCAAGCACATGGCGCACCGGTTCATCGTCGGCGAGACCCCGCAGGCCGTGACCGGCGAGCTGCGCGCGCTCTGGCAACACGGCGTGGCGACGTCGCTCGACCTGCTCGGCGAGGCGACCGTCACCGCGCCCGAGGCCGACCGCTATGCCGAGCGCTGCCGCGAGGCGCTCGAGGTGCTGGCGGACGCCGGTCGCAGCTGGCCCGGGAACCCGAGGCTCGAGCGCGACGGCAGCGGAACGCTGCCGCGCGCAAATCTCTCCGTCAAGGTGTCGGCGCTGACGCCGCTGCTGCGGCCCGACGCTCCCGAACGCGGCCAGCGCGACGCCGCGCCCCGGCTGCTCGCCCTGCTTCGGCGCGCCGCCGAGCTCGACGCCCACGTCCACATCGACATGGAGTCGCTGGACTCCCGCGACGCGGTTCTCGACCTCGTGCTCGCCACGCTGGCCGAGCCGGAGCTGGCGAGCGGCCCGTCGTCGGGGGTCGTGCTGCAGGCCTACCTGCGCGACTCGCCCCAGCAGCTCGACCGCGTGCTCGAATGGGCGCGACGGTCGAGCCGTGAGCGGCCGCTGGTGGTGCGGCTGGTGAAGGGCGCGTACTGGGACCAGGAGGTGGTCGAGGCCCGCCAGCACGGCTGGCCCGCCCCGGTGTTCGAGGACAAGCACGAGTGCGACCGCAACTTCGAGGCGCTCACGCGCACGTTGCTGGACGCGCGGCCTTCCGTGCGCGCGGCGATCGCGTCGCACAACCTGCGCTCGGTCGCGCACGCGATCGCCTACAACCACCTGTCGGGCGCGCCCGACACCGACGTCGAGTACCAGGTGCTGCGCGGCCTCGGCGACGACCTCCAGGACGCGCTCTCCGCCCAAGGGCTGCGCGTGCGCACCTACTGCCCGGTCGGCGACCTCGTGTCGGGCATGGCCTACCTCGTGCGGCGCCTGCTCGAGAACACGGCGAACGAGTCGTTCCTGCACGAGCAGTCCCGCGGCGCGCCGCTGGAGGAGCTGCTGGCCGCGCCGTGAGCGCCCCGCTCCCACCGTTTGCCAACGAGCCCATCCTGGAGCTGCGGCGCGCGCCCGTGCGCGCGCAGCTCGCCGATGCGCTGGCCGCGGTCGACGCCCGGCTGCCGCTGCGGGTGCCGGTGTGGGTCGGGGACGATCGCGGCGCGATCGAGGGCCTGGACTCGACCGACCCCGGCGCGCCGGACCGGGTCGTGGCCGCCGCCGGACGCGCCGGCCCGCCGGACGTGGACGCGGCCGTCGCCGGTGCGACGTCCGGCGCGGCGGAATGGGCCGCTCGCTCCGCCGAGCAGCGCGCCGAGGTCCTCGTCGCGGCCGCCGCCCTCCTGCGCGAGCGCCGGCTCGAGCTCGCCGCGCTGGAGGTGCGCGAGTGCGCCAAGCCCTGGCCGGAGGCCGACGCCGACGTGTGCGAGGCGATCGACTTCCTCGAGTACTACGCTCGGGGCGCCGTCGAGCTCGCGCGCGGGCCGGCCCTCCTGCAGGCCCCGGGCGAGCGCAACGAGCTGCGGTATGTCCCGCGCGGAGTCGCGGCCGTCGTCTCGCCGTGGAACTTCCCGCTCGCCATCCCGGCGGGCATGACCGCCGCGGCGCTCGCGACCGGCAACGCCGTCGTGCTCAAGCCGGCCGAGCAGTCCCCGGGATGCGCGCTCGAGCTGGTGACGGCGCTGCGCGAGGTCGGGGTCCCGGCCGGCGCGCTCGCGCTGCTCCCCGGCGACGGCGACGCGGGCGCCGCGCTCGTCCGCCACCCTGCGGTCCAGATGGTGGCCTTCACCGGGTCGGCGGCCGTGGGGCTCGACATCGTCGAGGCGGCGGCGCGGCACGCCGAAGGCCAGCACCACGTCAAGCACGTGATCGCCGAGATGGGCGGCAAGAACTGCGTCATCGTGGACGCCGACGCCGACCTCGACGAGGCCGTGCCGGCCATCGCCGCCTCGGCCTTCACCTACGCCGGGCAGAAGTGCTCGGCCGCGGGACGCGTGCTCGTCCACGAGGCGGCGGCTGAGGCGCTGCTCAAACGCCTCGCGGGCGCCGTCGAGCTCCTCGTCACCGGCCCCGCCGACGACCTCGGCTCCGACGTGCCGCCGCTGATCGAGCGCGCCGCCCAGGAGCGCGTGGACGGCTACGCCGCGCGCGCCGCCGCCGACGGCGAGATCGCCGCCCGCGGCGGCGAGCCCCCGAGCGGGGGCTGGTACTGCCGCCCGTTCCTCGCCACGCGCCTGCCCGCCGGATCGCCGGTGCTGCACGATGAGGTGTTCGGGCCGCTGCTCACGGTCGAGGCCGTCCCGAGCGTCGAGGCGGCCTGCGACGTCGTCGACGGGCTTCCGTTCGCCCTCACCGGCGGCCTGTTCTCGCGCGACCCACGGACCGTCGACGAGGTCGTGCGCCGCTCCCCGGTGGGCAACCTGTACGTCAACCGCGGGATCACCGGCGCGATGGTCGGCCGCCAGCCCTTCGGCGGCAATCGCCTCTCGGGGACGGGCACGAAGGCGGGCGGCCCGCACTACCTGCTGGAGTTCGTGGAGCCGCGTGCGGTGACCGAGAACACGGTCCGGCACGGGCTCGTCGCCGATCGCTAGGAGAGCCCGGCCAGGAACAGCTCGTGGACGCGCGAGTCGTCGGTCAGCTCGGGGTGGAACGCGACGCCGAGCAAGCGCCCCTCGCGCGCCGCCACCGCGTGGCCGTCTACCTCGGCCAGCACCTCGACCTCGGGCCCGTGCTCCTCGATCCACGGGGCGCGGATGAACACCGCGCGCAGCGGCCGGCCGTCCAGACCGCCGACGTCGAGGTCGGCCTCGAAGGAGTGCAGCTGGCGCCCGAAGGCGTTGCGACGTGCGCGGAGGTCCATCAGGCCGAGGTGGTCGCGGTCGAGCATGATCAGACCGGCGCAGGTGCCGAGGATCGGGGTCCCGCGCGCGTGCAGGTCGCGAAGCGGCTCGGCCAGGCCCTCGCGCTCGATCCCCAGCTCCATCACGGTGGACTCCCCGCCGGGCACGATCAGCCCGTCGAGGCCCTCGAGCTCGGCCGGCACCCGCACCTCGCGCGGCTCGGCCCCGAGCGAGCGCAGCAGACGCGCATGGGCCTCGAAGTCGCCCTGAAGCGCCAACACGCCGACCACGGGCGGCACGGTGCTACCAGCCGCGCGGGGAGAGCAGCTGCTCGTCGTCGAGCTTGCGCGCCTCGAGGCTGTCCATCGCCGCGCCCAGACCCTCGCTGGCGCGCGCCACGCGCTCGGCATCGGCGAAGTGCGTGGTCGCCTCGACGATCGCCCGCGCACGGAGCGCCGGGTCCTCGGACTTGAAGATCCCCGAGCCGACGAATACGCCCTCGGCCCCCAGCTGCATCACCAGCGATGCGTCCGCCGGAGTGGCGATACCGCCGGCGCAGAACATGACCACCGGCAGGCGGCCGGCCTGCGCCACATCGCGAACGAGGTCAAGCGGCGCGCGGTGCTCCTTCGCGGCGCTCGCCAGCTCCTCGTCGGACAGGCCCTTCAGCCGGCGCAGCTCGCCGGTGATCGCGCGGAGGTGGCAGACGGCCTCGACGATGTCGCCGGTGCCCGCCTCGCCCTTGGAACGGATCATCGCGGCGCCCTCGCCGATCCGCCGCAGGGCCTCGCCGAGGTTCGTCGCGCCGCACACGAACGGCACCTTGAACCCCCACTTGTCGATGTGGTTGGCCTCGTCGGCGGGCGTCAACACCTCGGATTCGTCGACGTAGTCGACCTCGAGCGCCTCGAGCACCTGCGCCTCGGCGAAGTGCCCGATCCGCGCCTTGGCCATCACCGGGATCGACACGGCCGCCTGGATGCCGCGGATCATCACCGGGTCGGACATGCGCGCGACGCCGCCGTCGCGGCGGATGTCCGCGGGCACGCGTTCCAGCGCCATCACCGCGGCGGCGCCGGCGGCCTCCGCGACCGCGGCCTGCTCGGGCGTCACGACGTCCATGATCACGCCGCCCTTGAGCATCTCCGCCAGGCCGGCCTTGACGCGGAATGTGGCCTCGTCGCGCATGCCCCCAGGGTAGCGTGCCCCGGGGCGGGGATTACTTGAGCCGGAAGGCCTTGATGCGGTCGTCGTACGCGTCCGCGTCGCGGGCGTACACGCCGTAGGCAAGGGCCTGGATGAGGCTCAGCAGCGCCGTGTGCGACCGCACGTAGGCCGGACTGTTGGACGAGTAGTACAAGGTGATCTGGGCGAGCTTGGCGATCTCGGACAGCGTCGCGTCCACCACCGCAATGGTGCGCGCCTTGCGGTGGCGGGCGAGCTTCACGGTGCGCGCGATCAGCGGATGCGGGCGCCCCGCGGTCAGCGCGATCACCAGCGTCGCGTCGTCGATGCGGGTCAGCCGCCCGAGCGCCTCCTGGGACGGGCTGGCGACCAGCTCCGCGCGCACGTCGAGCAGCATCAGCAGGTGGCGCAGATAGGAGGCGAAGAACGCCATCTGGTCGGTGCCCGCGATCAGCAGCTTGTCCGCCTGGGCGATCGCGTCGACGGCGGCCTCGACGTCGGAGCGCGACACCTTGCGCGCCGTCTCCTCCACGTTGACGTGGTCGGCCGCCAGCGCGGTCTCGAACTCGTTCTGGTCGAGCGAGAACAGCGGCGTCGTCGCCGAGCTGCCGTTCCCGTTGCCCGCGGCCGTGCGCCGGCGGTACTCCTCGCGGGCGGCCTGCTGGAGCTCGGGGAAACCTTCGAAGCCGAGCGCCTGCGAGAAGCGCACGACGGTCGAGCTCGACGTGTTGGCGCGGCGCGCGAGCGCCTCGGCCGTCTGGAAAGCCGCCTCGTCGAGGTGGTCGACGATGTACTGCGCAACGTCCTTCTGGGAGCGCGAGAACTCGTCGAAGCGGTCGGCGATGTACGCGGAGAGCGTCTGGTGGCCGCCCGGGCCGGGCGGCACGGGTGCGGGAGCAGCGGCACGCTTCATGGCTCGCCTCTGATTCGACTCTCCGCCGTGCGTTCCTGCCGGGGCGCCGCACGCCGGCGCGGCCAACCGCATGTGGGCCCCGGACTTCCGCGACCGGATGGTGGTCATCGCGCGCGGACCCGCGGGCGGCGGGTAGTCTGCGCCGCCCGTGCAGCGCCTCGACACCCGGCTCGAAGGCCTCGTGCTGCTGGCCCCCGACGTGCACCGTGACGCACGCGGGTTCTTCCTGGAGACCTTCCGCGCCGACGCGTGGGCGGAGGCCGGCGTGGACGAGACGTTCGTCCAGGACAACCACTCCCGCTCGCGCCGCGGCACGCTGCGCGGCATGCACTTCCAGACGACCCCGGGCCAGGCCAAGCTGCTGCGCTGCGCCCGCGGCGCGATCCTCGACGCGGTCGTCGACGTGCGCCGCGGCTCGCCGACGTTCGGCGCCTGGGAGGCGCACGTGCTCGACGACGACGCCGGCCGCCAGCTCTACGTGCCGATCGGCTTCGCGCATGGCTTCTGCGTCCTGAGCGACGAGGCCGACGTCGTCTATAAGTGCTCGAGCTACTACGACGCCGCGACCGAAGGGCAGCTGGCCTACGACGATCCGGCCGTCGGGATCGAATGGCCGACCGACGTCGAGCCGATCGTCTCCGAGCGCGATCGCACCGCCCCCCGACTGGCGGAGATCGCCGCGGACCTGCCCTTCACCTGGTCCGCGGCCGCTTGAGCGAGCGGCGGGCCCACGACCCTCGTCGTTCCCGGAGGCCGGTCGCTACGGCGTGACGCGGTAGATGTGCTGGGCGTAGACCCAGCAGACGGCCGTGCAGTCGACCTGCCAGGCCTGCGCGCGCCAGGTGCCGAAGGGCATGTTGAACGGGATGCGCACGTTCAGCCGAAAGCGGCCGCGGGAATCGGTGCGCGCGAGGTACTCGTGCTGGTCGACACGGCCGGATTCGGCGTCGACCACCTCGGTCGGGACGATGACGTGCACGCGCAGGCGCGGGACATAGCCGGAGCCGAGCAGCGTGAGCAGGCCGCGGCGGTGCACCTGACGGTGGACGACGCCGAGTGTGGGGTTGGCCCGCGGGTGGCCGCTGAAGGTGCGCCGGTTCGCCGGCGCCGTGCAGACCTCGCCCGGGGGAGTGACGATGACCGAGACGGTGCCGCTCAGGGCAGTCGCGCTGGTGAACCGCCCACGCAGGTCCCACCCCTGCAGGCCCGGATGGTCGAGCTCGAGCGGCGGGCTGAAGCGCGCACGGATGGTGAACCTGCCGCGAGAGTCGATCGGAACCTGCACGGCCTCCTTGATCGGGACCACATGCGTATGCCCGTCGTCGCACCTGGCCGCCACCGTCGCCTGGAGCGCCACCACCTGCCGGCGGTTCGGAGCGATCAGGAGGCGGACGAGCGGACCGTTGTTCCCGATCCGCGCCTCCCAGTAGCCGGCACGCGGCAGCGCCGCGCCCGCAGCCGGCGCGGCGGCGCCGACGAGCCCGAGGGCTGCAATCGCAGCGATCGGCAGGCGAAATCTCATGAGGCGGAAGCGTCCCGGGCCCCGCCCGCGGGGTCATCGGCAGGGCCTACGCGCTCGAAACCGTAGTCCACCCCTCCCTCTCCCGCGCTGACCACCGATGGAGTGCCGGTCCCCAACCGCCACGCTTGTCGTTCGAGTCGTCCGGATCAAATGGAGGGATTCATGCGCAAGCTTTCGGTACTCGCTTTGACGGTGGTTGGAGTCCTCGCTTTGGGCGGGGTTGCCAATGCGGCCGTTCGTTCGATCCGCACGTTCACCGTCAGTCAGACGTCCACGAAGGCCGGTGCCAGCACGGGCATCAAGATGGGCCTGATCACGAACACGAGCCCGGCGGGTCTCACGCCCGACATCGGTGGGCACGACGACATCTTCCTGCACAAGGGCATGGTCTACAACGGCGCCTTCTACCCGGCGTGCAACAAGGCCAGGCTCCAAGCGACCGGGCAGCCGTCTGTGTGCGCGAGCTCGCGGATCGGCACGGGTAGCGTCATTGGGCTGCTGCACTCATGCAACACGAACCCGCCGCTGGCACAAGCGGCGCCGGTCAACATCCAGCTGAACATCTTCAACGGCACGGGCGGGAGGCACCAGTACGCACTCCTGAGCGGGCCGGTGGTCGGGCACCCCGTACTCGACATCAGCATCTCAAAGGCCTCGAGCCCCTACGGCCTGAGGGAGACGTTCGACGTCATCCCCAGCCTGATCTCACCCGCGCCCGGCGTCTGCGCCTCGCTCGCCGACGTGCGGTTCAACATCAGCAAGAAGACGGTGACCGTCAAGCGCCGGATCCGCGGCCGCACCGTCACCACCCACCCGGGCCTGCTCGTCAACGGGCCCTGCCCCAAGAATCGCAAGTGGTTCTACCGCGACCACGTCGCGTTCGTGAGCGCGCCCGGCGTGCGCACCACCAGCTTCAACGGCGACAGGACCCTCACCTGCAAGCCCTGACCGAGCCCGATCCGGTGGCGAACGAAGAGGCGGGCCCCAAGGCCCGCCTCTTCCCTTGCGTGTGAGCGGCCTCGCTAGCTGGCCGGTACCGCGCAGCTCGTCGCCCACGTGCACAGGCCGAACCCGTCGAAGTCCGAGTCCGGCGCGGACGGCGTGCCGATGACGCTCCCGTTGCTGTCGGTGAGCACCATCTCCTCGGAGGCCTTCAGCGCGGCCGGCGCGCCGTTGGTCGTGCCGAAGTCGAACGACGTGTTCGACAGGTTGGGCAGCGCCGACAGACCGGGGCTCGTCCCGATCTCCAGCGGCGTCTCCTCGATCCACTCGGCCGTGGCGTGCGTGGACGAGTACGGGACCGTCTGGGTGAAGGTCTCGTTGCGGGTCAGGTCCTTCAGCGTGATCTTCCACACGTTCGAGCCCGACACGGCCTCGGTGATGTCCGCGTGCATGTGGTCGCCGGCGCCGACGGTCATGTTGCTGATCGTCAGCGAGGGGCCGGGAATGACCTCCCACCAGGCCGAGTACGACTTCGCGCCCGTGGCGTCGACGTCCTGCTCGGTGCCGGTCTGGATCAGGGTGTTGTCGGTGACCGTGCAGCCGGCGTCGACGCAGCCGCCGCCGATGCCGATCCAGTCCGACGACGCGGCGGCCTGCCCGGGGGTGTGCTGGCTGGCCGCGGGAACGGTCCAGTCGCCGGCGATCGAGTGGAACTGCTTCGTGCCCTGCTCGAGCGTGCCCTGGTTGTACCCGAACCAGTTGTTGCTCTGATTCGCGTTCGCCCGTAGCCCGGGTTTCGCGACGTGCACGACGTTCCCATGCGCGAGCGGCGCCGCCGAGGCGGCGGGCGCCGCGTACAGGGCCAGGCCGGCGCCCGCGGCGATCAGCGCGCGCGCCAGCGTCCGACGGTGCAATCCGATGTCCATGCGTGCCTCCCTCGGCGTCTCCAGGAAACGGCGCGGGACGTTACTCCAGAAAACTGTTTGTATTGCGTTAGGCCGCGCAGGACGCCGGCGGCGGCGGCACCGGGAAGGCCGGGCTGGTGGCCCCGGCGACCGTGGCCGCCGGAACGGCGAACGGTGCGTCCGCGAGATAGCTGTCGAGCTTGATCGACCGCCCGCCCTCGATCGTCGCGGTCCGCAGGCAGCGCAGGAAGGGCAGCGAGATGGACGCGTTCGTGACCGTCACGGGCTGGAGCGTGGGCAGGTGGGTCCACCACTCCCCGTTCGACGAGGTGAGCAGCACGCCGATGCGGTGGCCCGCGGGCAGCTTCCAGTCGTCGCCGTAGAGGTCGAAGGACACCGTGCCGGTACCGCCGAGCAGGTAGGTCCCGCGGCTGATCAGCGTGGCGTTGTTTCCGGCGTCCACGTCATAGACGTCCGCGGTCAGGTTGGCGTTCTGGAACGTCGACCGCTGGCTGACCGTCACGCGCGGGACCCCCGCGAGGTGCACGTCGTGCGTGAACGCCGGCGAGAACGTCCAGATGCCCTCGCCGTTGGGCGAGCCGCCCTCGGCCGTGCCGTTGTTGGTGGTGTCGTCGGTGTAGGAGCCCGGCCGCAGCGCCGCCGTGTGGTTGGTCGCGTCGGGCGGCGGCCAGGACGGCTCGCCGCGCCAGGTGCCGTCGCTGGACTCGACCGCGATCGGCGGATCGACGGTGTTCGGCGGCGGGCCGCTGCCCTTGAGGTAGTGGTCGTACCAGCGCATGACCTCGTCGAACCAGCCCGCGCGCCCCATCGCCAGGCGGCCGGTGCCGTCCGTGTCGTTGCCCCGCACGTGGTCCCACATGCCGAACCAGGCGCGCTTGGGCCCGGCCGATTCCGTTGAAGAAGTCGTAGGCGCCGTCGGGCTTGGTGTTGTTCTCGATGAAGCCCTGGGTCATGAACAGCGGCGTCGTGGCGCCCCGGGCCCGCGCGATCAGGTCGCGCTCCTGCCAGTACGGCGAGCTGTGGTTGGAGTCCTGCTGGTCGGCCCAGTTGAGCGCCGGGCAGGCCGGCCGGGCCGTGTCGTTGAGCGCGTTCTGCTGGTAGGCGATCGTGTCCCCGGTGATGCCCGGCGTCGCCGGCGATCGCGTCGTACAGCGCCGGCGTGGCGAGCGAGTTCTCGAACCGCACCCGGTTCATGTACAGGTAGCGGTAGAGGTCGTAGACGGGCTCCTGCGAGACGACCGCGGCCAGGCCCCTCGGCTTGAGCACCTCGCCGACGAGGCCGGTGACGCCGTCGTAGGACTTGCCGTACATGCCGACCTTGCCCGTAGACCACGGCTGGTCCGCCGCCCACTCGACCGCCGTCCTGACGTCGGCCTGCTCGCCCGGCCCGACCCAGTCGAGGCAGCCCGAGCTCCCGCCGAACCCCCGCAGGTCCACCATCACGTAGGTGTAGCCGCGCTCCATCAGCTTCGCGCCGTTGACGAAGTCGAAGAAGCGCGCCGAGGGACCGGCGTCGCCGGCCGGCGCGTACGGCGTGTCCTCGGCCGGCCCGGCCGGCCCGACCTGTCCGGAGTGGTTGAAGTACGGGCCGATCGAGAGGATCACCGGGGTCCTGGCGTTCGCGGCGAGGCCCTTGGGACGCAGCACGTCGGCGTGCAGCGTCGTGCCGTCGGCCTCTGTGATGTACGTCTCGTGCCAGTCGGACCCGGGCGGCGGGGGGTCCGCCGTCGCCGCCGGAGCGGCGGCGAGTACGCCGCGGCCACGGCGAGCAGCGCCGCGAGGCGCGTCGCGCGCGCGATCCGTCCCGTTCCACGAGCCCCCTGCCGCGGCATTGCACCGGAAAGCTACCCAATAGCGCGCGGCCGCTAACCCCGGCGGCGGCGGCCTAGAGCCCGGCCGCCGCCATGGCCTCCGCCGGGTCCGCAAAGGTCTCCGTGCGGAGCAACCGCTCGCCGCGGAAGGTCCAGACCTGCCCGTAGCGCATCTCGAGGGGCACGACGGCCGCCTCCGCGCTTCCCCGCTGGGAGGCGATCACCACGACGCGGTCGCCGAGGTCGTGGATCTCCTCGATCGTGGCCTCCCAGTCGTCCCAGATCCCGACCCAGTCGTCGAGGAACTCCCGCGCGCCCTCGATCCCCTCGTACCTCGGTCGCTCCAGCCAACCGCGGAAGTTGGACATGTCCCACACGTAGTCGGACTCGAAGCTCTCCGCCGGCAGCTCGCCGCCCGCCATGACGCGCTCGTAGACACTCCGGACCGTCTCGACCCTCTCCCGGGACACACCCGCAAGCTACCGCCGGCGGTCGGTCCTCGGAGAGCGGTTCGGGGTTGCGCTCTGCGACGGCGCACGATGAACTACCAACCGGTGCGACTGGCTCGAGCAGGGGGTGCAACGGCGGCGAGGCGCGTGGCCATCGCGGCGGCGCTGCTGGCGCTGCTCGCCATCGGGGCCTCCACGGCGCCCGCAGCGCGAGCCGCGGGGCGCTGCGGCCCGCACGCCTGGTGCGATGCGAGCCTCTCCCCGGACCAGCGGGCCGGCCTGCTCCTCAACGCACTGACGCCCGACGAAAAGGTCTCGCTCCTCGGCGGCGACGACGTGTTCGGCGTCACCGGGGGTGCGCACACCCACACCGGCACCAGCAACGGCGTCGACCGCGTCGGGCTGCCGCCGGTCTACTTCAGCGACGGACCAGTGGGACCGAGGCAGGGGTCGGCAACCGCGTTGCCGATCCCGATGGCGCTCGCCGCGACCTTCGATCCGCGGATGGCCTTCCGGCACGGCTCGACGATCGCCAACGAGGCGAGGAACAAGGGCAACGACGTCGTGTTCGCCCCGACGGTCAACATCATGCGCACGCCGTTGGGCGGCCGCACCTTCGAGGCCTACGGCGAGGACCCGTTCCTCGTCTCGCGCCTGACGGTCGGGTGGATCCAGGGCGCGCAGTCCCAGGGCGTGATCGCCAACGTCAAGCACTTCGCCGCCAACAACCAGGAGGGCGAGGCCGGCCCCGCCGCGGACGTCAGCGCGCCCGGCCAGCCGCTCGGCCCCCCGGCCGCGCAGGGCAACCGCCTCACCGTCAACGCGAACGTCGACGAGCGCACCCTGCGCGAGGTCTACCTCGCCCAGTTCGAGGCGGCCGTCCGCGAGGCGCACGTCGGCTCGGTGATGTGCTCCTACAACCGGCTCAACGGCCAGTACGCGTGCGAGAACCGGACCCTCCTCGAGCGCATCCTCAAGCGCGACTGGGGATTTCGCGGCTTCGTCCTGTCCGACTACGGCGCCGCGCACAACACGATCGCGTCGCTCAACAACGGGTTGGACTTCGACCCGTGGCCAGGCTTCGCCTACTCCCCGCTGCTCGTCGACGTCGCGCTCGCGACCGGGCAGGCGAGCACGCAGGAGGTCGACGAGCACGTCCGCCGCATCCTGCGCACCCTGTTCGCCTACGGGTTCTTCGATCGGCCCGCCTTCCGCGACGACGACGGGCAGATCGACAAGCCCGGGCACGCCGCGACGGCGCAGCGGATCGAGGAATCCGCGATCACGCTGCTCGAGAACCGCCGTGGCGCGCTGCCGCTGAACGCCTCGCGCCTGCGTTCGATTGCCGTGATCGGGTCCGACGCGGACAAGTTCAAGACCGGCGGTGGATCGGGAGCCGTGACGCCGTTCTCCTTCACCACACCCCGCCGGGCGATCGCGCAGCGCGCCGGCCCCGGCGTCAACGTCACCTACAACGACGGCAGTAACGCCGACAGCGCCGCCGCGGCCGCGAAGGCCGCCAACGCCGCAGTCGTCTTCGCGGGCGACTACGACACCGAGGGCGTCGACCGCCGCTGCCTGACGCTCGAGTGCCCGAACTACAATGGCGACCAGGACGCGCTGATCGAGAAGGTCGCCGCCGCCAACCCGAACACGATCGTCGTGCTCGAGACGGGCGGGCCCGTGCTCACCCCGTGGCGCGACCGCGTCAGGGGGCTGCTCGAGGCCTGGTACCCGGGCGAGCAGGGCGGCTCGGCGATCGCCCGCGTGCTCTTCGGGGACACCGATCCCGGCGGCCGGTTGCCCGCCACGTTCCCGCAGCGGGAGGGCGACCTCCCCACGGCCGGCGACCCCGCCAAGTACCCGGGTGTCGCGGAGAACGAGACCTACAAGGAGGGCGTGCTCGTCGGCTACCGCTGGTACGACGCAAACCGGATCGCGCCCGCGTTCCCCTTCGGGTTCGGGCACTCCTACACGACGTTCGCCCACCGCCGCCTGCGGGTGAAGGCCGCGCCCGGCGGCTCGACGGGCGCGACCGTGAGCGTCGACGTCGTCAACACCGGCAGGCGGACAGGGACCGACGTGCCGCAGCTCTACCTCGGGCTGCCTCAGCCCGCGCCCGGGGTGATCCAGCCGCCGAAGGCGCTCAAGGGCTTCGGCAAGGTGTCGCTCGCGCGCGGCCGGCGCACCCGCGTGACGTTCGCGCTCGACTCGCGCGCGCTGTCCTACTGGGACGTCAACGCCGACGACTGGCGGATCGGGCGCGGCTGCTACCGCGTGATGGTCGGCCGCTCCTCGCGCCAGATCGACCAGCGGGCGGTCATGGCCGTGCGCGGCGCGCGCTGCCGCGGCGCGGCGGCGGTGATTCCGTAGGCGTCACGCGACGAGCCGGCGGGCGAGCTCCTCCACGTCGCCGCCGCCGAGCGTCAGGCACATGTCGCCGGCGCGCAGGTGAGCGCGCAGGTAGCGCTCGGCGTCGCCCATGTCCGGCATCCAGACGACCGGCCGGCCGTGCGCGGCGTCGACCGTCGCCCTCGCGACGGCGCGCCCGGAGATTCCGGGGAAGTCTTCGGGGCGCCCACGCCTCGAGTAGATCTCGAGCACCACGGCGACATCCGCGCGAGCCAGCGCCTCGCCGAACTCGCGCGCCAGGTACTGGACGCGCTGGTACCCGTAGGGCTGCAGAACCGCGACGAGCCGCGACGGGTCCAGGGTGCGCGCCGCGTCGAGCGTCGCGCGGATCTCGGTCGGATGATGCGCGTAGTCGTCGTAGACCTGCGCGCCGCCGGGGGTGCTCCCGAGCGGTTCGAGCCGGCGCACGACTCCCGGGAAGTCCGCCAGCGCGGTCGCGGCCCGCGCGAGGTCGGCGCCGACGAGGCGGCAGGCCTCCAGCGCCGCGGCCGCGTTGAGCGCGTTGTGGGCGCCGGGCACGCCGACATGGACCTCGCGCCCGCGCCACTGAAACCGCGACCCCCCGCGCTCGAGCCCGGGATCGGGAACGTCGAACGCCACCACCGGACCACCGTCACGCAGCGCGAGCAGGCTCGCGCGGTCCCAGACGATCGCTTGGGGCGCACGCGCGAGGAAAGCCCGGAACGCTTCGTCGACGTCCAGGCGCGAGCGGAACTCGCGGTGGTGCTCGAGCTCGGCGTTGGTGACGACCGCGACGTCCGGGTGGAGCGCCAGGAAGCTGCGATCGGACTCGTCGGCCTCGAGCACCAGCCAGGGTCCGTCGCCCCAGTCCGCGTTCGCGCCCGTCGCACGCAGCTCGCCGCCGATGACGTAGCCCGGTCGCTGCCCCGCCCCGCGCAGCGCGTGGACGATCATCGCCGCTGTGGTCGTCTTGCCGTGCGTGCCGCTCACTGCGACGCACGCGCGCAGGCGGGACAGCTCACCGAGGAGCTCGCCGCGGCGAAGCTCCGGCAGCCCCTGCGCGCGGGCGCACTCGCGCTCGAGATTGTCGGGCGGCACCGCGGAGGAGTACACGACCTCTGCTCCGTCGGGGACGTTCGCGGCCGCGTGTCCGACGGTGACGTCGACGCCCCGCGCGCGCAGACGGCGCAGGTAGCGCCCCTCGGTCGCATCAGAACCCGTCACCACCGCTCCGAGTGTGCGGGCGACGAGCGCCAGGCCGCTCATCCCCGATCCTCCGGCCCCGACGAAGTGCAGCCGGCGACCGTGCCACTGCGAGTGCTCACTCACGACGGCCACCCTACGCGAGGCCGGCGCAGTTGACACCGGGCCGCCCGCCAGGAAGCATCGCCGCGGTGGAGCTCGTTCTCGGCCACCAGAAGCTCGCCGCCGCCGGCGGAACCGAGACCTACCTGCTGACCGTGGCCGAGCAGCTGCAGCGCCTCGGTCACGAGGTGACGATCTTCGCGCTCGAGGCGGGCGAGATGGCCCAGGTGGCGTCCGCCCGGGGCCTGCGCGTCGTCACCGCGGAGCACGAGCTGCCGGCGAGCTGCGACGGCGTGGTCGCGCAGGACGCCGTCGTCTCGCTCGTCCTTGCGGAGCGCTACCCGGGAACCGTCCAGGTGTTCGTCGCCCACGCACCCGGCGCCGACTTCCACCGGCCCGTCCAGCTCGACGGCGTGATCTCCGTGGTGGTCGTCCTCAACGACCGTGTCGCCGGGCGCCTGGACGGCCTCGCCCGACAGCACGAGATCGTGCGTCTGCGCCAACCGATCGACGTCCAGCGCTTCACGCCCCGCGGCGGACCGCGCGCGGCGCCGAAGCGGGTCCTCCTGGTGAGCAACTACGTGCAGGGGCGCGAACGCGACATGCTCGCGCGGACCTGCGCCGACGCCGGACTCCGGCTCGAGCACCTCGGACTTCACGGACGGCCGTCGAGCACGCCCGAGCTCGAGATCGCGGCCAGCGACATCACCGTCGGCCACGGGCGCGCGGCCCTCGAGGGGATGGCGTCCGGCCGAGCCGTCTACATCCTCCACGGTTCGAGCGGTGACGGCTGGGTCACGCCGTCGGCCTACCCGGCATTCGAGGCCGACGGCTTCGCCGGCGCCGCCTCCGACGACACGGTCGACGGGGCACGCCTGCGGCGCGACCTCGCCGGGTACCGGCGGGAGATGGGCGTGGTCAACCGGCAGCTCGTCTTCGCCCACCACCACGCGCTCGACCACGCGCGCGACCTCGTCGTCCTGCTGCGCCGCCTGTCGCCGTCCACCCCACCCGCCCCGAGCGCGCCGCTGCGGGAGATGGCGCGGCTCGTGCGGCTGCAGTGGCAGACCGAGGGCCGCTGCGCAGCGCTGGCGGCCGAGAACTCGGCGCTGCGGGACGAGCTCGATCGCGAGCGCGGGCGGGCGCACGCCGAGGCGGTCGCGATCCACGAGGAGCTCGCCGCCTTCAGGCGGACGCGGCGGTACCGCCTGGCGTCGCTGCTCGCACGTCCGCTCGAGGCCCTACGTCGCCGCCGCGACTGACCCGGCGCGGAGCCTCGCGTCCAGGAACGCGCGGACATCCGTCCCCCACACGTCGGTGCCCAGACAGGCGAACTTCCCGTGGCCCGATCCGTGGCTGGCTCCGTAGGCCGGGTACACGCGGGCTCGGTTGGGACCGCCCTTGCGCAGGAGCTCCTCGCCGAGGACCTCACTCGGGCCGAGGCTGTAGTCGTTCTCGGCCTGGAGCAGGAGCACCGGCGCGTCGGCGCGCCGCACCGCCCGGCGCAGGCGGTCGTGCAGCTCGGGATTGCCCGGCCAGGCGATCGCGGCCGGAGCGAACGGCACGTAGGCGAGCATGCCCGCGCCGGCCTCGGCCGCCAGCAGCGTCTGGATCCCGCCGTGCGACACGCCCGACATCGCCATCCGGCCGGCGTCGACGAAGGGTTGGTCCGCGAGCCAACGCGCCGCGGCGAGCGTGTCGTCGAGGTGGAGCTCGTGCATCCCCACCACCGCCTCGATCACGGTTTCCCGCGGCTGGGAGCCCGCCCGTGACCGCAGCGCGCCCGCGAAGTGGTGCCCCGGCGACCGTCCGTGGCCGCGTCGGTGCGGCTCGAAGAGGACGTAGCCGGCCGACGCGTAGAACGCGCCGAGCTCGCGGTGCGCCGCTGGGGATCGCTCGCTCCCGTGGTTCCACAGGACCGCCGGGAACGGGCCGTCGCCCTTCGGCATGCGCAGGTGACCGCGCAGCGTCCTCGCGCCGCCGGGGAACGACACGAGCATCTAGGGCGATCTCCGTGCAACCGGCCGGCCGAGCCTCACCATGGAGAGGACGTCGAGGGCATCGTCGTCCGGCAGGCTCAGCAACGCGGCCGCGCGCGACTCGTGGACGGCCGGGGTCGTCCATCCGACGAGACCCAGCTCGGTCGCCGTCATCAGGATCTCCTGCCCGAGCTCGCCCACCTGGATGAGCATGTGCAGATACGCCCGCGAATGCCGGTACAACCAGGCGTACCCGCGCAGGTCGGCCACGACGAAGATCACAAAGCCCGTCCCGAGCACCCAGCGCTGACCCTGGACGCACCCGAGCAGCGTCTGGTCGTCCGGTGCGGCCGGCCCCTGCCGCAGGCGGTGCTCGGCCCAGTCGTACTCGAACACTCCGCGCGGGAGGTCCTCCACATCCTGGACCACGACGAACAGGTGCGCCCACGAGTACAGCGAGTTGAGCAGGCGGAACGGATCGCCCGCCGCCCGGTCCTCCGCGAAGGTCCGGAACGCCCGCGTCGCACCGTGCAGGACGCCGGCCATCTGCGCCGCCCGCGGCGGTCTGGGCGAGAAGGCGCGCGCCGACCGCCGCGCCGTCAGCGACGTGAGCCGGGGCGTCGCCGGCTCCGGTTGGGGCAGGTCGACCGCCGGGCCGGTCGCCAGCGGCTCCGGGCGCGGGTAGGGCTCGGCGTCCTGGTACTCCTGGACCGCCCCGCGACGCCTCGCGGTGAGGGTCGCGCGGTCGTCCGTCGCCTGCGCGGTCTCGCGGTACGCGATGTCCATCTGGCTGAACAGCAGGTAGGCCGGGCGCGACCACCCGCTGCGCTCCCACAGCGACAGCGGCTCGCACTCCTCCTCGGAGATCAGGATCCCCGCGTCACGGGCCTCGCGCAGCTCCGCCGCGGTGAAGCCGCCACGCAGCGCGGACGCGACCGACTGCGGCTCGAGGAACGCGGTGACGATCTCGGCGGCGCGTCCGCCGCCCAGCCTGAAGCGCGCGCCGCGTCGCGCGTCGCACGCGGCGAGGCGCCCATCCCGGCCGCGGTAGCCGAAGAGCAGCGGCGAGGTGGTGAGCACCTCGTCGCCGGTCACGGCACCAGCGTCCCCACGTACAGGGGCGGCTGAAGGACGCGATCGACCCCGATCAGCTCGGCGATCTCGGTGTCGCGCATCTTCTGGTAGGCGTAGGTGCGAAAGCCCAGCGTGCGCGCAACGTGGCGGTAGGCCGTCACGGCGTGCCCGACGTCCACGAGGACGGCCCGGAATGAGCGCGGGTCGCGGTAGCGCCACATCGCGCGCTCAACCAGCGACGTGAACACGAGGACGGCCGCGGGCGGCGTCCCGTGCTTGGAGAACAGGTCCAGCGTGGCGTGCGCGAACGCGTCGCGGTGCTGACCGCAGCGAACCCGTTCGAGGCGGTGGTGCTCGACGTCGTAGTGGTAGACGCCGGGATCGATGCCGACGACGTCGAACGCCGCGAGAAACACCTCCGTGGGGTGGCGAGCCCCACCGGACGGGATGCTCTTGAGCAGGCAGCGACCGCGGCCCGCGACCGGAATCTGCCCGCGCTCGCCGAAGCAGACGTCGAGCATGAGGCCGATGCCGGCGCGACCCAGCCGGTCGCCGGCGGGCATGCCCTCCAGGATCTCGTCGGCCGACCGGCCGCCGGTCAGGCGCGGGAGCTCGACGGCACCGTCGCCGCCGAGGTGCTGGTACACGGACGGGGCGGGCGCCTCGTCGCGGTACTCCTCCATCCGCTCGGCGTCACGCGCGAAGGACTCGCGCTCGTCCATCTGCATGAACGGGTAGTCGCGCGTCGCCTCGTGGTAGGTCCGAGCCTCCCGCCAGCCGAGCTGGTCCCACCATGACGCGCCGTTCGCCGCCACGTCGGCGAGGAGCCCGGCGGCGTCAAACGCGTCCCACAGCTCGCGCCGCGCATCCTCCGGGATGCCGGCGGCGTCCCAGGCGGCGCCGGCGCTCTCGCGGTCGAACGTCTCCGGCAGCGCGCCGAGCGCTGCCAGCGCAACCGGGTGGTTCAGGATCAGCGGCGGGCGGGCCGCCGAGCCCTGTGCGACCAGCCGTCTGCGTCCCGCGACCCGAGTGGTGTGTACCAGGAGCGCGGGATGCAGCCGGCGCACGCCCGCCGGAGCCTCAGGACTCGTCGGACTCCTCGTCCGGCTGGTTGGCCTCGATGAACTCGACCGGATGGGCGCTCTGCAGCAGCGCCCGCACCACGGCCTCGTCGGGGGCGACCTCGACGAGAGGCTCGCTCGTCTGATCTGCGCTGGTCGTCGGCTCCATGCAACCTCCCCAACTCGTAGGACGAAGAGCGCATCGTATACGCGGCGCCCCGGACGTTGGTTGCCGATGCGTTAGGCGTTTCGCGGTCCTGCTCGGAGGCCGAGCTATCGTTGGAGCATGCCGGCGGCCGCGCGGAATCGGCTCAGGAGGTCCACGACATCGTGTCCCTGGCCCGCACGCGCGTCTCGAGTTCCGACCCCCGCGAGCGCGACGCCGCCGGGTACGGGTTGATGGTCCGCTTCGCCCGCTGGGCGCAGCCCGGCTACGTCGCGACCAAGTCCGGCAAGAGCTGGTTCGACGACGTCGAGTTCTTCCAGACGTATGACCGGCTCGTCCCCGGGGACTACCGGCGCTCGGCCGAGCGATCAAGGCGCCGGCGGCCCAGGCGTTCCTGATCAAGCGCGGCTAGGCGCAGGCCGCGCCCGTCAGTCCCGGCCCGCTGTTCTGGCGGATGAACAGCGGATGCGAGTTCGGCGAGGGTTGACCCGTGATGGCGTCGGTGAGCTTCGTATCGCCGGTGGCGATGTTCAGGCACCCGCGCGAATCCGTGTTGACAGTGAAGTAGTCGCCGGTCCTCTCCGGCCACCCCGACGGTGACCGCGCAGACGGTGCCGCCCGCACAGACGGCCCCACTGTGGATCGGTCGCCCGGCCGCGTCGGCAACCGTCTCGTCCGGATTCGCGCCCGCGGCGCCCGTGATCCGCGCTGCCATCACCGACACGTTTCCACTGCCGCAGTCGGGATCCGTGACCCGGTCGTACCGGTACCAGACGACTCCCACGTTTCCGTCGCCCCCGGCCGCCACCCACGGCCACAGGAGGCGGTGCCCGGCCTCGCGCGCCACGGTCCGCGGCGCACTCCAGGTGCGGCCGCCGTCGGTCGAGGTCGCCATCTGCACCGAGTTGGCGAGCGGCGTGGCCGCCGACGTGGTGCCGCCGAACGGCGGAAACGCTCCGGGCGGCCCCGTCGAACAGCCCGGCCAATCGCACGTTCAGAGACCTGTTGGGTGCTCGGTGGGTGCGCGGTCGCCAGGGGCGCCACCCGACGACCGTCCGGAAGGGCGGCAACTGCAGGGAGTTTCGAGTGGGCCGGCCTGGACTCGAACCAGGGTCCTACGGATTATGAGTCCGCTGCTCTGACCAACTGAGCTACCGGCCCGGCGGGCGACGAGCGCCCCCTGGCGGAAGCTAGCAGCGGACCGCTCGGCTCAGTCCTTCAGCGCCTTCTCGATCGCCGCCCGCATCTCGGCAACCGACGACGCGCCCTCGAGCCGATCGACGACCCGGCCGTGGCGGTCGATCGCGAACACCCACGGCTCGCTGACGAGGCGCCACGCGCGAAGCTGTGGCCGGAGGCCCTTGGTCGGATCGTTGTTGTTGTAGACCTCCATGTGGATGAAGGCCATCCGCTTGCCATACGTGGCCTGGAGCTGGGCCGCCTGGTCGACCACCGGCCCGCAGGTTCGGCTCTGGCACAGCTGGGGCGTGGCGAAGACGAGCAGGACGGGCTTCTTGCCGAGGACGTTCGCGAGGTCCTCCGCATGCAGCTGCGGGTCGTGCGGGACGCGGGTGTCGATCGACGCGATCGCTGCCGGCGGCGACGTCGGCGTGTGGACGCGGATCGCCGCCTGGCCGGGCGTGGGCGGCTGCGGGCCACCGACGTCCACGAGCGTCGGGCTGGCCGCCACGAGCTGTCCGTTCGTGCGCGCGACCACCACGATCCCCTGCGACTTGGCCTTCGTCAGCGGGATGTGCGCGACGTAGACCTGCTTGGCGGCGTTCGCGTCGGCCTGGACGGTCTGGCTCTGGAACTGCGGTGCCACGGCGAGCGACTCGTTGGTTGCGCGATAGGGCCCGCGCAGGGCACGCCCGTTGGCGTCGCTGACGTAGACCGCCACGTCCGGCGGGACGAGCTGCTTGCGCGAGGCGTCGAACAGAATGAACGCGAAGCGGTTGAGGCCGGGCTCGAGGACGCCCACGGCCGGCGCCAGCATCGGGCCCTGCTTGATGCCGGCCAGGACCTGGTTGAGCGAGCGGCCCGCCGCGACCGGGAACGGCGGTCCGGCGGTCGTGGACGTCGTGGCGGAGCTCGTGCTCTTGTCACCGCTCGACCCGCCGCAGGCGGCGAGGGCAAGGGCGACGAGACGACGGCGGCGGCTGCGGCCGCGGCGCGGAACGGGAGGCGGGGCATTCCCGGACACTCTAGGGTTCCGGTCCGCTCGGCCACGCCGGCCGGGTCGGGTCCGGCAACGATTGAGGAGGACGAGACGGCATGGCAGAACGGGCGGCGATCGTGACGGGGGCCTCGAGCGGCATCGGATTGGCGATCGCCAGGATGCTCGGCGAGGAGGGCTACGGCCTGACGTCGCCTCGCGGCGGCCGGAGAAGCTCGAGCCCGCGGCCGAGGAGCTGCGCAAGGCCGGCGTCGCGGTCGAGGCGATCCCGGCCAACCTGGCCGACGAGGACTCCGTCAAGGCGGTCGTGCAGCGCCACCGGGACACCTACGGGCGCCTCGACGTGCTCGTCAACAACGCCGGCCTCGGGATCGGCGCTGCGGTTGCCGAGATCCAGACCAAGCGGCTCGACATGCAGCTCGACGTCAACCTGCGCTCCTACGTCCTCTTCTACCGCGAGTGCGCGGACATGCTGCGCGCCGCCGGCGCCGAGCACCGCAACGCGCAGGTCGTCAACACCGCCTCGGTGGCCGGCAAGTCGGGGCAGGCCTGGCTGTCGGTCTACGCCGCCACGAAGTTCGGCGTGGTCGGCTTCACGCAGGCGATGAACAAGGAGCTCGGCCCGGAGGGCATCAAGTCCTGCGCGCTGTGTCCCGGCTTCGTCGACACGGCGATGACGGACTTCGTCAAGGAGCAGGTCGCGGCCGACGAGATGATCCGCCCGGAGGACATCGCCGAGTCCGTGCGCCTGCTGCTCCGCCTGTCTCCGGCGTGCGTGATCCCGGAGATCATCTACCACCGCCCCGGCGAGGGGCTGTAGCAACCGGTCGGGCTAGCGGACGGGCTCGCGCTCGCGCTCGGCCCCGCGCTCGGCCTCGAACTCGGCGCCCATCTCCTCCGCACGGGCGAGCGCGCGGCGGTAATCGTCGTAGCGCCGGAACGGACGCAGCCAGGCCCAGCCGGGGCGCGTGCGCAGCTCGTCGCTGCGGTCGGGATCGCCCGGGCGCACGGGCGCGGCGCGGTCCCGCAGACCGCGGTGCTCGGCGATCGCGCGGCCCAGGTCGGTGCGCTCGCCGTCCTGCTCGAGCGACGCCTCGAGGTGCGTGGTCAGCACGCGCAGCTCGCGCTCGCTCGCGCGCCGGGCGCGCCCGCGCGCGCCGGTGAAGCGATCCCAGGCACGGGCGAAGGAGAGGAAGTCGGTGCGCCCGCCGCAGCGGTGGGCCGCGAGCATCGGGCACACGCCCCCGCTGCGATCCGTGTAGGCGCCCACGATGATCGCGTTCGAGCGCACGCCTTCGAGCATCGCCTCCCGCGTGCGCGCGGGCAGGCAGTCGATCGCGGTGCGGAGGTCTTCGATCGGCCTTCGGCTACGTCGCATAAGCTGCGCGCCTCGCGGCGGCCCCCGCAGGGTAGCGCGTCGCGCGTCGATGCCGAAGATCCCGGCCCTTCCGCTGAAAGGAATGTTTCATGAAGCTCGGCCTCAACGTCGCCTACTGGGGCCTCGGCCTGTCGGCCGAGGAGCAGCTCGAGCTGGTGCAGGAGGCCGAGCGGCTGGGCTACGACTCGGTGTGGGCCGCGGAGGCGTACGGCTCCGACGCCGCCACGGTGCTGGCGTGGCTCGCGGGCCAGACGGAGAAGATCAACCTCGGCTCGGCCATCTTCCAGATCCCCGGCCGCAGCCCCGCGATGACGGCGATGACCGCGGCGACGCTCGACCAGATCTCCGGCGGTCGCTTCCGGCTCGGCCTCGGGCCGTCCGGCCCGCAGGTCTCGGAGGGATGGCACGGCGTGCGCTTCGGGCGCCAGCTCCAGCGTACGCGCGAGTACGTCGACGTCGTCCGCAAGGCGCTCGCGCGCGAGCGCGTGGAGTACCACGGCGAGACGCTCGAGCTCCCGCTTCCGGACGGGCCGGGCAAGGCGCTGAAGTTGACGATCGCGCCCGTCCAGGAGCGCATCCCGGTGTACATCGCCGCGATCGGGCCGAAGAACGTGACGCTCGTCGGCGAGATCGCGGACGGCTGGCTGCCGGTGTTCTTCTCCCCCGAGCACGTCAGCGAGTTTCGGCCGCTGCTCGAGGAGGGTGCGGCGAAGGCCGGCCGCTCGCTGGACGACGACTTCGACATCTCGCCGACGGTCAACGTGTTGATCTCGGCCGACCGCGAGGCCGCGCGCGACGCGATGCGCCCGGTGCTCGCCCTGTACGTCGGCGGCATGGGCTCGCGCGAGAAGAACTTCTACAACCAGCTCGTGCAGCGCTATGGGTTCGAGGACGCCGCGCGCGAGGTGCAGGACCTCTACCTGGAGGGCAAGAAGGAGGAGGCGGCGGCGGCGCTTCCGGCCGAGCTGATCGACGCGGTGTCGCTGGCCGGCCCGCCCGACGCGGTGCGCGACCGCCTCGCGGTCTACCGCGACGCCGGCGTCGGCACGCTCCAGATCTCCCCGATGGCGTTCGACTTCGAGGGCCGGCGCGCACAGCTACGGCAGGTGGCCGAGCTGGCCGCGGCCTGAGACCGGCTACGCCGTCTCCGCGTCGGCGGGCAACGCGGCCTCGCCGGGCTCGAGCAGGCGCAGGAGCGCCGCCACGACATTGGGGTCCAGCTGCGATCCCGCCGCGCGGCGCAGCTCGGCCACGGCGTCCGCGTAGCCCATCGGCGGGCGAAAGGTGCGCGCCGAGGTCATCGCCACGAAGGCGTCGCAGGCCAGCAGCGCACGCGAGGCGAGCGGGATCTGTTCGCCCTCCAGCCCGTCGGGGTAGCCGCGGCCGTCGAACCGCTCGTGCTCGTGCCGGACGATCGGCGCGGCGCGGCGCAGGCGCGGGAGCGGGCGCAGCATGCGCTCGCCGATGACCGGGTGCTCGCGCAGCAGCGCCCGCTCGTGATCGGTCAGGCGCCCGGGCTTGAGCAGGAGGTCCACGGGCACGCCGACCGTGCCGACGTCGTGGAACAGGGCGCCGAGGTACAGGATCTCGAGGTCCTCGCCGGCGAGCCCCAGCTCGCGCCCGAGCCGCCACGCAAGATCGGCCACCCGCCAGCACTCCTCCCCCGGCTCCTGCACCGCCGCCGCCAGCTCGTATGCGCGCATCACCGGACCGTCCTCGGTGAGGCGGGCGAACGCCCACACGCACGCGAGCGCGCGTCCGAGCTGCTCCGACACCGCCTGCACGAGGCGCAGGTCGTCGTCGCCGTACGCGTCCACGCGATCGGATTCGAGGTTCAGGACGCCCCACAGCTCGCCACGATCGAACACGGGGACCGCCAGCTCGCTGCGCACGTCCGGCAGCTCCGGCAGCCCGACGTAGCGTGCGTCGTCCCGCACGTCGCCCGCGACGACCGGGCGCTCGCTCGTGACCACGGCGCCGAGGATGCCGGCGCCGGCCGGCTGCGTCGGCGGCGGCGCGAGCGCCCGCGGACCGGCGAACGACACGATCTCGAGCCGGTCCTCCTCGCGGCTCAGTCGGGCCGCGGCCACGATCTCGGCATCCACCGCGCCGACGAGGTGGGCGATCGCCGTCTCGATCGCGGTGCGCTGGTCGCCCGCCGTGGCGAGCGCGCGCGCGAGGTTCGCGAGCAGAGTGAGGCGATCGGCCTCCGCCCCGCCCGAGCGTCCGGCCGACACCAGCTCGGTGCGCGGCGTGCCGGGCGCGGACGCGGAGCGCGCCGGCGCCGAGGGGCGGCCGCCGCGCTTGGCGGTCCGCATCGCCTCGTCAGCCTGGAGCACGAGGTCCTCGATGTTCTCGGCATCGAGGCCGAAGGTCGCCCAGCCCGCGGTCGCGGTCACGCGGTGCCGCTCCACCGCCCCGGCCTCGGCGACGGCGTCCACGAGCCGGTCGGCGAGTTGCGCGGCCTCCGCGGGCCCGGCCTGCACCGCCACCACCGCGAACTCGTCGCCGCCGTGACGGCAGAGGACGTCCTCCCGGCGCAGCACGCCCGACAGGCCGCGGGCCACGCGCTGGAGGACCGCATCCCCGGCGCGATGACCGAGGTCGTCGTTGACCGCCTTGAAGCGATCGAGGTCGAGCAGCACGAGCGAGAACGCGCCGCCGTGGCGCTGCACCCGCGCCATCTCGGCCTCGATCGCGCGCCAGAACAGCCGGTAGTTGCCGAGGCCCGTGAGCGGGTCCTGGTCGGCGAGCCGGCGGGCGGCGGCCTCGCGTTCGGCCCAGCTGTCTCGCTGGAGGCGCAGCCGCTCGGCGGCGGCGTGGATGACGCCCCCGGCCAGCACGAGCGTGAGCGTCGGGATCAGCGCGTCGGCCGCGTCGCCCGAGGAGAGCCCGGCGTTCGCGATGGCGGGGACGAGGTACGAGAGCATCGCCGCGAGGGTCAGGGCGATCACGCGCCACCGCGCCTGGAAGGCGGCGACGTGGACGACGGCGAGGAGGTAGAGCTCGACGTAAGGCGAGTCGTAGCGCCCGCTGAAGGCCACTACCACGGCGATCAGCGCCACGGCCCACAGGTCGGCCGCGAAGAGCGCGTCGAGGCCGACGGCCCGCCGGCGGCCTGCGAAGCCCAGCGCCAGCGCGGTGATCAGCGAGGCGCCGCCGACCGCGAGCACCACCGCCGTCGGCGGGGGGTCCGGCGCCGCGAGCGCGAGGACGCCGAGCGCGATCGGCAGGACGGCGAAGAGCAACGCCGCGGACGCGGCCGCGAGATTGACATCCGGCTCGGGTCCCGGCTCCGCGGCGGGGACAGGGGTGCCCGGGACCCCTGCAATGGGCGGGTCGGCCGCCGAATCCATCATGTGGATCTCTTCCACGTATGCTCGCCCCCGTGCGAGCTGCCCCCCGGACGCTTTCTGCGCCATGTGTGCTGCCGCGGTCCGGACATGCCTCAGAGGATCGCATCCGGACCGTATGCGGGAAATTCCCCACGACAACCTGGCAGGAGATCGGGTACCCCGTCAGGGGGCAATCGAACCTGTAAACGGACGGAAGGCCCAATTCCTCCTCGGGGCGTTCGGGGACCCCGGCCACGCGTTCCCGATGATCGCGCTGGGGCGCGCGCTGGTCGCCCGCGGCCACGAGGTCGTGCTGCAGACGTGGACGCGCTGGACCGAGAACGTCGAGGCATCGGGCATGCGCTTCGCCGCGGCGCCGGAGTACCAGGTCTTCCCAACCCGCGCGCGGCCGCTGAAACCCTACGAGGCGGCGGTACGCGCGGCCGCGGAGACCCGGCCGCTGGTCGCGGAGGTGCGGCCCGACGCGGTCGTGGCGGACATCCTCACGCTCGCGCCGGCACTGGCCGGGGAGCTCGAGGGCGTGCCGACCGCGACGCTCGTGCCGCACGTCTACCCACCCGGGGAGCCTGGCTTCCCGCCCTACTCGTTCGGAGCGCGGCTGCCGCGCACCCCGGCGGGCGCCGCGCTGTGGCGCGCGCTCGAGCGACCGGTCGAGAACGGATTACGGCGCGGCCGCGAGGAGCTCAACGGCGCCCGCATGCGCCTCGGCCTGCCCCCACTGGCGCGCGTGCACGGCGGGATCAGCGCGCGGCTGTGCGTCGTCGGAACGTTCCCGCAGATGGAGTACCCGCGGTCCTGGCCCCCGGAGGTGCACGTCGCGGGGCCGCTGCTGTGGGAGCCGCCGTTCGAGGACGTGGAGCTGCCGGCGGGCGCCGCGCCGCTGGTGCTGGTCGCCCCCTCGACATCGCAGGATCCCGAGCACCGCCTCCTGCGCGCCGCTCTGCGGGGCCTCGCCAACGCGCCGGTCCGCGTGCTCGCGACCTGGAACCGCCGCCCCCCGCCCCGGCCGCTCGACGTGCCGGCAAACGCCCGGCTGGTCGAATGGGTCTCCTACGCGCGCACGATGCCCAGGTGCGACCTCGTGCTCTGCCACGGCGGCCACGGCACGATGGTGCGCGCGCTCGCGGCGGGCTGCCGCGTCGTGATCGCGCCCGCCAGCGGCGACATGAACGAGAACGCGGCACGGGCGGACTGGGCCGGGGTCGGGACGCGGCTGCCCTGGCGTTTCGTGACCCCGGCGACGGTGCGGCTGGCGGTCGAGCGGGCGCTCGCGGACGAGCGGATGGGCGAGCGTGTGCGCGAGCTGGCGTCGTGGTCGGCCGACCACGACGGCGCGGTGCGGGCGGCCGTGCTGGTGGAGCAGCTCGCGGGCGCTCGGGCGGCCGCGACGGGAGGCTGAACGGCTTGCCCACGAGGCCCGCCGAGGCGTAGGCTCGGGGCGGAAGGCGTCGAGGAAGGAGACACCCCATGTCCGAGGAGAACAAGACCGCTGTGCGCCGCTTCTACGACCTCTTCAACAGCGGCGAGCTCGACGCGCTCGACGAGATCATTGCGCCGGGCTACATCAACAACGACCCGCAGAGCCCCGCCCCGGCCGATGGCGGGCTCGAGGCCGTCAAGACGGAGCTAGATGGTTGATGCCGCGGGTTGTTTAGGTGGTGAGGTCGGCGAAGGTGCGGGTGGGGCGGTCGAGGAGCCAGTTGAGCCAGATGCCGGCGCTGTAGGCGAGTAGTTTGGCGGCGATCCGGGCGCGGAGTCCGTGCAGGGTGCGTGCTCTGTGGAGCTCGAGGCCGAGGTGGTCTTTGAGCGTCCAGAAGATCGACTCGATGCGCTGGCGGATTCCGGAGAGGTGTAGGCCGTTGTCTGGTTCGGTCTTGCGGGCTGGTCGCAACACGGTGGCGGCGTGGGTGTGGGCGGCGTGGGCGGCGAAGTCCTGGCCGGCGTAGCCCTTGTCGCAGACGATCGTCTCGCCGCCGCGCAGCCCGAGAGCGAACAGGCGCTTGGCGACATCGCGTTCTTTGTGGTCGGCTGGGGCAAGGATGACCGAGCGGATCGTGCCATCGGGGGCGCCGAGCAGGTGCAAGCGCATCCCCCAGAACCAGCGCGAGTGGCTGCGGCTGTAGTGATGCGCGCATGCGTCAGCCAGCTGCGAGCTCCGAGCCGTTTCGACCGAACGCCCGCATTCGACCGGGGTGGAGTCCAACAGGCAGATCGAGTCCCAATAGCCCGGGCAGTCGCGCGCGAACGCGGCCATCACCCACTCGATCGACTCCGACAAGCGCGCCCGGCGCTTCCAGAACGCGTCCTGAGTTGGCAGCGTCGGAAACAGCGAGGAGAGCTGACGCTCGGCGGTTCTCAGGAACCGGCGGTCCGAACTGATCCCAAGCAGGGCCTGGGCAACACACAGCGTGATGACCTCCGCATCGGTGATCCTTCTCCGGGCATTTCCGGCCCGCTTGGGCAGGAGATCGTCAGCCGTGACGAACACGGCAGTGAGCAGCAGGTCGAGGTCGGCGAGCATCGAGGCCCCCTCCGGGTCGACGGTGAACTAAGCACCGCCGACTTCGACCTGCTCTCCATAACACCCTGCCACGCCCACCCGACCGTGGCATCAACCATCTAGCCGGGTTCAGGTCGTCGTTCCCCGATCTCCATTTCACGATCGACGAGCAGCTCGCCGACGGCGACGCGGTCGTGACCCGCTGGACGGCAACCGGGACCCAGGACGGCGACCTGCCCGACCTACCCGCCACCGGGCGGAGCGTGACGGTCACCGGGATCTCGATCGACCACTTCGGCCCCGACGGGAAGATGACGGACGGCTACACCAACTGGGACACGCTGGGGATGATGCAGCAGCTCGGCGCGGTGCCGGACGCGGCGCAGACGCCGTCGGGCACAGGCCTGCAAATCGAGCTCCGGGGGCGGGACTCGAACCCGCAACCGTGACCTTAACAGGGTCCCGCTCTGCCGAATTGAGCTACCCCGGATCGTGTTCGCCAGTGTGTCACTCGGCACCGGCGGGGTCCTACTGTACCGGCAGCTCAACGAGGCCTGCTTCGACCTCGGCATGGCAGTTGGCGCAGAGCAACACGCATTTCGCAGCCTCCGCGCGGCAGCGCTGGATCGAGCGAGTCAAGCCGCGCTCCGAGAGCGCAAACAGCTTCGCCGCGGGGTCGAGATGGTGGAACTGGAGGGTTCCCACGTGCCGGTTGTATCCGCATATCGCGCAGCCGCCTCCAGCCTCCGCTACGAGGATCTCCTTCACCTTCTTGCGCCGCCGGACCACCCGTTCGCGCCGGCAGAGGAGGCAGCGGTAGGTGCCCCGTGACTCGAGGAAGAACTCCGTCACACCATGCCGCCGGCACTCGCGGAGGAGCCTGGCCATCCCCTGGTCCTTCGCGACACGCGCCGCGGCGCGCCGCGCACTTTCCTGGTTGCGCAGCCCGTGCTTCCGCATCCAGTAGCGGATGGTCCCGGCGCTGACGCCGAGCTCCGTCGCCATTCGATCGTACGTCGCCCCGGCCGCGATGAGGACCTCGAGGCGGTCGCGCGCGACTCCGCCCCTCGGAGCGCAGCGCTCGCTGTTGACCGCCCGCAGACCATGCTTGGCCACCCAGTAGGCGACCGTCGAAGGATGCCGGTCCACCAGCGCCCCGATCTGCTCGAGCGATAGGCCCTCGGCGAGGAATGCGGCTAGCCGGTCCCGATCCATGGGGCGAACACTAGTTCGTGTCCTGACGCGCTGGTCGGAATCCGCCCGATTGGCACAGAGTCGTTACACGGGCCGCCTCAGTCCCACACGTCCGCGCGCTCCGCCGACGCGCGCTGGAGCGCGTCCTCGAGCCGGGTGACGATGTCGGCCCGCTGCATCGCCAGCTCGGCGACGTCGAGGCTCCCCGCCGAGCGGCCGGTGGCGATGTCGCGTTCGAGACGGTCCTTCTCCAACTGGAGCGCCTCGACCTCGAGCGTTGCCGGGCCGGCCGGCTCGCGCGCGGCGCGCAGGGAGAGCTCGGCCATCAGGGAGAGCAGCTCGCCGTCGTCGGACGCGATGCCTTCGGTCGGCGCCTCGAGGTGCTCGCGGAGGTGCGCCGCCGCCCGGCGCGTCAGGGAGCCGGTGAAATGGCGCTCGAGGTCGAGCCCCGCCAGCGCCTTCGCGCCGACGTCCGGCAGCGCGATGCAGAGGGACAGGAACGTGCGCTCCGTCTGCTCGCGCTTGTCCAGTGCCGTCGCCGCCGACGTGGACCCGGCGCTCCCGTCGCCGTTGCCCTCCGGGCCCGCCGCCGCGAGCGAGGCCACGAGCCGCTCCGACAGGCCGAGCCGGTCGGCCGCACGGCGCACCAGCTCGTCGCGCTGGATGCCAGGCGCAACCGTCGCCAGAACCGCGCGCAGGTCGCCGAGCGCGCGGTCGCGCCCGCCCGCGCTCCCGAGGTCCGCCGCGGCGAGCACCCGCTCGAAGCTGAACTCCTCGAAGGGAACGGACGCGGCGATCAGCGCGCGCACGGCGTCGGCGCCCTCGTCGGTCACGAGCTCGGCCGGGTCGCGCCCCTCGGGAAGCGCCGCCACGCGGAGGTCGAGCTTCCGGCCGGCGGCCACGGCGGCGGCGCGCACCATCGCCTGCTGGCCCGACGCGTCGGCGTCGAGCGCGAGGGTCACGCGCGCCTCGTCGGAGCCACCCACGAGCCGCGCCAGCTCCCCCACCTGCTCCTCCGTCAGCGCCGTCCCCATCAAGCCCACCGTGTTGCGCAGGCCGGCCTGGTGCAGCGCCAGCACGTCGGTGTAGCCCTCGACCAGCACGACCTCGCCGATCCGCGCCGCATCCGCCCGCGCAAGCGCCAGACCGAAGAGCTGGCGGCCCTTGTGGTACAGCTCGCCCTCGGGCGTGTTGAGGTACTTCGGCCCCCTCCCCTCCCCCATCTGGCGCGCGCCGAACCCGAGCACGCGGCCGCGGTGATCGGTCAGCGGGAACGTGATGCGCCGGCGGAAGCGGTCGTACAGGCGTCCCTCGCCCTTCGCTCGCTGGGCCAGCCCGGCCTCGTAGGTCTCCCGGTTGGTGAACCCCGCGCTCCGCGCCGCCCCGAGCATCCGGTCGTACGCGCTGGGTGCGTAGCCGACGCGGAACTCCCGCAGCGCCGCCTCCTCCAGCCGCCGCCCAGCGAGGTACTCGCGCGCGCCGGCGGCCTCGTCGGACTCCCACAGGTAGCGCTCGTAGAACGACGTCGCGCGCTCCAGCAGCTCGTACAGCCGCTCGCGCCTGTGCCGTCGTTCGGCCGCGCGCGGATCCTCCTCCTCGCGTTGGAGCTCGATGCCGTAGCGGTCGGCGAGGTACTCCAGCGCGCCGACGAAGTCCAGACCCTCGGTCTCCTGCACGAACGTGAACACGTCGCCGCCGGCCCCGCACCCGAAGCAGTGGTACACCTTCTTGACCGGGTCCACGCCGAACGACGGCGTGCGCTCCTCGTGGAACGGGCACAGGCCCTCGAAGCGGTTGGCGCCCGCGCGCCGCAGCTCCGTCCGCGAGGACACCAGGTCCACCATGTCGACGGCGTCGCGGACCTGCTCCTTGGCATCTGCGCTGTAGCGGGCCATCAGCCCACCCTACGCCGGCCGCCAGCTCGCGGCGACGTGCTCACGCGAACGACCGCGGAACCGTCAGCGCCTCGAACTCGCGGATGCAGAACCGGTCGGTCATCCCGGCGAGGTAGTCGACCACCCGCTCGGCCTCGCTCGCGCCGTCGACGCCGGCGGGCGGGTCGGCCGCGTAGCGCTCGAACAGCGTCCGGATCACCGTGTCGATCCGCTCGCCCTCGCGGCGGGCCGCCTCGCCCAGGTACACGCGCTCGAACATGAACTCCCGCAGCCGCGACATCGCGCCGCCGACCGCCTCGCCCTGCACGATCTCGCCGGCGCTCGCCGAGTGCTCGACGAGGTCGTGCACCAGCGTGTCGATGCGCTTCGATCCCGTGTCGCCGAGCGACGCGATCGCCTCCGCCGGAAGGTCCGCGGCGTCGAGCACGCCCGCTCGAATCGCGTCGTCGATGTCGTGGTTGATGTAGGCGACGCGGTCCATCACGTGGACGATCCGTCCCTCGGGCGTCGCCGGGTCCGGCGCCCCGCCGGAGTGGCGGAGGATCCCGTCGCGCACGGGCTCGCTGAGGTTGAGCCCGGCGCCGTCGCGCTCAAGCCGGTCGACCACGCGGAGCGAGTGTTCGTAGTGGCGGAAGGCGCCGCCGTAGCGCTCGCGCACGCAGGCGTCGAGCGCGGCCTCGCCGAGATGGCCGAACGGCGGGTGCCCGAGATCGTGGCCGAGGCCGATCGCCTCGACGAGGTCCTCGTTGAGCCGCAACGCGCGCGCCACGGTGCGCGAGATCTGCGTCACCTCGAGCGTGTGCGTGAGGCGCGTGCGGTAGTGGTCGCCCTCCGGCGCCACGAACACCTGCGTCTTGTGCTTGAGCCGCCGAAACGCCTTGGAGTGGACGATCCGGTCCCGGTCGCGCTGGAACGGCGTGCGCAGCGAGCAGTCCTCCTCCGGGCGGGCGCGCCGCGCCGGATAGGAGCGCGTCGCGCGCGCGTCTAGCTGCGCCTCCTCGAGCGCGCGCACGCGCGCGGCGAAGCCCTCAGCGACGGTGGGCTGATCGGTCGAGAGGGCCATGCCGTCGATTGTCGCAGCGCGAACGGATCGGCGGACGCGCTATTTCGCGCGAATCGCCGCCTGAGCCGCGGCGACCCGCGCCACCGGCACGCGGTAGGGCGAGCAGGAGACGTAGTCGAGGCCCGCGGCCTCGAAGAACGCGATCGAGTCGGGGTCGCCGCCGTGCTCGCCGCAGATGCCCAGCTTGAGGTCCGGCCGGGCCTCGCGCCCGTTCCAGGCCGCGAGGCGCACCAGCCAGCCCACACCCGGGCGGTCGATCGTCTCGAACGGGGACCGGTCGAGGATGCGGCGGTCGATGTACTTCGCGAGGATCTTGCCCTCGATGTCATCGCGCGAGAAGCCCAGGGCGGTCTGGGTCAGGTCGTTGGTCCCGAAGGAGAAGAAGTCGGCGTGCCGCGCGATCCGGTCGGCCACGAAGCACGCGCGCGGCAGCTCGATCATCGTGCCGACGCTGAAGTCCTCGCCCTCGCGCGCGCCCTCGCGGGCGGCGGCGGCGACCACGCGGCCGCGCAGGAACTCCAGCTCCTGCTCGTAGTCGATCAGCGGGATCATCAGCTCGACGTGCGGCGGCCGGCCCGTCCGCTCGCCCACGGCCTTGGCGGCCCGCACGACCGCGACCACCTGCATCTCGAAGATCTCGGGGTAGAGGATCCCCAGCCGCGCCCCGCGGGTGCCGAGCATCGGATTGACCTCGGCGAGCTGCGAGGCCCGTTCGAAGGTGCGCTCCAGCTCGGGCAGATCGTCGGACATCTCGATGCGGGCCCGCTCGACCTCCTGCTGGACCTCGTGGGTGTGGGGCAGGAACTCGTGCAGCGGCGGGTCGAGCAGCCGGATCGTGACCGGCAGCCCCTCCATCGCCTCGAACAGGCCCTCGAAGTCCTCCTGCTGGTGCGGCAGCAGCTGGTCGAGCGCGGCGCGGCGCTCCTCCTCGGTGCCGGCCATGATCATCGCGCGCATCTTCGGCTGGCGGTCGGCGGCCATGAACATGTGCTCCGTGCGGCACAGGCCGATGCCCTCGGCGCCGAAGTCCCGAGCGCGCCGAGCGTCCTCGGGAGTGTCCGCGTTGGTGCGCACGCCGAGCCGGCGCAGCTCGTCGGCCCAGCGCAGGATGGTCCGGAACTGCTCGGTGATCTCCGGTTCGATCAGTGGGACGTCGTCGACGGTGACGTCGCCCGTCGTCCCGTTGATCGCGATCCGATCACCCGCGTACAGGACCATGTCGCCGACCCCGAGGATGCCGTCGGGCAAGTCGATGTCGAGCTCGCCGGCGCCCGCGACACAGGGCCGGCCCATGCCGCGCGCCACCAGCGCCGCGTGCGAGGCCTTGCCGCCCTCGCTGGTGAGGATGCCCCGGGCCGCGTCGAAGCCGGCAACGTCGTCGGCCTCGGTGAACGGGCGAACGAGGATCACGTCGCGGCCCTCCTGAGCGGCGGCGACCGCGTCGGCGGCGGCGAACACGATCTCGCCCTTGGCCGCGCCGGGCGAGGCGGCGACACCCCTGCAGATCACCTCGTACTCGACGTCGGGATCGAACGTCGGGTGCAGGAGCGCCTCGAGCGAGGCGGCGTCGATCGTCGAGATCGCCTGCGCCTTGTCGAGCAGGCCCTCCTCGACGGCGTCCACGGCGAAGCGCACCGCCGCCTGCGCCGGGCGCTTCGCGCTGCGCGTCTGGAGCAGGTACAGCCGCCCCTCCTCGATCGTGAACTCGGTGTCCTGCATGTCGCCGTAGTGGCGCTCGAGCGTGCCGAGGATCTCGAGCAGCTCGTCGTGCGCCTCGGGCATGACCGACGCCAGCTCGGCGAGCTCCTGCGTGTTGCGCACCCCGGAGACGACGTCCTCGCCCTGGGCGTTCACGAGGAAGTCGCCGGAGGGCTCGGGCGCACCGGTCACCTCATCGCGGCTGAACGCGACGCCCGACCCGCTCGTCTCCCCCTTGTTGCCGAACACCATCTGCTGCACGTTGACGGCGGTGCCCCACTCGTCGGGGATCCGGTTCAGCCGCCGGAACTGGATAGCGCGCTCGCCGTTCCAGGAGTCGAACACCGCGCGAATCGCCTGGCGCAGCTGCTCGCGGGGCTCCTGCGGGAAGTCCTCGCCGGTCTGCTCGCGGTAGAGCGCGCCGAACGACGTCACCAGCTCGCGCAGGTCGTCGACCTCGAGGTCGGTGTCCAGCTCGACGCCGCGGCGCGACTTGAGCGCCGCAATCTCCTCTTCGATGCGTTCGCCCGGGACGCCGCGCACGACGTTGCCGAACATCTGCACGAAGCGCCGGTAGGAATCCCACGCGAAACGCGCGTTGCCGGTCGCCCGCGCCAGACCCTGCACCGAGGCGTTGTTGAGGCCGAGGTTGAGCACGGTGTCGAGCATGCCGGGCATCGACTCGCGCGCGCCCGAGCGCACGGACACGAGCAGCGGGTCGTCGGGATCGCCGAGTCGCTTGCCCGTACGCTCCTCGAGCCGCGTCAGGGCGCCGTCGACCTGGCCCTCGAGAGGCTCGGGCTCGGCGCCGTCGCGCATGTAGTGCACACACGCCTCGGTCGTGATCGTGAAGCCCCCGGGCACGCGCTCGGCCCCGAGGATGCGGGTCATCTCCGCGACGTTCGCGCCCTTGCCTCCGAGCAGCTCGCGCATCGCCGCGGACCCCTCGGAGAAGTCGTAGACGTACTGCGTGCCGACGGCCGTGCTGCCTTCCACGACGCGATTCTATGAACCTCTACGCCGCGACGGCCGGACGCAGCCGCACGTGCGCGTGGTGCTCGACCGTTTCGCCGATCGCCCGCTCGGCCTGGCGGAGCACGCGCGGGTCGGCCTCGGGCGCCTCGGCCAGCGGCCGCGCGAGCGCGGCGACGAGAAAGGCGTGGGCCTGACCGTCCAGCGGGAAGGCCGAGGCCTCGCAGGCGTTGCACACGACGCCGCCGGCGGCGCCCGAGAAGGCCACGAGATGCTCGCGTTCACCGCAGGTGGCACACGCGTTGAGCTGTGGGGTCAGGCCGGCGGCGACCAGGAGCTTGACCCGGAAGGCGAGCTGGTTGGCGTGACCGGCGCGGGCCGGCTCGGCGTCGACCAGCGCCAGCTCGTTGGCCAGCAGGTGGAACACGGCCGGGTTGGGATCGCCGGCCTCGAACAGCCGCGCGACGGCGTCGCAGGCGCGGGCGGCGGTGTCGAGCCCGGCCCGGTCGTCGCGCAGGCGGGCGTGCGGCGCCACCGTCTCCGCGCTCGTCACCGTGAGCAGGTCGCCGCGACCCTCGTGCAGGACGAGGCGCAGGTGAAAGAAGGGCTCCAGGCGCCCGCCGAAGCGGCTGCGGGCCTTGCGAGCACCTTTGGCGATGGCGCCCACACGTCCGCGGTGCGGGGTATAGAGGTGCAGCACGCGATCGCCCTCGCCGTAGCGGATCGAACGCAGGACGATTGCGTCAGTCTTCAGGGAGCCAGGCACCCGTCCGACCCACCTGCAACAGTTGCGTGAGCAACTATACTTTGTGAAGTAATGAAGAGAGTCATCGTCTACTCGGCCGATCCCTGCGCCCGCTGCGGCAAGGCCAAGGCCCTGCTCGAGCGCCACGGGATCGCGTTCTCCGAGGTCAATCTGACAAAGGACCCGGACGGCCGGGCCGAGCTCGTCGAGCGCACCGGCCTCATGACCTTCCCGCAGATCGTGATCGGCGACCGCACCATCGGCGGGCTCGCCGACCTCGAGCAGGCCGAGGCCGAGGGGCGTCTGCCGGAGCTGGTCGCCGCCGCCTAGTGACCTGAGTCAGAGATTCGTTGGCAGTAGGCGGCGAGGCTGTCGAGGATCTGGTCTGCGGTCTTGTGCCAGACGTAGGGCTTGGGGTCTTCGTTCCAGTTGGTGATCCAGGTGCGGATCGAGGCGACCAGGTCGCGGACCGAGCGGTGGGCTGAGCGTTTGATCCATTTGCTGGTCAGCTCGGCGAACCAGCGCTCGACGAGGTTCAGCCAAGAGCTGTAGGTCGGCGTGAAGTGCAGATTGAAGCGCGGGTGGCGCAGCAGCCAGCGCTGGATCGACGGGGTCTTGTGCGTCGAGGAGTTGTCGAGCACCACGTGGACGTCCAGATGCGCCGGCACCGAGCTATCGACCAGGTTGAGGAACCGGCGGAACTCCTCGGCGCGATGGCGCGGCGACATGTCGGCGATCACCTGACCGGAGGCGACGTCGAGCGCGGCGTAGAGGTTCGTGGTGCCGTTGCGCACGTAGTCGTGGGTGCGCCGCTCGGGCACCCCGGGCATCAGCGGCAGCACCGGCGCCGAGCGGTCAAGCGCCTGGATCTGGGACTTCTCATCGACACACAGCACCACCGCGGCATCGGGAGGGTTCAGATACAGCCCGACGATGTCTCTGACCTTGTCGATGAACTGCGGATCGGGCGAGAGCTTGAAGGCCTCGGTCTGATGCGGTTTGAGCCCAAACGCCCGCCAGATCCGGCTGATCGCCGACTGGCTCATCCCCGTCGCCTGAGCCATCGAGCGCGTCGACCAATGCGTTGCGTCAGGCGGCTGCTCTTCGAGCGTCTTGACGATCACCCGCTCGATCCGATCGTCGCCGATCGAACGCGGCTTCCCCGGCCGCGGCTCGTCGTGCAACCCATCAAAGCCACGCCGGGCGAAGCGACCCCGCCACTTGCCCACAGTCGACTTCGTGCACCCCAAACGGGCCGCGATCTCCTTGCTCGCCACCCCATCAGCCGCCGCCAACACGATCTTGCAGCGCAATGCCAGCGCCTGCGCGCTCTTGGGGCGGCGAGCCCAGCGCTCGAGCACCTCCCGCTCCTCGTCGCTGAGCACCACCTCGACACGCTGCGCCATAACCGCCTCCCATCGTCGTAGATAACGACGATGGATTCGCCCCCGAACCCAACAAGCCTGCGAACTAACGACTCAGGTCACTAGCGCGCGGCGATCGCGAACGACGCGACGCTGGACTTCGAGACGTTGCCCGCGGCGTCCTTCGCCGTGGTTGCCCCAGGTGCGGCAGGTCGTACATCAAGGGTCGGTCTGCACGCGTGAGTTGATGAGTTCACCGTCCGTCACGCTCTCGGTGCGTGTGAGCCGGCACCTCGCCGGCCGGTTGGACGAGCTGGCCGCTAATCGTGGGGTTGGCCGCTCGGCGATGCTGCGCCAGCTGATCATGGACGCCGCGCCCAACGGCGATGAGCTGCCCACCGAGGAGGAGATCCTTCGGCTGCTCTGGGAGCGGGCGCGCAGCGGGAACGTGGGCGCGTGCAAGTACCTGCTCCAGCGCGACGCCGCCGGGGACCGGACCTGGGCATGACGCCGCCGCCGACGTGATCGACTGACCCCGGGGGCATCACCGCCCGCCGGGCGGGATATTGTTCGCCATGTCGGCGCCTTGCAACGGTGCGGTCTTCCCGGAGGCCCCGCCTCAGGGCGAGACAAGCCTGCGAATGCTTTGCGGCGGGGCGCCGACCTTCTACCCTACGCCGGCAACCGCACCACGGGGTCTAGCCGGTGGCGTGAGCTCGCACTTTGAGGTGCATCCGGACGGCCAGCTGCCAGTCGGGGAGCTGCAGGACTTCGCGACGCTCGCTGGCGAGCACCAGGTTGCGCGTCGCCGCGCCGTTCAAGCCGTCGATCAGCGGGACGGCACGGGCGCGGCTTCGGGCTTCGCGCAAGACGTTGCGCGCGAGCTGCAGCTTCGTGCAGCCCCCGCGGCCGACGATGTGGAATAGGCCGTAGGCCGGACGCTGCACCAGCGACAGCAGTGCCTCGGCCAGATGGACGGTGTAGGTCGGGCAGCTGCGCGTGGCAGCGTCCACCGGCACGGTGTCGGACACGGCCGCCGCGGCCAACACCGCCTCGACGATGTTGTCGCCGGCGAGTCCGAACAGCCACGAGGTGCGCACGAGCGCATGGAGCTCGTTTGCGCCCGCCACGGCCCTCTCGGCTGCGAGCTTTGCGACGCCGAGCGTCGTCATCGGCAGGGCGGGGCTCGACTCGACATACGGCTGGTCGGAGTACCCGTCGAAGACCTCGGCGCACGACACATAGATGATCAACGCCCCCACCGCCCGTGCCGCCACCGCCAGGTTGTGAGCGGCCTCGGCGGTCTGGGCGCCGCTCCCCAGCCGCGGAGGCATCTGCGCGCAGTCGACGACCACAGACGGTTGGAGGCGCCCGACCACGTTTCGACAAGCAGCGGCGTCGAGCAGGTCAAGTTCATGATGACTCCGGCGCGCGACCTCGAGGCCAGCCTGGCTGAATCGGTCGACGACGGAACGGCCGAGCTGGCCGTCGGCACCTGCCACCAGGACATCGGTTGACGCGTCAGGCACGGGCAATCTCGGCATCCTTGCCCACGACCAGAGGGTACGCCTTTGGGCAGTTGGAACTCACGGAAGAGCCTTGCTCGCGTCCCACCGCGCCGTGCTGGAGAGGCTCGGCGATGTGTTGGATCTCCGCACGGGACAGCACGACGGAATCCTCGATCTCGGCCCCCTGGACGACCGCCTCGTCACCGATGCAGGTGTGCGGTCCGCTGTAGGCGTTCGCGATCGTCGCCGCCGCCCCAATGGCCACGGGCCCCGGATCACCGACGACCTCGCCTTCCTCTGCTTGGTCCAGCACGAGACGGTCGCTTTCGAGCAGGCCCGTCGGCTGCCGTCATAGCACCACCAGCCGCGGGTCGTTCCGTACGCCACGTCTCGCCGATCGTCCAGCACAGCGCCCGCGTCGGGATCTCCAGCTCGTCGCGCCCGGAGCGCACGCTGTCTGCCCCTTCGCCGCGCGCGGTGAGGACCAGCGTGTCGCGACGCCGGCGGATGATGCGCTCGATCAATGGCCGAAGCGGGGTCGTGGAGGAGCCGCGAACCGAGCGAACGATGAACGGTGACCCGGACAGGAACCGCTC
This sequence comes from uncultured Actinomycetes bacterium, assembly GCA_963725645.1. Classification (GTDB taxonomy): domain Bacteria; phylum Actinomycetota; class Thermoleophilia; order Solirubrobacterales; family Solirubrobacteraceae; genus JALYZC01. The sequence continues at coordinate 1,879,264 of CAVRZD010000006.1, forward strand.
TGCCCCCAAGGATCTAGGTCCCATCCTCTCGGGGCCCTCTCGCTGGATGCAGGCGACGCCGGGCCGCAGCCGGTGCCATCGCCGACCGGCCCGGATGTCGCGGAGATCGCGCGATGCACGGCGATCGCGACCTCCGCGATCCCGGCCCGGCGCAGGCTCTCCAGGGCGTGGAGGACGATGGCCCGGTTGGCCACCGGTACGAGCCTCGCGAGCGGGGGTGCCGATCAGGGTGCTGACCGCGTCGTCACCACGCGAGTCGGCGATGATGAGCGCTTTGATCACATCCCAGCAACGTGCGTCCCTGGGTGAGCTGTCCGGCTACTCCTTGCGCGCGGTCGGAATTTCGGCCATGCGGGTCCAGCGGCCCTGCCGCGCCCGGAGCCCTCGGCCTGTCGGTTACCCCGCCAGGTCGGCCAGCTGGAAGTCGGGTTCTTCGCCGAACTCGCGGTGCAGCCGTTTGCGCAGCTCGCCGTAGCGGCGCTTGGCCTCGGTGCGGCGTCCGCGCTTGATGTACGCCGTGATGAGGGCGCGCTGCACGTCGCTGTCCAGCGGCTGCAGGTCGGCGAGGCGGTGCAGCGCGTTCGTCGCTCCGTCGAGGTCCTTCTCGTTCCACAGGATGTCGCTGAGCGTGCGAAGAGCATGCTCCGCCGTGACCCGGAGCCGGCTGCGCTCGCCCAGCGCCCAATCCGCGTAGGGCTCGTCGGCCAGGAACTCGCCCTTGTACAGCTTCAGTCCCTGCTCGAGGCGGTCAATGGCCCCAGCATGGTCGCCAGCGCTGAGCGCGAGCCGCGCCTTGTCGAGGTTGCGTTCGAACTCGTCGGCGTCGATCCGCACCCTGCGGCGGTCGATCGCATACCCGCCGGGCCGCGCGAGCACGAACGAAGAGGCGCCGCGCGCGCGTTCGGGCTCGAGCCGGTTGCGCAGGACGTGCACGAAGTGGCGCACGAAGCCAAGCGCTTCGAAGCCGCGCTCGGGCCAGAGCGACTCGGCGATCTCCTCCAGATAAGCGCCGCCTGGGCGGTCCCCATGCTCGGACGGGCGAGCTCGAGCCCTACGCCTGAGCAATGGGTGGTTCTAGTAGACCCGTCCGCAAGTTCGTTCACGCAACCAGCTGCAGGTGCGGCTCGCGATCGGTGACCTCGGCGAGGACCCGGTCGAGGTCTGAGCGGGTGAAGGTCCACTCGAACGGCCGGGCGATCTCGGCGTAGCGGGCTTGGAAGGCGAGTAGCTGGTCGGAGAGCTGACCGAGTGAGCCGAAGTCGTTGGGCGTCAGCGCCTTGCGCTGGAGGATCGAGAAGTAGAGCTCGATCTGGTTGAGCCAGGAGGCGTGGATCGGGAGGTGGATCAGCCGCAGGTTCTCGTAGGCGCCCTCGAGCCGATCGACCGAGGTCTTGCCCGCGTGGGAGGAGCCGTTGTCGACGATCCAGAACACGCGGCGGGCGGACGCGTAAGGCTCGCTGCTCATGACGTCCTCGACGAGCCGGCCGAAGGGCTCGATCCCGGTCTTGGGCTCAACCCGGCCGAAGAGGTTGGCGTGGTGGACGTCCCAGGCGGCGAGATAGGCGAGGGTGCCGCCGCGGACGTAGTCGAACTCGCAAAGCGAGGGGCGCCCGCCAGCCGGGGCAAGGGTGCGATGACGGCGCCCCAGCGCCTGCAGCTGGGACTTCTCATCGGCTGAGATCACCAGCTCGTCGGGCCGCAGTCGGCGGCCCTCGAAGCGCCGCGCGTAGAGGTCGAGCACCCGCCCGGCCCTTTCCGCGAAGTTCGGATCTCTCGGAAACAACCAGGAGCGAACCTGCCAGGGCTTGATCGCCGAGTCGTGCAGCCAGCGCCAGATCGTCGTCGCCGAGGCGTCGGTGACGCCGCGCTCGATCACGAGACGGTGTAGCTCAGTGCGCGTGAAGCGCGAAAGCGGCAGGCCGTGGGCGGCCGGCAGCTCGCAGGCGATCGCCTTGACCTCGGCGACCTGCTCCGGGGGGAAAACGGCGCGGCCGACCTGCGCGCTGTCTGTCGGTGAGGCCCTCGAGCCGCTGTTCGCTGAATCTTCGCCGCCACTTGCCGACGCACTCGGGGGTGCAGTCCAGGCGCTCGGCGACCCTGAGGTCGGTTTCACCGGCCGCCGAGTAGAGGACCATCCGCGCCCGCTGGACCTCGCGAAATGGACGGGTCTCAGATCGAGCCAGGCGTTCGAGCTCGGCTCGCTCCTCGCAGTTCAGCTCGATCTCGATCTTCTGCGGCACCGCTGGAGGATTCGCCCTTCCATGGGCGATTCCTCCCCAGATCGCCTAAACGTACTTACGGACGCGTCTACTAGCGGCGTGCCACGGTGAGTCGGGGCACAGCGCATTGGGCCCGGCCCGGGAGCAGCAAGCGCACCACGCCCTTGCGACGGGGGCGCAGCTTCAGCAATGCGCGACCGTTGCCTCGTGTGCGCGCGGTGACGCGCACGCCGGCCCCGTCTGAGACGATGCGGATCCGCCCGATAGGCCGGCCGTCACGGCGGACCGTCGCGCGGATCGTCGTCCATCGCCGAGCGCGCAGCCGAGCGGTCGAAACCGCAATCGTGAAGCAGCGCTTCGGCTTGGACTTCGATGGCTGCCGCTGATCGGGCGGGATCGGGTAAACGCCTCCGCGGGCGCCGGGGTCGGGCGCGATGGGCGGAGGAGGGGTGGCCGGCGCGGTGGCATCCGGGCCGCCGGCGGCGAACCCCGCGATCCACGCCGGGTCGAGCGGCTCGTTCGAGATGCGCACGTCGTCGATGTCGCCGCTGAAGGGCAGCCCGCACGAGCCGAGGTAGCCCCCGATCAGCGGTGTCGTGCTCTCCAGCCCGTAGCGGATCTGCAGGTCGACGGGAATGCCCGCACCGACCTGCGCCCCGTCGACGTAGAGCCGCACCCGCACCCCGTCATAGGTGCCAACGGCGTAGTGCCAGCGGCCGTCCCAGATGCCACCCGCGGACAGCGCCGGCGACAGCACATAGCGGCCCCCGGTTGAGACATAGAACGCCAGCCCTCCACCGAACCCCGAGTACAGGCCGTATGAGCTAGCGAAGCACCCGGTCGCGCCCTTGGCCACGATGTAGCGCCAGATGCCCGGCGAGCCGCTCCGGCGCACCCACGCCTCGACCGAGATCCGCGCCGGTTCCAGACGCGCCGAGTCGGGGATCGTGACGCGATCGGACCCCGCGAACGACAACGCGCCGCCCCAGCGGCCCGCGATGCGCGCCGGGTCGGCTGCGTCTGGGCCCGAGCTCGCCCCGAGCACGCCGTCCAGTCCGCCTCCCGAGGCGTCGTCCACCATCTGTCCCCCAGCCTCGTCCATCCGCCAGTGCGCGACCACAGCCGCGGACGCCGCCGCCCCTCCCATGCACGGCGCCACAACCACCGCCAACCCGAAAACCAACCGCACGAACCGCCATCCATGTCGGATCGAGCTGCAATAGCCTAACCCCGTGTTCACCAAAAGGCCTCCTACGCAGCCTCGCAACGTTCGCCAACACCAACACGCCGCTGGAACATCCGCAAGATCGCCGCGGCAGCGCGCTGCCCGGCTTGTCCATCCCACAACGGGATCGGTCGGGCTCGGGGGCGGGGCACCGCCGCCGCCTCGACGAAGCTGGGCGACGCTCCGACGACGCACATGACCAACCAGCTATCTGGCGCATGCTCCCTGAAGGTCATCACCGAAACCAACGCCTCCGCGCATCTTGTTTCTTGCGTAGTGCACCGGACCCGTGTCGCCTCTCTGACACCGGTTCTAACGCCATGTGGCGCAGCAATAGGCCGGCCGGCGAGGCGCGGTCGCCCGCGGTCCCGCCGCGTGCTCGGACGGTCGAGCTCAAGCCCCTAACGCCTGACCCCCGGGGGCCATCGCGCATCGTGGCCGCGATCCTGGGCGCAGCACCTTGCTCGCTGACGGCGCGCGCCGCGACCATGAATCAGCTAATCCTCCGGACGCCCTGGGAAAATGGAGTCATGCCGAGAATCGATGTCCACATCTCCGATGAGGCACTCGAGCGGCTGGACGCGATCGCCGGCGAGCAAGGCTCGAGCCGTTCCGCGGCGGTGCGCGCTTTGATTGAGACGGGGTCGCCGGCGTCGGCGCCCGCGGACCTGCAGGAAGCGTTGTCGCTGCTGTCCGCCAGCGCGCGGGAGGGCAGCGTGGCAGCGAGGGTTGCGCTGGCTCGACTGCTTGCCGACCGTGACCGGAACACCTCGCCGGCGCGGCGGCGCCTAGACGAGCTCGCCGAACGACGACGTAGGAAGGGCAAGCCGTGAACACCGTGTTCGACCTCGACGACCTGACCGACGACGAGGTTCTCGAGGCCGTCGCGGCGGCCGCGGACGCCGGGCGTCGCAACGCGGCGCGCGTGCTCGACACCTTGGCCGAGGTGATGGAGGAGCACGGCGAGCTGTCGTTCGTCGACCGGTTGGTCGCGAGCCGGTTCGTCGAGTCCTAGATGTAAGAACCGACCAGGTTGTTCCCTTGCTGGAGTGCCGTGAGGCGCTCGATGGGCGTCTTGTGAGCGAGGGAGCCGTGTGGTCTGCGTGAGTTGTAGTGCTCGAGCCAGTCGGACAGGGCGGCGGCGCGTTCGATCGAGGAGCCGTAGATCGCGCCGTAGGCCCAGCCCGCGAGCAGGGTGCGGATGAAGCACAGGCCTTGCCGTTGGTCCGCGGCCGGTAGGGCCGCGTTCGGATGTGCTTGATCTTGAGCGTCCGGCAGGCGATGGCGTGCAGCTTGGAACGGTAGGCGGAGCCGTTGTCGGTCATCAACCGCTCGACCCGGATGCCCTTGGCCGCGTAGAAGCGCAGCGCCCGCCGCAGAAAGCCGATGCAGGTTGTGGCCTTCTCGTCGGTGAGCAGCTCCACGTAGGCGAGCCTGGTCGCGTCGTCGATGCAGATGTGCACGAACTCCCAGCCGGCGCCGCGGGAGCGCCGGCCTGGACCGCGCTTGCCGGTGGCGCGGTGGCCCGCGCCCTTGCGCCCGATCCGCCCGAGCTTCTTGACGTCGATGTGCAAGAGCTCCCCGGGCCGCTTGCGCTCGTAGCGATTCGGCGGCTCGGGCGGCTCGAGGCGCGAGAGCTTGCCGAGCCCGATGCGGGTCAGGATCCCCTGCACCGTGGAGAGCGCCATCCCGAGCGTCAGCGCGATCTCCTGACCAGTGAACCGCACGCGGCGCAGCGCCGCGATCGCCGCGATGCGGTCCTCTGGCGTCGCCCCGGGCTGGCTGCCCGGCGCCGAGCAGCGATCGATCAGCCCGACCTCGCCCTCGGCGCGGTAGCGATCGACCCACTTGCGCGCAGTGCGCTCGCTCACCTCGGCGGCCTCGGCCGCCTCGCTGAGCGACCACCCCTCCCCAACTACGCGCCGGGCGAGCCTCAGGCGCTGCTTCGGTGTGAGGGCGGCGTTACCGTGGAGCTTCATCCGGTGACCTCCTTGGGTCTGGGTGGCTTCGACACCCCCAGCCTCCAAGGAGGCCCGGATGAACAACGTGGTCAGGTTCTACACCTAGACCGCCCTTATGGGTTTTAGGTACCCCGCGTGTCGTCGCCGGGGTAGAAGAGCAGCACGACGCGCTCGCCGCGGTGCTCGGACAGCCGAAAGCGGCCGTCGGTTCCGTCGAGATCGAAGTCGGGCGCCACGTCGCCGACCTTGAGTCCTCCTGCCATGCCTTCGCCTCCTGGTTGGTTCCCGCCGGGAGGGAGGCTAGCGCGCGATCGTGAACGCCGCGACGCTGGGCCGGGACACGTTGCCGGCGGCGTCCTTCGCCGTGGCGGTAGCCCGGTACGAGCCGGGCTTGAGCGCCCTGCGGCCGATGCGCCCGGTGAACACGACCCGGTTGACGCCCTGCAGCCCGCGGCGCTTGAGCGTCCCGACCGTCACGTAGCGCGTGCAGCGACGCTTGCGACGGTTCGACCGCGTCGGCGCCCGGCACGTCCTCCCCACCTTGCGCCCACCTTTCGGTTGCGCGATCACGATAGTCGCCGCCGCCGGCTCCGATAGCGGCGAGCGCCGCGCGGCATCCGAGCAGGGCGGCTGACCACACCCGTCGCACCACCCAGTCTACGGTCGCGGGTCAACCCCGGCGCCGCGCACGCGGGCGCGGCTGGCAGCGCTCGCACACGTACGTGCCGCGACCCGCGGCGACCAGCTTGCGCACCGGCCCGCCGCAGCGCGGGCACGGGTCGCCCTCGTGCAGGTGGACGAGGAATTCGTCCTGGAAGGAGCCACGCGCGCCGTCGAGGTCGCGAAAGTCGTCGATGCTCGCGCCGTTGGCGTCGATCCCGGCCTCGAGCGTCTCGACGATCGCCGGCGCGAGCGCCTCCCACTGGGCGCGCGTGAGCCGGCCGGCCGGACGCAGCGGATGGACCCGCGCGCGGAACAGCGCCTCGTCGGCGTAGATGTTGCCAACGCCCGCGATCCGCTTCTGGTCGAGCAGGAAGGCCTTGACCGGAGCGCGGCTGCCGCGCGCGAGCGCGCGTAGGTGCTCGGCGCCGAAGCCGGCATCGAAGGGCTCGAGGCCCAGCCGCGCGTCGAGGAAGTCGTCGAGAGCGTCTGGCCCGTCGGCGAGCTGGCCGGTGCCGAAGCGGCGCGCGTCCACGTAGAGCAGCTCGTGGCCGTCGTCGAGATCGATCTCCACGCGGGTGTAGGACGGGCGCTCGGCCGGGTCGTAGAGCAGGTTGCCGGTCATGCGCAGGTGCTGGAGCAGGAAGCGCTCGCCGCTCAGCTCCCACACGAGGTACTTGCCGCGGCGGCCGAGCGACTCGACCCGGCGTCCGGCCAGCGCCTGCTCCATCTCCCGGGGCCGCAGCGGGAAGCACCAGCGCTCGTCGTCGACGCGCACGCACGCCAGCGCCCGCCCCTCCACGCGCGGCGCGAGCTGGCGGCGGATCGTCTCGACCTCGGGGAGCTCGGGCATCTGCCTTCAGGGTACGAAGGGCGTCCCGGGCAGCTCGGGCGCGTCGCGCCCGGCCAGCCAGCGCAGGACCGAGGCGCCGACATCGGCCAGCGGGCCGTCGTGGCGTCGCCCGCGGTGACCGTCGAACACCGCCAGGAGCGGCGCGCACTCGCGGGTGTGATCGGTGCCCGGCGTGGTCGGGTCACAGCCGTGGTCGGCCGTGAGCACGAGCAGGTCCCCGGGGCGCATCAGCGTCAGCCACGCGGCGACCGCGGCGTCGATCTCCCGCAGCGCTCGAGCGAAGCCCTCGACGTCCTTGCGGTGCCCGTAGACCTGGTCGGTCTCGACCAGGTTGACGAACACGAACCCGTCCTCGAGGTCGCGCAGCAGCGCGCTCGTGGCCTCGATCGCGAGCGCGTTCGTGGGGCCCGCGTGATCCGCGTCGATGCCGACCCCGGCGAACAGCTCCGGCACCTTCCCCACCCCGTGCACCGGAACCCCGGCGGCGCGCAGCTCCTCGAGGTACGAGCGCGACGGTGGCGCCAGCGCGAAGTCGCGGCGGCCCAGCGTTCGCACGAACCCTCCGGGCGGGCCCTCGAACGGGCGCGCGATCACGCGGCCGACGGCGTGCTCGCCGGTCATCAGCCCGCGCGCCGCCGCGCACGCTGCGTAGAGCTCGTCGGGCGCAACGACGTCGACGTGCGCGCAGATCTGCATCACCGAGTCCTGCGAGGTGTAGACGATCAGCTCGCCGGTGCGCAGGTGCTCCTCCCCGAAGCGCTGGATCGCCTCGACCCCGTTGCACTGGGCGTTCCCCAGCACGCCGCGGCCCGTGGCCTGCTCCAGCGCCGCCACGATCTCCGGCGGGAAGCCGCCGGGGTAGGTCGGCGGCCGGCGTGCGAGCGTCACGCCCATGAGCTCCCAGTGCCCCGTGGTCGAGTCCTTCCCCGGACCGCGCGGGTACAGGCGGCCGTGGAGCACGGGCTCGGCCGCCGGCGGCACGCCCTCGATCGGTTCGATCGACCCCAGCCCGAGGGCGCCGAGGGTCGGCAGGTCGAGGCCGCCGACGGCGCCGGCAAGGTGGCCGAGGGTGTCGGCGCCCGCGTCGCCGTAGTCGGCGGCGTCCTCGGCAGCGCCCACGCCGCAGGCGTCGAGCACGACCACCGCCGCCCGGCTCATGCGCCGTTCGAGCTGGGCGCGCGAAGGCGGACCGATTGGGTCAGCGGCTGGAAGACCGAGCCGTCCAGGCGCGCGAAGTCCGTCGGCGGGGCGAACGCGTCGATCACGATCTCGCTCCCGCGGTCGAACAGGTGGGTCGAGCGCACGCGGCGGAGCTGACCGCCGATCCGCTCCGTCGCCACGAGCTGGATGCCCTTGACGCCGTTGACGTCCACGACCTTGGTGGTCTCGATGCGGACGGAGCGATCCCGCGCCTGGACGTCGTCGGACAGGCTGGCCTGCGCCTGGTCCAGCTCGCTCTTGGTCTTGGGGATCGGCTCCTTGCGCGGGTAGCGCCACACGGCGACGGTCGCCGGGCCGGAGCCGATCAGGGCCACCAGCGGACGGGACCCGCCGTTCTGGTACCAGTTGCGCGGCGCGGCGAGGCTGACCCCGGCGGCCGGATAGGCCAGGTGGGCGACCCGCGCTGGCTTCTGCGCCCCGGTCACGTTCGGAACGTGCTGGCGCTCGTTGCCGCAGCCGGCGGCCAGGAGGGCGAGGGTCAGTGAGACGGCGACGGTCGGGGCGGCGGCGCGCACCCGCGCGATTCTTCCATCTCAACCCGTGTGGGCGCGGGGATGGGCCTCGAAGTAGGCGTCCTTGAGGCGTTCTGCCGACAGGTGCGTGTAGATCTGCGTCGTGGCGATGTCGGCGTGCCCGAGCATCTCCTGCACCGACCGCAGGTCGCAGCCGCCGGCCAGCAGGTGGGTGGCGAAGGTGTGGCGCAGCGTGTGCGGGCTCATCTTGCCGGCGAGGCCGGCGCCGGCGGCGTGGCGCTGGACGATCTTGTACAGGCCCTGCCGCGTCAGGCCCGTGCCGCGGGAATTGACGAACAGCTTCGTGTCCGCGCCGTTGCCGACGAGCCGGGGTCGCCCACGCTCGACGTAGGCGCGCACTGCGGAGACGGCCTCGCGGCCGACGGGCACGAGCCGCTCCTTGCTGCCCTTGCCGTGGGCGCGCAGGACGCCGTCGTCGAGGTCCACGTCGGCGACCTCGAGCCCGATGGCCTCCGACGCCCGCAGTCCGCACGCGTACATCAACTCGAGCAGGGCGCGATCGCGCAGGGCGCGCGGCTCGGTGCCGCGCGGCGCCTCGAGCAGGCGCTTGACCTCCGCGCGGGAGAGCACGTGCGGCAGCTTGTGGGCCCCGCGCGGCGCCCGCAGCTCCGCCGTCGGGTCGTGGTCGATGATCTCCTCGCGGCGCAGATGGCGGTAGAAGGACCGCAGGCAGGCGACCTTGCGCTGCACGGTCGCCGGCGCGACGGCCCTGCCCTTCCCGCGCTCGCCGGTGCCGAGCTGGGCGATGAACTCCGTCAGCTGGGTGTGCGTGACCTCGAGCGCCGAGTGCCCGTGCTCGTCGAGCCAGACGCCGAACTGCTGGAGGTCGGTGCGGTAGGCCTCGAGCGTGTTGCGCGACAGACCGCGCTCGAGCTCGAGGTAGGCGAGGAAGTCGAGCACCAGGTCGCTGAACGGGCGCGTGGAGGGATGCGGAGGAGCGGTGGCCATCGCCCCCCAACTTCGTCCCGGGGCGTCGCCCTCCTTGGCGGTGCAAGCCCGCGTTCAGCCGGCGCGGCCGCGGTCCCGCTCGCGGGCCAACCAGAGCAGCCCGATCAGGGACTTGGAGTCGTGGCAGTCCGCGATCGCCTCGTCGAGGCGCTCCAGCGGCCACGGCACGACCTCGATGCGCTCCTCCTCGTCGGCCGTGGCGTCGGCGTCGGAGAGACCGGTGGCCGCGAACACGGTCACGCGCTCGTCGGTGAACCCGGGGCTCGTGTAGAAGCTCGCGATCTCGCGCCACTCCTCCGCCGCCTTGCCGATCTCCTCGGCGAGCTCGCGCTTGGCGGTTGCGAGCGGCGGCTCGCCCTCGACGTCGAGCTTGCCCGCCGGCACCTCGAGCAGCGCCTGCTCGCCCGCGGCCTCGCGCGGCTGACGCACGAGCCAGACGTGCTCGGCATCGTGGGCGACGACGCCGACCGCCCCCAAGTGCGCGATCACCTCGCGCTCGGCCTCCCCGCCGTCGTCGTGGCGGAAGCGGTCGATGCGCACCTCGAGGATGCGCCCCTTCCACGCGGTCTCGGAGCCGACCCGGTCGAAGCTCATGCCTGGCCGACCATCCCGGCGAGGACGTGGCCGCCGGCGAGCGCGGCGGCGAAGAACAGCAGGTCGTCGTCCAACCCGCGCCCCATCGTGGTCGCGGGCAGGCCGCTGGCGCGGTAGCCGTCGAGGTCGGCCGGTGCGCGGCGCCAGTCATGGCGCTCATCGCCCTCGCCGTGCTCCTCCCAGCCCTCCGGCGCGGCGACCACCACGGGCTCGAGCAGCAGGGAGAGCACCGTCCCCGCGTGATGGGACAGGCCGCGGTGCCGCGCGCGGTCGTCGCCCGAGGACATGCGGGGAACGACGAGCGTGGGCGCGCCCAGCGCCAGCGCGGCGTGGACCGTGTCGAGCGCCGTCATCCCGCCGTGCCCCAGCCGCGACCCGGATCCGAGGATGCCCGGCCCCGGGCCGCACACCACGGCGTCCCAGCCCAGGTCGTGCGCGGCGTGGTGGATCGCGCCCGGGGTCGAGATCGCCTCGCCGTCGCCCCCGTACGCGGCGCCCGCGGTCAGGTGCCCGTCGATCAGCCCGCGCGCCTTGAGCTCGCCCACCGTCTCCGACAGCCCGCCGGGCAGGGCGCCGCCCACGGTCTGCACGTAGCCCAGCTTCGCGTGGGGCGCGGCCTGCGCGAACGCCCACGCGGCCGGGGCGAGCTGTCCGTGGAGGAAGAACACGCCGACCGCGGCGGGGACCGGGAGCGTCAGGGCGTCGCGCTCGACCGGCAGCACCGCGTGCTGCAGGCTCGTGTAGTTGAGCTTCATCACGTGCGCGCCGGGCACGCCGGCGCCGCCCAGGCCCCGAGACAGATTGACGTGCACCACGTCGAAGCCGCCGGAGCCGAGGCCGAGGTCGCGCGCGGCGACATTCACGACCACCTCGTCGCCGGCCTCGGCCGCGCCGACCAGAGCGGTGTCGGCCACCGCCGGGCGCCGCTCACCCGCGACCTCGACGTCCAGCCGCTGCACCGAGCCGATGGGATCGCGCGCGTCGACGACGATGCCCCGCCGCAGGCTCAGCACCGCGCCGCCGCCTCGTCGAGGAGCGCGAGCGTCACGTCGAGCATCCCCTCCAGCGCGGCGACGCTCACCCGCTCGCCGGGCTCGTGGTTGCGCTCGGTGCCGTTGGCGAGGTTCACGCACGGAAACCCGGCGGCGTTGAACGCGTTCGCGTCCGACCCCCCGCCCGTGACGATGTGGCGGGGCTCGTACCCACCCGCTCGCAGCGCCGCCTCGGCGACGGCGACCGCCGGCGCCGTCGGCCGGACGCGGTAGGCCGGCCACAGCCGCTGGACCGCGACGTCGACGTCGCATTCGAACGCGTTCGCCCCGTCGTGGACGTGGTCCACCATCTCCGCCACGACCGCCTCGGCCTTCGCGCTGTCCAGCGAACGTGCCTCCGCCTCGATGCGGGCGTGCTCGGGCACGACGTTGGTCGACTCGCCGCCACCGGCGATGCGACCGACGTTGGCCGTCGTCTCCTCGTCGAGACGTCCGAGCCGCATCGCGGCCACGGCGGCGGCGGCGGCCGCGATTGCGCTGCGGCCCTGCTCGGGGCGGATGCCGGCGTGCGCGGCGGCTCCGCGGAAGTCGACCTCCAGGCGGTAGTAGGTCGGCGCGGCCAGCACGATCTCCCCGATCGGCGTCGCGTGGTCGAACACGTAGCCGAACGGGCTGCGCAGCCTGTCCAGGTCGAAGGCCTGGGCGCCCACCAGCCCGACCTCCTCGGACACGGTGAACAGCAGCTCGACGCCGATCGGCGGCGGCGCGGCCGCGGCGCGGTGGGCGATCGCCAGCAGCATCGCCACGGCCGCCTTGTTGTCGGCGCCGAGGATGCCGTCGTTGGCGTTCTCCCACCCGTCGTCGACCAGCACCGGCTCGACCGGCGCCGCGAGCTTGACGGTGTCCAGATGGGCGCAGAGCAGCACGGCGGCGTCACCGGGGCCGGCGATGCGCGTGAACACGTTGCCGGCGTCGTCGCCCTCGGCCCCGAGCCCGAGGCCCTCGAGCTCCGCGCGCACGCGGGCGGCGCAGTCCGTCTCGTGACCGGACGGGCTCTCGATCCGGCACAGCTCGACGAACAGGTCGTTGAGTCGCCGGCGGTCGGGCTCGTCGGCCCGCACTAGGAGCGCTGCTGCGCCTCGGACGGGTGGAACGGCTCGGGCGAGCTTCCCGGGGACCGCTCGGCGGCCGCCCGGACGAACTCGCGGAACAGCGGCGCCGGCCGATCCGGCCGCGACTTGAACTCGGGGTGGAACTGGGACGCCACGAAGAACGGGTGCACGTCGCGGGGCAGCTCCGTCACCTCGACCAGCCGGTCGTCCGGCGAGGTCCCCGAGCACACCAGCCCCGCGGCCTCGAGTCGCTTGCGCAGGAGGTTGTTGACCTCGTAGCGGTGCCGGTGGCGCTCGTACACGACGGCCTCGCCGTAGATCTCGCGCACCAGGGTCCCCTCGTGCAGCTTGATGGGGTCGGCGCCCAAGCGCATGGTCCCGCCGACGTCCGTCACCTCCTTCTGCTCGGGCAGCAGGTCGATCACCGGGAACGGCGTCTCGGGGTCGAACTCGGTCGAGTTGGCGCCCTCCATATCCGCCAGGTGTCGGGCGACGTCGGCCACGACCATGTGCATCCCGAGGCAGATGCCCAGGAACGGGATCTTCTCCTCGCGCGCCACGCGCGCGGCCGCGATCTTGCCCTCGATCCCGCGGCCGCCGAAGCCGCCCGGGATCAGCACGCCGTCGGCGCTGCGCAGGCGCTCGCGTACGCCCTCGGGCTCGAGCGCCTCGGAGTCGACCCAGTCCACCTCGACGCGGCGGCCGTGCAGGAAGCCCGCGTGGCGCAGCGCCTCGACGACGGACAGGTAGGCGTCCTCGAGCTGGGTGTACTTGCCGACGAGCGCGATGCGCACCGGCTCGGTCGCCTCGTCCGCCCGGCGCATCAGCTCCTCCCACTCGGACAGGTCGGGAGCGGGCGCATCGATGCGGAAGTGCTCGAGGATGAAGTCGTCGACGCCGTCCTCGCGGAATACCAGCGGCACCTTGTAGATGTTGTCGACGTCGCGCGCGGACACGATCGCCTCGACCGGCAGCGACGCGAACAGCGCGATCTTGCGGCGGATCTCCGGCGACAGCGTGCTCTCGGACCGGCACATGAGCATGTCGGGGGCGATGCCGATGCGCCGCAGCTCGTTGACGGAGTGCTGCGTGGGCTTGGTCTTCAGCTCGCCGGCGTGGCCAACGTAGGGCACGAGGGTCAAGTGGATGAACATGCAGGAGCCGCGCCCCGCTTCGACGGGGAACTGGCGGATCGCCTCGAGGAAGGGCAGCGACTCGATGTCGCCCACGGTGCCGCCGATCTCGGTGATGACCACGTCCACGTCGGAGGACTCGGCCATCAGCCGGATGCGCTGCTTGATCTCGTCGGTGATGTGCGGGACGACCTGGACGGTCCCGCCGAGGTAGTCGCCGTGGCGCTCGCGACGGATCACGCGGTTGTAGACCGCGCCGGCGGTCACGTTGGAGTTGCGCGAGGTGTTCGCGTCGGTGAAGCGCTCGTAGTGGCCGAGGTCGAGGTCGGTCTCGGCGCCGTCCTCGGTGACGAACACCTCGCCGTGCTGGTACGGCGACATCGTCCCCGGGTCCACGTTGATGTAGGGATCGAACTTCTGCAGCTGCACGCGGAGACCGCGCGCGACGAGCAGCCGGCCGATCGACGCCGCGGCGATGCCCTTGCCCAGCGAGGAAACGACTCCCCCGGTGATGAAGATGAATCGCGTGTCCGGTCGGGAGTCAGGCATGCGTCGGTCTGCCGAGCCAGTCTAGCCGTCGCAGGAGCGGAACTCGCTCGATGAGCTTCGAAATCGATCGGAACTCCCCATACACCGTGATTCCGAGAATGACGGCGAGCGCAATCGCCTGGCCGGTCGGGGGCCACGAGAGCACGATCCACAGTCCGGCAAGCGCCCCGATGAGGTTGGAGCCGGTGTCGCCGAGCAGCGCGCGCTCGCGCAGGTCGTACCAGCCGATCACCAGCACGGGCCCGACGAACAGGCCGAGCGCGGCCAGCGGCCTGAGCGACCAGGCGCCGACGGTCGCGGCGAGGCCGAACAGCACGAAGACCTTGCATGTGCGCCCGGGCCTGAGGTCGAGCAGGTTGAAGAGGTTGGTCGAGAGGACCAGGACCGCGGTGGCCAGGAGCCAGCGCCAGTCGCTGTGGAAGCGGTCCGACAGCGCGAACAGCGCAAAGCCGAGGGAGCCGGCGGCCTTGAGCACCCCCGTGCTGACCCCGCCGCCGAGCATGGCGGCCCCATGGCCGCGCCAGCCGCGATGCCCCTCATGGCCGAGCACGTCGTCGAGCAGCCCGAGGAAGGCGACGCCGAGCGCGTAGAACATCACCAGCCCGAGCTCGGGGCGAAACACGGACTCGTCGAAGATGTGCTCGACCAGCGTGCACGGGATCAGCGCGAGCGCCGCGGCCGCGACGATGATCGTGCCCGCCGGGTAGGGCAGGCGCACGCCACGGTAGTTCTCGTGCGTGAGCTCACCGTGCGCGAGCGCGCGCAGCGCCGCCGGTGCGATGACGACGGCGGCGAGGAGGGCGAGCGCGAGCGGGAGGAACTGCAGGGCCGACACGGCTGGACCCTAGCGAGGGGGACGGATATGCGGCCCCGGCCTACCCGGTGCCGGCGCCGCTGGCCGCCTTCGGCAGCAGCGCCTGGGCGGTGGGCTTCGTGCCGTACGCGCCGCTCGCGCCGGCCAGTGCGAACACCAGCGACACCTTGCCGGCGAGCTGGTTGAGGTTGTCGACGCTGGAGAGGTTGTGGCCGCGGTACCAGGGCACCTGCGACGGGCTGGTGCTCGTGGTCTCGGTCCCCACCAGTGGGTCGTTGCCGAGGTTCAGCCCCTGTGTGAGCCCGTTCTCGAACGCCCGGTTGACCCTCGCCTCGTCGGCGGTCAGGTTCGTCGGCTCGCTGCGCACGACGATGACCGAGTCCAGCCCGTTGTAGGCGCCGCTCGACGTCGTGAACACGACGCGGCGCGTGCGCTTGAGCAGCGGGCCGCCGGCGATCAGGGACGCGCCGAAGCGCCGCCCGAAGCGCGTGATTGCGCGCGGGTCGGTGGCGAGCGGGTGCCCGCGCACGCCGCTGTCGCGCGAGGAGACCCGGTCGAGGTCGGGTGGCTGCGGGATGACCGCCTCGAGCACCAGCCGCCCCCCGGTGTCCTTGAGCGAGTCGCGCACGAGCGAGATCTGGCGATCGGACAGCTTCCCCAGCGCCAGCAGCCCGACGCGCTGGCCGGTCAGGCGCCCCTGGACGACGAGCGGGTAGAGGTCGCGTTCCAGCCGGACGTGCTCGGCGACCTGAGCGGAGAGGGAGTCCGCCTTGCGGCTGGCGTTGCGGAAGTCGTTGCGCAGCGACTTCTCGATGTCGCTGCGCGCGCTCGAGATCAGGCCCTTGTCCCCGATCGCGATCCCGAGCAGGATCCCGATCACCAGCGCCATGAAGACGGCGACGAGCGAGAGTGCGTGGTACCGGAAGTCGAACATCGAGCGGCGGTGTGTGCCGCGCTACGGGTTGAGGCCCAGGAGGATCTGGATCTTCAACCAGAGTAGATCGAGCAGGTCGTGCAAAGCCGGGATGCTCCACATCAGCACGATGAGCATCACCAGGCCGGCGCCGAGCACCAGCAGCAGCGGCGCCCCGCCCGGGCGCGGCTGGTAGAGCCGGCTCACGCCCTTGGCGTCGACAAGGATCTCCCCGATCCGCAACCGGGTGAGGAACGTCGAGGACATTCCCCGCCGGTTCTTATCGAGGAACTCGACGAGGTTGAAGTGGGAGCCGACGGACACGATCAGGGCCGCCGACTTCTCGGCGGCGATCAGCATGGCGACGTCCTGGCTGGTGCCGGGCGCCGGCACCAGCTTGTAGGGGAGGCCGAGCGATTCGAGGTGCTCACGGCCCGGTGCGCGGCCGTCCGAGTAGGCATGGACCACGAGCTCGGCGCCGCAGCGCAGCGTCCCCTCGGTGGCCGAGTCCATGTCGCCGACGATCATGTGCGGCTTGAAGCCCTCCTCGACCAGCGCGTCGGCCCCGCCGTCCACGCCGATCAGCACCGGCTTGACGTCGCGGATGTAGGGCCGCAGAGCCTTGATGTCGCGCTTGTGGTCCACCCCGCGGACGACGACGAGGCAGGGCCGGTCGCGAAACTCCGTGGCGAACTGCGGCAGGTCGAGCTTGCCGGAGAGCAGCTCGCGCTCGGCGACCATGTGCTCGACGGTGTTGTGCGCGAAGGACTCGAGCGCCTCCCCGATCTCCCTCCGGCGCTGGTCGTTGAGCGCCTGGACGGTGGCCGGGTCCTGCGCCTCGCCGCGCGCGACGACATCGCCGTTGCGGCGGATCTCGCCGCCGTGGATCACGATCGTGTCGCCGTCGGCCAGCTCGGAGAACAGCGGCGCGCCGGGCACGTCCACGAGCAGCACGCCGGCCTGCACCAGCAGCAGCGGCCCTGCGTTGGGGTAACGGCCCGAGGACGACGGCGCGGTGTTCACCACCGCCTCGATCCCGCAGGCGATCAGGTCCTCGGCCGAGACGCGATCGAGGTCGGTGTGGTCGAGGATCGCGATGTCGCCACGTCGCAGGCGCTTGACGAGGTGCTTGGTCCGCTTGCCCAGGCGGGCGATCCCCCGGACCTCCCGCGGCCGGGTCTCCGTCGCGGCAGGGCGAGGTTTCGTCCTGGAGACGGCCACCGACGCAGTCTACGGCCCATCCCGCACGGGTGCGACCCGGAGCGGACGGCTGCACGCGGGCGTGCGAGCGACGGTGCCTACGCCGCCGCGAGCAGCTCGCGGGCGTGGCGGCGGGCGCCGAGGTCGGCGTCGTCGGCGCCCAGCATCCGCACCAGCTCGCCCTCCAGGTCGTCGCGCTCCAGCCGGCGGACCTCGGCGCGGGCGGGGCGGGCCGACGCGTCCTTGGCAATCGTGAAGTGCCGGTCCGCGAGCGCGGCGACCTGCGGCAGGTGGGTGATGCAGAGCACCTGGCGATGCTCCCCGAGCGCGCGCAGGCGCTCGGCGACGGTGCGCGCGGTCTGGCCGCCGACGCCCGCGTCGATCTCGTCGAACACGAGCAGCCCGGGGCCATCGCCCCCGCCGCGGTCGGCCGCCACACCGGTGAGCGCGAGCATGACCCGCGAGAGCTCGCCCCCGGAGGCGGTGTCGCGCAACGGGCCGTCCGGCACGCCGGGGTTGGGCGCGATGCGGAACTCGACCGCCTCGTCGCCGGCGGGCCCGCGGGTCTCGCGCGGCGCCAGCACCACCTCGAAGCTCGCGCCCTCCATGGCCAGCTCGGCCAGCCGCTCGCGGACCGCCCCCGCCAGCCGCGGTGCGGCGGCCCGGCGAGCGCCGGTCAGCTCCCCGGCCAGCGCGTCCTGCTCGGCGCGGCCCTCGCGCGAGGCGCGCGCTCACGTCCTCGATCGCGACCTCCGCGCCCGCCAGCTCGTCGCGCCGGGCGCGGCAGCGCTCGGCGTGCGCGAGCACCGCGGCGACGCTGCCGCCGTGCTTGCGCTTGAGCCGGTCCACCGCCTCCAAGCGCTCCTCGACCTCGTCGAGTCGGCCCGGCGACGCCTCGACCGCCTGCTCGTAGCGGCGCAGCTCGGCCGCGAGGTCGTCGCCCTCCAATCGCAGCGCCCGGGCCCGCTCCGCCAGGGCGTCGAGCTCCGTGTCCACGCCCTCGAGCGCGCCGAGCGCCCGTTCGGCCGCGGCCAGCAGGGACGCGACCCCGCTCTCGTCGCCCGCCTCCGGCGCCAGCGCCTCGGCGCCGGCCGACGCCGCGCCGCGCAGCCCCTCGAGGTGGCGCAGGCGCTCGCGCTCGGCGCGCAGCTCCGCCTCCTCCGTGTCGTTCGGTGCGGCCGCCTCGATCTCGGAGAGCTCGAACTCGAGCAGGTCCAGCTCGCGCTCGCGCGCGCCCGCCAGCTCGCGCAGCGACTCCAGCTCGGCCCCCAGCTGGCGCACGATCGCGTGGGCGACCGCGTGCCGGGCGCGGCGCCGCGCCTGCTCGGCGCCGCAGTAGGCGTCGAGCACCTCGAGCTGCGCCGACGCCAGCGTCAGCTTGCGGTGCTCGTGCTGGCCGTAGAAGGCGAGCAGCTCGCCGCCGAGGTCGCGCAGGTCGGCCGCGCTGGCGGAGCGGCCGTTGAGATACGCGCGGGTGCGCCCCTCGGCGCTGACGCGGCGCGCCAGCACGACCTCCTCCGCGCCCTCCGGCAGGCGCTCCGCGAGCCGCGTCGCGCAGGGCGTCGGGGAGCTCGAAGGCGCCCTCGACGTAGGCCTCGGCCGCGCCGGGCCGCACGATGCCGCTGCGCGCGCGCCCGCCCAGCAGCAGGTCGAGCGCGTGCGCGAGCACGGTCTTGCCAGCGCCGGTCTCGCCCGTGAGCACGTTGAGCCGGGGGCCGAGGAGCAGCTCGGCCCGCTCGATCAGCAGCAGGTTCTCGACGCGCAGCTCCGTCAGCATGCGCGACGGTGTACCAGCGGCGCCCGACGGAGCGGGCGGCTTCCTGCGCTCCGTGCGAGATTTGGTGGAGAACGACGCGCGAGCGGGCGCAAGCACCCGCTCGTCTACGAGGCGAGCCGCCCGAACTTCTCGCGCAGGCGGTGGTAGAACGACGCGCCCGGGATCTGCGCCAGCGTCCCGCAGCCGTCGCGGAACATCACCCGCAGCGACTCGCCCGCCGCCAGCTCGCAGACCGGGCGGCCGTCGACCGTCACGTCGATCGGCTCGTCGCGCGAGCGGTTGCTCACCGACAGCGTGTCCTGGGGCGCGACGACGAGCGCCCGCGCGGTGAGCGAGTGCGGCGCGATGAAGGACACCACGTAGCCCTCCACGCCCCAGGCCATCACGGGGCCGCCGTTGGCGAGGTTGTAGCCGGTGGACCCGGCGGGCGTGGAGACGACGATGCCGTCGGAGCGCACGCGGCCGATCTCCTCGTCGCCGACCGCGTAGGAGAGGTCGGCGACGCGCAGGCCGGGCTTGCGGTGGAAGGACACGTCGTTGATCGCGGTCCAGCCCGCGTCCTCCTGCCCTTCGACGATGATGGCGGGGAGCTCCATGACCTCGAAGTTCCCGGCCAGCGCGCGGCGAAAGGCGTCGGGGACCTCGTCGGGCTCGACCGTGGCGAGGAAGCCGACCTCGCCGTAGTTGACCGCGAAGACCGGCGTGCCCGTGCCGAGGTAGGTGCGCAGCGCCTGGAGGATCGTGCCGTCTCCGCCGAGCACGAGCGAGAGGTCGGCCGGGCAGCCGACGGGAGCGTGCAGGGTCAGCCCGACCCCCTCGTGCAGCTCGTGCTTCCGCGTCTCCTCGTCGGAGAAGCACAGCTCCACGCCGGCCTCGGCCGCCGCCTTGCGCAGCTCCGCCAGGGCGGCCGCGATGTCGTCGGGCCGGCGGTGCGTGATGACGTTCACGCTGCGCACGGGACGGTTCACGGCTCGACCTCCCGCGCCGCCGCCTCGACGTCCTCGACCGCCGCGCGCTCGTCGTCGGCCAGCCACACGAAGGTCTCGCGGTTGCCCTTCGGTCCGGGGAGGCCCGAGGACGCGAAGCCGAGCACGCCGGCGCCGAGCCGTTCCGCGGCGCGGGCCACCGCCACCAACGCGTCGCGGCGGTCCGCGGGCTCGCGCACGACGCCGCCCTTCCCAACGCCCTCGCGACCGACCTCGAACTGGGGCTTGCAGAGCGCGAGGCAGTCGAAGGCGGGCGCCGCGCAGGCGAGCACCGCCGGGAGCACCTTGGCCAGCCCGATGAACGACACGTCGATCGTGATCAGGTCCGGCGCGTACGGGAGGTCCGCCGGCCGCAGGTGACGGGCGTTGAAGCGCTCGAGCACCGTCACGCGGGCGTCGCCGCGCAGCCCCCACGCGAGCTCGCCATAGGCGACGTCGAGCGCGACGACGTGCGCGGCGCCGGCCTGCAGCAGGCAGTCGGTGAAGCCTCCGGTGGACGCCCCCACGTCGACGCAGCGACGGCCGGCCGGGGCGACCCCGGTGGCCGCGAGCGCGTTGGCGAGCTTGCGCCCCCCGCGCGACGCGAAGGCGGGCGCCTCGGCCAGGTCGACGACCACGTCCTCGGCGACGAGCTGGCCCGGCTTGGCGGCGCGCCGGCGCTCGCTGCCCAGCCGCACCTCCCCCGCGAGCACGCTCGCGGCGGCCCGGCTGCGGGTCGGGAACAGCCCGCGCTCGGCGAGCAGGGTGTCGAGCCGCGTCTTGGGCATCGCGAGAACCGTACCGGCGCGGGGCGCTCCGGCCCGGTGTTTAGGATGCAGGCCGTGGCCCGACTTCCCCTTCCCCGGCGCGCCCGCGAGGTCCCCTGGCAGGCCGTGCTCGCCCTCGCGCTGGAGATCGCGCGGGAGGGCCGGAAGCGCTGGGACCGCCTCAGCACCCGCGAGCAGCGCGCCGTCCGCGACGCGATCACACGTTCGCGCGGCCGCATCGACCGGCTCAACCAACGCGAGCGGGACGACCTGCGGCGCATCGTCTGGAAGGCGGTCGGACCGCAGTAGCGCCGCCATCAGGGCCCGAGCCCCTGATGCCCGATGCCTGACGCCTCTGTGCCGTCTCTCACAGAACGCGCGTTCGATTGGCTCCACACTGTCATTCAGCATGACTGCGTTCAGACTCATCTCCCTACCAGCCCACGGCGCGCTCGAGCTGCTGGCCGGCCTCTTCACGATGGTCGCCCCGTTCCTGTTCGGGTTCACGCCGGCGGGCGCGGTGGCCGCGGTCGTGATCGGCGCCTTGATCGTCGGCCTGTCGCTGGCCACCGCAAGCACTGAGCAGGGCTCATTGCCCATCTCCGCCCATTTCGCCTTCGATCGCGGCATCGTGATCGGGCTGCTGGGCGCAGGCGCGGTGATCGGCCTCGCCGGCGACGCCGGTGCGGCGCTGTTCTTCGCCGTGACCGGTGCGGCGCTGCTGGCGCTCAGCCTCACCACCCGCTACAGCGCCACCGCGTAACGACTTCCCCCATAGATCGAGAACGCTCGTAACAGAGCGCATCTCTCTCCTCCCCCTGAAGCGGCCCGCCATGAACGGCGGGCCGTTTCTCTTCCTGGACGGGCGCCTACTGGGCGCCGGTCAGGGCCGAGCTCGGCTCGGCGACCGCGGCCTCGATGCGCTCGGCGATCCGCTCGCCGGTGTAGCCGACCTCCTCGTGCAGGAGGGCGGGCTTGCCGTGCGTGACGTAGCGGTCGGGCAGGCCGACGCGAAGGATCCGGGGCGAGACGGCCCCGGTCTCCGACAGCGTCTCCCACACGGCGGAGCCGAAGCCGCCCATCAGGACGCCCTCCTCCACCGTCACCAGCAGGTCGTGCTCGGCCGCGAGCTGGGCCATCAGGCCGGCGTCGATCGGCTTGGCGAAGCGGGCGTCGGCGACGGTCACCCGCAGGCCGCGCTCGGCCAGCAGGTCCGCGGCCTCCAGGCCCTTCTGGACGCCGGTGCCGTACCCCACGATCGCCACCCGGTCCCCCTCGCGCAGGATCTCGCCGGTGCCGATCTCGATCGACTTGGGCTCCTTCGGCCGCGCGACGCCGACGGCCTCGCCGCGCGGGTAGCGCAGGGCGATCGGCCCGTCGTCGTGGAGCACCGCCGTGCGCAGCATGTGCACGAGCATCGCCTCGTCGCGGGGCGCCATCAGGACCATGTTGGGCAGGCAGCGCAGGTAGGCGATGTCGAAGGCGCCGTGGTGCGTGGGCCCGTCGTCGCCGACCAGGCCGGCGCGGTCCATCGCGAACACGACGTTGAGCTTCTGCAGGCAGACGTCGTGGACGATCTGGTCGAAGGCGCGCTGCAGGAACGTCGAGTAGATCGCGGCGACGGGCTTGATGCCCTGCAGCGATAGGCCGGCCGCGAACAGGATCGCGTTCTGCTCGGCGATCCCGACGTCGAAGTAACGCTCGGGGATCGCCTCCTGGAGCAGGTTGAGGCCCGTGCCCGAGTTCATCGCGGCGGTGATGCCGACGATGCGCTCGTCGCGCTCGCACTCCGTCACGAGCGCCTCGCCGAAGACCTTCGTGTACTGCGGCGGGGCCGGCTTGGCCTTCTTGGAGGCCTTGGCGACCGCCTTGGCCGCCGTCGCCGGCGAGCCGTTGGCGATCGACTTCGGCTTGGCCGCGTGCCACTTCTCCATGCCCTCGAGGTCGCCCTCCTCGGCCGGCGCGAAGCCCTTGCCCTTGACCGTCGCGATGTGCACGACGACGGGACGGTTGGCCGCGAGCGCCTCGCGCAGCGCGCGGCGCAGCGCGTGCACGTCGTGGCCGTCGATGACGCCCATGTACGCCCAGTCCAGCTCCTCCCAGAAGAGCCCAGGCGCCCAGAATGCCTTGATCGACTCCTTCAGCTGCGGCCCGAGGCGCTCGAAGCGCGCGCCGATGCCCGCGGGGAGCTTGGTCAGGCCGCCCTCGACGTCCTCGCGCACCTTCCACAGCTTGGGGTTGAGGCGCACGCGGTTGAAGTACCGCGACAGCGCGCCGACGTTGGGCGCGATCGACATGCCGTTGTCGTTGAGGACGACGACCATCGGGGTCCCGAGGCCGCCGGCGAGGTGCAGCGCCTCGAACGCCACGCCGCCGGTCATCGCGCCGTCGCCGATCACCGCGACGACCCGGCCGTCCTCGCCCTGGCCCTGGCGCATGGCCTCCTTGAGCCCGACCGCGTAGCCGATCGACGTGGAGGCGTGGCCCGCCCCCATGATGTCGTGCTGGGACTCCGCGATCGAGCAGAACGGCGCGAGACCGTCGTACTTGCGGATCGTGTCGAGCCGGTCGCGGCGGCCGGTCAGGACCTTGTGCGGGTAGGCCTGATGGCCGACGTCCCAGAGGATCTTGTCGCGCGGGGACTCCAGCAGCGAGTGCAGCGCCACGGCCAGCTCGCAGGTGCCGAGGTTGGCGCCGAAGTGGCCGCCGATTTCGCCGATCGTGTCGATGATCAGCTCGCGCACCTCCTGCGCGACCTCGGCGAGCTCCTCCTCGGACATCGAGTGGAGGTCGGTGGGGCGGTCGATGCGGTCGAGGAGGTTGCTCATGAGGTGCGGGTGTGGATGAAGTCGGCGATGTCCTCCAGCTCGCCGGCGCGCAACTCGCCGGCGCCGGCCAGCGCCGCGCGCGCCTTGGCGTGGGACTCCCCGGCGAGCTCGCGCGCACGCTCGAGCCCGTGGGCGCTCACGTAGGTGAGCTTGCCCAGGCGCTCGTCACTGCCGCTCATCTTGCCGAGGTCGGCGTCGGTTCCGGTCACGTCGAGGATGTCGTCCACGATCTGAAAGAGCACGCCCAGCTCGGAGGCGTAGGCGCGCAGCGCGATTGTCGCAGGTTGCGGTGTGCCCGCCAGGAGAAGTACGCACTCCACCGACGCCTCGATCAACCGCCCGGTCTTGAGCTCGTGCAGGCGCCGCAGCTCGTCGGGGTCGCGGCCGGTGGGCGGGGTCGCCTCGGAGACGTCGAGGTACTGGCCACCGACCATTCCGACGACCCCGGTCGCGGAGGCGAGCTCGCGGGCGGCGCCGAGCACGCGGTCGGGGGCGCCCGCCTGCGCCGCGAGCAGGTGGTGGAACGCCTCGGCGTACAGCCCGTCGCCGGCCAGGATCGCCACGTCCTCGCCGTACACGACGTGGCACGTCGGCCGGCCGCGGCGCAGCTCGTCGTCGTCCATCGCCGGGAGGTCGTCGTGGATCAGCGAGTAGGTGTGGATCAGCTCGATCGCCGCAGCGAGCGGGAGCACGTCCGCGGCCTCCATCCCGACCGCGCGCGCGGTCGCGAGCGCCAGGACGGGCCGGATTCGCTTCCCCCCGGCAAGCAGCGAGTAGCGCATCGCCTCCTCCAGTCCCGCCGTGCGGGGCTCGGTGGAGAAGCGCAGGTCGGCGAGGTAGCGCTCGACCTCGTCGCGAAGGTCCTCCGGATAGCCGTTGGACATGGCCGGGGTCAGAGGAGCTCGCCCTGGCCCGCCGGCGGGTCGCCGGCGGCGGCGCGCGAGCGGCGGTCCAGCTCGGCGCCGGCCTCCGCGGCGAGCTGGGCGCACGTCTCGATCAGCGCGGCCGCGTCCTCGGGGGACAGCGAGGTGTCGCGCAGCCGCGCGGCCGCGTCGCGCAGCCGGTCGGTCAACTCGTTGAGGTCGTCGAGCGGGTCGGTCATCGGGCGGAGGGATTCTCGCGCACCTCGCGCAGCACGGCGGCGAGGATGCCGTTGACGAAGCCGGGCGCGTCGGCTCCGCAGTAGGTCTTGGCCGTCTCGACGGCCTCGTCGATGGCCGCCTCGGGGGGGATCGGGCGCTCGCCGGCCACCAGCTCCGGGTCGCGCAGCTCGAGCAGTGCGACGCGCAGGATGTTGCGCTCCAGCGGAGCGATCCGGTCCAGCGTCCAACCCTGGGCATGGCGTTCGATCAGAGCGTCGAGCTCCTCGCGGTGGTCGTCGACGGCGTGCGCCAGGGCGCCCGTGAACGGCCGCGCGTCGGCCGGCAGCAGGTCCCCCAGCGAGCGGCCCGTGACGTCGTGCTGGTAGAGGGCGAAGATCGCGGCCCGTCGCTGATCGGTGCGTCTCATCGCGCGCTCACGCGCGCGAGACGTACTCGCCCGAGCGCGTGTCGACGCGCACGCGCTCGCCGACCTCGATGAACAGCGGCACCTGCACGGTCGCGCCGGTCTCGAGCGTCGCGGGCTTGTTCCCGCCACCGGACGCGGTGTCCCCGCGCAGCCCGGGGTCGGTCTGGGTCACCTCGAGGTCGACCGCGCTGGGCACCTGCACGTCCTGCGGGCTGTCGTCGATGAACAGGACGTCGACCTCCGCGCTGGGCTTGATCCAGCGCAGCTGGCCCGCCACCGCGGCCTCGGGGATCGTGAGCTGCTCGTAGGACTCGGTGTCCATGAAGTGGGCGTCGGTGCCGTCGGCGTAGAGGAACTGCATGTGGCGCGACTCGGTGCGCACCGAGCGGAACTTCTCGCCCGCGCGGAAGGTCTTGTCGATCACCGCGCCGTCGGCGGAGCGGCGCAGCTTCGTGCGCACGAACGCGCCGCCCTTGCCCGGCTTGACGTGCTGGAACTCGAGCACCTTGAAGACGGTGCCGTCCACCTCGATGTGGTTGCCGTTCTTGAGCTGATTGGTGGTGATCGTCGGCATGCGGCGAGCAAGGGTAGCGGCCGTGTGGATAGCGTTGAGGCCGTGGGCCTCGAGGGCAAGACCGTGTTCATCTCGGGCGCGAGCCGAGGGATCGGGCTCGCCATCGCCCTGCGCGCCGCGCGCGACGGCGCCAACGTGGCCCTGATCGCCAAGACGGCCGAGCCCCACCCGAAGCTCGAGGGCACGATCCACACCGCCGCGGCGGCGATCGAGGATGCGGGCGGCAGCGCCCTGGCGATCGTCGGGGACATCCGCGACGAGGACCAGGTGGTGGCGGCGGTGCAGCGGGCCGTCGAGCGCTTCGGCGGGATCGACATCTGCGTCAACAACGCGAGCGCGATCAACCTGGCCGGGACCGAGGCGCTCGAGATGAAGCGCTACGACCTCATGCAGGACATCAACGTCCGCGGCACCTTCGTGGTTACCAAGGCCTGCGTGCCGCACCTCAAGGCGGCCGAGAACCCGCACATCCTCACGCTCTCGCCGCCGATCAGCCTCGACGCCCGTTGGCTCGGCCCGCACATCGGCTACACCCTCGCCAAGTACGGAATGACGCTGTGCACGCTGGGCTTCGCCGCCGAGTTCCGCGAGGACGGAATCGCCTCGAATGCCCTGTGGCCGCGGACGCTGGTCGCCACGGCGGCGGTCAAGAACCTGCTCGGCGGCGACGAGGCGATGGCCCGCGCCCGCAAGCCCGAGATCTACGCCGACGCCGCCCACGCGGTCCTCACCCGCCCCAGCCGCGAGTGCACCGGCAACGCGCTCCTGTGCGAGGACGTCCTGGTCGAGGAGGGCGTCACGGACCTGAGCGGCTACGCCGCCGCCGGGGCGGACGCCGAGCTCGCGGTCGATCTCTTCGTCGACGCCGTGGACCCGCCGTCGCTCGGCGGGCGGGCGGCGGCGGGCTGACTACCCGCCGATCGCGCTCATCGTGCGCGGCGGCTGGCGGAAGCCGCGCTCGCCGACGTGGTGCTTGAGCTCCTTGCGCCACACGGCGTCGCGGACGATTCGCTCGACCTCGTCGTCCGAGGCGCCCCCGCGCAGCGGGCCCCGCAGATCGGTCTCGTGGAGCGAGAACAGGCAGGTCCGCAGCTTGCCCTCGGCGGTCAGCCGGATGCGATTGCAGTCGGCACAGAACGGCTCGGACACCGGGTTGATGAACCCGATCTCCCCGCGGCCGTCGCGGAAGCGGTAGATGCGCGCGGTGGCCGAGGGCTCGCGCGGGCGCTCCTCGAGCGGATGGACCGCGTCGATCAGGGCCCGCACCTCGTCGCCGGGCAGCACGGAGTCCTCGGTCCAGGCGTGATCGGCGTCCAGCGGCATGAACTCGATGAAGCGCACCTGGAAGCCGGTGCGGCGCGCGAACTCGGCGAACGGCAGGGCCTCCTCCTCGGTGAAGCCGCGCATCGCGACGGCGTTGACCTTGATCGGGTGGATCGCGGGGTGACGTGCGATCGCCTCGAGCCCGCGCAGGACCTGCGGGAGCGCGTCGCGGCGGGTCATCGCGTAGAAGCGGTCGCGCTGGAGCGAGTCGATCGAGACGTTGATGCGCCTGAGGCCCGCGGTCGCGAGCGCGTCGGCGTCCCGCTCGAGGAGGTAGCCGTTGGTCGTGACGGATACGTCGACGACGAAGGGAATCCGGGTGAGCTTTGCGACAAGGCGGGGGAAGTCCCGGCGCACGAGCGGCTCCCCGCCGGTGAGGCGCACGTCCGTCACGCCCATGGTCGCCAGCAAACCCACGAGCCGCTCGATCTCCTCGAAAGTGAGGATCTCCGAGCGCTCGAGCCACGGCAGTCCCTCCGCCGGCATGCAGTACTGGCAGCGGAAGTTGCAGCGGTCGGTGACGGACACGCGCAGGTCGCCGATCCGGCGGCCGTGGCCGTCGACCAGGGGCTCGCGTTCGCGTGCGCTCATCGGCCCTCACGTTACTCCAGCCCGGCCCGACGCTCGTTCGCGCCCGCCGACCGGACGCATGGACACCATTTCGGCCCTGGAGTAATGTCATCGTCAGGAGCGAATGCAGGACGCACGGAGAGACGACGATGACCGCACGGGCTGACGCGCCGGCTCCGTCCGAGGGTGCCGCGTGCTAGCGGCGGCGTCCACCCAGTGGGTCGCGGGAATCGTGATCGGCTGCGTCGTGATCGCGGTGGCCGCCGTGATCGTGATCGTGATCGTCGCGCTAGCGATGCGGATCGCCAAGCAGGCCAGGACGGCCGAGGAGGGGGTCGAGGTGGTGCGCCGACAGACGTCCGAGCTCGACGGCGTCGCGCGGATCAACGACTCGGGCTTGCGCATCCTGCACGCCGCCCGATCGCTTCGAAAAGTGGCCGTTGGAAAATGAGCGCGGTGATGGCCACATCGGTGACCACGTACTGGACGATCGCCCTCGTGATCGGGCTCGCCGCGGCGCTCGTCGTCGCGGTCCTGCTGGCCCTGCTCGTGCGCTCGGTCATGAGCATCGAGCGGTCGGTCGACGGCCTGCTGGAGATCGCGGGTGACGTCGGCGCGAACACCGCGAACATCCCCCAGCTCGAGGCGACGGCGCCCGTGCTGGCGCAGATCGTGGACGAGGCGGTGGTGCAGGACGGCTACATGAACGCGCTCACCGACGGGTTCGGCGAGAAATGAGCACGCACGCGCTCCTCGTCCTCCTGAGCGTCGTCCTCGCGGTGGTCGTCGTGGCCGTGCTGGCCGTCGCGCTGATCGTGGTGCGCAGAGGCCTGACGCGGGTCTCCGCCGGCCTCGCGACGCTTGCCGACGCCCTCCAGGGCGTCGAGTCCGAGCACCTGCGAACGCTCGAGGGCTCGGTCAAGGCGATCAACGCCCAGTTCGACACCATCCTCGGCGCGCTGCCCGGGATCGCCCGGAAGGCGGCGATCGTCGCCGAGAGGAGGCCGCAATGACCCTCTGGTGGATCGGCGACGTCGTCCTGCTCGTCGTCGTCCTCCCCGTCGTCGTGTACCTGCTGCGCGGAGTGCTGGAGGCCGCCAAGAGCATCGTCCCCACGGTGCGGAGGACGGCGACCATCGCGGCCGCGGGGTCGAAGGACCTCGACTCCGCCGCGCTGCTGCTGACGACGGAAAAGCAGGTCAAGCAGACGGTCGCTGGAGTGGCCGACTACGGCGGCTCGCTCGACGTGATCCTCGACGACGCGGACGAGGTGTAGCCCGTGACCGTGATGGGAGTCGTCGCAGCCGGGGTGGTCATGCTCGTCGCCGTGCTGCTGATCGTGCTCGCGCTGGTCTACTACCTCGTCTCGACGATCGTGGAGCTTCGGCGGATCGCCGCCGGCCTCGACGACGTCATCGCGGGCGTCGGCGAGATCGTGGAGAAGAGCGCGCCGGTGAACGACGTGGTGACCTCGATCAACCAGCAGCTCGACGCGGGCGTCGACCTGCTCGAGGGCCTGCTGGTGAAGAAGGCCGGCCTGAGCGACGCCGTCGGCCTCGTCGACGGCCTCTACCCCGGCGCCGCCGCCGCCGGATTGCGCAACTTCCCCGACAGCACCGACATCGAGCCGCCGCGCATCGCCGAGGTCTACACGAAGGGGACGCTCACGCTCGCGCGGCTCGGCCGCGAGGCGCCGATCGCCGCCGCGAGCCCGGAGGGTGAGGTGCTGCGGAACGTCGAGGGTGGAAGCCTGGCGGCGCGCGAGCTGTACCCGGAGGTCCGACAGACGCGGCCGGAGAAGCTGCCGCGGTCGCCGGTCATCGGTACCGACGCCCCGGTCCAGTACGAGCAGCGCGACGACATCGGGGCGCCTCGGAAGCGCCTCCCCAACGGTCGTCCCTGATCCGAGAGGAGCACACTTGCAGACCCCCGCACCATTCGAGTACGAGCGGGCGACCAGCGTGGACGGCGCGATCGCGGCGCTCGAGCGCCTCGGTTCGGAAGCGCGGATCCTCGCCGGTGGTCACAGCCTGCTGCCGATGATGAAGCTGCGGCTGGCCAGCCCCGAGCACCTGATCGACATCAACGACCTCGAAGAGCTCGCCTACATCCGCGAGCAGGAGAACGAGGTCAGGATCGGCGCGCTGGCCCGGCACGTCGACCTGCTGAAGTCCTCGCTGCTGGCGCAGCACTTCCCGCTCTTCCGCGACGCCGAGACCGTGATCGCCGACCCGGTCGTGCGCAACCGCGGCACGATCGGCGGCTCGCTGTGCCAGGCGGACGCCGCCGAGGACCTCTCGGCCGTCTGCTCCGCGGCCAAGGCGCGGGTCGTCATCCGCGGGACGGGCGGCGAACGGGTGGTCGGGATGGAGGACTTCCACGTCGGGCCCTACATGACCGCCGTGGGCGCGGGCGAGATGCTGACCGAGGTTCGACTGCCGATACGCCCGGGCGCCGGCAGCGCGCACGAGAAGGTGGAGCGCCGCGCCGGCGACTGGGCCATCGCCGCGGCGTCGGCGGCCGTGTGGATCGACGGCGGCACGATCACCGACGCCGGCATCGCCCTGAGCGCCGTCGGGATGACGACCGTCCACCTCGACCGCGCCGAGGAGCTCCTGCGCGGCAAGCCGCCGTCGGACGAGCTGTTCGCGCAGGCGGGCGAGATCGCCTCGGAGGACTGCTCTCCGGCCGCCGACGGTCGCGGCCCGATCGACTACAAGCGCCATCTCGCCGGCGTGCTCACCCAACGCGCGCTGCGCCGCTCGACGGCGCGGGCCCTGCATCAGGAGGCCTGATCATGAACGTTTCGATGACGGTCAACGGCGAGCAGGTCTCCCGCGAGATCGAGCCGCGTCAGCTGCTCGTGCACTTCATCCGCGAGACCCTTGGCCTCACTGGCACCCACTGGGGCTGCGACACCTCCAACTGCGGCGCCTGCGTGGTGCTGATGGACGGCCAGCCGGTCAAGTCGTGCACGGTCCTCGCGGCGATGTGCGAGGGCCACGAGATCCGAACGGTCGAGTCACTCGAGGTCGACGGCCGGCTGGACCCGATCCAGCAGGCGTTCCACGAGCGCCACGCACTGCAATGCGGATTCTGCACGCCGGGGATGTTGATGACGTGTCGAGCCCTCTTGGACGAGAACCCCGATCCCAGCGACCACGAGATCCGGACCGCGATCTCCGGCGCCATCTGTCGCTGCACCGGGTACAAGAACATCGTGTCAGCCGTTCGCTGGGCCGCTGACCACGAGGCCGCGGCGAAACAGGAGGCATGAGCATGGCAACGGTCGAGAACCTTCCGAGTCCCACGAGCGAGCGTCCGATCGGCTTTGGTCGTCTGACGCGCAAGGAGGACGCGCGCTTCATCCGCGGCCAGGGCACCTACCTCGACGACATCAATCTCCCGGGGATGGTGTACGGCGCCGTCCTGCGCAGCCCGTACGCGCACGCGCGCATCGTGTCGATCGACACCTCGGCCGCGCTGGCTCACCCCAACGTCGCCGCCGTCATCACCGCCAAGGACCTCGAGACCCTCGGCCTGGCGTGGATGCCGACGATCTCCTACGACACGCAGGCCGTCCTCGCCGGCGACAAGGTCCGCTTCCAAGGTCAGGAGGTCGCGTTCGTGATCGCGACCGACGAATACTCGGCCAATGACGCACTCGCGCTGATCGATGTCGAGTACGACCCCCTGCCGGCGGTCGTCAACGCCCGCAAGGCGCTCGACCCCGACGCGCCGCTGATCCGCGACGACAAGTCCGGCCAGCGCGACAACCTCGCGAGCCCGACCTGGGAGGCCGGCGACGAGGCGGCGACCGACCGCGCGTTCGCCGAGGCCGACACCGTCGTGACCCGGGACATCATCTACCCGCGCTGTCATCCGGCGCCGCTCGAGACGTGCGGGATGATCGCCGACTTCAATCCGGAGACGGGGCAGCTCGACATCTACAACGGGAACCAGGCGCCGCACGCACACCGCACGGTCTACGCGCACGTGGCGGGCCTGGCCGAGCACATGATTCGGATCCGCTGCCAGGACATCGGCGGCGGCTTCGGGAACAAGGTGCCCGTCTACCCCGGCTACGTATGCGCGATCGCCGGGTCGATCGTGGCCGGCGTGCCGGTCAAGTGGGTCGAGAACCGCTCCGAGAACCTGATGTCCACCGGCTTCGCCCGCGACTACATCATGCGCAGCGAGATGTGCTCGAAGGACGGGAAGATCACCGGTCTGCGGGTGGACGTCATCGCCGACCACGGCGCGTTCGACAGCACCGCCCAGCCGACGAAGTTCCCGGCGGGGTTCTTCCACATCGTGTGCGGGTCCTACGACCTGCAGGCGGCGCACGTCAAGGTCAAGGCCGTCTACTCGAACAAGGCGCCCGGCGGTGTCGCATACCGCTGCTCGTTCCGCATCACCGAGGCCGTCTACCTCGTCGAGCGGATGGTGGATGCGCTCGCGCGGGAGATGGAGGTCGACCCGATCGACCTGCGCATGCGCAGCTTCATCGCGCCCGAGCAGTTCCCGTATGAGACGACGACCGGCTGGACGTATGACTCGGGCGAGTACGCCAAGACGATGGGCGTCGGGATGGAGATCGCCGGCTACGAGGATCTGCGCCGCGAGCAGGCGGAGAAGCGCGCCCGCGGCGAGCTGATGGGCATCGGCGTGTCGTTCTTCACGGAGGGCGTCGGCGCGGGGCCGCGCAAGCACATGGACATCCTCGGGCTCGCGATGAACGACGGCGCCGACCTGCGCGTGCACCCGTCTGGCAAGGCGATGGTCAGCATCAGCGCGCAGACCCAGGGCCAGGGCCACGAGACCACGTTCGCGCAGATCGTCGCCGAGGAGCTGGGGATCCCGCCCGAGGACGTCGAGGTCCGCCACGGCGACACCGACAAGTCGCCCTACGGCCTGGGCACCTACGGCAGCCGGTCGACGCCGGTCTCCGGCGGTGCGGTCGCGGTCGTCTCGCGCAAGGTGCGCGACAAGGCTCGCCTGATCGCCGCGACGATGCTGGAGACCAGGCCCGAGGACCTGGCCTGGGAGAAGGGCCGCTGGTACGTCAAGGGCGACCCGGAGAAGGGCGCGATGATCGAGGGCATCGCGGCGCGCGCGTACAGCGGCGAGCCGCTGCCGGCCGACATGGAGGGCGGACTCGACGCGCAGGTCATCTACGACCCGCCGAACCTGACCTACCCCTACGGCGCCTACATCGCCGTCGTCGACGTCGACCCCGACACCGCGCAGGTGACGGTCCGCCGCATGATCGCGGTCGACGACTGCGGCGTGCGGATCAACCCGATGGTCGTCGACGGCCAGATCCACGGCGGACTCGCCGAGGGCGTCGGCATCGCGCTGATGGAGCTGATCTCGTTCGACGAGGAGGGGAACTGCCTCAACTCGTCGTTCATGGACTACCTCATCCCGACCGCGCTCGAGTGCCCGGACTTCGAGCTGGGCGAGACGGTCACCCCCTGTCCCCACCACCCGCTCGGGGCCAAGGGCGTCGGCGAGTCGCCGAACGTCGGGTCGCCGCCGGCCATCGTCAACGCGGTGATCGACGCGCTGTACGAGACCCACGGCGTCGAGCACATCGACATGCCCTGCACCCCCGCTCGCGTCTGGGCGGCGATGCAGGGGCGTCCCGAGCCGCCCCAATGATCACCGACGACCTGTCGCGCCGCGCGCAGCAGCTCGGCGCCGCGGGCGTCGCCTTCGTGACGGCGACCGTGGTACGGGCGCGACGCCCGACGAGCGTCGAGGCCGGGAGCGTCGCGCTCGTGCACGGCGACGGGACGATCGAGGGGTTCGTCGGCGGTGAGTGCACCGAGCACAGCGTGCGCGCGTACTCGTTGGTGGCGCTGCAGAGCGGCGAGCCGGTGCTGCTGCGGATCCTGCCCGACGCGGTCGAGGGCGACGCGGAGCCCGCCGGCGCGGAGGCCGC
This sequence comes from uncultured Actinomycetes bacterium, assembly GCA_963725645.1. Lineage (GTDB taxonomy): Bacteria > Actinomycetota > Thermoleophilia > Solirubrobacterales > Solirubrobacteraceae > JALYZC01. Next base: position 1,912,451 of record CAVRZD010000006.1, read on the forward strand.
GGGTGAGGACGGCGCCGTCACGGTCCAGAACCCCTGCCTGTCGGGCGGCGCGATCGAGATCTTCCTCGAGCCCGTCCTTCCGGCCCCGCGCGTCCTGGTCGTGGGCGACACGCCGATCGCGGGCGCGGTGCGGCGGATCGGCGCCGAGCTCGGGCTCCACCTCGTGGCGGTGGGCGGCGACGGGCCCGATCCGGACGCGGGCGATCTCGCGCTCGTCGTCGCGGCGCATGGACGGGACGAGCTGCGCGCGCTGCGGCGCGCCGTCGAGTCGAGGGTCCCGTACGTCGGCCTCGTCGCCAGCCACAAGCGCGGCGCCGGCGTGATCGACGAGCTCCGTGCCGACGGCGTGGCCGCGGAGCTGCTCGAACGGATCGACGTGCCCGCCGGCATCGACATCGGCGCGCGCACCGCGGAGGAGATCGCGCTGTCGATCCTGGCGAAGATCGTCGCGGTCCGGCGCGAGGCCGCCGCGGCGCCAACGGCGCCGCCCGCCTCCGTTCCGACGGGCGCCCCGGCCCCCGCCTCGGAAACAGTCGCCGTCGACCCGATCTGCGGGATGACCGTGGCCGCCGTCGCGAGCACGCCCTCGGTCCAGCACGAGGGCCGGACGGTCTACTTCTGCAGCGAGGGCTGCAAGGCCAAGTTCGAAGCCGAGCACGAGCATGCCGCCGTCGCCGACTGATCCCTTCGTGACCGGGCTCGTGCTGGGCGCCGGCGGCTCGAAGCGCCTCGGGCGTCCCAAGCAGCTGCTTCCGTATGGCGACGGCACGCTGCTGGGTCATGTCGTCGGCGTCGCCCGCAGGTGCCCGTTCGACCAGCTCGTCGTCGCGATCGGCGGCGCGGCCGACGAGGTTCGGGCGACGGTGGACCTCGCCGGCGCCCACGTGGTCGTCAACGACGCCTACGGGGCGGGTTGCTCGTCGTCGATCGCCGCGGCGCTCGACATCGTGGACCCACGCTGCGACGTCATGGTGCTGATGCTCGGCGACCAGCCGGGCGTGACCGCCGACACGGTTGCGGCGCTGCTGAACGGCCGCGGCGACGCAGCGCTGGCAGTGTGCCGCTACGACGACACGCGCGGTCACCCGATCGCGTTCGCGCGCAGCATGTTCGGGGCGCTCGCCGACCTCCATGGCGACAAGGGCGTCTGGCGGCTGCTCGACCAGCGCGCCGGCGACGTGACGACGGTGCCGGTCGCGGGCGAGGTCCCCCTCGATGTCGACACCCCGGAGGACTACCAGGCGGTCCTCGCTGCGCTGACCGTCGCATGAGCTCGCCGCGGGTCACCGGCGGGGCAGCCGACGAGGTCGGGGAGCTCGTGTCCGACGTCGAGACGCTGGCCCAGCGGCTCGAGGCCGTGGACTACCTCGTCGACGAGGGGTTGGCGACGTCGATGTACCTCAGCCTGCGCCTCCCCCAGCCCCTGCTGCTGGAGGGCGAGGCGGGCGTCGGCAAGACGGAGGCCGCCAAGTCGCTGGCCGCCGTGCTCGATACGCCGCTGATCCGTCTGCAGTGCTACGAGGGGATCGACGCGGCGGAGGCGTTGTACGAATGGAACTATCCGCGCCAGCTCCTCAGCATCCGGCTCGCCGACTCCAGCGGCTCGACGCTGCGCGAGGAGGACCTGTTCGGGTCCGACTACCTCATCCGGCGACCGCTGCTGCGCGCGCTCGAGCATCCCGGTCCGCGGCCCGCGGTGCTGCTGATCGACGAGATCGACCGCGCCGACGACGACTTCGAGGCGTTCCTGCTCGAGCTGCTGGCGGAGGCCCGCGTGACGATTCCCGAGCTCGGCACGATCGTCGCCACGCACCCGCCGATCATCGTGCTGACCTCCAACCGGACCCGTGATCTCCACGACGCCGTGAAGCGCCGCTGCCTGTACCACTGGATCGACTACCCGACCCCCGAGCGCGAGGTGGAGATCGTGCGCCGACGCGTGAAGGGCGCCTCGCAGACGCTGGCGGTGCAGGTCGCCGACGCGGTCTCGCGCATGCGCGAGAGCGACGTCCAGAAGCCGCCGGGGATCGCCGAGGCGATCGACTGGGTGGCGGCCCTGAGCCTGCTCGGGGTCGAGCGCCTCGACGCCGACGCGGTGGACCGCACGCTGGGGTCGGTGCTGAAGTACGGCGAGGACCAGGAGGTGATCCGCGCGGCTGGCCTCGAGCAGCTCGTGCGCAGCGGTGACTGACGCCGGCGTGTCCGACCCCGTGTTCGGAGTGGAGACGATCGAGCTCGACCTGCCGTCGCTCGCCGGGGCGCTGAGCCGGCGCCTGCGCGACGCCGGCGTGCCGATGACCCCCGAGCGCGCGGCCGATTTCGCGCGGGCGCTCGCGCTCGTGCGGCCGATGACCCGTCGGCGGCTGTATTGGACCGCGCGCGCGGTGTTCGTCTCCGACCAGTCGCACGCCAAGGTGTTCGACGCGGTCTTCCGGTCCATCTTCGGCGGCCCGGCCCCGACGGAGCGCGTGCACCCCGAGGGCGCGCCGACTGTCGCCGCGCCCGCCGACGAGCGGCCGACGTCGGATCACGCGAGCTCGCCCGGCGACTCGATGTCGGGCGATCGGCACGCGAGCGTGGCGTCGGCACCACCGCGTCCGGGCGAGGACGACGACGCCACCGAGGTCGGTGTTCCGCTCGCGATGGCGAGCGACGAGGAGCTCCTGGCCACCAAGAGCTTCGATGCGCTCGACCCGCACGAGCTCGCGCAGCTGTACCGGCTCATGTCACGCCTCGAGCTCGCCACCCCGCAGCGGCGCACCCGCCGCGACGAGAGGGGACGCCATGGCCAGCACGTCGACGTGCGGCGGACGCTGCGCGCCAGCCTGCGCACCGGCGGGGATCCGATCCGCCTTGCGCGGCGGCGCCGCCGCATCGCCCCCCGTCGCCTCGTGGTCCTGTGCGACATCTCCGGCTCCATGGAGCCCTACGCGCGTGCGTACCTGCAGTTCCTGGCCAGTGCCGCCGGCAGCGGTTCGAAGGTCGAGGCGTTCGTGTTCGCGACGCGGCTGACCCGCCTGACCCGCGCGCTGGCGTCTCGCCACCCCGAACGCGCGATCCAGCGTGCCGCCGCCGCCGCGCCGGATTGGTCGAGCGGAACCCGGATCGGCGACGCGCTGAAGGCGTTCAACGACCGCCACGGGCGTCGTGGCATGGCGCGCGGCGCCGTGATCGTGATCCTGTCCGATGGCTGGGAGCGCGGCGACCCGATGCTCGTGGGACGCGAGATGGAGCGCCTCTCGCGGCTGGCCTACCGGATCGTGTGGGTCAATCCTCGCGTCAGCGCGAACGCGTTCGCCGTGCGAGCCGGCGGCATGGTTGCCGCGCTGCCGTACTGCGACGCCCTCGTGAGCGGCCACAGCTTCCAGGCTCTGGACGAGGTCGCCGAGGCGATCGGGGCGCCGCGGGGGGGCCGACGGGATGCGCCGGCCGCGGGGCTTCATGCGCTGCCCGCCGGCGAGGCCGAGGAGCAGGAGCCGTGGGCCAGCGCCACGCCGGTGCCGGGCAGCTCGGTCGCGATGCCCAGCGGGCACGGCCCGAGCAAGGGAAACACGACCCCGGGATGGGTGACCGGTGACGATTAAGACGTGTATCTACCCGGGATGTGAGCGGCCCGCGGTGCCCCCGCACCCGCTGGGCGGACCACAGCCCTCCTTCTGCGATCTCGAGGAGCACAACGCGCTGAGCGCCCACCAGGAACGCGAGCGCCTCGCGTCCCAGACCGAGCCGGCCAACAAGGAGAATGAGTAGTGGCTAACGAGGCCTACAGAGCAGTCTTCCTGCGCGTTCACCCGACCGGCAAGATGGTCCTCAGCCTGACCACCGACTCCGACGGGAAGGAGCCCCAGTACGCGGAGCTCGTCGCCGACGAGCTCGGTGTTCCGGCGCTGGACGTCAAGGTCGTCCCCGCCGACACCGACCGGTTCGGCGTCGGCCACGGCTACAACACGAGCCCGTCGGACGGGACGTCGGCCGCGATCGCCAGCGCCACCGCCAAGATCCGCGACAAGGCGCGGCTCCTCGCGGGTGTGGCGCTGGACGCCCCGCCGGACAGCCTGACGTGGTCGAACGGCGCGTGGGTCGTCGGCAGCGGCACCGACCCCACGCAGATCAAGACGCTCGAGGACATCGCGCTCTACGCGCACGGCACCGGGGCCCTGCCGCCCGGCGTCGAGGGAGGACTCGACGCCCAGACCGTCTATCGCGCCTGAGGCTCGAGGTGGCCGTCAAGCACAACCTCGACATCGTCAGCGACCTTCAGCGCCCCGAACAGCGCGGAGTACGGCTTCATGCCCCAGGCGGTCTGCGTGACGACGGCGCTGGCGCCGAGCGTCCCGTCGTCGCCGACGAGGAGGTCGAACTCGATCGGCTGGGTCGTGCCGACGATGGTCAGGTCGCCCCGAACGCTGAGCCGGCCGCCGTCGCCGGCGCTCTCGACCCGCGTCGAGCGGAACGTGACGGCCTGGCGCTTGAGGACCTCGTCGTCGATCGTCTTGTGGATGTTTGCCTTGTCGTCGTCGTCGAGGGCCTGCGCCCCGCCGTGGCCCTCGTGCACGCGCAGCGAGGTGGGGTCGACGGTGAGCTCGATGCTCGTCGTCGCGGGGTCCTCCCCCACCGCGAGCGTCGCCTCCCAGGCGGTGACGTGGATGACGAGGTTGTGCCCCGCCACCGCCGCGGCCCCGGTCCGCTTCGTCCGCACCGAGAGGGTGGCGTCGTCGGGGCCGAGCCGGTGGGTACCCGCGGGAATGGACACGCGGCGAGGATATAGGCGACGCCTTCGCGACTCCGATGGCGGCCTTCGACACGGGAGCAGACCGACATGGCCACTGAACTGGATCACTCTTTCTCGACGACGAAGCCGATCGACGAGAGCTTCGCGACGATCCTCGACCTCGAGCGCGTCGTGCCGTGCGTCGAGGGGGGCCGCGTGCTCGAGACGACGGGACCGGAGTCGGTCAAAGCCGAGATCGTCATGAAGATGGGCGCGATGTCGATGACGCTGACAGGCACGGTGGAGGTCGTCGAGCAGGACGCGGCCGCCCACCGCGCCGTGGTGCGGGTCAAGGCGAAGGAGGCCGGGGGCCAGGGGCACGCCAACGCAGAGGTCGTCTTCCAGCTCAACGACGGTGGCGGGACGATCCACACCAGCGCGCAGATCACGGGCAAGGCCGCGTCGATGGGCGAGGGCGTGGTCGTCGGCGTGCTCGATGCCCTGATCACCGACTTCACCGGGAAGCTCGCCCAGCTGTGACTCGGTGATGGCGAGCATCTCGATGCGACGCATCCGCGAGGGTGAGGTGCCGTTCGACGGTGGAACGGCGGTCCAGGAGGACCCCGACCGCCCCGCCTTCCGCGGCAATGGCCCGGACGACTACGTCTGCGTGCAGTGCGGCAACGTCCTGGCGGAGGCGATGCATGCCATGCAGATGACGAAGAAGGTCCGCGTCCGCTGCGGGCGCTGCGGGACGGTCAACGTCGCCGTGACCGACGAGGCGGACGAGCCCGCCCGCCGACGCCACTAGTCACGAGGCGGCGAGGCCCTGCAGCGCGGCGCGGTGTCGGTCGTAGGCGCCTGCGCCATCGCCGTCGATGGCCGCGATCCGCACGACCGGCGGGTGGCCCATGGCCACGACCGCGAGGTCTTCCAGCGCGTCGTGGTACGCCCGTTCGCGCTGCACGCCCCCGAAGCCGAAGGCCTTGGACGCCAGCCCGCGGGACAGCTGGTCGGTTCTCGAGCACCAGGCGCGGCAGAGATCCTCGTGCTCGCCGAGGTCGAAGCCGACCGCCACATCGGCGGGGTAGAGCTCGAGCGCGGTCAGGCGGAACGAGGTGAAGTGTGGTGGCCCGTCGAGCTCGATCACCGTTCCGGTCGGTTGGTGCACGAGATCGACGGGAAGCAGCAGGTTCTCCCGCGACGCGTGCAGAACCGAGACGTCGCCCCCGAGCCGGGCATAGATCGCGGCGAGCACTCCCACCGCCGCGGTCACCGGCGCGACGAGGGTCGGGTCGCGGCGCGCCTTGGCCACGCGCTCGAGCCCGATGTGACCCTGCTCGCAGAGCCAGTCGAACGACCCGCGCTCCAATGCGATGCCGTCCCGCGCCGCCGCCCGCGCGAACGCGACCGCGGGGACCGGCGCCGCCATCAGCGGCGGAAGAGTCGCCGCACGAATCGGCGCAGGCGATCCCACAGCGCGCCGCGAACGAGGCGGAAGCCACCGATCGGCCGGCCCGCGCTCGGCGGCGCGGGAGCCGATGCCGGTGACTCGAGGCTCGTGCGCAGGCAGTCGGCGAAGTCGCGCAGGAGGCGGTTGGAGACGTCCTGGATCATCCCGCCGCGCCCGAACCGCGCGAGGCGCCCGGTGATCCTGAAGTCGGTGTCGACCTCGACGCGCGTCCCGCCCGCATCGCGTTCGGACAGGGTGCTCACCATCGTCGCCTTCGCGCCGCCCTGGCCACGCTTGTCGGTGCCGCTCGCGTGCATCGTGGCGACGTGGGCGGCCTCGTCGAGCAGGTCGATCCGGAGCGTGCCACGGTACGCGGCGGTGGTCGGTCCAAGCTTCACGGTGAACGTGCCGCGGTAGGTGCCGTCGTCGGCGACCTCGGTCACCTCGGCGCCGGGCAGGCACGGCGCCACACGCTCGACGTCCACGAGCACGCCCCACACCTGCTCGAGTGGAGCGTCAACCTCGAAGGACTGCTCGAGCTTCATCGCGTGCCGACTCCAGGTCGTCTGGCGTGTTGATGTCCTCGTTGCTGCAGAGGTGCCCGCATTCCCACCGCCGCACACCGCGCGCCGCCAGCACCTCGCGCGCCCCCTCGTCCCCACGCAGCCCCCGGAGCACGGGCAGCAGCCCGCGCTTGACCAGCACGGGGTGGCCGGGCACGCCGTCGTAGGACGCGCGGGTCGCCGGGGCGTCCGAGTCGAATCCATCGAGCACGCCGGCGATCACCTGCGGCGTGATGAACGGCTGGTCACCGAGCGTGATCACGAGCGCGTCCGGGTCATCGGGCGCGAGGGCATCGATCGCGGCCCGCAGCGACGCCGAGAGTCCCTCGCGCCACGCCTCGCACAGCACCCATTCCGCGTCGTGGGGGTCGACACCCGCGCGCACCTCCGCGGCGCGGGCGCCGATCACCACGACGATGCGCGCGATCGCCGGCACGGCGACCATCGCCCGGATCGCGTGCTCGAGCAACGGGCGGCCCTCGAGCTCCGCGAGCTGCTTGGGCCCGCCGAAGCGGCGACCCTCGCCCGCGGCGAGCACGGCCCCCGCGATCAGGTGCCCACCTCGTGGATCCGCCCGACCCCCGCGGCCGACAGGCGCCCGCCGCCGCGCTCGTGGCGGACGGCGACGACCTCGGCCATGATCGAGAGCGCGGTCTCCTCGGCCGTCATCGCGCCGAGGTCGAGGCCGATCGGCGCCGCCAGCCGCCCGAGCTCGTCCTCCGTCATCCCCAGCTCGACGAGCCGCTCGCGCCGCTTCTCCTGCGCGCGCCGCGAGCCCATCGCCCCGACGTAGGCCGCCGGGGAGCGCAGCGCGATCTCCAGCACGGCGTCGTCCAGCTTGGGGTCGTGGGTCAGCACCGCGATGAAGGTGGCGCGGTCGATCCCGCCGAGTCGCGGGAAGGCATCGGCCGGCCACGCCGCCACGACCTCCTCGGCGTCGGGGAACCGCTCGCTCGTCGCGAACTGCGAGCGCGGGTCGACGACGTACGAACGCCACGAGCATGCCCGCGCGAGGCGGGACAGCGCGCCCGCATAGTCGACCGCACCGAAGATGATGAGCCGCGGAGCGGGATGCGTGACGTCCACGAACAGTCCCACCTCGCCGTCCTCGCGCAGCTCGGACCGCTCCACCCACATCAGCTCCTCCGCCGCGGCCGCCGCGCGGTCGTCGAGCGCAACGTCGCCGAGCGAGCCCTCGCGGGCGCCGTCCGCCGTGACGAGCAGCTTCGCGCCAACCGCCGGCTCACCCGGCGAGCGCACGACGGTGACGAGCGCGGCGCGGCCGTCCTCACGCGCCACCGCCGCGAACCCGGCCGTGGGCGTCACGGCCGGTACTCCTCGACGAACACGTCGATCTCGCCGCCGCAGGGCAGGCCGACGTCCCACGCGTCCGAGTCGGCGATCCCGTAGTGCAGCAGGCGCGGCTCCCCGCTCGCCAGCACTTCCCCGGCCACCTCGACGACCGCGCCCTCGACGCAGCCGCCGGACACGGCCCCCCACACCTCGCCGTGTTCGTTCACGGCCATCTTCGCCCCGGGCGGGCGCGGCGCCGAGCGCTTCACTCCCACCACCGTCGCCACCGCGGCGCGCTCGCCGCGCGCGCTCCACTCGTCGAGCTTCGAGATCACGTCCTTCATGTCATCCCCTTCTCCATCAGCTGTGCCAGATCCTCCAGGGACCTCAGGGTACTTCCGGCCAGGAAGTGGTCCACGTGCGGCAGCGCCGCCACCATGCCGCGGGTCAGCGGCTCGTAGCCCGCCTGCGCCTTGAGCGGGTTGACCCACACCACCGCGTGCGCGCAGCGCCGAAGGTGCGCCATCTCGGCGGCGAGCTGCGCGGGGTCGCCGCGGTCCCAGCCGTCGGATGCCACGACCACGACGGCGCCGCGGCCCACGCGCCGCCCGTGCACGCGATTGAGCTCGGCCAGCGCCGCGCCGATTCGCGTCCCACCCGACCAGTCCTCGACCGCGGCCGCCGCCCGCGCGAGCGCGGCGTCGTGGTCGTGGCCTCGCAGCTCGCGCGTCACGCGCGTCAGGCGCGTCCCGAAGGTGAATGCCTCCACGCGCGCGCGGGTCGCCACGCAGGCCTGGGCGTACTGAAGCAGCATGCGCGCATAGGGCTCCATCGAGCCCGACACGTCGCAGACGATCACGAGCGGGCGGGGGGCCGTCGTGCGGGCGCGCCAGCGCCGCTCCGTGGGTTCCCCGAACGAGCGCAGCGACGCGCGCATCGTGCGCCGCAGATCCGGGCGGTCGCCGCGCCGGCGCACGGGCTGCGTGCGGCGCGAGGTGCGCCGGGGGCCGCGCGCCGCCAGCCTGACCATGAGCCGGCGGGCCACCGCGCGTTCGGCGTCCGTGTAATCCGCGAAGTCGACGTCCCGCAGCAGCTCGACGGGGCTCCACGCCGCCGGCACCGCCTCCACGTCCTCGACGAGCACGTCCGGACGTTCGCCGCCCGGGACCGCCACCCTCGGGAGCACGAGCCGCGCCGCGTCGTCGAGCGCCTCCGGCGGCCGCGGCGGCATCGCGGCCGCTCGCGCGAGGAGGTCGGCCCAGGCGGCGTCGAACGCATCGAGGTCGGCACGGCGAGAGCACAGCGCGGCCCGGAGCGCGAAGTAGGCGTCGGCCGGATCGGCGGGATCGACGGTCGCGAGCGCGCGGTGAGCGGAGAGCACCTCCCCCACCCCGGCGTGCACGCCGCGCGCCCGCAGCGCGGCGGCGAGGTCGGACACGGCGGTGACGACGGGCTCAGGCACCGTCGAGCACGCCCTCGGCGCGCACACGCTCGACGTCCTCGTGCACCTTCAGCGCCGCGCCCAGCGCGGCGTCGAGGTCGCCGTCGCCGCCCAGGGCCAGGAGCGCCTGCGTCCAGGCGATCGTCTCCCCCACCCCCGGCAGCTTGTAGAGCTCCTGGCCGCGCAGGCGCTCGACCGCGGCGCACACGCGCGCGGCCACGTCCTCGGGCACGCCGGGGAGTCGCGCGCGGACGATCTCGGCCTCGCGGGCGGCCGTGGGATAGTCGATCCAGTGATAGAGGCAGCGGCGCTTGAGCGCGTCGTGCAGCTCGCGGGTGCGATTGGAGGTCACGACGACCAGCGGCCGTTCGCGGGCCACGATGGTCCCGAGCTCGGGGATCGTCACCTGGAAGTCGGAGAGGAGCTCGAGCAGGAACGCCTCGAACTCGTCGTCGGCGCGGTCGACCTCGTCGATCAGCAGCACGACCGGCCCGTCGTGCTCGAGGGCCTCGAGCAGCGGGCGCCGCAGGAGGAACTCCCGCGAGAACAGCCGGCCGGGGTCGGCGCCGCCCTCGGCGGCGCGGATGGCCAGCAGTTGGCGGGCGTAGTCCCAGTCGTACAGGGCGTGGTGCAGGTCGATCCCCTCGTGGCACTGCAGGCGGATGAGCCGGGCTCCGGTGGCGCCCGCGAGCGCCTTCGCCGCCTCGGTCTTACCGACGCCCGCCTCGCCCTCGAGCAGCAGTGGCTGCTCCAGCCGGGTGGCCAGGAACACCGCCGTGGCCAGCCCGCGGTCGGCGAGATACCGTTGGCCTGCGAGGGCGTCCGCGACCTCGCCGACCGTGTCGAAGCGAGCGCTCAGGCCACGGCCTCCTCGAGCGCCCGGCGGCACAGGACGCGCGCCAGGTGGCGCTTGTACTCCGGGGTCGCGTTGAGGTCGCCGGGAGGCTCCGTGCCGTCGGCGGCCAGCTCGGCCGCAGCGGCCAGGGCGTCCGCGTCGAGCGGCCCTCCGCGCAGCGCGTCCTCGGCGGCGCTCGCGCGCAGCGGCGTCGAGCCCATGTGCGTGAGGCCGACGCGCACGTCCTCGCACGAGCCGTCGCCGGCCTTGCGGACCAGCGCGCACACCGCGACCATGGCCCAGTCCTCGCTGCGGCGGTTGAACTTCTGATAGCCGAATCCCCACTCGCCGAGCGCAGGGACCCGCACCTCCGTCAGCACCTCGTCGGGCGCCAGCGCGGTCGTGAGGTAGTCGGAGAACAGGTCGGCGGCGGCGATCGTCCGCTGGCCGCCGGGGCCCTGGGCCGTGACCTCGCCCTCGGCGGCGAGCAGCACGGCCGGAAGATCGGAGGCCGGGTCGCCGTGGGCGAGCGACCCTCCGATCGTGCCGCGGTTGCGGACCTGCTGATCGGCGATCGTGCCGGCCGCCCGCGCGACGACGCCGAGCGAACCGTCGACCTGGAGGTCGGCGTGCGTCGTCGTCGCTCCGATGCGCACCGCGCCGTTCTCGCGCTGCACGCCGCGCAGCCCCGGCACGCGCCGCAGGTCAACGAGCAGCGTCGGCGCCGCCAGGCGCAGCTTCATGAGCGGGATCAGCGAGTGCCCGCCGGCGACCAGCTTGGCGTCCTCGCCGCCGTCGGCCAGCAGGCGGATCGCATCGTCCAGGCTCTCGGGTGCCACGTAGTCGAATTCCGCCGGGATCACGACGCACCTCCCTTCGCCTGCTCGATCGCTTGCCACACGCGCATCGGGGTCAGCGGCATGTCGATCCACTCGACGCCCAACGGGCGCAGCGCGTCGAGCACCGCGGCGGTGATCGCCGGCGTGGCTGCGATCGTCCCGGCCTCGCCCACGCCCTTCACTCCGAGCGAGTTGACGGGCGACGGCGTCTCGGTGCGGTCGGTCTCGAAGCTCGGGAGCTCCGCGGCCGTCGGCAGCGCGTAGTCCACGAACGTGCCCGTCACGAGCTGGCCGTCGGCGTCGTAGACCACCTGCTCGTAGAGGGCCTGCCCGATCGCGTGGGTCACCCCACCGTGGACCTGGCCGTCGATCAGCAGCGGGTTGATCGCCGGCCCGCAGTCGTCGACCGCCACGTACCGGACCAGCTCGACCTTGCCCGTCTCCACGTCCACGTCGACCACGCAGGCGTGCGCGCCGAACGGGAAGACGAAGTTCTCAGGGTCGTAGAACGCCGTCTCCTCCAGCCCCGGCTCGATGTCGGCCGGCAGCTCCTGTGGGGGGATGTGGGCCGCGCCCGCGATCTCGGCCATCGTCCTGGACTTCTCGGGCGAGCCACGAACCGCGAACTTCCCGTCCGCCAGCTCGATGTCCTCGGGAGCGGCCTCCAGCAGCGCGGCGCAGATGCGCTTGGCCTTCTCCTGCACCCGCTCCGCCGCGCGCGCCACCGCCTCGCCGCCCACCGCCAGCGAGCGCGAGCCGTAGGTGCCCCAGCCCCACGGCCCCTGGTCGGTGTCGCCGTGGATCACGTCGACGTTGTCGGGATCGATGCCGAGGCGATCGGCGGCGATCTGCGCGAACCCCGTGTCGTGGCCCTGGCCGTGCGGCGAGGTCCCGGTGAACACCGTCGCCGACCCCGTCGGGTGCATGCGCACCATCGCCGACTCCCAGAACGCGGCCTGGAGACCGACGCCCTGGGGGCCGACCGCCCGCGACGGCGCGAGACCGCAGACCTCGACGTAGGTCGAGAAGCCGACGCCGCGGTGGACGCCGCGCTCGCGCAGCTCGGCCTGCTCGCGCCGGAACGCATCGAGGTCGAGGTGCTCGAGCAGCCGGTCGAGCGTGCCCTCGTAATTGCCCGAGTCGTACGTGATGTCGAGCGCGGTCGTGAACGGGAACTCGTCGGCGCCGATGAAGTTCTTCCGGCGCAGCTCGAGCGGGTCCATGTCGAGCTCGGCGGCGAGCTTGTCCATGATGAGCTCCATCCAGTAGGTGGCCTCGGGCCGCCCGGCCCCGCGGATCGCGTCGGTGCAGAACTTGTTCGTGAACACGCCCTCGAAGGTGAGGTCGACGGCGGGGATCCGGTAGGCGCCGCCCATGACCGGGAAGCCCAGCTCGGGGATGAAGGGCGTCAGCAGGAGCTGGTAGGCGCCGAGGTCGGCGACGACCCTCACCTTCAGCCCGGTGAGCGTGCCGTCGCGCCTGGCCCCCAGCGTGACGTAGTTGATCTGGTCGCGCCCATGGTGCGACGTCGTCATGTTCTCCGAGCGCGACTCGGTCCACTTCACCGGCCGGCCGAGGCGCTTGGCGAGCGCGAGCACCAGCGCCTCCTCGCCGTAGACCTGGAGCTTGGAGCCGAAGCCCCCGCCCACGTCGGGCGCCACCACGCGCAGCTTGTCCTCGGGGACGCCGAGGATTCCCGAGAGCACGAAGCGGGCGATGTGCGGGATCTGGGTCGACGAGTACAGGGTCAGGCTCTCGGCGCGCGGATCGCCGATGGCGCCGCGGGGCTCGATCGCCGCCCCGGCCGTGCGGTGGTTGACCATCCGCTGCTCGACCACCACGTCGGCCTCCGACAGCGCGGCGTCGATGTCGCCGCCGGCGACCTTGAACTCGTGCGTGCGGTTGGTCCCGAACTGCTCCCACACGAGCGGCGAGGAATCCTCGAGTGCCTGCTCGGGATCGACCACCACGGGCTTGGACTCGTACTCGACGACCACGTCCTCGGCTGCGTCCACGACCGAGTAGCGGTCGGTGCCGACGACGACGGCCACCGGATCGCCCACGTGCTTGACCTCGTTTCGCGCCAGTGGCCAGCACTCCGGGGTGTGGATCTCCACGCCGGGCGGCGCCCACACCATGGCCAGCGGAGCGGCGAAGTCCGCGGCCAGCTCCTGACCCGTGAACACCGCCACCACATCGTCGCGCGCCGCGGCCGCGGACGTGTCGATCGAGGTGATCGTCGCGTGCGCCTCCGGGGAGCGCACGATCGCCGCATGGACCATTCCCGGGAGCACGAGGTCGTCCACGTAGCTGGCCCGCCCCGTGATCATGCGCGGGTCCTCCTTGCGCTTCATCGCCCGGCCGACGAAGCCGCCGTCGGTCTGCGGTGTCTCGACCGCGCTCATGCCGGCACCTCCTTCCCGGCCGCGTCGAGCACCGCGCGAACAATGTTGTGGTAGCCGGTGCAACGACACAGGTTGCCCTCGAGGCCCTTGCGCACCTCCTCCTCCGAGGGGTTGGGATTGCGCCGCAGCAGGTCCGCCGCGGCCATGATCATCCCGGGCGTGCAGTACCCGCACTGCAGACCGTGATCGGCCCAGAACGCCTCCTGGAGGGGGTGAAGAGCCCCGTCGCTGCCGAGCCCCTCGATCGTGGTGACCTCGGCCCCGTCGGCCTGCACCGCGAGCACGGTGCAGCTCTTGACCGCATCGCCGTCGAGGTGCACCGTGCAGGCGCCGCAGTTGGTCGTGTCGCAGCCGACGTGGGTGCCGGTCAGCCCGAGCGTGTCGCGGAGGAAATGGACCAGGAGTAGCCTCGGCTCGACTTCGGCTTCGCGCGGCTCGCCATTGACGGCGACGCGAACGGGGATGCCTGGCATGGGCTCGCCTCCCGGGTGGAATTTGCCTCTCGAGCGGATGCTACATCGCGCAAGAGGCCGGTCAATCGGGGTTGTCCGGCCGAGGCCCCGGCCCCTCGCCCCGGGGAGCCAGCGGGCCAGCGCGTCCTCGCGGGAACGCCGTGGTCCGCGGCCGGCGCGCGAGCCGGGTCATTCAGACGGTGATCAGGTCCTTGCCCACCGAGCTGAGCACCTCGGAGGCGTCCTCGGTCACGACGACGAGATCCTCGATCCGCACGCCCAGGCGCCCCGGCAGGTAGACGCCGGGCTCGACGGTCACGACGTTGCCGGCCTGGAGCGGGGACTCGTCGCTCTTGACCAGGCGCGGCGCCTCGTGGACCTCGAGGCCGACGCCGTGGCCGAGCCCGTGCCCGAACTCCGCGCCGTGCCCGGCCTCCTCGATCAGGTCGCGAGCCGCCGCGTCCACTTCCCGGCCGCTGGGCCCGGCCCGCACCGCGTCGAGGCCCGCCTGCTGCGCGCGCTGCACGAGCGCGTACACGTCGGTGGCCTCGTCGTCGAGGTCACCGGTCGCCACCGTGCGCGTGCAGTCCGAGCAGTAGCCGTCGACGATCGCTCCCCAGTCGATCACGACGAGGGTGCCCGCCGCGATCTCGACGTCGCGCGGCTCGGCGTGCGGCAGCGCGCCGTGCGCGCCGGCGGCGACGATCGACGGGAAGCTCGGCGCCTCGGCGCCTCGGTGGCGCATCTCGTCCTCGAGGTCCAGTGCGACCGCGCGCTCGGTGCGCCCGGTGAGGCCGCGCTCGAGCATCGCGTTGAAGGCCTCGTCGGCGAGTGCGGCGGCGGTCCGGATCCGGTCGAGCTCGACCGCGTCCTTGACCCGGCGCAGGTCCTCCACCATCCCGCCGGCGGCGACCAGCTCGACCTCCTCGCCCAGCGCCGCGCCGAGCTCGGCATGCCGGCGCACGGCCAGGTGTACGTCGTCAAAGCCCAGCCGCAGCGGCCGCTCTGCGGGCAGCGCCTCGGCGACGCTGTCGAACAGGTCGCGCCCGCCGCGGCGCCGCTCGAAGCCCCCCACCTCGTCGGCGGCTCGCTCGACGTAGCGGAAGTCGGTCACGAACACGCGCGCCCCGTCCTTCCCTGCGCCGACCACGGCGAGCCCGTTGGTCCCGGAGAACCCGGACACATAGCGCAGGTTGACCAGGTCGGTCACGAGCAGCGCGTCGAGGCCGCGCTCGCCGACCGCGGCGGCGAGCGGCTGCGCCCGTTCGGCACTCACGGGACCTCGAGGTGGGCGCGCAGCGCCTGCAGGCCCTCGCGGTAGCCCTCGACGCCCTTCCCGGCGATGCTGGCCACGCACAGGTCGCGAATGACCGAGACGCCGCGCCATTCCTCGCGCGCGTGGATATCGGACAGGTGGACCTCGACGGCCGGCAGGCCGGTCAGCTCGAGCGCGTCGTGGATCGACCACGCGTAGTGGGTCCACGCCCCCGGGTTGAGCACGATCCCGTCGGTCATCCCCGCGAGCTTGTGCAGGTGCTCGATGAACTCGCCCTCGTGGTTGGTCTGCATGAAGCGCAACGTCAGCCCCAGCTCGCTGCCCATCTTGCCGACCTCCACCTCGAGCTCGGGGTAGGTCAGGTCGCCGTAGTGCAGCGGGTCGCGCCGGCCGAGCTCGGACAGGTTGACGCCGTGCATCACCTCCACGCGATTGCGCAGCGCCATCACGGCGCCAACTCTTTCAGGGCGGCGGCCAGCGCGTCGGGCTCGACGGCGTGGCCGTGGCTCACGGTCCCGGGCGCCTCGACCAGCACGAAGGGCACCGGCGCCTCGCCGCGGCGCTTCTTGTCGCGCGCCGTCGCCAGCGCGACCGCGTCGAGGTCGACCTCCGCGTCGAGCCGCAGCGGCAGCCCGTTGGCCTCGAGCAGTCCCGCCACCTCCGCGCGCAGGTCGTCCTGGCCGGAGAGCCGCAGCGCGGCGAGCAGGCCGAGCGCGACCGCCTCGCCGTGGCGGTAGCGGGCATAACCGGTGGCGGTCTCGATCGCGTGGGCGACCGTGTGGCCGAGGTTGAGCACCTGGCGGACGCCCGCGTCGCGCTCGTCCTCGGCCACCACGTCGAGCTTCGTCCGCGCGCAGGCGACGATCGTGTCGAGGTCGGTGCCATCGGTCGCGCCCGTGCGCACGCGCTCCCACAGGTCGCCGCCGGCGATCAGAGCCGTCTTGACCACCTCGGCGTAGCCCGCCGCACGCTCCTCCGCCGGCAGCGTGCGCAGGGTCGCGGGATCGGTCAGGACCGCCGACGGTTGGTGGTAGGCGCCGACGTAGTTCTTCGCCTCGGCGAGGTCGACGCCGGTCTTGCCGCCGTAGGCGGAGTCCACCTGCGCGACGAGCGAGGTGGGAACGCCGACCACGCCGATCCCGCGCTGGTAGGTCGCGGCGCAGAAGCCCGCGAGGTCCCCGACGACGCCGCCGCCGAGCGCGGTGACGTGGTCGTCGCGCGTGACGCCAGCCTTGACCATCTCGGTCCACACGATCTCCGCGTGCGCGACCGTCTTGCTCGCCTCGCCCGGCATCACCGTGGCGGTGCCCAGCACGGGCTCCAGCGAGCCGGCGTACCAGCGCGCCACGTGGCCGTCGGTGACCAGGAAGCGGCGGCCCTCGATCGGGTAGAAGCGCGCTTCGACGAGACCCTCGCCCGCGAAGACCGGATATTCGGCCGACCGGCTGGCGGCCCACACGAACTGCGTGCCCGGCGGCGCCGCCGCCCAGGCCGCAATCGCGGGGAGCGCGCGGTCGACGGCGGCGGCGGGCAGGACGCCGTCCGCCACCTCTTCGTACAGCGGCCGGCGCTCGGCGTGCAGCGTCGCGAAGCTGTCGCGGTCGCGGGCGAGCGGCCGATCATGCCCGGCCGCGCGGGCCCACGCCTGATCGACGCCGACGTCGAGCCACAGCACGCGGTGGGCGCGCAGCGCGTCGCGCACCGCCGCGGACGTGACGCTGCCGCCGCCGAGGGCGACCACCGCGAGAGCTTCCCGCGCCAGCAGCTCGACCACCGCCGCCTCCTCCTCGGAGCGGAACGTCGCCTCGCCGCGCTCGTCGAAGAAACGGGCGATCGGCATGCCGAGCCGGTCCTCCAGCAGCTCGTCGACGTCGACGGCCTCGACCCCGAGGGCCTCGGCGACGACCCGCGCGGCCGTGGTCTTCCCCGCCCCCATGAAGCCCACGAGGACGAGCGCGCGGGACGTCAGCGCCGCCAATCGATCCGCTCCCGGTAGGCGCGAACGGCGGCGAGCACGTCGTCGATGTGATCGCCGCCGAACTTCCTGCGGTACGCGTCCGCGAGCACGAGCGCGACCATCGCCTCCCCGACCACGCCGGCGGCCGGAACCGTGGTCGAGTCGGTCCGCTCACGGAGGGCCTCGGCCGGCTCCTTGGTGGCGATGTCGACCGAGCGCAGCGGCTTGGTGAGCGTGGGCAGCGGCTTCATCGCCACGGTCACGATCAGCGGCTCGCCGGTCGTCATCCCGCCCTCGAGCCCGCCCGCACGGTTGGTCTCGCGGTGGTAGCCGCGCTTCTCGCTCCAGAAGATCTCGTCGTGCACCTCCGAGCCCGGCTTGCCCGCCATCTCGAAGCCCTCGCCGATGCCGACCCCCTTCATCGCGTGAATCGACAGCAGCGCGCCGCCGAGCCGTCCGTCGAGCCGTTCCTCCCACGAGGTGTGCGACCCCAGACCCGGCACGATGCCGTAGGCGCGCAGCTCGAACACGCCGCCCAGCGACTCGTTGGCCTTGCGCAGGCGGTTGATCTCCTCGACCATCGCCGCGCTCGCCTGCGCGTCCAGGCAGCGCACGGGTGAGTCGTCAACGCCCTCGAAGTCCTCCGGCTGGAGGTCCGCGCGGGCGGGCGCGCGCACCGCATTGATCTGGATCACGTGCGAGAACACGCGCACACCGAGCTGGCGCAGGAAGGCCTTGGCCAGGGCGCCGCCGGCCACTCGCGCCGCCGTCTCGCGCGCGCTCGCGCGCTCGAGCACGTCGCGCACGTCGCTCATACCGAACTTCATCGTCCCGGCCAGGTCGGCGTGGCCGGGCCGCGGCAGGTGCACCTCGGGCACGTCGGCCTCGACCGGCCAGGGGTTCATCCGCTCCTCCCAGTTGGCGTAGTCCCGGTTGGCCACCTGGAGCGCGATCGGCCCACCCAGGGTGCGGCCGTGGCGGATCCCCGCGGTCACGATCGCGCGGTCCTGCTCGATCTTCATCCGGCCGCCGCGGCCGTGTCCGAGCTGCCGGCGAGCGAGGTCCCGGTCGAGGTCCTCCGGCGTCAGGCGCAGGCCGGCGGGCAGCCCCTCGACGATGCACGTGAGGCCGGGGCCGTGGGATTCCCCCGCGGTGGTGAGCCGCAGCTCCATGGTCCAAGACTATGGACCGCGGACGTCAGTCGTCCGGGCCGGGCACCCCGGCGGGCGGCGCCACCGCGCTGAGGCGCTCAGCCGGGACCGGCGGGTGCGCCTTGATCTCGTCGCTCAGGAGCTCGACGAGCGCGGGGTCGAATTGGGAGCCGGCGTAGGCGCGCAGCTCGTCCACCGCCTGGTCCGGTGTCATCGGCGGGCGGTACGGGCGGCTGGACACCAGCGCGTCGTAGGCGTCGCAGACGGCGATGAGGCGCGAGGCGACGGGGATCTCCTCGCCCGCAAGTCCGTCCGGGTAGCCGCCGCCGTCGAAGCGCTCGTGGGTGCTGCGCACGATCCGGGCCGCGCGCTGCAGCGACGGCGCCGCGCTCAGGATCCGCTCCCCCACGAGCGGATGGCGAAGGATGAAGTCGCGCTCCTCGGGCTCCAGCTCGCCCGGCTTGTTGAGCACGTCGTCGGGGATCGCCGCCTTGCCGATGTCGTGCAGCTGGGCGGCGCTCACGATGTCCTCCGCCTCGTCGGCGTCGAGGTCCAGGCGCCGCGCCAGGCGATCGGCCAACTCAGCCACCGTGCCGACGTGGTCGGCGAGCCTCGGCGTGCGCTCGCGCAGGACGGACAGCAGCACGTCGCGGGCCTGCGACGCGGCGGACGCGCGGCCGTGGGCCTTCTGCGCGTACAGCCGCTGGTCGGCGATCCGCAGCGCTTCACTGGGGTCGAGCGCCTCGTCGGGAATGACGACCTCACCGAAGGCGGCGCCGATCACGAAGCCGTCGCCCCGCTCGAGCAGGGCCGTCGCCATGGCCGCGGCCTGCGCGTGCGGCTCGCCGCGGCCGCGGTCGAGCAGGACGCAGAACTCGTCGCCGCCGAGCCGGTAGGCGTGCCCGCTACGGACGGCCGCACGCGCGAGCGCGCCGCCGATGCGCGTCAGCAGCGCGTCGCCCGCGGGATGCCCGAACGTGTCGTTGTAGTGCTTGAAGCCGTTGAGGTCGTAGATCGCGAGCAGCTTGGGCCGCGGGGAAAGGCGGTGCGGGTCGCACGCCCGCTCGAGGTCGATCAGCAGCGCCCGGCGGTTGGCCAGGCCGGTGAGCGGGTCGGTCAGCGCCTCCTCGCGGCTGGTGACGAGCATGCCCACGTTCTCGCGGAACGCCATCACGAGGCGCGCGACGACGAGGACGAGCGTGAGCGCCGCGAGCGCCGTCGACAGCGCGCTGATGGGACCGGCGTTCCCGTACACCAGCAGGGCGATGGCCGCGAGCGCGAAGACCGTCGGCAGCGCGATCAGACGCAGCCCGCCCTCCGCGACGGGGCGCAGCGGACGCGGCTCGCGCCAGGCGGCGTAGGCGAGCAGCAGCGTCGCCGCCGGCCACAGCGAGTCGAGCAGCGTGCCCTCGACGTAGGAGCCCTCGGCGGCCTGCACGAGGAAGATCGCGTCCGCGATCCCGCCGATCACGAACGACGCCGCGATGAACCCCAGCGTGCGGCCGGGCCGCCAACCGGTGGCGGCCACCAGCCCCACCACGATCGCCAGGATCAGCAGGTCGGCGAGCGGATACGCGAGATTGACGGCGATCGCCGCCGCGCTCCCCTCGGTGCTCGCCAGGACCGGATCGAACACGAGCGCGGAGCCGATCGCGGCGATCGCGAGCGCCCCGATCGCTCCGTCGAACCACAGCGAGCGCCGGAAGCCCGATATGCGGCTGCGCGCGAGCAGGACCAGCCCGACGTAGGCGAGCGGATAGAACGCCAGATACAGGTAGTCGGCCGGCGAGGGGAACGGCGGGCTGTCCATGCCGGCGAAGGCGACCGAGTAGTAGATGTCGCCCGCCGCCCAGCAGGCGAGCCCCGCGCCGAAGCACAGCCACGCGGCCCGCTCGGTCCGCAGCGTGAGCGCTCGCCACACGACGAGCGCGGCCGCCAGGACCTCGATGCCGTCGTAGACCCAGTCGTTGACGAACGAGGACGTGCCGCCGCCTCCGAACCCGACCGCGGCGTGGGCGACGTGCGCCGCGAGACCGCAGGCGGCCAGCACGAACACCACCCGGGTCGAGCGTCGCATACCCGTGGTATCGGCAGGAGGCGCGGTTTCCAGAAGGTGCGATCCGACAACCTTCAACCGGCCGATGCCGCCGCGGGCAGCCGCGCGGTCACCGTCGTGCCCGTGCGCGGCGCGCTGTCGATGTCGAGCCGGCCGCCGGCCAGCTCCACCCGTTCGGCGCACGACGCGAGCCCGATGTGCCCGGCCCGCACCGCCGCGGCGTGGCTTCCGGGTGGCATGCCGCGTCCATCGTCGGCCACGCGCAGCACCACGTCGCCTTCGTCCAGCCCCACGCTCACCTCGATGCGGTCGGCGCGCGCGTGGCGGCTGGCGTTGCCCACCAGCTCGCGCGCGAGCTCGAACAGGAGGCGGTCGTGCGCTCCCTCCGCGTCGTGGCGCACGTCGAGCACGATGTCCGCCTCCGTGCGCTCGCGGTACTCGGCGCACAGGCGCTCGAGCGCCACGGTGAGGCCCGCCGCCTCGAGCACGATCGGATGCAGCTCCTGGACGATGGAGCGCAGCTGGCGCAGCGCGTCGGAGATCGCCTGCCGGGCGCGGCGAAGCCGCTCGGGGTCGCCGTCGCCGAGCATGGACGCGTCGACGTCGTAGCCCGCCGTGACCACGCTCTGCATGGCGCCGTCGTGCAGCGCCTCGGCGAGGCGCTTGCGCTCCCGCTCCTCGGTCGCGACGATCTCCGTCACCAGGCGGCCACGCACCTCGGCGAGCTCGGTCACCCGGTCCCGCGACCGCACGCGCGCCACCGCCAGCGCGACGATGTCGGCGATGCGGCCCACGCGGTCGATGTCGGCGGTGCCGAAGGCCGCCACGCGCGGGCTGTGGACCGCGAGGACCCCGTATGGCGCCTCGACGCCGGCGATCGCGCAACTCACCCCGCTACTCACCTTCCTCCCGCGGTGGGCCTCGGCCACCTCGAATCGACCCTCGGCGGCCGCGTCGTCGACCACGACCGGACCGTCCACTCCGAGCGTGAAGCCGGCCTGCGAGGCCGCGCCCGCGGGCAGGTCGTGGCTGGCGCGATCGCCCCTCCCCCACCCCCGCGACGCGCGCACGGTGAGGGTCTCGCCGTCCGGGCTCAGCTCGAGGACGTGGGCGAGCGGAGCGTGGACACCCCTGGCCGTTTCGCGCAGCGCCGCCTGCAGGATCGTCCGCTCGTCGCTCGCCAGCGCGAGCTGGGCGAGCCGCGCGAGAGCATCCGGCATGTCGGCGCTACTCCAGCAGCCGCTGGCGCATCGCCTCGGCGACCGCCGCGGCGCGATCCGAGACGCCGAGCTTCTCGTAGAGGTGCTGGAGGTGGGTCCGCACGGTCGTCGGGCTGAGGTAGAGCTGCTCGGCGATCTGCGGCGCCGAGCACCCGTCGGCCGTCAGGCGCAGGATCTCGCGCTCGCGCGGAGTCAGGGCCGGGCGCTCGTCCTCCGCCCGCATGCGGATCTCGCGTGCGACGCCCGCCTGCACCTCGGGATCGAGCACGGTCTCGCCGCGCGCCACCGCGAGGATCGCCTCGCAGATGTGCTCGCCGGTCGAGTCCTTGGACAGGTAGCCGGCGGCCCCCGCCCCGAGCGCGCGGTACGCGAGCGCGCTGTCCACGAACGCCGACAGCAGCAGGACGCGGGTCGGCAGCTCGTCGCGAGTGACGGCATCGACGACCTCCATGCCGTCGAGCTCGGGCATCTTCATGTCCAGGACCGCGACCTCGGGCGTCGTCCCCCGGATCGTCGAGAGCGCCTCGCGCCCGCTCGCCACCTTCGCGAGAAGCTCGAGCTCGGGCCGCTGGTCGATCGTGTCCGCGAGCGCCTCGCGGAACAGCGGGTGGTCATCGGCGACCAGCACACGCACCCTCGCCCCACTCATGGCGACATGATGACCGCCTGGGCGGTCGATGGGAAGGGGTCCTACCCGTGGACGACCTTGAGGACGTCGAGCTCGTACTGCGCGGCGCCGGTGTCGCCGTTGAGGTCCAGGAACTCGGTGTCGCCGGCCTTCATCAGCAGCGTCTGGCAGACGCTGGCCGACGGCTTGCAGGTGCCATCGCCCTGCGGCGTCCCGTCGGAGGAAACGAGGAACGCGGCGGTCTTGCCGTCCTTGAGCAGCCCGAGATAGATCAGGATCGGGTTCGAGGCCGACGGCAGCGCCGTGAGCGGGGCGAGCTCGTAGGTCTTGAGCGATGTGCCGGCGGTGCCGAAGCGCAGCTTGATCTTGGTGGAGCCGCTGGCCGGCGGCTTGCTCGACCCGCCGCCGCCGCTGCTGCTGCTGCCGCCCGTGCTGCCGCTGCCCGACGAGCCCGTGGACGAGCTGGTCTGCGACGGCTGCACCTGCGCGGTGACCGACGCCGGCGGCTTGGGCACGTGCTGCTGGCGGAAGGGGTCCTTGAGCGGCGCGCCGCTGAGCGCGTCGTGGAAGCCGTCGGCCTCGAGCGACACCGGAGTGCCGGGAAGCACGGGCGGCGTCGAGGGCTGGCGCGCGGTGGCCACGGTGGCGACGTGGGGCTCGGACTTCTTCAGCGCGACCGGGATCGCGACGGCTGCGACGAGCAGCACGACCGCCACCGGCCAGAGCCGCTTGTCGACGAGGTCCTGGAGAAGGTTGCGGGCGAAGCTCACGGCGTGCTCCCGGCCGCCGCGGTGGGCGGGGTCGACGACGCCGAGGCGCCGGTGGTCGAGACGGACTTGGCGCTCCCGCCGGTCGCCGGGCCCGACGGCGTAGCGCCGTTCGTCGTGCCTTCGTCCTGCGGCACGAGGAACGCGGTCGCCGCGACCTGCGCCTTCATGTGCGGGAAGCCCTGCGGCGAGGCGCTCAACGAGATGCCGTCGACCATCAGCAGCCGGCCGCGGACGTCGACGGCGACCTTGCGCACGCCGACCAGGTTGTTGAGCGAGCCGAAGAAGTCGGAGAGGTGGAAGAAGCTGCCCTCGAAGGTGAACGAGAAGGGCATGGTGGGCAGCCCGGCGGGCCCGACCGACGCGCCCGGCGGCAGGTTCGCGGTCGTGGCCTGCGCGGCCGATGCGGACGCGGGCGCGGCGCTCGAGGCGGGGGTGGCGGCGGAGCCGCTCGCGCCCTTGGCGCCGCCGGCGGCGCTCGAGCCGTTCGACCCGCTGGAGCCGCTGGAGCCGCCCTTGCCCTGCCCGGCGGCGTTCGACGTGCTCGGCGGCGTGGGGGGCGTCGCCGCCGAGGCGCTGGCGGTCAGCTTGATCTCACGAAAGTCGACGTCCGTTGCCTTCGACGTGCTCGCGAGCTGGTAGACGAGCGACGGCATATCGTCGTCGGCCGGGACGGCCTTGCCGAGCCGCGCGACGGTCGCGTAGTTGGCGGCGTACTGCGCGCGGGCGGCGCGCGACGCGTTGGCGTCGACGACGGCGGCGTCGCGGCGCTGCTTGGCCGAGGCGACCTGCGAGTCGAGCTTCGTCGCCTCGTCGCGCTTGGGCGCCAGGATCAGGAACCAATAACCGGCCAGCAGCGCGGCGGCGGCCACGACGGCGATCACGATGCGGTCGCGCGTGGTCACTGGCTCGCTCCCCCGGTGGAGGCGGCGCGCGCCCCGGACTGTCCAGCGGTCTGCGGCGCGGTCCCGGAGCTCGGCGGCGTGCCGGCGCCCGTGCCGCTGCCGGTCGCGCCGGGCAACGTGGAGGCGGGCGGTGCGTCGAAGAAGATGACCAGCGAGAACTTGGGGAACTTGCGACTGCCGTGGCGACAGTCGTCCGACCCGCCGCCGCCGGCCGCTGCGCCGGTGTCGGCGGATGCGGCGTTGCCGGCCACCGCGGACTCGCTCTTCGTCGAGGCGGCCAGGCTGACGCGCTGCACTCCCGTGATCAGGCGCAGGCGCGTCATGACGCGCGCGACCTCGGCCTGGTCCAGCGTGCAGCCGACCAGCTCGATCGCCGGCACCTGTAGGGCGCCGCGCAGCTGCCCGGTGTCGCCGCTGTCGGCCGCGCCGCCGCCGGTGCCGCCGAAGTTCACGCCCGGCTTCACGGTGGCGACCATCGTGGTCAGCCACACGTCGCTCGGGATCACGCGCGCCAGGTCGGTGAACGCACGCTGCCAGTCGAAGCGGCTGCGCGCCAACGCCTGGACGGTGAGCACGCGGTTGACGCGCATCTGGGCGAAGTCGCGGTACGGACGCAGCGCGGCGGCCTGGGCCGTCGCGACGTCGGCTTCCCTGTTCACCTTCGCGAGCTGCGCCTTGTTGTCGCTGATGGAGTTCGTGGTGAGGACCCACGCGGCCAGCGCGACGACGACGACCGCCAGGCCGCCGAGCAGCACGTACACCGCGCCGCCGGTCCGGCCGGCACCGCCGGCGCCGCCGCCGCGACGCTGCTCGGGCGGGATGAGGTTGACGGCCTTCACGAGCGCTCCTCCACGGCGAGGCCCGCGGCCACGGTCAGACGGCCCGCCTCGCCGGTCGGCAGCGCGCCGGGGTTCGCCTCGGCGACGACGCCGGGCTCGACGGCCATGCCGAGGTCGGTCGCGAGCTGCTCGGTGAAGCCGGGGATCGCCTCGGCCGGGCCGGTCAGCACGGCACGGTCGACCGTCACCGTCGCCTCCTGGGCGCGGTAGTAGTCGATCGAGGTGCGGACGTCGTCGGCGATGCGCCGCACGCCGTCGGAGAGGACCGTGCGCGCCTCGGACACGATCTCGGGGTCGCCCTCGACCAGCTCGAGCGGGGCGGCGAGGCCGACGTGGCCGAGCCACATGCGCGCGTGCTCCAGCGTCAGCGCCCGGCGCTCGGCCAGCTGGGCCACCATGCCCTCCAGCCCGCCGGCGGCGACGCGGGTGAAGCGGCAGGCGGGCCCCTCGGCGATGGCCAGGTTCGTGAGCCCGCCGACGTTGACGTAGAGCACCGAGGCGGCCTCGGCCTGCGCGCCGGGGTCCAGCGCGCGGATCATGGCGAACGCACTGAGATCGATGCCCTCCGGGCGAAGGCCTGCCTGGCGGACGGCGGACAGGAGGCGATCGACCATGTCGCGGCGCGCGGCAACGAGGATCACGCGGGTGCGCTCGCCCTCGCTCGTCTGGACGACGCCGAGCGTCTCGTAGTCGAGGACCGCGAGGTCGAGCGTCATCGGGATGTGCTCCTGCGCCTGGAAGCGCACGGCGGCGTCGAGCTCCTTGGCGTCGGCCAGCAGCGGCAGGTCGAGCGTGCGGACGACGATGCGCTGGTTGGCGACGCCGAGCCGGACGCGCTTGCCGAACTTGTTGCCGCTGAAGAAGGCCTTGAGCGCCTCGGCGAGCGCGTCGACGTCGGTCACCTCGCCGTCGCGCATGATGCCCGGGTCCAGCGGCGCCGTGGCGGCGTGCTCGACCTCGATCCGGCCGTTGGACCGGACCTGCGCAGCGGCGATATAGCTCGGCTCGATGTCGAGGCCGATCACGCTGCGTCGTGTGCGTGTGCTTGCCATGTCCAGGATGGAGGGCGATGTGGGCGGAGGCCCGCTCCGGTCTCATCGGCCTTTCGTCCACGAGGCTTGAGCCTCGGAAGGCCGTGTCAACGGGTTAGGTAAAGGTCGCCAGATACCAGTCGACCATCGCGGGGCCGGCGAACAGCCCGACGAGGCCGCCGAGGGCCATGAACGGCCCGAACGGAACAGCCGTCTTGCGGCCGGCGGCGGCGCCGACGCGGGCCATCACGACGAGCCCCGCGACGGTCCCGAAGATCAGCGCGGCGAGCAGCGCCGGCGCCACTGAGCGGCCGAGGTAGAGGCCCATGACCGCCGCGAGCTTGACGTCCCCCATGCCCATCCCGCGCGGATACGCCAGCGCGGCGAGGAGGAAGAAGCCGCCCGCCGCGGCGCCGGCGATCAGGTGCTCGGGCAGCCTGCTCGGCTCCGCGATCGCAAGGATCGCCACGGCGACCAGGGCAAAGGGCGCCAGCAGCCGGTTGGGGATGATTCGGTGCTCGAGGTCGATCACCGCGACGGGCACCAGCAACGTGACGAAGGCGAGTCCGAGGGCGATCGACGCGGTGCCGTCCTGCGTCAGCACGACCGCCACCCACAGCACGGCCATCAGCGCCTCGACGAGCGGGTAACGCGCGGAGATGTGCGCGCCGCAGTCGCGGCAGTGACCGCGCAGGAGGAACCACGAGAGGACCGGGACGTTGTCGTACGGCCGCACCTGGGCCCCGCATTCGGGGCAGCGAGAGCGCGGCTTGACCAGCGACTCCCTGCGCGGCATGCGGTAGGCCACGACGTTGGCGAACGAGCCGAGCGCGAGGCCTGCAACGGGTGCGAGTACGAATAGCATGGGGCTATCGGCTATGTCGGCAGCCGCGCAGAACAAGTTGAACGGCGCCGACGCTAGCGCGGCGCCCGGCTACCGCGCCGGAACCTGCTCCGTGTAGCGTGAGATGCGCCACGCCGACTGGACCGGATCGAGGAAGTGCGGCGGCGAGCGGAAGCGCATGCGGTCGTCGTAGTTGTAGTTCTTGGTGTAGCCGTTGACGACGGAGCCGCCGCTCCCGCGGCCGACGGGACCGCGGAACTTCTGGCCGATGACCCCGTTGACCGTGAGCGTCCCGAGCGGCGGTCCGCAGTAGTAGTTGTCGACCGTGAAGGAATGCTGCAGCGACAGGATGGCGGCGTCGATCTGCACGTTGGTCATGACCCCCGCCTGGTTGGTGCAGTTCGTGTAGTCGTTGGGGTCGTTGTGGGTCTCCGGGTGGTAGACGCGCACGAAGTTGTTGGCGATCAGCCCGAGCATCGTGTCCCCGCTCTTGGTCAGGTTGCCGTTGACGATGATGTCCTTCTCGGAGCCGATCGTGAGGTCGGACGCGTAGGAGCCCTTGACGTAGACGTCGGCGCAGCCCTGCGGCGCGTTGTAGGGGTCGAGCGGGTTGTAGCCCTGCCCGCAGGACCCGTTGGCCACCCAGATCACGCCGTTCCCCGGCAGCGCCATCGAGACGTTGTTGAGGCCCATCGTCGCGTTTGTCACGGTCATGTTGCTGCCGTTGAGGACGATCGTCGTGCGGCCGGTGAAGCGGTACGCGGCCGCGGCGATCGTGCTCAGCGAGTTGTCCGTCGGCGGGAGCGTCAGCAGCGGCGCGTTCGGAGTCCAGGTGCCGACGAAGGTCGGGTTGTTGCCCGAGCAGCCGCTGCTGCCACGCCAGCCGGGCCCCGAGACCTCGACCCGGTCCTGCGCGTTGCGCCCGAAGTCCGGCGAGCCGCACACGAGGATCTCGTCGTTGGTGTGGAACGGCCCGTTGATCTTGTCGCCCGGGGCGAACTGGATCTCCGTGCAGTTGTCGGAGAAGCTCTGCCAGCTCGCCGGGCTGCCCTGGAAGATCTGGCCGCTGTAGGAGAGGTTCCCGCGGCCCTGGCGCCAGTAGACCGGACAGTTCTGCGAGCCCCAGGTGACGTAGTCGGGGCCGCTCCACGACGGCGACCCGCCGCTGCGCGTGGCGTGCCCGTTCGTGTCGAGCGTGTACCACGTCGGGTCGGCCGTCTCGTAGTCGGTGAAGTAGAGGTAGTCGAGGAAGTTCTTGCGCTTGAAGGTGGCGACGATCGAGCGCTTGGCGTTGCGCGAATGGCCGGTCGCCCGGATGCGGAAGGTGCCCGTGCTCGCGTCGATCATCGTGTTCTGCGCGTTGCCCGGGTTGCAGGAGGTGCTGCCGTTCGCGGGAAGGAGCTCGAGCGTGTACCAGGCGCTCGAGCCGGCGACCTGGCGCGAGTTCGTGCGAGGGTCGGCGCCGACCCCGTTCCACGCCTGGTTCACGGCGGTGGGCGTCGGCACGCTCGTGCACTTCGACCAGAACGCGTTGTCCTGGCTGAGGTGGAAGAAGTAGTCGGCGATGCCCGCCTCGGCCGCGGCGTATGCCTGCTTGGTGTCCTGGTCCTTGCGCGAGATCGGCAGGTCGTTCTGCGCGACCGCGAGCGCGGAGATCGTGAACAGGCTGATGACGAGCAGGGCGCCCATCATCGCGGCCATCGTGAAGCCGCCCTCGCCGCGGAGGCGGGCGATCAGCGGTCGGATGCGGGCGCTCAGATGCATTGCGGGGAGTGGTCGGGGTCGCTGGCGTCCGACGTGCGCACGTAGACGTCGTTCTGGAAGGTGCTCAGGGAGATGTTGCCCGTGCCGGCGGTGCCCGGTCCGCGCAGCGGGTTCGCGATGAAGGAGATCGAGACCTTCACGACGCTCGGCTTGTCGGCGTCGGCCAGCGTGTACGACGGAGCGGTGGTGTTGAGCCACTTGTTCGGCGTCACCGGGTTCTGCGTGAACGCGTAGTAGCGGAAGAACGGCGTGTTGGGTACGAGCGTGAGCCGGTCGGCGAGCACCCAGTTCTGGCGGGCGAGGGTGAACGTCGGCGCTGTCGGGATCGTGCCGCCGACGTTGTAGTCGGTCTCGAAGACGGTCCCGTTCGAGTAGGTGATCGTGCGCCGCTGCAGCTTCGGCGTGTCGCCGCCGAGGTCGGTGAAGAACGTGATGGAGTTGCCGTCGGAGGACGGGGTCGCGGGAATCGCCGGGTAGCCGGGGCCGAGGCAGATCTGCGAGCGCAGCTGCTGGGTGATCAGCTCCATCGCCGCGCGGCCGCGCTGCGCCGAGTCCACGCGGTCCTGGATCTTGCCGTTCGCCGTGACCGAGTAGTCGAGCGCCCCGAAGATCGCCGCGAGCAGGATCGAGCCGACCGCGAGGGTCACGAGCATCTCCATCAGCGAGAAGCCGCGTTCGTCGGTGTGGAGGCGGCGGATCATGGGCAGAGGGTGGGGCTGGCGACGCCCACGATCAGGGGGAACTGGATCAGGTTGGTGCCGGGGTAGCTCTTGACCTTGACCTTGCTGACGGTGACGCTGAGCGGGACGGGCGGCTTGTCCACGCACACGTCGTAGGTCCCATACGGGAGGCCCGGCTCGTCGAGCTGGCCGATGACGTTGGTGTTGCCCAGGGTGATCGTGCCGGCGCAGCCGTTCATCTCGGGCTGGGACGGAGTGACGCGGACGCGCGCGCCGACGATCGGCGTCGCCAGCGGGAGGCTCGAGATCGCCAGGATGTTCAGCGACGGCTGCTTGAGCTGGATCGGCCCGGCGACCTGCCCGGCGTTCACCTGCACGGTCTGCATCGGGTCGGTGCCGTTCTGGTCCGGGCGCATGGCGTAGCAGTTGCCGGCGTAGATCGAGTACGGGCTGGAGAAGGGGTAGATGTTGTCCTGCTGGTAGGAGGCGCCGGCCGCGGGATTCTGGTTGTTGGACATCGACTGGGCCTCGTTGAACTTCCGCCAGCCGGGGGCCCCGAGGCTCGGGTGGCCGATCGACCAGCCCCACTTGTTGCGCGACCCGACCTGGGTGCCGAACTGCGGCGGTACCAGCGAGTTGATGAACGGCGTCGTGACGAAGCTCACGCCGCCGGAGCCGGCGCTGGGGTCGCCGATGGTTCCCTTCGCGCAATCGAGCAGGGCGATGTTGGTCGTCGCGGCCCCCACCACGCTGATCGCCTTGCTCACCGGCGAGGCACCGAACGGGTCGATGCCCGTGTCCCCGACCGTGACGGTGTAGTTCCCGACCGGGATGTAGCCGAAGAACACGCTTCCGGTCGAGTCGGTGACGTCGCTGTAACTGCCCGCGCCGGTGAGGCTGATCGTGAGCCCCGGCTTGGCGGTCGTCTCGCAGGTGACCTGCACGCAGAGGCTGCCCTGGTTGGTGCCGAACGACCCGTTGGGCGGCGCCACGTAGCTCTTCTGCACCACCGGCTTGACGCTGCGCATCACCGGCCAGGTCACGGTCGAGGTGATCTCGATGTAGTTGGCCTGGGCGTTGGAGCCCGCCGGGCCGCAGCTCGTGCTGCCCGTCGAGTCGACCACCCAGTCGGCGCGCGACGCGATCGTGTAGGTCACGCCGCCGACGACCTGGGTCCGGGTGTCGCGGTAGTTGGAGAGGTCGGTCGACTTGAACGCCCGCATGCGCTCCTGGTCCTGCTGGGCCACGCCGGCGGCGATCGCACGGTTCTTGATCGACGACGAGGAGGCCGACGCGCCGTCGAAGGCCGAGAACGTGCCGAGGATGACGACGACGAGGATCGCCGCGGTCACCACCAGCTCGATCAGCAGCGAGCCCGACTCGTCAGCGCGCAGGCGGACGATGCCTCCGCGCAGCGGAGGGCGATCGGTACGGCCTGATGCGTTGCGCGGGCGCATCGATCCAGGCATCGGCAGGCACGAGGCGTCGCTTGACCTCCGGAGGCCCGTTCCAACGGGTGGATGAACGGCCGCGCACCCAGCCCAACCGTGCGGCCGGGCCCCGGCGTGACGCGGCATGACGCGGTGGCTACCAGCTTCCGCTGGCCGGGCAGGAGCCCTTGCCGACGACGGTGCACGTCCGGGTGTAGATGCCCGAGGCGTTGCGCGCGATCGTGAAGACGTTGCCCGACTTCGACGTCGCCTGCACCGTGTACGTGCTGGCGGTCGACGCGGGGATGGTGACGCTGGCCTGCACGGGCGAGCCCTGAGCGGAGAGCGTCGCCGTCGAGCACCCGGTGTAGTCCTGCGTGGTCGAGAAGCAGGACTCGATCGCGGAGACCGCGTTGCGGACGTCCGATTTGGCCGAGGCGTCCTGACCCTTGCTCTGCTGACCCAGGAACGTCGGCAGCGCGATCGCCGCGAGGATCCCGATGATCAGGATCACGACGAGCAGCTCGATCAGGGTGAAACCTTCCTGCTCTGTGATACGTCGGGGCGACGGCTTCATGCGTTGTTCCTCCTGGCGAGGGTTGCGGTAACGACCCGGTGTCACCGATATCGCCGCTTTGTACGGAGACCTTGAGCCGTGTACTCGCAGTGCCGGCGTGCGAGGGGCGGGCCAGCGGCCCGCCCCTCGCACTACCGGATGCTGCGGTCGACTACCAGCTGCCGCTGGCCGGGCACGAGCCCTTGCCGACGACGGTGCACGTCCGCGCGTAGACGCCGGACGCGTTGCGAGCGATCGTGAACACGTTGCCCGACTTCGACGTCGCCTGCACCGTGAAGGTGTTGGCGGTCGACGCCGGGATGGTCACGTTGGCCTGGACGGGCGAGCCCTGGCTGGCCAGGGTCGCCGTGTCGCACTGCGTGTAGTCCTGCGTGTCGGAGTTGCACGACTCGATGGCCGAGACGGCGTTGCGGACATCGGACTTCGCCGACGCGTCCTGACCCTTGCTCTGCTGGCCCAGGAACGTGGGCAGCGCGATCGCGGCGAGGATGCCGATGATCAGGATGACGACGAGGAGCTCGATCAGGGTGAAACCCCGCTCGCTCTCCATGCGATGACGCAGCTTGTGCAGCATGCGTTCCCTCCTTGGATCGAACTGGCCTGAAATGCCAGACCCGCGGTGATCCAGTGCCTTCCGGGGAACTCGCGTACCGCACTCGTTCTTCGGTGGCAGCCCGGCTACCTCGGGAGAGAGGCCCGTGGCTTTGCGTCCCGCCCTCGCGGACGGTTTGCCCTCTTCACCTCGGTCCTGGCAGAAGCGGGTATCGCCGCTTTGAGGTAGGCCCTTGAGGGAAACGGACGTCTGCTCAACGATGCGGCGACAGGTGCCGAATCGGGAGGTTTAACGCCGAGAGGCGGGCCGTGAGGCCCGCCTCCCCGGCGAGGCTTTCTTACTGACCTTGAACTACCAGCTGCCGGATGCCGGGCAGGAGCCCTTGCCGACAACGGTGCAGGTCCGGGTGTAGACGCCGGACGCGTTACGGGCGATCGTGAACACGTTGCCCGACTTCGACGTGGCCTGCACGGAGTACGTGTTGGCCGCCGAGGCGGGGATGGTCACGGACGCCTGGACCGGGGAGCCCTGAGCCGACAGGGTCGCCGTGTCGCACTGCGTGTAGTTCTGCGTGTCGGAGTAACACGACTCGATCGCGGAGACCGCATTGCGGACATCCGACTTCGCCGAGGCGTCCTGCCCCTTGCTCTGCTGACCCAGGAACGTGGGCAGCGCGATCGCGGCCAGAATGCCGATGATCAGGATGACGACGAGGAGCTCGATCAGGGTGAAACCCTTCTCGTCCTCGGCGCGCTGGCGGAGCTTTTGCAGCATGGCTGGTGAATCCTCCTTGTTGGATTCCGTGGGCCTGTCCTTGGCGCCAGGTCCAGGTGGTCCATGCCGTTGGGAGCGACGCACTGCTCTGCCCCAGTGGCAGCCCGGCTTCCTCGTCTGGCGGTGTGACCCGTCCGACCAAGGCCCGTGGCTTTGCGTCCCGCCCTCGCGGACGGTTTGCCTTTCACACTTGGCTCTGGCACAGGTCGTATCGACCTGCACGACCTGGCACTTGAGCCCAGTGGACGCCTCTGCACGGAATCATCAACGTTTGGATGACCCCGGTTCGGGGAGGCCCGGCCGGCGCCGTGCGAGACCGGTTCTAGCGCTTCAGGACGAACACGCGCGAGAGGGTCACGCGGTGCGTGGAGCCCGTCTCGGTCGCCACGCCCTGGACCGTCAGCGAGAGCTTGCGCGTCCGCGCGAGCGCGCCCTTGAGCTTGCCGCGCGCCTTGAGGGTGAACCCGACGCTCCTGCCGGCCGGGACGTTGGCGCGGAACGCCGCCAGCACGATCGGCTTCTTGGCCTTGCGCTTGAGCCGCGTCGTGCGCGCGTCCTTGGCGGACATCCACACGGTGACCGAGCAGCTCGCCGCGTGCGAGGCGCTGCAGCTGAACGACAGGCCGCGCTTGCGGACGTTCTTGAGCTTCTGGAAGGCGCTGCCGCCGAGGCTCGCGGTGAAGCTCACGCCGCCGCGCCCGCCGGTGCCGGCGCCGGGACCGGTGGCCGTGCCGGAACTGCCCGGACCGAGCGCGCCGCCACCGTCGATCGTGCCGTTGCCGCCGCCCGGGAGGCCGAGCGTGAGCGGCACGGTGGCCCACGTGACGCCGCCGCTGTTGTCCGTGGCGCCGATGCGCACGAGGATCGTGCCGGCGTTCGGGTAGGAGACCACGTACGAGGCGCCGCCCGCTCCGGCGGGCGAGGAGGCGTCGGCGGTGCCGTTGCCGTCGAGGTCCCACAGGTAGGAGACGACGCTGCCGTCGGGGTCCGAGGCGTTCGCGCTGAGCGTGACTGGTGTGCCCACGAGCGTGGAGTTGGGCGAGACCGAGGCCGAGGACAGCACCGGCGCCTGGTTGAACGCTCCCACCCCGTGGACCGGCACGACCGTCTGGCCGAGGTCGTCGGTGACCAGCAGCTTGACGGTGTAGTTGCCGTCGGCTGGATACGTGTACTGCACGCTCGGCGTCGAGCTCGCCGGCGTGTCGTAGGTCCCGTCGCCGTCGAAGTCCCAGCGGTAGGTGATCGACAGCGCCCCGCTCTCGCTCGCGGAGGCGTTGAAGTTGAACGTGCGCGACTGCCCGGTGGGCGTGGCGGTGAAGTCGGCCGTCAGCGGGAAGGCGACGGTCACGTGGGTGGCCGCCGACGCCTGCACGTGCGGGGTCCCGGCGTCGTCGGTCGCGCGCACGCGGACGTCGTAGCCGCCGCGCGTCGGGAAGACCTGGCTCGCCGTCGAGGAGGCGCTGTCGGCGCCGAACGTCCCGGTGCCCCAGTCCCAGGCGAAGAACGCCAGCTGCTGGGGAGCGGTGGCCGTCGACTCCGGCAGGGCGTCGACGCTCAGCGTTCCGCCCGGGTCGACACGGACCGGCGTTCCCGCCGGGCTGACGACGTGGAACCCGGCCGTGACCTCGCAGCCGACGGCCGGCGTGATCACGCCCTCGGCGGGAAGCGTCGGGTCGCAGTCGGCGCTCGCCCCGGCGGGGAGCGCAGCGCCCGCGAGCGCGGCCATCGCGAGCACGGAGAGCCCCCAGCGCACTCGCCGGGCAGGAATGCGGTGGCCACCAAGCGCCATGGAGCAGGTATCGGAGCACCCGCGGGCCGGCTGAAATTGCGGGCGCGAGAGAGGCCTAAGCGTCCAGGGCGATCAGAGGCTGTTTCAGGCGGGGTCCGCGGGCTCCGTGGGCTCCTCCCCCCGCAGCGCGCTTCCCGCGGCCTGGGCGTCGTGCTCGGGGTCGAAGCGCCCCGAGCCCTCGCACCAGGGGCACGTGACCGGCTTCTCCTCGCCACCGAGCGCCGAGATCACCTTCCCGGTGCCCCGGCAGGCGGAGCACTCGAGCTGACCGTCCGGGGGTCCGCTGGCGTCGTCTGGGGCCACGAGCGCGCGAGGGTAGCGTTTGCGGCCTCAATTTGGGCCCACCCACCCTGCGGCCGCCGTCTGCGATCCTGGGCCGGATGAGCGAGCACGTCCTCGTCGTCGATGACGACCCGCCGGTCCGGCGCATGCTCGAGCGCACGTTGTCGGCGGAGGGGCACGCGGTCACGACCGCCGCCGACGGCGGCGCGGCGCTCGCGGCGGTCGAGCGCGAGGCGCCCGATCTCGTGATCCTCGACGTCGCGATGCCCGGACTCGACGGCCTGGCCGTCACGCAGCGCCTGCGCGGGAAGGGACTGACCGCCCCGATCCTCCTGCTGACGGCGCGCGATGCCGTGGCCGACCGTGTCGAGGGCCTGGACGCGGGCGCCGACGACTACCTGACCAAGCCCTTCGCCGTCGAGGAGCTGATCGCGCGCGTGCGGGCGCTCACCCGCCGCGCCGGCGCCGGCGCCGCCAACCTCGCCGTCGGCGAGCTCGCGCTCGACCTCGAGACGCGCACCGTGACGCGCGCCGGGCGAGAGATCGAGCTGACCGCGCGCGAGGCCGAGCTGCTCGAGCTGCTGATGCGCAACCCGCGCACCGTGGTCACGCGCGACATGGCGCTGGCGCAGGTGTGGGAGGAGCCGGTGAGCGAGAACGTCGTCGACCGCTACGTCGGCTACCTGCGCCGCAAGCTCGGGGACCCACCGCTCATCCACACCGTCCGCGGGGTCGGGTTCACGCTGCGCAGATGACATGAGGCCCGCGACGCTGCGCTTCCGCCTGATCGGCGCCGCGGCCCTGGCCACGCTGGCCGCGGTCGCGTTGCTGGGCATCGCCGTCGAGCTGCTGCTCTCCAGCCAGCTGCACTCCTCACTGGACCGTTCGCTGCGCGACCGCGCCGGCCAGGTCGCGCGCCTGAGCGTGTCCGCGCCGGCGCTGCTGACCGCGCCGGGCACGCTCGACGCGCCGCTCGGCGGGCGCGAGCTCAGCGTGCAGGTGGTCGACCGCCGGGGGCGCATCGTCGGCCGGTCCTCGTCACTGGGCGGGCGGCTGCTGCCCGGCGGCGCGCTCGAGCGCGCGGCGATCGTGCGCGGGCGCACGGGCATCCGCGACGCTCGCCTGGGCAGCGATGCGATCCGCCTGTACGTGGCGCCCATCGCCGAGGCCGGCGGACCGGCCGCCGGCGGCGCGGTGCTGGTCGCGTCCAGCACGTCGGAGATCGACGACACCCTCAACCGCCTGCGCTCCCTGATCGCGCTCAGCGCGGGGGGCGCGGCGCTGCTCGGCGCGCTCGCGGCGGCGCTGCTGACCAGCCGCGGCCTGCGCCCGCTGCGGCGGCTGTCCGCGGCCGCGCGCGGCATCGAGGCGACTGGCGACGCCGGTCGGCGCCTCCCGGACCCGGAGACCGACGACGAGGTCGGCGAACTGGCCCGCACGCTCAACCGAATGCTGGCCGCGCTCGAGCGCGCGCGAGAGTCGGAGAGGCGCTTCCTCGCCGACGCCTCGCACGAGCTGCGGACGCCGCTCACCGCGCTGCGCGGGAACGCCGCCTACATCGCCCGTCACGGCGCCGACCGCGAGGCGCTGGCCGACCTGGAAGCCGACGCGGCGCGGCTCGGGCGCCTGCTCGACGACCTGCTCGCCCTGGAGCGGGCCGCCGGCGGCGAGGCGCCCCACGACGTCGTCGCGCTCGAGGCGATCGTCGACGAGGCGGCCCGCCGGGGGGGCGACGTGGATGTCGGCGCGCGCGAGACCGTCGTCGTCTCCGGCGAGCGCGACGCGCTCGAGCGTGCGCTCGACAACCTGATCGAGAACGCTCGGGTCCACGGCCCGCCGGGCGGTCGCATCACGGTCGAGTTGAGGGCGGCCGGCGGGCGCGCGCAGCTGTCCGTCGCCGACGAGGGCCCGGGCATCCCGCCGGACCAGGCGGAGCTGGCCGTGCGGCGCTTCTGGCGCGGGCGCGAGGCGACCGAGCGGCCGGGCTCCGGGCTCGGCCTGGCCATCGTCGCGGCGATCGCCGAGCGCCACGGCGGGTGCCTGAAGATCGAAGGGGCGCGTTTCACGCTCGATCTTCCCGCTCTCAAGCGGTTCTCAGAGACCCGGGCTACGGTCCCGTGACATGAACATCCTTCGCCGCCTTCCCACCTCGCGCCTGCTCGCGCTGTGCGCCGCCGTCCTGCTGATCGTCGCCGGGGGCACCGCCGTCGCCGTCGCGGTGACGTCCAACGCGCCCAAGCCGCCGGCCAAGGCGCTCCCCCAGGCCATCCACGACGCGCTCGGAGCGCCCGCGGTCAAGGGTGTCACCGCCACCATCTCCTTCACGAACAAGCTCATCGACGACTCCAACATCGGGGGCGGCAGCGCGCTGCTCAGGGGCGCCACAGGGCGCCTGTGGGCCACCAAGGACCACCTGCGCCTCGAGCTGCAGTCCGGCAGCGGCGGCGGCGACTCACAGCTCGTGGTCGGCGACCGCAGCTGGTGGGCCTACGATGCGTCGTCGAACACCGTTTACCGCGGCACGCTGCCAGCCCACAAGGGCCACAAGGCGGGTCGCGAGAAGGCCGACCACGGCATTCCGAGCGTGGCCGACATCACCAAGAGGATCAACGAGGCAGCCCGGAACGCCGTTCTCTCGGGCGCGATCCCGAGCACCGTGGCGGGCCAGTCGGCTTACACGCTGCGCGTCGGCCCGAAGCACGACGGCGGCCTGCTCGGCGCGGTGGAGGTCGGCTGGGACGCCGTGAATGGAGTGCCGTTGCGAGCCGCCGTCTACGCGCAGGGCTCCAACACGCCGGTGATCGAGCTCTCGGCCACGGACGTCAAGTTCGGCCCCGTTGCGAAGAGCGACTTCGCGATCAGTCCGCCGGCCAACGCCAAGGTCGTGAAGGTCAGCCAGCCCTCGGGCACCCAGACCGCTGCGGCCAAGGCCAAGGCCAAGGCAAAGGCAAAGGGCGCGAAGCGTCGCGCCCACGCCGCCAGCAAGGTGCACGGGGTCGCCGCCGTGGACGCCGCCGTCCCATTCAACCTCTCGGCGCCGGCCAAGCTCGCCGGCCTGCCCCGACAGGACGTCCGGCTGCTGGACTGGGGCGGCCACCCCGCCGCGCTGGTGACCTACGGCCAGAACCTCGGCGGGATCGCCGTGATCGAGCGCCAGCCCGACGCAAAGGGCGCGAAGCACGCGCAGCCGGCCAGGCGCAAGGGCCGCGGCGACGGCGAGAGCCGTCTGCCGACGCTGTCGATCAACGGCGCCACCGGCACCGAGCTCGCCACGGCGCTGGGGACGGTCGTCCAGTTCGACCGCGGCGGCGTGTCCTATGTGGTGATCGGCTCGATCCCGCCGCAGGCGGCCGAGGCGGCCGCCCGCGGGCTTTAGCTGGGCGAGAGCCGAGCATCTAGCCTGATGCCAATGGACGCGCCGCCGGTTCAGGCCGAGGGGCTGGTCAAGCGATACGGGCAGATCGTGGCCGTCGACCATGTCGATCTCACGGTCCAGACCGGCGACGTCTACGGCTACCTCGGCCCCAACGGGGCCGGCAAGACCACGTCGTTGCGCATGCTGCTGGGGCTCATCCGCCCGACGGAGGGGAGCGCGAGCCTGTTCGGGCGGGACCCCCTACGCGACGGTGCCCGCGCGCTGCAGGGCGTGGCCGGGTTCGTCGAGGCCCCGCGCTTCTACCCGTACCTGACCGGCCGCAAGAACCTCGAGCTGCTCGCCGCCTTCGACGGCGGCGGCGCGTCGGGCCGGGTCGACGAGGCCCTGGAGACCGTGGAGCTCACCGACCGCGCCAAGGACAAGGTCGGCGGCTACTCCCACGGCATGCGGCAGCGGCTCGGCATCGCAGCGGCGCTCCTGCGGAATCCCCGCCTGCTGCTGCTCGACGAGCCGACGACCGGCCTGGACCCTCCAGGGATGCGCGACATGCGCACGCTCATCGGGCAGCTCTCCGAGCGCGGCGTCACGGTGCTGCTCTCCAGCCACCAACTGGCCGAGGTCGAGGAGATGTGCAACCGCGTCGCGATTCTTCGCTCCGGCCAGATCGTCTACGAGGGCGTGCTCGCCGAGCTGAAGCGCACGGCGGGAGGCGGCTATCGGCTGCGCTCCACGGACGCCGCACGCGCCGTGCGGGTATGCGAGGCCCAGGCCGGGATCACGCAGGTGCGCCTCGACGGCCACGAGGTCCGCTTCGCCGCGGACGACGACGAGGCGGTGGCGGCTCTGTCGATCGCGCTCGTCGAGGCGGGCGTGGGGATCACCGCCCTCGCGCCGACCGGCGCCACGCTCGAGGAGCTGTTCTTCCGGCTCACCGAGGGTGAGGGCGCGAACGGGTCGCCGGCGGCGGCGGTCCCCGCGGAGGCGGCGTGAGCAGCCCGAGCGTCGCCACCGTCTACCGCTGGGAGCTGCGCAAGCTGCGCTCGCAAAAGCGCACGTACATGGGCTTTGCCATCGCGGTCGCAATCCCGTTGATCTTCGTGATCGCGCTGGCACTCTCGAGCCACCAGCCCGAGGGGATCCTCTTCGGCCGCTACGTGCGCCAGTCGGGCTTCGCCATCCCGCTCGTCGTCCTTATCTTCGGCTCCATTTGGCTGTTCCCGCTGGTCACGTCGCTGGTGGCTGGTGACATCTTCGCCTCCGAGGACCACAACGGAACCCTCAAGACGATCCTCACGCGCTCGCTGGATCGAGGCCAGATCTTCACCGGAAAAGTTCTCGCCACCATCAGCTATGCAGTCTTCGCGCTGGTCCTGATGGGCATCGTGGCGATCGTCGCCGGGGGCATCGAGTCCGGCTTCAACTCTCTGACCACCCTGTCCGGCACAAAGGTCGGGCCCGCCAAGGCGCTCGAGCTCGTGACCGCCAGCCTCGGCGTCTACCTCCTCCCCATGCTGGCGATCGCCGCGATCGGCCTGCTGCTGTCGACGATCACGCGGAACAGCGCGGCGGCGGTGGTGGGCGCGCTCATGATTGCGCTGGTCCTGCAGATCGGGAGCATCATCCCCGGCTTGGAGGAGATCCGCCCGTACCTCCTGCCGCGCCAGTTCGACGCCTGGCAGGGCCTGCTGCGCGAGCCGACCGACTGGGCGCCGATCATCCGCGCGGCCTGGGTGTGCGCGGCCTA
Source organism: uncultured Actinomycetes bacterium (assembly GCA_963725645.1). GTDB lineage: Bacteria > Actinomycetota > Thermoleophilia > Solirubrobacterales > Solirubrobacteraceae > JALYZC01. The sequence continues at coordinate 1,952,086 of CAVRZD010000006.1, forward strand.
CACCGTGCCGTGCCTCTTCGCGGCGTACCTGGTGTTCCTGCGCCGCGACGTCGCGGGCGGGTAGCGGCGCCGCACGTCGAGTGCCCCCGCCGGTCAGCGGTCGTCTTCGTCGCGGCGCGGGACCGGCGCCGGATCCGACGCGGCCAGCGCCGCCACCTCCTCGGTGGGCGCCTCGGCAGACGGGGCGTCGGCGTTGCCGTTGCCATTGCCATTGCCGTTCCCGTTGCCGGAGCCGGAGACCACCCCCGCGGGCGGCGGAAGGATGATGGCGCCGCTCCGCGTCCGCGCCGGGTACAGCCCCGGGCCGACGCGCCGTTCCAGCGCGCCGCGCCACCGAAGCGCGACCGTCAGGACCAGGAGCAGCAGGATCGGCAGCGACGCGAGCAGCAGCGTGCCGTCGGAGACCCGCGCGTCGGATGAGATGTCGGCCGGAGGCACCCGTGCCCCCGCGAGGCGGGCCCGCGCCCGCGCGCGCCGCCGGGCGCGAGCTCGCGCGCGGGCCTTCCGAGCGGTCGCGGCCGCGGCGGCGGCCGGGGCAGCACCCGCGCCGCTCGCGGCCGAGCTCGAGCCGGAGTCGCTCGCACCCGACCCGCCGGGGCCGGCCCCCCGACCGGTCGAGCCCCCGCTGGCGGCGCTCCCGCAGCCACTCGCGCGCTCGCGCGCCGCCGCCTGGAGCTGGGACTGGTACTCGGGCGCATACTGCGCGACGTCGTTGGGCACGGACCCCTGGAGCTGGCCGCTGCTGTACCGGCAGGGCGTGATGTGCCCGGTCTGCTGGTACTCGTCCAGCGGCGACGCCGCCCACGCGGGGCCGGCGGCGCCCAGCGCCGCGACGGCCGTGCAGATGACGAGCTTGCGCACCATGCATGTAGTGAAACGCTCGGAGACGCAGGGAGTTCCGCGCTCGGTCGGCGCCCTCCCATTCTGCCCATCGGCATCCGGGTTCCAATCCTTGGATCAACGGCGCTAGCCTCTGGCCATCGTTGAATATGCCGCCTTCATGTCGAAGGGCACCGAGACCGTCGTGCTGTTCGTGCTGCTCTTCGCCTGCGTCGCGGGCGGCCTGCTCGTGTACGGCCGGCGCTAGAACCGCCACCGTGACCACGTGAGGAGGCGCGCCCTCACCGCGGCCGCCGCCATGGCGGCCCTCGCCCTCCCCGGCTGCGGCTCGGACTCCGGGATCGTCAAGTCGGCGAAGACGTCCGGCCAGGCCACGGTGGCCGCCGCGACGGCGCCCCCCGCCACCGCGCCCGCCGCACAGCCGGCACGAACGACGCCGCAACCGCAGCCGGCCGGATGCAGGCGCAAGCCCGTCGAGCGCCTGATCACGACCCCGCGCTGGCTCGGCGGCTTCGAGATCACCGAGTACTTCTCGGCGCCCGAGCGCTGGTTCGTGGGCCAGCGGGTGCGCGCCCCCGGAATCCCGGGCCGCCATCGCGTCGACTGGCTCTACTCCTCCAACGGCGTCGCGATGGAGGGCGACGGCATCGGCCTCGACGGCCGCCACTACCACTTCGACGCCGGCGGCGATGCCGGCTGGATCAACGCCGTCGGCCGTCGCACGCGTGCCAGCGCGTGCGCGAGCCGTTGGAGCCGCGGCCTGCCGCGCTGGCTCGAGGGCGGCTGGCGCAACGCCACCGGCGCGGTCACCTTCCCGCTGGAGAGCGGCGGCTGGTCCAACGGCACCGGCGGGCGCGAGATCTCCTACGCGGGTGTCACCTTCGCCCCGGGGTCCTCGCAGCCGCTGCACCCCTACCGCACCGTCGCGGTCGACCCGGACCTCATCCCCGCGGGCAGCCGCCTCTACATCCCGGCCTACAAGGCGGTCAACGGCGGCTGGTTCGTGGCGACCGACACCGGCGGCGCGATCATCGGGCGTCACATCGACGTCTACCGGCCGCCGACGGGATCGATCGACGACGGCGGCCGCTACATGACACACCGGCGCATGTACGTGCAGCCGCCGGGCGGTTAGCGGCGTGTCGCAGCCGACCGCGACCGACCTCGACGTCGAGCGCGTGGGCGCCGGCCCGCCCGTCGTGCTCGTGCACGGCAGCATCGTCGACGCGCGCCGGACCTGGCGCCGCCAGCTCGAGCTGGCCGACGACTGGGCGCTGTGCATCCCGAACCGGCCGGGTTTCGCCGCAAGCCCGGCCCTCGCGCGCGGCGACTTCGAGGCCGAGGCCCCGCTGATGGCGGACCTCCTCGGCGACGGCGCCCACCTCGTCGGCCACTCCTACGGCGCCGTGATCGCGCTGCTGGCCGCGGCCGCGCGGCCAGAGGCCGTGCGCTCGCTCACGGTCTCCGAGCCGGGCTCGCTCCGCGTGGCCGCGGGCGACCCCGCCGTGGACGCGGTGATCGCGCAGGGCGAGGAGCTCTACCGCCGCCGCGGCGAGGTCACGCCACGCCAGTTCGTGCTGCTGTTCCGCTCGGGCCTGCACTCGGCGCACGAGACGCCGGACGCGCTCCCCGACTGGCTGGAGCGCGGCGCGCGGCACACCATGGAGGAGCGACCGCCGTGGGAGGCGGACATCCCACTCGACGCGCTCGCCGCCGCGCCGTTCCCGAAGCTCGTCATCTCCGGCGACCACTCGCCCGCGTTCGAAGCGGTGTGCGACGTCCTCGCCGAGCGCACCGGGGCCGAGCGGGCGGTGATCCGGGGCCGGGGCCACACGATCCCGAGCACGGGCGCGCCCTACAACCAGCGGCTCCGCGCGTTCCTGACGGAAAGCGAGGAGCGGCGCCCGCCGTGAACACCGCTAGATCGACGCGGCGACGATGAGCGCCAGCACCGCGACGGCCAGCGATGCGACACCCACCGCGGCGATGGCGCCGGCGGCGACTGCTCTGCGTGCCCAGATCATGCCTTCCATCTCGGCAGGGGCGACGGTCAGCTTTAGTGACCTTTGCCCCGGTGTTTCGCCCGGGGACCCCCAGGGATCGGCCAGCGCGTGTCCGGTCAGGCGCGCGCGGACTCGCGGCGCCGGTGGCGATCGGCCCGCGAGTAGGACGCGAGGTCGAGGAAGAAGCCCAGCGCGACGATGAACCACTCGAAGCCGTACACGCGGTTCGAGGAGTCCCACATGAGCGCGTACGCCAGCGTGGTCCAGGGAAGCAGGAAGAAGCCGATCAGCGGGACCGCCCAGCTCTCGAACGCCCGGCTGAGCAGGTTCGTGAAGATCCAGATGAGGAACAGCGCGAGCCGCGGCGAGATCAGCGCGAACAGGGCGATCAGGCAGGCCATGGAGAGACGCTATCGCGTCAGCGCCTGCGCGCGGCGAGGATCTCAAGGATTTTGCACCGCGACTGCAAATAGGTGTACGATGACCGCGTGACCTGGGGAAGGCACGCACGGCGGGGGGCCGCGTGTGCGGTCCTCACCCTCTCGGCGACACTCGCGCTCGCCGTCCCGGCGCAGGCGAAGCCGTTCCACGCGACGATCAAGCAGGGGCCCTTCGTCCTCAAGCGCTACTCCGTCCGGCTGGGCACCAACGTCGGCATCCGGACGCCCCGCATCAACGGCTTCATCACGAAGATGGCGGCCGACGTCGTCGACGTCCACACCGGCAAGGTGGTGCCGATCCAGCGCATCATGCTCCACCACATCGTCTTCGCGAACCTCGGGCACTCCGGGTCCAAGCCGGGTCCCGAGCCGTTCATGGGCGACGGCGAGGAGCGGGCGATGCTGGACCTCCCGCCGGGCTACGGCTACCCGATCCAGGCGGCGGACAGGTGGGCGATGGTGTGGATGCTGATGAACCATCGCAACCGCAGCGACCGCGTCTACATCCGCTACCGCATGACGCTGGACCGCAACCCGCACCTGCGGCCGGTCGTCCCGCTCGCCTGGGACGCGTCGCACGGCCGTCAGGGCCTCGTCTTCGACGTCCCCGGCGGCGGCTCGCCGGGCTCGCTCGACGTGCGGCGCGCCACCCGGCAGATGCCGGTCTCCGGCCGGCTGGTCGCCGGTCTCGGCCACGTGCACGGCGGAGCGAAGAACCTCACGCTGTCCGAGCCCAGCTGCGGCAACCGCGCGATCTACGTCTCGTCGCCGACCTGGGGGCTGCCGAGCAATCCCTTCTACCAGGTGCGCCCGGTGCTCCACGAGCCGGGTCCGATCAACATGAGCCGCTTCAAGACCGCGCGCGGGATCCCGGTCGTCGCCGGCCAGAAGATCACCCTGATTTCGCGCTATGACAACCGCTACCCGCACACCCGCGCCATGGGCCTGCTGCTCGCCTACCTCGCCCCGGACCGGTCCGTGAAGGCTCCCTGCGGCCGAATGCCGGACGACGTCCAGATCGTCCGGACCAGCACCCCAGGGCGCGCGACGGCCCCGCACGTGACGATCCCCACCTACACCTATGACTCCCGCGGAGCGGCCGTGCGCACGGCCGGCCCGCGTGGGCCCTTCAGCTTCAGCGACGGCGACGCGAACGTCACGGTGGCCGACAACAGCTTCACGGCCGGGAACCTGTCGGTGCCGGTCGGCGGCCGGGTGACCTGGACGTTCAACAGCTCCACGCTCCACAACGTGACCGTCGCCCAGGGCCCCGAGGGCTTCTCGTCGAACCGCCTGACCCGCGGGCAGACGTTCACGAAGCAGTTCACCAAGCCGGGGACCTACCGCTTCTTCTGCGAGCTGCACCCGGTCGGGATGGTGCAGCGCATCGTCGTGCGGCCGCGCTAGGAGCGCAGCTTGGCCACCGCCCGCGCCTGGACCGCCTCGGCATCCGGGTGGGCGAACAGGGACAGGTGGGTGCCGTGGTCCATCAGCAGGCGCTCGGCCCCGGGAATGGTCGCCGCGGCGTGGTCGCTGTGCTCCGGCGGGACGTCCGTATCGGCCGTTCCATTGATCACGAGCGTCGGCGCCTCGATCTTCTCCAGCTCGAGCGACTGGATCTCGCCGAACCGGGCCCAGTCGTTCTCGACACCCTCGCTGCGGTGCGCGTAGTCCCCCACGACGTTCGCCATCGTCAGGACCACGTCCAGCTGACGGTCGTCCTCGAGCACCTCGGCGACGAGCTGCCTGAGCTCGTCCTTCGACAGGTCGCCCTCGGCCTTCAGGGTCTCGGCGACGGTCTCCTTCGGGGCGTAGGCGGCAAGGAATCGCAGCAGCCAATTCCCGAAGCCGGTCCTCATCATCAGCCGCGATTCCAGGTTCTCGTCGGGGGCGTCGATCGCGTGGCTCACGGCGGCGAACGCCACCAGCCCGGACACCCGGTCCGGATGACGCACGGCGAGCCGGTAGCCGCTGGGTCCTCCGCCCGACCAGGTCAGCAGGCCGGCGCGCTCATGCCCCAGCGCGTCCAGCAGCGCGGCGTGGAGGTCGGCCTGGGCGTCGATGGCGCCATGGCCGTCGAGCGGCGTGCCGAGGTAGCCCGGCCGGGATGGAGCGATCAGCTCGAAGCCCGCGTCGACGAGGAACCGCCCCATCGCGACCGAGGAGTCCGACCCGCCCGGGGTGCCGTGGATCAGCATCACCGGCGGCCCCGCGCCGCGGCGGGCGACCTCGACGGGCCCGCGCGCGGTGTCGAGCGTCTCGACCGCGGCCCCGAGCGGCGTCCCTTCCCCCATGGTCGCCACCGTAACGACTAGGGGCGGGCGGATCCATCACCAGGGCGGGACCCGACGATGATCTCGTGCACCCGCAGCAGCTCCTCCCGCATGGTCCAGCGCAGGTACGCGAGGATCGCCGGCTTGAGCGGGATCAGGTAGGCGGGCAGCTCGTAGTCCTCGTAGTGCACGACCATGCAGCGTTCCCCGCCGAGCGGAGCCACCACGAATCCACCCGAGATTCCCCAGGAGCGCGGTTGCTCGCCCTCGAGCTTGTGCGAGTGGAAGCCGGTGGGATGCAGCCGGTAGGCGAAGCGACTGCGCCACCTCGCTCCCGCGAATCGGCCGGTGACCGCATAGACCCCATGCCCATCGCTGCCGGGTTCGACGTCGACCCGCTCGGCCTTGAGCTCGGTGCGCTCGATTGCCTTGATGTCCTGTACCGCGTCAACCGCCCGGTCGGGTCGGCATGGGACGGTGATGCGAGCCACGACACCGACCGAGCGAGCAGCCATGGAGCGAGCATAAGCGGTCGCGCGGAGCATGGGGTCCGCGATGAGTTGTGGGACCGACGCCGGTCTCTAGTAGAACCCGGCACGGCAACAACAGGAGGCGAGACGCGATGACCGAGCACAAGGTAGGAACGCGCGAGGAATGGCTTGCCGCTCGCGAGAAGCTGCTGGAGCGCGAGAAGGAGCTGACCCACCGCAGCGACGAGCTCGCCCGGCAGCGGCGAGAGCTGCCGTGGGTGCCGATCGACAAGGAGTACCGCTTCGAGACCGACGACGGGACGAAGACGCTGGCGGAGCTCTTCGATGGGCGCTCGCAGCTCCTCGTCTACCACTTCATGTTCGGCCCGGAGTACACGGCGGGCTGCCCGGTCTGCTCGTCCGGGGCGGACACCTTCAACGGCGCTGTCGAACACCTGAACGCGCGCGACGTGACCTTCCTCTGCATCTCGCGCGCGCCGCTCGAGAGGCTGCAGGCCTACAAGCGGCGCATGGGCTGGACGTTCCCCTGGGCGTCGTCCCACGGAAGCGACTTCAACTTCGACTTCGACGTCTCGCACACGAAGGAGCAGCTCGCGCCGTTCCTGGAGGGCGACATCCCCCCCGCCGTGGCACAGATGGCGGCCGCCTGCGGGACGGACCCGGCGGGCTACGTGTCGGAGGGGCCGGCGCTGAGCGCCTTCGCGCTCTCCGACGGGGTCGTCCACCAGACCTACTCCACCAGCGCGCGCGGCCTCGAGATCATGCTCGGCTTCTATCCACTGCTCGACCGGGTGGCGAAGGGCCGCGACGAGGAGGGCGCCACGGAGTTCTGGATCCGCCGCCACGACGAGTACGAGGACGGGCGCGCGAGGGACACCCGGTAATGGTCCTCCTCAGTCCGACCTGCTCCCGCTCAGGAACTCGTTGACGGCTCGAGCGAATGTGCGGCGCTCCTGGAAAAGGAAGGCGTGCGCCCCGGGGAAGACGAGGAGCTTGGATCGTGGAATCCGGGCAGCGATCCGCCTCAGGTTCACCGGCGGCACCACTGGATCCCGACGGCCGGCCGTGGCCAGGGTCGGCGCGCCGATGCCGGCCAGCTGGCGGTAGTTTCGATTGCTGCGGAGCCAGGGACGTTCGGCTGCGACCTGGGTGCGGGTGGTGCCCGCCGGAACGTCGAAGTCGTTGGGGATCTCACCGCTCTGGCTGGCGCGCTCGAGGCGGCGCAGGAAATCGCGGCCCTCCGCCTGGCGGTTGGGCGGGTAGAGCTCGCCTAGGATTTCCTTGTCCGACGGGTTGGGCTTGCTGTCGATGGCCTGAGCCTTCAGTGAGCCGAGCACGGTCTCACTACCTCCGGGGTTGGTCGCGGCCAAGATCAGATGGGAGACCCGCTCGGGATGATCGACGGCCAGCCGCTGAGCGACAAAGCCGCCCATCGACCAGCCCAGGACATCGGCCCTGGGCACGTCGATCGCCTTCATCAGGCCGGCGGTGGCGTCGGCGAGCGAGGCGAAGGAGTTCCCACGCCAGGGCCCCGATAACCCCAGCCCGGGGTAGTCAAAGAGAATCAGCCGGTGGTCTTCAGCCAGCAGACGAAGCAGCGCCGGATCCCATTCGGCCATCGTCGAGCCCGTACCCGTCAGCATCACCAGCGGCGGCCCCTGACCGCGCTCATACCAGGCGATTCTGGTCGAGGCGACCCGGGCGGTGTGCACCTGAGCCGCAAAGGACTGCTGGGAGTCGTTGCCGCAACCGGCGACCGCCGCCGCCAGCGACAGGCAGATCGCCAGACGAACTCTCATCGACGGCAGCCTCCTAAGGCCGCATGACCGTCGGCCAAGCCGCGACACGCCGCCGCCGCTGCTGTAGCCAGCTCGCCGGCGCGATGAAGCGCCTTTCACATTCGCCGGTAGCCGTAGGCGCAATAGTTGGCCTCGTGCACCACCGCGATGCGCTCCAGCAGCCGCTCGTCCGCGACCGAGCGGGCCGACCGCCGGCCGGTCGCCCGCTGGTAGTAGGCCGAGGGCGAGACCCCGAGCGTGCGGCAGATGAGCTCCACGGCGAAGCGATCGCGCTGCTGATCGATGAACGCGCTCACCTCCGCGGGGTCCCGTCGAGCTCCGTCGCGAAAAACACCGACGCGGCCTTCAGAATCTCATTGGCCTTGCGCAGCTCGCGGTTCTCGCGCTCCAACTGCTTAAGGCGCTCGCGCTCGCTAGAGGTCAGCAGATCCTTGCGGGCGCCGGCGTCAGCCTGCGCCTGGCGCACCCACGAGCGCAACGACTCCGGATTGACGCCCAGATCGCGAGCGACAGGCGAAATCGGCCGTCCGCTCTCGAACACCAACCGGACCGCCCGCTCGCGAAACTCATCGGAATACTTCCTCGGTCTTGGCATGGCGTGGGAGTTCCTCTCTCCAGGACGAAATCCTGGCATCGAGGTCTCCGCGAAACCCAGCCTGGCTCAGAACCCGCCGAACGTGAGCAACCCAAGTGTCGCTCCAGGCACGGACCGACGGGCGATGCCCAGCTATCCGAGCAGCACGGTGCCCGCCTAACTCGAGCACTTCTTTCAGCACACGGCTGTCTCGCCAACCGGCGGAGACGCGCCTGAGCACGTGCGCTTACCGCCGGTTATCCGCCAGCGACTCGGCGGCTAGCCCGCCTTGGCGCGGCGTTGCCCGACTGGCACGGTGTGGACCATGTTCTTCACATCGATAGTCCGCCGCCTGACGTTCGCCAATGTGACGTCCGTGCTGGCGCTGTTCGTGGCGCTCGGCGGGGCGTCGTACGCCGCGATCAAGCTGCCCTCCAACAGCGTCGGGAGCAAGCAGATCAAGAATCGTGCGATCACGACGCGCAAGATCGATCGCAAGACGCTGGCCTCGCTGCACGGCGCGAAGGGCCTACCGGGCCCGCAGGGCGCCCAGGGCCCGCAGGGACCGAAGGGCGACGCCGGCCCAAGCGGAAATGCCGTGATCGGCGACGGGGCGATCACCGCGCCCAAGCTGGCCAATTCCAGCGTGACCCAGGCCAAGCTCGGCCTGACCACCGCGATCGCCTCGACCGGCGTCAGCAGCACCGCTCATCAGGCCGCGCTCGCAACCTGCCCGGCGGGCACGTCCGTTATCAGCGGTGCGGTCGAGGTCGTCGACCAGAACGGCTTCGCGCTCAACGGGGTCGCGGGGATCAGCTACAGCGGTCCCCTCACGTTCAGCGGGCAGTACTGGGAGGGCGCGGCCTACCGCACGGCCGGCTCGGCCAGCTACGGGCTCAACGTGATCGCCTTCTGCATGGCGAGCTGAACACTCAGCCGCAACGCCGCCGCTCCCTGCCCTGCTACTTGATCTGGTCGTAGACCTTGAAGAGCGGCAGGTACATCGAGATCACGATGAACCCGACGATCGCGCCGATGACGATGATCATCACGGGCTCGAGGATCGACGTCAGCGCCTTGATGGCCGCGTTGACCTCGTCCTCGTAGAAGTCGGCGATCTTCGTCAGCATCGTGTCGAGCGCGCCCGTCTCCTCGCCGACGCCGACCATGTGGACGACCATCGCCGGGAAGACCGAGACCTCCTTCAACGGGGCCGCGATCGTCCCGCCGCGCTTGACGGACTCGCGCACGCTGGACATCGCGTCCTCGACGACCTTGTTGCCGGCGGTCTGGCCGGTGACCTCGATGGCCTGCAGGATCGGGACGCCGGCGTTGGTGAGCGCGGACAGCGTCCGCGACCAGCGCGCGAGGGCGATCTTCTGGACCACCTCGCCGATGCGCATCGGGATGCGCAGCCGGAAGCGGTCCCATTGCGGGCGGCCCCACGTCGACTTCTTCCAGGCGAAGAAGCCCCACGCCACCGCGACCACGATCGCGATGCACAGGTACCAGCGACTGGTCATGAAGTTCGACAGGCCGACGGTGAACTGGGTCAGTCCGGGGAGCTTGCCGCCGAAGTCCTTGAACACCTTCGCGAACACGGGGACGATGAACGCGACGAGCGCGACCAGGACCAAGAGCGCGAACGAGACGACGACCGCCGGATAGATCATCGCGGCGCGCACCTGGCGGCGCAGGGCGTCCTCCTTCTCGAGCTGGTCGGCGGTGCGCAGCAGCGCGCTCTCGAGCATGCCGCCGGTCTCGCCGGAGCGCACCATCGCGATGTACAGCGGGCTGAAGATCTTCGGGTGGCGGGCGAGGGCGTCGGACAGCGGCAGGCCGGCCTCGACGTCCTTGCGGATCTGCACCAGGGCGCGCTTGAGCAGCTTGGACTGCGTCTGCTCCTCGAGCACATACAGCGCGCGCAGGATCGTCACGCCGGAGGTGACCATCGTGGCGAGCTGGCGCGTCATGATCGTGAGATCGCGCGCCTTGACCCGCTCGAGGAAATCGATCGTGATCTCCTTCGAGCCCTTCTTGGCGTTGATGTCGAGGACGATCAGCCCGCGCGCCTTGAGCTGGTCCGTGACCGCCTGCTTGTTGTCGGCGTCGACCTCGCCGCGGGCGGGGACGCCCGCGAGATCCACTGCGCGAAAGACGAACGTGGCCATGGTCTAGGTCCTGCCTCGGAGGTGTCGGACGGAGCTCGTCATCGTCGGGCTCACATGGCCTGGACCGCGGGCGGCGCGCCGTTTCCGGCGCCCACGGGCGCGGTGCCCATCAGGCGGCGCAGCTCCTCGGGGCTGGTGGCGCGCTGCTCGGCCAGCTGGCGGGTGATCTTGCCCGCACGCACGAGCGCGGCGAGCGCGGAGTCCATCGTCTGCATGCCGGCCTGAGCGCTGGTCTGCAGGACCGAGTAGATCTGGTGGGTCTTGCCCTCGCGGATCAGGTTGCGCACCGCGGGGCTGGGAATGAGGACCTCGGCCGCCAGGCAGCGGCCCGAGCCGTCGGCCGTCGGCAACAGCTGCTGCGTGACGATCCCCTGCAGGGCGACCGAGAGCTGCACGCGCACCTGGTGCTGCTGGTGGGGCGGGAACACGTCGATGATGCGGTCGACCGTCTGCGGCGTGTCCTGCGTGTGCAGCGTCGCGAACACCAGGTGGCCGGTCTCGGCCGCGGTCAGCGCGGTGGAGATCGTCTCCAGGTCCCGCATCTCGCCGACGAGGATGACGTCGGGGTCCTGGCGCAGGGCGGCCTTCAGCGCGAGCGCGAAGGACTGCGCATCGGAGCCCAGCTCGCGCTGGTTGACGATGCACTTCTTGTGCGTGTGGAGGAACTCGATCGGGTCCTCGATCGTCATGATGTGGTCCTCGCGCGACTCGTTGATCTCGTCGATCAGCGCGGCCAGCGACGTGGACTTCCCGGAGCCGGTGGGGCCGGTGAACAGCACGAAGCCGCGCGGCTTGGGGACGAAGTCGTGCACGATCGGCGGCAGGCCGAGCTGGTCGATCGGCGTGATCTCGGCGGGGATCAGGCGGAAGGCGGCCCCGATCGCCGTGCGCTGGAAGTAGGCGTTGACGCGGAAGCGCGCGCGGGCGGGGATCTGGTACGCGAAGTCGACCTGCCAGTCGGTCTCAAGCCGCTGGCGCTGGTCGTTGGACATGATCGAGTAGACGATCTCGCGAGTGTCCGTGGGCGTCAGCGTCGGGTAGCCCTCGAGCGGCGAGAGGCGCCCGCGCACACGCACCATAGGCGGCGAACCTGCGGTCAGGTGGAGGTCCGAGGCGCGGCGGTCGAGCACCTCGAGTAGGACGTCGGCAAAGTCGAAGTTCATGGGTCGTTGCTCCCCTCGTCGTTCCTTAATCGGCAGATCCGGCGGATCCCGTCACCCTCACGACCTCGGCAATGGACGTCCGTCCCTGCTTGACCTTCTCCAAACCGTCCTCTCGCAGGCGTCGCATTCCGTTTCGTAGTGCCACCTCGGCGATCTGATCGGCAGGTGCGCGCTCGAGCACGAGCTTGCGGATCTCCTCGTTCACGACCATCACCTCGTACAGGCCGATGCGGCCCTTGTAGCCGGTGTTGGCACAGCGCCCGCAGCCGCTCGGCTCGTAGGCCTCGAGGTCGAAGGCGGCATGGAAGCCGCCGTTCTCCAGCACGTCGGCGGGGATCAGGGTGCGGCGCTTGCAGGTCGTGCACAGCGTGCGGGCAAGGCGCTGCGCCACCACGCAGTCGATCGCCGAGGCGACCAGGAAGGGCTCGATGCCCATCTCGATCAGGCGCGTGATCGCGGTGGGCGCGTCGTTGGTGTGCAGCGTGGAGAGGACCAGGTGGCCGGTCAGCGCGGACTCGACGGCGATCGTGGCCGTCTCGGAGTCGCGGATCTCCCCCACCATGATGATGTCGGGGTCGGCGCGCATCATCGATCGCAGACCCGTGGCGAAGCCGAGGCCGGCGCGCGGGTTGACCTGGACCTGCGTGATCCCCTCGACCTGGTACTCGACCGGGTCCTCGATCGTGATGATGTTCTTCTCCGGCGTGTTGAGCTGCGACAGCGCCGCGTACAGCGTGGTGCTCTTGCCCGAGCCGGTCGGGCCGGTCGCCAGCACGGCGCCGTAGGACTTGTGGAACGAGCGCTCGTAGCGCTCGCGCTCGTGGTCCTGCATGCCGAGCCCGTCGAGGTCCATGATCACGGCGTCCTTGTCGAGGATGCGGAGCACGACCGACTCGCCGTGCACGCTGGGCAGCGTCACGACGCGGACGTCGACGTGGCGGCCCTCGATCGTGAGGCCGACGCGGCCGTCCTGGGGCACGCGGCGCTCGGAGATGTCGAGGTCGGCCATGATCTTGATGCGCGAGACGACGCCCGGGACCATGCGCCGCGGGACCGTGGTCGAGGAGGCCAGGACGCCGTCGACGCGGAAGCGCACGCGCATCTCCCCGCCCTCGGGCTCGAAGTGGATGTCCGACGCGCCGAGCTCGACCGCCTGGGCGATGATCGAGTGGACGAGCTTGATGACCGGTGCGTCGTCGGCGGACTCGCGCAGGTCGACGACCTCGGTGGGGCCGTCCTCGTCCTCCTCCTCGACGGCCTCCTGCACCGCGTCGTCGAGCCGGTTGAGCTTGGTGATCAGCGCCGCGATGTCCTCACGCGACGCGACCGCCGGGCGGACCTCGAGACCGGTCATGATCGCGATGTCGTCGACCGCCAGCACGTTCGCCGGGTCGGCCATCGCGACCAGCAGCGTCCGCTCGTCGACGAAGGACGACCGGCACGGCGTCGTAGCGCCGCGCGGCGGAGGACGAGATCAGGTTGGCCGCGCCCATGTCGACCTCGAAGACGTTGAGGTCGAGGTGATCGAGCCCGTAGCGCTCGGCGACCGCCCGTGCGAGCTCGTCCTGCGTGATCGCGCCGGTGCTGAGCAGCACCATCTCGGGGGTCTGGCCGGCCGTGCGGGCCGACTCCACCGCGGCCTCGACCTGGGCAGCGTCGGCGAGCCCGAGCTCGACGATCACGTCGGTCAGGAAGCGGCCGGAGCCGCCGCGGCGCGACGGCGGCGTGATGCCGGTCGCGCGCTCGGGCTCGGTCGCCGGCGCGCGCGCGAGGACTCCGTCCTCGATCTCCGGGCCGGGAACGGACTGCAGATGGGGTGGGTCGTTTCGATCCATGCGTCGGGAGGGCGTCCGAGACTGCCGAGGCGGGACCCAGGGCTCCGGCTCTTCGTTGTCATCGGCGGTTTCCGGCTCCGCCTTTATCGGCGTCAGCACGACCCGGGGGTCGGGATCGGGCTCCGGATCGGGCTCTGGAGGGGGCTCCGGCTCGGGCTCGGCCTCGGGCTCCGGCTGCCGCTCCGGTGCCGGCGGTGCGCGCGGTTCCGGCTCGGGCTCGGGCTCGATCTCCACCTCGGTCGCCGCGACGGGCTCCGGCTCAGGCGGGGCGGGCTCGGGCGCCGGGGCAGGCTCGGGCGCCGGGGGCTCAGGCGCGGGGGGCTCAGGCGCCGGGGGCTCAGGCGCGGGCGACGCTACCGGGGGCTCAGGCGCGGGCGACGCTACCGGGGGCTCGGCCGGCGGGCCGCGCGACGCATCGTCTCGATCGGAGCTGGGCGGCCCGTCCACCGCTCCAGGGACAGTGCCCCCTGGCGGACCAGGATCTCCAGCCCCTCCACCGTCTTCAGGCCGCGTTTCGTCGCGGCCCTCGTGAGGGTCGTCCCGCTTTCCCCGTAAACCAAATCGACGAAGACGCAATAGTTACCGAGGCCATCGGCCTCGATCGGAAGCTCCTTGAAGGTTTGATCGGATGCGTCCAGGCCCACCGAGGTGCAGTTGAGGAGCAGGTCGGCGGGCTCGGGTTCCATGACGGCGCGCCCCCCCAGCTCCGCGCACAGCGCCTCGGCGCGGGCGGGTGTCCGGTTCCACACCATCACGTCGCGCGCCCCCGCGGCAGCAGCGCCCACACGGCGGCCCGGGCACTGCCGCCCGCCCCGAGCACGAGCGCGGTCTGATCCCGCACCGGCCCGATCGCGGCCACCAGGCCGGGCGCGTCGGTGTTGTCCGCGCGGATGCGCCCGTCCGCGAACGTGAGCGTGTTGGCGGCGCCGATCGCGGCGGCCTCCTCCCCCGCCTCGTCGGCCAGCGCCAGCGCGGCCTCCTTGTGTGGGATCGTCACGTTCGCACCCGCGAACCCGGCCGCCCCGAGCGCCCGGGTCGTCTCGGCGAACAGCTCGGGCGGGACGGGCAGGCGCTGGTAGCGCCAGTCGGCGAGCCCGAGCTCGGCGAAGGCCGCCTCGTGCATGGCCGGGGAACGGCTGTGGGCGACGGGCCAGCCGAGAACGCCGGTCAGCGGCACGTCGTGGGCGAGTTCCCGCCCTTCGCCGCGCGGGCGTTGCTGTAGCGCTGGGCGTCCTTGAGGAACTGCGCGTAGGTCGTGGAGAAGGCGTGCTCGCCGCAGGCGCCCGGCTTGACGACGTAGTAGAGGAGCTTGCCCTTGACGGGGTGCGCGGCTGCCTGGATCGACGCGAGCCCGGGGTTGCCGATGGGGGTCGGCGGGAGGTCCTTGTTCAGGCGCGTGTTGTACCGCGACGTGCGCGGCGAAGTCCGACGCGGTCAGCGGCCGTGTGAAGTCGTTGATCTCGTAGCGCGTCGTCGCGTCGATGCCGAGCGGGATGCCCTGCTTGAGGCGGTTGTAGATCACCTCGGCGATCAGCGGCCGCTCGCGGTCGAGATCGGCCTCGCGCTCGATCATCGAGGCGATGATGAGCACGTCGTAGGCGTCGAGGTTCTTGCTCTTGGCCGCGCGCAGGTCCACCCGGGCGAACTTCTTCTTGAACGCCTTCAGCTGCCGCGCGACGAGGTCCGAGGCGGGGGAGCCGACCCTGATCTCGTAGGTGTCCGGGAACAGGAAGCCCTCGAGATTCGGGGTCGAGCGCGGCGCCCCGTAGCTGACCGGGTTGAGCAGCGCCGAGCGCCGCGCCGCGGCGAGGTAGGAGCCCCGCAGCGGGATGTGCGCCGCGCGCAGGCGCGTCGCGGTCTGGCGGATCGCCCGGCCGGGCGGAATCGTGACGTCGACCGTCTTCGCCGCCGCCGGGCCCTTGACCAGCGCGTCGATGACGGTGCCGTAGCTCATGTCGCGCTTGAACGCGTAGACGCCCGGGTGGAGGTCGCCGCTGTGCCCGCTCAGTCGCACGCGCAGGCCGAAGAAGAAGCTCGAGGAGATCACGCCGCGGCGCTCGAGCACGTCGCCGACGCCGGAGACGCCGCTGTTCGAGGGGATGCGCACCTCGACGGCGCCGCTGCCCTGGCCGTGGAACGGCTGGAAGAGCGAGATCGCGAACCAGGCGACCGCGATGACCAACAGGGCCAGGAGCGCCAGCGGGATCCAGCGCCGCGGCCCGCGGCGGCGCCCCGCGGGGCGCGGAGCCCGCGGCTCGCGCGGCGGCCGCTCCGACCGCAGGCGGGGACGCCAGCGGCGGGCGGGGGGCGCGTCGTCCGCGTGCCCGTCGAGCGCGGCGACCTCGTCCCCGTCGAGCGCGGACCAGTCCTCGTGCACCGGCTCGTCGATGAAGGATGCGCGCGCGGCGGCCGCGGGCCGCGGCACCGGCGGTGCGGGGGAGCGTGGCGCCTCCGCCTGCACCTGCGGACGCCGCGCCGCGGCCGCGGCGGGCTCGAGCTCGCGCTCGAACCGGGGCTCGGGGACGGGCTCGGGCTGCGACTCGAACTCGGGCTGCGACTCGAACTCGCGCTCGGGCTCTGGCGGCGGGCACCGGTGGCGGCTCGCTGCGCGACGGCGGCGCCGGCGTGGCCGGCTCCGCCCTGGTCTCGACGTCGAACGGCGTGGGCGGAGCCACCGTGGGATCCACCGGCGCCGGGTCCCGGCCGTCACGCGCCGCGCGGCGCGCCTCGCGCTCGGCGCGAGCGCGCTCGCGTTCCTCCTGCGTGCGCTCGCGCGACGTCGGCTGTCGATCGAACAGACTCATCCCAAAAAAGGCGGCCGGCCGCGGTGCGAGCGCCGGTCCGCGACGCCGGCGTGGCTCCTACGCCGGGGCGTCACGCGGGAAGACTACCCACCGTGCGGCTTTATGACGCCTGTTCCGGCCCACCAGCGCCGGCCGCGTGACTCAACCAGCCCTCCAGGAGATGGGCGGCGGCGCGCGAGTCCTCACTGGCGCGGCCGCCCGTGCGCTGCGCGAGCCGGGTCGTCAGCCGCTCGTCGTAGAGCTCGACCGGGACACCCGCTCCGAGCGCCTCGGTCAGGCGCTGCGCGAACGCCCGCGCCTCGCGTGTCTGCTCGGAGTCCTCGCCCGAGAGCGACAGCGGCAGCCCAACCACGACGCGCCCGATCTCGCGCTCGCGCACCAGCGCGCGCAGGCGCGCCACGCCGCGGCGCGTCGCCGGCCGCTCGATCGGCTCGATCGGCGTGGCGACGGTGCCGGTGGGATCGCTGACGGCGCAGCCGCAGCGCGCGCTGCCGTAGTCGAGCGCCAGCACGCGCACGGGATTCAACCGGCGGACAGCGCCGACTCGATCGCGCCGCGAGCGGCTGCCAGCGCCTCGCCGAGCTTGGACGGGTCGCGGCCACCGGCACGAGCCATCGTGTCGCGCCCGCCCCCGCCGCCCCCGACGACCTCGGCGGCGGCCTTCACGACGCTGCCGGCCTTGACGCCGCGCTCGACCAGCGCGGGCGCGACGCTCGCCACGAGCGCGACGCGGCCGTCCACGGCCGAGCCGAGCACGATCGCCGCGTCGCCCAGCTCCGACTTGAGCCGGTCCACGAGCTCGAGCAGCGCCTTCTCGTCCGGGCCCGACACCGCCTCGGTGAGCACGCGCACGCCGTCCACGTCGTCCACGCGGCCTGCCAGTTCCTTGATGCTCACGCCGTGGCCGAGGTCGAGTGACCCGCCGGACTTGGCGGCCGCCTTCAGCTCTCCCAGTTCCGCTGTGCGGGCCTCGACGGCCTCCGCCGCGTGCTCCGGCCGCGTGCGCAGCCGCGCCGCGATGTCGCGCAGGATCGCGTCGTGGCGGCGCATCAGCGCGACCGCCTCCGGCCCCGTCAGCGCCTCGATGCGGCGCACGTTGGCGGCGCTCGAGCTCTCGCCCGAGATGGTGAACAGGCCGACCTCGCCGGTCGAGCGCACATGGGTGCCGCCGCAGAGCTCGCGCGAGAAGGACCCGTCCCCCACCTCGACCATGCGGACGACGTCGCCGTACTTCTCGCCGAACAGCGCCATCGCGCCGAGATGGCGCGCCTCGTCGAGCGTGGTCGTGAGCGCGCGCACCGGGCGGTTGGCGAGGACCCACTCGTTGACGCGGTCCTCGACGTCGCGAAGCTCCTCCGGGCTCAACGCCTGGCCGTGGGTGAAGTCGAAGCGCAGCTTGTCCGGGCCGACGTAGGAGCCCGCCTGGCGCACGTGGGCGCCGAGGCGCTCGCGCAGCGCCGCGTGCAGCAGGTGGGTGGCGGTGTGGTTGGCCTCGGTCGCGTGGCGCGCGATCGGATCTACGCGCGCCAGCACCCGCTCGCCGGGCTCGAGGTCGCCCTCCTCGACGGCGACAGCGACCGCCTGGTCGTCCCCGAGCCGGTACACCTCGGCGACGCGGGCGCGGCAGTCGCCGTCCGCGCACTCGAGCGTGCCCGCGTCGGACACCTGGCCGCCGCCGGCGGCGTAGAACGGCGACTCCGCGAGCTTGACGAGCACGCGGCCGTTCTCGCGTTCGACCGCGCCGACCGTGGTGGCCTGCTCGGTGGTGGCGTAGCCGGTGAACTCGGTCTGGAAGCCGGCCGCATCGGCGAATTCCCGCACCCGCTCGCGGCCCGCCTCGTCGGGCAGGCCGGTGCGCGCGGTCGCGCGGGCGCGCTGGCGCTGGTCGTCCATCAGCGCCTCGAACCCGGCCTCGTCGACGCCGAGGCCGTGCTCGGCCACGAGCTCCAGCGTCAGATCGATAGGGAACCCGTAGGTGTCGTGCAGCCGGAAGGCGTCCTCCGAGGAGATGCCCTCCGCGCCGCTGTCCTTGGCCTGCGCGATCAAGTCCTCCAGCAGCTTGGTGCCGTGCTCGAGCGTGCGCCCGAAGCCCTCCTCCTCCCCGGCGAGCCAGCGCCGGATCCCCTCGCGCTGCTCGGCGAGCTCCGGGTAGGCGTCGCCCATGATCTGCTCGACGACGTCGGCGTAGCGCGACAGGAATCCGGGCTCCAGGCCGAGCACGCGGCCCTGCTGGATCGCCCGGCGCATGACGCGCCGCAGGATGTAGCCGCGGTCCTCGTTGGAGGGCACGACGCCGTCGGCCACGAGGAAGCACATCGCGCGGGAGTGGTCGGCCAGGATCCGCAGCGCGCGGTCGGTGTCGAACGCCTCGCCGTAGCGGCGGCCGGACAGCTCCTCCCCCAGCTCGAGCAACGGCTTGAACTGGTCGGTCTCGAACACCGACGGCGCGTCCTGCAGGATGGCCGCCATGCGGTTGAGCCCGAGGCCGGTGTCGATGTTCTGGTTCGGCAGCGGCACGAGCGTGTTCACCGGGTCCTGGTTGAACTGCATGAACACGAGGTTCCAGTACTCGAGGAAGCGCTCGTTGTCGCCGCCGGGCAGGTCGTCGGCCGCGCCGAATTCCAGCCCCCGGTCGAGGTAGAGCTCAGAGCACGGTCCGCACGGCCCGGTTGGGCCGGCCTGCCAGAAGTTCTCGCTGCGCGGGCACAGCACGATCCGCTCCCGCGGCACCCCGACGGACTCCCAGGCCGCGATGGCCTCGTCGTCGGGGCCGAGGCCGAGCTCGTCGTCGCCCTCGAACACCGTGATCCAGATGTCCTCGGCGGCGAGGCCGAAGCCCTCCAGCGAGAACTCCCACGCGTACTCGACGGCGCCCTGCTTGAAGTAGTCGCCGAGCGAGAAGTTGCCGAGCATCTCGAAGAACGTCAGGTGGCGCGTGGTGTTGCCGACGTTCTCGATGTCGGTGGTCCGGAACACCTTCTGGCAGGTGGTGAGCCGGTGGTGCGGCGGCTTCTCCTGCCCGAGGAAGTACGGCTTGAGCGGGTGCATGCCCGCGGTCGTCAGCAGGACCGACGGGTCGTAGGTCGCGGGCACGAGCGAGCCGCTGGGCAGGCGCCTGTGGTCCCGCGCCTCGAAGAAGGCGAGGAACGTCTCGCGGATCTCGTCCGAGCTCATGGTCTTGGGCATGGGAGCCTGAGTCTAGGGCGGCTGCGACCGCCTCACACCGACGCGCGAGCGCGGAACGGCGTGAAGTCCGGGTCGCGCTTCTCGGCGAACGCACGAACGCCCTCGGCGGCCTCGTCGGACTCCAGGAACTCGCCGAGTCCCGAGAACGCGAGCTGGCCGAGCCCCGCCAGGTGCTCGGTGTCGGCGTTGAACGACTGCTTGAGGAAGCGCAGGGCGGTCGGCGACGCGGCGAGCATGTCATCGGCCCAGCGGCGCACCTCGGCGCGCAGCTCGCCGCCCGGGACCACGCGATTGACCAGCCCCCAGCGCTCGGCCGTGGCCGCGTCGTAGCGGCGACACGTGAACCACATCTCCCGCGCGCGCTTCTCGCCGATCACGCGCGCCAGATAGCCCGTCCCGAAGCCCGCGTCGAACGATCCCACCCGCGGCCCGATCTGCCCGAACTGAGCGTGCTCCGCAGCGATCGTGATGTCACACAGGACGTGCAGCACGTGGCCGCCGCCGATCGCGTAGCCGTTGACGGCCGCGATCACCGGCTTGGGAACCTCACGGATCAGGCGGTGCAGCCGCTCGACCTCAAAGAGCCCCGTGGCCGAAGGGCCGTAGTCGCCGGTCTCCGCGCGTTGCTTCTGGTCACCGCCGGTGGAGAACGCCCGCTCGCCGGCGCCGGTCAGGCACACGACGCCGACGTCCGCGCTCGCCCACGCGCGCGTGAAGCAGGCGATCAGCTCGTCGACGGTGCGGGCGCGGAAGGCGTTGAGTCGGTCCGGCCGATCGATCGTGATCCACGCGAGCCCTCCCTCGACCTCGAAGCGAACATCGGTCAGCTCGTCCATCGTCTCCTCCTCCTCGTCGCCGTCGTGATGGCGCCGAAGCGTACGCCGCAGCGCGCCGCGCGCCGGGTCAGGCCATGGTCAGGCCGCCGCTCACCGACAGCGTCTGGCCGGTGACGAAGCCGGCGCGCTCCGAGGCCAGGAAGGCGACCGCGGCGGCGACCTCCTCCGGCCGGCCCAGCCGGCGCATGGGCACCGCGCGCTCCAGCGCGGCCATCATCTTCGCGCCGTCGGGGCTGGCCTCCGCCATCCCGCGGAGCATCGGCGTGTCGGTCGGGCCGGGGCACACGGTGTTCGCTGTCACCCCCGACCGCGCGACCTCCCGGGCCAGCGTCTTGGTGAACGCGATCACGCCGGCCTTGGCGCCCGCGTACACCGCTTCGCCGGAGGAGCCGACGCGCCCGGCATCCGAGCCGATGTTGACCACCCGACCCCAGCCGCGCTCCACCATGCCCGGCACGAGCGCCCGCGTGAGGCGCAGCGCGCCCTTGTAGTTGACGTCGATCACGCGGTCCCAGAACGGCTCGTCGGTCTCGAGGAACGGATGCAGCTCGTCCCAGCCCGCGTTGTTGACGAGGACCTCGACCGGGCCCAGCAGCTCCGCGGCGCGGGCGGCCACCGCGGCGACCGAGTCGGCGTCGGTCACGTCAAGGGCGACCGCGGCGGCGCGGCCGCCGGTCGCCTCGATCTCCTCCACGGCCGCGTGGGCGTCCCCCTCGCGGAGATCGCCGACGACCACGGCGCGGCCGTCGGAGGCCAGGGCGAGCGCGATCGCGCGCCCGATCCCGCGCGCGCCGCCGGTCACCAGCGCCGCCCGCATCAGCGCGCGGCGGCGATGGTGGCGTGGCCGACGATCGCGTCGCCCGCCATCAGGCAGGCGGTCTGGCCGGGCGCCGCGCCGTCGACGGGCTCGCCCAGCTCCAGCTCCAGGCGGCCGTGCGCGCCCGCGGGCGGCGCGCCGGCGACGCGCGCCGGCAGTGGGCGCGAGCGGTACCGCAGCTTGACCCGGTCCACCGCCGCGCCGTCGCGGTGCAGCGTCGCCGCCCGCACGACCACGCGTTCGGCCCGCAGCTCGGCGCGCGGGCCGACGGTCACGCGGTTGCCGGCGGGGTCGGTGGCGAGCACGTACAGCGGCTCGGTCGCGGCGACGCCGAGGCCGCGGCGCTGCCCGACCGTGTAGTGCTGGTGGCCGCGGTGGCGCCCGCGCACCGCGCCGTCGCGATCGACGATCTCCCCCGGGCGGTCGCGCTGCCCGCCATGGCGGGCGAGGAAGCTCGCGCGATCGGTGCCGGCGAGGAAGCAGAGGTCCTGGGAGTCCGCCTTCGACGCGACCGGCAGCTCGGCCTCGGCCGCCAGGGCGCGCACCTCGGGCTTGGTCAACTCGCCGAGCGGGAAGCGCAGCCGCGCCAGCGTGGCGGGCGCGGTGGCGGCGAGCATGTAGGTCTGGTCCTTGGCCGCGTCGGCCGCCGCGTGCAGCAGGCCGTCGCGCACACGGGCGTAGTGGCCGGTGGCCAGGCCGGCGCCCGCCCCGAGGCGCTCGGCCAGCGCCAGCATCGCGTCGAGGCGCACGTGGCCGTTGCAGCGCACGCACGGGTTCGGCGTGAGGCCGGCCGCGTGGTCGTCGACGAAGGGCTGGACCACGCCGGCCCGGAACTCCTCGCGCAGGTCGAGCGTGACGTGCGGGATGCCCATGCCGTGGGCGAGCGCGCGCGCACCACGCACCGCCTGGGCCGAGCAGCACGAGCGCTCGCCGTCGTTCGCGGGGTCGGCCCACAGCTCCAACGTGACCGCGACCACGTCGCCGCCGCCGCGGGCCTCGAGCAGCGCGGCGACCGCGCTGTCGACCCCGCCGCTCATGGCCACGAGCACGCGGCCGGAGGCAGGCGCAATGCGGGCGTCCGCCCGCGCGGCGGCGCCGAGCGCGCGCGCCAGCGCGTCGGCCGCCAGCTCGGCGGCGTGGCGCTTGCCCGGGCTCAGGCCGCCGAGCTCAGTCGCGATCTCCTCGGGGCCGATGCGCGCCGCCCCGAGCAGCGGGCGCCCGCGCACGAGCGAGACCGCGGCGCTCCCGGCCGCCAGCGTCGCGCCGCAGCCGGCGGCGTCGAAGCCGGCGTCGGCCACGCGGTCGCCCTCGACGGTCACCGAAACGCGCACGAGGTCGCCGCAGGCCGCGCCGCCGGCGGCGCCAGTCGCGGCGCCGGGCGGTGTGTGCCCGCGCGCGAGCGGCGCGCTCAGATGCTGAGCAAGTCCGGCCACACGGCGAGTGTAACCCGGGTTCTCATCGCGGCCGCGAGGCGCGGAGGGCGTACCAGGCGGGCTTCGGCGCGCCGTTTGCGCGCAGGACCCCCCACGCCGCCATGCGAGGGTCGCGACCGGGAGAATCGCGGAACTCGTAGCCGATGATCGCGTCGACGTAGCTGCGCCAGCGCGTGCGGCGGAGGTGAAAGAGCGCCCGGAGGTAGGCCGCCTGGCTGGTCTCGCTCACGCAGTCCTCGTTGTGCGGCGCAGGTCGACCAGCCCACCTCGGTGATCCAGATGTGCTTGGCGCCGTCCCCGTGTGCCACGAGCGCCGCGCGCATGTCCTCGATCCGTCGCGCCTGGTAACGATGGTCCAACGGGGTCGGCCCCCACGCGAGCGGGGAGCCGCTCGTGTAGGGATGCGCCGCGAAACCGTCGAAGTAGCGTCCTAGGTCAGGTACGGCCGCGTACATGCCGCCGATCCAGTCGTACGAACCGGGCTGTCCAGGCACGAAGTACGTCGTCTCGGCCTCGAGCAGGAATCGCGCGCGCCGATTGGCCGCCCGAGCCACCGGTGTCGTGGCGGCCACAAGGCGCGCGTAGGCGGCGGGATCGGGCGTATGCCCGGCCGAGGTCGCGTAGTACGGCTCGTTCAGCAGCTCGAACCACGTCGCCGGGCGCTGCGGGAGCGATCGATGGCGCCGCCAGAAGGTTCCACCCGGCCCGTAGCGGGCGACCGCGCGCGCCGTGAACCGCGCGTAGGCGGGCGCGTTCTTCGGCAGCAGCGGGCCTCCGGCCCACCCCGGCGGGTCGTCGAGGATCGGCAGGACGGTGATCCCATACCGCGCCGCTGCGCCGACCACGTTGTCCTGATGACGCCAATCGAACGTCCCGCGACGGCGCTCGACGAGGTTCCAGTTGAAGTCCTCGCGCGCGTACGTAACGCCGCTGTTCGCGGCACGCTCCGCCGCCAGGCACATGTCGCGAGGGGACTTGCCGCGGAGCACCAGGTGCTCGCCGAGAACCCACCGCCGCGGCGCGTGGGGGGCGCGCGGAGCCGCGTGCCGTACGCCGCGCCGGACCCGACACGAGGGCAGGGCGGCGGCGGCCGGGGGCGATGTCGGGGTCGGCGCCCGGGTTGGAGGAGACGGCGCCGGCGTGGTGTGGGCGGGAGGCGGCTGCGATGGGTCACACCCGAACACGCAGATCGGCTGCTGCCCCGGCAGGACTGGGGGGAGCACGACTGGGGCGGCGAGCAGTGCACCGGCGTAGGCGGCCAGACGAACACGCATGCGCGCTCTTCCATGATCACGGTGCCGAGCCACGAGCGCCCCCGATGATAGGCGGGCGAACATCCGCCTGCGCAGGGTCCCGCCCGGGAGGTCGGCTACCGACCGGCGAGGGCCTCGTCGACCGACTGGCCGATCTCGGCCCGGTCCGTGAAGCCGACCAGCGTGCGTGCCTTGCGGCTGTGGTCCACGACCAGGATGGTCGGGGACTGGAGCACCTGGATCCCGCGGATCGAGGCGCTGAAGAGCGAGACCTGCCGGATCGGCGCCGCCACGATCAGGGCCCTCCCGCCGTGCGACGAAACGTGGGCGAGCTCGTCGCGAACGCGTCGGTCGTCTGATGCCCGCTGGTTCCAGAACAGGAGCACGACCACCTTGCCGCTGGCCATCGCGGCGCGGACGGCGGCCGGCGAGGAGGTCGCCTTCGGCGTGGTCGCGGCGCGGGCCGCGGGCGCGGCGGCACGCCCGGCGCTGCGGGCGGTATCGCTCGCCACGGTGACGCGCGCGCTCGGCACGCCGCCGAACCTGCCGCCGACGGCCTGGACGACGCTGACCGCCATCATCCCCGCGGCCACCGCGACGGAGCTCGCCGCGGCGTTGTTGACGGGGAACCCGAAGCCGTCGCGGCCCGGCGCACCGGTGGGCGTCGCGTTACGCCGGGCGGTTGAGCTCGCGGAGGCGGACGCGGCGGGCGCCGCCGAAGTCGAGGTGCCGCCGCCGCCGGTGGCCTGCTGGACGCGCTGGTTGGCGGCGTCGGACTGGCCGGCGGCGCCGCGCGCCTTGGTGACGGCCTTGCCGAGGCCGCCGGGAATCGAGCTGCCGGGACCCTGCGCGGGCGACGTCGAGGCCTGCGCCGCGGGCTTGGCGGACGTGGAGGATCCGCCCCCGTCGGTCTTCGGGCGCAGCGCGAGCATGTAGACCGCGCCGAACAGGAGCACGGCGACGAGCAGGATCTGCAGAGGGCGGGACACCTGGTCCATCCCCCCCTTATTCGGCAGGATCGCGGGAGAGTCTTAGAGGTTGGCGCAAAACTCCGCGCGTGTGCCTTTACCCTCCTGGCCGCTTCTCGTCGCCCTGCACACGCAGCCCCAGCTCACGCAGCTGCCGTGCGTCGACCGGCGCGGGGGCCCCGGTCAGCGGGTCGGCGCCCGTTGCCGTCTTGGGAAACGTGATGACCTCGCGGATGTTGACCTCGCGCAGCGTGCCCAGGCCGGCCAGCAGCGCGACGATGCGATCGAACCCCATCGCGATGCCGCCGTGCGGGGGCGCGCCGTAGCGCAGGGCGTCGAGCAGGAAGCCGAAGCGCGCCTGGGCCTCCTCGGCCCCGATCCCGATCATCGCGAGCACGCGGCGCTGGACCTCGGGGTCGTGGATGCGGACCGAGCCGCCGCCGATCTCGAAGCCGTCGAGCACCAGGTCGTACGCGCGCGAGCGCAGCGCGCCGGGGTCGTCGAGGTCACCGGCCGGCGCGGTGAAGGGATGGTGCAGCGGGTCCCAGCGCTCCTCGCCGGCGTTCCACGCGAACATCGGGAAGTCCACGACCCACAGGAGGTCGTGGGCGCCCGGCGCGACGAGCTCGAGCCGCTCGGCCAGCTCGAGCCGCAGCACGCCGAGGACGCGCGCGGCGACGGCGGCATCGTCGGCCACCGCGAGCAGCAGGTCCCCGGCGGACGCGCCGAGGCGCTCGTCCAGCGCGGCGACCTCCGCATCGGAGAGGAACTTCGCGATCGGCGAGCGCCAGCCACCCCCCTCCTCGACGTAGGCCCAGACCAGGCCCTTGGCGCCGAGGCCCTTGGCCTGCTCGGTCAACTCGTCGAGCGCGGAGCGCGGCAGCTCGTGGGCGCCGGCATTGATCGCGCGCACGACGCCGCCGGCCCCGAGCGCCTTGGCGAACACCTGGAACTCGGAACCCGCGACGGCGTCGGAGACGTCCTCGATCTCGAGGCCGAAGCGCCGATTGGGCCGGTCGAGCCCGTAGCGCGCGACCGCCTCGTCGTAGGGCACCCGCGGCCACGGCGCGCGGCGGCGCGTCGAAGCCGGTCGCCTCGAACACCGCGGTCATGACGGTCTCCATCACCGCGATGACGTCGTCCTCCTCGACGAACGACATCTCGAGGTCGAGCTGCGTGAACTCGGGCTGGCGGTCGGCGCGCGGGTCCTCGTCGCGGAAGGCGCGCGCGAGCTGGTAGTAGCGCTCGAAGCCGGCCACCATCAGCAGCTGCTTGAACAGCTGCGGCGACTGCGGCAGCGCGTAGAAGCTTCCGCGGTTGACGCGCGAGGGCACGAGGTAGTCGCGCGCGCCCTCCGGCGTGGATCGCGTGAGGATCGGCGTCTCGATCTCCACGAAGTCCAGCTCGTCGAGTTTGCGGCGCATGACCTGGGCGACCCGGTCGCGCAGCAGCAGGCGGTCCCGGGGCTGCGCACGCCGAAGGTCAAGCGCTCGGTGGCGGAGGCGGGTGAGCTCGTCCACCGGGCCCTCGTCGTCGACCGGGAACGGCGGCGTGTCCGCGTCGCCGAGCAGCTCGAAGCCGGCCACCGCGAGCTCGACCTCGCCGGTCGGCAGGTCCGGGTTGACGTTGCCGGGCTCGCGGCGCGCCACCGTCCCGGCGGCGGTGATCACGTCCTCGGCGCGGAGGTCGTGGGCGCGCGCGTGCGCCTCGGGGGCGGTCTCGGGGTGGAGGACGAGCTGCAGCAGGCCGGAGCGGTCGCGCAGGTCGATGAAGATCAGCCCGCCGTGGTCGCGGCGGCGGTGGACCCATCCGGCGACGCGGATCTCGTCCCCCGCGCGGGCGGCGTCGACCGTCCCGGACCAGGTGTCCCGGTAGGCGTTGGCCTGCGGCGGCTTCATTCGGGCCCCCGGCCGCGGAGGACCTCGCGCAGCACCGCCGCCGGCTCGACGTCGCGCTGCGCGCCCGACTCCATGTCCTTCAGCGCGGCGCCGTCCGCGGACAGGATGGCGACGAAGCGCGCGCCCACCCGGTCGGCCTGCTTGAGCTGGCCCTTGAGCGAGCGTCCCGCGAGCTCCATCTGCGCGCCGAGGCCGGCGCGGCGCGCCTCGACGGCCAGCCCGAATGCGGCCGCGCGCTGGCCGCCGTCCGCGAACGCGAGGAAGAGGTCGACGGGCGGCGCCGGGGTGGGCGGGCCGGACACGGCGCCGGCCGCGTCGTCGGAGGCGAGCAGGATCCGCTCGATCCCGGCGGCCCAGCCGCAGCCGGGCGTGGGCGGACCGCCGAGCGCCTCGACGAGCCCGTCGTAACGGCCGCCACCGCCAACCCCGGACTGCGCGCCGAGCGCGGCGCTCTCGAACTCGAACACGGTGCGCGTGTAGTAGTCGAGGCCGCGCACGAGCGTGGGATCGACCTCGTAGGGCACGTCCGCCCCGTCGAGCAGCGCGCGCACCTCCGCGAAGTGCTCGGCGTCGTCGCCGTCGAGGCGATCGAGCAGGCGCGGCGCGCCGGCCATGACCTCCCGCGTCCCCGGGTGGTCCGCGTCGAACGCCCGCAGCGGGTTGAGGTCGATGCGCTCGCGCACCTCCTTCGAGAGGTGATCCTCGTGCTCGCGCAGGTACGCCTGCAGCTCAGCGCGATGGGCGGCCCGCGCCTCGGGCGAGCCGAGCGAGGAGATCCGCAGGCGCACGTCGCGCGCGCCGACCGCGTCGAGCAGCTCGGCGAGGAGCAGGACCGTCTCGGCGTCGACCGCCGGGTCGTCGGAGCCCATCGCCTCGACCCCGACCTGCCAGAACTGCCGGAAGCGGCCGGCCTGCGGCGCCTCGTGACGGTAGAAGCTCGACAGGTACCACAGGCGCACCGGTTGGGGGAGCTTGTGCATGCCGTGCTCGATGTAGGCGCGGCAGATCGGCGCGGTGCCCTCCGGCCGCAGCGTGAGCGAGCGCCCACCGCCGTCGTCGAACGTGTACATCTCCTTCTGCACGACGTCGGTGCTCTCCCCCACGCCGCGCGCGAACAGCTCGGTCGCCTCGAAGGTCGGCGTCTCGATCCGCCCGTACCCGGCGGCCTCGAAGATGCGGCGTGCCTCGCGCTCGACGGCGGCGCGCGCGGCCGCCTGTTCGGGCAGCACGTCGAACGTGCCCCGCGGCGCCTGGAGCTTCTCCGGGCTCACCGCTGGGAGGCGGCCGTCGGTTCCGTGGCCGGACGTGCGCGGGGGCGCGCAAGACCGAGCTGGTCAAGGACGCAGGGCGAAGCCAATGCTGGCGGCATTGGCGAGTCCGAGGACGCAGATCCAGCGAAGGTATTGCGCGTCATCCGCGCGCGTGCGGTCGCGGAACCGGCGGCCTCATTTCCAGCAGGAACGGGTTCGTCGCCGACTCGCGGCCGAGCGTGGTGATCCCCATGTGGCCGGGATAGACCGTCGTCTCCGGCGGAAAGCGGTCCACCAGGCTCGCGATCGACTCGAACAGCCGCGGCGCGTCGCCGCCGGGCAGGTCGGTGCGCCCGATCGAGCCCTCGAACAGGACGTCGCCGGAGAACAGAGCCCGCTCGACGGGGATCGAGTAGGTCACGTGGCCGGGGCTGTGGCCGGGGGTGAAGAGAACGTCGATGTCGAAGCCGGCGAGCTGGAGGCGCTCGCCCCCGGCGACGGTCTCGTCGGCGTCGTAGGACTCGTACGGCCCGAACCCGGGCCACGGGACGAAGCTCATGATGTCCGCGAGCACCGGCACCTCGAGCCGCGGGCAGTACACCGGGGCGCCGGTCGCGCGCGCGACGGGCGCGACCGCGCCGACGTGGTCGAAGTGCGTGTGGGTCAGGAGGATCGCCTGGACGTCGAGGCCGAGCTCTTCGATCGCCTTCAGCAGCCGGTCCTCCTCCTCGCCGGGGTCGACGACGATCGCCTGCGAGGAGCCGTCCGAGCTGGCGAAGTAGCAGTTCTCGGCGACCATCCCGACGGTGAAGCTGCGGACGTCCATCAGCTTGCCTTCTTCTCGTTGCCCTTCTGCTTCTCCAGGGCCTTCTTGCGCTGGCGGCGGCGGTACATGAAGAGGTCGGTGTAGTAGCCCATCGGGAGGTAGACCAGGACCATGAACGCGGCCAGGCTGATGGCCGCTCCCGGCTTCTGCTTGAACAGGACCAGCACCGCGACGAGGAACACCGCGGCGGCGATCAGCGCGCGCTGGCCGGCGCTCTTCCAGGTCGGCGGGCGATCGAGCCGCTCGAGGCGCTTCTGGCGCGACTGCTCGGACTTGCTCGCGCCGCGCTCCTTCGGCTCGGGCTTGCGGCCCGTGCGGCCGCGCGACTGGATCGTGCCGGCGGCGGTGCCGCGGTGCTTGGAGCGTCGCTTGCGCTTGGTCTGGGCCATGTCCGGTTTACAAGCCTAGTGGTCGGCCCCGAAACGTTGCGCGCGAAATGGCGCGGCGCAGGCGCCGACAGGCAAGGACGCAGGGAGGCTGCAATGGCAGCGCCTGTGAGTATCCGGTTGGCTCAGGCTGCGGCGTCATCAGCGGTGATCTCGCGGTAGGTGGTGGGCTGGCGCAGTGCCCCGAGCCCGAGCAGTGTTTGGAAGGCCGCCATTGGCGTGCGTCGGCGGTTGTGGCGGAAAACGAACTCGTCGAGGTAGACCTGCAGGTGCTTGGCTGAGGCGCTTCGGTGGGTGCCGTGGAGCCAGGTTTTGAGGTTGGAGAGAGCGCGGTCGGCGCGCGGGAGGATCACCTGCCGTTCCTCGGTGCGCCAGAGCTGGGCGATGGGCCGGTGGTCGTAGCCCAGGCCAGCGAGTGGGCGATAGCCGCGCCAGCCATCGGTGTGGACGATGCTCGCCGGCTCGATGTTCGCCGAGACGAACCCGCCGAGCGATGCGCCCGAGGCGCCAGGGAGCGCGGCGAGCCGCAGCCGTCCAGAGCCTCGGCCCCGCACCTCAACCACAACCGCCACGAGCTGCTTTCCGATGCGGTCTCGGCTGCCTCTGCGCCTGGGATCGACGCCGCCCACGAAGCCTTCGTCGACCTCGACCTCGTCCCGCAGCGGGGTGCGCTCGGGTGCGACCATCGCCCGGCGCAGCTTCTGCAGCATGAGCCAGGCGGTCTCATAGCGGGTGAGCCCGAGCTGGCGCTGCAGCTGCTTGGCCGAGATCCCGGGGATGTGAGTCGCGACCAGGTAGGCGGCCCAGAACCACAGCCGCAGCGGGGTGCGGGTGCCGTGCATCACCGTCCCCGCCGTGACCGAAGCCTGGTGATGGCAGCCGGCGCACTCCCACAGGTGGCGCCGCTCCAGTACCCAGGCGCGATCGCCGCCGCAAGCCGGGCAGCGGTAACCCACCGGCCAGCGGGAGGCCGCCAGGTACTCAAGACAGGCCGCCTCATCGCCAAAACGCTCCTGGAACTCCACAATCGTGCGCGGGAAGTCTGGCCGCCCCATGAGACGACCTTAGGCTCAGCACCTGACGGAACCGGATACCCACAGACGGCGCCACTAGCGGTCGAGGGCGTTTTCGATCAGGTGCTTCGCGGGGTCGTAGCCGGGAATCGGGACGTCGTCGGGGAAGTCGTCGAACGCGGCCGCCGGCGCGAGGCCGACGAGCTCCGTCGCCGCCACGGCGGCGTGGGCTCGCACGGCCGCCACGACAGCCGCCAGCGGCGTCGCGCGCGGGTCCTCGACGTTGGTCGAGACCTGCGCGATGCCGCGTCCGGCCAGCGCGAGCCCGAGCGCCCGCACGCCGGGCAGGCCGTCGGGGCCGCCCTCGCGAATGCGCGCGGCGATGCGCTTCGCGTCGTCCACGCCCGCGGGCGGCGCCAGGTCGAGGTTGAAGGCGACCAGCGGCGGGCGCGCCGCGACCAGCGCCACGCCCCCGGTGGGGTGGCGCTCGTGCGGGCCGAAGTCGGCGTGCAGCTCTCCCCCGCGCAGCCGGTCGCCGAGGGCCTCCGGCCCGCCGCGGCGCAGCTCCGCGCGCGTGCGCCCGCCCGCGAGCGCGCCGTACAGCAGCACGGGCAGCGCCAGCTCGCGGCCGAGCAGGTCCCCGAGCACGAGCGCCTCCGCACACGCCGCGCCGCGCGCCGCGTCGTCGAGGTGGACCACCGGCGCGACGTCGAGCGCGCCGACGCGCGGATGCACCCCGTCGTGCGCCGAGACGTCGATGCGCGCGAGCGCCTCGCGCGCGCCCGCGAGCACGGCGCCGGCGAGCTCTCCGGGCGCGCCGGCGAGCGTGAACACGGCGCGGTGGTGGTCGTGGTCGGCGTGCAGGTCGAGGACGCGGGCCCCACCCGCGGCGAAGGCCGCACCGATCGCGTCGAGCGCCACCACGTCGCGGCCCTCGGACACGTTGGGGACCGCGAGGAGCGTCGTCACGCTTCGACGACGAGGCGCCCGGCCTCGAGGATCGGGTGCCCGCCCGCGGTCAGCGTCGCGTCGAGCACGACCACGTCGAGGTGGATCGGGACCGCGACGGTGCCGCCGATGCCGGCGCTGGCCCCGAACGCGACGTGCACGGTGCCGAGGATCTTCTCGTCCTCGAGCACGTTGCCGGTCAGCGTCGCGCGCTCGTTCGTGCCCACGCCCAGCTCGGCGAGGTTGACCCCGGCGTCGCCGTGGGCGCGCAGCGCGTCCAGCAGCCGCTCCCCCTCCGGGCCGGTCGCCTCCGCGAGCCGCCCGTCGCGGACCGTGAGCCGCGCCGGCTCGGCCGCCAGCCCGATCGCCGCCAGCGAGGACGCCACCACGGTCCCCTCTCCCCCGGCCGGCGCGATGAAGCCCTCGCCGCAGGGCAGGTTGCCGAAGGCGCCGGGCACTTTCAGGTTGCCGTCGTCGGAGATCCCGTCGCGTCCCCGCAGGTCGAGCCGCAGGTCCGAACCGCGCGGGCAGGTGAGGTGCGCTTCGCCGGCGTCGCTCAGCGCGCGCGCGACCGCCGCGCTGCGCGCCCGGAGCGCGGCGAAGTCCACCGCCATGACGCGCGCGAGCATGTCCGTCGTGACGCCCGGCATCGTCGCGCCGCGGGCGCCGGCGTCGGACGCGGCCTTGCGGGCCTGCGTGTGGGAGAGCGACTTCGAGGTCGGTGCGACGAACACGTCGGCGGCGCCCAACGCGGCGGCGATCGGCGGCGGCGGCTCGGTCCCGTTCGCCTCGCGCTCGTCCATCAGGGCGAGCACCGCGTCGGCCCCGGCGGCGGCGGCGCGGCCGCGCAGCGCGTCGCCGAGCTCGCGGGTCTCGGCGTCGGCCACGACGAGCACGTCCTCGCCCGCGGCGACGCCGAGGCAGTCGGCGATCACGGTGTCAACGGCGTGTTCGAGGTCGGACATTGCGCGTACGGGGGTCTAGGAAAGCGGTGCGTTGGCCGATGATGTCACGGGCGGTCCGCATGGAGGTCGGGCGCGCCCAGCCCTATGCAACCGCGATCCGCCCAATCCTCCCCTGCGCCGCCGACCCCCTGGCGCGACGAGCGCGGCTTCTCGTTCATCGAGCTGCTGGTCGTGATGCTGATCATCGGGATCCTCGCCGCGATCGCGCTGCCGACCTTCGCCGGGCAGAGCCGCCGCGGCCAGGACGCGAGCGCGAAGAGCAACGCCCGCAACCTCGTGGGCGAGGTCGAGGCCTGCAGCGCTGAGAAGAACGACTTCACGCAGTGCGACTCGCTGGCCGAGCTCAGTGCCGGCGGCGACCAGCTCGGATTCGTCTACGGCGGGGCCCCCAACCAGGCCGAGGTGTCGAGCGCGAAGACGAACAGCTACGACGTGGTCGCCCACTCGACGAGCGGCAACAACTTCACGGTTTCGCGCGACAAGACCGGCGCCGTCACGCGGACGTGCACCACCGCCGGCGACGCCGGCTGCTCCAAGTCCGGCACCTGGTGAGCGGCGCCGGCGGGTCCAGTTAAACTCGCGAATCCCCGCCGGAGTAGCTCAGTCGGTTAGAGCAGCGGAATCATAATCCGCGTGTCGGGGGTTCGAGTCCCTCCTCCGGCATCGGAAAGGGGCCTGCAAATCAACACTTGTGGGCTTGCGGCATCCGCGACGATCACCAAGATATGTCCCAGATGTGTCCCGAACGAGAGCGGTCGAGCGCGGGAACGGGCCTCGCCCAAATGGCTCGGGTGCTCCCATCGTGAGTCCGTCTGATCCTCACTGGCGGACCGTCACTAACCGGCTGAGAAGCCGCGAGAGCACTCGCTCGGGTCCTACGCTGGCTGGGCGAGCTGAGCCTGCGGCATCTCGTCCCACGTCCGGCCATCAAGTAGCCGGCCGCCGGACTTGGGTCGATGGCCACCCCATTGCTTGAAGAAATACGCCACGCCCTCATCGACGCAGCGGTCGCGCAGCTCTCGCAACCACGCAAGCCGACGACCCTCACCAAGACCGTGACGCTGAAGCGCTGACGAACCCGCCCCCGGCTTTCCTTCTGGGCTTGCCGGGGGCGGTGCCGATCCCCGCCTAGTGAGCTCCGACGTCCGTGGGCCGGCGCAGGATCATCGCGCCCTCGCTGGGAAAGAAGAGCGACTCGTGCTGTTCGTCCCACCGCACGCGATAGTGCTCATGGTCGTGCTCGCCGAGGATCTCGATGATCTGCCCTCGACGTGAGGGTGCGCCGGGAATGCCGCGGACTTCCAGCCAATCGCCGGCACGAGCGTGCTGCCTTGAGTGTTTGACGTCCATTCGGATGTGCTCCTCTCTGCCGTGAATGCAAGCGCGACGCACGCAGAACAGCATCGGAACTGATCACGGAATGCCGATGCGGGTTCCTACGGGCTGCGTCGCTGCTGCAGCTCGGCGCCGGACGAATACGGAGATGCGCCGGCGATGTCACCCGTAATCGGTAGTTGCCCGCGGCCCTCGTGCGGCCAGGCGCCGATGACCGGCCGCCCCACGAGCGGTTGACTGCGAAACGTTCGGTTCACGACCGAGGAAGGTGCCGGAGATGCAGCTCAGTTCCGCGGGTTCGCCACTCGCCGGCCGCCGGGTCGGTGTGCTGATGGTCGGTCTGGTCGCGACCGTGCTGGCCTTGGCGGCGTGGAACCCGGCGCCGGCATCGGCGCAGAGCTGCACCGGCACGCTGAAGCCCGTCGCCGGCGGGACCGGTCGCGGAGCCGCCAACAACGCCGCCTACAGCTTCACCTGCGACGTCGCCGTCAGCGAGTATCGCCTGACACCGGAGGGGCACACCTTCAACGTGCACGGCGTGGGCCAGGGGTTCAACTGCCAGCCGGACGACCCCGACGACCCGCAGTTCTGGGATTGCACCGGCGGCTCGGCTGCGCCTGGCACGCCCATCACCGGGACGCTCGCGACCGAGGAGGATCCGTGCGGAAGCCGGCTGACGCTCGAGGTGACCGTCGCCAAGCTGACGCGGCTCTCGCTCGCGGTCGCCTGTGGCGGAGGTGGCGGTGGTGGCGGTGGCGGCGGTGGCGGCGCGCCGACCATCAGCGCCCTGCGGCTGTCGCCCTCCACGTTCAAGGCGGCGAGCAAGGGCGGCAGCGTCGCCACGGCGGTGGGAACCAGGGTCAGCTACCGGCTCTCCACAGCGGCGAGGACGACGTTCACGGTCGAGCACGCCGTCACCGGCATCAAGAGCGGCAGCCGCTGCGTCGCCCTCACGCGGCGCAACCGCCGCGGCCGGCACTGCACCCGCTACCTCAAGCTCCGCGGCAGCTTCACCCACAGCGGCAGGAGCGGAGCCAACAGCCTGCGCTTCACCGGCCGCCTGTCGGGCCACAAGCTGGCACCCGGCGCCTACCGGCTCGCCGCGACCGCCCGCACCTCGGCCGGCCGGACGAGCGCCGTCATTCGCTCGTCGCAGTTCCACGTCAAGCGCTGAAGAATCGGGCCAACCGACCGAGCCCGCGCGGGCCTGTGCGGCGTCGCCGTCGCGGATAGCCTCAAGCTCGTTGGCCCGCCGCAAAGAGAACCTCAGCACCGCCACCGCCGAGCTCTATCGCCTGCCGCGCGAGGAGTTCACCGGTGCGCGCAACGACCTCGCCAAGCGGCTCCGGAGCGATGGGAAGCGCGCCGAGGCCGAGCACGTCAAGGCGCTCGGCAAGCCGACGGCGGCCGCGTGGATCGTCAACCAGCTCAGCCGGCAGGCACGCGGCGATCTGAAGGAGCTGCTGGCGGCCGGCGAGCGCATGCGCAAGGCCCGCACACCCACGCAACTGCGCGCGGCAACGGCGGCCGAACGGGGGGCGATCGCCCGGTTGCTCGGTCGGGTGGACGAGCTCGCCGGTCCGCAGTCGGCGGCCACCGGCGAGCGCGTGCGCGAGACGCTCCACGCCGCGGCCGGCGACCCCGACGTCGGCGCGCTCGTCAGCGCCGGGTGCCTGACGAAGGAGCAGCGGCTGGTGGGCTTCGGGGGAGCCGCGCTCAACCCCGAACGGACCGCGCAACCGCGCGCTGAGGAGCGGCGCCCGAGCCGGCGCGAGCGCGAGGCGGCCACGCGCGCACGCGAGCAGGCGGAGAAGGCACACGAGCGCGCCCTTGCGGAGGCGCAACGAGCCCAGACGGAGCTGCAGCGCGCCGAGGAACGACTCCACGACGCGCGGGAGCGGGAAGAGGAGCTGGCGGGCGACTAGTAGACGCGTCCGTAAGTACGTTTAGGCGATCTGGGGAGGAATCGCCCATGGAAGGGCGAATCCTCCAGCGGTGCCGCAGAAGATCGAGATCGAGCTGAACTGCGAGGAGCGAGCCGAGCTCGAACGCCTGGCTCGATCTGAGACCCGTCCATTTCGCGAGGTCCAGCGGGCGCGGATGGTCCTCTACTCGGCGGCCGGTGAAACCGACCTCAGGGTCGCCGAGCGCCTGGACTGCACCCCCGAGTGCGTCGGCAAGTGGCGGCGAAGATTCAGCGAACAGCGGCTCGAGGGCCTCACCGACAGACAGCGCGCAGGTCGGCCGCGCCGTTTTCCCCCCGGAGCAGGTCGCCGAGGTCAAGGCGATCGCCTGCGAGCTGCCGGCCGCCCACGGCCTGCCGCTTTCGCGCTTCACGCGCACTGAGCTACACCGTCTCGTGATCGAGCGCGGCGTCACCGACGCCTCGGCGACGACGATCTGGCGCTGGCTGCACGACTCGGCGATCAAGCCCTGGCAGGTTCGCTCCTGGTTGTTTCCGAGAGATCCGAACTTCGCGGAAAGGGCCGGGCGGGTGCTCGACCTCTACGCGCGGCGCTTCGAGGGCCGCCGACTGCGGCCCGACGAGCTGGTGATCTCAGCCGATGAGAAGTCCCAGCTGCAGGCGCTGGGGCGCCGTCATCGCACCCTTGCCCCGGCTGGCGGGCGCCCCTCGCTTTGCGAGTTCGACTACGTCCGCGGCGGCACCCTCGCCTATCTCGCCGCCTGGGACGTCCACCACGCCAACCTCTTCGGCCGGGTTGAGCCCAAGACCGGGATCGAGCCCTTCGGCCGGCTCGTCGAGGACGTCATGAGCAGCGAGCCTTACGCGTCCGCCCGCCGCGTGTTCTGGATCGTCGACAACGGCTCCTCCCACGCGGGCAAGACCTCGGTCGATCGGCTCGAGGGCGCCTACGAGAACCTGCGGCTGATCCACCTCCCGATCCACGCCTCCTGGCTCAACCAGATCGAGCTCTACTTCTCGATCCTCCAGCGCAAGGCGCTGACGCCCAACGACTTCGGCTCACTCGGTCAGCTCTCCGACCAGCTACTCGCCTTCCAAGCCCGCTACGCCGAGATCGCCCGGCCGTTCGAGTGGACCTTCACCCGCTCAGACCTCGACCGGGTCCTCGCCGAGGTCACCGATCGCGAGCCGCACCTGCAGCTGGTTGCGTGAACGAACTTGCGGACGGGTCTACTAGCGGTCGCGCGGGTCGTCATTCCGGCCAGATCGCGTGCGCTCGCGGGGTTCGGATGCCAGCCTCCGCCGCCCGGTCGCCCGTGCGGCGGCGACGCCCATGGAAAGGGTGCGGCGATGGACCCAGTCAACATCGACAGCATCGACACCGTCGACCTCACGTCGAGCGCGTCGGATGACGCCGAATGGATCGGCGGCTTCTTCGCCTACGGCGGGTCGGGTGCGGATGCCTCGGTGGTCATCCACTTCGCGATCCCGTCCGGCAAGCGCCTCGGCCGCCACACCGACACCGCCGAGGAGACGCAGTTCATCCTCAGCGGCAGCGGCGACCTCCTGCGCGACGGGGGCTCGACCCCGCTGCGGGCCGGCGACGTCGTGGTCCTGAAGGAGGGAGAGGCCCACGACCTCCACAACACCGGCTCCGAGGACCTGCGCGTCATCGGTTTCTTCTCGGCCGCGCAGGTCGAGCAGCACTGGACGACGGAGGCCTGGCCGCCCGACGAGTCGAAGGTCACCGGCAGCCCGAACCGCTGAACCGACTCGCTGCGTCGGTCGCGCCGGTCGGCGATCTTGGCTAGGGTCCTCGCCTCAAGAGGGGGCGCGACCAGCTGTTGTCGCAGACCGGCCGCGCCCGTTCGGGCCGCGATTGCCAAGGACGAGACGGGGAACCTATGTGCCGACCTGGCCCTTGGCGTGCGGCCCTTCCAGGATAGCTCGCCGGAAACACCGCCTCAGCCCCACCTGACGCGCAGGGCCGGCGGCTTGCGGAACACCAGACCGGTCGGCGAGGGCGCGGGGTGCTCCGGGTCGAGCCGCAGGCGCGGCAGACGCTCCAGTAGCGCTGCGATCGCGACCCTGGCCTCCAGGCGCGCGAGGTGCATGCCCACGCAGACGTGCGGCCCGCCGGCGAACGCGATGTGACGGCCCGCATTCTCACGGGCGACCAGGAACCGGTCCGGATCCTCGAAGGTGCGCGGGTCGCGGTTGGCGGCGGCGATCGAGACCGAGACGAGGTCGCCGGCGCCGATGCGCGCGCCGGCCAGCTCCACGTCGCGCGTGGCGTAGCGATCCACGATCGCCGCCGCGGGCTCGAGGCGCAGCGACTCCTCGATCGCGGCGGCGACGCGGCCCGGATCGCCGCGCACGAGCTCGAGCTGGTCGGGATTGGACAGCAGGTGCAGCACCGCGTTGGCGATCGCGCCCTCGGTGGTGTCCACACCGCCGAAGAGCAGGACCGCGGCGTTCGAGACGACCTCCGCGCGATCGAGCCCACCGGCGTCCTCCGAGGCCGCGGCCGCCGCGAGCAGCGAGCCGGAGGCGCGGTCGTCGAGCACCGGCTCGACCGTCGCCCGCAGGTCGGCGAAGGCGCGGCGGCCGGCGTCGGGCACCGGCTCGCCGGCCGTCACGGCGGTCACCGCCGCCACGATCGCCCCGTACCAGCCCAGCACCTTCCCGCGACGGGCGTCGCCGAGCCCCAGCACGTGGCCCATCACGGCCACCGCGAGCGGCCCCGCGAAGGCACGGCGCAGCTCGGCGCTCCCTGCCGGCGCCATCGACGCCACCAGTCGATCGGTCTCGGCCTCGATCACCCCGCCGAGCCGCTCTCGGACCGCGCAGAGCCGGAACGCGTGCGCGAACGGAGCGCGGTGGCGCTCGTGCTCGGCGCCGTCGAGCGTGAGCATGCTGGAGCCGATGACTTGCCGGGTCGAGAAGCGCGGGTCGTCCACCGTGAACGTCTCGGTGTCGCGCATGACGCCGAGCGCGAGCTCGCGCCGCGTCACCAGCCAGCCGTCCAGCGCGGGAAGCCACGACACCGGCTCGGACTCCCGCAGCCGCGCGAGCACCGCGTGCGGCGACGCCGAGAGCTCCGCGAGCTCGACACCCGCACCGATCGGGAAGGGAACCGGCGCGCCGGCGCTCACTGCGGCGGCGGGCAGGCGACCGCCACCGCGATGTGACGGCCGCCGAACGTCTGGTCCCATAACAGCTCGTGCCCGCGGCGCTCCGGCGGAGCGGTGAAGTGGTGGAGCTCGCTGTTGCCGATCAGCATGTACGCATCGCGCGAGCTGTAGCGGAAGAGGATCTCGATGTGCTTGGTCAAATGGGCGGTGAAGTAGCGCCCGGCACAGCCGAGCGGGCCGGTGTAGGTGAGCTGCGGCGCGTTGCCGATCCGGGTCGAGATCCGGCCCGATTGTGCGATGACGATGCGCTGGCCGTCCACGACGAACGTCGCGGTGTCGCCGCGGGCGCCCGAGGGCGAGGGGAAGGTCGAAATGCTCGGCACCTTCACCGGGCTCCCGACGCCGCACCCGCACAGCGATACGGCCAGCGCCGTGGCGATCGCCGCCCAGAGGGTCCGTCCTCGCATGCGCAGGAGCCTAGGGCAGGCGCCGGCGCCGGCCGCGCATCCGGGTCAGCCGTCGCTGCGCGCGGTCCTCGGGCTCGGGTGCCGGCGCGCGGCACGCGCGCTCGCGCGCCCGCTCGCGATCTTCGCTGAGGCCAACCTCGAGGAAGACCAGGCTGGTCGCGACCACCAGCCCGCCGCCGGCGAGGGCGAGGGCTAGCACCTCGCCGGTCGAGCCGCCGACGAGCACGCCGAGGACCACGCCCCCGACGACGACGAGCGCGGCCGATCCGAACGCGGTGACGCGCGCGCGAGTGCTCATGGATCCAGGGTAGACGGGCGCTCAGGATCCCGCGGGCGCGGGCGCCGCCCGGTCCGGCCGCGCCGGGCGGCGCGGGCGGGCGAGGCCGGCGAACGCGGCCGCCGCGGCGAGCGCGCCGAGTGCCGCGACCGCGTAGGTGGCGCGCGGCGACGCGAGCGTGGCGATCGAGCCGCCGACCGCGAACCCGAGCGCCGGGGCCGCGGCCGCCACCGACTCCAGCGCCGCCATCGTGCGGGCCTGGTACTCGCCGGCCGTGGCCTGTTGCACGGCGTTGACGAGGGCGATCCACTGCACGCCGTTGCCGAGCCCGCCCAGCGCCGCGGCGACACACGCGATGGCCAGCGACGGCGCCGCCGCCGTCGCGCCGTAGGCGGCGCCGATCGCGAGCGTCCCCCACGTCAGCAGGCGAGCCAGCCGGACCCGCGGCAGCGCCGCGAACGCCGCCCCGCCGGCCACCATGCCGAAGCCCCAGGCCATCAGCAGGATGCCGTAGCCCGCGTCCCCGGCCCCCAGCGTGGCCTTCGCGAACACGACCTCGACCGGGAGCACCGCGGTGAAGAACACGAGCGCCAGGGCCTGGACGCCGAGCAGCGCACGCACCGCCGGCTCACGCCGCACGTAGGCCGCGGCGTCCCCGAGGCGCGCGCGCCACCCTCCACCGGCGCGGGCGGCGGGTAGGCGCAGCCCGCGCGGGAACAGCGCGGCCACGGCCAGGAACGACGCGGCGTCGAGCAGGAGCGCCGCGGGCGCGCCGAAGCCGGCGACCAGCAGCCCCGCCGCGGCCGGGCCCAGCGCGGCCGAGCAGGTCATCCCGAGGTTGAGGACCGCGTTGGCTCGCCGTAGCCGCGCCGGCTCGCCGGCCAACTCCACGGTCGCCGCCCGCACGAGCGCTCGCCCGGCGAGCGCGAGGGCGCCGTCGAGGGCGGCCAGGGCGATCAGCGGCAGCGCCGCACCCGCCCCGGCCAGGGACGCCAGCGCCGCGAAGACCAGCGCCTCGGCCGCGTACACGCGCCGCAGCGCGGTGCGCGCGCCGATCGTCTCCAGCCGCGACACGAGCCCCGGCGCGGCGAGGGCGCCGACGACGCGGCTGCTGATGAACAGCGCTGCCGTCGCGAGCGCGCTGCCCGTGCGGTCGAACACGACGATCGCGAGCGCGACGTCTCCCAGCCAGTTCCCCAGCTCGTTGACCGTGTAGGCGGCCGCCAGGCGCCGGAACGCGGGCGTGCGCAGCGGGTGCTCCATCCGCGGCGAGTATCGAGTCCTCCCGCTGTTGGCGCGAGCGGCTTCGTACGAACGTCGAACGGCGCTGGAGGCGATCGGGAGGTTGCGCATGAGAACCGGTGCGCTTCCCGGCGTCCTCCGGGCCTCGACGCCGCGCCGGTGAAGATTCGCCGCCTCGACCTGGGAGAGGAGGAGTCCATGGGCTACCGACTCGGCTAGTCCCCCTCTCAGGCCCTCGCATCGACGGGCCCGACCTCGGGCCCGTTGCTGCAACGGCGCGACCGCCCTTTAGCCGCGCGCGCGAGCCGCCGATACAGTGGCTGTCTTCGGAGCACCCAGGTGATCCGACAACCGAGCCCTTCGAGACAGTGCGTCCAGCTCGCGGCGCTCAGTGCGGCCGCGATCCTTGCTGCGCTCACATCCGGGTCGGCCGATTGGAACGTCCCCCTCGCGCTCGCGCTCGCCGGCTGCGCGGTCATCAGCGACCTGACCGCGGTGGCCACCACCACGTCGAAGCTCAGGGTGTCGGGCAGCTTCCTGGCCCTCGTCCTCGCGATGGTCCTGCTCGGCGGGCCGCCGGCCGCGGTCATCGGCGTCGTCACGATCGTGATCGGGTGGCTGCGCTGGCGCGAGGCGCGCCACTACCTGCTGCAGAACCTCGTGGCGTATGCCTGGTTCCCGCTCGTCGGCGGGCTCGCCTTCTTCGCGGGGCGCGACGCCCTCGGCGTCGGTCCAACGGACCTCGGCTACTACGCGCTCGTGTTCGCGACGTTCGTGCTCGCGCTGGCGCTCAACTTCTCCCTCACCGCCGGCTACCAGTGCTACCTCGAGCGCTCCGCGTTCGCCGCCAAGGCGCGGGCCGCGCTCGTTCCCCTGCTGCCCTCGGAGCTGTTCACGGC
Organism: uncultured Actinomycetes bacterium; assembly: GCA_963725645.1. Lineage (GTDB taxonomy): Bacteria > Actinomycetota > Thermoleophilia > Solirubrobacterales > Solirubrobacteraceae > JALYZC01. The sequence continues at coordinate 1,993,536 of CAVRZD010000006.1, forward strand.
GCTCATCACGGTGTTCGTCGTCTACCTGTACCTGCGGGTCGGCCTGGCCGCGATCGCGCTGCTCGCGGTCGTGCTCGCCGGCTTCCAGCACCTGCTCGGCCAGCTGCTGCTCTCCCAGCGGCGATCCTCGCAGCTGGCGACAGCACAGATGGGGATGATGACGGCGCTCCTGCGCACCCTCGACCTACGCGATCGCATGACGGCGCGCCACAGCGCCGCCGCCGCACGGTACGCGCGGGAGATCGCGCGCGAGGCCGGGTTGTCCGAGCACGAGCAGGAGCTGGTCCACACCGCGGGCCTGCTGCACGACCTCGGCAAGTTCGTCTTCCCCGACCGCATCCTCAAGGCCGCGGCCGGCCTCAACGACGCCGACTGGGAGATCGTCAAGACCCATCCGGAGCGCGGCGCCGAGGTCGTCTCGAAGGTCGACGGCTACGAGGCGGTCGCCGAGATCATCCTGGCGCACCACGAACGGATCGACGGAGACGGTTACCCGCGCGGCCTGCGCGGCGAGGACATTCCGGTGCTCGCGCGCGTGCTCTCGGTGGCGGACGTGTACGACGTGATGACCGCCCGCGACTCCTACCGCCGGCCGGTCAGCTCGCTGCAGGCGATCCAGGAGCTCCGCCGCGTCGCCGGGACGCAGCTCGACGAGCGCTTCGTCGAGGTCTTCGTCGGCGTGCTGGCCGGGCGCGACCTGCGCTTCCGCCACGGCGACGACGCGGACTTCGACGCCGAGCTGGCCCTCGAGCGCCGGGCGCACGACTACGCCGCCGGGGCAGCGGAGGCGCTGTAATAGTCGCGTTTGTCCAGTCGGTTGCCCCACCGGGCAGCAGGCTCGAGCCAGGAATCCATTCCACCAGGAGGAATCCCGTGCGATCGATGCACCTTCGCGGGCCCGCAGCGCGTGGCGTGCTCGCACTGATCGCGGCCAGCCTCGCTGTCACCGGAGGCGGCGGAGTCAGCGCGAGCGCCACCAAGCGGACGAACCTGCGGCTGTCGATCACCGAGGCGGGCACCGCCGCGAAGTACACGATCCCCGCATCGGGGACGGACGGGCTCACCCAGGTCGTCCTGGTCAACTCGGGCCGGGCGCCGCACAGCGCCCAGCTCGTGCTGGTGGCGCGCGGCCACAGTGTGGCCGACGCGGTCAAGCAGCTCGCCGCCAACTCGGGCAAGACGCCGAGCTGGCTGCGCGCCGAGGGTGGGGTCGGGACCACCCTGCCCGGCAAGACCGGCACCGCCATCGTCAACCTGCCGAGGGGGAACTACGCCATCGTCGACACCGTTGGCCTCAGGCGCGGCGGCCCGCCGGCGTACGGCCAGACGAAGCTGTCAGGCGGCCAGCCGGGCACGGTGCCCAAGTACGCCGCCAACATCACCGGCTTGCAGACGGGCAAGGACAGGTACGCCTGGCGGATCACCGGCCTGAAGCCGGGCACCAACCCCCTCGACTTCGTCAGCAAGGGCAAGAGCGCGATCCACCTGGTTTCGCTGTTCAAGATCAGGGGGAACGCCAATCCGTCCTTGGGCGCGATCAAGCAGGCACTGCAGTCCAACGCGTCGCCGAGCTACATCGACCAGAGCAGCCGGGTCGTCACGGGCGCGCTGGACGGCGGGAAGTCGATGGCGACGTCGCTGACGTTCACGCGCGGGCGGTACGTGCTCTTCTGCCCCCTGCCCGACCGTGACGGCGGCAAGCCCCACTTCCTCGAGGGCATGCTCACGAAGCTGAAGATCGGCTAGGAGACTTCGAGCACGACTTTGCCGAGCGCTCCGCGCTCCTCGATCAGCCGCATCGCGTCGGCGGCCCGGTCGAGCGGGAAGCGCGCGCCGACGATCGGCCGCACCGTCCCGGCCGCGATCATCGCGTCGAGCTCGGCGCCGATCTCGCGGCTGAGCTCGGGCCTGGACAGCACGTAGGCCCCCCAGCCTGCGCCGATGACGTCCACGTTGTTGAGCAGAAGCCGGTTGACCTTCACCTCCGGGATCGCGCCGCCGGTGAAGCCGACGACGACCAGACGGCCCTCCTCGCGCAGCGCGCGCAGGCTGTCGGTGAAGCGGTCGCCGCCGACGGGATCGAGCACGACGTCGACGCCGCCGCCGGTGAGCTCCTGCACCTGCTCGCGCCACGGACCGTCGGAGCGCACCACGTCGTCGGCGCCGGCCTCGCGCGCCACGCGCTCTTTCTCCTCGGTCGACACGACGGCGATTGTGCTCGCGCCCAGCGCGCCCGCCACCTGCAGGCAGGCGGTCCCCACTCCGCCGGCGGCGCCGTGGACGAGCACCCGCTCGCCGGCGCGCAGCCGCCCGCGCAGCTTCAGCGCGAAATAGGCCGTGTGGTAGTTGAGGATCAGCGCCGCGCCCTGGGCGAAGTCGAGCTGGTCGGGCAGCTTGAACGTCAGTGGGACCGGCGCGGCCGCGCGTTCGGCCATGCCGCCGATCATCGTCATCGCCGCGACCCGATCGCCGGCGGCGAGATCGCTGTCCGGTGACGCTTCGACCACCACCCCGGCGATCTCGGCCCCCGGCACGAACGGGAGGTCGGGCTTGAACTGGTAGAGCCCGCGGGACTGGAGGACGTCGGGGAACGACACCGCGGCGGCCCGGACGTCGATCAGCACGCCCTGGTCGGGGGTGAGGAAGTGCTTCGCCTCGGGGTCGGGCAGCTCGACCACCGACAGCGCGTCGGGACCGTCCAGCGCGGCGATCTGCAGGGCGCGCACCGCGCCACCCTACTTCTCGCGGGTGGCGCGGCACGGTTCCGCTGCTACGCGACGGGCTCGCGGCGTCGGGCGGCGACCGGCGCGAGCAGCAGCCGGACGACAAGGGCCGCCACGATCGCGTAGACCACGATCGCGATCCCGTAGTTGAGGACGACCGTCCACTTCGCGGTGTTCGCGTCGGGCCCGATGAGCACGGCGGCGAGCGCGATGATCGCGCAGACCGCCGCGGCGACGACGCGCACGACCCGGGCCAGCGTGACAACCATCACGAGCCCCCTACGGGACCGCGCGGCCGCGGCCGTTGAGCAGGAACGCCAACAGCGCCAGCAGAGCGATCAGGAACAGCAGTGGATGCACCGCGACGCCCCCGACGAGGGTGATCAGCACGAGGATGATCACGAGCGTGATGAGCATGGGCCTCTCCTCCGGTTGTTTGCCAGGCGACACGGGTACCCGGGGCCGCGCCGCCGACGCAGTGGTGGGCGGATATCCGACACGGCTAGGCGGGGGGAGAAGAAGTGCATGAGGGAATGCCTCCTCGGACAACGGATTCGCGAGCCCGGGGCATACATCCGACATCCGGCGCTCACCTGTCACGAGCCCGGCATCCCTGCCTCTCTCCCTATTTCGGAGTGAGGCAGCGAAAGCTTTAGCGAGGGCGCCCCAGGGTTTTCGGCCGCCAACCCCGGGGTAGTGCTGGCCGCGCAGCAGCCGGACAGCGGTCCAGCGGCCGCGGTCTTGCGTCAACCCGCGGACGGTGCGCGCCGACACACCAAGTGCGGTGATGGCAGGGCGCCCTGGCCATTGCTGCGTGACATCCGCGCCTGACGCGGGTCTCCCGGAATGGAATCGGTGCACGCCCCCCGGACAGCCAAGCTCCTGCTCGCGGCCGCCGTCGCGGTCGGGCTGTTGACCCTGCCCGCGCCGGCGCTCGCCCAGAAGTGCACGCTCGGCTACGACATCGGGCTCAACCAGGACCGCAACCCGTCGCTGTGCTCCTTCTTCACGCTGCCCGCGGGCCAGGCCGGCTTCCCGATCACCGCGGGCCCCGACGGCCGGGTGTGGTTCTTCGTGCGCGACCACGGCGCGCTGTACGCGGCGAAGATGACCACCGGCGGGCAGCTCGACCGCTACCGGCTGCCCGACGGCGCGACGCCGGATGCGATCACCGCCGGCCCCGACGGCGCCCTGTGGTACGCGGCTGCCGGCCGCATCGGGCGGCTCGACACCGGCGGC